>WGMB01000007.1 GCA_016125275.1 Acidobacteriota bacterium | reverse complement strand
GCTGCATTCGTCGCTGGGCTACGTGCCGCCGGAAGAGTTTGAGCGGGAGCTGACGCCGGGTTGCGCGGGCCCGGGCCCGCGCAACCCGCCCTACCGCTTCGCGGTCGCGGCGAAGGCGACGACCGCGCTATGATGCGCGCGACGCGTCAAATCAACCTGTGTCCCACTTTTTGTTGTCTCGCCCATGGGGGGCGCCCCAGGGCGCCCCACACGAAAAAATAGTGAAAATGTGAGCCAAAGTGAGCCAGAGTGAGCCATTCTGAGCCAAAGTGAGCCATCCGACGCCCCTTACTGGGACAGGGCGAGACGACCGGCCCGGCCGGCTGCTTCCATTTTACGAAGGGGTGTCAAGCCGGCCGGGACGAGCGCGCTTTCACTCTGTGAGGCCCAGCGGGCCCTTCCAGCCAGGCGGGGCCATGGCATCCGGGGGGACGGGCGGGGCCAGCAACGAACGGCGAATCGCTCTGCTCACGTAGGACGCGGCGCCAAACAGGAAGAACAGGCCGATCGGGCCGAGCAGGCTGCGGAGCAAGAACGCGGCGAGCGTCAAGACGCCGGCGACCCAGCCTCGCATTGCCTTTCGCTGCGTCCGCCAATTGACGAATCGAGCGATGGCGGAAGGCCAGCGGAAGACCCAGTAGATATTGAAGATTGGAATGAAATGCCACGCCACGGCCTTGCCGGCTGAGATGGGATGCCGGTAGCCTTCGACCATGTCAATCGCGTCATGAATCTTCTTGACGCACCAAAGCCAATAGCAGAAAGCTCCCAGGCTCGCGAACGAAACCCACAGGGGGAGTACGTTGGGGTCGAATTCCGCTCCGGGAGTCACGGCGACTCCGTAGACGAAGACAACTGTCGCAATAGCCGCCGTCGAGTAGCCAATCCAGATCTTGGGCAGCTCGGCGGCTACGGTTTGACTCCATTGGTCGTCAGAATGCTCCGCTTCTTCCATGTTTTCCTCCAGACAACACGCTCAAATACTCCAAGACGCCGATAGGCTACAACACTGGAGTGCGCCGGTCGCCGATGGGAGCTTTCCGAGCCGGCGTCAAGCGACTTCTCCGACCGAGGAGGCGCAGGTGTTTGTGCCGGGGGTGTGCGGTATCCGGACTCAAGGGGAAGGGCGCCGGACAAGAATGTCCGGCTCCACCGAGGGACAAGGCTACTCTTGGGCGGCGTCGAGCTCCTTGAGGGTGGTTCCGTGCTGGTTTTTCCAGGCGACCGGGCCGTTCGCTCCGCCTCCCTGGATGACCGCGGCGGCCGCGCTCGGGCTTGCGAATTCGTGGTCGCGCGTGAACGGGAGATGCCCGGCGTTCGGTTGCAGCACGCCTTCGTCGAGCAGACGCTTGCGCAAGCCGAGCACCCAGGGATGCTGCGTTCCGGCCGACCGGCGCGGCTCCAGCGCGGCTTGGGAACCGGCCAGGACGGCGAAGCCTTCGGCGGTTCGTCGGCCGGACGCCCGAAGACCCTTGCTCTCGCAGAACAACAGACCTTCGGAGTCCTTCTCGGGCTCGACCCCTAGGACGGGAGTGAGAATGTCCGAGTTCAGGATGGGCAGTAGTTGGCGGATCCGGCTCAGGAATACGTCCATGTCGGCCCGATCCGATTCCGGTAGCAAGGAGCCGCTGGAGACGACGTTCTCAAGGGTCGCCCGACCGGCGGATTGGACCTCCTCGACGAGGCGACCTTCCAGGTGCCGAATGTGGGCCTTGGTGAGGTTGTCGTGCTGGCTGACGAAGAAGATGACGTGGACCCAAAACTCTCGGGAACGATGCTGTTTCAAGCGGGAACCGATGGCTTCCGCCTCGCCGACGTAGACCTTGGTTCGGGAGGTCGCCTCGTCCTTGCCGATCAGCAGATAGACGCCCGGTTTGCGAGCCTCATCGCGCTGCAGGAGTGCGTCGAGATCCGTTCGCGGAGCGGCGACGGCCTTGCCGTTCCAGTTGGAGATCTCCGCCGTCCTCAGGCGCTTGGGGTCGCCGTGAGGCAAGAACAGTTTGATTGTGGCTGACGTCATCGTTGGCGCTAGTGGTCGGCGATGCCGCCGTCGCTGAAGCGGAGCTGCTGGCGGGTGACCGGGACGTAGGGGCGCTGCTCGCCGACCTTTTCGTCGAAGGTGACGCCCAGGCCCGGTTTGTCCGGCGCCAGGGCGTAGCCGTCTTCGTAGGTCGCGTTGGTTCCTTGGAAGAAGTCTTCCCAGAATTGGCTGCGCTTGCCCGAGGAGATCTCTTGGATGGCGAAGCTGGGCGCGGTCATGTCCACGTGCAGGGAGGCCAGGGTGGAGACGGCGCTCTGCGGATTGTGCGGGGCCAGCTCGATGCGGTAGGACTCGCCGATGGTGGCGATCTTCTTCATCTCCAAGATGCCGCCGCAGTGGACCACGTCGGGCTGGATGTAGTCCACCAGGTGACGGGAGCAGATCTCGGTGAAGCCGTATTTGGTGAACAGGCGTTCGCCTGTGGCGAGCGGAATGTTGGTTTTGGAGCGCAGCAGGGCAAGCTCGTTGATGTCCTCGATCTGGGTGGCTTCTTCGACGAAGTAGGGGAAGTAGGGCTCGGCCTGGCGGCAGAAGGAGGCGGCCATGGTGGGCGTACACTTGCCGTGGACGTCGATGCAGATGGCGAAGTCGGGGCCGACGGCTTCGCGGACGGCTTTGAGGTTGGCGATACCTTCGTTGACCGAGCGGACGGGGTCGATGACGTCGCCGTCGGTGGTGATGAAGCCGCCCTTGCCGGCGTTCCAGCCCTCTTGCTTGGCCTTGAGCCAGCCTTCGGCGTAGCCTTGGGGGCTGCCGCCGCCGCCGGGGTGGACGTACATGCGGACCTTGTCGCGGGCCTTGCCGCCGAGGAGCTTGTAGATGGGCTGGCCGAGGGCTTGGCCGAGGATGTCCCACAGGGCGATCTCGACGGCGGAGATGGCGGAGTTGAGGATGGGGCCGCCGCGCCAGCGAGGCCAGCGGTACATGGCCTGCCAGTGCATCTCGATGTCGGTGGGGTCCTTGCCGACGAGGTAGCGGTGATGCTCGTCGATGGCGGCCTTCATGGTGGCGGCCTTGGAGGTGACCGAGCCTTCGCCGACGCCGACCAGGCCTTGGTTGGTGAAGATTTTGCAGAAGACGTAGTTCTTGGACGAGGAGTCGTTGACGATCCAGCTCTTGAGGTCCGTGATCTGGAGATTGAGCGGCTTGGCCTTGGCCATGGCCTGCGCCAGGGCGGATTGGGGGCCGGTGAGAGCGGCGAGCCCGGCGGCGGCGGAGCCGGAGGCGAGGCGGAAGAGATCGCGGCGCGTCAGGGGCCGGGAAAGCGTCGAAGCAGGCCGGTTCGTCACGGGAGTCCGGTTCATGGTGTCGCCATTATAAGGACTCCGCCGGGCCGAAAGCGGACAAGCGGGATAATAGGGAGAGTCGCTTATGAGCCTCAACAAGGAATGGATCGATCGCCGGCTGCGGGCCGTGCCGCGCGGCGTGGGCATTTTTGCCGGAGAGACCACGGCGGAGTCGGGCCACGGCGCCCGGCTGGTGAACGCCGACGGGCGCGAGCTGATCGACTTCGCCGGAGGCATCGGCGTGGTCAACGCCGGCCACTGTGCGCCGGAGGTGGTGGAGGCCGTGCAGCAGCAGGCCGCCAAGCTGATGCACGCGTGCATCCACGTAGCCACCTACGAGCCGTATGTGGAGCTGTGCGAGAAGCTCAACGCGCTGTTTCCGCACGGCGGGCCGACCAAGACGATGCTGGTGAACACCGGCGCCGAGGCGGTGGAGAACGCCATCAAGATCGCGCGGCAGGCGACCGGCAGGCCGGCGATCTTCTGCTACACCGGGGCCTTCCACGGGCGCACGATGATGGGCATGGCGCTGACGTCGAAGACGAGCTACAAGCTCGGCTGCGGACCGTTTGCGCCGGAGGTCTACCGGCTGCCGTTCCCGAGCCTGTTCCATGACGGCGACGGACTGACCGAGGCGGAGCTGGTGCGGCGCGAGCTGCAACGCTTCGAGGACGCGTTCTACTATTACGCGCCGGCGGACCAGGTGGCGGCGGTGATTCTGGAGGTGGTGCAGGGCGAGGGCGGCTTCTTGCCGGTTCCGAAGGGCTATCTGCAGGGCTTGCGGGAAATCTGTAACAGACACGGCATCTTGCTCATCTGCGATGAAGTGCAGTCGGGGTTCTGCCGGACCGGACGTTGGGCGGCTTACGAACACTACGAGGTGACGCCGGACTTGTCGACTTGGGCCAAGTCGATGGGGTCGGGTCTACCGATCGGCGCGGTGATCGGGCGGGCCGATGTGATGGACGCCGCCCGGCCGGGTACGATCGGCGGGACGTACGGCGGCAACCCGGTGGCCTGCGCGGCTTCGCTGGCGACGATCTCAGTGATGGAGAAGCTCGACCTGAACGGTCGGGCGCAGCGGATCGGAGCGCGGGTGCGCGAGGCTTTCGAGGGCTTGCAAACGCAGACCGACGTGGTGGCGGACGTACGCGGATTGGGCGCCATGATCGGCATGGAGCTCTGCTACGATGGGGACCCGCATCGACCGGCGGGGTCGGTAACGGCCGACGCGTTGGCCCGTTGCCGGGACAACGGCGTGCTGGTGCTGCCGGCGGGAGCGCACGGCAACATCATCCGGACGCTGTCGCCGCTGGTGATCGAGGATGCCGACTTGGAGAGAGCGCTCGCAGTGATGACCGAATCGATTCTTGCCGCCGCCGAGGTCGCCGTTCGATGACGCCGATCGCGATTGCCGGCATGCAGATGAGCCTGTCGGCGGTACACGACAACGTAGCGTACATGCGGGGCCGGCTGGACCTGCTGATGCACATCTACCCCTGGGTGGAGATGGTGGTGTTCAGCGAGTTGGCGGCGTTCGGCCCGTCGCCGCGGCGGGCGCAGAAGCTGCCCGGGCCGGTGGAGGACGAGTTCCGCGAGATGGCCCGGCGGCACGGGATCTGGCTGTTGCCGGGGTCTGTCTTCGAGAAGACCGAGGACGAGAAGATCTACAACACGGCGATGGTGATCGACCCGTACGGCGAAGTGGTCGGGCGCTACCGCAAGATGTTCCCGTTCCGGCCGTACGAGGAAGGCATCGAGGCGGGCGAGGAGTTCCTGGTGTTCGACGTGCCGGGGATCGCTCGTTTCGGAGTCTCGATCTGCTACGACATGTGGTTTCCCGAGACCAGCCGGACGCTGGCGGCGATGGGCGCGGAAGTGATTCTGCACCCTTCGCTGACGGGTACGATCGACCGCAGCGTGGAGCTGGCGATCGCGCAAGCGACGGCGGCGCAGCAGCAAGTGTTCATGTTCGACATCAACGGCGCCGGCGACGGCGGCAACGGCCGCTCGATCGTGGTGGGGCCGTACGGAGACGTGCTCTACCAAGCGGGCCACTCCGAAGAGATGATTCCGATCGAGATCGACATCGACCGTGTGCGTCGGAGCCGGGAAGTCGGATTGCGCGGCCTGGGCCAGCCGTTGAAGAGCTTTCGTGACCGCAAGGTGCGCTTTCCGGTGTACGGAGACAACCCACAGGCGCGGTCACACTTCAAAGAATTGGGCCCGCTGCAAAAACCGCAGCGACGACCTGCAGCGCAACTGCAGAAGGAACCTCAGCGAAAATGAGCCTACTCTCAGCCCAAGCCAGGGCGGCTTCTCCCGAGAAAGCCTTCCGAGCCTACTACGACGCCTCCCTGTTTCGAGCCGATGCCTGGAATCAGCTCAAGTTGGAGACGACGAGGCTGGCTAGGGCGAGCGCGGACGACAACACCGAAGAGCTCCGCGAAACGATCGACCGCACGCTGGGCGTGCTCGAGAAGGTCGAGCGCTACTGGGCGTTCCCAGGCCACAAGACGTGTTCGGAGCTGCGGCGGGCCTTCGACCGAGGCTTCATGGCGGCGCTGGCCGGGCGCACGACGCGGATCGCGCGGTTGCTGGAGAGCGACGGCTACCGCCGGCGGGCGGTGAGCGAGATCGTCCGCGAGATCGAAGAGACCGAGACGGGGACGCGCGCCGACGGCTCCGAAGACGGCGGGGCCAACGCCGAGACGCGGCCGTACTTCGAAGTTCTGGTCATCGACAACATCAGCCGCAACGAGGAGGACGAGGTCCGCGAGTCGTTGCTGGCGATGCGGCGGGACGAGGACGAGTTCATCTACGACGTGGTGGTCGCTCCAACCTGCGAGGACGCGCTGATCGCGGTCCTGTTCAACCACAACATCCAGTCGTGCGTGCTGCGCTACAGCTTTCCCAAACGCTCCTCGATGGACCTGCCCGAGCTGCGGCGGTACCTGGATCTGGTGGATGACGACGTGCTCGAGGCGCTCGATCAGCCCGACCCGAGCCTGCTGCTGGGAGCGGCGCTGAAGGACCTGCGGCCGGAGCTGGACCTGTTCATCGTCACCGACGACCGCATCGAGAACATCGCCGGCCGCACGAACGGGATCTTCCGGCGGGTGTTCTATCGCCAGGAAGACTATCTGGAGCTGCACCTGTCGATTCTGAAAGGCATCGACGACCGCTTCGACGCGCCGTTCTTCACGGCGCTGACCGAGTACGCCAAGAAGCCCACCGGCGTGTTCCACGCGCTGCCGATCTCGCGCGGCAAGTCGATCTGGAAGTCGCACTGGATTCGCGACATGGGTGACTTCTACGGGCCGAACATCTTCATGGCCGAGACGTCGTCGACGACGGGCGGGCTGGATTCGCTACTGCAGCCCACGGGGCCGCTGAAGAGCGCGCAGGAGAAGCTGGCGAGGGCGTACGGCGCCAAGCACAGCTACTTCGTCACCAACGGCACCTCGACGGCGAACAAGATCGTGATGCAGGCGCTGTGCCGGCCGGGCGACATCGTGCTGGTGTCGCACGACTGCCACAAGTCGCACCACTACGCGCTGGTGCTGGCGGGGGCGTTCCCGGTGTACATGGACGCCTATCCGCTGCAGGAGTACTCGATCTCCGGCGGGGTCTCGCTGCGGACGATCAAGCATCGGCTGCTGGAGCTCAAGGCCGCCGGAAAGCTCGACAAGGTGCGGATGCTGCTGCTGACCAACTGCACCTTCGACGGCATCGTGTATCACCCGGAGATGGTGATGCGCGAGGTGCTGGCGATCAAGCCGGACATGATCTTCGTGTGGGACGAGGCCTGGTACGCCTTTGCGCGCTTCGTGCCCACCTACCGCCGCCGCAGCGGCATGGAAGCGGCGGAGACGCTGCGCGACGAGCTGCGCGATCCGGAGTACTGCGCGCGCTACGAGGCCTGGAAGAAGGAGTTCGACCAGCTCGACCCCGACGATCCGGCGACGTGGCTGGACCGGCGGCTGCTGCCCGATCCCGCGCGGGCGCGGGTGCGGGTGTACGCCACGCAGTCCACGCACAAGACGCTGACGTCGCTGCGGCAGGGCTCGGCGATCCACGTCTACGACCAGGATTTCGCGCGGCAGGCGCACGACGCCTTTGAAGAGGCGTACATGACGCACACCTCGACCTCGCCGAACTACCAGATTCTGGCGTCGCTCGACGTAGGCCGGCGGCAGGTGGAGCTGGAGGGCTACGAGCTCGTCAAGAAGAGCGTGGAGCTGGCGATGACGCTGCGCGAGCGGATCGAGGAGCAACCGCTGCTGCGCAAATACTTCCGGCTGCTGCGGGTGAAGGATCTGGTGCCGGCGGAGTACCGCTCGTCGGGCCTGGAACAGTACTACTCGAAGGAGAGCGGCTTCTTGGGCATGAGCGCGTCGTGGCGCGAGGACGAGTTCGCGCTCGACCCACTGCGGGTGACCGTGCATGTGGGCGCGACGGGCATCGAGGGCGACGCGGTCCGCAAGATGCTGATCGAGCGCTTCGACATCCAGATCAACAAGACGTCGCGCAACACCGTGCTGTTCATGCTGAACATCGGTTCCTCGCGCGGCGCGATCGCCTATCTGCTGGAAGTGCTGATGCAGATCGCGTGCGAGATCGAAGAGGACGTGGAAGAGCACAGCCCGATGGAGCAGTCGATCTTCGAAGGCAGCGTGGAGCTGCTGACCGAACGGCTGCCGCCGTTGCCGGAGTTCAGCCACTTCCACCCAAAGTTCCGGCCGGACCCGGCCAGCGGGACGCCGGAAGGCGATTTGCGCAAGGCCTTCTTCCTGGCCTATGACAGCAACGCCTGCGAATACCTGCACACCGACGGCTCGATCGCCAAGGCGATGGCGGACGGCCAAGAGGTGGTGTCGGCGTCGTTCGTGACGCCGTATCCGCCGGGCTATCCGATCCTGGTGCCGGGCCAGGTGATCAGCGAGCAGATCTTGGCCTACCTCAAAGCGCTCGACGTGAAAGAGATCCACGGCTACAATCCGACGTTCGGGTTGCGCGTCTTTCGGCAAGATGTGATCGACAACCTCTAAAAAACCCCAGGGAAGCAACGATGAAGACACTGAAGGGCATCTCCGACATCCGCCGCTACTTCTACCGCAATACCGAACCGATCTACTTCGTTTCGGCGACGAACTTCAATCTGCTCGGCATGGATGAGTGGGTTCGCAACTTCAAGTTCATCAACTACATCGACTGCTTCGACGGGGCGCACCCGAACGTGGTGACCCCGTCGCAGAAGACTGACCAGGTGTTCCAGTCGATCGAGGAGATCAACAACTACCTGCTCGAGCACAAGGAGATCGTGGACTACATCCAGTCGCGCGGTCCGGGCGGCAAGGCGGTGTTCCTGTTCTTCGACGAGCGCACCGAGGAGCTGTGCCGGGAGCTGGGGCTGGACGTGTGCTTTCCGCCGGCGAACTTGCGGCAGGCGATGGACTCGAAGCTCGAGACCACGCGGCTGGGCGACGAGGCGGGCGTGCCGTCCGTACCCAACTGGATGGGCAAGGTGGACAGCTACGAGACGCTGCGCAAGCTGGCCGAAAAGGGCGGCCTGGGCGAGCATCTGGTGGTGCAGAGCGCCTTCGGGGACTCCGGCCACACGACGTACTTCATCTCCAACAAGGAAGACTACGAGGAGTACGCCGAGGAGATCGAGCGCGAGGACGAGGTGAAGATCATGCGCCGCATCCGCCCCAAGCAGGCGGCGCTGGAGGCCTGCGTGACGCGGCACGGCACGATCGTGGGGCCGCTGATGACGGAGGTGGTGGGCTTCAAGGAGCTGACGCCGTACAAGGGCGGCTGGGCCGGCAACGAGGTCTTCGCGGGGGCGTTTTCGCAAGAGGTGCGCGACAAGGCGCGGCGCTACACGTTCCAGTTCGGCGAAGCGCTACGCAAGAGGGGCTACCGGGGCTACTTCGAGGTGGACTACCTATACGACCTCGACAGCGACGACCTGTTTCTGGGCGAAGTGAACCCGCGCATCACGGGAGCGAGCTCGATGACGAATCTGGCGTCGTTCGCGCAGGCCGACGCGCCGCTGTTCCTGTTCCACCTGCTGGAGTTTTCGGGCGTGGACTTCGAGCTGGACGTGGCGGAGCTGAACGCACGCTGGGCCGATCCGGAGAACATCGACTCGTGGAGCCAGCTCATCATCAAGCACACGCGGGACTCGGTGGAGTTCATCACGGAGGCTCCGCGGACGGGCATTTGGCGGCTGCATCCCGACGGCGGCATGCAGTTCCGGCGGGTGCAGACGCACCGGCGCACGGTGGAGGACGAGTACGAAGCGTTCTTCCTGCGGATCAACGGCGTGGGCGACTACTTCTACGAGGGCGCCGAGCTGGGCATTCTGGTGACGCCGGGGCGGCTGATGACCGAAGAGTTCCAGTTGACCGACCGAGCGAAGGCCTGGATCTCGGGCATTCGCGGCCAGTACCGGGCGCGACCGTTGCAGGCGGCCGAGACGACGGCGGCGGAGAGGGTGGCCGAGGTTGGGGGGTTCAAGTTCCTTTGATCGTGAACCGTGAACCGTGAACCGTGAGCCGCCGCTGAAGGACGCGCCCACGGCTTACGGCTCACGGATAACGGCTCACGAATCATGCATCTGTACTTCCGAGGCGTTTACCAGCTCGAGCCCGGCGAGAAGACCAAGGAACGCTTCGAGCGCTCGTGGCCCGCTTACCAGGATTGGTTTTTGCGGGAGGGCGAGGGCAAGCGGCCCGGCTATGTTTCGTGCCGGCAGGCGCTGCAGCGCTATATGCCCGAGCTGGTCCCGACGTGGGAGAAGCTCGTGGATTTGGCCGGCGGCGGCGACCAGGAGGCGCGGCTGCTGAGCCTGTATCGGCCGACGCCGTACCTTTCGGGCTGTTCGCAGGCGGTGTGGACGCGCGAGCGGCCGTTGCTGGCGCGCAACTACGACTACCACCCCAACCACTGCGAGGGGCTGATCCTCTACAGCGCCTGGAACGGCACGCGGGTGATCGCGCAGTCGGACAGTTTGTGGGGGGTGCTCGACGGCATCAACGAGCATGGGCTGGTGGCGTCGCTGGCCTTCGGCGGGCGCAAGGTGGTGGGCGACGGGTTCGGGATTCCGCTGGTGCTGCGCTACATCCTGGAGCTGTGCCGCGACGTGGAGTCGGGGGTGGAGGCGCTGGAGCGCATCCCCTCGCACATGGCCTACAACGTGACGCTACTGGACGGATCGGGCCGCTTTGCCAACGTACACGTGGGGCCGGACCGGCCGGCGCAGGTGGCCAACAGCCCGGTGGCGACCAACCACCAGCGCGAGATCGAGTGGACCCGCCACGCCGAAGCGACCCACAGCCTGGAGCGGGAGCGCTATCTGCTCGACCGGCTCGACGACGACGCCGAGTCCCGGGAGGCCTTCGTGGACCGCTTTCTCGACAAGCCGCTCTACAACACCCGCTTCAAAGAGGGATTTGGGACTCTGTACACGGCCGTCTACGACCCGGTGGCGCGGACGGCGACCTACCGCTGGCCGAACCACTCCTGGACGCAGTCGTTCGAGCGGTTCGATGAGTCCGAGCTGTTGATTCAGTACCCGACATGAGCGCCCCGGGGCGGCCCGAGCTGCAGCGGTCGGTGAAGCTGAGCGGCTTCTTCGCGCTGGCGTTCGGGTCGATGATCGGGGTGGGCTGGGTGACGGCGCTGGGCTCGTGGCTGGCGGGCGCGGGGCCGGGCGGCGCGATCGCGGCGTTCGTGGCCGGCGGCGGGCTGATGCTGCTGGTGGGGCTGTGCTACGCCGAGCTGACGCCGATGCTGCCGGTGGCGGGCGGCGAGGTGGCCTACGCGTACGCGGCTTCGGGGACGGGGCGGGCGTTCGTGGTGGGCTGGTTTCTGGCGTTCGGCTACCTGTCGGTTTCGGCCTTCGAGGCGATTTCGGTGGGCCGGGTGCTGAGCTATCTGCTGCCGGCGATCGACGCTTGGCCTTTGTATACGGTGGCGGGCGAACCGGTGTATGGGGCGCACCTGCTGCTGGGCGTGGCGCTGACGGCGGCGATCACCGGCATCAACTACCGAGGGGTGCAGGCGGCGGCGGCGCTGCAGACCTGGCTGACGGCGATCTTCGTGGCGCTGACGGTGGTGTTCGTGGGCGCCGGGCTGGCGTTGGGCGACATCGGCAGCGTGCGGCCTTGGCTGGCGCCGGGGCAGGGCTGGGGCGGGTTTCTGGGCGTGTTCGTGACGATCCCGTTCTGGTTCGTGGGCTTCGACACGATTCCGCAGGCGGCCGAGGAGGCCGAGGCGACGGTTTCGCCACGGCGGCTGGGGCTGCTGATTCTGGCGTCGATTGGGGCGGCGACGGCGTTCTATGCCGTGCTGGTGCTGTCGGTGTCGATGACGGGGCCCTGGCAGAGCCTAGTGGACGCCAAGCTGCCGACGGCGGAGGCGTTCGAGCGGGCGCTGGGAGCGCCGTGGCTGGCGCGGGCGGTGCTGCTGAGCGCCTTGCTGGGGCTGCTGACGAGTTGGAACGGATTCTTCCTGGCGGGGTCGCGGGTGCTGTTTGCGTTGGGGCGCGGCGGGATCGCGACGGCCGGGCTGGGGGTCACCCACGCTCGCTACGGCTCGCCATCGGCGGCGGTGCTGCTCAGCGGCGCGGTGACGCTGCTGGGGGCGCTGCTGGGGCGCGGGGCGCTGCTGCCGTTCGTCAACGTGGGGTCGTTCTGCATTGCCGTCGCGTTCCTGGGCGTGGCGGTTTCGACGCTGGAGCTGCGGCGCAAGCGACCGGAGCTGCCGCGGCCGTATCGGCCTCCGGGCGGCGATTGGCCGCCGCGGCTGGCTGCCGTAGGGGCGGCGTTCATTCTGGGCTGCATGGTCTTGCCGGCGAGCCCGGCGGCGCTGGCTTGGCCGACCGAGTGGCTGATTCTGGGAGGGTTCCTGGCGGCGGGGGCGGCGGCTTGGAAGATGGGGGCGGCCGGCCGGGCGACGATGCCGGAGGATGAGCGCAAGTCGCTCATTCTGGGACGCTGAGCTGCTAGACTAGCGCCTTCCCACGATGGACCTGCTGATCATTGCCGCCTACTTCGTCGCCGTCTTCTGGATCGGCTTCTCCCAAGCCCGGAAGCAGAAAACTTCGGAGGACTACTTTCTGGCCGGGCGCCATGCCGGCTGGTTCGCCGTGGGGGCGACGCTGTTTGCGACGAACATCGGCAGCGAGCACGTGATCGGGCTGGCCGGCTCGGGAGCCGCGACCGGTCTGCCGGTGGGCTGCTATGAGTGGTCGGCGAGCTTCTGTCTGCTGGCGCTGGGCTGGGTTTTCGTGCCGCATTATCTGCGGTCGAAGGTCTTTACGATGCCGGAGTTTCTGGAGCAACGCTTCAGCCCCGGGGCGCGCTATTACCTTACGACGGTCTCGATCCTGGCCTACATCCTCACGAAGATCTCGGTGTCGCTGTTCGCCGGCGGCATCTTGATTCGGGAGCTGTTTGGTTGGGACTACATGACGTCGGCGATTCTGCTGGTGGTCGCCACGGGCGTCTACACGGTGGCCGGCGGGCTGTCGGCGGTGATCTACACGGACCTTTTTCAGGCCTTTGTGATGATCGGCGGCGCGATCCTGATCACGGTGCTGGGGCTGGAGGAAACGGGCGGCTTCGCCGGGCTGCGGGAGGCTCTGCCGGCCGACTACTTCCACATGATTCGGCCGATCGACGACCCGGCGTATCCCTGGCTGGGCACGACGGTGGGCACGATCATCCTGGGGACCTGGTATTGGTGCACCGACCAGGTGATCGTGCAGAAGACGTTGGCGGCCAAGGGCTTGGCGGACGCACGGGGCGGCGCGGTGTTCGCCTCGGCGCTGAAGATTCTGCCGGTGTTCATTCTGGTGCTGCCGGGGTTGATCGCCAAGGCGCTGTGGCCCAACGAGACGACCGGCGACAACGCCTTTCCGCTGCTGGTGCAGAACTTGCTACCGCCGGGGCTGCGCGGGCTGATGATCGCAGCACTGCTGGCGGCGCTGATGTCGTCGCTGAGCTCGGTGTTCAACTCCTGCTCCACGCTGATCACGCTGGACCTCTACAAGAAGCTGCGCCCGGAGGCCAGCGAGCGGCGGCTGGTGTTCATCGGGCGGGCCAACACGGCGATCATCGTGGGGCTGAGCATCGCCTGGATTCCGCTGATCCAGTACATGAACGATCAGGTCTATCAGTATTTGCAGAGCGTGCAGGCTTCGATCGGGGCGCCGATCACGGCGGTATTCCTGTGCGGCATTCTGTGGCGGGGCGCCACGGCGCGGGCGGCGCTGACGACGCTGATCGTGGGCGGCGTGCTGGGCTTTGGGCGGTTCTTTCTGGACGTGGCGCACTCGGCTTTCGGGGTCGACCTGGGCCCGCTGCTCAACGGCGTGGTCGAGTACAGCTTTCTGAACTTCAGCGTGTATGTGTTCGTATTCTGCCTGGGGCTGATGGTGGCGGTGAGCAAGCTCGGGGAGAAGCCCTTGCTGGCTCAGGTCGAGCGGCTGACCGTGGATTGGACCTCGTGGCGGGCGGCCGAGCAGGAGATGTCGGCGGCCGAGCAGCGGCGACTTTCGGCGGCGAGCGCGACGGTGGCGGTCGCGATTTTGGCCTTGTGGTTCCATTTTCGGTAAACGCCGAAGGAAATGGAGGGTCTATAGGGACCCCCGGGGCCGTAGGTCGTCTCACGATTGCCAATTAAGGAAAGGTTCCTATTGAGGGCTGGGGGCTTCCCGCCGACACTCCTGTATGAGGCGAGTTGTGGGCGCCGCACCCTCCTGAGGGCGGCTCCGACTCGCCTTCTGCGGAGGGAAGAACGTGCCAAACGAGACCGAGACGCCTGCCAACACGGAACAAGAGGAGCGGGCATCCGCGACCATCCTGGGCGATCACGAACAGCGAGAGCTGCCGCCGTTTCCCCCGCGGCCGGAGACGGACAACGGATTCTCGAGCGGCTACGACGGCGTAGGCAAACAGTATCGAGCGATCCAGGACGCGCAACTGCTGCACGAAGAGACGCTAAAGCAGTTGAGGGAAGAGATCCGGACGCAGAAGATCCGTTTGTCGGAGCTGTCGGACTCGGCCGCCTACCCCGGGCGGACGCCCCAGCTCGACGCGGTCTTTCTGCGGCTGTCGGAGCTGGAACGCAAGATGGGCGAGGGCGCGCCCGACCCGCTGCTCAATGAGATCGTGCATCGGCTGGCGGCGCTGGAGAACAGCGGCCGGCAGAAGAACGGCGGGCCGGACCGCCGGGTGGACGAGCTGGTCGCCCAGGTGGAGAAGCTGCGCAAGCGGGCCTCCGAACCGAGCGACGACGCCCGCGTGGACGACGTGGTGCTGCGGATCGCCTCGGTGGAGAGCGCCTATCGGCGCGCGAACCCGGCCGGGGAGATCGAGAATCTTTCCGCGCGGCTGGAGAGCTTGCGGAGTGAGCTGGAAGAGGCGCGGCGCACGGACCTGGAACGGTTCCAAGGGGAGCTGCGGGAGCTGAGCAGCAAGGTCGGGGCGTTGCAGGCCGAGGCGCGGGAAGCGCGCGAGGACACCGCTCTCCAGGATCGGCTCGACGAGATCAGCGACCGCTTGAACGCGGCTCCCTGGACGGCCGACGCCGAGGCCGTGCGGCAGGATCTGGACGGCCTGCGGCAGGACTCGCAGGCGCTGCGGGAAGATTTTGACGCGGTGCGGCAGACCATGGACGCCGCGCCGTGGACGAGCGAGCTGGAAGGCTTGCGCGAGCGGATGAACGCCGCGCCGTGGAACGTGCGGATCGACGACCTGCACGACCGGCTGGAGGCGGCGCCGTGGACGGTGGGGCTGGACGCGCTGGCCGAGCGCTTGGACGGCGCCGACAGCGCCCGCGCGGAGGCGCAGGAGGAGCTGCGGACGCGCCTTGACGAGACGCTCGAGCAGCTCCCCGGAGCCGAACAGAAAGAGATCGAGGCGCAACGCTGGGAGGCGCTGGAAGGGCGGCTGACGCTGCTGGAACAGCAGCCGGCGGCGGCGCCGGAAGAGGCCTTGACCGAGCTGCGGTCGAGCCTGGAGAGCCTGCGCGAGAAGGTGGAGGAAGCGCCTTCGGCCGAGCGCCTGGCGGCGCTGGAAGAGCGGCTCGAGAAGGTGGCGGAAACGGCCGGGCGCGCCGAACCCGACGAAGAGACGATTGCGCTGCGCGAGCGGCTCTTCGAGCTGGAAGAGAAGGTGACCGGCGAGCAAGGCGCGGTGAGCCGGCTGTCGGCGCTGGAGGAAGAGATCGCCCGGGCCGGCGAGGCCGAGGACCCTTGGACCGACCGCTTGGACGCCCTGCAGGCGCGGCTGGACGACTTCGAGTCGCTGACCGGCCGCGTGACCCAGCTCGAGGCCGACGCCGTGGACGGCGCCAGTCCGGCGGGGCTGATGGAGCTGACCAGCCGGCTGCGGACGCTGGAGTCCGAGGGCGCGGGCTTGGCCGAGGTGCGGGCGCAGGTGGAGGCCCTGCGGGCCGAGCTGGCAGCGCGGCCGGAGAATCCGCCCGTGGCCGACCTGCGCGACGAGCTGGAGTCGCTGCGGGCGCAGGCGGAACGCGAGGACGCCGGGCCCCTCCGTACGCGCTTGGCGGACCTAGAGGCTCGGCTGACCGACATCGAGTCGCTGAGCCGCATCGAAGGCTGGGGCTCGCGGCTGGATTCGGTGGAAGAGAAGCTGCGCGGCCTGGACGACGTGGCGGAGCTGCGGCGGCGGCTGACGGTGCTCGAGATGAGCCCGCAGGACACGCTGGCGGGGCCGCGTCCGGACGACTTGGCCGAGCGGGTCGAGGCGCTGGAGGCGCGCGGGCTTTCGGTGGATTCGTCGCCCTCGTCCGAGGAGCGCTGGAGCGCCGCGCTGGAGGCTCTGGAAGCGCGCCTGGGCGTGGTGGAGCAGAACGGCGGCGCGGCGGCGGAAGTCGACGACAGCCGGATGGAGCAGCTCTCGCAGCGCTTGGCGGAGCTGGAGGCGCGCACGGGCGAAGCCGGGGACGTGGTGGTGGACGCGGATCTGCGCGCCCGCATCGAGTCGCTGGCGGTGCAACTGGACGACCTGCGCGACCGGGCCGACACGCAGGATTCCGCGCCGGCCGGCAGCGATCCGCGGATCAGCGAGGTGATCGGCCGGCTCAACTGGCTGGAGCAGAACTCGGACGCGTCGTCGACCGATCTTTCGCCGGTGCTGGACCGGCTGGCGGCGTTGGAATCGAGGCCGGCGGTTGTGGCGGGCGGCGGTTCCGCGGAGGGAGCGGCTCGGATCACGGAGATTCTGGACCGGCTGGAGAGGCTGGAGAACTCCGGCCCCGGCGGCGACTCGGCCGCGCTGCACAAGGAAAGCGAGCGCTGGAGCCAGTGGGCGCGCAGCACGCTGGAAGAGATCGGGGAGCTGCGACGCAGCGTCGAGGACTTGCAGAAGCAGCCGGCGCAGGGCGGCGGAGGGCTGGACGCCGAGGCGGTGGAAGCCTTGGGCGTGACGATCTCCACCGGCTTGAGCAAGGGCGAGGTGCGCAGCCTGCGGCAGCAGATGTACTTCGTGTACTTTGCGATCGGCACGCTGCTGGCGCTGGCGGTGCTGTTCTTGTTCATCTACCTGACCAAGGGTTAGAGCGGCGCAAGGGCTGGATCGGCCCGCCATAAAGTCTCCGTAAAAGTCGACGGGGCCCCCTGGGGCCCCGTTCGTCGTCCATGTTACGCTCACGGGCGCGGCGGGCGTGGTCAAGCCCGTGGGAGCGGACTCCATGGCATGGGGCGACCAACTCGTACTGGAGTGGCTGGCGCCGCTGTCGCTTTGGATTTTGCTCAACGGGGTCGATGACCTGTTCGTCGACTGCGCGCGTTTGGGGCTGTGGCTGTGGGAGTTGCGGCGACCGGCCGCTCCCCCGCCCCTGGAGCGGGAGCCGCGGGCGGCGCTGCTGATTCCATGTTGGCGCGAGGCCGACGTGATCGAGCAGATGCTCGAGCGGAATCTGGCCGCGCTGCGCTACGAAAACTACGACATCTGGCTGGGGCTGTATCCGAACGACCCGGAGTCGATCGAGCGGGTGCGGCGCTGCGCCGCGCGTCACCCGAGGGTGCGCTACGTGGTGGGCCCGCGGCCCGGCCCGACGACGAAGGCGGACTGCCTGAACCAGGCGATCGAGGGCGTGCTGGCGCACGAGGAGCGCTCGGGGGAGTACTACGAGCTGTTCCTGCAGCATGACGCCGAGGACGTGATCCATCCGCTCGCGCTCGAGCAGGCGGCGCGCTGGACGCGGACGTACGACATGGTGCAGTTGCCGGTGTTCGCCTGGCCGACGCCGCTGCGCGACTGGACGCATGGGGTGTACTGCGACGACTTTGCGGACGTGCACCAGCGAGAGCTGCCGGTGCGCTGGCGGCTGGGAGGCTTCGTGCCGTCAGCCGGCGTAGGCACGGCGTTGCGGCGCGAAGCAGTGGACCAGTTGCGGATCAGCTACGGGAGGCAGGTGTTCGACCCCAGCAGCCTGACCGAGGACTACTTTCTGGGGCTGCGGCTGCGGCAGCTCGGCTTCTCACAGGCCTTCGCCTTCGAGCGCGGCCAGGACGGGCGGCCGATCGCCACGCGGGCGTACTTTCCACAAACGCTGCGCAGTGCGATCCGGCAGAGGACGCGCTGGACGATTGGGAACGTGCTGCAATCCTGGGAGCGCTTCGGCTGGCGGCGCGGCCAGCTCTATTGGCTGTGGCGCGACCGCAAGGGGCTGTTCAACAACCCGGCGGCGCTGGCGGCGAACGCGGTGTTCTGCTGGGGGGCTTGGAGCTGGCTAAGGGACGCGGCGCACGGCCAGCCGTGGGCGCTGGGCGCGGCGATCTCCGGGCGGACGGGCCTGGAGGAGGCGCTGGCGGCGACGGCGGCGCTGCTGGTTTGGCGGCAGGGGGCGCGCATCTGGTGGAGCGGACGGCTCTACGGCTGGAGATTTGCGGCGGCGGCTCCGCTGCGCGCGGTGTGGGCGAACGGGCTGAACGTAGCGGCGGCGGCGCGGGCGGGGCTAATCTTCTGCGGCGCCAAGCTGAGGCGGCGGCCGCTGCACTGGTCCAAGACGCAGCACGCCTATCCCCAAGAGGCGCCCGGAGGCGGCGCGCGGGAGCCGAGGCTGGACCCGCGGGCGGCGGCGCTGGTGAGGTGGGAGCAGGCGCAGCGGGTGGGGGCGACGCCGTGGCGGCTGGAAGGCGAGACGCTGGTGCTGGCTCAGCCGGCCCCGCCCACGCTGGCGGCGGAGAGGCAGGCGCGCAAGCTGTTGCGGAGAGCCAATCTGCGATTGGTGCAGGTGAGCGAGGTCCAGATGGCGGCGCTGCGTCGGCAACACCGAGAGCTCGGCGGCGGGCCGCTCGCTCCGTCGGCGTCCCTGCGGGAGTCGAGCTAGAAGCGGAACGCGGGCTCGGTCGATTCGTCGGGCAGCGGCAGGGCGGCGTTGTCGACCCAGAGGTCGCCGGAGTGGACCGCCCGGATGCAGTCGGCCAGACAATCGACGGCGGTCTGTTTGAGCAGCACGCCGTGGGCTCCGTCGGAGATGGCCTGGACGTATTCGATCTGGTCCTCGGACGCGGTGAGGACGATGATGCGGGTGCGCAGGTCCTTGTGCGCCAGCCGACGAAGGGCGCCGAGACCGTCCAGCCCGGGCATGCGAAGATCGAGCAGAAGGATGTCCGGATCGGCCCGCCCGAGCATGTCGATGGCTTCGAGGCCGTTCTCCGCCATCGCGATGACTTCGATATCATCCTCCAGTGCGAGAAGGGTCGTGACGCCTTGCCGAAAGACCGGGTGGTCGTCAGCAATAGCGACGGAAATACGACGCGGGTTCGATGTGGATTCGGGCATGATGTCAGAGGAAACCGCGACAGCTTCCTCCCCTACGCTTAGTAAACGGCAACCGGGCAGCCCTTGTATATAGCTCGTCCGTACTAAGCCAAACTCAAGCACACCTACGACTTCCACAAATCGCCTTAGTTGAGAAGGACCAATACCTGAGCGATGCAACTAAATCGACGTGAATTTCTGGGCGCCGCGGCATTGTCCGCTGCAGCGCCAAAAGAGCGGCCCAATGTTCTGGTATTTCTGTCCGACCAGGAGACCGAGCGGGTGGACGCCTCGCTGCTGGCGCGGCCGCACCGAGACCGTCTGGACCGTCATGGAACGCACTTTCGGCAGGCTTGGTGCGCGACCCCACAGTGCTCCCCGGCGAGGGGCGCGCTGTGGACGGGGCTGTGGCCGCACCGGACGGGGCTGGTGGCGAACATCGACGCGGTGGGCGCGCATCCGCTGACGCCGAAGACGCCCAGCATCGGCCGGGTGTTCCGGGACGCAGGCTACCGGACGGGCTACTTCGGCAAGTGGCACCTGACCGAGAACTCGCAGGCGAAAGGCGAGGCGTTCGGCTTTGACACGCTCGATCAGCGCAGCAACGCCGAGGGCGACGACGGAGTGGCCAGAAAGGCGGCGGAGTGGATCGAGGCGCAGGGCGACCAGCCGTGGCTGGCGATCGTATCGATCCTGCAGCCGCACGACATCTACCACTACCCCGACGAGGCGAAGAAGCGGCGGGAGGCGAACGAGCCGCCGTACCCGATCCGCAAGGGCATGCCGGCGCCGAAGAGCGACGAGACCGACCTGAAGTCGCGGCCGGAGCCGCAGAGCCTTTTCCTCACACAGGACCAGGGCACGGCGGTGGCCGGCTGGGACGCGCAGGACTGGCGCCGCTACCGCAGCTACTACTACGAGCTGATCGAGGCGGCCGACCGTTCGCTGGGCGTGGTGCTGGACGCGCTGGACCGGGCCGGGCAGACGACGCGCACGGTGGTGGCCTACACCTCCGACCACGGCGACGGGCAGGGCGAGCACGGGCTGCCGTTCAAGGGGCCGTTCCAGTATGAGGAGCTGCTGAACATCCCGCTGACGATCTCGCACGCGGGGCATCTGCGCGCGCGGGTAAGCCCGGCGCTGGCCTCGCAGGTCGACTTGCTGCCGACGCTGTGCGACATGGCGGGGGTGGCGGCGCCGACGGGCGTGGACGGCGTGAGCCTGCGGCCGGTGTTGCGCGGCGAACGCTTCGAGCGGCAAGAGCTGTTCGCCGAGTACCACTCCAAGCAGAAGTGGGCGAACCCGATCCGCACGGTGCGGACGGAGCGCTGGAAGCTGAACGTCTACCTGGACGGCGGCCAGGAGCTGTACGACCTGAAGCGCGACCCGCACGAGCTGCGGAACCTGTCAGGGACCGACGACCACTCCCAGATCGAAAAGGACCTGCTCAAGCGGCTGGAGGCTCACGCCAAGGCCACCGAGGACAAGCTGTGGTTCGAGTCCGAAGAGACGCGGGGAACCTAGCCCGGAACCAGCCCTAGAAACGACGAACGCCGCCCGGCTGCGCACAGCGTTGGGCGGCGTTTCCGTCTTGCGGAGGCGGGCCGGTTAGGCGGCCTTGGCGGCCGGAGCCTCGGCGGTCCCGTTGAGCACTTCGCGGGCCTTCTTGAGGAAGGGATCCTCGTAGCCCTCCTCGCGCTGATCGGGGTTGCGGTAGAGCCGCAGTTGCGCCGGCTCGAGCGGATAGTTCGGCTCCAAGCCGTCGTCGTGCAGCGACTTGCCGTCGGGGCGATGGAACTTGGCGACCGACAGGATCAGGGCGCCGCCGTCCTCGAGCTCGATGGTCTCCTGGTGCGCGGCCAGCCCGTAGGTGGTCTCGCCGATGACGTCGGCGCGGTGATTGTCGAGCAGGGCGGCGGCGGCGACTTCGGCCGCGCCGGAGGCCGGGCGGTCGATGAGGATCGACAGCGGCAGGTCGGTGATGGCCGACTTCGGGCCGGCGGTGAAGGTCTGCTTTTCGAAGCGCTGGCCCTCGAGCGTGCCGAGCTCCTTGCCGGAGACGAACAGCTCGGCCAGCTTGTAGCCCAGCTTGGTGTCGCCGATGGAGTTCTCGCGCAGGTCGAGGATCAGGCCCTTGGCGCCGGCCTTGGCGAGCTTCTTGACGGCGGCGGCGGTCTCGGCGGCGGTGTTGTCGTCGAACACGCTCACGTCGATCAGTCCGAGGTCGCCGTCGAGCATCTCGCTGCGGACGGCGGGGAGCTGGATCTTGGCGCGCTCAAGGCGATGCTCGACCGGGTCCTCATAGTCCTTGGAGGAGCGGATGAGCACGCGCACCGAGGAGCCGGGCTCGCCGCTGAGGCGGGCGTAGAGCAGCGCGGGGGGCATGAGGCGGGTGCCCTTGTCGTCGATGGCCTCGATGAGGTCGCCGGGCTTGATGCCGGCCTTGTCCGCCGGGGAGCCGGGCAGCACCGAGAGGACGGCCGTGTACATGCCGCGCTTGTGGGCGACCATGCCGGTGGACCAGCCGCGGCCCTTGTCCTGGAAGCCGATGCGCTCCTTGTATTCGGAGTACTGCTCGGCCGAGAGGTAGCTCGACATCGGATCGAGGTACTCGACCAGGCCTTGCAGGGCGCCGCGGGTGACTTTCTTGACGTCGGGCTCTTCGACGTAGTCGCTCTTGATGCGCGCCAGGACCTCGGTGTAGACCGACAGAGGCCGGTAGGCTCCGTCCGTCTTCTCCTCGCTGCGGCCGATGACGGCGCCAACGACCAGCATGATGGTGAGCAGCATCGACGTGAAGACGACACTGGCTTTTACGCGTGAGCTCATGAGTGGAAAGCGACTCCTGAAAGGCTGTCGGAAAACCTTGCGCCTTATCATACTACGTCGCTCCGGCCGACCCGGTTGCGGCGCGGAAAACGGCCGGGGCGGCGTCGTCCAATCGGCGGCGCCAATACTCCCGCAGGCGGCCGCGGAGGCTCTCCCGGCGGGCTTCGGCGTCGGCGCGGAAGCTCAGATCGTCGGGCGCGGCGTGGGCCAGGGCGGTTTGGCAGTCCTGAATGGCGCCGAGAACGTCTTGGAGGCCGCTGAGCAGGTCGATGCGCTCGCGCGCCGCGCGGCCCAGCAGCGGCTCGAAGATCTCGCAGGCGTAGCGCAGCTTCTTGACGCGGATGCGGAGCTGATGGAGCTGTTGGGGGGGAGCGTCGGAGGGGACGGCGCGCTCGCCGTGGGCGAGCAGCGCGGCCATCTCGGCGCCGAGGTTTTCGGCGGCCAGGGCGGCGGCGTCGCGGGGGTCGGGGGCGGCGTGGCGGAGCGCGGCCCGGGCGCGGCGCAGGATGCTCCGGCGGGGGCCCTTGCGCAGCTTGCGGCGGAGGCGGCGGGCGTCCTTGCGCCGGGCGGCGCGGAGGTCCTTGCAGGCGCGCGGGTCGCCGGAACGCAGTTCGACGGCGATGTCGGCGTCGCGGACGCGGCCGGCGAGGTGAAACAGGCGCCGCAGCCGCTTGCGCAAGGAGCGGGTCCGGTGACGAGAGAAGACGGTGGGGAAGGCGGCCAGGCAGGCGCGCAGACGGCGGATGCTGACCCGCAGGTCGTGGACTTGGTCGGGGTGTTGCGAGCGGCGGGCGCGCTTCATCTCGAGGCGAAGCGCCTGGATGCGCGCCTGGGTCGCCTCGCGAGCGAATCGGTCCAAGCGCCGACTGCGGACGGAGGACATGGGCCCCTCGCCCTCAGTGTATCGACCCGCGCGGGGTTACAGAGACGGCAGCGGGACGCGGTAGATGGCGCCGGTCCCGTCGGCGTCGGAGTACCAGATGGCGCCGTCCCAGATGCTCATGCCGTGGGGCGTGGGAGCGTCCTTGGCCAGCTCGAGCTTGGCGGTCTGCTCGCCGGTCTTGGGGTCGAGCCGGTAGAAAGCCATGTGATTGGATTCCGTACACCAAAGCCAATCTCCCTGAAAGCTGATGCCGTGCGGCCGGTGGCCGGGCGCGGGGATCTGATGCTCGACCTTCTGGGTGGCCGGGTCGAGGCGGTAGATGGTCTCCGACGGCGGCACGGCGATCCACATTTTGCCGTCCTTGAACTCGATGCCGTGAGCGCCGGTGCGGGGCCGGTTGGGGTTGTCGCCCCAGCTCACCTGCCCGCAGCCGGGCGTCTCGAAGACGGCGAGGGTCTTGCCGGTTTTCGGGTCGGCCTTGATGGTCTTGCAGTTGTAGGTGGAGGCGATCCAGATGGCGGAGCCGTCGAAGCCGATGCCGCTGCCGCGGTCGGACTCGGTTTCGAGGCTGCGCAGCAGCTTGCCCTTCTTCCAGCTCACCAGGTAGGCGTGGTTGTCGCCCTGGTCGAGGATCCAAAGGCCGTCGGCGGTGGCCTGCAGGCCGTTGGGGTGGCCGCCGGGGGAGTCGAACATCCTTTCGGGCTTGGCCTGGCGGGTGGGGACGGTGGCGCGCCCGACTCCGGCGAAGATCGTGGCGGACAGTAGAAGATGGCGGCGCGTCATGGCGAGTTTCCTCCGGGTTCGCCCGACAGTATATAGCCGAACGAGGGTTGATAGACTGACAAGTTGAGCTTCAACCGCCTCGTTTTCGACCTCGACGGCACGCTGATCGACTCGGCCAAGGACTTGGCGGTGTCCGTGAACGCCGTGCTGCAGATGCTGGATTTGCCCGTGCTGCCCGACGAGGTGGTGCACAGCTACGTGGGCGACGGCGCTCCGACGCTGATTCGGCGGGCCCTGGGAACGGCGGCGACCGACGAGCTGGCGGCGCGCGGGCTGGAGCTGTTCCTGGACTACTACAGCAACCACCTGCTGGACCACACGCGGCTGTACCCGGGCGTGCAGGAGTCTCTGGACGCCTGGACGGCCGAGGGCCGGACGCTGGCGGTGCTGACGAACAAGCCGGTGCGGGCGAGCGAGCGGATTCTGGAGGGGCTGGGGCTGGGGGACCGCTTTGTGTGCGTCTACGGCGGCAACAGCTTCGAGACGAAGAAGCCGGACCCGTACGGGCTGCAGCGGATCATGCAGGAGACGGAGCTCGGGCCGGAGCAGACGCTGATGATCGGCGACAGCTCGGTGGACATCCTGACGGCGCGCAACGCCGGCACGACGTCAGCGGGCGTGACCTACGGCCTGCGGCCCGAAAGCTTGGTGGAGACGCCGCCGGACCTGCTGGTGGATTCGATGACCGAGCTGCTGGAACGCATCAGCGTCGGCCGCAAGGCCTGAGGCGGGCGGAGGGAGCGAGCGGCGGAGGGGATTCGGCGTCGCGGGGACGCCGTTAGCGGCTCTGGATGGCGTCGCGGATGCGGAGTCCCTGCTTGATGCCGAACAATCCGATCAGATAGCGCGCGCCGCGGGGGAGCGAGGGGCTGAAGTCGAAGCCGCCGATCTCCTTTTCGTAGGCGGCGGCGCGGTCGACGATCTCGTCCACGTCGCGCCAGGCGTAGGCGGTCTTGCGCACGCGGCTGAGGCAGGCGCGGCGCGCGGCGCCGTCCCAGCGCCGGGCCGCGATGGCCGAGGCGACCATCTCATAGGCGGCGAAGAAGCTGAGCGCGGACTTCATGGAACGGTTCCGGCTGACGGAGCCGTCGGGCGGATTGCGGTAGCGGACGCCGGTCTGCGGGGTGAAGACGATGCGGGCGCCGCGCATGAGGATTCTTGCGAAGAACTCGCCGTCGTCGTCGCCGGTCAGCCGGGTGTTCCAAGCGCCGGCGACCTCGATCAGCGACTTAGGCACCAGCCAGGCGTGGGGAGGGAAGAAGCCCCCGAGGCGCCACATGTCCAGCAGCAGGTCCAGGCCCTCGTCGTAGCTCTTCCAGTAGGGGCGGGGATCGGGTTTGTCGACGGAGCCGTCGTCGTGAAACAGCGACCAAGGGCAGAAGGCGACGCTGTGGGCGGGCTCGGTTTCCAGAGCGCGGACTTGGGCCTCGACCTTGTCAGGCGCCAGGGCGTCGTCGGCGTCCAAGAACTGGATCAGGGAACCGGAGGCCAGCTCGATGCCTCGGTTGCGCGCGGCGCTGCCGCCTTGGTTGGGCCCGGTGACCCAGCGGATGCGTCCCTCGTAGCGCCGGACGACCTCGAGACTGCCGTCGGTGGAGCCGTCGTCGACGACGATCACCTCGCAGGCGTAGGTCTGCGCCAGGGCGCTCTCGATGGCCTCGGCCACGTAGGCGCGCTTGTTGAAGCAAGGGATGACGATCGAGACCGACACGCTCACTCCTCTAGCGTCCGCCCGAGAGAATGTCCGCCAGCAGCGGTCCGGCGCTCATCACGCGGCGCCGCACGCCGGGCAGGACCTCTTCGAGGTGTTTGCGGATCGAGCTCTCCTCGGCAAGCAACCGAGAGAGGCCGGCGACGAAGGGTTCGGGCGTCAGGGTCTTGATGGATTGGCAGAACTCCTGGTGACCGAACAGGTCTTCGTTGATCCCCAGAGCCTTGACGCTGTAGCTCAAGCTGAGGGTCGGGACCGCGGTCGACAAGGCGGCGATGGTCGCGTGCGTGCGCGCGCCGGCGAAGATGGAGCAGCGGGCGATGAGCCACTTGCTCTCCCCGGCGCTGAGCCCATCGGGCAGGATGTCGATGGGGACCGGCAGGGAAGAGGCGAGCTTGCGCTGGATGCTGCGCAGGAAGGAGAAGTCGTCGTCCTTCTCGAGCGTGGCGCCGACGTGGGGCGCCAGCAAGATGGGGCGTCCCAAGCGCGCCGCGGCGGCGACGAGCTCCGCGGCGCGGTCCCGCCACTGGTCCAGGTCGCCTTCCATGTAGCGGGCGATCAGCGGACTGATGTTGATGCCGATGCTGCCGTCGCGAACCAGCGTACGGAGGCTCTCGTCGCGCGGCGCCACGGGCCGCATCACGAAGGCGGGATCGGCGACCTGGCGAACGTTGTGCTCGACGCCGTTCTCGCGCAGGTACCGCAGGGTCTTCGGCTCGCGGACGAAGATGCCGTCGAGACGCTTGAGATGGGCGAAGATCTTTGGCGCGAAGGAGGGGTCCTTGTCGAAGGGCCCCACCGAAGCGCCCCAGATCACGACAGGGATGCCCTGCGCCATCAGGGCGTTGTCGACGGCCATGTACTTGGTGGGCCGGCCGTAGTCCAAGGAGTAGTTGTCGCCGCCGACCTCGAGAGCGGCCACGGAGCCCTGGACGCGGCCGGCGAGGTCGCGCACGTGGTGGTTGAAGTCGGCGCCGAGGCGGGCGTTCGCCTGCGAGAGCCACCACTTCAGGGAGCCGCGGGGGCCGATCTGCGAGACCGAGAAGGACGTGACGCGCGGGTCGAGCTCCCGAGCCTGCTGCGCTTCCACGGTGCTCGGCGCCGCCATGACGCCGGACGAGACCACGAGATTCGGCCCGAAAGTCGCCTCGAGGATCTCCATCGTGCCGCGGACGATCGCTTCGCAACCGCGGTTGCGGTGGGGCGCGTTGCCGACCAGGAGAATCCGGGTCGGGGGGGCCGTCGGCGGAGTCGGCAGGGTGGCGGATGCTGTTTGGCTCATGGCAGTGGGGTGGGTGGGCGGAGACGGTTCTCAGGCCCCGGCGGCCCGTTTGGAACCGAATAGGGTTCGCTTGGCGTAGCCGGCGACCCGGCGGGCCAGCGAGCGGCTCTGCTCGCGATCGTAGCGACGGATCAGCGGCGTGAGCTTGTCAGTAAACACAGTGAAATCGCCGGCCTGCTTGGCCTGGAGAAAGGCTGCGTGGCTGGCTTGTCCCAGGGCGTAGCGCAGGCGGTGGATGCGCTGGAGCTTGGGCGTGAGGTGCGAAGCCTTGGGCGAGACGCGCTTGTTGGGCCGCCAGACGCCTTCCCGGTCCGCCAACCAGAGCCGATAGGCGAGGCCGTCGCGGCGGTGGCGCAGGCCGCCGGCTTGGGACGCGGCGACGGCTTGGGCGGAGAGGTCGTCCAGGCGAAGGCGCCCTTCCGCGGCCGCCTCCTGCATGAGCGTGAGGACCTGGCGGTGGCGGACGACGGCCACGTTCGTACCGCGCGAGTCGGCGTCGTACTGCGGCAGCCAGGCGTCGCCGACCGTGACGTCAGCGGTCTCGGCCAGCACGTCGTCGCAAAACTCGCAGGCCTTGAGCTTGAAGAGGCCGTGGCCCCAGTTGGCGCCGATGAGGCCCTCCATGGGGCGCGTGACGCTGACCGGGCGCCCGTCGACCAAGCCGTCGACGCGCAGGCCGTAGCGGCTGGCGGGACGCCCTTCGAGCTTCATGCGAAAGTCCACGTCAACCAGGTCCGGCGGGGCTATGCCGCACTGCCAGGCCAAGGATTCAGCGAAGGCTCCGCTCTTGAGGTGGCCGCACACGATGCCCACCACGAAGGCCAGCCGCTCGGCAAGCGGCGCCGACTGGCGCGCCGCCAGCCGCAGAGCCTTGGCGAAGCAGGGCACGGCGACGACGGCGTAGCGCCCGGGTGTGGCCAAGATGTGGGAGACGACATCGGAGAGCTCGACCGGGTAATAGCGGGACTTGGCGTGAGCGCGCACTTCGGCTTCGGTGGTCGAGACCTTGAAGGCGAACAGCGGAGCGTCGGCGTCATCGGGCGTGCGCGGCATCTCCGCGACGTGCACGACTTGATCCACCAGCCCCTTGCGCAGGAGCTCGCAGAGCAACCAGGCGCCCATGCCGCCGGAGGAGCCTTGCTTGCGGAAGTCTTCCTCTTCCACCCAGCCGGCGAAGGTTTCCAGGTGAACGCCGAGGTTCGAGTCGCGCCGTAGCTCGGGATCGGTGTAGAGCTCGCCGGCGATCTCGTCCTCGCTGGCGGTCCCGTCGGCGAAGGGACAGGCTCGCTCGGCCTCCTTCCGCACGGGGCCCTGGGGGAGGAGGGCTTGATAGCGCTCCATTTCGTCGCGCTCCATGCGGATGCGCGGGTCCAGGGCGGAACAGACGCCGCAGCCCACGCAGTAGCCGCCGGACACGACGCTTTGCAGACCGCCGACGCCGGCCTCGGGCTCGGCCCAGACGGGATCGCGGCCCCAACGCATCTCGTCGGCCGGCATCCGGACGGTGGCGTCGAAGGTGCGCGCGAGGGCGCGCGAGGCGATTCGGCCGGAGACTTGGTCGACCTTGCGGAAGACCGGGTTGCAGCGGACGCGCAACAGGGTCTGGGCGAAGACCTTGCGGGGCCGCGGGATGGCGCTCTTTTCCACGAGCCCGGAGGCTCGCTCGTACATGGCGCCGCGAAACGCCGTCGGCAGCATGCGCATGCGCCAGTGGAAGTTGCGCAGCGTCTGGTGGGCGTCCGAGCGGTAGGTCCGCAGCCGCGGAATGGTCTGGTCGGCCAGCTCGTAGAGCTGATCGAAACGACGCATCAGGGATTCGTGCGTCTTGGTGGCCCGGGAGCGGGAGTCTTCGCGCACGCGGTAGTTCGCCAGGGGCTCGCCGACCTGCAGCACGGGGTAGGCCTCGACGAGCGGCACCAGGAGCTGGAAGTTCTGCGACGAGGCGCGCGTGAAGAAGATCGAGCGGTCCGGATGCACGCGCAGGAACATCTCGCTGCGCACCATGTGGCACACGGGCGCGAAGAAGTAGCGCATGTAGAGGAAGTCTTCGAACAGGCGGACCGGCCGGTGCGCGGGCGTGTCGACCGGGAACCAGTGGCCGTCAAACTCGCCGCGGTCCTGCACGAACAGGCGCGCGTTGGTGCGCAGGAGCCCGACGTCGGGGTTCTGGCGCATGATCTGCACGCGCCGCTCGACGGACTCGGGGGTCAGCCAGTCGTCGGGGTCCGGCCACATCAGGAACTCGCCGGTGAAGTGCTTGAGCCCTGTGTCGACGGCCCCGCCGAGGCCTTTGTTCTGCTGTTCGATCAGCTTGACGAGATAGCCTTCGGCTTCGAGCCGGGGCTTGGCCTCGCGCAGCATCTCGCCGGTCCGGTCGGTGGCGCCGTCATTGACGAGGATGATCTCGAGGTCTTTGTAGGTTTGGGCCAGCAGGGAGTCCAGGAACTCGGTCAGGAACTGCTCGACGTTGTAACACGGCGCGACGATCGAGACCCGGTTCGGAACGAGGACGTTCCCTGTGGCGAGAGCCGTCATTGGCGCAACCAGGAGAAGTCCCTTTGCAGCAGATCGGCGAGCTCTTGGTTCGGCTCCTCGAAGGCCTCCGTGAGGAAGGCGTAGACCTCGTCGGGAGCGGCCTTCTTGTTGGAAGCCACGCCGACCGGCTTGAGGTCAGCCTTGAAGCCCGCGGCGTCGACGCCGACGAAGTCGAGGACCTGTGAGAGGACCCGGCCGGGGTCCGAGAAGAAGTCCGCCGAATCGATCACCAGGACCCGGCTGCGGTCGAAGGAGGCGAAGAGGCACTGGAGCTGCTCGGCGTAGCGGCCGCGCTTGACGTACGACTGGTTGATCCAGCGAAGGTCCTTGTAGTTATTGGTGGCGATGGCGGCGGTCAGGCGCTCTTGCTCGGCGTGCAGGGCGTCCATGATCGGCAGGTCCTCGCGGCCGCGCCGGACTTCGTGGAAGTAGTGGGAGATGGCGCGCTCGACGGGGTCGCGCAGCAGCACGATCAGCTTCGCGTCGGGCACCAGCTCGGCCATGCGTCCCGGGGCGAGCGGATTGAACATGTAGCACGGGGACGCCTCGAAGGTCAGCGCCGAGGCGCGGGCGACGTCCTGGCGCAGCGGAAAGTAGCTGCGGTAGAGAGGCTCGCCGTCAGCGAACTTGTCCCAGCCTGCGTCCAGGCCGCCATCGAAATAGTGGACCTCTTTGATGTCCGCGGGCAGCAAGCGCTCGTGCTGCGTCAGGTAGCTGTGCAGGCTACTGGTGCCGCCTTTCTGACAGCCCACGATGAGAAAGTCCGGGAGGCACCGCTGCCGCCACGTGGCCTTCTTGAACATGCGTTGGACTCGGGCGCCGATGCGCGGAGTCGGGCGGGCGATGTTTGGGTTTGCAGTCACAGCAGTTCCGTCCTTGGCAATCGCGGTGGTCCGCGCTAGCAGCTCTTTCGGAGGGCGAGGAGCTTCTCGCCGCCGACGTCGACGATCCAGCAGTCGCGGAAAAAGGCGTGAAACGCCGCGCTGCATCCGGGCACGATGCGGTCGTGGAGCTCCGTAAAGACGGCCGGCGCCGCGCGGAGGTCCGGATCGTCATTGAGGAAGATGGCGTGTTCCCCGCCCTCGATGTCGAGCTTTACGAGCCCGATCTCCTTGTTCGGGAAGAGCGCCTTGATGGAGCCGAAGGTGACGGTCTCCACCTCTTCCATGGCTCCGCGGGAGGTCTGGTCGGCCTGCATCGCGACGGTGAAGCCCCAGTCGCCGGTGCCGCGATCGGCCAGGCTGATCCGCCGGCCGGCCGTGGTGAACAGGGCGGCGTTGATGCACTTGATGTTGGGATAGGGGCGCGTGTTCTGGGTGAGGATCGCGAAGTTGGAGGAAGACGGCTCGACCGAAACCACCGTCGCGTTCGGATACATGGTGGCGAGCTTGATCGCCGCGGTTCCGATATAGCCTCCGGCGTCGACGATCAGGCCGTCGAAGGACTGGGGCAGCAATTGAGCCAGGGGGAGCAGCTCGGACCCGAGGCTCTGAAAGGCGACGCGCAGGTCGGGCGTGCTGGGCCGCACCTGGATCTCGACATTGGAGACGTTGACCCGGATGGGATTGCGCACGCCGCGGTAGGACAAGTAGCGGTAGCGCAGATACGGCAGCAGGCCGGCGCGCCGGGCGCCGCTGATCATGCTCGAGGTAAGCGCATTGATATTGCTGGCCATGGTGTTGATAAACCTCTACGCGGGCTTTGCCGAAGCGGGCCGTTGGAACCTCATGCGACTTTCGAAGACCACTCGAACCCTCGCCCGCGCAGAGCGGCGTCGATCTCGTCGAAGTTCTCCAAGATCTCGGTGGGCGCGGCCCGATTGATCTTGCGCAGGGACGTACGGACGGGCTTGTGCGGCAGCCCCACGGCGTCGAGAATGCGGTCCACGGCGCTCTGATGGCCTGAGGCGTCCGCCAAGTCCTGCTCGTAGGTAAGCTGGAGGTGCGGGAACTGGTCGAGCGCGGCGCGATCTTCTTGACCGAACCGGAGGCGCACGTCATAGCGCCTCATGAACTCCGCCGGGTCGATGCGGACCCGAACCATCTCTTGGCGATCGTTGGTCTTGTGGTAGCCGCCGCGCGCCAGAGCGACGCATTCGGAAAGGACCTGATCGGCGATGCTGGAGCGGCCGATGTTGACGATGGTCCACCCGTCGGCGTCGAGCGCCCGCAAGAGGTCCACCGCATCAACCGAACCGAGGCGGCGGCGCGCCCGCGTGAGATGCGAACCCTTGACGTGCACAACGAGGTTCGTCCCGTCGGCCGCGCGTCCAAGGCCCCGCACGTAGGGGATCGGCTTCCAGACTTCGCGCGTGTAGGTGTTCAGAACCTCGCCCCGGCCGTCGAAATGGCCGGTGGAGCACAGCAGGCTTTCGAGCAGAGTCGTGCCGGTCCGACCCTGGGCGAAGATCAGAACGTGCTTGGAGTTGGCAGGTGCCGGCCGCGTTTTGTCGGCCAGATAGGCGCGCAGCTCCATCAGCCGCAAGGCGGCGTGGGTGCGCTGCCGCAAGAAGAGTCCCCGGCCTTGCGCACCGGATCGGGCCTGAGCTACTGAAGCAACGCCTGTCATGCAGCCTCCACCGCGTGGGCGATCGCCCGAAACTCACCGTTCGACTCGAGGAGCTCTTGGAAGGTCCCCAGGCCGGCGACGCGTCCGTTCTTGAGGACCAAGATCCGGTCGCACACGCCGAGGGTCGACAGGCGATGGGCGATCATCAAGATCGTCTTGTCGCCCGGCAGCGCGTTGATCGCTGAGATCACCTCGCGTTCGGTGAGATTGTCGAGAGCGCTGGTCGCCTCGTCGAAGAGGATCAGATCCGCGTCCCCGTAGAGCGCCCGGGCAATGCCGAGGCGCTGGCGCTGTCCGCCGGAAAGACGGACGCCGCGCTCGCCCACGAAGGTTTCGTACCCCTGGGGCATGCTCTCCCGCACGAAGGCGTCGATCTGGGCGGCCTCGGCGGCGCGGACGACCTTCTCGATGTCGATCTGCTTGCGGGGCAGGCCGAGGGCGATGTTCTCCGCCACGCTGGAGTCGGTGAGGAAGATCTCCTGCGGGACGTAGCCGACGGCTTGGCGCCAAGCGCGCTGGTTTTCTTTCGTGATCGGCGCGCCGTCCACCGTGATGGTCCCGGACTGCGGCCAGAGCAGGCCGAGCACGACGTCAGCCAGGGTGGTCTTGCCGGACCCGGTGCTGCCGACGATGCCGATCTTCTCGCCGGCGCGAATCGACATCGAGACGCGGTCGAGACCCGCGCTCGAGTTGGGGTAGCGGTAGCAGACGTTGTCGAGCCGCATCTCATGGCGGAAGCGCAGCGGCGCCGGAGGCGACTTCGGGAGGTCGTCGATGGGACGCTGCATGTCCTTGTAGACGGCTTCCACGGCAGGGGCGGCGTAGCGCATCTGCGTGATGCCGCGGTAGAGTCGCGAGAGCTCCGGCATCATGCGCTGGGCGCCGAAGGCGAACACGCCGACCAGCGGCACGATGCCGCCGAGCGCCGCGCCGGAGCCCAAATCCTCGGGTTCGAGCAGGGCGAGGCAGAACAGGATGGCGCCGCCGAAGGCGATGGCCTGCAGGACGTACTGCGGCATTTCGCCCAGAGCCATGACCCCCACCTGGGCCGCGGCATAGTCACGCGCAGGGCGTGCGTAGCGGTTGAGGTAAGCGCGTTCGCGGCCGGTCAGCTTGAGGTACTTCACGCCGCCCAGCGCCTCATTGACGACCTTGAAGCGGGCCTTGTTGGCTTCCAGGCGGCGCAAGCCCATACGGGCCAGCATCTGGCGGCTGAACATCAGCGCAATGCCGTAAGTTCCCCCGAGCAAACCGAAGGTGATCAGCGCCACAGTCGGGTTGATCCAGAAGAGAAGGGCCACGACTGCGGTCACGGTCAGACCGGAAGCGATGGCCTCCGCCGCGGGCCGGAAGAACTGCGTGACGACCTGCTGGCTCTCCGACAGGATCTGGGTGCTCAGGGTTCCGGAGTGCCGATTGAGAAAGAATTCGTAGGGCTGCCCCAGGTACACTTCCACGAGGCGGGAGCTGATGGAGTACGTTCGCATCATCGCGAATCGCGCGACGGCGAACGAACGGACGACTTGGACGACGGCGGCGAGCAAGATCACCACGGTCGAGGCGACGCCGAGCGCCACCAGAAAGCGGAAGTCGCTGGTAAAGCCGAACGCCCGGTACAGGTACGACGTAAACTGCCGCGTGTGAATGCGTTCCGGCTCGGCGAGCACGGAGAGGAACGGCAGAATCGACGCCACCATGACGGCGGACGCCAGGGCGGAGAGAATGAGAATCCCCAACACCAGGAAGGCGTTCCGACGCTCCCGTGCATCCAGCAATTTCCAAGCCTGTTTACAAGCAGTGATCATCGAGCTCACACGCTCTCTGTAATCCAAAGATCCGAAAATTCCGACAAGCGATACGGAATTTTCTACGGATTGGGTTACAGATCCATCAAACCAGATCGCGCCCAAGCCGCAGAATCAGTCGAAGCCCTACGTTCGGCGTCAGAGTTCCCCAAGGAGAGCGACCGGAGGAGCCTTTGCGACGTTGCTTGCTCGACGCGAAAGGCGGGAAGACCTCGACCGAGGCGTCGCTACAACGCCGGTCTCGCCCGAGGCTCACGCGCGATCAGCGCATTCTTCGGGCAAATCGCAAGTTCATCGCGTCGGAGGGTTCCGCCTGGGAGGAAAGGGGGGCGCAGAGGCGGCTGGAGCGGAAGCCGGGATTCGCACGCCGGTTGCGGGTCGATCGTCTCGGGCTCCGAGACATGCTACCGCCTTTTCGTTCCCCTAGGACGAAGCCCAGGCGACACTCCAGATACCACTAGTGTTACCAGTATCTCCGCGGATCTGTCAACGATCGGGCCAGGCTCCGATCACCGAATCCCCGCAGAGTTTTGGAGCGAGTCTGCACATATTCGGACGTCTGGCGCGACCGATTGCGGCGATTTCGACGACGTATTTTGCCGCACGCCAAGAAGGGCTAGGAGCCGGCGCCAACGGGCTCGGGCGAAGGTTCGGGGGCTTCGCCGGCCGAGCCGCCGGAGAGGAGGTCGCCGATCGCGCCAAGCAGTTGGCCGCGATCAAAGGGCTTGCCAAGGACGCGGTCCGCGCCAAGCTCGTGCGCTCTCTCGAGCAGCGGGGAGATTTCGGACTGGGCCACACCGCCGCCGGAGAAGCCGATGATCGGGAGGTCCCGGTTCAGTTCGCGGATGGCGCGGATCATGTCGAAACCGCTTTCGCCCGGCAGGATGAGATCGGTGACGAGCAGGTCGACGCGGTTGCCCACCTGGATGGCCCGGGCTTCGGCTACCGATGCGGCGGTCTCCACCTGAAAGCCCTCGCGTTCGAGCAAGCTGCGAAGCAGGCGGAGGATGGCGATATCGTCGTCGACGACCAAGATGGTGCGGCCTCTGCCGCGCCGACCAGCTTCGGCCGACTCGAGCGGGCGCTGCAAGGTAATGATGAACCTGGAGCCTTTGCCGACCTCCGACTCGACGCGGATCTCGCCTTGGTGCAGCTCGACGATGCGGGCGCAGGTGGCTAGCCCGACGCCGCTGCCGGGGTAGCGGTCCTTGTGCAGGCGGCGGAAGGGCAGGAAGATCTCGTCGCGGCGGTCCGGGTCGATGCCGATGCCGTTGTCACGAACGACGATCTCGGCTTGATTGTCCGCTTCCCGGCCGGTGACTTCGACGATGGGGGCGTGGTCGCCGCGGAACTTGAGGGCGTTGGCGACGAGGTTCTGGAAGAGCCGGGTGAGCGCCATGTCGTCGCCGACGACGGCGGGCAGCCGTCCCACGTGGAGGGTTCCGCCGGAGTCTTCCAGCGCCTGGGCGAGGTTCTTGCGCACGCCGTCGAGCACGACGTCGAGGTCCACGGGATCGAGTTGACGGGAGACCTGGCCGAATCGGGAGTGGCTCAGCAGGGCGTCGACCATGGTCGCCATGCGCTGGTTGGTACGGACGGCGGTTTCCAACATGTCGCGGCCGCGCTCGTCGAGGCAGTTGCCATAGAAGTCGCGGACGACCTCGATGCAGCCGCGCACGGCCGCCAGGGGCTGCTGCAGGTCGTGGGCGACGACGGAGACGAAGTTCTGGAGCTCGGTCTGCTGCTTGTGCAGGCGGCGCTGCAGGTCGGTTTTCTCGATGACGTTGAGGATGGCGCGGGTCAACGACTCGGTGGTGATGCGGGCCTTGGGCAGGTAGTCGCCGGCGCCGAGCTTGAGGGCCTCGGTGGCGATATCCTCGTTGCCCTCGCCGGTGACCGCGATGACGGGCACGTCGAGGTTGGCCTCGCGCATCCTGGCCAGGAAGTCGAGCCCGGTCGAACCCGCCAGATGGTAGTCCAGCAGGAGGCAATCCGGCGGCCGGCCGCGAAAGACTTCCCAAACCGGAGCAGGGTCTAGGAAGTGCCGGACGGTAAATTCATACTTGGGCGACGCCCTGAGCCGGCGCTGGATCAATCGAGCGTCGGCTTCATTGTCGTCCACGACCACTACATCGATGGGCATAGACAGCGCCCTCAGGTCACGACCAGCCTCGCAATAGCATGCCGACGAGCGAACAGGCGCCGTCCAGGCGAAAGCGTTCGCCCGAACGGCGGCCAAGTCGCGCTCCCCGAGGGGGTCGCCTCGCGACGGGTCCCTCGTGAGGTAGCATCGGCCAACCGGGGGGCGATCCTTAGCTTTTGTAAAAGAAAGTACTCGCTTGCTATAGGCCGAGGTCGCGGCGGACGCGCTCGGCCAGGGCGCCGGCGTGGGAGACGAGGACGGGTTCGATGGCGCTGGATTCCAGAAGATCGCGAGTCTCGTCGGCCAAGCCGTCGTGGGCGACGATGGTCAGTCCGCCGAGCCCGGCGCGGAGCTTCTCAAAGACAAAACAGAGGCGCGTCGCCTCATTGGCTTCATCGCGGGCTCCGAGGGCGTGCAGCAGCCGCTCGCCGGAGGAGTCAGCGGGCAGGTAGCCGAAGTCGAAGGTCTGCGCCAGCCGACCGGGACCGTAGGCGCGGCGCACGCCCCGCTGGACGCCGTGACCGTTGAGGAACAGGCGCTGGTCGGCCAGGGCCTGCTCGAGCCGCTTGCGAACGAACAGACGGCTGCCGGGCGCGCCGGGGCTGTCGGCCGCATCGCCCTCGGCGAGGCCCCGCGGGGCGATATAGGCCGCCACGAGCCGTTCGATCTCGACGACCGGGTCGATGGCTTCGAGGGCTCGCTCGTCGGAGACGTCGAGCGAGCCGGAGAGCTGGCTGCGCAGCTCGAGGTAGTAGTCGGCGAAACCTTCGCCGGCCAGCAGACGCTCCTCGAACTCTTCGCGGAGAGCCTCAACAAACGGCATCTCGACGGCCGGATGGCAGCGCAGACGGCTCAGGTCGGGGCTGAAGCGGGCGTCGAGCACGCGGCCGTCCGCCGACAGCAGGACGACGGCGAGGTTGTAGAACTCGTCGGAGGCTGGGACGGGACGCAGACGCAGCAGTTGAAAGCGGTAGGGGGTCGGGTCCGGCTGGGGGCCGGGCTGGATCGGCGGCTTCATCGCGAAGCCCCCCTGGCGGCCGCGGTCGACCATTTTGGAAACGGGTCGCGGTCGGCCTGCTTGCCGGCGGCGAGCAGGTCCGGAAGCTTGTGGCGACGATTGTAGAGCGTTTCGAGCAGCGCTTCCAAGCGGTCCCATTCGCCGCCGTGCCATTCGGCCGGAATCTGCTTGTAGGCCTGGTCGAGCACGTCGGGCGAGAGGTTGAGGATGCGGCTGAGCCAGGGCTCGAAACTGTCGTACCCGGCGACGCCCTCGTAGACCTCCCGGCGGCTGTAGAGGCCCATCTCCGGCAGGTCGGAGAACTCCCAGCGCTGGGCGTTGAAGACGAAGCCGTGGTCAATCATGTTGACGACGTAGATCAGCGAGCGCGGCCCGACTGGACGACCTTCGGCCACAGCGTCTGCGTCGAGCCAGCGCTTGGCGCGGTCGCGGAAGAAGATGGCTTGCCGGCCGTCGGCGTTACTGAGCCACTTGTCAAAGCAGACCATGCCGAGAAAGCTGTCGAGGTTGGCGACCACGCGCAGCATCGACAGGGGCACGTAGTCGTAGACGGCTTGGCGGGCGGGGTCGACGGGAAAGCGCGAGCCGAAGTGGAGCCCGGGCTCGCAGCGCCGGATCGTGGCGCCGGCTTCCATCTCAAGGGCGGGAGTGCTGTCCACCAGAGACGCAGGCACGTTGACGATCGCCCAACCCGGCTGAGGCAGCCCCAGGTGTTCGAGCAGCACATAGCTGACCAGCTCGTTCACGAGCACGCGAGCATGCTGCGGATTGTTCCGGAACTTGACGACGTAGTGACACTCGTCGTCAGTCAACATCAGATGTGAAGCGGCGCCGCCCCGCATCCGCCGGATGTGCTGCCGAGCGCGAACAGTCACGGATCCGACCGATCCCAGTATACGACCTGTCCATCCGGACGAAGAAATTCCGGACAGGCGGGCGGCTAATTGTCGCCGCCGGCTTCGGGCCGCACGCGGAGGCTGCGGCCGGCTGTGATCTCGGTGGAGGTCAGACCGTTCCAGCTCATCAGTTCCTGCACGCTGACGTTGAAGCGGCGGGCGATGACGGCCAAGGTGTCGCCGGGGCGGATCTGGTAGTCGCCGCCGGCGGCGCGCGGCGCGGCGGTGTGCAGCTTCTGGCCGATGCTCAGGCGGGTGGAGCGAAGGCCGTTCCAGGCGCGCAGGTCGCTGACGGTGACGCCGTGGCGGGTGGCGATGGCGCCGAGGGTGTCGCCGGAGCGGACGACGTAGAGGCCGCCGCCGGAGGCCGGCTTGGGAGCTTCGGCGACCGCGGCGGTTGCGACCGGAGCGGGGGAGTCGGCGCGCGGCGCCGAGGAGGGCGGCCGCACGACGAGGTAGTCGCCGGCGGTGATCCGGCTACCGCGCATGTGGTTCCACTCACGCAGGTCCGAGGCGGTGACGCCGAAGGTCTCGGCGATGGCGCCGAGGTTGTCGCCCGGGCGGATCTTGTAGCGCGTCTCCGAGGTGGACGGCGCCGGCGGCGCGTTGCGGGCGACGACGGGCTCGGCGGCGGCGGGCTCCGGCGCAGACGATGCGGACGGCGCGGCGCCCGAGCCGGGCTGATTGCGAATCGTCAGGGTGGCGCCGGCCTGGATGCGCGAGCTGCGCAAGCCGTTCCAGGCCTTGAGGTCAGAGACGGAGACGTGATGGCTGGAGGCGATGGTCGCCAGCGAATCGCCGGAACGAATGCGGTAGCGGATCTCGGCGTCGCCGGACGAGGCGGCGCTCGAAACCGGGGCGGGCGCCGCGGCGCGCGGGGCCGAGCCGGGCTCGGAGACGTGCAGCCAGTCGCCGGCGTGGATGGTGTTGCCGCGCAGACCGTTCCAACGCTGGAGCTCGCTGACGGAGACGCCGTGGCGGCTGGCGATGCGGCCCAGGGTGTCGCCGGAGCGGATGCGGTACTTGCCGCCCGGGGCCGGAGCCGAGGAGTTAGAGGAGGAGGCAGAGGCGCTCTCGCTGGAGCCGGAGCCGGGGACTCGCAGCAGGTCGCCGACGTGGATGCGCGTGGAGGACATGCCGTTCCAGGCCTGCAATTGGCCCACGCTGGTGTGGTAGCGGGCGGCGATCTTGCCTAGGGTGTCGCCGCGGGCGACGCGGTAGCTGCCGTCCGGCGCGGCGGCCGAGGGAGCGCCGACGCCGTCAGGCCGCACGATGAGGTAGCGGCCGGCGCGGATGAGCGAGCTCGACAGGCCGTTCCACTCCCGCAGGCTGCCGACGCTGACGCCGAAGCGGCGCGCGATGCCGCCCAGGGTGTCGCCATTGGCGACGCGGTAGCGGCCGGCGCCGGACTCGACGAGGCCGCCGGCTCCGCCGTAGCTGCGGAACAGCCGCAGCTTGGTCTCGGCTGGGATGGTCAGCCGCTCGCCGGCGTTGAGGGCGTCGTCGTCGGGGCTGAGGCCGTTGACGGCCATGAGCTGTTCGGTTGAGACGCCGTACTGCTTGGCGATGCCGGAAACCGACTCGCCCTCGTCGACCTCGTGGCGGCGCCAGGAGAGGCGCTTGTCCGACGGGACCATCGAGATCTCGTTGCGGAAGGCCGAGGCCGTGCCGTCGGGCAGGCGCAAGGCGTAGCGGTAGGGCGGCGTGGCCGAGCGCAGCAGGGCCTCGTTGAGCTGCTCGATCTCGGCGACGTTGGTGCCGGTGATGTCGGCGATGAGCTCGAGCGAGATCTCCTCTTCGGTTTCGACGACGTCGTAGCGCAGCGGCGGCGCGGGGTCGATCTCGCCCACGTCATAGAGCTCGGGGTGCTTGGCGATGTAGGTCATCGCCTGGATGATGGGCACGTAGTCGCGGGTCTGGCGGGGGAGCAACTGCCGGCGGCACAGCTCCCAGTAGTCGCGGGTTCCGCCGCCGCGTTCGATGGCGCGCTTCACCCGGCCGGGGCCGGAGTTGTAGGCGGCCATGGCGAGGTTCCAATCGCCGAACTCGATGTAGAGATCCTTGAGGTGGCGGGCGGCGGCGCGGGTGGCCGACTCGAAGTCGTAGCGCTCTTCCAGGTAGCGGTCCTGCCGCAACCCGTACTGCTTGCCGCGAAACGCCATGAACTGCCACATGCCGGTGGCGCGGGCGTAAGAGACGGCCTTGGGGCGGAAGCCCGACTCGGCTTGGGCCAGGTGGATCAGCTCGGCCGGCACGCCTTCCTCGTCGAGGATGCGCTCGATCATCTCGCGGTAAGCCGCCGCCCGCCCCATGGTGATGCGGTAGGTCTTGGCGCCCCGCCCGGAGAAGTAGTTGATCATCCGAGCGACCTGATCGTTGAGCGTGAGCGGCAGGTCGGACTGGGTGGCCAGCAGGATCTTTTCGCGGTCGCGCTCGAGGTCGTAGTTTTCCGGGATGGCGTCCTGCTCGATCTCATCGAGCAAGGAGCCGTCTTCGGCGGCCAGCGCCGGCAGATCGGGGTCCTGCAGCTCGGTGGGCGTGAAGGACTGGCGCAACGCCTCGAGCTCGAGATCTTCCAGCCGCTGGGCCAGGATCTCCTCGTCGGAGAGCAGCTCGACGGCGACTTCCTCAGGCTCCTCGGCTTCCGTTTGGAGGGGCTGCTGCGGCGCGGCCGGAGGCGGCGGGGCGGCAGCCCGTACGGGCTGGGGTGCGGCGGACGCCGGACGCACCGGCGGTTGCGCCTGGGGAGCGGCCGCAGCGGCTCGCGGCGCGGGCGCCGCCGGCCGCGGTGCGGTCGAGGATTGGAAGGTTCGCTCGCCGCATGCAGCCCAAAACAGGCACATGCTCCAAACGCAAAGGAAGCGGCGCATTCTCCCCCCGCTCAAGACTCGCATCACGGAATTAGGAACTCGCTCGGCGGCTTGGGACTGACTAGCCGCTCTCATTCGTACGAGTTAAAGGCGATCGTAACAGACCCCCCCGGGGAGGTCAATCCAGGGACCGCCCCGGCGGGACTCCGACGCACGGCGTCCGGACCGCGGCCGAACCGTTCCAAGGCCGACGCGGACGCGCCTCATTCGTCGTCCACGTCGGCGTCGCCGCGCTCGCGGCGGGCCGCTTCGATGACCTTTTCGGCCATCTGCTGGGGCATGTAATCGTAGTGGCTGAACTCCATGGAAAAGGAGCCCCGGCCTTGCGTCATCGAGGTCAGATCGTTGGCGTAGGTGAGCATCTCCGACATCGGCGCCTCGGCCTTGATGACCTGGTTCTGGCCCTTGGTTTCCATGCCCTGGATGCGGCCGCGGCGCTGGTTCAAGTCGCCCATCAGGTCGCCCGCAAAGTCCATGGGAGCAACGACTTCCACATTCATCAAGGGCTCCAGCAGGGCGGGCTTGGCTTGCTCCATCCCGAGGCGGAAGGCCTTGCGGCCGGCGAGCTTGAAGGCCAGCTCGGAGGAGTCCACGTCGTGGAAGGCGCCGTCGTAGAGGGTCACCTTGAAGTCGACCACGGGGTAGCCGGCCAGGTAGCCGTGCTCGGCGGCTTCGCGGATGCCCTTCTCGACGGCCGGGATGTAGGTCTTGGGGATCGCTCCGCCGAAGATCTCGTCGGAGAACTCGAAGTCGGCGCCGCGCTCCAGAGGGTCCATGCGGATTTTACAGTCGCCGAACTGGCCGTGGCCGCCGGTCTGCTTCTTGTGACGGCCGTGGGCGTCGGCGTGGCCGCGAATCGTCTCGCGATAGGGAATCTTGGGAGCCTTGAGGGAGACCTCGCAGTTGTAGCGCTTGGCCAGCTTGCTGACCACGACGTCGAGGTGCTGCTGGCCGTTGCCGCCCAGCAGGAACTCGCCGGTGCGCTCGTCGCGGTAGAAGCTCAGCGAGAGGTCCTCTTCGAGCACCTTGTGGACGGCCGCGCTGAGGCGATCCTCGTCTTGGCGGGTCTTGGGCTCGATGGCGAAGGAGATGGCCGGCGGCGGGATCTCGACCTTGGGGAACTCGATGGGCGAATCCTTGGCGCCGAGGCTGTCGCCGGTGAGCGTCTCGTGGAGCTTGGCCACGACGCCGATGTCGCCGGCGTGAAGCTCCGGAACCTGTTGCATCTCCTTGCCTTGCGGGATGGACAGGCGGGCGAACTTCTCGCTCGTGGAGCGTGTGAAGTTCTGGACCACCTCGTCGGTATGGAGCACGCCGGAGACGAGCCGGAAGTAGGTGACGCGGCCGGCGAAGGGGTCGGCGGCGGTCTTGAAGACGTAGAGCGCGAGGGGCTCGTCATCGGCGATCTTGCGAACCGAGCCGCCGGTGGTGGCGACGCCTCCGCGGACGACCGGCGAGGGGGCCTCCTCGACCAGGAAGTCCATCAGGCGATCGACGCCGATGTTGTGCAGGCCGCCGCCGCAGAGCACGGGAAACAGGTCGCCGGCGGCGAAGGCGCGGCGCAGGCCGTCCATGAGCTGCTCGTCGGTCAGCGTCATCTCTTCGAGATAGGCGTTGAGCAGGGTCTCGTCGGTCTCGGCGACGGCTTCGAGCAGCGCTTCGCGGGCCTCCTCGACCTCGGCTTCGAGCTCGGCGGGGATGGGGATCTCGCGGCCCTTGCCGTCGCCGTCGGGGGTGTACTCCCAGGCTTTCTTGGAGATGAGGTCGATGATGCCGCGGAAGCTCTTTTCGAGGCCGATGGGCCACTGCACCGCTACGGCGCCGGAGCCCAGCACGTCCTGGACCTGCTCGACGGCGCCGACGAAGTCGGCGCGCTCGCGGGCGAGCTTGTTGACGAAGACCAGCCGCGGGATGCCGTAGTCAGCGGCGTAGCCCCAGACCTTTTCGGTCTGCACTTCGACGCCGGCGACGGCGTCGACCACGGTCAGGGCGCAGTCGGCGGCGATGAGGGCGGCCTTGGCGTCATTGATGAAGATGTTGTAGCCGGGCGTATCGATGAGGTTGATCTTGACGCCCTTCCAGTCCACGTGGGCCAGGGCGGAGGAGACGGAGACCTTGCGGGAGACCTCCTCCTCGTCGAAGTCGGTGACGGTGTTGCCTTCGTCAACCCGCAACAAGCGGTTGGTGACCCCGGCGGTATGAAGCATCGCGGCGACCAGGCTGGTCTTGCCGTGGTCGCCGTGTCCGATGACGCCGATGTTGCGGATGTCCTTGCTTTGGTAGACCGTCATACTCGTGGATTTCCTCCATCGCCCGAACGGGGGGACGCGAGCGGGAGTGTAATACAACGGTAGCGGTTTTGCCAAACCCCGCCCGCCGCGGACGCGGCTCTAGGCGGAGCGCAAAAAGCCGAGGGTCTTTTGGGGTTGGTAGCCGGGAAAGACGGCGTCGATTCGGTCGGCGCCGAAGTGGCCGACGAGGGCTTCGGCGAAGATATCGCGGAAGTCGGTGGTCACGGCCAGGTCGCGGCGCTGGTAGAGCTGGTCGGGGCCCAGGCCGGGCCAATCGCCGTAGACTTGCCCGCCGCGCACGCCGCCGCCGAGGACGAACATGCAGTTGCCGTGACCGTGGTCGGTGCCGCGATTGCCGTTTTCAGCGGCGGTGCGTCCGAACTCGGACATGGTCAGCACCAGCACGTCCTCCATCCGCGAGCCGAGGTCTTGGGCGAAGGCGGCCAGGGAGTCGCCGAGGTCGCGCAACAAGGGCTCGATCTGCTGCTCCTGGTTGGTGTGGCTGTCCCAGCCGCCGCCGTCGGCGAAGGCGATTTCGAGCCCCACGTCGGCCTTGAGCAGTTGCGCGATCTGCAACATCTTGTCGCCGAAGCGGCCGCGCGGATAGCGGGCGCCGTTGGCGGGCTGGTAGGCGGTTTTCTGGATGTCTTCGATGAGGCGCAGGGACTCCAGGGCGTTCCGGCCGGAGCGGTTGAGCTCAGCCGTCGGCTGCTCACCGTAGAGCGCCCCGAAGGCCTTGGCGACCTGCGGCGCGCCGGCGGCGAGACGGAACCGATTGACATTCGGCAGCACCGTGGCGGGAGCCGAACCTTGCAACGCCCGGGGCGGCTTGGTGGCGATCGCGACGGCGCGGAGCGGCGACTCCTCCGGAACCTGTTCGAGGGTCATGAAGCGGTTGAGCCAGCCGTCCGTGACGCCCTTGCGGCCCGGCGTGGCGGACTCCATATAGTCTTGGGCGTCGAAGTGAGAACGCGTCGGGTCCGGGGAGCCGGTGGCCTGGATCGCGGCGAGCGCCTTGTCGTTCCACAAGCCGGTGAGCGATCGCAGGGCCGGATGCAGCCCGAACGAGCCGTCGAGGTCGAGGGCGGCGCCGGAGCCCGCGCGGGGAATCGCCAGGTTGGGACGGAGCGAGGAGTAGGCCTCGTCGAAGCTGGGGACGACGACGTTGAGGCCGTCGGCGGCGCCGCGCAGAAACAGCGCGACCAGGGTCTTGGGCCGCTTGCCCTCCAGCGCCGCGGCGCGGCAGAGAAAGCCGGGAGCGGCAGCGGTGGCGGCCAGGGCCAGGCCGGAGCGAGTGAGAAAACTGCGTCGGGACCAGATCATGGCGGTTCCTCTCCTGTCTCAACGGCGCTGAAATTCGGGCGAGGCCAACACGAGACCCAGCAGATAGGGGCCTGAACGCGGCGTCAGATCTCCGACCGCGGCCAGCAGCCGCTGCTGGGACTCCGCCTCCAAGGGCGTTTGCAGATAGCGAGACGCCAAGGCGTCGAGGGCCTGGTCGGGAGCGGCCGTGTCGATCGGCGCCAGATCGTCGGGCGGGCTGACGCCGGGGGTGCGTCCCCGGGCGGCCATGAGCGCGAAGTTCCAGCGGGAGACCAGGGCGTCACCGCCGGTCCAGGCTTCCGCAACGTCGGCGTACCCGGTGGGAGGCTGGCACAGGTAGAGCGGCTCTCCCATGCGCTCGAGGATCTTGAGCAGCGCCGTGGTCGCCTGGAAATCGGAGCCCAGAGCTCGGATCGTCGAGGCGACGAGCTCGAGCGGCTTCTTGGTCTTGGCGCGGTAGGCGTCGTCGGCCCAGAACTCCTTGGAGTAGAAGATCGCCCGCAGCATCGCGGAGATGTCGCCGTCGGTGCGCTGGTAGGCGGCGGCGACGGCGTCCACCAGCTTGGGGGGCGGCTCGTCGGCGACGAAGCGGCGCACGAGCTTTTGGGCCAGGAAGCGCGCGGTGGATGGGTGCTCCGCCAGCAGATCGAGCAGGCGCTCTCCCTCGGCCCGGCCCGTCGGCTCGAAGCTCTCGCCGAGGATGGTCTTGACGCCGGTGTCGTGCGCCGGCTCGAGGAAGTGAAAGCTGTCGTCGTCGAAGCCGGGGCCGCCGACGGTCCAGCCGGTGAGGACGCGGGCCGCCTCGGTCACGTCGGACTGGGTGTAGCCGCCGTCAACGCCGAGGGTGTGGAGCTCCATGAGCTCGCGGGCGTAGTTCTCGTTGAGCCCCTTCTTGCGCCGCTTGCCCAGCGCCGAGTCCGGGCCGAAGCTCTGGGCGTGGTCGAGGTAGGTCAGCATGGCGGGCGAGTGCGCCACCGCGCCCAGCAGCGTGCGGAACTTGCCGAAGGCGTTCGGCAGGATGACGTCGCGCTCGTACTCGGTGAGCAGCAGGCGGCTCTGCTGCTTGCCGGCGAAGACGTTGAAGTGGTTGAACCAGAAGTCGGCCATCAGCGCCTGGAGCTGCCGCTCGCTGGCGACGGCGCGGGTGAGCTTGGCGGCCTGGAGCTGGGCGGTGACGACGGTTTGCGGATTGACGCCTTCGATGGGACGGCCGCGGAGCCGGACGTTGCCGCGTTTCGGGGGCTCGACCGGCTCGTCCAGGCGATGGACCTCCCAGTCGAGAGGGTCGAAGCGGACGGCCATTTTCCGGTCCAAGCCGGGCAGGCCCCGCACCTGGTCGGGGTCCAGCTCGCCGCCCTCGACCAACCGCCGCACGGCGCCGAACTGCGGAAACAGCGCCAGCAGCTCGCCGGTGCTCATCGTCAGGGTGGAGTAGCTGGCGACGCGCTGCTCGAAGGCGTCGTCCGGGATGCTCGCGGGGTCGAGCTGGCTCTCGATCCAGGCGCGCTCGCCTTGGGCGACCAGGCGCTCGACATCGCCGGGGCGGGGTCCGTAGCCGAGGCGGTTGAGCAGATGCTCGGCCCGCTGCGGGCGGGACCAGTCGTTGCCGGGGAGCTTGCGGGGGCCTTTCTTGGAGCCTGCGCGGAGGAGGCCGGAGGAGAAACCCCCGGCGACGGCGTAGAACAGGAAATTCCGACGCTTCATCGGTCTTGCCTCACCGACAAGCCCAAACCCTGCGCAGACCGGAAAGTTGCGGGCGGCCCAACAGCCCCGCTCAGGATTTGGAGCTCTTCTTCTTGGCGGGCGCCCTCTCCGGCAAGTCCAGCTCGACGTCCATTTTCGCCAGCACCTGGTCAAAGAGCTCTTGCTTCTTCGACTTCTTCTTCACAGCCCCGCCCTTGCCGTGGCGGTACTTGTGCTCAAAATAGCAGGTGCGGCAGCGCACCATGGCCGGCTCCTCATTGACCAGGGCCGCGATGGCATGGTTGGTCAGCAGGCGGCACTTGGTGCAATAGTCGTCGATGATGTCGCCGAGACGATACTCGGACATAGACCTCTCCCCCTCTCCGCTCGAAGATCGCCGCGCCGTAGCGGCCGCTACTGGTTCTGGAAGCAGTAGAGCCGGTCGGCGGTGCGCAGAAACAGTTGGTTGCCGACGGCGACCGGGCTCGCCAGCGTGTGGCTGTCCAGCCGGTTGACGCTGAGGATCTCGAACGTCGATCCGGCCTTGAGGACGGTCGTTGTGCCGTCCTCGTTCGTAGCGTAGAGCTTACCATCCGCCAGCAAGGGAGAGGAACTGTAGGTCCCCGGTTCGGTGCGTTCGGGTCCCCAAACGGGCTTGCCGGTTTTGGCGTCGAGCGCGAAGGCGATGCCGCGGTCGTTGATCACGTAGATCAGCTTGCCGTCGGTGGTGGGCGTGGGCACGTCCGACCCCAGGTCATTGCTCCAGACGGTGGCCTTGGAGGTGATGTCGCCATGGCCGCCGGCGCGGAAGGCGATGAAGGGCTTGCCGCGCGTGCTGGTGGTATAGATCACGTCGCCGATGTTGATGGAGGAGGCGATGGTGCGGTAGAAGCGCTCGCCGTTGGGGTTGAAGCCGCCCATGCGCCAAAGCTCCTTGCCGCTGGCGAGGTCGTGGCCGGTGACGTAGTCGCCGCCGGAGACGATGAGCTGGCGCTGGCCGTCGACGTTGACAATCAGCGGCGTGGAGTAGTCGTCGGGCGACTCGTTGGGGGCGTCGGTGGGCCGCTCGACCTTCCAGAGGGTCTTGCCGCTCTTGGCGTCGACGGCGAAGACGTAGGAGGGGTCGTCGGTCTTCATGCCGTGGAGCACCTGGATGTAGAGGCGTCCCTGGTCGAGCAGCGGCGTGGAAGCGTAGCCGTGGTTGAGGCCGAACTCGCCGTAGTCGGCCTGGATGTCGCGAGCCCAGACCTGGGCGCCCTGGAAGTCGAAGCAGCGCAGCGCGCCGGAGCCGGTCATGGTCCAGACGTGGCGGCCGTCCGTCACCGGAGACGGCGAGGCGAGGTTCTGCTTGCGGTAGATGCGGTTGCCGCCGCCGATTACCTTGGTCCACTTGATTGCGCCGTTGGAGCGGTCGATGGCGAGCAGCAGGATCTGGTCCTTCCCTCCCCCGTTCTGGGCGGGGGGCGGAGGAGGCGGCGGGCCGCCCTTCTTGCCGGGGCCGCCGCCGGGACGCTGCTCGTAGCTGGCGGGCTCGTTGAAGCCTTCCTGCGCGGAAGTGATGAAGACCGTGTTGCCGTAGACGATGGGGGTGGCCGCGCTCCAGCTCGGCAGCTCCACCTTCCACAAAACGTTGGTGGCGGGGCCCCAGCTCACGGGCAGGTCATGGGCGTCGGGCGAGGAGCCGTTGTGTTCGGGTCCGCGCCACTGGGTCCAGTTGCCGGCCGGTTCGGCGGCCGTGGCCGCCAGCAGCATCGCCAGCGCTAGGGCGGCCGCCGCCGCAGGGTGCTTGAAGCTCGCTCGCATCCGTTCCCTCGTCAATTTTCCGCTCATCGAAATTCCGGCGTGTCTCTTCACAACGGCGGAGAGGCCCCCGGAGAGGTTACCTGGGCCTTGGGCTGACAGGGCGGATAGTACCAGGCGCCGCTCTCGAGCTCGCGCCACAGCTCGGCGCCGGTGAGCTTGCGGACCTCCGCGTCGCGCGCGGCCCACTTGGCGCGGCTGACGAAGACCATCGCGGCGGCCTTGCGGCCGGCCCGCAGGCGGCCGAGGGCGGCGCGCCAGTAGCCGTCGGCGAGAAACTGTCCGCCGGCGTTGTGGGCGTCGATCAGCGCCTGGTGGCGCTCGTAGAGGAACTCGCGGATGCGGTGGTAGCTCTCGGGGATGGCGCCGGTCATCGACTGCTCGTGCCGGCGATACCAGTACAGAGCCAGGGGCTCGCGGGCGGTGCGGGCGCCGGCGGCGAAGGCGGAGAGCCAGAAGTCGGTGTCCTCTTGGCCGCCGCGCAGGATGGGGTCCTCGCAGTATCCGCCGGAGGCCTCCCACAGCGACTTGCGCAGCAGCGTTCCTGCGCCGGGCATGCGCTTGCGGCGCAGGAAGGCGGCGGCGTCCTGCGCCTCGGTGCGCCAGACGCCGGACTTGGCGCCGAAGTAGCGCAGGCGGGCGAACAGGGCGTCGGCCGAGGGGTTCTCGTCCGCCCGCTCGAGCAGGGTTTCGAGGAAGATCGGGTCGAGCAGGTCGTCGGCGTCGAGCGGCAGCACCCAGTCGGCGCGGGCCTCGCGAAAGCCGCTGTTGCGGGCCGCCGCCAAGCCCCGGTTGCGGTCGTGGCGCCCTACGCGGATGCGCTGGTCGCCGAAGGCGGCCGCGGCCGCCGCCACGTCGCCTTCGGTGGAGCAGTCGTCGACCACAATGGCTTCCCAATCCTCGAGAGTCTGGGCCCGCACAGAGGCCAGGGCGTCGGCCAGCAGCTCGGTCTGGTTGTAGGCCGGGATGACGACGGAGACCGCCGGACGGCCGGAGACGCCGAGGGCGCCGGCAGAGGAGCGGGGCCGTGGCGGCGGGGTGATGAGCTCCGGTAAGGCTTGATAGGCAGCCCGGCCGGCTTCGATTTGGCGTGAGGTCTCGTCGAGCAGGGCCGGGCGCAGGGCGTCGGCGCGGCTCCAGAGATCGTCGGCCAGGGCGGGCAGCCGCTCGAGCTCGGCGAACGGCAGCGGCGCGCAGGCGGGGCCAAAAAGGTCCGCGAGGCCTTCGAACTTGCCGGCGTAGTAGGGCGAGCCGATGAGCCCGATGGCGGGAATCCCCTGCGCCAGCGCGAACACGGCGGCGTGGTAGCTGCCGGTGACGACCAAGCGGCAGCAGCCGACTTGGTCGATGACCGCCTGGGGCGAGGAAAGGTTCGCGCCGCCGTCGCCGCCGAGCAGACCGGCGATCGCCGCCGGATCGGACGAGTTCGGCGGGTGGGAGATGGGAACCGGCAGCAGGTCGGCGCCGAAGCGGTCGCCCAAGCCGGCAAGCAGCGTGCGCAGGCGCTCGACGGCTTCCGGCGGGACGGCGCTGTAGTCGGCCTGGCGCAGGTTGACGCCGAGGGCCGCGCCAAGAGTGGCCGGGCGGCGGGAGGAGGCCATCTCCAAGGCGTCGTCGCCGGTCACCCGCAGCCGCTCTCCCCAGTTCGCCGGCAAGGCGCGCGCCAGCGGCTCGCTGAGCTTGCGCTCCCGCAGAAACAGGGCTCGCGCGCGAGGCAGAGCGACTTCGGCCATCGCGCGAAGACCCGGATCGTCCCAAGGGCCGAGGCCTTGGCCGACCAGCACGGTCGGTTTGCCGACGCGCTGCGCGGTTTCGAGAAACAGCAGGGTCGTGAGGGCGTGGTCGCGAAAGGGGTCGGTGAAGCCGCCGGCGCCGCTGACGAACAGCAGGTCGGATTCGCGAAAGAACTGGAGGAACTCCCGCAGGCGAACCGCCTGCTCGGCCTCGCCGGCTTCGGCCAGGTTGCGGGCCAGCAGGGGCAGCGGCAGCATTTGGGCGGAGCGGATGAACTGGCTGCGCGCGCCGGCGTCGAGCGGCCGGACGCCGGGGCAAAGCCGCACGAGCGCGTCGGGGGCGCGCGTCACCACGCCGAGCTCGGCGCCGGGCCACAGAGCCCGCAGGCGCTCGACGGAGGCGACCAGCATGGCGGCGTCGCCGAGGTTGCCGAGCTTGTAGCCGCTGGGTTCGATGAGTATCCGCATCGGTGTGGCGCCGCCGGAGAGGTTGGGCCGATGCTACCGCAAGCGCCACAGGTCGAGCGACTCGGAGCCGTCGCCCTTGGGCGTGGAGAGGGCCAGCCGGGCGCCGGGCTGACGCGCTTGCACCTCGGCGCGAGGGTGATAGTTGGTGGCCGTCAGATAGTAGACCTTGCCGGCGGTGCGGAAATCCACGGTCCCGGCGCTGACGCGCTCGTAGTGCGAGCGGATGACCTCGGCCTCGCCGCGCGGCAGGATCGGCTGGCCGGGCTCGGTGGTCCACCAGGCCTCGTAGACGCGGGCGCCCTTCCACTGGTTGAGGTACGGGAAGACGCCGTCGGCGGGCAGGCCCCAGATGGGGTCGACCAGCACGACCAGGGGGCCCTGGGCGGCTTCGGCGCGCAAAAACTCGATGGCCTCGCGCATACCGGCGCCGTTGTGGGCGTGGACGCCGAAGTAGTAGCGGGCGTCCGAGGGCCAGATGGATTCTCGGGGCGCCAGCACGACGCCGAGCGAGCGCGCCAGCATCGGCAGGACGACGACGACCGCAAAACCCGCCAGCAGAGCCTGGGACTGTCTTCGGGAGGGCAGGCGCCGGGCCAGATCGCTGGCGGCGATCGCCAGCGCGACCAGCAAGGGCCACATCTGCGGAAAGGGATAGCGCGACGGGAAGAAGACCAGGGCGGTGGTTTGGAACAGCAGCGCCGCCCCGCTGACGGCGACCAGCAACAGCCCCGCGGCCGATCGCCGCCAAGCCAGGTACGCCAGGGCAGCCGCCAAGGCCGCCGTCGCCGGCCAGGTGAGGAAGGAGCCCAGGTATTCGCCGAGCGTGCCGAGGTTCTGCGGCAGCACGACGAAAGGATTCTTGAGAAAGTCCTCCTGGTGCACGAAGAAGTTGGTGCTGTGCAGGACGAGGCTGTGCGTTTCGAGGGTGGGAGCCGCGGGCGTGGCTAGGATGCAGAAAATCGGAAACAGGGCGGCCACGGCGAAGGCGATCGCGAGCAGCCGGGCGGCCTCGGCCCAGCGCGGACGCAGCTTCCAGGCGGCGATGAGCACGGGGGCCGAGGCGTACTGCAAGGCGGTGGACTTGAGCAGATAGCCGAGCCCGAGCGCGAGCCCCACCAGGGCGGCCCGCCGCCAACCGGCTCGCTCGGGCTCGAAGGCCCACAGCGAAACCAGTACGACGGCCGCGCCGGCGAGGTTGACCAGCGCTTCGGTGTAGACCAGCCGGTCGTACATGACGCCCCAGGGGAAGACCGCGTACAGCGCCGCCGCCAGCAATCCGGCGCGGCGGTCGGCCAGCCGCTCTCCGATGGCGTAGAGCAGCGCCGCCGTCGCCACGCCCGCGGCGGCCGAGACGAGCCGGCCCATCCAGAGCGGGTCCGCGCCGGCGAAGAGCATGCGCTCGACGGCGTAGATCCAGTAGCTGAGCGGCTGCTTGCCGTCGAGCAAGGAGATGAGCCACTGGCCCTGGTGGTCGATGATCTCGGCCCAGCGCAGGTAGATGGCCTCGTCGCCCACGATCGGAAAGGCGTCGAGCAGCCGCCACAGCCGCAGGAAGGCGGCCAGCAGCAGGATAGCTACTAGCGGCCCCCAGGAGGGCGGGGGTGACTGGGACGGGGCCTTGGAGGCGGGCTGCGGGGCGGCTTCTCGGGCCCGCGGGCTGCGCTGGGTGCGTGCCATCGGCCCGGCCTACTTGAGGCGGTAGATGTCGACCGAGTGGTCGCCGCCGGGCTTGACGAAGCGGCGGACCATCCGCGCGGTGGGCTGGCGGATCGCCACGGCTTCGGGCTTGTAGTAGTTGGTGTCGGTCAGGTAGAAGACGCGGGGCTCGCGGCGGAAGTCGATCTTGCCGGCCGGGATGCGTTCGTACTGCGAGCGCATGAGCTCGACCTCGGTGAGGGGCATGATGGGGTGGTCGCCGGAGAGCTGGGTCCACCAGGCTTCGTGCACGCGGATGCCGTACTTCTCGTTGAGGTAGGGGAAGATGGCGTCGGCCGGGACGCTCCAGATGGGGTCGACCAGCAGCAGGAACGGGCCGTGAACGAGGGCTTCGTTGCGCAGGAAGTCGACGGCCTCGCGGACGCCGAAGCCGGCGTGCGAGTAGGTTCCGAAGTAGTAGCCGCTGTCATGCGGCGAGATGTTGTTCTTGGGGTCGTTGAGCACCAGCCAGGAGCGCACGAGCATCGGTCCGGCGGCCAGCAGGACGAAGGCGGCCAGGGCGGCCTGCAGGGCCTTCGGCTCGGGCAGGCGCTCGCGGAGATCCTCCCGCAACCCGGCCGCCGCCAAACCCACCATCAGCAGCCAGGGCCACAGGTGCGGGAAGGGGTAGCGGGTGGGCAGGAAGGTGAGCACGAAGACTTCGAACAGCAGCGGGGCTCCGCCGGCGACCAGCAGGACCAGGCCCGGGGCCGAGCGGCGCCACAACAGGTAGCCGAGCGACAGGAAGACGGCCGCCGTGGCGGGCCAGCCGAGCAGATAGGGCAGGTATTCGCCGAGCCGGGGTCCGTTGATGACCATGCGGTAGAAGGGGTCTTCGAGGAACTTGGCGGGGTCGACGAAGAAGCCCGTCTGGTGCAGCACGGTGCTCTGGGTCTCGAACATCGGCGCGTCGGGCTTGCCGACCCAGGAGATGACCGGGAAGACGAGCGCCACGAGGCCCATGACGGCCCAGCGCGCCAGCAGCTCCAGCGGCCGGCCGCGACCCTTCCACAGGCCCACGGCCAGCGGGATGGCAGCGAACAGCAGCGCGGTGGACTTGAGGAAGTAGCCCAGGCCCAGGATCAGGCCGGCCAAGGCTTCGCGCTTCCAGGTGGGGCGCTCGGTCTCGAAGGCCCACAGGCAGGCCCAGGCGAAGGAGGCTCCGGCCAAGTTCACGAGCGCCTCGGTGTAGATGAGCCGGTCGTACATCATCGCCCAGGGAAAGACGGCGTACAGCGCCGCGCCCAACAGGCCGCCCAGCGAGCTGCCGAGCTTGACGCCGACGCGCCAGATGACCGCCGTGGTCGCCACGCCGGCGGCGACCGAAACCAGCCGGCCGGTCCACAAGGGGTCGGCGTTCGGCAAGGCCATGCGCTCGAGGGCGTAGAGCCAGTAGCTGAGCGGTTGCTTGCCGTCGAGCAGCGAGATGAACCACTGGCCCTGGTGGTCGATGATCTCGGCCCAGCGCAGGTAGATGCCCTCGTCTCCGACGATCGGGTAGTCGGTCATCAGGCGATAGAGGCGCAGGCCCAGCGCCAGCAGCAGGATGCCGAGCAGGGCCAGCCGCTCCGGGCTGCGCCACGCCGACGGAGCCGCCGCGGCGGGGCTCTGGGCGGGCTCGGCGGCGACCCGTCGGCGACGTTCCGGGCGCGCTTTCTTCCCTGTCGGAGGAGCTGTGGAGGGCATGAGCGATCGAGGGGCTCTTCGCTATTCTAGGAAGTCCCTCGCCCGCGCCGCACCAAGCAGCCCCGCGATGAGCCGCCGCAAACGTACTCCGACTCGCCCGGCGGAAGCCGAGAAGCCGCAGCCGGCGGGACCCGTCTCCGCCGCTTCGGCCGATGCGACGGCAGCGCCCGGCTCGGCCGGCTCCCCCGCCTCGGACGGCGTGCCTTTGCGGCGGCGTTGGATCTGGCTCGGGGCGCTGGCGGCGATCTTCGCGGTGGTCTCCACCTGGGGCCAGTTCGACTTCGGCCAGATGATGGGCTACTACGACCTGTTCCTGGACGGGGTCGACGCCGGACACCTGTACCTGACGATGACGCCGGATCAGGTGAATCTGGTGGACATGGTGCCGTACCAAGGCAAGTGGCACTTCAACTGGGGGCCGTTTCCGGCGCTGTTCCACTGGCTGCCGCGGCTGGCGGGGCTGCGGCTGTCAGACCGCGTGGCGGCGCTGCTGGCAGGGCTGGCTTCGTGCGGGGTGTTCCTGGCGATCCTGAGCGAGCTGCGGCGGCGGTTCTTTCCGCAGATGCCGGAGCGGTTCGTGGGCTGGTTCCTGTTCGCCTTTGCGCTGGGAACGCCGCTGGCGCTGACGGTGTTTCGCGGCACGATCTACAACGAGAACATCGGAGTGGGGGTGGCCTGCGTGCTGGCGGGGTTCTGGGCTTGGCTGAAGGATTCCGAGCGGCCGAGCCTGGGATGGGCGGCGCTGTGCGGGCTGGCGGTGGGGTTGGCGCTGCTGACGCGCATTACGCTGTGCCTGTACGGCGTGGTCTTCTTCGCGGGGATCGCGGCGACGGACCTGGCGGGCCGTTCCCGGCCGGAGTGGTCGCGGCTGCTGGGCCGGCTGACGGTCTACAGCCTGCCGATCCTGCTATGCGGCTTTTTGCAGATGGGCTTCAACGACGCTCGGTTCGACGCGCCGTTCGACTTCGGCAACCGCTACAAGCCGGAGCACACGCCGGGTTACCCGCTGATGTCGGCGGCGCGCATTCCGGAGAGCTTGGGGCACTACTTTCTGGCGCCGATCCACTTTCCCGGCGACTTCCCCTACATGGAGCACACGGGCTTGGGCGAGGCGGTGCGGGTGCGGCGGGCCGAGGCCGCCTCGTCGCTGCTGCTGGCTTCGCCGTGGCTGGTTCTGATCGTTTGCGCCTGGCCGGCGTTGCGGCCCGGCGGCGCGGCCCAGCCGGCGCTGCGGACGGTGGCGCGGGTGGTCGCCGGCGCGGGCTTGCTGACCACGCTGGCGATGGTGATGTTCGGCGCGGTGAGCCGGCGCTACGCGCAGGACTTCATGCCGGCGTGGATGCTGCTGGCCTTTGTGGGAGCGGGGTTGTGCGCGGGGGTGACGAAGAGTTGGGGCCGCTGGGCGCCGGCGGCCTGGGCCGTGCTGGCGGCGTCGTTCCTGCTGCATGTGCAGATCGCGTTCTACCAGTCGTTTACGACGCCTACGCCGGACCTGAACGTGGTGCGGGCGTTCGTGGCGATGGCGCCGACGCTCGAAAAGGTCGCGCCGGGACCGAAGCTGCGCGAGGAAGCGGCCATCGCCGCCAACGACCTGGGGACGGTGCTGCTGCAGCAACGCCGCTTCGCCGAAGCCGTCGGGGCCTTCGAGCAAGCCGCCGCCTGGCAGCCGGACTCGGACCGCATCCGCCAAAACTTGGAGATGGCGCGGCGGTTGGCCGGCGGGCGGTGACGATCAAAGATAGTCGCGGATCCAGCGCCGCCAGTGGTGCGGCGAGTGGGCTTCGCCGGGCAGCACGTGCAAGGCGTGCCAGACGCCTTTGTCCCACAGCGCTTGGCTGAGGCGCTGGTTGTCCCAGCGGAAGGCGTCGTCTTCGCCCACGGCCAGGATGATCTCCATGCGCCGCAGCGCTTCCAGCCGGCAGGAGTCCGCCAGGTTCGGGATGAAGTGGCTGGGGGTGTGGAAGTAGATGTCCTGGTTGTAGAAGCCGCCGAACAGGTCCGGGAACCAGCCCATGGGGGTGGTGAGGTCGTAACGTCCGCTGAAGGCTACGACCTTTTGGAACAGGTGCGGATGGCGGAAGGCCAGGTTCACCGCGTGATAGGCGCCGATGCTGCAGCCGTGAGCCAGCAGAGCCGGGTTCGGGTTGAGCGAGCGGGTCAACGGCAGAACTTCTTCGAGGATGTAGCCCTCGTAGGCGTTGTGACGGCGGATGCGCTCAACGGGCGAGACGGAAGCGTTGTAGAGGCTTTCGGCGTCTACGCTGTCGAGGCAGTAGAGCTGCAGCCAGCCGCGGTCCACGTGCTCGCGGGCCCAGTCGAGCAGGCGCCAGTTCTCGTAATCATAGAAGCGCCCCATCCGCGTGGGGAAGACCAGCGTGCGCGCCCCGGCGTGACCGAACACGAGCAGCTCCATCGAGCGCCCCAAACGAGGGCTGAACCACTGGTGGTATTCGCGGCGCACTGTCGCACCGCAGGGTAACCCAAACTACAGTCGGGACCGTCGCCGTTCCGCTACGAAACGGTAAAGATCTCGTCACGCCGGGCCCGGAGGATCTGCGTCCAGAGGTCGTAGCCGGCGGGGCTCAGGTGCAGGCCGTCGGCGGCGTAGAGCTCGGGGCGGGGGTCGCCGTTGCGGTCGAGCATGGGGCCGTGGACGTCCACGTAGACGGCGTCGGGCATGGCGGCAAGGCGTTGCGCGATGCCGCGATTGACGCGGGCGATGCTTTTTTGCAGGTGGCTGCGGGCGGGGCTGGGCTTGACCGACAGGACGGCCAGGCGGGTATGGGGGCAGCGCAGACCGAAACGCCACAGAAAGGCGTCGAAGAACAGCAGGGTGCGCTCGACGCTCTGGCCGTCGCCGAGGTCGTTGTCGCCGGCGTAGAGCGTGAGGACGGAGGGCTTCCAGGGGGCGACCAGGCGGTCGAAGTACCAGGCGCAAGCTTCGAGGGTGGAACCGCCGAAGCCGGCGTTGACGAGGCGGGGCTCGTCGAGGTCGGCGGCGGCGCTGGTCCACAGCCGAATGCTGGAGCTGCCGTAGAAAAGAACGGCGCCGGGAGACGGCGGCTGCTCATGCAGCCGCCGCTCCAAGTCGGCGACCTCGGATTCGTACCACTCCACGGGCGAATCGGGCCCGGCTAGCTCGCCAGGATCTGGCGCAGAACGTACTGCAGGATGCCGCCGTGCTGGTAGTAGAGCACTTCCTGCGGGGTGTCGATGCGCACCTTGGCGGTGAACTCGATGGGAGCGCCGCTCTCGGGCGTGGCGGTGACCTTCACGGACTTGGCTTCGCCGCCTTCGACGCCGGTGATGGAGAAGACCTCACGGCCGGTCAGCCCCAGCGACTTGGCGGACTCGCCGGCCGGAAACTCCAGCGGCAGCACGCCCATGCCGATGAGGTTGGAGCGGTGGATGCGCTCATAGCTCTCGGCGATGACCGCGCGGGCGCCCAGCAGACGGGTTCCCTTGGCGGCCCAGTCGCGCGACGAGCCCGACCCGTACTCCTTGCCGGCCAGGATCACCAAGGGCACGCCCTCGGCCTGGTACTTCATGGCGGCGTCGTAGATGGACATCTGCTCGTCCGACGGCAGGTGGCGGGTCCAGCCGCCTTCGGTGCCGGGCGCGAGCTGATTGCGCAGGCGCACGTTGGCGAAGGTGCCGCGCATCATCACCTCGTGGTTGCCGCGGCGCGAGCCGTAGGAGTTGAAGTCGGCCTTCTCGACGCCCTGCTCCTGGAGCCACTTGCCGGCCGGGCTGTCGGCCTTGATGGCGCCGGCGGGCGAGATGTGGTCCGTGGTCACGCTGTCGCCCAGCAGGGCCAGCACGCGGGCGTTGACGATGTCCGGGGCGGGCTCGGGTTCCACGCCCATGTCCTCGAAGAAGGGCGGGCGCTTGACGTATGTGGACTTGCCGTCCCACTCGAACAGCTCGGACTCGACGGCGTCGAGCTGCGCCCACTTGTCCTCGCCGCGGAAGACGTCGGCGTAGACTTCTTTGAACATCTTCGAGTTGACCGTGTCATGCACGGCCTTCTGGATCTCGTCCTGGGTGGGCCAGATCTCCCGCAAGTAGACCGGCTTGCCTTCCAGGTCTTCGCCCAGCGGCTCGGTGGTGATGTCGACGTCCATGCGGCCGGCCAGGGCGTAGGCCACCACCAGCGGCGGCGACGCCAGGTAGTTCATGCGCACTTCCGGATGCACCCGGCCCTCGAAGTTGCGGTTGCCCGACAGGACCGAGCAGACGGCCAGGTCGCCCTGCTTGATGCCGGCCGAGACTTCCTCGGGCAGCGGGCCCGAGTTGCCGATGCAGGTGGTGCAGCCGTAGCCGACCAGGTTGAACCCGATCATGTCGAGGTACTCGTTGAGGCCGGAGGCCTTCAAGTACTCGGTCACAACCTTGGAGCCCGGCGCCAGGGAGGTCTTGACCCAGGGCCGCGACTGCAGGCCGCGGGCGACGGCCTTCTTGGCGACCAAGCCGGCGGCCATCATCACGGCCGGGTTGGAGGTGTTGGTGCAACTGGTGATGGCGGCGATGACGACGGAGCCGTGGCGCAGCTCGTACTCGGCGTCCTTGAGAGCGACCTTGACGCCGCTGTTGGCCACGGCGATGGAGACGTCGTGGTGCTCGGGCGCGCCGACCTGCGCGCCGGCCGCCTGCATCTCGCCGAGGTTGGAGCCGGCGGGAGCCACCTGGGCGGGCTGGCGCTGCTTGAGGATCTCCTGCAACGACTCGCCGAACATGCGCTTGGCCGCGGCGAGCGGTACGCGGTCCTGCGGACGCTTGGGGCCGGCGAGGCTCGGGACGACGTCCTTCATGTCGAGCTCGAGCGTCGCGGTGTAGTCGGCCTCCACGGAGTCGTCGCGCCACATGCCTTGGGCCTTGGCGTAGGCCTCGACCAGGGCGATCTGCTCTTCGCTGCGGCCGGTGAGCTTCAGGTACTCGAGGGTGGCTTCGTCGACCGGGAAGATGGCGCAGGTGGAGCCGAACTCTGGCGACATGTTGCCGAGGGTGGCGCGGTCGGCCAGCGGCAGGCCGGCCAGGCCGGGGCCGTAGAACTCGACGAACTTGCCGACGACGCCCTTCTTGCGCAGCATCTCGGTGACGGTCAGCACCAGGTCCGTGGCGGTGGCGCCTTCGGGCAGCCGGTCGCCGGTGAGCTTGAAGCCGATCACCTGCGGGATGAGCATGGACACCGGCTGGCCCAGCATGGCCGCCTCGGCCTCGATGCCGCCCACGCCCCAGCCGAGCACGCCCAGGCCGTTGACCATGGTGGTGTGGGAGTCGGTGCCGACGAGGGTGTCAGGGTAGGCTTCGACCACGCCGTCCTTGTCCTGCGCGAACACGACGCGCGCCAGGAACTCGATGTTGACCTGGTGGACGATGCCGGTCTCCGGCGGGACGACCTTGAAGTTGTCGAACGCCTTCTGGCCCCACTTGAGGAACTGGTAGCGCTCCTTGTTGCGCAGGTACTCGACTTCGGTGTTGAAGCGCAGCGCCTCGGCGGAAGCGAAGCGGTCCACCTGCACGGAGTGGTCGATGACGAGCTCGGCCGGCTGCAAGGGGTTGATGCGCTTGGGGTCGCCGCCCATGGCCTTCATGGCCTCGCGCATGGCGGCCAAGTCGACCACGGCCGGAACGCCGGTGAAGTCCTGCATGAGGACGCGGGCCGGACGGTAGGCGATCTCTTGGCTCGGGACGGCGTTGGCGTCCCAGTTGGCGAGGGCTTCGATGTCGCCGCGGGAGACGGTCTTGTCGTCTTCGTAGCGCAGCAGGTTTTCGAGCAGGATTTTCAACGAGTAGGGCAAGCGGGCGAGCTTGTCCTTGCCGATCGCGTCCAAGCGATAGATCTGATAGCTCTTGTCTCCCACCCGCAGGCTGGATTTGGCGCCGAAGCTGTTCATGGCGTTGGGTCTCCTTCGAATCTCGGGAACCTTCTATGGTCTCACATTGATTGGCGCCTGGAATGCCTCACAGCGGGCGTGACGGCCATGATGCGCTCGATTGTTTTGTTTGTCTTCGCCGGCTCCGCGCTGGCGGCCGGCCCGGCGACGTTTCTCGGCGGCTCGCTGCAAGAGGCCGCGGAGAAGCTGGTGCTGGCTCCCGACGGCGATGTCGTCGTCGCCGGACGCACCTCATCGACGGATTTTCCCGGCGTGGATCCGATGGAAGCGGGCCCTTACCGGGAACGTGTCTTCGTGTCTCGCCTGAGCGGTGATCTGACCCAGTTGCGCTGGTCGGTGGTCTTTCCCGACGACCTCTACCTGACGGTCGGGGCGTTGGCCGCCGACGCCGAGGGGAACTTCTATTTGGCCGGCGAGACGGCCTCGGCGAACTTGCCCACCGCGCCCGACGCCTTCCAGCCGGCGGTGGCGGGCCAGGGGACCACCGACGCCTTCGTGATGAAGCTCGACCCGCAGGGCGCGGTCCTGTGGGCGACCTATTTCGGGGGCGCGGGCAGCGAGACGCTGGGGGATCTGGCCGTCGACGGAGAGGGCCGGGCCCACCTGGTCGGCTCGTCGGACTCGCAGGACCTGCCCGTGACCGCCGACGCCTTCGACGCCGAGAATACCCGCAACATTTGCGAGCAGAGCTGCTATTTCAACTTCCTCGGCTTCAGCGGCTGCAACGATCTCGTCTGCCGGGACGCCTTCTTCGCCGTGCTGGGCCCGGACGGCGACCGCCTGGACTATGCAACGTATCTGGGGGCCGACCCGCCCGCCGGGGAGACGGCCGCTCTGAGCTTTACCACCATCACGGAGCTCGCCAAGGGCAATGACGACGCGACGGCGATCGAGCTGGCCGAGGACGGCGGGGTTTGGATCGGCGGACGGACGGAGACGCCGGGCTTTCCGGGCGGAGCGGAGCAGGAGCCACTGGTCCCGCTGGGCGACGACGCCTTTGTGACACGGCTGCGGCCGGACTTCAGCCTGGCGTTTTCCACCTTGGTGGGGGGCGACGGGGACGAGAGCGTCGTGGCTCTGGGCGGAGACGGCGGCGACGGCGTGTTCGTGGCCGCGGCGTCCTACCGGAACGTCAACTCGGGCAGCAGCTACACGGGGCTGGCGTCGCACCTGACCGCCGAGGGGGAGACCGAGCGAACGATCCCGCTAGGGGTCCTGCCGACCGACGCCGCCGTGGACGCCGAGGGCCGCTTCAGCGTTCTGGCTTGGCGACAGCCGATCCAGATCGTGATCACCAACGGCGAGAGCATGCCGCAGTCCAGCCAGAGCTGCCTGGCCCCGCAGAGCCTGCTGGTGACGTTGGCCGAGGACGGCGTGGTGGAGCAGCCGCTCCCGCTGGACGCCCGCGCGCTGGGGCTCGACGCCGACGGCCGCGCCGTCGTGGGCGGCGCCGGAACCATCCTGTTCGCGGGCGCGCCGTCGAACGCGTTCCAGCCGCTGCCGGCCGAGCGCACCCGGGATGCGCTGATCCTGAGCCGCGACCGGTTCGCGCCAGCGGCGCCGCGCGTGGATTGCTCGCTCAATACGGCCTCGCGGCAGGACGGCTTTCGCCCCTATGTGTCTCCGGGCGAGATCGTGAGCTTCGTCGGCGGAGGGCTGGGTCCGGATGGGGGCGTGGTGCCGCAGCCGGAGAACAACCGCTTCCCGACGCAGGCGGGCGGCGTGCGGGTGCTGTTCGACGGCGTGGAGGCCCCGCTGCTGTGGGTCTCCGGGAGCGAAGTGAACGTGGTAGCGCCGTTCGATCTGGACCCCGGGGAGTTCACGACCGTGCGGTTCGAGCGCGACGGGATCGAGGCCGATCCGTTCAGCCTCTATGTTTCCGAGGCTCGGCCGGGCGTGTTCTCCGAGAATTTCTCGGGCCGCGGGCAGGGCGTGATCTTCAACCAGGACGGGGCGAGCAACGCCTATTCCAACCCGGCGGCGCCAGGCTCGACGGTCACGTTCTTCGCGACCGGGCTGGGCCCGGTGAACCTGCAGCCGGCGCCGGGCTCGATCAGCGGGGACACGGAAGAGGCGATCCGGCCGCTGCTGCCGATCCGGCTGACGATCGGCGGCAAGGATGCGGAGATCCTGGAGCTGCGTCCGGCGCCGGGCTTGGTCGCGGGAGCGTGGCAGATTCGCGCCCGGGTTCCGGGAGACCTGGCGGCGGACAGCGGGCATTGGCTCCAGATCTATGTCCGGGCGAGGGAGGGCGAGCAGGCCAGCCAGACGCCGTTGACGATTGCGGTCAGTGAGCAGTGAGCAGTGAGCAGTGAGCAGTCAACGGTAGACAGTGGACCGTTGACCGTGGACCGATCCGCTCCGCATTTCGGTCGCCCTTCCTTGCCCGGTCAACGGTCAGCGGTCCACTGCTCACTGCTCACCGTTCACTGCTCACTTCTTCAAGTCACCGGCCCGGGATTGAACGGCGCCAAGTCGTTGTGCAGCCGCCAGCGGTCGCTCCAGGTTTGCTTGCGGCCGCTCGCGACGTCCAGCATGAGTTGGAAGAGTTCCCAGCCGACGTCTTCGATACTCTTTGCGCCGGTGGCGATCGGGCCGGCGTCCAGATCGATCAGATCGGGCCAGCGCTCGGCCAACGGCGTGTTCGTGGAGACCTTCACGACCGGGCACAAGACCAGCCCGTAGGGCGTGCCGCGGCCGGTGGTGAAGACGTGCAGGTTCATGCCGGCGGCCAACTGCTGCGTGCCGCAGACGAAGTCGCTGGCGGGGGTGGCGGCGAAGCCGAGCCCGGCGCGGCGGGGGGCCCGCTCGCCGTGGGTGGTGACGAAGGAGAGCGCCGAGGTTCCTGACTTGGCGGTCGAGCCCAAGGCCTTCTCGACGATGTTCGCCAGCCCGCCGCGCTTGTTGCCCGGGCTGGTGTTGGCGCTGCGGTCGGCGCCGCCGCGCGCCAGGTACTCGTCGTACCAGCGCATTTCGCGGATGAGGGCGTCGGCGATCTCCGGCGTGGCGCAGCGGGGGGTCAGCAGATGCACGGCGTCGCGCACCTCGGTGACCTCGGAGAACATAACGGTCGCCCCGGCGCGGACCAGCAGATCCGCGGCGAAGCCGACCGCCGGATTCGCCGTGATGCCGGAGAGAGCGTCGCTGCCGCCGCATTGCAGGCCGACGACCAGGTCCGCCGCCGGGCAGGTCACGCGCCGCCGCCGGTCGAGCTCCGCCAGACGCTTTTCGGCAAACTCCAGGATGGCCGCCACGGTCGCCTGGAAACCGGCGTTCTCCTGCAGGCGCAGGACGGTGGGCGCGCCGCCGACCACGGGCAGCAGGCCGTTTGTCAGCGCTTCCGCCGGGTAGAGGCGGTCGGGCTGCATCTTCTCGCAGCCGAGGCTGACGACCAAGGGGGCGCCGCCGAAGTTGGGGTTGAGGCCGAGGTTGCCGATCGAGCGGATCGGGATGGGGGCGTCCGGCGCGTTGATGGCCACGCCGCAGCCGTAGGAGTGGGTGAGCGCGGTGACGTCGTCGACGTTCGGAAAGCGCGGCAGCAGCTCCTGGCGGATGCGCGTGACGGCGTGCGCCACGGTCGGAGCGACGCACTGTACCGTCGTGGTCAGCCCCAGGATGTTCTTCGTGCCGACGGAGCCGTCCGCGTGGCGGTAGCCCTCGAAGGTGTAGCCCTCCAGGGGTTCCAGCTTGGAGGCGGGACGGGTGGCGCGCTCCAGCGTGTCGAGCGGCGGAGCGGTCGGCATCTCCAGCAGCTCTTCCCGCACCCAGGAGCCGGCGGGCAGGTCTTGGGCGGCGTAGCCGATCACCTCGTTGTAGCGGCGCACCGGATCGCCGGCCGCCAAGGGCGTGAGGGAGACCTTGTGCGCCAGGGGAACGTCTTCGACCAGGCGCGGCGCATCGACGGGCTCAGCGCCGGCGCGAAGGCCTTCGGGCTGGACGACGACGCCGACGTTGTCGGCGGGATGGGCGCGCACGAGACGGGGTTGCACTACCCGTTCAGCTTAGAAGAAAGCGGCCGGGGGCTGGGCCTAGGTGTGGGTGGGACGCGGGGTGGGCTCCATCTCCGAGCGCCGCAGCATCCAGTCGATGGAGGTGCCGAAGCCGCTCAAGGTCGCCGCGCCGAGGGCCAGCAGCCCAAACAGCGGCCAGGCGATGAACCAGCCCAGCACGGGGATCAGTTGGATGATGCCGATGACGCCCGACCCGACCACCGCGGGGGCCAGGACGCCCTCGCTGCGGATGAATCCGCGGCCGACCCACAGGCCGAGGCCGGCGTAGCCGACCGCCGCCACGACGAAGAACGCCAGCGTGACCAAGCTTTCCACGCCCGGCGCCCAGAACATGGTGACCGGCGTGACGACCGAGGCGACCCAGACGGCCAGCCCGATCAAGAAGCTCATTCCGGCGCGCTGCGCCGCCGTCTGCTGCACGATCTCCACGCGCGTCGGCCCCAGAATCGAGACGACCACGAAGGTCACGAACGGCCCGGCGAGCATCGAGAACAGCAGGATCAGCAGAAACAGCAGCGCCGCCCCGGAGACGGCCAGCGCCTTGAACGCCTGGCTCTCGTGAACCTTGCCGCCGAGCTTGGCAACGGCCTTGCCGGTGACGCCGCCGAGCACGGAAACCGTGTCGCCATCGACTTCCGCACCGGAATTGAGCTCGATGGCGCCCAACACGGCCACGGCGTCGCCGCCGACCTTGGAAGAGATCGTCATGCCGTCGCCGATGACCACGGCGTCGCCGCGCACGTCGCCGTCCAGGCGCATCGAGCCGAAGATGGAGACGGCGTCGCCGCTGACCTCGCCGTTGACGTCGATGCTGCCGCCGATGGCGACGGCGTCGCGCACCTTGCCGTCAATACGGATGGAGCAGCCGATGCAGACGGCGTCGTCGAGCTCTTCGCCGGCGGCGACGTAGATGTCTTCGCCGACCATCACTCGCTCCGAGGCGGCCGCCGCGCCGACCGAGACGAAGGCGGTCAGCAACCAGATAGCGATCGAACGGGCTCGCATGGCTTCGCTTCGTTGATACGCGCTCATTCGAGCAAAGTTCCCGTCCAGATGCAATTCCGAAACCGACTCAGCCGTCGATGGCCCGGCGTTCGATGCCCTCGTAGGCGTCGATGCGGCGGTCGCGCAGGAAGGGCCAGCCGCGGCGGGTTTGCTCGATGCTGCGGAAGTCGCACTCCACCAGCAGGGTCTCCTCGCCGAGGCCGGCCTGGGCCAAAACGTCGCCCAGCGGCCCGCAAGCGAAGGATTCGCCGAAGAACTCGATGCCGCGGTAGTCGGCCGGGCGGGCGGCGCTGGCTTCCAAGGGCTTTTCGACGCCGACGCGGTTGATGGCGGCGACGTAGACGCCGTTGGCGATGGCGTGGGAGCGCTGGATGGTCTTCCAGGCCTCTCGCTGGCGGTCGCCCCACTCGGCTTTCTCGGCCGGATGCCAGCCGATGGCGGTCGGGTAGACCAGCAACTGGGCGCCGCGCAGGGCGGTCAGCCGAGCGCCTTCGGGGTACCACTGATCCCAGCAGACGAGCGTCCCGATGCGGCCGAAACGCGTGTCGAAGGCTCGGAAGCCGAGGTCGCCGGGGGTGAAGTAGAACTTTTCGTAGTAGAGCGGGTCGTCGGGGATGTGCATCTTGCGATACACGCCGCGCAAGGAGCCGTCGGCGTCGAGCACGACGGCGGTGTTGTGGTAGAGGCCGGCGGCGCGGCGCTCGAACAGCGAGCCGACGATGACCACGCCGAGCTCGGCGGCCAACTCCGACAGCGCCGTCGTGGTGGGCCCGGGGATCGGCTCGGCCAGGTCGAACAGATCGGCGTTCTCCTCCTGGCAGAAGTACTGGGTGAGGAACAGTTCCTGGGTGCAGATGATCTGCGCGCCGCGCGCGGCCGCTTCCCGAATCCTGTCGAGAGCCTTGGCGAGATTGCGCGCCGGATCGGCCTCGCAGGACATCTGGACGAGTCCCAGAACCGCTTGATCGACCTGAGCCATGGGCAAGGCTCATGATTTCATTCGGCTCGGCGGGCGGTCAACCGGGCGGCCCACGACGAGGCCCGCTAGCCGGGAAGATGCTCGCCGCTCTCCCGCGCTCCGGCCCCGTCGGAGAGAGCGGGAGTGAGCTCGGGCGGGGGAGCGTCATCGATGAGCACGCGGACGGCGCGCAGGAGCTTGTCCATGTCGAACGGCTTGGAGAGGACGCGGCTGGCGCCGGCGCAGCGGGCCTGGTAGAGCAGAGAGCCGGGAGATTCGGTGGCGCCGCCGCCGGAGATGGCCAGGATGGGCGGCGGCGAGGCGCCGCGCTGGGTCTCACGGATGAACGCCAGGCCGTCTTCGCCGGGGAAGTTGACGTCGGCGATCATCAGGTCCACGGCCTCGCGGGAGAGGATCTCGGCCGCGTCGCGACAGCTCGTGGCGGTGCACGTCTCGTAGCCGTGCAGCTCGAGCGCCGCGGCCGTCAGCCGGACGATCTCCTCCTCGTCATCGGCGATCAGAACGCGCGCGTGGCGGGTCGCCTCCTGCTGGAAGGCCGGCACGGTGAACCAGAAGGTCGAGCCGGCGCCCTCTTCCGACCGCACCCCGATGCGGCCCATGTGGTTTTCGACGATGCGGCGGCAGGTGGCCAGGCCAATGCCCGAGCCCTCGAAGCGCTGGTGGGAGTGCAGTCGCTTGAAGGGGGCGAAGATCTCCTCGAGCTTATCGGCCGGGATGCCGATGCCGTGGTCGCGCACCTGCACCAGGCAGTTCGAGCCCTCCAGCCCGCCGGTGATCTCCACCCGCGGCTCGTCCTCGCAGAACTTGACGGCGTTGGCCACCAGGTTCTGCAGCAACTGAGTGAGCAGGATTTCGTCGCCCATGGCGGTGGGCAGCTCGCCGACTTCGACGACCGCGGAGCGGGCGCGGATGAGCTCGCTCAACGAGCTTAGGGCGGCCTCTGCCGCGCGGTTGAAGTCCACCGGGCGATGGCGCCGCGAAGCCCTGCCGACGCGGGCGTAGCCGAGCAGGGCCTCGATCATCTGCGACATCCGCGTGGACATGCGCACGGCGGACTCGACGAACTCGCGGCCCTGGCGGTCGAGCTGGCCGCCGTAGAAGTCGCGCAGCAGTTCCACGTTGCCCTTGATGGCGCACAGGGGCTGTTGCAGGTCGTGCGCCACCACCGAGACGAACTCCTCGAGCTCCTGCTGCTTCTGGCGCATGCGGCGCTCGTTTTCGACCGAGCGGGTGGCGTTGAGGATGGAGCGCCGCAGCCGTTCCTGGTTCAGGTGGGACTTGACCAGGTACTCCTGGGCGCCGCGCCGCAGGGCGTCCACGGCGACGTCCTCGCTGCCCTCGCCGGTGACGAAGACGACCGGGCTGTCGACGCCCTGGCCGCGGATCTTCGACAGCGTCTCGAGACCGTCGACGTTGCCCAGGCGGTAGTCCAGCAGGACGCAGTCGGCGCCGTTGCAGAACAGCTCCGCCAAGCCGCCGGTGGCGCTGTCGCGGGTCACCAGATCGACCGAGAGCTCCGGGGCTCGCTCGAGCAGCCGCTGGATGGCGGCGGCGTCGGCCTCCTGGTCCTCGATCAACAAGATCTTGAGCGGCTTGGTTTCCATGACCTTTCGTCCTGGCCCATCGGAAACACACGAAGGGGAGACGGGCGAGCCGGGCCGGGTCTCCGGCTGGGAGCTTGCACGGACTCTCGATCGGGCGCCTCCGGCGCTACGCCTCGTGGGCGGCGCCTGTCCCATTTATCGTCGAAGGCTGGAGAATCGTTAGCCTATTTTCCGCCGAACGCTCCAATGGTAGGTCAGTCCGCCGCCGGCGATCGTGAGCAGGCTCCACAGCGCTTCCCAACTGCGGTCGAGGGCGAAGTAGACGAACACCAGCAGGTTGACGGCGACGTAGAGCAGCGGCAGGGCGGGCCAGCCGAAACTGATCCAGGAGAGCGGACGCCAGCCCGGCCGGCGGCGAAAGCGGAACAGCCCGGCCACGGCAAACGCCGTGAACAGCCAGAGCGTGAAGCCGACGTAAAACAGCAGGCTCTCGAAGGCACCGGTGAGGATCAGCAGGCAGCAGCAGAGACCCTGAGCGAGCACGGCCGCCCAGGGGCTGCGCCGGGTGGGGTGGATCTTGGCGGCGAAGGAGAAGAAGGCGCCGTGGCGCGCCATGGCGTAGTACACGCGCGGCCCGATGAGGCACATGGCGTTGACGGTCGCCAGCAAAGACAGAGCCATGCCGGCGGCGAACACCGAGCCGCCGCGTTCGCCGAACAGAGCGCCGGCGGCGTGAGCGCCCACGGCGACCTTACCGGCCAGGTCCGCCAGCGGGCTGGCGTAGATGTACAGCGCGTTGAGGGCGGCGTAGAAGGCCGCCACCAAGGCCGTGCCCAGCAGCAGCGAGCGCGGCAAGGTGCGCTCGGGGTCCTGCACTTCTTCGGCCACGTAGACGGCGGCGTTCCAGCCGCTGTAGCCGAAGTAGACGAAGACGAGGCTGAGCAGGAATTGGGCCGGCAGAGGCGTGGACGAGCTGCGCTCGATCGTCTCGGAGAAGTGTCCCCAGTCGCCCCGGCCGATCGTGAAGCCCAGCGCCAGCAACAGGGCGAGCACCGTCAGTTTGAGGCCGGTCAAAGTGTTCTGGAGCTTGGCGACCTCCGCCACGCCGAAGAGGTTGAGCAAGGTGAGCGCGGCCACGATGCCGCAGGCCAGCAGTTGGCCCGGCCCGGCGTAGACGCTCAGCGGCCCGACCGTCCAAGCGACGGTGGACTGGGGATCGAGGGCCGGCGCGAAGTAGCCCAGGTAGGCCGAAATTCCGAGCGCGGCGACGGCAATGGGGGCGGAGAATCCGGCGAAAAAGCTGACCCAGCCGTCAATGAATCCCCAGGCCGGGCCCCAGGCTTCGGACAGGTACACGTACTCGCCGCCCGAGCGCGGGAAGTTGACCGCCAGCTCGGAATAGCAGATGGCCCCCACGAAGGCGAGAGCCGCGCCGACGGCCCAGATGGCGATCACCAGCGGCGGGGAGCCCAAGTCGCCCGCCAGGAAACCGGTGGTGGTGAAGATGCCGGTCCCGATCATGTTCGAGACTACGATGGCGGTGCAACTGATGAGGCCCAGCCTGCGCGAAAGTCCGGTATCGGGCATGTTGTTAGACTGATGGCCGCGTGCGGCTCGGTGGCCGAGGCGCGGCGTCGGCTGGAGCTTGGCCCATTCTAGCGGAGCGGCCGGGCGCTGTCGGCTGGAGCCGGGACAGGCCTGGAAGAAACGGGATGGGGGGCGGATACAGGACGTCGCGGCCGGTGCGCGATCCGCGCGTGTTGGCGGCGATGCGGGAGGTTCCGCGGGACCGCTTTCTGCCGCCGAGCTTGGCGGAGCAGGCCTACGACGACAACCCGCTGCCGATCGGCCGCGGGCAGACGATCTCGCAGCCTTACATCGTGGCCTACATGAGCGAGCTGCTCGCCGTGGAGCCGCAGCACAGAGTGCTGGAGGTCGGAACCGGCTCGGGCTACCAGGCGGCGCTGCTGTCGCTGTTGGCCCGGCGGGTCTACTCGATCGAGCGCATTCGGCCGCTGGCGGAGGCCGCCCGGCGGAGGCTGGCCGAGCTGGGCTACGACAACGTGGAAGTGCGCTACGGAGACGGCTTTGAAGGCTGGCCGGAGGAGGCGCCGTTCGACCGCATCCTGGTGACGGCCGCGCCGAAGACGCTGCCCGAGGCGCTGGTGGAGCAACTGGCGCCGGGCGGGCGCTTGGTGGCTCCGGTGGGCGGTTTCGAGGACGCCCAGACGCTGATCGTTGTGGAAAAGGACGAGGACGGCAACGTCCGGCGGCGCGAGGATCTGCCGGTGCGGTTCGTGCCGATGCTGCCCGAGACCGAAGTCTGACGCCTAGCGGACGACGCCGGCCAACGGCGAGCTGGCCGAGGCGTACAGGCGCTTCTGCATGCGACCGGATTCGAAGGCCAGGCGGCCGGCCCGCACGGCCAGCTTCATGGCTTCGGCCATCTTCTCGGCCTGCTCGGCTTCGGCGATGGCCGTGTTCATGAGCACGCCGTCGAAGCCCAGCTCCATGGCGCGGGCGGCGTCGGAGGCGGTGCCCACGCCGGCGTCCACGATCAGCGGCACTTGGTCGATCATCTCGCGGAGGATGCGCAGGTTGGTCTCGTTCTGGATACCCAGGCCCGAGCCGATGGGCGCCGCCAGCGGCATGACGGCCGCTGCGCCGGCGTCGACGAGCTTGCGGGCGTTGATGAGATCGTCGGTGGTGTAGGGCAGCACCACAAAGCCTTCCTTGACCAGGAAACGGGTGGCCTTGAGCAGGTCCTCGTTGTCAGGAAACAGCGTCTGCTGGTCGCCGATGACCTCGAGCTTGACCCAGTTCGACAGACCCACCTCGCGGCCCAGCATCGCCGTGCGGATCGCCTCGTCGGCGTTGTAGCAAGCGGCGGTATTGGGCAGGATGAACATCCGGTCGCGGTCGATGTAGTCCAGCAAGGACTCCTTCGAGCGGTCCGAAAGGTTCACGCGGCGCACGGCCACGGTGACCATGTCCGCGCCGGAGATTTCGTGGCAACGCTTCATCTCCGGGAAGCTGCGGTACTTGCCGGTGCCCACGATGAGGCGCGACTCGAAAATTCTATCCGCGATCTGCAACGCCATGGACCCCTCATTGTAGCGCCGCGGGCTTGCGCTACAATCGCCCGCGATGTCCCGCCCGCCGTTGCTCCTCGCCCTGGCCGCGCTGCTCGGCGGCTGCGGCGGTCCCGCGGAGGAGGCGCCCGCCCCGCCGCAACCGCCGAACATCGTGCTGATCGTGGCCGACGATCTCGGCTACGGCGACCTGGGCTCTTATGGGCAACAGCGCATCCGGACGCCGCGGTTGGACGCTCTGGCGCAAGAAGGGCTGCGGTTCACGGATTTCTATGCCGGAGATACCGTCTGCGCGCCGTCGCGGGCCTCGCTGATGACCGGGCTGCACACCGGACACACCCCGGTGCGGGGCAACTACGAGATCCAGCCGATGGGGCAGCTCCCGTTGCCGGACGAGACGGTGACCGTCGCGGAGATGCTCCACGGGCAGGGCTACAACACGGCGCTGATCGGTAAGTGGGGCCTGGGCGGGCCGGGCTCGACGGGCGAGCCCAACCGGCAGGGCTTCGACTACTTTTTCGGCTACTTGGGCCAGCGCCACGCCCACAACTACTACCCCGAATTCCTGTTCCGCAACGCCGAGCGGTTTCCGCTCAACAACGTGATGCCGGAGCCGAAGCGCGGGGACGGCGCCGGGGTGGCGATCGAGAAGAACGAGTATTCGCACGACCGCCTGGCCGCCGAGGCCCTGCATTGGGTGGGCGAGACGGCCAAGCAGCCGTTCTTTCTGGCGCTGACGGTGACGATTCCGCACGCCAACAACGAAGGCAAGTAGGACGGCATGGAGGTTCCCGACCTCGGCCCGTACGCCGACATGGATTGGCCCGAACGCCAGAAGCAGCACGCCTCGATGATCACGAGGCTCGACGGCGACACCGGCAAGCTGCTCGACCTGCTGGAAAGCAAGGGTATGGCTGACAACACGCTAGTGCTGTTCACCTCCGACAACGGGCCGCACCGGGAAGGCGGCAACGACCCGGATTTCAACGACTCCAACGGGCCGCTGCGGGGCATTAAGCGGGACCTGTATGAAGGCGGCGTCCGCGTGCCGCTGATCGCGCGTTGGCCGGCCGGGGGAACGCCGAAGGGTGAGACGACGGATTTCGTGGGTGCGTTCTGGGACTTCTTCCCGACGTTCGCCGAGCTCAGTGGGGCGCCGTCGCCGACCGGGCTGGACGGCGTTTCGCTGGTTCCGCTTCTGACGGGACATCCCGAGAAACAGGCCGAGCATGAGTATCTGTACTGGGAGTTTCATGAAGGCAAAGCGACCGCGCAGGCCGTGCGGATGGGGGACTGGAAGGGAGTCCGCCTAGCGCCGAAGGGAGCGGTGGAGCTCTACAACTTGGCCGAGGATGTGGGGGAGGAGCGCGACGTGGCCGCCGAGCACCCGGACGTGGTCCGGGAGATCGAGGGAATTTTGGGCGCGGCGCGGACCGAGCATGAGGTCTGGCCGATGAAGACGGCTGCGGAGTAGCGTGGGCTGGTTTGCCAATGGCTGGGCCCGACTCCTCTCGAGGCGAAAAGCCGCCCCCGCCAAGGAGGCGCCCCGCGAGGCCGCGCCCATCGAGATCCCACCGGAGAAGGTGATTGCGGTCGTCGAGTACACGACGCCAAACGGCCCTTGGCTCGACGATTACTTCCTAATCGTGTTCACGCGTCAGGAGTTCTGGGAGTTTCCCGTGGACGGACGGTCGGAGAAGTTCCTCGAACGCCTGAGAGGCAGCCTCGGATCTCGACTCGAAATGCGCCTCACTGGCCACACGGACTTTCGCAGCCGCGTCGTCTATCCGCCCGCTTGGGGAGAGCGTCCTCCCATGGAAGCCCGCACCAGAGCGGCAACCGGAGGCATCGGCCAGGCCATTCTTCGTCGCTTGTCGCCCCTCGAGGAGTTCTCCTTCACATCGGAGTTCCTGGAGTTTGTGGAGGCCAGTCGTTCGCGTCTTGCCGAGCGACAAACGGGGGACAGGCCGGCCTCGAGCGAGGAGAGGTGCGGCTCGGATTCCCGATGAAGACCCCCGCGAACTAGGGTTTGCTATCCTTCGATTTCACCCTCGAACGCGGTCCCGCCGTGACGCGCCGCCTCGTTCGTCCCGGGCCCTTGGGCTCGGCAACCTACTCTCACCACGGAAGTTGTCTTCGATGTCCTTCTATAAGCGTCACGCCCCTACCCTTCGCGAGCACGACCGCCCGCGTCCTGATTTTTCGAAGTATGAGGGGCAGGCCTCGCTCGACGCCGAAGCCCGCATTCCTTCGGCGCAATGGGAAGCCGAGTGCAAGCGGAACCATGAGTTTGGGCTGCCGCCGGCCGATTCCATCGAGGACAAGACCGAGATCTCGACCTTTCAGCGCGGCGAGCTGCCGCACTGGTCCGGCATCAACACCTTTCTGAAGGTTCCTTACCTCGAAGACGTGCGCAAGGTCGACGAGTATGATGTCGCCTTCGTGGGCGCTCCGTTCGACATCGGCACGACCTACCGCTCCGGCACGCGCTTCGGCCCGCAAGGCATCCGTCGCATCTCATCGCTCTACACCACCTACAACTTCGAGATGGGCGTGGACCTGCGCGAGTCGCTGAAGATGTGCGACGTGGGAGACATCTTCTGCCCGGCGAACATCACCAAGGGGCACGACCAGATCACCAAGGGCGTGGCGCACATCCTGAGCCAAGGGACGCTGCCGCTGATCATGGGCGGCGACCACTCGATCGGCTTTCCGTGCGCGCGCGGCGTGGCGCAGGTGGTCGAGGGCAAGGTCGGCATCATCCACCTCGACCGGCACATCGACACCCAGGAAAAGGACATGGACGAGATCATGCACACTTGTCCCTGGTTCCACGCGACGAACATTCCGAACTGTCCGCCGTCGAACCTGGTGCAGGTGGGCATCGGCGGCTGGCAGGTGCCGCGGCCGGGCGTGAAGGTGGGCAAGATGCGCGGCACGAACGTGCTGACCATCCAGGACATCGAGTCGCTGGGCATCGAGAAGACGATCGAGATCGCGCTCGAGACGGCCTGGAAGGGCGCCAGCGCGGTGTACCTGTCGTTTGACGTGGACTCGCTCGACGCCGGCTTCGTTCCCGGCACGGGCTGGCCGGAGCCGGGCGGCTTTCTGCCGCGCGAGGCGCTGGCGATCCTGCGCGGCGTCGCCAAGGAAGGCATCGTGGCGATGGAGGCCGTCGAAGTGGCTCCGCCCTACGACATCTCCGACATCACGGCGCTGGTGGCGGTGCGCGCGATGGTGGATGTGCTGGCGACGATGGTCAAGTACGACCGCATCGGCGGCAAGCTGAAGCAGTAGCTAGCAGCGAAACCCGGCGGCTAAGGTCCGCGGATGGGCCAGTACTAAGCCCACTAGGACCTTCGCCTCAGAGGCTGTTTCCACACGCATCGGCCGGAATCAGCGCAAAGGCCCGCCCTACGGGCCGCAGCGGTTCTCGAGGGCTGTGGAAAACTTGTGGAGGTTTCCTCAGCCGGTCTTCCGCTTGGAGGACTTTTTCTCTTTCGCTTCAGCGGGTTCGGCCTCTTCGGCGGCCTGCGGCTGCTTCTTCTTCGCCTCCAGGCTCTGTTGCAGGGCCTGCATGAGGTCGATGACCGGCGCCAGGCGCGGGGCTTCCACTTCCTCGGCTTCGCGGCCCTCGAGCTTGGCTTCGATGAGCGCGGTCACCTGGGTGCGGTAGGAGTCGTCGTACTTTTCGGGCTCGAAGGGCGCGGCCAGGCTCTCGATGAGCTGGCGGGCGAGCTTCTCTTCCTGCTCCTTGATCTCCACGCCCTCGATCTTGCCGTACTCGCTCTCTTCACGAACCTCGTCGGCGTAGTACATGGTGTGCAGCGTCATGCCGCCCTTGCGCGGCCGGATCACCACGGTGTACTCGCGCTGGCGCATGGAGACCTTCGCCAAGGCGGCATAGCCCTCATCTTCCATGGCCTTGGTGAGCAGGGCGTAGGCCTTGCGCCCGGCCTCCTCGGGCACGGCGTAGTAGGAGCTCTCGTAGTAGAGCGGGTCGATTTCGGCCAGGCGGACGAACTCGAGGATCTCCATGGTGTCCTTCGACGGCGGCTCGATCTTCTTGATCTCGTCGTCGTCGACGATCAGGAACTGGTCCTTGGCGTACTCGTAGCCCTTGGCGAGCTCCTTGCGCTCGACCACGCGATCGAGCTCGGGAGAGTAGAGCTGCTGTTTGACGGGCCGCATGGTCTCCTTGACGATCTGCCGGAAGCTGACGCGCTTCGGGCGGGCCGCGGTGTAGAGCCTCACGGGGATGGAGATGAGCCCAAAGCTCAGAAATCCTTTCCAGACGGTGGCCGCCATATGCGCGTTTTCGAGCCTCCCTTACAGGCCCTTCGATCGTAGCCACAGCCCGTATCTCTAGGCAAGCATTGGAGATAGAAAATGTTTTGCAGGGAAACGAGGCCCCAGATCGTGGGCCGGGACGGCAAGTTCGACGCCGCCGGTTGGGGTCGGCTTTACGTGAACGGCCAATAGAGCGCGTGCACGGCGAGACCGAAGACGGGATAGAAGAGCCGGTCGAAGAAGTTCCATGCGAGCACGATTCCGAGCAGGGAAAAGCCGGGCTGCTGCCAGAAGTCGAGCATCTTCAGGGCCCACTCCTCGGGCACCAGCAGGCCGATGGCGGTGGCGCCGTCGAGCGGCGGCACGGGGATGAGGTTGAAGGTCAGCAGCAGCAGGTTGAGGGAGAAGAAGATGCTGAGGAAGGCGGCGGCGGCCTCGGAGGCTTCTCCGCCGGTCCCATGCACCAGGCTGGTGAAGCTGACGTAGTCCGGAGCGCCGAGCCAGCCCCCGGCGAAGCCCAGGTACATGACTCCGGCCGCCAGGATCGCCAGCAGGAGGTTGGCGGCCGGGCCGGCCAACGCCATCCAAGCGGCGCGGTGCGGGTGGCGGCGCTGCCAAAAGGGATCGTAGGGAGCGCTGCCCCAGCCGACCATCCAGCCGGCCAGCAGCAGCGACAGGGCCGGTACCAGAACGGTTCCGAAAGGCTCGCGCTGGATGTGCGGCAGCGGATTGAGCGTCAGTTGCCCGCCGCGGGCGGCGGTGTCGTCGCCGCCGAGCTTGGCCGCCAGGGCGTGAGCGGCCTCATGGCAGGTGAGCTGGAACAGAAACGCCACGTACCACAGCGGCGCCAGGGCCATCGCGTCTTGATCGAACACTCCCTTGATTTTCGAATTTTTTGGCCCGCGAAGTGAAACGGCATACGACCCTACGACTACGGTCCTATATAATTCTGTTTTTCCACAGGCCTCTCTCTTGCCCAAAGCGGCCCCAGCCCGAAGTTCGGCTCCTGTTCGGCGTGCACGCGGGCGGGATGTCGCGCTTGCGTCGCAACCGGCGCCCCTCCCGCAGAGACGGCTCACCCTGCCGTGGCAGGCGCTGGCCGGCATGGCCGCGGCGGCGGCGTTCCTCGCCGTGCTGGTCTGGGTACAACGCGACAGCCTGCTGACCGGGGCCGACAACGACTTTCGGGCGCTCTATTTGGCGGCGCAGGCGGAAGACGCCGGGCGCCTGGGCCCCGAGGCCGCCCTGCATCCGCCGGCGTGGCGTTGGCTCATCGAGCCGGCGACGTGGCTGCCCTACCCCGCCGCTTCGCTGCTGTGGCTGATTCTGTCGTTGTGGGCGGCGGTCTGCTTCGTGGGGTTCTGGCGGCCCTCGGCGCCGTCCACGAATCTGCTGGCGGTGGCGACGTCGGTCCCGTTGCTGTTTGCGCTGCAGCAGGGCCGGGAGACGCCTTTTCTGCTGGCGGCGGCGGCGATGAGCGCTTGGGCGGTGCGCCGCAACAAGGATTTTGCGGCCGGGCTGTTCCTGAGCCTGGGTGCGCTGGCGCCGCAACTGTTCCTGACGCTGCCGCTGGTGGCGCTGGCGCAGCGGCGGCGACGGCTCACGGCGGGCTTGGCGACCGGCGTGGCGTGCTGGCTGGCGGCGTGCCGGCTGGCCGGGCCGGCGGACTGGCCGCTGCGCTGGTGGCAGGCGGCGGCGCTGCGCATGGCCGCGGCGGCGCCGGGCGGCGAGCCGACGTTGCGCTCGACGGCGCTGCTGGGCGGCGGTGGGGACGAGGCGGCGCTGGTCGCTTGCCTGGCGGCGGCCGGCATCGTGGCCGTGACGGCGGCTCGCGTGAGCTATCCCTTCGCCCTGGGCGTGGCTCTGGCGGCGGGCTTGCTGACGAGTCCCTTCGCCACGGCGGTGGACGCGGCGCTGCTGCTGCCCGGGGCGCTGGCCGCGCTGGCGCTGGCGCGGTCGTGGTCACTGAGGGCGTCAGCCGTCGTGCTGATGGCGCCGCCGTTGTTCGTGCTGGGAGTGCCCGGCGTCCCGCTGGCGGTGGTCGGGGCGGTCACGGCGTTCCTGCTGCTGTCGCTGGCGGAATCGTTGGCCGGGCCGCGGCCGGACGCCCGGACGGCCTGAGCCGCTGGGGGCGGCGGCTCGTGTGTTAGCCTTTTCGATTCCGGAGAGCGCTACTTGTCCGCCGCGTCCGCCCCTTCGCCTTCCCGCTCCAAACGCATCGGCCTGTTCGTCGGGCTGTTCCTGTTCGCCGCGATTCTGCTGGCTCCCGCGCCGGAAGGGATGTCGCCGGCGGCGCAGAGCACGGCCGCCGTGGCCGCTCTGATGGCCGCTTGGTGGATCACCGAGACGACCGACATCGCGGTGACGGCGCTGCTGCCGATCGCAATCTTCCCGCTGCTGGGCGTGATGTCGGCCGACGAGGTGGCGACGCATTTCGCCGATCACATCGTCTTCCTCTACCTGGGCGGCTTCTTGATCGCGCTGGGCATGGAGCGCTGGAACCTGCACCGCAGGCTGGCGCTGGGGGTGATTCGGCGAGTGGGGTCGCGACCGTCGCTGATGATGCTGGGCTTCATGCTGGCCACGGCGTTCCTGTCGATGTGGATCTCCAACACGGCCACCACGATGATGATGCTGCCGATCGCGGTGGCGGTGGTGAATCAACTCGCCGATCTGGCGTCGATCGACGGTCAACGGGACGACGCGACCGCCGACCGCATCCGGCGGAGCTTCGGGGTGATCCTGCTGCTGGGCATCGCTTACGCTGCCAGCGTGGGCGGCATCGGAACGATCATCGGTTCGCCGACCACGGTGGCCTTCCTGGGCTTTCTGCAGCAGAGCTTCCCCAATGAACGCCCGATCGCGTTCGCTGACTGGACGCTGGTGTGCTTGCCAATCGTGGTGGTCTTTCTGCCGATCTCCTGGCTCTATCTGGCGCGCTTCGGGTCGGACATCCCGTTGAGCCGCATCCGCTTCTCCGGCGGCATGGACGTGATCCTGAACGAGCAGCGCAAGCTGGGCCCGATGAGCTTTGCCGAGAAGTACGTACTGGGGATTTCAGTGACGACGGCGCTGCTGTGGATCACCCGGCGTCCGCTGGAGATCGGCGGCTTCAGCCTGCCGGGCTGGTCGGATTTGTTCGACACGCCGGGCGCCTTGCAGGACTCCACCGTCGCAATGGCGATGGCCTCGGTGCTGTTCCTGACGCCGAGCGGCGAGAAGGACGCAGAAGGCCGTAGCATCCCGGTGCTGGACTGGGGGACGGCGGCGCGAGGGGTTCCGTGGGGCGTGGTGTTCCTGTTCGGCGGCGGGTTCGCGCTGGCGGCGGCGATCGCCGACACGGGGCTGGCGAGCTGGATCGGGGGGCAACTGTCGGGACTGGAAGGGGCTCCGCTGTGGCTGCTGGTGCCGATGAGCTGTCTGTTGGCGGTGACGCTGACGGAGACGACCTCGAACATCGCCACGGTACTGATGTTGTCGCCGGTGATCGGGGCGGCGGCGGTGGAGATCGGCGTACACCCTTACCTGATGCTGATTCCGGCGGCGATCATGGCGAATTTCGCCTTCATGCTGCCGGTGGCGACGCCGCCGAACGCGATCGTGTTCTCGAGCGGCTGGATCACCATTCCGCAGATGTTTCGCGCCGGCCTGATCCTGGACTTGATCGCACTGGTGATCGTGCCGGTGATGGTCTACGCGCTGGGCTCGCTGTTCCTGGGCTTCTGAGCGCACAGCACGGCCGTATCCTGCAAGCCCAGAAAGGGGCCGGCGGCGAGGCCGAAGCCTTGCTCGGCCCACAGGCCTTCGAGCCAGTCGCGGCGGAAGGCGATGGCGTCTTCGGGAGCCAAGGGATTGGCGGTTGCCGAGACGGCGTCCACCGGATGCTCGAAGCGGATCGGCCGGCGCGCGGCGGGCTCCTCGCCGGGGTCGAAGAAGAAGTACGAAGCGAACAGCGCGCCGCCGGGCGCCAGCACGCGGGCCAGCTCGGCGTGGTAGCGGGTGAGCTCGCCGGCGCGCAGGTGCGTGAACAGCGAGGTCGCCAGGGCCAGGTCGAAGGAAGCGTCTTCGTAGGGCAGGCGGTACTCCGCCACCGCGCCGCCTCCGCCGGGGTTGTAGGAATCGTTGCGGACGTCGGCGTGCGTGAAGCGGAAGCTCGGGGCGCCCCGCTCGATGTGGCTGCTACACCAGGCGATCGCCCGGGCGTCCACGTCCAGGCCGTCGTAGCGCGGGGAGAGCGCGCCGACGCGCTCGTCGCGGGCCAGCGCCAGCGCGATCCGTCCGCAGCCGCAGCCCAGGTCCAGAATGCGGACGCCTGGGCGCAGCAGCCCCAGCCGGAACAGCTCGTCGACGAACCAGACGCCGGCGGCCTCGAAGTCGCGAGCGCCGCCCACGAACTGCCGCATGGAGTAGGGCGGCAGGTAGGAGCGGCCGTGAAAGGCTCGCCACAGCCAGTCCAGCGGATCGCGCAACAGCCGGTCCACGGTGCGGCGACGGAGAAATCTCGAACCCGACACTCGCTCTAGCATGCCAGCAGCAGCCATGCTACCGTCTGGGCTTCAGGTCCTCGACGACCCGAACCGAGGAGATTCTTTCGTGATGCCGTCGTCGAACCGGGCTTCGATACTTCCCCTTGTGGCGCTCGCGCTGGGCGTCGCCGCCTGTTCGGGAGGGGGCGGGCCGACGATCGCGGTCTCCTACCCTGCCGAGTTGGCCGAAGGGCCGCTGGACGGCCGGGTGATCGTGATCCTCACGCCGAACGGCGACAGCGAGCCGCGCCAACAGGTGGCGCCCGGCTCCAAGGCCGTCCCCGTGTTCGGCCTCAACGTCGACGGGCTCGCCGCCGGCCAAACGGCTGTGATCGACGAGACGACCTTCGGCTATCCCTTTGCGTCGCTGCGCGAGGTACCGGCCGGCGAGTATTTCGTGCAGGCCGTGCTGCATCGCTACGAGACGTTCCACCGCGCCGACGGACACACCGTGAAGCTGCCGATGGACCGCGGCGAGGGCCAGCACTGGAACCTGGCGCCGGGCAACCTCTATTCGACGCCGCGCAAGGTGTCCTTCGACCCGAACGGCGGGACGGTCGAGATCACGCTGGACCAGGTGATTCCGCCGATCGAGACGCCGGCCGACACCAAGTACATCAAGCACGTGGAGATCGAGAGCAAGCTGCTGAGCGAGTTCTGGGGACGGCCGATGAAGCTCGGCGCCTTTGTGCTGCTGCCGGAGGGCTTTGACGAGGATGCGGCGGCGCGCTACCCGCTGATGGTGTTCCACGGGCACTTTCCGAGCGAGCTCGGCGGGTTTCGCGAGCAGCCGCCGGACCCGGACCTGAAGCCGGAGTACAGCGAGCGGTTCCAGGTGGAGGGCTACAACATCATCGAGCAGCAGGAGGCCCACGACTTCTACCAGAAGTGGACCAGCCCGGACTTTCCGCGGTTCCTGGCGATCGAGATCCAGCACGCCAACCCCTTCTATGACGACTCCTACGCGGTGAACTCAGCGAACCTGGGCCCCTATGGAGACGCCATCAACCGCGAGCTGATCCCCTACATCGAGCAGCAGTTTCGGGGCGTGGGCGAGCCCTGGGGGCGGTTACTCTACGGCGGCTCCACGGGCGGCTGGGAGGCGCTCGCCGTGCAGGTCTTCTACCCCGACGACTACAACGGCAGCTTCGCGGCCTGCCCGGACCCGATCGACTTCAGCGCCTACACGCTGATCGACATCTATGAGGATTCCAACGCCTACTTCGTCGACGGGCCCTTCCGGAAGCTCGAGCGGCCGGCGCACCGCAATTGGCTGGGCGAGGTGCAGATCACGGCGCGCGATTACAACTTGCTGGAGCTGGTGATCGGCGACAAGAGCCGTTCGGGCGACCAGTTCGACATTTGGGAGGCGGTGTATTCGCCGGCGGGCGAGGACGGCTACCCCAAGCGGCTGTGGGACAAGCGGACCGGCGCGATCGACCCTCAGGTGGCCGCCTACTGGCGCGAAAACTTCGACCTGCGGGCGATCCTCGAGAGGGACTGGGCGACCCTGGGCCCGAAGCTCGAAGGCAAGCTGCACATCTACGTCGGCGACATGGACAACTACTACCTCAACAACGCCGTGTACAAGATGGAAGCCTTCTTGGAATCGACCACGAACCCCTACTACGGCGGCGAGGTCGACTACGGGGACCGCGCCGAGCACTGCTGGAACGGCGACCACGCCAACGGCAACCACATCTCGCGGCTGCGCTATAACACGATGTACCTGCCGAAGATTCGGGAACGAATCCGCAAGACAGCGCCCGCGGGGGCGCCGCTGCGCAACTGGCGCTAGGCGAAGCGCAGCGCGCCGTCGCCGTCGAGACGCCAGGCGCCGCTGAGGGTGCGTCCGCCGGGATCGCGGGCGGGCGGCAGGACGATCCGTCCCCAGGAGGCCGCCAGCACGGCGTGGCCCTGGCGGTCGCGTCCGGCGGCGGCGCCGTGGCAGAGGAAGCCCGCGGCGGCGAGCCCGGAGGCGTCGGAGCAGACGGTGGCGACCTCGAGGCTGCCTTCCCAGCCGCGCACGACCAGATCGACGCCCGGCCAGGCTTCGCTGTAGCGCAGCCGGTAGAAGTGCGGCGTGTTGCGGATGAAGGTCTTGGGGTCGCCGTGGAAGTAGTAGTCGCTGCGGCCCTGACGCTTGTCCTCGCCGACGGGGGCGCGCTCGGCGGCGCCCACCAGAGACAGCGCCAAGTCCGGCTGCGCGGGGCCGCGGCGGGCCGCCGAAGCGCCCGTCGGGCCGGGATCACCCACCAGGGTCTTGGCCTGGAAGCGCATCCTCGACGCGCCGAACAGCCCCTGCCAATACTCTTGGTCGGAGCCGAAGGCCCCTTCGGCGAACTGCCCGCGGTTGGGCTCGAAATACAACGCATGAGCGCCCGAGGCTCCGGCGCGCGTCAACGCACCCAACCCGAGCAGCAGGACTCGTCTGGAAAATTCCACAGCGGCTCTACCCCGTCCCCTCCGCCGAAGCCCGTACGGCCCAAAGACTTCGGCAGACTGACAGGTTGCCACACGGTTGGGCGCCGCCGCTAGGGTTTGGCCGCAAATCGTCGGCGGCCCGTTGTGGCCTTCGCCACAATAAGCCGCCAAAAAAAGGCAGCGCCCCCGGCCGAAGCCGAGGGCGCTGGTTGGTTGGGGAGAGAGACGAGCTTAGGGCTCGACGACCACGAAGCGGGAGCCGCCGCGGGTCTTGACCAGCAGCAGGATCGCCTCGTTGCCGGCGCCTTCCACGGCCTTGCGGAAGGAAGCCATGTTGGTGACGGGCTTCTTCTCGACTTCCTGGATGACGTCGCCGGGTTGCAGACCGGCTTCAGCGGCCGGGCTGTCGGGACGCACCTGCGACACGACCACTCCGCCGACATCCGCGCCCAGACCCAGACGCTCACGGATCTCGGGCCGCAGCTCCTCGACGCTCACGCCCTCGAGGACGCTCTTCTCGCCGCTGGGAGCCGCCGCTTCGACCTTCTCCTCACCCGGGAACTCGCCCAGGGTGATCTTCAGGTCCTGCGGGTTGCCGTCGCGCAACACGGCGATGTCGATCGTTTCCCCAGGAGGCGTATTGGCGACCTGGAGGCGCAACTCGCGGGTGTCACGGATGGCCTTGCCGTTGATCTTGCGGATGATGTCGTACTGCTTGAAGCCGGCGTCCGCGGCCGGGCCGCCCTCTTCCACGCTGCTCACCACGGCGCCCTTGGCGTCCGGCGCGCCGAGCTTGTCAGCCATGGCCGGCGACAGGTCGGAGATCTGCACGCCCATGTAGCCGCGCACGACACGGCCCTTCTCGATGAGCTGCGTCATCACGTGGTGGGCCAAGTTGATCGGCACCGCGAAGCCGACGCCGTTGTTGCCGCCCGAGCGCGACAGGATGGCGGTGTTGATGCCCACGACCTCGCCGCGGGTGTTGACCAGCGCGCCGCCGGAGTTGCCCGGGTTGATGGCCGCGTCAGTCTGGATGAAGTCCTCATAGCCCTGTTCGCGGGCCATGATGCCGAACTGACGGCTGGTGGCGCCGACGATGCCCATCGTCACCGTCTGCCCGATGCCGAAGGGGTTGCCGACGGCCAGCACGATGTCGCCGACTTCAACCGAATCGGAATTGCCGAGCTTGAGCACGGGCAAGTCCGCGCCCTCGATCTTCACGACGGCGATGTCGGTCTTGGCGTCGCTGCCGACGACCTTGGCCTTGAACTCGCGATCGTCGGACAGGAAGACCTTGACGTCTTCGGCGCCGTCGACCACGTGATGGTTGGTGAGGATGTAGCCGTCATGGCTGACGATGACGCCGGAGCCCAACCCGTGCTCCTTGCGCTCTTGGGGCTGCTGCTGATCGGGGCTCGGCCCGAAGAAGAACGGAAACGGCGTCTGCATCTGGGGAACCTCGGCGGTCCGCTCCATCTGAATGCTGACGACGGCCGGCGCGACTTGCTTCACTACCGAAGAGAAGCTGCCGCTGGCCGGAATCGCCCCGTCCCCCGTGGCTCGAGCCGGCGACGCCAGCGCGGGAATCGCGCTGCCGGCGTGACCGGACTCCACCGACCACACGCCGCCGGCCGCCAGGGCCAAAGCGAGCGCGGTCATCCCTACCACGAAACTCTTACCAAAGTGCGATCTCTGCCAGATCTCTCGAAACATTTGCCTTCTTTGCCTCCTACCTGGAGTGGATTCTTTGTTGAACGGTTGCTTCCGCCTCAACAGGATAGATGCAGGTAAGTTGAGTCACGTTTCATCACAAACCAGCGCTTGCCGGGGCGGGTCATTCTGCTAACCGTTCGACGCGCGAAGTCCCCGGGTCGTTAGCGAGAACAAATGCCTGGAGCTCGGGAAAGAACTGGCGAAAGTCGTTTTCGAAGCCGGGATAGTCGGTTTCGAGCACGCTGACGGCCTCGGCCAGGGGGTTGGGGAAGCGCAACCGGCGGCTCAGCCCCCGCAGGGTGCGGGCGATGCCGTCGACCCGCCGGTAGGAGCCCAGCCAGTCATAGCGGATGATGGCCGGAAGGGTGCGGCGCAGGCGCGGGGTGAGGTCGTCGCGGCGGCGCTCGAGGGTGGCGTACGAGCGCTGGATAAAGGCGTCGAGGGGCTCGCCGGGCGAATAGTCGTCCCAGCGGCGGGCGAGAACGTGGTCGTAGAAGACGTCGACGAGCACGCCGGCGTAGCGCCGGTACGGCTCGGGCAGGCGGCGGCGGCTGACGCCGAAGACGGGGTGGGTGTCCGTGAAGAAATCCACCTTCTGGTGCAGCCGCACGCCGGCCTGGATGCCGGGCGAGAGCGTCTGCTTCCAGCCGGGCTCGAGGAAGTCGCCCAGAAGCTGGCCGAGGAGGAGGTCCTCATCGTGGGCCGAGAGGTAGAGATGGGCCAGGAAGTTCAAACGAGCGCAGGGGACTGCTCGTATAATAGGCGCTCCGATGCGATCCATAGCGCTTTCCGCCGTTTTCGCCCTGGGGCTGGCCGTGGGAGCCGGAGGGCAGCCGATTCCGGAGAATCAGCCCTCGGCGGTCGAGCGCGAAATGCTCGAAAAGTCCGCCGAAGCGCTGGGGCGCAAGGTGGCTGCGCTGCGCGCGGCCGGCGCGCCGGACCCCTTGCTGGCCGACGTGGAGATCTACCACAAGGCGCTGGTCTGGATTCTGGGCGACCCGGAGGAGTTCTACCGCAAGATCTACGCCCACGACGCGCTGCTGATCGGTGCGGCGGGGCTGGAGCGGGCCGCGGCGCTCGAGCGCGGCGAGCACCCCTGGACCGAGGCGCGGGGGCTGGTGGCGCGGGCCTATCGCTCGCGGGTGGACGGAAGCGTACAGCCTTACCTGGTCCACACGCCCGAGGAGCTCGATACGTCGAAGCCGCAGCGGCTCGACCTGATCATCCACGGCCGCAACTCCCGGCTCAACGAGGTGAGCTTCCTCACTCAAGCCGAGCGTTCGGTGGGCGTAGACGCCATGCCGGCGGACCGCCTGCAGGTGCAAGCCTTCGGCCGAACCAACAACGCCTACCGCTGGTCCGGCGAGACCGACGTGCTGGAGGCGTTGGAAGCCACGAAGAAACATTACCTGGTGGACGAGCGGCGGGTGGCGCTGCGGGGCTTCTCGATGGGCGGCGCCGGCGGCTGGGGGCTCGGCCTGCACTATCCCGACCTGTGGGCGGCGGTGGAATCCGGCGCGGGCTTTACGGAGACGCTGCGCTACGCCGAGAAGACTCTGCCGCATCCCTTGCCCGCCTGGCAGCGGCCGGCGATGCACATCTACGACGCCGAGGACTATTCGGTGAACGCCTACAACACGGCGATGGTGGGCTATGGCGGCGAGGACGACGCTCAGTTGCAGGCCTCGGTGAACATTCGCGAGGCGTTGATGGCCGACGGCGCAGTGTTTCGCCCTGAGGAGCTGGACTGGATCGCCCCCGGCGTGCCGTCGCTGCGCGCGATCTTTCTGGTCGGCCCGCATACGGGCCACAAGTTCCACCCGGCGAGCAAGGCCAAGTCCGAGGCGTTCCTCGCCGAGGCGGTGCAACGCGGCGTGGACCCCAGCCCCGATGAGGTGCGCTTCGTGACCTATACGACGGCCTACTCGCGGTGCTTCTGGGTGACCGTCGATGGTCTGGACAAGCTATATGAGCGGGCCGAGGTGCGGGCTTCGCGCGCGGACGGCCGGATCGAGGTGAGCACGACCAACGTCAGCCGGCTGTTCCTGGGCGAGACCGGGACGGCGCGGGAGCTGCGGGTGGACGGCGAGCCGGTCGAGCTGCCCGCGCAGCGCGGCGGCGTGGCCTACCTGGCCAAGCGGGGCGGGGCCTGGCGGTTCCACGCGACCGCGGCGGAAGCGCGCGGCGAGGGGTTGGTGAAGCGGCCCGGGCTGCAAGGCCCGATCGACGACGCCTTCCGCGACGGCTTCGTGGTGGTGGGCCCCTCCGGCGGCGGTTGGAACGAAGCCGTCGGCCGCGCCATCGCGCGGCGGCTGGAGACCTTTGGGGCGGACTACCACAAGTGGCTGCGGGCGGACCTGCCGCGCGAGGCCCGCGCCGAGAGCAATCACAGAGTCCTGTTCGGCGACCCTTCGTCGAACGCGGAGATCGCCGCGGCGCTCGACAAGCTGCCGCTCGAGTGGACGCGGGAGCAGATCCGCATCGGCGGCAAGACGTTCGACGCGGCCACGCACGTCCCCGTGCTGATCTACCCGGACCCGCGGCGTCCGGACCGCTACCTAGTGCTCAACAGCGGCCATACGTTCAGCGAGCCGGAGTTCCGCGGGACCAATGCGCTGCTGTATCCCCGGCTGGGGGACTGGGCGGTGCTGCGGGCCTCCGACGGCGTGGCCGTGGCGGCGGGATATTTCGACGAGAACTGGGGCCGCTAGGCCGGTCCGGACGAACGAAAGCGCCCGTATTTTCGAGGCGGGCATCGGTAAAAGAGCCGGCTCCGCTCCGGATTCCCGCGCCGTCGCATTTTTTTGTTGGCGCCGCCGGAGCATTTCTCTATATTGGGTTCACGGGGAACCGACCGGGCTTACGCCGTCCAGTCGACGGCGAGGGGTTGCAGCCTTCAGGTCTTTCCAATTTTGTCCTGCCAACGAGGGCGCGACGTAGCGGCCCGCTGAGATTTCTGTAGCGTTCGACGGACGGCTTCATCGCGGAAGCCCATTCCGTCGCGCCGAGAAGCCGAGTCTCCGGGCCCCAGCCGAGCCCGGGTGGCGTGAACCACTTCTGCGTGTCGGAACCGACGTTCGATCGGTTCGATTCCTGCCGTTTCGGCGCCCCATGAGGGCCCCGCCGAGCCGGTTCCGGTTGTCACACCGGTCTGCTTTCAAACAGCAATGCACCCACGGCGGAGACCTTCCGTCCGTGGCGAGGAATAGGCGTACGAGCCGCGGGTTGCGTGGCCTAACGCCTTGGCAAGGGAGGTTTGGCATGTCGTTCAGATTCGCCGCCCTGGCGGCGCTCGTTTTGACAGGGTTCTCGCTCCACGCGCAGGAAACCACCGCAGGCGTTTACGGCATTGTCGAAGACGCAAGCGGAGCGATCATTCCGGGCGCGACGATCATTCTCGAAAACGTAGGGACGAACCGGCACTACACGGCCACTTCGTCGGAGGCGGGCGCATTCGCCCTGACGCTGTTGCCGGTAGGCGAGTACATCGCCACGGCGGAGACCGTGGGCTTCAAGAAGGCGGTGGTGACGGGCGTCACGCTGCACGTCAACGACAACCGCCGCATCGTGTTCTCGCTCAACGTGGGCGAGGTGGCGGAAACCATCACGGTCGAGGCCACCGCGGTGGTCGTCAATACGGCTTCCGGCGAAACCAGCGCGCACATGAGCGCCAAGCAGATCATCAATACGCCCACCCAGGGGCGCTACGTGATGCCCTTGGCGCTGCTGATGCCCGGCGTCGTCTCCGATACGCCCAATGACCGCCGCAACAACCGTGCGGCCGTCAACGGCGTGCGTCCGACCCACAACGCCTGGCTGCTCGACGGCGGCTACAACATCGACACGGGCGGCAACTGGGGCGCTCCGCTGGCGCCGAACGTGGAAGGCGTGGCCGAGTTCCGGGCGCTGCGCGGCAACTACTCGGCGGAGTTCGGTACGGGCGGCGGCAGCCAGTTCAACGTGATCACCAAGTCCGGCTCGAACGAATTTCACGGCTCGCTGTACTACTACCTGCGCAACGACAAGCTCAACGCCCGCAACTTCTTCAACTCCAACCGGCAGGCTTTCAAGGGCAACGAGTTCGGCTTCTCGCTGGGCGGCCCGGTGCGCATCCCCGGCCTGTACGATGGCCGTAACAAGACGTTCTTCTTCATCTTGGAGGGCTGGAACAAGGAGCGCACGCAGCAGGTGTTCCAGTCGATCGTTCCGACGGCGGCGCTGCGGGCGGGCGACTTCTCGGCCTTGGGAAAGACCATCAAAGACCCCGACACCGGCGTGGCGTTCCCGAACGCGCAAGTGCCGAGCGCACGCTTCGACCCCAACGCGTTGGGCTACCAGAGCATGTACGACCTGCCGAATTTCGTCAGCTCCACCGCGAACAACTACACGACGACGGCGCCGTTCATCGACGACCGCCGCGACCAGAGCTACCGGGTGGACCACAACTTCACCGACAAGCACAGCCTGATGGTGCGGCACTACCGCGAGAAGCGTGACAGCGAGCGCTCGCTGTCACGCCCGGCTTCGCGTTCTTGCGCCGGACGGACGAGACGCCGGCCAACAACACGGTCATCAAGTTCACGTCCATCTTCAGCCCGAACGTGATCAACGACGTGAACTTCGCCCGCAGCCACAACCGCATCATGCAGTTCTACCCGGATCTCAGCGGCGCGACCTGGGGCATCAACATCCCGGAGCTGTTCGAGGACACCGAGGCAAACTACCCGGTCGCCAGCCTCAACCTGAGCGGCGTGCCCGACAAGGTGCCCAACATCACCATGACCAACTACGCCGGCATCAACGCCGGCGCGCCATGGAGCAACTTCCAGACGATCTACGAGATCAAGGACAACGTGACCTGGATCAAGGGCGCGCACACGCTCAAGTTCGGCGGCGTCTACTCGCACGAGCAGAAGTTCGAGCCGACGGATACGAACGTGTTCGGCAACTTCACGTTCGACGGCGTCAACACGGGCGACCCCTGGTCGGACTTCCTGTTGGGCCGGGCGGCAAACTACAGCGAGTCCGACACGGTGGCCTTCAACGACAATCTGCGCAACGCGCTGGAGCTGTTCGCCAACGATTCGTGGAAGGTCAACCGGCGGCTGACGGTAAACCTCGGCCTGCGCTACTCCTACTTCCCGGCGGCGACGGAAGCCGACAAACGTTTCCGGTCGTTCGATTCGGACTTCTACGATCCGAGCAAGGCCGTAACGGTGACGGCGGCCGGCAACGTGCTGCCGGAGACCGGCGACCGCTACAACGGGCTGATCAACCCCTCGGAGCACTTCAAGATCGATCCGGTGAACTTCGCTCCCCGGGTGAGCTTCGCCTATGACCTGTTCGGCACGGGCCGCACGGCGGTGCGTGGCGGCTACGGGCTGTTCTACAGCCGCGAGATTCTCGGCGCGTTCATCCTGATGTCGGGCAATCCGCCGTTCCAGCAGCAGATCCAGCTCTTCAACCCGACCTTGAGCAATCCGGGCGCGGGCGTGGGGTCGGGCACGACCTCGCCGATCACGCTGGGCTCGATCGACACCGACCAGCCGACGCCGTACACGCAGCAGTGGAACTTCAACATCCAGCACGGGCTGAGCAACAACACGGTGCTCGAGATCGGCTACTCCGGCTCGCGGACGATCCACATGATGCGCACGATCGACGTGAACCAGCCGCTGCCGAACGTCGACATCGCCACCCGCGCGGTGAACGTGAACCCCTATCGCCCCTACAAGGGCTGGGGCTCCATCTCCGACCGCGAGCAGAGCTATGCGGCCAACTACCACGGGCTACAGGTGGAGCTGAACCGCAGCTTCACCAACGGCTTCAGCGGCAAGCTGGCGTATACCTACTCGAAGGCGATCGACAACGCCGACTTCACGGGCGGCATCTACGGCGCCGTTCCCAACTCGTACAACGCCAGCACGGAGCGCGGGCGGGCGAACTTTGACGCCAACCATCGCTTCATCGCGGCGCCGATCTACGAGCTGCCGTTCTTCCGCAACAAGCAGGGACCGCTGAAGGCCGTGCTGGGCGGATGGCAGCTCTCGAGCATCCTGACGCTGCAATCGGGCTTGCCGATCAACCCCCAGAGCGGGCTCGACCGGGCCGGCGTGGGGAGCTCGACGCGGCAGCGGCCGGACGTGATCGGCGATCCGGTGCTCAGCGGCTCGGCGCAGACGGTGACGTCTTGGTTCGACACCTCCGCTTTCGCGCAACCCGTTCTGGGCACGTTCGGCAACCTGGGCCGCGACGCGCTGAGCGGACCGATTGTCGCCAATCTCGACCTCTCGCTCACCAAACGCATCAAGGTGGGCGAGCGGGCCACGTTCGAGATTTGGGGCCAGAGCTTCAACGTCCTCAACCACACGCAGTTCAGCACGGTGGGGACCAGCATGGCCGCTTCCACGTTCGGGCGCGTGACGGCCGCCACCAACGAACGTACGATGATGATGGGTCTGCGACTGGAGTTCTAGCCGCTCTGCCATCGATTGTTCGAACCTTGCTCGCCCAGGCGGCCTTCGCGCTCGTCTGGGCGAGCTTCGTTTTGGCGGCGGAGCCCGAGTGCGCCGCCTGCCACGCGGAGATCGCCGCGCGCTTCGCCCGCACGGGCATGGGACGGTCGGTCGCGCCGGTCGGCTCGCCGGGCAATCGCGCCGACTGGGCACCGGCCCAGCCCTTCGTCCACGACCGCTCCCGACGCACCTTCGAGCCGCGCCTGGAGGATGGAAAGTACGTGTTGCGCCGGTTCCAGACGGGGCCGGACGGCTCCCGGGAAAACGAGATCGAGCGGGAGGCGCACTGGGCGGTGGGGTCGGGCGAACACGCGCAGACCTTCTTGCACCGGGCCGAGCAGGGGGCCTGGATCGAGCTGCCGCTGAGCTGGTACGCCGAGTCCGGCGGCGCTTGGGCGATGAGCCCGGGCTACGATCAGCCGCATCACGCCGGGTTTCGGCGGGCGCTCGACGACCGCTGCCTCTTCTGCCACGCGGCCTACCCGTCACCGGGCGAACCCGACGCATTGCGGCCGATCGACTGTGCGCGCTGCCACGGTCCAGGCGACGGACACGCAGCGGCAATGCGCGACCCACAGGGCGCCGCCGCCGGCGGGGCGCAGGATCTGGTGAACCCGGCCCGCCTGGACCCGGACCGCTCGCTGGAGATCTGCCTGCAGTGCCACCTGCAATCCACCAGCCGGCCGCTGCCCGACCAAGTCCGGCGGTTCGACCGCGAGCCGTTCTCTTTTCGGCCGGGCGAGCCGCTGGGGGCCTTCGCGATCGCCTTCGACCATCCCGAAGGGACGCCGCAGAAGCAAAAGTTCGAGGTCAACGGCGCGGGCTACGGCCTGCTGCGGTCGGCTTGCTTCGGGGCCTCGGGAGCGGCCGCGCTGAGCTGCCGGACCTGCCACGACCCGCACGGGGAAGAAGCGCCGGATGCGGTGAGCCGACGGGCGACAGCCGCCTGCCGGAGCTGCCACGCCGAGGAGTTGGCCGAGCGAGCGCACAGCGGCGACTGCCTGAGCTGCCACATGCCGCGGCGACGCACCGAAGACGCCGTGCACGTGGCGATGCACGACCACGGCATCCCTCGCCTGGCTCCCGAGGCGGACTGGCGGCAGCCGATCGACGAGCTCGAGGCAGCCCGGGCCGCCGCCTACCAGGGGGATGTCGCCTTGCTGTATCCGCCGGAGCTCGCCGAGCCCGAGCGCTCGCTGTATCTCGCCGTGGCGCAGGTGCGGGAGGGGACGAATCCGGCCGCGGGCTTGGCGCGATTTCAGGCCGCCGTGCGGGCAAGGCCGGCGCCGGCGGGCGCGCTGTTCGAACTGGCGGAGGCCTATCGCCGGTCCGGCGACTGCGCGGCGGCGGCCGGGGCTTACCGAGAAGCCCTCGACGGAGGGCTGGACTCGGCCGGGGCGGCGCAGTTCCTGGGTGAGTGCCTGCTACGGCTGGGATGGACGGAGGAAGCCGTCGCCGCGATGGACGAGGCGCTCGAGAGGCATCCCCGGCAGGCCGGCCTGCTGATGACGGCGGCCGTGGCGGCAGGTCAGGCCGGGGCGGTCGAGCGGTCGATTGGGCTGCTCGAACGAGCGGTGGCCGCCGAGCCCGAGCGTCCGCTGGCTTGGCTGAACCTGGGAGCGTCGCTGGAGCGGGCCGAGCGCACCGAGGAGGCCGAGAGGGCCTACCGGCAGGCTGTGGCCGCGCAGCCGGATCACGCCTACGCCCGGACCCATCTGGCCGCGCTGCTGGTCGCCACGGGGCGCGTCGCGGAGGCCGAGCGGCAGCTCGAGGAGGCCGTGGCGGTCGAGCCTCGCTTTGCGCCCGCGCGCCTGCAACTGGGCCATCTGCTGGCCGAACGAGGAGAAGCCGAGAGAGCGCGCAGGGTTTGGGAAGAGGCGGTCCGTTGGGGCTCGCCGGCGGTTCGGCAGGAGGCGGAGCGCGCGCTCGAGGCGTTGCGCCGCTAAGCCGCTTCCTGGTCTTGGAACTGGAGCTGATAGAGCTTCCAGTAGAGGCCTCGGGCGTCGAGCAGCTCCTGGTGGCGGCCGGTCTCGCGGACGCGGCCATGGTGCAACACCAGGATGCGGTCGGCGCGCCGGACCGTGGAGAGGCGATGCGCGATCACCAGCGAGGTGGAGCCCTCGACCAGCTTCGCCAAGCCCTCGCGGATGCGGGCTTCGGTCTCGGGATCGACGGCCGAGGTCGCTTCGTCGAGCAGCAGGAACTGCGGACGGAAGGCCAGCGCGCGGGCGAAGCCGATGAGCTGGCGCTGGCCGGCCGACAACGAGGCGCCGCGCTCGCCGACGGGCGTTTCGTAGCCCTGCGGGAGCTTCTTGACGAACTCGTCGAGCCGCACCCGGCGGGCCGCCTCCAAGGCCTGCTCGCGGTCCACCGCGTCAGGGTCGAGCCGGATGTTGCTCTCGATCGAGCCGCCGAACAGGCGAGGGTCCTGCAGCACGGAGCCGAACTGGCGCCGCAGCTCTTCGCGCGGCCACTCCCGCAGGTCGCGTCCGCCGACCAGGATGCGCCCGCGCTGGGGCTCGTAGAAGCGCAGCAGCAGGTGGATGAGCGTGGTCTTCCCCGCCCCGGTGTGGCCGACGACGGCGACCATCTCGCCGGGGTCCACGCGCAGGCTCACGTCGCGCAGCACCCAGTCCTCGCCGTGGTAGGCGAACCAAACGCCGTCGAACTCCACGCCCAGAGCCTCGCTCTTGTTGCCCTTCTTGGAAGGGCGGGAGGCGACCGGCGCGGGCGCCGGCCGCGCAGGTTCGGCAGACTCCTCCACCGGTTCGTCGAGCAGGGAGAAGATGCGCTCGGCGGCGGCAAAGGCGGCTTGCAGGCTGCTGAGGCGCTCCATCATGCGTTGCAGCGGCCGGAAGACGATCGCCCCGTATTGCACGAAGGCGACCACGACGGAGAGGCTCACGGCCTGGCGCTCGATCAAGCCGCCGGCGACCACCAGCAGCAGCGCGGCGGCGACGGCCGCCAGCAGCTCGACGGCCGGCAGGAACCAGGCTTGCGCCGTCAGAGCCACCTGCTGGGCCTTGCGGTGCTCGGCGTTGAGCTCGCGGAATCGGCTCAGGGCGTCCTGCTCGCTGCTGTAGAGCTGTACCGTGGCCATCCCGGCGATCTGCTCGGCGAGAAAGCCCTGCAGAGAGCCCACTGCGCCGCGCACCTCGGTCTCCGCCGGGCGCGAACGGCGCCGGAAGGCCCACAGCAAGACCACGCCGAGCGGCGTGAGCGCCAGAACCACGGCGGCCAGCGCCGGGCTGAACCAGAACATCCAGACGAAGCAGAACAGCAACAGCAGCAGGTCGGCGGTGACGGCCACAAAGCCGGAGGTGAACAGGTCGTTCAGCGACTCAACGTCCGCCCCGACGGCGGCGACCAGGCGTCCTACCGGAGCCCGGTCAAACCAAGCCGCGGGGCGAGCCTGGAGCTTGGCGAATAGCCGCTCGCGCAGGCTGTGCATGGCGCGCTGGCCGGCCAAGCTCATCCACTGGATCTGGCCGGCGCGCAGCAGATATTGCACGGCCAGCAGCGCCAGGTAGACGCCTGCGATGAGCGCAACGGACTGGCGAGGGTCGGCAGGCAGCCAAGCGGGCGGGCCTGGCGGGGCGCCTTCCGCGCCGACGAAGACGTCCACGACGAGCTTGGTGAGGAAGGGAACGGCTGCTCCGAGCAGAGCGTGGGCGCCGGCCATGGCCAGCGCGCCAAGGATCCAGCGGCGATAGGGCTCGAGGACCTTCGCCAGCCGCCGCAGCAGGGCGTAGTCGATGGCGAGCGTCGCCGGCGCGGAGCCGGCAGGGGCCGGCCGAACGGGGACCGGGCTACTCGTCATGGATCAGCTCCTCTTCGAGCATTTGGCGCTGGTAGATGTCGTAGTAGCGGCCCTGGGCGGCCAGCAGGTCGCGATGCGAGCCGCGCTCGACCACTTGGCCGCGTTCGAGCACCAGAATCTCGTCGGCGAGCTGCGCGGCCGCGGCGCGGTGGGTGACGTAGAGAGTGGTGCGGTTGCGCAGGTACAGCCGCAGCCGCTCCAGAATGGCGACTTCGGTCTCCAGGTCGACGCTCGACAGCGAATCGTCGAGCAGCAGCAGCCGCGGCTCGCGCAGCAGCGCCCGCGCCAGGGCCACCCGCTGGCGCTGGCCGCCCGACAGCGCGGCGCCTTGCTCGCCGACGGGCGTGTCGAGCCCCTCCGGCAGGTCCGCGATCTCTCCGGTGAGCTGCGCGATGCGGGCGGCTTCGTCCACCTCCCAGGCCTCGGCGTCGGGACGGCCCAGCAGCATGTTCTCGCGCACGGTGCCGTCGAACAGGAAGGGCTCCTGCACGGCGAAGCCGACCGAGGCGCGCAGCACGGCCAGAGGGACCGACCGGAGCTCGGCGCCGTCGAGCAGAATGCGTCCGCGGGCGGGCTCGATGCGGCGGGCGACGAGGTTGAGCAGGGTCGTCTTGCCCGCGCCGACCGGGCCGACGATGGCGATCATCACGCCGCTGGCGGCATGCAGGCTGATGTGGTCGAGGATGGGCTCCTCGGTGCCCGGAAAGTAGACTGCGGCCTCCTCGAGCTCGAGATCGCCGCGCACGCCGTCGATGGAGTAGTCGGTGTGCGGCCCGTCGACGATCTGCAGCGGCGTGCGGAAGATCTGATGGATGCGCTCGAGCGAAGCCGCGCCGCGCTCGACGAGGTTGAGCGCCCAGCCCAACCCGATAACGGGCCAGGTCAGCAGCGCCAGGCTGGCCAGAAACAGGGTCAGGTCGCCGACGGTCATCGCACCTTCGAGGATGCGCCAGCCGCCGTAGCCGAGCGTGGCCGCCCAGGTGAGCCCGGTCAGCAGCTCGAGCTGGGGATAGAACCGGCGCCAGACGCGGATGAGAGCGAGAGCGGCGTCGAAGTAGCCTTCGTTGACCTGCCGGAAGCGCTCCCGCTCGGCTTCGGCGCGAGTGTAAGCGCGGAGCGTGCGCAGGCCGCTGAAGCGCTCTTCGAGAAAGGCCGAGAGCGCGGCCAGCCGCTGTTGCAGGGCCGTAAAGCTCTCCTGCGTGCGCTTGCCGTAGTAGTTGACCGTGAGGCTGATGAACGGGATGGGCAGAAAGATCAGCAGGGTGAGCCGCCAGTCCACCGCGCTCATCAGGCCCAGCGCCAGGGTTCCGACGAAGAGGGCTTCGACGAACTGCAACAGGCCGGGGCCGAGCAGCATGCGGACGGCGACGATGTCATTCACCGCCAGCGAGAGCAACTCGCCCACCGGACGCTCGGCGTAGAAGCGCTGGGGGAGCTGCGTGAGCCGCGCGAAGAGATCCTCGCGCAGGTCTTCCTCCACGTCGCGGGCCGCGCCCACCAGCAACTGCTGCGACAGATATTGCAGGATCGCCTTGGCGACCGCCAGACCCACCAGCGCAGCGGCGTAGTCGCGCACCGGCTCGCCGGCGGCCAGGGCGTCCACACCCATCCCCAGGGCGAACGGGATGCCGACGGCCAGCAGCGCCCGCGCCAGCAACGCCGCCAGACCGGCCGTGTAGCGCCAGCGACGCCGGAGCATGTACGGGATGACGATGCGAAGAGCCGACAGCATGGGAGGCTGTAAGACAGCGGGAAGGGCGCTTCCCGCGGCGGAAGGTTTCCTACAGGAGCGGACGATCAGTTGCGGGCGTCTTCCGCGCGCTCGTCCGAGCCTCCGGCGCTGGAATCCAAGCGGCCCACGGCCTTGAGTTGGCGGTAGAGCTCGTTGATCTCCTGCTCGTCTTCGTGCCGCAACAGCCGCGAGCGAGGAGCGCGCAGCACGGCCGGATCAGGACGCCCTTCGTTCTGCTCGTTCAACGAAGCCTCGGTCTGGCGGCGCCGGGCCGCCCGCGCCTTGCGCCGAATCTCACGCCACAAACGGTCCGCCGAAGCCACATCTCCTGGATAGACCAGACGCAGCTTGCGCGAATCGGTGAGGGTCAGCTTCAGGACCAGCGGCGCGTTCCAGGAGGTCGTCTCGATGCGGTCGATGTCCGACCAGACGATCGAGCGGTCGCCGATGCGCAGGCCGCGGTCGGTCACCTCGATGGGAGGCCGCGAGCCGAGATAGTACAGCAAGGCCGCGCTGAGGACGAACAACCCCGCGGGGATGAACGCCAAGCTCCACTCGAACCCGCACCACGCCGAGAACGCTCCCAGCGAGGCGGCGACCAAGCTGGCCGGGAGATACTGGCTGGCGGGACGATACACGCGCATTGCTTCAGAATTCACTAGCCTAACGCCGCCCTCCCATAGCGTCAACCAAAGGCTGTGCGGCCGGCCCCTGGCTGCGCGGGTCGGGACTAGTCCCCCGAGCCCGCTCCGTTGCGGATGCAGTAAAGGTATTGCGAGGTCCGGATGAAGATCTGGTCGCCGACAATCGCCGGGGTGGCGAGCGTGTAGTCGTTGAGCTTGTTGACGGCCAGCACCTCGAAGCTGTCACCGGCCCGCAGCACGCTGGTGGTCCCGTCCTCGCTGATGGCGTAGATCTTGCCGTCAGCCAGGATGGGCGAGGCGCTGTAGGTTCCCGGCTCGATGCGCTGGCGGTCCCAGACCACGCTGCCGTCGGCCACCCGCAGGCACAGCGCCACGCCTTTGTCGTCAATGATGTAGAGGCGCTCGCCGTCGCTGGTGGGGGTGGGCACGTCCGGGCCGTAGTCGGTGTCCCACATGCGCTCGGGCTCGCGGCCGATCTGGAAGGCGATGAAGGGACGGCGGCGGCTGGGGGTGAGGACCATGTCTCCGACGACCAGCGCCGAGGCGATGGTGCGGTAGTTGGTGGCCTTGTCCGGGTTCATGCCGCCCACGCGCCACAGCTCCTTGCCGGTGCGCAGGTCATGGCCGGTCAGGTAGTCGCCGCCGGCCACGATGAGCTGGGTCGCGCCGTTGCGCTCGAGCAGGGTGGCGGTGGAGTAGGAGTCCGGCGACTCGTGCGGGGCGTCAGTGGGCCGCTCGACCTTCCAGATGGGGCGGCCGGAGGCGGCGTCAAAGGCGACCAGGTAGGAAGGGTCGTCGGTGAGAAAGCCGTGCAGCACCTGCACGTACAGCCGACCTTCATGCAGCACCGGCGAGGAGCCGTAGCCGAACTGCAGCCCGATCTTGCCGTAGTCGCCCTCCAGGCTGCGCTCCCACTTCTTGTTGCCCTCGAAGTCCCAGCAGGCCAGCTCGCCGTTGCCGGTCATCGTCCAGACGTGCTCGCCGTCGGTGACGGGCGAGGGCGAAGCCATGTTCTGCTTGTTGCCCAGCCGATTGCCGTCGCCCATCACGCGCCGCCAGCGGATGGCGCCGGTGGCGCGGTCGACGGCCAGCAGCAGGAGCTTGTCCTTGTTCGATTCGCCGGACTGGCCGGAGCCCTTGAAGCCCTGAAAGCCCTCTTCGGCGGAGGTGACGAACACCGTATCGCCCCAGACGATGGGCGTGGCGGCGGCCCAGTTGGGCAGCTTCAGCCGCCAGGCCACGTTCTTGGTCTCGCTCCACTCGACGGGGACGTTGTGCGCCTCGGGGTTGGTTCCGTTGAGCAAAGGACCGCGCCACTGCGGCCATTCGGCGCACAGCGGCGCGAGACAGAGAAGAAGGAGGGCCAGGGTCCGCATGCCGTGGATCTTAGCATCGAACCCCGGCCGGAGGAATCGGCGGCGCTACTTGCTGCGCTTGCGGGTCTTGGTGGTGGTCGCGCCGTTGCGGTGCTCGACCGTCGAGCTCGACTCTTGCGCGTTGCCGGTGGCCGTGCTGGTGCGGGTGTGTCCGCCGTAGCCGGTGGAGGTGGCGTTGCGCGTGGCGGTTCCGTCGCCGTTGTTGGTGTAGGTCGCCGAGCCGCCGGCGGTGGCGGTTTGGCCGTCGGGCCCGGTGGCCGTGCGCGAGGTGGAACGGGTGTTCGTCTCCGGGTCCCAGCTCTGGACGCGCTGCGTACCGGCGGTCTGGCCGTCAGCCGCAGTAGCGGTCTTGGTGGTGGTGACGGAGCCTTCTTCGGCCGTCTTGGTGGTGGTGACCGAACCGCCCTTGTCGTTGGAAACGGTGCGCTTCTTGGCGAAGGCGGCCGGAGTGGACAGGAAGGCGCAGAGCGCGAAGGCGGTGAGGATCGTACGGATATTCATGGCGTTGGATTCTCCTTTCAGTTTCGTATCGGTCAGAGGGGCGCTTACTGCTGGGACTGGCGACGCTTTTCGAAGCGATCGTGGATCTCGATCGCCCGCTGCTGCTGTTCGGGCGTCAGCACGGCGTAGGCTCGCGACAGGCCGACGGCGACCTCTCCCAAGATGACGGCGATCGGGGCCGCCTGCGCTTCGGCGAGGGCGCGCACTTCGCTCTCGGGAGCGCCGGAGCGAATGGCGTCGCGGATCTCGTCACGGGCCGCCTGCAAGGCGAGCCGCTGGGGCTCGATGGCCTGCTTGGCGGTGGAGGCGATGGATTCGATCTGGGTTTGCTGGGATTCGTCGAGCCCCAGCACGTCCGCGATCAGTGCGTGGAAGCGCTCCGGCCCGGCGCCTCCCCAGAAGGCCGGGCCGTGGAAGAGGCCCGCGGCGCGGTGAGGGGGCGCTACGGCCAGAGCGACGCCGCCGAGGACGCCGAAAACGGCCAGCACGGAGAGCGGAATAACGAATCGTCTCAACATGGTTTGTGTCTCCTTGGTTCTGAGAATGCGGGATGAATGTTGAGGCCGGATGTGGGCGGCGTTAAGGTTTGTGAAGGACGCGGGCGCGCTGTTTTGGGCGGCGCTATCCTGACGGCGAATGGCGATTCTGGTCATCGACGATGACGTGGAGCTGTGCGAGCTGCTGCGCAAGGTCTTCGCGCGCGAAAGCCTGACGGCGCGCTTCATCCACGACGGCATGGGCGGGCTGAACGAGGCGCTGCGCGAACCGCCGGAGCTGATCGTGCTGGACGTGATGCTGCCGCGGCTGGACGGCTTCGAGGTATTGCGCCGGCTGCGGCGGGAGTCGCAAACGCCGGTGCTGATGCTGACGGCGCGGGGCGAAGAGCTCGACCGCATCGTGGGCCTGGAGATCGGCGCTGACGACTACCTCTCGAAACCCTTCCACCCGCGCGAGCTGGTGGCCCGCATCCGCGCCATTTTGCGGCGGTCCGCGCCGCCCAAGCCGGACCCGGCCGCGGTGCTGGAGGCCAACGGGGTGCGTCTGGACCCCGGCGAGCGCTCGGTGACGCGCGACGGCGAGCCGGTGGAGCTGACGACGACGGAGCTCGACCTGCTGGCGGCGCTGCTGGAATCGGCCGGCCGCGTGCTCTCGCGCGACGCGCTGCTGGAGCGCCTGGACGGCCGGGCGGCGAACCCCTTCGACCGCTCCGTGGACGTTCACGTCAGCCACCTGCGCAAGAAGCTCGGCGGCGACCGGCCCTTGATCAAGACCGTACGGGGCGTGGGTTACCAGTTCGTGCGGTCGGCGGCGGAGAGGGAATGACGCGGGGACCGGGGGCCTCGGGCGACGACCGAGCGCTCCGCTCGGGGAGGGACTGTTGCGCGCCCTGATCGCCCGCTCCCTGTTCGCGAAGATCCTGCTGTGGTTTCTGGTCGCGACGGTGACGGCGAGCGTGGCGGCGGTGGTGGTGAATCAGCTCAGCGGCCACCCCACACTGCTCGACGCCGTGGTGGGCCGGCTGCTGCGGGCGCACGCCGACCAGGCGCTGGCGGAGCTCGACGGCGGCGGCCGGGAGGCGCTGGCGGCCTATCGGCGGAGGATCGAGGCGGCCCTGGGCGGACGCGTCTACCTCACCGACCCGGCGGGCGCGGACCTGGTGGACGGGACTGACCGCGGCGTGCTGGCGCGCACGGCGGGGCGCTGGGGCACGACGACGGTGTTCCGCTGGCGGCAGCCGGTGCTCACGTCGCTATCGAGCGACGGCCGGGCGCGGATCTTCTTGCCGGTGTCGCGCGGAGTGATCGCCAACTCCTTCTCGCGGCCCGCGATGGCGCTGGTGCTGCTGGCGTCCGTGGGACTGTGCTGGGCCCTGGCGCGGCACGTGACCAAACCGCTGCGGCAGCTCCAAGCGGCGGTGGAGCGCTTCGGACAGGGCGAGACGGAGGCGCGCATCGGCTCGGACCGTAGCGACGAGTTGGGACAACTGGCGCGCAGCTTCGACCAGATGGCCGACCGGACCAATGAGCTGGTGGCGGGCCAGCGCCGGCTGCTGCTGGACATTTCGCACGAGCTGCGCTCGCCGCTGGCGCGACTGACGATCGCGGCGGACCTGCTGCGGGACGACCCCGGCGACGCCGAGACGCTGGCGCAGATCGAGCGCGAGGCCGAGCGGCTCAACGAGTTGGTGGGCGAGATCCTGTCCGCCCACCGGCCCGCCGAGCCCGGCGCCCGCCGCGCCTTCGCTCCCGTGCGTCTCGACGAGGTGGCGAGCGAGGTGGTCTCGACCTGCCGGCTGGAGGCCGAGGCCCGCGGCCGGCGCATCGAGTGGCGGGCGGGCGAGGCCGTGACGCTGCGCGGCGACCGAGAGGCGCTGCGGCGCGCGATCGAGAACGTGATTCGCAACGCGGTGCGGTTCGCGCCGGAAGGCACGGCAGTGGACGTCGCACTGGTCCGGGATGCGGTGGAAGCAATCGTGCGGGTGCGGGATCGCGGGCCGGGCGCGCCGGAGTCGGCGTTGCCGCACCTGTTCAACCCGTTCTATCGCGCCGAGACGGACCGCAGTCGAGAGACCGGCGGGGTGGGGCTGGGGCTGACGATCGCACGCCGCGCGGTGGAGTCCCACGGCGGCCGCATTACGGCGCGCAACGCCGCGCCGGGGCTGGAGGTGGAGATCGCCCTGCCGCTGGAGGGGAGTCCGCCGGCGGCGCCCGCGGGGGGCTCCCGCGGCCAGGCCCCGCCCCCCGCAATGGTATGATCGCTGATATCCGGAGGCGGCTCTCGGCCGAGCCGTCTCGCGCCCCTGATCATGATTACGACCCTGTTTTCGGCTCCCCCGCCGAAGCCTTCCCTGTTCGAGCGCTTCAAGAAAGCGGTCGAGAAGACGCGCGATACCTTCGTCGAGCAGATCGACGACATCTTCCAAGGCCGGAAGGTGATCGACGAGGAATTGCTCGAAGAGCTGGAGATGACGCTGATTTCCGGGGACTTGGGCGTCAGGACGACGGACGAGATCCTGGACCAGATTCGGCGGCAGCTCAGCCGCAAGGAGCTCTCGGACCCCTCGCAGCTCAAGGAATCGATCGCCCGCCACATGATCGAGATCCTGCAGAAGGCCGGCGACGGCAAGGTCCGCGCGGTGGGCTCGCCGCAGGTGGTGCTGGTGGTGGGCGTGAACGGCACCGGCAAGACGACCACGATCGGCAAGCTGGCCAACCGGCTCAAGAGCGAAGGCAAGAAGGTGCTGCTGGCCGCCGGAGACACCTTCCGCGCCGCCGCCACCGAACAGCTGGAAGTTTGGGGCGAGCGCACCGGCATCGAGGTGATCAAGCAGAAGGCCGGCGCAGACCCCAGCGCGGTGCTCTATGACGCGCTGCAGGCCGCCAAGGCGCGCGGCGTGGACGTGGTGGTGGTCGACACCGCCGGACGGCTGCACAACAAGGCCGGGCTGATGTCCGAGCTCGAGAAGATCCGCCGCACCGCCGGCCGGCTGGTCGACGGCGCTCCGCACGAGACGTTGCTGGTGCTCGACGCGGTGACCGGGCAGAACGGCCTGGAGCAGGCCCGGCAGTTCACCGAGACCGCCGGCGTCACCGGCTTGGTGCTCACCAAGCTCGACGGCACGGCCAAGGGCGGCATCGCCGTGGCGATCGCGCGCGAGCTGAACCTCCCCATCCGCTACGTGGGCGTGGGCGAAAAGATCGGCGATCTCGAAGAGTTCGACGCCGAGAGCTTTGTGAGGGCTCTGTTTCAGGCATGAGCTGGACCGATACCGATCGCCGCTGGATGCTCGAGGCGCTCGAGCTGGCGGCCCGAGGGGTGGCGCAGGCCAGCCCGAATCCTCTGGTTGGCGCCGTCGTGGTCGACGCCGAGGGCCGCAAAGTCGGCGAAGGTTTTCACACCTACGAGGGCGTCAAGCATGCCGAAGCGCTGGCGCTCGAGCAGGCCGGCGTGGCGGCGCGCGGCGGAACGCTGTATGTGACGCTCGAGCCGTGCAGCCACTACGGCCGGACGGCCCCGTGCGCGGACGCCGTCGTGGAATCGGGCGTGGCCCGGGTGGTGTGCCCGCTGGAGGACGAGAACCCGCAGGTGCAGGGCGGCGGCTTTGACAAGTTGCGCGCCGGCGGCGTGGAGGTGGAGATCGCCGAGGAGCTGCGGGGAGAAGCCCACCGCCTCAACGAGGCCTTCTTCCATTACATCCGCACCGGCACGCCGTTCGTGACGCTCAAGACCGCGGCGACGCTCGACGGCAAGATCGCCGCACCGGACGACAACTCCGGCTGGATCACCTCCGAGACGGCCCGCGCGCACGTGCAGAAGATCCGCCACGCGCACGACGCCATCCTGACCGGCATCGGCACGGTCTTGCAAGACGATCCGCAACTCACCGACCGCTCCGGGCTGCCGCGGCGGCGCCCGCTGCTACGGATCATTGCGGATTCGCTGTGCCGGCTGCCGCTGGAGTCGAAGCTGGTCGAATCCTTCCAGGACGACCTGGTGATCGTGACGACCTCGGCGGCGGTGCCCAAGCGCCGGGAAGCCCTGGAGCAGCGCGGCATTCCGGTGTACGTGATGGACGCCGCACGCGGCCGGGTCGACTTGCGGGCCGTGGTGGACTGGCTGGGCAAGCAGCACATGACCTCGCTGATGATCGAGGCCGGGGCGAAGCTCAACTGGGCTGCACTGGACGAAGAGATCGTCAACAAGCTGCTGATCTACTACGCACCGAAGATTCTGGGCGGGCTCGATTCGCTGCCGATGGCGGGCGGCGTGGGCCGCCGTAGCCGGTCGGGGGCGATCCAGCTTCACGGCTTGCGGACCTTCATGGTCGGCCCGGACGAGTTCGCCGTCGAAGCCTACACCTGATGTTCACGGGCATCATCGAGGAGACCGGCGAGATCGCCGCGTTCGAGCCGCTGCCGGCCGGTGGCGCTCGGCTGGCGGTTGGCGCGAAGGTCGTCTTGTCCGACCTGGAGATCGGCGGGTCGATCGCCGTCAACGGCTGCTGCCTGACGGCGGTGGAGATCACCGGCGAAGGCTTTACGGCCGACCTGTCGCCGGAAACCCTCGACAAGACCAACCTGAGCGCGCTGCATGCGGGTTCGCGGGTGAATCTCGAGCGGCCCTTGCTGCCGACCTCGCGGCTGAGCGGCCACTTCGTGCAAGGCCATGTGGACGCCGTGGGCGAGTTGCTCGCGCTCGACGAGCTGGGCGACGGGAACTGGCGGCTGCGGGTCCGCACGCCGCCCCCGATGCGGCCGCACCTAGTCTACAAGGGCAGCATCGCCATCGACGGCATCAGCCTGACGATCGCCAAGCTGGACGGGGACGTGGTGGAGGTCGCCATCATCCCGCACACCTACGGCGAGACGAACCTCAGCGCGCGGCGGCCCGGCGACCAGGTCAACCTGGAGGCCGACATGCTGGCCAAGCATGTGGCGCGGCTGCTGGAGTTGCAGAAGAGCGACGAGGCCGCCCGGGGCTGAACGCCCCAGGCAAATCCCTAGGCCGGCGTCAGCCCTTGTCCGGCAGGGCCTTCCACTCGTCCATCGAGATCTCGCGGCCCGGGTAGGCCACTTTCTCGAAGGGCCACGTTTCGGCCACCCACTTCTTGACGTCCTCGAACAGCTTGGCGTCGAAGCCCGCGTCGAACTCTTCCTGCGTCACCCACATCCGCACCGCCGCGTCGTAGCCTTGCTTGCCGGAAGGCCGCACGTAGACGCAGCCGCGCTCGCGGGTCCCGTCCGGGGTCAGCACGGCGTAGGCGAACGATTCGCGCGTGTCGAAACGGCGCTTCTCGTTGTCCATGTCCTTCACGGCGTCTTCCATCGTCACGTCCTGGTTCGGCCAGCCCGTGCTGTAGGTGAAGGTCTTTTGCAGGTGCTCGATCGACGACATGTAGGCCTTGTAATCGATTTCCGTGAGGTCCGGGCCGAGCGGGACGACCTTGTAGCCGTCGCCTTCCCACAGGGTGGGCGGCTGGAAGTCCGCCGGGATGAACGACGGCTTCTCTTCCGCGGCGGGCGGCGCCTCGGCGGCCCCGGGAGCGGGGGCTTCGCCGCCGCCGCATGCGCTCAGCGCCGCTCCGGCCAAGCCGGTCAGAAAGATCCGCCTATTCCACATCCGCACACCCCTCATTGCCGGCCTTGTCGACGGCGCACACCTTCAGCCCCGTGGCTCCGGCCGGCGCGGTCGCTGTCCAGAGGCTCTCGCCGTACCAGGTCATCGGGATCTTCCGGTCGCCCGCGACCAGCGAGACCGACTCGAAGTCAAAGCCGCGCACCGGCGCCTTGTTGTCGTGCACGCGGGCCCGCACCACACCGCCCTCGTTCTTCAGCGGCTGCACTTTCGGCGCGGCGGTGTCCGCCGCCAGTTTGTCGCCGAAGAAGATTTTCTCGGCGATGTGGCCCTTCACCTCGCCCTGCGCCATCACGATATCCAGCTTGTGGTCGCCGTTCAGGTCGGCCAGCGCGATGTCGAGCGTGCCCTTGGTCTCCGGACCGGTCAACACGTCCGGCGCCACGGTGAACACGGCCTTGCCGTCGTTGATGAGCAGGCGGTCCGGGCCGCTGAGGCTGCCCAGCAGGATGTCGGCGTCGCCGTCGTTGTCGAAGTCCAGGTAGACCACGCGGTTGTCGTCGTAGCCGAGGTTGTCGGTGTCGGGCAGAGAGGTCGGCGTGGCGTACACGAAGCCGCCCTTGCCGTCGTTCAAGAAGATGTTTTCGCGATGCGAGCCGCGCTGGCCCTCGATCTTTCCGCCGTCGTTGATCGTGCCGGTATCCACGTAGCCGTCGCCGTTGAGGTCCATCGGCTCGAACTCGTAGTTGTTGGTGTACTGCGGCATGCGGCCGTCGGTCACATCGGTGAACTTGCCCTTGCCGTCGTTCTCATACAGGAACGATCCGTCGCTGAGCTTGGAGCTGATCATCAGGTCGAGGTCGGCGTCGTTGTCCACGTCGGCGAGCTCGAGGTCCCAGGAGAAGCGCACCAGGGTCTCGGGCATCATCGCATCGGTGGCGTCAGTGAACCTGCCCTGGCCGTCGTTGAGGAACAGCCGCACCCGGCCGCCCTCGTTCTTCATGGGGTTGTCCGCGCCCCAGTCCGCCAGCACGACGTCGAGGTCGCCGTCCAGGTCCGCGTCGCCGAACTCCGCGTCGCCCAGGCTGAGCGGCGTTTGCGGCAGATGCGTCTTGGTGACGTCTTCGAAGGCGCCGCCGCCCTTGCCCAGCAGCAGGCGGCTCTGGGTCTGGTAGGTCGCGCCGAAAAAGATGTCGATGTGGCCGTCGGCGTCGACGTCGGCGGTCTTGATCACGCGCACCAGCATCGGCTCGGAGCCGAAGATCTCGGCCGTGGCGTCGCGAAACGGCTTGCCGGGCCCTTCGTTGAGGAACACGGTCGAGGCCACTGGATCGCCCGGCTCGCGGTAGTTGCCGCCGTTGGCGAACAGCAGGTCCACGTCGCCGTCGCCGTCAAGGTCGGCCAGGTCGACCTTGTTGGACCAGTCGCCGGTCTCGCCGATCGTCTCGGCGGTGGCGTCGGTCCACAGGCCGGTGGGCGGTCCGCCCGCAGGCTCGCTGACCGAGGCCGATTCGACCGTCGAGCCGCAGCCCGCCGCACAGGCGGCCAAAGCCGCCGCCATCCAAAACCGCTTCATTCCGCTCCTCCGGGTTGCTTGAACTGAGTGAGCCGCTGCCGCTCTTCCACTTCCTTGCGCTTGGCTCGCAGCGCGCCCCACACCTCGGCGTTGACCGGGTAGATCGTCAAGTCGCGCAAGGCGACCCGCTGCAGCTCGCCCTTCTTGTTCCGGACGATCTCCTGCAGCTCGTAGAGGACGCCGCGGTTCAGGTCGAGAGCGTGCTCGTTCGGCTGGTAGATCGAGCCGATCGGGTACTCCAGATACGGCGTGTCCGTCTGCTCGATGTGGCAGCCGAGCAAGTGCGTGACGATCTTGCCCTCGGTGAACTTGAGCATCCGTTCGAGGGAGGCCTCGAAGGCCGCCGCGTCGTCGATGTAGAGCCGGCCCGGGTAGATCAGATCGCCGGTGATGAGCACGCCGCTCTCGCGGTCATACACGGCAATCGACGCCCGCTGGTGGCCGGGGATGCCGAAGATGTCGAGCACGCGGCCGCCCAGGTCGTACTCGATGACGTCCTCGGGCCACTTCTTGAAGCCCCAGTAGGCGACGGCCGTGTCGACGTCGGCGCCGACGAAGGTCACGTTCGGCACGCCCTGGAACTGTTTGTCGCCGGCGACGTGGTCGGAGTGATTGTGGGTGTGGGCGACGACCAGCGGAATCGATTCCTTGCCGTTGCGGGCGCACCACTTGTCGACGGTCTCCATCACCACGCGCTTGACGTCGGGCATGCCGGCCCCGGTGTCGAGCAGTAGCGCCCGGTCCTGGCCGAACAGCAGATAGAGGAACGGCTTCTCGTAGTGCGAGCAGCCGGACTGCCGCAGGATGTAGAAGTCCGGGTTGTACTCGTGGACCTGGAACTCGGGGACCTCCATGCAGTTGGGCCCCCCGACCAGCCACTTCTCCGGCAGCACGCCGGGGCGGACGCCGGCCCCATCGGGCTCGGGCGCCTGCGCCATCACGGCCAGCGTCAGGCCGACCATGGCCAGCAGAGTCAGAGCTTGCGTGAGAACGCTCTTCGGCGGTTTCATGGCGTCGATCAATCTCCTTCAGCCATCGCCGGGCGGCCGACCACGTGGTGGCGGCTGGGCTCCCGGCCATCCGCCATCAGACAGGCGGGCACGAACACGAGCAGACTGATCACCGGCGGAAGCAAGGTGTCCAGCCCGGCCAGCGACTCCGGGGTCACGAAGTTCATCACGATGCGGGCGGCGGTGCCGAGGATGATGGAGGCCAGCGCGCCGGTGGCGTTGGCGCGCTGCCAATAAACGCCCGCGAACAACGGCACGACGCAGCCGGCGAAGACGATGTCGAACGCCAGCACCAGCAGCACGCCCGGCTCCGGCCGGACCCAGGCGAACACGGCCCCGCCGACGGTCATCGGCACGGCGACCATGCGGGTCAGCCGCAGCAGCTTGTGGTCATCGAAGGTCGTGCCGCTCCAACGTTGAATGATGTTGTGCGCCACCACCGCCGAGGTCGCCAGGATGGCGCCGTTGCAGGTGGACATGGAGGCGCCGACCACGCCGATCATCACCATCAGGCCCACGATGTAGGGCGCATTGCCGCTGGAAACCAGCGTCGGCAGCACCATGCGGCTGTCGCTGACGCCCTGGACGATCGACGGCGCCACCAGGCCGGCGAAGGTCGCCGTGAGACCGGCCACGATCGTCAGGATGCCGGCGTAGTAGCAGGCCCGGGCGGCGGTCGCCCCGGACTTGGCCGAGAAGACCCGCTCCATGAAGTCCAGCGCCATGCAGTTACCGAAGACCAGCGACACGATGACCGAGACGTTGAGCAAGCCGCCGCCTTCCAGCGTCGTCAGCCCGCTCATGTCCGTGTAGGAGGCCGGCAACGAGGCGATCGCGCCCTGCCAGTCCTGGGTCAGCAGAATCCAGCCGGCCAGCAGCAGAAAGCCGCTGATGGCGATGTAGATCTGCACGAAGTCCGTCCAGATGGCGGCGTACAAGCCGCCGGCGATGGTGTAGGTGAACAGCACCGCCGTGCCGATGATCAGCGCCGTGGCGTAGTCCCAGCCCGCCACCACGGAGAGAATCCAGCCCATGGCGGCCAGATTGCCCGCCAGCAGAATGGAGAACGAAACGAAGGTGATGAGGGCGACCGGAAGCTCCACGTGGCGGCCGTAGCGGCGGAAGAAGAACTCCGGCAGCGTGATCAGGTCCATCTTGTTCAGCGGCGCGGCCAGGAAGCGGCCCACCATGAACAGGCTCAACCCCAACCCCAGCGGCAGCGAGATGCCCGCCCAGAATCCGCCCTCGAAGGTCAGCCCGGTGTTCCCCAGGGTTGCGTTGCCGTCGAGCGCTTGCGCCACCAGCGTCGTGCCGACGACCAGAAAGGGCATCGACTTGCCGCAGACCAGGAAGCGCTTTCCCGAGCCGTGGACGAATTTGGAGGTGTAGACGCCGACGAGAAACGACAGCGCCACAAAGGCCATCAGCGGCCAGAACATCGAGCTTTCCATCAGAGAGTGCAGCCTTGGCCGCCGAAAAAGCAGCGGCCTGCCCGCTCGGGAGCGGGCGGTACAGCGAAGGCTTCAATCTTGGAAGGAGGCTTCCGTACGAGGGAGAGCCGATTCTGGTCAGGGGTTGCGTGCGGACGGACGCTGTCCGCTCACTGATTCGACGAGTATAGCAGTGTTCGCATCAGGCGAAACGCCGGATCCAATCGAGCGGAAGTTCCATCTCTTCAGCGATATCGGGAATCTCGAACTCAGCGCGAACGACGTCAAAAAACCCGCTGCGGCCGACGCTCTGCCCTTGGAGCCGGGCGGCCAACACATCCGCTCCGGCGACTCCCCGGCTCAGCGTGGCCACCCCCGGCTGGGGGATGAGGTCGTAGTTGCCCCAGCGGCTGCGATACAGCCCCCGGCGGTCCCACTTGACGGCCGCGCTGAGCCCTTCGACGAGGCCGTACAAAGGGGTCACGGCGTCCCACCGGCGGGCGACGCCGCAGCAGACCCGGGCGAAATACGTAATGTTGGGCCCGTGCCAGCGGGAGCGCAGAGGGTCCGGCAGCAGGCCGAAGAGGTTCGACAGCGACAGCCGCGTGGGGCCCTTGAACCGCGCGCAGCTCAGCAGGGGCGCGCCGACATGCTCGCGCACGATCGGCGGGATGAAGCTCTCGGCGTCGGGCTCGTCGGCGTCCCAGTAGGCTTCGGTGACGTTCACGTACTGCGCCTTGTGCTGGACCAGCACGTCCGTCAGGCCGGTCTTGCGCAGGTACTCTTGCTCCTGAGCGGCGATCCAGGCGCGGTGCGCGCGGGCTTCGGTCTCCCAGTCGAAGCCGGCGTCCGGGGCCGCGTGGCGGCTGGAGGTGTGGCCTTCGAGCAGCACGACCTTGCCGGGCAGGGCCGTCAGCAAGGCGTCGAGCGCTGCGGGGTCGGTATAGGTCCCGGCGGCGTAGCCGTGCCAGGTGGGCTTGACGAAGACCAGCGGCGCGTCCAGCAGCTCTTCCGGCAGCAGCGCGCGCAGCTCGTCGGCGTTGCGGCAATCGCCGACCAGGCCGGTCGCGGGCGAGCCCAGCCTTCTCGGCGTGGACAGCACGGCGCGCTTGGGAGAGGGCGCGCGGCCCGCTTCGGCCTGGCGGCGGCTGCGCCACAGGTCCAGCGCCCGCTGCGCCAGCCAGCCGACCAGGGCCGGGTGCGCGCCCGGCGGTTCCGCCACCCGAAACATCCCGGCGACCTCGGGCTTGTGGCGGACGTGGTCCTCGACGATCGTGCGCAGATGTTCCAGCCGCTCGCCGGGCTCCCACAGCAGCGGAATCACGACCCAGCTCAGCGGCGGCAACTGCTCGAGCTCGGCGCGCAGAAACGGCATGGGGTTGCGCAGGAAGGCGACCTCGCCGCGCGCGACTCCGAGCTGTTCCCACAGCAGCCGCATCCAGCGGTAGACCTGCGCACGGCTGGAGGGATCGCCTTCACCCTGTCCCACCGCCAGCAGGCCCACGCGCTCCCGCGGCGCGCCCCAGGCGGCCAAGGCCTCCATGGCCTTCTCGGCGAAAGCCTGCACCAGCAGCGGATGCCCCAGGTCCACGTCGTCGTGGAAGAAGCGCGCCTGCGGATGGGCCCGGCGCGCCTCGGCCAGCCGCTGCGAAAGGGCCTCCCGGTCGAACAAGCCGAACTCGAGCTTGCACGGCAGGATGTAGGTCTCGTCCGCCGGCTCGATGGAGGCGCTCGCCGCCGGCCGAAAGCCCAACGGCCGCTCGAGCGCGTCGGCCAACGCCGCGGCCAGAGGGGCCGCCAAGCCGGACGGCCCGTCGAGCAGGCACAGCGCGGGGGGCGTCACAAGTCCTTGATAGCACGCTCGCGGAGCGCCGGTCCGGCCCAGGGCCGATCGCCGCTCCGGTCGTTCGCGTATAATAGCCAACCCGGGCTGTTATCGATTCCCGCGAACGTAATCGGGTCGCAGCCCACAGCAATACGGAGGGCGCCCTTGCCTCACAGTTCCCATCTCTCCCGCCGCGGCTTTCTTTCTCTGGCCGCCGGCGCTGCAGCGCTTCCGGCCCAGCAGAAGAAGCCTTCCGTCGGCGCCGTCATCACCGAGTTCCGCCACATGTCGCACGCGGACGTGATCTGCACACGCCTGTTCGACGGCTACTACCCCAACGGCGTCTTCCAGGCGCCGCGCACGCGGGTGGTTTCGATGTATCTGGACCAGGTGCCGTTCAACGACCAGGCCGTGGCCCTGGCGCAGCGCTACGGCTACAGCATGCAGTCCACCATCGCCGGCGCTCTGGAGCGCGGCAAGGACGCGCTGGACGTGGATGCGGTGCTGCTGATCGGCGAGCACGGCGACTATCCCGAGAACGAGCTCGGCCAGAAGATGTACCCGCGGCACCGGCTGCTGTCGGGCATCGTGGACGTCTTCCGCAAGTCCGGCCGCAGCGTGCCGGTCTTCAGCGACAAGCACCTGTCCTATGACTGGGACAAGGCCAAGGAGATGTACGACTGGTCGCGCGAGCTGGGCTTTCCGTTCGCCGCCGGCTCGTCCATCCCGGTGACCGTCCGCACGCCGGAGCTCGAGATTCCCTACGGCGCCAAGATTCGCCGCGCCGTGCAGACCGGCTACGGCGGCATCGACGCCTACGGCTTCCACACGCTGGAATCGTTGCAGTGCATGGTCGAGCGGCGCGAAGGCGGCGAGACCGGCGTCGCCGCGGTGGAGATGCTGGAAGGCGACGCCGTGTGGCGCTGGCGCGACGGGCCGGGCGCCTGGTCCAAGCCGCTGCTCGAAGCCGCCGCCGGCCGCAGCCCCAACACCAAGCCGGGCAAGCCCGAGGACAACTGCAAGCAGCCGGTGCTGTTCCTGGTCACCTATCGCGACGGGCTGGAAGCCGCCGCCTACCTGCTCAACGGCCACCTGTCGAGCTGGGACTTCGCTTGCGAGATCGACGGCAAGACGGTCTCCACGCACTTCGGGCCGGTGCCGGACCACCGGCAGCTCACCCACTTCGACGGGCTCACGCACGTCATCGAGGAGCTCTTCGTCACCGGCAAGCCGCTCTATCCCATCGAGCGCACGCTGACGACCACCGGAACTCTGGCGTTCCTGTTCCAGTCGCGCGGAAAGAAGCGCCGCGTGGAGACGCCGGAGCTCAAGATCGAATACAAGGCGCCGCGGAACTGCTTCTTCCAGCGCGCCTAGCGGGTCGAGCTGTACGCTCTGGGCATGAGGGTCAACAAGTGGAAGCTTTGGATATTCGCGATCGTGATGTCAGTAACGCTCGTGTTGCTGTGGAAGGCGATCACAAATATCAATTCGGCCGCTGAGTATCAGATTGATGAGGCTGAGTTACGCACTCTGGTCGCCGAAGGGTCTCTCGTCGGGGCCTCGATCTACCTCGACCAGGGTTTACTAGAGGGTCGATTGTCAAATGGTGATTTCATCTGGGTCGAGGGTATCGGAAGGCCCAGTGACATGGGCGCCTGGCTACAGGAGCAAGGAGTCACGGTTGACACATTGGAGTCGAAGAATTCCCAGTTTTGGCACAACACTGTTCCATTCGCGCCCATTGTGCTGCTGCAGATCTACTTGCTCGTAAAGTTTCGCAAACGAATTCTCTCCTAAGGAGCATCATGGCCCAGTACTTTTCTCGCAGGAACCTCTTCGGCGCTCCGCTCTGGCTGGCCGCCGCCGGTTCGTTGCGGCCCACCGACCTCTACGCCTCCTACCTGGCTTCGCGCCATGGCGAGAACTACCGCCAGATCGGCATCCGGCCGCTGATCAACGCCGCCGGCACCTACACCACCCTCACCGGCTCGGTGATGTCGGACGACGCGCGCCAAGCGATGTTCGAGGCGTCGAAGTGCTTTGTGCCGCTGGTCGAGCTGCAGCAGGTGGTCGGCGAGCGCATCGCCAAGCTCATCGGCGTCCCCGCGGCGCTGGTCAGCGCCGGGGCCGCCAGCGCCATCCAGCTCGCCACCGCCGCCTGCATCGCCGGCAAGGACCCGGACAAGATCCACCGGCTGCCGCAGACCGAGGGCATGGCCAACGAGGTCATCATGGTCAAGCAGCACCGCATGGGCTTCGACCATGCCGCCCGGGCGTCCGGCGCCAAGATCGTCGAGGTCGACACTCTCGAAGAGCTGCACAAGGCGATCGGACCGAAGACGGCGATGCTGTTCTACGTCCACATCTACGAGCCCAAGGGCAAGATCCGCGAGGCGGACTTCCTGGCGGCCGGCAAGAAGGCCGGCGTTCCGGTGTTCAACGACGCCGCCGCCGAGCTGCCGCCGCACGACAACCTGTGGAAGATCGTCGAGAGCGGCTTCGACCTGGTGTCGTTCTCCGGCGGCAAGGGTCTGCGGGGCCCGCAGGCCTCGGGCATCCTCGTGGGCCGCAAGGAGCTCGTCGAGGCGGCCGCGCTGAACAACAACCCATACTCGGACACCATCGGGCGCGGCATGAAGGTCGGCAAAGAGGAGATCATGGCGGTGCTCAAGGCCGTCGAGGTCTACATGCAGCGCGACCACGACGCCGACCAGAAGCTCTGGCGCGGCTTCATGGAGCACATCGCAGGGGAAGTCGCCGGCACGCCGTCGGTGAAGACGGAGGTCTACATTCCTGGCCCCGGCGGCCACCCCATCCCCTACCTGCGCATTCAGTGGGATGAGAAGAAGCTGGGTCTCACCTACGCCGAGTGCGCCAAGAAGCTCAGCGACGGCGAGCCGCGCATCGAGGTCAACACGGCCTCGGACGAGATCAACCTCGCCAGCTACAACATGTATCCCGGAGAAGAGCGCATCGTCGCCTGGCGGTTGCGCGAAATCTTCCGCGACGCAGGCAAAGCCTGATTCGGGAGGTTCCATCGTGAAGCGCCTCGATCCCGTCAGCCGCCGCCGCTTTCTGCAAGCCGGCGCCGCCGCTCCCTTGGCCGGAGCCGCTTGCGCCGGCGGCGCCGCCGAGGCCACCACCGGCGCGGCGGCCGTGGACATTTACCAGCGACTGGGGGTGCGCCCCTTCATCAACGCCGTCGGCACCATCACGGTCTTCAGCGGCTCGCTGATGTCGGCCGAAACACACGCGGCGATGGAGGCGGCCTCCAAGAGCTTCGTCAAGATCGCCGACCTGCAAGAGAAGGTCGGCGCCCGGCTGGCCGAGCTGACCGGCGCCGAGGACGCCTTCGTAACCTGCGGAGCGTCGGCGGCGCTGTGCGTGGCCAGTTGCGCGGCCACCGTCGGCGACGACGTGGAGAAGATGAAGCGGCTGCCGGACCTGACCGGCTCCAAGGACGAATTCATCATCCAGAAGCGCCACCGCAACCCCTACGATCACGCTTTTCGCATGGTCGGGGCCAAGCTGGTGGAGGTGGAGACGGCGGACCAGATGCGGTCCGCGATCAACGCCAAGACGGCCGCCTGCTGCTTCGTGCGCAGCCACCACACCTTGGGCAGCGCGGTCGAGCTGGAAGAGTACCTCGAGATCGCCCACGCCGCCGGGCTGCCCGTGATTCTCGACGCCGCCGCGGAAGTGCCGCCCGCCGAGAACCTGGGCAAGTTCGTGAAGATGGGCGTCGACATGGTGGCCTTCTCCGGCGGTAAGAATCTCCATGGTCCGCAGTGCAGCGGCATGCTGCTGGGCAAGCGCGAGTGGGTCCGCAAGGCCTACGCCAACGCCGCCCCGGCCAACTACTTCGCCCGCATCGCCAAGGTGGGTAAGGAAGAGATCGTCGGGCTGCTCTCGGCGGTCGAACAGTATCTGGCGAAGGATCACGAGGCCGAGCGAGCGGAGTTCCACGCCAAGCTCGACCGCATCGCCAAGCGCCTGGAAGGGCTCGACACGGTCGTGACCGAGCTGATTCCCAACAACGACTTTTCCCACTCGCCGCGCTTGTCGGTGCAGTGGGATGAAGCCAAGCTCGGGCTCTCGCTCGAGCAGATGATCGACGCGCTGCGCAGCGGCGAGCCGTCGATCGAAGCCAGCGACATGCGCCGGTTCAATCCGCCCTGGAAAGGCCTCGGCATCTTCCCTTACCTGTTGCAGGACGGCGAAGAGATGCAGATCGCCGAGCGCGTCCGGGCCATCCTCACGGAGAGAGTTTAGTGCGAAGATTGCTCCCGTATCTGCTGCTGCTCGCGGCTGCGACGCCCGTCGCCGCGCAGAGCTATGACATCTTGATTCGCGGCGGCCGGGTCATCGATCCGGCCAACGACATCGACGGCGTGATGGACGTCGCCGTCAAGGACGGCAAGATCGCCCAGGTGGCCGAATCCATCTCCGGCGACGCCAAGAAAGTGATCGACGCCTCCGGCGCCATCGTCACGCCGGGCCTTGTGGACCTGCACGCCCACGTCTACGGCTACTCCGGGGCCATCTTTCCCGACGACACCTCGTTGTACGCCGGCACCACCACCATCGTCGATTGCGGCGGATCAGGCTGGATGACCTTCGAGGACTTCAAGAAGACGATCATCGACCGCGTCAAGACCCGCGTCTACGCCTTCATCAACATCGTCGGCCACGGCATGGTCCACGAGTGGGAGAGCAACACCGCGGACATGGACCCGGTGAAGACGGCCGCCAAGATGGCCGAGTACCCCGACCTGATCGTGGGCATCAAGACGGCGCACTTCGGCGGCTACGGCTGGACGGCGGTCGACAACGCCATCGAGGCCGGCCGGCTGTCCAAGAAGCCCGTCATCATCGACGACAAGATCTTCACCAACACGGGCCGTAACTCCAAGGAGAAGCTGCTCGAGAAGATGCGCCCCGGCGACATCCACACTCATGCCTTCAACGACCGGCAGGTGGAGATCGTCAGCCGCTTTACCGGCAAAGTGCAGGACTACGTCTGGGAGGCCCGCAAGCGCGGCGTGCTGTTCGACATGGGCCACGGCGGCGGCAGCTTCATGTGGCCGGTGGCCGTGAACGCCACCAAGGACGGCTTCTACCCGGACACGATCTCGACCGATCTGCACGACTCGAGCATCATGGGCACTAAATCCGACATGCCGAACTGCATCACGAAGATGATGGCGCTCGGCATGAAGCTGCCTGACGCTATCCGGCGCTCGACCGTGGCCCCGGCCAAGGCGATCAGCAAGTTCCCCGAGGTCGGCACGCTCAGCGTGGGCAAGGACGCCGACATCGCCGTTTTCCGGCTGCGGACGGGCGTGTTCGCTCTGTTCGACGCCTGGAAGAAGAAGATGCTGGCCACCGAGCAGCTCGAAAATATCTTGACCGTGCGCGCCGGCGAGATCGTGGTCGATCTCGAAGGCCTCGGTTTTCCGAAATGGCAGGAGGCGGGGAACTATGTTTCGATTCAGTAAGGTCGCGCCCATCCGGACGGCGCTGATCGCGCTTTGCCTGACCCTGCCGCTGGCCGCCGAGCAGCCGGTGATCTACGACATCCTGCTCACGGGCGGTCATGTGATCGACCCCAAGAACGAGCGCAACGGACGCTATGACATCGCCATCATCGGCGACCGCATCGCCCGCGTCGCCGAGCACCTGCCGCCCGCTCACGCCAAAAAAGTCGTGGACGTCTCCGACTACTACGTCACGCCCGGCCTGATCGACATCCACGGCCACTTCGACGTGCACGGACCTTGGCTGAGCGTGAACCCGGACCACAACTGCCTGCGCAACGGCGTGACCACGGCGGTCGACGCCGGCACCTCGGGCGCGAAGACCTTCGAAGCCTTCAAGAAGAACACCATCGACCACGCGGCCACCCGCATCCTGGCGCTGCTGAACATCGTCAGCGGGGGGATGTACGGCTCCGAGGTGGAGAACGACGTCAGCCAGATGGACGTGGACGCGGCCGTCCGCATGGTCAACAAGTACCCGGAGACCATCGTCGGCATCAAGACGGCGCACTATCAGCCGGCGGACTGGGAAGCCGTGGACCGCGCCGTGAAGGCCGCTGACCTCTCCAACACGGTGCTGATGGTCGACTTCAGCCAGAAGGAAGGCCGCAGCTACGAGGACCTGATCCTGAAGCACATGAAGCCGGGCAACATCCACACCCACTTCTATGGCCGGCTGACGCCGCAGCTCGATGAGCACGAGCGGGTGCAGAGCTACATGTGGAAGGCTCGGCAGCGCGGCATCCTCTTCGACGTCGGCCACGGCTCGGGCAGCCTCTGGTTCCGCATCGCCGTGCCGGCCATCAAGCAGGGCTTTTTGCCGGACACGATCTCGACTGACATCCACAAGGGTTCGATCATGCTGCCGCACGCCACGCTGACCAACGTGATGTCGAAGTTCTTGAACATGGGCATGCCGCTGGACCAGGTGATCGAGCGGACGACGGTGAACGCCGCCAAGGCCATCCGCCGCTACGACCTGGGCAACCTGGACGAGGGCGCGATCGCCGACATCGCCGTGCTGGAAGTGCAGAAGGGCGAGTTCGCGTTCCTGGATTCGGGCCGCGCGAAGCTGATCGGCGACCGCAACATCGCAGCCGCACTGACGATCCGGGCGGGTGATATCGTTTGGGATGTGCCCGGGTTGGCGTCGGAAGAATACTCGAACGTCGGCGACTACTCGAACTTCAAGTAAATCTGCTGGAGTAAGAGAAGCAGAGCCCGGGACGGGAAGATCGGAGAGTCCAGCACGTCTCACACGGTCCCGTGAGCCCCGGGTTTCGGACCCCAACCCCAGGGTTGGGGCTCTGATGTTGTTGGAGCGATGGCGAAGACTCGCAAGAACAGGGCGCTCGGGACGGAGGTTGCCGTCCCCGGCGCGGCCGCGGCGATCCCGGCCGCGCCGGCGCCCAGCGCCTGGATCCTCGGCCCCTCGCTCGATCTGCTGCTGTTCATCGGCGCTCCGCTGCTGGTGATGGCGGTGTTCCTGCCGCTGCGCGGGGCCTTCAGCTCGCGGGAGATCGCCATCTTCCTGCTGGCGTTCTTCACCTTCGGGCACCACTTTCCCACCTTTCTGCGCGCTTACGGCGACAAGGAGCTGTTCGAGCGCTTCCGCTGGCGCTTTCTGCTGGCGCCGCCGCTGATCTTCCTCACGGCGTTGTGGTTCGACGACCGGCAGCTCCACGGGCTGCTGATCTTCGTGGCGCTGTGGGACATCTGGCACGTACTGATGCAGCACTACGGCTTCATGCGGATCTACGACTCCAAGGCCGGCGCCGTGAACGCGGCGACGTCCTGGCTGGACTGGGGTCTGGCGATCTCGTGGTACGTGGCGCTGATCGCCGTGAGCCCGCACTACAGCCACAACCTGCTCAGCAGGGCCTATCAGACCGGCCTGCCGCTGGTTCCGGCCGGGGCTGTCTCAGGCGGGCGGACGGCGCTGCTGGGGCTCAGCGCGCTGCTCACGCTGGCCTACGTCGGCTATCACCTCAACGAGTGGCGCGCCGGGCGGCCGGTGAGCTGGCGCAAGCTGTCGATGCTCGGCATCTTCCTGGGGGCTACCTGGTACCTGTACGTGGGGCTGGACGACTTTCTGGTGGGCTTCACGGTCTGGTCGGCCTTCCACTGCATCCAGTACTACGGCATCGTGTGGGCCTACAACCGCAACCGGGTGGTCAAGAACGGCCCGGTGGCGGGCTTCGTGCGCTTCCTGTTTCAGCCCAGCTTGGCGCTGGTCACGCTGTACGCCGGACTCATTCTGGCCTACGGGTCGATCAACTACTTTGTGCCGGCCGTCTCCGACGCCCTGCTGCATCGCCTGCTGATCGCCTACGTGGTGACGTCGAACGCGATGCACTACTATTTCGACGGCTTCATCTGGAAGATGCGCGACAAGCGCACCCGAGCCGACTTGGACATCGCGGACGCCGGCGAGGCCCCCCCGCGCGTCAAGGCCTGGCTGGGGCAGGTGGCCCGCCGTATCGCCCCGCAGAACAAGGGCTGGCAGCAGGCCGCCTACATCGGGGCCGTGCTGGTTCTGTTCGTGGGGCTGGAGCGCGGCCGAACCGCCGACGACGTGGCGACGGCGGAATCCCTCGTCGCCGCCGCGCCCGAGCTGGGCGAAGCGCAGTACAACCTCGGCAACGCCCTGTGGCGGTCCGGCCGGCTCGAAGAGGCGCAGGCCGCCTTTGAGCGCGCCGCCGAGCGGATGCCGGAATCGTCCAAAGCGTTCAACAACCTCGGCGGAGTGCTCTATGACCAGGGTCGGCTGGACGAGGCCGTCGCTCAGTACGAGCAGGCCTTGAGCCTCTACCGCGACGAGGACGCGCAGGCGCTGCGTTCGAGCGCGCCGCTGATGCCGGGGGACGCCGCCTCGCTGGCCGCTCGCCCGTCAGTGGTCCATGCCAACCTGGCGCAGGCCCTGCTGCGGCTGGAACGCCCTGAAGAAGCGGTGGAGCACTACCGCCTGGCGCTCGAGTCCGACCCGAGCTCGCCTCAGGCGCAAGCCGGGCTGGGGTTGGCCTACAGCAAGCTCGGCCGTTACGGCGAAGCCGTTGCGGCGCTGCGCAGGGCGCTGGAGCTCGACCCGGGCTACGCCTCCGCGCACATCAACCTGGGCGGCCTACTGGCCTACCAGGGGCAGCTCGAACAGGCCGCTTGGCACTACAATGCGGCCATGGCGTCCGGCGATCCTCGCGCCCAGCAAGCAGCCGCATCCGCCCTGGCGCAGCTCCAGGCCGAACAGCCTCAGCCATGAAGCGGTTGCTCGGCGCCGGCCTGTTGTTGACGGCGGCGTTCGGGGCGGCGACCCTCGCCGCGGCCGATTCCAACGCGCGCTGGGACTTTCTGCGCATGAACCTGCAGGTCTTCCCCGGCACGGAGAAGATCTTTCAACCCGACGACCTCCTGTTCTGGAAGCTTCGGCCGAATCTGCAAGAGGTCCCCGCGTCGGAGAAGCTGCCCGACGCCGAGCACGCCTTCCGCGTCTCCACCGACGCGGAAGGCCGCCGCCGCACGCCCGCCGGCGCGGAAGGCGCCAAGACCATGCTGTTCCTGGGCGACTCGTGCACCTTCGGCATCCCCGTGAACGACGCGGAAGCCTTTCCAGCCCGGGTGGGTGAGGCGTTGGGAGTCCGCGCGATCAACGCAGGGGTCCCCGGCTACTCGGCCTTCCAGGGGCGGCTGGTTCTGGAGCAGGCCCTGGCCGCCGGCGAAAGGCCGGACGTGGTGGTGATCACGTTCTGGGTGAACGGGCGGACGGTCTGGGACCACCTCTCCGACGCCGAGCATAGCGAGCTGATGGCGGCCGAGCGGGCCGGTGAGATGAGCCGCCACCGGGTAACGCGACTGCTGCGCCGGGTGTTGCCCGAGGGCCGGCCGCGGCTGACCGAGGAGGAGTTCGGCAGCGAGATCCGCGCCATGGTCGAGGCGGCGCGGAAGGCAGGAGCGGTCCCTGTGCTGGTGGTGTGGCCCTCGGCGGTGCAGATGGACGGCGGTATGGAGCATCCCCGGCAGACGCTGCTGCGGACCATCGGCCGCGAGACCGGGACGGTCGTGGCGGAGCCGCTCGAAGCCTTTCGAGCCGCCGGCGGCGCACGGCTCTTCGTCGATCCCGTCCACGCCACGGCCGAGGGCTACGAGGTCGCCGCCCGAGCCGTCGCGGCCGCCCTCGCCAAGCTGCCATGAGGCCCGCGCTGCTGTTGTTGCTGGCGGCGCTTCCGGTCCTGGCGACCGACCCGGAGAGCTGCCGCCCCTGTCATGTCGAGCTGGTCGAGCGCTACCTGGCCACGCCGATGGGCCGCTCGTTCTTCCTGCCGTCGGCGGACGAGGAGATCGGCGACTTTTCCGGCTCCTCCTACTATCACGAAGCTTCGGATCGGCACTACGAGATGTTTCGGCGGGGCGAGACCCTGCTGGTGCGCCGCTACCGCCTCGATGAGCAGGGCCGCCGCACGGACATCCTGGAGCGGCCGGTCACGCACGTGATGGGCTCGGGCGAGCGAGCCCGCAGCTACCTGTTCCAGAGTTCCCAGGGTCGTCTCTACGAGTTGCCCGTCTCGTGGTACTCGCAAGAGCAGGCCTGGGCGATGGCCCCGGGCTACGATCGCGCCAACCAGCCGGGTTTCACGCGCCAGGTCAACCACAAGTGCATGTTCTGCCACAACGGCTACCCGGACGTGGCGCCGGAGCGCTCGCGCCCGGGCTGGGACGCCGACGTGATCTTTCCCAAACAGTTGCCGCTGGGCATCGACTGCGACCGCTGCCACGGCGACGGCGCCGAGCACGCCCGCAGCGGCCGGCCGGAGGCGATCGTCAATCCCGCCCGGCTGAGCCCGGAGCGCTCCCTCGAGGTCTGCATGCAGTGCCACCTGGAGTCGACCACGTTCCGCCTGCCGGAGACCCTGCGCCGGTTCGGGCGCTCGTTCTACTCCTACCGCCCGGGCGAGCCGCTGGGCGACTCGATCGTCCACTTCGACCACGCGCCGGGGACCGGCCATGACGACAAGTTCGAGATCGTCAGCGCCGCCTACCGGCTGCTCCAGTCGCGCTGCTTCCGCCAAAGCGAGGCGATGACGTGCCTGGATTGCCACAACCCACACGACCGCCCCGAGCCCTCCGCGCGGGCCGCCCGCTACCGCGCCCGCTGCCTGGACTGCCACGCGCTGACCCTGGCCGCCGAGCACGCCGCGCAGGACGACTGCGTCGCCTGCCACATGCCCTTGCGGCGCACCGAGGACGTGGTGCACGTGGCGATGACCGACCACAAGATCCAACGCCTCCCGCCGCCGGGCGATCTGCTGGCGCCGCGCCGGGAGAAGACCGAGGCCGAGCAGGTCTACCGCGGCCCGGTGGTGCAGCTCTACCCGCCGCCTGGGGAGGATTCCGACGCGCTCGCAGGCGTCTACTTGGCTCTGGCGCAGGTGAAGGAGCGGGCGGACCTGGCCGAGGGGCTGCCGCGCCTGGAGCAACTGCTGGCCGCCGGCGCCGCGGCGGCTCCGGAGCCCTGGTTCGAGCTGGCGGAAAAGCTGGCCGAGACCGGCCGCGCCGCCGAGGCCGAGAAGGCCTACCGCCGAGCCGTCGAGATCGACCCTTCCTTTCCGCAGGCCTGGAACAACTTAGGAAATCTGTTGGCGGACGGCGGACGTCTCCAGGAGGCCCTACAGGCCTATGACCAGGCGATCGCCGTCGCCCCGCTCGATCCGGCCTTTCACGGAAACCGGGGCTTGGCGCTGCTCGACGCCGGCCGCCCGGCCGAGGCGCTCGAGGCTTTCGACGCCGCCGTCCGCGCCAATCCCGCCGACGCCGAAGCGCAGGCGCGGCAAGGGGCCGCGTTGTTGAGCATGGGCCGTTTGGCCGAAGCCGAGGGCGCGCTCCGCACGGCCCTGGCGCTGGAGCCGTCGCATCGGCAAGCCCGCCACAATCTGGCGCTGCTGGAGCAGGCGCTCCGGCAGCCGCAGACCCCGCGCTAAGACGTCGTCAGATGCCGCAGCAGGGGCGCAGCCTCCCGGATGCGGCTCAGCTCCTGGTCGGCTGAAAGCCGCAGGACCTGCACCGAGCTCTGGATGGCGTCCACGACCCCTTCCAGAGCGTCCAGCCGCTCTTCGAAGAGGCGATCGAGACGCGGAGGCGGCAGCGCCTCCCGCGTCGAGAGATATCCGCGAAGGCGGCCCAACTCATCCTCGATGCCACGCACGTCGTGGGCGTCCATCGCGGACAGCAGGCCGCCGACGGCGCTTCGGCAGTGCGCGTAGATCTGTTCGGTCCCCATGGCAACCCTCATCGGCCGTTCCCCGCCGACCTTAGCCGGAATCTCGCCGTCCCGAGAATTACCGCATGTCACGCTTGTAAACTCCCCGCCCTTCCGAACGCCTTTTCCGAAACTTTGGCGTCCAACCGGGAACAGTCGCGAAGAAGACTTCGTACAGATCACCAGGAGGACCCAAGAATGATCCGAATCTTTGCTTTGCTATCTTTCGCCATGGCCCTGGGGGCCGCCGCGCTTCCCGCGGATACGGTCAAGGGCGTGATTTTGGATAACGTCTGCGCCGCCGAGTTCAGCGGCGACTTTGCCGCGGCCGTCGAGCATTCCAAGACTTGTTCTCTGCTCGAAGGCGGCAAAAAGAAGGGCTTTTCGATCGTCAGTGAAGACGGTCAGACGCTGACGCTCGACGCCAAGGGCAACAGCATGTTGCTCCGGTCGCTGCAGTACTCGAAGAAGACCGGCGAGATCCAGGTGGAGGCCGAAGGCAAGGTCAAGGGCTCCAAGATCGCCGTGCAGCAGATCCGCATCAGCTAACCGCGTTTTTCCCCAAGCTTCTGCCACCCCGCAGAAGATCGCGTGCTAACCCCCTGTCAGACTCAACTTGGAAAATTCCCACCAATGGAAATCCAAGCCGGCGGTTCTTCCCTGTCGCGGAGCCGCCGGATTTTTTCCTTTCGAGCCGCCCCAGCCTACGCCAGCACTTCCCGAATCACGTTGCCGTGTACGTCGGTCAGCCGCATGTTGCGGCCGTTGTAGTGGTAGGTGAGCCGCTCGTGGTCCAGCCCCATCAGGTGCAGGATCGTGGCGTGGAAGTCGTAGACCGACTTGCGGTTCTCCACCGCCTTGTAGCCGAACTGGTCGGTGGCGCCGACGACGCTGCCGCCCTTCACGCCGCCGCCGGCCATCCAGACGGTGAAGCCGAACGGGTTGTGGTCGCGGCCGTCGAGCCGCTGCGAAATCGGCATGCGGCCGAACTCGCCGTGCCACACGATCAGCGTCTCCTCGAACAGCCCGCGCGCCTTGAGGTCCTCGATGAGGCCCGCGATCGGCAGGTCGGTCTCGGCCGAGTGTTGGCCGTGGAACTTCTGCAGCGACCAGTGCTGATCCCAGGTCGGCTCATGGTTGCCGCCGCCTGAGTACAACTGCACCATCCGCACGCCGCGCTCCACCAGCCGGCGCGCCATCAGCGCTTGCCGCCCGAAGTACTGCGTGTGCTCCTGGTCCAGGCCGTAGAGCTTGCGGGTGGCCGCCGACTCCTGCGAGATGTCGATCGCCTCGGTGGCGTGCACCTGCATGCGGTAGGCGAGCTCGTAGGACTGGATGCGCGCCGACAGCTCGGTGTCCTCGGGGTTGCGCTCCAAGTGCTCGCGGTTGAAGCTCTGCAGCAGATCGAGCCATTTGCGCTGCCGCTCACGGCCCATCTCCTTGGGCGGCTTGAGGTCCACGATGGGGTCGCCGGTGGAGCGGAACTGCGTGCCCTGGAAGGCCGCCGGCATGAAGCCCGAGCCCCAGTTCGGCTGCCCGTTGATCGGCCCGCCGCGGTGGTCGGTAAAGACCACGAAGCCCGGCAGGTTCTCGTTCTCCGACCCGAGGCCGTAGGTCAGCCAACTGCCCACGCTCGGGTGGCCGGCCAGCAGCGTACCGGTGTTCATCTGGTACAGCGCCGGGCCGTGGTCGTTGGAGATCGCGTACATCGACCGGATCACCGCCAAGTCGTCAGCATGCTTGGCGACATGGGGGAACAGCTCGGAGACTTCCAAGCCGCTCTGGCCGTGCTTCTTGAACTTCCAGGGCGAGGGCATCAGCCCGCCCGGGTTGCCCTGCGAGACGACCACATCGCCCACGCCGGACATGGCCTCGCCCGCGTACTTGTCGAGGTCGGGCTTGGGATCGAAGGTGTCGACCTGGCTGGGTCCGCCGTAGCAGAAGATCGAGATGACGTACTTGGCCTTGGGCTCGAAGTGCGGCCGCTGCTCGTCCATCCGCGGCGAGGCGAGCATTTTGTCCCGCGCCAGCACGCCGGCCAACCCTAGATTCGCCAGGCCTCCTCCCAGAGACTGGAGCAGTTGGCGGCGGTTGAGGGCTACGGCAGGCATGAGCGGCCTTATTATAGAACGCCCGCCGGAAGCGCATCCCCCCGAAAAGGGTTGGCGGGGCGCTACGACGCTGGTAGGATGTTTTCGACTCATGAAAACGCGCGCCCTTGGAACCCTGCTGCGGCCGGCGCTGCTGGCCTGCGTCCTGACCGCTCCGGCCGGCGCCTACTACGACGATGTGCACTTCCACCTGACGTATTACGTTGCGCGCATGGTGGGGTTCTCGCCGGACCAGGCCGCGCGCATTGCCGGCGCGAATGTCTCGGTCGACTACTCGCAGCGCACCGAACCCGTCCAGGGCTTTTGGCCCACCGCCGGCACGCAGGCGCCGCGGGTCCGCTTCCACGCCTTCCGCGACGAGAACAGCTATCCGGCCTCCATCGGCGAGATGGAACAGGCCGCCGAGGCCGACCGGGCCATCCGCGGCCAGCAGGTCCAGCTCTGGAACACAGGGCTCGAAGACCGCAATCCTGGGGCCTTCCTGCACTTCTTCCAGGACCGCTGGCCGCACCACAAGTACGGCTCCAAGGGCGGGCACTGGTCGGACTCGAGCGACACCTTTGGGTTCGGCAACCTGGCGATCGCGGTGGTGGCGCGGCTGCCGCAGGGCGGTACGACGGACTGGCTCAGCTACCAGCAGAAGCTCTCGGCCTCTGAGCAGGCTCGCTCCAACGAGCGTCTGCTCGAAGACACCGCCCGTGCGCTGGGCCGCTTCATGCAGATGGCGGGCCTGGGGACGCCGAAGACGGTGAGCGCCGCTGACCACCGCGACGTTCTGGAGGCCCTGCGCCAAGCGAACCCGCACCCCGAGCCGATCTTTCCGGCGGACATCCCGCGCATCGGCCAACTGACCGCCGGGATCGTCGCACGGACTCCCGAGGACCAAGCCAAGTACGGCAAGCATCTCGACGGCCCCGACACGGCCGCCGCCAAACAGGTGCTCGACGCCGCACTGCGGGCCAGGGGCTTCGCGGACCCGGTGCCGCCACACCACGCCCACTACGAGTTCAACGCCGCCGGACGCCTGCTCAGTCCCGAAGGCCGCCTGTGAGCCGGGCGTGAACCCCGGCTGCCACTCGTGGCATGCTGAGATTTGCGCGAGATCTTTCTGCTCAACGTGACCGGGCAAGACCGTCCCGGCCTGACCGCCCGGCTGACGGCGATTCTCGGGGGCTTCGGCGTCGAGATCCTTGACATCGGCCAGGCCGTCATCCACAACCACCTCTCGTTGGGGATGCTGGTCGAGATCCCGCCGTCGCAATCCTCCTCGCCGGTCCTCAAGGAGGTGCTCTACGCCGCGCACGGCCTGGGCATTGCCGTGAGCTTCGAACCGGTGGCCGTGGAGGACTACGAGCGCTGGGTGGCCGACCAGGGCCGCGAGCGCCACACCATCATCGTGCTCGGCCGGCGCATCCACGCCGATCAGCTCGCCAAGGTGGCCGAAACCGTCGCGGAGCACGGCCTGAACATCGACTCGATCTCGAGGCTTTCCGAGAGGGCTTCGCTCGACGCCCCCGACTCCGCCCGCCGCGCCTGCATCGAGTTCTCGGTCTCCGGCCCGGTGGCCGACGAGCTCAGCCTGCGCCGCCGCGTGCTGGAGATCTCCGAGCAGACCGGCATCGACGTTTCCGTGCAGGTCGACGACCTTTACCGCCGCAGCCGCCGACTGGTGGTCTTCGACATGGACTCCACGCTGATCCAGGCCGAGGTGATCGACGAGCTCGCCAAGGAAGCCGGCGCCGGCGAGAAGGTCGCCGCCATCACCGCCGCGGCCATGCGCGGCGAGCTCGACTTCAAGGCGAGCCTGCGGCAACGGGTGGCCACGCTGGAAGGGCTCGACGAGGCGGTGCTCGAGCGGGTGGCCGCACGGCTGCCGCTGACGGAAGGCGTCGAGCGGCTAACGTCCACGCTCAAGCGGCTGGGCTACAAGATCGGCATCCTCTCCGGCGGTTTCGACTACTTCGGCCACAAACTGCAAGCGCGGCTCGGCTTTGACTACGTCTACGCCAACCGGCTGGAGATCGTCGACGGCAAGCTCACCGGCCGGGTATTGGGCGAGATCATCGACGGCGACCGCAAGGCGGCGCTGCTGCGTGAGATCGCCCTGGCCGAAAACATCTCCCTGCACCAGACCATCGCCGTGGGCGACGGAGCCAACGATCTGCCCATGCTCGGCGTCGCCGGCCTCGGCGTGGCCTTCCACCCCAAGCCCATCGTGGCGCGCAAGGCCAAGCGCGCCATTTCCAACTTCGGGCTCGACGGCTTGCTCTACCTGATCGGGATTCGCGACCGGGATATCCGGCAGGATGCCGACCCGGTTTAGGGCAGGCACATTCCTCAGTAAAAAATCTCAGTTCGAAACGTAATTCACACTAAAAGAGCGCTAGACTATCGCGTGGCCGCAGGCTCACGCGGCCGTCGGCGCGTCTCCGCTTGGCGCACGGCGAGTGTTGTTGGGGAAAGGAGGACCATTCGCATGTCAATCGGCAAACGGTGTATGGCGGAATTCCTGGGAACATTTTGGCTGGTATTCGGAGGATGCGGCGCCGCCGTGCTCTCCGCTGCGTTCCCCGAGGTGGGCATCGGCCTGCTGGGCGTGGCTTTCGCCTTCGGGCTGACGGTGCTGACGATGGCGTTCGCGATCGGGCACATCTCGGGTTGCCACTTGAACCCGGCGGTCTCAGTGGGTTTGATGGTCGGCGGACGCTTCAAGGCGGGCGACCTGCTGCCGTACATCGTCTCGCAGGTGGTCGGCGGCGTCGTGGCGGCGGGCGTGCTGTACGTGATCGCCAGCGGCAAGCCGGGCTTCGAGATCGGCGGCTTCGCGGCCAACGGCTTCGGCGAGCACTCGCCGGGAGGCTATTCGATGACGGCGGCGCTGGTGGCCGAGACCGTGCTGACGTTCATGTTCCTGATGATCATCCTGGGCTCGACGGACAAGCGCGCGCCGGCGGGCTTCGCTCCGATCGCCATCGGCCTGGGCTTGACGCTGATCCACCTGATCGGCATCCCGGTGACGAACCTGTCGGTCAACCCGGCCCGCAGCGTGGGCCCGGCGGTGATCGTGGGCGGCTGGGCCTTGCAGCAGCTCTGGCTGTTCTGGCTGGCGCCGATCGTCGGAGCGGCCCTGGCCGGCGTGGTGTACCCGATCATCGCCGGCAGCGACCAGCCGGCTCAGCAGACCCGCGCCGCGGCGACGGCCTGAGGCTTCCCGGTTGGGCGGTCCGCCGCGGGCGGCGGACCGCCGTATCTGGACCATTCCGTCCGCAGGAGCGGAATACGACCATGGCGACCGCGGTTTCACGGCTTACGCTGGCAGAGTTCATGGCGCTCCCTGACACGGAGATGCGGCAGGAGCTCGACGAGGGAGTCCTGCTCGAGACGCCGCCCGCCAAAAAACTGCATTCGGAGATTCTTCACCGCATTCTTTTTGCGCTCTACGAGGCGGCCAAGACGCAGCCGAAACTGCGCGTGCGCGCGGCACTTGCTTGCCAGTTGAGCTGGGACCCTCCGACGGTCCGGATCGCCGATGTGGCCGTGCTGACCGCCGAGCAGTTGGCCAACGCAGACGAGCGGGGTTACGTCCAGGGCGCGCCGTCGCTGGCGATCGAGATCATCTCGCCTTCGGAATCCGTAGCGGATCTGGTGAAGAAAACCAAGCAGTACCTCGAAAGCGGCGCGGGCCGAGTCTGGACCGTCTATCCGGACTCACGCGAGATCCACGTCCACCGCAAGGGCGCGTCGATCGAAGTCCTCTCCGCGAACGCCGAGCTCACGTTACCGGACATGCTGCCCGATTGGGTCCGCCCCGTCTCGACGCTGCTCGACTAGCCGCCGCCCCCGCGGTTCACGGCTCACGGTTCACCGCTCACGGGCCTACCAGTGCATCACTTGGCCGCCGTCGACGTTGATCGTCTGGCCGGTCACCTGCTTGGCCCGCGCGGACGCCAAGAACACCACCATGTCCGCGATGTCTTCGGTCCCCTGCCAGCGGCCCAGCGGAGCGACGGTCCGCACCTTCTCGCCCGCCCACTCTTCGTAGGTACGACGCTTCTCCGGCGGCTGCTGGTCGTTCCAGGCCTGCCACACGCGCTGGTTGAGCGGCGTCTTCACCATGCCGGGGTTCACGGTATTCACGCGGATGTTGTGCGGGGCCAGATCCTTCGCCAGGCACTGCGCGAAGTTGATGCCTGCGGCCTTGCTGGCGCTGTAGGGCGGGTCGGTCTGGGAGCCGATCTGTCCGGCGACCGAGCCGATGAAGGCCATCGTCCCCGCCTTCCGCTCGATCATTCCCGGCGCCACGGCCTGCGCCACGTGCACCATCCCCATCACGTTCACTTGCAATACGCGCGGCCAATCGCCCGGCTCCAGGTGCGTAAAGGGGAAGCCGAACTTGCCCGACCCCATGGCCGCTGCGTGCACGACGTGTGCGATGGGCCCCAGGGCCGCCTCGGTCTGCCGCACAGCCTCCTGCACGGCCTCGAAGTCGCTCACGTCCACCCGCAGGCCGCAGGTCGGAACCGGGAAGTCCGCCGCCACGGCTGCGGCGGCCTCCGCGCTCCGGTCGGACAGGTCCCAGACCGCTACGGCGCACCCTTCGGCGGCCAGCCCCCGCGCGCAAGCCAGACCGATGCCGCTGGCGCCGCCGGTTACCACGGCCGCCTGACCTTGGAGCTCGAGATCCATGAACGAATAGTATGCCCGTCCGCAGGCCGCCGAAGCGAGCGCGCGAGCCGACGGCCCGGACCGCGCGCCCGCCCTCGGCGTCAGAGCGACGCCAAAAAGGCCAGCAAAGCGTTGCGCTGCTGGTCGCTGAGCTCGCGATAGCGCCGGGTGACCGCGGCGGCCTGGCCCGCGTGGCGCTCGATCGCTTCCTGGGCGGTGAACGACAGGCCGTCGTGCATCAGCCGGTTGCGCGTCCGCAGCGACCACAGCGGAGCCGTCCGCATCTGGTTCGCCGTGGCGGCATACTCGTCCCCTGCCAGCGTGGCGATGCCGTCGCCGGTCCCCACGTCGTGCAGCAGGAAGTCGCTGTAGGGGTGGATCAGCTTGTCTCCCAGGGCCGCCGGCACCGTGAGCTGACCGCCGTTGACCGCCACGCCCGCGGGCGCGGTCTGGAGCGTTTCCACGTGGCAGACGGCGCAGCCGATCTGGCGAAACGTCACCTCGCCGTCCAAAACATCCGGCGTGATCGCTCCCCTCGACGGCGCTTTCGTCGACCGCATGAACTCGGCGAACGCCACTACGTCCTCGCCGTCGTCCTCGGGGTCCTCCACGGCGTCGTACTTGGAACCCCAGCCCACGAAGAGCCCCGAAGCGGAGTTCTCCTCCGCCAGCCAGGGGCTGGTGACGCCCATCTCGTTCAGATAGGCGTCCGCGGAGAACGACACCAGGCTGGCGTGCTGGCCCTTCCAACCAAACCGACCGATGCGGAGGGCGCCGCCGGCCTCCAGCACGGGCACGAGCACGGCCGTCCCCCGCATCTCAGCCGGTTGATTGTCGCGAATCGCCAGCAATGCGCCGTTCGGAACGGCCTCCACGAAGCCTCCGCCCAAAGTATTCGTCGAGATTCGAAACGTCCGAACATTGTCATCTTGAGAAACCTTTTCGACGATATCCGGGTGGATAGCCCGAGATTGTATCAAAGTCCCGCCCAAAGACTCGGTAAAGATACCATCGCTGGAATGTCCCGTGCGGTGTTCGGCAATCTGGCTGGCGCCGCCGGTGACCACGCTTTGGTGACACTCCCGGCAACTCTGGGCGTTATACGTGGGTCCGAGGCCGTCTTCGATCCCTTCGGACTCCTCGAAGACGAAGCGATTGTCATTGAACGAGCGCAACGGCTGCACGTTCTCTTCGTTGAGGGTTTCAAACGCGGGCCCCTGGGGCGTGTAGCCGTTGGTGAGGTTGTCGAAGCCCGTGGGAGCCTCCGTAGCCAACCCGCTGCGGTCCTCGAGGACCGAGGCCGGGGCCTCTTCGGGCGGCGCGCCGGGCGGAGGGAGCCGGTCCCGGCGATTGGGATCGCGATTGGGATCGCCCCGGCGTTGCCCCACGAGCAGGGAGGGACCGACCAGGGACAGAGTCAGAACCAGGGCGCACGCCCACGGTCTCGATGCTGAATATTGCAAAGCGACGTCTCCTATTTGAATGCGCAGGAAAGATAGGCGGCGCCGGGGTGAACACTGCTTTCATCGTGGGCGCCATTGGGGAATATTCCTTAGAATTTCGGCGCAGCAAGTCCCGCCCGTTCCCAACGAGGGGTCGGCAAGTGAGGCGCTCAGACTTGTTACGGTTTGCGACCTAAGAAGCGGATATCTATTGCAAGAGATCCGCTATGGCCTGATTACACTGTGGTCAGGAAACCCCATCATTCTCGGGCAGTTGCGCGACGAGAATTTGCCGCTGTACGAAATCGTACAAACGACATGCGGGTCAGTCGAACAGCGCGGCGATGTCGGCTCGGCGGCCGCGTTGCGCCAATTGCGCCGGAGTGACCCCGGCGCCGTCGGGAATCGCGGGATCGGCTTCGGCTGCCAGGAGCCGGCGGACGTTCTCCCCCCGGCCCGACGCGACGGCCTGGTGCAGTGGCGTGCGCCCTTGGGCGTCGGCCGCATCGACCTCGGCCGCGTAGGAGACCAACACGTCGATCACTCGGGGATAGACCCCCGCGGCGGCCAGATGCAGCGGCGTGCGCCGTTCCCGATCCGGCGCGTTGACGTCGGCGCCGTAGCCGACCAGCAGGCGCAGGCACTCGGTCCGGCCCTGCTCCACGGCCTGATGCAATGCCGTGCGACCGTCCTTGGACTCGGCGCGGTTGGGCTCGGCGCCGCGGGCCAGCAGCAGCTCCAGGGTTTCGACGCGTCCGTTCTTCACAGCGGCGTAGGCCGCGGATTCGCCGGAAGCGAGCGCGCCGTTCGGATCGGCGCCGAAGTCCAGCAGCAGCTCCAGCACGTCGGCCAGCCCATGATCCGCGGCGAGGTGGACGGCGGCGGCCATGCTCGGGTCGGACGGCGCGAGGGCGCCGCTCTCCAGCAAAGCCCGGGCCAGACTCAGCCGCCCTTTGGCCACGGCCACGAGCAGGGCCTGCGCCATCGCTCGCGGCTCGTCGAGCGCCTTGATCAAGGCCTCGACCGTCCGGCTGTCGCCGCTCTCGGCAGCCGCCACAATCGGCATCACGCCGTCCAGCCCGCGCAGTCGCGGATTCGCCCCGAGGGACAGGAGCTTCTTGACGACGCCGAGCTCGCCCCGAGCGGCTGCGACGGTCAGGGCGGTCCGTCCGTCGGACGCCTTGGCGTTGGGGTCGATCTCTTGGCGCAGCAGAGCGTCCGCCACCGCGGCGTCGCCGTTCTCGATGGCGTCGATCAGCTCCGAGGTCGGCTGCGCGGCCCAACCCGGCCCCGCCAGCATCGCCATCAACAGGGTCGTGCGCGCCGCGTTCCGCATGGCCGTCCGGGCTAGGGCCGGTAGACGAACTCGTTGAGGTTGAAGACGGCCTGGCAGAAGTCGACCAGCCCGGTCGGGTTCCGTTCGATGAACTCCACCGCCTGCAGCTTCTCGTCGAGCTTGGGCTCGCGGGCCAGAGCCAGCGCGAAGGCCCTCTCCACCTGCGCCGCCGGGTCCGGCCCGGCTTCTTCGAGCAGCCGCTGGGCGAAGAATTTCGCCTGCAGCAGGATCTCGGCGTTGTTCATCAGCAGCAAGGCCTGCGGCGCCACGGTGGAGCTGGTGCGCTCGGCGCAGTGGCCCACCATGTCCGGCTGGTCAAAGGCTTCGAACATCGGATAGCGAATGGAGCGCTTGGAGAAGACGTAGACGCTACGCCGCCAAGTGGCCCGGTCGCCGACCTCCTTGCCGCCCCAGACCCGCGAGGTCGAGGACTGCCACAGGTCCGGGTCGATGTAGGGGCGCACGGCCGGGCCGCCGGTCTGCAAGTCCAGCGTGCCCGCCACGGCCAGAATCTCGTCCCGAATCGCCTCGGCCTCCAGCCGCCGCCGCGGAGCGCGCCAGAACAAGCGGTTCTCCGGGTCGGCCTTCAGGTTCGCCGCAATGTCGTCGGCGGCCTGGCGGTAGGCGCGCGAGGTCAGCATCACGCGGTGCATCCGCTTCACGGACCAGCCGGAGCGCACGAGCTCCGTCGCCAGCCAGTCCAGCAGCTCCGGGTGCGAAGGCGCTTCGCCGGTCTTGCCGAAGTTCGACGCCGTCCGCACGATGCCTTCCCCGAAGTGGTGCTGCCAGATGCGGTTGACCATCACCCGCGCCGTCAGCGGGTTGCGCTCCGAGGCGATCCACTCGGCAAAATGCTTGCGGCGGTAGCTCGACTCCGCGCTCGGCGGAGGAGGCTCGAACGACACCGGCTGCCGCGCCGCCACGGTCAACACGCCCGGGTCCATTTCCGAACCTTTCGAGCCCGGGTCGCCGCGGTGCAGAAAGTAGCTCGGCAACGGCTCGGAGCCCCGTTCGGCCACCGCCCGCGCGGTGGGATAAGGCTCGGGGCGCTGCGCGTCGAGCTGCGCGATCTCCAGCTCCAGCTTGTCGCGATCGTCCTTCTCAGCGGCGCTCATCCGCGCCAGCACGTCCTCGATCTTGATCTGCTTGGTCAGCGCCTGCACCTGCCGAGCGTTGAGCCGCTGGCCCTCGGTGCGGTCGTCCTCGGGCGTCTCCCAGGCCTTGCGGTAATACGGCGGCAGCTCGTCGAGCTTCTCCTCGAACAGTTGCGCCCGGTAGGGCTTCTCGAGCTCGCCGATGCGGTCCCGCAGGGGCTCCTGGCCTTCTTTGATGCGCTGATTCTCGGCCTTGTAGCGTTGGACGACTTCGTCGGACACCAGCGGGTAGTCCACTTCCTCGGTCGGGAAGAAGACGGCCTGCATCTGGTAGTAGTCCTTCTGCGGGATCGGGTCGAACTTGTGGTTGTGGCAGCGTGCGCAGCCCACCGTCATGCCCAGGAACGTCAGCGCCGTAGTGCCGACGTTGTCGTCGAGCTCGTCCATCCGCGTGCGCTCGTCCTTGATGTTGTTGTCGAGCACCATGCGCAGGTAGCCGGTGGCGATGTGGGCTTCGGGGTTGTCGGGGTCCACCTCGTCGCCGGCGATCTGCTCGAGAATGAAGCGGTCGTAGGGCTTGTCCTCGTTGAAGGCCTTCACCACGTAGTCGCGGTAGCGCCACATGGTGGGCCAGTCGAAGTCGCGCTCGTAGCCGCCCGAGTCGGCGTAGTGCACCAGGTCGAGCCAATGGCGGCCCCAGCGCTCGCCGTAGTGCGGCGAGGCCAGCAGCTCGTCCACCAGCCGGGCCCACTTGTCCGGCGAGGCGTCGGCCACGTAGGCGTCCACCTGCTCGGGCGTCGGCGGCAGCCCCAGCAGATCCAGATAGAGCCGCCGTACGAGCGTCCGCGGGTCGGCTTCCGGGCTGGGCGTCAAGCCCTTTTCGGCCAGGCGCGCGGCCAGAAAGGCGTCCACCGGGTTGGCGTCCTGCGCGCCGGGGGGATCGTGGCGAACAGGCGGCACGAAGGCCCACCACTGGCGCTCCTCGGGGGTGATCGGCCGCTCTTCGAGCTTCTTCAGCGCCGCCTTGCGGGCCGCTTCCTCATCGGTCTGGGCGGCCTCCGGAAACGGAGCGCCGGCCATGATCCATTGCCGCAGCGTCTCTAGGTCCTCGTCGGCGAGCTTGCCGCCCGGGGGCATTTCGGGCTTCACGGAGTGGCTGGCGACGCGCCACAGCCAGCTCCGCTCCAGGTTGCCGGGCTTGACGGCCGGCCCGCGCTCGCCGCCTGCGAGCGCCTGGTCGCGGGTCCGCAGGTCGAGCTTCGACATCTGCATCGCCGCGCCGTGGCAGGCCTGGCAGTTCTTCTCCAGGATGCCGTAGGCTTTCTCGGCCAAGTCCTCCGCGAAGACCGGAACGGCCGACAGGAGCAGGGCGAGGACCAGCGCGCAACGCATACTGGCGCATGATTTTAGCAGACTGCGGAGCGTATCTCCGTAAACGCTTACAGCCGTCGGGACCCACACGGCCGTCTGCTCACCCAGTAGATCCGTCGGTCGGCAACGCCTCGATCTCTCCGGACTGCATCCGCTCCAGGCGAACCTCCGCGTCGGCGCCCGGCCCGAGCAGCACCGCGATCCATAGCGTCTCCGGCCGCCCTTCCATCGCGATCTTCACGGCCATTGTCAGGGGAATCGACAGCAGCATGCCGACCGGCCCCAGCACCCAGCCCCAGAAGACCAACGAGACCAGCACGGCGAAAGTGGACAGCCCGAGCCCCTTGCCCATGAAGCGCGGCTCGATGAAGTTGCCCAGGATGTTGTTGATCAGGATGTAGCCGACCAGGATCAGCGACGCCTTGAGCAACCCGAGTTGCACGATCGCCAGCAGCACCGGCGGCACCCCGGCCACGACCGAGCCGACGTTGGGCACGTAGTTGAGCAGAAACGCGAGCAGGCCCCACAGCAGCGCGAAGTCCAGCCCGAAGGCAAAGCACAGCCCCGCCGCCAAACCACCCGTCGCGAGGCTCGCCCAAGTCTTGATCACCAGATAGTGATTGATGCTGGAGCCGAGGTTCTGGAACCGTTCGACTACGCGGTTCTGGTCGCCGAACGCAGCCTGCAGCTTGGTCGGGAACGTCGAAGCCTCCAGCAGCAAAAAGATCGCCATGATGAAGATGAGAAAGGAGTTCGCCAGCACCGACCCCAGCCCGGCGAAGAGTCCGCCGACCCAGCCCATCATCTGCCCCGGGTCGAACAGCCCCGCGATGGCCTCGTCCACCGCCACGTTCACTCCGAAGCGATGCAGCACTTCCACGATCTGGCCGATGGCCTCGCGGCCGCGATCCTCGTACATCGGGAGCTGGTCGGTGAAGTCGTTGATCGACGAGCCTACGACCCCGGCCATGAAGCCGACAATCCCCAGCAGCAGCGCCATTACCAGGATCAGGCTCAGCACGAACGGCACGCCGCGGCTCTTGAGGTAGAAGATCGGCGGCGCCACCGCGATCGCGGCGAAGCCGGCGATCAGCACCTGCAAAACGATATCGCGGGCCTCCTTGAGGCCCGCGATGACGACGCAGAAAGCCGCCAGATAGATCAGTACGTTCGCCTTGGGCGAATCCGGCAGCGTCATGCTACCGCTATTGTAGGGCCGCCGCAGTCGAGCCCCCGCCGGCGGAGGATATCGTTCGGTCCCCCGCCCGGCGAGCGTCCGCGGACAAAGAAAAACCGGCGGCTCCTTGGGTCGGAGCCGCCGGGCGTCGCGCCGGTGGATTGGGGAGAGAAACCACTCAGCTCTTGCTAGGGATTTCGACGCGAAGGTCGTTCGTCACGGAGAAGACTCCGTGGATCTGATTCGCCAGCACTCCGGCCACGTTCTTCTCCATCTCGCGGTTGACCACGCCGGCCAAGGTCACGTTGCCGTTGCGCACGATGATACGGATCGGTGGGTTCGCCTGCAAACTGTAGCGGTCCAGCGCCGGGTGCGTGAACAGGGCCCGCGCCAGTTGCACGCGGATCTGGTCGTCGAAGTTCGAGACCGGCAGGAACTCGATGTTGTTCTCCACGCGGGTCACGCCCTCCACCTGCAGCGCCACGCGCTCGGCGGACTTGCGCAGGGAGCGGCGGTAGACGTCGCCGTCGAGGGTCACCACGCCGTCTTGCAGGGTGAACGAGATGTTGTCGAACACGCTCAGGAACGGCAGCTTGGCAATCTGCCGGCGCACCTGCTCGGCGGTGCGGGCCTCGGGCGTCGCCGTCGCGGACAGGTTGGCGGCCGCCAGGGGCAGCGCGGCCACGCTCAGCAACAGTCCCAGAGAGAGATTTCGGATGGATTTCAGCATGATCGTTAGCTCCTTCTTGTTCGTGTCGCGCGGAGGACCGGGACGGATGCGGCCGCATCTCCGATCGGTCCCTCGCGCCACAGTTCACTAGACGCCGTCTGCCGCCGGCAGGATTCAAGAAAAGTGAGCTAACTGTTTTGCAATCTGTTATTTCAAAGCGCTTTCATTGGCTCGGCCGAGCCAGGGCGTCGGGCAGGACGACGATCGGCGCCCGCCGGAAGGCGAACTTTCGGCCGAGCTCGTCGATCACGCTCACCTGGCAGTCGTAGCGCCCCGGAGCCAGATCCGCCAGGGCGAGCTGGAGCTCCACGCCGACGCTGCCACGCTGCTTGGAAAAACCGTCCACCCGCAGCGGCGCCGACTCGAAAGCCTTCGTGGCCCCCTGGAAGAAGCTCACCTGGGCGGCGACGCTGGTCGACGCCTTGTCCGGGCCCAAGCCCGGGTCGTACAGCTCGAAGAACACGTACAGCGGTTGATCGCGCCGAAACACCCGCGTGATCGACGGGATCAGCTTCTGACCGTCCTGCACCAGCGGATGCCGACGCATCAGCCGCTTGCCGGCCACGCCGCCCACGGCTTCCTGGATCGGCTCGCGCTGGGAGGCCAGCACCACCGAGCTCAGACTGGCCTCGGAGGACTTGCGGCCCAGATCGGGCACGGTGAAGTCGGTCTCGAAGGTGCCGATCTTACCGGTCAGGTTCTCACGCGCCAGAAACTTCAGCGTGTAGTCGCCGGGGGTGAGCGCAAAGCCGGCGTCGTACTGGAGCTGGCGCTCGAGCAGCGCCTTGGAGCGCTCGTCGTCGAGCTGAATCTCGATGTGGTCGCGCACGGCGCCGAGCAGCCGGCCGTGGTCGTCGCGCACCTGCCCGATGAAGTCCAGGCGCGTCTTCTCCTTGCCGGTCTTGCCTGCAAGCTCGAGCTCGGAGCCGGGAATCTTCACCGCCAGCGGCACGAAGTAGCGGTCCTGCGTCAGCCGAAAGTAGTTGAGCTCGATGGCCAGCGTGAGGTCCGTAATGGGGTCCTCCAGCAGCAAAGCCTCTTCGAGCTGGCGCTCTTTGTCCGCCGAGGTGAAGTTCGTGAAATCCTTCGGCGCGAAGTACCCGGAGCGGTAGTCGAGCTTGGCCTTGGGCTGCGAGGGGATCTCGACCTTCACGCGACGGAACTTGCCGTCGGTGGCGGCGTTGGAGGAGTAGTAGCCGAGGATGTAGTAGCTCGAGATCGCCTCCTGCGCCTGCACGATGCCGAGGCTGAGGTCGTTGGCGTCGAGCAGAGCCTTGCCGCCTGTGTCCTCGGCCAGGCTGTAGAGGGTCTCCTGCTGGTCCAGAAACTTCTCGCGGCGGCGGCCCTGTCCGCGGCCGGAGAACAGGCTCGTCCCTTGCAGGTTGCCCACCCTTGCGTCGCCGGCCGGAGCCTCGGCGACCAGGCCGCGGGCGTCCACGGGGTAGAACGACAAGTTGGCGCGGACGGCGGCGTTGATCGTGGAGCGCAACTGCGAGTGATTTTCCACGCCGGTTTTGCCCACGCCGGAAGAGAAGTAGATCAGCGCCTTCTTTTCAGGCAGAGAGCCCAGCATGCGGGCGGCCTGCTCGAGCGCACTGAGCTTGCGGTCGGTGTTGAACAGGTTGAACTCGGTCTCGTCGGCCGTAAAGGCTTCGCCGGTGTCCTCGAGCAGCTCCGCGTCGGTCTCGAACAGCTCGGAGAGCTCGCTGCCCTCGCCCACGCGGAAGGATCGTACGACAGTCCGCAGCAGCTCGCGGTCGTCGGTGAAGTCCTGCACGACCTTCAGGTCCGACGTGAAGACCAGAATCGCCACCAGGTCCGACTCGGTCATCTGCTCGTCGAGAAACTTCAGGGCGGCCTTCTGCGAGCGGATCTGGTCGGCCGCGGGCATCGACGAAAAGTCGAAGTAGAACGCCAGCAGGCGGCGGTCCCGGTAGCGCAGCTCGCCCTCTTTGGACGGCGTAATCTCGGAATCGAGCCGGATCGGCGCGGCCGGGTTGGCGGGGTCGACCGGCGGCGGTGCGGCCGGCGGAAGCGGCCGGGACTCCAGGCGCTGGTATTCGAACACCGCCAGCTTCTGCGGCTCGCCGTCCTCGAGCACCCGGAAATCGGCGGCGGTCAAGCCTTCGATCGGCTTGCCGTCGCGGTCCTGCACGGCCGCGTTCACCACCACCAGCCGGGTGGTCGTCTCAAAGGTGAAGGGCTGGCCTTCCTGCTGCGCGAACGCCGCCCAGGGCAGCAGCAGCGCCAGGGCCAAAGGGAGCCGGCTCCAGGCAGAGACGGACAATCCCGTGCGTCGTCCCGAACGGAGTGCAACCTTCGTCATCAGAATCGGATCCTCAGGCTCAGGCTGAGCGAGCGCATATCGGCGGCGGCGGTGGCCAGGCCGTAGTTCGAGGCGTTGATGGTCGTGCCCAGGCTGCGGTAGTTCACCTGGTTGAACACGTTCTGCGCCTGCGCCCGGACCTCGAGCGAGCGCCGACTGTCGTCGAGCCGGAAACTGCGGCCGAAGGACATGTTCACCGCGAACATCTTCGGGCCGGGAATCGTGTTGCGCCCGGCGTTGCCGAGCGCATTGGCCGCCGGGGTGGTGAAGGCGGCCGTATTGAAGAACCCGTCGCCGGCGTCGATCGGCAGGCCGGTGGCGTCGGCCCGGCCGCTGCCGATGACGCCGGAGCCGCCGGTGTTGGAGAGGTTGCCGCGGATCTGCGCCGTCAGCGGCGCGCCGCTGTTGGCCGTCACGTTGCCGTTCAGCGTCCAGCTCTTGAGCAGCCGCTGCCACCACAGCTTGGGCTGCGGCCCGAAGCCTTGCCCGATCGGCGAGGTCCAGACCCAGCCGGTGTTGAACGTGTGCCGCACATCGAAGCTCGAGCGGCCCCGCTCCGCGCTCAGGTTCCGGTCATTCTGCGCCACCACGGCCCCGCCCCCGCCGAAGGTCGAGACATTGTCGATCGACTTGGCCCACTGATAGGTCGAGTTGAACGACAGGCCGCCGCGGAAGCGACGCACCAGCCGCGCCTGCCCGGCGTGGAAGATCGAGTTGCCCTCGGAGCTGTCGTACAAGAAGCCGACGGCGTTGGAGATCTGGCGGTCCTCGCCTTCGATCGTGCGGTTGGGCGAGCGCTGGATGTCCAGCCTCGTGCCCTTGGTCCCCAGGTAGCCCACCTCCAGCACCAAGTCCCAAGGCAGGCTGCGCTGCACCGAGAGGTTCCAGGTTTGGGCGTAGCCGACCACGTAGTTGCGGGCCACCGCGTAGGTGTTGGTGATGTCGGTGGCCGGATAGGAGGCGAAGCCGTCGGCCAGGGTGAGTTGGCCGTCGACGCTCGAAATCAGCGTGGTCGTCACGGCGAACGGCGGTTGCTGAGCCAACTGCGAGACGGCTTGGTTGTAGACCGAGCCGTTGTAGTAGAGGCCGTAGCCGGCCCGCACCGTCAGTGACTCCTTGGCCTGCGGCTTCCAGGCCAGTCCGATGCGCGGCGCCCAGTTGTTCTTGTCGGACTGGATCAGCCCGCGTGGAAAGACGCCGGTGTAGCTGCCTGACTGTCCCGGCCGCACGGCCTCCACGGCGGTGAAGTACGGCGCTACGTCCAGGTTGGCCAGCCGGTCGTACTTTTCGTGGAAAGGCGGCTGATACTCCCAGCGGAGGCCGGCGTTGAGCGAGAAGTTCGGGGCGATGCGCCAGTCGTCCTGCGCATAGACGTTGGCGGCATTGGCCCGGAAGTAGGTATCGGGGTTGCCGAAGCGGATGGAGCTCGACTGCGGCATCCCCAGCAGGAAGTCCGCGTAGTCCGAGCCGGTGTTGGGGACGACGCGGCCGTCGGCGGCGTACTGGCTGGTGCCCACGCCCGAGAACGTGAACGAGCCGCGGCCGTTGGGTTCGGCGATCGAGTTGCGCTGCAACTGCCGGAAATCAGCCCCGAGGGAGATGTTGTGGTCGCCGCGAACCAGCGTCACTCCCGGCGTGACGGAAAACGTCTGGTTGGCCCGCAGCGAAGGCGAGCCGTCGTTGAGGTTGCCGAAGTTCGTGAACGACAGATTCGGCGGCCCGTAGTTGACGGGGTTGTCCGAAGTCCCGGTGATGCCCAGCCGTCCGGCAACATCCTCGCCGTAGGCGAAGTACGGCAGCGTCTCGTTGCGGTCGCGGCTGTAGCCGACCCGCACGGTCGCGACGACGTTGGGCGAGACGTTGCGCGTCCAGGAGAGATTGGCGTTCTGGCCCTTGCCCGACGAAGAGTCGCGGAAGCCGAACAGTTGGATCGCCTGGCTGTTGCGCGTCTGCAAGCTGTAGGAGAGCGCCAGCCGGTCCTTGTCGCTGACGCTGCGCATCAACCGCGCCGAGAAGTTGTCGGAGTTGTTCGGAATCGAGGCGACGAACTGGTAGTTGCGGACCTGCCCGGGCAGATTCGGCAGCGGGATGTAGCTCTGCAGCCCGATCGCCGCCGGGTCGATGCGCGAGGCCGGCACGAGCTGATTCGGGAAGGCTTCGCCGGTGGCGGGGTCGAAGATCGAGACGTTGTTCACCGACTGCGAGAAGTCTCCGGCGCGCTCGAGGGCGCTGGGCAACGTGGCGAACAGCGTCTGGCCGTTGCGCGACCGCGAGCCGCGGTAGCTCAGAAACAAGAACGTCTTCGAGTCGTCGATCAGCTTGGGGATGCGCAGCGGGCCGCCGATCGTCGCGCCGAAGCGGTTTTGGGCGTAGGAAGGCTTTTGGATCTTCTCGCCGGTCAGCGAAAACGGGCGGGCGTCCAGCGCGGAGTTGCCGAAGTTCCAGTCCAGCGAGCCCCTCATCGAGGGCCGGCCGCGGTTGGAACGGTTGCCGAACACCATGTTGCGGCGGCGGCGCATGAACTCGGCGACGCGTTCGGGGTCCGGCCGGCGTCCGTCGGCGCCGGGGCCTCGACCGCCGCCTGGTCCCGCCCCGGGTCCGCGCCCGCCGGGACCGCCGCCGCCCGGTCCCCGCCCGCCTCCGAATCCGCCGCCGGGGCCTCCGGGACCGCCAAAGCCGCCTCCCCCAAAGCCGCCCGGTCCGGGACCGGCATCGGCGGAGAGCGAGGGCTCGCCGTTGCGGCCCTGGCTGAAGGGATCGCCGGGCGCCTGCGCGCCGACTCCCCCGGGGCCGTCGAAGCCGCCTGAGAAGCCCCCCGGTCCGCCGGGGAAGCCTCCCGGCCCCTGGAAGGCCGGTGCGTTCAGGCCGGCGCTGAGGCTGCCGTTGACCAGAAAGGATTCATTGGCGCCTTGCGCCATCTGCTGGGCCACAAAGGGGTCCTGCGCCAAGGCCTGCTGCTCGAGCTGCTGGATCTGTGTTTCGACTTGGCTCACCTGCACCTGCGCGAAGCGGCCTCGCCCGGCGCCTCCGGCCGCAGGGCCGGCGGCCGGGGCTGCGCCCGCGTCTTCGCGGCGTCGGCCGCGGGCGGCGGGACGCTCCGGAGCGCCGGACGCTTTCGGGGCGGCGCTTGGGGGAGGCGCCAGCTCGAGCGTCCACACGGTCGGCTCGGCGGCGCCGGCGGCGATCGTGCGCTCGGCCGGCTCAAAGCCGAACAGCTCCACCCGCAAGGTCCATTCGCCCTCCGGCAGGTCCGTAAAGGCGTAGCGGCCCTCGGCGTCGGTGTAGGTCGTCAGCTTCCGGTCGCCCGCCGTCGCCGTCACGCCCGCGCCCGGCGCGGGACCGTCGCCCGCCCGGACCGTGCCGCGGTGCTCGATCGCCCAGGCCATGGCCCCGAACAGCGAAAGGAGAAGCGAAATGCGGGAGAGCATTGAACCGTTAGGCGACCCCGGCGACCGGTTGTTAGCGGGAGCCTGTAAAGTCGCGGTAAAAACGGCTCGTATGCTACGATCCGCTGCGATGAAAGCCTGCCTCGGACTCCTCGTTCTGGCGGCCGCCCTGGGTGCGGCCGAGCTGCCGCAGCCGGTCGCGGTCGACCCCGGAGGCCCCGGCAAGCCGCCGTCCGACGCCGTGGTGCTGTTCAACGGCAAGGACCTCTCCGGGTGGCAGCAAGCCGACGGCGCGCCCGCCAAGTGGACCGTCAAGAACGGCGAAATGGTCTGCAACACCGAATCGGGCAACATCCTGACCAAGGAGACCTTCGGCAGCGCCCAGATCCACGTGGAGTTCGCCACGCCCGACCAGCGCGAGGCCACCGGCCAAGCGCGCGGCAACTCCGGCGTCTACGTGCAGGGCCGCTACGAGGTGCAGGTGCTGGACTCCTACAACAACCCCACCTACGCCGACGGTTCGGCTTCGGCCATCTACAAGCAGTCCGCCCCGCTGGTCAACGCCAGCCGTCCGCCGGAGCAGTGGCAGACCTACGACATCATCTACCGCGCGCCCAAGTGCTACGGCGGACACATCATCGGCCCCGGCTCGATGACGATTCTGCATAACGGCGTGCTCGTGCAGGACCACTTCGAGCTCCAAGGCCCCACGCCCGGCGGCCTGAAGGAGCCTTTCGACCCCTGCAAGCCCGGCCCGATCCTGTTGCAGGCCCACGTCCACCCGCAGGTGGCTGAAACGGCCATGCGCTTCCGCAACCTCTGGGTTCGCAAGCTGGACCACTGAGAAGACGGGCAAGAATGCCCGTCTCCACCAGGAGCGCAGCCTCCGTGGGGCCGGACATTCCTGTCCGGCCGTCCCCTTGCAGGGCTGCCTACTTCCAGGTCGCCGGCGCGCCCTTGCGGGCCATCTCGTCGATGAACGCCTTGTCCGCAAACGGGTCGGCGGTGGCGAACTGCCACTCCCGCAGCGCCTGCGCCAGCCGCTCCTTCACCGAAGCCAGCGTCGGCTCGTCCGACAGGTTCCGAAACTCATCCGGGTCGGCCTTCAGGTCGTAGAGCTCGTACTCCGGCGGGTCGGCGAACACATCGAACGCCGCCCGGGCCGCCGAGCCGTCGAACTGCGGCAGCCGGGAAAGCTGGTAAGCCGGATCACCGTCGATCACTGGATTGGGTTTTTCCTCGCCGGCGCGCGGATTGTGAATCAGCTTCCAGCGGCGATCCCGGATCGCCCGCCTTGGATAGAACGGCTCGGCCCCGTGGTAGTGGAACTCGCCGACCAGGAACTGCCGCCACGGCGCGTCGATCTTTTCGATCACCGGCCGCAGCGAGCGGCCCTGCAGCAGCCCCGGCGCCGGCAGCCCGGCGGCGTCGAGGATCGTCGGCAGAATGTCCACCGCGGACACCATCGCCGGGCTCCGCATCGGCTTCGACACGCCCGGCCAGCGCACCAGGAACGGCACCCGCAGGCCCGATTCATACACCGTCGTCTTGCCGCGCGCGAACGGCGGCCCGTGGTCGCCCAAAAAGATCACCAGGGTCTCGTCGGCCTTGCCCGTCGCCTCCAGCTCGTCCATCAGCATCCCCACGCCGGCGTCCAGCCGCAGCACGGTGTTGTAGTAGTTCGCCGTGCGCACCCTCTGCTCGGGCGTGTCGAGCCGCTGAAAGCCGAACAGCGTGGTCGGCCCCGGGTCGATCGGGTTCACCGGCAGCCCGTCCACCTGCCGCGGGAACGACCACTCGCTCGACTGCTGGTTCTCGCGGTAGGCGTGCGGGTCGGTGTAGTTGACCATCAGGAAGAACGGCTCGTCGCCGCCCTGGCTCCAGAACTTCTTGGCCTCGGCGGCCACGTCGCGCACCACGCGCATGTTGATCTTGGGCCGGAAGTCGAACGGGAACGTCTCCTCCGGCGCCACGTGCAGCTTGCCGATCAGACCGGTGCGGTAGCCGGCGGGCTTGAGCAGCGCCGGGATGGTCTTATCGCGCAGGTGGGGATGCAGCGAGTAGCCCGTGCCCGGCGTGAGCCCGTACTGTCCGTTCGCGTGCGGGTACAGCCCGGTGAACATGGCGCTGCGGGAGGGCGAGCAGGAAGCCTGCGCCACGTAGGCGATGTCGAACTGCACGCCCGAGGCGGCCAGAGCGTCCATCTCCGGCGTTCGGATCAGCGTCTCTCCGTAGCTCGAGGTCTGCAGGCCCAGATCGTCGGCCGTGATCAAGAGCACGTTGATGCGGGCCGAGGCCGAACCGGCCAGCAGAGCGAAAGCAAACAGAAGAAACCGCATGGCAGCGGTGAGAATACCAAAGATGGGTTCCGGGCAAAGAACCCGCATTGCTAGAATTCGAGCGTTCCCATGTCTGATTTCGTTTCCCGTCGTACTTTCCTCGCCGGAGCCGGCGCTCTGGCGACCTCCGCTCTCTCAGCCGCCCCGTCCAACCGCGTCGCGATCGGCATGATCGGCTGCGGCGCCCGCGCCCACCAGTTGATGAACGGCCTGCTCAAAACGCAGGGGACCGAGATCGTCTCAGTGTTCGACGGCTACAAGGGCCGCCTGGAACGCGCCGTGGAGCGCACCGGAGGCCGCGCCAAGATCGCCGACTCCTACCAGGCCATCCTCGCCGACCCCTCTGTGGACGCCGTCGTGGTGGCCTCGCCCGACCACTGGCACGCCAAGCAGGTGATCGAGGCGATGGAGGCCGGCAAGGACGTCTACTGCGAGAAGCCGCTGACCTGGGCCATCGACGAGGGCCTGGAGATCGCCAAGGCCGTCGAGCGAACCGGCAAGATCCTGCAAGTCGGCAGCCAGGGGATCAGCACCAAGACCCAGCAGAAGGTCCGCGAGATCGTGCAGTCCGGCCAGTTGGGCCGCGTGACGATGATCCGCGCCTACTACAACCGCAACTCGGCCTCCGGCGCCTGGATCTACCCCATCCCGCCCGACGCCTCGCCGGAAACCGTCGACTGGGAGCTTTTTTTGGGCTCCGCGCCGGAGCGCCCGTTCAACCTGGAGCGCTTCTTCCGCTGGCGCTGCTACCAGGACTACTCCGGCGGCATCGCCACCGACCTGTTCGTGCACCTGACGACCACCATCCACTACGTGATGAACGCCAAAGCCCCGGCGGACGTTTTCGCTTCCGGCGAGCTCTACCGCTGGAAGGAGAGCCGCAACGTGCCGGACACGCTCAACGCCATCCTGCGCTACCCGGAAGGCTTTACCGTCAACCTCAGCTCCACGTTCAACAACAGCAGCGGCGGCTACGGCTTCGACTTCCTGGGGACCGAAGGCGCCATCTCGCTGGGCTACGTGGGCTACGAGCTGCGCAAGGACGTGGCGCGGGACAACAACGGCTGGATCGTGGAGTCGTGGCCCAGCGCCTTGCAGGACGAGTACGAGCGGAAGCACCCTGAGGAGTCCGAGCGCGTGGAGGCGCCCGAGCCGGAGGAGTTTCGCGAGCGCTCGATCGGCGAAACGCGGCTGCACCTGGGCAATTGGATCTCGTCGATCCGCACCCGCGAGCAGCCGGTGGAAGACGTCTGGGCCGGCCACCGCGCCGCGGCCTGCGCCCACATGGTGAACGCTTCGGTGCGCGAGCGGAAGGTCATCGAGTGGGATTTCGAGCGGGACAACCGCAAAGCCTGAATCCTGCGCCGGGTTTTCGCTAACCTAGCCGCGTGCGAAACCTCGGCATTTTCCTCTTGCTCCTGCTGGCCGGCTGCGCCGGCGCGCCCGCTCCCGAACAGGCGGCCGAACCGCCGCTGCATCTCTACCTGCTCGCCGGCCAATCCAACATGGCCGGGCGCGGCACGGTCGAGGAGATCGACAGCACCCCGGTCCCGCGCGTGTTCGCGCTCAATTCCGCCATGGAGTGGGGCCCCGCCAAGGAGCCCTTGCACTTCGACAAGCCGGACATCGTCGGCGTCGGGCCGGGCTTCGCCTTCGGGCGCGCCATGGCCGAGGCCGAGCCGAACGTCCGCATCGGCCTGATCCCGGCCGCCGCCGGCGGCAGCTCCATCCGCGCCTGGCAGCACCGCGCCATGCACGAGGGCACGCAGTCGCCGCCCTGGGACGACGCTCTTTCACGCACCTTCCGCGTGCTGGCGCTCGAAGGCGGCGAGCTCCACGGCATCATCTGGCACCAGGGCGAGTCCGACAGCAAGGACTACACGGCCGAGTATGAGGACGCCCTGGTCGACCTGGTCCAACGCTTCCGCAAGGAATTTCGACAGCCCGACCTGCCGTTCGTGGCGGCCCAACTGGCGGAGTTCTACTACGAAAAGAGCCCGGGCGCGGCGGAGATCAACGCCGCCATCGCGCACCTGCCCGAGCGCCTGCCCCACACAGCGTACGTGACGGCGGAAGGCTTTACGGCCCGCCCCGACGGCGTGCACCTCGATTCGGCGTCGGCCCGCGAGCTGGGCAAGCGCTACGCCGAGGCCATGCTGAAGCTGGAAGGGGCGAAGTAGCGGCGGCTCGAGCCGGGCGGCTGACCGGACTGCCGAAGCCAACGGAGTGGGACGACTGTCTGTCGCCGAGGTCATGTCCCTCAGTCGAAGTAGCAGTGCGTTGTTTTTTGTTCGAAGGGGCTTCCAATGTTATTTCGTGTTCTTCTGTGCTTCTTGCTCGCTATCACTGCGCCTTGCGCGGCGTTCGCGCAATCCTGCTTGGTCGAAACGATCGCCGGAGACTTTCAGGGGCCGCCGCCCGGCGATGGTGGACCGACCGCCCTAGCCGAGCTGGTCGCCCCTGTGGATGTTGGGGTGGGCCCGGATGGCGCCGTGTACATTTCCGACCCCGGCCATCGCGTGATTCGCCGCGTGGGAAGCGACGGAATCATTCGCACCTTTGCCGGCACAGGCCAGCGGGGCTTCAGCGGCGATGGCGGCCCGGCCGCCGAGGCTGTTTTGAGTCAACCCGGTCCAATAGCCTTCGGACCCGATGGCTCACTCTACTTTGCCGATGAGCGCCGCATCCGGCGCGTTGCCACCGACGGGATCATCCAGACCGTGGCTGGGAACGGCAGTGTAGGCGTGATCGAAAGCGGCGCCCTGGCGACCGAAACGTCTTTGAGCTTGCATACCGGGCTGGCGGTGGATTCGAGAGGAATCCTCTATCTCTCAACCGGCTTTGGGCACCAGGTTTTCCGTATCGGGTTGGACGGGCGAATCTCTTTGTTCGCCGGGAGGAACCACGCCGGCCTCCCGGGTCCGTTCTTTAGCGGGGACGGCGGCCCCGCAGCCGAGGCGCTGCTCTACAACCCCGGAGCCCTAGTGACAGACTCCAGTAACGTTGTCTATATTCTTGATCGCGAGAATGACCGGATTCGTACCGTAGATGCAGACGGGATGATAGATACCTTCGTGGGGGGGACCTTCGGCCAAAGTCCCGTAGGGACTCCACGGGAAGAGATCGCGCTCGCCAACGTGAATGCGTTGGCGATAGACGATCAAGACCGACTCTACTGGCCCGAGTACGAGGCGATCCGTCGGTTGCCCCTTGACGGTGTGCTCGAGACGGCGGCGCTGCTGCCAGATCGACGAACGGCTTCGAACCTGACCGTGGGCCCGAGCGCCCAGATTTTCTACATCGACTGGAGCCAACTGTTTGTGGTTCCAGATGGCGGCGCTCTTGAGTTGTTCGCCGGCTCGGGACTCACCGGCGCTCGCGGCGACGGAGGCCCGGCGCGAAACGCCGTGGTCGGCTCGATCGAAGGAATAGCCGCGGGTCCCGATGGCGCGGTCTACTACGCCGACGGTTCATTTTTTCGTATTCGCAAGATTGGCCCGGACGGGGTCATGCAGCGCGTTGCAGGGACAGGGGATTACGCGGACCCGAGCGACGAAGGGATGCCGGCCCTGGTAGCAGGGGCCCAACCTAGCGGGGTCGCCCTTGATGCCCAGGCTCGCGTGCTCTACACCGAGCGCCGGGACCGAGTCTGGCGCATCGAGTCGGATGGGACGCTCTACCGCGTTGCCGGGCAAGGACTCTCCGCCTCCCGCTGCCCTGGCCGTGACGCCAATTGCGGTGACGGCGGGCCGGCTCGGGACGCCACCATACCCCAGACCGAGGGTGTTGTGGCGGACTCGTTGGGCAATATCTACGTGGGAGAGCGCCTGAAGGCTAGCCCCATCCAACGGGTTCGCCGTATCCGACCGGACGGCATGATCGAAAGTTTGCCGATTCGGGACCCGAGTGGAAACTTCTACGATGACGTGACCGCGTTTGCGACTACCCTCGATGATGAGCTTCTTGTCATCTTCGGGATCAATTCCAATGCAGATCTTTGGGCGTTTCCGCCGGACGGACGGCGGGAATATCCGCGGCCCGGATGGGCGGGATTCTTTTCGGCTTCTGTTGCGGTTGTCCAGCATCCGAACGGCGACGTGTACGCGCCCGACTACGCGCGTCAACGCCTCTACCGGTTGGACGCGGCCGGGCGACGCCACTCGGTAGCCGCCGTCTTTCCAAGCACGGACGCAGGCGCGGGGAACGCTTCGTCGGACGGGCTGTTCGGGGCCATTACATCCCTCGCGGTCACAACCGACGGCGATCTGCTCATTGGGGACGATGGGGATAAGTTATTGCGTCGCATCCGCAACGTCGCCGATTGCCCAGCCGATGATGGGCCGCAGATCGCACTCCACGGATTGCTCAATGGAGCTAGCTTCCAAACGGCCGCCGCTCCGGGCGCAATTTTTTCGGTGTTCGGTCAGGGGCTGGGGCCGGAGCAGATCGAGACGGCTCAGTTGTCTGGCGGTTCATTTCCTACTGAGATTGCCGGGACGAGGGTGCTGATCAACGGCGAGCCTGCGCCGCTGATCTTTGTGGCGGAGGGGCAAATCGGCGGGATCGTGCCGTGGAACGCGCCGGTGTGGCGCAGCCTCAATCTCAGTCCGACGCAGCCATTTGGACCTTTGGTGGACCTGGTTGTGGAACGCGATGGGATTCGATCAGCCCCCACGCCTACCTCGCTCAATGAGGCGTCGCCGGCTTTCTTCACCGCCGACTCCTCCGGAACGGGTCTGGCCGCGGCGCTCAATCAGGATGGCTCCGTCAATAGCCCGCTGAATCCAGCGCCGCTCGGGTCCATCATCGTTCTTTTTGGAACGGGATTCGGGCCATTCGAATCGCCACAGGTTGACGGCCGCATCACGCAATCGTCTTTAGCCCCCCTTGTCTATGAACCCAAGGTCATGGTGGGAAATCAAGAAGCCGAGTTGCTTTATGCTGGTCAGGCGCCAGGGCTCGTTTCCGGGGTAGTGCAGTTGAACATTCTCCTTCCGGCTGCCATTGGCTCGCAGGGTGCGATTGACGTCTCAGCTACCGTGGAAGACCAGAAGGCGCTGAAGGTGCAGGTGGTGGTTGGACAATGAGTCTTCTGCTTTCACCGTCGATGTCCGGCAGGCGCCCCCTCTTGACAACGCCCGTATCCTGAAGGTGAAGAACGCCGGGCAATCGGCAACGCCCGGCGCGCGCCTGCAGGTCTCCCTTCCTCTTGACCGGGGGAAGGGACAAACGCGCCGTAGTGGCCTTTCGGTGAATTGAGGCCCAGTAATCAATCACCCGCCTCGGCATTGAGCCGTTACTCCACTCCTCAGCCGGCTGACAGAAGATAGGGCCCCGGCGTATGGGGGCCCGCCCCTTTTCAACGAGCGAACGCCCGGCCGATCCCTCCCAGGGACGCGCCGGGCGTTCGACTCTTCCCTCCAAGCACCGCGACCCGGACGCCGTAGGTCCGCCCCGCCTCCCGCCGCGCCCAAAAACCACGAGCCCAACATCCGCTCGGGAAACGCCCGAACCGCCGCGGCCTAGGCGCCGTACTGCTCGTCGCTGACGTGCTCCATCCATTCCACGACCTTGCCGTCGAGGCTTTCCTGGATGGCGATGTGCGTCATACCGGTCGCCGGGCCGGCGCCGTGCCAGTGCTTCTCTCCCGGGGCGAACCAGACCACGTCGCCCGCGCGGATCTCTTCGATCGGGCCGCCGTCGCGCTGCACGCGGCCCAGGCCCGCCGTCACCAGCAGCGTCTGCCCCAGCGGATGCGTATGCCAAGCCGTGCGGGCGCCGGGCTCGAACGTCACGCTCGCCCCCTGCACACGGGCCGGATCCGGCGCCTTGAACAGCGGATCGATGCGCACCGCGCCCGTGAACCAATCCGACGGCCCTTTTGAGGAAGGCTGCGAGCCGAGTCTTGTGATTTCCATTTCCATGCTCCTTGCGCCGGCGTACAATCTCGCAGCCGCCAGGCCCGCCAGCGAGGTCCCGACGACGCCACAGAATTCTCGGCGTCCCATTTCCTTCCCGCCTCAGGGACGCAGCAACGTCTTGATCGCGCGGCGCTCGTCCATCGCCCGGTAGCCCTCGGCGACCTGATCGAGCGGCAGCGACAGATCGAACACCTTCCCGGGGTTGATCTTCTCCTGCAGGACGAGGTCGATCAAGTGCGGAAGATAGCGGCGCACCGGGGCCGGCCCTCCGTGCAGATGCACGTGGGCGAAGAACAGCTCCGCTCCTTCGAGCTTCACGCCGTGCGGAACGCCCACGTAGCTCACGAATCCTCCCGGCCGCGCGGACCGGATCGCCTGCATCATCGATTCCTGGGTTCCCACGCACTCAAGCACGGAATCCGCGCCGATGCCGCCGGTGAGCTCCTTGATGCGCTCCACGCCCTCGTCGCCGCGTGCGGCCACGATGTCGGTCGCCCCGAACTCTCGCGCCAAATTCTGGCGCGCCTCGTGCCGGCTCATGGCGATAATGCGTTCCGCGCCCATCTGCTTGGCGGACAGCACGGCCAACAGTCCGACCGCGCCGTCGCCCACGACGACCGCCGTTGCACCGGGCTTGACGTTGGCCGCGTCGGCGGCAAACCATCCCGTGCCGAGCACGTCGGAGGTCGTCAGCAGGCTCGGAATCAGGTCGCCCGACGGCGCCTCGGCCGTCGCCACGAGCGTCCCGTCCGCCAGAGGCACACGCAGGAATGGCGCCTGCGCCCGCGTGATGAACTCTCGCTGCGCGCAAGCCGACGGATAGCCGTAGCGGCAGTGCGGGCAAACGTTGTCCGAGGTGGCGAACGAGCCCACCACGAACTGGCCGGGCTTCACCGAGCGGACGGCGCCGCCCACCTCTTCCACGAAGCCGCAGTACTCGTGGCCCATCGGCGTGGGGCCGTTGGTGGGCTGCAGCCCCCGGTAGGGCCAAAGGTCCGAGCCGCACACGCAGGTCGCCGCCATGCGAATCACGGCGTCGGTCGGCTCTTCGATGGTCGGCGTTTCGCGGTCCTCGAAGCGAATGTCGCCGGGCGCGTATAGAACGGTTCCTTTCATCTCACACTCTCCTTGCCTTCACATCCGGTAGCCGGGCTTCTTGTAGAGGGAGTCCCACCGCGCTTGGATGTCCGGCTGGTAGACCTTTCGGGCCCACTCCCCGGAATCGATCTCCTCGATCGCGACGGAAACCGAGTCCTCTCCGTAGTGGAGGGTCTCCATGACGGCTTCCGTTACTCGTTCGGCCAGACGCGTCTTCTGCTGTTCGGACTTGCCCGGCCACATCTTCACGATCACGTGCGGCATTGCGTTTCTCCCTTTGGTTCTTACGGTAGGGGTCGGCGACTGGTTTGAGAAGACACTGGAAAGTACAAGGTCTTGTGAGTAGAATTCATGAATGGATCGAGACAGCCTCTCCGTAATGGCCTCGTTGCTCTTGGTGGCCGAGGAGCGAAGCTTTACGCGGGCTGCCAAGCGCCTGGGCGTCTCCCCCTCGGCGGTGAGCCACGCGATCCGGGGACTGGAGGAGAAGCTCGGGGTGCGTCTGCTCTCGCGAACCACCCGCAGCGTGGCCCCGACGGGCGCCGGGGAGCATCTGTTGGCGCGGGTGCGCCCGGCCTTCGTCGACATTCGCGAAGCCGTGGAGGAGGTTTCACGATTCGGCGACAAGCCGGCGGGGAGGGTACGCCTGCTCGTCCCGCGCTTGGCCGCGACCACTGTGCTCGCTCCGAAGCTCGGGCGGTTCGCGCGCGACTACCCGGACGTGACGCTCGACGTGACCACCGATGACAGCCGCATGGACATCGTCGCGGCGGGGTTCGACGCCGGCATCCAGTTCGGCGAATACATCGAAAAGGACATGATCGCCGTGCGCGTCTCCCCGGACCACCGGCCGGCGATCGTGGGCTCGCCGGGATATTTCCAGGCGCATCCGCGGCCCAAATCGCCGCGCGAACTGCTGGGGCATCGCTGCATCAACTTCCGTCACGGCTCGGCCGGCGTCTATCGCTGGGAGTTCGAGCGGGGCAAGAAGTCGCTCTCCATCGGGGTCAACGGGCCGCTGATCGTGGACGCCTTGGAGCTCGTCACGCGCGCCGCGCTGGACGGCGTGGGCCTCGCCTTCATGAACGAAGATCACGCCGCGCCGTACTGCGCCCGTGGAGAGCTGGTTCGCGTGCTCGAAGCCTGGTGCCAGCCGTTTCCCGGCTTCTTCTTGTACTATCCGAGCCGACGCCAGCAGCCGGCCGCTCTGTCGGCCCTGATCCGCACGCTGCGCCTCGACAGCGCGTCGACCGGCGGGGCGCGCAAAGGCGGCTGAAGCGCGCGGCGGAGCGTCCGCCGTCGCCCCCGGAAACCAAGAACTTACCTCCGCTCGGGATACACTGAAGGTTTCGGGTCCGCCGAGGCGCAGCAGTCCCGCCGAACCGATCGGTTCGGGCGGGACGTTGCGCATTCAGGCGCCCGCTCGAGAGAACCTCATGAGCGCCGGCAAGTTCGAGCAAGCCAAACCCATCGTCGATTTTCCGCAGGTCGAGCGCGGCATTGCGGAATTCTGGAAGCAGAACGGCATCTTCGAGAAGAGCCTCGAGCTCCGCCGCGGCCAACCCCAGTTCACCTTCTACGAGGGACCTCCCACCGCCAACGGCCTGCCGCACAACGGCCACGTGCTCACGCGCGTCTTCAAAGACGTTTTCCTCCGCTACCGCACCATGCGCGGCTACTACGTGCCCCGCAAGGCCGGCTGGGACACCCATGGCCTGCCGGTCGAGGTGGAGGTGGAGAAGGAGCTCGGCATCCACGGCAAGGAGGCCATCGAGGCCTACGGCGTCGAGGAGTTCATCAAGCGCTGCCTAGCGTCGGTCTTCCGCTACACCCAGGAATGGGAAACGATGACCGAGAAGATCGGCTTCTGGGTCGACCTCGAAGACGCCTACGTCACCTATCACAAGAGCTACGTGGAGAGCGTGTGGTGGGCGCTGAGCGAGCTCTTCAAGAAGGACCTGCTGTATCAAGGCCACAAGATCGTCTGGTGGTGGCCGCAGGGCGGCACGGCGCTTTCTGCCGGCGAGGTCGGCCAGGGCTACAAGACCGTCGACGACCCCTCGGTCTACGTGAAGATGCCGCTGGTCGACGAGCCGGACCTGGCGATGCTGGTTTGGACGACGACCCCTTGGACGCTGCCCTCGAACCAGTACGTAGCGGTGCGTCCGGAGTACGACTATGTGGAAGTGCTCGACGCCGAGCACGGCCGCCTGATCATCGCCGCCGCCCTGCGCGAAACGATCGAGAAGAAGCTCGGCCGCGAGCTGCCCGTGCAGCGGGAGATGAAGGGCGACGACCTGCTCGGGCGCCGCTACCGTCCGCCGTTCGACTACTTCTACCCGCAGTACAAGGACTTGGAAGCCGTCGGCAAGACCGGTGACCGCTTCCCCGCCCTGTGGCGCGTGCTGGCGGCCGACTTCGTGGAGCTCGACTCCGGCACAGGCCTGGTGCATGAGGCGCCGGCCTTCGGCGAGGTCGACTACGAGCTGCATCGCAACACGATCTCGGCCTACGCCAACGCCGACGAGATTCCGCTGCTCTGCCCCGTGCTGCCCGACGGCAAGTTCGACGCGAGCGTGCCCGACGTGGAAGGGCAGTTCGTGAAGGACGCCGACAAAGTCCTGGCCCGCATGCTGGCCGACAGCGGCGTGCTGGTCCTGCGCGAGCAGTACCGCCATGAGTACCCCTTCTGCTGGCGCGCAGACGATGATCCGCTGATCCAGTTCGCCCGTCCCGCCTGGTTCATCAAGACGACCGCCCGCAACAAGGAGGTCCTGGCCAACAACGCTGAGATCCAGTGGCTGCCCGAGCACATCGGCACGGGCCGCTTCGGCGACTTCCTGCGCAACAACGTGGACTGGGCCCTGTCGCGCGAGCGCTTCTGGGGTACGCCGCTCAACATCTGGGTCAACGACGAGACCGGGGCCATGCAGGCTCCCGCCTCCGTCGCCGAGATCCTGGCGAAGAACCCGCACGCCTTCGACCACTGGCACAAGGCCAAGCAGGAGAACCCGGACCTCTCCGATCACCTGATGGTCCACAAGCCTTGGATCGACGAGGTGACGTGGACCGAGCCGGGCGAGCCGGGCGTCTATCGCCGCGTCTCCGAGGTCATCGACTGCTGGTTCGACTCCGGCTGCGTGCCCTTCGCGCAGTGGGGCTTTCCGCACCAGCGGCAGGACAAGTTCCTGTCATCGTTCCCGGCCGACTACATCACCGAGGCGATCGACCAGACGCGCGGCTGGTTCTACTCGCAGTTGATGGTCTCGACGTTGGTGTTCGACGAAGAGTGCCAACTGCGGATGGGCCTCGATCCGGTGCGCCCGTATCCGCACCCTTACAAGACCTGCATCGTGCTGGGGCACGTGACCGACCCGGCCGGCAAGAAGGAGTCCAAATCGAAGGGCAACTACACGCCGCCCGACGCCGTGTTCGACCGGGTCGCGCAGGAGTTCGCCGTGGTGACCGCCGAGCAGTGCGGGCTGGAAGGCTTTCCCGGCGGGGCGTTCATCGCGCGCGAGGATCTGGAAGCGCTCGACCTCAACCCGGGCGCCAAGATGAAGGTCTACTGCAAGGACGCGCCGGATTGCTCGCTCATCCTCGAGATGCATCCGGGCAAGGGGATGCCGCGACGGGTGATCCTGCTCGACTCCGCCGACCGGCTGGTGCTCGGCGCAAAGGTCAACAAGCACGGCCGCGACATCAAGCCGAACGAGGTGATGTGGCTCGACCCTGACGAGCGCGTCTTGGTGGAAAGCCCCGTGCCCGCCGCGCCCGGCGCGGACGCCTTCCGCTGGCTGTTCCTGGCCGGCAACCCGCCGTGGTCGCAGAAGCGCCACTCGCTGGGCTTCGTGCGGACCATCCAGAAGGAGTTCCCGCTCAAGCTCCGCAACGTCTACTCGTTCTTCACGATCTACGCCAACATCGACGGCTTCGACCCGGCCGTACACACCGGACGCCCGACCATCGAGCGGCCGGTTCTGGACCGCTGGGCCCTCTCCGAGCTTGCCCTGACGACGCGCGCCGTGCGCGAGCACATGGACGCCTACCGCGCCTACGAGGCCGCCCAGGCCCTCAACTCCTTCGTCGACGGCCTCTCCAACTGGTACGTCCGCCGCTCCCGCGCCCGCTTCTGGAAGGGCGACATGGACGCCGACAAGCAGGACGCCTACGCCACTCTCTACCGCTGCCTGACGACGGTCATCGAGCTGGCCGCGCCGTTCACGCCCTTCCTGTCGGAGGAGATCTACCAGAACCTCGTGCGGCGGGCCTTCCCCGACGCCGCCGAGAGCGTGCACCTGCGCGACCTGCCCCAAGAGGTCGCGGCCGAGATCGACCAAGAGCTCTCCGAGGACATGGCGGCGGTTCGCAACATCGTCTCCCTGGGGTTGCGCGTCCGCACCGAGCACAAGCTCAAGGTGCGCCAGCCGCTGGCGCGCGCCGAGGTCGTGCTGAGCCGTCCCGAGCTGGGCGCCCGCCTGGAGCCCTACCGGAGCCTGATCGAAGAAGAGCTCAACGTCCATGAGCTCGCCTTCACGCCGGCGGAGAAGGCGCACGTGCAGTACGTGATGAAGCCGAACTTCCGCCGCCTGGGCCCCAAGCTCGGCCCCAAGATGAAGCTCGCCAAGAAGGCCTTCGCCGAGCTCGACGCCGCCGCCGTGCGGGCGCAACTGCTCGACCAAGGCGCCGCCGAGATCGTGCTCGACGGCGACCCGCTCCGCCTGGAGCCCGAGGACGTGGAAGTGCTGGTGGAGGCGGCGGAGAACTTTGCCGCCGCGGGCGACCGCTCCGCCGTGGTCGTGCTTAATACGGAGATCGACCAGACGTTGCTCGACGAAGGGCTGTACCGGGAGATTCTGCGGCGCGTGCAGGACCTGCGCAAAGAGCTGGATGTGGCCTACACCGAGCGCGTCGAGCTGGCCGTCCACGGCAGCGAGCGCGTCGAAGCCATCCTCGCCGCCAACCAGGAGCACCTGCGCGGAGAAGCCTTGCTTTCCGGGATGCACGTGGGGCCGGCGATGACCGTCGGGCCGGATGTTCGAGAAGTGGAGTTAGAGGGTGAGCCCCTCAAGCTTCTGCTCCGAAGAGCTTCGGCCTGAGGGGCTCGAAACGGCGGGCGCGTTGGGGTTAGGGAATAGGGGTGAAGTGCGCCCACCGGAAACGGGGTTTTCCTAGTAGACGCCGCTCGCCGGGAATTGGTTATCACTACTTTTGAAATATTTTTCAGCGCCGACCCTACGTCAGCGTTGACAGCCCCTTTGCGACCCTCTAGAATCGAACAAACAGCGAAGAGAGAAAAAAGTTTCGGCGAAAGGAGGGCGTTCCATTATGCGAAACGAGCTCAGAATCGGGCCTGCGGGCTGGTCTTATCGGGACTGGAACGGGGTTGTGTACCCCAATCGGAGGCCTCCTGGGTTTCACGAAGCAGAATATTTGGCGAGTTTCTTTTCAACAATTGAAATTAATAGCTCGTTCTACCGCCCTCTGCGTCCCCAGCTATCGCAAGTGTGGATGAAGAAGCTGGAGAGGTTTCGCGAATTCCGCTTCACAGCCAAACTGTATCGTGCGTTTACTCACGATCAGCGGCTCGAGCGGCGCGAGATCCAGGAATTCTGCGAGGGGCTGGAGCCTTTGATCGACGCCGGCAAGCTTGGCTGCTTGCTGATGCAGTTCCCTTGGTCGTTCCGCCGGACGCCGGAGAACCGTGCGCACCTGGAGCGGCTGGTTCAGGCCTTCGGGCAGTATCCGCTGGTGGCTGAGATGCGGCATTCGAGCTGGGACTGCGACGAAGCCTTGGACGCACTGTCCCGGCTGGGCGTCTCGTTCTGCAACATCGACCAGCCGCAACTGAACCATTGCCTCGGCCCGACGGCTCACGTCACCGGCCCCATCGGATACGTTCGGCTGCACGGGCGTAACTATGAGGACTGGTTCCGCTTCGAGGAAGGTCGGCTGCCCGACGGCCGCTCCGGCGTGGAGGCTCGCTACGACTACCTCTACAGTCCGGAGCAGCTCTCCAAATGGAACGCCCGCATCGAGCGGATCACGGCGCAGGCCGAGACGACCTACGTGATCACCAACAACCACTTTCGGGGCCAGGCCGTCGTGAACGCCCTGCAGATCCTCTCGGAGGCGACCGGCGAACGCGTTCTGACGCCGCCGTCGCTGATCGAGCACTACCCGGAGCTCAACCAGGTCGCCGGCAACCTGCCGCCGCAGCGGTCGCTGTTCTTTGACCAGCGGCGGGCGCCGCAACACCGCATTCCGCCGCGGCGGATCGGCGTGGCGGCGGTCTACGCCCGCGCCTGAAGGCGTCCGATACACTGGGATCTTCGTCCATGAAGATCCTGGTTTCCGCCGGCGAAGCGTCAGGCGATCGCTATGCCGCCGAGCTGGTGGCGGCGTTGCGCCGGCGGTTGCCGCAGGCGGAATTTTTCGGTTGCGCCGGCAAACGCCTGCGAGAGCAAGGCGTGCGGGCGGTGGTGGAGACCGAATCGCTCGCCGTGGTGGGGATCTTCGAGGTCCTCGGGCACATTCCGCGCATCTACGGCGAGTTCCGTAAGCTGCTGCGCGCCGCCGAAGCCGAGAAGCCCGACCTGGCGATCCTCACCGACGCCCCGGACTTCAACCTGCGCGTCGCCGCCAAGCTCCAGCGGCAGGGCGTTCCCATCGTTTACTACGTGGCCCCACAGGTGTGGGCCTGGCGCTCGTGGCGGGTGCGGAAACTGAGACGGCTGCTCGACCTGCTGCTGTGCATCTTTCCCTTTGAGGAAGATTGGTTCAACCGGCGCGGCGTTCGTACCGTCTTTGTCGGCCACCCGCTCACGCAGTCGCTCGAGCCCACCGTCGACCGTCGGACGTTCCTGGATCGGTACGAACTGAGGGACGATCAGCCGATCCTGGCGATGCTGCCGGGCAGCCGCCGGGGTGAAGCCGAGCGCCATCTGCCCGCCGTGCTCGGAGCCCTCGACCGCCTGCGCGAAAACCGCCCGATTCAGGCGGTGTTGCCGGCCTCTTCCACCACCGGCGACGCATTTTTTCGGCAACGCATCGGCGGGCGGTCCGTCACTATAGTTGAAAACGACACGCACAACGCGCTCGCCCACTGTGACTTGGCGCTCGTAGCCAGCGGCACGGCGACAGTCGAGGCGGCGTTGCTCGGAGCCCCCATGGTGGTGTTCTACCGGGTCACGCCGGCAAGTTGGCTGGTGGGCAAATTGTTGGTGCACGTGCCGTTCTACAGCATGGTGAACCTGCTCGCCGAACGGCGGGTCGTCCCGGAGCTGATTCAGGGCGACTGCACCGCCGAGCGGCTGGCGGCGGAAGCGGAGAGGCTGCTCGCCGATCCGGCTCGCCGAAAAGAGATGAAGCGCGAGCTGGCCGCCATCCACGAACGGCTCGCGGGCGACCAGGCGGCGGCGGAACGAGCGGCGGAGGTAGTATGCGACAGATTCGGGTGGACGCTATGAAGAGAAAGGATGCAACGGTCAAGGTCGAGGCCCTCCAGGGGGCCCCTGCCCGGCAATGGCTCTGGACGGCAGCCGGTCTGCTGGCCCTGGCCTTGCTGTGGGCGGGCCAAGCGGGCGCGCAGAGCGCCGAGGACCGTCCGCTGATCGATGTGCAGCGTTACGACATCGAAGGCCGCATCGACCCCGGCTCGTCCACCCTGCAAGCCCAGGCCAAGGTGACCTTCATTCCGCGCGAGGCGACCAACCACATCGTCATGGAGCTGCACAACGGACTCGACGTCCGCAGCGTGAAGCTCGAAGACGGTACGGACCTGAGCCCGCTGCGGTATCGGCAGGACTCCAGCGTGCGGGTGACTTTTCCCGATCAGCTCGTCATCGGCCAGCCCATGGCGGTGACCTTCGAGTACGAGGGTCAGCTCAAGGGCTATGAGAATTCGCCGGTCGAGGGGCTGGACTTGGCGTCGATCGCGCCCGACGGCTCCTATCTGCTCTACCCGGGCCGCTGGTTCCCGGTCAATGGCTACGGCGCCGATCAGTTCGCCGCCTCGATTCGCATCACCACGCCGCCGGGGTACAAGGGGATCGGCAGCGGCCTGGGCGGCTCGAGCGAAGTGGTCAACGGCGTGGAGCACAAGTTCGAGTTCTCGCAGCAGTCGTTCCCCGGCAGCGTGGCCTTCGTAAAGGGCGAGCCGACCCGCGCCGAGAAGAACGGCGTCACCACGACGGTCTACTTCCAGACCGCCTCGGAGGACTTGGCCCGGGCCTACGGCGAGGCCACCGGCGAGATCATGGCCGACATGACCGAGCGCTTCGGCTCGCCGTACTCGCAGTCGCTCACGCTGGTCGAGATCGGCGACTACGGTCCGGAAGCCTTCGCCGCGCCGGGCGTCATCTTCATGAGCCCCTACGGCATCCGGCAGGCCGTCAACCGGCGGCTGCTGGGAACGCAGGTGGCGCACCAGTGGTGGCGCTCGATCGTCACGCCCGGCAACCGCCGGCACGTGTGGCTCGACCACGGCTTGGCTTGGTACTCGGCGTTGCTCGAGATCCAGGACTCCCAGGGGCAGGAAGCGTTCGACCAGGAGATCCAGGCCACGCGGGTCGAGGCGCTGACCTATAACGAGATCCCGATCATCCAGTCCGACCGGCTGCCGGAGTTTTCTCCGGAGCTCGACGCGCTGGCCGGCGCCAAGGGCGCCATGGTCATGAACATGCTGCGCTGGATGATCACGCCGGAGAAGTTCGACGAAGTGCTCAAGACCTTCGCCAGCGAGTACGCTTACAAGTCCGCCACCACGCAGGACTTCCAGGAGTTGGCCGAGCGCGTCACCGGCCGCGACCTGAGCCCGTTCTTCATCCAGTGGATCGAGTCGGTGGCGACGCCGGAGTTCACCCAGGAGTACACGATCTACCGGCTAGGCCAGGGCAAGGGCTTCCGGGTGCTGGGCAAGGTCAAGCAGGATATGGACACCTTCTCGATGCCGGTGGAACTCCGCATCGACACCGAAGGCGAGCCCGAGTACCGCACGATCAACGTCGTCGGCGCCTCGTCGGACTACTCGGTGGAAGCCTTCGGCAAGCCGAAGAAGGTGGAACTCGACCCCAACAACCGCATCCTACGCTTCGACGACGACATCCGCGTGAAGGTGGCGATCCGCAAGGGCGAGCAGTTGGTGGAACTGGGCTACTATACCGATGCCCTGCAGGAGTACCAGAAGTCGCTGGACATCAACCGCTACAGCTCGCTGGCGCACTACCGCATCGGCGAGGTGTTCTTCCTGCAGAACAACTACCAGTCGGCGGCCAACGAGTTCCGCGAGTCCATCAACGGCGACCAACAGCCGGAGTGGACGGTCGTTTGGGCCCACATCAACCTGGGCAAGATCTTTGACGTGACCGGCCAGCGCGACCGCGCCGTCAACGAGTACCAACTCGCCATCCGCACACGCGACAACACCCAGAACGCGCAGGACGAGGCCCGCAAGTACCTGGAGAACCCCTACCGCCGTGAGAAGCGGCAGGAACGGATCTACTAAGGCGGCCAGGGGCGCGCCGGAACGGCGCGCCCGCTTTATTACCAGCGGCCGGGGAAGATGACGGAGTTGAGGGAGCCCAGGCCCCAGGTCCAGATCGGGTCGCCAGGCTGGGCCCAGAGGTAGTCGCCGTTCACGTCCGGGAACCAGAAGGTCTTCGCGTTGACGATGCCCGGCGTCATCCGGCCGTCGCCATTCCAGTCGCCCGGCACGGGTTCGGTTCCGCTGAAGCCCAGCGGGATCGAGCGGTCCGCCGGGCCGTACTGCGCGTCGCCGTCGTAGTCCACGAACCAGGAGCCCGTCTGATTGACCGGAGCCACTGCCGCTTGGTCCCTTCCGTCGCCGTTCCAGTCCCCTGGGATGGGCTTGATCCCCGACCAGCCGCCCCAGCCGAACTGCCGGTCGACCACCCCGCCATCCCAGTTCGCGTCGCCGTCGTAGTCCAGGAACCAGAAGCCCAGCGCGTAGACGCCCACCTTGTCGCGACCGTCCCCGTTCCAGTCCCCCACCAGCGTCGTCACGCCCGGCCAGCCCAGGCCGAACAGCGTGTCCTGCACGCCGCCGTCCCACAACTGGTCGCCGTTGGCGTCGAGGAACCAGAAGCCTTTCGCGTACACGCCCACGTCGTCGCGGCCGTCTCCGTTCCAGTCGCCCACCACCGGTTCAGCGCCCGCAAAGCCGTAGGCGAACAGCTTGTCGTTCACCCCGCCATCCCAGTTCGCGTCACCGTCAAAGTCCAGGAACCAGAAACCTCCGGCGTAGACGCCCACGTCGTCGCGGCCGTCTCCGTTCCAATCGCCCACCACCGGCGTCGCTCCCGGGAAGCCCAGGAAGATGCGCTTGTCCACGGCCGGGTTGAACACCGCGTCGCCGTCCACGTCCAACCGCCACTCGCCGTCCAGATACACGCCCGGCCGCTGGCTCAACTGCAGCGGCGTGACGGCCTTGCGCCGAAACTGCAGTCCGCGAGCCAGCGGGAAGTCGCAGGTGGCGACCAGGAATCCCACAAACCCCGGCGCCGCCGGGACGCCCTTCGCCGCCAGCCCTTCGCTGATCGCGAAGCGCAGCCGTTCGCCGGCGGCGAGGCTGACCGCCGTGGGCGACGGCACGCCGCCCGGCGCCGTTCCGCGGTAGTCCAGCAGGCAGCTTCCCGCCTGTGGCGTCGTGCCGAAGACGTCCAGCGTCGTGTTCGTCAGGGTCACGATCGGCTGGCGCTGGGCCGTGTCGGCCAAGCCGGGGAAGGTCACGCTGTGCACCAACGTGCTGCGTGGCGCGGAGATCACCTCGGCTTGCTGCGCGAAGCTCGCCCGCGATCGGCCGCCGGTCCCTTCGAAGCTCAGCGCCGTGGCCCGAGCCAGCGGAAAGTCGCAGCTCAGCGCCAGCGACCCGAAGAAGTCCGAGGCGGAGGCGATCCCTTTTGCCGGCAAGCCTTCCGAGAGCCGGAAGCGCACCTGCTCGCCGGCGGCCAGCGCCAGCGTCTGCGGCGCAATCGTCGGGCTGCCGGCGTCGCCCAAGTAGCTCAGCGTGCACGTTCCGCCGGTCGGCGTCGAGGCTCCCAAGCCCACCGAGGTGTTCGTCACCACCAGCCAACTGTGCAGCCGGTTGCGGCTGTCGATGTGCGGCAGCAGGAGCTGCGTGGAGGAGCCTGCCGCGGCGGGCCGCCGCTCGGCGGTCAGCCCGAAGGCCTGCGGCGCCGGCTGCCCCGGCGTCGGCGTGCGCGTCACCTTCGCGAAGGCCCGCGCCTCGGCGAACGCGCAGTCGATGCTGACCATCCCTTCAAAGCCCGGCGAGATGCTCGACACTTGGAACGTGTAGGTCTCCCCGCCCAGGATCTCCGGCGTCTGAAAACCCGTCGACCCTAGCTTTACGAAGCACTGGCCGCTCTCGAGCTGCGTTCCGAACCAATCTTCCGTCGTGTTGATCACGGAGATCTCCGTGTCGAGGTCATTCCGGTCGGAGACGAAATCCAGAACCAGACCCAGTGTTTGGCTCTGCCGCACTCGCTGCGCGTCACGGAGGACAGTCTCCGGCGCAGTTTCGATCTCAACTTGCTGGGCGGCCTGGTTCGACCGGCCGACTGCGCCATCGAACTCGCACTCCGCCATCACATAGCCCGCAAACCCAGGCGCGCCAGGAATGCCTTGCGCAATGCTGCCGCCGGAGAGCGTGAAATCCAGTTGCTCGCCGGGCTGCAGGATCACCGACGTCTGATCCGACGGAGCCGCCCCCCCGCCCTCCATCGCACCGTGATAGTGCACCGTGCAAGCCCCAGCCTCCCCCTCGCCGCCCGCCGACAACCCGGACGTGTTCGCTATCGCGATCCGCGTGTCGGAGCCTTGCTGGTTGCTGACCGTGGAGAACAAGAGCGTCGTCGTGCACGGGACGGAAGAGAAGAACACCAGCCCCTCGCCGCCGTTGTCCACGAAGCGAGGTTCGGGCTCCGGCCCGCTGGCTTCCAGCACCGTGCTCAACGGCGCCAACGTGGCGATCACGCGGGCGTCGCCCAGGCCAGGCATCCCGTTGGCTGTATCGGAGGTCCAGCTTACGCTGATGGGAATGTCGATCGTGTCTAGTCTGAATGGGTCTTCGTCGACAACTTCGTAGACGGCGGAGCCGGTGCCGGAGCTCAACGCGACCGACTGCAGTCCTTCCCCGGCGACGAGCGCTCCGCCGGCGCCTCGCTCGTCGGTCCCCTCCAGCAGCCGCAGCTCCAGCGCGTCGCCGGTGACGGCGGGGTCCGACCCCGTATCAACGTGCCGCGGCAGGTCCACCTGCACCCCGGAAGGCACATTGACGAACCGCAAAAGAAACCGCGTGGCCTGCGAAGCCCCGCCCCCGTTGTTCGAGCCCGGCGCATAGTAGCCGGACTCCCACTGCGCGTTGTAGGAAACGAAGTCTGGGGAGCCCTCCAACTTGAACGCGTTGGTGAAGGCCTCATTGAGGCGAATCGCCGTTTGGCCTTCGCCGGAGCGACACTGCTGGGCGACCACCGGTCCGGGGCTAAGGCTCGTGATCATTCCGAGAAGCGGGAGTCCGGTATCGAGGACATTCGTGCGGAGGGCTAGGCTTGCAGTGCCTCCGACGGTGAGAGATGCGGTGACTTCCGCCCTCGGGAAGCTGGGGACTGACGGAATCCCCAGTTGAGAGCTGTTCCCACGGACTCCCGTCAGCCTGAGCGTCGTGACCAACGGATAAGCGGTGGCTGGCCCGCCGCCGTCGGGATCGAATCCGGGGACGGGAACCGCCACGTCCTCCCAAACGATGCGATGGGGACTGATCAGTCGACCGTATTGGGGGTCCTGCATCTCTGGAAAGGGAGCGCCGCAGGACCCAAAGGTCGAACCGGCGGCCGCTGGGGAGAAGCAGTTATTCTCATTCACCACAAGCACAGCGTCCGTCAGGTCCGCGCCGGAGAATCCGATGTTATTGGTCACATCGACGTTCAAGTCCAAGAAAAGATCGGCCGTGAACGTGGGGTTGTCACCCGGCAGCAAGCCCGAATGAATACAGGTTAGGACAATATCAGCCTGGAGGCTTGTAATTGCCTGCGCTCGGAGCACTAGCGGGGTGGCGTTAACGCCACACTCAAGCGGAATTGCCAAATCGTGGCTAACATCGAAAGGCTCGTCGCCTAGAACGCCTACGTTCAGCTCGCTGACGGACATCGCCAGGGCCCTGCTCCCGGACACCGAGACCAGAGCCGTCGCCATTCCGGGGGCCGGAACCGCCATCACTTGAGAGCTGTCCGCGATCAAGTTGTCGATCACCGCCTTGGCCAACGGATGATCGACTGAAAAGGGAAGCGCAACTTCGCGAAATCGGATCTTTCTTGGGCTCTCGAGCTCCGCCAAGTAGGCTCCCGCCTGATCGCCGTCGATTGTCAGGGTTACCTCGGTCAGCACCGTCCCATCGGGCTCGATGGACGTGGGCCCGGTAAAGTCGACGTTGAGCTCCAGAACTAGGTCAAACAGCAGTCCCTGGGGCTGTGGGATGAACGACGGATGCGTGAAGTTGCTGCAATCGAGCAGGATTGACCCGAGGCGCTCCGTCGTTCCCGCCGAGTCGAGCGGCGGAACTCCGGCGGACAAGCCGCAAGAGGCCGTGCCCGACTCGCCGGGGGACGCGTTGCCATAGTCGCCCCCGACCGTATCGGAAGCGCGCCCGACCACGAGTTTCTTATTGAGAAAGTAGAGTTCCTGTGAACCGGTGATCGAAAGAGACGCCACAACCTCCGCTTCGGGGACGGTCGACCTAATTCCGGTGAGACGCAATACGGTAATGATGGGATAACAGTCCGAACAACCAGCTCCGCCCGTCGCCGGCGCACCAGGGACCGGGAATCGGACCGACTTCCATTTCAGCGTGTTGTTGGCGGTCTTGAGACCCGATTGCGGGTCCTGAAACCGCGAATCCGGCGCACCGCAGCTCGAGTAGGTTCCACCGGTCGCGGCCGGGGTTTCACACTCATTCTCGTTGACAGTCAGGACGGCGCTGGTGATGCCGTTGCCTAGGTCCGCATTAGCCAACGTGGAGTTGAGGGTCACTTGAATGTCGATCTGCAACTCCGTGGGCGCCGGCGGATAGCGGCTGGCGTTGCAGAGGATGAGGATATCTCCGAGGGGCTCGGCCGTCCCTTGGGCCTTGACTTGCGCCGGTGTGGCGATCTCGCTGCAGTAGATCTGAAGTTCCGCAGCAGCCCGCTCACCCCCGCCCAGCAGCAAAAGCAGAACCGCCAAAAAACCAAGCCGTCTCACCATCGTCTCCCCCCCAATTCCACACCCGGCTCAACCGCATCCTCCGGTCGGATGCAGGCGCTTCCGGCAAACGCCATGGAGAAGCCTCCCGGCGCCAAACCCGAAAATGCTATGTCTGTTCTAAAGGGACGGAAATGTCCGAAGTATTGCGGTCAAGGGCCGCAACCGGTTCGAAACAATCACACGAATTCCCCCGCCCGGCCTCAAGACTATCACGCGCGGGGGATGGAGCGGAACCCGGACTATTGACGGGCTGTATCGAGTCTTACGCCTCGCCTTTCTTCATTTGCGCCGCCAGATAGTCCGTGGCTCGCCAGCAATTCGCCAGAATCGTCAGCGTCGGGTTCTTCTCCGTGGGCGTGGGGAACGAAGAGCCGTCCATCACCCAGACGTTGTCGACCTCGTGCATCTTGAGGTTCTTGTCCAGAGCCGAACGCTTGGGGTCGTCGCCCATTCGGACGCAGCCGTGCTCGTGGATGGCGCTGCCCAGCTCGTCCATGTCGCCGCGCTTGTACGGCAGCGGCTCGGCCTTCATGGCGTGCAGCAGCTCCTCGGCCACGTCGTACATGCGCTCGGCCATCTTCCGCTCGTTGTCGCCGAGCTGATAGGAGATCCGCAGCAGCGGCGTACCGAAGCGGTCTTTGCGGTCCTCGTCCACGGTGATGCGGTTGTTTTTGTACGGCAGCACTTCTCCGTACGGATGCAAGGCCACCAGCGAGGGATAGTGGTCTTTGACGGACTTCTTCCAGTCCTTGCCGAAGCCGGGCAGCGACTTGGCGTAGCCGGCGCCGGCGCCACAGCCCATGCCCCAAAACTGCACGCCGAAGCCGCGCAGGTAGTCGCGCTTGGATTCGGTCGTCTCGAAGCGCGGCATATAGATGTGTCCGCCGGAGATGCCGTCGTCGTTGGTGGCAGGGCGGCCCACCAGTTGCGGCGCGAAGGCCATGATGTGGAAGCGCATCTGCTCCACGAGGTACCGACCGATGACGTCGGAGCCGTTGCCGAGGCCGTTGGGGTGGCGCGTGGACTTGGAATTGAGCAGGATGCGGGTGGAATCCACGGCCGAGGCGGCCACGATCACGCGCTTGGCCGGGACCTGGACCTCCTTTGCGGTCAGCCGGTCGAAGTACTGCACACGGTCGGCGCGGCCTTCGCCGTTGGTCAAGATGCGCGAGACGATCGCGTTCTGCACGATCTCGAGCTTGCCGGTATCGAGCGCATCAGCCAGCAAATAGTCGTAGGAGTTGAAGAAGGCGCCGATGTCGCAGCCGCGTCCGCAGGCTCCGCAGAAGTGGCACTGGGCGCGGCCGTGGTAGGGCTCGGTGAGCACCGCGCGCCTGCCGTGCACGATGTTGTAGCCGGCCTTCTTGCCGAAATGGCGCATCAGCACTTCGCCGCAGCGCAGGTTCGGCGGACGCAGATGGTTCTTCGAGCCGGGCAGGAAGGGCGAGTCGTCGTCGCCGCCGCAGACGCCGATCAGCTTCTCGACGTTGTCGTAGTAGGGAGCGAGCTCGGCGTAAGTGATGGGCCAGGGGATTTCCCAGCCGTCCTTGGCGGGCTCGGAGAGATTCAAGTCCGAGAAGCGCAGCGACACGCGGCCCCAGATGTTCGTCTTGCCGCCCACGCCCCACACGCGCCGCAGCAGGAACTTTTGCCCCGGCTCGACGACGTAGGGGCTCTCCTTCAGGGGCAGGCCTTCGAAATCCGGCGGATGCTCGCCGCGCTTGTAGCGCTCGCGAGCCTCCCAGGGCTTGACGTGAGACCAGAAGTCGGCGCGGTCGAACTTCTCGCCGGCCTCCAGGATCAGCACCTTGGCGCCCTTGCGGGTGAGGTTCCAGGCGGCCATGCCGCCGGCCGCGCCGGAGCCGATGATCACTACATCGACGTCTTCGTAGGCCATGGCTCAGGCGCCCTCCACCAGATGTTCGTCGGTGCAGCCGGGGAATTCCGCCAGATAGGTCCCGCCCTGATAGCCCAGCTCCTGGGCGAGCCCGACTTCGGTGCTGTAGTAGTAGTCGATCGCCAGCGACTTGGCGTCTTCGAAGGCCGCCCGGCGAGCCTCGTCGCCGTCCATCATCGCCATCATCACGGCATCGCGGCCGGCGGCGTCCTGGTCAAAGAAGCCGGCTTGGTCGAAGGTCGCCAGCAGCTTGCGGACCCTCTCGAGCAGGTCAGGGTGATAGCCGGCGTCGTAGGCGATCATCTCGGGAACGCCGGCGCCGACGGCTCCGGGGGTGTCGGTGGCGGGCAGGATGGTGTCGAGCGCCAGGCCGAGTCGCCGAACTTCCTCAGCGGAGAGGGAGGAACCGGCGGCGCCGTCCCCGGAACAGGCTTGGGTTGCGGCGGCGGCCGCGGCAATCGTCACGAGCGCCTCGCGGCGGCTGGGTTTCTGCATGGCGGGTTTCGGGCTGATTATAGACAACGAGAGATTGGGGGGCGGGACGAGAGAGTCTCTTGACTCCACTCAGCCTCTGGAGTATTGTTCACGGACGATGACCCGCAAGCAATTTCTCACGACCCCGTTGGTCGCCGCCGCTGCGGCCGGCGTGGCGGCGAGCCCGTCTTCCGCCGCCGGCTCCTGGAAACCCAAGAGGGTGAACAAAGCGATCGAGTTGCTGGAGGCCAAGCAGCCGATCTACTACACCGGCGGCCACGGCGGATACGAAGAGGGAAAGGCTTCGGCCCAGACCTACGCCGACTACATCAACTATGAGATGGAGCACGGCGCGCTGGACTTTACCGCGCTGCGGGCTTTCATGAAAGGCTTGGTCGACGGCGGCCCCACCAAGAGCGGCCACCGCACGCCGGCGGTCATCTGCACGTTGCCGGTGCTGGGCGTGGACGAGATGCACATGCGGGCGAACTTCTGGGTCGTCCAGCAGACGCTGGCTTGCGGCGTCCACGGCATTTTGCTGTGCCACGCCCGCGACCCCGAGGCCATCAAGTGGATGGTGCGCGCCTCGCGGTATCCGCACGCGGAACCGAGGGTTCCGGGGCTGGAAGAGGGCTTGCTGGGCAACGGCAGCCAGGGCTACGCCTCGCAGATCTGGGGCATCTCGTCGTCGGAGTACACGAAGGTGGCCGACCCCTGGCCGCTCAACCCCAATGGGGAGTTCCTGCTGGGGCTGAAGGTGGAGGACCGCTACGCCCTCGCCAACGCGGAGCTGGTGACGGCGGTGCCCGGCATCGGCTTCGCCGAATGGGGCCCGGGCGATATGGGCATGTCATTGAACCTGCCCGACGGCCACGCCGCCAACGAGGATTTGCATCCGCTGATGCGCGAGGCCCGCGCCAAGGTGCTGGCGGCCTGCAAGAAGAACGGGTTGGCCTTCCTCAACACGGTGCGCGAAAGCGACGTGACGGCGATGATCGACGAGGGCGTGATGATCGGTGCGGGCGGCGGACCGGAGACCGCCGACAAGGGCCGCAAGTACTCCAAGCGGCAGATGCCCTGGTAGGGCTCGATACAGCGCAGACCCCGCCGAAGCCGGCGGACCTGCGCGCGCGGGGCTGCATTCGGTAGCCTGCGGTCTGGATGGGACGATCGAAATCCATGGGGATGGTCTGCGCCGCGGTCTTGGCGACGGCGGTAGCGGCCGTCCTGCCAGGGCAAGACCCCGAAGCGCCGGGCCCGATTTCGCCGAAGATGGCGCAGCGGGTGATCGGCATCGGCGTGAAGGTGGGCGAGGTCACCGCCCATAGCGCCGTGTTGTGGGCCCGGGTTCCGCCCACGCAGGGGTACGACCCCAACCGGCCGCGGAACTGGCGCAGGGCTCTGGCCAATATGCTGCGCGGCGGCGAGATGGAGATGCGCTTCCGGCTCTCCAGGAACCCCTCGCTGCAAGAGGCCGACTGGTCGGACTGGGAAGACGTGGACGAGGGCGACGATTACGCCCATCAGTTCGAGCTCGACGACTTGGAGCCCGGCGCGGAGTACCAGTTCGAGGTGCAGGGCCGAGACCTGGAGGGCCGTCCGGCGCACAAGCCCAGAGTCGGGCGTTTCCGGACCGCGCCGGCCGAGGATCAGCCGGCGCGCGTCGTCTTCACCGTGGTCACCTGCCAACGCTACGACCACATCGACGACACCAGGGGCTTCAAGATTTATCCGGCGATGCAGGCGCTACAGCCCGACTTCGTCGTGCTCACCGGCGACACGGTCTACCTCGACCGCGGCGGAGCTTCAGCGGTCACCTACCGGCAAGCGCTCAACCGCTGGCGGCGGATGTATGAGCTGCCGTGGCTATACGAGTTCCACGCGCTGGTGCCCGCCTATTGGGAGAAGGACGACCACGACATTCTGCAAGACGAGGCCTACCCCGGCATGGAGCCGCTCGGCGAGCTCACCTTTGCCGAAGGCTTGAAGATCTTTCGACTGAACAACCCACAGTCGGAGAGGCCGTACCGCAACGTGCGCTGGGGTGCGCTGGCGGAGATATGGCTGACGGAGGTTCGCGAGTTCCGCTCGCCCAACCGCAGCAAGGACGGCCCTTTCAAGACGATCTACGGCGAACGCCAGAAGCGCTGGCTCAAGGAGACCATCTCGGCCAGCACGGCCGGCTGGCGCATCCTCGTGAACCCCACGCCGATCGTCGGGCCTGATCGCTCCGGCAAGGCCGACAACCACGCCAACGACGCCTTTCGCACCGAGGGCCGCGAGATCCGCCGCTTTCTGACCGACCTGGGAGACAACTTCCTGCTCATCGCCGGCGATCGGCACTGGCAGTATCACTCGGTCTATCCGGGGCTGGGACTCCACGAGATCGGCTGCGGCCCGGCGAGCGACTCGCACGCCGGAGGCAGCCCGGGGTTCGAGCCCGAGTACCACCTGTTCCATCGCCAGAAGGGCGGCTTTGCGTCGGTGACGATCGAGCGGCAGGGCGCCGAGAGCGTCGCGACCATCCGGCTGCACGACGTGGACGGCGGAGTCGTCCACGAGTACTCGCGCCGGCGGCCGCTCTAGCTGCAGGGGGTCAGACGGGTCCGCGCCCGTCCATGAAGGTCTTCAGGCGGCGGCTGCGGCTGGGGTGGCGGAGCTTGCGCAACGCCTTGGCCTCGATCTGGCGAATGCGTTCGCGCGTGACCGCAAAGCTCTGGCCGACCTCTTCGAGGGTGTGCTCGCTGCCGTCCTCGAGCCCGAAGCGCATGCGGATGACCTTCTCCTCGCGTTCGGTGAGCGTGCGCAACACCTCGGCGGTCTGGTCCCGCAGGTTCAGGTTGATGACGGCTTCGGCCGGCGACTCCTGATCCTGGTCCTCAATGAAGTCGCCCAGGTGCGAATCGTCCTCTTCGCCGACGGGCGTTTCGATCGAGATCGGCTCCTGGGCGATCTTCATGACCTTGCGCACCTTGGCGGGCGGAAGCTCCATGGCCTCGCCGATCTCCTCGGCCGTCGGCTCGCGACCGAGCTCCTGCACCAAGATGCGCTGGGTGCGCACCAGCCGGTTGATCGTCTCGATCATATGCACCGGGATGCGGATCGTACGAGCCTGGTCGGCGATGGCGCGCGTGATGGCCTGCCGAATCCACCAGGTCGCGTAGGTCGAGAACTTATAGCCGCGACGGTACTCGAACTTGTCGACGGCCTTCATGAGCCCGATGTTGCCCTCCTGGATCAAGTCCAGGAAGTGCATGCCGCGATTGACGTAGCGCTTGGCGATCGAGACCACCAGGCGCAAATTGGCCTCGATGAGCTCGCGCGTGGCGGCCCCGGCCACCTCCCGCGCGGCGCGGATGCGCTGCACGGCGGTGCGGAGGTCCGGCGAACGCACGCCGGCCTCTTTTTCGAGCGCCTTGACCTGCTCCCGAATCTGCTTCTCGGTCGCCTTGAGCGCGCGAAGCTGCGCTCCGCCGGCCGCCTGGGTCTGCTCGATCTCGCGCTGCGCGAGCGTGAGCCGACGCTCGAGGTCGCGCATGTCGTTGGCGACGCGCTCGATCGCTACGGTCAGCCGCTCGACCTGCTCGGTGGCGAGCTGCGAGCCCCGCAGCAGTCGGCAAACGTCCACACGACCGCGCGCCAGCTTCCAGCCGAGGCGCCGCACTTCCACGCGCTTCTGCTGAGGCAGGGCTTCGAGCTTCTTCTCGAGTTTCTGGATCTCTTCCAGGTGCTCGGCCAGGGCGCGAATGTCCTGATCCAGCCGCTCCCGGCGGGCGGTCCAGTCCTGATCGGTCTGATCGTCGAAGGCGCAGACCTCGCGGACCGACAGCTCTCCTCGGTCCAGGCAGCCGGGAACCTCCAGCAGCCTTCGCAACGAGATGGGATTGGTGAACACGATCCGCCGGATGACGCGGCGACCTCGCTCGATGCGGCGCGCGATGGCAACCTCGCCTTCGCGCGTCAACAGCGAGGTCGCGCCCATCTGGCGCAGGTAGCTGCGGACAGGGTCGGCGGACTGGTCGTGCGGGCCTGGCTCGTACTCGATGGTCCGGTCGGGTTCAGACTCGGCGGCTTCACCCTCGGCGCTTTCTTCTTCCGTGTCGTCAGTCTCGTCGATGGCCTCGATCTCGGCGGTGTCGAGATCCCTGAGAAACCGATCAACCTGATCCTGATCCCGGAGCGGTCTAGTCGACTCTTGGTCCACGAAACTCCCTCACACGGGCGCAATCGACAAGAGGGGACAGCGCCGCCATAGCGCGTCCCCTCAAACGTGCGATCCCATTCTACAACACGCCCAAACCCCTCCCGTCAAGCTTGAAATTTCATAGGTCCATCACGGCGGCTACATCATCGTGGAGCAACGGCGGCGGAGTCAAGAGCGAGACGAAGATGAACGCCGCCAGCGACGCCAACAAGGCCACGCAGCCGGTCGCCACGCCGCCGGGAACTTGGTAGAGCTCGAAGCGCGCGGCCAGCTCCAGCGCAAAGTTCAGCAGGAGGCTGACGATGATCGACGCCACGCAGCCGGCCCGTGTGGCGCGTTTCCAGTTGAGACCCAACGCCACGCTGGGAACGATGGCGGCGGCGAAGGTGCCCCAGCCGAAGGTCCCCAGCAAAGCGACCAGATTCTCCATGTAGAGTGCGAAGACGGCCGAGGCGGCCAACAGCAGCCCGGTGGCGACGCGGGTCCAGAACAGCTCCGCCACAGCCGGGCGGCCGAACAGCGCCGTGGGAATGTCGCGCACGACGGCAGCGGCGCCGATGTTGACGAAGCTGTCGGCCGTGGACATGATAGCGGCGAGCAAGCCGGCGAAGACGATGCCGGCCAACCATTCCGGCGTGTGGCTGAGCAGGAAGGCCGGGGCGGCCTCATCGGGCGAAGCCAGCGGCGCCTGCGCCCCGCGCTCCACCAGCGCCCGCATCGCCAGGCCCACGCTCATCCACAGCAGGCTCAGCACCACGTAACCGGCGCCGAACAGGAGCGCCCCCCAACGCAGGTCGCGCACGTCCTTGAGCATCAGGAACTTCGTGATGGCCTGCGGCTGGCCGACGGCGCCGAGCGCAAACAACAGATACCAGCTCAGCGCCGTCAGCGGCCCGCGATCGCCCCAGGGTCCGATCAGCGCCGGATCGGTCTGCCACAGCGTCTCGCTGATGGCCGCCATGCCGCCGGTCGCCTCCAGCGAGCGCCAGCAGACGGCCACGGCGGCGAAGGCCATGATGACTCCCTGGAACAAGTCCGTGTAGACGCCGGCGATGATGCCGCCGGCGACGCTGTAGAAGGCCAGCACGCCGACGCCGATCGCCATCGCCAAGGGCAGCTCCACGTTGAGCACCGCCCGCAACACGAAGCCCAGGGCCATGATCTGCGTGCCCAGATAGCCCAGCACGCCGAGCAGCACCGCCAGCCCCATTAGCAGCCGCGGAACGCCTTCGCCGTAGCGCGCCGCCACGGCGTCGGCCAAGGTCAGCACCTCGCGCGCCTCTGACAGCAGCCGCAGCCGCTTGGCCAGCAGTATCCACGAGACGCCGGCCCCCAGCGGCGCCACGAAGGTCATCCACAGGGAGCTCATGCCCGCCTCGAACACCAGGCCGGGCCCGCCCACGAAGCCGAAGCCGCTCATCACGCTCGAGATGGCCGCCACCACGACGACGACGGGGCCGAGGGTCTGGCCGGCGACCAGGAAGTCGGAAATCGAATGCGTCCGCCCCATCGCCCAAGCGCCGATGAGAAAGCAGACCAGGAGGTAGCCGACCACGCAGCCGAGGATGTAGGGGGATTCAAGCGCCATGTCGGTCAGCGGCGCGTCGGTCGCCCGAGCGGCGCTTGGAGTAGCGTGCGAGGAACTCGGTCAGATCCTGCTCCGGCAGGACCTCCCGCGGAAAGCGCAGGCCGTACAACAGGGCCGGCAGCGCTCCCAGGGGCCAGATCAGATAGACGAAGACCGCGGTGGCTTCCGGAAAGCCCCAAAACAGCCGCGGCGACGGCTCGTCGGGCCGATCGAGGGCGAAAGTAGCCAGCAGCAGCGCAATGTAGAGTAGCGCGCAAGCCGTGAGGGAACCGTACACGGGGCGCAGCGAGCCGCGGCGGCTCCAGCCGTAGACCAGCGGAAGCATGACAACCACGACGGCCGCCGCGCTGAAGGCTCGCGGCTGCCCGGCCAAGCCGAGAGCCAAGGCCAGCAGCGAGGCCGCTCCCACGCCGACGGCGATGCGGTCCGCGCTCCCCGCCACCTAGTCGGCCTCCCACACGAAGGCCGGAAAGCGTCTCCACTCGACGAAGCCCAACTGCCGGTAGAGCCGCACGGCGCCGACGTTGCTGGCCGTCACCGTCAGGCTCGCCACGTTGAATCCCATGCGCGCCATCGCCAGCAGCGACTCGCGCAGCAGGCCATGGCCGAAGCCGTGGCGGCGCACCGAGGCGTCGACGCAGATTTGCGCGATGTGGCCGGCGTCGGAGGCCACCCGGGTGCAGAGGCAAACGCCCAGCGGGCTCGAGCGGAAGCGCCGGTCGGCGACGATCGAGGCGCCGGCCAGAAAGCTGCCGCAGCCGGTGTGGTGAATGGTGTTGAAGACGAACCGCCCGGCCCCTTCGGGCGTGCGGTACTGGTCGTTGATGCGGCTGTCGACGTGTCCCACGTAGGCTTCAGCGATCAGCCGCGCCGCGCCCTCGAGATCGGAGTCGCGCCAGGGCCGCAGCCGGCCCGTGCGCCGCTCCAGGGCCGGAGCGTGGAACGTCGCCAGGTCCGGACGCACCATGTAAAGCCGCTCGAAGACCTCCAGCGGCCGCTGGTAGAGCAGGCGTCCGCGAGGATCGCCGGCGAAGTCCAGCAATTGCCCCTCGATGCGGCGCACGCCGGGGTAGACGGCGGCGGCTTCGAGCGTGCGGCGCAGCAGCAGCTCTTCGCCGAGCGGGTCGAGCTCCGGCGAGGCCAGATACAGGTCGCCCAGCAGCGCCTTGCCCGCCTCGTAGATGAAGTAGCAATAGCCGGTGAGCCGGCCGCCGGAAGCCAGGGCGTAGCCGTAGAGGTTGCGCCCGTCGAGAAAGCGCCGGATGATGCCCTGCGCGGAGGCGAAGTCCCAGTGCAGAGTCTCGCGCCAACGCCGCGCCTGACCGGCCAGCAACGGCTCCAGATCGGCCCCGCGGAGATCCCGCAGATCCACGAGGCGCACTTCCTGGTGGCTGGCGAGGGCCGTGGCCATCGTTGGAGATCATACCACCGGGCTGGGCCCTTCGAACCAGGGTTTCGCCGGGAAGCTAACGCCCCGAGCCTCCCCGCCCGATGAGACCTTTGGGATGACGCGGCGCCCGGAAGCGAGCTGGACGAAGGACTGGGAAGCCTACCACGCGCTGGTGGCGCGCGCCGTCGACGAGGCGCATACCGTGGTGGAGGTCGGCTGCGGCGACGGCGCGGTGGCGCCGTTCCCTTGGCGGCTCTACCCGCACGTGCGGCTCTGGGGCGTCGACCCGGACCCGGCCGCGCGCAACCACCCCTGGGCCGAGGCCGTGCACCAGCCCACGGCCTCCGGACGCTGGCCCCTGGAGGACCGCTGCGCGGATCTGGTGCTGGCCCGCTACGTCTTCGAGCACGTCGAGCGCCCGCGGGCGTTCTTGCGGGAGGCCGCTCGCGTGCTGCGGCCCGGCGGGCGGCTCCTGTTCTTGACGCCGAACGCCCGGCACCCGGCGGCGCTGGCTTCGCGGGCTCTGCCGACGAGTTGGAAGCGCCGCATCCTCCAGGCGACGCGCGGCGTGGACGAGGACGACGTGTTCCCCACCTGGTACCGACTCAACACGCCCGGCGCCCTGCGGCGCGCGTTGGGTCCGGCCGGCTTCGCCGAAATTCGCCTGACGACCCGAGAGCTCGAACCCTGCCCGTACCTCGCCTTCTGCCGCCCGGGCGCTTGGCTGGCGCGGGCCTACTACGAGGCGTTGCGGCGCACGGGCATGGAAGGCTTGTTGGGGGCGTCGATCCTCGGCGAAGCCTCCCTGCCGGCCGATCAAGTCAGGTCGGCGAATACCGGCGCGTGATCCGACGGCGTCAGGCCGTCCTGCTTCTTGCGAAACTCCCGGTCGATCTGGACCGACTCGACGCGCTCGAGCAGGCTACGGGACCCCAACAAGAAATCGATCCGCAGGCCCATGCGGCGGTGGAACGCCCCACCTCGATAGTCCCACCAGGAGAACTGTTTTTCGGCCGGGTGCAGATGCCGAAACAGGTCTGACCAGCCGGTGTCGAGCACCGCCTGGTAGCGGGTGCGCTCGGCGTCGGTGTGGAAGATGTGGCCGGCCAGCAGGGCCTCGTTCCAGGAGTCGATCGGGGCCGGCACGATGTTGAAGTCGCCGCACAGCACGGCCGGGTGGTCGGCGTGGCCGGCGGCGGCCAGGGCGTCGCGCAGGGCCTCGAGCCAGAGCAGCTTCTTGGGGTAGTCCTCATGCTCGACGGACTTGCCGTTGGGCACGTAGACCGTGGTGAAGCGGATGTCTTCGAACTGGGCGGTGATCAAACGGGAACCGAAGTCTTCCTGGCCCATCAGGCCGCGCTCGAGAACCTCGGCGGGCTCGCGGGTGAGGATGGCTACGCCGTTCCAGCTCTTCTGGCCGTGGGTGACGGCGTGATAGCCGATCTCGGCGAAGAGCTCGTGCGGGAACTGCTCGTCCTCGAGCTTGAGCTCCTGGAAACCGACGATGTCAGGCCGGCGGGACTCCAGCCAGAGGCGGACGAAATCGAGGCGGGCGCGCAGCCCGTTGACGTTCCAGGTCGCGATGCGCACTTCCCGATTAGAGCATGGCGGGACGGCAGGGATCAGCGCCGCCGCATACGGTTCACCTCGACCAGCGTCAGGCTCATCGCGCCGTGCGGCGAAGAGAACGCCATGCGGCTCGACGAGTTGGCGCCCACCACCGAGACCACGAAGTCGCTGCCTTCGACCACGGACGGCATGGAGATCATCGTCTCCGGCGGGAGGATGGCCTTGAGGTTGCCGGCAATCATGTTCGCCAGCTCGCCCACGGCGTCCCGTACGTCCGCGTCCACGCGGCTGGGGCGGGGCACGTCCATCAGCCGGGCGGTGGCCTCGAAGGCCAGCGAATGCTCCAGCTCAATCAGCACGGCTCCCTTGAAGCCGCCGGCGAAGTAGATGGCGCCGACGACGGGGTAGCGGCGGGCCGGGTCGGCCGAAGCCGGGTCGGGCGCGGCCTCCGTATCGAGCATCGTCGAAAAGACGTCATGCACCAGCGAAGCGGCCAACTCCGCGTGCTCGTCGAGGTTCACGGAATCCCCGACAGCGATGGGTTCCTGCGTTTCAGATTTGGTCATGGCGTTTGCCTCCACGGACTTCAAGGCTTCTGATAAGCGATCGCCGACGCCACCTGCCTGCGCAGAAACTTGTCGTCGAGGTTGAGGGTCGTCTCGCTGGCGCCGAGGAACAGATAGCCGCCGGAGATAAGGCGGCCTCGGAACGCTCCGAGAATGCGGGACTTGGTGGGCTGGTCGAAGTAGATCAAGACGTTACGGCACAAGATCAGGTCGAAGGTCCCCAAGGGCGTCAGATCATCGAGCAGGTTGAACTTGCGCCAGCGGGCCATCGACCGGATCTCGGACTTGATCTGCCAAACCGCCTCGTCGCGCTGGAAATACTTGACCAAGTACATCGCCGGCAGCCCGCGATTGACCTCCAACTGCTGGTAGCGGCCGCCGCGGGCCTTGTCGAGGACTTCGTCGGAGAGGTCGATGCCCAGAATGTCGAGATCCCAGCCGGGGATCTTCATCTCCTTCCACAACATGGCCAGTGAGTAAGCCTCTTGGCCCGTGGAGCAGGCGGCCGAGAGGACCCGCAGGGTCTGCACCGGGCGGCGCTTGGCGGTCAGCTCGGGCAGGATGACCTGGCGGAGGGCGTCGAACGGCTTGATGTCCCGGAAGAACAGCGTCTCGTTCGTCGTCATGGCCTCGACGACCTTGTCTCGCAGCGGCCGGCCGGAGATGGCCCGCATCAGGTTGCACAAGGCGTTGAGGTCGCCCGCGCCGGCGTCGCGCGCCACGGGGGTCAATCGCGCTTCCACGAGGTAGTGCTTGGATTCGTCGAGCACGATGCCGGACTCGCGATACACCATCTCGCAGAGGTAGCGATAGTTCTGAGGTTCGATCTTCGGCTCTGCCGCCACTGCGCTGTTGGCATTCATCAGATTCATCTCGTGGGCGAGCTAGGACTTGACGTACCGGAGAATTACCTCCGACATCCGGTTCAGCGCGACGACCTGGTCGGCCAGACCGTGTTCGACGATGTGGCCCGGCATGCCCCAGACGACGCTGGAATCGCGATCCTGCGCAACGACGCTGGCGCCTTGCTTCTTGAGCATCTCCGCTCCCGCCAGGCCGTCGCGGCCCATGCCGGTCATGATCACGGCGAGCACGCCCGAGCCGTACAGATCGACCAGAGACCGGTACATTACGTCCACGGCCGGCTTGCAGGAGTTCTCCGGAGGACCGTCGTCGAGCACGGCTACGATGTCGGATTGCCGGCGCTCCAGCCGCAGATGGTAGGAGCCGGCGGCGATCAACGCCTTTCCGGGCTCGACCACGCTGCCGTTGGTCGCTTCCTCGACGCGGATTTTCGAGGCCGCGTCGAGCCGCTCGGCCAGCAGCCGCGTGAACGTCGGCGGCATGTGCTGGGTGATCACGATCGGCCGGGGAAAGTCCGCGGGCAGGCGCGGGAGCACGTCGGCCAGCGCGTTGGGGCCTCCCGTCGAGATGCCGATGGCCACGATGCGGATCGGCCGGTGCGCCGGCCGGAAGGCTTCGCCGGAGGGGGGCGCAAGCCGGCGAACCGTCGCCGGCGACACGCGCGGCTGAGCGTCGAAGAACTGCCGGATTTTTGGGATCAGCTCGCTGCGCAGCGCTTCGATGGAGGCCTCGAAGCTGACGCCGTCATTGTTCTTGGCGACGTAGTCGTCCGCGCCGAGGCTCAGCGCCTCCAGCGTATGACGCCCGCCGCGCTGGGTCAGCGACGACAGCATGATCACCCTCACCCCTGGAAACTGCTTCTTCAAACGCCGCAGCGTCTCCAAGCCGTCCATCTGCGGCATCTCGATGTCGAGGGTGACCACGTCCGGGTTGAGCTTCTCGACCTGTTCGAGCGCGATGGCGCCGTCGGGGGCGTAGCCGACGACTTCGATGCCGCCTTCCGAAGACATCGCCATCGAGATCAGCCGTCGCGTGGCGATGGAATCGTCCACGATCAGGACTCTGGCCGTCCGTCCCAGCGAGTGAGCGCCAACCTGCGCTGCGGGCGACATTCTCATCTTCGAGACCTGCCTTAATTGACGATGCCGAGCAGCCGCAGCTTGTCGACAATCGCATCGCGCGTGAACGGTTTCATGATGTATTCGTCCGCGCCGGCCTCGAGGGCCTTGATCATCTGGTCAATGGCCGTCTCGGTGGTCACCATCATCACTTTGGTGTCGGGATGGCGCTCGCGGCCTTGCAGGGCCAACAAGAATTCCATCCCGTTCATCTCCGGCATGTTCCAGTCGACGAGGATCAGGCGGACGGGGCCGGGGAGGCGCGCGAGCTCCTCGAGCGCCTCCCTCCCGTTGCCGGCTTCGGCGACATCGAAGCCGAGCTCTCGTATCGTGGCGCCCAGGATCCTCCGGATCGCCTTGGAGTCGTCAATAATGAGCGCCTGTTGCATGGGGTTGCCTCGGACGGTCGCGCGCCAAGCCTTCAGACCTTGAAGCGGCTGACCATCTCTTGCAGTTGCGCCGACATCGTCGCCAGCCCCTTGGCGGCCTGGAGCGTATCGTTGGCGCCATGCGCGGCCGACTCCGCAGCCGAAGCGACGCCGGTGATGTTCTCGCCGATCTCGGCCGAACCGCGAGCGGCCTCGCTGACGTTGCGGCTGATCTCGTTGGTCGTCGCCGTCTGCTCCTCCACCGACGAAGCGATGGTGTTGGAGATGTCGTTGATCTGATTGATGATCGAGCCGACCTCGGCGATCGCCTCGACGGCGCCCTTGGAGCCCTGCTGGATGGCTTCGATCTTCTGCGAGATGTCTTCGGTGGCCTGGGCGGTCTGCTTGGCCAGCTCCTTGACCTCGTTGGCGACCACGGCAAAGCCCTTACCTGCCTCACCGGCGCGCGCGGCCTCGATGGTGGCGTTGAGCGCCAGCAGGTTCGTCTGCTGCGCGATCGAGGTGATGACCTTGATGACCTTGCCGATCTCCACCGACGAATCGCCCAGGTCCTTGATGGTCGAGTTCGCGGATTCGGCCACATCGACGGCCTGCTTGGCGATCTTGGCGGCTTCGGCCGAGCTCTTGGCGATCTCGCGAATCGACGCCGACATCTCCTCGGCGCCGGCGGCGGCCACCTGCACGTTGCGGGTCACCTCTTCACTGGCGGCCGAGACGACGGTCACCTGCGAGGAGGTCTCCTCGGCGCTGCTGGCCATCTGCTGGCTGACGGCGGTGAGCTCCTCGGCCGAGGCCGACAGTTGCTGCGCGTTCTCGGACATGCGGGTGATGGTGCCGCGCAGGTCGTCGATGAAGCCTTCGAGGCCTTCGCCCATCTGCCCCATGGCGTCGGAGCCGCGGACGGGCACCTCGACGGTCAGGTCGCCGGCCTTGGCCAGCTTGACGACCTCGAGCATCTGGTTGACCGACCCCTTCAGCCGCTGCTCGGCGCGCTTCTGCTCGGTGATGTCGCCCGAGACGTATTTGACCACCTTGATGGGCCGCCCGCTGGCGTCGAGGATCGGGTTGTACGAGGCCTGCAGCCAGATCTCGTCGCCGTTCTTCTTGATGCGGCGGAACTCCCCGGCCTGGAACTCACCGCGCCCCAGCTTCTGCCAAAACTCACCGTAGGCCGGGCTGCTGCGATAGGCCTCGTCCACGAAGATGCGGTGGTGTTTGCCCTGGATCTCCTCCAAGCGGTAGCCCATCGCCTTGAGGAAGTTGTCATTCGCCGTCCGGATCGTCCCGTCGAGCTCGAACTCGATGACGCTCTGGGTGCGGCTGACGGCCTCGATTTGGCTCTGGAAGTCGGCGCTGCGCGCCTCGAGCACGAGCTTCTCGGTGATGAGCTCCCAGGTCACCATGGCGCCCATGTAGTCGCCGTTCTCGTCGTACATCGCGTTCATCAGCAGGTCGAGAGTTTCCTCGCCGACCTTGATCTTGGCGCGGTGCGGCAGATTCGACGGATCGGCCAACAGGCGCCGCTGATGCGCGGGATTCTTGTGGAAGATGTCGATCGACTGGCCGACGATCTCGTCCACCTTGCACGGCAGCAAGCGCTCGATCTTCTTGAGCGTCTTGGCCGAGGTCGGATTGATATAGGTGATGGTGCAGTCGAGATCGGCGCACATCATCGCCGTGGGCGCGTTCTCGACGAGCTGATGGAAGACGTGGTCCGAGACGGAGACCTCGGCGACAGCGGCGCCGTTCGAGCGGGTGGAAGCGGTGGGCATGGGCTTGGTTTTCCTCGGGGCCGGCTTGGCTCCGGAAACGCCGGCGGCTAGTTTCGTCAAACTCGTATCTGTGTCCTTCGTGGATGTACGGGCCATGGCGGGCGGACGCTCCTTCGAATCAGGGTTGTGTTCAGGCCAAACGGGTTGTTGTCGGGTTGCTAGACCTTGAGAATCTTGTCAGCGGCCAGGGCCAGCAAGAGCCGGTCTTCGAGCTTGTAGACGCCGTAGAGCAGGTCGCGCGCGGCGCGGCCGATGGTCGGCGGGGGGTCCTCAAACGTGTCCGGGTGGACTTCGATGACGTCGCCGATCTCGTCCACCAATAGACTCACGGCGCCGTCGTCGCTGCGAATGACGACGTTCATCGGAGTGCGATCGGAGGAGCGCGGCGGCAGGCCGAGCCGGCGCCGCACGTCGAAGGCGGTGACGATCTGTCCGCGCAGATTGATCAAGCCTTCGATGACGCGATCGGCGCAGGGGACCGGAGTCATCTGCTGGTAGCGCAGCACCTCCTGCACCTGCAACACATCCACGCCGAAGTACAGGTCGCCGACCATGAAGGTGGCGTACTGGCGGCTGCGGGCTTCCCCGGCGGCATCCGAGGCGGCGGTGGGATTCATCGCAGGACTCCTGCCGCCTCGGAGGCGGGCGCGGTGAGCTCTTCGGCGGCGCGTAACAACGCCGAACGGTCGAACTTGTCGAGACAGCGGTCGAATCCCGGGACGTGAGTCGTCGAGCCGGGGTTGGCCAGCCCCAGAGCGGGCAGGCGGGCATGGTCGGACTGGGCCCGAGCGCGTTCGACTAGGGCCGCCGCTCCGGGCGCGGGCAGATCGAGGCTGCAGGCGAGCAGATCGTACTCGCCCCGCCGCAGCCGCGAGAGAGCGTCTTCGGCCTGGATCGCCTCCACGACCCGGTAGCCGGCGCCTTCGAGGTCGCCGCGCATCAAGCCCCGGGCGAACGCCGAAGGTTCGACCAGCAGCACCCGCGCGGGCTGGGAGGTCTCCTCGCTGCGGCCGTCGAACCAGTCTTCGTCGCAGCCGGCGAGCACGCTGCGCAGGTCGATGAACTCGGTCACCTTGCCGCCCACGACCGCCGTGCCCTGGATTCCGCGCTCGCTCGAGGCCGAGCGGACGCGGATCTGCTCCTCGACGATGTCGAGAATCTCGTCGACCACCACGCCGACCCGCCGATCGCCGTAGCTGAACACCACGGCCTGCAGCTTGTCGTCGTCATAGCCGCCGCCTCCGCCGCCGATGGTGTCCGACAACGGGGCCAACGGCAGGATGCGGTTGCGGTACTGCACGACCAGGCGGCCGCCGGAGCGCTCCACGCGGTCGCGCGGAAACTCCTCGAGCCGGTCGACCAGCGCCAGCGGCGCCGCCAGGCGATCACGGTCGCCGCAGCGGAACAGCAGCACGGCCTGTTTGTCCAGCGCCGTGTCCTGGCTGGACTCGACCGAGGAACGGCCGTGAGAGCGCGTCTCGGTCAAGGCTCCTCCCATCTGCGCCAGCCCCATCACGTCCAGGATGAGAGCGACCTTGCCGTCGCCCATGATCGTCGCGCCGGCGTAGCAACTGATGCCCTTGAGCAGCTTGCTCAACGGCTTGACCACGATCTCGGCGGTGTCGCTGACGCCGTCGACGACCAGTCCGAAGGCCTGCTCGTCGGCCTGCAGCACGATGATGTTTACCGACTCGTCCTCGGCCTGCGGCTCGAGCTGCAAGACCTCGTGCAGAAAGACCAGCGGCAGCAGCTTACCGCGCAAGCGGAACACCGGCGAGCCGTGGATCTGCTCGATCTGCTGCTCCTGGCCGGGCTCGACCCGGACCAGCTCGAGCAGGTTGACCTGCGGGATGGCGAAGCGCTCGCCGCCGCAGGTGACTACCAGCGCCGGGATGATCGCCAGCGTCAGCGGAATCTTGATCTTGATGGTGGCGCCTTCGCCGAGCCGGCTGTGCAGGTCGATCGAGCCGCCGATCTTCTCGATGTTGGTGCGGACGACGTCCATGCCGACGCCGCGTCCGGAGACGTTGGTGATCTTGGCCGCGGTGGAGAAGCCGGGCAGGAAGATGAGCTCGAGCAGCTCGCGCTCGTTCATCCGCTCGGCCTGCTCGGGCTGGATCAGCCCCTTCTGCAGCGCCTTCTGCTTGAGGCGCTGGGTGTCGATACCGCCGCCGTCGTCGGAGATCTCGATGTTGACCTGGCCGCCCTCGTGGTAGGCCCGCAGCAGCAGCCGTCCCCGCGGCGGCTTGCCGGCGGCGACGCGCACCTCGGGGCTCTCGATGCCGTGATCGCAGGAGTTGCGCACGATATGCGTGAGCGGGTCCTTGATCGCTTCGATGATCGTCTTGTCGAGCTCGGTGTCGGCGCCCTCCATGGCGAGCTCGATCTGCTTGCCGAAGGATTGGCCCAGATCGCGCACGACGCGCGGGAACTTGCTCCAGACGATGCGGATCGGCTGCATGCGCGTCTTCATGACGTTGGCCTGCAGCTCGGTGGTGATCAGGTTCAGCCGCTGGGAGGCCCCGGTGAAGCCGGCGTCTTCCTGCGTGTCGGTATATTGCAGGATCTGGTTGCGGGCCAGAACCAGCTCGCCGACCAGATTCATCAAGCTGTCGAGCAAATCGACGTCGACGCGGATGTTGGCGTCGGCGGCGTGCAGCCGGTGCGGGTGCGCCGAGCGCTCTTCGTCGTGCTCCTGCGCAGCGGACGCGGCTTGCGGCGCCGGTTTTCGCGCAGCCGCAGGCGTGAGCTCGACGACCGAGTCGTCCTCGGAGCTCGAATCGTCCTCGGCGGTCGCGATCGAATCGGCTTCGGCTTCGACGTCGTCGGCTTCCTCGACCGCTTCGTCGAGATCGTCCTCCGCCTCGGCGGCGTCGAGTCCGTCCGGCGCGTCGGCTACGGCTTCGAGCCGTTCGCGCAAGGCGCTGTACTGGTCGTCGCCCTCGCCGCCGGTCTTCTCGATCGAGCCCAAGATACCCTTGACCACGTCGACGGTTTCGAGCAGCAGCGTGGTGAGCTCGGGCGTCAGCCGCCGCTCCCCCTCCCGCAACTGGCTCAGTAGATTTTCCGCTCGATGCGTGACCGCTTCGAGCGTATGAAAGCCAAGGAAACCGCACGTCCCTTTAATGGTGTGAATCGTGCGGAAGATGCTCGACAGCAGTTCCCGGTCGTCCGGACTCTGCTCGAGCTCCACAAAGTCCTGATCGAGCTGGTTGAGGTTCTCCGCGCTTTCGATCAGGAATTCAGTGACGATTTCTTGTTGTTCGTCCATCGCACCCAGCCCCGGTAGGCTCTTGAGTGATATCGGCCTACCGGGGAGGGGCTTTACGGTTGCGGCGGGATTAAATTGTCCGAAGCTTAGATCGCCTTGAGGAAGCGGACGCCTTCCAGCCGAGCCAAGGCCAGCAGCTTGTCGGCGGCGATGCGGCCTCGACGGATCTTGGCCACCTTCGGGGCCTGGGTCTCGACATAGCCGAGCCCGCGCAAGGCGGCGAGCAGGTCGGCGGAGTCGTCCGCCAGCCAGACCTCGATCTCCACCTGCTTGCCGGATTGGCCGACCAGGGCGCGGAGCTTGGGGTCGAGCTTGGCCAGCGCATCCGCGTCGGCGTCCGCCGCGGATTTGGGCTTGGCTTCGGACTTCAGCACCAGAGGCGAGGCCGCCGCCCGGTCGGCCGTCGGGGCGCTGCCGGCAAACCCTACGGCCTGCCGCAGCATGCTCATCCCACCGACGGCGGCCGGCGCGTTCGCTACCTGGCAGGTGGGGCAGCCGCCGAAGACGCCTTCGTAGCTGACGCCTTCCGGCATCTCCACCGGGACTTCCACGCGGCGCGGCTTGCCGCCCTCGGTGACCACCGACTCCTCCACGGCCACGAAGGAGGTGAACTGCGTCATCAGGCGGTAGTCCAGCCCCAACTGGGTGATCCCCTCACGGATCTCCGGCCGCGGCGAGCCGCCCTGGATTCCGGCGAAGTCCTGCTGCATCAAGTCCGCCACCTTGGCGCGAGCCCACAGGGTCGCCACTACGTCGTGACGGTCCAGACCAGTGGAGAAGTCGACGGGAATCCGACGCTGCCAAGCCTCGCCGGAGACCTTGCCGCGCAGCACGATCGTCCCTTTCGCCGGGGCGGCGAAACGGCCCGTCACCACCACCGGCTTGGCAGAGAACAGGTCCGGCAGCCGTTGGGGGTAGGCTTCGGAGACCTCCAAGCCCTCGAAGTCGAGCTGCACGTCGGTCAGCAGCGGATTGCGAACGCGCTCGTGGAAGCGGCGCGCGGCGGCCGAGCCGTCGTCTTGCAGGCTGACGTACTCGACCTCGCCGCGACCCAGCTCGGCCATCTTGTCGAGCAGAAAGCGGTTGGTCGACGAGCCGATGCCGAAGGAGAAGATGCGGGCGTTGGGGTGCTTGCGGATCTCGTCGAGCACGGCCATGTCATTGCCGATGTAGCCGTCGGTCATAAAGCAGACGATGCGGACGCGCTCGGACGCGTCCGACGGCTCGAGCGCCGTGCGGATCGCCTGCATCATCTCGGTGCCGCCCCCTCCGGCGCGGCTGTCGAGAAACTTCTGGGCGTGGGCCAGGTTGGCCGCCGTGGCCGGGACGGGCTGCGGGAACAGCACCTTGGTCTCGCCGGCGAAGGTGATCAGGTTGAAGGCGTCGCGCGGATACAAGCCGTCGAGCGCGAGCTTCATGGTCTCCTTGGCCTTCTCGATGGGGAAGCCGCTCATCGAGCCGGAGACGTCGAGCACGAAGACCAGCTCCTTGGGGGTCACGTCCTCGACGGTGAAGCGCCGGGGCGGCTCGAGCACGAGCGAGAAGTAGCCGCCGCGGCGGTCCTGGTAGGCCATCGTGACATCGCCGATCTCTTCGCCGGCCACGTCATAGCGCAGCACGAAGTCCTTGTTCGGGATCACGGCTTGCTCCTTGAGCCGCACCACCGCGCGCGTCGGCGCCGGACGCTCGACGAGGATCTCGTGGCTCTTGGCTGCCAGCCCACGGAGGGCCACGCCGGCGTCGAGCTCGATCTCGAGCGACAGATCGTGCCCGGCGCGCATGCCCGGCGGGACCGGCCGGGGAGAGATGCGCGAGGCGTCAGGAACCTGGCCGGTGTCGGGGGCGAAGCCGCCGGCCTGCTTGCCGGTGGGATCGCCGGGCATGTAGCGCGGGCCGACCACCATCGGGAAGGCGAACTCGTAGGAGCCGGCGTCGTAGACCAGCGTCTCGACATAGCGAATATTTACCTCGACCGACTCGCCGGGGCGGATGTTCGCCAGCGCCTGGGTGAAGATGTTCGGGCGCTCCTGGTCGAGCAGGGCTGCCAGTTGGCCCCGGTCGCGCGCCGCTTCGTAAATTCTTTGGGCTTCCTCGCGGCGCTCGATGCGGCCGCGGATGGTGCGCTCGCCGACCCGTATGGTCATCTCATCCACAGCCGCGGCGGCGGGCAGCGGGAAGACATAGACGGCCTCGATCGGCTCGTCATACGGGTTCTTGAAGCGTTGCGTGACGTCCACGCGCGCCAAGTGGCCGCTGATGCGGGCCCGCACGGCGGTGTGCTCGAGCGGACACAGCCGCTGGGTTCCGGAGCCGTCGAGGTCGAGAACCGCCAGGGTTCCTTCGGTGGCAGCGGCGGCTCCGGCCGCGTGCAGAATATAAGGGGAATGCTCGGTCGACGAATCGAAGGCCGGCACGAGATAGTAAAGCGTGGCCGGGACGCCGATGATCCACAGTAGAAGACGGACGATGCGCTGAATGAGCACGGGCTTCCTCCTGGGGCAAACCCGCAGGCCTTTGCCTCCGGATTAGCCGGTTGTCGAAAGAAAACGTCGTCCGGGCCCGAACGAAGCGCGTCGAAAAGATCAGTTCCCGCCGCGCTACAGGGAATGACAGCGTCAGGGGTGTTTTCGTGCAGCGATTTCGCGAAACATTCTGACGGTCAGGCCAAAATACGTTTCAGGGCAAGTTCCGGGTACACGAAACCGAGGTTGCTGCGTCAAACTGGTTTTTCGGGCTCCCGACGAAGGTAATAGAGGGAACAACCTCGACGCGAAGCTCGTAGTGTCTTCATCGGCCGGTCCGCCGGCGTTTACTTTTATGCAATCACGCACCGCGGTTTATGGTTTCTTGGCCGTCGCCGCCCTCGTCGGGGCGGGCGGCTGGTACCTACAACAGAACTATGACCTCAAGGCTTGGCCTCCCAAGCCCAAGACCAAGGCGGCGGCCAAGTCCGACAAGCCGGGCGAAGAGGCCAAGGCGAAAGAGGACGAGGGTGTGCCGGTGGAGATCTCGGTCGCCCAGCGCGGCGCGATCTCCTCGCACGTGCTGTCGACGGCGAACCTGCGGGCCCTGCGCAACGTCGAGATCAAGTCGCAGGCCGCCGGCGTGGTGCGCAGCGTGCTGGTGGAAGAAGGCGCCTATGTGAGCGCGGGCAAGGAACTGGCGACGCTGGACGACCGGGAGCTGAAGATCAACCTGGAGCAGGGCCGTCAGCAGTTGGCCCAGACCAGGGTGCAGCTCGAGAGCGCGGCGATCCTGCGCGAGAAGAACCAGGCGCAGATCGAGCACAAGCGCGCCGAGGTGCAGCGCAACGCCGACGCCCTGGCCGAGGGACTGGTCAGCGAGACCGACGTAACCCTACTGCGCAATCAGCTCGCCGAGCTGGAGCTCGATGAGAAGCGGCAAGGCGTGGTCGTCAAAGAGAGTCAGTACCGCGTGGAGGAGCTCGAGAACGAGATCGCCCGGATCGAGATGCAGATCGCCCAGACGCACATCCTGGCGCCGTTCGCCGGACGCATTACGCAGCGCAGCGTCGAAGTGGGCCAGACGATCACGGCGGCCGACCCGCTGTTCAACCTGGCTTCGTTCGATCCGCTCTATGCCGACGTGTTCGTCTCCGAGCTCGACTCGCGGCGCGTGCGGGAGAACCAGTCGGCCGAGATTCTGCTGGAAGGAGCCGAGGAACCCGTGATCGGCCGAGTCGAGCGGGTGAGCCCGGTCGTCGACAATCAGACTGGCACGGTTAAGGTCACGGTGCGGCTGCACGCCACCAATCCGGCCTATCGCCCGGGCGCCTTCGTCCGGGTGCGTATCCAAACCGATACGCGCGAGGAGACCACGTTGATCCCCAAGCGCGCTGTCATCGAGCGCGACGGCGAGACGTTCGTCTTCGTCAAGGACGGCGAGACGGCGCGGCGCCAAGCCGTCGAGCTCGGCTATGAGGACGGCGACGCCGTCGAGGTCCGTTCGGGCGTCTCCGCCGGCGACCAGATCATCGTCGCCGGCCAGGGCAAGCTCAAGGACGGCGACAAGACCCGCATCGTGAACTCGTAGGCGTCAGGAGCGCCCCGCATCCCATGAGCGTCTCCGAAATCGCTATTCGCCGGCCCGTCACCGTGGGCATGTCTTTTGTCGCGGTGGTGCTGTTCGGTCTGGTCTCGCTCGACCGGCTGCCGCTGAACCTGCTGCCGGACATCTCCTATCCGTCGCTCACGATCCAGACCGACTATGAAGACGCGGCGCCGGAAGAGATCGAATCCCTGATCACCCGGCCGGTCGAAGAGTCCGTCGGCGTGGTGTCGGGGCTCACGCGCATCAGCTCGGTTTCACGGCCCGGCCGCTCGGAGGTCATCCTCGAGTTCGGCTGGGGCGAGAACATGGATCTGGCCGCGATGGATGTGCGCGAGAAGCTCGACTTGATCGAGATGCCGCGCGACGTGGACAAACCCGTCATCCTGCGCTTCGACCCGACCTACGACCCGATCCTGCGGCTGCAGCTCTCGGCCGACGTCAGCCTGAGCCGGCTGCGCACGATCGCCGAAGAGGACCTCAAGAAGGGCCTCGAAGCCGTCGAGGGCGTGGCCGCGGTGAAGGTGAGCGGCGGACGCGAGGAGCAGATCCGCATCGAGCTCGACGAGAAACGGCTGGCCGAGTTGGGCATCCCGATCACCGAGGTCACCAACGTCCTGCGGCAGGAGAACATCAATCAGGCCTCGGGCTCGCTCTACGATCTCGACGCCAACTACCTGGTCCGCATGCTCAACGAGTTCCGGACCGTGGACGAAATGCGCCGCATCGTGCTGCGGGACCAGCAGGGCAAGCCGATCCTGCTGGGAGACGTGGCCGAGGTGTGGCGCGGCGTGAAGGACCGCGGCGTGATCACCCGCTTCAACGGCAAGGAGTCGGTGGAGCTGGCGATCTACAAGGAAGGCGACGCCAACACGGTGACGGTCTCGCGCGCGGTGCTGTCGCGGCTCGACACGCTCAAGAAGGGCAAGACCTTCCCCAAGGGCGTCGAGACGACGGTCGTGTTCAACCAGGCCGAGTTCATCCAGGCCAGCGTGGACAACGTGCTGTCGGCGGCCCAGATGGGCGGTCTGCTGGCGGTGGTGATCCTGTTCCTGTTCCTGCGCGACGCGCGCTCGACGATCATCATCGGGCTGTCGATTCCGCTGTCGATCATGGCGACGTTCGCGCTGATGTTCCAGACCGGCGTCTCGCTCAACATCATGTCGCTGGGCGGCGTGGCGCTGGGCGTGGGCATGCTGGTGGACAACTCCATCGTCGTGCTCGAGGCGGTGGATCGCTATCGCGGGCGCGGCGGACGGCTGGACCGGCAGGTGGCCAAGGGCACCCAGGAAGTGGCGGCCGCGGTGACGGGCTCGACGCTGACGACGATTGCGGTCTTTCTGCCGCTGATCTTCGTGGAAGGCATCGCGGGCCAACTCTTCCGCGACCAAGCGCTCACCATCACCTTCTCGCTGCTGGCTTCGCTGGCGGTGGCGCTGACGTTCATCCCCATGGCGCTGGCGCTGAAGGCCGGCGATCCGTCGGAAGAGGAGCAAGCGCTGTACGCCGGGCGCGTCGAGAGCCGGTTCGGCGGCGGCGTGGTCTCTACGATCCGGGCCGCTTTTCGGTTCGTCTTCGTGGACGTGGCGCGCACGGTGACGCTGGACATTCGGCGAGCGCTGAGCGCGGCGGGACGGGCGATCCTGTGGATTCTGGGACCGCTGCTCGACGGCTTCGACGCCCTGTTCGGCTCCCTCAACAACTCCTATCCCCGGATCTTGCGCTGGGCCTTGGACCACAAGGGCGTGGTCGGCGGAGCGACGCTGGCGCTGACGGCGCTGGCCGTCTCCCTGGCCGGAACGCTGGGCGGCGAGCTGATTCCGCCGCTGTCGCAAGGCGAGTTCTCGTTCGAGGTGAAGATGCCGGAGGGCACGCCGATCGACCGCACCGACGCGGTGATCGCGGACCTGGAAAAGAGCGCCCAGGAGCTGCCCGGCGTGGGGCAGGTCTTCTCGAGCGTCGGCGGCAGCCAGGAGAACCAATTCTCCGACCGAAACCTCGAGGAGAACTTCGGACTGCTCTATGTGGTGATGGCCGACAAGCACGACCACGAGGCCGAGGAATCGGCGATCGAGGCAATCCGGCGGTCGCTGGCGACCTACCCCGAGGCGGTCTACTCCTTCAGCCGGCCCACCCTGTTCAGCTTCAAGACGCCGATCGAGGTGGAGATTTTCGCCTTCGATCTGGACGACCAGCGGACGGCCGCCGCCAAGGTGGCGGCGCGGCTGACCTCGGTGGAAGGCCTCAGCGACATCCGCACCTCGACGCAGCTCGGCAACCCGGAAGTGCAGATCCGCTTCGACCGCGAGCGGCTGGCCCGGCTGGGGCTGGAAGAGAACCGCGTGGCGCAGATCCTGCGCAACAAGATTCGCGGCGACGTGGCCTCGCGCTACCGCGACGGCGACCGCCAGATCGACATTCTGGTGCGCGCCGACGAGAGTGACCGCGCCGCGCTGGCGGACATCGGCAACCTGGTGGTCAACACGCCGCGCAGCACCCGCGAGATCGAGGGCCAGGTCGGCTCCAACGGCGAAAACCTCGAAGACGAGCAGAATCGCAACCCCTTCGGCGGCTCCCGCACCGAGGCGCAGCGCAACGCCGCCGCCGCGGCGCCGATCCGTTTGGCGCAGGTGGCCGACATCGAGGTCTCGCGCGGGCCCAGCGAGATTCGGCGCATCCGGTCTCAGCGCGCCGCCATCGTCTCGGCCAACCTGACCGGCCGCGACCTCTCCAGCGTCTCCTCCGACATTCGGTCGGCGCTGGCGGAGATCCGCGGCGAGCTGCCGCCAAATGTGACGGTCGGGCTCAGCGGTCAGAACGAGGAGCTCGAAACCTCGTATCGCAGCCTGTTGTTCGCGCTGGCTCTGGCGGTGTTCCTCGTGTACCTGGTGATGGCCTCGCAGTTCGAATCGCTCACGCACCCGTTCGTGATCCTGTTCACGGTGCCGCTGGCGCTGGTGGGCGTGGTGTTTTCGTTGGCGATCACCGGCGTGGAGCTCAGTGTGGTGGTGCTGTTGGGCGTGATCATCCTGGCCGGCATCGTGGTCAACAACGCCATTGTGCTGATCGACTACGCCAACCAGCTCCGCCAAGAGGGCTACTCCAAACGCGAGGCGATCCTGTCGGCGGGACAAGTCCGGCTGCGCCCGATTCTGATGACGACGCTGACGACCGTGCTGGGCCTGCTGCCGATGGCGCTGGGCTGGGGCGAGGGCGCCGAGATCCGCGCTCCCATGGCGATCGCGGTCATGGGCGGACTGTCTTTCTCCACGGTGCTGACGCTGGTGCTGATTCCGGCCGTCTATGAGCTGGTGGACCGCAAGGCCTACGAGCCGGCCGCCGAGGAACACGTCTACCAAGGGGCTGACTAAGCGACACACAGGGGGACGGCTCATGATCGAGAACGAATCGCACCGCCGACCGCAGGACGAGGAGCACGACGCATCCGCCGAGATGGGATCGGCGGTGGCAACCTTCTCGGTCCAACGGCCCGTCACGATCTCGATGCTGTTCGTGTCGCTGGTCGTGGTCGGGCTGATCGCCGCCACGCGCATCCCGCTGGTGATGATGCCGGACGTGCAGTTCCCCTTTCTGTTCGTCTACGTCCCCTACCCCAACGCCACGCCGGAGCAGATTCAGGAGACGATCACACGGCCGCTCGAAGAGGTGATCGCGACGGTGCCGGGCGTCAAGCGCATGAGCTCGAGCTCTTCGGCCGACTCAGCGCAGGTGCAGGTCCAGTTCGACTGGAACACCGACGTGGCGATCGTGCGGGCCCAGGTCCGCGAGAAGGTCGACCAGATCCGCAACGAGCTGCCCGAGGACGTTCGGCGGATCGTGGTGCGGAACTTCAGCTCCGACGACATCCCGATCCTGGAGGCCACGATCTCGTCGAACCGGGACCTGCGCTCCTCCTATGACTTTCTCGACGCCAAGCTCAAGAAGCCGATCGAGCGGGTGCCCGGCGTCGCCGAGGTCGAGCTGTGGGGAACCCAGCGGGAGCAGGTGGACATCTACCTGCGGCTGGACGACCTGAAACGCTATCAGGTCGATGTGGGGCGCCTGTTCCGGTCCCTCGACGAGGCCAATCTGAACCTGTCGCTGGGCCGCACCGAAGACGCCGGCAGCCGCTACAGCGCCGTCTCGAAAGGCGTGATGGCCTCGGTGGACGACATCCGCAACTTCCCCGTCAACGAGCGCGGCCTGCGGCTCGAACAGATCGCCGACATCATCTACGACGCGCCGGTAGCCAACTCGGGCCAGCACCTCAACGGCCAGTACGGCATCGGCTTCTCGGTTCGCAAAGGCTCGGAAGCCAATACGGTCGAGACGGTCGACCAGGTGCTCGCGGTTCTCAAGGACCTGGAGAACGACCCGGCCTTCGAAGGCGTGAAGCTCCATGTGTGGCACGACGCCGGCGAGGAGATCACCAAATCCCTGTCGAGCCTGCTGAGCGCGGGCACCTACGGCGCCTTGCTGGCCGTGGTGACGCTGTTGCTGTTCCTGCGGCGGCTGGGGCCGAGCATCGGCATCGGGCTGGCGATCCCGTTCTCGGTGATCGCGGCGCTGGGCTTCCTGTACTTCACCGGCGGCACGCTCAACATCCTGTCGATGATGGGGCTGATGCTCTCGGCGGGCATGCTGGTGGACAACGCCGTGGTGGTGCTCGAGTCGATCGTGCAGAAGCTCGAGCGCGGCGAGCCGGCCGATCAAGCGGCCGCCGACGGAGCCGGCGAGGTGACGACGGCGGTCATCGCGGCGACGCTGACGTCGATCATCATCTTCGTGCCGCTGGTGTTCGGCGCCAAGACGGAGATGTCGGTCTTTCTGGGCCACGTGGGGCGCTCGGTCATCTTCGCCCTACTGTGCTCGCTGTTCATTTCGTTGACGCTGATTCCGGCCATGGCGGCCAAGCTGATGGGCCGATCGAAGTCAGCCCGGGCGCTCGCGGCGGCCTCGGCCGAGGCCGAGACCAGCCGATTCACGGCGCTGTATCTGCGCTCGGTCGATTGGCCCTTGCGGCACCGCTTCCTGACAGGGTTCCTCCTGGTGCCGGCGATGATCGCCGCCTCCGTCTATCTGCTGCTGAACAAGGTGCCGGACAACACGCCGGACGCGCAGGAGATGGGTGAGCTGATGGTGCAGTACGAGTTCTCGGAGAACTTCCACTACGCCAAGATCGAAGCCGACTATGTGGACCCGGTGGAGAAGTTCCTGGAAGCCAACCGGCAGCGCTTCAAGATCGCCGACTACCTCTCGCGCTACTCCAACAACTCCGCCTCCACCCGGATCTATTTCGACAAGGACAACATCACGCTCGACGAGGCGCAGGAGTATCGCAAGCAGATCAACGACGAGCTGCCGGTGATTCCGGGAGCGGCCATCCGCACCGGCCGCCAGGAAGGCGGGCAGAACACGAGTTGGATCTCGGCCAACCTCTATGGCGACGATCCGGCCGAGCTGGGGCGCATCGGGGTGGATCTGCGCAAGAAGCTGCTCGAGAATCCGCTGTTTTCCGAGGCCTTCGCCGGCGACGACGGTTCGCGCGAAGAGGTGCAGGTGCGCCTGGACCGGGCCCTGGCTCGCAAGCTGGGGGTGAACCCGCAGACCGTGGGCGAGGTGCTGGCCATCGTCGCACGGGCGCGCCAGATCCGCGGTTATCGCACGCCGGACGGCGAGGTGGAGATCTGGCTTCGGCTGCACCCCGACGACCTGCAGGACCTCAACGACCTGCGCTCGATCATCGTGGGCGCGAGCCCCGAAGGAGCGCCGATTCGGCTGGAGCAGGTGGCGAGCTTCGACGTGGAGCAGATCGCCGGCCAGATTCGCCGCGAAAACCGCCAGACCTACGCCTGGTTCGGCGCGATCTACTCCGGCGACAAAAAGGACGAGGGCAAGGCGGCGTTCGAGAAGGTGCTCAACGACTACGCCTTCCCGCCCGGCTACGGCTGGTCGTTCGGGTTCTGGACGCAGCAGGAGGCGCAGGAGAACATGGACATGCTGTTCAACCTGCTGCTGGCGCTGTTCATGGTGTATTTCGTGATGGCGGCCCTGTTCGAGTCGTTGGCGCACCCGTTTGCGATCATGCTGTCGCTGCCGTTCGCCGCGGTGGGCATTGCCGGATTCCTGCTGGTGACGGGGACGCCGTACAACATGATGGCCCGCATCGGAATGCTGGTGCTGGTGGGCATCGTGGTCAACAACGGCATTGTGCTGATCGACCACATCAACAACCTGCGCCGCAAGGGCTATCCGCGGCCGTTGGCGATCCGCGAAGGTTGCCGCGAGCGGTTGCGGCCGATTCTGATGACCGCCTCGACCACGGTGGTGGGTCTGGTTCCGCTGGCCTTCGGCAACTCGGGCATCGGCAACATGCGCTACTTCCCGATGGCGCGCACCATCATGGGCGGCCTGATCGCCTCGACGGCCCTGACCCTGGTGGTGCTGCCGACCTACTACACGCTGCTCGACGATCTGGGCCGCTGGTGGGGCCGCCTGTGGCGTGAGAGCAATCCGCAAGCGGCGCGAAGCTCCGAGGCTTCACCCGAACCGGCGGCCGGCGACTAGAGCGGCCCCGCCCCGGAGCCAGACCGCAAATGGAAAGAGCCCTTGGCCGGCCGGCCAAGGGCTCTTTTGCTTGCTCGGCGACCGGGCTCTTGACGGCCTAGTCGTAGTATTCCAGGCCGAGGTGAGTGATCATCTCCTCGCCCTTCATCCAGCGCAGCGTGTTCTTCATCTTCATCAACTGGATGAAGATGTCGTGCTCAGGGTAGATCTCCTTGGCGGCCATGGGGCTCTTGAAGTAGAAGGAGAGCCACTCCTGGATGCCCGACATGCCGGCGCGGTTGGCCAGATCCATGAACAGCGCCAAGTCCAGCACCAGCGGCGCGGCCAGGATCGAGTCGCGGCACAGGAAGTTGACCTTGATCTGCATCGGGTAGCCCATCCACCCGAAGATGTCGATGTTGTCCCAGCCTTCCTTGTTGTCGCCGCGCGGCGGGTAGTACTCGATGCGGACCTTGTGGAAGTAGTCCTTGTAGAGCTCGGGGTAGAATTTCGGCTGGAAGATCACGTCCAGCGCCGAGAGCTTGGAGTCTTCCTTGGTCTTGAAGTTGGCGGGCTCGTCGAGCACCTCGCCGTCGCGGTTGCCGAGGATGTTGCCGGAGAACCAGCCGCTGAGGCCGAGCATGCGCGCCTTCAGACCGGGGGCCAGCAGGGTCTTCATGAAGGTCTGGCCGGACTTGTAGTCCTTGCCGGCGATGGGCAGCTTGTTGAGCTTGGCCAGCTCCTGCAGCGCCGGGGTGTCTACGGTCAGGTTCGGGGCGCCGTTGGCGAACGGCACGCCGGACTTCAGCGCCGCGTAGGCGTAGATCTGGCTCGGAGCGATGTCCGGATCGCTGGCTTCGAGCCCGGCTTCGAACTTCTCGAGCGACGAGTGGACGTCGCCGGCCTTCTGGAAGATCTCGGTGGAGCCGCACCAGACCATCACGCAACGATCGCAGCCGTTGGCGGCCTTGAAGTCGGCGATGTCCTGGATGAGGGCTTCGGCGAGCTCCCGCTTGTTCTTGCCCTGCTTGACGTTGGGGCCGTTGATTCGCTGCACGTAGCGCTGCTCGAAGACGGCCTTCATCGGCGCGATCGACTCGAGCAGGGGGCGGACGGTCTCGCGGTGCTCCGGGCTCAACACGCCGGCCTTCAGCGCCGCTTCGTAGCAGTTGTCCTCATAGATATCCCAACCGCCGAAGACGAGCTGATCGAGCCCGGCCAGCGGCACGAACTCACGGATCAGCGGATTGCGGTTTTCCGTTCGTTTGCCGAGCCGGATGCGGCTCATCTGCGACAGCGAGCCGATCGGCGGGGTCAGACCCTTGCGGATCATCTCCACTCCGGCGATGAACGTGGTCGAGACGGCTCCCAAGCCTGGCAAAAGGACGCCGAGCTTCCCGGCGGCGGAGTCGATCTGCGGGGTTTCGCGAACGGACATAGTCAATCTTCTTCCTCACCCAGCGGACGGAAAAAAACCGCGGCCGACCTCGACCGCGGTCTCTCGGTACTCGGCGCGCGAAGCGCCTCAGCCATTGTATCTGATTTGCAACGGAGGGGCGCCGGAGCCAAACCATCTAGAATGACGGGAGTCGTCCATCGTGGACGACCACTGCATGGCGATCCCCAGAATCCTTCGACACTGCAGCCTGGGCGGGCTGCTGCTGAGCCTCTGGCTGGGCGGCGCATTGAGGGCCGAGTCTCCCAAGCTCACGGTGGTGTTGGTTGCCGAACAGTTTCGAGCCGATTACCTGGAGCGCTATGCCGACGAATTCGGTCCGGACGGACTGCGCCGGCTGATCGAGAACGGCGCGGTCTTCCCGCGCATGCGCTACGAGACGGCCTCGTCGTGGGCCGCGCCGGCGGCCGCGACGCTGGCGACGGGAGCGTGGGCCAACGGACACGGCATCGTGGCCGACGCCTGGTTCGACCAAGCCGAGGGACGCGTGGTGAGGGCCACCGAGAGCGCGCAGGGCCCGGCGCCGAACCGCCTGGTGGGGTCCACCTTCGCCGACGAGCTGTTCGCGGCCACCGACGGGCGGGCGCGCATCGTGGCGATTTCCGGCGATCCGACCGCGGCGGTCCTGCTGGGCGGACGCCGTCCGCGAGGCTGCTACTGGCGCGGCGAGAGCGGCGCCTGGCAGAGCTCGAGCTTCTACGGCGCCAGCCTCCCCAAGTGGGTTTCCAACTACGTCTCCGAACGGGCGCTGACGCCGGCTGGCCGGCGGCTGTGGATCGCGCGCGGAGCCCCAGCGGACGCTCCGGCACTGCGGGTGCTCGATACCGAAGGGTTTCTGCAGCTCTACCAGGCGTCGCCGTTCGCCATCGACGACCTGTTCGCCTTCGGGCTGGAGGCGCTGAAGGCCGAGAAGCTGGGCAAACGGGGTCAGCCGGACCTGCTGATCCTTTCCCTCAGTGCGCCCGCGCGGCTGGCGCTCGAGACGGGCGCGGACTCACCGCTGATGCACGACCTGATCCTGCGGCTCGATGACGCGATCGCGAAGTTCCTGGCGGAGCTCGACCGAGAGGTGGGCCTGGACTCCACGCTGGTCGCCTTCACCGGTCTGCACGGCGCTCCGCCGCAGCGGGAGCAGGCGCGCTTGGCCGGCTTCATCTCCGGGGCGATTCCGGGCGACCGCATCGCCGCCACGGTGGACGACGTGCTGCAGAGCGAGTTCGGCGACCGCATCGGGGTCCGCAGCTACGTCTACCCCTTCTTGCAGTTGACGGCCTCGGTGCAGCGCCGCTCGCCGCTGGATCGGCAGCACATTCTGGAGGCGGCCGGCCGCGCCGCCACGACGGAGCCGGGCGTGGCGCTGTGGTATTCGCCGCTGGCGCCGTCCGCGCTCGGCGAGCGGCAGAGGCTGTTTGAGAACGCCTCCTACCCGGGCCGCAGCGGCGACCTGATCCTGGCCTATGAGCCCTACTACAGCGAGGCTTTCGGCGACGGGCGCGGCGTGACACCGGGCTCGATGTACCGCTACGACACCGAGACGCCGCTGATTCTGATGGGTTCGGCGTTTCGGCCCGGGCGCTACGAAGGGCCCGCGCTGGCGTCGTCGTTCGCCTCGACGCTGACGGCCGCCTTGGGGCTGGCCACGCCGAGCTCGGCGACCGGAGAGCCCTTGGTGCGCGCCATGCGCGGCCCGGGGCAGCCGGTGGTGGGACCGCCCAGTCCCCTGCCCTGATTCGAGGTTTCTTACAGGCCAAGGTGGCGCGACTCGAAACACAACTCGGCGACCTGCGCTTGCGCAATCCGGTGCTGGCAGCCAGCGGAACCTTCGGCTACGGCCTGGAGCTGGCCGGGCTGGTCGATCTGGAGTCGCTGGGCGGATTTGTCGTCAAGGGCATCTCGCGGGAGCCCATCGCAGGCAATCCGCCGCCCCGGATCGTCGAGACGGCCTCGGGCATGATCAACTCGATCGGCCTGCAGAACGTGGGCGTCGAAGCCTTTCTGCGCGACAAGCTGCCGCTGCTCTCCAAGGTCGATGCCGCGGTGGTCGTCAACGTGTTCGGCTACACGCCGGAGGATTACGTGGCGGTGCTCGAGCGGCTGGAAGACGCCGCCGGTCCGGCCGCCTACGAGATCAACGTCTCCTGCCCCAACACCAAGTGCGGCGGGCTGCAGTTCGGCGCAGACCCGCGGCTGCTGGGCGAGGTGACGGCGCTCTGCCGCAAGGCGGTCTCCTCCAAGCGCCCGTTGTGGGTGAAGCTTTCGCCGAACGTGGGAGACATCGCCGTGATGGCCCGAGCCGCCGAGGAGGCCGGCGCGGACGCCGTCTCGCTGATCAACACCGTGCAGGCGCTGGCGATCGACGCCGAGACGCGCAAGCCCAAGATCGGCGCCGGGATGGGAGGTTTGTCGGGTCCGGCCGTCAAGCCGATCGCCCTGCGCATGGTCTGGCAAGCCTCCCGGGCGGTGAAGATCCCGGTGATCGGGCTGGGCGGCGTGGCGACCGGGGAGGACGCCGCGGAGTTCCTCATCGCCGGCGCGACGGCAGTGGAGGTCGGTACGGCGTCGTTCTGGGACCCGCGACGGCCGGCGCGCGTGGCCCAGGAGCTGGGTCGCTTTCTGGACCGGGCGGGCCTCGCCAGCTCAGCCGAGCTGGTGGGAACCCTCGAGATGTAGCCGCTGGGGGCGCTCAGCTCAGCAGCGCCAGCCAGGCCCGAATCCGCTTCTCGTTCACGCCGAAGTCGGCCTTGCCGTAGTGCGAGCGGCTGTAGATCGCCAGCGTGGAGCGGCCTTCGCCGGCCGGCAGAAACCGCACGGTGATGGTGTCCGGAAAGCCCACCAGGGCGGACCGCTGCTCAAAGTCGTACTGCTCGCGGCGGGGGTCGGCCGTCAGCTCCGTCACCCGCGGCTGCTGGGGAATGCGTTGCATCCAGCGCTCCCGCAAGGCGACCACCGGAATGTCGAACACGGGCGCCTCCAGGTGAGGCTTGGCGTTGCGGCACAGGCCCTGCGGAGCGACCAGAAACTGGTTCGGGGTGCTCTTGAGTTGGAGGGTCTCAAAGTCGACCGGTTCCCGATCGACGGCTCCGAAAACCATCGCCAGCGCCTCGGTCTTGCCCTTGGCGAAGGCAAGGCCCACATACAGCAGCACGAGGCCGCCGACAACCGCCAACACGATTCCCATGATTCGCCTCACGTCTACTTGACGGCCAGCACCACATCCACGGGGGCTTGCAGCTTGGCCGAGCGCACTTCCCCGAATCCCGCCTCCCGCAGCAACTTCTCGTACTCCGCCGCCGAGCGCTCGCGGCCTTCGGTGCAGATCAGCATGTTGAGCGACTGCAACAGGGCCGTCGGCGCTCCGTCCTTGCGCGGGGTGAGCAGTTGCTCGCAGAGTAACAGTCCGCCGCCCGGCGGCAAACGCTCGGCGACGCGCCGCAACAAGATTTCAACCTTCTCGTCGGACCAGTCGTGCAGAATGCGGCCCATGGCGTACAGGTCGGCCTCTGGGAGGGCGTCACTGAAGAAGTCGCCCGCCAGCACGTCGATGCGGTCGCTCAGGCCGGCCTCGCGGATGTAGCGCTCCGCCACCGGCTGGACGGCCGGCAGGTCGAACACCTTGCCGTGCAGGCCCTCATAGCGCCGGCAGGCTGCCGTCACCAGATGCCCGGTGCCGCCGCCCAGGTCCACCAGGGTCCGGAAGCGGCTCAAGTCGAATGCGGCGACGGCTTTGGGAGAGCTCTGCAGGCCCAGCCCGTGCATGCCCCGCAGAAAGGTCTCCTTGTCCTGGTCGCTCGAGAAGAAGTGGTCGAAGATGCCGTCCTTCGAGCCAAACTCCTGGGTCCAGCGGTTGGACCCTTCGTGCAGGGCGTCCTCCAGACGGCCCCACAGACGGTAGAGAATGCGGTCGGAGTAGAGAATGTAGCCGGCGAGCGTCTCTTCGGCGTCGGTGCGCAGAAAGCGCGTGGCGGTCTCGCGGTTTCGAAAGATACCGTGGGCGTCGACCTCCAGCAGCGCACGGGAGGCCAGAAAGCCCAGCAGACGCTCCAGCGCGTGCGGCGCGCAATCGAGCCGAGAAGCCAGCTCCGCAGCGGTTTGCGGACCCTCATGGAGGCGATCGAAGACGCCGAGCGAGACGGCCACGAACAGCGCCTTGGAGGCGCGAAATCCGTCCATGAGCTCGAGAACGGGGCGGGCGATCGGGTCCGGCGCGGGCATCGCTCAATACTACAATGGGCTACAACCTGGAGACGGGCTGGTAATGGCCTCCGCGAGCGCTTCCGAACACAAACGCAAGGCCGCCGAGCGCGGCCCCGTCCTGGCCGCCGTCGTGACGGTGAGCGACACCCGCACGCCGGAGACCGACGTGAACGGCCGCTACCTGCGCGAGCAGCTCGAGGCCGCCGGCCACCGGGTGCACTCGACGCGCATCGTGCGCGACGAACCGGCCGAGGTGGCGGAGGCGCTCGACGGGCTCGCCGCCGCCGGCGCGCAACTCATTCTTTTCAATGGCGGCACTGGGGTTTCGCGCCGCGACCGAACCTTCGACGTGCTCAGCCGCAAGCTCGACAAAGAGCTGCCGGGCTTCGGCGAGATCTTTCGGATGTTGAGCTACGAACAAGTCGGCGCGGCGGCCATGCTGTCGCGGGCGACGGCGGGCGTATATCGTGACTCCGTGGTGGTTTCGACGCCGGGTTCGCCGGCCGCGGTGCGGCTGGCGTGGGAGAAGCTGATCGCGCCGGAGCTGGAGCATCTGGTCTGGGAAATCACTCGCTAGCCGCGGCGGTCGAAACGAGCCCCGGGCGCGGCGCGTCCTCAGCATTTTGCCTCATGTGCTTGCGACTCCCCCTCTTCCTGCTGCTGTTCTTCGCCGCCCTCAGCGCGGACACCGTCACCGTGGACAGCGGCGATGAGCTCCATGGCGAGGTGGTCAAGATCGAAGGCGGCAAGCTGTTCCTCAAGACCGGCTACGCCGGCACGATCCAGATCGACTGGACCAAGGTCACCGACCTGAAGACGGCCTCGGCCTACACGGTGGAGGTCGAGACCGGGCGGCGCTACACCGGCGCCGTCTCACGGCAGGGCGACCAGTTGGCGGTCCAGGTGGAAGACGTGCAAGTCACCGTGGAGACCCCGCGGGTGGTCTCGGTGACGCGGGCGGACGCCAACGCCGAGCCGCCGGGCTTCTGGAAGACCTTGAAGGGCTCGATCGGCGTGGGTTACTCCCTGACGCGGGGCAACTCCCGGCAGACGACCTCGTCGCTGGCCTCGGAGGGCACCTACCGCAGCGAAGCCTATGCCCTGCACGGCGACCTGAACTCGATCTTCAGCCGGCAGCAGGACTCGCAGTCGACCAGCCGCCACGCGCTCAACGGCCGCATCGACCGCTACCTGGGAGAGCGCGCTTTCGCCTTCGGCTTGACGGGTTTCGAGCGCAACGACCGGCAGAAGCTCGACCTGCGCTCCCGCTTCGGTGGCGGATTCGGTTGGAAAATCAAGCAGCGCCCCAAGGTGCAGTTCGACCTGCTGGGCGGTTTTACGGCCACCAACGAACAGTTTCGGGCCGACGACGGGGAGAGGCTGCCCCGCAATACGACGGGCGAGGGACTGTTCGGCTTCGAATGGAAGTCCACGCAGTTCCGGGGCATGACCCTGACCACGCGCCTGACGGCCCACCCCAATGTCGTCCAGAAGGGCCGCTACCGCATCGAATATGACTCGAGCGTGCGCATCCCGCTGATCTCCGGCCTGACCTGGAGCTGGAGCCTGTTCGACCGCTACGACAGCCAGCCTCCCCGGGAGGACGTGCTGCACAACGACTACGGCTTGGTCAGCAATTTTGGCTTTGCGTTCTAGCGCCCTAGAATGGGCTGTATGCGACTGAGCCGCCGCGCTTTACTGGCAGCCGCCGCCGCTCCCGCGCTGCGGGCGGCCTCGCCTTCGAACTGGCCGCAGTTCCGCGGAGCCGACTCGCGCGGGCTTTCCGAAGACGATCCGCGGCTGCCGGAATCGTGGAGCCGCACCGAGAACGTCCGCTGGCGCACGCCGCTCGACGGCAAGGGGTGGGGCTCGCCGATCGTTTGGGACGGGACGGTCTTCTTGACCGCGGCGATCTCGGAAGTCCCTGAGGAACCGCTGAAGAAGGGCCTGTACGGCGGCGGCAACCGCCCCGAGCCGCCCGGCGCCATGCATCGCTGGCTGGCTCGCGCCTACGATCTGGACAGCGGCGAGCTGCGCTGGGAGAAGCTGGCGCATCGGGGCGTTCCCAAGACCTCGCGCCACCTCAAGAACTCCTTCGCCTCGGAGACGCCCGCCAGCGACGGCAAGCGCTTCTTCGCCCACTTCGGTCATCTGGGCACGTTCTGCTACGACTTCGACGGCGAGCTCGTCTGGTCGAAGACCTGGCCGCCGTACGCCACCCGCTATGGCTGGGGCACGTCGGCGTCGCCGATCGTCCATGATGGGCGGCTGTACCTGGTGAACGACAACGAGGAGCAATCCTACCTGCTGGCGCTCGAGGCCGCCACGGGCCGGGAGATCTGGCGCGTGGAGCGGGACGAAAAGTCCAACTGGGCCACGCCCTATGTGTGGGAAAACGCCGAGCGGACGGAGATCGTCGTCCCCGGCTACAACAAGACCCGCTCTTACGACCTCGACGGAAAGTTACTGTGGGAGCTGGGCCCGAACTCCTCGATCGTCATTCCGACGCCGTTCGAGAGCCGAGGGCTGCTGTACGTGGCCTCCGGCTACGTGGGCGACGAGACGCGGCCGGTGTATGTGATTCGACCCGGCGCCACGGGCGACATCAGCCTGGGGCCCGGTGAAACCTCCAACGGGGCCATCGTCTGGAGCCTGCCGCAAGGCGCGCCCTACAATCCCTCGCCCATCGTCTACGGCGACTACTATTACACGCTGTACGACCGGGGCTTTCTGACTTGCCATGAGGCAGCCACCGGCCGAGAGGTCTACGGCAAGCAGCGCATCGAGGTCGGCGCGACGGCCTTCACGGCCTCGCCCTGGGCCTACAACGGCAAGCTGTTCGCCTTGAGCGAAGACGGCGACTGCTACGTCTTCGAAGCCGGCGCCGAGTACAAGCTGCTGGGTAAGAACAGCCTGGGCGAGCTATGTATGGCGACGCCGGCGATCGTGGACGGAGGGCTCATTCTCAGGACCGGCGCGGCGCTGTACCGCATCGCTCGGAGCTGAACCCCTGTGCTACCCTGACGGCAGATTTTCCGGAGCAACTCCATGCAAAGACGCGACTTCCTGAAGCACTCCCTGGCTCTCGGCGGGGCCCTCTCGGTGGGGGCCTGCGGCGTTTACGCCGCCCCGACGGAAGCCTTTGCGGCGCCGGAACGGAAGTTCGCCTTCGATCGCGTGAAGCTCGGCCCGGACGGGATCGAGCTGTCGCGGCTGGCGATGGGGACGGGCACGTCGGGCGTGCTGGGCTCCTCGAACCAGACCCGCAAGCTGGGCGTCAAAGGCATCTCGGAGCTCTACCAGTACGGCTTCGACAACGGCGTGACCTTCTGGGACACGGCCGACCAATACGGCTCGCATCCTCACCTGCGCAAGGCGCTCGAATACGTGCCGCGCGACAAGGTCGCCATCATGACCAAGTCGCGGGCGACCACGGCCGCCGACATGCGGGCCGACATCGAGCGCTTCCGCAAAGAGCTCAACACCGACTACCTCGACCTGCTGATGCTGCACGCCGTCACCGACCCGCAGTGGGTGGAAAACTACGCCGGGGCGATGGACGTCGTCAACGAATACAAACAGAAGGGCGTGGTGCGCAGCCGGGGCATCTCCTGCCACTCTCTGCCGGCCCTGCGGCGAGTGGCAACCTCGAACTACATCGACGTGGATCTGGCCCGCATCAACCCGATCGGGACGGCCATGGACGCCGATCCTGCTACTGTGGTGGAAGAGCTGATGAACATCAAGGCCGCCGGCATTGGTGTCATCGGCATGAAGATCCTGGGCGCGGGTTCGCTGCGCCACCGCGTGGACTACGCGCTGCAGCATGCTCTGGCGCTGAAGTGTGTGGACGTGTTCACGATCGGCGCCGAGAGCGTCACGGAGCTGTCGGACCTGATCCACCGGATTCCGCAAGCGTCGGCTCACGGCTGGCAAGCCTGACCGCCTCACAGACGCGGCATCAGCCTTGACGTTGGTTTCGGCCAGCGAAAGATGCAACGTTTTCGCAACGTTTGCGGACTAAACACCACAACCCGGGGAGTGTATCGCTTTCGTTGCGGGCCAATCAGTGCTATCGTTATCGCTGAGGCCGGTGCGAATTTTCGCACCGGTTGTGTCATGAGGCACGGACTCTCCGAGTCGAGTGTCGCAGTCAGGCCGTCCTCAGGTGGGGGGTGGAGAGTTGCTTCACAGGCTTGGCCGAACGGGGGCCTGCGCGACGCTGCGCAAGTCCTCACCGTCCCCTGACCACTACATTCCCAGTTTCAGGAGGTCTATCGATGTCTTTCGATAGGTGTAAGGTAGCTTTAGGGCTGTCCCTGGCCCTATTGTTCTCGCTTTCCTTGCCCGACACACTGTTGGGCCAAGCGGCGATCACGGCGAAAGTCGTGGGCGCCGTTTCCGATCCGAGTGGCGCCGCCGTCCCTGGGGCCACCGTTACGGTCCGGAACACCGCGACCAATCTCACCCGCACGGCCTCGACCAACGAGACCGGCAGCTACGAGTTCTCCTTTTTGCCGATCGGAACGTATGAGCTGACTGTGGAGTCGGCCGGGTTCCAGACGACGGCCGTCGAGAGCTTCAATCTGGCCGTCGACCAGGTCGCCCGCGTCAACGTCTCGTTGACGATCGGCGAGGTCAGCGAAACGGTCAACGTCTCGGCCGACGCGGTGTCGCTGCAGACGGAGGATTCCACCGTGGGTACGGTCATCGACAGCCAGAAGGTTGTCGAGCTGCCGCTCAACGGCCGGTCCTTCGTGCAGTTGGCGCAGCTCACGCCGGGCGTCAACCCCGGCACGCCGGGCTCGATCACCGTTCGCCGCCAGCGCGGCTCGCTGGGCCAGTCGGTGGGCATGTCCGCCAACGGCGCCCGCGACACGCAGAACCGCTTCTACTTCGACGGCATCGAGGCGATGGATCTGGACAGCTACAGCTTCAGCTTCTCGCCCTCGATCGACGCCATTGACCAGTTCAAGGTGCAGGCCAGCACCTACTCGGCCGAAGTCGGCGGCGCTCCGGGCGGCCAGGTCAACCTGACCACCAAGTCCGGCTCCAACAACCTGCACGGCGGCGCGTGGTGGTTCAACCGCAACGACGCGTTCTCGGCCGTTCCGCCCTTCACGCCCTACTCGCCGGACGCCAAGCCCCCGAAGCTGAACCGCAACCAGTACGGCGCCAACGTCGGCGGTCCGGTCATCAAGGACAAGGCCTTCTTCTTCTTCAACTGGGAAGCAGGCCGTCAGGTCGCCGGCCAGTCCGTGCGCACCGCCTTCGTGCCGCCCACGGCCTACCGTACCGGCGACTTCTCCGGCTCGGGCGTTCCGATCATCGACCCGACCACCGGCCAGCAGTTTGCCAACAACATCATCCCGGCGAACCGCATCAAGAGCTACGCCAGCACGTTCCTGAACCAGTTCACGCCCGCGCCCAACGCGGACGCGTCGGCCTTCAACTTCCGCGCCCCCTCGGGCTCGGCGCCGATCAATCAGGACCAGTTCATCGGGCGCGGCGACTACCGCCTGTCCGACACGAACAACCTCTACGGCAGCTTCATGTTCAACAAGCAGGCTGACGACACGGTCGGCTTGCTGACCGAGTGGGACCAGCGCCGCGGCAACCAGGCCAAGGGCCGGAACTTCTCGATCGCCGACACGCAGGTGTTCTCGCCGTCGATCGTCAACGAGGCGCGGTTCGGTTTCCACCGCTTCTTCGAGCATGAATTCTTCGGCACCACCGACAACTCGTCGCTCGACATCGCCAACCTGATCGGCATCCCCGGCGTCTCGACGGACCCGCGCAACTACGGACCGCCGACGTTCTCGACCGGCTACTCGCTGCCGAGCGTTCGCGGCATCGGCCCGCGCGATCGTTCGAACGACATCTACCAGTTCTCTGACAACGTGTCGTTGCGCTTCGGCAACCACTTCGTCAAGGCCGGCGGGATGATCGCTCGCCGCTACTGGACGTTCGACGAGTCGGTGGATCCCCGCGGCTCGTTCACCTTCGACGGTCGCACGACCTCGGCCGGCGCTTCGGCGTTGCGCGAGAACCAGTTCGCGTCGTTCCTGCTGGGTCTGGCCACCTCGGCCCAGATCAGCGTCGAGCCCTTCGCCACGCGCATGAGCAACTGGTGGCAGGGCTACTACATCCAGGACGATTGGAAGGTGAAGTCGAACTTCACGGTCAACATCGGCATGCGTTACGAGTACTTCTCGATTCCGCACCAGGACGGACCGACGGCGAACTTCGACTTGGGCGGCTCGACGCCCGGCTTCGTCGCCTCGCAGCAGTGGCTGCGCGACGTTCCCGGCTACACCGACAACCTCTCCGGCGCCCCGTCGAAGGACATGGTCAACCCAGACCGGAACAACTTCGGCCCGCGCATCGGCTTTGCCTGGCAGCCGGGCTTCGTGAAGGACTTCGTGGTTCGTGGCGGCTACGGCATCTACTACACGCCAGAGATCACCAACTCCTGGACCTCGTTGACCCTCAACGCGCCGATCGTGAACACCTACCAGTTCACCGGCACGTTCGACAACCCGCTGCAGGTGGAGACGGCCTTCACCGGCCAGGGTCAGGCGCAGGGCCGTTTCGGCGCCTTCGCGGTCGATCCGCATCTGCGTGACACCTACAACCAGCAGTGGAACTTCACGATGCAGAAGAAGCTGCCGGCGCAGGTCATCCTCGACGTCGCCTATGTCGGCTCGAAGGCCAACAACCTGACCACGGCGTTCGACGCGAACCGGCCGGTCACCACGATCACCCCGGGCGCGGGCGCTCCGTCGGTGGCTTCGCGGCGTCCGCTGGCGGGCTTCGCGGGCATCAACACGGCCAAGTCGATCGGCCGTTCGAACTACCACTCGCTGCAGGTCAAGGCCGAGCGTCGTCTCGCCCAGGGCCTGTCCGTGCTGGCCTCCTACACCTACGGCAAGACGCTCAGCAACTCTGACATCTCGACCGTCGGCGGCGGCTCGTTCCTCGGCGGCATCCAGAACATCTACAACCTGGATGCGGAGTTCGCTCCCTCGGCGTTCGACATCCGGCACCGCTTCTCGCTGGCCACGCTCTACAACATTCCGACCGGACCGATCAGCAACCCCGTTGCTCGTCGCGTGCTGGGCGGATGGCAGGTCGGCGCGATCATCACGATGTCCACCGGTTTCGCTTCGTCGCTCAGCGGCGTGGGCGACACTACCGGCACGGGCGTGAGCTCGCGCGTCAGCGTGGTTCCCGGCCAGGTCGGCTTCCCCGGTCACGACAGCCGTTCGCGGGAGCAGTGGTTCAACACCAACGCCTTCTTCGTCACCCCGCTGGGCCAGTTCGGCAACGCCTCGCGCATGCCGATCTACCTGCCGGGCATGGATAACGTCGATCTGTCGGCGATCAAGGACATCCAGATCGTCGAGGGTCACACGCTGCAGTTCCGCGCTGAGTTCTTCAATGCGCTCAACGTGGTCAACCTCGGCGCTCCCGGTCTGTCGATCACCGCGCCGCAGTCGTTCGGCGTGATCACCACCGCGGCGCAAGGCGCGGCCGGCGTTCCCAACGAAGCGCGCGTGATTCAGTTCGCGCTCAAGTACCGCTTCTAACGAACCGCAAAGAGCTCGGGGCGGAGCCGCAATGGCTCCGCCCCGACATCCTTCCACCCTTCCTGCCTGCTTCGTTCCCCGCCTAGAACCGCAAAGCCAGCGTGATGTTCATCAGCGGCTGACCGCCGATGGACGCCGTCCGCGGGTCCGACCGAACCTTACCGAACGTGTTGGGATTCTTGAAGTCCACATTCGTGGTCGGCGGGTTGAAGTTGTAGTGCTTGAACGCGTTCTGCATGTCCCAGCGCACCTGGAAGTCGAAGCGTTCGCCGAACTTGAAGTTCTTCGCCGCTGAGACCTGCGTCCACACCAAGTTCGGCCCGATCACCGCATTCCGGCCCAGCGTTCCCGGCGTGAAGGCGGCCGGGTAAGCGAAGTCGTTGATGTTGAGAATCGGGGCGATGCCGGCCAGGCTGAACCGATCCGGGCTGTTGTAGACGTCCGAGCGCCAAGTATCGATCATCTGGATGTCCGACGACGCAGCATCCGGACGGCGGATGCCTGCGAAGGTCGGGTAGTAGTTGTTCGGGCTGTTGGCGAACGAGAAGTCCAGCGGATTGCCGCTCTCGAGGGTCTGGATCGCCGAGAGCTCCCAACCGCCGAACAGGTGGCGCATCGCGCCCGTGCTCGACAGCCAGCGCTTGCCCGGACCGAAGGGCAGCTCATAGGTCGCTACACCCATCCAGCGGTGTTTGCGGTGGAAGTCCGACAGGGCCTTCTCCAGCCGCCGGTTAGTCAGCGGAGCTACGCCGGTGCCATCGTTGTTGTTGCTCTGGGAATCGATCGAGCGTGACAGCGTGTAGAAGGTGATGAAGCTGACGCCTCCCGACAGCCGCTTCTCGAGCTTGACCGTCCCGGAGTGGAAGGTCGAGTGCCCAAAGTTCGAGCGCAGGAAGATGTCCCCGAACTGATTGAACGGCCGGAAGTCCTGAGGGCGGTTGAAGGCCGCTTGCCGCAGAGCCGGATCGTCGGCCCCGAAGGTGATCGGGAACGAGTTGATGTTCCAACGCTCGATGAGCCCGATGCCGGAGGAGCCCTGATAGGTCAACTCCACCAGATAGTTCCTCTTGAGCGAGTACTGCAGCCCGGCGCTGAAGTTGAGGGCGTAGGCGTTCTTGAGGTTCTGGTCCCACCAGTCGACCGTGCGGCCGCTGAAGTTGTTGCCGGTGACCTGGATGGGCGAGGTACCGTCGGGCAGGATGTTGAACGCCGGTGGGGCGGGCGTCTGGCTGATGCGGGCGAACGGACGCGGGTCGCCGGCGGCGCGGATCTGGCTGGCCGTCCCCACATATTCGGCGAAGTTGCCGCGGGTGGAGGGGAACTTGATGTCGATGGTGTTGACGCCCAAGCCTCCGCGGAAGACCAGCTTTTCGTTGAGCTTCCAGGCCAAGCCGAAGCGCGGCTGGAAGTTGTTCTTGTCGCGGGACGCCAGCGGGTCGCCGGTGTGGACGATCGCTCCCTGCTTGCCCGTGAGCGCGTCGATGGCGGTGGGATCGAAGTTCGAGTGCTGGCCGTACTTGGTCCGGTACTGGCCCTCGGACATGTAGCGCACGCCGATGTTGATGGTGATGTTCGGCGTGACCTTCCAGTCGTCCTGCACGTAGAAGCTGTTGAAGTTGCCCCGCGGCAGCCAAGACGCCAGATTGTTTGTGAACTCCGCCTCGCGGTAGTAGCCCATCAGGAAGCCGGCGAAGGAGTTGCCCGTGTTGGGCACGGACTGGCCGCCGGCCTGCAAGGCCGAGGTCATGCCGTCGAAGTAGAAGCGGCCCGACGGCGTATCGACCTGCTTGTAGTTGGCGCGCAGCTTGATGAGCTCATAGCCGAACTTGAAGGAGTGGCTGGCGTAGACCTTCGTCACGTCGGCGCGCCAGGACAACGTCTCCGAGACCTCGTTGCGGGGCCCCGTGGGGTAGATGCCGTACAGGGTGTTGGCTGAGCCGGCCCCGTCGCTGTTGGCGCCGAAGGCGGGCGGTAGCTCGTCGGACACGTTCGGGATCCCGAGCTGCTGCGCGATGCCTTCCTGGTACCCGGGGACGTCACGGTGCAGGTCGCGGCGGTTGTATCCGAACCGGGTGTCGAAGATCATCGTCGGGTTGAGCACGTAGTTGAAGCCGAGGCTCCAGTTGGAGTTCATCGAGGGCTGCGTAAAGCCGTCGACGGCGTCGAACGTCATCACGTCGAGGCCGCGCGGAAAGCGCTGGAGGCCCTGGTTGTAGTTCGACGTGAAGGCCCAGAACATGCGCAGGTTCGGCGTGAACTGGTGGTCGACGCGGGCGTTGAAGTCGTAGAAGAAGACCCGCGAGTTCTCGTTGTACTGCAGGTTGTCGCTAGGCCCGTTGGAGGTGATCGCGCCGGTCAGGTTCGGCCGCCGCCAGGGGTCGATGCCGAGCAGAGCCTGCGCCACGGGGTCGAACTGGCTGCGGGGCACGACGTTGTTGGGGAGCGGATCGCGCGTCCAGGTCCCGTCGGCCAACCGGCGGGTCGTGGTGGGGTCGTAGATCGGGTTGCCGACGCCGCCGAACGAGAAGTCGCCGTTGAGCATCCCGTCGGTGGGAACGGTCGCGAAGGCTTGCGCGGTCTTCTTCTCGATCAGGTGCTGCAAGCCGGTGAAGAAGAAGGTCTTGTTCTTGATGAACGGCCCGCCCAAGGAGAAGTCGGGGAGGAAGAAGATCGACTGGGTGCCGTTGGGTAGGCCGTCCTGCGGCTGCGACGTGCGCTGCCGGTCGAAGAACAGCCGGTGCTGCATGCTGCGGGAGCGTCCGTAGAGCGAGGCGAGCCCGTGGAACTGGTTCGTGCCGGACTTCTTGACGACGTCCATCACGCCGGCGCCGGTGTGGCCGTATTCGGCGGGCACGTTGGTCGTGATGACCTTGATCTCCTCCACGGAATTGAGCACGGGTTTGATGTACTCGGTGCCGGCGAGGGCGTCGTTGGTCGGCACGCCGTCGTCGAAGGCGGCCGTGGCGGTGTTGCGCTGGCCCGCGACGCGGTAGCTGCCGAGGCCGCCGCCGTAGGCGTAGCCGCCGGTGGTGAGGCCGGGCACGAAGTTGAAGGTGGAGGCGGCGTAGCGCTGGTAGTTGGGCAGCTTGTACATCGTCTCGCCCTCGAGCACGGCGCCGGCCGCCGACGTCTCGGTCTCGAGCAGGGGCGTGTCGGCCGTCACTTCGATCTGCTCGGTGACGGCGCCGATCTCGAGCACGGCGTCCACGGGGAGCGTCGCGCCGGTGCGCAGCTCGAGATTCTCGCGAATGTAGGTCTTGAAGCCTTCCGCCTCGATCGTCACTCGATAGGGCCCAGGCTGCAGGCCGGGGACGCGGAAAAGTCCGGACTCATTCGACACCGACGGCTGCGTAAAGTTGGTCGATGTGTTGGTAATGGTCACGGTTGCGCCGGGAATTACGGCGCCCGTGGAGTCGGTGAGTCGGCCGGTAATCGTGCCGACGCCCAACTGTCCGAAGACGGCGGCGGCCAGCAACAGGGCCAAGCCGATCAACTTGCAAAGTTGCAGTCTTTTCTTACTCATGGACGTGCAGACCCCTATTCGTGAACCGGCTTACATTCACCGGTCCGCTATTCCCTTGGCTACACGGAGGGCGTCGTGAAAAAACGCACCGTCGCCGAGAAATAGATACGCCCAAAGACGGTAGTTTCGCAAGAAGAAATTTATGGTTCTCCATGAAAGGCCTTTCGCAAGGATCGGCTTTCACGGAGGCCGAGGCGGAGCGACCTCGCTCCCAGAAGGGGTCGGACCGAGTGAGGAGAAATGGGTGCGGAGAGGCTCAGGAGGCCCGCTTTCCGAAAAGGCAGCGGCCGGCAATGAGCGAGACAGGGATATCCCGGTCACGCCGCGTAAGCGATTGCATCGCGGCCTGCGAAAACCCTTTCGGAAGAAAGGCGTCGGCTGAAGGACTTTTTGAGCGGAGATCTCCCGGGGACCCGGCGACGGGCCCCGCGGGCGACGATTTCGAGTGGAGCCTCAGGCCCTGGCGTTCGTGAGAATCAAATCCGCCGTGATCTGCTCTTCGGCCGAAGGCGGCTCGAATAAGAAGGGATACGTGCGGAAATGCTCGCCCAGAACCTCCCGGAGCTGCCGGGGATCCTTGGAACGCAAGGCGGAGACGACATTGCGGTGACGCTCGAAACCAACGTCGAGCGGCTCACCGCGTTCGCGACGCTGGTGCGTCTTGTAAGCAAACAAGGGAGGCGTAAGCTTCTGCAAGGTTTCGGCAAGCGCTTTGTTGCCGGAGTTCTTCCAGATGACGCTGTGGAAGTCGAGCTCCACATCGGCGGCGAGGGGCAGATCATCCCCTTGCACGGCCTGATGCAGCGCTTCGAGCTTCGCCTCGAGCTCTTCGAAGTCGGCGGCCGTCATGCGCTGGGAGGCTTCGAACCAAGCGAATCCCTCCAAAAGCCAGCGAATGGTGAGCCGATCCCGGACTTCGTCTTCGCTCAATGCAGCGACGAACGAACCCTTGTTCGGAACGCGGGTAACGAGTCCAATTTGGTGAAGCCGAACGAGGGCTTCGCGAACGGTGGTCTGACTCACTTGGAGCTCGCGGGCCAAGTGAGCTTCTAGAAGCTGGCCGCCCGGCGCGAAGTGACCTGAGAAGATCGCTCGGCGCAACGTTTCGGCGACTCGCTCCGCCAGCAACCCGTTCTTTAGCGGCTGGAGCCTTGTCATTTGATAATAAACCCTAAACTTCCTGTTCTCACAATACGCAGGCCGGCGTCGGGGCGTCAATGCGGATGGGGCCGCCGATTGAAGATTCTGCGAAAAAATATCCTTATCGAGACGTTTCGACAAGCCCACATGCGGCCCGAACGAGGCTGCGCATGGTCGCCTCGGCCGTCGTCTTCCAACGATAGCTGTAAGCGCAACGCAAACCGGCCTCGCGCTGACGCGCGTAGAGCTCGGCTGAACGGGCAATTTCCGCCAGCGCGTCCGCAAGTTGCAGCGGACCAACCAGATGCACGGCTGCCCGCACCGGCCCCTGCAGCGCCGCGTGGTCGAAGACGAGGGCCGGTAGGCCGCACGCCATCGCTTCGACAATTGTCAGAGAGAAGCCTTCGTGCTCGGTCGGCAACACGAAGGCGCGCGCCGCCCGGTAGAAGTGCAGCAGGTCGTCCATGGGGACGTGCTGGATCCAACAGACCCTGTCGCCGACCCCGTGGCGCTGCGCAAGACCGAGCGGGTTGACGCCCCAGGCGTCCGGCCCCACGATCACCAACCGCTGGGGCAGGTCGTGGGCCCGCGCCGCACGGGCGAACGATTCGACCAGCAGGGGGATATTGCGGCGCTTCGAGATCTTGCCCACGAACAGAAAGAACGGGCCGGCCGGGAGGCCGTAGCGCCGGCGCACCTGGTCCGGCAAGGGCTGCTCCGGGGCGGAGCCCGGGCTGAGCCGCTCGTCGGCCCCCAGCAAGATCACCTCGATCTTCGCCGGGGAGACCTGATAGTGCTCGATCAGATCGTCGCGGGTCGAGCCCGAGTTCGCCAGCACAGCCAGCGCGCGGCGGGCGCTGTGACGGAAGAACGGCGTCGTGCGCAAGCGAGCCAGCAAGGGGAAGTCGCCGGGGCGGCCGTCGTAGATCCCCAGGTTGGAGACGACGCCCCTCCCCGCCAGCGTCCACGGCAACGTGTAGGGAGAGAACAGCAAGTTTGCGGCGCGCAGCCGCGTGGGCAGTTGCACGTGCTCCCAGACCATCGGCGAGACCTTCTGGGGGATGATGCAAACGGTGTTGCGGCCCGCCAGCGCCGCCGGAGACAGCCGCGGCTCCCCCGGCGCATAGACGCAGATGCGCTCGAAGGGGTGCTCGAGCAAAGCCCAATGCTCCAGGAGCTTCTCGAGATAGCGTCCGACGCCGGTGAGGGGCTCGCAGAGACGGCGTCCGAGGACGGCGAGCTCACCCAGGCTCTCAGCCATCGGCGGAAGGCCGGCCCTGACGATCCAAGGCTGCGGCGAAGATGTCAAAGACTTCTCGACCGAAGAGCACGAAGGTCGCTCGTTCGACGCTCGATTCCCCTTGCCGCAGGCCGCTCGCTACGGTCGAAACCGCGATGCGGGCCGCCTCCGCCACAGGATAGCCGTAGATGCCGGCGCTGATGGCCGGAAAGGAGATGCTGCGCGCGCTGTGGGCCGCGGCCAACTCCAGAGCGCGCCGATAGCAAGCCGCCAGCAGCTCCGGCTCGCCCTGCTTGCCGTCGCGGTACACGGGACCGACGGCATGGATCACCCAGCGGGCAGGCAGATCACCGGCGGCGGTCACGACGGCGTCACCGGTGGGGCAGGAGCCGATCTCGGCTCGGATGCGGTCGAGCTCGGCCATGATCGAGGGGCCTCCGGCGCGGTGGATCGCGCCGTCCACGCCCCCTCCGCCGGCCAAGCGGGAGTTGGCTGCGTTGACGATAGCGTCGGCCGTGAACCGGGTGATGTCCCCCTCGGCCAAGGCCAGCACGCTGCCGCCGACAACGATCTCTGACACGCCCGCCATTGTAGCGGGTCGCCCGCCGCGGCTAGGTCTCCGGAACGATGCTCAGGGCCGGGTCGTCGATCTCGAACTGCGGGCCTCTCTCGTCCCAGTCCTCGGCCTTGAACATGCGGCCCTCGCCCATCTGGCCGCCGATCTCCTTGACCGTCACCGAAACTTTGCCGCCCTTCACGTTCGCCCACACCCAGTGGTAGAAGCGTCCGTCGCGAAAGCCCTCGCCGCGGACCAGACCGCTGGTCATCTGGCCGCCGGAGCTGCCGACCTCCATGTAGACGATTCCGTCGCGGACCCGCCGGACGAAGCGGTGGCCGTGGCCGCTGATCACGTGGCTGACGTTGTACTTGCGGGCCAGCCGGTGCAGCTCGAAGTCCTGGGTCTCGCTCTCGAGCAGGCCGATCCAGTAGGGGTGGTGGAAGAAGATGAACTTGGGGCCCTTGTCCTTGTTCGCCTCCAGGTCATCGGCGAGGAACTTGGTCTCTTCAGGGGTCAGCTCGCGGGCGCGGGCCGTGTCGAGGACGGTGAAGTGGGCGTCCTGGAAGTCGAAGCTGTAGTGCGAAGGCCGCTGCGACTCCTGCTCATAGAGCCTGCGCGAGATGTCGGACCAGATGTCGTGGTTGCCTGGCGTGAAGTAGAGAGGGTAGTGGTTGTAGCGCGCCCAGATGGGTCGCATCGCCTTCCATTCCTCTTCCGCGGACTCGTCCTTGCCGCCCTGGATCGTGTCGCCGACGTTGATCACGAAGTCCGGGTGCATCAGGTCGACCTCGCGCCACACCCGGCCGTAGATCTGCGGCTGAGCGCCGCCGGTGCGGTCGCCGAGAATGGCGAACCGGAAGTTGTTGCGCGGCTCGTCGACGGCGTGCAACCCGAGGGCGGCGAACCCGGCAAGCAGCAGGGCGTGGATGAGCCAGATCTTCGATGGCGCCTTCATGGCGAGAGCATAGCAGTGGACGGTATCCGAGCGGTTACAACCGGGCTCGAACCTATACTGGGAGTTCATGCCAAATGGCGGTCGGACGGGAAAAGTGCGGGCGGGAACGGCGCTCCTGCTGGTGTTGCTGGCGGTCGTGGTCGGCGTATGGTGGAGCCACCTGCGGCCCCAGCCGACGCTCGAGCTTCTGCTCGGCGCCTTGCCGGGCGAGCCGGCAATCGTAGCCTACGTGGACGTGCCGTCCCTGCGGCGAGCGCCGCATCTGGGACCCTGGATTGCCCGCAAGCTGGCCGAACAGGACGATGCTCTGCCCCTGGCGGCGGGAGTTCGAGGGCTTTCGATTGCCTTGGGGCAAGACAGCGTCTACCTCGTGGGCGCGCTCGATCTGACCGACGCCGGCGCGGTGAGCTACCTGGCGCAGCGCAAGGCCGGCTGCTCGCAGCCGCTCGACGAGGCCGCCTGCGCCAGCAAGGCGTCGGCCGGGGGCTATCTGTCGATGAGGCTGCTCAAGGACAACCTGCTGGCCATCGCGCATTCGCCGGACCCAACGGCCGCCGACCGCATGTCCGCCTCGAACCCGGACCCCGTTGACGAGATCGCGAAGGCCCGCGCGGCGCTCGATAGCGGCGCGGTGGTCTGGGCCGGTCTAGACCCGCAGGCTCTCGACGCCGTCATGCGCAATCCGCCGGCCGGCTGGGTCAACTTGTCGCTGGTGGCCCGGGCTTTGCGTCCGGCCGACAGCGCCGAGTTGCTGCTGCGCGAAGAAGGCGACGGGATTCGCTTGACTTTGCAGGCGGCCTGCCCGGACGACGCCGCCGCCACGGAGCTGGGCGCCGTGCTCAAGGCCCTGAACAAGATGGCCGCCGGGCTGGCGGCCTCCGCGGCGGGCAAGGATCTGGGAGCTTGGCGGGGCGTCGTCGACAGTCTCGACGTGACCGTCGAGGGCCGCTCGGTGAGGGCCCATTGGACGACGCCCGCGCGTCTTCTGGAACAGCTCTAGTCGGTCAGGACCATCCCGTCGTCGCCGCTGGATTGCGACCGCTGCAGGTACTTGTACGGATTGACCGGCGTGTTGTGGTAGCGCACTTCGTAGTGCAGATGGGCTGACGTCGAACGACCGGTGCTGCCCGAGCGCCCGATGACCTCGCCGCGGCGGACAACCTGCCCGGGCGTGGCGAAAATCTCGGTGAGGTGGCCGTAGAGCGTCGACATGCCGTTGCTGCCGTGGCTAATCACGACGGCCTTGCCGTAACCGCCGCTCCACCCGGCTTCCCGGACCGTCCCGTCAGCCGTAGCGATCACCGGAGTGCCGCGACCGGCGCTCAAGTCGAGGCCGGAGTGGAAGGCGCCCCGCCCCAGGAACGGGTCGATACGGCGGCCGAACGAGCTGCTGATGCGCCCCTTGATCGGCCAGATCGACGGCGTGGTGTTCGACAAGTACGACAACATCGAGCCGTCGCTCTCCGACGGCAGTCGTACGGCTTTGAGCATGTCGTACTGGCTGGTGGGGTTGCGAACCGACGCGAAGTTCAAATCGTCGGAAGAGCCGCCGGTAAAGCTGCGCCGGATGCCGAAGGCGATCGAAACTTCCGAGGCCAGCGACCCGAGCGAAGCCAATTGCACGTCGGCGTCCGCAGCCTTCTCCTGCAGCGTCTCCAGACGCTTTTGCAGGGCTGCGTTCTCGGCGCGTAAGTCATTGAACTCCGAGATCTTGCCGAGCATGCGGGCATAGCTGGAAGTGAATCCGACAGTCACGATCCCCGCGAAGATGGCGAAGCAGACTGCCAGGTGGGCTGCGTAGTGTGGGATGTGGATACGTTTGATTCGCCCGTAGGACGGGTGAGCCAAAACCACTACAAAGTAGTTACGCTTCATTCCTGACCGAATCGTCCTCTGTTCTTCCTGGGGCGAGCTGCCCAATCAGGAAGGCTGCATGCGCGAAGGGATGCTTCGCGGTAAGGTTTGTTGAGTGGAACCGTCTCTGCGGACGGTTTCTCTTCTTCTGCGTCAGACTGACGTAGAAGATACCAACTCGGGGCGCGGGATGTCAATCGCCGTTGTTGGCGTTTCGGCGGGAAAAGCGGGCATAAAATGGCGGGGGCGAAAACAACGGAAGAGTCGATAATCCAGTGGATTCAGCGTCATGCGCCGCAACGGCCGGAGAGCTCGGTTCGGCTGGGCATCGGCGACGATTGCGCCATTATTCGCCCGCCCTCTGAAGCGTTCGAGATGGTCGTCACGACCGACCAAGTCATAGAAAATAAACATTTTCTGCGAGATTCCCATCCGGCCGGCGCGCTCGGGCGCAAGTTGCTGGCCCGCGGACTCAGCGATCTCGCCGCCATGGGCGCCGCGCCGGCTTGGATGCTCCTGTCGCTGGGCCTGCCGGACTGGGCGCGGGGGGACTGGCTGGAACAGTTTCTGTCAGAAATGTTTGATTCGATCCGGGCATTAGACCCTGGCGGAGAGCTGGTTCTCGCCGGGGGGGATCTGTCTGCTGCGGAACGGTTTACGGGCCACATCACGGCCTGCGGAACGGTCCCTCGGGGCCGCGCGTTGCAGCGGGCCGGAGGGCGAATCGGCGACAGGATCTACGTCTCGGGAGCGCTCGGCGGATCGGCTCTCGGGCTCCAACGTTTGCTGGCCGGAGGCGTCGCCGACGAGACGGATCCGGCGGTCGACCGCCACCTGCGCCCGACGCCGCTGCTGGCCTTGGGTTCGGCGCTGCGGGAAGCGGGAGTTTCGGCGGCGATCGACCTCAGCGACGGCCTGTCCTCCGACCTTGGTCGTTTGGCCAAGGCCTCCGGATTGCAGGCTGTCGTAGACGCCGGCGACGTCCCACTCTTCCCCGGGGCCTCTCGGCAGCAAGCCCTGCACGGCGGGGAGGAGTACGAGCTGCTGTTCACGGCGCCCGCGGGGCTGGCACTGCCCGAGAGGCTGGCCGGCTCCGACATTCGTCCGATCGGCGAGCTCAGGGCCGGCGAGGGCGTGGTCTTGCGCGAGCAGGGCCGGGAGACCCCGTTGGCCGAGGCCGGCTTCGATCACTTCCGGTCGGCCAACAGCTCGTCGTAAAGATCTTCGTAGGCTTGGCAGAAGCGCTCGGCGGAGAAGCGCTCGACGGCTCGCTGAGCCCCAGCGGACGCCAGGTCGGCTCGCAGAGCAGGGTCGGCCAGCCGCACCAGATGCTCCCGGAGCCTGGAGGCGTCGCCGACCGGGAACAGCAAGCCGGACCGCCCCTCCTCGATCATTTCGGGGACGCCGCCGATCCGCGTGCCGACGACCGCGCAGCCGCAGGCCATGGCTTCGAGCAAGCCGTTGGGGAAGCTCTCGGATGTGGATGAGAGGACGAATACGTCCAGGGCCTTCAGCCAGGCCGGAACCTCGGCGGTCTGGGGCTCGAAGTGGCACAGGGCTTCCACTCCGAGCGACCGGCTGAGCGCCTGCAGCTTGCCGAGCTCGGCGCCGCTGCCGACGATCACCAGCCGCCAGTCGCGCTGGGCCGGCCCGGCGGCGGCAAAGGCTTCGAGGATCGTTTCGAGGCTCTTTTCGCGGCGCAGCGCGCAGACGGTCCCGATGACCAACGACGCTTGTCGAAAACTGTCCGGCAAAAGAGAGCGATTGCGGGGGCCGGGCCGGAAGGCCGCCGTGTCGACCCCGTTGTAGATCAGCGCCGCCTTCGCCCGAGGCATCCGAAAGCGCTCAACGGAGTCGTCGATCACGGTCTGGCAGTTCACCGCCACTCGATCGGAAAGTCGGTCGGTAAGCCAGAGCAGCTTCTGCTCCCAGCCGCGGTAGAAGCCCCGGTAGCTCAACTGCGCGGTCACGACCTTCAGGTCGCGGCCACAGCGGCCGGCCGGCGCGGCAAACAGCGTCATGGGGATGTCCCAGGCGTGGACGATCCGAATCCCGTGCTGGCGGCAGTAGCGCAAAAGGGCTCGGCCGGCCCGCCAAACGTCCGCCGACAGGAAGCTCTCCAGGGGCAGGCGGAACAGCGGGACGCCCGCGGAGCGAAGCTCGTCGGCGCGCAAGCCCTCCGGGTGCGGCGAGGCGACGTGCGGCGTAAAGCGCGAGCGGTCGAGGCCCAGCGCCAAGCGCGTCAGATCACGCTCGCAGCCGCCGAGGTTCAGCTCGCGGACCAGCAGGAGGACGGGAACGGGACGAGGCAAGGCAGGCGTCGAGAGCGGGGCCCTCAGGGCCAATCTAGCACGCTGTTTGCGTTGCGAGACGGCGCTCAGTCTCGGCGGTAGTCGGGGACCGCCGGCGCCTCGGCCGTCGGAAGGAAGCGGCGCAGTCGGGCCGCCACGTCCGGCCGCGAGCCCGCCAGGTTGGTCCACTCGTGGGGGTCCGAGGCGTGATCGTACAGCTCCTCGGTTCCGTCCGCATAGCGGATGTAGCGCCAGCGACGGTCTCGCACAGCGTGGTTGCCCGGGCCCCAGCTCATCAGGGCCGGCTCGTCCCAGGCCGCCTGGGGATCGCGCAGCAGGGGAGCCAGACTGCGCCCCTCGAGGTCGGAGCGGCTCGGCAGCCCCGCCAGCTCCAGCAGGGTCGGGTAGAGATCGAGCAGGCTGACCGGAGCCTCCACGTGGGCCCCGGGTTGAGTGAGCCCCGGGGCGAGGATCACCAGCGGCACCCGGGTCGTCTTCTCCCACAGGGCGAACTTCTCCCAATGCTCCTTCTCGCCCAGGTGGTAGCCGTGGTCGGACCACACTACGACAATCGTAGACTTCGCATAGGGGGAGGCCGCCAAAGCAGTCAGGACCCGGCCGAGCTGTTGGTCAGCGAAACTGGCCGACGCCTGGTAGGCCCGCACGGAGTCGCGCCAAGTTCCCGGCCGGTCGGCCTCGCCGTGGAGCACGGCGTCCCAGAAGCGCCGCGTCTGCTCGAGCAAGGCCTTGCCGCCGCTGGGAATGTCGTCGAGGTCGTTCGGCGGGCGCAAGGGCAGAACCACGTCCTTCTCCGGGTACTGGGCGAAGGACGAAGGGGGCGCGTGGAACGGCATGTGCGGCCGGAAGAGCCCGATCGCCAGAAAGAACGGCCGATCGTGCCGCCGCTGCAAGAACTCCACCCCGAATTCGGCGCTGCGGGCGTCGGGGGTCTCGGAGACGTCGAGCGGCCAAGGCCCCCAGTCGAAGTTCTCACTACGGATGTCATAAATCCCATTGAGCTTACGCGCGGGGATCGGATCGAGCTGCATCTTCCAGAAGCGGTGGAAGGCGCGGTCGTCGTGATAGGCGCTGTTGCTGTGATGGTGGAAGACCTTCCCCGCCCCCTCCACGCGATAGCCGGCCTCCAGAAACGCCCGGGGCAGGGTCACGGCGTCGGGCAACGCGGCCTTCCAGTCCGAGCTGTTGCCGTAGACGCCCGTCGTGGTCGGACGCTTGCCGATCAACAGCGCCGCGCGCGACGGATTGCAGGCCGGCGAGGCGGCGTAGGCCCGCTCGAAGAACGCGCCCTGCCGGGCCAGCCCTTCCAAGTGCGGTAATGCCAGCGGAGAGTCCGGGGCCAAGGCCCAGTCGTTGAGGTCGTCGAACGAGATGAACAGGATGTTCGGCTTACCCGGCGGCGGCGGAGGGAACTCCTCGTCCGTCCCGACCACCAAGCTGGTCAAGCCCGTCTTGTCCGGATACGCAGCGCGGGCGTCCAGCTCCTGCATCCGGAAGCGAACGCTGACGACGTACGGCGGCTCTCCGGCGGCCCAGTGCCCGTAGGTAGTCGTCACGAAGGTCCCGTCCGGCAGCAGCTCGAGTCCGGGGTAAGCCGTGTCGGCGCCCTCTTGGTTGTCCATCAGGCGCACCCTGTACTGGCCCGGCAGGCCTTCGACGAGGTCTTCCCAGCTCCCTACCCAGCCGACCCAGTCGCCGTGGGTGGGGCTTTCGGGGACGCCGTTGTCGCGAAACGTGATGAAGAGTCGTCCGTCGGGGGCGTAGTGAGCCGTATGGCGATCGCCGGTGAGGGTGGCGGGCAGCTCGCGCGGCTCGGTCCAGGTGTCGCCCTCGTCCCGGGAGAAGATCACGAAGGAGCGTAGCGTCCGGCTGTTCTCGCGCAGCAGCACGGCGATGGTCTTGCCGTCCGGCGAGCGGAGGGCCCCGGGTTCGCACAGATGAGCCTGGGCGTGCTCAGCGATCGTCTCGGGCTGGCTCCAGGTGAGCCCGCCATCGTCCGAAACCGTCTTGTAGACCCGGAAATGCCGCCCTTCGGGGTGCTCCGGAGGGCTCCGCAGCCACCGCCCGTCGTCGTGGAACAGAGCCATATAGGAGCCGTCGCGCAGAGCGACCACCGAGCTCATCGCCACAATGCCTCCGAACGCGGCGCCCGGCGTCCGGATGTCTTCGAGCGGCGACCAGCTTTCCCCGTCGTCCTCGGAGTAGGCCACGCGGATGCCGCCGGCCTTGCCGGAGAACAGCAGAATGCGGGCCTTGCCGTTGGGATCGATCAGCCGGTAGAGTGTCGGCGTCTCCTCCGAGGTCGCCCAGTTGGCTGGCGTAGGCAAACGCTCACCCCAGGTCCGACCGCCGTCATAGCTCTTCTTGAGCAGGATCGGCCCCTTGCCATGGCCCTTCGGGTACGCCACCAGGATGGTGCGGCCATCGGGCAGCAGCAGGGTGGAGGGGTGGCCGAGGTACTGTTTCGGCTCGCGATCGACGATAGATTGTCGGTGGGTCTCGCCGGAGAGGTCGACGATCGGCAGACCGAACGGATTGTCCGACGGCGCCGCGGCGGCCGTGGCCGTCAGCGCCAGGAGCAGGAGCATTCGCATCGCCCCAAAGCATACCTTGCGGCGGGGCTCGATTCTTCCGCGGACGCGACCCGCGGCCCAGACAGTTTGATACCGAAATGTTCGATCGCATCTCACCGCACGAAGTGAAGGAGCTGCTGGAGTCCGGCGAGGGCTACGTCTACCTGGACGTGCGCGCCGAGGACGAGTTCGCCGCCGGCCATGTGCCGGGAGCGCGCAACGTCCCGATCATGGTGCGCGATTCGATGGGAATGAGCCCGAACCCCGAGTTCCTCGCCGTGGTCGAGGCGAACTTTCCGAAGGACTCGAAGATCATCACCGGCTGCTTGCGGGGAGGCCGGTCGACCAAGGCGGCCCGCATCCTCTTGTCCGCCGGGTATGTGCACGTCAAGGACATGCGGGGAGGTTTGGACGGTGAGATGGGGCCGGGGGGCGTGCTCAGCTATGAGGGCTGGGCGCGGCTCGACCTGCCGGTCGCGCTGGAGCCGGACGCGGGAGCCACCTACGAAGAGCTCAGGAGCCGCCGCTGAATGCGAAAGGCCGCAGGCTGGGAGCCTGCGGCCTTCGGCAAGAACAGTGATCTGCTCGGACTCAGGCGGTGAGCGACAGCACCGTCGGCATGCCGGAGCCGCTGGTGGCGCTGCGCAGGATCCATTGCACCTGGCGCGCCTCGAACGGCCCGCCAAAGTAATCCCAAGCGCCGCCCTGGACCGCCGCCAGCCACTCGCGCGGATTCGCCTTCTGACTGATGGCGATGAGCGGGGCCTTGGAACCGGTCTCCCGCAGGGCGTCCCGCGCTTCCGGCGAACCCGGCGGCGCGCAGATGACATCCGGACGGAAAGCCTCGATCACACGCTGCGCTTCCGTGGCGTTCTCGACGGGGGCGACGTGAACCGTGTAGCCGTCCGCCGGCAGCGCCGCCGCCATCGCCGAGGCCGTGGCCTCATCCAGCCCTAACAACAAAATCTTCTGCAGCAACTTCGTAAACCTCCGGCGCGCCATTCGGGCGCGGAAAGCCAAAATTCGGGCTTGTGGAGGTCGGACAGGGACATCTTGATCGAGACGCTCGTCCGGGCGCGATCCGATCAACCAACCGTGATACTAACGCCGAACCGTCACGGCGTCCAATGAATTTTAGAAATGGGGCGAATTAACGGTGCTGGGGCTCACGCCAGGATGTCGTGCACGACGTTGCCGTGAACGTCGGTCAAACGCATGTCCCGGCCGGAAAACGGGTACGTCAGGCGTTTGTGGTCCATCCCCAATAAATGCAGGATCGTCGCATGCAGATCGTGCATGTGGACCTTATTTTCGACCGCGAAATAACCGTAATCGTCGGTAGCCCCATACCGTATGCCGCCCTTCACGCCGCCGCCGGCCAGCCACATGGTGAACCCGAACGGGTTGTGGTCGCGGCCGACGCCGGACGAGTAGCCCGTCTCCATGGTCTGGGCGGTGGGGGTGCGGCCGAACTCGCCGCCCCAGATCACCAGCGTCTCGTCGAGCAAACCACGGCCCTTGAGGTCGGTCAGCAGGCCCGCGATGGGCTTGTCCACGGCGCGGGAGTTGATGCGGTGGCCTTCTTCGAGCTTGTGGTGCTGGTCCCAACGATCCTGACCCTGCCGGCGCGGCGTCAACAGCTCGATGAAGCGGACGCCGCGCTCGACCATCCGGCGGGCCAGCAGGCACTGCCGCCCGAACTCCTCGGTGTCAGGCTCGCCGAGCCCATACAGATCCTTGGTCGTCTCGGTTTCGCCGGCGAAGTCGAGCAGATCGGGCACTTCGCTCTGCATCCGGAACGCCAGCTCGTAGTTCGAAATGGTGGCTTCGAGCTCGCTGACCCGCCCGAAACGCTCGAGCGTCCCTTGGTTGAGCGAGCGCAGCAGGTCCAGCTTGCCGCGCTGCAAAGCCGGGTCGTCCTCGCGCGGCTCGATGTCGGCCACCGGCGTCTTCCCCTTGCGAAACAGCGTCCCCTGATACGAAGCCGGCAGGAAACCCGCGCCGAAGCAGTCCATGCCGCCGGGCGGAATCAGGCCCGAGTCCAGCACGATGAAGCCGGGCAGGTTGTTGCACTCGCTTCCCAAGCCGTAGGTGACCCAGGCGCCCATCGACGGACGCCCCTGAAAGCCCGAACCGGTGTGGATGAAGTAGTTCGCCGCGGTGTGCTCGGAGTGGTCGGCGACCATCGAACGGATGATGCACAGGTCGTCCACGCACTGAGCGACGTTGGGAAATAGGTCGCTGACCCAGGCGCCGGACTGCCCGTACTGGCGGAACTCGAACGGGGACTGGAAAACGCGGTTAGAGATGTTGAAGACCGTCGTCGGCAGGTTGTCCATCTGGATCGGCTGCCAGTGCTCCTTGGCCAAGCGCGGCTTGGGGTCGAAGGAGTCGATCTGGGACGGTCCGCCGTCCATGAACAGGAAAATGACGTTCTTGGCGCGCGGCTCGAAGTGCGGCGCGCGCACGGCCAAGGGCTGCGTGGAGCGGTCGAACGCGGGCGACGCCGCGCCGGCCTGTTCCTGCAAGAGCGCCGCCAGAGCCAGGCCGCCGAAGCCGTTGGCCGAGCGGAAGAGCCATTCGCGACGGGTCATGCCGGTGCTTAGGATAGCGGGTTCGGCGCGGCGGGTCGACCGGGGGAGGCGCCGGTCGCGACCAGCTCGCCGAACAACCGCTCCAGAGCCGCCTCAGGTTCCTCGCAGAGGCCGCTATGGACGGGCGAGACCTGCACGATGGTGCTGCGGGGCGAGGTGAGCCAGTGGAAGCGCTCGCGCTGCGTGAGCCGTGCGATGGGCCCTCCGGCCGGATCGCCTTCGGCCACCCGCACAAAGGCTTCCAAGCGTTCGCGGACCAGCTCCAAGTCGAGGTCCGGCCACAGAGCCCGCAGCCGCGCCTCGTCCAGCCGCACCAGCGCTCCCAAGAAGCGCCGCTGAAGGCAGAACAGCACGACGCCGGCGTTGATCAGCTCCTCCCGGTCCACCCGCGGCACCACGCGGATGACGGCGTAGTCATACGAGCTGGGCGCGGGCACGCTGGGCCTCCTCAGTGAACGCGGGCGCGGCCTCCAGCCGCCGCAGCAGAATGTCGACGTAGGCGGCGGGCTCCGCTGTCAGCCACTCCTGGGGAACGGCCGCGACCACATTCGTGACGGCCTCTTCGCTGAGCAGAGGACGCAGCGCCTCGTCGGCCTGGGAGAGCCGGTCGGCCCACGGCAGCAGCACGTGGTCTTTGCTCTGCGGAAAGCGCGACAGGGCGGCCTGCGGGGCGCTCTCCCAGCGGTGCTGAAAGTACAGAGCGGCGCCGTGGTCGATGAGGTAGAGCTCGCGGTGCCAAAGCAGAAGGTTCGGGTTCTGCGGCGTGCGGTCGATGTTGAGCAGAAAGGCGTCGAGCCAGACGATGCGGGAGGCCAGATCGGCGTCTACGCTTTCCCGCGCGGCCGGATCGAACATCACCGAGCCGGGCAAGTAGTCCAGCGCCAGGTTGAGCCCCACGCTGGCTTTGAGCAGGTCGCGGATCTCCGGGTCCGGTTCGTTGCGGCCCAAAGCCGCATCGACGTCCACGAAGACGATCTCCGGCATGGGCAGCCCGAGCAGGCGGGCGATCTCCCCACCGATGAGCTCGGCCACCAGCGCAGCCGGTCCCTGGCCGGCGCCGCGGAACTTGACGACGTACATGCCGAGGTCGTCGGCTTCGACGATCGCCGGCAGCGAGCCGCCTTCGCGCAGAGGAGTGGCGTAGCGCGTCGCCCGGACCGTGCGGAGAAGGGCCAAACCGAAAGCGTAGCGCGACCAGGCCGCCCAGAGCACAGTGCTACTAGACTGGCGGTATGGCCCTGCAACTCACCACGAACTACGTCGAGGATTCGTTGACGCTCTTCCGGTTCTACAAGAAGCTGGCCGAGGGCGCCATGCAGCAGGTCGACGAGGAGCAACTCTTTGTCGCGCTCGACGAAGAGAGCAACTCCATCGCGATTCTCGTCAAGCACTTGGCCGGCAACATGCGCTCCCGCTGGACGGACTTTCTGACGTCCGACGGCGAGAAGCCCGATCGCAACCGCGACAGCGAGTTCGTCGATCCGCCGGCGACGCGCGAGGAGCTTCTAGCCCTGTGGAAGAGCGGCTGGGCGTGCGTCTTCGCGGGACTGGAATCGCTGTCGGAAGCCGATCTCACGCGGACGATCACCATTCGCGGCGAAGCCCACTCGGTGCTGCAGGCGCTGAACCGCCAGATGGCGCACTACAGCTACCACGTGGGGCAGATCGTGATGCTGGCCAAGCACCTGGGACACAGCCGCTGGAGGGCCCTGACCATTCCGCGCAACCAATCGGCGAGCTACAACCAACGGGTGGCCGCCGGAGAAGCCAGCCAGCGCTGAGGATTCCCCGCCCTTAGTTGACGAACAGGCCAGTGCGCCGCTTGGCCAACTGCACCGTCTCCTCGGCCCAGGGCCGGATGCGGTCGGCGCTGCGGGCGAGCAGGGCGTGCAGCTCGCCGCGGTCGGCCATCAGCTCGTGGTACTTGGCCTGGATAGGCTCCAGCTTGGCGACGGTGATCTCGGTGACGCGCTTCTTGAGGTCGCCGTAGCGCATGCCCTCGAACTCGGCGCGCATGCGGTCGTTCGCATCGCCGGAGAAGGCCTGGTAGATGGCCAGCAGATTCTTGACGCCGTCGCCCATCGTCTCGTAGTCGACAGCCGGGTTCGAGTCGGTGACGGCGCGGCCGAAGAGCTTCTTGATGCGGCTCGGCGCCTCCAGCATGCTGACGGCGTGGTTGGGGTTCTCCGACGACTTCGACATCTTCTGCGTCGGATCGTCGAGGCCCATGATGCGGGCGCCCACGGCGGGCAGACGGGTCTCCGGCACCACGAAGGTGTCGCCGTAGAGGTGGTTGAAGCGCTCGGCGATGTTGCGGGTCAGCTCCAGGTGCTGGGACTGGTCCTCGCCGACGGGCACGATCTTGGCCTGGTAGAGCAGGATGTCCGCCGCCATCAGCACGGGGTAGGCCAGCAGGCCGGTCCCCACCGACTCCTGCTTCTGCTTTTCGGACTTGGCCTTGAACTGCGTCATGCGGTTCAGCCAACCCAGCGGCGTGCAGCAGGTGAAGATCCACGACAGCTCGACGTGCCCGGCGATCTGCGACTGCACGAAGACGGCGGAGTGCTCGGGGTCGATGCCGGCGGCGATGTAGAGCGCGGCCGTGCGGTCGATGGCTTCGCGTAGCTCGGCCGGGTCCTGGTAGAGGGTGATCGCGTGCAGATCGACGACGCAGAAAATCGGCTCGTAGTCGTACTGGATCTGGGTCCAGTTGCGGAGGGCGCCGAGGTAGTTGCCGATGTGCAGCGTGCCGGTCGGCTGCATCCCGGAGAAGATGCGCGGTTTGCTTTCGGACATGGGGCGAAACCGCCAGTGTAGCGCGGCCCCGGGGCGGCATCGACGACAGGCTTGTCGGCCCCGTCGGCGTGCGCTAACGTGATGGCGATGGAAGGGGTTCGTTACGTCACGGATGAGGCGGGCAAACGGGTCGCGGTGGTGCTGGATCTCAAGACCCACGGGGAGCTGTGGAAGGACATGGAAGATGTCCTGGTGTCCCACTCTCGGAAGCGCGAGAGGTCAATCCCGCTGGAGGAAGCCCGAGCGGAGTTGATTCGCCGCGGAAAGTTGGATGGCTGAATACGCCGTCGGCATCAAGACGAGCGCTCTCAAAGAATTGGGACGACTGGAATCCGACATCGTTGAGCGGATCTTCGACCGAATCAGAGGTCTCGGACAAGAGCCCCGCCCTTCCGGCTGTAAGAAGCTCAAGGGCGACAAAGAGTCCTGGCGCCTTCGTGTGGGCGACTATCGCGTAATCTACACGATCGATGACAAGACCTTCCGAATCGACATAACGCGAATTCGCCACAGGAAGGACGCCTACTGACGGCTAGAGCCAGCGGCCGAGGACTCAAACCTACTGTTTGTTGGGAACCTTGACGACGATCTCGCCGCGGCGGGCCAGCCCCAGCTTCTCTCGGGCCAACAGTTGGATGGCCTCGCTGTCGTCCGACGCCAAGCTCTCGACGCTGGCCTCGAGCTCGCCGACGCTCTCCTCCAGCCGCTCCACATCCTGTTCGAGCTGAGCTTCTTGGCGCCAAGCCTGGCGGAGCTCCAGCACGGTCTGCAATCCCGATAGCTGCACCCAGGCCAAGACGGCGAACGCCGCCACGCCCCACAGGATGAAGCGTCGTTGGCTGCGCCGGGCGGTTTGGAGCTGCATGGGCCTAGGATAGTCGAGAATGGGCGTTTGGGGCGCAAAGAAATGACGAATAAACGCATCGCTCTGACGACCTGCGGCGGCGCGGACGCCGCGGCGGAGCTGGCGCGGGCGCTGGTGGAGCGACGGCTGGCCGCCTGCGTCAACATCATCCCCGGCGTCCGGAGCTTCTATTGGTGGGACGACGCCGTGCAGGACGACGCCGAGGTTCTGCTGCTGATGAAGACCGACGCGGAGACGGCGCCGGCGCTCGAGGCGGCCGTCCGTGAGCTGCACGCCTATGACACGCCGGAATTCGTGGTTCTGCCGGTCGAGTCCGGCTCGGCCGCCTACCTGGAATGGATCGCCGCCAACCTCGGCTGAGCCGGCGAGACTAGGCGCAGAACAGGCAGGTCCGGCCGACCACGAAGCCCCTCCGGCGCAAAACCGGCTCGATGAGCTCGCGGGCGCCGCGCTTGCCCACCGCCGCCAAGACGAAGGTTTCGGCGGGCTGCGGCAAGTCGCCCGGCCCCAGCACGGGCGCGCCTTGCACCGTCCAGCCGATCTTGTTGCGGTCGATGTCGATCCAAGCGGAGGGTTCGATCCCCAGCTCGAACAGCGGCCGGAGGCGCAGCCGCGTGACGCGCCCGGCGCCCCAGACGACCACTCTCGGATGCTGCGGGTTGATTTCCGCCAGGCGGCGAGCCAAGTACGGCGCCTTGCAGCGGAAGAAGGCTTCCACCCCGTAGCGAGGGTCGGTGCGCGTCAGCCGCTGCGGACGCTCCCTCCAGTCCAGCAACTCGGCGTCCAGCTTCTCCATCCGCACGCCGGCCTCGAGCCAGCGCAGCCAGAGCTCGTAGTCCTCGGGAAAGTCGCCGGCTCGGTAGCCGCCGAATTGTTCGACCAGCTCCCGGCGAAACATCACGCTCGGGTGTACGAAGGGCGACTCCACGAACCGTTCGCACGAAATCCGCTCGGCCGAGAGCAACCCGTTGGTCCAGCCGACGAACCGAGCCATGCCCGCCTGCGCCTGCGCATCGCCCAGAAAGCGCACGCGGCCCGCGACCAAGCCGACCTCCGGGCGCCGGTCGAGAAGCTCCGCCTGGAGCCGTAGGCGATCCGGCCGAGCCACGTCGTCGGCGTCCATGCGGGCGATGTAGCGTCCCTGGGCGACGGCGAGGCCGGCGTTGAGCGCCGCCACGATGCCGCCGTGGGGCAAGTGGAGCGGGCGCAGGCGAGAGTCCTGCCGGGCTCGCGCGTCGAGTAGGTCGGCCGTCCCGTCGGTGGAGCCGTCATCGACGGCGACGATCTCGAAGTCGGGCTCGGTTTGCGCCAGCAGCGAATCGAGCGCTTCGCCCAGCAGCGTCCGCTCGTTGTAGACCGGCAGCAGGACGCTGATCTTCACAGCAGCGGACGGATCGCCTTTTCGAGCTCTTCGTAGCTCATCTGGCCGGGATGGTAGAGGCTCACCACGCCCTGCCGGTCGACCAGCACCAGGGTCGGGGTGGTCGAGACGCCGAAATCCACGAAGCCCTGGTTGGTCAGCGGCTTGGGCATCCAGTCGGGCAGCGGGTGCTCGGCCTGCCAAGGGCCTTCGATGTAGGCGATCTCCTCCGCCGGGGGAACCTGCGTCCGGTCGCCGTAGTAGCCGTAGAGGCGAGTGGGACCGATGATCCGCAGCCCCTGCGCGGCGTACCGCTCGTGGAGTCGCAGCAGGGAGGGTTTTTGGGCCTTGCAGTCGGCGCACCAGTGGGCCCAGAAGTAGAACAGCGCGACCTGGCCGGCTGCGTCGACGGGCTGCTCGGCGCCGATGTATCGTTCGATCTCGAACGACGGCATCGGCCGCCCTTCCAGGCCGAGCAGCAGGTAGTTCTTCTGGATGCGGGTTTCGATGGACGTTCCGGCCCAGGCTTCCCGCTCGCGGCCCAGAAAGTCGATCGCCGCGGCCCGCTCGCCACGACCCGCGAGCGCCTGCCCCAGCACCTCGACCGAGGCTCCCAGCGCCGTAGCCAGCGCGGGCGAGGAGTCCGCGCCGCCGTCGAGGGCCAGCCCCAAGCTCGCTTCGTAGCACTGGTGCGCGTACTTCTCGGCGGTCTCCCAATCCTGGGCGAAGCTCGCGCCGCGCGCCATCCAGGAGAGAGCCTCCAGGAAGGCCGGATCGCGCTGCCAGCCCTCGGGGCGGCTCTCTTCGATGAGCTGCAGCGCCTCGGCCCTGCGCCGGCCAAAGGCCAGATCCTTCATCCGGCCGGCCAACGACGGAGACTGCGCCGCGAACGGAGCGGCCGAGAGCGCGAGCAAGGCCCAAATCGCCAACAATCGCATCACTGGATCGGTTCGCAGGCTAGCACAGGAAAGTTCCGCGCCCCCAGGGGATCGTGTACACTGTTCGCTTCCTTTCCGAACCCATCCGCCATGCCACCCGCCAGCTCGAAGCCCTTCCGCGGCCCCTGGATGATCGCCGCCTGTTTTCTGACGTTCGGCATCTCCACGGGCTTTCCCTACTACAACATCGCGTTCTTTTTCGACTATCTGCGGGACGACCACGGCTGGACGCAGAGCTTCGTGACGCTGGGGGCTCCGATCGCCGTTCTGCTGACCATCTGGGCCGGCCCGATCATCGTGCCGCGGGTGAGCCCGAGGCTGCTGATCGTCACCGGAACGGGGCTGACGTTCTGCGCCTTCCAGTGGTTTGGGCGTCTGAGCGGTTCGGAGTATGAGTACTACGCGGCTTGGTGCCTGTACATGCTGGGCTACTTTCTGGCCGGCCCGATTCCGCACCAGATCATCATCTCGAACTGGTACAAGGAGCGGCGCGGCTTCGCCATGGGCATCACCTACGTGGGCGTAGCCGTGGTGGGAGCGGCGGTCAACAAGATCGGCCCCGCGCTGATGATCCACCTGCGGCAGGATCTGCCGCCGGACGGCGGCTACTCGTCCACCTTCGACAGCATCATGGGCTCGGTCGCCTTGTGGGTGCGCGACGGCTCCGCCGCGGCCATGCCCGACGACGTGGCCTACACTTCGGCCCTGAAGTTTTTGGGCTTCTTGGCCTTGGCCGCTTGGCCGCTGGCGCTGCTGGTGATTCGCGACAAGCCCGAAGACGTGGGTCAACTGCCCGACGGCAAGACCAGCGTGGAGAAGGTTGCGGCGGCGAAGCCGGCCGCGCCGCCCAAGGATTTTCAGTTCCTGCTCGGCAAGGTCCCCTTCTGGCTGTTGCTGGTGGGATCGGCGGCCTCGATCGGCTCGATCGCCTGCGTGAACTTCCTGATGAAGTTCGTGTTCGAGGAACAGGGCTTTACCGACCAAGCCGCGCGCGACGCGGTTTGGAGTGACGCCCAGTCGGCCATCCTGATCTCCTCGATTGGCGGCCGTTTGCTGGCGGGCTATCTGGCGGACAAGTTCCCCCGGAAATGGGTGATGCTGGCGACCTACGCCATCGTGGCGATCGCGATTCCCACGCTGTTCCTGGTGACGCCGCAGTCGCCGGGCTTCGTATACGTGTTCGCGACGATCTTCGGATTCGCGATGGGCGCCGACTACATGCTGATTCCGCTGATGGCGGCGGACCAGTTCGGTCTAGCCACCCTGGCGCGGGCGATGTCGGCCATTCTGCCGACGGACACGATTACGCAGTTCTGGTTCCCGACCTTCGTGGCCGGGCTCCGCGCGGCTTGGGGCGGCTACTCGTCGGCCTTGTGGGCGGTATTCGGCATGGCGGCGCTGGGGGCGATCGCGATCGGCATGCTGCCGCGCCATCACAAGCCGGTGGACGAAGGCTGAGGGGACCGGTCGGCTCGCGCGCTGCCGGGTTCTTCCGAGGTGATAGGCTGAGAGTGGCGCATTAGAGATGCCGAAGCGAGTCATCATCAAGGGTCCCCCGCCGACGACGGAAGCCGTGGCGAAGGCCCTGGGTCTGACCAAGAAAGAAGCCGACGAAGGCCGCAAATGGGCCGACCAGGCGGCGCGACGGTACCTGCAAAGCGTTTTGGGATCGAAGAGCGAGAGAGCCCGTCGCGGCCCGGCCGCTCCCAGCGAAGGTTCTCGCTCCACGTCCGCTCCCGCTTCCAAGCACGGCTCGGCCTAGTCGCGGCATGGCGGCGGACGTCCACAACGTCTTTCTGAACCTGCCCTACCACAAGGATTACGAACGACTGTTCGTGGCCTACATCGCAGGGATTGCGGCCCTGGGCCTGACGCCTCGTACGGCGCTCGAGGTGACCAGCGGCGCGCGGCGGCTGGACCGGATCTGGGGCTTGCTGCTGGAGTGCCGCTCGTCCGTGCATGACTTGTCGTACTTGCGACACGACTTGCCGGCGCCCCGCACTCCCCGGTTCAACATGCCTTTCGAGTTGGGCTTGGCCTGCGGGTTGGCCCAGCAGACGAAAGGCCACGAGTGGTTCGTCTTCGAGCGGCAGTCGTATCGGGTCCAGAAGTCCTTGAGCGACATCAACGGGACGGACCCGTTCATCCACCATGGGACGGTAAAGGGGGTTCTGGCCGAGCTCAACAACGCCTTCCTCAACGCCCGCCGACAGCCTTCCCTGGCCGAGAGCTTCTGGATCTACACAGCCGTGCGGAAGGAGGCGCCGAACCTGCTGCGGCAAGCCGGCTCGACCACGGTGTTTGCGCCGAGGGTCTTCAAGTGGCTGGCCTTCCGGGCTCGCGAGCTGGCGGCCCGCATCCAAGCCTGAGGTCACTCGCCGCGCAACACTTCCAGCGGCTTCCGGCTCAAGATGCGGAAGCTCGCCAGCCAACCGGCGACGTTGGCCAGCAGCGCCGTGCCCGCCGCCGCCGCCAAGCTCGGCCAGGGCCGGAATACAAAGTGCGCGTCGAGCATCCGTTCGAGCAGCAAAGCCGAGAAGACGGACGCCAGCAACGCTCCGATGGCGCCGGCCGCCAGCCCCAGCAGTAGGAACTCGACCGAGAAGATCTGGGCGATCTTCGCGCGCGTCGCACCCAAGGCCTTGAGGATCGCCGTCTCCCGAATCCGCCGGAAGCGCGTGGCCATCACGCTCGAGACCAGGATGACCACGCCGCCGAGGATGGCGAACCCGGAGACGATCTGCACCACGAGCCCAATCTGGTCGACGACTTCCTGGACGATCCGAATCACGTCGGCCACGTTGACCACCAGCACCGTCGGGAAGCGATCGTAGGCGTCTTTTTGCAGGTCGAGAGCCTTGTCCGGCGCGATGCGGACGCCGCCATAGTAGACCGCCGGACGGTTGGCGAGCGCAGACCTGGTGAGCACGAAGTAGGTCGACGAAACCGGCCGGATGCTCTCCACGCGATAGATGAGGTTCACCTTCGCCGTGATGACGTCGCGGCCGACCATCCATTCCAGCGTCGAGCCGACACGCACGCCGAGCGTCTCGGCCACGTCTTCGCGCAGCCCGGCCAGCGCGCTCGGGTCTCCGGCGGCCCACCAACTCCCTTCGAGCGGCTGGATCTCCTCGGGGGGCTTTTCGTCGAACCAGGTCAGGCCGCGGGTCTGTCGAAAGCGCTCGCCGTCCTCGCCCAGCTTCATGTCCTCGAGCTTCATGCCGTCGATCGACAGCAGCCGGCCCGGCACCGAAGGCGTCAGGATCACCTCCTCCACGCCCGGGTAGCCCTCCAAGAAGGTCTTCAGGTCGTCGTGCTCCAGGCTGGTGACGTTGACCAGGAAGATGTTGGGCATCTCCGGCGGAGCGCTCTGGACCATCTGATCGAGCACGGAGCTCTGGATCAAGTAGACCGAGAGCGTGAACGTTACGCCGATGCCCAGCGCCACCAAGATCGCCTCGGCGTGCACGCCCGGCCGGTGCAGGTTGGCGATGCCGTGGCGCAGCGCCGTGGGCAGCCGGAACGGCAGCTTGGCGGGCAAGGCCTCCAGCCCGCGCAGCAGGGCCCACGACGCAAAGGCCAGCACCAGAACGCTCACCAGCAAGCCGCCGGCGAACCACAGGCCCAAGATCAGCGAATCGCCCAGCCAAGCGGCCACGACGGCCAAACCCGTCAAGATCACCCCGCCCGAGACGATCCCGGCGGGCGTCATCCGCAGCCGGTCGAGCAATCCCTTGCTGCGGCCCTCCATCTCCCGGCGGAAGATCAATGCGGGCCGGATCTTACGGATCGCCAGCAGCGGCGGCGCGCTGAACAGCAACGTCGTCAGCACGCCGATCAGCAGGGCCTGCGCCGCCATCAGCGGCTCCCAACTGAAGCTCGGGGCGCTGGGGAAGTAGTTCGCGATCAGCCGCGGGGCGCCGGCCTGGACCAGGTATCCGGCGGCCACGCCCAATAGGCTGCCGACCAGGCCCAGCGACAGCGTCTGCAACAGGTAGATCCTCAGGATCTGGTTGGAGCGGGCGCCGATGCACTTCATGATCGCGATCGTGTCGAGCCGCTGCTGCAGATGCGAATGCATGGCCATGGCCACGCCGAGCGCGCCGACGATCATGGCCACCAGGCTCACCAGGCTCAAGAAATTGGTGGCCCGGTCCAGCCCGCGCCGGATCGTCGGGTGGGTCTCGCGGTAGTCGGCGATCCAATACTTGCGGAACACCGTTTCGAGCGCCGCGCGGGCCTTGCTGATCCGGGCGTCGGAGTCGTCGCCGAAGGGAATCTTGAATAGGTAGCGCTGGGCGGCGCGGCTGCCCACCTGCATCAGCTCCGAGCGGTCCAGCGCCTGGCGGCTCATCAGCAGCCGTGGGCCCACGTTGAAGCTGCCGGTCATGCGGTCGGGCTCCACCGTCACGACGGCGGCGATGCGGTAGGTCGCCTCGCCGAGCCGAATCCGGTCGCCGACCTCCACGCCCAGCCGCATGAGCAGATCGTCAGTGACGACGATCGAGTCCGGCGTGAGCGCCTCGCGCAAGGGAATCTCCGGACGCAGCAGAACCTGTCCGTAGAAGGGGTACTTTTCGGGCTCGACGGCCTTGACCGAGACCATCAGGGGGCGGGGAGAGCCCGGCGCGGTCGCCATCGAGACGGCCTCGGTGATCCAGGTCCGCTCGGCGCCGTCGGCCACGATGGCGTCGAGCACCTTGCGCTCGGCGGCGTCGGGCTCGTGGTACATGCGGACCGACAAGTCGCCGGCCATGAGCTGGCGAGCGTCCTTGAGCAGCATCGAGCGGAACGCGCCGGAAAAGCCGCGCACGCCGCTGAGGGCGCCCACGCCGGCGGCCACGGCGAGAATCACGAACAGGAACTTGCCGGCCGAGGAGCGGGACTCGCGCCAGGCGATCTTGGCGGCCGTCCGCCAGCCCCCCGAGGGCGGCTCGAGCGGGCTCATCGAGCGGCCTCGACGGCTTCGCGGCTCTGCGCCGCGAGCTCATCGGCCACGATCTCGCCGTCCCGCAGCGTGATGATGCGGTCGGCCTGCCGGGCGAGCTGCTCGTCGTGGGTCACCAGCACGAGCGTCGCTCCCTCGCGGCGATTGAGGTCGCGGAGCATGTCGAGCACGTGCGCGCCGTTGGCCGTGTCGAGGTTGCCGGTCGGCTCGTCGGCCAAAATCAGCGCCGGCCGATTGATGAAGGCGCGCGCCAGCGCCACCCGCTGCTGCTCGCCGCCGGAGAGCTGCACGGGGTAGTGGTCGTGGCGGTTCTTCAAGCCGACCTCGTCGAGCAGCGCCCGGGCGCGATCCACCGAGCCGTCGGCGTCGCCGATCAGGTCCAGCGGCAGCAGCACGTTCTCCTCCGCCGTGAGCGTCGGCACGAGCTGGTAGGACTGGAACACGAAGCCGACCTTGCGGGCGCGCAGCACGGCCAGGGAATCCTCGTCCAAACCGCTGATCTCTTGACCGTCGATGAAGACTTGGCCGGCCGTCGGGGCGTCCAGCCCAGCCAGCAGACCCAGCAAGGTGCTCTTGCCGCTGCCCGACGGGCCGCGGATGGCGGCGAACTGTCCGCGCGGGACGGCGAAGCTCAGCCCGCGGAGGATTTCGACCAGGTGGGCGCCGCTGTCGATCGACTTGACGAGCTGTCGGACTTCCAGAATCGGGGCCGGATTCGACATGTCGGCGGCGGAGTTTTTAGTATGGCATGCAGTGGCCGGCCTACTTTGGATCGTTGCTGTTGCGCTACTGGCGGGTTGCGGCGGCGCCTCTTCGGAGCCCGCTCCGGCCCCGCCGGAGCCGGCGGAATCGAGAGCCGCGGCTTCTCCGGCGCCGCAGCCCCTCGACGGCCCCGTGCTGGTCGCCTTCGGAGACAGCCTCACGGCGGGCTACGGCGCGCCGCCGGGCAAGAGCTACCCGGACTTCCTGCAGAAAGAGCTGCTCGACCGCGGTTTCGACCTGCGCGTGGTCAACGAAGGCGTCAGCGGAGACACCACGGCCGCCGCGCTGGCCCGTGTGGACATGGCTCTCGCCGACAAGCCGGCCTGGGTGATCATCGCCTTGGGCGCCAACGACGGGCTGCGCGGGCTGCCGGTGGAGGCCATGGAGGCCAACCTGCGGCAGATGATCGAGCGCTTTGGCCAGGCCGGCGCCAAGGTCGCCTTGGCCGGGATGACGCTGCCGCGCAACTACGGCCAGGAGTACATCGCCGGCTTCGAGGCCGTCTATCCGCGCCTGGCCCGGGAGTACGATCTGCCGCTGTTGCCTTTCCTGCTCGACGGCGTGGCCGCCGTGCCGGAGCTCAACCAAGAAGACGGCATACATCCCACCGCCGAGGGCAACGAGCGGGTCGCCCGGCACGTGGCGGACTTTCTGGAGCCGCTGCTGCGGGCCGACGAGCGAGTGCGTCCGACGGCCCCTTGAGGGCGTCAGCGCGGCGCGGTATGGTTCGATTCCGTACGGTGCGGAAACGGCCCTCGCGGCCCATTCTCAATGTCGTTGATACCGCAAAGCTTACGGCGTCCTGAAAATATCGTAACCTGGGGAACTACAGCCTCGCCTCTTGCTTTGGACACACAGATTCGTCCCGTGGAGAGCTGGGTGAGGGTCGGCTGTAGAAGCGATCCCGAATCCGAATGCTGGTTGAGCCGGAGACGATCGAGAAGGCGCAGTCAGGCGACGAAGCGGCCTTCAATCGAATCGTACTGGCCTATCGCAAGCGGATTTTGGGCACCATCTACCGCCTCATCGGCCGCAGCGACGACGTCGAGGATGTCAGCCAGGACGTATTCGTCCGGTTGTACTACTCTCTCGATCAGTTGCGCGCGGTTGAAGTCTTCGAACCCTGGCTCTACCGTTTGACCGTCAACGCCGCCTACGATTACTTGCGGAAGCGGCGCCGGTCGATGGATGTACGGATGGCGGACCTGAGCGAGGAGCAGGTGATTGCCGCCGACGCGGCCGAGAGCGGACGCCGCAATCACGACGAGCGTGGACAGATCGAGGTCCGCGAGATGTTGAACACGTTGCTCGATGAGGTCTCCGAAGAAGACCGCATCTTGCTGACGCTCAAGGAAGTACAGGGTTTGTCGCTGCGAGAGTTGTCGGAAGTCTACAAGGTGAACGAGAACGCGCTGAAGGTGCGGCTCTTCCGAGCCAGAAAGCGGGTTCTGCGGGCTTACGACAAACTCAAGAAGCGGCAGGCAATCTGATAGCATCACTGGGGCAGAAACCGATGGCTGAGCAACGAGAACAGGAACTGGACCAGTTGTTTCGGGCGGCACAGGACGCGTTCCCCGAGGAGCTCGACCCTTCGCCGGAGTTCCTCGCCGGAGTCTGGGCCCGCATTGAAGCGTCGCGCCCGACCGACTGGCTGGCGGTGATCGAGCGCTGGTCGCCGCGCATCGCCGTGGCAGGAGTAGCGGCCGCGGCAATCATGTCGTCGGCCTTGTGGTTCCCCAATCACGCCGCGCAACACGCCGCCGTGGTGGACAAGAGCTATATCGAGGCGCTGACGGTCGATTCGCTCGACGAACACGACGGCGCCATGTGGATCCTGGCCGGCAGCGCCAAGCACCACCAGCAATGAACGCACGATCCAAGCGGTCCGCGGCCCTCTATCTGGGGCTCGTGTTCCTTGGCGGAGCAGCCTTCGGATTCGCCACGAGCCAGTTCGTTTCCGCCCATTCGGCGGAGGCCAAGGAGGCCAACAAGCCCTTCTCGGCGCAGGAGTACCGTCGTAATCTGGTGACGGAGCTCGACAACGAGCTGCAACTGGATGAGGATCAGGAGTCGGACATCCTGTTGATTCTCGACAAGGTGGGCGAGCGCTTCCATGAAGTCCGCGACGCCATGGAGCCGGAGTTCGAAGCCATTCGGGCCGAGCGGGCGGCGCTGATCATGGGCGTGCTGACGCCCGACCAGCGGCTGCGCTACGCGAGGATTCTCGAGGAGCGCGAGCGGGCTCGGCACGACAAGCAAGAAGAGCACCGCGGCGGCTCCTAGGCCGCCCGGGTCTCCAAAATCCCAATCAGGCCGCGGCGCCGGCCGTCACAGCGTCGCCCATAGTCCCCTCAAAAACTGCGTCCCGCGCACGGCGATATCGTCGGTCGAGGGAGCCAAATCCCTCCAGATGGCGGTCGCCGCCGCGATCTCGGGCTGGTTGGCGTTGAAGGATTCGATCGTCAACCAGCCGTCGTAGCCGGTCTCGCGAATCGACCGCAGCACGGCGCTCCAGCTCACGTGGCCGCTGCCCGGGATGCCGCGATCGTTCTCACAGGTGTGTACGTGCTTGAGGTACGGGCCGCAGGTCCGGTAAGCGGCCTCCAGGCTCTTCTCTTCGATGTTGGCGTGGAAGGTGTCGAGCAGGATGCCGATCCGCGGATGGTCGATCGCCTGCGCCAGCGCCACCGAATCGGCGGCGGTGTTGAGGAAGTACGTCTCGAAGCGGTTCAGCGGCTCGATGGCGAGCTCGATTCCGGCGTCCTCGAGCGCGGGGCCAAGTTGTTGGTGGAAGTCCACGGCACGCGCCCACTCCTGCTGCGTCCGCCGCCGGCCGGGCAGATGGCCGACCGGCGAATAGGTGGGGCCGACCAGGCTCTCGGCGCCGACCTCGCCGGCCAGGGCGATCACGGCGCGCCAGTGCTCCAGCGCCCGCGCGCGCTCGCCGGCATCATCGCTGATCGGGTTGGCGCCGGGCGGGTTCACTGACACCAGCGTGGCCGACAAGCGGTGGGTTTCCAGCGCTTTGTCAAAGCCGGCGCGGTCAAAATCCGCCGGAGAGAAGCAGGGCGCTTCAATGCCGTCGACTCCGGCGGCGACGAGCGCATCCCAGGGAACCAGGGCCGGATCGAACGTGGCCGACCAGATCAGTGTGTTGACGCCAAATCGCATGGGCCTACCATTCTGCACGATCCTTGGCGCCGCGGGCGACAGGTGCGCGACACTGCCCCCATGGTTCGTCCCGTTCTCGCCGTCTGCTTGGTGATTGCCGCCTCGGGCTGCGGCCGCTTCCCGACCCCTTCGCCGGTTCAGGCGCAGGACGGCGAGCTGCGCTCGGTCCGCGACTTCGGCGCGGTGGGCGACGGCGAGACCGACGACGCCGACGCCTTCGACAGGGCCGTGCGGGCGGGCCGCGGCGGCCTGCGGCTGCCCGCCGGACGATATCGCCTCAGCCGCACCATAGACATCGATCTCGACGCCGTGGGGCCGTTCTCGATCCAGGGCGACGGGACGGCGACGCTGGTGATGGCCGGCCCCGGACCGGCTCTGCGGCTGACCGGGACCCACGCCGGCACGGCCGACCCCAACAGCGTGGAGCCGGCCGTGTGGGAACGCCAGCGGACGCCGCTGGTCGACGGATTCGAGATCGTCGGCGATCACGCTTCGGCCGACGGTTTGGAGATTCGCGGCACGATGCAGGCGACGGTGTCGCGCCTGGGCGTCCGCCGGGCCCGGCACGGCATCGTGCTCACCGGCCGCAACCGTAACATCCTCATCGACACGGTTCACCTCTACGACAACCGCGGCGTGGGCCTGCTTCTCGAGAAGCTCAATCTGCACCAGATCAACGTCTCCGACTCGCACATCAGCTACAACGGGGGCGGCGGCATCGTGGTGCGAGAGTCCGAGGTGCGCAACCTGCAGATCGGGACCTGCGACATCGAGGCCAACATGGACCCCCAGGGCCCGCCCACCGCCAACGTCTTCCTCGACGTCCGCAAGGGCTCGGTGCGCGAAGGCGCCATCGTGGGCTGCACCTTGCAGCACCACCACGACGCCGCCGGCTCGGCCAACATCTGGATGCTCGGAGAAGCCAAGCAGCCGCACAAGGCGGGCTATTTTTCGATCTCGGCCAACGCGCTCAGCGACGTGTTCGTGAACGTGCGGCTGGAGCACGTGCGCGGCGTCTCGATCATGGGCAACTCCTTCTGGAAGGGCTTCGACCACGACCTGCTGGCGGTGGGCTCGTCGAACCTCGTCATCGGACCCAACGTCTTCGACCGCAACCCCGACTACCAGCCGGCCGACAGCGCCAACGGCGTGCTGCTGGAGGACGTGCGCGACTCCACCATCCAGGGCGCGCACCTGAACGGCTCACTCGCCGCCGACGGGGCCCTCGTGCTACGCCGTTGTGAGAACGTGAACATCGACGGCGTGCAGATTCTCGACGCGCGCGGCCCGGGCCTACGGCTGGAGGACAGCCGCGACATCCGCGTCTCCGACTCGGTGCTACGAAACGCCGGCGAGGCCGACTGGACGGCGGTCGCGGCCCGCGGCGGCGGCGGGAACCTGCTCATCGACAACCGCATCCAGGGCCGCGTCGACATCGCCGGAACCGCCGCCCGGGTGGTCGACGGCGCCCGTTGACGGGGCCGCCTTCTACACGCTGAGCTCCGACCGGCCTTTCGGCAAGTCGAAGCAAACGATGCGCCGGGCGCCGTCTTCGGCGAACGTCCCGGCGCGGAGCTGCTTGGCCGAACCCACGCGCTGGAGCGGCTTGCCCTGAAAGCGCGGCTCTCCTGGCCCCTCGATCGCCACGGTGAAGGCGGGAGCGGCGAACGGCGCCCGGAACGTCGCGCCCGCCGCGGTCTTCTCCACGGCGGTAAGCTCCTTGGCGGCCCAATAGCGGGAGATCTCGCCGAGCTTCATCCACGTCAGGTGGTCGTAGCGGGCGTGCAGGCGCCGCACGACCTCCTGGAAGATCTTGAAGCCCACTTCCCGGCCGTTCCAGTAGACGCCCGTCCAGTGGCAGACGATGCAGGCCGGCTCGCCGCGCTCGATCACGTCCACCAGGCGGCCGGCGGATAGATCCGGCGTGATGAAGCGGTCGAGCTCGCCCTCGGTGGAGGCGTCCCAGCCGCCGGTCCAATCGCCGGTGCAGCCGATGATGGAAACGGCGCAGCGCGGGTCGTCGGTGTCGAGCCCCGCGGCGTACTCCACGCGCGGCGCCACGCTCTCTTCGCCCTTGTCGAACAAGTGGCGGAAGTAGTGCGGAATCTCGGCCCGGTAGACGTCGCGGCAAGCCTCCAAGGTGGCTTGGGAGAGCTGCGGCAAAGCGCGCGTCCCAAACCCGCCCGGCGTCGTGACGCCCTCGCACGGCAGGTCGATGTTGTGCAGGATGCGGAGGGCGTAGCTCATGTAGGAGGCCAGCTCGTCCACCGAGCGATTGTCGCTCCAGCGCCAGTTCTCCATCGTCTGCAGGTTGCACTCGGGGATGGGATGGCCCGTCTTCAGGTCGATCACACGGGTGTGCGTGATCATCTCGGGGTGTATGTCCCAGTTCGGGGTCATCAGGTCGCGGACGAGGCCGATGGAGGCGTCGAGCTCTTGCCGGGTCCAGCCGGGGACCTCGATATCGAGCCGCCCGACGCAGGCCGGATAGGGCACGATCGAGTACTTGCCCTTCACGCCGTTCTCGGCGGCCCACTCGCCGAACTTCCGCACGAACGAGTCCGGAATCTCCCGCGGCGTGCTGCGCCAGTCCTGCTCATAGCTCTTGTAGTCCCACGCGCGGCGGAACTGCGGGATCGAGAAGTGGTTCAGGTTCACCAGGCAGGTGGAGTCGTCGATGATGATCGACACGGGCACGCGCGCCAGGGGGTTGAGGACTTCGACTCCCGGGTCGCGGCGGGGCCGTTCGCCCGGAATCTGCGCGGCGGCGGGCGCCGCCAGGGCGCCGGCGGCCAGGGTCTGCAAGAACCGGCGGCGAGAGGGGGAGAAGGAACCCTGCATGGCTCTCGATTTTAGCCGCATCGACGGGAAAGGAAAGGGCATCGAAAGAACAGGAGGCCGGCGATGCGACGGGCGCTGTTTATGGCCGTCCTGTTCGCGGCCGCGGCGGTCGCGCAAGATTGGCCCTCCCCTCGATTCGTTTCCGCGGAGGTCTGCTCGAGTTGCCATGCGGACCTGTATCCTCCGGGCCGCACGCCCGGCGGCTCGAACGCCTCGGTAGGACCTTACGATCTGTGGTCGGCCTCGATGATGGGCGCTTCGGTTCGAGACCCTTACTGGCAGGCGAAGGTTCGCTATGAGACGCGGGCGACGCCGGCCGCAGCCGCAACCATCGAAAACGCCTGCCTGAGCTGCCACGCTCCGATGCAGCAATACGAGCGGCGGATGGAAGGCGCCGTTGCGCGTTTCGACGCGGTCGACCAGGCCGGGGCGGAGGGCGTCAGTTGCACGGTCTGCCACCAGATCGCTGCGGACAATCTCGGAACAGCGGCGTCGTTCACGGCGGGCTTCACCATCAATGAGCAAGGGCGGATCTATGGCCCACACGCCAACCCCTTCCCCATGCCGATGCGCATGCATACGGGACGAACGCCGACCTTCTCCCAGCACATTCTGGACTCGGCCCTTTGCGGGACCTGCCATACGGTGATCACGCCGACGCTCTCGGCCGACGGCACGACGACCGGGCGGTTCTTGGAGCAGGCCACCTATCTGGAATGGCTGGACTCCTCCTACCCGCGCAGCGGCAAGAGCTGCCAGAGCTGCCACTTGGCGCCGCTGGAAGGCCCGGACGGCAAGCCTGCGCCGATGTACATCGCCCGGACGCCGCACGGGGGCTTTTTTGGACCGACGCGGCCACGGACCCCGTTCGGCCTGCACGACTTCGGCGGCGCCAACGTGCAAGGGCTGAAGCTGATGGCGGCGGCCGAACCGACCCGCGCCGAAGCCTACCAGCAGTCCGCACGGCGCGCCCAGGCCATGCTCGAACGCGCGCTGACGGTGCGCGTGGAGGCGACGCGCGACGGCGACAGGCTGACGGCCCGGGTCCGACTGGCGAGCTCGGCCGGCCACAAGCTGCCGACGGGCTTCCCCTCGCGGCGTCTCTGGCTGCACCTGCGGGTGCACGACGCGAAGGGCCGCACGGTGTTCGAGTCCGGCGCCTGGGACCCCTCTACCGGCGAGATCCTGAGCCGGCGCGGCGCCACCGGCCCGGAGCCGCATCACGACCGGATCGACGACGGTCGGCAAACGGCCATCTATGAGGCGGAGTTGGCGAGCCCCGGCGGGTCGGCGACTCATTCGCTGCTGCGGGCCGGCGGCTTCGCCAAGGACAATCGCCTGCTTCCGCTGGGCTTCCGCGACGGCGCGGGAAGGCCGCAGGGCCTGGAGTCTCTGTCGCTGGCCCCGGTGGGCGTGGGCGACGACCCCGACTTTCGCCCGGGCGCCGACAAGGTGACCTACGTCGCCACGGTCGATCCGGCCGCGGGGCCTTGGACCGTGACGGTCGAAGCGCTGTTCCAAAACATCAAGCCCGCTCACGCCGCGGCTCTGGACGGCGCCACGGCCGAAGAAAGGCGATTCCAGGAGCTGTTCGAGGCCGTGGACGCTCCGACACCGATCGCGCAGGACCAAACGACGGCGCGGTAGCTGCGCTATCTTGGCCGCATGAGACGCCGCTACGGCCTGTGCCTCCTGCTGCTGTGGACGGCGGCTTGCTCGCAAAAGCAGGTCGCCGTCGCGCCGCCTCCTCCGCCGCCGCCCCCCGCGGTCGTTGCGAACCCCCAGGCCACGGCGCTCTACGCGAACTTGTGGATTCAGCGCTCCGCCGAGTACCAGGCGCTGTGCCGGCAGGTTTACCAAGACGCTGAGCGCGTCATCCTGGAGCGGTTCTCGCGGGTCCGGCTGTCCAAACCTCCCGCGGTGATCCTGGATCTCGACGAGACGGTGATCGACAACTCCGGCTTCCAGACTTGGCTGCACCGGCAGAGCGCCACCTACTCCAGCGGTGGCTGGGGGCAATGGGAGCGCTGGCAGGCCGGCGAGGGGCAGGTGGAAGCCGTGCCCGGAGCGCTGGCCTTCCTGCGGGCTCTGGAGCAGGCCGGGGTCACGCCCGTGTTCGTCTCCAACCGCAAGGAATCCGCGCGCGAGCAGACGGTGAAGGCGCTGGTACGACTCGGCGCGCTGCAACACGACGAGCCGGAACGGCTGCTGCTGCGCACCGATACGTCGTCGAAGATCGAGCGGCGCGCCGTCGTCGCTGAAAAGTGGTCCGTGCTGGCCTTGGTGGGCGACAACCTGGCGGACTTCGACGGCGTGTTCGAGGCCGAGGCAGGGGACCTGGAGGCGCGTAACGCTCGGGTGGCCGAGCTCGCCGACAAGTGGGGCTCGGAGTGGTTCGTGCTGCCGAACCCTGTCTACGGCGACTGGGTGGGGGCGCTGGGCCCGGACCTCGAGCAGCGGCTGGACGGACCCGCGGAGTTGCCGGAGTAGTCCTTCTGCGGCGCAAATGGAAAGAGGCCGGACAGAATGTCCGGCCCCACTGGCTTCCGCTCGTTCCCGCCTTAGGGCGTGACGATGATTTCCTTGCGCACGCCTCTGACGTCCATCTCGTACTCGACCTCGAGCACCGGCGGCTGGGCGTAGAACCAGCGCACGCCGTGGATGGACGCTTCCGCCAGAGCCGGCACGATCGCGCCCGCCATCAGCGGATGGATGTCGTGGATGCAGTAGATGTTCGACTGCGTCGCGTCGGCCCAGCTCGCGCCCATCGCCTCGATGCGGCTGGTCATGATGCTGAGCACCATTTCGGCCTTCTGCGTCAGCCCGGCCGTGGAGGTGTCTCCGCGAGCCACCAGGTTGTCCTCATCGAGACCGGAGGTGCGGAACTCGCCCGCCCCGGCCACCACGAAGGTCTTGCCCGTGTAGTCCGACGGCACGGTGTAGGAGAAGCCGTAGACCGACGGCTGCGAGACCGGGCGCACGGTCGGGGCCACGTTGGTCCTGGCGACGGGGTTCAGGCCGTCGACGTGCAGCTTCCAGGCTTCCAGCCGGTCGATGTAGGGCTGGTTGAAGGTGTTGAAGTCCTCCACCGAGAGGGCCTTGGGGATGCGCAGCTCCATACCGCACAGAGCGTTGAGCGGGCGGCCGGCGGCTTCGAGATGCTTTTCGATGATCTCGAACGCGCTAAAGAGCTCCGGCAAGGGCTGGAAGATGGCATGCACCACTTCGAAGCCCGGCGAAGCCACGGCTCCGGATGAGTAAGGGCCGCTGCCCTTGACGAATTGAAAGTTTCCTTTCGGGTTGTCGATCACGACGGGTTCCTCCTGGGCCGAGTCCTGTTGCTGTGCGCACGCCGCCAGGGCGGTCCCGGCGAGGATTTGTGTCAGACGGCGACGCGTCAGTTCCATCAGGGCTCTCCTTGCTACTTCTTCATGGGAGGCAGCTCGCGCGCCTCCACTTCGGATGAAAAGCCTTCCCGGGCGTGGGTTCCGTCGCAAAAGGGTTTGTTGGCGGACATTCCGCAACGGCAAAGGCCGAGCGCGGTGCGGCCCCCGAGCCCGAATTCGTTGCCGCTCTGGTCGACGATGGTGAACTCGCCTTCGATCCGCAGCGGACCGTTGTTGAACACTTTGACAGTGGTTGCCATAGATGCCCGATTATAGACTGCCGGGGCGGGCCGCCGCGTGATCCATCTGTAACGCCGAACCGCTATGCTGGGCGGGAAAACCTGGAGGACGAGCGATGACGATGCGCACCCGAACCCTTTTGCTGGCGGCCTTTGCGCTGCTGGGCCTGCTTTCCGTGACGGCCCAACGCAGCGGCGTGGAAGCCTTCGAGGTCGGCCGCGACACCACCGACCGCATGCCGAAGGGCAAGGAGGCCGACGGGCTGCCCGGCGACTTCGTGCTGCGCAACGACAAGGTCGAGTTGCTCATCGGCGGCAACTTGCCGCTACGCCGCGCCAACATGACCACCGAATACGGCTCGCCGATCCCCGGAACGATCTTCGATCTGGACCTGCGCGACGGCCGCAACGACCAGCTTACCGCCTTCCGCCCCGGCGACGAGCGCGGCATGATGACCTGGGTGAAGCTCGTGGACGCCCCCGGCGCGGGCGCGGCGGCGGTGGAAGCCGTGCGCACGGCGCCCTCGGGCGACGGCCTCTACTCCCGGCACGAGTATCGCCTGGAGACCGGCTGGCAGTACGTGCTGGTCACCAGCACGTACCGCAACGAAGGCAAGGCCGCCCGCAAAATCACGCCTCCGGCCGCCTGGAAAGGCCTCGACCAGGAGGCCCGAGCCGGCGAGGTCCGCACCGGCGATTCGATCGACTCGTTCGACAAGCGGGGCTACGCCTGGGCTCCGATCGAGCCGCGGACAGTCCCTGACGACCTGATGCTGCAGCCGGGCGAATCCAAGACCTACAAGATCGCCTTCGCCGTGGCGGAATCGCCCCTGGCCGCCTACGGCGTGGTCGCCGGGCTGCTCGGCGACGCCGGCCTGGTGACGGGCCGCATCGCCGACCCCGACGGCAAGCCCGCCGTGCGCGCGGCGCTGGTGGCGACGATCTCCGGAACGGCGCTGAAGGGCTATCCCGACGCCGACGGCAAGTACTCCATCGCCCTGCCGGCCGGCTCTCAGACGCTGAAGATCGAGGACATTGGCCGCGACGCCGTGCAGCAATCGGTGCAGGTGGCCAAGAACAAGACCGCCACGCTCGACTGGAAGGTCGGCAAGGCCGCCCTGGTGCGCGGCACGGTGCGCGACAGCTCCGGCGCGGCTTCGCCGGCCAAGGTCCAGTGGCTCGGCCGCAACGGCACGCCGACCCCGAATTTCGGCACCGAATACCGCGTCCACGGCAATTCCCACCAGTACCAGACCCACGACGGGAGCTTCGAACAGCAGGTCCCGCCCGGCGACTACCTGGTGCGCATCACCCACGGCCCGGAGTTCGACCTCTACGAGCAGGAAATCACCGTCGGCAAGGGCGAAACGGTCGAGATCAACGCCACCCTGAAGCGCTCGGTCGATACCGCCGGCTGGGTTTCCACCGACTTCCACGCCCACTCCACGCCGTCGGGCGACAACTACACGCGCACCGACGACCGCATCATCAACTTTGCCGCCGAGCACATCGAGTTCGCCCCGACCACCGAGCACAACCGCATCTATGACTGGGCCCCGCACATCGACCGGCTGGGGCTGAGCGCGCGGCTGAAGACCGTGCCCGGCATCGAGCTCACCGGCTCGGGCCAGCACTTCAACGCCTTTCCGCTGTCGCCGGATCCGCTGACGCAGAACGGCGGCGCTCCGGTGTGGACCTTCGACCCGCGCATCAACGCCATCGTGCTGCGCGACTGGGGCACGCCGTCGCTGCACGGGGGCACCCGCTACGATTCCGGCGCCAACGCCCGCAATGCCCGCGACGTGCGCTTCGGCGGCGGTTCCGACCGCTGGGTGCAGGCCAATCACCCGGTCGTGCAGAACGTCTTCTTCGACCGCGACGAGGACGGCGTGCGCGACGGCGGGTTCGTCGGCTTCGAGAAGCTGATCGATGCCGCCGAGGTCTGGAGCGCCGAGATCCTGCATCACGAGCCGATGGTGGAACGCCGCGGCCAGAAGTGGCCGAACCGCACGTTCTTCTGGCTCCAGATGCTCAACCAGGGCCGCCACGTCTGGTGCGTGTCGGTGTCCGACGCCCACCGCATCTTCGGCAACGGCGTGGGCGACTGGCGCACCTACGTCCCCAGCTCGACCGACGAGCCGGGCGAGATCGACCACGCCGAGATCGTCCGCAACGCCAAGGCCGGCCAGATGATGGTGACCAACGGGCCGTTCCTGCAGGTGCAGACCGTCAACGGCATGCCCATCGGGTCCACCATCCACGCCGAGGGCTACGTCGACCTGAAGATCAAGGTGCAGGCGGCGAACTGGATCGACGTCGACCGCGTGCAGGTGCTGGTGAACGGGCGGATGCCCGAGTCGCTGAACTTCACCGCGCGCACCCATCCGGAGATGTTCCGCTCCGGCGTGGTGCGCTTCGAGCAGACCGTGCGGGTCCCGCTGCAAGAGGACGCCCACCTGATCGTGGCCGCCGTCAGCGAGGATTCGGACTTGTCCAAGGGCTGGGGCCTGAACCCGCAGGGCAGCGAGCATCCCACGGCCTACACCAACCCGATCTACGTGGACACCGGCCACGACGGTTTTCAGGCCAGCGGCGACACGCTGGACCACGAGCTGCCTTCGTCCAAGCTCGGCGAAGACTAGCCGCGGCGGGGCGCGCTACTTCTTGGCGCGCGGAGTGATGCGGAGGCGGCGGTAGATGACGCCGGACTTGCCGTCGGCGCGCGGCGGCGTCATCGCCGCGAGAATGTACTCGCCGGGCGGCAGCGTGCGGGTCTCCAAGCGGGCCAGGTAGCGCACGCCGCCGTCGGGCAGGGGCGTCATCTGGTACTCGCTGATGGGCAGCTTGGCGATGCGCTCGCTGCCTCGCACCAGGGCGAGCTTGGCGTCCGGCGGCTTGTCGCGCAGGCCCTCGGGCAGGTTGTAGAGGTCATAGAGAGCCCACACCGAAAGGCCGCGTTCCACCACCCGCGTCGAGTCCGGCGCGAGGCGGTAGCCGGCGGCGTCGAGCACGGAGCCGCCGCCCTCGTCTTTCTTGCGGCGCTTGGCCAAGGGCTGCGCTTGCGCGGTCACCAGCAATGAGCTGGGCTGCACGGGCTGCTCGAAACCGGCGATGCGGAGCTCAGCCTTGTAGCTGCCCATCTTGCCGGTCGCCTCATCGCGCACCACGGCCTTCCAGTCGTAGTCGCCGGGCGGCAACTGCATCTGCGAGGCGTAGCGCAGCCGCGCGTCGGGGTCGGAGCCCATACGCTTCCAGGCGTCCGGCGGCACGCTCAGCTCGAGCTTGCGCTCTTCGAAGGCGGCCTTGCCCTCGCCCCGGTGCATCGCCTGCACCACGACGGCAAAGCTCGCCTTGCGGCCGCCCTTGGCGTCCAAGTCGCGCGGATGGAGACCCAAGCTGTACGCCAATACGGGGCCGTTCTCACCGCGAAAGAACTCGAACGCCGCCGTCAGCGCCAAGTCCGTGTAGGCAGAGTCGAACTCCAAGGCCTGGTAGAGTTGCAGGCGCTTCTCGGCGTCGGTCATCCGCTCGAAGGGCTGCTCCTCGTAGTAGCCCTTGCGATAGTCGAGGCGCACGCCGGAGCGCTCGGTCTCGACCTTGATCTTGCGGAAGCGGCCCTTCTCGGTGGCGTCCTGCGGATAGTACCCGAGCAGGTAGTACGAGCCCAAATCCTCTTCCACCGCCTCGAAGACCAGCCCCAGATCGTTGGCGTTCTCGATGGCCTTGCCGCCCGAGGCCCGCGCCAGCTCGAACAGCCCGTCCTGCTCGTCCTGGTAGGTCGACTGCCGATTGAAGACCTTGGTCGGGTCGCCCATCAAGGCGCCGATGTCGGCGGACTCCTCGGCGTCATAGACAGAGCTGCCGGCCGTGAGCCGCTTGACGTCAGCGGTGTAGAAGACCACTCGGTTGCGCATCGCCTCGGAGGCGAAGCGGTTGACGATGTCGAGGTTCTCTTCATCGAGGGTCAACCCGCGCGAAAACAGCACCACCATCTTTTTGCCGGGGAACGCGCTCAGCGCCTGGATCAAGTCGAGGTAGCGGTACAGGGCCAGCCGGCGGTAGAACTCTTCGCGGCCGGCAATCTCCTCGACGGCGCTGCCGAAGCCGCTGTTGAGGTCGGCGAGGGCTTGCCAGTCCGCTTGTCCAGCGGTCTCCTGGTCGAGCGCCACGTCCAGCCGGTCCACGGCTCCTCCGCCGCCCGACCAGCTCGACTCGAGCATCTCATCGAGACTGATTTCGAGCTCCGCCCGGTCCGCGGTGAACGGGCGGCCCTCCAGCGAGACGTACAGACCGGGGCGCAGGCTCTCGCCCAGGAACTTGCGGATGGCGGCAACGATCGGGACACGATCGGCGGGTCCCCCGCGGGCTGCAATGTAGAGGAAGGCCGCGTTGCGCAGCTCGGCGGCGGAACGGCCCGTCGCTCGGCCCGGGTTGGAGTCACCGGGATCGGCCGGCCTCGCCGGCGTGACGCCGACCGCCGCCGGCGGCGCGTCCGCGTCCGTGGGAGAGGCGACGTACTCGAAGAACCGGATCGGTTGCGGCTCGCCGTTCTCGAACAGCCGGAAGTCTTCCGCCTTCAGATCCGGGATCGGGCGACCCTGGCGGTCCAGGGCGCGCACTTCCACCTCGATCAGCGCCGTCTCGGACCGAAAGACGGGGTCCTGCGCCGACAACGCCGCCGCCACACAAGCCAAGATGAGAAGGAGCTTCCGCATCCGGGTTCCGGGATTATACTAGGGTCGCGAAAAGCCATGTCTCGTTACACCCGCCGCCAAGTTCTCGCCGGAGCCGCCCTGGCCGCCGCAGCCCCCGCGGGTCCGGCCAAGAAGCCGACCCTGTGCCTGTTCTCCAAGCACCTGCCGGGGCTGAGCTACCCCGAGCTGGCGAAAGCCTTGCAGCAGATGGGCTTTCCGGGCGTGGATCTGACGGTCCGGCCCGGCGGGCACGTCCTGCCGGAAAACGCCGAGCGGGACTTGCCGCGGGCCCACGAAGCCTTGGCCTCGGAGGGCGTGTCGGTCCCGATGATCACCACCGGCCTGCTCTCCAACGCCGACCCGGCCGCGCGGCCCACGCTCTACACGGCCGCCAAGCTGGGCATTCCCTTCTTCAAGCTGGGCTACTACCGCTACAAGAACCTGGCGAACATGGTGGAGGAGCGCCGGGCGGCCAAGCCGCAGATCGACTCGCTGGCCGCTCTGGCCGGACACGCCAAGATCCAGGGCGGCTTCCACAACCACTCCGGCGCCTACATCGGCTCGTCGGTCTGGGATAGCTGGAACCTGCTCGAAGACGTGGCGACGAATGCGATCGGCTTCTACTTCGACCCCTGCCACGCCACCATCGAGGGCGGCAAGGCCGGTTGGGAGCTGAGCTTCTACCGCGTGGCGCCGCGGCTGAACATGGTGGCCTGCAAGGACTTCTATTGGGAGAAGTCCAAGGGCAAGTGGGACGCGCGCATGTGTCCGCTCGGCCAGGGCATGGTCAACTACCCGAAGTTCTTCGACATGCTGGCCGGAACGGGCTTTGCCGGACCGCTCTCGCTGCATGTGGAGTACGAGATCGACGGCCCGACCGAAGCCGCCCGCCAGGAGAAGACCTTGGAGGCGGTCGAGCGCGACTACGCCTACCTCAAGCAGGAGTACGCGCGCGCTTTCGGCGCCTGAGCCCGCCGCCTCAGCCCTTGATCACGCCCATGGGGCGCAGCCGGGCGACCTTCTTGGCCAAACCCGCGCTGTGGACGACCTCGATCACTTCGTCGACGTCCTTGTAGGCCTCGGGGATCTCTTCGAGCAGCCCCTTGCGGGTCTCCGAACGGACCACGATGCCACGGGAGCCCAGCGCGGCGAGCACGTCTTCGACAGTTCGGCCCTGCTTGGCGGCCTTGCGGCTCAGCAGCCGGCCGGCGCCGTGGCAGCAGGTCCCAAAGCTCTCCCGCATCGAGCCCTCCTGGCCGGCCAGCACCCAGGAGGCCGTCCCCATGCTGCCGGGGATGAAGACCGGCTGACCGACGGCTCGATAGGCGGCCGGGGTTTCCGGGTGGCGCGGCGGAAACGCGCGGGTGGCGCCCTTGCGGTGCACCAGCACGGGCTTGGCGTCGCCGTCGACATCGTGGCGCTCGAGCTTGGCGATGTTGTGGCAGACGTCGTACACCACGCCGAGCCGGGCCCGGGCGCCGAACACGGTTGCGAAGGAATTGCGCAGAAAGTGCGTGATGGCCTGGCGGTTGGCCCAGGCGAAATTGGCCGCCGCGCGCATGGCCGCCAAGTAGTCGCGCCCCTCGGGGGAGTCGGCCGGCACGCAGGCGAGCTGACGGTCCGGCAGCTCGATGCCGTAGCGCTTCATCGCCGCGCCCATTTGCTTGAGGGCGTCGGTGCAGACCTGGTGACCGAGCCCGCGCGAGCCGGAATGGATCAGCACCACGACCTGACCGGCCTCCAGACCGAACGCCCGGGCGGCTTCGGCGTCATGGATGGACTCGACGTACTGGACTTCCAAAAAATGGTTGCCGCTGCCCAAGGTGCCCAACTGCGGCCGCCCGCGTTGCTTGGCTTTGAGCGAAACCTTGCCGGGGTCTGCCTCCGGCAGGCTTCCGCCGGCCTCGCAACGCTCGGCGTCCGCTACGGGGCCGTAGCCGTGAGCGGTCATCCAGCGGGCGCCTCCGGCGAGCACGCCGTCGAGGTCCTTTTCGTTGATCTTCACGAACCCCGAGCCGCCGGTTCCGCAGGGTACGTCGCGAAAAGTCTGCTCCACGAGCTCGTCGAGCGAGGCCCGCACCTCCGGCTCGTCCAGGTTGGTGCGCAGCAGCCGCACGCCGCAGTTGATGTCGAACCCCACGCCGCCGGGTGAGACGACGCCGCCACGGGCCGGGTCAGTGGCGCAGACGCCTCCGATCGGGAAGCCGTAGCCCTGGTGGATGTCCGGCATGGCCAACGAAGAGCCCACGATGCCGGGCAGAGTGGCCACGTTGGCCGCCTGGTCGAGCGAATCATCCGAGCGGATCTGATCCACCAGCGCGCGGCTCGCGTAGATGCGCACGTCGGTCCGCATGCCGTAGTCGGCGTCGCGAGGGATGCGCCAGCGGTAGGCGTCGATCGGCTGTAGGCGGTGGGCGAACCTCATACGTCCAGAATCACCTGGGCCTCCCAGCGGCCGTTGCGCTCGGAGACATCCAGCTCATGATAGGTGGCGCCTTTGATGATGAGCTTCCAGGGATGCCGGGCCGGGTCCCGAGGGCCCTCGCCCACGACCCGCGCGACCCAGCGGCCGGGAGCCCGCTCATCCACCGCGACGACCTCACGCGGTGCGAACAGATTGGCGTCGATCGTAAACAGCAGGTCGTTGAGCCAGTCGACCAATCTCTCGGCCGGGTCTTCGCCCTCGATCTCGTACAGCCTTTCATCGCGGGCCGCCACCGACTCGGTCTCCACCGCCAGGGCCAAAAAGGCCCGGCCGGCCGCCAGCAGGCACTGCTCGTAGGTGGGGCCCCAGCAGCGGAACCCCGTGTCGGCTACGTGGTCGAGAACCTCGAACCCTGACTCGCTCTCCACAGGGCCAGCATAGCGTCTTCTGTTGACGGGCTCGGAGCAGCGCGGATAGACTGAGAAGGTTGGCGTCGGCTGCAAGGTCGACGCCGAATGCACGTTCGGACGACCCCATCGTCTAGCCTGGCCTAGGACACCGCCCTTTCACGGCGGCAACGCGGGTTCGAATCCCGCTGGGGTCGCCACTCCTCCCTCCCACTCTCTCCGTTTTCTCGCGCGCCGCCGTCGGCGGGCCGCTTCGACGCGTTTTCCGCCGGAGAAATTTCCGTTCTCGGGTAAATTTTTCGTCAATTCGCTGGGATGCAAATCGTTCAATCACCCACAACTTATTGATTCTTAAATTGTTCTAAGGAATGGCACGGCTCTTGCTAAATCGGTTGGCAGGAGACTTCGTCATGAAATCACAAACATTTCTCAGCTCCGCCCTCATCGCCGTCGCCACGGTGGCCGTCGTGGCCGCTTCCGTCGGGCCGGACCGCCGCCCCGAGCCTCTCCCGGGACCCGCGGCCGAGCGGCCGGCCGGCCCGAATTGTGATTCGCCCGTGGTAGCGGCCTTTGACGAGATCAGTGTGCGCGCCTTGGAAATTTCTGAGATCGCCGAAGCCGCGCCGGCCCCGCTGGAAGATTCGCCGGAGACGGCGATCGTCGCCCGCCAGACTTTGAAGGACCTGTCCCAGCGAGCCCGCGCGTTGGATTCGATGACCGCGCAGGCGCTGCAACCCGGCGCGCCGCTCGAACCGACGGAACGCCTGCTGGCGCAGTCTCTGTCGGTCCATAGCGCCCGCCTGACGAACCTGGCGGCGCAGGCTCAGTCGACCCTGGCCGACGACGGCGAGTTCGACGCCGCGGCCTTGGTGCGCCAGTTGGACGCCATGGCGGTGCAGGGGTGGGAGATGGCGCGCCTGGTGACCGACGCGTCGCTGTGCTCCCCCTACCCGTCGGTGAGCGAGGCCTATGCGCCGACGCCCCGCTGTGAAACCCTCGACCCCGAATACGAGATGGCGATGTTCGGCGTCTGCAGCTACTAACCAGAACTACTCGGGAGCGCCGGACTGCTCCAAGAGCTTCGCCACCAGACCGGTCCAGCCGGTCTGGTGCGAAGCGCCGAGACCGGCCCCGTTGTCCCCGTGAAAGTACTCGTGGAACAGGATCAGGTCGCGGAAATGCGGGTTCGACTGGAACAGCTCCTCCCCGCCATAAGCCGGCCGGCGACCGGCCTCATCGCGCAGAAACAGCCGGCTCAACCGTTGCGAAAGCTCCCGCGAGACCTCCCAAAGGGTCAGCAACTGACCCGATCCCGTCGGACACTCCACCTTCCAGCCGTCGCCCAAGTAGTGGTGGAACCGCTGCAGCGACTCGATCAGCAGAAAGTTTGTCGGGAACCAGACCGGACCGCGCCAGTTGGAATTGCCCCCGAAGATGTAGCTGCGAGACTCGGCCGGCTCGTACTTCACGCGATAGCGCTCGCCCTTGATCTCGGTTTCGTAGGGGTACTTTTCGTGGAACTTCGACATCGACCGCACGCCGTGCGGCGACAGAAACTCGTGCTCGTCGAGCATCAACCGCAACACCCTCGGCAACCGCTCGGGGTTGACGATCGACAGCAGGCGGCGCACCTTGCCGTCGTGCGTCTGTAGCGTCGTGACGTGCTGGCGGAACTGCGGCCGGTTCTGGATGAACCACTCCATGCGGCGCTTGAAGCCGGGCAGGCTGTCGATGACGTCGGGCTCGAGCGTCTCGACCGCAAACAGCGGAATCAGGCCCACCAGCGAGCGCGCCTTGAGCCGCTCGACCGAGCCGTTGGCGCGGTGCAGCACGTCGTAGTAGAAGCCATCCTGCTCGTCCCAAAGCTCGACCTCGCTCTGGCCGAAGTCGTGCATGGCGTACGAGATGTAGACGAAGTGCTCGAAGAACTTGCTGGCGATGTCGGAGTAGGAACGATTCTGCTTGGCGAGCTCGAGCGCGATGGCGAGCATGTTGAGGCAGTACATCGCCATCCAACTCGTGGAATCGGACTGCTCGAGCTTGAGGCCCGGCGGGATGTTGGAGCGGTCGAACACGCCGACGTTGTCGAGCCCGAGAAAGCCGCCTTGGAAGACGTTGCGACCGTCGGGGTCCTTGCGGTTGACCCACCAGGTGAAGTTCAGCAGCAGCTTGTGGAAGATGCGTTCGAGAAAGTCCCGGTCGGCCACGCCGGTCAGCCGCTTTTCGATCTTGTAGATGCGCCAGGCGGCCCAGGCGTGCACCGGCGGGTTTACGTCGTTGAACTTCCACTCGTAGGCCGGAATCTGCCCATTTGGGTGCATGTACCACTCGCGCAGGAACAGCAGGAGCTGCTCCTTGGCGAAGTCCGGGTCGATGAGGGCGAAGGGTACGCAGTGGAAGGCCGTGTCCCAGGCAGCGAACCAGGGGTACTCCCATTTATCGGGCACCGAAAGGACGTCGTCGGTATAGAGGTGGCGCCAGTCCAGGTTGCGCGGCTTGCGGTTCGGCGGAGGCGGCGGGTGGCCGGGGTCGCCGTCGAGCCAAGCCGTCACATCGTAGTGGTAGAACTGCTTGGTCCACAACAGCCCTGCGAAGGCTTGCCGCTGCACTTGGGCGGCGTCCTGCGACAGCGAGCAGGAACCGAGCGTGCGAGCGTAGAAGGCGTCGGCCTCGTCCACGCGCCGCTGGAAGATCTCGTCGAAATGCCCGTCGAAGCGGTCCTCGGGCGCGTGGTCGGTGAGCCGTAGGCGGACCTCGAAGGTCTCGCCCGGCCCGACCTCGGCGCTGTAGAGGGCGGCGGCCTTGGTCCCCTGCTGGCGAGGATTGACGGCGTGGGCCTCGCCGTGGATCAGGTAGTCGTGAAAGGCGTCCTTGGCAAAGGGGCTGCGATTGGGCGCCTGATACAGCGCCAGCCGGTTGGTCTCGTTCTCGGTGAAGAGCATCTCCGGCGAGCCCTGGCAAAGCAGGCGCCGGCGGCCGTAGTAGTCGTGCTCCAGCTCGATCGTACGGCCGTCGAGCAGGTCCGGCCCGCGCCACATCACGGGTCGGCGGGCGTGCGGCTTCCAGGACCAGGTGTTGCGGAACCACACTGATGGCAGCAGGTGCAGCGGAGCCGGATCCGGCCCTCGGTTGACGGCTTGGATGCGGATGAGGATGCCTTCCGGAGTCTCCTTGGCGTACTCCACGAAGACGTCGAAGTAGCGCTCCTGGTCAAACGCTCCGGTGTGCCATAGCTCAAACTCCGGCTCGTCCTTGGTGCGGCCGTGGTTGGCGTCCACCAGGGCCTTGTAGGGAAACTCCGTCTGCGGGTACTTGTACAAGTACTTCATGTAGGAGTGCGTGGGCGTGGAGTCGATGTAGTAGTAGCACTCCTTCACGTCCTCGCCGTGGTTGCCCTGTTTGCCGGTGACGCCGAAGAGGCGTTCCTTGAGGATGGGGTCGCGGCCGTTCCACAACGCCAGTCCGAAGCAGATGTATTGGCGGCGGTCGCACAGGCCCCCGATGCCGTCCTCTCCCCAGCGGTAGGCGCGCAGATGCGCGTGATGGTGCGGCAGGTAGTCCCAGGCTTCGCCGTTGGTGGAATAGTCTTCGCGAACCGTGCCCCACTGCCTCTCGCTGAGGTAAGGGCCCCAGCGCTTCCAGTGCTTGTCGCGCAGACGGCTTTCTTCGAGGCGAATCTCTTCCGCGGTCATCTCCGGCATCGAAGGGCTCTCCCAGGCCCCACTATAGCCAGCTTTGGTCCGGCCGCACGGCTATACTAGCCATCTCGGCCATGTCCGCTGGAAGCCAGAACACACTCGGGCGAAGGACCCTGCTGCTGGGGCTGCCGGCCGCTTGGGCCGCGGCCGCGCAGGGGCCGATCCGGGCGCTGATCGTGGACGGCTTCAGCAACCATGACGGCCCCAAGACCACCGCGTTTCTGAAGGATCTGCTCGAAAACACCGGCCGCTTCCGGGCGGACGTATCGACCTCGCCCCATGAAGTCGGCGACCCGGCCTGGGCAAAGTGGCGACCGCGATTCGCGGACTACGATCTCGTCGTCCAGACGGCCAACAACATCCAGCAGCCGGAGCTGCGCTGGCCGCGTGAGGTAGAACAAGCGCTGGAGGCCTTCGTCCGCAACGGCGGCGGGCTCCTCGTCCACCACTCGGCCAACAACGCCTTCCCGCACTGGGCCGAATACAACGGCATGATCGGGCTGGGCTGGCGCGGCGTGGACGAAGGGACCGCGCTGCGGCTGGACGCCGACGGGGCCGTCACGCGCATCCCGCCGGGCCAGGGAGAGAAGACCAGCCACGGACCGCGGCAAGACACCGTCGTCCATCGCCTCACGCCGCACCCGATCAACCACGGAATGCCCGAGAAGTGGCTGACGCCGGACATCGAGGTCTACACCTACGCCCGGGGCCCGGCCGAGGCGCTGACTATCCTCAGCTACGGCCGCCACCACGCCACCGACACATGGTGGCCGCTCGAGTGGGTGGTCGCCTACGGCAATGGCCGCGTCTACAGCTCCTCGTTCGGGCACATCTGGAAGACCGACGAAGGGATTCCGGCGCGGGTGCGCTGCGTGGGTTTCCAGACGACGGTGATCCGGGCCGCGGAGTGGCTGGCGACGGGCGCGGCGACGTGGCCGATCCCTGAGGATTTTCCGACCGAGCGGACGTTGAGTATCCGGCCGGCGTAGACCGGCGACGCCACCCGGCGGGGGACCCATCGCGCTACGATAACCGGCGGTCATGTCCCGCACCGTCGCCAACACGATCAAGATCCTCGCCGCGGCCGCCGCCGTCGTCGTCTTCTTCTTCCTCGATGTGGCCCCTTCGGCCCCGGACCAGCCGCCGCCCAACGTGGTGCTGATCATCTCCGACGACCATGCCTGGACCGACTACGGCTTCATGGGGCACGAGGCGATCCGGACCCCTCACCTCGACAAGCTGGCCTCGGAAAGCCTCGTCTTCACCCGGGGCTACGTGCCGACCTCGCTGTGCCGGCCCAGCCTGGCCACCATGATGACCGGGCTGTATCCGCACCAGCACGGCATCACAGGCAACGACCCCGACGGCGCCATGCGAGACGCCGCCAACCGCGAACGCATGGTCAAGGTCTTCCTGCGCTCGCAAACCATCACGGCCGTGCTCGGCCGGCGCGGCTACGTCAGCCATCAATCCGGTAAGTGGTGGGAAGGCCAGTGCCAGTGTTGCTTCGACGAGTGCATGACGCACGGCGACGTCAGCCGCGGCGGCCGTCACGGCGACGAAGGGCTCAAGATCGGCCGCGAGACGATGCAGCCGGTCTTCGACTTCCTCGACCAAGCCGGCGACAAGCCCTTCTTCGTCTGGTACGCCCCCTTCATGCCTCACACGCCGCATGATCCGCCGCAGCGTCTGCTCGACAAGTACCTGACCGACGGCCGGCCAGAAGCCGTGGCCAAGTACTACGCGATGGTCGAGTGGTTCGACGAGACCGTGGGCCAGTTGTTGGGACGCCTCGAGGAGCGCGGCTTAGCCGAGAACACTCTGGTGCTCTACGTCTCCGACAACGGCTGGATTCAGCCCGCCGACCCGTCGCAGTGGTTCCAGACGCGCTCGAAGGTCTCCCCGTACGACGCGGGGCTGCGGACCCCGATCATGGCGCGCTGGCCCGGCAAGATCGCGCCGCGGCGCGATGAGCGGACGCTGGTGAGCAGCATCGACCTCGCCCCCACCATCTACGCCGCCGCCGGCGTGGAAGGGCCGGACGCCCTGCCCGGCATCGACCTGCGCAACGCCGCTCGGCTGATGGAGCGCAAGGAGATCTTCGGGTCGCTGTTCGCCCACACCGCCGTCGACGTGAACGACCCGGTCAAGAATCTCAAGTACCGCTGGGCGCTGCGCGAGGACGGCTGGAAGCTGATCGAGCCCTACCGCCCCAATGCCGCCGTGGAGCTGATGGTCCGGCCCTGGCGCGTGGACTGGATGAAGCTCGAGCCCGAGCTCTACAACGTGCTCGCGGACCCCGGCGAGACCGACGACCAAGCCGCCGCCCGGCCGGAACTGGTCGAGCGGTTGGGACGGGACCTGCAGGACTGGTGGAGCGTCCCGCGGTAGGCGCCGCGCGGGCGGCCTACTTCTACTTGGTGGGGAAGATGACCTCGAAGCCGTCGTAGGCGGCCTTCGCAGAAAGCGCCTCCAGCGCCGGCCAGGCCTTCTGGTGCGGGTCGGACTTCACCCACTCGATGCGGGCGTCTTCGGTGACGAACGATAGCCGGACCGTGTACTCCGCCGTGCCCGGCTTGCGAACCATCGCCGCGCTCCGGAAGCCCGGACGCGCGCTCACGGCCGGGTAGAAGACTTCGCGGAAGGTCTTCTCCATCGCGGGTTCCTTGCCCGGCTTGGCCGTCAGCCAGATGTAGAGCTCGACCGGCCCCTTCACATCGAAGCGATCTTGGGCGGCCGACGGGCAGGGAGCCAGCAACGCGGCAAGCAACAGGGCGAGCGGAGCGAATCTGAGCATGGGTCGAATTCTAGCAATGCGGGCGGAGCCGGTGGGCTCAGTCGCCCAAGATTTGGCGAAACAGCGCCCGGGAGCCGCTCCGCACGCCCTCGACCACGGCGGCCAGCGGCTGCGAGCTCGGCTGGACGGCGCTCCAGCGGCCCAGCAGCTCGCAGATCGTCTCCTGCAGGGCGAGCGAAGCCGGCAGAGTAGCCGAGGAGTGGCCGGTGGAGGCCCGTATCGCGTGATCGACCGCGCGGAAGAAGACCGCGGCGCGGCGCAACTGCGCGGCCTGCTCGTCGCTGAGGCTGCCGTAGGCCCGAACGATCTCGATGCGCTGCGGCGTGGAGAGGTACTCGAAGAAGACGCCGGCGTTGCGCAAGCGCAGATAGAGCAAGATGAAGTCGATGTCGTAGTAGCCGCCGACGCCGGCCTTGAGCGGGTTGGGGCGCCCCTGTTCCCGCTCCAGCCGGGCGCGCATGCCTCGCAGCAGCCCAGCCAGATCCTCGCTCTGCCCGAACCGTTCCCAGCCGATGGTTTGCAGCCGCTCCAGAAAACGCCGCCCGGCCTCGAAGTCCCCGGCCACGGTGCGGGCCTTCATGTAACTCAAGGCCTCCCAAGCCTCGGCGTGCTCGCGGAAGTAGGTCAGATAGGCGGACTCGGCCTGCACCAGCTCTCCGTCACGGCCGCGGGGGCGCAGACGCGCGTCCACGCTGAAGATGCGGCCCTCGGCGGTGTAGCTGCTGATGACCTCGATGAGCTTGCCGGCGAAGACGTTCCAGAACCGGCGGTTGGGCGCTCCGTCCGGCAACACGAAGATCAGGTCGGCGTCCGAACCCAGGTCGAACTCCCGCATTCCCAGCCGGCCCAGGGCGACCACCTGCAGCATGGGCGACGGCGGCTCGGCGCGGCCCCGCTCGGCCAGGGTCGCCTCCATGGCGATCGAGTAGGCCCTCTGCACCACCCACTCGGCCAGATCGCTGGTCTGCGCCAGAGTGGTGAACACCGGCCGGCCGTAGTGGATGCTGTCGGCCAGGATCGCCAGCATGCGGCGGCGGTAGACGCGGCGCAACAGCATGGACTTGTCCACGTAGCTCAGCGAGCGGTCCCGCAGCGGCGCGGCCTCGGGCAGGGTATCGAGCAAGGCGACGTTGGGAGGATCGCTCTCGTCTTCCGGGGTGGGCCGACGCGCAACGAGATTGGCCAGCTCCGTCAGATCGTCGGGGTATCGCAACAGGTGCTCGGCCAAGAAGGGGCTGCACTCGACCAAGTCGCCTGCCAGGGCCACCAGTTCCGGAGACTTCGCCAGGAGGTCGAGCAGATCCGGCCGGCCCACGAGCGTTTCCAGCAGATGGGCGAAGACTCTCGCCCCGCGCTCGATGGGCAGAGCCGCTAGAGCCGCGGCCAAGACCGGGTGCGAGAGCTCGATCTGCCGCAACTGCGGACGCCAGCTCTGCTCGAGCTCGTCGGCAGGGCTCGGCGCTGTCGCGCTCTCCACCGCCGGTTCCAGCTCCGTCTCGGCGGACTGCGAGCGGATGATGCGCTCGTAGATCGCAGCGACGGTTCGAAAGTGCTCCTGCAACTGCGCCGGCAAGGCCTCAGGCTCGGCCGGCCCGTAGGATACGCCCTGTAGACGGCGCTCCAACAGCCGCAACTGGTCGCCGTTGCGGGGCAGCTCGTGCGTCTGGCGGTTGTCGAGCATCTGCAGGCGGTGCTCGCAGGTGCGCAAAAAGTGGTAGGCCGAGCTCAGCGCGGCGTAGTCCGACGATGAGATGTGGTTCTTCTCATGCAGCCGGTGCAGAGCGAACAGCGTGGAGCCGCTGCGCACGAAGGGGTCCTTGCCGCCGTGCAGCCGTTGCAGGCACTGCACCAGAAACTCGATGTCGCGGATGCCGCCGCGCTCGAGCTTTACGTCCACGGGGCGGCTGCGCCCTGCGCGGTCCCGGTTCGAGCGGCGGCGCTGCTGCTGGATCCGGTCCCGCGATTCCGAGACCCGCTCGATCAGCGAAAAGTCCGTGGTCGTACGGTAGATCAGCGGCCGCACCATTTGCAGCAGCGTCGCGCCCAAGCGCCGCTCGCCGGCGGCCGGGCGGGCCTTGATCAACATCTGCAGCTCCCAGTCGCGGGCGCGCTGGTTGTAGTAGGCCACCGCGGCGTCCAGCGAGGTGACCAGGTCGCCGGCCGCCCCCTCTGGGCGCAGGCGCAGGTCCACGCGGTAGCAGAAGCCGTCGGCCGTCATCAGCGACAGCATCTTGGTCAGGCGTGTGGCGAGCTGCTGGTAGAAGTCGTGGTTCGGGATGGGGACCGGACCGGCCGTCACGCCGTCACCGGTGTGCAGGTACATCAGGTCGATGTCGGAGGAATAGTTCAGCTCTCGGCCGCCGAGCTTGCCCAAGGCCAGCACCACGAAGCCGCCCTCGATGTCGGCCTCGCCGGCCCGCAGCAGAGGGCGCCCGAAGCGCCGGACCAACTGCGCGCGAATGTGGTCGTGCGCTCCTTGCAGCAGGGCGTCGGCCAGGTTTGACAGCTCGAGCGTCACCGCCCCCAGCTCGGCCACGCCCAGCAGATCTCGCAATCCGATCCGCAATAGCTGCATCCGCCGGAAGCGAGCCAGCACCAAGGCGGCCTTGGCGTCGTCGAGCGCCGGATCGATCCAGGCCAGGTCGCTGCGCATCTCGTCAGCGCTCAGGCCGCGGTAGAAACGGATGGGGTCCAGCGCCCAGGCCAGCAGCTCGGGACGCTTGTCGAGAGCGTCACTCAAGAAGTTACTGAAGGCGAACACCGTGATCGCCGCGTGCAGCCTCCGGGGAGAGCCGCGCAGGGCGTGGACGGCGTGGTCGTCGAGCCGCAGAAAGCGCTCCAGCCGGTGCAGGGCGGCGTCGGGGTCCGGCGACTGCCGCAGCAGTTGCGCCAGAATCTCGACGTCCTTGGGCGGGAGCAGGCCCGCGATCCCTTTGAGATCGGCGCGGGCGCGGTGCGGTTGCCGGAGCGCGATCCCGGCCAGGAGCTCCGACGGGGGAGACATCGCCTTGGAAGATAGCAAAGGCCGATCCGGCGGCGGGGCGGCTCAGCTCGTGTAGAGCAGGAACAGGAAGCCCGGCGCCGCGGGGATCTCGAACCGCACCGCGCCGTCGGCGGACGCCGTCGCCGAGCGCACGGACTCCGCCCGCAGGTCGGTGATCTCGAGCCGTCTCCCGCCCACGAACCGCAGCGGAATCTCCGCCGAGCCCTCGGCCGCGCCGATCTCGCGATAGATCATCAGGTAGCCCGAGCGCGAGGCCGGGTCCCAGCTCTGGAAGCCCGTCCAGGAGGCGTTGTCCGGCTTGGCGCCGATGCCGAAGACATACCCACGGTACAGGGCCTCGCGGTGCTGCTTGTAGAGGGCCAACAACGGGCGAATCTGCCGGCGGGCGTCCTCGCCGTAGTAGTGCGTCTCCTGGAAGAAGATCGGCGAGCCCATCAGAGCCAGGGCCACGGTGTAGGGATGCGGGTGGCGCCAAGCGTCGCTGACCTTGCGATTGACCCGCTCGGGGTTCTGGATGCTGATCTGAAAGCGGTTCAGGTTCGTGTACCGAGCGACCTGCCAGGCGTCGCGCAAGACCAGCCAGGGGTGGTAGACCACGCGCTCCGGCGCCATCGGCTTGCGGTTTTCCAGGTAGATGTTGCCCAAGTCGCGGGCGTAGTAGTAGCCCACCCGCGGCGGATTCTCGGTGACGTCCCAGTTCACGCGGACGGTTTGGCCGGAAAGCTCCACCAGCTCGCGCATCTTGGCGAACAGGTCTTCGAGCTTGCCGTAGGAGTCCAACTTGGCGAAGTCGATCTTGTAGTAACGGAACCCTGCTTCGCGCCAGGTGCGGAACAGGGCTTCGCGGTCGATCGTCCAGGCCGCCCAAAGCCCCAGATCCACGCCGGCGTCCAGGGCCGCCTGCCGCACGCGTCCCCAGCCCTCCGGGTAGCGCTCCTCGGACAGAGACCATCGCTCGTACTGGTTGTCGCCCTGCCAGCCGTCGTCGATCTGCTGGACGTCGATCCCCAGGTCGGCGGCGGACTCGATCTGGCGCAGAATGTTCGTCTCCGCCGAAGCCGCCAGGCTCTCGGCTTTGGCCTCGCCGGAGCCCCAGGTGTTGGCCATGATGTAGATATCACGGCGTGGGTCCACGGGAAAGCGCAACCGGTCGAAGCGCTTGACGGCCAGCTCGTTCGCCGTCGCGGAGCCGTCGTCGAGCACGACCCAACCCGCCCAGCAGTCCCGCGGACGATCCGGCAGGAAGTCCGACGGCGAAGGGCCCCAGCCGGTGTTGGCCAGGCCGTCGGGCGTCCAGCGAAAGGCCCCGGTATCGACGCCGGTCTGGTTGACGCACTTGTGCGACTCCTTGACCAGGCAGCAGCCTTCTCCATTCCGCTCCAGATGGAGCAGACAGGCCCAATCCACGTCTCCTTCGACCGGCTCGTCGCGCAGAATCTCGGTGTCGGGAAGATTGCGGCCTTGGGTGTGGTTGAAGTAGCCCATCGCCCGGACGGAGACGCCCTCGCGGCGGATCGGCAGAAAGTCCGCGTCGGCCTCGGCTGCGCGAGCGTCGTTCGGGAAGCCCTCCCCCCGCCGCACGCGCAACTGGGTCCGCAGCCCGGGAGCGCCGGGATAGACCCAGACGACCCACTCGAGCTCCAGGCCCGCCGCCGGCAGGTCGATCCGGGCGACGATCTCGATGCGGTCCGAGGTCAGCGGGTCGAAGCGCACCGGCTGGGCCGTCAGCGCCAACAGCCGAACAGGATCGGCGGGGTCGATCAGGCCCGGGTACGACCAGTCGGCGGCGGCGCGAGGCCGCCCGGCCCACTCGGGCCCTTCCTGCCCGCCGCCGACGCGTCGCAGGCTCGTGGTGGCGAAGCCGTTGGCCCGCCAAAGCCAACTCCGCCGCACCTCTCCGGTGGAAGCCGTCAGGCGGTCACCCTCGGCGCGCACTTCGGCGCCGTCGAGTGTTGTCCACAGCGCGGGCAGCTCGCCGTCGCCGGTCGCCGGGGCTGCCGCAGCAGCGGGAACGGCGGCCAAGGCGGGGGCTGCGACGAGGCCTCCCAGCAGGCCGCGGCGCGTCAGACGGAGATCGGAGGCCATGACTGTGGTCAGGCTAGCATGGGCCTTTCCGCTCGCCCTCGGGTTGACGCGCGCGGGAGGCGACCGCTACCCTCAGCCTCGCCATGAATCGCCGCCAATTCCTGCAGACCGCCGCAGCCGCCGCGCCCGCGCTCGCCGCCCCGTCCATCGCCACCGCCCAGGGCAAGAAGCGCAACCTGATCTTCCTGCTCTCGGACGATCACCGCTTCGACATGCTCTCGGCGCTCGGGCACCCCTGGCTCGAGACGCCCAACCTGGACCGCCTGCTGCGCAACGGCGTGCACATCCGCAACGGCTTCGTCACCACCTCGCTGTGCTCGCCCTCGCGCGCGTCGGTGCTGTCGGGCCAGTACGGCCACGCCCACCGCGTGATGGACAATTCGACGCCCCTCACTGACGGTCTGCTGACCTTTCCCGAGGTGTTGCAGAAGAACGGCTACAAGACGGCCTTCATCGGCAAGTGGCACATGGGGGGCGGCAGCGACGAGCCCCGCCCGGGCTTCGACCACTGGGTGAGCTTCCGCGGCCAGGGCGTCTACTTCGACCCCGAGCTCAACATCAACGGAACCCACAAGAAGGTCCAAGGCTACAACCCGGAGATTCTGACCGAAGAGGCCGGCAAGTTTCTGCGCGAGAACAAAGACGGCCCGTTCATGATGTACCTGTCGCACAAGGCCGTGCACGACAACTTTCAGCCCGCGCCTCAAGACAAGGGGATCTACGCGGGCAAGCCCGTCCCCTACCCCCGCTCCTACGCCGACACGGACGCGAACTACTTCGGCAAGCCGGAGTGGGTGCGCAAACAGCGCATGAGCTGGCACGGCGTGGACGGGCTCTACAACCGGCGCTACGTCTTCGAGGACTTCTATCGCGACTACTGCGAGTGCGTGCACTCAATGGACCGCGCCATCGGCGGCCTGATGACGAAGCTCGAAGAGCTGGGGCTGGCCGAGGACACGCTGCTGATCTACATGGGCGACAACGGCTTTCAGCACGGCGAGCACGGGCTGATCGACAAGCGCACCATGTACGAAGCCTCGATCCGCGTGCCGATGATCGCGCACTGCCCCAGCCTACTGGGCAAGGGCAAGGCCATCGACGGGATGTGCCTGAACATCGACATCCACCCGACGCTGCTCGACGCCGCCGGCGTGGCGCCGCCGCCCACCGTGCAGGGCCGCTCGTTCCTGCCCCTACTGGAGGGCAAGGACGTGGAGTGGCGCACCGAGTTCCTCTACGAATACTTCTGGGAGAGGGCCTACCCCCAGACGCCGACCGTGATCGGGCTGCGCACTGACCAGTACAGCTTCATGCGCTATCACGGCATCTGGGATGTCAACGAGCTTTACGACATCCAGGAGGACCCCGACCAGATGAACAACTTGATCGGCGACGTCCGCACGGTCAACGAGGGCGGCCCCCTGATCAACCGCTTCCGCGAACGCAATCACCCGCAGACCGACCGCGTGCTGGACTACACCAAACGCATCGAGAAGATCATGGCCGAGACCGGCGGGCGGATGGAACCGACCTGGTTCGGCTGAGCGGCCCCCACTCGATCAGGGACCGCGTTCAGGGGAAAAATCGCTGGCCGCGGAGGGGATCGCAAGCTATAGTTCGGAGCATGCGCGTCGCTGCCGGACTCGGATTGCTGTTGTTCTCGATCCCCCTGGCGGCGCAGGAAGTCTCGGCGGTCAACTACCGGGCCCTCACCGGCGAGGAGCGCTGGGACTACTACATCGAGCGCACCTTCAGGCGGCCGGAAGTCTACCTGCGTTCGGGCGCGTTGGCCCTGGCTGACCAGTCCGGCGACAATCCGCCGGAGTGGCAGCAGGGGGTCGACGGCTTCGGGCGGCGGATGGCGTCCCGCTTCGGCACGGGATCGGTTCGCGTCGCCACCGAGGCCGCCGCGGCCGCCGCCCTGGGCCAAGATCCGCGCTACGTGAGCTGCGGCTGCGATGGGACCTGGAACCGCGTGAAGCACGCCTTGACGGCTACGTTGCTCACCTACAACAGCCACGGGGAGCGCACCTTCGCCTCGGCGCGGGTGGGCGCGGCCTACGCCAGCGGCATGGCCACCCTCACCTGGTACCCGGACCGCTACGGCTGGAAGGACGGCATGCGGCAGGGCACGCAGATCGTCATCGCGGGCGGGCTGGCGAACCTGCTGCGGGAGTTCGCGCCCGACCTCAAGCGCAAAGTCTTCGGCAAGCGCCACTGAGCGGAGTGCGGCGCGGCTCGCGCTGGCTTCCGAACCGGCGGCGCGCGATGATGAGGACGATGTTTGAGCTCGAAAAACCCATCCATCCGCTCGAACTGGCCCGTCAAGGCTCCCGGGCCGCCGGTAGAGGAGCGGTCGCCGGAGCGGCCCTGGGCGCCGTGTTCGGCGCCATCGCCGGAGCCTTCGCCGGCATCACCGCTTGGAGCGTGATGTCGCTGAGCCGAGAGGCCTGGCGCCGCTACCGCAGCAAGGACTAGCAGCTCACCGCGCCACGGACTGCCCGGCCGCCGGGGCTAAGCCCCGCCGTCTCCGTAGGTCTGCACTTGGTTGTCGGCCGGCTCGACGCTGAGCAGGTAGGCGTGGATCGCCCGCAGGTCGTCCTCGCTCATACCGGCCAAGTCTTCCCAGTGCATCACCGTGAAGTCGGTCTCGGAGTGACCGTCCGCCACGCTGCCGTCCACGTAGGAGCGGAATAGCCGCACGAAGCCTTCCGCGGTCGGCGGCAGCACGCCGGTGGCGTGGGTGGTGATGTTCGACGAACGCACCACGCCGCTGGGGGTCTCGAACTCCATGCCGCCCTTGCCTTCCATGTGGCACTCGCGGCAGCCGGCGATGGTGGCCATGTAGCGGCCCCACTCGAGCTGGTCGCCACGGTCCGGCGTCGGAATCGGCGCCTCGATCGGGGCGGGCTCCATCTCGATGAAGAAGTCCACGGGGAAGTTGATCTTGGTGACGTGCGGCTTCTCGCGCCGGACCGGCTCGAGCGTGCGCAGGTAGGCCACCACCGAGTAGGCGTCCTCGTCGGACATGTCCTTGTAGACGCTGTAGGGCATCATCGGGAACAGCGCGCGGCCGTCGCGGGAGACGCCTTCGCGGATGGCGCGCAGGATCTCGTCGTCGGTCCAGGCGCCGATGCCGGTTTCGGGGTCCTGCGAAATGTTGGGGACGCAGACGTAGCCCGGAAAGCCGATCTCCTCGGTCAGGCAGGTCCCGCCGCCGGCCAGCGGGCCGGTCTTGGGATGGCTCCGCTTGGCCTCGTCGTGCGCGGTGTGACAGTGCAGGCAGCCGCTGACGTTCTGCACCAGGTACGCGCCCCGCTCCAACCGCTCAGGCGTCGCCTCGATCTTCAAATCGGTCACCGAGCGCCGCGCGGGCTCATGGGTCAGCACGAAGGCGGCGGCGGCAGTCAGGGCGATGAGGAGCGCAGCTCCGACGATCAGTAATCCGCGTTTCATAGGGCGCATGCAATAGTATGCGTAAAAAAGCCGGCACCGCTACCCCGAAAATAGATTTCCGAGGTCGCTGCGTTCCGCCCGGTCGTCGAGCGCCAGCAGAGCGGGGTCCCGCGCCAGCGCCCGAGCCTGTTCCATGACCGCGGCGGCAACGGTCAGCCTGCGAGACGCCGAGCCGTCGCGGTCGGCGAGCAGTCCCAGCAGCAGGTGGACCAGCCCCACGCTCTTGGAGCCCAGCCGGCGGGCTTCCTCCTCGGCGAGAGAGAGCGCCTTGTACGCGTCCCGAGCCAGGGGAGCGTCCGATTGCGGCGGCAGCTTCTCGGCGTCGCCGCGGTCGGTGACGATGGCCTGCCGGAGGGCGTCCGGCGACTCCGCGCCCAGCAAGGCCTCGACGAGCTCGGGAGCTTCCCGCAGCAAGCCCCACAGCAGGGCGTCCGAATCGATCCTCGCCCCGCCATGCTGGGTCAGGCCGGAGCGGGCGAACAGGATCACCCGTCGAGCGGGAAACGTGAAGCGGTCGAACATCCCGCACGCGATTGTAGCGCCGCCGAGGGAACTTTCCGGCGGCCACCGGGGTCTGTGCTAGCGAGTCACAGACGACGGCCGCCGGCGGCTTGGTCTGTGGACTCTCGGAGGCGATATCGAGCCAAGCCCCGGCGGGTTGCGGGCGCGGAACCGCCCGTCCCGCCGGAGCCGCCTCCCGAGCCTCTACGGCCTCGGCGGAAGCGGAATGCTTTGCACCTCCGCCACGCGCCGCATGGCCCCCTCCAAGGCCTCGGTCGTGGGATACAGTCCCGCCTGGATCTTCGTCAGGTTCTCGAAGCGGTGCTGGGCCATCGCCTCGTCGTACAGGCCGCCCAGGCACGAGACCGCGGCCGCCCGGGCGTCGGCTTGCCGCAGGCCCTTCGCGAAGAGGGGCGGCAACAGCGCCAGGTTGTTCAGATAGCCGACGAGGGCCCGCCAATCCTTGGATTTCGACGGAAACGCCAGGTAGCGCCGGTTGAAGATCCCGAGCGCCTCAGCGTACGCCGGCAGCTCGAGCCACCCTAGAGCGTGCCCCAAATCCCCGACCGCTGCCGCCCATGCCTCCGCGAAGAAGCCCTCCTTGTCCCACTCGGCGTAGCTGCCGGTGAAGCCGGCCGGAAGGCTGACGTGATGGACCTGTCCGGGGACGTAGACGAAGGCGTGCAGTTGAAAACTGAAGTTGCCGTCGGCCGGATCGTTCCAGAAGCTCACGCTCCGGCCGTCCGCGGCAACCTCGTAGCGGACCACGGCGACCTCGCCGGTCGTCCCTTCCGGGATCGGAGCGTTGTGCCGGGTCTGGGTATGAAGGACCAGTTCCCCGGAGCCACTCAAGGGAGTCGGTTCCGGCCTCTCGGCCAGCGACGAGCCGTAAGCCCACACCACGCGCAGGCCCTCCGGCCACGAGGCTCCGGTTTGGGCCATGGCGAGCTCATAACGCCGCTCCATCCACTGCTCGATGAGCAGGTAGGCCCAGGTCTTGCCCTTGAAGTCGGGATCGTCGGGGAACTTCCCGCGCGTCTCCACCGAACGCACGACGGCCATGCTACGGTCGGAGATCCGGAACGGCGCGCTCGCAGGCGGCGCCGGCGGCGGAACGCTCACCGGAGTATCGCCTTGCAGCACCAACCCCTCCGCGGAGATGAAGCCGTCGGTGAAGACCGCCCCCGTCCCGGCGCCGAGCGCCTCGCGGGCGCGCCCGGCGATCGCCCAGAGCTGCTCCACGACCTGTGCGGCGGCCTGCAGCAAGGCCCCGTTGGCCATGTCCATCAGCTCGTCCATCGTCATCGGCATCAGGTCGCGGCAGACGGTGTTGGTGACCACCCGGCCGCTGGGCCAAACCGGTCCGGAGACCGGAACCATGCGGCCGTCGAGGCGCACGAGCTGGAAGTAGGTGCGCAGGGCGGCCTCGATCGTCACGCACTCGATGGTGCGTTCGGCGCGGAAGGTCACGTTGGCGCGGTCCTCCACCAACTCGCAGTCGATCCCCACGACCTTGGCGCCCATGGCGTCGAAGCCGCCGCCGCGACCGCAAGGAGAAGGCATCTGGAAGTCCTCCGCACCGAAGATCTTTCGCACCTCTTCGCAGATCAGCGTGCGGGTGAAGCCGCGCGGCGACAGAGCCACGGCGACGTGCGAATTGGGCGTTAGCAGCGACTGCTGAACCTCCGCCGGGTTGACCGTGCGCAGGCCCGCCGTCAGCGCCAGCAGCATCACCGAGCCGCCCAGCATCCGCAGATCGAGCCGCTGCACCGTCAGCGGGCTCAGCGAGCCGCCGACGCTGTTCTGCTCCATGGCCAGCAGGTCGACCTTCCGCTGGGCGCGCACCTGCGTCTGCAGGAACTCGCGGGCCCCCGAGGCGAGGATCTCGTCGTAGTTGGAAAGGGGCAGCGAGATCGTCTGGGCGAAGCCGCGCAGCTTGTTGCGGCTGGGCGGGTCGAAGGTCCACGAAACCTCGGCGGCGTCCAGACGGGCGCGCGCGAAAGCCTTGGTCGCCTCGTAGACGCTCTCCAACGGCGTGCGGATGACGACCTCGCCGCTCAGGGCGTTCACGCTCTGGCCGGCGGGCGTGAGGATCGTCCCCTGGTCGAACGGCAGGATCAGGTGCAAGCCGTCGGACTGCGCCTGTACCGTCAGGTCCGTCACACGGATCGAAGCCGTGCTCTCGGCCGGCATGGGGACCGGCGCGCTGGTCACGAACGGCGGGTTGAGCTTGACGCCCGGCGCCAGCTCCGCCTGCGTCCGGATCATGCGCTCGATCAGGTCGGCGGAGAGCTCGACGGCGAGGTCGTAGAGCCCGATCATCGGGCGCCTCCAAAAAGGCTGGTCAGCTCGACCGTGAATCGGCCGGACCTCTTGGGATCCATACGCGCCTCGATCACGTGGGCCGGCACGGTTCCGGCGCCGGGAAAGACCTGCCTAATTTCTTGCACCGCCTGCCGTGACGGCAAGACCACCGCGAGCTCGAGCGCGCGCAGCGGATCGATCAGAAACAGCGCCTGCCCGTTCGGGATGCGGCGCAGCCGGCTCAACACCTCCTTGTTTTCCGAGCGCAAAGCTCGCAGGGAATCAATTTTGAGTGGGGGGAATTGTAGAGACATGTTCAAGAAAGGGAAAGAAAAACCACCATAGTTTGCCATGCGTCCGGCCGAGCCCACGCAACTTTTCGGGGGGACGGCGCCGGCGCGCTACGGCGCTGCGCGGCGGCGGCGCGGCCCCTACAATGTTCGGTAGCCCCCTCGCCCGTCCCGGTCGAGGAGGCGCCGGGAGAGTCGATGTCCGCGCCGAAGTTCGTACACCTGCACAACCACACCGACTATTCGCTGCTCGACGGCGCCTGCCACATCTCGAAGATGATGAAGCTGGCCGCCAAGAACGAGTGGCCGGCCATCGCCATCACCGACCACGGCAACCTCTTCGGCGCCGTCGAGTTCCACAACGCCGCCAAGAAGAACGGCGTCAAGCCGATCATCGGGTGCGAGGTCTACGTCGCCCGGGGAGACCACAAAGAGAAGTCCGAGCAGGGCGGCTACAACCACCTGCTGCTGCTGTGCAAGGACGAGACCGGCTACCGCAACTTGATGAAGCTGGTCTCCACCGGCTACCTGGACGGCTTCTACTACAAGCCTCGGATCGACAAGGACCTGCTCGCCAAGCACTCCGAAGGGCTCATCTGCACTTCCGCCTGCCTGGCCGGCGACGTCGCCAAGGCGTTCGTCGAAAAGGAAGACTACGAGGAGGCCCGCCGGCTGACCTATGAGTACGCGGACATCTTCGGCAAGGAGAACTTCTTCCTCGAGATCCAAGACCACGGCCTCGACCTGGACAAGAAGCTGATCCCCGGCCTGCACAGGCTCTCGGCCGAGACCGGCATCCCCCTGGTGGCCACCAACGACGCCCACTACCTCACCAAGGAGGACGCCCCCGCGCACGAAGCGCTGCTGTGCGTGCAGACCGGCAAGACGCTCTCGGACCCCAACCGCATGCGGTTCGAGACCACCGAGTTCTACCTCAAGACTCGCGACGAACTGCTGCAGATTCTTGGCGGCAGCGAGGCGCCGCTCAACCGGACCTGGGAGATCGCCGAGCGCTGCAACCTGGGCATCAAGCCGGTCGCCAACCCCTTCCCGGAATTCGTCACGCCGCAGGAGCACTCGATCGATTCCTACTTCGAGTACGCCGCGCGGCAGGGTCTAGAGAAGCGCCGCCCGTGGCTCGAGGTGCGCCAGCAGCGCGGCGAGCTGCGTTACCCCATCGAGCAGTACTACGAGCGGCTGGATCACGAGATTCGCACGATCCAGCAGATGAAGTTTCCCGGCTACTTCTTGATCGTCTGGGACTTCATCCGTTACGCCAAGTCCAAGAACATTCCCGTCGGCCCGGGCCGCGGCTCCGCCGCCGGCTCGCTGGTGGCTTGGTGCCTCGAGATCACGGACATCGACCCCCTGCAATACAGCCTGCTGTTCGAGCGCTTCCTCAACCCGGAACGCATCAGCATGCCGGATATCGACATCGACTTCTGCATGAACCGCCGCGGCGAGGTCATCCAGTACGTCACCGAGAAGTATGGTCGCGAGCAGGTGGCCCAGATCATCACCTTCAACACCATGGCGACCAAGGCCGCCATCAAGGATGTTGGCCGCGTGATGGACATGTCGTTCGGCGACGTCGACCGGCTGACAAAGATGGTGCCGCCGGTGCTCAACATCAAGCTCGACGACGCCATCGAGCAGGAGCCCAAGCTGCGCGACGCCATGCGCACCGATCCGCAGGTGAACAAGCTGATCGAAGTGGCTCGGCGGCTGGAAGGCGTGGCGCGCAACCCCTCCGTGCACGCCGCCGGCGTGGTGATCGCGCCCGAGCCGTTACGCAACTTGGTTCCGCTCTATAAGACGAACAAGGACGAAATCGTCACCCAGTACGACATGAAGGGCCTGGACTACCTGGGCCTTCTGAAGATGGACTTTCTGGGGCTGACGACGCTGACGGTGCTCGACGACGCCCTGCGCTGGATCAAGAAGATCGAGAAGCTGGATCTGTCGCTGCAGGACCTGCCCGTCGACGACAAACCAACCTTCGAGCTGCTCGCCAAAGGTCTGACGGCCGGCGTGTTCCAGTTTGAATCCGGCGGCATGCGCGACATCCTCATCCGCTACATTCCGGAGCGGTTGGAGGACCTGTGCGCCCTCAACGCGCTGTACCGCCCCGGCCCGATCCAGGGCGGCATGGTCACCGACTTCATCGAGCGCAAGCACGGGCGCAAGCCGGTCACCTACCTGTTCCCGCAGCTCAAGCCCATCCTGGAGGAGACCTACGGCGTCATCCTCTACCAGGAGCAGGTGATGCAGATCGCCAACGTGATCGCCGGCTACTCGCTCGGAGAAGCCGACGTGTTGCGGCGCGCGATGGGCAAGAAGAAGGCCGAGCTGATGGCCGAGCACGAGGCGAAGTTCCTCAAAGGCGCCGAGGAGCGCAACTTCGACCTCAAGAAGGCCAAGAAGCTCTACGACCTGATGGCGCAGTTCGCCGGTTACGGCTTCAACAAGTCGCACTCGGCCGCCTACGGCTTCGTGGCCTACTGCACGGCCTACCTCAAGGCGCACTATCCGGTGGCCTTCATGGCCGCCTTGCTCAGCTCGGAATCGGGCAACACCGAGAAGGTCGTGCGCTACATCAACGAATGCAAGGACATGGACATCGAGATTCTGCCCCCCGATGTCAACTCGTCCTACTTCGACTTCACGCCCTCGGGCAAGAAGGCCATCAGCTTCGGGCTCGGCGCCATCAAGAACGTCGGCCGCGGCGCCGTCGAAGCCGTCATCGAGGCCCGCGAGCGCCTGGGCCGCGGTTTCGAGTCGCTGTTCGACTTCTGCGAGGAGGTCGACTGGCAGAAGATTAACAAGCGGATGCTCGAGAGCTCCATCAAGGCCGGCGCGCTGGATTCCCTCGGCGGACACCGCGCGCAGCTCATCGCCGGGCTCGACCGGGCGATCGAGAACGGCCAGAAGGCGGCGCGGGATCGCGCCGTCGGCCAAGGCGGACTCTTCGCGATGATGCCGGCGGAAGAAGAATCGGCCGACGAGCAGTTGCCCGACGCGCCCCTCATGCCGGAGCGCGCCAAGCTGGCCGCCGAGAAGGAGATGCTGGGCTTCTACGTCACCGGGCACCCGCTCAAGGAGTACCGCGACAAGATCGACGAGCTGGCCACCGCGGACTCCTCGAATCTCGGCGAGAAGGAGCCCGGCGCATCGGTGGCGCTTTGTGGATTGCTGACGGCCATCAATCGCCGCCGCAACCGCGAAGGGCGTCCCTGGGCCTCCGCCGTGCTCGAAGACCTGAAGGGTTCGACCGAGCTGCTGATCTTCGCCAACCAGTACGAGCAGATCGGCGGGGATCTGCAGGACGACCTGCCGGTGCTGCTGCGAGGCAAGGTGCGCGCCGACGAGGCCTCGGCGCCGAAGGTCTCCGTGGAGGAGATCGTGGCCCTCGACAACGCCGCCGTGAAGGTGCCCGCAGCCATCTCCATCACGGTGCGGCTGGGCAACGGCTTCGACGAGCCGGCGACCGCCGCACGACAGTTGCGGGAGCTGTTCGAGTCCAAGCCCGGCGACACTGACGTCCGGCTGCGCCTGCTCCGCCGTAAGGAATACCTAGTATCCTATGATCTTGCTGACCGCGTTCGCGCAGACCGCTCTTTCCGCCGCGCCGCCGAAAAGATCTTCGGCGAGGGCTCGCTGGAAGTCACAGCGAACGGGTAGACGGACCCCCGCCGATGTCTGATTCAGAAATGACGCCCGTCCCGCAATCCGGGGAGCGCTCCGCTTGGGAACGCGTCCAGTTGGCGCGGCATGCCGAGCGGCCGCACGTCGTGGAATACGTGGAGCGGATGTTCGATTCCTTCGACCCGGTGCATGGCGACCGCTCGTTCGGGGACGATCCGGCGATTCTAGCCGGCTTCGCGCAGTTCCGCGGACGCCCGCTGATGGTGATCGGCCAGGAGAAGGGTCGCGACACCAAGGGCCGCATGGAGCGCAACTTCGGGATGCCGAAGCCGGAGGGCTACCGCAAGGCCTTGCGCGTGATGCAGTTGGCGGCCAAGTTCGGCCGCCCGATCCTGACGCTGCTCGATACGCCCGGCGCCTACCCCGGCATTGACGCCGAGGAGCGCGGCCAGGCCGAGGCGATCGCGCGCAGCCTCTATGAGATGGCGCGATTGGACGTGCCGATCATCGTGGTCTGCATCGGCGAAGGCGGCTCCGGCGGCGCGTTGGCAATGGGCGTCGGCAACCGCATTCTGATGTTGGAGAACGCGGTCTACAGCGTGATCTCGCCCGAAAGCTGCGCCGCCATCGTGTGGCGCGATGCGACCCGCGCCGAAGAGGCCGCCGAGGCGCTCAAGCTGACCGCGGAGAATCTGCTGGGGCTGGGCATGATCGACGCCATCGTCGACGAGCCGGCCGACGGCGCGCAGTGCGACTGGGACGAAGCGGCCAAGCTGCTCGGCGACGCCGTCGAGCGCAATCTGGCCGAGCTCGACAAGCTCACCCCGGCTCAGCTCGTGGCCGAGCGCTACGAAAAGTTCCGCCGGATGGGCGGTTTCTTCGAAGAAGCCTGAGTCTTCTCCGTTCGGTCCCCGGCGAACCCGATCACCGCTGCCGGCGCGGCCATAGTAGGCCCATCAGCAGCGCACCCGCCGCCAGCCCTACCCCGAACGGCAGCAAACGGCCGCGGGACTGCTCCACCAACCGCTTCGCCGTACGCTCGGCCCTGCTCTCCTGCTCCCGGAACTTCCACTGCCAGCGCAGCCCGTCGGGACCTTCGAAGCGCTCGGCAAGCGGCCGCAGCGTCAGGCTCTGGACCTGCTCGGGGTAGCCGGCCGGGATGTAATCGACCCGTCGGCGCGACGGCCGATCCGCCGGCGCCAGCGTCTCCCACAGCAGCCGATTGCCCTCGTGCGGCTCGTCGAAGAAAGCCGGCGCAGCGGCCTCGGAGGCGGCCAGCAGCCAGGGCCCCAAGAACAGCATCCCGCCCTCGCGCCGCTCGAGCGGGGCGTAGCGGATCGTGAAAGCCTCGCCGACCCGCCACACGCGATCGAACGCCACCGCACCGTCTCGGGGTTCGGTTGGAAAATCCGTTTCGAGCGGGCCGCTCCAGGCCGGTTGCCGGATCTCCAGCCGCGCCCGGCCTTCCGGCGCGGCGACCACCTCGAAGCGCACCGTCGCTTGCTGCGCCAGCTCGGCGTCCGCGCGCAGGGTCAGCCCCTCGGCCGACCCCTCGCCGTCCACCGGCAGGACGTAGCGCAAGGCGGCGCCGTCGCTCTGAAAGGCCCCCTCCCGAATGGCGGAGAAGGCCCGCAGGCCGTGCAGGGTACAACACCACCAGGCCCGCGCGACGCCGTAGCCCAGCCCGTCGTGAGCCAACTCCACGTGGCCGAAGTCGCCGCTGCTGAACTGATTGAGAAAGAAGGCGTTGAACACCGCGGTTTCGGCCGCCTCCAGGTAGCGCTCCCGGCCCGTCCGGCGATACAGCGACAGGCTCAGCCGCACCCAGTCAGCGTCCGAGCAGCCTTCGTCCCGACCGATGCCCGGCGCAAAATACTCTGGAATCGTGCCGGTCGGCAGCACGTTCTCGGAAGCCGCCAGCGCATCCCAGGCCTCCTCGGCCTTCGTCCGATAGGCCTCCTCGCCGGAGGCCTGGGCCAGCGCCAGCAGGCCCCGCACGGACGTCAAATAGCCGTGGCTGTGTTGTCCCGGTCGGCGCTCGACGCGCTGCGCCATGGCGCGGGCCGCTTCGAGGTAGCGAGCCTCCCCGGTCGCGCCGTACAACCGGGCCAACCCTTCCAGATTTTGGGTCCAGCAGATGTAGCCGTGCGCCAGCTTGCCCTGCCCGAACTCGGCCTCGACGCGGTCGTCGTTGAAGCGAGGCGCGACGTCCGTCAGAAAGTCCCCCAGCCGGCGGGCCGCCGCCAGGGCTCGCTCGTCGCCGGTCGATTCAGCCGCCGCGAGCAACCCGACCAGCAGTCGGCCGTGACCCCAGACCCGGGCCATGTCGTCGTCCACGACGCCTCCGCCGGAGAGAGGGTTCGCGAAGCCTCCGTCGGGCCTCTGCAGCGCCAGTACGCGCGGCACGAGCAGACGCAGGCTCTCGGGCGCTCCCGCAGCGGCCAAGGCGTCGAGGTAGCGGCCCGAGAGGTCGCCGCTGAACTCTGTGAAGCGCCGGCCGGGTTGCGGGATCAGGTCGGCCAGCAGAAAGTCGAGGTCATAGCGCGGCGGACCGCCTTGCTGGACGCGCTCGAGCGAGCGGTCGCTGCGGCGGGTCAGCTCGCCGGCGCCGGCCGCCGCCGCGCACAGCAGCAAGGCGGCCACGGCCCGCGCCGTCACGGCCGGGCGGGACCCGAGACCACGGCGGACGGCTCCGCCTCCTCGGCGATCCCTTCCTCGAAGTAGCGGCGGTAGGCCTCCGGAATGCGGACCTGGCGGCCTTCGCGGTTGACGAAGATGTGCGCCGTCTCGCCCTCGGCCAGCAAACGGTCGTCACCGGCGCGGCGCATGCGGTATACAAAGCGGACGCCGCGCGAGCGCACCTCGCTCAGCCGGGTCTCCACGATCACTTCGTCGTCGTACAAGGCCGGCGCGCGGTAGCGGCAGTGCGCTTCGCTCACCGCCAACGCCGTGCCGGTGTCCTGCTCCATGTCGCGGTACCGAAATCCCAGCGCGCGACAGTGCTCCACGCGGGCGACCTCCATCCACACCAGGTAGTTGGCGTAGTAGACCACGCCCATCTGATCGGTCTCTTGATAGCGGACGCGAACGCTCGCCTGACTGCCTCGCATTGCCAACAGTATAGGCCCGCCCGATCCGGGCCCACACGCAACTTGCTACCGTTGAAGCGGGAATCGGAGCCTGTGCAAGAGCACTACATCGTCGGTCTGGCGCTGGTCTTCATCTTGGGTTTCGTGGCCCGCTGGCTGGCCTGGCGGCTGAACCTGCCCTCGATTCTGCTGCTGCTGACGTTCGGTCTGGCGGCAGGCCCGGGACTGGGTTGGCTCGACCCGGACGCGTTGTTCGGCAACCTGCTGTTCCCGTTCGTCTCGCTGTCTGTGGCCTTGATCCTGTTCGAGGGCGGGTTGAGCTTGAACTTTCGCGAGTTGCCCGAGATCGGCGGCGTCGTGCGCAATCTCATCTCGATCGGAGCGCTGGTCACCTGGGTCGTGGCCGCCTTCGGGGCCTGGCTGATCGTGCGCCTGCCGCTGCCGTTGGCGGTGCTGATGGGCGCGGTCTTCGTCGTCACCGGCCCCACCGTCGTCATCCCCTTGCTGCGCCACGTGCGCCCCTCGCCGCGCATTCGCAACGCCATCAAGTGGGAAGGGATTCTCAACGACCCGGTCGGGGCGATCCTGGCCGTGCTGGTCTTCGAGGCGATCGTGGCTGGCGACTACTCCGGCGGCGAACACGCCCCGCGACAGTTCCTGTACTCCATCCTCACCGGCGGCGCGGTCGGCGTCGGCGGCGCCAGCATCATCATCGTGCTGCTGCGCTTCCACTGGGTGCCGGACATGCTCGACAACGCCTTCTCGATCGCCATGGTCGTGGGGGCCTTCGTGGTGTCGAACGACTTGCAGCCGGAGTCCGGCCTGCTGGCCACCACGATGATGGGCGTGACGCTGGCCAACCAGCGCCAAGTCGCCGTGCAGCACATCGTGGAGTTCAAGGAGAACCTGCGGGTCCTGATCATCTCCACGCTGTTCATCCTGCTGGCGGCGCGGCTGAGCGCCGAGGAGCTGTTTGCCGCCGGGCTGCCGAGCTTGGCCTACCTGTTGCTACTACTGTTCGTGGCGCGGCCGCTGTCGGTATGGGTGTCGTGCCTGGGCTCCAAGCTCACCGGGGCGGAGCGGATCTTTTTGGCCTGGATGGCGCCGCGCGGCATCGTCGCGGCGGCGGTGAGCTCGATCTTCGCCGAGCGGCTGGCCGAGCAAGGCGTGGCCGGCGCCGAACGGCTGGTGCCGATCAGCTTCATCATCATCATCGGCACGGTCACCGTCTACGGCCTCACGGCCTTCCCTTTGGCCAAGAAGCTCGGCTTGGCCGAGCCGTCCCCGCAAGGCGTGCTGTTCGTCGGCGCGCACCCGTGGGCTCGTGAGATCGCCAAGGTCCTGCACAAGCAAGGCATCTCGGTCGCCCTGGCGGACTCGCTACGGGCGCACGTGACCGCGGCGCGTATGGACGGCCTGCAAGCCTACTTCGGCTCCATCCTCTCGCGCCACGTGCTCGACAACGTGAGCCTGTACGGCATCGGCAAGCTCTGCGCGCTGACGCCCAACACCGAGGCGAACTCGCTGGCGGCCGTGCACTTCACCGAGGTCTTCGGGCGCAAGGACGTCTACCAGTTGGCGCCGGACAAGGACAGCCCACGCGGGGCGATCGACCCGCAGCACCTGCAGGGCAGGCGCCTGTTTTCCCCGACGGCCACCTACGAAAAGATCAGCGAGCTGTTCCGGCAGGGCGCGGAGGTCCGCGCCACCAGCATCACCGACCGCTACAGCTACGAGGACTTCCGCGAGGAGCACGGCGACGAGGCCATGCCGCTGTTCGTGATTTCCAAGAAGGACGACGAGAAGCGGCTGCAGGTGGTCGTGGCGGGCCAAACCATCAAGCCGCGAGCCGGCCAGACGCTGATCAGCATCACGCCTCCTGAACCGCCGCCGGCCAAGCCCGTCGAAACCGCCAAGACCAAGACCACAGGGCCGGACGCCCATCCGGCGGGCTAAAGCGGCTGCTCGGCGGCGCCGATCGTGTTGCCGAGGTGCGCGCGTCGGCCGGCGGCGGCGCAGTTTCCGTATGCCGAACTCCGGGTCCACGTCCCTGCGAACGTCCTCCGAGGCGACAGAAACGCCGAAATACCTGGTGTTCCAGCTCGGCGATGAGCTATTCGGCATGGACGTGATGAACGTGCGCGAGATCACCGTGATGTATCCGGTGACAGAAGCGCCGTACCTGGAAAGCTCGATCCGCGGGCTGATCAATCTGCGCGGAAAGATCGTTCCCGTCGTCGACCTGCGCACGCGCTTCGGGCTGCCGGAGCGGTCCGCCGACAGCCGGACGAGCACCATCGTGGTGGATGTGGATATGGGACGTGGCCCCACTCTGGTGGGCCTGATCGTCGACTCCGTTCTGGAAGTGGCGCAGATTCCGCCGTCGGCCATCGAAGAGCCGCCGCAGTTTCCTGGGGGCGACTCGCCGCCTTGGATCTTGGGGCTGGCCAAGATGGGCGGGAACGTCACCATCCTGCTCAAGATCGACCAGGCGTTGCTGCCGATGGACGACGCGCTGCGGCAGCTCGAGCGGGCTCGCCAATCCGCCGGCCCCGGCCAGAGCCTCCGAGGAGCGAGCTGATCCCGCCCTTGGACGATCGCACGACCATGCCTTCTCCGCCAAGACCTGAATCCGCCGATCTGCGGGAACGCCTTGATGGCTTGGCTCTCGAGCTGGCGCTGCGGCGCGAGTGGGACGCCACGCGTCTGGCGGAGGTGGGCTCGGCGCTCGAAGCGATCCAACGCGTGGCCTTGCGGACCGGCTGGTCGGACCTGTCCACCCGAGCCGGCGATCTCGCCCGGCTGGCCCTGGCCGTCGAGTCCGGAGACGACGCCACCGCGGTGGAGAGGCGCCTGCAGGCCGGGGTCATCTCCCTACAGCGCAAGCTCCAGACGCACCAGGAGAAGGAGGAACAAGAGGAGGCGAACTCGCGTCAGGAGGAACCCGATCTCGGCATCCTGGCCTCGGACGAAGAATCCGTGCGCGACTTCCTGCAGGAGTCGCGCGAGCATCTCGGGGCTCTGGAAACCGAGCTGCTCGATTTGGAGCGGCGGCCGGGTGACGGAGAGCTGATCAACGGGTTGTTCCGCCGCTTCCATACCATCAAGGGGCTGGCCGGCTTCGTCGGCCTGCGCGACGTCGGCTCCTGCGCGCATGGCGTGGAAGAGCTGGTCCGGGCGTTGCGCGACGACGGACTGGAGGCGGACGCCGTCTGCATCGATCTACTGCTGGAGTCGACCGACTACCTGCGCACAGCGATGGACGAGCTCGAGAGGGCTCTCAACGCCGGCGAGCAGCCCCATTTCGCTTCGCCGGCCGCGCTGTTGCAGCGCATCCGCTACCGCGAGACGACTCCGGTTCGGCGTCGGGGAGACGCGGAGCGGGAAGAGTCCGCGGAGACCGAGGTCACTGAGGCGGCCTCGCACCGCAGTTCCGCCATCACGGCCTTGCGCGTTCGGACCGACAAGCTCGACACGCTGATCGAAACCGCCGGCGAGCTGGTCATCGCGCAGACCCTGGTGCGGCTGGATCCCACGGTGGAGCGCTACCGCACCACTGAGCTGTCGGCGAAGCTCGGGCAGCTCGCCCGCCTCACCCAGGAAGTCCAGACCACGGCGATGAGCCTGCGGCTGGTTCCGCTGGGGGTCCAGTTCGACCGGGTCACGCGCTTGGTCCGCGACTTGGCGCGCCAGTCCGGCAAGCGCATGCGGCTGGAACAGAGCGGCGGCGACGTGGAGGTGGACAAGACCATCGTGGAGGGCCTCACCGATCCTCTGCTCCACATCGTTCGCAACGCGGTCGACCACGGCGTGGAGACGCCGGAGGAGCGCGAGAGCCTGGGCAAGGACCCCGAAGCCACCATACGGCTCACCGCCATACAGGGCGCGGACCGCGTGGTCGTGGAGGTGCAAGACGACGGGCGAGGCATCGACTGCGACAAGGTGCGCGCCAAGGCCGTCGAGCGCGGGTTGATTCGCGCCGACGACGAGCTCACGCGGGAGGAGATTCAGGATCTGATCTTCGCCCCCGGCTTTTCCACCTCCGAGCACGTGGGCGATCTGTCAGGCCGCGGCGTCGGCATGGACGTCGTCCACAAGAGTTTGCAGGCCTTGCGCGGCTCGGTGGAGATCGAAAGCCAGGAGGGCCGGGGCTCCCTGTTCCGGCTGCTGATTCCGCTGACGCTGGCGCTGGTGGACGGGTTGATCCTGGGCGTGGGCCACATGCGCTATGTGGCGCCGCTGTTCGCCGTGCGGGAGATCTTTCGGCCGACGGCGGAGATGCTTTCGAAGCTCGCCGGGCGCGAGGAAACCGTCACGATCCGGGGGCGGCTGCTGCCTATCGCCCGGCTGCATGCGCTGTTCGGCCTCGAGCCGCGGTCCCGCAATCTCACCGACTCCCTGCTGGTGGTCACCGAAGGGCCGACGGGGCCCTACTGCTTGGCCGTGGACGACTTCCAGGGCAAGCAGGAGGTGGTGATCAAGGCCCTGGGCGGGTATTTGCCGGAGATTCCGGGAGTCGCCGGAGCCTCGATCCTGGGCGACGGCGGCGTGGGCCTCATTCTCGACCTGCCGGGCTTGGCGCGTCAGGCCGGCATCATGCAGAACCCGCCGCGAAAAGGCGAACGACAGGCGGATCGATCCTGGCCGATAAGTCCGGTAGGAGCTTCGCAGCGAGAGACGGAAACGGGAGTTGAGTAGGCGGAAGGAGGCTGCGGTTCAAAGATGCGAATCATGATCGTCGACGACGCGGAAGCGATGCGTCGCTACATCCGGCGGATTGCTGACTTGGCGGGGACGGGTGTCAACGAGTACATCGAGGTCGAAAACGGAGCCGTGGCCCTGCAGCAGCTTCGGGAGCAGGCGGTCGACGTGATTCTCACCGACATCCATATGCCCGTGATGGACGGCCGGGAGCTGATCGCGCAAGTGATGGCGGACCCGGCGCTGAGCCGCATCCCGATTGTCGTCATCTCGACTGACAACACCCGGACCAGTATGCGCGAGATGGTCGCGCTGGGAGCGATGGGCTACGTGGAGAAGCCTTTCTCGCCGGAGAGGCTCGGCCTCGAGTTGCAGCGTGTGATCGCGGTCGCCGACGAGCTGGCGCGGATCGAATAGACCGGCTAGACTCCCAGTCAGCCTGGACGGCCTGCCGCTCCCGCCTCCGGCGGGCGCGGCTTTTTTGCGTCCGCTGCGGGACGCAAACGCCTTCACCGACGCTGCTTCTGGAAAGGAATGGCGGGCACGACGAGACTCGAACTCGCGACCTCCGGCGTGACAGGCCGGCGTTCTAACCGACTGAACTACGTGCCCGTTGGGTGAGTCGCCGGCGAAGTGCGGCAGCCCACAAAAAAGAGACGCGTCCGACGGGACGCGCCCCCCTGTCACTTCAAACGAATATAGCACGCCGAAGCGGCGCGCGCAACGGCCTGGGCGACGTGCGACGTCCCCGCGTCGAAAACGCCCTCCCTGGTAGTTTTTCCCGTCTGCGTCCTCCTTCTTACAGTTCGTTTGCGGCGCTTGAAATCTTTTCATGGCCGCCCGGGTCTAATGTTTTGAAACGGTTAGCTCGTTCCGAGCGATTGGCCCGCGGCGTGCTGACCGGGTAGCACGTCATGCGCGTTTCTCCGATTGCAGTCCTGTCCCTCGTACCTCTCCTGTCGCATCCGCTCTCGGCGGAGGCGCCGTTTCGCCTGCGTCTGGCGGCCGCGCCGGCGACTCTCGACCACCTCCGCTGCGGCCTCGACGAAGCCCAGCTCGGACTGCTGGAGAAGCTCAACCGCTGTGACCGCAAGGAGCTGCCCCGGCAGTCGGCCATCGTGATGCCCGACCGCTGGGACCTCGACGAGCTCAGCTACAGCCCTCTGCCCCAATCCGTGGATTGGGCTCGCGAGCTGCCGACGGCCCTGATCGTGCATCAGCCGCTGCAGGTCTTCGGGGCGTACGTGCGCGGCGAGCTGGTGCGCTGGGGGCCGATCAGCAGCGGCTCCCTCCAGAACCCCACGCCGCAGGGCCTCTACTTTCTGAACTGGAAGTCCAAGGGCCGCGCCTCCACGGTCAATCCCCAATGGTTCCTGCGCTGGTACTTCAACTTCGACAACGGTTCCGGCCGCTCGTTCCACCAATACTCCCTGCCCGGACTGCCCGCCAGTCACGGCTGCGTGCGGCTGCTGGGGCGGGACGCCGAGTGGCTCTACGGCTGGGGCGAGCAATGGTCGTTGGACCCCAAGGGCTGGAGTGTGGAAGATTACGGCACCCCGGTGGTGATCGTCGGAGAGTTCCCCCACGAGGAGACGCCCCCGTGGCGCGAAGCCTCCTTGCTGGCCGGCGACTTCGCTGTCGCGCGGCAGGGGACATGGTTACATCACGCCGCGCTGGCGCTGATCGGAAACGCACTCGACCGCCTGCGCACGCCGACGATCGGAGAAGCCACGCCCCTAGAATGAGGCTCTGGCCGTTAGGATAATGTTTTGATGGTCTTGCGCCTCCTCCTAGCCCTGCTCGCGGGCTGTCTCCCGCTGTTGGCGCAAGCCGAATACAGGGTCTACAACAAGCATCCGCGCCTGTTTCTGGACGCGGACCGGCTCAAACGCCTCAGCCGCGACGCCGAACGCGAAACCGACCGCTGGCGTCTGCTGCGGCAGCAGCTCGACAATGGCGCCGCCCTGCCTGAGCGCCCCGTAGCCCTAGCCTTGGCCTATCAGCTCCGGGCCGATGAGAGGGCAGGCCGGCAGGCCGTGGAGACCATCGCGGCCGGGTCCCCCACGGGGCCCTCACCGCTGCGGCAGGCCGCGCTGGCCTATGACTGGTGCTACCCGCTGCTCAACGACGAACAGCGCGCCGCCCTGGCCCGTAGCTTGACGGAGCAAGCCGAGCAAGCGCCGCCGACCGCCGAAGGCCTGCGGGACGCCGTGCTGGCTCTGGTGGCCGTCGCCGGCGACGCGGACGGCGCCGAGGCCGCCCTCGGACGGGCGTTGCGCGAGCGCTGGGAGGCCAAGCTCCTGCCGCAGCTCCAGGCCGGCGGGCTGGTCGACCGCGCCGAATCGCTGCTGGCGCTGCTCGAGGTCTCCCACGTGCTGCGCCACAATCTCGAGCGCGATCTGTGGACCGAGGCGCCCGACGCCTTTCGGGCCCTGCCGATGGCGCGCATCCTGGGTTACCTGCCCGAGACGCTCGAGTCCGACGAAGGCCGCCTGCGCCGTTACGCCGTCCCGGTGGTCAGCGACGAGGCCGCCGTCAACGAGGCCCTGTTCGGCCGCATCGCCGAGATGCTGCTGGTGGCCTACGAGTCGACGTCACGCGAAGCCCAGTTCCTGCAAGGCTGGCTGCGCAACGACTCCTTCACCCTCAAAGGCCCCCGCGGAGCGATCTACGAGATGCTCTGGATCAACCCCTACCTGCCCGGGCTGGCCCCGGCCTCGGCGCCCAAGTGGACCTTCGATCCGGTCCGCGGGCGGATCTTCGCCCAGCGCAACGAGCTGTGGCTGGGCTACTACGACGGTGGGCTGCACGTCGACAATGGCCAGGGCGTGCAACCGGCCGGCGAGAGCTTCCGCGAGGAACCCTTGGGCGTGGAAGGCGCCACGGTCATCTGGACGAAAGGGTCGGGCAAGTGGGAGGTGGAGATTCCCACCGGCCGCGACCCGCGCGGTCCCGCCGTGCTGTTCCTGGGGCTCGACCCGCAACGCCAATACGAGGCCAAGGCCGGCAAGGGCTCTTGGCGCAAGCTCGAGGTTGGCCACGGCGGCGTCGCTACACTGCTCAACGACTACGAAGCCAAGGAATCCGCCCTCGAGTACGACGAAAAGGTTCGCGTCCAACTCCGCTGACCGGACCGGCCGTCGTGCGGCGCTAAGATAGGGAACGAACTCGCTCTGAGTTTCGTAGGAAAGGAGTGCGCGGGATCGGTATGCCCATCAGCGACGATTTGCTCGAGATTCTCTGCTGCCCGGAAACGAAGGTTCCCGTGGAAATGTTGGCGGCCGATCGGGTTGAAAAGCTCAACCGGCAGATCGCCGCCGGCAAAGTGACGGCCGTGGGCGGAGAGACCGTGCAGAAGCCGGTGCAGGAAGCGCTGATCACCACCGACGGGAAGACGATCTACCGCATCGACGACAACATCCCGGTGATGCTGGTCGACCAGGGCGTCGCCACCCGGCAACTCGAGGACTGGTAAACGGAACCGCCGCCGAACGCGGCGAGGGAGGGGAGCGGATGACCGGCTTGGAGACTCTGATCGGGGCCTTGGGCCTCTCGTTCGCGTCCGGCATCAACCTGTACGCCACCGTGCTGGTGATCGGGTTGGCGCAGCGGTTCGAGTGGTTCTCGTTCCTTCCCGAGCAACTGCGGGTGTTGTCGGACCCGGTCGTGCTGTGGGTCGCGGGCATTCTCTACGCGCTCGAGTTCTTCGCCGACAAGGTTCCCTTTGTCGCCACCGTCTGGGACGGGTTCCACACTTTCATCCGTCCGACGGGAGCGGCGCTGCTGTCGATGGGCATGGCCGAGCAGATGGGCCCCGGCGCGCAAGTGGCGGCGTTTCTCATCGGCGGATCGGTGGCCCTGGGCAGCCATGCCACCAAGGCCGGCGCCCGCGCGATGGCTTTGACCGCGCCGGAACCGGTCACGCATTCCCTGATCAGCGTGGCCGAGGACGTGGGCGCCATCGGCCTCACCGCGCTGGTCTTCACCCATCCCTGGATCGCCTTCGGCGTCGTGGCGACGCTGCTGGCGGTGATGGCGTTCGTGACGCCGCTGCTGTTCCGAACGCTGCGGTTCCTGGTCCGCTCGTTCTTCGGGACGCTGGGCTCCTGGTTCGGCTTCGAGCCCAGCGCCGGGCTGGCCGCCTCCCAGCCTTGGCTGGAACGGCGCCTCGAACAGCTTCGGCCCGGCTCGCGCTGGGAGGTCTATCGCGGCTACGTCCGCAAGGCGCCGGGCCTGCCCCGGTTCAGCCGCGCGATGATCGCCGTCGACGCCTCGGGAGCGGTCCTGGTGCGCAAGGGCTGGATCGGGACGGCGCTGGTGGAGCTCGAATCGCGCTCCCTCTGGCGGATCGAGCGCCGCACGCTGTGCGATCTGCTCGAGATGCAGAGCGTCCGCGGCGAGGACGTCCGCGTGCTGCTCACCAAGGACTGGGCCAAGGCCTACCGCGAACGCGCCGGCGTCGCCGAGCCGCCCGACGGCGATTTCGCCGCCGCCCGGGCCTGATGCGTCTATACTAGGGTCTCCGTCGGCGTTCCGGTCGCCGAACGCCCGGCGGAGGCTTCCCCGGTCCCGTTGCGGACCTCCCCTTCTAGAAGAAACCAAGCGCGCGGAGGACTCCTCGCCATGTTTTGGGAACGAGTCTTGGGTCTCGCTCTCGCCGGGGCTCTGTTGCTGATCTGGTCCGTCTACTGTCGCCGCCTCGCCTTGGCGGAGCGGGCGGACGCCCCGGAGCGTCGGGCGGGCCGGACGGACTGATGGCTCTGTTCAAGACGCAGACGGCCGCCATCTACGGCGTCGATGCGCTGCTGATCGATGTCGAAGTCGACATGTATCTCGGCCGGCCGGACAACTTCATGATGGTCGGCCTGCCCGACGCCACCGTGCGCGAGAGTCGCGAGCGCATCAAATCGTCGATGGCGAACTCCGGCTTCAGCTACCCCCAGAAGGCCGTCACGGTGAACTTGGCTCCGGCCAACATCCGTAAGGAAGGTGCCGGCTTCGACCTGCCCATGGCGCTCGGCATTCTCGGCGCGATGGGCTCGCTGCCCAAGGATTCGTTGGAAGGGTTCCTGGCCGCCGGGGAGCTCTCGCTCGACGGCTCGATCCGGCCCGTTCGCGGGGCCCTGCCCATCGCGGTGTGCGCCAAGAAGGCCGGCATCGAGAACTTGATCGTACCGGCTGACAACGCCGCCGAAGCCGCTGTGGTGGACGGGCTGAAGGTCTACGGCCTCAAACACTTGGCCGAAGCTCCGCGGCTGCTCGGCGACCCCGGCTCCTTCACGCCCGCCCAGCCCAACGGCGACGGCGCCGACGCCGAGGAAACCCTGCTGCGGTTGGACTTTCGCGACGTGCGCGGCCAGGAAACCGCCAAGCGCGCCCTGGAGATCGCCGCCGCCGGCGGACACAACCTGCTGATGATCGGCCCGCCCGGCTCCGGCAAAACCATGCTGGCCAAGCGCCTGCCGGGCATTCTGCCGAAGCTCTCACTGGAAGAGGCCCTGTCCGCGACGAAGGTCCACAGCGTGGCCGGCGCGCTGAGCCCCAAGGCCGGCCTGCTGCGGGAGAGGCCGTTTCGGGCCCCGCACCACGGCATCTCCAACGCCGGTCTGGTCGGCGGCGGCTCGGGCATGGCGCGACCGGGCGAGGTGAGCCTGGCGCACCACGGCGTGCTCTTCCTCGACGAGTTCCCGGAATTTCCCCGCAACATCCTGGAGCTGCTGCGGCAGCCGCTCGAAGACGGCGAGATCACCGTCGTACGTGGTGCGATCAGCCTGACGTTTCCGTCGGCCTTTATGTTGGTCGCCGCGATGAACCCGTGCCCTTGCGGCTATTTCGGGGATCCTCACAGGGAGTGCCAGTGCACCCCGCCGATGATCCAGCGCTACGTGGGCAAGATCAGCGGGCCGCTGCTGGACCGTATCGACATCCATGTGGAGGCGCCGCCGGTCAAGTACCGCGAGTTGCGCGGCGGCCCCGAAGCCGAGCCCTCGGCCGCCATCCGCGAGCGCGTGGAGCGGGCACGCGCCATCCAGCTCGGCCGGGGCTACCCCAACGCGCGCATGCCGTCGAAGATGATCCGCCAGCACTGCAAGCTCGACGGGCCGGGCGAGAAGACGCTGGAGGCGGCCGTGAGCCGCATGGGGCTGTCCGCGCGCGCACACGACCGCATCCTCAAGGTGGCCCGGACGATCGCCGATCTGGCTGAACAGGAGGCGATCAGCGTCGCGCATCTGGCCGAGGCGGTGCAGTACCGCAGCCTCGACAGGACTTACTGGGTGTGAGGCCGCACGCTGATCCTTGGCATACTGGGTTGGTGAAGACGTCGGAAAAGATCGCGATCGTCGGCCTCGGCTACGTGGGCTGCGTGTCGGCCGCCTGCTTGGCGAAGATCGGGCATGAGGTGATCGGCTGCGACGTCAGCGACTACAAGGTCGCCTGCGTCAACAACAAGGAAGCGCCGTTCTTCGAGCCCGGCCTGGGCGAGGCGCTCGACGAGGTCGTCTCCTCCGGCCGCCTGCGCGCCACCGCGGACTTGGCTGAAGCGGTGGCCGCCAGCGACATCGTGATGCTGTGCGTCGGCACACCGTCGGCCAAGAACGGCAATCAGTCGATCGAGCAGATCGAGCGGGTCGCCCGCGAGATTGGCGCGGCCATCGCGGACCGCGAGCGGCCGCTGCTGGTCGTCACCCGCAGCACGGTTTTTCCGGGAACCTGCGAAGAAGTGGTAGCGCCGGCGCTGGGCCGGCCCGATGTCGCCGTCGTCCTGTCGCACCCAGAGTTCCTGCGCGAGGGCACCGCAATCGAGGATTTCATGGAGCCTTCGCTGCTGGTGGTGGGCGGCGCCGAGCCGCATCGCAGCCGCATCGCCGCGCTCTACGAGGGCCTGCCCGTCCGCCCGCAGATCGTGGAGCTGCGCACGGCGGAGATGATCAAGTACGCCTGCAACGCCTTCCACGCCCTCAAGATCGCTTTCGCCAACGAGATCGGCGCGATGAGCGAGAGGCAATCGATCCCCGCCGCCGAGGTCATGGCCACGCTGTGCGAGGACGAAGCGCTCAACATCTCGAAGGCGTACCTCAAGCCCGGCTTCGCCTTCGGCGGCTCCTGCCTGCCCAAGGACCTGCGGGCGCTGGTCTACCGCGGCTCGCGGCTCGACATGGACCTGCCGCTGCTCAACAGCGTGCTGCCGTCGAACGAGTCGCACCTGCAGCGCGCCGTCGACAAGATCCTCGATCTGGGACCGGTCAAGCTCGGCTTCTTCGGCCTGACGTTCAAGGAAAACACCGACGATCTGCGCGAGAGCCCCACCATCGCCCTGCTCGAGCAATTGATCGGCAAGGGCCGCGAAGTGCGCGTGTTCGACCCGAACTTGGCCCTCGAAAAGATCTACGGCGCCAACCAGCGCTTCCTGATGGAGCGCATCCCGCACATCGGCCGGCTCATGCAAACTGACTTGGCGCAGATGACCGAGTGGGCCGACCACCTGGTGCTCGCGCAGAAACCCGGCAAGGCGTACGCCGAGGCGCTCAAGGCCGGCGGCAAGCCGTCCACGAACCTCGTCGGCGGCAACCCCTTGGGCTGAACGGCCCGGCGGTCAACGGCCCAACCGTCAGCGGTCATCCAACCGTCGCCGAATCGCCCGCCCGCGCTGTCTGGCGTAGAGTAGCGTGAACTCGGCGCCGAGCAGCAGCACCATGGCCGTGAAGTAGAACCAGAACAGGATCAGCGCCAGCGAGCCGGCCGAGCCGTACACGCCCCCCACGGGGATGAAGTGGAAGTAGATGGCCACGCCTCGGTTGCCCACCGTGAACAGCGCCGCCGTGAACAGGCCGCCGGCCCAGGCGTCCTTCCAGGCGACATGGACGGCCGGTACGGCGCGGAAGATGCCCGTGAACAGCACCGCCGTGACCAGCGTGGACAGGACGGCGTCGGCGATCATCAAGCCGCCGGAAGTGATCGCGCCTTCGCCCAGCAGGCTGCCGATCGCCGCCAGGATCACCCGCGCCGTCATCGAGAGCAGCAACAAGACGCCGCTGCCCAGCAGAACGACGAACGACAGCAGCCGGCGGATAGCGAAGCTGCGCAGAATCGGCTCCTCGTCGCCCTCCTCCACGCGCCAAACGCGGTTGAGCGCGGACTGCACCTGGGTGAACACCGTGGTGGCGGAAAACAGCAGCGCCGCCAGGCCGACGATGGCGGCCAGATTCGCCACCGAGACGCGGTCGGTCTCCGCGATGATCAGCTCCCGCAGGAACTCCGCCGCCTGCGGCCCCACCCGGTAGCCGATCCAGGCCACCACGCTGTCGCGCACGCGCTCGTCGCCCAGCCAGAACCCCACCAGGCGGATGATCAGCAGCAGCAGGGCCGGCAACGAGAAGACGGCGTAGTAGGCGATGGCGGCGGCGTGCGACGACCCTCCGTCGGAGAAGAAGCGCCAAACCGCGCGGCGAATCAGGCGAGCCAGAATGCGTCCGCGCTGCAGCAGCGACGATGCGGCCGATTTTTTCAAGCCGACACCATTTTCCTTCGAGGAGAGGTTGACAGGAACAACTCCGTTACTAGATGATAATAATTCTTGTTTAAGAGTTGATCGTGTTCTCGCCGCAAGCGCTCCAAGCCCGACTGACCGACTTCCGCTGCCGTTGTGCAGCGGCAGGTCTGGCCGCCACGCACCAGCGCTTCGTCATCTACCGCATCCTGCTCGAGAGCAAAGATCATCCCAGCCCCGAAGCCGTCGTGGCGCGCGTCCGCGAGCAGATCCCTTCGATCTCGCACGCAACGGTCTACAAGAATATCCATACCTTCGTCGAGATGGGGCTGATCCGTGAGGTCAACCTGCTGCACCAGACCAGTCGCCTCGACGCCAATCTCGACCGCCACCATCACCTGGTCTGCGAGCAGTGCCGGAAGGTGGTTGATTTCTACGACGAAAGCCTAGATCGCGCCCAGGCCGCCGAGCCCGCCCCGCATGGTTTTGCGATTCGACGCTACCAGGTCGAAGCGCACGGGTTGTGCTCGGAGTGCCAGAGCGCCGGGGGAGAGTCGTAGGACACAGCTTTGAGCCGCGGCCCTCGTGCGGCTCTGTTTTTCCAAAAGCGTTTTCGCTTCCGCTAGAGAAAAAGAGGAGAGAGAGTACCCATGCTTGGAGTTGGACAGAAGTTCCCTGAATACTCGCTGACGGCCTGTGTCGACACGACGCGCGACATGGACAAGGCCTTCACCACCATCTCGGACAAGGATTACGCCGGCAAGTGGAAGGTCGTCTTCTTCTGGCCGATGGACTTCACGTTCGTCTGCCCGACCGAGATCGCCGCCTTCGGCAAGCTCAACAGCGAGTTCGCCGACCGCGACGCGCAGATCCTCGGCGGTTCGACCGATTCGCACTTCGTGCACCGCGCCTGGAGGGTCGACCACGAGGACCTGCACGACCTGCCCTTCCCGATGCTGGCCGACGCCAAGCGCGAGCTCTCGACGGCGCTCGGCATCCTCGACCCGGCCGCCGGCGTCTGTCAGCGCGCCACCTTCATCGTCGACCCCGACGGCATCATCCGCTTCGTCTCGGTCAACGACCTCTCGGTGGGCCGCAACCCCCACGAGGTGCTGCGCGTGCTCGACGCGTTGCAGACCGACGAGCTGTGCCCCTGCAACTGGGAGAAGGGCGCCGAGACCATCAAGGTCTAGCCGTCCCTTTTCGAACCTTTCCACGCGGCGGGCGCGGCTTCGGCCGCGCCCGCTTTTGCCGACCAGGAGAATTGTTGATGACTCTCGATGAGCTGCGCGAGTCCTTGCCGGAGTACGCCAAGGACCTGAAACTGAATCTCTCGACGGTGCTGCGCCAGCCGGAGCTGAGCGCGCCGCAGACTTGGGGCACGGCGTTGGCTTGCGCCGCGGCCTGCCACAACGACGAGCTGCTCGACGTGATCGCCCGGGAGTCGGAGCCCTACCTGGACGAAACGGCGCGCAACGCCGCGCTCGGGGCGGCGGCCGTGATGGCCATGAACAACATCTACTACCGCTTCCTGCACCTGGCGTCGAACAAGAAATACTCGACGATGCGGGCCGGTCTGCGCATGAACATCATTCGCACGCACGGCGGCGACCCGGCGGACTTCGAGCTGTGGTGCCTGGCCGTGTCTGCGATCAACGGCTGCGGCTCCTGCGTGGACTCCCACGAGCAGGTCGTGCGCCAGAAGGGCATCACCGAAGATCAAGTGCTGGCGGCGATCCGGATCGCGGCCGTGCTGCACGAAGCCGCCCGCGTTTTGGAGACCGAAGCCGTCCTGGCCGGCTGAAGCCGCCCTTCTCAGACGCTCCCGAGGACGCGCCGCAAGCCCTCGCGAATCACGCCTTCGCACTCGGGGAAGGCGATCCAACTGTAGAAATCGTCGTAGCCCTCGGCTGCATCCTGGGCGGTGGGGATGTAGCCGGGGGCGCACTCGCTGTAGCCCAAGGCCATCACAAACGAGTCCGGCCGCTCCTGCTGGGCCCAGAGCTGATACTGCACGAAGCTCTCGGCCGGCAGCAGGGCGAGCTGCGCCGTTCCGAAATCGATGCAGGGCAGGTCCACCGGACGCCCCTGCTCCAGGCGCAGGAGCCAGCTCAGGCCCAGCGCCGCCGGATAGAGGTCCCGGAACGGCCGCTCGGTCTCGGTCAGGCGGCGGCGCATCTCCTCCATCGAGTAGCCCTCGGCCTGGCGCGGCTCGAAGTCCAAGGTCGTCAGGCGGAAGCGGGCCTGCTCCAGCGGCGTTCGCCGCGTCTCGTTCCAGGCCGTGCGCATCCCCTGGTAGAGGCGGTCCGCCAGAATCGGCCGCATCGACGGGTCGCCGTCGTTGTACTTGCCCGCGATCGTGTCGCCGGCGCAGCCGCTGGCGTAAATCTGCAAAGCCCCGGGGACGTCGGCCTGCACACGCGCGCGAGCCATGCCCGGAAAGTCCGCCGAGGTGTCGCCCTGCCCGTAGTAGCTCATCGGGTGGATGGCGAAGGCGTGCACCGCCGCCACAGGGTCGTCGCCGTCCCAGAAGCTCAGGGTTCGCACGAAGGGATCGACCAGCCCCTGCGGCTTGGCTCGCAAGGCCGGGTCGCGGGTGGCGCTGGTGCGGCCCCAGGAGACCCGGCCGTCGTCGGTCTCATAGCGCCGGTTGGAGACCAACTCCTCGGTGCGTCCCAGGCCTGTCCCGATCGCATCGATCGGCCGCGCCCTCCCCAGGGAGTCGCGAATCGCAGCGGCGACCGCTTCACGGGCGGCGGCGACCTGCTCGGGATGGCAGAGGTCGCCGGGGACGCCGGCTTCCTTCAGCAGCCGCTGGGCCGTCTCATCCACATACGGAGCGTCATGCTGGTGAACACAATGCACCAGGGCCCGCTCCGGGGTCGTCCCGGCCGCCTCGGCCACGGCTCGCCGCCACTCGTCGTAGGAGTCGTTGCGCAGCTCGCACCAGTCCAGCGCCACGAAGACGATCGGCTCTTCCTCGCCAAAGAGCACGAAACCCTTGGCGTAGAGCGGATCCACCGTCGAGCGGGCGATCACGCCGCCCAGGTAGGGCGTTCCGGCCGGCGGCGTGACGTCGGCCTCGAAGGTCGTCAAGCGAAAAGGAGATTCTTTGCGGCCACAAGCCCCCGCAAACGCCGCCGCGCCCGGCGGAATCGCCTGCAGGAACCTGCGCCGGCTGAGGCGAGGCGAGGCTTTCATTCCGACGTAGCCCCAGCGCGGCGGCGACGTCGCGTGCCGCCTGAATCAACCCGCCGGCGCATCAATACGTCACCCAGAACGGGCTGGCCCAGGCGATCTGGCCGTCCTTCTGCTCCACCCTCACATAGTAGTAGAACGTTCCCTTCTCGTTGCGCGCGCTCTCATCCACGTAGTCGAAGGTCGCTTCCTGCGCGTTCGGCGTGTGCGTGTAGAGGACTTGGTCGCCCCGAATCACCAGCACCTTGTCGACGGCGTTCGTCCCGCGCACCTTCACGTGGATCGGCAGCGGCTCGGCGGAGCGCACTTCGTCGCCCATGAAGTAGCTGTCGCCCATGCGCACATCGAGCACGATGTTGTCGGTCGCGCCGTAGGTGTGTCGGCGGCGTATGGCGTCGAGGATGCCCTGCCGCGTCGGCCGGTCGGTGTAGACCATCGCGTAGGAGTAGTGCGTGGAGCCGTGGTCCGAGCTGGCGATCGTGCCCAGCCGGTAGCCCTTGTTCCAGGCCAGACGCACGAAGCCTTCCGGGTGGTAGCCGGCGCGCTTGACGTGGTCGTCGTCCACGCCGGTCACCGCCGACAGCGGCGCGCCCACGTACTCGTAGTTCGTACGGGCGCCTTGGAAGATCTCCACCACCGGCTCGAGCTCCGGGTCGTTGTCGCGCCAATCGGTGCCCATCCGCGTGCCGGAGGTGTGCGGGATGGCGATGCCGTTCATGCGGCGGATCTCGTCGTAGAGGCGCTTGGTGTCGTCCTCCACCAAGGTCCCCGAGCCCACTGGCGGCAGGTCGCCCACGGGGTTCGTCCCCAGGTCGTACTGCTTCGCGTCGGTGCGCTGGAAGAACGGCACGACCTCGCCGCTGCGCTCGGCGTAGAAGACGTTGCGGTGCCCATTGGGCTGCGTCGCGGACCGCTCGAAGCCGTAGATCGGCGTGTAGGCCCCGGGCACGTGGTACATGTCCGTCATCTTCTGGGTGTAGAACCACCAATACTCCCAAGCTCCTCCCTGGTGGTCGGTGGAGGCTCCGAAGTCCATGGCGGCGGCGTCGATCATGTAGCGGTAGAAGTCCGGCAGCGAGCCGTCGCTGCCCCCGCCGCCGTCCCAGCTCAGCTCGGTATGGCGGTGGAAGTCCCCGCGCACGATCTGCACCGGCCGTCCATGCACGGCGGCGCGGTAGCCGCGAATGGCATCCAAGTCGGCGGCCTCGTTGGCGTGCCCGGACTTCACCTGCACATCCAACGGCGTCGGGCTGATGAGCTTCATCGGGGCCGCCGCGGCCGCCGCCACCTTGCCCACGTAGACCTCGCCGCGGATCGGGCGGTGGTAGTACTTCTCGGTGCGGTTGTCGGTCGGCCACGCCAAGTTGAGGTCGCCGTTGCGGTCCACAGTCGCCTGGATGCGCGTTGACGAGCGGCCCTTGCTGTGCGGAATCGCCACCGCATCGGTCCAGCGGTCGCCGGCGTACTGCGACAGATAGTATTCCCAGTAGCCGCGGTTGCCGTTGCCCTGCCGCAGGTTGATGCGCCGCTTCGCCACGGCCCACACCGAGCCCTTGCCGTCCCGGAACAGGTGCGGCTGGTAGGTCCAGTCGGGCGTCCCGCCGGCCGGGCTCATCACGCGCTGCAGCGAGTCGGCCGGAGCCTGGATCTTGCCGTTGGCAAAGGTCATCACGCGCACGGAGCGGTCGCCGCCGATCACCACGCCGGGCTCGGTCTTGTGGATCGTGTAGCCGGTGTCCTTGCCCCAGTTGGCGCCGCCTTCCTCGTAGGCCACCCACACGCGGTCGTCGCCATCGACGGCCAGGGTCGGCTTCACTTCATAGAGGGCCGTGGCGGCGACGGCCATCTCCGGCACGGTCACCGCGCCGTCCTTGGCGCCGGCCAAATAGATGTCGTAGTTGCCGTTGCGGTAGCTGTCCCAGGCCACCCAGACCGTCCCGGCCGAATCGAACGCCGCCGCCGGCTCCCATTCGTTAGCCGGATGCGCGCTCACCTGCAGCGTCTCTTGCCACAGGCCGTTGTCGAGGGTCTTGAGGAAGATGTTCGCAAAGCGCCCGCGCCAGCCCTGCCACACGACCGCCAGGCGGCCCTTACCGTCGGAGGCGAGCCGCGGGTTCACATCCGGCAAGGGATGGTCGGTGAGCCGTTCCAGCCGGCCCCAAGTCTGCTCCTTGGGGTCGAACCGCCGGGCATAGAGGTCCCAGTTCTCGTCCAGTCCTTGGGACCAAACGATCCACACGCCGCCCGAGCCGTCGATGCCGATCTGCGGCAGCCAGGAGTCGCCGCTGGTGTTGGGAACGAAGGTCAGGGAGCCCCATACGCCGTCCTTGTACTGGCGGATGCCGATCTGGTCGCGGCGCTCGGAGTAGCTTAGAAAGGCCAGCCACAGCGAGCCGTCGGGAGCCGTCGCGATGGCCGGAAGATCGTCTTGGCGTTCTTCGGTGCCGACCATCGTGACCCCGGTCACGGATTGGGCCGCGGCAGCGGCGGCCAACAGCAGGAAAGCGAGAAGAGAGCGCAGCATGGCGGCTAAACGATAGATCCTTCCGCGGCCGATGTCAACGCTTACAGACGCGCTTGTAGGCCGGCCGTCCGCCCGCCGGCCGCCGCACAAGGCTTATCCTGAAGCCAGAGCCCTTTGAGCGCCGCGCGCACAGTCAAGCTGGCAGCCTGGAAGGCCTTTCGCGGCGTCGGCGCTTTCCACCTCGTCCAGCAATCCCGGTGGCGCCGCGGGCGCCTGCTGATCCTCTGCTATCACGGCGTCTCTCTTCACGACGAGCACGAGTGGGACGCGGATCTGTTTCTCAGCGCCGAGCGGCTCGAGCGCCGTTGCGAAGCCCTCCGCCGTCGCGGCGTGCAGGTGCTGCCGCTGGGCGAAGCCGTTCGCGCGCTGCGCGCCGGCGAGCTCGTCGAGCCGGCCGCGGCGCTCACCTTCGACGATGGCTTCTACGACTTCGCCGCCCGCGCCGCACCCATCCTGAGCGCCTACGGCTTTCCGGCGACCGTCTACCTTACCACCTACTACGTGGACTTCCCGCGCCCGCTGTTCAACCTGGCGGTCCCTTACCTGTTCTGGCGCCGCCGCGAAACCCGGCCGGGGTGGCGCGAGGAGGCCCGGCGCATCGTCGACGACGCCGAGCGGCAGGGCCTCTCCGCCGAAGCCAAGGACGAGTTGGCCCGCCGGACGGCCGAATCGATCGGCCTAGACTACGACGCCTTCACCGCTTCGCGGGCGCTACAACTGCTCCGGCCCGACGAGGTCGGCGCGCTGGCCGCCCAAGGGTTCGACATCCAGTTGCACACCCATCGCCACCGCACGCCGGAGGACGAGGCGCTGTTTCGGAGGGAGATTCGCGACAACCGCGAGCGCATCGAGCGCTGGGCGGGCCGCGCCGCCCGGCACTTCTGCTACCCCAGCGGCGTGCACGCTGGGGCCTTTCTGCCCTGGCTGCGCGCCGAAGGCGTGGAGACCGCCACCACCTGCGACCCAGCCCTGGCCTCGGCGGCGAACGATCCGCTATTGCTGCCGCGCAAGATCGACACGATGAGCGTGAGCGACGTGGAGTTCGACGCCTGGCTCAGCGGCTTCGAGCCGCGCCTGCGCCGGTTGACCTAGAAGCCGATTGACCTAGAAGACCGTGTAGATGAACGGCGCCAGCGCCGAGGTCTGCGCAAACACCAGCAGCGCGCCCAGCAGCACCAGCACCAGCACGATCGGCAGCAGCCAGAGTTTCTTGTTCTGGCGCAGAAAGGCCGTGAATTCACCAAGGATGGAGAGCTTGCTCATGGATCGCCGCCCGCTCCCTCCAGTTTCGCCGAACCGGAGCGCGCAGGGGGCGCTTCTTTGCAATCGGCCGGAAACCATCGGGCCCCTCGCTTAGGCGGTTTTCCCTAGGCCGTGTACGTATGGTTCCTTGAGACCTTGGGTCGAAGTCACGATCGGCCCGCCCCGGCCCCGTCCCTAGACTGGGAACTGTCCGAGTGCGGGGGGACGGAGCAGTATGTTCATTTTCGGCGCCTTGATGACCGGAGCCTGGTTGTTCTGCTTTTTCTACTACGGCGAATTCATGCCGCGGAACGTTATGGTCGGCATGCTGATCGCGGGCCTCTTCAGCATGGGCTGGGGCCTGCTCACCGGACGCCGTTAAAGCGTCTGGGTCACCTTGCGGAGCGCCCGCGGCTGGTCGGGATCGAGTCCCTTTTGCTCGGCTAGCGCCGCCGCCAGCAACTGCCCCGGGATGATGTAGGGAATCGGCGTGTACAAGTCCGCCGGCCGCGCCACTCTCTCCCCCGGCACGGAAGGCAGCACGATGCTGCGCGTGGCCTTGGCGAGGCTCGGCGAATCCACCGGCGCCATCACGACCGTCTCGGCCTGCAGCTCCCCCAACTTCTCCACGATCTCCGCCGCGCCGGCCGCGGTCGGGCCCGGCGGCGCCCACAGGAACACCGGAAAGTCCCGTTCGGCCAGCGCAATCGGCCCGTGCCGAAAATCCGCGGTGGAGAAGCGCTCGGCGGTCACGTAGCAGGTCTCCATCAGCTTGAGCGAGAGCTCCAGCGCGTTGGCGTAGTTGAGGCCGCGCGCCAGCACCACGGCCCGCTCCATGAAGCGGTAGCGCTCCGAAAGCTGCTCCACCTCGCTGCGCAAGCTCAGAAAGGCCTCGGCCGTCTCCGGAATCTCGCGCAGCCGCTCCGTGTCCAGCGGCGCTCCCAGCGCAAAGGCCAGCAGATAGAAGCCCAGCATCTGCCCGGTGTAGGTCTTCGTCGCCGCCACGCTGAGCTCCGGGCCGGCCAGCACGGGAAAGACCTCGTCGACCAGACCGGCCAGGGCGCTCCGGCTCTCGTTGGTGACGCCGATCGTAAAGGCGCCCTGCGCGCGGGCCGTCTCCAGGCAAACGTTCACGTCGGTCGAGGCGCCGGACTGCGAGACCCCGACCACCAGCGCGTCCTGCCAGCGCGGCGCCGCGCCGTAGAGCGTCGTTACCGACGGAGCAGCCAGCGAAACCGGCAGGCCCGTGGTGATCTCCAGCAGGTAACGGCCGAAGGTGGCGGCGTTGTCAGACGTGCCCCGGGCCACCAGCACGATCACCGCCGGCCGCCGCCCTTCCAGGCGGCGACGCAGGGCCTCGGCGCGAGGCAAGACTTCCCGCAGAGTTCGTTCGAGCGCTTCGGGCTGCTGCTCGATCTCAGCCAGCATCTGGGACGGCACGAATCTTATGCTGACACAGGTCCGCGCCGATCCAGTCTTCCAGCCCCGGCCGCATCGGCGCGTTATCCTGAGGGGTCCTTGCCCGTGGAAGTTTCGAGTCCCGCCTCCGCCCTACGCGACCAACTCGCGATCGACCGCACCCAACTCGCCAACGAGCGTACGCTCCTGGCTTACCTGCGAACGGCCCTGGCCTTGTTCCTGACCGGGATGAGCGGCGTGCACCTGCCCGATCTGGAGACCGCCATGGCCGATGCTCGCTGGTACCGGCTCGCCGGCTGGCTCTTCGTAGCGGCTTCCGTCGTAGTGACAGGGGTCGGCTACGCCCGCTTCGAGAGCATCCGGCGGCGCATCCGCCATCAGTTGAAGCAGTTGCCTAGAGTGGAATCCACTCTTTAACGATCGCGCCGTCGAGACGGTTCAAGCGGCGGACGCGCGAGACGCCGTGTTCCAGCAGGTAGTCGCGAGCGGCCTCCACGCCGGCGCCCACGTCCTGCGGACCGTGGCTGTCGTCGCCGAAGCAGAATCCGATTCCCATGGCGTCGGCGCGCGCCACCAGCCACGGCGCCGGGTACGGCCCACCGAGGCCCTTGCGCCAACCCGCCGTGTTGAGGTCCAGAACGGCGTCCGCCGCCGCCACCGCTTCGAGCGCCCGGTCGGCGGCCTTCTGGATGGCCGGCGTCGCCAGGTCCGCGTCCAGCGGCGCACGCCGCCGGATCAAGTCCAGGTGGCCCACCACCTCCGGCCGCAGGGCTTCCGCCATCGCGGCCACCGCCTCGTAGTAGCGCACCGCCAAGGCCTCCAGCCCGCCGGCGCCGGCCAGCGCCGCGTCGAACTCCTCCTGCGATCCGTCGATCTGGATCTCGTCGACGTAGTGCACCGAGCCGACCATGTACTCGAAGCGCCGCCGGTGGGCCAGCATCTCCTCGCGGTAGCCCTCGGCCGGCACGATCTCGGCCTCGAAACCGCGTAGGACGGTCAAACGATCCTGGAGCTCTTCGGCCAGCCGCGCGAGCTCGGCTTCGTAGGCCGCGAACTCCTGGTGCAGGCGCTCGAGCGTGTAGCCCTTCTCGACCTCGGAGGGATAGAGAAACCGCGCCTGGCTACGCGGCGCATGCTCGCTCACGCCGAAGACGGAAAACTCAGCGTTGACGGCGGCCTCGAGCACCTCGCGCAAAGTGGAGACGGCGTGCTCGCAGAACTCGCCCGAGTGCCCGCCGTGCAGCGAGACCTTCCAAGGATGCCGTTGGCTCATCAGACTCGTCCTACCAAGCGACCAGCAACCGGATGTCGCGCACGTTGTTGCCCGTCGGGCCGGTCTCCAGCGCGTCGCCGAGCCTGTCGAAGAACGAGTAGGCGTCGGACCGTTGCCGACACTCGTCCGGGTCGAGCCCGGCTTCGCGAGCCTTGCGCAGGCTGTCTCCGTCGGCCAATGCGCCCGCGGCCGGCGAGTTACCGTCCACGCCGTCGGTGCCCGCGCTGATGACGGCGATCGGCCGGCCGTCGATCTTCGACACGCAGTCGAGCACGAAGGCCGAATTGCGACCGCCCCGCCCGTCGCCGAGCACCGGCGAGCTCAGCTCGCCCCCGGTCAGCACCGCCACGGGCCCTTCGGCCACGCTCTCCCGCAGCGCCTTTAGGCGGGCCAGCAGCCGATCGGCGGCTTCGGGCACGGGGAGATCGTCCACCGACAGGTCCGTCTCGACCGTCCAGCCCAGCGCTTCGCAGCGACGGCGGACGGCCTCGATCGCGTCGGCGTTGTCGAGCAGGCAGTGCCAGGAGCTGTTGGCGAACACGGCGTCGCCCGGCTTGGGAGTCTCCGGAACGCGGTCCTCGTCGAGCATCGCGCGGATCGAGGCCGGCAGACGCTCGCGAATGCCCAGCCGCTCGACCGTGGCGCGACAGTCGGCCAGAGTGGACTCATCCGGCATGGTCGGGCCGGAAGCGACCGTCGAAGGCTGTTCCGGCGGCACATCGGAAACGTAGAGCGTCAACTGCCGAGCCGGATGCGCCCGCTCGGCCAACCGTCCGCCCTTGATCGCCGAAAAATGCTTCCGCAGGATGTTCATCGCCACGATGTCCGCCCCGCAGGTCACCAGCACGCGGAAGAATTCGCGCAGATCCTCAAAGGAAATTTCGTCGGAAACGGGCTTTTCGCAGATCGCCGAGCCGCCACCGGAAAGCAGGCAGACCACCAAGTGCTGCTCGCGCAGGTCCGTGAGCATCTCCTCCACCACGCTGGCGGCGTACACGCTGCCTTCAGTGGGGTAGGGGTGGCCGCCCACGTAGGTCATGAAGTACGGCGGGGCGTCGGGGGTCGGCGTGGGAGCGACGATCACGCCGGAGGCCTTGCGGGGCTGGACCAGCCGCGCAAAGCCCTTCGCCATCGGCCCGGCCGCCTTGCCGATCGCCACCGTCAGGATCTTCTTGTATTCGGCTAGGTCGATGCGCGTCTCGCCCGCAACGAGCACGCCGTCTCGGCAAGAGAGCCTCTCTTGGAGCACCCTCTCGAGCGAGAGCTCGTCGAGAACGTCCAGAAAGATGTTGCGAAGCTGGTCCTTCACGCCGCCTCAGCCTTTCCAAGCCTGCGGATTGACGAGGTTCGGCGGCCGTTCGCCGCGCAAACCGGCCAGGCAGTTCTCCACCGCCATCGTGCACATGCGCGTCCGCGTGGCGATCGTCGCGCTGCCGACGTGCGGCGCCAGCACCACGTTCTCCACCGCCAGCAGCCCGGGGTGGACCTCCGGCTCCCGCTCGAAGACGTCGATGCCGGCGGCCGCGATGGTCCGCTTGTCCAGAGCCGCCGCCAGCGCCGCCTCGTCCACCACGGGTCCGCGCGCCGTGTTGACGAGAATGGCCGTCGGCTTCATCCGGCTGAGCTCGGCGGCGGCGATCAGATGACGAGTGTCGGGCGTCAGCGGCGTGTGCACGCTCACGAAGTCCGATTCGCTCAGCAGCTCCTCGAACGAGACGTACTTGGCGTCGAGAGCGTCCTCCACGGCCGGGTCCAGCCGGGTCCGGTTGTGGTAGAGGACCTTCATGCCGAAGCCCTGGGCGCGCCGCGCCACGGCTTGGCCGATGCGGCCCATCCCCAGCAGACCCAGCGTCGCGCCATAGATGTCATAGCCGCACAGCAGGTCGATATACCACTCGCCCCACTTGCCGTCGCGCAGAAAGCGCTCAGCCTCGGTCAACCGCCGGGCCGCCGCCATCAGCAGCGCAAAGGCGAGGTCCGCGGTCGTCTCGGTCAGCGCGCCGGGCGTATTGGTGACCAGCACTCCCCGCTCAGCCGCGGCCGCCGCGTCGATGTTGTCGTAGCCGACCGCCACGTTCGACAGCACCTTCAAGTCCGGCAACTCCGCCAGCACCTCGGCGGAGAACTTGTCGGTCAACTGGCAAACGATGCCGACCTTGCCCTTCGCCTTCGTCAACAGACGGTCCGCCGAAAGGCCCGCGCGCGAGTCGTGGTACTCCACGTCGGCCGTCGCCTGCAGGAGCTCGAGCGCCTTCGGGTACAGCTTCTTGGTCACCAGGACAGGGGGTTTCATGCGAGCGGTCATTGTCGCATAGCGGTTTGAACACGTACAATTGCGGTCTGCCGGAAGGCAAAGGAAGGACGCAAATGGCAAAACTCGGATTTCTCGGACTCGGATTGATGGGCTATCCCATGGCGGAGCACCTGCTCGACGCAGGCCACGAAGTGGCCCTGTGGAGCCACACCGCCTCCAAAGCGCAGAAGCTCGCCGAGCACGCCAACGGCACGTTCTGCGAGACGCCCAAGCAGGTCGGCGAGTTCGCCGAGTGCGTCTTCTTGTGCGTGGGCGATTCGGCCATGTCCGAATCCGTATTGACGGGCGAGAACGGCGTGATCGAAGGCGTCAGCGCCGACAACGTGATCGCGGACTGCTCCACCATCTCTCCCTACACGGCGCGCAAGCTGGCGGCGGCCTTCGAGGCCAAGGGCGCCTGGTATCTCGACGCGCCCTGCACCGGCTCCACGCCCGGCGCCCGCGGTGGCACCCTCACCTTCATGGTCGGCGGCCCCAAGGACATCTACGACCGCGTGATGCCCTGGTTCCAAGCCATGGGCAAGAACTTCTACTACTGCGGCGGCCAGGGCATGGGCCTGCACGCCAAGCTCTCCCAGAATCTCGTCCTCGCCAACATGCTGCAGGGCTTCGTGGAAGGCATGGTGCTGGCGACCAAGGCCGGCGTGAAGCCGGAGCTGATGTTCGAGATCCTCGACAACTCCGCCGCCAAGGCCGGGCTCATCAGCTTCAAGGCTCCGCAAATCTTCAAGCGCAACTTCGAGGCCGCCTTCCCGCTCAAGTGGATGAAGAAGGACGTGAGCCTCATGCTCGAGTCGGGCCGCGAGATGGGCGTGCCCCTGCCCGGCACGGCCCTGGTCCACGAGATGTTCGCCGCCGGCGTCGCCAGCGGGCATGGCGACGAGGATATCGCCGCCGCCATCAAGATCTTCGAGAAATGGGCGGGCGTCGAGGTCAAGGGCGAGGGCGTCTAGAAAAAATCTGACGTCACTTCATCCTTTATAATCAACAACTTCCAATTTTCCATAGGCCTTCCGCGATCCCGGATCTACAAAAATTGGAAGAAGGGCTTGCCAAGGATTATGATCTTTGGTATTCTTCAATCAAAGCCGGGGGGGCAACCCCCACCTAAGCGAGACTAACCTCAACCAAAGACCCCTGAAACTACCCCCCGGCGACCCCCTCTCCTCTTTCACCCCCAACGTTCTTCAGCTCTTCGACCGATAGCCTCCCAAGGCGTACTGTGCTAACTTGACGAAGGTTCGACCGGTCGAAAGACGCGTGATGCGGCTCTCCATCCTCGGTTCCACCGGCTCGATCGGCCGCAATACTCTTCAGGTCGTCCGTGAGATGGCGGGAAGAGTGCGCCCCCTGGCCTTGGCGGCCGGGCGCAATGTCGACGAGCTGGTTCCCCAGATTCTCGAATTCCGGCCTGCGCTGGTTTCCGTCGAGGACGACGGCGTGCGCCGCCGCGTGCTCGAAGCCCTCGACCAAAGCGCGCTGGACGCTTGGCGCCCTGAAATTCTCACCGGCCAGGAAGGACTGCTCGCCTGCGTCGCCGACGTGGACTGCGACGCAGTGGTCTCGGCCGCCGTCGGCGTGGTCGGGCTGCCGGCGACCTACGAGGCGATTCGGCGCGGCAAGCGTGTGGCGCTGGCGAACAAGGAAGTGCTGGTCGCCGCCGGCGAGCTCGTGATGGTGGCCGCAACCGCCTCCGGCGCCGAGCTGCTGCCGGTCGACAGCGAGCACAACGCGCTGCACCAGTGCCTTCGCGCCGGCCGCCGAGAAGAAGTCGACCGTCTGATTTTGACCGCCTCGGGCGGCCCCTTCCGGCGCACGCCCGCCTCCGAGATGGAAGCGGTGACCCCGGAGCAGGCGCTGCGCCATCCCACCTGGAAGATGGGCGCCCGCATCACCATCGACTCCTCGACGATGATGAACAAGGGCTTCGAGGTGATCGAGGCCTGCTGGCTGTTCGGCTTCGGTCCGGAGCGCGTGCAGGTGGTGGTGCACCCGCAGTCGATCGTGCACGCCATGGTGGAGTACCGCGACGGCTCGGTGATCGCGCAGTTGGGTCCTCCGGACATGAAGCTGCCGATCCGCTACGCGTTGACCGATCCGGACCGCGAGCAGGGCCCGCCGGAGCGTCGCCTGCGCTGGGACGCCGTGCGAAACTTAGAGTTCGAGCCGCCGGACTTGGCCCGCTTCCCCTTGTTGCGGCTGGCCTACGAAGCGGCCGAGAGCGGGGGCGGAGCCGGGTGCGTGCTCAACGCCGCCGACGAAGTGGCGGTGGCCGCCTTCCTGGATCGCGAGATCCCCTACCTGGGGATCCCCGGCGTGGTGGAGAAAACGCTGGAACGCTGCGGGGACCGGCGCCCGTCTACTTTGTCAGAAGTAGTGGCGCTGGATCGCGAAGCGCGAGCCGCCGCCAAGGAGATCGCTGCGGCCTGGGCGGTCGCAGTGGGTTGACGTCATATGGGCTTCGTTGAGAACTCGCTCGCCTTTGTCTTCGTGCTCGGGGTCATGGTACTGATCCACGAGCTGGGTCACTTTCTGGCGGCCCGGGCTTTTGACGTACGCATCGAGTCGTTCTCGATCGGCATGGGTCCGCGGCTGATCGGGTTCCACCGAGGCGAAACCGACTACAAGATCTGTCTGCTGCCGATCGGCGGCTACGTCAAGATGGCCGGCGAGAGTATCGGGGAACCGACCGGAGACCCCCGAGAGTTCCTGGCCAAACCGCGCTGGCAGCGGCTCATCATCGCCGCCATGGGGCCGATTTTCAACGGCGTGCTGGCGGTGGTGCTGCTGGCCGGGCTGTTCACGACGCACTATGAGCGGTTCGCCTACTGGAGCGATCCACCGGTCGTCGCCAGCGTCGAGCCGGGCTCCTCGGCCGCCGCGGCCGGCGTCCGGTCCGGCGACCTCATCGTGGCCTTCGACGGCGAGCCGATGCCCGACTGGGAGTCGGTGCGGCTGGCCGAGATCACTGCCGTCAACAAGACCGTGCCGGTGCTCATCGACCGCGACGGGCAGCGCCTCACGGTCAACATCTCGATCGCGCCCGAAGGCGAGCAGGGCGTCGGCGTGGCCGGCTGGAACGAAGCCGCCGCCATCACCCTGGAGCCGCGTCCGGGCTCGGCTGCTGAGAAGGCCGGCATCCACGGCGGCGACATCGTGCGCCGCATCGGCGAGCGCCGCATCCTGCAGGTCGACGACGCGCTCGAAGAGATCAAGGGTTCGGAAGGCAAGCCGCTGTTGCTGCAACTCGAGCGCGACGGCCGGCTGATGAATCTGGCCGTCACCCCCGAGCTCGACTCCGACGCCGGCGAAGAGGCTTGGCGCATCGGCGCAATGATCGGTCCTGAGCGCACGGTCAGCGAGCTCGGCTTCGGCGAAGCCGTCGAGAAGTCGGTCGAGACCAACCTGACCAACGTGACGTTGACCTTCCGCGTGCTGCGCGGATTGATCGAGCAGCGCATGTCGCCGAAGGCGCTCGAAGGCCCGGTGGGCATTGCGCGGCTGTCGGGCGAGGCCGCCCGCCGCGGCTGGCCGGACATGGTGCTGCTGATGTCGAACATCAGCTTGCAGCTCGGCATCTTCAACTTGCTGCCCATTCCGATCCTCGACGGCGGCGTGATCGTGATGTTGCTGTTCGAGTCGTTGATCCGCCGGGACGTGAGCTTGGCCGTCAAGGAACGCATCATGCAGGTCGGGCTGGTGTTCCTGATGCTGCTGTTTGCGTTCGTGATGTACAACGACATTCTCAAGAGCTTGCCGAGCAGTTGACGCCTCGCCGCGCGGGGGCGCTTCGTGGCACAATGAAGCTCGAATACACACGGGGAGTTTGTGAATTGATGCGTTCGAATCAACTGGGGATTGCCTTGTGCGCCGCAGCCTTGCTGCTGACGGGGGCGGACCGTTTGGCCGCTCAGTCCAAGATCGGAGTCGTGGACTTCCAGCAGGCGTTGCTCAACACGGCTGACATGCAGAAGCAGGCCGGCACACTGGAATCGAAGTTCAAGCCGCGGCAGGAGGAGCTGGAGAGGGTGACCGCCGAGCTCCAACAGATTCAACAGCAGCTCCAGACCGCCAGCAACGAAGACGCCGGCCGTTTGCAGGCCGAAGGCGCCCGCAAGCAGCGCGACGCCCAGCGCCTCAGCGAGGATCTGCAGGCCGCGGTCGACTTCGAGCGTGACGCCATTCTGCAAGGCGGAGCGGCGCGGATGCGGGCCGTGCTCGAGAAGCTGCGCGCCGACAAGGGTCTGGACCTGCTGGTGGACGTCTCGACGGCCCTGGCGTTCAACTCGACGCTGGACCTGACGGCGGAAGCCACCAGCGCCTACGACGCCGCCCACCCGGCCAACTAACTGGATTCCCGCCGGCCCGCCGCGAGCGGGCCGAGGCCGATGAGTTACCTCGACGAGTACGACAGTCGACGGCCCTTTTTCGAGCGGCTGGTGCGATGGATTGGTCTCGCCCTGCTCGTCGGCGTTCTCGGGTATAGCGTCTACTGGCTCTTCTTCCGCAACTGGCGGGAGGAGGCCGAAGTGCGCCACTTCCTCGAGGAAGTCCAGCAGCAGAAGTTCGAAGCCGCCTACAAGCGGTGGGGCTGCTCGGTCGAAGAGCCCTGCCGCTACTACTCCTACACGTCGTTCCTGGAAGACTGGGGGCCGGACAGCCCCCTGGGCAAGGTCGGCAGCTTCCGCCTCGGTCGCTCCTACACCCAGGAGGGCGGCGTCATCATCGAGGTCTGGATCAACGACAAGAAGCAGCCCAACCTCTGGGTCGACAGCGCCACCGAGGTCATCAGCTTCTTCCCCTACTGAGCCGCCGGCTCGCTACAGCTTCCACGGCGCGCGGTACTCGTACGACAGCCGCGCGTTCGCCGCCAGGTGATTGGTGAACTGCTCCTTCTCGGCATCCCACTCGAGCAGTTGTCGCGTCCGGTAAGCGATCGTGGCGATGTTCGCCGTCGTCGTCGAGCGGTGTGCGGTCTCCACATCGCAGTTCGGCGTGGCGCGGCTCTTCACGCAATCCAGGAAGTTGCGGATGTGCAGTCGGGGGTCGGCCGAGCCTGACCCCGAGCGGGCCTCCATCGCCGGCTGGAAGGAGTTGCGGTAGTTGCGAGCCGCCTCGGTCTCCAGCGGCCCGCGCGCCGGGAACGACTGCGAGGCGTTGCTTTCCGGAACCAGCTCCCAACTGTCGAAGTAGATGTTGACCGTCCCCTTGGTCCCACGAAACTGAGCCAACAGCGGCTTGGTGTCGCTAAACGGGGCCGCGTTGCAACTGGACTGGAAGAAGCTCACCTGCGTGCCGCCGGGATACTCCCACAGGGCCTGTAGCGTGTCGGGAACCTCTCGGTTGTCGTGCAGCGCGTACTTGCCGCCGAGGGCGGTCACCGCCTGCGGACGGTCCCTGCCCAGCCCCCACTGGATGAGGTCCAGGAAGTGCACGCCGTTGTCCGTGAGCTGGCCGCCGGCGTAGTCGTAGAACCAGCGGAACAGGAACAGGTGGCGGTTCTCGTTGTACGGCGCTTCCGGCGCGGGGCCGAGGTAGAGGTCCCAGTCCAGCCCGTCCGGCGGCGGACCGTCAGGCGGCGCGCCGATGCCCAGCGGCCACTGGTTCAGCGCCACCCCGCAGCGCGCCATCGTCACCGGCCCGATCTCCCCGCTGCGGACGACCTCGGCAGCCTCCTTGCAGAACGGCGACGAGCGGCGGTGAATGCCGACCTGGACGACGCGGTTGGTCTCGGCGGCGACCTCGACCATCTTGCGCCCCTCCACTACGGTCAGCGAGAGCGGCTTTTCGACATAGACGTCCTTGCCGGCGCGGCAGGCCATCACCATCATCAGGGCGTGCCAGTGGTCCGGCGTCGCCACCACCACGGCGTCGATGTCGTTGCGGTCGAGGAGCTTCCGAAAATCCTTGAAGCGCGCCGGATCGGTTCCGGCGGCCGTCACGGCCCGGTCGATCAGCGGATCGAGCAGGTCGCACACCGCCACGATCTGCTGGTCGGCGAACTCCTTGGTTCCGTTGAGCAGGTTCGTGCCGCGATTGCCGACGCCGATGAAGCCCAGCCGCACGCGGTCGTTGGCGCCCATCACGCGGGAGTAGCTGGCGGCTGCCAGCGCGGCGGCGGAAGCGCGGGCGAAGCCGCGGCGAGTGGTGTCGGTCATGCGGTGGTCCCTCCCAACAAAGCGGCGGTCTCGCGGGCGACGATCAGCTCCTCGTTGGTCGCCAGCACGAGCGCGGACACGGCGGCGTCAGGCGGCGAGATCAGCCGGTCGCCCTTGCCTTTCTCATTCGCTTCAGCGTCCAGGCTCACGCCCAGAAAATCCAGCCCCTGCAAGGCCCTGGCGCGGAGTGAGGCGGAGTTCTCGCCGATGCCGCCGGTAAACGAGATGGCGTCGAGCCCTCCCATGGCGGCGGCGAACGCGCCGATCGTCTTGCGCACCTCGTAGGCAAAGACGCTCAGCGCCAGCTCCGCCCTCTCGTCGCCCTGGGCCGCGGCCGACTCCAGATCCCGCACGTCCCCGCCCCGAATGCCCGAGATGCCCGCCAACCCGCCGCTGGCCAGCAACTGCTCACGGGCCTCGGCGGTCGACCAACCCATCCGGTCCATCAGGAACAGCACCGCGAACGGGTCGAGGTCGCCGTGCCGCGTGGCGTTCTCCAGGCCCGACTGCGGCGAGAAGCCCATCGTCACGTCCACCGAGCGCCCGCGGTCGATGGCGCACATCGACGAGCTGCCGCCCAAGTGGCAGGAGATCAGCCGGAGCTCCGAGGCCTTGCGTCCCAAGACCTCCGGGGCGCGACGGCTGATGAAGCGGTGCGAGGCGCCGTGAAAACCGTACTTGCGGACGCCGTGTTCCTCGGCCCAGGCCGCCGGCACCCCGTAGGTCGAGGCATATTCGGGCATCGTCCGGTGAAAACCGGGCTCCATCACGGCCACCAGCGGCAGCTCCGGCCGTAGTTCCCGAAAGGCCTCGATGCCGGTCTGATAGATGCCGTTGTGCAGCGGCGCGGCCGGCTCGTACTCGCCCAAGGCCGCTAGAAATTCGTCGTCGACGCGAAACGTTCCCCGGAAGCGAGGCCCCGCATGGACGGCCTTTAGCCCCACGGCGTCGACCGAGCCGACCTGCGCCAGAGTGCGGCCCAGCGCCTCGCGGTAGCCGGGCGCGTCGCCGCCGGGCTGCCCGATCCGCTCCATCCAACCCTTGGCCAGGACGGATTCGGAGGGAAACTCGAAGACCTGAAACTTGAGCGAGGTGGAGCCGAGGTTGGGGACAAGAACACGCATGAGGGCGGCGAGGGGAACCCGCTGCCCTATTCTGCCATTCTTCGGGTGTTTTTCGACGCCGCCGCCTCTAAGATAGAGCCCGGGGCCGAGCGCGCCCCGCAAACCGGACGACCATGGCGGCGCAACGAATCCGCGTGATGATTTCGAGCCGATGCAACGATCCCATCGAGCTCGACGGCACGATGCAGCGGTTCTCCGACCTGCGCCGCCGCGCCAAGCAGGAGATCGAGTCCGCCACCCTGTTCGGCCTTAGCAGCTTCGACTGCTGGATCAACGAGGACGCCAGCGTCGACGGCGGCCAGGACATCTGGGACGCCTGCCTGGACGAGGTCCGCAAGTGCGACATCCTGCTCGTGCTCTACGACGGCGACGCCGGCTGGACCGTCAACCGCGGCGGCATCGGCATCTGCCACGCCGAGCTGCAAGCCGCCCTCGACGCGGCGCCCGGCAAGGTGCGCCTGATTCGGATCGAGAATCCCTCGCCCGCAAAGGCCGATCGAGACGCCGCCCGCCGGAACAAGCTCTTCGCCGATTACCTGGAGCGGCAGTCCCGCATGTACCCGACCGCGCACACCGGCGAAGAGGCCCTCGACCGCATCCGCGAGGCCCTGCAGGACGGCGTCGTGGGCCTGGTCCAGCTCGGCGGGCGTGAGGCTCGCAAGGGCCGCTTCGACTCCGGCTCGTCGCTCGACTGGAGCCGCCTGGACTACTTGGCGCGCAAGGCTCAGATCGAGCGCTGCGTGCGCGAGGCCATGGACGGCTCGCCGCGCGGCCAAGGCCTGCTGCGCGAAGTCGACGGCCAAAAGATCTACTTCCGCTGCCACGGCGTGCCGGCTGCCATGAGCATTGCGGCCGCCCGCGAGATGATCGGACGGCCCTTTCTGCACGACCACGAAGCCGCCGACGATCTGGCCGATGACGCCTGGGGCCCGGTGCACGTGATCGGCTGCCACCGCGGCGTCACCGAAAACCAGGCGACCGCGATGCTCGGCTTCCCCGACGCCACCATCGTCACGCCGCCCTTCGGCGTCTACGTGGCGGACAACGTGCAGAAGGTGCAACTGGCGCTGCTGGCGAACTGCCGCGACGAGTCCTCCACGCGGCATGCGGTGCAACGCTTTCTCGACTGGCTGCACCAGTCCGGCGAGGAGCACTATCTGACCGAGCGTGCGCGCGGCCGGCGCAACATCGTGCGCGCGATCGCAGCGGAATCCGGCGAGGCGGACAGCGCCGCCCGCGCCGGCAGGCGTTAGCCGCCGATCTTCTTGAGAGCGTCGGCCGCCTGGGCCTTGAAGGGGCCGTCGGTCCGAGCCGCTTCCTTCATCCAGAAGGTGGCCTGCTTGATGTTGTCGCCCTGGATGTCGAGCTGCACGTAGCAAACGCCGAGGAAGTAGGCCAGCAGGTGGTAGCGCGGTCCGCCCTCGGCCTTGAGCACATCCACGGACTTGAGCAGGTGGCTGCGGCCGGTGCGATAGCCGTTGGCGTTGTTCTGCGAGACCCACACCCGCCCGATCACGAAGTTCGCATAGGCGGTCCACTTGGCGATCTCTTCCGGGCTCAGGCCGGCCGGCGGCGGGTCGGCTTCCAGGGCTTCCAGCATCTGCTCGGCGTACTTCTTGGCCTGCTCGCGATCCTCTTTGCCGTAGGCTTCTTCGGCAAGCTGATAGAGCAGGGCCGGGTTGCGCTCCCCGGCGTCGACGGCCTTCTTGGCCCAGACCATCGCGTTGGCTTGGTCGCCCAACTGCTGGTAGGCCATCACGCGCTTCATCTCGAAGCCCTGAACGTATTGGCTCTCGGGGTAGTCCTTCTCCAGGCGTTCCATCCAGGTGATCTGCGCTTGGGGGTCGGTTTGCTGCGACAGAGCCGTGTTGGTCGCCCACTCGAGCCACTGGGTCACGCCGGTGGCGTACTCCACCTGATACTTCCAGGCATCCTCCTCCTCGTCAGCGGGCTTCGGCGCCGCCACGACCTTCTCGGCGATCGGCCGCGTCGCCGTCAGCTCCGGGTAGAGCTCATCCCAGCGCGCCAGTTGCACCAGCGCTTGGTTCACGTTGTGGTGAACTTCCAGGTCGTTCGGCGCAATCTCCAGGAGCTTCTTGCCGATCTCGACCACTTTCTCGTTGTTCTGCTGCTTGAGGTAGGCCTGCTGGAGCTGGAACAGCGCAAAGCCCCGGTAGGGCGAATCCGGGTGCTCGGCGACCATCTTCTCGAGCGGAGGGATCTTGGCGGCGGGATCCTCGGCCATTCCGGCCTCGGTCAGCAGCGCGCCGTCCGGCGTCTCCGAATTGATGTCGACGGTTCGGATGTCAACGCCCTGGGCGAGCAGCAGTCCTGCCGACAGGCAGGCGATGAGAGTGGCGTAGGCGAGTCGTTGCATGCGTTCAGGCCTCCACGCCGGTCCGAACCCCTTGGACCGGGATGGGCCCATCCTAAGGCAACGACCGGGAGGACGCAAGAATCACGGCCTATTTGTGCTGCAGTTCCCAGTCGTAGGCGATACCCGGGTCATCGTAGGGGATGCGTCCCTCGTCCGCGGGGTCGTACTGCCGGCTGGTGAGATACACCAGGACGGCCGGCTGCTCGCCGATGACCTTGTAGCCGTGGCCCACTCCCGGCGGAATCCACAGCCGCCACGGGCGCAGCGTGCCCAGGTAGAGCGTGTTGCGCAGCCCGAAGGTCGGCGACTCCTCGCGCAGATCCACCAGCGCGACCTGCAGCATGCCCGCGGCCACCGTCCAATAGTCGGCCTGCAGTTGGTGGTAGTGGAAGGCCTTGATCGTGCCCGGATAGCTCAACGCCGCCGACACCTGCGCCTCGGCCGGATTCATCCGCCCGGCCAACCCCTTCCCCATGCGGGCCACTTCCAAAAAGTAGCCCCGGTCGTCCGGCCACAGCGCGGCCGCCTCCGCCACGACGCCCGCGATCAACTGCGGGGACTCCGGGTTGGTGATCACCGAGCCGATGCCGTGCTCGGCGGTGGGACAAACGATCGGACGAGAAGCTTCGGAGCCGGTTACGCGGCGTCCGGGCGAGACATTTGAAACAGCAACAGCCATGCGCCTTCAGAATACCGAACCCCTTGCTCGGAAAGAGTGGCGGTTCCGCAGCCGGTATCGCGTTGCGCCTATTGCGGGAATGCCGCGCCACGCTCGACAATAGGGTTCCTTTTCCTCACCATGACACCCTTGTTTTCCGGACCCCTCGCCGCTCTGCTCACTCCCCGCGAACGCTCCGGAGAGCTCTTCCTCGGCGGCCTCGACGACAACCTCGAGTTGGGCGTCGCGCGCGGCGTCAAGGGCTTCGTGCTGACCGGCGGAACCGGCGAATACCCCGACCTGAGCCTCCAGCAGCGCAAGACCCTGCTGGAACACGCCGCCAAAACCATCAGCGGGCGCGCTTGGCTCGTCGCCAGTTGCGGGGCCATGCGGCTCGACGAGACCGCCGAGCTGGCCTCCCACGCCCTCGGCGCCGGCGCCGACGCCATCCTGCTGCCTCCGCCGCATTTCTACCGCTACGGCCAGCAGGATCTGGAGGATTTCTTCCGCGCCGCCGCCGCCCGCATCGACGGCCCCATCCTGGTCTACAACCTGGCCGGCTTCACCTCGCCGATCGACGCTGCCGTGATCGTCCGCCTCATCGAGACCGTCCCGAACATCGTCGGCGTCAAGGACTCCAGCGGCAAGCTCGACTCCCTCGAGCTATTGACCGCCCGCCCCGAGCTCGGCGCCTGCCGCATCCTCGGCAACGACCTGGTCCTGGTGGAAGCCATCGAGCGGAAGCTGCTCGACGGGGTCATCTCCGGCCCCGCCAGCGTCATCCCCGAAGCCGTCGTGGCGCTGTTCGACGCCGCCGCGGCCTCGGACACGGACCGCTTCGCCGCGGCCGCCGCCCTGTTCCGAGAAGCTCTGAGCCGGCTCGAGCGCCTGCCCTATCCCTGGGCCTTGAAGCTCATCGCCGAAGCCCGCGGGCTGTTCCCGGCGCGCTTGCCGTTTGAATCCGGTCCCATCCGCCGGCAGGAGTTGGCGGATTTCGGGAGTTGGCTCGAAGGCTGGCTGCCCCGTCTGGACGCAATCCGGACCGCCTGACTAGCAGGTCTCACCGCGAATCAGATCGCGGAAGGTCTCCCGCTCGCGGATCACGCGCCACTGGTCTCCCTCGACCAGCACTTCGGCGGCGCGAGGCCGGGAGTTGTAGTTCGACGACAGCACGAAGCCATAGGCCCCGGCGGTCGCCACGGCCAACAGCTCGCCTGGCAGTACGTCCGGCAGGGCTCGGTCCCGCGCCAGAAAGTCGCCAGACTCGCAGACCGGCCCCACCACGTCGCCCAGGATCCGCGGGCGCTCCGCCTCGACGACCGGCAGAATCTCGTGGTGCGCCTGGTAGAGCGAAGGCCGGATCAGGTCGTTCATCGCGGCGTCGACGATCACAAAGACCTTCTCGCCGTTCTGCTTGCGGTAGAGCGATCGGGTCAGCAAAGCCCCGGCCTGCCCCACGATCGAACGCCCCGGTTCGAGCTGCAACTCGAAGCCCCGGCCAGCCAACGCCTCGCGCAGCCGCCGCCCGTACTCGGCGATGGAGCCGGAGATCTGCCCCGGCTTGTAGCTCACGCCTAAGCCGCCGCCCAGATCCAGACGGCGGATCGACAGTCCCGCCGCGGCCAGCCTGTCAATCAGCCCAAGCATCTTCGCCGAAGCCTCCTGAAAGGCTCCCAGGTCGAAAATCTGCGACCCGATGTGGCAGCTCACGCCGTCGAGCGCGAGCGGCGCGTAGCGGCGAAACTCCCCGTAGATCCGTTCGGCCTGTTCCAGGGGAATCCCGAACTTGTGCTCAGTCAGCCCGGTCGAGATGTAGGGGTGCGTCTCGGCGCTGATGTCCGGGTTCACCCGCAAGGCCACGCTGGGACGGCGCCCCAGCCGGTCAGCCAGGTCGCGCAGCAGCGCCAGCTCGCCCTCGGACTCGCAGTTGAACGACCCCACGCCGGATTCGAGCGCGTACTCGATCTCCTCGGCCGTCTTGCCCACGCCCGAGAAGACCGTACGCCGGGGGTCTCCGCCTGCCTGGATCACCCGGTAGAGTTCGCCGCCGGAGACGATGTCGAAGCCCGCTCCCTCGCGCGCCAGCAGCGCCAGCACGGCCAGTGAGCTGTTGGCCTTCACGGCGTAGTGCACCTCGTGCGGCGCCCCCTGCAGGGCTTCGTCGTAGGCCCGGTAGTTGGCCGCGATCGCCGAGGCGGAGTAGACATAGGTCGGCGTTCCGACCTCGGCGGCAATCGTCGCCAGCGCGACCTGCTCGCAGTACAGAGCGCCGTCGCGGCGCTCGAATCCTTGAAGGGGCGTCATGGGGTTCTCTGTGTGTCGGAGCGGGATCAGAGGGCGCGCAAGACGACGACGGTGCGGTCGTCTGGAGGGCTCTCCATCCCGCCGTAGGTTCGGGCGTCCTCGAAAATGGCGTCCAGAAGCTCTCGCGCGCTGGCGTCGGGCAGGGATTCGAGGAGCTCTCCCAGCCGCTGCTCGCCGTACTGCCGGCCTGCGGCGTCTTCGGTTTCGTGCAGACCGTCGGAAGCCGTCACGAAAACGTCTCCCGGCGCCAGCTCCAGGCTGACCTCATCATAGACTCCGGGATCGATCATCCCCAGCGGCGTGCCGCCGATCCTCAGGAACTCCGCCTTGCCGCCGCGGCGCACCGCCGGGCGCGGCTGTCCGGAGCTGGCTACCGACAAGCGGCGCTCCGCCGGAACCCAGCAGGCGACGATCGCGACCAGGTAGCGCGCATCCAGCGGACGCGCCAGCAGCCCTTGGTTCAGCGCCTCCAGCAAGGCCTTCGGTTCCAGGAACTTCGCCGTCAAGCTCTGCAACAGGCCGCTCGCCAGCGCCGCATACAGCGCCGCCGCCGCGCCCTTGCCGGTGACGTCGCCGTTGATCAGCATGAACCGTTCGCCGTCCTGCTCGAAGAAGTCGTAGAAGTCGCCCGAGACCTCCACGGCCGACACGTTCCGAGCCGCGACCTCCAACCCTTCAAAGCGCGGAAACCCGGTCGGCAGCAGCAGCTTCTGCAGGTGCCTCGCCGCCGTCAGGTCCTGCCGCAGGCGGGCCTGTTCCCGCGCCAACTGCTCATACAGCCGCGCGTTGTCGATCGCCGCCGCCACCTGCGGCGCCAGCAGCTCCAGCGCCTGCACGTGCTCCTCGTCGAAAGCCGCCAGCCGCTCGGACTCGAGATCCAACACGCCGATCACGGCGTCCTTCAGGATCAGCGGAACCGCCACCTCCGAGCGAATCCCTTCGACGGCTTGCACGTAGCGAGGGTCTCGGCTCGTGTCCCGCGCCAGAATCGTCTTGCGGTCGGCGCCGGCCGCGCCCACGATGCCCTCGCCCAGCGGCATCGACTGCCACTGCACGCGCTCGTCGAAGCGCACGCCGAAGTAGTGCTGCAGGCTCTGCCCTTCGAGTAGGTAGATCGAAAAAGCGTCGTAGCGCGCCAACTGCCGCACCAGCCCGGAGATCTTGTGCAGCAGCTCGTCCAGGGCCAGGATCGTCGAGAACTCCTGGGCGGCGTCGGCCAGCGTCTTCAGCGTGGCGTTCTGCCGCATGCTCTGCTCGAACAGCAGCGCGGCGTCGATCGCCAGCGAGAAGCGCGAGGCGATCAGCTCCAGTACGTTGCGGGAATCCTCGTCGAAGGCCGCCGGGCGCGCTGACTGCAAGTCGATTACGCCGACCAGCTTGCCGCGGGCCACCAGCGGAACGGCGATCTCCGAGCGCACCGCCTCCACCGCCATCAGATAGCGGCGGTCCTTGCGCACGTCGCCCACGATCACCGTCCGGCGGCGTTTGGCGGCGTCGCCGGTAATGCCCTCGCCCCGGCGCACCCGCAGCCGCTCGGCGAGCTCCGGCCGGTAGCCGATCGAGTAGCGGATCGCCAGGTCGCCGTTGGCTTCCGCCAGCAGCACGGCGAAGAGCTGATAGTCAGCGACCTTGCGCACCAGCTCCGCCAGGGCGCGCAACAGCTCATCGAGGCTGAGGGGATGGTTGGCGACGACCTCGGACGCTTCCGTGAGGACTTGCAGCGAATCCACGGGCAAGCGCATGGCTAGCCCCGAGGAGCTTCGCGGAGCACCGCCGCCGGATCGGGGCACGACAGCCGGCAAGCGCCCGCCGCGGCCCAGGCGGCCGCCGCGCCAAAGCCGGCCATCTCGCCCCAAACACCGACGGCGACTTCATCGCCCACGGCTTCGCGGACGTGGCCGACCCGCGCCGGGCCGAACGCAGCGTGGCTCGCCCAGCCGCCCAGGTAGATCGCTCCGGCGCCCGCCAGCTTGGCCGCGATGGCGGCCTTGACCACCGCCGCCTCGTCCAGCGCGGCAGCCTCCACGGCGACGCCCCAGGCAGCGCCCGCCGACGTCGCCACCTCGCCCACGCCGATCAGGTCGGCATAGACGCGGTCCCACTCGCCCGAGGCCCAGGCGCCTGCGTCGAAGCTCGTCAGCAGCTCCGCCGCCCCGTTGGACAGGGCGACTTCCGCCTCCACCCGCTTCGCCGCCGTCGGGGAATCTCCGTAGGGGAAGCCCGTCACCGCGCCCAACCGGACGGACGAGCCGCCCACCACCCGCAGCGCCCGCGCGGTCCAGGAGCCCGCGGTCCAGACGGCCCGCAGCCCCAGCTCCACGGCCTGCCCGCAGGCGGCCTCGACGGCGCCGGCCGTCACTCCGGGGCCCGCCGCGCCGGCTTCCAGGCGCGCTGCGTAGCCGTCCTGCGGACGGGGCCACGACGCGGGACCGGATGTTGAGAGCAGGTTGGGCCCCGTCGCGAGGGCTGGGCCGCGGCCCAGCCGCGCCAGGATCTCGTCGCCAATCCGTTCGACGAGCGCATCCATTTCCGAGGGGTTCATGGCTTTGGACGGCGGCCGAGGCGAGGGCTGCGGTCTCCGGGGCGAATCCGCCATGATATCACGCTCCGGCGCCGGCCTACGTTGCTGGTATAATGTGAGTGTTCCATTCTCAATCTAGTTGGGTCCGAAGGTATCAAGGCATGCCGCTTTACGAGTACGAGTGCGACCGCACCGGGAAACGCTTCGAAGTCATTGAGAAGTTCTCCGACGCGCCGTTGACCAAGTGCGAGGGCCGCGACGGCAACCCCGGTTGCGAGGGGACCGTCCGCCGCCTGCTCTCCGCTCCCGCCATCCAGTTCAAGGGATCGGGCTGGTACGTGACCGACTACGCCGGTAAGTCCGGGGACAGCAAGTCCAAGGATTCCGACAGCGGCTCCAAGGCCAAGTCCGAGAAGTCCGAGACCAAGGAAGCCCCCAAAGAGAGCAAGAGCTCGGAGTCCAAGTCCGGCGACGCTTGAGCCGCGCCGCGGCTACTCCTGCCGCTTGAGCCGCGCGGAGTTGCGGATCTCCGTCACGATGGCGCGTTGCGCCTCCTGCTGGTCTTCCTGCGGGCCGACCAGGCGTGCGCCGGTCCGGGCCATCAGCGGATCCTCGCTGGGCGCGCCTTGCCCTCCGACGTAAACCAAGGTCTCCCGCGCCACGCGCGCCAGCGAGTCGAGCATGCTGCGGCGATGCACCTGGAACACGGCCTGCCGCGTCACCGACAGCAGCACCGCCGCCGGCTGCACCACCTGGCAAGCGCCTTCGAGATCCTCGAACGGCAACGCCGCCCCCAAAAAACTCACCCGTAAACTGTTGCGGCAGAGCTGATAGGCCAGCACCAGCGCCCCGAGCTGATGGTACTCGTCCGGAAAGCAGGCCACGATTGTCGGCCGCGTGTCGCTGCGGGAAGGCTCGGCCGACTCCACCAGCTTGCGTAGGCGGTGCACGAAAACGCCGGTCGCCAAGTGCTCGCTCGCCACGCTGCACCGCCCCGCCACCCACAGGTTGCCAATCTCCCGCGCCGCCGGCTCGATCACCTCAAAGATCACCAAGTCCGGCGAAACCCGAGCGAAGCTCTCGTCCAGCACCCGGTTGAGCGCGCCGGAGTCCATCTTCAGCGCCGCTTGGACGATCCGCGCCCGCTGCTCCTCGAGCTGGGTGCGCACCTCCGGCGTGGCCGCCTCGATCGTCGGAGGCGGCTCCGACGGATCGGCCTCCGGTGACTGCAAGCTCTGCCGCAACAGCGTGTCCCGCCCGACGCCGGCAATCTCGCCGATCGAGCGGCCCGTCCGGATCAGCTCCTTCACGCGCTGCAGCACGCGCAAATCGTCTTCGGTGTAGAGACGGTGCCCGCCGGGCCCGCGCAGCGGGTGCAGCAGCCCATGCCGCCGCTCCCAGGCGCGCAGCAGCGCGGGGGAGAAGTCCGTGATGCGCGCGATCGTGCGCATCTTGTAAGGTCCTCGTTCCGTCACTGGCGCCCCTTGTTCATGTTTCGTAGCGATTCTATCGTATTTCACCGGGCGAGGCATCCGCGCTGCTGCCGATTCATCAAGCGTTTGGCCGCAGAGGCAACCGACACAAAACTTGTACATAATTTTGACATACCAGGCCGCTCGCCGTAGCCTGTAGATGAGCCGTCCCGTGCGAACCTTTCATCACAGATCTTCCGTTTGGTTGCCGCGACCACTGGCGGAGGTCTTCCCGTTCTTTGCCGACGCCGGCAATCTCCAGCGCATCACCCCGCCCTGGGTGCATTTCCGCATCCGCACGCCCCTGCCGATCGAGATGGGTCCGGGAGCTCTGATCGAGTACACCATTCGCGTCCACGGCGCGCCGCTGCGCTGGACCACCGAGATCACGCGCTGGGAGCCGCCCTACGGCTTCGCCGACGAGCAGATTCGCGGACCGTACCGGAAGTGGTCGCACACGCACCGCTTCCGCGAAGCCGACGGCGGAACGCTGTGCGAAGACCACGTGGAGTACGCAGTCTATGGCGGGCGGCTGATCCACAAGCTCTTCGTCGAGAAGGACGTAGAGCGGATCTTCGCCTACCGTCGCAAGTGCCTGGAAGAGATCTTCGGTCGCCGACCGGACCAGTCCGTCCCGGCAGCGTCCGGCGTCATCGCGGCGGCCCGATGAGCGGCTCGACCCTGGTCTGGTTCCGGCACGACTTCCGCTTGGCCGACAACCCTGCGCTGGCGGCGGCCACGGCGCGCGGCGGGCCGGTGGTTCCGGTCTTTCTGTGGGAACCCGCCGAAGAAGGCGACTGGCCGGCCGGGGGGGCGTCGAAGTGGTGGCTGCACCAGTCGCTCGAACGGCTCGACGCTGATTTGCGCGCGCTCGGTTCCCGCCTGATCTTGCGTCAGGGGCCCGCCGCCGAAACGCTCGCCGCGCTGGCGCGCGAGACCGGCGCAGAGGCCGTCTATTGGAACCGCCGGTACGAGCCCGCTTCGATCGAGCGCGACCAGGGCGTCAAGCAATCGTTGCGGTCCGAAGGGCTGGACTGCCGCAGCTTCAGCGCCGCCTTGCTGTGGGAGCCCTGGACGATCCGGACGCAGTCCGGCGGGCCCTACAAAGTCTTCAGCCCCTTCTGGCGCGCCTGCCAAGCCGCCGAGCCGCCGGGCGAGCCCGAGCCGGCCCCCACGTCCCTTCCGTCGCCTGCGATCTGGCCCTGCTCCGTCCAGCTCGCCGCGCTCGGTCTGGAGCCCGCCATCGACTGGGCCGCGGGCATCCGCGAGGCCTGGCGCCCGGGCGAGGCCGGCGCCGCGGAGCGGCTCAGTCGCTTCGTCGAAGAGATCGTCGACGACTACGCCGAGTCCCGGGACCGCCCGGACCGTGACGGCACCTCGCGCCTGTCGCCGCACCTGCACTTTGGCGAGATCAGCCCGCGCACGATTTGGCGAGCCGTCCGCGAGCGCTTGGACCGGCAGGAGCCTCCCCGCGGAGCGGTCGCCAAGAGCGCCCAGAAGTATCTCGCGGAGCTGGCTTGGCGCGAGTTCGGGCACCACCTGCTCTACCACTTCCCGCACACGCCCCTGGAACCGCTGCGGCCGGAGTTCGCCCGCTTCCCCTGGGCCGACGACCCGGAAAATCTCCGCCGCTGGCAAAAGGGCCGCACGGGCTACCCGATCGTCGACGCCGGCATGCGCGAGCTCTGGGCCACCGGCTGGATGCACAACCGGGTTCGGATGATCGTCGCCTCATTTCTGGTGAAGGACTTGCTGCTCCCCTGGCAGGAAGGCGCCCGCTGGTTCTGGGACACCCTCGTCGACGCCGATCTGGCCAACAACACCCTCGGGTGGCAATGGGCCGGGGGCTGCGGCGCCGACGCCGCGCCGTACTTCCGCATCTTCAACCCCATCCTGCAAGGCGAACGCTTCGACCCGCGAGGGGTCTACGTGCGGCGCTGGGTCCCCGAGCTCGCCGCTGTTCCCGATCGTTGGTTACATAAACCCTGGGAGGCGCCGATGAAGGTACTACGGGGTTGTGGCGTAAATCCTGCAACCGATTACCCCCTCCCCAGCGTCAATCACTCAGAGGCCCGACAGCGCGCCCTGGAGGCCTGGGATGAGTTGAAGTCCCAGCCGGACGCCTAGAAGGGCCCGAGACCGACCCCGCAAGGGGCGCTAAAAGGAGTCGTCATGCCATTCAAGAAGTCGGATGTCTTTGCGGATCGCCCGGAGAGCGAATTGCAGTTCCTGCCGTTCGTGCCCGAGGGCAGCATGCTCGGCGATCCGGCGACGCAGGGCGCTCTGGTCTTTTTGTTGCCGCTGGCCGAACGTCAGCCGATCGGCCTGGAGCACTTGGTGGTCGATCTGCTGGGCGACGGACCCAAGCGTCACTACGTGGCCGAGCGCGGCGTGTACCGCGGTCCGGAGTCACTGGGCATCGGATGGCGCTTCGGCGGCAAGACCGTGCCGACCCAGCCCGTCCCTGGCGTACCGCCCGCCTCCCTGGGTCCCGCCCTCGAGCTGAGCCCGGACGCCGACGAGCCCGCCGGCCTCGATCGCCCGCACTAGTCACCGGCTCCTGACCTGATCCGAGCGCTTGGAGGGCAAGCGGCAACTCCGCTATCATCCGGCCGATGCGCCGCCCGCTCGCCCTGCTCGCGTTTGCGCTGCTGCTCTGGCAGGCCGGCGCGCCGGAAGCCTGGAGCAGCCGCAACCCCACGCCCGCGGACGAGTACGCCTTTGAGGCCTCCCGCCACGGCTTTGAGCCCGTGCGCTACCCGGGGCCTCTGACGCGCGAGGACTTCCTCACCGTCCTGCTGCGGCGCGAAGGCGACTGGCGCATCCCCGCCACCATCAACTACCGCGAATGGCGCATGGCCGAGCCGGCGGACCTGTGGGAAGCCGAGCTGCCCGGCGTCGCCAAGCTGCGCATCGCCGACGCCTCGGTCCGCCTCGAACGCGCCCCGGCGGAGCTGCGGCTCACCGCCGGCCGAACCTACAACCTGCCGCTGCTGGCTCGCAACGACACCGGTCACCCCGTGGAGATCAAGACGCTCGCTGTCTTGGCCGGCGAAGCCTTCGCGGACCGCTTCGAGCTCCGCCCGGGGTTCAGCTACCTGCTGCTCAACCTGCGGCCCACCCGCACCGGCCGGTCCGCGCTGAAGCTCGAAACGTACGTCGGGATCGACGCGCCGGACGAAGGGGCGCCGCCGGAGAGCCTTAGGATGGTCTCCGCGACCATTCCCGCCGAAACCGTCGGCGCCGGCCGCCTGCGGCTGCGCGTGCTCCAGGACGGCCGACCCGTCGCCGCCCGCATCACCGTCTTCGGCTCCGACGGCCTGGCCTACGCGCCCGACGACGGCGCCACGCTCTCCAAGATCACCTGGTCCGCCGGAGAGCCGTTCTACTACGGCCTCGGCGACCACGAGATCGCGCTGCCCGCCGGTCCTGCCCGCGTGCGGGTCGTGCGCGGCTTTGAAACCGAGCCCGGCGAAGCCGACGCCGAGATCCTCCCGGGCCGGACCGCCGAGGCCACCGTGGAGCTGCACCGTTTTGCCGACATGGCCGCCGACGGCTGGTGGAGCGCCGATTCGCACATCCACGCCAACTACAACGACCACGAGATCATGACGCCGACGGACATGCTGCTGCAGACCGCCGGCGAAGACCTCAACCTGGCGAACCTGATGGTGGCCAACTCGACCGGCCCGCAGATCCATGACGAAGCCTACTTCGAGGGCAAACCGCACGCGCTCAGCACCGAGCGGCACGTCCTGCGCTGGATCGAGGAGATGCGCTCCAACTTCTACGGCCACATGTGCCTGCCCGGCATCCAGCGGCTCGTCAAGCCGCTCTACACCGGCTTCAGCGACTCGCCCCAGCCCTGGGACGACCCGCCCAACTACTACATGGCCAAGGCCACCCAGGAAGCCGGCGGCGTCGCTAGCTATGCGCACCCGGGCTACCGCTTCACGGACGACCCCTTCACGATGAGCGCCCGCGAGCTGCCCGTGGATGCAGCCCTCGGCGCCGTGGAAGCCATGGACGTGCTCAGCAATTCCAACGAGCGCGCCGTGGTTCCCTACTACTACCGTCTGCTCGACAGCGGCTTGCGCCTGGTCATCTCCGGCGGCAGCGACAGCTTTACCAACCGCCGCCGCCACTGGCTGGCCGGAGGCCAACGCGTCTACGTCCACACCGGCGACGCCACTTTCGACGAGCGCGCCTGGATCGACGGCTACCGCGCCGGACGCAGCTTCGCCAGCAACGGACCGCTGCTGACCTTCTCCGTGGACGGCAACCTGCCGGGCGAGGAGATCGCCGTCGAGCCCGGCCGCAAGCTCCGCGTAAGGGCTTCGGCGCGCTCCCTGGCGCCGCTGAGCGCTCTCGAGTTGGTGGTCAACGGCCAAGTCGTGGCCGAGGCCAGGGGCTCGAAGCCGGCGCGCGAGCTCGAGCTGGACCACCTGCTCCAACTCGACGGCCCGGCTTGGATCGCCGTGCGGGCCGACGGCGGCTACGACCCGCTGGTGGTCAATGACGCGCGCCTGTTCGCGCACTCCACGCCCGTCTGGGCGACCGTCGCCGGGCGGCGCTACGTGGACCCCGCCGCGGCGCGGTTCTTCGTCGGCTGGATCGACCGGCTCATCGCCGGCGTGCGCGAGCGCGGCAAGTTCCCCAACGAGCAGCGCCGCCAAGCCGCCGTGGAGCTGTTCCAGCAGGCGCGCGCCTACTACGAAGCCGCCGCCCAGGGCCGGCCCTAGGGGCCGACCGAGAGCTTCACGCCGGCCTGCGTGGCAAACGTCGACGAGCGAATGATGATGTCATGCTCGCCGACCGGCAGATCGGGGACCTTGATGTTGAACTGCTCCAGCCCGGCGTAGTTCGGGGCCGCCCCGGCATAGAGCACTTCCGCCGCCATGCCGCCGATCTCCACCGTCACGGTCTGGCTCAGGTCCGCCGCTTGGTCGGCCAGCCGGCCGGCTTCGAAGGCCGGCATCGTTGCCCCGAAACCCGTGCCGTAGAGCAGAATCACGTCGCCCGGCTTGGCGAGCACCGATCCGGCGATGCCGGCCGAGCTCGGCGCCACGATCTGCCCGGTCGAGCCGTTCACCGCCGCCGGCGCGCCCACTCCGGTCGAGCCGAACGTGAACAAGCCCGGGGAGTACGGCCGCACGTCCACCTGGATTTGGTTGCCGCGCACCTCGCTGGAGCCGCCCTGGCGGTTGATCACCGGCTGCACCATTGCGGTCGTAGCCCCCGACGGCAAGTCCGGCACTTGCAGGTTCGCCTGCGTGTCGCTGACGTAGAGCATCCGGCCCAAATACGACATCGGGTCCCCCGGGACGGTGAACACGAAGCTCAGCCGTCCGAGCGTGTCAGGAATCAGGCCCAGCTCGTCGAAGTCCGCCGTGCCGACCTCGATTGCCGCGTCCGGAGCGTTCAGGTTGCTGCCGAAAATCGAGATGATCTGCTTGGAGGCGATCGTCTGCCCGGTCCGCTGCACGGCCGCCGCGCTCACCACGCCGCCGGCGCTGATGGTCGGCATGTTCGACGGCGCATAGCGCGAGGTCGTCATCGTGGTGGCGGTGATGTCGCTGTTGGTGCCGCGGTCGCCGTCGGCCGCCAGGGCCGCCGCCGCGAACACCACCTCGCCCACGTCCGAATCCGGCGGAGTCCAGTTGAAAAAGAACATCTTCACGCCGGGCTGGCCGCCCGGAGCGGTGCCTACCGAGGTGTGCGTCACATACTCCACCTCGCCGGCGTTGCACGGACCGAAGCGGCCGTCCGGGCAGCGCACGGCGGCAAACTGGTTCACGGCCTCAAAAGTCCCGGCTGGCAGAGTCGTATCGTCGGCGCGGCGCGCGGTGAGCTGAAAGCCCCAGCGGTTGCCCGAGCGGCTGTCAATAGAGACCACCACGGGCTGGGTGGCGCCGGGCACGTAGGGGCCCACCTCAATGGAGACTTTTGCGCTCTTGCCCGTATTGAGCGGCTCCGGACGGTGGCAGCCGGAGGCGGCGCAAGTCATCTCTCCGAATGCTCCCGTGTGGGCGACCGGCAGACCGTTCTCGCTGGCGAACAGCCCGGCGGTCACCGAAAGCGCGGCTGTCCAAATAAGGGCTCGCAACATGTACATCTCCTTGATTTCTGGGGCGCGCGTTCTCGATTCTACCCCGGCCTCTCGGGCCTTACGGCCTGGCTGGGCGCGGCGCGCTCGCCAAGAAGAGTCCTCGATGCGACCAGATGTTTCGCGCTCGGCGGAAATCGTTAGAATACCGGCGATGCGAGCCCTCCTCCTGCTGCTTCTGCCCGCCGTCGTCCCCGCCGCCGACTGGCAGCGCCACGTCATCGCCGAAGGCTTTCCCTGCCAATCCGCCATCGCCGCCGACTTCACCGGCGACGGCTTGGTCGACGTGATCGTCGACGGCAACGGCAAGACCATCCTGCTCGTCGCGCCGGACTGGAAGCAGGTCGTGCTCGACGAAGGCCGCGACACCATCCACTCCGAGATGCTCGACGTGGACGGCGACGGCGACATGGACTACATCGGCGCGGTCTACTCCCCGGGCCCTGTCTTCTGGCTCGAGCAGCCGGCCAAGCCGCTCAGCGAGCCCTGGCCGCTGCGCATCGTCGACGACAAGGTCAACGGCACGCACGGGCTGATCGTCGGCGACGTCAACGGCGACGGCCGGCCGGATCTGGTCGGCAACAGCGCCCAGCCCAAGGACGAGTTCCCCGACTCCATCGTCTGGTGGTCTGTCCCCCGCGACCCCAAGACCGCCGCCGAGTGGGACCGCCACGTGCTCGCGGACCAGGACGCCCCCGGCCTGAGCCATTACATGGGCATCGGCGACATCGACGGCGACGGCGTGGCCGACGTGGCCGCCGCAGGCAAGGACGACCCCACCGGCGGCGGCAACTGGTTCGCTTGGTGGAAGCAGCCCAAGGACGGCTCCACGCCTTGGCTCAAGCGCACTATCGCCGTCCGCCAGGTCGGCGCCACCAACATCCTGCCCGCCGACCTCAACGGCGATGGCGCTATGGATCTGTTCGCGACCCGCGGCCACGGCAAGGGCGTGCTGTGGTTCGAGGGGCCGGCCGAAAGCTTCCGCCTGCACGAGATCGACCCCGACCTCGAAGGGCCCCACGACCTGGCCCTCGGCGACATCGACCAGGACGGCGACATCGACGCCGCCACCTGCGGCAAGGACTCCCATCAGGCCGCCTGGTACGAAAACGACGGCCGCGGCGGGTTCCGCAAGCACGTGATCCACAACGATCAGGCGGCGTATGACATCCGCCTGGTCGACATGGACGCCGACGGCGACCTCGACGTGCTCATCGCCGGGCAGACCTCGAACAACGTGACCTGGTACGAGAACCCCCTGCGCTAGGGTTTGGCGGCCGGCGAGGGCTTCTCATCCGGCTCGGCGGCGGCCGACGGTCCGGCGATCCAGGCCGAGCGGACGCGCTCGAAGCCTTGCCCGTAAGCGTCCCGCAAGGCCGGCGGCGCCACCAGCGAAGCCGCCTTGGCGCCGTGTAACACCAGCGGCGCCAGTTGCGACTCGGCCACCGCCGCCTCGGCCCCGGTCACCGGCGCAAACGCCACCACGGCCAGCACCAGCGCCGTGGTCACCACCAGGCCCCGCACCAGACCGAAGGCCGCCCCCAGCAGGCGGTCCACCCAGCGCAAACCCGTCGCGCCCCACAGCTTGGCGAGCAGCCAGGCGACCAGGCCGCCCACGATCAAACAGCCGAGCACGATGCCGCCAAACGCCGTGAAGCGGGCGATCTGCGGATTGTCGATGTAGGGAGCCAGGTACTGCCGCGCGACGGCCTCATAGCCCCACATGGCTGCGATCAGGCCGAAGACGAGCGCCACCAGACGCACGACTTCCTTGGTAAAGCCGTTGCGCACGGCGCCCAGAACGGAAAGCAAGAGAATCCCGCCGATCGTGAGATCGAGCCAGTTGACGGTCATGGCTGTCGCTCCTAGAGCTTGGATACGGCCCGGCCGCCGCTAGCGGGATTGCGGCGAACGCTTCTGGAGTCGAGTATAGAGGAAAACGCCGTTCAGGCCTCCGCCCAATGCTCCTCGATGGCCGCGCGGACCGGCTCGGGATGGGTCAGCGGCGCCATGTGCCCCAGCCCCTCCAGCATCTGCAGCCGCCCCGGAAAGGCCTCGCCCAGGATCTCTGACACCTTGCGCGCCGGAGCCGGGCTGAGCGCCCCCGCGACGATCCGCAGCGAGACGCCCTTGGGCCCGTAGGCGCTCGCCGGAGCCGTCTCGGCGTCGAGCGCCTGAAAGTCCAGGGCGGCCTTCGGCGCGAAAGCCGCCAGTTGCGCCCGCCGCTCCGCCGACAGAGCGTCCCACATGGCGTCGCCGCTCCAGTAGCGCACGAACGTCTCCGCGGCTCCCTCGAAGTCGCCGGCCGCCGACAGGTCCCGCGTGCGATGGGCAACGGCCTCGATCTCGGCGCGCTCCGCCACGGCGTCCGCACGGTCCCGCAGCAGGTGGAACAGGACCGGTTCATAGACGAACACGCTGCGGATGCGCTCCGGCTGCCGCTGCGCCGCCTTCAGCGCCACGGCTCCGCCGTAGGAGTGGCCCACCAGCCGGCAGGGGCCCTCGAAGCGCTCGAACAGCCGCTCGACCAGGTCGGCCTCGTCCTCGAGCGAAAACCCCTCTCCGCCCGCCGGCAGGGGCGTCTCGCCATACCCCCAAAGGTCGATCGCGAGAAAGCGGTAGCCCGGCGGCAACCCGTCGAGGATCCTGCGCCACTGACGCTTCGACGCCGCCGAGCTGTGCAGCCAGATCACGGGCTCTCCGGCGCCCTCGTCGAGCAGGCCGAACGTCGGCGAATCGAGGCTCATCGCTTCGAGTCTAGCGTGAGCAGCTCCAGCGTCCGGCGCGCCGTCTCCTCCCACGAAAACGTCCCGGCGCGCTCCACCGCCCGGCGCGAAAGCTCGGCCCGCAGAGCGTCGTCGGCCAGCGCCCGGTCGATCTGCTCGCGGAAGCTCTCCGGCGAGTGCGTGTCGGCGAGCAGGCCGGCGTCGCCCACCGCCTCTTCCAGGGCGTGCCCGCGGCTCACCAGCACCGGCGCGCCGCAGGCCATCGCCTCCACCGCCGGCAGCCCGAACCCCTCGTCCCAGGAAGGCATCACGAACAGCCGCGTCCGGCGGTAGAGGCCCGCCAGCTCCTCGTCCGGGACGTAGCCGGCGAAGGTCACGCTCTCGGCCACGCCCAGCTCGCGCGCCAGCTCCGCCAGGGCCGCGTGGCAGGTCTTGAAGCGGTCGCCGGCGTAGTCTCCCACCAGCAGCAAGCGCAGGCCGAGGCCGGGGGCCGCGGACGCCGCGAAGGCCCGCAGCAGCGTCTCGAGATTCTTGGTGGGGCTGATGCCGCCCACGTAGAGCAGAAAGTCCTCGCGCGGCTCCGGGCCGGGGGTGAAGGTGGCCGCCGGCGCCTCGCGAGCCACGTGGATCTGCGCGCCCGGGTAGCCGTAGACCCTCTCGATGCAGCTCCGCGAGTGCTCGGAAACCGTCAAGCAGGCGTCGGCCTGCCACAGCGCCGCACGCACCTTCCAGCGCCAGAAGCGCTCGTTGCGCGGCGAGGCGAACGCCAGCTCCGGAAAATCCTCCGCAATGGTGTCGTGTACGCCGACCACCGTCCGAACCGGCCGCAGCAGCGGGAAGTACGAGTAGACGGTGGGGAAGAAGAAGACGTCCAGGCGCTCGCGGGCCGCCGCCAGGCTCATGCGGGCCATGTCCGCTAGGGAGCGGCGCCCGTCGGCGCGGGCCGCCTCTCCCACCGGCGTGGAGGTTCCCACAAAGCGCGGCTCAAAGCCCGCCGGCCAGCGCTCGTCGCGGTCCGCCGAAGAGTCGAGGAAGACCACGTAGCGGTGCTCCGTTCCGAGGGCGGCCAGAGCGGCGACCAGCTCGCGCAGGAAGCGTCCGTAGCCTCTGCGGTTGGTCCAAGCGCCGCCGTCGATCCCGATTCGCATCGTCCCTTCGAGAAATCTCCCTTCAGAAGATACGCGCTCTGCGGTCCGGCCCGCGCGAGTAGCCGACCAGCTCGCCCGCCGACCACGCCGCGTTGAGCAGGAGCGTCCAAGGCAGCGCCCGCACAAACGCCCAGCCCAGGCCCTTCGCCGCCGCCGTCCGGCCGCTGCGCAGCGTCAGCAGAACCGGGAGCGCCGGGCAGAAGGCCGCATACAGCCAGGCCTTCGGCCGCGGCAGCGCCTCCACGCGTTCGGCGGCGTAGCCGCGCCCGTAGTGGTAGCGCTGCCGCAGGGCCGTAGCCGGCGCCATGGTGTTGTGAAAGGCGATCCGCGCGTCGCACAGGCGCAGCTCGCGCCCTTGGGCGAGCCAGCGCTCGTGCAGAAAGGTCTCCCAGCGCCCGGACTCCAGGTAGTCCCGCTCGGCCTCCAGATCCCGCCGCTTGTAGGAGAGGTTCGCGCCGGAAAGAGCCGGCGCCGGCCCCTCGGCCACGGGAGGCGTGAAGGCGCCGTACTCGCAGAAGTACAGCCCCAGCTCGAAGCCCGACGAGGAGTCTCCCGGCGCCACCGGGCCGCCGACGGCAGGGCAGTCCGGGTGGGCCTCGTGCGCCTCCACGATGCGGCGGGCCCAGTCCGGCGCGGCAACGCAGCGCGACTCCAGCGCCCCCACCAGCGGCGCGGCGGTCAGCGGCAAGGCCGCCCAGCGCAACACCGGCACGACCTTCGGCTCCGCAAAGTGCACAAACCGTACGGCCGGAAACTCCGGCCCCAGCAACGGCTCCGGGTCGTCCGGCGAACAATCCGCCACCACGATCTCCCCCACGTCGGGCTGTTGCGAAAGCGACTGCAACCCCCGCCGCAGCACCTGGTGGGAGTCGAAGGACGTCACGATGACGGCCAGCTTGGGTCTTCCGCCCGCCATTGTCTTCAGGGACGCCGCGGTCCCAGCGCGACCGAGAGCTCGCCCAGCGCCTGCGCGACCGAGAACGCCAGAAACGCCGGCAGCGCCGCCGCGAACCGCAGCCGCCAGCCCGGCCGCGGGAGCCACCAGCGCGCCTGACGCGCCGGCAACACCAGCGGCAGCGCCAAAGCAGCCGCCACGGCGATCGGCCGGCTCCGGCCCGCCCGTCGCGCCCACTCCGCCGACCAGCGCTTCCGGTCTCGCAGAAAAGCCGCCGGCGAAGGCGGCCGGTAGCCGGCCCGCAACCGCGGGTCCCTCACGAACCGCAGCCCGCGCGCCGCCAGAGCCCCGTGCGCTTCGATCTCTGAAGCCGCCGCCGCCAACTCGTCCAGCGGCAGCGCCGCGCGGCGGTAGACCACGTTGCCGGCCGGAATCCAGGCTGCCTCCCGCGCCGCGATCGGCCCGGCAGCCTCCGCCGCGGGCAGGTGGGCGTACTCCCACATCCAAGCCGCCCGCGCCGCCCAGCCGGCGCCCGCCGGAGGCGTCACCGGGCCGCAGGTCACGTCCGCCTCGGCGGATCGCGCCGCCGCCAGCCAAGCCGCGTCCACAATGTAGTCTTCACTGACGGAAGCAGCCAGCTCGGCCCGACTTGCCGCCAAGCCCTGGGCCCGCTGCCGCTGCGCCGAGGCCCCTGGTTCGGCTGGTACGAAGCGCGCCCGCAGCCCCTCGGCGGCTGGCTGCAATGCGGCGGAGCCTACCAGAATCGTCTCCCCTTCGAAGCCCGCCCGGCGCACTGCCTCCAGCGCCCGCGGCCATCCTCCCGAGCCGATTTCCGCAACGATCACGATCGCGAGCCGCTGTTGATCCGTGGCGCTGATTGGACCTACGGTACCATGACGGTCTTGCTCCCAGGAGGCTCTCCCGCTGCGCTTTTGCATGGTCAGCATCTTCTATCCGCCCTATGCGTTCGGCGGGGATGCGATCTATCTTCATCGGCTTTGCAAGGAACTGGCGCGTCGCGGCCACCAGGTCGACGTGGTGCATTGCGCCGACGCGTTCCATCTGTTCCGCAAGGACGTGGACCCTTCCGCGTTCCCTGACAGCGAAGGCATCACCGTCCACCGGCTCGAAACCCCCTGGGGTCCCCTAGGGCCCTTGGCGGCGCACCAGACCGGCCGGCCGCTGCTGTACCGGCGACGGTTGAGCCGCATCCTCAACAGCGCGCCGTTCGACGTGGTGCACTTCCACAACATCTCTCTGTTCGGCCCGCAGGTGTTGCAGCTTCCGCTGCCCGCCGGCGCCGTGCGGCTCTACACCGCCCATGACCACTGGCTGGTCTGCCCGATGAGCGTGCTGTGGAAGAACCGCCGGCAGGCCTGCGACCGGCCCACCTGCCTGAGCTGCACCATCCGGTCGCACCGCCCGCCGCAGTGGTGGCGCTACGGCTCGTTGCTCAACCGTTCGGCCGCGGCCGTCGACGCCTTCCTGGCGCCGAGCCGTTTCTGCGCCGAGATGCACCGCCAACGAGGCTTTTCGCGCCCCATCGAGGTGCTCAACTACTTCCTGCAACCAGCGCCCGAGCCTGCCGAATCAACGCCGCCCCACCCCCGGCCCTACTTTCTCTTCGTGGGCCGGCTGGAGAAGTACAAGGGCTTGCAGGATCTGCTGCGCGCCTTCGAGGGCGACGGCGGCTACGACCTGTTGGTGGTCGGCGCCGGCGGCTACGAAGCCGAGCTGCGGGCCCAGGCCGCCGGACAGTCGCGGGTCCACTTCGCCGGCTGGAAGAACCAGACCCAGATCGACCCCTACTACCGCCACGCCCTGGCCGTCGTGGCGCCCTCGGTCACCTACGAGACCTTCGGGCTGGTGGTCATCGAAGCCTACGCCCGCCAAACCCCTGTCATCGCCCGCCGGCTGGGCCCCTTGCCCGAGGTTATCGAGGAGGGTCGCGGCGGGCTGGTCTTCGGCGACCAGGACGAGCTCCGCCGCCATCTCGACCGACTCGCCGACGACGCCGACCTGCGCCAAACTCTGGGCCGCCAGGGCTACGAGGCCTTTCTGGCGAAGTGGACGCCCGACCCCCACATTCGGCGCTACGTGGAAATCATCGAGCGGGTTCGAGCGCAGCGTAGCTCGTGATCTCGACCCCCGCTTCCTCCGCCGCGCGCAGCGCCACCGGCGACGTCAGCGCCTCCAGCTCGATTTGCCGGCTCTGTCGCAGCCGGGTCGGCGCGGCGTTGAGCTCGGCGGTGCAGAACCCCGGGTGGGTCATCAGCTCCGTCAAGCCTTCCGGCAGCGCCCGTAGCAGCGCCGCGATCTCGGCCGCGCGAAACAGCCCGGTGATCTGGAACCCCGCGAAATGGTCGGTGGAGCGCCGCCCGGCGGCGGCCAGCTTGCGCTCGAAACGCCCGTTCAGCCCTCCCAGCAGGCGGCTCACCACGCGCCTCTTCCACGGCGCGCCCGCCGCGGCGGCCGTCAGCGGCAGGTCGAACGGCCGACGCACCCAGGCGATCCCGTAGCGTTTCGCCACGGCCAGCACGGCGTCGAGCACCGGCGGCGCCAAGTGGGTGTGCTTGTGAGTGTCCACGTGGGACGGCCGTAGGCCCGCCGCGCGGATCTTCTCGACTTGTGCGCTGAGCTCTTCCTCGAGAGCCGCCAGGCTCCAGCGCCCAAGCAGCCCCGGCAGCAGCTCGCCCACCGAGCCGGGCAAGCTCTTGCCGGGGTCAGCCACCGAGCGCCCGCCCACCAGGGTCAGGTGGCAGCCGACGTCGAGGCTCGGCGTGCGGGCGGCCTGCTCCACGGCGTCATCGAAGGCGTCGCCGTTGGCCATCAACGTGGTGGCGCGCAGAATGCCGCGCTCACAGGCCTCCACGATGCCGCGGTTGACGTCGCGGGTGAAGCCGAAGTCGTCGGCGTTGACAATGAGGCGGCGCAGCGAAATCTTTCTCCCAGCCCTTCTCGGCAAGCTCCGTTAGTGCGCGCCCGCGACCTCGACCTCGGGCAGAAAGAAGAACACGATCGCCAGGATCAGATAGACGGCCAGCAGCAGCGCCCCCTCCAGCCAGTTGGACTCGCCGTCCGCCGCGATCTGGTAGGTGATGAACACGGCCAACACCACCGCCAGCACCTCCGCCGGAGAGAACACCAAATCCATCGGCTGCGGCGCCACGAAGTAGCTCGCCATCACGAGCACCGGCGCCACGAACAAGGCGATCTGCAGGCTCGAGCCGATCGCGATCGACAGGCTCAAGTCCATCTGGTTCTTCAGCGCCATCAGCACCGCCGTGGAGTGCTCGGCGGCGTTGCCGACGATCGCCACCACGATCACGCCCACGAACACGCTCGTCATCCCCAGCGCCTCGGCGGCGTGCTCCACCGAGCCCACCAGGATCTCGCTCACCACAGCAACCAAAGCCGTCGCCCCGCCCAGCACCAGCAGCGCCTTGGTCATCGACCACGGCGCGTGGTCGTCGTCGCCGTGCCCATGCCCGCCGCCCTCGAACAGAGCCTTGTGCGTGTGCAGCGAGAACAGCAGGCTCAGCCCGTAGGCGACCAGCAGCACCACCGAGATCTCCAGGCTCAGGTCCTTCTCCGCCGCCACGGCGTTGGGGCCGCCTAGGTGGTGGAAGGCCGCCGGGGCCACCAGCCCTACCGCCGCCAGCGTCAGCAGCGTGGATTGCACCCGCGCGCCCACCGCGTTGAACGACTGCTGCTTGTACTTCAACCCGCCGCCCAGAATCGACGCGCCCAACACCAGCAGGATGTTGCCGATGATCGATCCGGTCAGCGACGCCTTCACCACGCTCGTCAGCCCGTCGCGCAAGGCCGCCAGCGCGATGATCAGCTCGGCGGCGTTGCCGAAGGTGGCGTTGAGCAGTCCGCCCACGCCTTCGCCGGTGTGCTTGGCGACGTGTTCAGTCGCCGTCCCCATCCAGCCCGCCAGGGGCAAGATCGACAGGCAGGCCAGAAAGAAGATGAGCGTCGGCGACGCATGCGTCCACTCGGCGACGAGCGTCGCGGGGATGCAGACCAGGAACCAGTCCAGAGAGGGCTTGAGCAGGGATTTCATCGCAACAGGAGCTCGCCCCATTCTCAAACGGAGCCCCACGCCGGCGCTACAGGAGAACGCAGCCTAAGCCGGGCCCGCCTGGCGGCCTACTCTTCCTCGGCGAGTCGCTGCGGCGCCGGCTGCTCGAGCAGTTGCGCGTAGCGGAACGGCTTGCTCAGCACGACCTCGCGCACCAGCCCCCGGGTCGGATAGCCTTCCCGCGCCAGCTTGTCAGTGATCTGCTGAATCACGCACTGGTCTTCGTCCAGCAGGCTGCGGCCGAGGGCGTACCCCAAAACTTTCGCCGTCACGTGCCGCACGAGCTCGTCCTTGCGCCCCAGCAGCACTTGGCGCAGCTCGGCAGGCCCTTCGAAGGTCTCCCCGTCCGGCGTCACGCCGCTGGCGTCCACCGGCGAACCGTTCTCGTTGGAGCGCCAGCGGCCCAGCCAGTCGAAATTTTCGAGCCCAAAGCCCATGGGGTCGATCATGTTGTGGCAAGCCGAGCACGAAGGGTCGGCGCGGTGCCGCTGCAGCTTCTGCCGAATCGTCAGGCCTTTCTCGGAGCTCTCGCCGGTTTCCAGCGGCGGCACGTCCGGCGGAGGGCTCGGCACGCTGGCGCCCAGCACCGTCTCCAGCACATACGCACCCCGCAGCACCGGGCTGGTCTGCTCGAAGTGCGAGGTCATCGCCAGCACGGCCCCCAGGCCCAAGATGCCGCCGCGCCGGGCGTCGGGCCAGCGCACGAGCTGAAAGCCGGCGCCCTCCACCCCGCGGACTTCGCTCTCCATCTCGTAGAACTTCACCAGCCGCTCGGTCAGAAAGCCGTAGTCGGCGTCCAGGAAGTCCAGCAGGCTGCGATTTTCTCCCAGCATGTGCGCGAACAGCAGCACCGGCTCCTCGCGCATGTCCTTGGCCACTTCCGGCGTGTAGAAGTGCTGCACGGCGTTCACCGTGGGCGCCACCCGGCCGCCGACGTCCTTCGTGCCCAGCCACTGGCCCATGAAGGTCTCGGCGAAGACGCGCGAGCGCGGATCGTCGAGCATCCGCTCCACCTCGCCCGCCAGCACCGCTTCGTCCTGCAGCTTGCCCTCGGACGCCAGCCGCGTCAGCCGCTCATCCGGCGCCGTGGACCACAGAAAGTACGACAAGCGCACGGCGAGCTCGTAGTCCGACAGCGGATGCAGCCCCGGCGTCGTGGGAGCCTGCTCATTGCGGAACAGGAAGTCCGGCGACAGCAGCACGCCTTTGAGCGCCAGCTTCACGGACTCCTCGTAGGGGTCGCCGCGCTCGATCGCCCGGTCGAACAGCGCCAGGAAGCGCTCGGCCTCTGCCGCCTCCGCCGGCCGCCGAAAGGCCTTGGGCAGAAAATCTTCGATCAAGATGCGCGCGGCCCGGCGCGGCTGCAACGGCGGCTGGCCCGGCTCCATCCGGAACAGCCGGTAGTGCACCGCCCGCTTCTCCGCGCTGGGCTCCGGCGCCTGCTGCGTCACCTGGACGCTGTGCACGCCCAGCGGCAGGGCCGCGTCGCCGACGATCGAGAGGCGGTGGACGCCCCGCGCCAGCCGCACCTTGGCCGACCGCGCCGTGGCTCCGCCGTTGGCGTCCTTGCCGATGGCCAGCTCGGCGACCTTCAGGCCGTCCGCCTTCACCAGCAGCAGGCGGCCGGCGTCCGCGGGCCGCTCGTAGTTCAGCCGGACCTCGTACTCGTCCTCCAGATACACCGAGAGCTCAAAACCCAGCTCCTGCTTTGCCGCCAGCGCCCGCGGCTCGTCCTTTTCCACCTGCGCCGGCGGGTCCATCGTCGCCGCTGGAAACTGCCGATTCAGCGGCGGCGTCACGATGGCCCGGTCCAACACCTGCTGGGCGGCTTCCATGTAGCGCTCCAGCAGCATCGGCGGCAGGAAGAGCGTCTCGCCGTTGGTGTCGAAGCCCTCGCCGCCGGTGTTGTCGACCGGAAAGATCTCGGAGACTTCCAGATCCACCCCCAGCAGGTCGCGGATCGTGTTGCGGTACTCGCGCCGGTTGAGGCGCCGCACCGTCACTTCGCCGGCATAGTCGCCCAAGCGGCAGGCGGTCTCGCGCAGGGTCCCGCGAATCCACTCAGCCACCCGAAACCGCGCCTCCTCGCCGAGCTTCGAGTCTCCCGGCGGCATGGTGCGGTTGTGGAGCTGCTCGGCCACATTGGCCCACAGCCGCCGGTGGGACGCCACGTCCTCGGCCGTCTGGTCCCGGAGGAAGGGGACCTTCTGCTTGGGGTTCGAAGGGTCGTGGCAGCCGGAGCAGTTCTCCGCCAGCACGGGCCGGATCGACTGCTGGAACTCATCGGCGGCGGGGGCCGCCGCGGCCACGGCGAAGGCGAGCAAGAGAATGCGCATGGCGAAAAGACCATGCGTATTGTAGGCGAGTCGGCGGCCGGCTCTCTAACAAAACGCGCCCGTAAAGTGAGAGAGGATGTGCCGGTCCGACGTCAGTAGGAGCCCGCCCCGGGTTTTCGCGTTCGCCACGATCAACCGGTCGAACGGATCACGGGTCCACTGCTCCTGCGCCGCGGCCTGCACCACGGTCTCCCAGGGCAGGTCGCACACCGAGACGCCCATCGAAGTCCGCAGGAAGGCCAGCAGCTCCTCGGGAGCGTCCCTCACCCTCCCCAGCTCGTGCAGGTACTGCAGTTCGAACAAGACCATGGGCGAGACCAGCAGATCGTGCGTCTCCACCACCTCCGCCGCCCGCTCGCTCAGCCAGTCCGGGCCGCGCCGCAGCCAGACCGCCGCGTGGGTGTCGAGGTAGGCTATCGCTCGCCCGCTGTCTCGTCTCGGGTGAGACCCCATTCCTCGCGCCACTCCTCGAGGTGATCCAAGTTGAAGATGTCGTCGGGATCGCCCGCCCACACATCGGGACGAGCCATCAACCGCGCATTTTCGAGCTTCGACAAATTGGCCCTTGGCGTAATCTGCAAAGTCACGCCGCGCCGCTCGATCTCAACCGGCTCCCCGGTCTCGATCACGCGGTCGAGCAGCGCATAGAGATTCTTGCGCAGTTGCGTTGGATTGACCTTGACGGCCATGGGCGTACGCTAACACCAGCAGAAGCGTACGTCAATCAAAGCTACTGAATCGTGCTGGCCCCTTCCACGCCCATCGGCCCGGTCGTGACGTTCCGGTTCACGTGGCGGTCGAGGTTGATCACGTACGTCTCCGGCGCCGCCAGCAGGTGCGGCGAATGCGTCGCGGCGATGATCCGGAAGTTCTTCTGGTCCACCAGCTCCTTGAGCATCTTCAGGATGCGCCGCTGGTTCGTCTGCGACAGAGCCATCTCCGGCTCGTCGAGCAGCAGCACGGAGCCGTCCGGCAGCGTCGGGAACGTGTTCGAGAACAGCGACAGCATCACTTGGCCGTGGCTGGCCGTGGTGATGAACTCCTTCATCGCCGGATCGTCGTCGAACAGCTCCGGGCTGTTGCGCGGGTTGTGCTGCTCGGCGTCGAACAGGAGCACGCGGCCCAGCTCCACGCCCCGCGTGTCGAGCTTGTAGGCGAACCCGTCCACCTGCTCGCCCTTCAGCGCCAGATACAGCGTGTGCAGCAGCGTGGATTTGCCGGACCCGTTCTCCCCCTCCAGCATGATCAGCGGATGCGAAAGGTCCACGATCATCGGCATGTGAAAGTTGAGGTTGATGAAGATGGGGTGGCTGAGAACTTTGAGGAACATCGCGGGGGCTCGGTCGGGCGAGCGCCCGAAGCTTTCAGCATAACAAGCCGCCGCCGGGGTTCCACGCCGCTCCCAGGCCGGCGGCGCCGCTCCGGGTCAGCGCAGCAGCGCCTCGCGGTCGACCCAGTGGCCGCCCTGCATCACCCGCGCGATACTGCGGGAGTTAGCGATGTCGGCCAGCGGATCGGCGTCGAGCACCAGCAGGTCCGCGCGGTAGCCCGGAACCAGACGCCCCCGCTCGGCCCCCACGCCCAGCCGCATCGCGGCCCGCGCCGTGCCGGCCAGGATCGCCTCCTGCGGCGTCAGCCCGGCTTCCACCAGCAGGCGCAGCTCGTTGTGCGTTCCCCAGCCCGCCGGAATCGAGGCTCCGTTGCTGTCCGAGCCGAGCCCGATGTAGACGCCCGCGTCGTGCATTTGTTTGACGAAGCGCTGCGAACGCCCCAGCTCCGGCTTCAAGATGTCCAGCGGCGCCATCTCCAGCTTGCGCCGCCGGGCTTCGGGGTCGCGCGCCTGCGCCAAGGCCTCGGGGCTCATCGCCGCCTGGGCCTCCTTGTCCCCCTCCAGCAGCCCGGGGTTCTCGGCGAACAGCCAGTTGGACTCGATGACGTTGAGCGTCGGCGTGAACCAGATCCCCTTCGACAGCGCATAGTCGATGAACTTACGGTCCATCGGCTCCTTGTCGCGGACCGAGTGCAGAAAGTCCGTCACGCCCAGCTCGCCCAGGTGGTAGACGTCGGCCTCGTCGAAGATGTGCGCCACCACCGGGATCACCTGCTCCACCGCTTCGTCGACGATCGCCTCCCGCACCAGCAGCGGAATCTTCGGCAGCGAGCCGTATTTCGAATCGACCCACATCTTCACGAAGTCCGCCTGCTGCGCGGCCAGCTCGCGCACCAACGCCCGCGCCTCGTCGGGCGCATTCGGGCGGTAGACCGCCGGCTGGTCCAGCGGATGGCCGCCCGGCGCCGTAAAGCCCAGCCCCGAGGTCCAGATCTCCGGCGCCGGGAAGGCTCCTTCGCCGGCTTGCCGCAGGACCTCCATGCGCGTCTCGTCGTCCGTGCCCACGCTCCGCACGGCCGTCACGCCGAAGGCGAGCTGCGCTCCCAGGATTTTCGGCAACTGCTCGGCCGGCGGCGCGTAGTGCACGTGCAGGTCGATCAGGCCGGGCAGGATGTACTTGCCGGCCAGATCCAGCGTCTCGGCATTGGAGGGAATCCGGACGGCCGAGCGCGACCCGGCGGCCAGAATGCGGTCGCCCTGGATCAGCACGACGGCGTCGTGGGTCGGCGGCGCGTCGGTCCCGTCGATCAGCCGGGCGCCCACCAGCGCCAGCGGCGTGGGCCCTTCCAACGGCGGCGCCTGGACGCACGCGCCGAACAGCAGAACCAGACAGGCCACGACGCGCATGCTTTCCCCGGGATTGTATCCGAGCCGAAGGGGCGTTTGGACACGTTGATACAATCTAGACTCGGTTCGGCGCCCGAACGCGCTGCGCCTCGAAGAACGGAAGGAGACCCATAGACATGATTCGATTGGTTCGAGCCGCCACTCTGGCCGGCGCTCTCTGCATTCTCACGGGAAGCGCTTTCGCCGGTGAAAAGGCCCTCATGCACTGCTTCGCCTTCACCGAGATCGAAGACGCGAAAGACGCTGACTGGCAGGCCTTCTTCAAGGCCACCGACGACATGGTGGGCAAGATCGACGGCCTCAACAAGGTCTGGTACGGCAAGCTCAAGCGGCCCCTCGGCCAGTACGACCGCGAAGGCAAGCGCGCGCTGCGCCAGTGGGGCGTCTGCATGGAGATGAAGGACGAGGCCGCCTACACCGCCTACGGCGAGCACCCCGCCCACGCCGAGTGGGTGAAGGCCTACGAGAAGGTCCGCGTCCCCGGCACCACCACCTACGACATCCTGGGCCAGTAGGGACGGTCCGGAACCCGAGGAGCGCATCGCGATGGGCGAACCAGTCGAGATCGGACGGTTCGCCTTTCGTTTTCAGTGCCAACCCGGCTGCACCGAGTGCTGCAAGCAGCCCGGCGAAGTCTGGATCACCCCCGAGGACGTCTCGCGCATCGCCGCTTGGCTCGGGATGGAGCCCGAGGGCTTTCAACGCCAGTTCTGTGTGGAAGACGAGGAGGGGCTGCGCCTGGCGATCCCCTCGTCGGACTCCTGCGTCTTTTTGGAGCCCAACGGCTGCTCGATCCATCCGGTCAAGCCGCTGCAGTGCCGGGCCTTCCCCTTCTGGCCGGAGAACGTGGGCTCGCGCCACGCCTGGCGCGCCTTGCGGCGCTTCTGCCCCGGCGTGGGCGAAGGCGAGATCCTGCCGGTCGAGCAGATCCGTCCTGTGGCGCAGGAGTGCGCCGACGCCTTCCCCGACCACCTCAACTGAAGATCCCGCCGCCGGCTAGAGCGCCAGCGTCTTCAGGTACTCGCGGAACGGCCCGCCCAAGTCCTCGCGTTCCAGGGCGAACTCCACCGTGGCTTTCAAAAAGCCCAGCTTGTCGCCGGCGTCGAAGCGCTGGCCCTTGAAGCGGTAGGCGTACACCGGCGCGGTACTCATCAGATTGCGGATCGCGTCGGTGAGCTGGATCTCCCCGCCTCGGCCGGGCTTGGTATTGTCGAGCGCGGTGAAGATCTCCGGCGCCAGCACGTAGCGGCCGATGATCGCCAGGTTCGAAGGAGCATCCTCGGCCTTGGGCTTCTCCACCAGGTTGTTCACCTGGAAGAGGCGGTCGGTGGCGCCCTGGAACTCCACCGGCTTGGCGTCGACCACGCCGTAGGCCGAGATGTTCTCCGGCGGGACCTCCATCACGGCCAGCACCGTCGCCCCGAAGAACTCGTAGATGTTGAGCAGTTGCTTGATGCAGGGCGTCTCGGCGCGAATCACGTCGTCGGCCAGCACCACCGCGAAGGGCTCGTCGCCCACCAGCTCGCGCGTCACGCCCACGGCGTGGCCCAGCCCCAGCGGCTCCTTCTGGCGGACGTAGGCCAGGCGCGCCAGGTCCGAGATGCGGCGCACCATCGCCAGCTCGTCGGCCTTGCCCTTGGCCTCCAGCTCGTGTTCCAGCTCGGCATTGCGGTCGAAATGATCCTCAATGGCGGCCTTGCCGCGGCCGGTCACTACGATGATGTTCTCGACGCCCGAATCCAGGGCCTCTTCCACGCCATATTGGATCAGCGGCTTGTCGACCAGAGGCAGCGTTTCCTTGGGTTGCGCCTTGGTCGCGGGTAGGAATCGCGTGCCCATTCCGGCGGCTGGGAAGACGGCTTTGCGGACTTTGCGTCTCATGTGTGTCCCAGTGTCCCGCGATTTTTCGTCGGATTGCAATCAAATTGGAGTTTGTCACGGCGAGGAAACCCGGCCGCCCTTTCAGCCCTCCTCACGCAGCGCCACCGTGGGTTCCACGCGGGAAGCCCGGCGCGCCGGCACGAACCCCGCCAGCAGCCCCAGCAGCGTCATCGCCACGCAGGCGCAGGCGATGGCCAAGGGGTCCAACGCGGAGACGCCGAACAGTAAGCTCTGGACCAGGCGGGTCAGCGAGACCACGCCGGCCAGCCCCACCGCCACGCCGATTAGCGCCAGCCGCAGGGCGTTGCGCAGCACCTGCGCCACCACGTCCTGCGATCGCGCGCCCAGCGCCATCCGGATGCCGATCTCCCGCCGCCGTTGCGCCACCGTCTGCGACAGCACGCCGTACAAACCCACCGCCGCCAGCAGCGCAGCCACCGCGGCGAACACGCCGACGACCCAGGTCGGCCGGCTGGCGCCGGACAGCGTTCCGTCACGGACCTGCTGCAGCGTGATGATGTCGCCCAGCGGCAGGTTCGGGTCGATCTCGCCAATCGCCGCGCGGATCGTGGGGAGGACGGCGTAGGGGTCGGAGGGCGTGCGGACCAGCAAGCTCGAGCTCGGCCGCGGCAGTTGCGCCATCGGGGCGTAGGCCACGGCCGGGTCCGCGCTGCCCGGCGAGCTGACTTTTTCGTTGCGGATCACGCCCACGATCTCCACATCCTCCAGCGAGCCGCCCTTGGTCTCATAGAACGGGTAGGAGAGCTTGACCATCTTGCCGATCGGGTCCGTCACGCCGGCTACATCCGCCAACTGCGCGGCCAGGGTCTCGTTGATCAAGATCACGTGCGGGGCGCCCAGGCGATCCGTCTCCTGGACGTCTCTGCCGCTGAGCACGGGAACCTCGAGCAGGTCGAAGTACCCCGGGTTCACGCGCTTCAACCGCACGTTGACCGGTTTCTCCAGGCCCGGCAGCACCAAACCTTCGCCGTTGCCGATCCAGCGCAGCGGCAGGTGCGACGCCAGCGCGGCCTTCTCCACCCCCGGCGCCCCGTCGAGCCGCTCGGCGACGGCCGCGTAGAAGCGGCCGGCGGCCTCGGCGTCGGGGTAGGTCGTCAGCGGCAGATTCATCGACAGGGTGATGACGTGGTCGATGCGCACGCCGGTCTCGAGGCTCTGGAGCGCGACCAGGCTGCGCAGGAACAGCACCGCTCCGCACAGCAGCACCAGCGACAGCGCGATCTCGCCGACCACGATGGCGCGGCGCACGCCGGAGCGCCCGTCCGAGAAGCCCCGCGACGCCTGATTCAGCAGCAGCGACAGCTTGCCCAGGTTGGTCTGCAAGGCCGGCAGCGCGCCGATCAGCAGCGTCACGCCCAGGGCCACGGCGGCGGCGAAGCCGAGCGCGCGGAGATTCAGGCTGATCGCGGCGGCAAAGGGGGCCATGGCCGGCAGCACCGGCTTGGCCACTTGCAGCAGCAGGGCCGCCACGGCGACTCCGGCCACGCCCCCCAGCAGGCAAAGCACAAAACTCTCGGTCAGCAACTGGGCGGCCAACCGGCCGCGTCCGGCGCCCAGGGCGGCCCGCATGGCCAGCTCCTTGCGGCGCGCCGCGCCCTTGGCCAGCAGCAGGTTGGCCACGTTGGCGCAGGCGATCAGCAGAACCATCGCCACGGCGCCGAAGGCGACGAAGATCGACTGCCGCAGGTTGTCGCCCACCAGCAGCGTCTGCAGCGGCTCCACCACCACGCCCCAGTCGCGCTTCCAGGGCGGCGCAAGCTCCACCAGGGCCGCGTTGAGCGTCTCCATCTGCTCCCTCGCCCGCGCCAGCGTGGCGCCGCGCCGCAGCCGGCCGTGAACCTCCGGCCAATGGAAGTCGCGGGTCTGCTGGCCGGGCTCGAACGCCAGCGGTTCCCACAGCTCGGCGCGGTCGCGGTCGAACGGCCCGGGCGGCAGCACGCCGATCACCTGGTGCGGCTCCCCGTCGAGGACCGGCCGCCGGGAAAGGATGTCGGGGTCGCCGCCGAAGTAGGTCTGCCAGGCGGCGTGGCTGAGCAGCGCCACCCGGGCCGCGCCGGGCTGGTCCTCTCCGGGCAGAAAGGTGCGGCCCAGCAGCGGCGTTGCCGGGAAAACCCGAAAGTAGTCCGAGGTCACCGCCTTGGCCGTCAGCCTCTGGGGCTCGCCGGCGCCGGTCAGCGCCACCGACACGGTCTGCTCGGCGGCCAACGCTTCGAACGAATCCGCCAGCCTCCGCCAGTCCAAGAAGTCGAGGACGCTGGTCGCGTTGGTCACGCCCGGACGCGGCGCCTGCCAGACGCGCACGATGCGATCCGGCTCCGGAAACGGCAGCGGCTGCAGCAGGACGGCGTCCACCAGGCTGAACACCGCGACATTGGCGCCGATGCCCAGCGCCAGCACGCTGACGGCGACGACCGTGAAGCCGGGGTCACGGACCAGCCCTGCCAAACCGTGGCGGAAGTCCCGCAGCAGCGACTCGATCCAGCGCAGGCTGCGGCTGTCGCGATGCTCTTGCTTCATCGGCTCGATCCCTCCAAACTGGCGGCGGGCGGCGCGGCGGGCCTGCTCCGGCGTCATGCCGGCGGCGAGGGCGTCCTGCTCGGCCATCTCCAGATGAGCCCGGATCTCGTCGTCGAGCTCTCGATCCAAACGCCCCGGACGCAGCAGGGCCAGCAGCCGGGCGGCGGTACGACGCAACGACATGGCCTCAGGCCTCCAGAAAGCGGGCCACCAGAGCCGTCGCTTGCTCCCACTTCTCTACCTCGACGGCCACCTGTCGGCGCCCCGCCTCGGTCAGCGCGTACACCTTCACCTTGCGGTTGGTCTCGGAGACGCCCCAATCGGCGCGGATCCAGCCCTCCTGCTCCAGGCCGATCAGAGCCGGGTAGATCGACCCTTGGCTCAACTGCAAGGCCTCCTTGGAAACCTGCTCGATGCGGCGCGCGAGGCCGTAGCCGTGCAGTGGGCCCATGGTCTCCAGGGTCTTGAGAATCAACAGATCGAGCGTCCCGTAGGGGACGAGGGCTTTTGGTTTCGACATGTCTATAACCGACATGTCGAATCATCAACGATCCGACCCCCTCTGTCAAGGGCCGTCGCCCACCCTCGCGGCTATAATGACGGCAGATGGATTCCTGGGGCGTATTTTGGCTGCGGATCGCTCTGGCGCTCTATTCCGTCGGCCTTTGGCACGCCCTGGTGACCGTGGTTCAGCAGCGGCCGAAGACATTTCTGGCGGCGCTGACCTCCATCTCCGTCGGCCTCTTCTTTCACGCCGTTTCGATCGGCGCGGAGATCTGGCAGACCGGCGCGCCGCCGGTGGGCTCTCTGTACGAGATGGCTTCGCTGACGGCGTTTCTGATCACGTCGGTCTTCCTGTGGGTCTACTGGCGCTTTCGGTACGAGAGCGTCGCGGTGTTCGTGTTCCCCATCGTCTTTCTGCTGACGCTGGTCGGCAGCCTCGGCGCGCCGTTGCAGCCCTGGCTGCAGCACTCGGTGGGCAGTTGGTGGCTCTGGGTGCACGTGGCCCTTTTCCTGCTCGGCTTCGCGGCCCTGTTCATCACGTTTATCGCCGGGGTGATGTACCTGATCCAGGAACGCGAGCTCAAATCCAAGAAGCCGCGGGCCTTCTACTACCGGCTGCCGCCGCTGCGCAAGCTCGACCAGGTGCAGCACCAGACGCTGGCGGTCGGCTTCGTGGCCGTCACGCTGGGGCTGGTGGTCGCCAGCGTCTACGCCGCTTCACACTGGGGCCGCAACTGGATCGTCGATCCCACCATCGCCTTGGCTTTCGCGACTTGGGCCATCTACTTGGCGATGATGTTCAGCCGGTTAGCCGCGGGTTGGCGCGGCCGCAAGAGCGCATACTTCGCCATCGCGGGCTTCTGCGGAGCGGCGTTGACGTGGATCGTCAACCGAGGGGCCCACGGCTTCATGCAGCCATGAGCGTGCTCATCCTGGGCTTGAGCCACAAGACGGCTCCGGTGGAAGTGCGGGAGCGGTTCGCCTTGCCGGGCGATCGCGCCGAGGCCTTGGTCGCCCTGCTCGCCGGCCGCCCCGGCATCGAAGAAGCCTGCATCCTCTCCACCTGCAATCGCGTGGAGTTCATGGTGCGCAGCGACGACGCCCACGACGCGGAATCGTCCCTGCTCACCTTCCTCAACGAAGACCACCACGCGCCCGTCCTCGAGGCCACGCCCTACCTGTACCGCTACGCTGACCGGGAAGCGATTCGGCACATCTTTCGGGTCGCCTCGAGCCTGGACTCGATGGTCGTCGGCGAGCCCCAGATCCTCGGCCAGGTCAAGGACGCCTACCAGGCGGCCAAGCAGGCCGGCACGATCCGCGGCCCCCTCGACCAGTTGCTCACCGCAGCCTTCCGCGTCGCGCGCCGGGTCCGCAACGAGACCGGCATCGGCCAGATGGCCGTCTCGATCAGCTACGTGGCCGTGGAGCTGGCCCGCAAGATCTTCGGCGACCTCGACGGCTTGCAGGTGCTCATCATCGGCGCCGGCAAGATGTCCGAGGCGACCGCGCGCCACCTGCAAGGCGCCGGCGCCGAACGGCTCTACGTCGTCAACCGGACGTTCGAGCGCGCCCAGGAGATGGCGACGCTGTTCCAAGGCGAGGCCGTCTCCTACGACCGCCTCCACGAGCTGCTCTCCAAGGTCGACGTCGTCATCTCGTCCACCGGCGCCCCCGGCTACGTGCTCACCCGCGAGGCGCTGGCCCCGGTGGCCTCCGCCCGCCGCGGACGCCCCTTGTTCCTGGTCGACATCGCCGTGCCGCGCGACGTGGACCCGGACATCAACTCTCTCGACGAGATGTTCGTCTACGACATCGACGACCTCCAACAGGTGGCCGAGGCCAACCTCAAGCAGCGTCGCAAGGAAGCCGACTTGGCCGAGCAGATCGTCGACGAAGAGGTCGACAAGGTGCTGCACCGCATCCGCGGCTACATGGTCAAGCCCACGATCGTGCAGTTGCAGCAGGAGCTCGACGCGCTGCGCCTGGCCGAGATCGAGCGCTTTCGCTCCAAGCTCGGCGCGCTCTCGCCCGAGCAGGAACAAGCCATCGACGGCATCACCCGCGGGCTCGTCCGCAAGATCGCCCACACCCCTATTACTGAGATGAAGAGCATGGCGGGACATCCCGACGGCGACCGCTTCGTCGAGATCGTCAAACGCATCTTCAATCTGCGTCCACGATGAACAAACCCCTCGTCATTGGTTCCCGGGGCTCGCAGCTCGCGCTCTGGCAAGCCCGCTGGATCTCCGCGCGCCTCGCAGCGCTCGGCCGCGAAAGCCGCATCGAGATCATCAAGACCTCCGGCGACCAGATCGTCGACGTGACCCTGGCCGAGGTCGGCCGCAAGACCGGCGGCAAAGGCGTGTTCACCAAGGAGATCGAGGACGCCCTGCTGGCCGGAACGATCGACCTAGCTGTACACAGCCTGAAGGACCTGCCGACCGAGCTGCCGCCCGGGCTGGCGCTGGGCGTCGTTCCCGAGCGGGCGCAGCCGCACGACGCGCTGGTCGGCAAGACGCTCGACGAGTTGCAGCCCGGCGACGTGGTGGGCAGCGGCTCGCCGCGGCGGGCGGCGCAGATTCTGGCGGCGCGCCCCGGCGTGGAAGTGCGCGGCATTCGCGGCAACGTCGATACCCGGCTGCGCAAGCGCGACCAAGGCGACTACGACGCCATCGTGCTCGCCCGCGCCGGCCTGGAGCGGCTGGGACTGGGCGAGCGCATCGCCCAAGTTCTGGAGCCCGCGGTGATGACGCCCGCCGTCGGCCAAGGCGCACTGGGCATCGAGATCCGCGAGGGCGACGCCGCCGTGCTGGCCGCGATCGCCCCCCTCGAGGACGCCCTCACGCGGGCCTGCACGGACGCCGAGCGGGCCTTGCTGGCGGCGCTGGGCGGCGGCTGCCAAACGCCGCTGGGCGCCCTCGCCGTGGGCCTGCCGGACGGGACTCTGGAGCTCCAGGCCGTCGTCGCCGCCCCGGACGGCTCCCGCCTGGTGCGCGCCGTCGAGCAGGGCGCCGACCCGGTCGAGCTCGGCCGGCGGACCGCCCTGACCCTCCGCCGCGCCGGGGCGGACGCGCTGTTAACCTAGCCCAAAGGGATGTCCGCCGCCGCGCAAGCCGCCGAGAAGGGCAAGGTGTATCTGGTGGGAGCGGGTCCGGGGGACCCCGACCTGATCACCTGGCGAGGCCTGGAGCTGATCCGCTCCGCCGACGTCATCCTCTATGACAACCTGGCCTCCCCCAGCCTGCTGAGCCACGCCCGGCCGGACGCCGAGACGCTCTACGTCGGCAAGAAACGCGCCCTGCACCAGTTGAGCCAGCAGCAGATCAACGAGCTGCTGGCCGCCAAGGCCCGGCAGGGCCTGGCCGTGGTGCGGCTCAAGGGCGGCGACCCCTACGTCTTCGGCCGGGGGGGCGAGGAAGCCGAGGCCCTGATCGCCGCCGGCGTCGAGTTCGAGGTGGTGCCCGGCGTCAGCTCGGCCCTCGGCGCGGCCGCCTACGCCGGCGTGCCGCTTACGCATCGCTCGCGCACCTCCGCCGTCACCTTCGTTACCGGCCACGAGGCTGACGCCATCGACTGGCAGCGGCTGGGGCACACCGAGACCCTGGTCATCTTCATGGGCCTCACCGCCTTCGACGCCATCGCCGATCGCCTGATCGCCGCCGGCCGGGCGCCCCATACCCCCGCCATGGCCGTCCGCTGGGCCACCCGCCCCTGCCAGCAGACCGTCGTCGGACGGCTGGACGACCTGGGCGCCAAGATCGAGGCCGCCGGGCTGCGTCCGCCGGCGCTGATCGTCGTGGGCGAAGTCGTCGCCCTACGCGAGAAGCTCGACTGGTACGAACGGCTGCCGCTGTTCGGCCGGCGCATCCTGATCACGCGCCCGGCCGGCCAGGCCGCCGACTTCGCCGCGCGGCTGCGGCGGCTGGGGGCCGAACCCATCGAAGCCCCGACCATCGAGATCCGTCCGCCCGACGACTGGGCGCCGCTGGACGCCGCCATCGCCGCCCTCGGCGACTACGACTGGCTGATCTTCACCAGCCGCAACGGCGTCGACCGCTTTCTGGAGCGCCTGGACGCCTCGCCGCGCGACCTGCGGGCGGTGCGCGGCAAGATCGCCGCCATCGGCCCGGCCACCGCGCAGCGGCTGGAGCAGTTGCACCTGAAGGTCGACGTTTTGCCGGACGACTTCGTGGCCGAAGGCCTGCTCGCCGCACTGGATGCGGAGGACCTGCGCGGCCAGCGCATCCTCATTCCGCGCGCCTTGCAGGCTCGCGAGACGCTGCCGGCGGAGCTCGCCGCCCGCGGCGCCCTCGTCGACGTCGTGCCGGCCTACCAAACCGTCGAGCCGCCTGACGCCGCCGAGCGCCTCCAAGCGATCTTCGAGGGGGAGGACAAGCCGGATTGGGCCGTCTGCACCAGCTCCTCCACCGTGCGGAACCTGGCCAAGCTGGTCGGGCCGGAGCGATTGGCCGGCGTCCGCCTGTGCTCCATCGGCCCGATCACCTCCCAGACCGCGCGCGAGCTGGGCCTGCCCGTCGCCGCCGAGGCCAACCCTTATACGATGGAAGGAGTCCTCGAAGCGCTGCTCCAAGCGGTTCGAACCTCATGAGCGAACCGACTCCAGCGCTGCTGACGCAGGTCGCCGAAGGCGCCTGGCGCATCCGTTTGCCGCTGCCCTGGGCGCTGGCCAGCGTCAACGCCTTCCTATTCCGCCGCTCCGACGGTTGGCTGCTGCTCGACTGTGGCCTCCACACCCCGGCCAGCCTGGCCGCGCTGGAAGAGGCTCTGGCGCAGTTGCATTTGGACTGGCGCTCCCTGCGCCGCATCGTCGTCTCGCACCTGCACCCGGACCACGCCGGCGCCGCCGCGCACATCCGCCGCCTCTCCGGCGCGCCCATCGCCATGCAGCCCCGCGAAGCCGCCCTCATCGCGCCGCGGGAGCCCGGCGAAGCCTTCTTCGCGCGCGCCGAGGCCTACCTGCGCCGCCACGGCGTGCCCGAAGAGACGATCCACGAGATCGAGGGCGAAGCCCGCAAGATGGCCTCCGGCTCGGACCGCTTCGTGGCCGACGACCCCATCGACGAGGGGGACGTGCTGGAGTACGCCGGCGGCCGTCTCGAAACCTTCCAGGCGCCGGGCCACTCGCCGGCCCTGCTGTGCTTCTACGACCGCGACCGGAAGATCCTGTACTCCACCGACGCGATGCTCGAGCGCATCTCGCCCAACATCGGCGTCCACGCCTTCTACGAGGGCAACCCCCTGGGCGAGTACTTCGACTCGCTGGCCAAGCTCGAAGCGTTGGACATCCGCACGGTCGTGCCGTCCCACGGCGAGCCCTTCTCCGGCCACCACGAGTGGATCGCCGCCACGCGCGCCCACCATCGCCGCCGCTGCGACTCCATCGAGGAATCCGTCCGCGTGCGGGCGCTCGACGCCTGGACCGTGGCCGCCCTCATCTGGGGCGACCGGCGGCCGATCGGCCAGCGGCGCTTGGCGATGGCCGAGGCGATCGCGCACCTCGAGTTTCTGGCGCGCTCGGGTCGCGTGCGCCGCGACGAGGTTGACGGCGCCCTGCTCTGGCAGGCAATCTAGTTCGCACCGCCTATGAAACCTCGCGTCGTCTCCGATGGGCCCCTCGCCGCGGCCGTGCTCGAATTCATGAACGATCAGGTGGAGCTGCTGCCCTGGCAGGTCGCCCTGGACGGCTCCAGCGAACCGGTCGACGGCATCTACACCTACGGACACGTCCCGGTGGACGGCGCGATGCTCGATCGGCTGCCGGGGGTCAAGGTCATCAGCAACTACGGCGTGGGCGTGGATCACATCCGCGTGGCCGACGCGGTGGCGCGCAACATCCCGGTGGGCAATACGCCGTCAGTGCTCGATGGCGCCACGGCCGACATGGGGATCGCGCTGATGCTCGCCGCCGGCCGCCGCATGGCCGAAGGCGAACGCTATGCTCGTTCCCCGGAGTTCTTGGTTCATGACCCCGGCTATATGCTCGGCCGCGAGGTCCATTCCGCCACGCTCGGCATCATCGGCATGGGCGCCATCGGGCGACAGGTCGCGCGCCGCGCCAAGGCCTTCGATATGAAGGTCCTGTACTTCAACCGCCGGCGCCGTGAACAGGTGGAGCAGGAGCTCGGCGTCGAGTACCGCGGCTTCGACGCGCTGCTCGGCGAAGCCGACTACGTGCTGCTCTCCTGCCCGCTGACGGCCGAGACCCGCAACCTGATCAACGCCGCGGCCTTCGACAAGATGAAGCCCACGGCTACCCTGGTCAACATCGCCCGGGGCGGCGTTGTCGATACCGACGCCTTGTACGAGGCCCTCTCCACGCGCAAAATCTACGCCGCCGGCCTGGACGTGACCGAGCCGGAGCCCCTGCCTCGCGACCATCCGCTGCTGAAGCTCGACAACGTGACGATCATGCCGCACCTGGGCTCGGCCACGGTCGAGACCCGGCGCGAGATGGCCCGCCTGTCGGTCGAGAACCTCCTGCGAGGCCTCCGCGGCGAGCCGCTCCTCCACGAAGTCAGGTAACCCCCAACCGCCGCCGGCTCCCCGAGGATCGGAGTCGCGCCCGTGAGGGCGAGACCACGGCCGCACGGCCCAAGAGCGGCGGCCGGACCGCAACGCCTCCACCGCTCTTCACTTGACAACCAAGTGAAGCTCGCGCCATCATCACTGGCATGCCAAGTGAAGAGCCGCGCGTCGAGCTGCTGCAGGGGACGCTCGACCTCATCGTCCTGCGGGCCCTATCCACCATGGGACCGCTCCACGCCTACGCGCTGGCGACGCGGCTCGAGCAAGTTTCGGACCATCCGCTCGCCCTCAATCAGGGAACGCTCTATCCCGCCCTCGTCCGGCTGGAGCAGAAGGGCTGGATCAAGGGTTCCTGGGGGAAGACCGACAACAATCGCGAGGCCAAGTTCTACGCCCTGACCAAGGCGGGAGAGAGCGCCTTGGCCGACAAGGTCGAGAGCTGGCGGCGCCTTGCCGGCCTCGTCGACAAGCTGCTGCTGGAGTTCTGAGCGATGTCGGACCTTCGCCGCTTCTTCCACCGCCTCGCTGAGCCGCTTCGCAGGCGCCGCGCCGACGCCGACCTCGCGCGGGAGATTCAATCGCACCTCCGGTTTCTCGAAGAGGAGTTCGTCAGCAAGGGCATGAGCCCTCGGGAGGCGCGTTTTGCGGCGAGGCGCGCGTTCGGCAACGTCGAGCACACCAAGGAGCTTCAACGCGACATGCGCTCGTTCCGCGGCCTCACCGGCTGGATGATGGAGCTCCGGCTGGGCGCCCGAATGCTCGTGCGGTACCCGGGGCTGACGGTGGTCGGTGGATTGGCGATGGCCTTCGCGATCTTGGTCGGCGCGACCTCCTTCGAGATCGTTCAGCGAGTGATCGATCCCGTCCTGCCACTGCCGGATGGAGAACAGATCGTCGCTCTGACCTACTGGGACCGGGTGGAGAACGCTCGGAAGCCCGCAGGCTCCTACGACTTTCTCACCTGGCGCGACGAGCTGAAGTCGCTCCAGAGCATCGGCGCCTTCCGGCTCGTGGAGCGGAACGTGGCGCCGGAAGGAGAAGTCGCCGAGCCCATGATGGCGGTGGAGATCAGCGCTGCGGCCTTTCGGATGACGCGCGTGCCTCCGCTGCTCGGCCGGGTTCTGGTGGAAGCCGACGAGGCGCCGGGCGCGCCGGCGGTGGCGGTCTTGGGGCATCGCTTGTGGCAGACGCGCTTTGGCGGAGACCCCATGGTCGTGGGCCGCACGATGCGGCTGGGCGAAGCGCAGGCCACGGTCGTCGGCGTGATGCCGGAGGACTACGCGTTCCCCGTGGACGACAATCTGTGGACGCCGCTCGCTTCGGGCGAATTGGCGCGGGAACCCGGCCATGACGCGCTGAAGGTGTTTGGCCGGCTGGCTCCGGGCGCGACCCTGGCCGAAGCGCAGGCGGAGGCGGCGGTGGTCGCCGCGCGCGCGGCGGCGAGATTTCCGGACCGCTACGCGCAATTGACGCCCCAGGTGATGCCGTATGCCAACTCGTTCCTCTCGATTCCGCTCGACTTCTTCGTGCAGGCCGGCATCCACTCGATCAACGCCTTCGCCATGCTGCTGCTGGTCGTCATTTGTGGCAACGTCGCCCTCCTGATGCTGACGCGGACGGCGACCCGGGAGAAGGAGATCCTGGTGCGGGCGGCGCTCGGCGCCACGCGCGGTCGGATTCTGACGCAGCTCTTACTGGAGGCGCTCCTGCTGGCCGCACTGGCCGCCGCACTGGGTCTCGCCGGGGCGCATGTCGCGTTGACGCTCGCGACGGAAAAGCTCAGCGCGGGGCCGGACCGCTGGCCGTTCTGGCTCGACGGCGGGCTCTCGGGCGCGACGGCGGTCTATGCCGCGGCGCTCACGTTCTTGGCGGCGCTCCTGGTGGGGGTCGCGCCGGGGCTGGAGGTGATGGGCCGGGGAATGCCGGATCGGCTCCGCCAGTCGACGGCCGGAGCCGGAGGCCTGCGGATGGGCAGGGTGTGGCAAGGCCTGGTGGTCGCTCAGATCGCCGCGACCGTCCTGTTCACCGCGAGCGCCTATGTGGTGCATCGCCAAGCCACGTACATCGCGTCGGTGAAGACGATCTTTCCCACGGACCAATACCTCTCGGTGCGCCTCGAGAAGGAGCCGGAGAGAGCGCGCGCGGAAGCGACCGACGCGGCGAAGAAGGGCAACGGGCAAGCCTATGCGGCGGCGATCGACGAGCTCACGCGGCGGCTGGCGGACGAGTCCATGGTGGCCGGCGTCACATTGGCGGAGCAGCTGCCTCTGGCGGCGACGACGAACGCTCGCGCGATCGAGGTGAGCGGTGAGCAGGACGGGGCGCCCTCGGGCCGTTCGACCGTGGCCCCTTCCGCCGTCGCGCCGGACTTCTTCGAGGTTTTTCAGATGCCCGTCCTCGCCGGCCGCACCTTCGATTCGCGGGACTTGCGCGAGAACGCGAACACGGTGATCGTCAACAACCAGTTCGTGGACCGGCTCCTGGGCGGCCGGAACGCGATCGGCCGGCGCATCCGGTACGCCTCCGTCGACCAGACGGGCGACCCTCGGTCCCCGGCGGAACCCGGCCCGTGGCTGGAGATCGTCGGCGTAGTACGCGACCTGGCGCCGGACGACGGACCTCCGCTGAACCTGGACAACCCCGCTCGGCCCCGCATGTACTACTGCTTGGACGTCAGCCAAGCGAGCGAATCGCTCTACCTCGCGGTGCGCGCGAGGACCGATCCGGCCACGCTGGCGCCCACCCTGCGCCGCAACGCGACGGAGGCGAGCCCACTGCTCCAGCTCCACGACATTCTGCCACTGGACCATGCGGTCAACGAGGACGCCGAGTACTGGCGCGTCTTCGCCGATGTCTTCCTGTTCGGCAGCGGGGTCGTGCTGCTTCTCTCTCTGGCGGGGATCTACTCGGTGACGTCCTGCACGGTCTCGCGCCGCACGCGGGAGATCGGCGTGCGGCTGGCGCTGGGGGCTTCGGCCCCGCGTCTGGTCGGCGCGATCTTTCGCGGGCCGCTCCTGCAGGTGGCGGCCGGCGTCGTGACGGGATGCGGCCTGTTGGCCGTGGTGATGTTCGCGAGGAGCGAATCGGGCGCGGACATGGCCAGACAGGCCGCGGCGCTCCTGCTCTACGGCGTGACCGTGTTGGGCGTCTGCGGGTTGGCGTGCGTGGGCCCGACCCTGCGGGCCCTGCGCGTGGACCCGGCGGAGGCGCTCAGGGATGATGCTTGAGGGCGGTGAGCAGTGAGCAGTGAGCGGTGAGCAGTGAGCAGTGAGCGGATCGGTCGTTAGCGGTTCGGCGTTTTTTCTCGAAAAGTGAGCCAGAGTGAGCCAAACTGAGCCAAAGTGAGACTTTCTTGGCTCGGTTTGACGGCCTCCATGACGGCGGCGGGCTGAAACTTGCCGGCGGATGGCGGTCGAGCGCGACGGGCCTGCAATGGGCCAGAGCCCCCGACCGAGGCGCCCTTCCCAGCTCCAGGGTAGCCCGGCGTGTCAAGGCCCGTTGACCGTGGACGGTTGATCCGTTGACCCGCTTACGGCTCACGGTTCACGGACCTACAACAATCGGAAGTTGATCTCCAGGGTCGCCCGGTAGTCGACCTTTTCCGACCCTTTGCGGGCCGGGCGGAAGCGCCACTTGCGGGCCGCCACGATGGCGTTCTCGTCCAGGCCCAGTCCCAGGCTCTTCACCACACCCAGGATGCGCGGCCGGCCTTCGCGGTCGATCTCCACGTCGAGCGCCACGCTGCCTTCGTGGTGGGCGATGCGCGCCTCTTCGGTGTAGTCCGGGTCGGCTTGCTCGATCAACTCGGGCCCCTTCACGCCGATGCCGGCGCGGACGGCGTCCGGCGAGGGCTTGGCGTCGCCGATCATCTCCAGCAGCCGCGGACGGCGGGCCGCAATCGCTTTGGAGGCGAGCTCGGCGGCCTCCTCGCTGCGTTGCAGCTTGGCGAGCAGGCGGGCGAAGTGCTCCTCGGTCTCCACTGTCTTCAGGTCCGTAGGGCCGAGCAGCTTGGAGCGGATCTGGAGAGCGTGCTCATAGTAGACCCGGGCCTTCTCCAGCCGCACCTCGTTCTCATAGAGCACGGCCAGGTTGTTGATCGACTCGGCGACCTCCACGTTCTCCTTGCCCAGGGCGGCCACGCGGAGCTTGAAGGCCTGCATGTAGAACTGGTCCGCCAGCTCGTACTTGCGGCGGGTGTGGTAGTAGCGGCCGACCTCGTTGAGGAAGCGGGCGTATTCGACGCTGTCGGGGCCGTAGGCCGCCCGCGCGACCGGGTCGGCGGCGCGATAGAGGTCCTCGGGCTTGGCGTAGTCGCCCTCGGCGCGATGCAGCCGCGCCAAGCTGATCAGCGAACGGGCGCGGCGGGGGTCGTTGGCGGGCAGATTGCGGCTCAGCTCCTCGGCCAGGGTCAGCGACGACTCGGCTCGCGCCAGATCGCCGCCCGCCAAGGCTTCCGAGCCCTGCTCGAACACCGAATCCCAATCCGCCGGCTGAGCGCGCGCCAAGGGCTCAAAGCCCGCCGCGACGAGCGCTGCGAGCAATGCCAAGACCATGGCCGGATAGCGCCTTCGGCGAATCAGCCCGGAACCTCCCCAGTTTGTCACTCCGATCTTGACCAACCCCTGAAACACCCTCAGTGTATCAGGGCCGGGGCCGTGAACCATCGGTGCAAGGTACTGTTCAGGGCGCCAGGACACCCCGCGAGAACATGGGGCCTGCCGCGGCGGCGATCCGCGCCAGCCGCCGCGTCTCCTCATAGGCCTCGCTGACTTGGGTCACCTTTGGGTGGGTGGGGCCGAGCTCGGCGGTGAACGCCCGCAGGGAGCGCTCGAAGAGCTGTTCGGCTTCGCTGTAGCGCTTCTGGTCCCGCAGCGCCGTCGCCAAGTTGTGGGCGGCCACGGCGGTCTCCAGGTGATCGGGTCCGGCGATCGCCATCCAGATCTTCAGCGCCCGGCGGAAGCTCTGCTCGGCCTCCTTGGGCATACCTTGGGAGCGGTAGATCTCCCCCAGGTTGTTCAGCGCCGTGGCCATCTCCGGGTGCTCTTCGGGGATGGCCTTCTCCCGCAGCCGCAGGGAATCCTGCAGCAACATCTCGGCTTCGGCGTACTGCAGACGGGCGGCGTAGGCCTCGGCCAGGTGCCCCTTGTCGCGCGCGGCGGCGGCGCTCTCCACGTCGCCGGCCTTGCCGCGAATCTCGAGCGAGCGCTCCAGCGCCCTGGCCGCTCGCTGGTACTTGTCGTCGGCGGCGTAGATCACGCCGAGGTTGCTCAGCGCCGCGGCGATCTCCAGGCTGCTCTGGGCGTAGTGCCCTTCGAGGATCTGGAGCGAGCGGAGCTGCCACTTCTCCGCCTCATCGAAGTCGCCGGCGATGAAGGCGATCAGCGAGAGACTGTTGAGCGGGTCGACGAGCTTGAGGTCATCCGGCCCCGCGGCCGACTCCACAAGCCGCAGCCGGCGTTCGGCGATCGGCCGGGCCTCGGCGGAGCGCTCCTGGCTCAGGTACAGCGCCGAGAGGCTGCTGAGCACCTTAGCGATGTCCGGGTGGTTCTCGCCCACGGCCTCGTCGAGCGTCTCGATTGCTTGCAGATAGAGCTTTTCAGCAGCTTCGAGCTTGCCGCGAGAGTGGTAAAACAGGGCGAGGGTGTTCTGGCAGGCCCCGAGACGGACGTCGCCGGGACCGAAACGCCGCGCAGCCTCCAGCGCCTCGACGAAGGCCTTCTCGGCTTCGTCAAAGCGCTCCTGGTTGCGCAGCTTCTGACCTTCCTCGATCTTCTCGCGCCAAACATCCGGCGCGGCGGGCGGCGCAGTAACCTGCGCCGGCGCCTGCAAAACCGCCAGCCCCAGCAGGCACAGCGGCAGGAATTGAGTCGCGAGGAGGTTGTGCAATGGGGGGGGCATTGACTCAACTCCTTGGGAACTACATCGGAGGACTCTAGGTCCAGTGTGATTCTGACGAATTCTCTAAAGACAGAGTCTCAGGCATGTCACCTAAATTACAAGTTCTTTTTCGCTAGAGCTTGCAAAACTCGGAGGAGGGACCCGACGTCTCCTATGCCGCCTAGAACGAAGGTTATACAATCGATAGCGCCCATGATGAAGCGCCCCATATCGGCCTGCGCGTTGGCGCTGGCGTGCGGTCTGTTTTGTTCCGCGCAAAGCCAAAAAATCGACGCTCCGGCGATGGTCTCAATTCCGGCCGGCGAGTTCGAGATGGGCTCGAACCGCGGCGCGGGGTGGGAGCGCCCGGCGCACCGCGTCCGCACGCCTCCCTTCGAGATCGGCGCCCAACCGGTGACGAATGAGGAGTTCTGGCAGTTCAAGCCCGCCCACGTGAGCAGCGACCAAACGCCAGCGGCGGCGGTCACCGACGTGAGCTGGCAGGACGCCGTGGATTACTGCGCCTGGCTCAGCGCCCGGACGGGGCTCGAGATCCGCCTGCCCCCCGAAGCTTGGTGGGAGCGGGCGGCCCGCGGCGGCTTGGACGGCGCGCGCTACCCCTGGGGCGAAGAGCCGCTCGAAACCGCCGACGCCGACGCGGCGCCCGCGCCGCCGGAGAACGCCTTCGGCCTGCGGGCGGTCGGCTACAACCTGTGGGAGTGGACCGCCGACTGGTACTCCCCGAACTACTACGCGGTGGCTCCGGCGCTCGATCCGCGGGGGCCGGACCGGGGCGTGTACCGGGTGCTGCGCGGCGGCGGCTACCGCAACGACCCCTCGAGCGCCACGGTCTTCAACCGCGGCAGCGCTCGCCCGGACACGCGCAGCGCCTCCATCACCTTCCGCATCGCCCGTCCGCTGCAAGGCGAGGCGCCTCCTCCCACGCTGACCAAGGCCGAACCGGCCCCCAAGGCTCCCTCGGGCGGCGCCGACCGAGCCCTGGCCGCCCAGCCGACGGTCGTCCGCACGGCGGCCAAGGCCGAAGGCCCGCCGCCGGCTCGGCCCGCGCCGAGCGCAGCCCCCAAACCGGCGCCCAAACCCGCGCCGAAGCCGGCCGCGGAGAGCCGTCCGCCGGCTCCGCCGCCCGCCACGGGAGGCGTCGACGTCACGGCGGTCTCGTTCGAGGAGGCCGGCGACGGGGTCAGCGTGCTGCTCGCCTCCAGCGGCGCCGCCCAGTACAAGACCATGGCGCTGCGGAGCCCGGAGCGGCTGGTCGTGGACCTGCCCGGCGGAACCCTGACGACCGACCGCAAGGTCGGCGCCGTCGAGGTCGGCCGCAACGGCGTGCAGCGCGTACGCTATTCGCAGTTCAAGCTCGACCCGCCGACGGTGCGCGTCGTCATCGACCTCGAGAAGCCGATGGACGCCTCGGTGGACGCCTCGGCCTCGGGCCTGCGCATCCAATTGCGGCCCAAACCCTAACCGGCGTTCGGAAAGCCCCGCCGATCCTGGACAGCGGAGGGCGCAATCTGTTGGAATCTGTCGAGCCCCAAGGCGGCTGAGTCCCGGGGCGCGACGCATGAAGCTACCGTTGACTCCCCTCCGCTGCCTGTTGCGCGCCGCGCAGGAGTACCCCTCGAAGGTCGGCGTGGTGGACGGCGACCGGCGCATCCCCTACTCCGAATTCCTGGACCGAACCTGCCGACTGGCCGCCGGGCTGAAGGCGCTGGGGATCGGCCCGGGCGACCGGGTGGCGAGCCTGAGCTTCAATTGCCACCACCTGCTGGAGCTCTACTACGGCGCGCCGATGGCCCGGGCGATCCTGCTGTCATTGAACGTCCGGCTGGCGCCGGAAGAGCAGACCTATATCCTGCGGCACTCCGGCTCCAAGCTGGTGCTGTTCGACCCGGAGTTTCTGCCCCTGGCGGAAGCATTGCGGGCGCAGCGCCCGGAGCTGCGCTGGCTCTCGTTGCAGGAGCGCGCCGACCTGCCCGACTGGGTCGAACGGCCCGGCTATGAGGGGCTGCTCGCCGCGGCCGAGCCGAGCGAGCCGGACTTCACCGGCTACGACGAAGACGCCATCGCGGAGCTGTTCTACACCAGCGGCTCCACCGGCCGCCCCAAGGGCGTGATGCTGAGCCACCGTACGCTCTACATGCACGCGATCGGGGTGCTGCTGGGGGCGCAGCGGCTCGACGGGCTCAGGGCGGCCGACAAGCGGGTGGAGATGCACTCGATCCCGCTGTTCCACGCCAACGGCTGGGGCCGCGCGCACACGGTCACGCTGGTGGGCGGACGCCACGTGATGCTGAAGCGCTTTGAGCCGAAGGTCGTCTGCGAGCTGATCGAGCGCGAGGGCGTGACGTCGTTCTCGATGGTGCCGACGATGGCGACCGCTTTGCTGCATTGCGAGGAGCTGGACCGCTACGATCTGTCGAGCCTGGAGGAGATCACCCTCGGCGGGGCGGCCTCGTCGCCGGCGCTGATCCGCGCGCTGGAGCAGCGGCTGGGCTGCCGGGCGGTCGCCGGCTACGGCTTGACCGAATCCGGCCCGGTAGCGGCCACGGCCCATGCCAAGTCCTCGCTGGGGCCTCTGGACGACGAGGAGCGCATCCGGCGGCAGGCGATGACGGGCGTGGGCCTGCCCGGCGCGGAGATGCGCGTGGTGGACGAGCAGGGCGCGGAGGTTCCGCGCGACCTCCACACCATCGGCGAGGTGCAGATTCGCGGCGACCTGGTGATGGACGGCTACTGGGCCGAGCCCGAGGCGACCGCCGAGGCCATGGATGGGACGTGGCTCCGGACCGGCGACATGGCTTGCTGGGACTCCGAGCGCTACGTCCTGATCGTGGACCGCAAGAAGGACATCATCATCTCCGGCGGCGAGAACATCTCATCGCTGGAGATCGAAAAGGTCATCGCAGAGCTCGCCGCGGTGGGCGAGTGCGCCGTCATCGGGGTGCCGGACGCCAAGTGGGGCGAGACGCCCAAGGCGATCGTGACGCTCAAGCCCGGCTGCACCGCGACCGAGCAGGAGATTCGCGATCACGTGCGGGCGCACCTGGCGCACTTCAAGGTCCCCAGCTCGGTGGAGATCCGCGACGAGCTGCCGAAGGGCGCCACCGGCAAGATCCTCAAGCGGGCTCTGCGGGAGCCGTACTGGGCCGGGCTCGCCAAGCGCGTGCAAGGATGAACGGGTGAGCTTTGCGAAGCTGTTCGAGCCGTTCCGGCTGCCGCGGTCGGGCAAGCTCCTGAAGAACCGCCTGGTGATGGCGCCGATGCCGACCTTCGGGGCCGACGCCGACGGCTCGGCGGGAGCGTCGGAGTTGGCCTACTACCGCCGCCGGGCCGAGGGCGGGCTGGCTGCGATCGTGACGGCCGGCTGCGCCGTCGCCGAGGACGGCGTGGCGTTCCCGGGCAACTGGCGCTGCGACCACGACGGCCTGACGGGGTCGCTGGAGCGCTGCGCGGCGGCGATCCGCGAGGGCGGCGCGTTGGCGATCGCACAGCTCTCGCACGCCGGCGCCGGCGCGGGCTCGCTCGACGAGGCCGACGCGGCCCGGCTGATCGGGTCCTTCTCGGCCGCCGCGCGGCGCGTCCGCCAAGCTGGCTTCGACGGAGTGGCGCTGCATGGCGGCCACCGCGAGCTGCTCCAGCAGCTCTTCTCGGCCAAGACCAACAGCCGCGCTTGGCGTTGGGGCGGACCGCGGCTGGCGGACCGCGCGCGGTTTCCCCGAGCCGTGGTCGAAGCGGTGTGCGAGGCCTTCGGCGGGCCCTGCTGGTACCGTCTCGACCCCGAGGAGCCCGGGGAAGGCGGCATCGCCCTCGACCAGACGCTCGAGCTGGCGGAGCTGCTGTGCGCGGCCGGCGTGGAAGCGCTGGATGTAGCCGCCAAGGACTACTTTGCGGGCTCCGTGCGCGACCCGGACGACGCCAGGCCGCGCGCCGCGGCGCTGGCCGAGAGCCTGGGGGAGCGTTGCGCGGTGATGGCAGTGGGAGGCCTGGGGCTGCCCGAGCAGGGCGTCCGGGCGCTGGAGCAAGGCCCGGCGCTGATCGGGCTGGGGCGGGTGCTGCTGGGCGAGCCGGACTGGCCCCGCAAGGTGTCGGCCGGGCAAAGCGACTCCCTCCGCCTGGAGCTCGACGACGATACTAGACTGGAAGCCTTGGCCGTGCCGCCGCCGGTGATCGAGTACCTGCGCCGTCGCGCCGGCGAACGCCGCTACCTCTCGATGTCCGCCGCGCCCAAGACCGCTGCCGATCCGCTGCTGGAAGCCTTTTGGGACGAGGGCCTGGTGCTGTTCGGCGACCGCGTGGCCGAAGAGTACGCCCTGCATACGCCGATCTTCATCGACCTGCGGCACAGGCTCTACGATCACCTGGAGACGCTGTCGGCGTTGGGCAAGGCGCTGTGCGACAAGATCTGCGAGCTGGCTCCGCCGGAGGCAGCGCAGCAGGTCATCGGCATTCCGGACACGGCCACGCCCATCGCCCTGGCCACGGCGCTGGCCTCGCGAGGCCGCGACCGCGCCATCGCCTACGGGCAGCTCCGCAAGAAGCCGGCCAACTACCCCGGCGGCCGCTCCGGCGCCAGCGCCTATATGGGCATCGGCGACCGCAGCCGGGAGATCACGCTCCTCGACGACGTGATGGCTTCCGGCCGGACCAAGCTGTGGTCGATCGAAGAGCTGGCCAAGGACGGCCTGTCAGTGACCCGCATCCTGGTGGTGGTGGACCGCGAGCAGGGCGGCGCCAGGATTCTGCGCGAGCAGGGCTATCCCGTCCATGCGCTCTACAACGTGAGCGAGATGATCGAGTACTACGCCGCCGACGGCCGCATCGACCAAAAGACCGCCGCCCGCGCCCGCGAGCACGTCGCCCGGCGCCGCTTCTCCTAGCCCCCGTGTCGGAAAAAGGAAACGGGCGCCGCGGAGATCCGCGACGCCCGTTTTGGGTTGGTCTTTTCGGTGCGGCCTAGAAGATGTACTTCAGACCGAACTGAATGCGCCGCGGCTCCGAAGCCGAGGTGATGACGCCGGCGTTGGCGCTGCCCACCGCGGTGTTCGGACGGCCGAAGTTCGGGTGGTTGGTGAAGTTGAACGACTCGAACCGGAACTGGAGCGAGTGGCCCTCGAAGGGCAGGAAGAAGCGCCGCGACAACGAGAAGTCGAAGTTCTGGGTGGGCGGTCCCACGATCAGGTTACGACCGGCGTTGTCGAGTTGGAAGGGCTGGCCCGCCGTCACGAAGCTGGTGTTGAACCAGCGATCGATCGTGCGCTCCGAGGCAGGCAGGTTCGGGTTGCTGACCACGTCGCCGCGGTTGGCGCCGCCCACGCCGGTGGTGTCGGCGTTGAAGGTGTGGCTGTCGGGGGTGCCGCGCAGTAGCGACAGGATGCCGCCGATCTGCCAGTCGCCCAGGATCCAGCGGCCCACGCCGTTGCCGTTGAGGTAGGACTTGCCCTTGCCGAACGGCAGCTCGTAGACGGTGCTGAGCACGTACGCCAAGCGCCGGTCGAGGGAGGCGTTGCCGCGCTCGATCGACTGGTTGTAGGTGTAGCGCTCCTGGCCGGTGTCTCCCTGGAACAGGTTCTCGTCGCCGTAGTCGATGTTGTGCGACCAGGTGAACGAGCTCAGGAAGGTGAAGCCCTTGGTCAGGCGTTTCTCGGCCTTCACCGTCAGCGAGTTGTAGTTGGCGTTGTTGAACTGCGAACCGACCATCGTCACGCCGTTGAAGAACGGCCGGATGCGGCGGTTGTTGACGTTGATCGAACCGTCGCCCAGCGTCACGGGCCGGTTGATATTGATGCCGGAGGCCAACTGCGACGTCGACGTCCCGTTGTAGCCGACGGTCAGCAGCGTGTCGAACGGCAACTGCTGCTGCAGGTCGAAGAACCACTGCCCGGAGTAGAACTGCGGCCAGGCGCCGTCCTTGGCGGTCGTGGCGCCCAGACCCGGAGCCGGGAAGCCCTGGGGGGTGACCGGCGCGAAGCCGTCCTGCACGAACAGAGAGGTCTGAGTGAAGGGCTGCTGCGCGGTGAACTCGTTCGCCAGCGGAGCGCCGGTGAAGAAGCGGGCGCTCTCGCCCTGCACGTTGTCGGACTCGCCGTAGAAGATGCCGCCGCCGGCGCGGAGCACGGTCTTCTCGGTCACGCGGTAGGCGATGCCCAACCGCGGCGCGAAGTTGTTGTTGTCGGTCTTGCCGCCGGAATCGCTGCTGCTGGTCGGCTGCACGAAGTACGGCAGGTACTGGGCTTCACCCCAGGCGCCGGGGGCGCCGACGGGAAGTCCCTCGCCGTCGCCGAACGGACGGCCGTTGATCTCGGTCAGGAAGCGCGACACCGTCTGGGTGGAAGGATTCGGGAACGTCGGGGGCAGGAACCGCTCATAGCGGATGCCCATGTTGATGGTCAGCTTGTTGGTGACCTTCCAGTCGTCCTGCACGAACGTGCCGAGGTAGGGCGAGATGATCTCTTCGCCGTTGGGGAAGCCCCAGGTCTCGTTGTTGGCCCAGCCCAACAGCATGTCCGCCATGCTCGAGCCCGTGGCGCCGCGGCTGGCGCCGCTGGCCGGCTGCTCGGCAGTGAACTGGCCGTTGAAGTTGAACTGACCGCGGCGGAAGCGCGACGGGTAGCGCGGCACGTCGGTGCGGCGGTACTCCACGCCGAACTTCACCGTGTGGTTGCCCTTGATGATCGCGAAGTTGTCCGAGATCTGCAGGTTATCCAGGTTGTTGATGTTCGGCCAGAACGCCCGCGGGCCGACGCTGGTGAAGTTGCTGCCCGGCACGAACAGCGAGTAGCCCTGATCCAGGCCGTCACCGAGCGAGTCGCCCGGGGCGCCCTTGATGCCGAGGCTCGAATTCAGGTTCTCGGTGAACGGGATGTCGAACGCGGTGGGGAAGTGCGTGTAGCCGAAGCGCAGCTCGTTGAACATCGAGGCGCCGAAGGTCGACTGGAACGCCGCCGCCACGTTGTTGCCCGGCAGCTTCACGGTCTGACCCGTACCGCCGCAGGCCGGCAACGGCAGCGGGCAGTTGTTGAGCACGTTCTCGTCACGAATCGAGTAGCGAATGAAGGCGCGGTGGGCGTCGTTGACGTTGTAGTCCCACTTCATGTCGTACTGATTCGAGTCGATGGTGTCCGACGGCGAGTAGAAGTAGTTGTTGCGCGTTCCGGGCAGGTTCGGATCGGGGTACAGGTCCACGATGCCCTTGGCGACCGGGTCGAACCGCGTCGAGGGAATCATGAAGTTCGGGAAAGCCGTGCGCTTGCCGCCGGCCAGCGTCAGCGGATCGAAGATCGCCATGTTCGGGTTCGGCTCGCCGGAGAAGTCGCCGTTCTTGACCGCCGCGGTCGGAACCGACGACAGGAAGCTCTGGCCCAGGCGCTGTTTGGTCGTCTGCCACGAGAAGAAGCCGAACATCTTGTTCTTGATGATCGGGCCGCCGACGGTGGCGCCGAACTGGTTGCGGCGCAGGGTCGGCTTGGGCGCGCCGGAGCGGTTGGCGAAGAAGTTCGAGCCGTCGAGGCTGGAGTTGCGCAGGAACTCGTAAGCCGAGCCGTGCAACTGGTTGGTGCCGGACTTGGTGGAAACGATGACCTTGGCGCCCATACGGTAGCCGTACTCGGCGCTGATGTTGTTGGTGATGACGCGGAACTCGCCCACGGCGTCGACCGAAGGCTTGGTGGCCTGCGCCTGGAAGCCCAGGGCGCCGCCGGAGTTGCGCGAGGAGTTGTCCGCGCCGTCCAGCAGCACGTTGGTCTGGGCGGCGTGCATGCCCATCGCGAGCAGGCCGCCTTCGCCGCCGCTCTCGCCGTCCTGGCGGGTGCCCTTGCCCAGGTCGCGCGCCGGCAACACGCCGACGGAGAACTTGGCAAGCTCCAGGTAGTTGCGGCCGTTGAGCGGCATCTCGAGGATGCGCTTGGAGTCGATCACCTGACCGACTTCCGTCTTTTCTGACTGCACCAACTGAGCGGCGGCCGAAACTTCGACGACCTCGGTCACCGAACCGAGGCTGAGCTGAAAGTCCGCGCGCAAGGTCTGGCCGACCTCGAGCCGCAGGTTCGACAGCTCGGTCGGCGCAAAGCCTTCCGCCGTCGCCGTCGCCTTGTAGGGCCCCGGGTTCAAGCCCGGAACCGAGTAAAAACCGACTTGGTTGGACTGCGTCGTACGCGCGACGCCGGTGTCCAAATTAGTCAACGTAACTTCTGCGCCCGGAATGACCGCGGCGCTATCGTCGGTCACGACCCCTTGGATCGTTCCCTGAGACTGTCCGAACGCCGCAATCGCGGCGACGAGGAACAGTCCGACTCCTCGAACGGTTGCGTTCCACATAAGCTTTCTCGACTATCCTCATGGCAGCCGTTTGCCCTCCCACGTGGGAGGCGACCACTCGACCCAAAACTCGCCTTCCAGAGACCCCCATCCCCGGAAAGGCGCAGTTTGAAAGCTAGCAGGCTGCAAAGGCTTGCAGCAATGGAACCAGAGTCCCCCGCCCCCGGAGTTTCGGGCTCTCCGGGGGCTCCGGGAGCGGTTCGGGAGCGGTTGTTTTGCGGCGGCCGGAAGTTCTTTTGTTTCTGCTGCTTGCGATGGTTTTAGAGCCGGGCGCGGCGCCTGGTCGAAGCGAGGATTTGTACGAAACAGCTCCGATGCAACCCTGGGATCGCTACCCATGGAATCGGATAGGAGAGACCCATGATTTCGTGAGAACCAACCCCGTACGAAAAGGGTCCGGACGACATCAAGCAGAAACCGCTGCCGAGGGTGTCTCGGCAGCGGTTCCGGGTCGTGGGTTGGAGGCGTGGCCTAGAAGATGTACTTCAGGCCGAACTGGATGCGGCGCGGCTGGCTGGCAGTCGTGATGATGCCGGCGTTGGCGCTGCCCACCGCGGTGTTCGGACGGCCGAAGTTGGCCGTGTTGGTGAAGTTGAACGACTCGAAGCGGAACTGGATCATGTGCCCTTCGAAAGGCAGGAAGAAGCGCCGCGACAGCGAGAAGTCGAAGTTGTGCGTCGGCGGTCCCACGATCAGGTTGCGGCCGGCGTTGTCGAGTTGGCCGGGCTGGCCCGCCACCACGAAGCCGGTATCGAACCAGCGATCGATCGAACGCTCCGAGCTCGGCAGGTTCGGATCGCGGACCACATCGCCGCGGTTGGCGCCGCCGACGCCGGTGGTGTTCTGGTTGAAGGTGTTCGTATCCGGGGTGCCGCGCAGCAGCGACAGGATGCCGCCGATCTGCCAGTCGCCCAAGACCCAGCGGCCCACGCCGTTGCCGTTGAGGAAGGACTTGCCCTTGCCGAACGGCAGCTCGTACACCGTGCTCAGGACGTACGCCAAGCGCCGGTCGAGGGAGGCGTTGCCGCGCTCGATCGACTTGTTGTAGGTGAAGCGCTCCTGGCTGGCCGCTCCCTGGAACAGGTTCTCGTTGCCGTAGTCGATATTGTGCGACCAGGTGAACGAGCTCAGGAACGTGAAGCCCTTGGTCAAGCGCTTTTCGGCCTTGACCGTGAGCGAGTTGTAGTTCGCGTTCATGAACTGGGCGCCCACCAGGTTGACGTTGTTGAAGAACGGCCGGATGCGGCGGTTGTTGACGTTGACCGAGCCGTCGCCCAGCGTCAAGGGCCGGTTGATGTTGATGCCGGACGCCAACTGTGAGGTCGAGGTCCCGTTGTAGCCGATGGTCAGCAGCGTGTCGAGCGGCAACTGCTGCTGCAGATCGAGGAACCACTGCCCGGAGTAGAACTGCGGCCAGGCGCCGTCCTGGGCCGTGGTGGCGCTCAGACCGGGAGCGGGGAAGCCTTCCGGGGTGACCGGCGCGAAGCCGTCCTTGACGAACAGAGAGGTCTGCGTGAACGGCTGCTGCGCGTTGAACTCATTCGCCAGCGGAGCGCCGGTAAAGAAGCGGGCGCTCTCGCCCTGCACGTTGTCCGACTCGCCGTAGAACAGCCCTCCGCCGACGCGGATCACCGTCTTCTCGGTCGCGCGGTAGGCCAGGCCCAGCCGCGGCGCGAAGTTGTTGTTGTCGGTCTTGCCGCCGGAGTCACTGCTGCTGGTGGGCTGCACGAAGTACGGCAGGTACTCGGCCTCACCCCAAGCGCCCGGAGCTCCGACCGGGAGACCCTCGCCGTCGCCGAACGGACGGCCGTTGATCTCGGTCAGGAAGCGCGACACCGTCTGGGTGGAAGGATTCGGGAACGTGGGCGGCAGGAACCGCTCGTACCGAATGCCCATGTTGATGGTCAGCTTGTTGGTGACCTTCCAGTCGTCTTGCACGAATGTGCCCATGTACGGCGAGATGATCTCTTCGCCGTTGGGGAAGCCCCAGGTTTCGTTATTGGCCCAACCCAGCAGCATGTCCGCCATGCCGGAGCCGGTGGCGCCGCGGCTGGCGCCGCTGCCCGGCTGTTCCGCCGTGAACTGACCGCTGAAGTTGAACTGGCCGCGCCGGAAGCGGGAAGGATACCGGGGCACGTCGGTCCGGCGATACTCGAACCCGAGCTTGATCGTGTGGTTGCCCTTGATGATCGAGAAGTTGTCGGAGATCTGCAGGTTATCCAAGTTGTTGATGTTCGGCCAGAACGCCCGCGGACCGGCGCTGGTGAAGTTGCTGCCCGGCACGAACAAGGAGAAGCCCTGGTCGAGGCCGTCGCCGAGCGAGTCGCCCGGGGCGCCCTTGATGCCGTAGGTCGAGTTCAGGTTCTCCGTGAACGGGATGTCGAACGCCGTCGGGAAGTGGGTGTAGCCGAAGCGCAGCTCGTTGAACATCGAGGCGCCGAAGGTCGACTGGAACGCCGCCGCCACGTTGTTGCCCGGCAACTTCACGGTCTGACCCGTACCGCCGCAGGCCGGCAGCGGCAGGGGGCAGTTGTTGAGCACGTTCTCGTCGCGGATCGAGTAGCGGATGAAGGCTCGATTGTTGTCGTTGACGTTGTAGTCCCACTTCATGTCGTACTGATTCGAGTCGATCGTGTCCGAGGGCGAGTTGAAGTAGTTGTTGCGCGTTCCGCCCAGGTTCGGATCGGGATAGAGATCCACGATGCCCTTGGCGACCGGGTCGAACCGCGTGGACGGGATCATGAAGTTGGGGAAGGCTTCGCGCTTGCCGCCGGCTAGCGTCAGCGGATCATAGATCGCCATGTTCGGGTTCGGCTCGCCGGAGAAATCGCCGTTCTTGACGGCCGCGGTCGGAACCGACGACAGGAAGCTCTGGCCCAGCCGCTCCTTGGTCGTCTGCCAGGAGAAGAAGCCGAACATCTTGTTCTTGATAATCGGACCGCCGACGGTGGCGCCGAACTGGTTGCGGCGCAGGGTCGGCTTCGGAGCTCCCGAGCGGTTGGCGAAGAAGTTCGTGCCGTCGAGGTTGGAGTTGCGCAGGAACTCGTAGGCCGAGCCGTGGAGCTTGTTGGTGCCGGACTTGGTGGAAACGATCACCTTGGCGCCCATGCGGTAGCCGTACTCGGCGCTGATGTTGTTGGTAATGACCTTGAACTCGCCGACGGCGTCCACCGAGGGCTTGGTGGCCTGCGCCTGGAAGCCCAGGGCGCCGCCGGAGTTGCGCGACGAGTTGTCGGCGCCGTCGACCAGTACGTTCGTCTGGGCGGCGTGCATGCCCATCGCGAGCAGGCCGCCTTCGCCGCCGCCCTCGCCGTCCTGCCGGGTGCCCTTGCCCAGGTCTCGCGCCGGCAACACGCCGACCGAGAATTTGGCAAGCTCCAGGTAGTTCCGACCATTGAGAGGCATCTCGAGGATGCGCTTGGAATCGATGACCTGGCCGACCTCGGTCTTCTCCGACTGCACGAGCTGCGCCGCCGCCGAGACCTCGACGACCTCTGTGACCGAACCGACGCTGAGCTGGAAGTCCGCACGCAAGGTCTGGCTGACCTCGAGCCGCAGATTCGCCAGCTCCGTCGGGGCAAAGCCGTCGGACGCCGCCGTCGCCTTGTAGGGGCCCGGATTCAACGCCGGAACCGAGTAGAAGCCGACCTGGTTGGACTGCGTCGTCCGTTCGACGCCGGTGTCCACATTGGTGATTGTTACTGTGGCGCCGGGAATGACGGCGCCCGAGTTGTCGCTAACGACCCCTTGAATCGTACCCTGAGCCTGTCCGAACGCCGTCACAGCGACGACGAGGAGCAGACCCGCTAACCGAACGGAATCTTTCCACATAATCCCCCCTCTTGGGATGGCTCTTTCACCCATGACCAACGAAGTCATGGCAAGCTGTTTTTGGACGCAAAGACCCCTGAGTCACTACGCCTGATCTAGACCCTAGCAAATGCCTCGGAGGGGATGCAAACTCTTACACGGGCTAGGAAACACAAAGCAAAGACGGGTGTTTGGAAAGAGTGACCGCAGGTGCGATCGCTTACAGGGCTCCCTCGAGAAGGGGTGGCTGGCCGAGGGATAGGAGGACAGGAAAGGGAAGAGCCCGCGGCGGGGACCCCGTCGCGGGCTCGAAGCAGGTCGAAGCGGAGCGGGCGCCGTCCGCGGCGCAGCGGCTCAGGGCTTCTTCTTCTCGTTCTTCTCGTCGTCGGCGCGGGAGACCTTGACGCCCAGTTTGGCCAGCTTTTCCTTGAGCTTCTCGATCTCGGCCGGGTCCTGGTCGGAGACCGGCGACTTGTTCCACTCCTCCAAGCCGCGCACCCAGTGCTTGCGGGCGTCGTCCTTGCGGTCCATGGCGAAGTAGACGTCTCCCAGGTGGGTGTGGACGACCGGGTCGCGCCCGAACTGCTCGAGCGAGCGCAACAGGTAGCGCTCGGCCAGCTCGAGCTTGTCCTGGCGGTAGTAGATCCAGCCCAGGCTGTCGAGGTAGGCCCCGTTGTCGGGTTCGAGGTCGAGCGCTTTCTGCACCATGTCGTGCGCTTCCGTGAGGTCGGTATTGCGATCGGCCAGCATGTAGCCCAGGTAGTTCAGAGCCGAGGAGTTGTCGGGGTCCTTGGCCAGCAGCTCGCGGAACTTGGCCTCGGCCTCGTCGAAGCGCTTGGCGCGCTCGAGCACCGAGCCGTACGTGAACAGCACGGTCAGCTCCTGGCGCTCGCCCTCGGCCAGCTTCTGCGCCTTGGCGACGGCGGCCACGGCCTTGTCGAACTCGTTGCCCTTCTCGTAGACCTGCCCCAACTGCAACTGGATCTCGAGATCGCCGTCGCCGCCGTTGAGCAGAGTCTGCAGCAGGCTCGCGCCTTCGTCGGCCCGGCCGGTCTCGGCCAGGACCATGGCGCGCTGAATCGTGAGGGCGCGGTTGTCCGGAAAGCGCTGGATGGCGGCCGCGGAGGCCTGGTCGGCCGCGTCGAACTCGCGGGCGGCGCGCAAGGCGTCGACGGTCAGCAACTGCACGTGCGGCGCGGTCTCGGGGTTGAGCTCGCCGATGCGCTGGTAGGTGGCGATGGCGCCGTCGTAGTCTTCCTTCTCGCGGTAGAGAGCGCCCAACTGCTCCAGGAACATGGTGCGGGTCGCCCGGTCGCGGCCCTCGTAGCTGGGCTGCTCGGTGTCGGTCAGGATCGCTTCCAGGGCCTGGATGGCTTCGTCGAAGCGGCGCTCGGTCTGCAACAGCAGGACGGTGTTGTACTTGATCTCGAGCGAATCCGGCTCCAGCTCCTGAGCCCGCTTGAGGGACTTCCAGGCGTCGTCATAGCGGCGGCGCTCGCGGGCAATCTGGGACAGCCGCAAGTGGTACTCGGCATTGTTCGGTTCGGCTTGCAGCAGCGTCTCGTACTGCTCGCGAGCCTTCTCGTACTCGCCGGATAGCGTCAGGCTCTCGGCCAATTGACGGCGAATGGGGAGGGAGTTTCCGCCGCGCTCGGTCACCAGGTCGAGCAGGGTCTGGAGCGCCTCGGCGGCTTCCTTGTGGCGGCCGGCCTGCTGGTAGCTCTGGGCCAGCTCCTGCAACAGAGTGGGGCTGGCGTCGGCGTTGGAGAGGGCCTTCTCCAGCGCCTCGATGCTCTTCTGCGAGTCGCCGGTCTCGCGGTAGAGCGAGGCGATGCGTCCCAGGGCTTCCGGCGAGTTGGGGTTGATCGACAGGGCCTTCTCGAGCGACTTCAACGCATCGCCGTCGCGGCCGGCGGCGCGGTAGAGGCCGGAGATCTCGGTGAGCGCCTCGAAGTCGTTGGGGTCGAGCTCCAGAGCCTTCTCATAGGACTCAATGGCGCTGTTGAGCATGGCCTCGGCGGAGGCGTTCTCGCGGTCCCGGGCGTAGGTGGTGTAGATGCGCGCCAGCAGCTTGCGCAGCTCGGGGTTGTCGGGCTGCTGCTCGATCGCCTTGTTGGCCTCGGCCACGGCGTCGTCCAGGCGGTTGACGCTGGCGTAGAGCTTGACGAGCTCCTCGCGCACGTACTCCGCCTGCGGATCGGCCGCGGCCGCCAGCTTGTACTCTTCGATCGCGCGTTCCACATACTCCTGGCGCACGAACTGCATCGCCAACTGGCGGTAGAGATGCCCCAACGAGAAGTGGTAGTAGGCCTCGGCGCGATCCGTGGTGGACGGAGCCGCCTGCTGCGGAGCCGCGGCGCCGACCGCCGTCAGGCCCAGAAACAAGCTAATTCCAACGATTTGCGACCAGCGCGCCCGCATTGCCATTCGTGCCTCCCAGATCCCGCCGTGCAAGCGACAGCATTGAAACATAGGTCAGTATAGCCTGCACACCGGAAGCCGACCTCAACTCCGGGCAGTTTGTCAATAGAGGATCTCCTCGCCGGGAGGGCGGCTCTTCCAGCGGCGGTGCATCCACAGCCACTGCTCGGGCCTCTCCCGCACGGCCCTTTCGATGGCCGTCTGGCAGCGCTGTGTGTTTTCGCGCAAATCGGCTTCCCGGTCGCCGCCGTCAGCCATGACGAGCGGCGGATAGAACTTGAGGACGTAGCGGGACCGCAGGGGGTTCCAGAACGCAAACCCGGGGATGACGGCGGCGCCGGTGCGGGCCGCCAGCAGCGCCACCGACTTGGTCGAGCGGGCCGGGCGGCCGAAGAAGTCGACGAACAGGCCGTCGTCGCCGGCTGCGTTCTGGTCCGCCAAGATCCCTACGGCTTGGTTGGCCCGCAGGGCCTTGAGGGCCTCGCGGGCGGCGTTGTTCTTGTCTATCGGCCGGTTGCCGTGCAGGGTTCGCCGGCGTTCGATCAGCCGGTCCAGCAAGGGATTGTCGAGCGGCCGGACGAGCATGCGCATGGGGTGGCCGAACAGCGCGTGGGCGGCCACGCTGAGCTCCCAGTTGCCCAGATGGGCCGTGAGGAACAAGACGCCGCGCCCCTTCGCCAGCGCATCGCGAAAGTGCTCGTAGCCTTCGTACTCGATCCAGTCGCCGATGTTGGCGGCGGTCAGCCGGGGGGCCTTGGCCAGCGCCAGCAGTACCCGGCCGAGGTTGCGGTAGCTCTCCCGCAACACGCCTTCGCGCCAGGCTGCGTCGCGCTCGGGAAAGGCCAGCTCCAAGTTGCGCAGCGCCGTGCGGCGCCAGCGCGGCGTCCAGCGGCGCAGCCCCAGCGCGAGGCCTTCGGCCAAGCGGCGCGCCAACGGCAGGGGCGTCCAGGCCAGCGCGGTGAGCAACAGCCAAGCCGGGGCCGCCTCGGCCCGGTTTCGCCAACGGCTGCGCGGCTGCTTCGGCATCGACACCCATCGTACGCTCCCGCTCGGCGGGGGCGCGGTGCGGGCGTACGCTCCCGCTCGGCGGGGGCGCGGTGCGGGCGTACGCTCCCGCTCGGCGGGGCGCGGCGACGGGTCCGCGGGCCCGCCGATCTTTCCACGACCTGCGCCGACGGGGTATCATCGAGGGTAGATCGCACAACTTTCCCGCCCCTGCTCCGATCGATTTCCGGAACAAGAGCTTGTTGTACAACCGTTTTCCACGGGGGAAAACCAACGGATTCCTATGGCCAATGTGGTTGTTCTCGGCGCCCAGTGGGGCGATGAAGGCAAGGGTAAGATTGTCGACCTTGTCGCGGATCGTTTTGACTACGTAGCGCGTAGCACGGGCGGTCACAATGCCGGCCATACGGTGCGGGTCGGCGACCAAAAATTCATCCTCTCGCTCATCCCCAGCGGCATTTTGCGCGGAAAGAAGGGCGTGATCGGCAACGGCCTGGTGATCGACCCGGCGGCGCTGCTCGAAGAGATCAAGACGCTCGAAGGCTTGGGCGTGCAGGTGGTCGGCAACCTCTTCATCAGCCACCGCGCGCACGTGATCTTTCCCTATCACCGGATGATGGAGAAGGCCTCGGAGGCCTCGCCCGGCAAGATCAAGATCGGCACCACCTCGCGCGGCATCGGCCCCTGCTACGAGGACAAGATCAGCCGCCGCGGCGTGCGCATCGCCGATTTGCTGGACCGGGAGAGCTTTCCGGCCCGCTTCCGCGCCATCGCGGAAGAAAAGAACGTCATCGCGGAAGCGCTGCAGATCCGTGAGCCGCTCAACGTCTCCGCCATCGTCGAGCAGTACCGGGAGTTCGCCGAGAAGCTGCGGCCGTTCGTCACCGACACGATTCACCTGCTCAACCACGCCATCGCCGACGGCTCGAAGGTGCTGTTCGAGGGCGCCCAGGGCGCGATGCTCGACATCGACCACGGCACCTACCCGTTCGTGACGTCGTCCAACGCCACCGCCGGCGGCATCTGCACCGGCGCCGGCGTCTCGCCGCTCCATATTCACGGCGTGATCGGCATCGCCAAGGCCTACGCGACGCGCGTGGGCGGCGGACCGTTCGCCACCGAGCTGCACGGCGAAGAGGGCGAGGCGCTGCGCAAGGCCGGCGTGGAGTTCGGCACGATGACCGGGCGTCCGCGGCGCTGCGGCTGGTTCGACATTCCGCTGGCGCGCTACACCCATACCGTCAACCACTTCTCGTCGGTGGCGCTGACCAAGCTCGACGTGCTCGATTACCTCGACGAGATCCCGGTCTGCGTCGGCTACCGCTACAAGGGCGAGCTGCTGCGGCACATGCCCGCGCTGGCGCACGTCTACGAAGCCGTGGAGCCGGTCTACGAGATCCACAAGGGCTGGTCGAAGCCGACCGCCGGCGTGGTCGAGTACAAGGACCTGCCGGTCGAAGCCCGCGACTACATCTCGTACCTCGAAGACAAGGTCGGGGTGGAGATGGGCTGCATCTCCACCGGCCCCGAGCGCGAGCAGACGATCGTGCGGCCGGGCTCGGCCTTCGAGAAGCTGCTGCAACGCTGAGGCCCTTCCACGGGCCCGTCCCATGCGGCGCGCCGGGAGCGGCGCGCCTACACTAAGAAGCTGCCAGCCGTGTCCTCCGCCGCTCTGACCTTCGACCAGGCGCGCGCGCTCATCGCCGCCAAGCTCGACGGCGTCGTCAAGACGCCGTTCCCGGAGGTCGTTCCACTCGAGCGAGCCGCCGGCCGGGTGCTGGCGCAGGATGTCCGCGCCGATCGCGACTACCCGCCTTTCGCCCGCTCGGCGCGGGACGGCTTTGCCGTCCGTTCCGCCGACGTGGCCGAGCCCCCCGCGCGGCTGAAAGTTCTGGGCGAGACCCGCGCGGGCGAGCCTTCGCGCTTCGAGGTCGGGCCGGGCGAAGCCGTCGAAATCATGACCGGAGCGCCGGGGCCGGCCGGGGCCGACTGCGTGGTGATGGTCGAGTACTCGCGGCGCGAGGGCGGCGACGTGATCCTGGAGCGTGGTGTGGACGCCGGCCGGAACCTGATTCCACAAGGGGCCGAATCCCCGGCCGGGTCGCTGGTCCTGGCGCGGGGCGTGCGCCTGGACTATCCGCAGATCGCCCTGCTGGCCGCGGTCGGCTGCCACCGTGTGGCGGTCCATCGGCGACCGACGGCGGCGATCCTTTCGACCGGCGACGAGGTGGTCGACATCGACCGCACGCCGGAGAGCTTCCAGATCCGCAACTCGAACGCCTACTCGCTGGCCGCTCAAGTCGAGCGCCGCGGCGGGGAGGCGCGGGTGCTGCCGATCGCTCCCGACCGGCTGGAGGAGACGCGGGACCTGATCCGGCTGGGCCTGGAGTCCGACCTGCTGCTGCTCTCCGGCGGCGTCTCGATGGGCAAGCACGACCTGGTGGAGCAGGCCCTGGCCGACCTGGGGGTGGAGATCTCGATCACCCAGGTGCTGATCCAGCCCGGCAAGCCCTTCGTGTTCGGCCTGGCGGGCGACAAGCCGGTTTGCGGGCTGCCGGGCAACCCGATTTCGACGATGGTCACCTTCGAGCTGTTCGCGCGGCTCGCCCTCGACCGGCTGGCGGGAAGACCGGAGTCTCCGCTGCCGTTCGTCGAAGCCCGCTTGACGAAGGACTTCCGGCACAAGCCCGTACTGACGCGCTTCCTGCCGGCGCGGCTGAGCGGCGACTACCACGACGCGCGAGTCGAGCCGATACAATGGCAGGGGTCCGGCGATCTGGCCGCCGTGGCGCAAGCGAACTGTTATCTGGTCGCCTCCGCCGAGCGGGAAGGCTGGAGCGCCGGGGAAGCCATCCCGGTGTTGCCGCTGTGAGCAAGCTATCCCACTTCGACGACGACGGCGCCATCCGCATGGTGGATGTCGGCGACAAAACGCCGACGCGCCGAACCGCAATCGCCGGCGCGTTCGTATCTCTCTCCGAGGAGACGATCGCGGCCCTGCCGCACAACCCCAAGGGCAATCCGCTCGAAATTGCGCGCATCGCCGGCATCCAGGCGGCCAAGCGGACCGCCGAGCTGATTCCGCTGTGCCATCCGCTGCCGCTGACGCACGCCGACGTGCAGTGCGATCTGACGGACGGCGGGGTGCGGATCACCGCCAGCGCGCGCACGATGGGACCCACGGGCGTGGAGATGGAGGCCATGACGGCCGCCTCGGTCGCAGCCCTCACGATCTACGACATGTGCAAGGCGTTGGACAAGGCCATCGAGATCGGACCGATCCGCCTGCTCGAGAAGACCGGCGGCAAGAGCGGCGACTTTCGCCGTAACGCCGAGACCGCCTGAAACATCTGAGAGACTTAAAGATCATGCGTCAAATTCTGGCCTTGCTGCTGCTCTCCGCCGTCCTCCTGCCGGGCCAGGAGCAGAACCTCCAGGAGCCGAACGTCGATGAAGCGCTGACGATCTCCGACGATCCCGATCTGATCAACTTTCGGACGGAGATCAACATGGTCAGCCTGCCGGTCGTGGTGCGGGGACCGAAGGGCGAGTACGTCAACGGCCTGGAAAAGAGCGACTTCACCATCTGGGACAACGAGGTCCAGCAGAAGATCGACAACTTCGACGTGAGCTTTCAGCCCATCTCGATGGTCATCTGCATCCAGACCAGCGACCGGGTGGAGGGCATGGTCGACCGCGTGAAGGGGATGGCTGTGCTGTTTACCGACGCGGTGCTCGGCGAGTTCGGCGAGACGGCCCTGATCAGCTTCGACTCGCGCTTGAAGCTGCTCAGCGAGTTCACCGGCGACACCAAGGAAGTCGAGAAAGCCCTCAACAGCTTTCGCATCGGGGCGGGCGGCATCCGCGTGAGCGACGCCGTCTATGAAGCCATCCGCATGCTCAATCGCCGGCCGGAGAACCACAAGCGCGTGATCGTGGTGATCGCCGAAGGCCAGGACAACGGCAGCAAGATCAGCTTGGGAGAGACCATGCGCACCGCGCAGCTCTACAACATCATGGTCTACCCGATCTACCTGAGCACGCTGAAGGCGCGGCTGAAGAATCCGCCGCCGGTGCCGGGCGGCCCCTTCCCTCCCGGGATCAACCCGCTGCCGACCACCCCGGGCACGGTCTCCACGCCGACCACCTATCAGCAGAGCCACAACAACGCTACGCCGAACATGATTCCGCTGGTGACCGACCTGATCATCGGCGTGAAGAATCTGGTGTTCAAGGACGCTCTGGCCGCGCTCTCCACCGCCACCGGCGGCGAGCACTACAAGCCGATGACCGATGAGGGCATCGAGGATGCGATCGTGAAGATCGGCGAGGACCTGCGCAGCCAGTACCTGCTCTCCTATCAGCCGAACAACCTCAACTCGCAGGGCATCTACCATCGCGTGGAGGTTCAGGTGCCCTACACGAACGCCAAGGTGCGGACGCGGCCCGGCTACTTCTACGGACCCCGTCCGGTGGCCGACGGCGAGGACGCGCCCTAGGCGGCGTCTGCCACAATATTCGGCAGCGATGGCGGATCTGTTGCTGACGCCTCCCCCGGGGCGCACGCTCGTGATGGGCGTGCTCAACGTGACGCCGGACTCCTTCTCCGACGGGGGCCGGTTTCTGGCGCTCGATCACGCCGTGGGCCACGCCGTGGAGATGGTCGAGAGCGGCGCGGACATCATCGATGTAGGCGGCGAGAGCACGCGCCCGGGCTCCGGCGGCGTCTCCGAGCAGGAAGAGCTGGAGCGCGTGGCGCCGGTGATCGAGCAGATCGTGCGCGAGATCGCCAAACCTGTCTCGATCGACACCACCAAGCCCGCCGTGGCCGCGGAAGCCCTGCGGAAGGGCGCGCGCATCATCAACGACGTCACGGCCTTCGGGCATCCGGAGATGCTCCCGCTGGCCGCCCGAACCGGCGCCGCAGCGGTGCTGATGCACATGCGGGGTACGCCGGAGACGATGCAGCGCGATGTGGCCTACGACGACGTCGTCGCCGACATCAAAGCCTTTCTCGCCGAGCGTCTGGCCGCGGCGCGCGAGGCGGGGCTGACGGACTTGGCCGTGGACCCCGGCATCGGCTTCGGCAAAACGGCGGCCCACAACTTCGAGATTCTGCGGCGGCTGGGGGAGTTTGCCGAACTCGGCGCGCCGATCCTGGTGGGTCCGTCGCGCAAATCCTTTCTGAGCGCGTTGCCCAGCCGCCCGCCGACCGACAAGCGGCTGCCGGGCACGATCGCGGCCTGCTGCGCGGCGGTGTTGCACGGCGCCGGGCTGGTGCGGGTGCATGACGTGCGCGAGTGCCGGCTGGCGCTCGAGGTGATCGACGCCGTTCGCTCGGCCTGACCAAGCCAACCCCACCCGTGATGGACTCGATCCGCATCCTCGACCTCCCCGTACGCGCCCACATCGGCGTGCCCGAAGCCGAGCGGGACTTTTTGCAGGAGCTGCGCGTGGACGCCGAGCTGTCGTTCGACATCCGGGCCGCGGCGGCCGGCGACGACTTCTCGAAGACCATCGACTACGCGGCGGTCTGCAAGCTGATCCTGGCGGTCGGCATGAAGCGGGAGCGGCGTCTGGTGGAAACGCTGGCCGAGGAGATGGCGGCTGAGATCCTGGCTGAGTTCCCAGCCGAGGCGGTGCGGCTGCTGGTGCGCAAGCCGTCCGCGCTGCGCAGCTTCGGCGCGGCGGCGGCGGCGGTGGAGGTCTATCGCTCGCGCCATGGCTGAAGTCCTGATCGGATTGGGCTCGAACCTGGGCGACCGCGAGGCGCAACTGCGCACGGCGATCCGGCGGCTGCGGGAGTGTGGCCGGGTGGGGCCGATCTCCTCGCTGTATGAGACCGAGCCGGTGGGCTACGCCGAGCAGGGAGACTTTCTCAACGCCTGCCTGCGGCTCGAAACCGAGCTCTCGCCCGAATCTCTGCTGACCTGGGCCCAGGCGATCGAGCAAGCCCTCGAGCGCACCCGCTCCATCCGCAACGGCCCCCGGACGATGGACGTGGACCTGCTGCTGTGGCGCGACGCCTCAGGCCCTCTGCTGCGCGACGACGCGCCCTTGCTGCCGCATCCGCGAATGCATCTGCGCCGGTTCGTGCTGGAGCCGTTGGCGGAAATTGCAGCAGATTGGCGGCACCCCACGCTCGACAAGACCGTCGGCGAGATCCTGGCGGAGTTGCCGACGGCCGAGGCCGTGCGCGCGATCAGCTCGCCGACTTGGCCGCCCGCGCCAAGGCCTTGACGCCGTCGAGGGCCAACACGGCGGCGTGCTTGGATTCGTTCGACAAGCCGCCGACAGCCTCTTCGATGCCGGCCTTGTCGAGCCGTTCGAGCTCGGCCGGCGACTTGCCCAGCAGCAACTCAGTCAGCGCCGACCCGGTCGCGATCGACGCGGTGCAGCCCTTGGCCTGAAAGCGGGCCTCGGCGATGCAACCGCCTTCCCAAAGCGCCGAGAGCTCCAGAATGTCGCCGCAGATCGGATTCTCCACGCGCACCGAGACGGCGGGAGGATCGAGCTTGCCGGGATTGCGGGGATTCTCGAAGTGATCGAGCAGGCGGGGCGAATACATGGCGGGAAGGGCGGCGGGCCGCTTGCACTCAGCGTAGCCCGGATCGATTGGTTGCATCGACCCGGGCTGTCGCAGAGGGATGGGACGGGGGTTGAGCGGATTACAGGTTGACGGTGACCGGCTGGGACAGTTCGAACCACACAGTGGACTCGGCCGGGATGACGGCGGGATCGCCGTGGGTGGCCAGGACGACGCCCGTGCCCGCGCCGGCGCCGACTCCGGCGCCCTTCGCCGCTCCGCTGCCGCCGCCCGTGATCGCTCCGATGATGGCGCCCGCGCCGGCGCCGATGCCGATCTTCTGGGCGTCCTTGGTGTGGGTCTTCTTGGCCTGAGCGACGTAAGACTTCGTGCTGACGTTCACGCCGTCGATCTCAGTGACCTCCAGCCCGATCTTCGCGACGCCCTTGACGCGTCCGCCCTTATCGGCGAAGGCGATCCGGCCGGTCACCGGAGCGCCGGCGGAAAACACGACGCGGTCGCCGTCCATCACCGGCTCGGCCAAAGTTCCGGTGAAGGTCTCGCCGGAAGAGTTCGACTTGGTCGACAGGGTGGAGGTGGTGCGGACCTGAACGCGCTGGCCGGCTGCGAGCGTGGCCGGCGGAACCTCCGGCTTAGACAGGCCGATGGCCTGCAGCGGGTGGAATCCGGCGCCTGAGTCGGCCGCTTGGGAAGCCGGCGGCTCGGGGCTTTCGATCTCCGTCGATTCAGTTCCTTGGTTGCAAGCGGCCAACAGGCCCAGGGCGACAGTGGCGGCAAGCCAGGGTTTTTGGAAGGTATTCATGGCGCTTCTCCTTGGTCGCTGGATCTAAAGCAACTCCCGTGCCAAACGCACAGAACATTGATTTCTATAAACTTAGAAGATACCAAACGCCCCTACAGCCGTTTCCACCAGGTAGAAAATACGAGGGACTGGAAGAATTTTTCCGGCGCATTGCGGCGAGGGAATCTCCAGCGTCTTTGCCGCCGCGATGCGATTGGAATCGGCCCGCGGCGGCCTCGAACCGGGGGCTTCTCCTGCTATCCTGGTCCGTCTATGCGACTGGTGACCTACTCCCACGCCGGCGCCGCGCCCGCGGCCGGAATCGTCCTCGACGGACGCGTTGTTTCGCTCGGCCGGATCGGCTATGCGGACGTGATCAGCTTCCTGCGGGACGGCGAAAAAGCCATCGCCGCCGCCCAGGGTCTCTTCTCCGACCCCGGCGCGCCGAAGCTGGAGGAGGTCAAGCTCCACGCCCCCGTGCCCAAGCCCGACAAGTTCATCTGCATCGGGCTCAACTACCGCGACCACGCCATCGAGTCCGGCATGGCCATCCCGGACCTGCCGACGGTCTTCACCAAGTACCCCAACGCGATCTGCGGCAACGGCGATGAGATCGTGCTGCCGTCGGTCTCCAAGCAGGTCGACTACGAGGCGGAGTTCGCCTTCGTCATCGGCAAGACCTGCAAGAACGTCCCCAAGGAGAACTGGAAGGACGTGATCTTCGGCTACACGATCGTGCACGACGTCTCGGCCCGCGACTACCAGCTCGCCACCAGCCAGTGGACGATCGGCAAGACGTTCGACACCTTTGGACCGATGGGGCCGACGCTGGTCTCCAAGGACGAGATCGAGGACCCGCACAACCTGCGCATCTCGCTCGACCTCAACGGCCAGACCTTGCAGGACTCGAACACCAGCCAGTTCGTGTTCGACATCCCCTACCTGGTGAACTACCTGTCGACCGTGATGACGCTCGAGCCGGGCGACATCATCTCGACCGGCACGCCTCCGGGAGTGGGCTTTGCGCGCAAGCCGCCGATCTTCTTGAAGCCCGGCGACGACGTGGTGGTGAAGATCGAAGGCCTGGGCGAGCTGCGCAACCCCTGCGTGAGCGACTAACCAGACAGCATCGATTCGCGCAAAGGAGCCGCGGCCGTGAGGCCGCGATCACGGCTGTTTCAAGGCCTCCGTGGTCGCAACCTCACGGTTGCGGCTCTTTTTGCGCTCGACCCTACAGCGTCACTTCGATGGCGGGGCCTGCGCCCAGCGGCAGGATCGTGGCCTTGCGGTCGTCCGCGGTCACCTTCTGCACGCCTTGAAAATCGCTGGGAATCTCGGCCAGGAATCCCGTGAACGAGCGCGTCTTGCTCTCGCCCGTGTCGAGGTGGTCGAACAGCTTGCGGCCGAAGATGCGGCCCTTCTCCACCAAAATGCCGTAGGGCTGATGCAGACCCGTGGTGCCGAACTCCAGTCCGCGCGCCAGCGGCTTGCTGTCGGCCACGTGCCGCCACATGCTCAGCCAGGGGTATTCGGCCGTCTTCCAGACGTAGCCCACCAGCAGCCCCTTGGAGGGGCTCGCCGCCGTCACCCAGCCCATCTCTTCGTCGAGGACGTAGGAGACCACGTTCGGCAAGGGGTCGTCGTGCAGCCGCCGCAGGTCCACCGGCTGGGCGCCCTGCAGCGCCTGCGGCCAAACGACGGTCGGATGCTCGGGGTTCGGCATCGGGCTGGACTGCATGAAGCCCTGGCGGGCGTTGGAGTCGACCACAGTGTCTTCGTCCAGGAACGGCGGGCCCACGGTGGGGTGCTGGACCATGTTGTAGATGCGGCCCAGCTTGTTCTCGTTCGTCACGGTCTCTTCGACGTGAAAGGCCGTCCCCTCGGCCGAGAGCCGTACGGTGCGCTCGACGCGCAGGCCGGCCATCGGCAGCCGCGCGGACAGAGCGGCTTCGATGAAGCGGCCCTGGCGGGCCGGCTCGCGCAGCGTCGTCCAGGGGACCTTGGTCGCCTCGCCGTGCCCCGGCATGCCGTTGGCCTTTTCGGCCTCCGACGGCAAACCCCAGCGGTCGAGGCACAGGAAGTGGCTCATCGAGCGGGCCTCGCCGGTCGGACCCTCGTTGGCCCAGACCAGCGGGTTGAGGTCCTTGGAGGCCAGCCGGAAGTCCACGAACGAGCCGCCCAGCAGGTCAACGACCAAGCCGGCGCGGTCGCCCTTCAGGACCAGCGCGGGACGGCCCTGGTGCATCGTCTTGACGGCGGCCGGAGCGGCGGTCGCGGCCGCGGCGGCCGCCAGCAGGGAGCGGCGGGTGAGGCGTTTATTGTCCGAGGTCATGGCAGAAGTAGCAGTGGTTGGAGACGTTGCGTTCGGCGTGGCAGTTCATGCAGGTCGTCATCGAGGTCGACAGCTCCTGCGCCAGCACGTCCCGGCTCTCCACCGGGCCGTGGCACTGGCCGCACTCGAGCTCAGCGGCCAGGTGCTTGCGGTGGTTGAAGAAGACGAACTCGGGGACCTGGTAGACCCGGTTCCAGTCCACGCGGATCTTCTGCCCGGCCAGCAGCGCCAGCTTCTGGACCTCCGGCCGGTCGGTCGCGATGGTCTGGTGGCAGAGCATGCAGTCCTCGAACTTCGGCAGCCCGGCGCGAGCCTTCTTCGTCGCTGTCGGGTGGCAGTCCAGGCACTGGGCGCCGGCGGCGACGTGAACCTTGTGACTGAAGGCGATGGGCTGCGTCGGAACGGCTCGCGGCAGGTTTTCAGGCGGGCTGACGTACTCGGTCACGCCGCGCTGGGCCCACAGCCCGGCGGCCAACGCCAGCAGCGCCAGGGCGGCTTTCGCCAGCCTCACCGGCCGCCCTCCGGCAGCGCGAACACCAGCAGCGTCGCCAGGTAGTTGTCGTTGTACTTGTTGCCGCCGCCGGAGGCGATGGCGACGTACTGGCGGCCGTCCTTGCCCAGGTAGGTCATCGGCGTGGCGTGCCCGCTGCCCGGCATGCGGTACTCCCACAGTTGCTCGCCGGAATCCTTGTCAAAGGCTCGAAAACGCTTGTCATTGGTCGCGCCGATGAAGACCAGCCCGCCCCGTGTGACCACCGAGCCGCCCAGGTTCGAGGCGCCGGTCTTGGCCACGCCCTTGGCCGTCAGCTCATCATACTCTCCCAGCACGACGCGCCAGCGGAACTCGCCGGAGTTCAGGTCGACCGCCGTCAGGTGGCCCCACGGCGGCTTCTGACAAGGGTATTGGTTGGAATCCCAGAAGCGGCCCCACTGGGTTCCGCGGCTGCGATAGGCCGGGTCGCCGCCTTCGGTGTCGACCATCCGCACGAAGGCGCCCACGTCCATGGAGTTCACGTAGAGCGTGTGCGTCTCGGGGTCGAACGAGCCGCCGCCCCAGTTGGGGCCTCCGTTGGTGCCGGGGAACATCACGGTCAGCTTCTCTTGGATCGGCCGAAACACCGTCCCCTCGACCACCGCGTCCTCGATCATCTGCAGGCACTCGGCGCGCGACTCCGGGGTGACGTTGGTGATGTCGGCGCGGGTGATGGACTGGCGGGCCACCGGCGGCGGCTTGACCGGGTGCGGCTGCGTGGGCCAGGACTCCTCGCCGGGCACGGGGCTGGGGGGCACGGGCCGCTCCTCCACCGGGAACAACGGCTCGCCGGTCAACCGGTCCAGCACGAAGATGAAGCCGGTCTTGGCCACCTGCACCACGGCGGGCACGGTCTTGCCGTCGCGGACGACCTCGGCCAGCACCGGCTGGGAGGGCAGGTCCCAGTCCCACAGGTCGTGGTGGATCGTCTGGAAGTGCCAGCGGCGCTCGCCGGTCTTGCAGTCGAGCGCGACGACGGAGTCCGAGAACAGGTTCATGCCCTTGCGGTCGCCGCCGTAGAAGTCCGTGGACGACGAGGTCAGCGGCACGAAGGCCAGGCCGTTGTCCGGGTCGGCGGAGAGGATCGACCAGGCGTTGGTTCCGCTGCGCTCCTTCCAACTGTCGCCCTCCCAAGTGTCGTGGCCGTACTCGCCGGGCCGCGGCACGGTGTGGAAGGTCCACAGCAGCTTGCCGGTGTGGGCGTCGAAGCCGCGGATGTCTCCGGCGGGGCCCTTGGGCCGCGAGTCGGTGACCCAGCCGCCGGCGATCACCACGTCGCGGCAGACGGCGGTCGGCGAGGTCAGCCCATAGCGGCCTTCGCGCTCCTCGCCCTCGAGCGCCAGCTCTTCGATGTAGACGCGGCCGTTGTCGCCGAACTCCGGGTCGGCCTTGCCGGTCAAGGCGTCCACCGAGTGGAGGTAGCCGTCCTGGTTGCCCAGGAAGAGCCGCTTCTTCGCGCCGGAAGCCCAGTAGGTGGCGCCGCGGTTGATGTAGAGGCCGATGCGACGGGCGCGGTCGAAGCCGGAGTCATAGGCCCACAGTTGCTTGCCGGTTTCGGGCTCGAGCGCGATCAGCCGGTGGAACGGCGTGGTCAGATACATCACGCCGTCGACGACCAGCGGCGTCGTCTCGAAGGCCGATTGGTACGGATAGGGCGGCTTGCCGTCGGCGAAGTCGCCGGTGTCGAACTGCCAAGCCAGCTCGAGCCGGTCGACGTTGCGGCGGCTGATCTGGTCGAGCGGCGAATACTTGCGTCCGCCGGGGTCGCCGCCGTAGGAGGGCCACTGCTGGGCCAGCAACAAAGCGGAGACGAGGAGGCCGACGACGGCGAGGCGGAGCATGCGCCTAAGGGGATATCAGCACGGCGCGCACGGTGTCAAGAATGCGAGAGGGCTCGCGCATCACCCCAATCTCTAGTAGATTAGTAGAGAATCGACCATGGAAGTCTCTGTCAAAGGCGAATACGCTTTGCGCGCCGTGTTTGATCTGGCCTGCCACCAGCAGGAGCAGCCCATCAAGATCGCCAAGATCGCCGAGCGCCAACAGATTCCGCAGAAGTTTCTGGAGCTGATCCTGTCGCAGCTCAAGCAGGGCGGCTTTTTGAGCTCGCGGCGTGGCGCCGAGGGCGGCTACTTCTTGGCGCGGCCGGCCGAGAGCATCACCATCGGAGACATCCTGCGGCACATCGACGGCCCGATCGCCCCGGCGCGGCGGCTGCAGCAGGACGATCTGCCCGAGGACTCGCCGTTTCCGGAGTTGTGGGAGAAGGTGGAGCGGGCTCTGTCGAGCGTGCTGGACCGCATGAGCTTTGCGGATCTGGTGGTGCGGTGGAAAGAAAACCGCGCCAAGCGCGTGGTGAACTGGCAGATCTAACCCCTCGATCTGAGACACTTTGTCGTAGATCCCCATGGCGCGCATCTACGAGGACAACTCCCTGGCGATCGGCCGGACGCCGCTCGTCAAGCTCAACCGCATCACCGACGGAGCCAAGGCCACGGTGCTGGCCAAGATCGAAGGCCGCAACCCGGCCTATTCGGTGAAGTGCCGCATCGGCGCGTCGATGGTGTGGGACGCCGAGAAGCGGGGCGCGCTCAAGCCGGGCATGGAGATCGTGGAGCCCACCTCGGGCAACACCGGCATCGCGCTGGCCTTCGTCGGCGCCGCCCGCGGCTACAAGGTGACGCTGACGATGCCGGTGACGATGAGCATCGAGCGCCGCCGGGTGCTCAAGATGCTGGGCGCCCAACTGGAGCTGACGCCCGGTGAAGAGGGCATGTACGGCGCCATCGAGCGGGCCGAGCAGATCGTGGCCTCGGACCCCGAGCGCTACATCATGCCGCAGCAGTTCAAGAACCCGGCCAACCCGCGCATCCACGTGGAGACGACCGGGCCGGAGATCTGGGACGACACCGACGGCGCCGTGGACGTCTTCGTAGCGGGCGTAGGGACCGGCGGCACGATCACGGGCGTCTCGCGCTACCTAAAGGAGCACCGCAAGAAGGCGATCACCTCGATCGCGGTGGAGCCGGCGCGCAGCCCCGTGCTGCAGCAGCATCGCGCGGGCAAGGAGATCAAGCCGGGCTACAGCGGCATTCAGGGCATCGGCGCGGGCTTCGTGCCCGACGTGTTGGACCTGTCGCTGGTGGACCGCATCGAGCCGGTGGAGGACGAGGAGGCGATCGAGTACGCCCATCGTCTGGCGCGGGAAGAAGGCATCCTCTCGGGCATCTCCTGCGGGGCGGCGGCGGCGGTGGCCTGCCGCATCGCCAAGGAGCCGGAGATGGAAGGCAAGACGATCGTGGTGATCCTGCCCGACGCCGGCGAGCGCTACCTGTCGAGCGCGCTGTTTGATGGGGTGGCCTGAGTTACCTGGAACAAACCAAGTGAGCGCCCGGCTTTAGCTGGGTGCTGGGCGGCTTGGGCGCGTTCTTCGGCGACGTTGAGGGCGGGGCCCTGGCGGTCGCCCCTGGCTCGGCATCGAACACCCGGCTGAAGCCGGGCGCTCATTTTAGCCCCATGCAGTTGGCGTAAAACGTCGCTGTCGCCGGCCAATCGGAAAACACCGCCAGCACGCCCACTTGCTGCGCCAGCGCGTCCAGCGCCTCCAGGTAGTCGCTCTCGTCGTGGGTGACGCTCGCGGTCGACTGGAAGTAAAACCCGCCGCCGTCGGAGAGATCGCCCGACCGTTCCAACGTCCAGGCGATGAGGTCGAACCCCGCCGCCTTGGCCGCCTTGGCGTAGTCGGAGGCGACGCGCTGGCCGCTCGCGTCGACGGTCAGCAGCGCCCACAGCGGCGGCGCCAGCGTCTTCACGCCGCGCGCGGCCAACTCCGGGAAGCGGGCCATCGAGGCGGGCAGATCGTCCGCCGTCCGCACGCCGTCCAGATAGACCGCGCGGCCGCCGAAGGCCGGTTCGTGCTCCAGCAGCCAGTAAATGTCGTCGAGTTGGAACGACTGCACGCGCACGTCTTCCGGGCCCACGCCGGCCGCGCGATACTCGGCTAGGATCTTGCGGATCAGGTCCTGTTGGCTGAAGCCGTGGAAGGGCATCGGCGCCTGCGGGTTCTTGATCTCCGGCGTCATGTGGACGTCCAGCTCCTGGAACAGCGCGATGCTCTCGGCGTGCGTCATGAGCTTGCCGGAGCAGACGGGCGCGTCGGCCAGAAACTCCTCCACGGTCGAGGCCTTGGCGTTAGAGGAGTCCATGCGGCCGCACAGCGACTGGAACTCCGCCAGCGTGAGGTCGCTGGTGCAGCAGCGCGCCGAGGCGGCCTTGCCCGTGGCGGCGTCGTAGGGTGAGAAGCCCTGGGAGCACTTGGCGGCCAAGGGCGTCGTGAGGATGTTGGTCGTGGTCGCCAGGTCGCATTGCGAGTGCCGGCAGACCAGCTCCAGGTCTTTGGTGAAGGTGACGTCGCACTCGACAGTGCCGGCGCCCTGCTTGGCCGCCGCCAGGTAGGATTCCCTGGTGTGCTCGGGGTAGCGCAGGGGAGCGCCGCGGTGGCCGATCACAAACTCGCTCTTGTGAAAGGGGCCGTCGGCGCAGGCCTGCAACGTCTGTTTGAGCGGGCCGTCTTCGAGCTTCGCCGCCAACTCCAGCGGGCGCGAGCCCAGCTCGACGTCCGCGGCGGGCAGCAGGCCGGCCGTCAGCAGGAACGCGATCATCGCCGGGGAGCGCATCTCCCGACCACGATAGCCCGTTTGAGGCCGTTTGGGTTCCGGGCGGCGTGTCGACGCACCCGGCCCGGCGCCTTATCATGTGAGCGGTCGTCCATGCGTCTGCTCGGTCTCAGCCTGCTTCTCGCCTGCGCGCTCTCGGCGGCGACGCCCCAGGAGCTGGAGTTCTTCGAGAAGCGCATCCGCCCGGTCTTGGCCGAGAAGTGCTACGCCTGCCATAGCGCGGAGACCATGGCGCTGGGCGAGCTGCGGGTGGACGCCCGCGAGGCGATCCGCCGCGGCGGCACGCGCGGGCCGGCCGTGGCGCCCGGCGATCCTGAAAACTCCGTGCTGCTCAAGGCGATCTCCTACGGGGATCTCGACCTGAAAATGCCGCCGACCGGCAAGCTCCCCGAGGAAGAGATCGCGGCCTTCCGGCAGTGGATCGAGATCGGGGCGCCCGACCCGCGCGCCGAAGCGGTCGCCAAGGCCCCAGCCGCCCCCGCCGGCATCGACTGGGAGGCCGCCCGCGAGTTCTGGTCGTTCCAGCCCGTCCGCCGCCCCGCGGAACCCTCGGCCGGGCGCTACGCCGAGCAGGTCGCCACGCCGGTCGACGCCTTTCTGCTGGCCCGCCTGGAGCGCGAAGGGCTGGAGCCGGCGCCGTTGGCCGACAAGCGCACCCTCATCCGGCGGGTCTCCTACGATCTCACCGGCCTGCCTCCCACGCCCGAGGAGCTCGAGAGCTTTCTGGCCGATCCCGCCCCGGACGCCTACGAGAAGCTGGTGGAGCGGCTGCTGGCCTCGCCCCACTACGGCGAGCGTTGGGCGCGCCACTGGCTGGACCTGATGCGCTTTGCCGAGACGAACGGCCACGAGTTCGACAACACCAAGCTGGACGCCTGGCGCTACCGCGACTACGTGGTCCACGCCTTCAACGAGGACCTGCCCTACGACCGCTTCGTGAAGGAGCACATCGCCGGCGACCTGCTGCCCGATCCGCGGCTGCGGCCCGACGGCAAGGCCTATGACACGCCGGTCGCCGCGGGGTTCTACTGGCTGTGGGAGGTGCTCAACTCCCCCACCGACTCCGAAAAGGCCCGCGCCGATCAGGTGGACAACCAGATCGACGTCTTCGGGAAGGCCTTCTTTGGGCTGACGGTGGCCTGTGCACGCTGCCACGACCACAAGTTCGACCCCATCCCCACGGCGGACTACTACGCCTTGGCCGGCGTGATGCACTCCACGCACATCAGCGAGAAGTGGATCGACAGCCCCGAGCGCCGCGCGGCGATCCAGGCGGTGCGGGACCGGCTCGTCGCGCTCGACCGCGAAGCGCGAACCGCTCCCCGGCCCGAGGCCTTGCCCCCTGCGCCGGCTCGCGACAACGAGACCGTCTTCGAGGACTTCTCCCAAGGCTACGGCCGCTGGGACATCGCCGGGGCCGCCTTCGGCGCGGAGCCCTCGCAGGGCTCTCCCGCGCTGGCGCCGCTGGCGGGCGATCTCGGCGGCCCCCTGGCGCACTCGGCGCCGGCCGGCGCGGCGGAGCTCACCGGCATCCTCACCACCGAGAAATTCCAGATCCCCTCGACGTTCGTGCACATCCGCATGGCGGGGACCAAGGGCGACAAACGCCGCAAGGAGAGCGAGCCGATCCGGGTGACCCTGTGGGCCGACGACCACCCGTCGCAGAACATGGCGGCGCCGGGCGAAGAAGGGTTCGAATGGGTGACCGTGCGGCTGGTGAAGGAGAAGGGGCGCGTCGGCTACTTCCAGATCGTCGACCGCAGCCGCGAAGGCTGGATCGCCGTGGACCGCATCGTGTTCTCCGAGCACGCCGAGCCGCCCGCCGATCCCCCGGCGCCCGCGGCCGGCGCCCCGCCCGCGCCGGAGCTGCTGGCGCGGCGAGATGCGGTGGCGCGGACCCTGCCGCCGTCGGAGTACGCCATGTCGAGCCGAGATCATCACCCGCACGACGTACGCATCCACCAGCGGGGCAACCACAAGAACCTGGGCGAAGAGGTTCCGCGGCGCTTCTTGCAGATCGTCGCCGGGCCGGATCAGCCGCCGGTCGCCGACGGCTCCGGGCGCCTGGAGCTGGCGGCCTGGGCGGCGAGCCCCCAGAATCCTTTGACGGCCCGCGTGCTGGTGAATCGCGTTTGGCAACACCATTTCGGCGAGGGTTTGGTGCGCAGCCCCGACAATTTCGGCCAAACCGGCGACCGCCCCACACACCCGGAGCTACTGGACTGGCTGGCCGCCGACTTCATGGAGCATGGCTGGTCGGTCAAGCACCTGCACCGGCGGATCCTGCTGTCGAGCGCCTACCGCCGGCAGAGCGCGGCCTCGGACCGCGCCCGCGAAGTCGACCCGGCCAACAAGCTGCTGTCTCACATGCCCGTCCGCCGGCTGGAGGCCGAGGCCATCCGCGACGCCGTGCTGGCCGTGGCGGGGACGCTGCGGCTGGAGCTGGGCGGGCCGAGCGTGCCGCCGCACATCAGCGCCTACCAGGACGGGCGCGGCAAGCCGGAATCCGGGCCGCTCGACGGCGACGGCCGGCGCTCGATCTACATCCAGCCGCGGCGCAACTTTCTGACGCCGCTGTTCCTGGCCTTCGACTACCCCCAGCCGTTCACCACCATCGGCCGCCGCGGGGTCTCCGCGGTCCCTTCGCAGGCGCTGATGCTGCTGAACAACGAGTTGATCCAGGACCAAGCCGGGAAGTGGGCGCAGCGGGAGCTGGAGGTCGTCTCTGACCCGGACCGGCGGATCGCCGACATGTATCTGCGGGCGCTGGGCCGTCCGCCGAGCGCGCGCGAGCTGCGGCAGATCCGCGCCTTCCTGGCCCAGCAGGCCGACCGGCACGGCGCCGCCACGGCGTCCGATCAGCGCCCCTGGGCGGACTTGGCGCACGTGCTGTTCAACACCACCGAGTTCATTTTCGTCCCCTAATCGTCGAAATTCGAAACCCGTTCCGAGACCGGATCGTATTCACCACCAGGGGGTGACTGAATGCGGATTCGAAAGCTGTCGATCCTGGGCGCGCTTGCCGCAGTCTTGCTGCTCGCCCCGCTGGGCGTGGCGAAGAAGGCCATCGGACCCGGATTGGACGCCGGGGCTTCCCTGAGCGGCAAGTACCATCTCGCCGGGGGCGGCTATCTCGTCTTTGCCGTCGATGATACCGGCCGAGCCGAGGGCTATTACTTCCGAAATCAACGTTTCGGTCAGATCTTCGGCCAAGTGGAAGACGGTCGACTGGCGGGCTACTGGGTCGAGTCCCAGAACGACCAAGTGAAGTGTGAGAGCAAGAATCGGGGCTCGAACGCCTGGGGCCGAGTGGAGATGGACTTCCTGAACCCCGGCGAGTTCGCTGGCGCGATCGGCGCTTGCGGCCTGGAGCCGAACGACCTGATCAGCGGACGCAAGTAAGCGTCCGCACCGATCTAAGCCACGATCTCTTCGATCACCCGGCCGTGCACCTGCGTCAGGCGCTCGTTGCGCCCCAGGTGCAGGTAGCTCAGCCCGTCCTGGTCGAGCCCCAAGAAGTGCAGCATCGTGGTGTGGATGTCGCGGAAGTGGTACGGCTTCTCGACGGCCCGCAGACCGATGGCGTCGGTCGCGCCGACCACTTGGCCGCCCTTCACGCCGCCGCCGGCCATCCACATGGTAAAGCCGAGGTTGTGATGGTCGCGGCCCTCGCCGCCTTGCGCTTCGGGGGAGCGGCCGAACTCGCCGCCCCACAGCACCAGCGTGTCGTCGAGCATGCCGCGGCGCTTCAGATCCTGCAGCAGGCCCGCCACGGGCCGGTCGGTCTGGGCGGCCATGCGCAGGTGGTTCTCTTCGATGTCGCTGTGGGCGTCCCACTGCAAGTTGCCGGGGCCGCCGCCGGACACCACGCACACGAAGCGCGTGCCGGCCTCCACCAACCGCCGCGCCAGCAAGCAGCGGCGGCCGTAATCGTCGGTCGGCTCCGCGCCCACGCCGTAGAGGTCCAGCGTCTCCTGCGGCTCGGTGGAGATGTCGAGCACCTCGGGCGCTTCGGTCTGCATCTTGAACGCCAGGTCGTAGGCCCGCACCCGCGCGTCGAACTCGTAGTCCTGCGGGTCCATGGTCGCTTCGTTGAGCGCCTTGATCAGGTCCACGGTGCTCTTGCGGTCGTTGAACGAGACGTCCTTGGGCAGGTTCAGGTTGAGCACCGGCTGGTCGCCCGGCCGAAACGTCGTCGGCTGGTACACGGCCGGCAGAAAGCCGTTCATGTACATCGGCTGGCCGGCTTCGAGCGCGCCGTCGGGATCGGGCATCACCACGTACGACGGCATCGACTCGGCTTCCGAACCCAGCCCGTAGACCACCCACGAGCCCATCGACGGGAAGCCCGGGATGATGCGGCCCGAGAACAGCTCGTACTGCGCCGCCGAATGGACGACCATGTCGCCGTGGCAGGAGCGGATGATCGCCAGATCGTCGACCATCTTGGCCGTCTCCGGGAACAGATCCGAGACCTCGATGCCGGCCTGGCCGTACTTCTGGAAGGTCCGCTTGGTCCCCAGGATCTTGGCGTCGCCCTTGACGAACTGGTACTTGGCCTCGCCGAACTCCTTGGGCCGCGGCTGTCCGTGCAACTCGTTGAGCAGCGGCTTGGGATCGAAGGTTTCCAGGTGCGACGGGCCGCCGGCCATGAACAGGAAGATGACGGACTTGGCTGTGGCGGGCTTGTGCGGCTTCTTCGGCGCCAGAGGGTCCTGCATCGCTGACGGCGCCGCCCGCATCGCCTCGCTCCAGGCCAGGTGCGAAAAGGCCAGCGAGCCGAAACCGGCGAAGGAGTCGCGCAGGAATTCCCTGCGGTTGCGCGTCCAGCGAAAGTGTTCAGACATTGAGTTGCACCGTCGTCAAAGTCAGCCGGTCTGATTGTACATCCGCATCCGCCAAGCCGCAAAGTTCTCAAGGGTTTGGGGCCGGCAGCGTACAATAAGGGCATCATGCAGCTTGCTCTCCGCGGCCTCGGCGTCGCCTCGATCGTGTTTGCCCTGGCCTGCTCCACGCAGGGAGCGCCGCAGGGCTCCGCCGCGCCGGCCGCCGCGGGTTCCAAGCAGCCGCTGGCCGTGGTGGGCGGGGTGGAGATCACCGAGGCGGACCTCGACATCCAGGGCGAGCTGCTTCGCCTGGAGCAGGAGATCTACCAGGTCAAGAACGCCGCCCTCGAAGAGGCCATCGCCGCCAAGCTGATCGAGCAGGAGGCCAAGCGCCGCGGCGTGACCGTCGAGGAGCTCGAAGCCAAAGAGGTCCGGAGCAAGGTGCAGGAGCCGTCGGACCTCGCCGTCGAAGCCTTCTACGAGCAGCAGAAGGCGCGCATCCGGCAGCCGCTCGAGAACGTCCGCGATCAGGTCAAGCAGTTGCTCACGAACATCCAGGAGCGGGACGCCCGCAAGGTTCTGGTGGATTCCTTGCGCGCCGGCGCGGATGTGAAGGTGATGCTCGATCCTCCCCGGCTGCCGGTCAACCTGGATTCGGCGCCGATGCGCGGGTCGGACAAGGCGCCGGTGCTGATCGTGGAGTTCTCGGACTTCCAGTGCCCCTTCTGCCGCCGGGTCCAGCCGACGCTGTCCGAGCTGCAGACCAAGTACGGCGACAAGCTGCGCTGGTCATTCAAGGACCTGCCGCTGGTGAGCATCCACCCCGAGGCCATGAAGGCCGCCGAAGCGGCCCGCTGCGCCGGCGACCAGGGCAAGTTCTGGGAGTACCGCGCCAAGATGTTCGCCACCAGCAACATCTCCGCCGGGCTGCACCAACGGACGGCCGAGGAGCTGGGCCTCGACGTTCCCAAGTTCGAGAGCTGCGTGGCCTCCGGCGAGTACGCTGACGAGGTCCAGGCGGACAGCGACGAGGCGGCTGCGATGGGCATCAGCGGCACGCCGGCGTTTCTGATCAACGGCGTGCTGCTGTCGGGCGCGCAGCCGCTCGAGGCCTTCGAGGAGGTCATCGACCGCGAGCTGCAGAAAGCGGGCCTGTAGGGTTCGGAGCGTTCGCCTCCCGCCTGTGGCAGTATGGATGCGTTTCTGCGATGGCCGTGGAACGTCAGCTCGAGTTTTTTCCCGCCCAGCCGCGGACCGCTGAGCAGCGTTTGGCGCTGATCCGGAAGCGGTTGGAGGGGCTGTGGTTTCGGCAGCGAGCCCGTGAGGAGCGGCGCCGCCGGATGCAGGAGAAGCGCCGCGCCCGCGAGGCCGGCGTTCCCGAGGCCCAGGCGCGGCAGCTCACCCTGGACGAGATGATCGAGCGGAGCCGCCTGATCGAGCGGGCGCGCGCCGAGCAGCTCACCTTGTCTCCGCGCTAAACTGCCTGCCATGCCGACCCGCCGCGCTTTTCTGGCCGCAGCCGGAGCCGCCCTCGCCGCCGCTCCCGCCACGGCCGCCTCCCGCAAGTTCACCCTGGCGCTCACGCCCGGCAGCATCGGCGTCAAAGCCGACCAGCGCCAGGCGATCGAGATGGCCGCGCGCTACGGCTACGAGTCGGTACAGCCGTTCTTCGAGGATCTGGCAAAGCTGTCGGACGCGCAGCTCGAGGAGCTGCGGGCGGAGATGAAGCAGAAGAACCTGCAGTGGGCCGCCGCCGGCATGCCGGTCGACTTTCGGCAGGACGAGGCCAAGTATCGCGAGGGCATGGCGACGCTGCCCGAGCAGGCCAAGGTCTTCGAGAAGGCCGGGGTGACGCGTTTCGGCACTTGGCTGATGCCGCGCCATGACGAGCTGACGTACCTGGAAAACTTCAAGCAGACCGCCCGGCGGCTGCGCGAGATCGCCGCCGTGTGCCGCGACCACGGGCAGCGCTTCGGCCTGGAGTACGTGGGCACGCCCAGCCTGCGCATCACCGGCAAGTATCAGTTCGTGCACTCGATGGCCGAGACCAAGGAGCTGATCGCCGCGGCCGCACAGCCCAACCTGGGCTTCGTGCTCGACTCCTGGCACTGGTGGACCGCCGGCGACAACCGTGCGGACATCCTCTCGCTCACCAACGCCGACGTGGTTTCCTGCGACCTCAACGACGCTCCCGCCGGGCTAAGCCTGATCGAGCAGCAGGACGGCTCGCGCGAGCTGCCGCTGGCGACCGGCGTGATCCCCGTGCAGGAGTTCCTCTCCGCCCTGGCCGCCATCGGCTATGACGGCCCGGTGCGGCCGGAGCCCTTCAACAAGGCCCTCAACGCCATGGACGACGCGGCCGCCGCCCAGACCGCCGCCACGGCCATGAAGAAGGCCTTCGCGCTGGTCGGTTGAGCGATCCGGTGGCCGAAATCCTGATCGTTGGCTGCGGCTTCACCGGCGGCCGGGTCGCCCGAGCGCTGCTCGGACAGGGCCACCGCGTCACGGCCACCGCCAGGGACCCCGCGTCTCTGGCGGAGTTGGCCGCGCTCGGCGCCAGGGTCATCCCCTGGGACGCCGCCGCGCCCGACGCCGGCGAGCGGCTGGCCGCGGCCACTCCCCCCGGAGCGGCTGTGCTGTACTCTTTGCCGACGCTGCGGTTGGGCGAGCGGCTCGAAGAGCCCGCGCCGCGGCTGTTGCCGGCGCTCCACGGGCTGGCCGCACGGGTCGTGTATCTCTCCACCACCGGCGTTTACGGGCCGGCGCACTTCGTGGACGAGACCACGCCGGTCCGGCCGAGCACCGAGCGTCAGCGCCTGCGCGTCGCCGCCGAGCAAGCCGTGGCGGAGGGGCCCTGGTCGTGGCTGGTGTTGCGGCCGGCGGCCATCTACGGCCCGGGACGCGGCGTCCAGGTGGCGATTCCGGCCGGAAAATACAAGCTGGTGGGGGACGGCGAGACCTACACCTCCCGCGTCCACGTGGACGACTTGGCGGCCCTCGCCGCCGCCGCGCTGCTCAGCGATCTCAGCCGGGCCTGGCCGGTGGCCGACGACGAGCCCTCCACCTCGCGCGCCATCGCGGAGCTCGTCTGCGAACTGCTCGGGATTCCCCTGCCCGAATCGGTCGGGCCCGAGCAGGTCGATGAGACCCGTCGGGCCAACCGCCGGGTGGACGGCCGCGCGATCCGCGAAAGGCTCGGCGTCCGGTTGCGCTACCCCAGCTACCGGGTCGGCGTGCCGGCCTGCCTGGAATAGAGAGCGGACGCCGCCTTGTACGGCGTCCGCTGCCCTTCGGCGATTCAGAAGATGTACTTCAGGCCGAACTGAATCTGACGGTTGGCCGCCAGCGTGGAGCTGATCCGGCCCACCGTGTTGGCGGCGTCCACGGCCGTCGCCGGCAGGTCGAAGTTGGGCGTGTTCGTCAGGTTGAAGAACTCGGCGCGGAACTGGATCTGGTGGCTCTCCTTGAACAGGAAGTTCTTGAACAGGGAGAAGTCCACGTTGCGCAGACCCGGACCGAGCAGGATGTTCCGGCCGCTGTTGCCGAAGGTTCCCCGGGCCGCCGGAGTGAACGCGGAAGCGTCGAAGTAGCGCTCCGGGTCCCAATTGTCGATCTTGCCGTCGCCGAGGCGGTCCGGACGCTGTCCGGCCCGGCCGATGCCGGCGATGTCGGCAGTGACGGTTGGGTTGTAGGGCGTCCCAGAAAGCGCGGAGAGGATGCCGTTGACCTGCCAGCCGCCCAGCGCCATCCGCAGCGGCGTGGAGGAGTTGGTCAGCAGCGGCAGCTCATAGATGAAGCTGCCCACCAGGCGGTGCGGCGAGTGCGTGCTCGACAGGCCCCGCTCGGCACGCGTGTTGCGGTCGTTCTGCACCGCGTTACCGTAGAGCGGACCGTCGTCGATGGCGCGCGACCAGGTGTAGTTGCCCAGGAACGAGAACCGCTCGGTGAAGCGCTTCTCCGCCCGGACCTGCAGCGAGTGGTAGATCGACGCCATGCCGCTGTAGGTGTAGTTGAGCCCGGTGTACTGGCTCAGCGGGCGGCGCGATTGCACCGAACCGGTCGTGCCGGGGTAGGCGGCGTTGAGGTCGATGCGGCCGGGCAGACGCGCGCCCTTGGAGCCCACGTAGCCCACGCTGATCATCGTGTCCTTGGCGATGTCCTTCTCCACCATCAGGTTCCAGTGCTGGTAGTAGGCGTCCTTGAAGTCCGGCTCCTGCGCGTTGGCGCTGCCGGTGCTGGTCTGCGGCGTGGTCAGCACGGCCCGGCTGATCGAGCCGGGGTTGTTGAACGTCAGCGAAGTGGCGAACAGCGGCTGCTGGAACAGGTTGATGTGGGTATTGAAGTTCTCTTTGTCGTAGAACACTCCGTAGCCGCCGCGGACCACGGTGTGGGCGTCGCCGAAGGGCGTGTAGGCGAAGCCCAGGCGCGGCGCGAAGTTGTTGAGGTCCTTGTTGTACCCGGCGCGGCTCAGGCCGTTCTCGCCCACCCGCACCAGCTCGGCGGTCGTGAAGTCGATGTTGGCGCGGTGGTCGTAGCGGTCATACACCGGGTGGAAGAAGTCGTAGCGCAGCCCCAGGTTGACCGTCAGCTTCTGTGACACCTTCCAGTCGTCCTGGAAGTAGCCGCCGATCTGCTTGTCGCGCATGCCGGTGATGTAGGAGTTGCTGGTGTAGGAGACGCGCGTGGGCAAGCCGGTCAGCACGTCCGCGGGCGCGTAGCCCGTGTAGGTGTTGTTGAAGACGAAGTTGCCGCGCACCGTCGAGGCCAGGATCAGGTTCTCCTGCAAGGCGCGCAGCTCGGCGCCCATCTTCAGGCTGTGCCGGCCGACCGTGTGCGAGACCGAGCCCCAGAAGTGGTAGGTGTTCTGCGGGCGGATCTGCGGCAGCTCGCCGCGGTCGCCCAACGTCGTCAGCCCGGTGATGGAGATCAGCGGCGAGCCGTCGTTGATCTCGGCCGGCTCGAACGGGCCCTCGATGCCCAGCGACTCGAGCAGGTTGCGGCTGGTGTCCTGGGTTCGGCCGGTGTAGTAGCGGTGGTAGCCCGAGCGCAGCTCCATCACCGTCGACGGGCTCAAGATCCGCGTCCAGTTCAACGACACGTTCTGCGCCAGCACCGGGATGATGACCGGGAAGCCGGGCACGTTGGTGCCGCCCGCTCCGTTCACGCGGCCGAAGGGGTTGGTTTCGTTCGATTTGGTCGCGAAGTAGCGGCCGAACAGCGAATCCTTCTCGGTCGCCTGATAGTCCACTCGGCCGGTGTAGGCGTCCTGGTCGAACGAAGAGCTGGGGCTGGAGACGAAGTTCTGGGCGCCGGAGCGGTTCGGCAATGGGTACAGCTCCAGGATCTTGAGCCCGGTCGGGTCCAGCCGCTGGGTCGGAATCATGTTGTTGGCAAACGCCTGCCCGGTGGCGGGGTCCTTCACCACGATCAGCGCGCCCGTATTGGCGTTGAACGTCTGCGAGAAGTCGCCCACGCGCTCGGCCGCGGTCGGCACGGTGGCCAGCGCCGTGATGCCTTGCCGAATCCGGAAGCCCTCGTAGTTGCCCAGATAGAACAGTTTGTTCTTGATGATCGGCCCGCTCAGCACGCCGCCGAACTGGTTGCGCTTGAACGGCGGATTGGGGTCGCCGTGCGGCACGAAGTAGTTCTTGGCGTCGAGCTTGGCGTTGCGCAGAAAGTGGAAGAGCGTGCCGTGCAGCTCGTTCGTGCCGGACTTGGTGACCAGGTTGATCTGTCCGCCGGCGTTGCGGCCGAACTCCGCGCTGTAGTTGCTGGTCTGGATGCTGAACTCCTGGATGGCTTCCAGCGAGGGCGTCAGCGACTGGAAGATCGCGTTGGCGTCATTGGCGTCCACGCCGTCGAACAGGTAGCCCAGGCCGTTGCCGCGGGTTCCGTTCACGCTGAGCTTGCCGCGGCTGGTCTTGCGCTGCTCGACGCCGGCGGTGAGCATGGCGAGTGAGAGGAAGTCGCGGCCGTTGAGGGGCAGGTCCTCAATGCTCTTGGTGCCGATGACCTGCGCCACCGACGGGTCGGAGGTGTTGACCAGCGGCGCCGATCCCGTCACCTCCACCGTCTCCGTCACGTCGCCGAGAACGAGCTGAATGTCGATCTGCACGGTCTGGTTGACCTGCACGACGATGCCGGAGGTGCGCTTCTGCTGAAAGCCGGGCGATTCGACGGTGACGTCATACGTACCCGGGCCGAGGGCCGAGAACCGGTAGAAGCCGTTCTCGTTGGTCTCTTCGGTGCGAACCTGGCCGGTATTGGCGTTCTGCAAGGTGACCTGCACGCCCGGAACGGCCGCACCGGAAGGGTCTGTCACGGTGCCGTCCAAACGGGAGGTGAACGACTGCGCGTTGGCGGCGACCGCGGCTAGGAGCCAAGCGGTCGCAACGGCTGCGCGGAACCAAGTCCGCGCGCAAGGCATACTCATGGGAATCGCTCCTGTCAGCCGCGAAAAACACGGCTGCCGAGAAGCCCTGAGACACGTTCGATCGATAGGACCCTTACGCCTCGGGCGCCCCGGAAAAACTTAGGACCGTCCACGGCTAGGGGGACCCGCTCCGAGACCGGTGGGGCGCTTGTTAGAAGCGTCCCGAGGGCCGTACCCGGAAGACTACTCGACCAGCAATCTCTCCAAACGAGTCGCGAATCGGCAAGGATTCCGAAGGACGGCAGGCCCGCTGGACCTACCGGCAATTCATGCGTGGAACAGCGCCACAGCGAGGTGCGAAAAAGCCCCTAAAAGGGGATATTGGACGGAAAGTAGCAGTGGCGTCGCCGCACTGTCAAGCGGAAAAGCAGGGCGCTCCCCGCCCTCGATCCAGCCTATTGGACGCGTCGACGAAAAGGAGCGAAATCAGCCCGCCAGCGCCTTCATGAAGGCCACCGTGAAGGGGACCAGATCGGCCGGCGTGCGCGACGTGATCACCGGCCCGTCGACCACCACGGCTTCGTCCACCCACTCCGCCCCGGCGTTCTCCATGTCCTCCCGAATCGAGAAGAACGAGGTGGCGCGGCGACCCTGCAGGACCTTGGCCGAGCACAGCATCCAGGGACCGTGGCAGATGGCCGCCACCGGCTTGCCGGCTTCCACCGACTCCCTGACGAGCTCGCGAAACTTCGGCTCGCGGCGCATGTGGTCGGGCGAAAAGCCTCCGGGCACGACCACGCCGTCGAAATCGGCGGCCGTCACGTCGAGAACGGACTTGTCGGTCTTGGCCGGGTAGCCGTGCTTGCTGGGGTAGGTCTCGCCGGCCTTGGGACCGACCAGGACGACCTCGGCCCCGGCTTCCTGCAGGCGGACGGCGGGGTACCAGAGCTCGAGGTCTTCGTACTTCTGCTCGACCAGGACGGCGACTTTCTTTCCTTGGAGATTCATGGCGTAGGGGTCTCCGCCTGATCTTAGCAACCCGCGCCGGCGCGCTTCGCCCGCGGCCTCCCCGCGCTCTGGTAGGCTGAACGCGGCGATGCGCGGACTGCGGCCCGTCTACCTGGCGCTGTTCTACCCTTGCTGGTGGCTGGGCCAAGCCGTGGTCGGGGCGGCGCCGGCGCTGCTGGCCTGGCTGTTTCTGGGCGCACGGCCCAGCCGCGTCCGCATTGATTGGGCCGGAGCCTTCGCCCGCGCCGGGCGCGCCGCGGCGGGCGAGGTTCCCGACGCCGACCTGTGGACGGCCTGGGCGACGCTGGGCTGCACCGTGTCGCTGATCGCGCTGGCGGTGGCGTGGCGCCGCTGGCGGCCGCCGCTGCTCTACGCCACCGCTCTGGTCGCCTGGGCGGGCGTGGCGTGGGGGGTGGCGCGCGGGCTCGCCGAGCAGCGGCTCGTTTGGGAGACCGGCGCCGTCCTGCTGGGCTCCTTCATCGCCTTGACCGGCAGCCTCAACCGCCTGCCCGTGGGGCTGCTGCGCCAGGACTACGGCCGGCGGCTGGGCGGCCTGACCGTGAGCTTTCTGGCGCCGCTGACCCTGGCGACGCTCGCCCAGGGCCTGCGGGACTTCGCCCGGCCCGACGCCTGGGCCCTGCCCGCCGCCGCCGTCGCCACATTACTCGCCGCCCGCCGGGCCGCCTGGGAGACCGAGCCGGAAGAGGCGCCCTGGGCCTCTCCGGCGACCGTGGCCGCCGCTCTGGCCACGTTGCTGTTGGCGACCGGCGCTCCGCACGCCGACCGCGCCGCGCAGGCCTTCCGGGTCGATCCGCCCAAGGCCGACGCCGTGGAGGCCCCGCCGCTGCCCCAGGCGCCGCCGGACTTCTTCTTCAAGGGCGTCAACTTTACCGCCGAGTGGCCCGACCCCTACGGCTCGGCCACGGCCGCCCGCACGCTCGAGGACCTAGCCGCCTACGGCGTCAACGCGGTCGCCCTGGTGCCCTACGCCTCGCAGCGGCCCGACGAGCCCGAGCTGCGCTCGTCGCTCCGCATGGAACGCGACGAGCTGATCGAGGCCTCGGCGGCCAAGGCCCGCTCCCTGGGCATGCGCGTCCTGCTCAAGCCGCAGGTCTGGGTGCGCGGGGGCGGCCTCTACCCCGGCGATCTGCATTTCGACGGCGACGAGGAGCGCCGCCGCTGGTTCGCCTCCTACGGCGGCTACATCGAGCGCCAGGCGGCGCTGGCGCAGAAGATCCACGCGGACGTCTTCTCCGTCGGCGTGGAGTTCGCCCAGCTCAGCCGCTACGAGCAGGAGTGGCGGGAGATCATCGCCGCCGTCCGCACCAGCTACGACGGACCTCTGGTCTACGCCGCCAACTTCGGCGAGGAGTTCGAGTCGGTGCGCTTTTGGGACGCTCTCGACTACATCGGCCTGGACAACTACTACCCCCTGCCCCCGGATCTCTCGACCGCCGCGATCGAGGCGCGCATCGAAGCGGTCCACCGCCGCTACGGCAAGCCCGTGCTGTTCACCGAGGCCGGCTTCTCCACCTATGAGCTGACGCACCAGAAGCCCTGGGAGGACCGTCCCGGCGGAGCCTACTCGCCCGAGGCGCAGGCGCGCTGCGTGGAAGCCCTGTTGCGCGGCTTCTACGGCAAGCCTTGGCTGCACGGCATCTTCTGGTGGAAGGTCGGCAGCGCCGGGCTGGTCGATCCGCGCGACGATTCGCACCAGATTTGGGGCAAACCGGCCATGGAGGTCGTGCGGCGCTTCTATGCCGACGACGCGCGGGTAGACTCGGAATGATGCCGCAAGAGCAAGAGATCGGCCGCGAGTTTCTAAGAGTCTCGCGGCGGGAGCTGCGCAGCAGCCTCGCGAAGATCGAAAAGGCCCTGGCCAAGCTGAGCGACGAGCAGATCTGGGCCCGTGGGCGCGAGACCGAGAACTCCATCGGCAACCTGCTGCTGCACCTTTCCGGCAACGTGAGGCAGTGGATCGTGGCCGGCGTCGGCGGCGGCAAGGACCATCGCGACCGCGACGCCGAGTTCGCGCAACGGGACGCCATCCCCGCCGCCGAGCTACTGGAGAAGCTGCGGGCGACGCTCGATGACGCGGACCGAGCGCTCGAAGGCGTCGAGCCCGCCGCGCTGCTGGCGACGCACCGCATCCAGGGCTACGAGGTGACCGGCCTGCGGGCGATCTACCACTGCGTGGAGCACTTCGGCGGGCATACCGGCCAGATTCTGTGGGCGGTCAAGCACGCCACCGGCGAAGACCTGGGCTTCTATCGCTACTTGCAGGGCGGAGGGACGGCGCCGCCGGAACGCCGCGAGCCGTAAGCGAATGCCCCTCGCCCTTGGCCTGGATCTGGGGACGACCTCCCTCGCCGCCGTCGCGGTGGATGAGCGTGGGACGATTCGCGCCCTCGCCACGCGCCCCAACGACTCCGCCGTCGCCGGTTTGCCGTCCGGCCGGGCCGAGCAGGAGCCGAGCCGCCTGCGCGCCGTCGCCCTGGAGTTGCTGGCCGAGCTGGCGAATTCGCTCGACGCCGAGCCGGCCTGCCTGGGGCTGACCGGGCAGATGCACGGCGTGCTGCTGGCCGGACCGGACCGCCGCCCGCTCACCCGCCTGATCTCCTGGCAGGATCGCCGCGCCAACGAGCCCGCCGCCAACGAGCTGAACGGCCAAGGGACCTGGCTGGAAGCGTTGGCCGCGCGCTGCGACGGCGCCGCCTTGGCCGAGAGCGGCTGCCGCCTGGCGCCCGGCTACGGCGCGGTCACCTTGTTCTGCCTGCGCGAGGGCGGCGAGTTGCCCGCCGGCGACGGCAAGGCTCTGACGATCGCGGACTGGCTGGCTGCGGACCTCTGCGACGGTGAGCGCGCCACCGACCGCACCTTGGCCGCTTCGCTGGGCGCCTTCGATCTGGCGCGGCAGCGCTGGAGCGAGCCGATCCTGTCCGCCGCCGGGCTCTCGTCCGCGCTCTTCCCCGCCGTGCGCCCCAGCGGAGCGCCCTTGGGCGGCTTGAGCCCGACGGTTGCGGCCGCCTGCGGACTGCCCGCGGGCCTGCCGGTTTGCGGCGCGGTCGGCGACCAGCAGGCCGCCTTCCTCGGCTCGGTTCCGCCCGGCGCAGGGGTCCTGCAGATCAACCTCGGCACCGGCGGCCAGATCAGTTGGGAGCTCGACGGGTTTCGTCCCGTGCCCGGCATGGAGGTCCGGCCCCTGCCGCCGGACGTGTTTCTGGCCGTGGGCGCGGGAGTTTCCGGCGGCGACGCCTACGCCTGGCTGCAGCGCACGGTCTCCGGCTGGCTGCGGAGCTTCGGCGTGGAGCGCGAGTCAGACGAGATCTACGGCGCGCTGAACCGCTTGGCCGCCGCCGCACCGTCCGGAGCGGACGGCTTGCGGTGCGAGCCCTCCTTCCGTGGCACGCGCCAACGGCCGCAGGCCCGCGGACGCTTCGAGGGCGTCTCCAACGACAACTTTCACCTGGGAACGGTGGCGCGCTCGGTGCTCGAAGGCATCGTGGAAGGCTTGCACGACTTCTACGAGGGCGCCGGGGAGGAAAAGCCAGCCCGGATCGAGCGGATCATCGGCTCCGGCAACGCCTTCGAGCGCAACCCGCTGCTGAGCCGGATCATCGAGCAGCGCTTCGGTTGCTCCTTATGGACGCCCGAGCAGCCTGAAGCCGCGGCGCGAGGGGCTGCCTTGCTGGCGGGTTCGGCCACGGGCGTCTGGCCGGACTTGGCGACCGCTCGCGCGACGACCGCTCTGCGGCGGCTCGATTCGGTCAGCCGACCCGGCTCAGCGGCTGGGCTTGGTTCCTAGCGACGGCTTGGCCGATCGCTTCGCCCACCTGCTCGGCCACGGCTTCGGCCAGCCGTTTCTCCCGGAAGTGCGACAGAGCGATCGCCCGCTTCCCGCGGCTGGTGGTCATTTGCACCCGGTAGTAGCGCGTGGCGTCCACCAGACCGGTGCGCCAGCCGTCCGGCGCGGCCTCGATCGTCTCGATCTCGTCGAGGGGCAGCGACTCCTGCTTCTTGCCCCAGGGCGTGCGCCGCGTGATGACGGCCTGCCCGTTCTCGATCCGCGTCTCGTGACCGACGATCCACGGCGCCAGCAACACGCCCAAGAAGCCGATGCCGGCCGCGAACATCGCCCAGGTCGACCAGTCGATGCCGCTCGCCGTGGTCAGCCACATGAGCTGGAACCAGAACAGCAGGCAGGCCAGCGTGATGAGCTCGCTCGAGGCGTTCGGGTGCACTTCGTCGCGAAAGACCAGGGCGTTGCCCACCCGCTGCGCGCCGCGCGGCGCCACCGGGCGCTGCGCGCCGGAGAGGTCCGACAGGGTCCAGCCGGCCGGCGAAGCCCAGCCGTCGTCGCTGTCGCGCACGGGCGTCTCGAAGGCGCACCCAAAGTCCGCCTCCGGCAACTGCGCCGTCGCCCGCAGCGTCCAAGAGATCCTGGCGCCGCCGGCCGCCGCGCTCGCCAGCGCCGCCTCGGGCAGGTCGAACTCCACCGGCACCGAGCTGCCGCTGAAGCGCGCGCCCGGCAAGTCGCCGCGCACCAGCTTGCGGAAGTGGAACAGCACCTCGCCGCTCGAGCGTCCGGCCCCTTCGCGGAACTGCCGGATGCAGCTCAGGTCGAGCTGATAGCCCGCCTCCGGCACGGCGCTCTGCCGGCTGCGGATGACGGCGCAGAGCCTTCCGCCGATCCGGCCCGGGCCGACCGGCAGCTCCAGCTCGCTGACGGTGAACACGCCGTGGCTGCGGGTCAGGTGAACCGCCCAGCCCAGCAAGCCCAGGTCCAGAGCGACGAACCCGAGCTTCGCGGCCGTCTCCAGCAGACCCGCCTCGCTCCAGGCCGACCAGGCGTCCAGCAATGTGATGGTCAGCACGAACGGCAGCGTGGAATATACGAAGACCAGCGCCCGATGGTAGGTCGCCCCCAGGAAGACCACGATGCACAGGAAGATTCGAGGGTGCCACTCCGACAGCAAGGTCGCCGGCGCCGCATAGTAGAGGAACATCAGCGCCGAGGCCAAGCCCAGCCACCCGAAGAAGATCTCCCAGACCGACATCGTCACGTCCGTGGAGACGTCTCGAACGCCGCCGCCGTAGGAGTCCAGCCGTTGAATCTGGCTCTTGCGGATGACCTGAAAGCCGTGCGCCGCCAGCAGCAACAGCGTCGCCGTCAGCAACAGCAAGTAACGGTAGCCCGCATTGTGCTCCGCGCCGCCGAAGACGATCGGCGCGGCGTAGGCGCTGAAGCCGTAGGCCAGCGCCAGCAACGCACCGGAGACGACCCGGGAGCCGATGCGGATCGATGAATTTCCCGTGGAGCTCACGAAGGGTCCTCGTTTCGCTATCGGCGGCAAAGCAGCAGAGCCTTACCGTCTTTTTTGCGGGAACTCCTTCCCGCTGCCAAGCAGTCTAAGCTGGATGCAAACGTCGGGGCCTTCAGTCGAAGCCCGCAGATTGGCAAGGCATTGGCCTCAGCCTCGCTTCGGAGCAACCGTGTGGGTTGCGCCAGAAGGCATCGGCTATTTGCACTAGAACCTCTAGGTCCTTTCCTAGTACTATTTGCTAAGCTCGGCGTATCCCTGATGCGGCGACCGTGCCGAGAAAGCAGCTCATCTTTCTGCGCGGGGCTCGGCAATTGATCACGCTACGAGGTCCTCGCCCTCGGCGCGGGCTGCAACTCTCCGACTTGAGCTTGATCCGGGACGGCTCGGTCCTCATCGACGGGCAGCGCATCGTCGAGGTCGGATCGACGCGCCGGATCGAGAATCTCTCGCGCGCCAAGGAAGCCCGCGTGATCGACGTGTCCGGCAAAGTCGTGCTGCCGGGCTTCGTCGACGCGCACATGCGCTTGGCTTTCGCCGGGCCGCCCTTGCGGCGGTTCGAAGAGCGTATCGCCGGCGCCCCCGTGGCGTGGAACGAGCAAGGCGAGCGCACGCCGAGCTCGATTCGTGCGATCCCGGCCCGAGAGCTGCGCGCCCGCGCCCGCCGCTGGACCTACCTGGCCGCCGCCGCCGGCGCCACGACGGTCGGGCTGCATTCGCGGCAGAACCTGGAGATGGAGGCCGAGATCAAGGGGCTGCGCGTGGCGCAGGCCTTGGCGGGCGATCCGGTGAACGTGGCCGCCGTCTTCGGCGTCGGCGTGCCGCCCGGCTTGGACCGTCCACGGGCGGAGGAGAGGGCCCTGGAAGTGCTCGACAAGCTCGGGAGCCGCAAGAGCCTGTGCTACGCCGTGGAGGTCGAGCTCGGTCGCGCCGCGTTCGACGTCGCCGCCGCCCGGCGCATCCTGGTCAGCGCCCGGCAACGGGGCTTCGCGCTCAAGCTGCTCGATCACGGCGACGAGACCGACAGTTGCGTCCGCCTGGCGCTCGAGCTGGGGGCGTCGAGCGTCGAGCGGCTGGGAAAGATCTCCGAGGCGGCCATCGACCTGCTAGCCGACTCCCAGACTGTCGCGATGCTGCTGCCCGGGGTCGCCTATCATCAAGAGAGTCCGTATCCGCCGGCGCGCCGGTTGGTCGACCGGGGGGCGGCCGTGGCGCTGGCCAGCGGCTTTGGGCCGACGCTGTCGCCCGGATTCAGCCTGCCGATGGCGATCTCGTTGGCCTGCCGGGAGATGCGCTTGATGCCCGAGGAAGCGATCGCGGCCGCGACCCTGAACGCCGCCGTCGCCATCGGACAGGGCGACCGAATCGGGTCCATCGAGCCGGACAAGCAGGCCGACATGACGGTCTTTGACGTGGCGGACTATCGCGAAATCCCCTACTTCTTCGGCGTGAACCTATGCGCCCTGACGATTCAGGCCGGCCGGGTGATCTACCGCGCCGGAGCGCCGCCGCCGCTAGAAGGATCGTCCGACCGCTCTCGCGCCCCTCTGGAGTCCCGGCGTTGAGCGCGCGCTTCATGGAGACCGTCCCGAACTTCTCCGAGGGACGGGACGCAGCCGTCCTCGAGCGCTTGCGAGCCGCCCTGTCCGAGGTTCCGGGCGTGTTCCTGCTCGACCATTCCGCGGACGCCGATCACAACCGCTCGGTCTTCACGCTGGCCGGCGCTCCCGAGCCGCTTGTGGAAGCGCTGCTGTCGGCGGCGGCCGTGGCGGTCGAGTCGATCGACCTGCGCCGCCACCGGGGCGCTCATCCGCGGATCGGGGCGCTCGACGTGGCGCCGTTCATCCCGCTGCGAGGCGGCGCGTGGGCGGACTGCCTCGCCGCCGCCGAGGCCTTTGCCGACGAGCTCTGGGCGCGGCTGGGCGTGCCGTCGTACTTCTACGGCCGCGCGGCGCGGCGCGAGGAGCGGCGCCGTCTGGAGGCGGTTCGCCAAGGCGGCTTCGAAGGATTGCTCGAAGCCGCACCCCGGGACCCGGCCCGCCGGCCCGACGTGGGCGGCCCCCGGCTGCACCCCAGCGCCGGAGCGACCGCCGTCGGCGTCAGGGACTTCCTGATTGCCTTCAACGTCAACCTGCGCACCGCCGAGCCGGCGCCGGCCCGCCGCATCGCGCGGCTGATCCGCGAATCCTCCGGAGGCTACCCGGCCGTCAAGGCGCTCGGCTTGGAGCTGCCCGGGCAGGGGCTGACGCAGGTCTCGATGAACCTCACCGACTTCCGGCGGACCGGCCTGGCCGTGGTGGTCGAGCGCATTCGGCGCGAGGCGGCCCTCGACGGCGTGGAGTGCGCCGGCAGCGAGCTCATCGGCCTGGCGCCGCGAGCGGCCTTCGAGGGAGCCTCGTTCGAGGAGCTGCTGCTGCCGCCTTCCACGGCGGAACGAATCCTCGAGCGGCGCCTCGAAGCGGCGGGGGCCCCGGCGGGCTCGCTAGACTGAAGCTTGTGGACAGGGACTCCCAGGGTTTCGCCATCAACTTGCATCACGAGGGCGAGATCGCCGCTCTCGCCGATCAGCTCCAGGACGCCGACGCCGAGCGCGCCACGGTGGTCGTGCTCGCCGGCTTCCCCGGCGGCGGCCGTCGCTACCTGCAACGGCAGAGCGTAGCCGCGCTGCGCCGCAGGGGCCTGCGGGTCTTCGCCGCGGAGCTCGACCTCGACGGCGCCGAACCGGAGAGCCTGAACCTGCACGCCTACTGGGAGTTTCAGCAGGCCAAGCGCGGTCGGCCGGTCGCGCCGGCCGTGCAGCAAGCCTTCGAGCGGCTGGCGGGCCGTTCGCCGCGCCCGGGGTTGACCGAGCTCTCGCTGGCGGCGGCCCTGGCCGGCCTGGACCCGGAGTCGGAAGCCCTGGTGGAGCGGCTGCCGGCCGCCCTGGCCGACGCCGCGCCGTGGACCGCCTTGGCCGCCGGGCTCGGAGACGACGAGCGGCTGGCGCTGCACGTGGCGGACACCTCGTCGCTGCCGATGCCTCTGCGCGAGGCGCTGCTGTCGCTGGCGATGGACGCGCCGCACGTGAAGCTGCTGATCTCCTCGCACCGCCGCGAAGGCGTGGGCAAGGTGGTGCGCGGGCGGGCGAACGTCCGCTTCGACGTCATGCCGCTCGACCGCGGCGAGCTCGAAGCGCTCAGCGAGTCTCGGCTGGAGCGCCCAGGAATCCCGCCGGCCGTCTATGACCGCATCCACCGGGAGAGCCAAGGCGGCGCGGGCGCGGCGGCGCGGGCGATCACGCGGCTGGCCGACGAGGGCCTGCTGGCGGCCCGGCCGACCGGCGGCTGGAGCTGGCAAGGGGGCGCGGAGACCTCCGCCGCCGCTTCGCTCGAAACGGCTCTGGCGGAGTGTGACGCGGAGAGCGGCAAGCTGCTGGCGAGCTTCGTCCACCTGGCGACTCTGTGCGGCGACAACATCCCGGTCAAGACGCTGCTGTCCTTTCTGGGCGTCGACGACGAGCGGATGGACGAGGTGATCGACGAGCTCGACGAATCGTTGGGCGCGGACTCGGAGGCGCACTACTTCGCCGAGCGCTTCCAGCATCCCTCCCTGCCCGGCGAGATCGTCTACGGCTTTCAGGACGCCGCCGTGGCCTACGGCCTGCGGGAGAGCCTGAGCGAGGCCACCCGGCAGCGGCTGGCGCTGGAGTTGCTGCGCTTTCTGGTGCAGCGGGTCACGATCTCCACCCAAGCCGGCGCCAGGCTGCTGGCGGAAGTGTGCCGCTACGCCGGCGCCGACCAGAATCGCCGGGAGCTCGAGCTGGAGATGAGCTGGCGGGTGGGCCCGCCGGACCTGGAAGCCTTTCGCGACCTGCTGGCGGGGGAGATCCGCAGCGGGCAGCGCGCCCCGGCGGCCGTCTGGACGGCGCTCAACGCCGGCCAACTGCGCTGGCCGCCCTACCGTACGCTGGCCGTGCTCGACGCGCTGGCGGCGGTCACCGACCCGGCCTCGCTTCCCCCGGCCTTTTTCGCGATTCGCTCCGGCGTCCTGCTGGATCTGCGACGCAATGAAGAAGCCGAACGCGACGCCATGACCGGCCTGGCGCGGGTGGGCGAGGACCGCCTGTTGCAGTCCGCTCTGCTCGAGCGGCTGGGGACGGCGCACAAGCTGCAAGGGCGCGAGGCCGAAGCCGACGAGGCCTACGGGCTCAGCCGCAAGCTCCAGGAGCAGTTGCTCGACGCCGGCGACGAGCGCGTCGTGCCGGTCTTCCAGCAAGCCGTGCAGGCCCTGGAAGCCGCCGGCCGCCCCGATCAGGCGGCCGAGCTGCGACGCAAGCTCGAAGCCCGCGTCAAGTCCCGCTAAGCCCTCGGGCGGGGCCGCCTACTGCACCCAGCTCGGGTCCTTGAACTCGATCTCGACGGACTGGCGCAGCTCTTCGAGCTTGGTCTGCATCATCTGGTTCTGCAGACGCCGCAGAACATCGACGGCGACCTCGTCATAGGCGCGCGGCCGGCGCGCGGTGACCTTGAAGATGTAGTAGCGGCCGCCGTCCTTGACCGGCGCCGATACCTGCCCGGCGTCGAGCTTGAAGATGGCGTCCTTGATGGCCTGGGACAGTCCGGTGTCGTCCGGCGAGAAGAAGCCCAGGTCGCCGCCCTTGGCCGCCGACCCGGCGTCTTGGGAGTTCTCCTTGGCCAGCTCGGCGAAGTCGGCGCCGTTGCGCAGCTCCACCAGCAAGTTCTCGGCCTTCTCCCAGGCGTCGCGCTCGGTCACCACCTCTTTGCCCTGCTTCTCGGCCAGCTCCGGAATCGGCGAATAGTCCAGATAGATCGCCGAGACCCGCGCCTCGGAGTACTCGTCCTTGTGCTCCTCGTAGTAGCGGGTCTTGTCCTCTTCGGTGATCTTGAGCGTGGAGTTGATGGTCGCCAGGTAGGCTTGCGCCTGGAAGTTGAGCTGGTTGAACCACAACTGCGTCTTCCAGGGCTCCTTCTCCATCAGCTCTTCGTCCTCGGCCCGCTGGGACAGCGTCAGCAGATAGCCCAGCGTCTTCACGAACGTCTCGTTGTTCATGTTCTGGGTCTGGCGACGGTATTGGTCCGGCAGATTGCGCCGCAGCAGGTCCAGCTCGTTGGCCGTGTAGTCCTCGCCGTTGATCGTAACGACCACGCGGTCGTCGGCCGCAGCCGACTCCTGGGCGAAGGCGGCCCCGGCGGACGCGGCCAAGACCGTGCCGATTGTCAGAAAGTGTCGTATTTTCATCAGGTTACAGAGATGATTCTAGCATCAGCGCACGGCCGAAGGATAGTAGCCCTCGCGCGCCTGTACGTCATACCCTTTCGGTTTGACGCGCACCTGCAGCTTTCGGAAGCCCTCCTGCGATAGATCGCGCTTGGGCGAGTATCCGATCGAGTACTGGCTGCGCAGCTCGGCGTTGATCTCGTCGAGGATCTCCTTGAGCGTGTGCTTGCGGGAGACCTCGTGCACGCTGCCGCCGGTCTCCTGCGCCAGCTTCTTGAGCGATCCGCCGCCACCCGTGCCGAAACCGCCGCTGCGGAAGTAGAACTCGCGGTCGAAGTAGCGCACCGAGTAGATGACCACGTCGGACTTGTGCGAGGCCGCCAGCGCTTCGTCGAGCGAGTAGTGGCTGCCGTAGTCGTTGCCGTCGGTGATCAGCACGATGGCCTTGCGCCCGACTTGCGGCTTGAGCACCTCGTCGGCGGCCAGGTAGATCGCGTCGTACATGGCCGTGCCCACCGGCTTGCCGCTCTGGGGCACCGGGCCGGGCGTGATGCCGCCTCCGCCGCCCTGGATGCGGAGCTGTTCCAGGCCGTCGTGGAGTAAGTTCTTGGAGCTCGTCAGATCCTGTAGCAGCTCGATGTCGACATCGAAGCTCATCAGAAACGCCAGGTCCTTGGCCTTGCGGATCACCGCGTCGTAGAAGGCGAAACCGGCGCTGCGCTCCTCGTAGAGCAGCCGCTCCTGACTGACCGAGGTGTCCACCAGCAGCCCGATGGTCAGCGGCAGGTCAGTGTTGGTGGTGAAGTAGCGAACCTCCTGCGGCTCGCCGTCCTCATAGATCTCGAAATCGTCCTTGGTCAGGCTCGTGACCAGGTTGCCCTTCTTGTCGCGCACGGTCGCCAGCACGTTGACGACGTCCGTTTCCACACGGATGACGAAGTCTTCCGGCTTCTCGTCCGCCGGGGGAGGGGGCGCCGACGATTGAGCCAACAGAGCGACGGCCGGCAAGGCGGCCAACAGCGGGACTAGGAGTTTCGAGCGCATCGCACAACCACTGCAGCGATCGACGGGCTCCGTGGCGGGAAGGTTGCGACGCCGCTGCCGCTGATTCTAGCAGCGCCGCCCGCAAACCCTCAGGCGAACACCATGTCGCCGCCATCCTCGCCCCGCGCATCCACGAAAAGCCGGCGGTAGCTGGCGGTGATGTAGTCGGCCGGAGAGAAGCCCAAGGCGGCGGCGGTGCGGTCGATCCAGTCGGCTTCACCCTCAAGCTCCAGAAAGTCGCCCACCGGCGTCTCGTCGAGTTCGATCACACCGGCCTCGCCCTCCCGCTCATAGCGCGAGCGGCGTTTCTCGTAGCGCCACGCCGGCTGCAAGTCCAGCGCCTGCAGAATGGCTTGCAGGCCGCCCATCTCGGCCAGCTCGGCCTCGTGCTCCTCGCGCGCCTTGTGCGGCCCGGCCTCCAGCGGCGCCAGCTTGACCGTCAGCACCACCCGGCCCGGAACCTCGCGTACGCGCAGCATCTTGCCGGCGCGCAGCAGGTCCTGGCCCGGGGTGTCGTAGAGCGTATTCGATTCCGGGTACGGCGGACGCGTGCACGCCCACCCGGCTGCTTCGAGCGCCGCGCGGATCGCCGTCACGTCTTGGATGGGGAGCTTGACCTCGCGCTCGATCATCGGTCGCGGTCGACGACCATCTGCAGGATCGACGCCAGCGCGTGGCGGTAGCGGGACTCCGGCGCCTGCATCAGGTCGTCGGCGGCGGCGTCCACGTACTCCCGCGCCGTCTGCAGGGTCGACTCGATCGTGCCGTAGCGCTGCAGCGTCGCAAGAATCTGCGATTGCGGCGTCGTCTCGTAACCGCCCTCGCGCACCACGGTCTCGATCGCCCGGCGCTCCTCGGGGGTGCACTGCCGCAGCGCGCGGATCAGCGGCAGCGTGATCTTGCCCTCGCGCAGGTCGTTGCCCACCGGCTTGCCCAGCCGCTCCTCGGTCGAGGAGAAGTCCAGCACGTCGTCAATGAGCTGGAAGGCGACGCCCAGGTTGCGTCCGTAGGAGGCCAAGGCGTCCTCGGTGGGCCGATCCACTTCGCCGACCATCGCGCCGAACCGCATGCAGACCGAGAACAGGCTGGCCGTCTTACGCTCGATCAGCTCCAGGTGCTCCTTCTCGGAGACGTCCAGCCGGGCCACCATCTGGGTCTGCAACAGCTCGCCTTCGACCATCGTCTGGGTCAGCTCGATCAGCAGGTCGAGCAGGCGGAAGTTGCGCTGCCGGATCGCGATGCGAAAGGCCTGCATGTAGAGCCAGTCGCCGGCCAGCACACTGGTCTGGTTGCCCCAGGTGCGATTGGTGGAAGGCGCCCCGCGGCGGACCTCCGCGTCGTCGATCACGTCGTCATGCACCAGCGTGGCGGCGTGGATCATCTCGACCGCGGCGCCGAGCCGAATCGGAGAGTCGTCCTTGGCCCCGCAGGCGCCGGCGCTGAGCAGCAGCAGCGTGGGCCGCAAGCGCTTGCCGCCGCTCGACTGCAGGTGCCGCGAAATCTCCGTCACGGCGTCCACCGAGCAGACCGCATCGAGCTTGATGAACCGCTCCACGCGCAACAGATCCGCGGCGACCAGCGAGGCGATCTCGGCCTGGCTCATCGGCTTGGGAGAAGCTATGGAAGCAGAGGCGGACACAAGAAGATCCCTCAGTGTAGCCCTTTACAGGGGGCGTCGCAATTTGAACGCCGTGTGGAAATTCGCCGTCGTGGCCGCGCTCACCTGCTCGAAATCCACTCCGTGGAGACCGGCCAGGCAGCGGGCCGTCTCGACGACGAATCGCGGCTCGTTGCGGCGGATCTTGCGATGAGGAACCGGCGTCAGGTACGGCGAATCGGTTTCCACCAGCAGACGCTCCAGCGGCAGCGCGGCGGCGGTGGCGCGCAGCTCTTCAGAGCGGCCGAAGGTCAGCATCCCGGCAAAGGAGACGTAGAAGCCCATCTCGAGCGAAGCCCGGGCCTGCTCCAGGTCGCCGCTGAAGCAGTGCATCACGCCGCCCAGGCCCGTCGGCGCCCAGTGCTCGCGCAGCAGGTCGAGCGTATCGTCCCAGGCTTCGCGCGTGTGGATGATGATGGGCTTGCCGGCCGTCGCCGCCACGCCCATCTGCTCGATGAAGACCCGCTTCTGCTCGCCGCGCGGAGAGTGGTCGTAGTGATAGTCCAGCCCGATCTCGCCGACGGCGAGGACCTTGGGGTGCGAGCACAGCGCCGCCAGCTCTTGCAGCGTGCCCGGCTCGGACTTGGCGGCGTCATGCGGGTGTACGCCGACCGTCGCCCAGACGTCGTCGTAGCGCTCGGCGACGCGGATCGCCGGCTCCAGGTCCGGCGGGCCGTCGCCGGTGCCGATCGTCAGAAAGCCCCCCACGCCGGCCGCCCGGGCGGCGTCGAGCACCGCGTCGCGGTCGTCGGCGAACAGCTTGCCGTCGAGGTGGCAATGGGAGTCGATCAACATTCCGCGAGCCTCTTTTGAGGCTAGCGGAAACGGCCCGGGAACGGGCTAGTCGCCGGAGACCGGCTGCGGCTCGGCGTCACCGGCTTCGGCCACGCGGCGGCGCTCCTCGGCTTTTTCGGAGAACTCTTCGAGCGTCGCGTAGACCACCGGGATGAAGACCAGCGTGATGAGCGTGGAGGTCAGCAGACCGCCCACCACCACGCGCGCCAGCGGGGCCTGCAGCTCTCCGCCTTGGCCCAGCCCCAGGGCCATCGGAACCAGGCCCAGCACCGTCGTCGCCGTCGTCATCAAGATCGGGCGCAGGCGCCGGCCCCCGGCCGTCACCACCGCGTCCCGCACGTTGTAGCCGTGCTCGCGGCGCAACTGGTTGGCGTAGTCCACCAGCACGATGGCGTTGTTCACCACGATGCCCACCAGCACGATGATGCCCAGGAAGCCCTGCATGTTGAACGTCGTGTCGGTGAGGATCAGCGTCGTCACCACGCCGATCGCCGCCAGCGGGATCGAGAAGATGATGATGAACGGGTCGCGCAACGACTCGAACTGCGCCGCCATCACCATGTAGACCAGGATGAAGGCCAGGATGGACGCGAACAGCAGGTCGTGGAAGGCCTCCACCTGGTCCTCGTACTCGCCGCCCAGCCGAATCTCGTAGCCGGCCGGCCGCGGGATCGACTCCAGGGTCGGCTCCAGGTCCGACACGATGGACCCCAGGTCGCGGTCCGCGATCGTTCCCGAAACGATGATGATGCGCTGCTGGTCCAAGCGGTCGATCTGGACCGGGCCCTCCATGCGCGACAACTGCACGACTTGGTCGGCCGTGATCAGCCGTCCGTTCGGAGTGCGCAGCGGAATGTCGCCCACCTGGTCGACGCCCAGGCGGTCCTCCTCGCGCAGCCGCACGATGATGTCGTACTCGTCGCCGGCCTCGCGGAAGAACGACGTGCGGCGGCCGCCCACCGCGGTTTCGAGCGTGTCGGCCACGTCTTCCACCGTCATGCCCATGCTGGCGGCCTTGAGGCGATCGACCTTCACCACCATCTCGGGCATGCCCGGCTGACGGCTGAGCTGCGCTTCCACCACGCCCGGCGTCGCCAGCATGGCGTTGCGTACCGTCAGCGCCAGCTCCTGGGTCATGTCCTGGTCATAGCCGCGGACCTCGACCGAGAGGCGGTCGCTGCCGGAGGAGCCGCCGCGCCGGCCGAAGTTTCCGCTGTCCACGCGCGTGCGGACCTGGCTGCCGGGCACCACGCTCATCAGCATGGGCCGCAGCAGGTTGGCGACGTCGGCCGCCGTCCGGTCGCGGGTGTCGGCGTCGCCCAGCGTAATGCGCAGCTCGCCCAGGTGCGTGGCGATGCCGCGGAAGGGGCTGTTCTGCCCCGCCTCGGTCATCACATACTCGGCTTCGGGCACCTCGTTGCGGACGATTTGGTACATCTGATCGATCACCTGCTTGGTGATCTCGGCGTGCGTGCCTGCCTCCAGCTCCACGTTCACGCGAATCTGGCCTTCGTCCACCTGCGGCTCGAGCTCCACGCCGATCAGCGGCATCATCCACATCGCCAGCGCGAACGATCCGACCGCCGCCGCCGACACCACCAGCCGATGGTCCAGAGCCCAGCTCACCGAGCCCGCGTACGCCGACGCCAGACGGTCCACGATGCCGCCGCCCGTCCCCGGCATCTTCGCCCTGGAGCCGCGCAGCATCTTGGAGCACAGCACCGGCACCACCGTCAGACCGACCGCCAGCGAGCAAAGCAGCGAGAACGACACCACGTAGGCCAACTGCGTGAAGGTCTGCGCCGAGTAGCCGCCCATGAAGACCACCGGCACGAATACGGCGATCGTCGTCATCGTCGAAGCCGTGATGGCCGTAGCCACCTCGTTGCTGCCCAGAATCGAGGCCTCGCGCACCGACAGGCCTTCTTCGCGGTGGCGATAGATGTTCTCCAGCACCACGATGGCGTTGTCCACCAGCATGCCCACGCCCAGCGCCAGCCCGCCGAAGCTGACCGTGTTGAGCGTAAAGCCGTTGAAGTACATCAGCGCAAACGTCGAGATCACCGAAATCGGGATCGCCACGCCGATGATCAGCGTCGACGAGAAGCTGCGCAAGAAGAACAGCAGCACCGCGATGGCCAGCACCGAGCCCGCCAGCGCGGCGGACTTGACGTTGTCGATGGCCGCGATGATGAAGTCGGCCGTATCCATCGTCTTGTCGATGTGCAGGTTCGGATGGTCGCGGTGGATCTGCTCCACCTCCTTCCAGACGCCCTCGGAGACCTGCACCGTGTTCGCGCCGGACTGCTTGAACACGATCACGCGCAGCGCCTCTTTGCCGTTGACGCCGACGTAGTAGCGGATGTCCTCGTGCCCGTCCTCCACCGTGGCCACGTCGCGCACGTAGACCGGCACGCCGTCACGGGAGGTCAGCGCTACGTTGAGGATCTGCTCGAGATTCTCGTACTCGCCCGTGGTCCGGAGCAGCACCTCGAAGCGACCTTCCTTCACCGGCCCGACCGGGCGGTTGAGGTTCTCGCTGCGGATGCGCTGCACCACCTGCGCCACCGAGAGGTCGAGCGCCCGCAGCTTGGGCAGGTTGAGATCGACGTTGATCTGCCGCCGAAGACCGCCGTTCACGCCCACCTGGCCGACGCCCGGGATGCGCTCCATGCGGTAGACCAGATCGTGGTCCACGAAGCTGCGCAGCTCCTTGGCGTCCATGTCGTCGGCGGCCACGGTCAAGAACATGATCGGGAACTGCGTCACGTCGAACTTGAAGATGAAGGGCGGGTCGATGTCGTCGGGCAGCGAGCGCCGGCCGCGGTCCATCCTGGAGCGGACCTCGTCGGTCGCCACGTCGATGTCGGTGCCGTAGACGAACTCGATCTGCACCGATGAGCGGCCTTCGGTCGAGGTGGAGCGGACACGCTCGACGCCCGGCGCGGAGCTGACGATCTGCTCCATCGGCCGGCTCACCAAGGTCTCGATCTCTTCGGGCGCCACGCCGGGGTAGTCGATGTTGATGCTCAGCGTGGGCTGATCGATCTGCGGCATCAGGTCCACGGGGATCTCGAAGAACGAGATCGCCCCCAGCAGCATGCAGACCAGGCAGGCCATCAGGATCGTCACCGGACGGCGAATCGAGAATTCAGGCAGACTCATCGGGTTGTTCCCAAAGACGGACGAGACTACGGACGCAACGGCGCCGCGTATTTAGTCTATGCGAGCGCGTGGGAAGTTACCGCAAAATGCTGCGGGCGGCGCCGGCAGGGGCGCCAGGCGCGCCGTCGAGGCCTCAAAAAGCAGGGGGCCGGACATTTGTCCGGCCCCCTGCGGGCTCTTCGCCGAGCCGCCGCCTAGTCGCCGGAAGGCGCCGGTTGCAGCTCCGCCTCGTCGGGCAGCATCCGCCGCTGCCGACTGCGCTCGGCCCGCTGCTCGAGCGTATAGAAGACGACCGGGATGAACACGAGCGTGATGAGCGTGGAGGTCGTCAGCCCCCCGATCACCACGCGCGCCATCGGCGCCTGCAGCTCCGAGCCCTCGCCGATGCCCAGAGACATCGGCAGCAGCCCGAGCACGGTCGTCGAGGTCGTCATCAGAATCGGCCGCAGCCGCCGCTTGCCCGCCGTCATCACGGCCTCACGCAACGGCATGCCGTGGTCGCGGATCAGCAGGTTGGTGTAGTCGATCAGCACGATGGCGTTGTTGACCACGATGCCCACCAGCACGATCACCCCCAGAAACGCCTGCATGTTGAAGGTCGTGTCCGTGAGCACCAGGATCGTCGTCACGCCGACGGCCGCCAGCGGAATCGAGAACAGGATGATGAAGGGGTCGCGCAGCGATTCGAACTGCGAGGCCATCACCATGTAGACCAGCAGCAGCGCCAGCACCGCCGCGAAGGTCATCGCCTGGAAGGCCTCCTCCTGCTCCTCGTACTCGCCGCCCACGATCACCTCATATCCGCGCGGCTTGGGGATGGCCCGGATCTTCTCCTGCAGGTCCGCCACGATCGATCCCAAGTCGCGGTCGCCGAGCGTGCCGTTGACCACGATGATGCGCTGCTGGTCCTTGCGCCGAATCTCCACCGGCCCTTCCTGGCGGTCCATGCGAATCAGGCTCTGGGCCGGAACCGTAGTGCCGTCGCGCAAGGTGATCGGCACTTCGCCCACCTGCCCGATGCTCAAGCGGTCCTCTTCCTTGAGGCGCACCAGAATGTCGTACTCGTCGCCGTCCTCGCGGAACATGGACGCCCGCGAGCCGCCGATGGCCGTCTCCAGGGTCTGCGACACGTCGGAGACCTGCAAGCCCATGCTGGTCGCCTTGGCGCGGTCCACCCGCACCAGCATTTCCGGCGTGCCCGGCCGCCGGCTGACCTGCGCCGAGGCCACGCCTTCGGTCGTCAGCATCGCCTCGCGCACCTGCTCGGCCAGATCCTGCGTCACGTCGGGGTCGAAGCCGCGGATCTCCACCGAGAGCCGCTCGCCTTCGCCGTCGCCGCGCCGGAAGGTGCCGCTCGAGACCCGCGTCTGGACCACCATGCCGGGTTCGGCGGCGAGCAAGGGCCGGAGCTGATTCACCACGTCGCGGGCGGTGCGGTCGCGCTCCGCCGCCGAAACCAGGTCGATGCGCAGCCGGCCCGAGTTGGTGCCTCGGTAGTAGAAGCTCGAGTTCGACCCGGCCTCGGTCATGATGTACTTGGCCTCGGGCACGTTGTCGTCCACGATGTGGGCCAAATCCATCATCACCTTGTCGGTGACTTCCACCCGCGTGCCGGGCTCGAGCTCGACGTCGACCATGATCATGCCCTCGTCGACTTCGGGCTGGAGCTCCACGCCGATCAGCGGAATCACGTACATCGAGCCGGCGAACAGCGCGACGGCCGTCGTCACCACCAGCAGCCGATGGTTGAGCGCCCAGCCGACCAGGTTGCCGTAGGACTCGGCCATGTCGTCCTGCACCCTTCCCATCCAACCGGAGAGGCCCTTGCGGCTGGTCGCCGCGCCGGCCCGCAGCACCCTCGCCGAAAGCGACGGCACCACCGTGATCGAAATGATCAACGAGCACAGCAGCGCGAACGAGACCACATAGGCGAGCTGCTTGAAGGTCTCCGCCGACATGCCGCCGATGAAGACCACCGGCACGAACACCGCCACCGTCGTCAGCGTCGAGGCGGTGATCGCCATGGCGACCTCGTCCGAGCCGTCGATGGCGGCGTTGAGCGGCGTCTGGCCTTCCTCGCGATGCCGGAAGATGTTCTCGAGCACCACGATCGAGTTGTCCACCAGCATGCCCACGCCCAGCGCAAGGCCGCCGAAGCTGACCGTGTTGAGCGTGAAGCCGTTGAAGTACATCAGCGCGAAGGTCGCGATCACCGACACAGGGATCGCCACGCCGATGATCAGCGTCGACGAGAAGCTGCGTAGGAAGAACAGCAGCACGAACACCGCCAGGCCGCCGCCGACCACCGTGGCACTCTCCACGTTGCGGATCGACGAGCGGATGAAGTCCGCCGAATCCCAGGTCGCCTCCAGCGTCACGCCGGGGTTGTCGCGCTCGATCTCACGGGCCTCCTGCCACATCGCGTCGGAGACCTTCACGGTGTTCGCGCCGGACTGCTTGTAGATGTACATGCGCACGGCGGGCTCGAAGTTCACCGAGACGATGTAGCGGACCTCCTCGAAGGAGTCCTCCACGGTCGCGATGTCGCGCAGATAGACCGGCACGGCCCCGCGCGTCGCCACGCCCACATTGAGAATGTCTTCGAGGCTGGTGAACTCGCCCTGGGAGCGCAGCAGCACCTCGTAGCGGCCTTCGTTGACCGGCCCGACCGGGATGTTGCGGTTCTCCTCGCGCAGCCGGCTGACGACGTCGGCCACCGAGAGATTCAGCGCCCGCAGCTTGTCCAGGTCGAGGTCGACGTGGATCTGCCGGCGGAAGCCGCCGCTCACCCGCGCCTGCGCCACGCCGGGCGCACGCTCCAGGCGGTACTGCACGCTCTTCTCGGCGAAGTGCCGCAGCGCCTTGCCGTCCATCTCGTTGGCCCGGACCGTGATGAACATGATCGGGAACTGCGAGGTGTCGAACTTGTACATCATCGGCGGCTCCATGTCGTCGGGGAGCCGGCCGCGATTGCGGTCGATGCGGGCGCGCAGCTCGTTGGCGGCCTCGTCCAGATCCATGCCGTACTCGAAGCGGACGCGCACCGACGCCTGGCCTTCGTTGGCGGTCGACGTCAGCTCCTCGACGTTCGGAGCCGAGGCCATCGCCTCTTCGAGCGGTCGCGCCACCAGCGTCTCCATTTCGGCCGGAGCCACGCCGGGGTACTGCGCGCTGACTGTAATGGTGGGGTACTCGGTTTCCGGCATCAAATCGACCGGAATCTCCACGAACGCGATCGCACCGAGCAGGATCGCAACCACGCAGCCCATCAAGACGGTGACGGGCCGTCGGATCGAAAACTCAGGAAGACTCATCGTACAAAGGCGCCCTCTAGTCGCCGGACGATTGTGCGGGCTGGAAATCGCCCGACGCCGCGTCCTCGACCTCCCGAGAACGCTCGCCCCAAGACTCCAACGTGTAGTAAACGACCGGGATGAAGACCAGGGTGATCAACGTGGACGTGGTGAGCCCCCCGATGACGACGCGCGCCATCGGAACCTGCAGCTCGCCGCCCTCGCCCCATCCCAACGACATCGGAAGCAAACCCAGAACCGTCGTCACGGTCGTCATCAAGATCGGCCGCAGCCGTCGGCTGCCCGCCGTCACCACCGCGTCGCGGATCTTGTAGCCGTGCTCGCGGCGCAGCAGGTTGGTGTAGTCCACCAGCACGATGGCGTTGTTCACCACGATGCCGACCAGGATGATGACCCCGAGAAAGCCCTGCATGTTGAAGGTGGTCTCAGTCAACAGCAGGATCACTGCGACGCCGATGAACGCCAGCGGGATCGAGAACAGGATGATGAACGGGTCGCGCACCGACTCGAACTGCGCCGCCATCACCATGTACACCAGCGCCAGCGCCAGCAGGGCCGCGAAGGTCATCTCGCGGAAGGCCTCCTGCTGGTCCTCGTACTCGCCGCCGAAGACGAACTCGAAGTCGCCGGGCCGCGGAATCGTCGCCAGCTTCTCCCGCAGCTCGTCCACCACGCTGCCCAGGTCGCGGTCTTCGATCACGCCGCTGACCACGATGATGCGTTGCTGGTCCGAGCGAGTGATCTCCACCGGGCCTTCCCTGCGTTCGAGATGGACGATGTCGCCGGCCGGAATCGTCGAGCCGTCCGGAAGCTGAATCGCGATCCGGTCGAGCTGGCTGACGTCGATGCGGTCTTCCTTGGCCAGCCGCACCAGAATGTCGAACTCGTCGCCTTCCTCGCGGAACATCGAGGCCCGGGTGCCGCCGATGGCCGTCTCCATCGTATCGGCGACCTCTGCCACCGACAGGCCCATGGCGTTGGCCTTCTCGCGGTCCACCGAAACCACCAGCTCCGGCATGCCCGGCTGGCGGCTCAGCTCCGCGCTGGCGACCCCGTCGGTCGCAAGCATCATCTTCAGCACTTGGTCGGCCAGGTCCTTGGCCACATCGAAGTCATGGCCGCGAATCTCCACCGACAGGCGGCCTTCGCCGAAGTCGCCGCCCCGGCTGTGGATCGCTCCGCGCACCCTCGTCTGGACGATCATGCCGGGCTGGATCTGCACCAGCGGCCGCAGTTCCTGCGCGATCGCCGCCGCCGAACGGGTGCGCTGATCCTGGTCGACCAAGTAGACCCGTATGTCGGCCTCGTTGGTGCCCTCGGCCCGCCAACTGGAGTTGGAGCCGGCCTCGGACATGATCGTGCGGATCTCGGGCACGTTCTGGCGAACCACCTGCTCGATCTGCTTGGAAACCTGGTCGGTGACCTCGACGCGCGTGCCCGGTTCGAGCGTGGCGCTGATCCAGATCATGCCCTCGTCGAGCTCCGGCTCGAGCTCCACGCCGATCAGCGGCCAAATGTAGACCGCGCCGGCGAATAGCGCCACGGCCGTGGTGGTCACCAGCAGGCGATTGTCGAGCGCCCAGCTCAGCACGCCCTCATAACCCGACGACAAGCCGTCGAGGCTCTTGCCGATCCAACGCGCCAAACCGCGTTCCTGCCTCCCGCCTTGCTTGCGCAGGAACCGCGAGCACAGCATCGGCACGATCGTGACGGCCACCACCAGCGAGCAGAACAGCGCGAACGACACCACCCAGGCCAACTGCTTGAAGGTCTGCCCCGCGATGCCTTGGATGAACAGCACCGGCACGAACACCGCAATCGTCGTCAGCGTCGAGGCCGTAATCGCCACGGCGACCTCGCTCGACCCCAGCAGCGCGGCTTCCTTGCCGCTGAGCCCTTCCTCACGGTGCCGGAAGATGTTCTCCAGCACCACGATGGCGTTGTCGACCAGCATGCCCACGCCCAGCGCCAGCCCGCCGAAGCTGACCGTGTTGAGCGTAAAGCCGTTGAAGTACATCAGCGCGAACGTCGAGATCACCGAAATCGGGATCGCCACGCCGATGATCAGCGTCGACGAGAGGCTGCGCAGGAAGAACAGCAGCACGATCACGGCCAGACCGGCGCCGACGATGGTGGCGGTCTTCACGTTGTCGATGGCCGCCTGGATGAACTCGGCGGTGTCCCACGGCACCGTGACCGAGATCTGTGGGTAGTCGCGGTTGATCTTTACGACCTCTTCGCGCACCGCGTCGGACACTTCCACCGTGTTGCCGCCCGATTGCTTGTAGACGAACACCCGCACGGCCGGCTCGCCGTCCACGCTGACCATGTAGCGGACGTCCTCGTGGGAGTCCTCCACCGTGGCGATGTCGCGGACGTAGATGTTCACGCCGTTGCGCTTGGTGACGGCGACGTTGAGGATGTCATCGATGGCGTCGAACTCGCCCTCGGTGCGCACCAGAACCTCGTAGCGGCCCTCTTGCACCGGGCCGACCGGCCGGTTCAGGTTCTCATTGCGGAGCGTCTGCACCACCTGCGCCACCGACAGGTTCAGCGCCCGCAGCTTCTTGAGCGAGAGGTTGACGTGAATCTGGCGCCGCAGTCCGCCGCTGATGCGCGAGGCGGCCACGCCTCCGATGCGCTCCAGGCGGTGCTGGATGAACTTTTCCGAGAAGAAGCGCAGTTCCTTCGCGTCCATGTCCGGCGACGCGATGGTCAGGTACATGATCGGATACTGCGAGACGTCGTACTTGTACAGCGTCGGCGGCTCGATGTCTTCGGGCAGGGCGTCGCGACGGCGCTCCAGCCGCGAGCGCATCTCGGCGGCGGATTCGTCCAGGTCGGTGCCGTAGGCGAACTCCAGCCGCACGCTGGCGCGGCCTTCGGAGGTGGAGGAGGTGATCTTCTCGGCGCCCGGCGTGCCGGCGAGGGCCTGTTCCAGAGGCCTCGCCACCAGGGTTTCCATCTCTTGGGGCGCCACGCCCGGGTAGCTGACGTTGATGGAGAGGGTCGGGTAGTCCGTCTCCGGCATGAGGTCGATTGGGATTTCGACGAACGCTATCGCACCCAACAAGATGGCCATCAAACAGGCCATGAGGACAGTGACAGGTCGTTCAATCGAAAACTCAGGCAAACTCATTCCAACCTCACGCTGACAGCCGCCGCACGGCAGGGCGGCTGTGTTGAACCGCGGCGACTCAGGTCGCCGCCTTCTTGGCCGCCCCCTTCTTGCCGGCTCCCTGCGCCGGAGCTTCGGCTTCGGCGCCGTTGTCGCTGGAACCGCCCTTCTTGGAGGCCGCTCCGCCGCCGCCGCCCGCGCCGGCGACCGCGATGCGGTCTCCGTCGCGCAGCATCGTCGCGCCGCGCCCCACGATCTTCGTGCCGGGGTCGAGATTCGCCAGCACTTCCACTTGGTTTTCACGCGTCATGCCGGTCTCGATGGGCCGAAACACCGGCTTGTTCTCGTCCTCGAGCACGTATACGCCCGGCTGTTGGCCGCGATAGACCAGACCGTCGCGCGGAATCAGCGTGGCCTGCCGCGTCGTCCCCAAGTCCAGGTTGATGCGGGCGAACATTTCGGCCTTGAGCACGTTGGCCGGGTTCTGGATGTCGATCTCGATCAGCGCGCTACGCGTGGCCGCGTCGAGCACCGGCGAGATGCGCGAGATCCGGCCGTGGAAGACTTCATCGGGAATGGCGTCCACCCGCACCTCGGCCACATTGCCCACCCGCAGCTTGCCGATGCTGCGCTCGGGCACGTTGCCCTGAGTTACCAGCGTCGACAGGTTGACGATTCGCACAATCGGCGAGGTCGGGCTGACGACCGCGCCTTCGTCCACGTAGCGAAGGGCCACGATGCCGCCCAGCGGCGCGTAGATCTTCATCTGCGCGAGCTGGATCTTCAGCTCCCGCAGCTCGGCTTCGGACTGCTCTTTCTGCGCCCGCGCCAGCTCCACCTGCGCCTCGATCATCGCCTGGCTGGTCTTCTGCTGCTCAAACTCCTGCGGCGACAGCAGGCCTTCCTCGAAGAGCTGCTGGCTGCGCTGCAGGTTGGCCCGCACGTTGCTGAGTTCGGCGTCGCGCTGCGAGACGCTGGCGGCGTTGACGGCGATGGCCGCCTCGGCGCGCCGCACCCGCTGCTGCAGCTCGGAGTCTTCCAGCTCAGCCACCAGATCGCCTTGCTTGACCTGGTCGCCGATCCGAAAGTAGGTCTTGGTCAACCGGCCCGCCGCTTTCGGCGTCACGTCGACCATCTCCTTCGGCTTCAAGGCGCCGGTCAGCACCAGAGTCTCGCGCACCTGCCCGATCTCGGCCGAAGCCAAGTCGACGCTCACGGTCCGCGCGCCGCCCTTCTTCTTGGCGGTCTTCGGGGTCGCGTCGCCCTGCTTGAGCTCGTAGACCTTGCTGCCCACCATGTAAATGAGCCCGCCGCCAATCAGGATGGCTAGCAAACGAGAAATCCACTTCGACACGTTTTTCGGCCTCTTCTACTCTCTCTGAGAGCGTGCAGTTCTATTGGATTGCTTCGAGAACGGGCCTCTTGAGCAGCCCCCGATGCAGCGCGCGAGGTCGCAACCTTCCCGCCATGGGGAAGGGCGTCCGCAATTTTCGCTTGGTTACGGGAGCGGGGCTCTTTCCGTCGCAAGCTCGTTTTCTTAAAGGTTTTGTGACGCGGAGCGCCGCGCCGGACGGGCTCACAGAGTCCACTCCAGGCTGACATAAACGATGCCGCGCTGCGGTGCGCTGCCCAGGGCCTGTTGCAGCCAGGCCCCCGGAAAAAATCGTCCCACGCCCCCTTCGAGAAGCCAGACCCGGTTGGGCGACCACTCCATCAGCAGGTCCACCTCGTCTCCGATGCGCGACGACGAGACCCTTCCGACCGGCGCCGCCACGGCCAGCAGGCCGTTGGTGCTGTACAGACCGTCCCGCCGCCGCGCCGTGCGGAAGTGGTGGTAGACGACCCGCAGTTGCAGCGCCTGCGCCGGCGTCGTCTCCACGCCCGACTCGAGCGTCCGCAGGTTGCTGCGTCCCACAGCGTCGGCCTCGCCCAGATGGCTGTGGCGCTTGCCGAAGCCGGCGTCATAGGTCCCCACCCGGCCGTCGTTGGGGTCCTTGTCGCCGGAAGCCTCCTCGTACACGGTGAACAGCCGCGGGCCCCAATGCTTCTCCGTCGGCTGGAAGCCCACCTCGGCGTAGCCCAGCCAGCCGCGCTGCGAAACCTGCGGAGCGTGGCCGCGCTGGCAGGTCAGCTCGGCGTCGTAGTCCCAATGCGCGCCCACTGTGCCGCCGGCGCGCGCCCCGAAGGTATGCACCCCGGCGTCGTGCGCAACCAGCACGCCCTGCATCCGGGGCCGGTCGTTGTAGAACCAGTACGGCTCGATGCGGCCGTGCGGCAGCAGCGAGCCCACCGCGGCGTAGAAGCCCGCGATGTCGGCCCCCGACAGCGCCGCATCCACATCGCCGGGGTCGTTCTGCACCTGGCTGGCCGCGAAGGCGTCAATGCGGTCGCCGCCTCGGCCGTAGCCCACCCGCACGGCGTCCCACGACGGGCTCACGTTGTTCCAGTTGCGCTCGGCCAGGACCCGCTCCTTGCCGAAGATCAGGAGTTGCCGGCCCATCCGCGCCTGCCAGCCGTCGCCGTCCTCGGCGCCGACCTCCAGGTGCAGTTGCCGGATGTCGAGCGGATTGTCGGTACCGGTTCGCGAGCGGGAGGGGTCGAGCCAGGCGCTGCGGGAATCCTGCAGTTGCAGCCGCACGCGCCAGCGCTGGGAGGGCTTGACCGCCGCTTCGAACCGCGCCCGGTTCAGCAGCAACCCGTCGGTGAAGGGCGCCTGAAACGACAGTCCGTCGCGGCGCTCCACCCGCGTCCTCACATTCACGCCGAGATCCAGCCAAGCAGGCAGCTCGCGGCTGAGCAGGTTGCGCGGCGGGTTAGACTGCGCGTCGGGCTCCGGCGCAGCGGCGGGCTGCGCCCCGGCCGCCGCAAGCGACATCGCAAACAGGAGAAAGCCGAGGCGGAGGAATGCCGGTCGGGGCGCCATCAAGAACGGAAGTCGAAAGTATACGCCCCCCGCCCCGTCTGGCGCCCGCTTTCGGCTAGTAGAAATCGGAACAGCTCAGGTAGTAGCCGCACTTGGCGCACAGCATCTTGCACTTGAGCGGCGTCAGCCGGCTCGAACAGTTCGGGCAGTGCACGCTATGGTCTTCGGCCTGCGGGAGCGGTTCGGGCTGGTCCTGAAGCCGCGGGTTCGGCGCTGGGGAATCCAATGTCGATCAGCCTCCCAGCCGCGCCTGCAAGTTCTTGAGCTCGAGGATGGCCGCCTCGGCCACCTTCGGATCCGGGTCCATCGTCAGCCGCTTCAGATGCGGCTCGCTCTCGCGGGTGCCGCTCTGGGCGATCACAGTGGCCAGGTGGATCTTCTGGTCGCGGGTGCCGGTCGTCAGCGGCGTATAGAGCTCGGCCAGCACCTGCGGGTCGCGCGCCAACTCCACCAGGAACGGCCGCGCCTCCAGCCGGTGGAAGGTCGAGTCCAGCCCGTCCACCAAGTACTGCACCATCTTCATGTCGCCCAGGTGGACGGCCGCGAAGGCCATCGACAGCCGCGCCGACTCCTTCTTCTCTTCCGCGAAAGCGTCCTGCACCACCTTCAGATCGCTCTTCTGTCCCGAACGGCCCAGCCCCTCGGCGGCGGCGGCCCGCATCTGCTCGTCCTTGTCGCGCAGATACAGCAGAAACAGCTTGTCCTCGCCGCTGTTGGGAATCTTCGCCAGCGCCGTCAGCGCGGCCCGGGTCACATTCTTGTCGCTGGCCTTCACCAGATTGACGAGGTCCGGGATGGCTTCGCGCACGCGCAACTGGCCGGTCGTATCGGCGGCGGCGATCTGCACGTCCTTGCTCGGGTCCCGCAGCAGGAACACCAAGTCGGGACCGACGCTGACGTCGCCGATCTTCTCGAACGCCCGCAAGGACTCGATGATCACCGTGTCCTTCTTGGACTTGAGGCCTTCCTTGAGCTCCGGAATCGCCTGCTTGCCGCGCAGAATGCCTTCGGCGCGGGCCGCGTTGGCACGCGACTCGATGCTGCTGCCGCCGGTCACCAGCGGAGCGATGGCGCGAATCACCTCGGGGCTGACGTTGATGTGCCGCTCCACCATCACCGGCTCCGGATCACGGAAGCGGTCCTTCAGGCTGGAGGTCACCGACTTCACCGAGTTCAGGAGGCCGAACTTCACGTAGCCGGGCACATAGAAATCGACCAAGCCGTCCACGGCCTGCGCCTGGATTTCCGGGCTGGCGTCCTTGGTCGCTTCCATCAGCGGCTGGAGGCAGGCGGGGTTGGCGGTCTTCGTGAGCGCCACCACGGTCTCCATGCGCACTTCCGGGTCGGGGTCTTTCACGACCTCGCCCAGCGACTTGCACAGGACCCCGGCGTCGGCCTGCTTCTTCGCGCCCTTCTCGCCCAGGCTCTTGACGGCCTTGCGGCGAATCTTCGGGTCGCTGCTCGACAGATCCTCGACCTGCGCCGCCACGACGGTCGCCAGCAAGGGGATCAGCACCAGGGCGGATGCCAGCACTCTCAAATTCCGGAACATTCAATGGCCTCCTTGTTTGGAAAGTTGGATTCGTCCTGATTGTACAGCCTCAAACCACTTCGAGCTTCACCCGCTGCGGGATCAGTCCCGCCTCGTGCCCCAGATCCAGCATGATCTGGGCCGATTCGAGGACTTCCGGCCGCATTTCGGTCGTGAAGTGGTTCACATACATGCCCACGAACTTGTCGGCGTCGCCGCGCTCCAGACCCCGCCCGAACTGCAACGCGTAGTCCAGCGCTTCCGGCCGATGATCGAGGGCGTACTGGATACTCTCGCTCAGGCAGCGCCGCGATTCGCGCTTCACCTCATCGGGCAGGTCGCGCAGAATGCAGTTGGCGCCCAGCGCCAGCGGCAGCCCGCGGGTCTGCTTCCACCACACGCCCAAGTCCAGCACATTGTGCAACTTACTGCTGGCCCAAGTGAGCTGGCCCTCGTGAATGATCAGTCCGGCGTCGGCGTCGCCGGCGGAGACCGTCTCCATCACGCGGTCGAAGTCCACCACCACCGGCTCGAAGTCCATCTCGTAGAGCTTCAGCGCCAGGTAGGCGGTCGTCAGCAGACCGGGCACGGCGATCCGCTTGCCCTTCAGGTCGGAGGGGTCGAGTTGCTCGCTCGCCACGATGATCGGTCCGTAGCCGTCGCCCACGCTCGAGCCCGCCGAGGTGAGGATGTACTTGTCGGCGACGTAGGGATAGGCGTGGTAGGAGATCGCCGTCATCGTGTAGCGGCCCTCGCGGGCGGCTACGTTCAGCGACTGGATGTCGCTGAGGATGTGCTTGAAATCAACGACTTCCGAGGAGACCTTGCCCTTCGCCAGGGCGTAGAACATGAACGCGTCGTCAGAGTCTGGGCTGTGCGCGATTTCAACGAGGAACTTCGAGTCGGACATGATGATTAGGAGGCGGCCGAGCCGGTCGGGCCGAAATCCCACTCTACCAACTGCCGGCCGCCGCGGGCGTTTGAGCAGGCGTTAGAATTGACCTCGACATGCTCTCTCGACGAGACCTCTTCGCCGGCGCCGCCGCGCTGACCGCGGCGGCCTGTCACGACACGGCGGGAACGGCCGCCACGGGAGCCTCGATCACGCGCTCGATGCTGATCTCGATGCTGCCGCCGGAGCTGCCCTACGAGGAGCGTTTCCGGATGTGCGTCGAGATCGGCTTCCCCGCCATGGAAGTGCAGACCGTGGCCGATTCGGATGAGGCTCAAAAGATTCGCGCCGCGGCGGAGAAAGCCGGCCTGCGCATCCACTCGGTCATGAACCAGGCGCACTGGAAGTTTCCGCTCTCCAGCCCCGACCCCGCCGAGGTCGACGCCTCCGTGGCCGGCATGGAGGCCTCGCTCGAGCAGGCCCAACTCTACGGCGCCGACACCGTTCTGCTGGTGCCGGCCGTCGTGCGCGACGACACCGCCTACGAGCAAGCCTGGGAGCGCTCGCAGGCCGTCATCCGCGAGCGGATTCTGCCCGTGGCGGAGAAACACGAGGTCGTGGTGGCCGTCGAGGAAGTCTGGAACAAGTTCCTCCTCACCGCCCGCGACTTTTGCCAGTACATCGACGAGTTCCGGCATCCCTTGGTGAAGGCCTACTTCGACGTGGGCAACGTCGTGCACTACGGCGTGCCGCAGCACTGGATCCGCCAGATCGGCGACCGCTTGGCGAAGGTGCACCTCAAGGACTACACCCGCAAGGACGGCTTCGTGAACCTCGGCGAAGGCGACGTCAACTGGCCTGAGATTCGCCAGGCCCTCGACGCCGTCGGCTACCAGGGCAACGCCACCGTGGAGCTCAAGGGCGGCGACCGGGCCTATCTCGACGACGTGGGCAAGCGCGTCGATCGGCTGCTGAACCTCGCGTAGACTGAAAACCTAACAATGAACTGGCCCGAGATCACCCACAGCGCCCTGCGGATCGCCGCGGGGCTGTTCTTTTTTCCGCACGGCGCCCAGAAGGTTTTTGGCCTGTGGGGGCGCGACCCCGTGAACTTGGCGTCGCAGATCGGCTTCGGCGGCCTGATCGAGCTCATCGGCGGGCTGATGATCCTGGTCGGATTCAAGACCCGTTGGGCCGCTTTCCTGTGCTCCGGGACGATGGCCGTCGCCTTCTGGCAGATGCACGTTCCCGAGGCCGTCGGGAAGCTGGGCTTTCCCCACGGATTGCATCCGCTGCTCAACGGCGGGGAGCTCGCCGCGCTGTTCTGTTTCGTCTTCCTGTTCCTTTGGGGCAACGGCGGCGGGAGCTTTTCCGTGGACGCTTGGCTGGCGCGCCGCGGCAAACGCTGAGGCCGCCCATGGCTTCGGATTTCGCACAGCAGGTCAAGGGCTCGGTCGACATCGTCCGCGTCATCGGCGACTACGTGCGCCTCAAGAAGGCCGGCCCGGAGCGCTTTGCCGGCCTGTGCCCGTTCCACTCCGAGAAATCGCCGTCGTTTTCGGTCCACGCCCGCCTGCAGATCTTCAAGTGCTTCGGCTGCGGCAAGGGCGGCGATGTTTTCAGCTTCCTGATGGAGTATTCCGGGCTGAGCTTCGTGGAAGCCCTGCACCAGCTCGCCGAGCAGCACGGCATCCCGATCCCCAAGCGCCGCGAAGGCGCCGAGGCCGACGCCGACGCCAAGCACCGCGAGGCCCTCTACCGCGCCCATGAGCTGGCGCAGCAGTTCTTCGAGCGGCAACTGTTCGAGGCGGCGGGAGAGGAGGCTCTGGCCTACCTGCGCCGCCGAGGGCTGGGCGACGCCACCATCCGGGCCTTCGGCATCGGGCACGCCCCGGCCGGCAATCGCCTGCTGAGTCTGCTCGAGCGCCAGGGATTCGGCGAGGAGGCCTTGGTCGGCTCGGGGTTGGTCGGCAAGCCCGAGGACCGTCCCGGCTACTACGACCGCTTTCGCGACCGCGTCACCTTCCCCATCGCCAACCAGACCGGCAAGATCATCGGCTTCGGCGCCCGCGCCCTGCGCGACGAGCAGCAGCCCAAGTACCTCAACTCGCCGGAAACCGCCATCTACAAGAAGAGCGCCGTCCTCTATAACCTGCACCGCGCCCGCGAGCCGATGCACCAGAAGAACCGCGTGATCCTGGCCGAGGGCTACATGGACGTGATCGGCGTGGCCGGCGCCGGCGTGGGCGAGGTCGTGGCCAGCTGCGGCACGGCCCTCACGCAGCAGCAGGTGCGCACCCTGCGCCGCCTGGTGGACACCGTCGTCGTCAACTTCGACTCCGATTCCGCCGGCCAGAGCGCAGTGGAGAAGTCCCTGCAACTGCTGCTCGAAGAGAATTTTCACGTCAAGGTGCTGGAGTTGCCCGGCGGCCTCGACCCCGACGAGTATTGCCGCCAGCACGGCGCCGACGCCTATCGCCGCCAGCTCGACCACGCCCGCAACTTCTCGGTCTGGCTGGCTGACCGCGCCCGCACCAAGTTCGACCTTTCCACGGCTGAGGGGCGCGTGGACGCCTTCGAGTTCCTCAAGCCCTCCATTCACCTGCTGCCGGACAAGATCCAGCGCGCCGCCGTCGCCAACGACATCGCCGAGCGCCTGGGCGTCAACCCGGGCCTCATTTTGGAGGAGTTCCGCCGCTCCTCCGCCGACCGCGGCCGCCGCGCCGCGCCGCCCTCCATCAAGCACCCGCTAGGCCACAGCGAGCGGCTGCTGCTGGAGCTGTTCCTGGATTCGCCCGAGGCCCGCGCCGAGATGCTGCCGCAAACGGCGGAAGCCACCCGCGCGCAGCAGTCGGCCGGAGCGGCGATCTTTCAGGCGATGCTGGCCGCCCAGGAGAGCGGCGAGCCGTTCGAGTTCAGCGCCATCGAAGGCCGCCTGCAGCCGCGCGACCGCGAGATCCTGTCGCAGATCGTCTTCGACCGCGACCGGCAACCGTTCGCCATCGAGCAGGGCCGCAGCGCCCTGGCGGCTATCGAACGCCAGGGTTGGGAGAGGGAATATCGCGCCGTGCGGCGAGAAATCGTGGAGGCCGAGCGCAACAGCGACCGTCGCGAATCGCTGCGCCTGCTCCAGCGCAAAGTGGAGCTCGAGCGACGGCTGGGCGTGCTGCGTCCCCAGGCCTGAGGGCGGCCTGGAGGTTGTGCAAACGCCCGAGGGCGTCACCACACCAAACGTAGATCCGCAAAGAAGCTAGGCCAGCTCCCAAGGACGTGACCTGCTGCCATCCACTGCCTTCATTACGCCCTCGTCCCTGAGTTTCTTCGCGGCCCACCGAATGTCGTACTGCCAGGTGTACAACAACCGTTCCGCACCACGGAGTTCGGGTTCGTGGTGGGTCCAAATGTGCTTTGAGACCTCGAACACGGTAGCTCTACCGCCCAAAGAGCGGAGGGCTTCAACGACCCAAATTTTCAGATCCTCTTTCGTGATGGGCATCGGAGACTCGGGTAGCTTACAGCGGCTGACGGCACAGGAGCAACATCCCATTTGTTAACACCTATGCGAAACAGACCGTCACAATAGAGCACAGCATGAATTCTGATCACGTCCGCGTCGCCTCGCTGCAATACTTCATCCGGCCGGTCCAAACGTTCGAGCAATTCCGCGAGCAAGTGGAAGCCTTGGTGGAAACCGCCGCCGACTACCACTGCCGGCTGATCGTCTTTCCCGAGTACTTTTCCGCCCAACTGCTCACCTTGGGCAACCTCAAACGGCCGATGGAAGAACAGGTCCGGTCGCTGGCGCGCCAGGCGCCCCGCGTCGTCGAGCTCATGCGGGGCCTGGCCCAAAAGCATCGCGTCTATCTCGCCGCCGGGACCGTGCCGATGATGGATGACGGAGATGAGGACAGAGTCTACAACGAGTGCTTCTTCTTCAACCCCGACGGCGAGCACGGCGTGCAGGGCAAGCTGCACATGACCCGCTTCGAGAAAGAAGAGTGGAAGATCTCGCCGCGCTCGCAGCTCCGCGTCTTCGACACTGACTTCGGCCTCACCACCATCGCCATTTGCTATGACTGCGAGTTCCCGGAGGTCGTTCGCGCGGCCGCCCGCGCCGGCTCGCACCTGCTGATCGTGCCTAGTTGCACCGACGACCGCCAAGGTTTCCTGCGGGTTCGCTACTGCGCCCAAGCGCGGGCCATCGAGAACCAGATGTATGTAGTGCACTCCTGCACGGTCGGCTCGCTGCCGACGGTCCCGGCGGTCTCGCTCAACTACGGGCAGGCCTCCATCCTCACGCCCAGCGATTTCGCCTTCTCGCGCGACGGCATCCTCGCCGAGGGCCAGCCGAACCAGGAGATGATGGTGATCGGGGACCTCAACCTGCGGACGATCGCGGACTCGCGCTCGGGCGGCACGGTGCTGCCGCTCACCGACAGCGTGCATTCTCAAGAGCTCGCCAAGTCCCTGGAGGTCTGCTATTTGTGAGCGGCGTACTGGTTCGCAACACACGGCCTGAAGACTTTTCGACCATTACCGAGATTTGCCGGGACGTGTATCCCAACACGCCTCCCTGGGGGCCCAAACAGCTCCAATCGCACCTCGACATCTTTCCCGAAGGGCAGTTCGCGGCGGAGCTCGACGGCAAGGTCGTCGGCATGGCGGCCAGCCTGATCCTGCTGTGGGACGACTACGACATCCAGGACTCCTGGCGCGACATCACCGACCACGGCATGTTCACCAACCACGACCCCGAGGGCCACACCCTCTACGGGGCCGAGATCATTGTGCGCCGCTCGGCCCAAGGCCGCGGCGTGGGCAAGGCCATCTACAAAGCGCGCGAGGACTTGGTGCGGCGGCTGGGGCTGTGGCGCATCCGGGCCGGGGCGCGCCTGCGCGACTACTCCGGCTACGCCGACCGGATGACCGCCAAGGAGTACGTGCGGCGCGTGGTCCGGGGCGAGCTCGTGGACCGCACCCTCACCTTCCAACTCCGCCGCGGCTTTCGCGTCGTCGCGGTGATCCAGACCTACCTGCTCAACGACCCCGCCAGCCTGGGCTACGCCGCGCTGATCGAATGGCTGAACCCCGACGCCGCCGGCGAAGCGCAGGCCGCCGCCGCGGACGCCGCCAGCTCGGCCTTCCGCTAAGCCCGTCGGGGTTCCCCCGCGGTCCTTGCCGTCGCCGCCCGATTGTGAGATTATTCTTGAGTCTGAATAATTTTTCGTTCGGACCGAGGGCTTGTTCCATGACGACCGCCGCACCTGAAATCGCAACTCTCGCCGCGTCGCACGTGCTGCGCGACACAGACCTCACCGGCCCGGAGTGGCGCGCCCTGCTGCGCCTGGCCGGCGAAGTGAAGGCCACGCCGCTGGACTACTCCCAGACCCTGCGCGGCCGCTATGCCTCGATGCTGTTCGAGAAGCCGTCGCTGCGCACCCGCGTGACCTTCGAGCTGGCGATGAAGCAGCTCGGCGGCGACGCCGTCTTCCAAGATCACAAGGGCGAAAAGATCGGCGAGCGCGAGCCCGCGCGGGACATGGCGCGCAATCTCGACCGCTGGTTCGACGCCGTCATCGCGCGGACCTACTCGCACGACACGCTCGAGGACTTGGCGCGCTGGTCGTCGATCCCGATTATCAACGCCCTCAGCGGCCTCTACCACCCCTGCCAGGCCATGGCGGACTACCTCACGCTGCAGGAGCGCTTCGGCGAGGTTCGCGGGCTGAAGGTGACCTTCGTGGGCGACGGCAACAACGTCTGCCACTCGATCATGCTGGCCGGCGCCCTGCTGGGCGTGCACGTGACCGTCACCGGACCGGCGGGCTATGAGCCCGAGCCGGACGTGGTCGACCGGGCCCAGCAGTTGGCCTCCCAGCACGGCGGCTCGATCGCGCTCACCGAGGATTTTCGCGAGGGCGTCAAGGACGCCAACGCCATCTACACCGACGTCTGGACCAGCATGGGCTGGGAGGAAGAGACGCAGGAACGCCGCATCTCCTTCTTCCCCTACCAGGTCAACGACCAGTTGATGGATCTCGCCCGGCCCGACGCCGTCTTCATGCACTGCCTGCCGGCGCTGCGCGGCGAAGAGGTCACCGACGCGGTGATCGAATCGAGCCGCTCGGTCGTCTTCGATCAGGCCGAAAACCGTTTGCACGCCCAAAAGGCGCTGCTGCTGATGTTGCTGAGCCGCTGACCGGGGACGGTTGACCGTGGGCCCGCGGACCGCTCGAAGCGGCTCCGCGTGAGTCCACGGAGCAACGGTCCACGGTCCACGCCCTACGGAGAACCCATTTGAATCCCAAGAAAGTCGCTCTCGCTTACTCGGGGGGTCTCGACACCTCCATCATCATTCCGTGGCTCAAGGAGAACTATCCGGGCTGCGAGGTCGTCGCCATCTGCGGCGACGTGGGCCAGGGCGGCGACGAGCTGACCGGCCTCGAGGAGAAGGCCCTCAAGAGCGGCGCCGTGGAGTGCCACGTGGCCGACCTCCGCGAGGAGTTCGTCAGCGACTACGTCTGGCCGATGCTGCGCGCCGGCGCGGTCTACGAGACCAAGTACCTGCTGGGAACCTCCATCGCCCGTCCGCTGCTGGCCAAGAAGCAGGTGGAAGTGGCGCTCGAGACCGGCTGCGACGCTCTCTCGCACGGCGCCACCGGCAAGGGCAATGACCAGGTGCGCTTCGAGCTCACCTACAAGGCGCTCGCCCCGCACCTGCCCGTGATCGCCCCCTGGCGCGAGTGGGACATCATCTCCCGCGAAGACGCCATCGATTACGCCGCCAAGCACAACATTCCGATCCAGCAGTCCAAGGCCAAGATCTACAGCCGCGACCGCAACCTCTGGCACATCTCCCACGAAGGCGCCGAGCTGGAAGACCCCGCCAACGCCCCCTCCGACGGCGTCTGGATGCTGTCGGTCGACCCCAAGGAGGCTCCCGCCGAGCCGGCCTACGTCACCATCGGCTTCGAGGCCGGCACGCCCGTCTCGGTCGACGGCGAAAAGCTGTCCCCGGCCACCATCGTCGAACGCCTCAACACGATCGGCGGCGCGCACGGCATCGGCCGCATCGACCTGGTCGAGAACCGCTTCGTGGGCATGAAGTCGCGCGGTTGCTACGAGACGCCCGGCGGAACCATCCTGATGTTCGCCCACAGCGAGCTCGAGTCGCTGTGCCTGGATCGCGCCACGCTCCACTTCAAGCAGAAGGTAGCGCTAGACTACGCCGAGCTCGTCTATGACGGCAAGTGGTTCACCCCGCTGCGCGAGGCTCTGGACGCCTTCGTCTCCAAGACGCAGGAATACGTGACCGGCGAAGTGAAGGTGCGTCTGCACCAGGGCCGGCTGGACGTGATGAGCCGCGTGTCGCCGTACTCGCTCTACTCGCACTCCATCGCCAGCTTCACCATGGGCGCCGACTACGACCAGAAGGACGCCGCCGGGTTCATCAACCTGACCGGCCTGCCGATCCGCGTCGCCGCCGCCGCGCGCCAGAAGAAGGGCCAGTAGACGATGAAGCTCTGGGGCGGGCGTTTCGAATCCGGGCCGGCGAAGCTGTTCGAGGACTTCTCCGAGTCCCTCAGCTTCGACCGGCGGTTGCTCGAAGCCGATCTGGTCGGCTCAAAGGCCTGGGCGCTGGCGCTCGAACGCGTCGGCATCCTCTCGGCCGAGGAGCGCTCGCGCATCCACGAGGCCTTCGACCGCATGTTGGAGGCCTCGCGGGACCCTTCCTACCTCGACGGCGCCACCGACGAAGACATCCACACCTTCGTCATCCGCAAGCTCGAGGAAGAAGCCGGCGCCGTGGCCGGCAAGATCCACACCGGCCGCTCGCGCAACGAGCAGGTCGCCACCGACTTCCGCTGGTGGCTCAAGGGGGAGATCCGCGCCAGCCAGCAGCGCCTCACCGGCGTGATGGCGGCGCTGCTGGACTTCGCCCAACGCGAGCCCAACGCCGTGCTGCCGGGCTACACCCATCTGCGCCGGGCCCAGGCGGTGCTGTGGTCGCACTACTGCCTGGCGTACTTCGAGATGTTCGCCCGGGACTGGGAGCGGCTGGAGCAGGCCCACGACCGCGCCGACGTGCTGCCTTACGGCTCGGGCGCGCTGGCCGGGTCGGGCTTTCCGCATGACCGCGAGGCGATCGCGCGGGACCTGGGCTTTTCCAAGATCTCCCGCAACAGCCTCGACGTGGTTTCCGACCGCGACTTCGCCCTGGACTTCCTGTTCGCCGCCTCCACGACCATGCTGCACATCTCGCGGCTGGCCGAGGACTGGATTCTCTACTCCAGCGAGGAGTTCGGCTTCATGGAGCCCGGCGACGAGGTCACCACCGGCTCGAGCCTCATGCCGCAGAAGCGCAATCCGGACGCCCTCGAGCTGATTCGCGGCAAGACGGGCCCGGTGATCGGCTCGCTGCACGCGCTGATGGTCACCATCAAGGGCCTGCCGCTGGCCTACAACCGGGACCTGCAAGAGGACAAGCCGCCGGTCTTCAACGCCGCCGACCACCTGGCCGGGGCGCTCGAAGTGCTGGAGCTCGCCATTCGCACCACGCAGATCCGGCCGGCCGTCATGGAGAAGGCCGCCCAGGATAGCTGGACCCAGGCCACCGCTCTGGCGGAGTTCCTGGCTCGCCGCGGAGTGCCCTTCCACCGCGCCCACCAGATCGCCGGCGGCCTCGTGCTGGCCAGCGTGAAGGAGGGCAAGAAGCCCCAGGACTGGACCCTGGAGCAGTTGCAGGCCATCGCCCCGGAGTTCGACGCCGAGGCCGCCGAGCTGTTGCAGGTGCGCCGCGCCCTGGAGAACCACACGCCGCCGGGAGGCACCGCGCCGGCCACGGTCCAAGCGGCCTGCCAAGCCGCCGCCGACCGCCTGGCCGCCATGCGGCGCGAGCCATGACGAAGACGCGCCGCCAAGCCCTGTTGCGCAACGTCGTCCGCCGCGGCGGCCTGCGCACCCAGGAAGAGCTGGGGGAAGCCTTGGCGGCGCACGGCGTCGAAGTCAGCCAGGTCACTCTCTCGCGGGACCTCCGCGAGCTCGGCGTGGTCAAGACCAGCGAGGGCTACCGCGAACCGGGCGCGCTCGGCCCGGCTCCGCTCGAGAACTTGGAGCGCGTGGTGCGGGAGTTCCTGGTCGACGCCCTGCCGGCGCAGAACCTCGTGGTGCTCAAGACCAACCCCGGCGGGGCCGGCCCGGTGGCCGTCGCCCTCGACCGCGCCGGCTGGCCCGAGATTCTGGGCACCGTGGCCGGCGACGACACGATCTTCGTCGCCACCGCCTCCGCCGACCTCGCCCTCGAAGCCGCCAACCGCCTCCGCCGCTGGCTCTAACCCAGCGCTCGGCGCCCCCGTTGATACGATAAGAAGGTGCAAGATTCGGTCTGGTTCCGCACCCTGTCGGCGGAACAAACCCAGGCGCTGGCCGCCTCCGACGAGCCGCCCGCCCGCGCCGAAGTCGTGATCGTGGGAGCCGGACTGATCGGCCTCTCCACAGCCTTCTATCTGACCGAAGCCGGCCTGCGCGACATCGTCATCCTCGATCGCAAAGGCCCCCTGGGCGAGGCCAGCGGCGCCAACGCCGGAGGCCTCTGGTACGGCCACGAGAGCCCCGGCGCCGGCCCCTTGGAGGGCTTGGCGAAACTCTCCAGCCGCTTGTATCAGGACTGGGCCGAGCGCTTTCCCTGCGACCTCACGCGCCGCGGCGTCCTCGACCTGCTCTACGACGACGCCGACCTCGAGCGAGGCCGCAGCGCCGTCGAAGCCATGGTCCGCGCGGGCTACCAGGGCGACCTGTTGACGCCCGAAGAGGTTCGGCGGGAAGAGCCGGAGCTCGCCGTGGAAGCCGCCGCCGTGCGGACCGCCGGCGACGGCCAGCTCCACCCGGCCAAGCTCGCCGCCGGCCTCACAGCGGAGCTGCGCCGGCGCGGCGTGCGCCTGTGCGGCGGCCAGGACGTGCGGACGATCGGCGCGACCGTCGCCACCGACAAAGCCCGCATCGCAGCCGGCGCGACGGTGCTGGCCGCCGGCGCCTGGACGCCTCTGCTCACGGCCGCGCTCGGCTGGGAGCCGCCGATTCGACCCATGCGCGGAACGCTGCTGGCCCTGCCCGCCGGCCCACGCCGGCTGCGCCACACCGTCATGGCCCGGCGCTACTACTACTGGCAGCTCGAGGACGGCCCGGTGGCCGGCGGCGGCTCCGAAGACGACGTGCGCTTCGAGCGCGGCGTCGACCCAGCCACGGTCGAGACCATTCGCCGCGAGCTCAACGCCCACTTCCCTTCCCTGGCGAGCGAAGCCACAGCCTGCGCCTGGTCCGGCTTCCGCCCCTTCTGCGCGGACCTGCGCCCGCTCATCGGCCCCGCCCCGGATCAACAGAATCTCTTCGTCGCCGCCGGCCACTTCCGCAAAGGAGTCTCCCTAGCCCCGGCTACCGGCAAAGCCCTGGCGGACGTGATGCTCCACGGCCGCTGCCAGGAAGCCGACCTCACCGCCGTCAGCCCAGCTCGCTTCAAGCGAAACTTCAGGCTGTTGTGGCCACGAGCTTGTTCCGGGCCCTAAGGCATAATCACGGTCGCGAGCCGTGCTATCATCGCAAAACTCTTCCAGAGGGGACGTATGTTCAAGGTCGAGAACGCTGATTTCATCGCCGACAAACTGGCCGCTGAACTCTTGCCCTTGCAGGAATACCGCGAGGTGCTAAAGAATGCGCTTGAGGCCATTGAGCGCCGACAACGCTCACACCCAGCCTCGGGAAAGGGCCGAGTAGAATTTGACGTTGACTGGCAGATGCTCTCGGCAACTGGCAATTGGTATGTCTCCTGTGCCGACAACGGAGACGGCATGTCTCCTAGCGAGCTGGGAAGATACACCACGACCCTTGCCGTTCAGGGCGCAAGTCTGAATCAATCCCTGAGAGCAAATCAGGGAATGGGATTAAAGATAAGTGGACCCACAAGACACAAGAAGGGAATCTTGATCAGAACACTTAGGGATGACGAGTCGCCTATGGTCAAGATTGGCTGGAATGGAAAGGAGTACGGTCTATTGGACCTCGACGACCACGGGGCACGCGAAGGCCGGGCCGACATCGCATCATTCCCACAGTTTCTCAGGGATTCACGATCCGGAACTGTTGTTACATTTCTCGGAAACGAAGGATTGGAGAACACATTCGAGGGAAAACCTGCAGGCTGGTTGATGAAATATCTTCAGCAGCGTTTCTTCCGCCTCGCCACTTCCGACACATCAATAGTCGTTCGCGTGCCGTCCGGTCAAAGGGACGCCTGGCCGCGCTCCTTTGATGAAGCGCAGGAAAGGCAGGGCGGAAAAGGCGGACCATCGTTCAATTTTACTCTGATCAAGGGCACGGCCACGATTTGGGATGATGCCGCCGACCGTCTTGGCCCAACATATCGAGGGGTGTCCAGGGTTCCCGGCAACGAAATCGCAGGAGTCCCACCTGCAGACTTCCATTGGTGGGTATTACCAAAGGGTCCGGGAACAGATGTTTCGACGCGCACCTACGGCGGAGGGAGCATAGCTGTACTATTTCAGAATGAATTGCACGATTGGAGAACGAGCGGCCACGCCAGCTCTGCATTCGGCCGTCTCGGAATACTATTTGGAAAGAATCGCGTCAGTTTTGTCATCGAGCCCCTAGGAGCATCTGTGTACTCGGATTTTGCCCGCGCCCACGTGTTGATCAGTGGGACTCCAGTGTTCGAGAGTGATGCTTGGCTTGAATGGGCAGATCAGTTCAAGCGGTCCATGCCAGCCGCAATCCGCGCAACAATTGAGGAAGAGCATGAGCGGCTGCAGGAGGAGGATCCCGATCGGGCGAAAAGAATTCAGAATCGGCTTAGGGAGATCAACGCACTACTTCGCCCACGCCGTTTCCGCCCTGCCAGCGACGGCCCTGAGTTCGCTGGTCCTGATGAGGCAGCCGGGGCCGGTGGGTCTGAGGGCAAGTCCTTCACGGAGGGGAACAGGAAGGGCACGACAGCTCCGAAGCCCCGACCATATGGCACGGCAAGTCTTCTGGCGGAACCAGACGGTGAAGAAGATGGACAGCCCAGCAACCCGGTATACTCCTCTGTCGGCCTCGATCCGCAGTGGGTCACAGTGGCGGAGGCTGAGGGTTCACCGCTCGTAAAGGCTGACGACCGAGGACTTGAAGACCGGGCCGCCGCGCTCGCCGGGACCGACGGTCGCACTGCGACGATTCTGCTATTGAATTCAGAGTTCCGAGGATATCAGGTACTCCTCTCAGCGATAAATAGAGACTTCAATGAATCCGGTGATGACAACCTGGCACTGAAGATTGAGATGCTGGCAAAGGAGTGGATAGAGCAGAAAATGATTGAGGCGATCTCCGGCGTTCGTCAGTTGGAGAACGGGAGGACGTGGACGACGGACAGTTACGATTCAGCTCTCAGCCCGGCGTCGCTGACAGCGGTCTTCATGGCCGATCGCTACCATACTCTTCGTGAGGTTCGGGCGGCTATCCGGTCGTTCGGGACGCGTGACTCTTCTTGATCGATTGGGCACGGATTCGCATAGCTACGATATTTTTTATCCGTACTGCTGCTTCTCTGGGGTCTTCATGTTCCCAGATTCGTTCGACGTGCCACCCTCGACTCGTCAACTCCCTACCTACCGTTACGTCTCTCTTGCGATTTTCATCAAGCTTCGCCGTCCACCAATCCGCATTCGCCTTGGGTCGCGAGCCGTGTACTGGGCAACTGTGCCAGAAACAACCATCAACGAATACCGCCACCCTTGCGGAACGGAACACCACGTCTACCGTGGTACGGGAACCGCAGATCAAGTGGACGTGAATTCGGTAGCGCAAGCCCAAAGCGTGCAACGCTCGACGGAGTCGTTGTTCAGCGGAGGTGTTTCTCTGACGCACGGTCCGCATCCGTTTGCGAGCCCCTTCAGAGGATGGCTTCGGTGGTAGTTCAGCAGCCATCTGAGCCCCCGCCAGCAAAGAGACGCCCCCCGATGGCTATCGTAAGGAACGGTGGAACTGCGTTGCCTATCGCTCGGGACATCTGCCCTCGCTTCGAGAGGCCACGAAAATCGAACCAGTCTGGAAATGTTTGTATTCGAGCAGCTTCGTGCGGTGTAATAGTTCTCGGCTCAGATGGATGAACGAATCGACCTTGGCCCATCGAGCAAAATCCGGTGGTTATCGTCTGCGCAGGTCGATCCCAGTGTAGCCGACCATAAACCGAGAGATAACTATGGTCTTTATCTCTATGGCAAGGCGGGCGCAGGTCATTCGGCAAATCATATAGACCATTCTTGATCATAAAGTCGATCCGATTGACATTGTCGACGCTAGGCGTACTGGGAGAATCAAAGGAATCTGTCTCGTCGACCGCGAGCGCTAGGTCTTCGACCGCCCAGCGAACCGAGCGCTGGGCGGAGCAACCGGTTTTATCGGCAAGATCATCCATGAGAGCGGCAAGGTCTATCCCGTCGTCTCGGGTCGCTATTGCAATGAACCGACGTCGATGCTGTGGTACACCCACTGCGAGTAGGTCGAGAACTCGAGACTCCCAGGCGTATCCTAGGGCTTCGAGAGCAGTCCTCGTCCGGTCCACGACTCCGGCGCGATCGCGGCGAACCGACGGCACATTTTCGATTATGATGACCTTTGGCCGGAACAGGGCGGCGGCTTTGGCCATCGATAGATAGAGAGAATTCTTGGGATCGTCGTGGCGCGTGTGATTATTGAGGCCGGAATGACCTTGACAGGGTGGACCGCCAACCAAGACATCGATGGCATCAAGGCTAAGCGCCTTGAGTCGATCACCGTAGCGATGCGACGCGAGGTCGCGAAGGACCGCGTTTACGTCTCCCGCGACGGTATTCGCCAACGGAAAGTTTGCAGCATAGGCTTGGAGAACCGCCGGGTCTGAATCGACGGCTAGCGGGATGTCTATGGCCCGACCGAGCCGTCGGGCAGCCTCCCATAGACCGAGGGTCATACCTCCGCATCCGGAGAAGAGATCGACGATCCGTAGCGGTCGGACGCCGATTACCTCCGCAGGCCGCTCCCTCTGCCTCAAGAACTTCAGGTCTTGAATACAGCACGGGCACACAGCGCTGCCGCCGCAAGTCTTCGATCCTCTATTCATGCGCCCCAGGCCAGTTTGGCATCGACACAGAGGTCCGGCTTTTGGGAAACCTAGCGCCCTCACTCCCCCCCAAACACCTGCTCCGCAAACACCAGCGTCGCCGCCGCCACCGTCTTCTCCGCCCGCGCCTGCTTCAGCCACGCCCGGAACCCGTCTTCCACCAGCAACCGCGCATCGGCCCCGTACGACGCCAGCTCCTGGTCGATCCAGGTCCCCACTTCCTCGGCCGTTCCCTCGCCCATCACCAGCGCTTCGGACTTCCGCACCAGCTCCGGAATGAACTTTTCGGCGAAGTGGCGCTTACGGTCCAGCGCCACCAGGTCCGAGATCGCCAGCGCGTATTCCGGCAGCTCGATGCCCACGATCGCCAGCATCTTCTTCAAAAACGCGTTCGAGAAGTCCCGCACCTTCTCGTCGGTGGCCGCCTTGGCCTGCTCGAACTCCTCGTCGGTGGCCTCTGCGCCCAGCGGAGCCGCCGGCATCTCCAGGTAGATCTTGTTCTTCGGCTCCGTGCCCGACGGACGGATCGTGGCCTTCAGTCCGCCCTCCAGGAAGTACACCATCAAGTTGCGGCCGGCCTGGTCGGTCCCCGACACGAACGGCCCGAAGCCGCCTTCCTCGCGCGGCGCCGTATTGAAGTAGTCCACCACGCGCTCCACCTTGTAGCCGCCGATCTCCTGCGGCGGATTCGCGCGCAGCTCGTTCTGGATCTTCTGGATCGCCGCCGTACCGGCCGCGCCCTGCATGATCGTCGAGCGCAGGTAGTTGCGGTGGTAGCCGTAGCGCTTGTAGGTGTCCACCAAATAGTCTGCGATCGTGAGGCCCTTCTCCTTCAGGTCCGAGGCCAGGCAGGCCAGGGCGACGCCGGCGCCGGCCGCGTCCTTGTCGCGAATCTCCGGCGTCAGCAGCAGACCGTGGCTCTCCTCGGTCCCCAGAATGAAGTCGCTCAGCGAGGCCTCCACGCCCTGGAACCCGCCGTGCTCCTCGAGCTCCGCCAGAATGTGCCCGATGTACTTGAAGCCCACCAGCAGGTCGCCGATCACCACGCCCCCGTAGGATTCCGTGATGCGCGTAATCAGCTCCGTGGTCACCTGGGTCTTGATCACCAACGGAACCGCCGGCAGCGTGCCGTCCTGCTTGCGCTTCTCCAGCAAGTAGCGCGTCAGGATGGACGCGAACTCGTTGCCGTTCAAGAACATGTAGCCGTCGCCCGAGCGCGAGCAGCCGCCCAGCCGGTCGGCGTCCGGGTCGGTGGCTAGAATCAGGTCCGCCCCCACCTCGGCGGCGCGCTTCTCGGCCAAGTCGAGCGACTGGGGAACCTCCGGGTTGGGGCTGCGGAACTTCACGTTGGCAAAGTCGCCGCGGAACTCCCGCTGCTCGGGCACCTCGAAGTACTGCTCGTCCTTCACGAAGCCCATCGCCTGCAGGCAGCGCCCCACGGTGTTCACGCCCGTGCCGTGCAGCCCCGTGAAAACGATCTTCGCCGGACCCGCATCCGGCCGCGTCCGCAGGGAGAGGTTCAGGTCCACATAAGCCTGCCGGTCCTCGGCGGTAATGTCGGTGATCAGCCCCGAGGCCCGCGCGTCGGCGTAGGGCATCGAGTGAATCTCGGTGATCCGCTCGACGATCTCCACCATCTTCTCGTCGTTGGGAGGAATCTCCTGGCCGCCCTGCCCGTTGTAGAACTTGCCGCCGTTGTCGTCCGGGTGATTGTGAGAGGCGGAGGTGTTCAGGCCGCCGTGCGCTCCGAACCGGCGGATCAGGAACGACAGCTCCGGCGTCGAAATGTAGTCGGCCGGCTCATCGGGCAGCATGTACACGCGCACGCCGGCTGCGCAATAGACGGCGGCGGCGGTCTGCGCCAAGTCCTTCGAGGTCAGCCCTTGCAGAGGGTTGGAGACCTCCGGCGGATAGACCGCCCGAATGTCCTTGTACTGCCGGACGTCGTAGGCCACCACCACCTTCATCTCTTCGCCGGCCGGCAGGTACTGCCGCAGGTACTCCACGTGCCCCTGCACGGAGCTGGCGATGGTGAACGGATTGATGCGGTTGGGGCCCACCCCGACCGGGCCTCGCCGGCCCCCGGTGCCGAACGGGATGGTCTGGTAGAAGCTGTCCACCAGAAAATCCCACTTGCCGTCGGCAATCAAGCGCGCCAGCAGCGGCTGGTAGTCGCTCGGCGAGAGCAGACCGGCGAACTTGTCCGTCTCCAGCCATTCCTGCAGACGGCGCAGGGCGTTCTGGCGGATTTCCGGGGCGAGTCGAACGGTTTCAAAGCCTTCGCGGGCTTGGTCGAGGAGGTTGGCGGGATCAAGAGACATGGGAGGCTCCAGGGGAAAGGACTCCCATCTTCCACTGACGACCGCGCGAGGGTCAAGGATCGCCGCGGAAAGCCGATGAGTCTTGCTGGAGGGCGGCGTGAGGAGAATCCTGCTGGCGGATGACGAGATGGCGCTGCGGATGCTCGTTCGCGTGACGATCGAGGGCGCGGGCGTGGAGGTGCTGGAAGCCACCGACGGCGAGGAAGCCCTGCGGCTCGCCGGCCAAGAGGATCTGGACCTGGCGGTGCTCGACTGGATGATGCCCCGCATGACCGGTCCCGAGGTCGCCGCCCGCCTGCGCGAGGATCCCCGCACGGCCCAGCTCCCGATCGTGATGCTCTCGGCCCGCAGCCAAGCCCAAGACATCGCTGAAGGCGCAGCCGCCGGCGCGGACGCCTACTTGGTCAAGCCCTTCAGCCCCCTCCACCTGCTCGAGACCATCGAGAAGCTGCTGGCGGAACGAGAAGCCGCCCGCCCGGTCGGATGACCAGCGAACAGCAGGATCAGCTCTCCCTCTACGCTCGCGACCTGGCGACTCTGCTGGGCCGCGAGCGGGAGAAGGCGGCGGCGCTGGAGCGTTCCGCCGCCCAACTCCAGCTCTACGCCGAGGACTTGCAGCGGGCCTACGCGGCGCAGCAGCGCTACAGCGCCGAGCTCGAAGCCAGCTATCTGGACACCATGATGCGGCTGGTGCAGGCTTCGGCGTTTCGCGACCACGAGACCGGGGCCCACATTCGCCGTCTGAGCCTCTACAGCGCCGTCGTCGCCGAAGCCCTGGGGCTGCCACCCGAGCAGACCCGGATGATCGAGCAGGCCGCCCCACTGCATGACGTGGGCAAAATCGGCATCCCCGACGCCGTGCTGCTCAAGCAGGGCAAGCTCGACCCCGACGAGCGGCGCCTGATGGAGAGCCACGCCGAGATCGGCGCGCGTCTGCTGGAAGGCTCCGCCTCGCCGCTGATGCAGATGGCCGCCCGGATCGCCTGGAGCCATCACGAGCGCTGGGACGGAACCGGCTACCCCCGGAGTCTCGCCGGCGAGGACATCCCGCTGGAAGGCCGCATCGTCATGCTCGGCGATCAGTACGACGCCTTGCGTAGCCCGCGGCCCTACAAGCCGGGCTTCTCCCACGAGCGGACCCTGGAGATCCTGCTGCAAGGCGACGGCCGCACGCTGCCGGAGCACTTCGATCCGCGGCTGCTGGAGGCGTTGCGCGCCATCCAGGACCGTTTTCGCGCCATCTACGACGATTGCCGGGAGGCCGGCGATGCCTAACTCCGGCCTGGACGCCCGCGAGCTGGCGCAGCAGACCCGCCTGCTGGAAATGCTGCGCTCGGTGGCCTTCGCCTCCAACGATTCGGTCAGCTTCCTCGACGTTCTCGGCTACGCGCTCAATCAGATCGCGGAGTTCCAGCAGTGGCCCCTCGGCCACATCTGGCTGCGCTCGCCCGACGGCGTCGAGGAGCTCACGCCCAGCGACATCTGGTACTGCAAGGACCGTCAGCGCTTCGAACCATTCATGGCCGCGACGCGCGACCGGACCTTTACCGCGGGGATGGGTCTGCCGGGCCGCGTCCTGGCGCGCAAACGGCCGACTTGGGTGGGGGACGTGCGGACCGATCCCAGCTTCCTGCGCTCCAACGAGGCAGCTGCCTGCGGCATCCGGGGCGCCTTCAGCTTTCCCGTCCTCGCCGGGCCCCGCGTGGCGGCGGTCTTGGACTTGTACGCCGACGAGCCCGTCGAGCTCGACGCCCAACTGCTGACCGCCGTCGAACAGATGGGCGCGCTCCTGGGCCGAGTAGCCGAACGCGAGCAGGCCGCCGCGGAACGGCGATTGACCCAGTCGGCGCTCGAAGACCGCGTGCTCGAGCGCACCGCCGAGCTCGAAAAGGTCAACCGCAGCCTGCAGAACGAGGTGGAGCAGCGACGTCAGGCCGAGAAGGTCAAGGACGAGTTGGTCGCCACCGTCAGCCACGAGCTCCGTACGCCCCTGGCCAGCATCCGCGGCTTTACTGAGCTGCTGCTGACCCGGGAGTTCGCCGAGGAGCGCCGCCGCGAGATGCTCGAGGTCATTCTCAAGGAAGCCTTCCAGCTCACCGACCTCATCGAAGACCTGCTCGACATCCAGAAAGTCGCGGTCGGCAAGCTCGCCTACCACTGCGAAGACTTCGACCTGAGCACGTTGGTCCGCGACGCCGTCCGCAACGCCCAGGCCCGCACCCGCGAGCACCGCATCGCCGCGGGCAAGCTCGCCGAGCTGGGGGCCGTCTACGGCGACCCGAACCGCATCCGCCAGGTCCTGAACAACCTGCTCTCCAACGCCATCCGCTACTCCCCCGGCGGCGGCGACATCGAGGTCTCCATGCGCCAGGTCGGCGAGCTGGCCGAGATCTCCGTCTCCGACCACGGGCTCGGCATCCCTTCCGACGCCATCGGCAAGCTCTTCACCAAGTTCTATCGCGTGGACAACAGCGCCACCCGCAGCATCAACGGAACCGGCCTCGGTCTGGCGCTGATCAAATCCATCGTCGAAGACCACGGCGGCGAGGTCGGCGTGGAAAGCGTGGAAGGCCAAGGGAGCCGCTTCTGGTTTCGGCTGCCCCTGATTCCCGTCGGCGACCCCGCAACGGTCTGACTACCGCCCGCCGGCGTCGCTGAGCGTGCCGTGGGGGCGGGTGTCGCGCTTCAGATCGTCGATGAACCGCTGCGCCGCCTTGCGCAGCCGCTCGGTTACCTCCGGCTGCTTGCCGGCGTAGTCCAGCCGTTCCCCCACGTCCTCGTGCAGGTTGTAGAGCTCGCGCGGCTCCACCTTGCTCTGGGCCCCCACCGTCTCCACGTGCAGTTTCCAAGGGCCTTGCCGCACGGCGGCCAACCGGGGATCGTTTTTCGGGGGGCCGTCGGCGGCTTTGTACGCCATGCCGCCCACGAAGTAGAAGAAGGTATCGCGCGGGCTTTCGGCGTCGGGCTTCGACAACACCGGCCAGATGTCCTTGCCGTCGATGGTGCGGTCCCGCGGCGCCTCGCCGCCGGCCAGCCCGGCCAGCGTGGGCAGGATGTCGATGTTCGCCGCGATGCCCGAGCTCACCAGCCCGGCCGGAATCTGCCCTGGAAAGCGCGCCATGAACGGCACTCGCACGCCGCCCTCGTAATTGGTCCCCTTGCTGCCGCGCAGCGGACCGGCCGAGCCGGCGTCAAAGCCGTATTCCACCCACGGGCCATTGTCGGAGGTGAACACCACCAGCGTCTTCTCGTCCAGCCCCATCTCCCGCAACGCCTCCATCAGCTTGCCGACGTTGGCATCGAGCTCGGCGACCACGTCGCCGTAGCGCCCGCGCATCGAGCCGTCCTCGAACGGCCGGCTGCGAAACAGCGGCACGTGCGGCATCGAGTGCGCCAGGTACACGAAGAACGGCTGATCCTTGTGCTCACGGATGAACCCGATCGCCTCGTCGGTATAGTCGCCGGTCAGCTTCTCCTGCTGCGGGTTCAGCGCGATGACCTCCGCATTGCGCATCAGGGGAAGCTTCGGGAACCAGTCCAGCGGATAGGTCTGGTCCGACTGCGCGTAGCCCGTGTAGCGAGCCCTTTGGCGCGAGGCCTTCATGCACTCGTCCTCGTCGGGCCGCTCGATGATCTTGGGATGGTACGGCCACATGTCGTTTGAATACGGCAGCCCGTACCAGTAATCGAACCCGTGCCGCATCGGCAGAAACTCCGGCGCATCGCCCAAATGCCACTTGCCGATGATGGCCGTGGCGTACCCGCGGTCCTTCAAAATCTCGGCGATCGTGATCTCGTTCGGGTGCAGGCCCGTCTTCGCGTGCGGCAAGTGGTTGAACGCCAGCGAGTTGCGCGCTGGATACGTCCCCGTCATCAAGGCCGCGCGAGAAGGCCCGCAGAACGGCTGGGCGTAGAAGTCCGTCAGCCGGACGCCTTCCCGCGCCAGCCGGTCGATGTTCGGCGTACGGATGTAAGGATGCCCCTGGACGCCCAAATCGCCATAGCCCATGTCGTCGGCCATGACGTAGACGATGTTCGGCCTCTCGGGGACCGCGGCGCCCAACACGGCGGCCGCACACAAGATCAGGCTCGGCAAACGCAGCATGCGATCGAGCATCGTAGCACGATCCCGCCTGGGTAATTCTTTCCACAGGTCGGCAGATTCTTCCCTCTCGAACCTCCCAAAGGGCTTTTTTTCAGCGGTTTATGAGTTTGGCCCTCTCTTTGCATAAGGGGTTTGCGAGGACTCGCCATGACAATCATCCAGCCAAAAACTCTCGGATTGGGCGCCGCCGTCCTGGCGCTCGCGCTCGGTCCCGGATGCGCCTCGAAGAAATACGTTCGAGGCTCCATCGCCCCCGTCGAGACGCGGGTCGCGTCGGTCGAAGGCAAGAGCCAGACCAACGCGGACGACATCGCCAAGCTCGACGACAAGGTCGAGACGGATGTCTCCCGCCTCGATGAACGCACCACCACGGCGCTCGATCGCGCCGCCGACGCTCAGACGGCCGCCGATCGCGCCCAAGGCACGGCGGACGAAGCCTCCGCCCGCGCCGCCGACGCCAAGGACTTCGCCCGCACCGGCCTGGGACGGCTGGAGCAGACCGTCATTGACATGAGCAGCTATGAGAAGGCCGCCGCCGCGTCGGTGCTCTTCCGCTTCGATAGCAGCGTGCTCACCGACGAAGGCAAGCAGAAGATCGCCACGCTGGTCCAGCAGGCCGGCGGACGCGAGCGCTACATCGTGGAAGTCCGTGGCTTCACTGACTCCACCGGCGACCCCGAGTATAACGTGCGCCTGAGCCAGCGCCGCGCCGAAGCCGTGGTGCGCGAGCTCAACGGCAAGTACGACGTGCCGCTGCGCGCCATCCACCGCATCGGCTTGGGCGAAGACAACCCGGCCGGCGAGAACAAGGACCGCGCCGGTCGCGAACAGAACCGCCGCGTCGAGCTCACCCTCTACGTTCCCAAGGCGGATCGCCCCGTCGCCCTGAGCAGCAACCGGCCCTAACGGTTTCTCTCTCCCTCCACAAGACGACACGGCCGGAAAGCCTCCCACAGGCTTTCCGGCATTTTTTCGTCCTGAGCCCGGCCAGGCCCCTGTGCCATAATTGGCGGTCCTATGCGACCCACCAACGTTCGCTGGCTCGTGCTGGCCATGCTGCTGCTGCTGTCGATCATTACCTACCTCGACCGCATCTGCATCAACTCCGCCGCGCCGGCGATCCGCGAGGATCTCGGCCTCTCCACCGCCCAGATGGGCTTTATCTTCTCGATCTTCGCCGTCGCCTACGGCCTGTTCGAGATTCCCGGCGGCTGGATGGGCGACCGCTTCGGGCCGCGCAAGGTGCTCACGCGCATCGTGGTCTGGTGGTCGGCTTTCACCGCGCTCACCGGCATGGCCACCGGCTATGGACAACTGCTCGTCGTACGTTTCCTGTTCGGAGCCGGCGAGGCCGGGGCCTATCCCAACAGCTCGGTGACCATCTCGCGCTGGCTGCCGGCCCGGCAGAGAGCCGCCGGCCACGGCTGGGTCTGGATGGCGAGCCGTTTGGGCGGAGCGCTGTCGCCGCTCATCGTCGTCCCCTTGCTCGAGCGCTACGACTGGCGCACGGTCTTCTACATCTTTTCGACCTTCGGCTTCGCCTGGGCCCTGGTCTGGTTCTTCTGGTTCCGCGACTACCCGACCCAGAAGAAAGGCGTCAACGCCGCTGAGATCCAGCTCATCGGCGGAGCCAAGGAAGGCGCGCATTTGGCCCCGGTCGGCAAAATGTTCTCGAGCGCCAACCTCTGGATCGTCCTCGCCATGTACCACTGCTTCTGCTATGGCTCCTACTGGTACCTGGTCTGGACCGCCAGCTATTTGGCCGAGGCGAAGGGATTTGACAAGGCGACGCTGGCCGGCCTCACGGCCTTGCCGTTCTTCTTGGGCGCCCTGGCGAATTTCGTCGGCGGCTTCGCCAGCGACTACGCGGTGCAGCGGCTCGGCCTCAAGTGGGGCCGTCGCTTGATCGGCGCCGGCGGCGTCGGCGGCGCGGGCCTGCTGATGCTGGCGTCGCTGCAGATCGCCGATCCCACCGTGGCCGCGGTCGTTCTCGCCGCCGCCTTCGGCGCCTCGGACTTCATGCTGCCCACCTGCTGGGCGGTCTGCCTCGACATCGGCGGCGAGAACGCCGGCGCGGGCACCGGCGCCATGAACACTGCCGGCCAAATGGGCTCCGCGATCGTCGCCGCGGTCTACGGCGGCATGGTCGAGACCTACGGCTGGGACTTGCCGCTGGTCTTCATCGCCGGCATGTCGTTGCTGTCGGCGGCCCTGTGGTTCTTCATCGACCCCACCAAGCCGCTAACCCAGGGGCCCAAGCCCTCCGCGGTCGGCGAAGAGGTGCTGGCATAAGATCCCGCAACCCCCGAAACCGAGCCCGGAACGTCAGTGACGGGCCAGCCTTCGGGGAACATCCGCCTTCCCATCCGCGTAGCCACCTCTTCATGCGAATCGCCGCCCTGTTCGGGCTCACCCTGCTGGCCGCAAACCTCCCCGCCGCCGATCTCGACGCCCGCCTAGCCGAGTTCCGGAACTTTCTGCCCCAGTTCCGCCAGGACCATCACATCCAGAGCCTCTCGGTGGCCCTCGTCCACGACGGCAAGATCGTACTGGCGGAAGGCTTGGGCTGGCAGGACCACGACGCCGAAGAGCCGACCACCCCCGAGACCACCTACCTGGTCGCTTCCATCACCAAGACCTTCACCGCCGCCACCCTGCTCGGCATGGCGGCCGACGGAATCATCGACCTCGACGACGACTTCACCACCCTGAGCGACTGGGACGAGCGCTGCGAATGGCTCGCGAACAGCGGCATCATCTTCGGCGGCGGAACGCTCGACGACGGAACCGTCGTCGAACCGGTCCGCTGCCAAGGCCCCCTCACGTTGCGCCAAGTGCTCTCGCACCGTGTGCAGGGCAAGCCCGGCTCGAAATTTCTCTACAACCCCGTCGTCTACGGCCGCCTCGCTAATTGGGTGGAGGAGAAGACCGGCCGGCCCTGGCGCGACTGGATGAATCAGTATGTGCTCGACCCCGCCGGGCTCGACGACGTCGCCGCCGGCTGGCGCGATCCCCGCAAATGCGGCGCGTTGACGAACCTGGCCCCGCCCTTCCGCATCAAGGAAGACGGCGGCATTGCCCATTCCCCGCTGCCGAACCCGGAGCTCAACGCCAGCTCCGGCATCATCGCCGGCGTCCTCGGCCTCGCGAAGTACTCCATCGCCTTGGACGAGGGCAAGATCCTCTCGCCCCAGCTCCGCGAGCAAATGTGGACGCCGCCGACCGACCCCGACGGCAGCCCGGCGCCGTACGCCCTGGGCTGGTACGTACAGCCGTGGGAAGGCCACCGGCTGGTGTGGCACGGCGGCTGGTGGCCGGACGCCTACGCCGGTCTGCTGCTCAAGGCGCCGGATGACGGCTGGGCGCTGATCGCCCTGGGCAACACGGACGGCGTGTACTGGGGCAACCGCCTGGGCCACGCCGAGGTCGAAAAATCCGACCTGGCGCGCAAGTTCCTCGAGCTGTTCGTCCGCCCCTGAGCGCTCCGCGGCGGCCCTACCGCAACTCCACGGCGATCGTCCCCAACTCGCCGTAGTCCGCCGCGAACTTCCCGGCCGTCGCCGGATGCGGCCCGCCGATCGCCCCCGACAGGATGATGTCGCCTTCGCGAATCACCCCGCCCCGGTCGATGATGTCGTTGACCAGAACCTTCAAGTTCTCCCACTGGCCGCCCTCGGTCGAAGCCGCCGTGGTCTCGTGCAGCACCTTGCCGTCGTGGGTCAGCTTCACCGGCAGCTTGCTCAGGTCCAGCTTGTCCGGGTGATGCTCCGGCCCCAGCACGATCCGCGTGCCGCCGCCGCAGTTGGAGGCGATGAAGTCCGCCGCCGTCAGCCCCTCGCCCATGCGCGCGTTGAGGTCCGTCGGCAGCTCGAACGCCGCCATCACGGCCTGCGTCGCCGTGCGCGCCTCGTCGGCGTCCTCGATCCGCGTCGGAATGTCCACGCCCATCACGTAGCCGATCTCGCTCTCGATCAGCCCGTCCTTCTCCACCGGCAGCGACGCCGTCTCGGAGGCCTTGTGCGCCGCCGGCGCGAACATCGCGCAGTGCATCGGCGCGTTGATCTTGAAGCGCCGCATGGCCCCGGCCGAGCTCGCCGCGCCCTTGTAGCCGATCACCTTCTGGTCGCCGAAACCGGCCCGGATCACCCGCTTCTGCGCCGCATAGGCGTCGTCCAGCGTCGCCTTCGCGTCGATCGCCGTCAGCCGCGGCAGCGTCCGCTGGTTCGACTCCAGCGCCTGGGTCAACTGCGGCGCGTACCGCCGCACCGGCCAGCGGTCCAAGAATCCCTGCGACCGCATCCAGGCCAGCGCCAGCTCCGTCCAAACCCCCAGCGGCGCTCCCGTGCCGCGCCGCCCAAAGCCGTGCGCGCCGTCCTGGAAGATGTGCAGCTCCGCCGGCAGGTTGCGCTTGCGCATCTCCGCCACCATCAGGATGCTGTTCATCGAAGCGTCCGGAAAGGCGTGCGCAAAGAACATCGGCGGCGTCTTCTCATCGAGCAGCGCCAGCACGTCCTCGCGCACCTTCGGCTCCTGCCCCCGAAACCCGAACGCCAACCCGCCGGGGTAGATGTTCAGCATGAAGGCCGGCCGCGTCGGCTGCTTGTCGGCCGCATCCACCGGCTCGTACTGCCGCGCGGGGTTGATCGAGAGCCACGTGCCGATCTCGCCGCCCGCCGAAAAGCCGATCGCCCCAATGCCCTCGGGATCGATGTGGAACTCCTTCGCCCGCGACCGCACCAAGCTGATGGCGCGCTGGGCGTCCTGAACGCCCGTCTTCCAGCGTTCGCGCGGATTGTCTTCTTGCGGCGGCACGCGGTACTTCACCACGAACGCCGCGACGCCTTGCTCGCGCAGCCACTCGGCGATCTCAAAACCCTCGTGCTCGATCGCCAGCCGCACCAGCCCCCCGCCGGGGTAGACCATGATCGCGGCCCCGGTGGCCTTCTTGGGATCGGGCAGATAGACCGACACGGTCGGCTTGGAAACGTTCGTGATCTGGTAGAAGGGCCGGCGCCGCTCCACCAGCATGATCTCTTCGCCCACGTCCTTCGTCTGGCCCGGAGGCCTCCCCGGCCACAGCTCGAACACCTCGTCCGGCGGCACATCCGGCGGCGGAACCGGCGCGCCCGGGTCCTCCTGAGCCCATCCGGGCCCCACGCAAAGCGCCGCCAGCAGCGCCCACTTCGCCATCCGTTGCAAATCCAGCATCGTCCTCAACCCCACCACTGCTCGCCCGGCGCCAGGTGCGCCCGCGCCACGTCTTCGTTCAGCTCGATCCCGTAACCCGGCTTCGAGGTGATCGTGTGATAGCCGTCCGCGATGATCGGCCCGTCGTGGACCACCAGGTCCTGCCACCAGTCGATGTACTTGGCCAGCTCATGGATCCGGAAATCGCGCATCGACGCCCCCGCGTGGCACGACGCGATCGTGCCCACCGGGCTGGCCGGATTGTGCGCCGCGGTCCAGATGTAATACTGCTCGGCGATGTCGTGAATGCGCTTGGATTCCAGCAGCCCGCCCGACTTCGGAATGTCGATGTGCGCCACGTCGCAGCCGCGCACCTCCAGCAGCTTGCGAAAGCCGTCGCGGCCGTACAGATTCTCGCCGGTGCAGATCGGCACCTTCGAGGCGTGCGTCACGTGCGCCATCGCCTCCGGGTTGCCGGGCGGCACCGGGTCTTCCAGCCACATCGGCTCGGCGGGCTCGATCGCCTCGGTCATCTTGATGGCGTCGCGCACATCGTAGCGCCAGTGCGCCTCCACGCCGAAGTCGATGTCCGGCCCCAGCGCGTCGCGCACCGTCTCCATCGCCCGCCCGATCCGCCGTAGGTCCTTGATCGTCAGGTCGCGCGTAAAGTAGTCGTGCCCGGGCTCGGAATAGGTCGGGTCGGCGTTGGGCGGAATCCCGTCTCCCTGGAACTTGAAAGCCGTCCAGCCGAAAGGCTCGGCCCGCACCCGCTGCACCAGGTCGCGCCACTGGCTCAGGTCCTCGGCGTCCTCGACGGTCTGGGTGGTGCGATAGAAGCGGATGCGGTCGCGGAACTTGCCGCCCAGCAGGTTCACCGCCGGCGTCTCCAGAATGCGTCCGGCCAAGTCCCACAGCGCAATCTCCACGCCGCTGGCGGCCGTCACCGTCAAGCCCGCGATGGCGCCCTGTCCGGCCACTCGCATCAGCATGTAGGTGTAGAGCCGGTCCACGTTGAGCGGGTCCTGCCCGATCAGCAGCGGCTTGAGCTCCTTGAGCAGGAACTCCTTCACGCCCGAACCCCAGTAGGCCTCGCCGATGCCCGAGATCCCTGCGTCGGTCTCGATCTTCACCAGGTTCCAGTCCCACGTACCGCGCACCACCATCACCTTTACGTCGGTGATCTTGACCTTCCCGCGGTCGTGGGCGGCCAAGCGGTGCAGCGGCAACGAGCCCGCGGCCCCCGCGGCCAGAAACTCTCTTCGCGTCATGGCTCGATCTCCCTGTCGGCCCCGCAAGCGGCGCCCGCCGGGCGCGGGACGCGGGGAACCGCGCGTCAGCATAGCAGGATCGCCGCCGGGCGACGCGAAAATCGAGGCGGAAGCCGCTTCAGGCCAGAATCTTCGTCACCACGTTGCCGTGCACGTCGGTCAGCCGGAAATCCCTGCCCTGGAAGCGGTAGGTGAGCTTCTTGTGGTCCACGCCCAGCAGATGCAGCATCGTGGCGTGGAAGTCGTGCACCGGCACGATGTCCTCCACGGCGTTGTAGCCCAGCTCGTCGGTCGCACCGTAGCTCGTGCCGCCCTGGATGCCGCCGCCCGAGAGCCACATCGAAAAGCCCTTGATGTGGTGGTCGCGGCCGGCGGTGGCGCGGTCGCCCTGCGACATCGGCGTGCGGCCGAACTCCCCGCCCCACACGATCAGCGTGTCCTCGAACAGCCCGCGCCGCTTCAAATCCTTCACCAGCGCCGCCGTGGCCTGGTCCACGTACGAGCAGCTCTTGGGAATGTCCTTGTGGATCGAGCCGTGGTGATCCCAGCCGCGGTGATACAGGTGGATGAAGCGGACGCCCTTCTCGGCCAAGCGGCGCGCCAGCAGGCAGTTCTTGGCAAACTGGCCCTCGCCGTACATCTCCAGCACCTCGGCCGGCTCGTTCGAGAAATCCGTCAGCTCCGGCACAGCCATCTGCATTCGGAAGGCCAGCTCGTACTGTGCGATGCGGGTGTCGATCTCCGGGTCGTCGATCAGCTCGCCCTGTAGCCGGTTGAGCTTGCCCACCGCGTCGATGAGCTGCCCCTGCATCTTGCGATCCACGCCGGCCGGATTGCGCACGTAGTTCACCGGGTCGCCGCCGGAGTTGAACTTCACGCCCTGGTACACGCTCGGCAAAAAGCCGCTGGACCACTGCCGCGCCGCGATCGGCTGTCCCTGCGCGCCGCCTTCGCTGGTCAGCACCACAAAGCCGGGCAGGTTCTGCGACTCGCTGCCCAACCCATAGAGCACCCAGGAACCCATGCTGGGGCGTCCGGCGACCCGAAAGCCCGTGTTCATGAAGGTGTGAGCGGTGTCATGGTTGATCTGCTCAGTCACCATCGAACGCACAATGCAGATGTCGTCGGCCAGCTCGCCGATGTGCGGCAGCAGGCTCGACATGTGCTGACCGCTCTTGCCGTACTTCTGGAAAGGGTGCTGGGGGGCAAGCATCTTCAGCTCTTTGCCCTGCAACTGGGCGATCTGCTGGCCCTTGGTCACCGACTCCGGCATCGGCTGGCCGTCCCGGTCCACCAACGTCTGCTTGTAGTCGAACAGCTCGAGGTGCGACGGCCCGCCGGCCATGCACAGGAAGATGACGCGCTTGACCTTGCCGTCGAAGTTGGGGAACCCGGAGACGCCGGCTCCGGCCGCGCGAGCGGTTTCGGGCTGCAACAACGAGCTGAGGGCCAACGATCCCAGGCCGAAGGAGGCGCGGCCCAGAAAAGCCCGCCGGGTGTCCTTGTTCATCATCGTCGTCATCCCTCTTCTCTTGCCGGCCCGCGGTCGACGCCCCACCTTCTTCCTAGCCCCGGACTTCAGTCCGGGGTTTGGCAACGGGAGGCCAAGCCGTTCGCCCTCCTAATACCGCATCACCAGCTCATGCTTGTTCAGCAGCGCCCGCGCCACGCTCGTCCAGGCCGCCAACTCCACCGCATCCGCCTTCGCGCCCCGCGGCGAAATCCCCACGGCCAGCAGCTCCTCGGCGTTGCCCTCGCCCGAGGCGAACTCCTGCCTCTGCTGGGCCAGCAGCTCTTCCACCACCTGCTTCTCCTCCGCGCCGGCCGGCCGTGCAAACGCCTGCCGGAAGGCCCAGTCCACCTGGTCCTTGGCGCCGGACTCGAGAATCCGCGCCGCAAACGCCCGCGCCGCCTCGATGTAGCTCGGATCGTTGAGCAGCGCCAGCGACTGCAGCGGCGTGTTCGACACCGCGCGCTCCGCCGTGCACTCCTCCCGCGCCGGCGCGTCGAAAGCCATCAGCGAAGGATGCAGGAACGTCCGCTGCCAGTGCGTATACAGCCCCCGCCGGAACTGCTCCTGGTTGTTGTCCGGCTCGTACTCGCGCTTCGGAAAGTTCAGCTCGCCGTAATACCCCTTCGGCTGGTAGGGCTTGACGCTCGGCCCGCCCATCTCCGGGTTGAGTAGGCCGCTGATCTCCAGCGCGCTGTCGCGAATGAACTCCGCGTCCAGCCGAATCATCGACTGCCGCCCGTAGAGCCGGTTGAACGGGTCCTTCTCGCGCAGCTCCGGCGTCGGCTCGCTCGACCGGCGGTAGGCGTCCGACAGCAGCATCGTGCGCAGCAGCCCCTTGATGTTCCAGCCGGACTCGACCAGCTCCGAGGCCAGCCAGTTCAGCAACTCCGGGTGGACCGGCGGCTCGCCCTGCGAACCCGCGTCGTCGAGCGTCTTCGAGATGCCGATGCCGAAGTACAGCTCCCAGAGCCGGTTTGCCAGCACGCGGGAGGTCAGCGGATTCTCCGGCGAGACCAGCCAGTTCGCCAGATCGAGCCGCGTCGCCCGCCGGCCGTCCAGCTTCAGCTCGCCCAGGAAGCGCGGCGTCTGCGGCACGACCACGTCGCCGGACTCGGACATCCAGTCGCCGCGCGGCAGCACCCGCATCTCGCGCGGCTCGTCCACCGCGTGCGCAATGTGGCACTCCTCGGCCTGGTCCCACAAGGCCTGCTTGCGGCGCTCCAGCCGGCGGCGCTCCAGCCAGTCGGCCTTGCCGCCGGTGTAGCGGTCGAAGGCCGCCGCCAGCTCCGGCGCATTCAGGTCGTTGTCGACCACGGCCTGCCGCAGCGCGCCTTCGGGCGGCAGCTCCGGCAGCTCAGCCTCGGTCATCGAGAGCCGGAAAGCCCCCGGCAGCAGCTTGTTGCCGCGGCCGTTGTGCAGCAAGCGCACCCGCAGCCGGTCGCCGGCCTGCGTCCGCAGGGGCCGGGCCAGCTCGAACATCGCCCGCCGCGGCTCGTCCACGCCGGCCTTGCCCGTCCAGCCCGAAATGTCGTTGTCATCGATGACTTCCAGAATGCCGTGGCCGTCCTCTTCCGAATCCGCCGTCAGCGCGCCCAGCTTCAGGCGCTCCGGCCGACGCCCTTCGCGGTAGAGGTCGAAGCGCACCTCGCTGAGCAGAAACTCTTCCAGCTCGCCCACCGCGAAGGCCTCATACTGCAGCGCCGTCACCGCCTTGCCCGCCGGCAGGTCGATGTCGACCACATACTCGGCTTCGCGCGGCTTGTCCTCGCCCAGCAGAACCACGGCCACGCGGCCTTCGGGCTCGATCTTCAGATCCTGCCGGTCGCAGCCGTCGATGTCCGGGTTGGAGCAGTCGTCAAAGGCGCCCGAGGGCTCCAGCGCCCGCCACTGCTCCGCGGCGCCCAGCAGATACTTCCGCAGCTTCTTCAGGTTCGCCGGGTTGCGTTCCAGCGGCTTGGCGCCGAGCTGGGCGATCTCCGCGTCCAGCCGCTCGGCCTCGGCCGCCTGCGGCTCGTCGAGCAGCCGCAGCACCGGCCCGTACTCTCCGTCGCGCTGAAAGACTCCCTCTTCCTCGATGTCCGCAAAGAACGCCTCGAGCTGGTAGAACTCCTTCGTGCGGAAGGGGTCGAACTTGTGGTCGTGGCACTCCGAGCAGCCCATCGTCGAGCCCAGCCACACCGTGGAGGTCGTCGAGGCCCGGTCGGCGGCGTATTTCGCCAGGTACTCCTTGGGCTGCGCGCCGCCTTCGGTCGTCAGCCTGTTCAGGCGGTTGTAGGCGCTGGCGACCTTCTGCCACTTCGTCGCGTTCGGCAGCAAGTCCCCGGCCAGTTGCTCGCGCGTGAACTCGTCGAACGGCTTGTTGCTGTTGAAGGCCCGAATCACATAGTCGCGATAGGGATACACCGCATACGGCACGTCGTTGTGGAAGCCGACCGTATCGGCATAGCGCACCAAGTCGAGCCACCACACCGCCATCCGCTCGCCGAAGTGCGGCGAGGCGAGCGTCTGGTCCACCAGCTTCTCGTAAGCGTCGGGCGCACTGTCGTTGGCGAAGGCCTCGACGAGCGCCGGATCGGGCGGCAAACCCGTCAGATCCAGACTCAGGCGGCGCGCCAGCGTGCGGCGGTCGGCCTCGCCCACCGGCTTCAGCCCTTCCTGCGCCAGCCGCTGATTCAAAAAGAAGTCGATGGCGGCCGACCCCGGCGGCGCTTCGGGGCGTCGCAGCGGCGAGTAGGACCAGTGCTCCTGGTAGTCCGCCCCTTCCTTGATCCAGCGCTCGAGAAGCTGCTTCTGCTTCTCCGTAATCTTCTTGCCGCTGTACACCGGCGGCATCTGCAGCGCCTCGTTGTCGGCATGGATGCGCGCCACCAGCTTGCTCGCCGCCGGATCGCCCGGCACGATCGCGCCCTTCTCCACCGCCACGGCGCGGTCGTCCAGCCGCAGCCCCGAGAACCGTTTGGTCTCATCCGGCCCATGGCACTGGAAGCAGGCGTCGGACAGGATCGGCCGGATGTCTCGGTTGAACATCAACGCTTGCGCCCCCAAGTCCGGCGCAAGCAGCACCGCAATCCCGAACAGCGCAATGGATACGTTCCGCATGAGACCCGTTGAGGATTCTATCAGGCCGTCCCAAAGCGCACAAAAAACAAGAAGGGCGCGTCTCGGACGCGCCCTTCCAGGTTTCAACCGTTGAAATAGCCGCTTACGGCAGCATCGGCTTCTCGATGTGATAGTTGGCGGTTAGCTCCTTCAGGAAGGCCACCAGCTTGGCTTCGTCGTCCGGAGTCAGGGCCGCATTCTTGGCGTCGGCGAGGTTCTTCTCGTCGAGGAACTTGTTCGCCTTGCCGCCGGTCGCCATCAGGTGCACCGCTTCTTCGAGCGTCGCCACCGAGCCGTCGTGGAAGTACGGGCCGGACTTGGAGACGTCGAACAGCGTCGGCGTCTTGAAGGCGCCCGTGTCGGCCTCGTTGCCGCTGACCTTCGAGCGGCCCACGTCGGCGCACTTGTCGCCCTCGCAACCGATGCCCACGTTGTGGAACTGCATGTCGGTCATCAGCAGACCGTCGTGGCAGTTGGTGCACTTGGCCTTGTTGGCGAAGATGTCGTAGCCGGCCTTGGCGTCCGCGCTCAGCGCCGCCTCATCGCCGTTGCGGAACTTCACCCAGGCCGAATCGCTGGCCACGATCGTCCGCATGAACGACGCCACCGCCTTGGCCACGTTGTCCGGCGTGCAGGCTTCGCCAAACACCGCCTGGAACTTGTCGGCATAGCCCGCAATCGCCTGCAGGTTGGCGCAAACGGCGTCCATCGACGGCGCGCCGTCCGCTCCCGTGGCGCCCATGTTGCCGCCCGACCAAGCGCCCTTCACCTGCGCTTCGAGCGCCGTGGCGCGGCCGTCCCAATACCATTTGTCGTAGTAGCCCACGTTCCACATGGTGGGAACGTTGCGGGTCAGGGTCTTGTCGAAGGCGCCGATCGCCAGCTTGTCGCCCGTCGCCAGGCCGTGCTCTTCCAAATGGCAGCCGTAGCAGGAGCGCACGCCGTCGCCGCTCAGGCGGGCGTCGTAGTACAGCATCCGACCCAGCTCAACCTTCTCTTCCGTCATCGGGTTGTCAGCCGGAACCGTCATCGCGGCGTACCCCGGCAACTGCGGCGGCCAAGCCTCGGCGGGTTCCTCGGCCTTCTTCATCGATTCCTCGGGCGGTGCGGACTCGCCGCAGCCCGCCAGGCCGAGCGCGAAAATGCTCAAAGCCAGCAATACCAACGTGGGGATGTTTTTCAGGTGTACGGAAGATCGATCCATAGGGGTTCTCCTCTCGCCTACGCTGGACCATTATAACGTCGGATTTCGCGGCTCCGTAAAATTCCAAGGCTCGAATTACCCACCCTCTGGGTTATCCTGGGCGAGCGCCGTCGGCGCGCAACGCCATGCGGATGCGATTCCCCCTCGCCGCTTGCCTCTCGATGGCGCTCGCAACGGCCCTTTCGGCCCAAACCCGAATCCCGCCGCGCGCGGTCGTCAACGCCGCCAGTTTCGCCCGCCCCGGAGCGCCCCAAGGGGCCCTGGCGCGCGGTTCGATTTTTACGATTTTCGGGCAAAATATCGGTCCCGCGGACCCCTCGTCAGTCTCCGAGTTTCCGCTCGCCCAAACGCTTTCCGGAGTCGAGATTACCGTCACCCAGGGCGAAACCTCCGTCAAGGCGATCCCGCTCTTTGTCAGCGCCGGGCAGATCAACGCCATCCTGCCGTCGAACGCGCCGCTGGGCCACGCCAGCCTGATGGTTCAGAACGCCGGCCGCCGCTCGAATCCGGCCCCGGTCGAGATCGGCGCCTCCCAGCTCGGCGTCTTCACGGCGCTCGGCACGGGCTACGGCCCCGGCATCGCCCAGAACTTCGAGTCCCAGACCGTTCAGCCGATCAACGCCCCCGCCGTGCCGGCCAGCCGCGGCCAGGTGCTCACCATCTGGGCCACCGGCTTGGGCGCGGTAACCTTCCCGGATAACGACGCCCCGGTCCCGGGTAACCTCGACGTCGACCTGCGGGCCTGGGTCGGCGGCGTCCCGGTCTCACCCGCCGACCTCCTCTACTACGGCCGCAGCCCCTGCTGCGCCGGAGTCGACCAGATCATCCTGCGCGTGCCGTCGGAGGCGCCGCTGAGCTGCCACGCCCCGCTCGAGCTCCAGGTCGGCCAGGGCGCGCCGTCGAATACCGTCACGCTGGCGATCGCCGCCGAAGGCGAGCGCTGCCCGGACCTGCAGGCGATCCCGGACGGCGCCGCGCCCGCCCGCGTCGGCGTCATCACGTTGGCCCAGGCTCAGGTCGCCGATTCCGTCGACCGTTCGGCGCCGGCTTCCTACTCCGTCGAAGTCGGCGGCGCGCGCTTCCGCAGCCGCCCGGCGAACCTGTTCGACTTCGATCCCCTCGCGACGGTCCCGCCCGCCGGCTCCTGCCTGGCCTACAACTTTGCCGGCAACCTGAGCGCATTCGGCGACCGCAGCGGTGGCGCGGGGCTCGACCCCGGCCCCGAGATTCGCTCGCACGGCCCCCGCGGGCTGCTGCGCTGGCCCAGCCTCTCGGTCCAGGGCTGGGACTTCTACCGCTTGCTCGGCGGCGACGCCGGCGGCGGAGGCTTCTTGAGCCTCCTGCTGGGCTCCTACCTGCTTCCCGACGTCTATCAATTGGCGGCCGACGGCGGCGAGGACATCCCGGCCTTCACGGTCGAGGCCGCTGTTCCCGCCGAGCTGGCCTGGACCAACCGCGCCGCCGTGGCCTCGGTCGACCGCGCGGCCGATCTCGAGATCACCTGGGCCGCGCCGGACCAAGCCGCCACGGCCGTGCTCATCGGCGGCGCCAACTACGACAGCCCGTCCGACTCCACGTCGTTGTTCCTGTGCGCCGCCGACCCCGCCGCCGCCCGCTTCGTCGTTCCGCGGCGCACGCTGGCAAGCATCGCGCCCTCGCGGCCCGAGCCCCGGCAATCGACCGGCTGGATCTATGTGGGCGCCCTGGCCGGGAACCAGCCGCTGGCGATCGAAGGCTTGGACGCCGCCGCGGCGCACGCCCTCGCCGGCCAGGCCAAGACCGTGGTGTGGCGCTGAGCCGGGGGAGATTGACGCGATGTTCGAACCTCGATCCCATCTTTCGCGACCCAGTCTTTCGCGCAGCGCCCTGGCCCTCATCCTGGCTTTGTCGCTGAGCGGCTTCGGCTGCACGATCTGCGTGTTGGGCCTGCCGGACGACGTCGCCGTCGCCGAAGTCGAGCCCGCCGGGCCGGCGGGTTTGGGGACCTTGTTCGACGTCGCCTGTGTCGACCCGGTCTCGTTCCTGTTCCTGATGCTGATGGGCTTGGCCGTTCCCGCTGACGAGATCTACACGCCGGGAGCGTTCCTGGGTTCCGAAGGCAAGGGCCAGACCGCCACGCCCGGCGGCCACGTCGCGCTCACGGTCAACTCCCAGGGCGCGGTCACCAGCACCCAGACGGCCAGCTCCGAGCTGCAGGCCTTCGACGCCGTGCTCGAGCCGCTCGGCTCCGCCGCCCGTCGCCTGCCCGCCGACTCCGGCGCCCCGGCCGTTCGCCGGGTCTTCCTCAGCGACGCCGACGGCCAGAACGTCTTCGTCGTCGACCCCTCCACCAACCAGGTCGTCTCGCGCATCCGAGTCGGCAGCGACCCGCACGGGCTGGCCTTCTCGCCCGACGGCGCCACGCTCTACGTCGCCAACCGCGGCTCCGGCTCGATCTCCGTCGTCGATGTGGCCACGTTGACCGCCACCGGCAGCCTGCCCCTGCCCGGCGGCGGCTCTCCGGAAGGCTTGGCCCTCACCCCGGACGGCGCCACGCTCTACGCCGTGAATAATATTGACGCCGGCACGCTGATCGTCTTCGACCTCGCCGCCGGCGCCGCCAAGACGTCCGTGCGCGTCGGACGCCAGCCCAAGCGCGTGCGCGTGAGCCCTGACGGCTCGCTGGCCTTCATCGCCAACTTTGGCGCCAACAACGTCTCCGTGCTCGACACCCGGACCAATACCCTCATCGCCGCACTCAACGCCGACAAGCCCGCCGACTTGGCCGTCTCCGGCGACGGCAACCGGCTCTACGTCGTCAGCGCCGGCTCGGTGGGCAAGGTCCTCGAGTTCTCCGTCAGCACCCTGCAGGCGACGCGCTCCTGGCAGGTCGGCGACACCCCCACCGCAATGCAACTGCTGCCGGACGGCTTGACCTTGGCGGTCACCAATCGCATGTCCGCCTTCGTCAGCCTCGTCAGCCTGCCCGGCCAAGGCGAGGTCCTCAACGTCCCCGCCCCCACCGGCCTCGGCCCCATCGCCATCACCGCCCCGGCGTCGCAGCCCTCCCTGGCGCAATGAGCGCCCGCCGCTAAGTTCGACAGCGGAACGGCCGATCTGTGGTGGAAGCGGCGCCGCCGCGCGCCCCGTTGAAATCTTGCTGATATCATGAGCAGCAAGGGCGAGCAGCCCTGCCTCCAGCTATGTTCGAACGCTATACCGAAAAGGCCCGTCGCGTGATCTTCTTCGCTCGTTATGAGGCGAGCCAGTTCGGTAGTCCGTACATCGAGACGGAACACCTGCTGCTCGGCCTGATTCGGGAAGACAAGGCGCTCGCCAACCGCTTTCTGCGCTCCCACGCCGCCGTCGAATCGATCCGCAAGCAGATCGAGGCGCACACCACCATCCGCGAAAAGGTCTCCACCTCGGTCGACCTGCCGCTGAGCCACGAGTGCAAACGCGTGCTCGCCTACGCGGCCGAGGAGGCCGAACGCCTCAGCCACAAGCACATCGGCACCGAGCACCTGCTGCTGGGCCTGCTGCGCGAAGAGAAATGCTTCGCCGCCGAGATCCTGCACGAGCGCGGTCTCCGTCTGGCGACCATTCGCGAGGAGCTGGCGCGTTCGCAGTCCGAGAAGCTGCTGGCCAACCGCCCCAAGGAGAGCTCGCTGCTGGCCGAGTTCAGTCGCGACCTCACCCAGGCCGCCCTCGACAGCAATCTCGATCCGCTCATCGGCCGCTCCAACGAGCTCGAGCGCGTTGTCCAGATTCTCTGCCGTCGCACCAAGAACAATCCGGTGCTCATCGGCGAGCCCGGCGTCGGCAAGACCGCCATCGTCGAAGGCCTGGCCCAGCGCATCGCCGACGGCGAGGTGCCGTCCTTCCTGGCCGACAAGCGCATCCTGGCGCTCGACCTCTCGCTGATCGTGGCCGGCACCAAGTACCGCGGCCAGTTCGAGGAGCGCCTCAAGACGATCATGAAGGAGTTGATGGAGAACCAGAACGCCATCATCTTCATCGACGAGCTGCACACCCTGGTCGGGGCCGGTTCGGCCGAGGGCTCCCTCGACGCCGCCAATATCTTGAAGCCGGCGCTGTCGCGCGGCGAGATCCAGTGCATCGGCGCCACCACGCCGGGCGAGTTCCGCAAGTCCATCGAGAAGGACCGCTCCCTCGAGCGCCGCTTCCAGGCCGTCAAGGTCAGCCCGCCCACCGAGGACGAAGCGGTGCAGATCCTGTTCGGCATCAAGGACCGCTACGAGAAGTTCCACGCCATCGCCTACACCGACGACGCCATCGAGTCGGCCGTCTACGCCTCCAACCGCTATATCCCCGATCGCTTCCTGCCCGACAAGGCCATCGACCTGCTCGACGAAGCCGGCGCCCGCGTCAAGCTGCGGCAGACGACCATGCCGGAGGAGATCGCCGACGTCCACAAGCGCATCAAGTTCATCGTCCACCGCATGGAGAACGCCATCGCGAACCACGAGTTCGAGAAGGCCCGCTTCTACTCCGACGAGGAGCGCAAGGAGCGCGAGAACCTGCGGCAACTGCGCGAGAAGTACAAGATCGACGAAACCGCCGCCGCCAACGTCAGCAAGGAAGACATCGAGGAAGTCGTGGCCCGCTGGACCGGCGTGCCCATGACGGCCATCAAGGAAGAAGAGCTCGCCAAGCTCCTCCGCATGGAGGACGAGCTGCACAAGCGGGTGGTCAGCCAGGAGGCCGCCATCTCGGCCCTGGCGCGCGCCATCCGGCGCTCCCGCGCGGGCCTCAAGTCCTCCAAGCGGCCCGCCGGCTCGTTCCTGTTCCTCGGCCCCACCGGCGTCGGCAAGACCGAGGTCGCCCGGGCCCTGGCGGAGTTCCTGTTCGGCAGCGAGAAGTCACTGATCCGCTTCGACATGTCCGAGTTCATGGAGAAGCACTCGGTCTCCAAGCTCATCGGCTCGCCTCCCGGCTACGTCGGCTACGAAGAGGGCGGCCAGCTCACCGAGAAGGTCAAGCGCCAGCCCTACTCGATCATCCTGCTCGACGAGATCGAGAAGGCCCACCCGGACCTGTTCAACATCCTGCTGCAGGTGTTCGAAGACGGCCAGCTCACCGACGGGCTCGGCAACACGGTCGACTTCAAGAACACGATCATCATCATGACGTCGAACATCGGCGCCCGCCACCTGCAGTCGAAGTCGACGCTCGGGTTCGCCGGCTCCTCGACCCAGGCCGTCATGGACGCCAAGGTCGGCGGCGAGGTGCTCAACGAGGTCAAGCGCACCTTCAACCCCGAGTTCCTCAACCGCATCGACGAGGTCATCACCTTCCAGAGCCTCAGCGACGAGGACCTGCGCAAGATCGTGCAGCTCATGGTCGGGCTCATCAACGAGAATCTGGTCCGCAAGGAGATCCAGATCCGGCTCACCGCCGAAGCGGCCCAGTACATCCTCGACGAAACCCTCACCGACCGCAGCTACGGCGCCCGGCCGCTGCGGCGCGCGCTGCAGAAGTACATCGAGGACCCCCTGTCGGAAGCCCTCATCCAGGGCGATCTGCCGCGACCGGCCGAGCTCGAGGTCTACCGCGAGGCCAACGGCCTCTACTACCGCGTCGTCTCCGAAGAGGGCGAGGAGGCCGAGGCTTCCGGCGACACCGCCGTGGCCGTGGCCCAGGGCAAGCTGCTCTACGCCTTCTGACCGTCGGCCTGCCGGCGGCGACCCAGCCTGCAAGAGGCGGCCTCTCCCGAGGCCGCCTCTTCTGTTTTGGGCGCCGACCGCCGATTATCCGTCAAACTCCGATAAATCGGTCCGAAAGATCCCGGCGGAAAGTCCCTATTTTCGGCTTTCTTCACACCAACCCTCTTGAAGGCCCCGCGGCCGATGCGCTACAAACGAAGCGGCGCGGAACCGGGGGAGAGGGGCCCTAGAGCCCTCAGGCGCTCGGTTCATCGGCTCTGGCGCCGCCCGTGCATATAAGCGATCACGATCCCTGACCGATCTATAGGATTATGCGGATTTGGCGTTGCAAGCCGAGGGTGATATCGCCCGGCGCATTCGTAGTTGGGTGAAATGCCCCGCATTGAATGCGTTTCCGCCATTGGCCTGGAGTGAGGACGACCTATGTGGCCCAGCACGACGAGACACTCGAGAACCTTGATCCCCGCGCTCGCCCTCTTTTTGACGGCGATGCCGCTTTTTTCGGCGGACTCCGGCTCGACGCGTAAAGCGAAGTCCGACTTCCTCAGCGAGAAGGAACAGAGCTTCATCCGCCCGGGCCTGCAGGTGCAGATCACCCGCGCTTGGCTCGACGCCGATGGGACGGCGCACTACAGCTTCACGGTGGGCGATTCCGCCGGCGCGCCGCTGGACCTCGACGGCGTGGTGACGCCCGGCGCGATCACCATGCGGGCGGTGCTGGCCTCGATTCCCGCCGGGCAAACTCTCTACACGGCCTACACGGTGCGCAATTCGACCAGCTCGATCACCGGCGCCACGGCCACGCAGGCCACCTCCGACAGTGGCGGAACATTCGAGAAGACCGGCGACGGCGCCTACACCTACACGTTCCGGACCAAGGTCCCCTCCAGCGCCGACCGCTCGGTCACGCACACGGTCGCCGTCTGGGCCAACCGCAATCTGGAGGAGTTCGAGCTCGGCGAGGCTTCGGCGGCGGACACCTACGACTGGGTGCCCGACGGCTCGGCCGAACCCCACGTGACGCTGTCGGTCACGGACGCCAAGTGCAATCAGTGCCACGGCAAGCTGTCGGCGCACGACAACCGCACCACCGTCGCCGTCTGCGTCACCTGCCACCAGCCCCAGAGCTCGGATCCGGACACGGGCAACAACGTGGATCTGGCGACGATGGTGCACAAGATCCACATGGGCGAGGGGCTGCCGAGCGTGGAAGCCGGCGAGCCCTACCAGATCATCGGCTTCGGCAATGCCGTACACGATTTCTCGACCGTGGTTTATCCGGCCGACGTGCGCAACTGCCAGACCTGCCACGTCGAGGAGCCCGGTTCGATTCCGGCCCCGCTGACCGCCGAGATCGCGCCGTCGCGCAGCCGCGGCCGGTCGCGCAGCGACGCCACGCTGGCGGCGCTCGCCGGCGCCGCCACGACCCCGCAGCAGGCCGGCGCGCCCGACGCCAACCGCCACCTGCTCAACCCCAGCCGGCGCGCCTGCGGCGCCTGCCACGACAACGTGAACTTCGCCACCGGCGAAAACCACGCCTCGCTGCCGCAGATCTCTGACAATCAGTGCAACCGTTGCCACAACCCGCAGGGCGAGCTCGAGTTCGACCTCTCCATCAAGGGCGCTCATACCATCGACCGCTTCTCGAAGGACCTGCCGGGCGTGAACTTCGAGATCATGAACGTCACCAACGGCACGGCGGGCCAGAAGCCGACCGTGAGCTTCAGCATCAAGGACGACGCCGGCGCGCCGATTCCGCCGTCCTCGATGACGCGCCTGTCTCTGGTCCTGGGCGCGGCCCAAGGCGGCGACTTCGCGGAGGCCATCTCGGAAACCGCCACCATCGCCCAAGGCGACAGCGGCGTCTACTTCTACACCTTCCAGAACGCCACGATCCCCGAGGACGCCGGCGGCAACTGGGCGGTCGGCATTGAAGGCTACAAGAACGCCACGCTGCTGGCCGGCACCGAGAAGCAGATGACGGTGCGCGACGCCGGCGACAACGACGTCTACTACTTCAACGTCAGCGGCGGCGCCGCCAGCCCCCGCCGCACGGTCGTCTTCCAGCAGAAGTGCGACTCCTGCCACTTCGACCTGAGCCTGCACGGCGGCAACCGCAACGAGGTCCAGCACTGCGTGCTGTGCCACAACCCGATGGGCACCGACATCTCGCGCCGCCCCGCCGACGCCGGCGCTCCCGAATCGATCAACTTCAAGGACATGATCCACCGGATCCACTCCGGCGAGCATCAGGCCCGCGAGTTCTCGATCTTCGGCTTCGGCGGGGCCGCCATCAACTTCAACCACGTGCGGTACCCGCGCCCGTTGTCCGACTGCGCGGCCTGCCACGCCGACGGCACCCAGGAGCTGCCTCTGGCGGCGGACCTGCTGCCGACGGTCGATCCGCGCGGCTTCTTCAACCCGGCGTTGCCGGCGACAGCCGCTTGTCTGGACTGTCACGTGAGCCTCTCGGCGGCGGCTCACGCGGACCTGAATACGTCGGCCAGCTTCGGCGAATCCTGCGACGTCTGCCACGGCGCGGGCTCCGAGTTCGACGTGCAGAAGGTCCACGCCCAGTAGCTCGCGTGACAAGGCGGGCGGCCGTCTCCTCCGAGGCGGCCGCCCCGCCGTTTTCCTAAGCCCGGGTCCGATAGGATGATGCAACTCGCATGAGCGCTTCTCATTCCAGCGGCGGTTTAGGCCCCATCGTCTACCTGTCCGACAACTGGATCAGCCGTATCGGGGTCCTGTTGGCGACGACGGGCGGCGTGGCCTGGCTCTTTACGGTTCCGGTGCAGTTCGCCGGCGGCGAGGCGCATCCGTATCTGGCGCTGCTGACGGTCTTCGCGCTGCCGGCTCTGTTCTTTCTGGGCCTGCTGCTGATTCCTCTGGGCATCCGCCTCAAGGGCCGCCGCCAGCGCGCCGCGGGTCTCTATCCGGCGACGTTTCCGCCGCCCACTTGGTCCAATCCCGAGTTCCGCAAGCTGGTCTCTTTCGTCGGGCTGGCCACCGCCGCCAACGTCGTCATCGGCGGCCACGTCACCTACTCGGCCGTGGAATACATGGATACGGCCAGTTTCTGCGGCCAGGCCTGCCACATCATGGACCCCGAGTTCACCGCCTGGCAGGTCGCGCCGCACAGCCAAGTGGCTTGCGCGGACTGCCACATCGGCCGCGGGACGAGCAACTTCGTCGAAGCCAAGCTCAACGGCACCAAACAGCTCATCGAGGTGCTCACCGGCACGTATCCCACGCCGGTGCCCACGCCGGTTCACAACCTCGCCCAGGGCGACATCACCTGCGGCGAGTGCCACAGCGAGCGCGACCTCGGCGTCAAGCGCAAGGAGTGGATTCGCTTCGCCGACGACGAAGCCAACAGCGCGGCCCGCACAGAGGTGCTGCTGGCCGTCGGCGGCGGCGCCAACCCCAAGGGCGCCCACGGCGCCCACATGGCGGGCGGCGCCTGGTTGGACTACCGCTCCGACCCTCAGCGCGAAAAGATCCCCTGGATGCGCTACCGCGCGCCCGACGGCGCCGAAAGCGTCTTCGCCACCGCGGACTGGAACGAATCCCGCGCCGAGGACTTCGAGCTGCGCCGGATGGACTGCACCGACTGCCACAACCGCGCCGCCCACAGCTTCGAGGTCGCCTCCGACGCCGTTGATCGCGCCATGGCCGCAGGCCGGATCAGCCCGTCCTTGCCCTTCGTCAAGCGCGAAGCCGTGGCCGCCCTCGACGCCGACTACACCTCGCGCGAAGCCGCCCGGGACGCCATCCCCAAAGCCATCGAGGCCTTCTATCAGAGCCGCCCGGAGGCCTCCCCCGACGCCGTCCGTCAAGCTTCGGCCGAGCTCGTCGCGATCTACGAGCGCAACATCTTCCCCGAATGGGGCGTCGACTGGGGCACGCATCCCAACCAGAACGGCCATGAGGCCTACCCGGGCTGCTTCCGTTGCCACGACGACGGCCATCTCAGCCAGGACGCCCAGAAACAGGCCATCGGCGACGACTGCACGGTCTGCCACGTGATCGTGGCCGACGGACAAGCCATCAGCGCGCCCGAGGCCCGCACCACGCTCACCTCCACCGGCGCGGGCGGCGGGCTGCCCGGCGTGCTCGACTTCGCCACCAAGGCCGGACCGGCGACCTTCGACCACGCCGAGCACGTGCGGCTCGAAAACGGCTCCTGCACCACCTGTCACAACGCCCTGTTCCCGATGGCGCGCGCGCCGCTCGGCTACGGCGCGAACCTGCACAAGGCCGCCGAGGCCGCCAAAGCCTCCTGCGCCGGCTGCCACGTCGCCGGCGGCGGCGCCTTCGCGGCGGAGAACAACTGCTCGCGCTGCCACACCGACCTCAGCCAACCCCGCCGCATCGCCGGCTCGTTCGCCGTCCAGCCCTCCTCCCTGCCGGGTGAGATCAGCGTCGACACCAAGCTCGGCCGCGCCGTCTTCGACCACGCCAAGCACGTCGATCACGCCGAGGGCCGCTGCCAGGACTGCCACAACACTCTCTTCGAGATGAGCCGCGCCGACCTGGCCTTCGGCGGCAACGATCTGCACAAGGGCGCTGAGCGCGCCAAAGCCTCCTGCGCCGGCTGTCACTTCCCCGGCGGCGAAGCCTTCGCGGCGGCCGACAACTGCAGCAAGTGTCACGTCGGCCTCGGCGAGCCCAAGCCGACCCCGGCGACGGGCCTGAGCGGCATCCCGAGCTTCCCCAACGTCGACACGCGCCTCGGCCCGGCCCGCTTCGATCACCAGAAGCACGTCGAGATCGAGAAGGACGACTGCCAGTCCTGCCACAACAAGATCTTTCCGCTCTCCAAGGGCCTGCTCGGCTACAAGGACAACCTGCACAAGACCGCCGAGAGCGCCCACACCTCCTGCGGCGCCTGCCACCGTCCCGGCGGCGAAGCCTTCGCGGCCGAGGGCAACTGCCTCAAATGCCACGCTGACGCCTCCACCCAGGCGCGCGGCTCCTCGCTCGGCCTGCCTGACGTGATCCGCTACGCCAGCCGCCTGGGCGACGTGCCGTTCAATCACGATCAGCACATCGTCGACGCCAAGGGCGACTGCAAGGCCTGCCACCCCGGCTCGTTCCCGATGCACACCGAGCGCGAGCTGCCCGGCTATTCCGACGACTACCACCGCAAGGCCGAAGCCGCCGGCCAGGGCTGCGCCCAGTGCCACTCGCCCCAAGGCGAATCCTTCGGGACGCTCGAAAACTGCACGCGCTGCCACGAAGGCCTCGAAATCGAGGTTCCCGGCGAGCGCAACCGCAAGGCGAGCCTTTTCTTCACGCCCTGGGCGTTCTTGCTGCTGCTGGCCGTGCCGCTGTCGAGCTCCGCGCAGACCGGCGGTTACGTAGGCTCCAAGCGCTGCGCGGTCTGCCATGAGGAGCAAGCCCACGAGTTCGGCGGCGACCCCCACGGCCTGCTGGCGCGCTCGGAGCTGTGGGAATCCCAAGAGATCGCCTGCGAGTCCTGCCACGGCCCCGGGCTGGCCCACGTGGAAGCCCTCGACCCGGCTCCCCTGGCCGTCTGGGCCGAGGCTCAACCCGACCGCGTCAACCAGGCTTGCCTGGGCTGCCATGACGCCGGAACCAAGCAGGCCGGCCGCTTCTTCTCCGACCATCTGCGCAACCAAGTCGCCTGCACCGGCTGCCACAAGGCCCACAACGCCCCGGCCCGCCCGCTGCTGAGCGCCAAGACCGACGTCTTGTGCGCCTCGTGCCACCTGGAAGCCGACGCAGCCTTCAACCGCCCCTACAAGCACAAGCTGCACGAAGGGACGATCTCTTGCGTCGACTGCCACGCCCCCCACGGAGAGCCCTTGGTCGCCACGCTCGGCTCCCGCATCTCCTCCAACGAGAGGACCTGCCTGAACTGTCACGGAGACAAGCGCGGCCCTTTTCCCTTCGAGCACGCCCCGGTCAAGATGGACTCCTGCTCGAGCTGTCATGAGCCGCACGGCTCGTCCAATCCGCGCATGATGACGCGGCACAACGTGGCGCAGCTCTGCCTGGAGTGCCACACCACTTCGCTGGCCGCCCTGGGCGGTTCGCCGCCCGCGTTCCACGACCTGCGCAGCGCGCGCTACCGCAGTTGCACGTCGTGCCATTCGAAGATCCACGGCTCCTTCGTCAGCCGGGACTTTCTGCGATGAAACGCCGAATCCTGCTCGCGTTGCTGGCCTGCGCCCTCCCGGCGACGCCGCAAGCGAGCGGCTCCGCCTCGGCGGCCCCCGCCGCCGGCGAATACTGGAACGGCTTCGCCGACATCCGCAACCGCTTCGTCACCGACGTCGGCGGCGACTCCCAGGTCTACCGCAGCATCGTCAACCTCGGCCAGGGCCCTCGTCTCTACGAAGGCGAGCTGCGCTACGAGCGGCCGGGCGGCCGCTGGGCCGACGAGTTCACGCTCGCCGGCGACGCCTTGGGCGGCGACCCCTCCAACTCGGCGCTGCTGCAGGCCCGCCGCGCCGAGCAGTACGAGCTGCGGCTGCACTATCGCAACTTCGCCTACTTCAACAATCTGCCCACCTACGCCAACCCCTTGCTCAGCGAGGGCCTGTTGCAGAGCCAGCGCGCCCTCGACCTCACCCGCCGCCAGGTGGACCTCGAGCTCAACCTGCGCCCGGGCCACACCCTCGAGCCCTTCTTCGGCTTCTATCGCGCCGACGGCTTCGGGCGCGGCGTCACCACCTACGTCACCGACGGCAACGAGTTCCCCGTCTCGACCAATCTCAACGACGCCTTGACTACCGTGCGCGGCGGCCTCAACCTCCATCTCGGCCGCTACGACGTGACCGTCGAGCAGGGCCGCACCGGCTTCAGCGACGACCAGCAAGTCGGCTTCAACGACGCCGACCCCAACCGCGGCAACCGTCGCACCACCCTGTTCGGCCAGGACATTCTGCTCAGCGACCTCGAGCAGCGCTACCGCGCCCGGGGCGGCGGACAGTTCAGCCGCGGCGTCTTCCAGGGCCGGCCCACCAAGCGCCTGGGCTTCACCGGCCAGTTCCTCTACAGCCAGCCCCGCATCGACGTCACCCACAACCTGGCCGCCTCGGGCTCCTTCGTGGCGCTGGCGAGCTTGTCTTCCTATGGCTCGGTCGTCGAGCAGAACCTCGGCGACGCCAACCGCCCGCACAGCGCCGGCTCCTGGAACACCGAGTTCCGCGTGACCGGCCGCCTGCGCCTGGTGCAGAGCTGGTTCACCGACCGCTATCACGTCTCCTCCGGCTCGTCGCTGACGCAGATCCTCAACACGGCCGCTCCCACGGATTTCAGCGCCGTCAACACCCTGGCCTTCAACTACAGCCGCCATCAGATCGACGCCATCTTCGACGTCAGCCGACACCTCACCGTGCGCGGCGGACACCGCTACGACTGGGGCTCGGCCCAGGTCCCCACGCCCAGCCTGCAGTACGGGACCGAGCCCAACGACCGCGGCGCGCTGCGGCGGCAAGTGGCGCTGGCCGGCGCCGCCGCCCGCTTGTTCGACGGCAAGCTGCGCCTGACGGCCGACTTCGAAGCCTCGCCCGGCAACAAGACCTTCTTCCGCACAGGGCTGATGGACTACCAGCGCGGCTCCGCCCGCGTGCGCTACCGCCTGGCCGAGGGCCTCTCGCTGCAGGGCTCCTACGTCACCCTGCACAACACGAATCCCGCGCCCGACATCCGTTTCGACTTCGAGAGCCGCCAGACCTCCGCCGCCGTCTCCTGGACTCCCCGCAGCGGCCCCATCTCCCTGCTGGCCGACTACACCCGCTCCACCGTCCGGTCCGACATCGACATGGTCAGCCTGCCCTTCTTCGGGACCGCCCTGGCCACCTACCGCGACCGCGGCAACTTCGCCGGAACCTACCTGGACGCCGCTCTGCCGCACGCGATTAGCCTCCGCCTCGGCGGCTCTTTGGCCATGAACCGGGGCAGCCGCCCCACCGACTACTACCAGCCCCAGGTCGGCGTGAGCGCGCCCATACACGATCGGTTCGACTTCGTGGCCGATTGGCGTTACTATGCCTTCGGCGAGGACTTCTTGAGGAGGACGGGGTTCCGAACGCACACGTTCTCGGTTGGGTTCAACGCTCGTTTGCGCTGAAGTAAGTCACGTTTGGCAATGGCGCCCGGATTGCTCCTCGTTGGAATGGAACGAACGGAGGTCAGGCGAAATGAAAGAGCGTGTACTAGTTGTCATGCCGCCGGGAGACCGGGACGAATTGATTCGTTCTGCAAAAGAAGGCGGGTTCGAGTTCGAAACGGTCAAGAACTGCGAGGAGGCACGCCGGCTGCTGGGAAGTCGCCAGGACTTTCATGCAGTCGTCACCGACCTGACGCTCTGCGACGGCAATTGGTGGAGCGTTTACAGGACCTTGACGGCGGCCGACAGCCCCGCGGAGATCGTGGTCGCCGTGCCCCGCAAGGCCGCCAACGTGGCCGAGATCCTCGCTCACGGGGTCTTTGCGGTTCTGTTCAAGCCGTTCGAACGGGACGAGGTGCTGCGGACGCTGCAAGCCGCCGTCGCGGCGGAAAAGTCAGTCGTCACGCACCAGGCCCACGCCTGAGGCGGTCGCTGGAAGGCGCGAGATCCCCCGCTCCGGCGGGGGAAATGATCGACGATACCCACCCCCATGCCCAGCCCGAGTGAGTCTGTCCGCGTCGCCTACTTCTCCATGGAGATCGCCCTGGACCCGGCGATGCCGACCTACTCGGGCGGCCTGGGGGTGCTCGCCGGCGACACCCTGCGCTCCGCCGCGGATCTCGGCGCGCCGTTGATCGGCGTGACCCTGCTCTACCGCGGCGGCTACTTTCAGCAGGTCCTCGACGCCCACGGCGAGCAGCGGGAGGAAGAAGACCGTTGGCTCCCCGAGGACCTGCTGGAGCGCCTGGAGCCGACCGTCGACGTCTTCATCGAGGGTCGCAAGGTCAAGCTCTGCGCTTGGCGCTACGTGCTGCGCGGGCAGACCGGGGCCGAGGTCCCGGTGCTACTGCTCGACTCCGACCTGCCCGACAACGCTCCCGACGACCGCGCCTTGACGCGTCGCCTCTACGCCGGCGACCGGCGGCTGCGGCTCTTCCAGGAGGCCCTGCTCGGCTTCGGCGGCGTCCGCATGTTGCGCGCGCTGGGCCACAGCAGCCTGGATCTCTACCACATGAACGAGGGCCACTCCGCCCTGCTCGCCCTCGAGCTGGTGGAGGAGTGGCTCGACGGCCGCCCCTTGGAGACCGCCACCGAGAAGGACTTTGCGGTCGTGCGCCGCAAGTGCGTCTTCACCACCCACACGCCTGTGCCCGCCGGCCACGACCGCTTCGCCCGCGAGCTCGTTCTGCAAGTGCTCGGCGAGCAGCACATGAAGACGCTCAACCAGATGGGCGGCTTCCAGGACGGCGAGCTCAACATGACCTACCTCGCCCTGCGCGCCTCGCACTACATCAACGGCGTGGCCATGCGGCACGGCCAGGTCTCGCACGGCATGTTCCCGTCCTACCCCATCGCCGCTATCACCAACGGCGTCCACGCGGTCACCTGGACGTCGCGCTCGATGCAGGAGCTGCTGGACCGCAACATCCCGCCCTGGCGCACCAACAACCAGTACCTGCGCTACGCCGTCGGCGTCCCCGTGCAGGAGGTGCAGCAGGCCCACCAGGAAGCCAAGCTGGCCCTACTTTCCCGGATCCACGACCGCACCGGCGTCCAGCTCGACCCGGCCTGCCTCACCATCGGCTTCGCGCGCCGCGCCGCCGGCTACAAGCGCGCCGACCTGGTCTTTCATGACCGCGATCGCCTACTCCACATCGCCCGCAACGTGGGCCCTCTGCAGTTCGTGTTCGGCGGCAAGGCCCACCCGCAAGACGCCGAGGGCAAAGCCGTCATCCGCCGCATCTTCGAGCTCGCCGAGAGCCTGCGCGGAACCATTCCGGTCGTCTACGTCGAAAACTACGATGTCGAGTGGGCCAAGCTGCTCGTCAGCGGCTCGGACCTCTGGCTCAACACGCCCCAGCGGCCCCAGGAGGCCTCCGGCACCAGCGGCATGAAGGCCGCCCTCAACGGCGTCCCCTCCCTGAGCGTGCTGGACGGCTGGTGGGTGGAAGGCTGCGTCGAAGGCGCCACCGGCTGGGCGATCGGCGACGACGCCGAGGCGCCCTCCGACCCCGAGGCCGAAGCCGCCTCGCTCTATCACAAGCTCGAGCGCTGCATCGTGCCGATGTTCTACGGCCGCCCCACCGCCTACGGCGCGGTCATGCGGTCGGCCATCGCCCTCAACGGCTCCTACTTCAACACCGAGCGGATGGTGATGCAGTACCTCTCCAACGCCTACTTCCCCGGCGCCGGAGCCCGCGTCGGCGTTCCCGGCTGGACCTAGCGTGGAGCAGGCCTCCCGGCCTGCCACGGGGACATCCAGGTCCCCGTCTTCAGCAAGAAATCGTCCTCAAGCCTCCGCCTTCCCCGCCCGGGCGACCTCCTCCCGCACAATCTCCCGAATCGCCTCCCGGTCCTCCGCCGACAATCCGGCCCCCGGCTTGTCGCCGTAGTAGATCGTCCGGTGCGGAAACGGAATCTCGATGCCCTTCTCATCGAACAGCTTCTTGATCCGCCGGTTCATCTCGCGCCCCACGGCGAACTGCTGTAGCGGAATCGTCCTTACCCGCGCCTTGATGATCACCGCCGAATCGGCAAACTTGTCCACGCCGAAGATCTCCAGCGGCCCCAGCATCTTGGTCTGGAAGTCCGGCTCGGCCTGCATCTCGTCTGAGATCGCCTTGAGCAGCTCCACCACCTGATCGGTGTCTTCCTTGTAGGCCACGCCCACGTCGAACACGTAGCAGGAGTAGCCGCGCGTCTTGTTCGTCGTCGAGGTGATCGCCCCGTTCGGAAAGATGTGCACGGCCCCTTCCAGGTCGCGCAGCACGATCGTCCGCAGGTTGATCTCCTCCACCAGCCCGCCCTTGCCGTTGATCTCCGCGATGTCGCCCACGCGGATCTGATCCTCCATCAGCAGAAACAGCCCGTTGATCACGTCGCGCACCAAGTTTTGCGCCCCAAAACCGACCGCCAAGCCCACCACTCCTGCGCCGGCGATCAGCGGCCCCACGTCGTAGCCCAGCTCCTTGAGCGACATCACCACCGCCATCGACCACACCACCACGCCGATCGTCACGCGCACGAACCGCATCAGAGTCGTCATGCGCTTGGCCAGCTCGGCATTGGAGGCGTCCGGGCGGCTCAGTTGCCTCCGCTCGAACCGTTCCTTGAGGGCGAACGCCCCCTTACGCAACAGCCTCGTGAAGATGACCGCCGCCATGACGATCACGGCGACGCGCAGCAGGCTGGCGCCCAGCGCCAGAAAATACTCCGGCCCAGGCAACCGGTCGAGAGGAATCCGTGACAACCATTGCATACTCTTTATTGTGCCGACCCGCCCCGGCGGGCGCCGTTTCATCCCGCCATCCCAGGACGTTCGCGAAATGACAGACGCCTACGAGAAGCTAGGAGCCTTCTACCTCGGCAAGAGTTACGACCTTGCCTCCGAACAGCGCAGTGACGACCTGCTGCTGTTCGACTCCAAAGACCTCACGACCCACGGCGTCTGCTTCGGCATGACGGGCTCCGGCAAAACCGGCCTCTGCATCTGCCTGCTCGAAGAAGCCCTCATCGATAACATCCCCGTCATCGCGATCGACCCCAAGGGCGACCTCGGCGACATGCTGCTCAACTTTCCCGACCTGCGCGCCGAAGACTTCCGCCCCTGGGTGCAGGACAGCGAGGCCCGCCGCAAGGGCCTCACGCCGGAAGCCTTCGCCGCCAAGCAGGCCGAGCTGTGGCGCAACGGCCTCGCCTCCTGGGACCAGCCGCCGGAACGCATCCGCAAGCTGCGCGACGCCGCCGACATGGTGATCTACACCCCCGGCAGCGAAGCCGGCCTGCCGGTCTCGATGCTCAAGTCCTTCGCGGCGCCCTCGGAGGAGCTGCGGCGCGACCGCGAGCAGATGCGCGACCGCGTGCAGGCCGCCGCGGGCTCCCTGCTCGGCATGCTCGGCCTCAACGCCGACCCGGTCCAGAGCCGCGATCACATCCTGCTGTCTCTGCTGCTCGACAAGGCCTGGCAGGCCGGCAAGGACCTCAGCTTGGCCGAGCTGATCCAGCAGATCCAGTCGCCGCCCGTCGAGCGCGTCGGCGTCTTCGACCTGGAGTCGTTCTATCCCTCCAAGGAGCGCTTCGGCCTCGCCATGGCGCTCAACAACCTGCTGGCCTCCCCCGGCTTCGAAGCCTGGATGCACGGCGAGCCGCTCGACCTCGATCGCATGCTCTACACGCCGCAGGGCAAGCCGCGGCTGACCATCTTCTCCATCGCCCACCTGGGCGACGCCGAGCGCATGTTCTTCGTCTCGACGCTGCTGGGCGAGACCCTGAGCTGGATGCGCCGCCAGCAGGGAACCTCCGCCCTGCGCGCCCTGCTCTACATGGACGAGATCTACGGTTACCTGCCGCCGACGGCCAATCCGCCCTCCAAGCAGCCCTTGATGACGCTCATGAAGCAGGCCCGCGCCTTTGGCCTCGGCGTGCTGCTGTCCACCCAGAACCCCAAGGATCTCGACTACAAGGCCCTGTCCAACGCCGGAACCTGGTTCATCGGGCGCCTGCAGACCGACCGCGACCGCGACCGCGTGCTCGACGGCCTCGAGGGCGCCGCCGCCGGCTCCGGCGCGCCGTTCGACCGCGCCGCCATGGAGCGCTCGATCTCCGGCCTCAACGAGCGCGTCTTCGTGCTCTACAACGTTCATGAGGACGCCCCGGTCTCCTTCCAGACGCGCTGGGCGCTGTCCTACCTCAGCGGCCCGCTCACCCGCGCCCAGATCGAGACGCTGATGGCGCCGCGCAAGGCCGCCCTCTCCGACGGCGAACCGGCTCCGGCCGCCAGGGCCGCTACTTCAACGGCCGCGGCCGCTGCGGCGCCAGCCGCCGCACAGCGCCCCAGCCTGCCCCCCGACGTCCCGCAGTATTTCGCGCCCGTGCGCACTATCGGGCCGGCCACGGCCCGCCTCGGCTACGAGCCCCATCTCTACGGCGCGGCCCGTCTCAACTACGCCGACGCCAAGCTCGGCGTCAACGAGACTCGCGACTTCGCCGCTCTCACCGCCTTGACCGACGGCCCCGACGCCGCCGACTGGCAAGACGCCGAGGCCTCCGATCTGGCTTCCTCCGCGCTCGAATCCGCCCCGGCCGACCAGCCCAACGTGGACTTCGGCGCGCTGCCCAGCCAGGCCGCCCGCGCCAAGAGCTACGCCACCTGGTCCAAGCGTTTCGCGGCCTGGGTCTACTCCTCCCAAGAGCTCACGCTGTTCCGCTCTCCTTCGCTCGGCGAAACCTCCCGGCCCGGCGAATCCGAAGCCGTCTTCCGCAACCGCCTGGCCCTGAGCGGACGCGAGGAGCGCGATCGCCAAGTCGCCGCCATTCGCGAGAAATACGCCTCCAAGATCGCCCGCATTCAAGAGCGCATTCGGCGCGCCGAGCAGACCGTCGAAAAAGAGAAAGAGCAGGCCAGCAGCCAGACCATGCAGTCGGTCCTGTCCATCGGCTCCAGCATCCTCGGCGCGGTCTTCGGCCGCAAGATCCTCAGCGCCACCAACGCCGGCAAGGTCGGCACGGCCGCACGCTCGTTCGGCCGCATCGGCAAGGAGCGCAGCGACGTCAACCGCGCCGAGGAGAACCTCGAAGCCCTGCTGGCCGAGCGTTCGTCGCTCGAAGCCGAGATCGAAGAAGCCGTCGCCTCCTGCAAGAACGCCATCGATCCCCTCGGCGAGTCGCTCGAACCGGTCGCCATTCGCCTCAAAAAGACCGCGATTGACGTACGCTTGCTCGCCCTGGTCTGGCTGCCTGTATGGCAAGGCCCGGCGGGCGAACGCTCCCCGGCGTGGAAATGAAATTCTTGGCGGATTCGCGCCCTGATTCGGCGTTCAATCTGCTAGCATTGCCCACGAAAGGAGTCGCCGTTCATGAACTACAAAATTGAAGAGATCGAGGGTATCGGCCCCGCTTATGGAGCCAAGCTCGTCGCCGCCGGCGTCAAGTCGACTTCCGCCCTGCTCACGCAAGGCGCCAAGCCGGCCGGGCGCAAAAAGCTCGCCGAGGCGACGGGAATTTCCGAGAAACTCATCCTGGAGTGGTGCAACCTCGCCGACCTCATGCGGGTCAAAGGCATCGGCAAGCAGTTCGCCGAGCTCCTCGAAGCCTCCGGCGTCGACACCATCAAGGAGCTGCGCAATCGCAAAGCCGGCAACCTCGCCGCCAAGATGAAGGAAGTCAACGCCGAGAAGAAGCTGGCGCGCACGTCGCCCGCCGAGTCCCTGGTCGAGGGCTGGATCGCGCAGGCCAAAGAGCTGCCGCCCGCCATCTCCTACTAGATCCGCCTGGAAAACAAAGAGGGCGTCCCCAGCGGGACGCCCTCTTCCCTCAACCTTCGGCCCCCGGCAACCCCCGCTAGGTGCGCCGAATCTGTTGCACCAACTGATTGATCCTGTCGTCGTAGCGCTTGATCTTGCCTTCCTTCTCAAAGCGCTGCCGCGCCTCGGTCCGGAAGATGTTGAACGCTTCGTCCTGCTTGCCCTGCAGGTAGGTTTCCCGGATCTCCGTCTTCTGCTCCGGGTACAGCGCCATGTCCGCCGGCTCCTGCGCGGCGACTTTCGCCACCGCAAACGCCTCGCCCGCGCTCACCGGTCCGAACACCGTCCCCACCGCCGCGTTGAACGGCGTGTCGCCCAGCGTCTGCGCCGAGCTGAGCCCTTCGATGTTGTCCCGGCGGGTGAACATCGAGCTCGTCTGCACCTTCAGCCCGAACTGCTTGGCCGCCGACTGCAAGTCGCCGCTCTTGGCCGCCTCCGCCACTTCCTTCGCGCGGGCTTCGGCCAGCGTACGCGACTGCGCCTGAATGTAGTCCTGCTGCAAGCGGTCCTTCACTTCCTCGATCGTGGCGTCGCGCGACGGAACCACTTCCATGATCGCCGCGATCTGAATGGAGCCCTCGGCCGTGTTCGTCACCGCCGTGCCCGCCGGGGCCGACATGATGTTGCCGATGAACGTCGGCGTCCGCGTCAGGTCCGGCGGCGGCGCCTGCTGATCGATGTTCGCGTAGGTCATGATCGGCAGCTCGTACTCCTGCGCGATCTGGTCCGCCTTGGTTACGTCGTTGCGAATCTCGCTGACGATCTTGTCCAGCCGGTCCATCTTCGCCACTTCCACGCGCTCGGCCTTCAGGTCGGCCACGATCTCGTCGTGGACTTCGTCGAGCGACTTGAGCTGCGGGCGGTCCTTCTTCTCGACCTTGATGATGTGGTAGCCGAACTCGGTCTTCACCAAGTCCTGGCTCACCGCGCCGGGCTCCATCGAGAATACGGCCTCCTCGAACTTCGGCGTCATCTGGCCGCGATACACCCAGCCCAGGTCGCCGCCGTTGTTCTTCGTGCCCGGGTCGTCGGAGTACTCTTCCGCCAGCTTGGCGAAGTCTTCGCCGGCCTTCACCTTCGCGAGCACTTCGCGGGCCTTGGCCTCGATCTCCTTCACCTTCTCCGCCGGCAGCTCCGCCGTCTCCGGGTTGGCCGCCTCCGGATCGATCGTCATGAACAGGATGTGCCGCGCCATCACGCGCTCCGGCGTCTCGAAGCGGTAGCGGTTCTGCTCGTAGAACGCCCGCACCTCGGCTTCGGAGACCGACACGTCCACGTCCTTGGCCGGCGTCACGTCGATCACCTTCACCGTGCGCTTCTCCGGGATGCGGTAGCGGAACTTCTGCTGCTCGAAGAACGCCGCCAGCGCCTCGTCGGTCACCTTCACGTCGTTGCGGAAGTCGGCCGCCTTGATCAGCAGGTAGTCCACTTGCGCCTTTTGGTTGCGGGCCTCGAAAGCGTCCTTGATGTCCTGCTCGGTCATCACGATGTTGCCCGTGACCAGCCGGCGCAGGCGCAGCTCGATGGTCAGATCCTTGAGCAGGTCGGACTCGAACTGCGGCACGCTCATCTGGAAGCGCTGCATGATCAACTGCTGATACTGCGCGCTGTTGAACTGGCCGCCCTGCCACAAGAAGGGCATCTGCTCCTTGATCCACTGCGCCAACTCGGCGTCGGTCGGACGCACGCCCAGATCGGAGGCCTCCTGCATCAGGACCTTCTCTTCGATCAGGTTGTCCACGATCTGCCGCGCCATGAACGCCATCGACTCCGGCGGCGTGCCGGCCTGGGCGTACTCACGGAGCCCTTGGTAGACCTCCGACGCCTTGACGGCCTCATCGCCGACCTGCACCAGCACGGGGTCGTTGAGGTCCGTGGGCTGGCTGGAGAAGACGTTGGGAATCAGCGTCACGACCATCGAGAGCGCCACCAGGGACAGCACGGCCCCCAGCGTCCACTTGACCACCTTGCGCTGACTGCGGAACAGATCGAACATAACTAAACATTATACTTGGCCTGGGGCTGTCCTTACGCGTCAGTTCCACCCCAACCGGCATGGAATGGAAGCAAAGGCTGCGGATCGTGCTCATGCGACCGCGCAACGCCCTCAACATCGGGGCCGCCGCGCGCGCGATGTTCAACTTCGGTTTCGACGATTTGTGGCTCGTGGACCCCTATGAGCCGGCTTTTCGGCGCGCCAAGTCCGCCATGGGCGCCGCCCGCGTGCTGGAGCAGGCCCACGTCACCTCCGACCCGGCCGAGGCGCTCGGAGAAGCCACGCTGGTCGTGGCGTCGTCGGCGCTGCAAGGGCGCTCCACCGACATCGTGCAGCGCGAGCTGGCTCCCGGCGGAACAGTTCTGCGCTCGCACCTCGAGGCGGGCCGCGCCGCCCTGCTGTTCGGCCCCGAAAAGACCGGCCTCTCCCGCGAGGACCTCTCCTTCGCTGACTGGATCGTCACCATCCCCACCAACCCCAGCTGCCCTTCGATGAACCTGGGCCAGGCCGTGGCCGTGTGCTGCTACGAGCTCGCCCAGCAGTCCCGCGCGGTCCCCGAGCTCAAGACGCCCGCCACCATCCCGGCCGAGCAGCGCGCCCGCATCCTCGACGTGCTGCTGCCGATCCTATCCGACAGCGGCTTCCTGTTCGACGAAGGCCTGGAGGCGCAAACCCAGAAGCTGCGCCGCTGGGTCGGCCGGCTGCGCCTGGCGCCCCGCGACGGCCAGCTCTTCCTGGGCATCCTGCGCCAAATCCGCTGGCGCCTGGACCACCCCGGCGAGCCCTGAACCCGTCGTTCCAGGGCCTCCGCCGGGGGACGCTGGCCCGTCGACTACGGCTGCACGAGCTGGAATGCTCGGCGGTAGGCGTCCAGGTGGCCGTCCAAAGCCCTCCGGGCGCCGGAAAGGAGCCGCCTCCGTGCCGAACGAACCGTCCATCGAGGGGAGACGGGCGGCCCGAACGCGCCGAGTCCGGCCTTGACACGCGGTTGTACCCTGGAATCGAGGCTCCTGGGCAAAGGAAGCCAATCCGGGACGAACAGAGCCCCGCGTGGCTCACTTTGGCGCAGTTTGGCTCACTCTGGCTCACTTTTCGATAAAAAATGAGCGTGCGCCGCCCGTCTGGACGCTAGAAGCTCACCTGATTGGGGTTCATTCCCCCGCAACCGTTCTCCGAAAACGGCCGCGGACACCCACCGCGATAGCAGGAATCGCCACTGAAGCCTTTCGGGTTCACGAACGCCACCCACTCGGACACCTTGTCCTTCACCTGGCTCGCCGAGTAGTTCTGCTTGGCGACCAGGTACTGCGACAAGCCCCAGATCGACCGCGACAGATTGCACGGGCAGCAGCAGGTGTAGGCGCTGTTGTCGCCGCAGCAAGCCGCCGGCAGAGCCTCCAGCGCGGCCCGCTTGACCGCCTCCTGCTGCGGGGTGAGCCGGATCTCCTGCTCCCAGCCGATGAACTCCAGCGTCTGCGCCTTCGCGTCGGTAAACGGAACCGGATCGCTCGCGCAGCCGCTCAGCGCGCACACCATCACCAGCCAGACGCTCGCCCTTCGCATGCCGATCAGTGTAGCTCGCCGATCTCGCGCACCCAAATGTTCCGGAACCGCACCGGGTTGTGGTGGCCGCCCAGCAGCAACGGCCCCTTGGTCAGTCCGGCGGGAATGGGTTGCGGTAGCCGACGGTGTCCGGTCGCTCCGTAGATCTCCTGGTTGAAGTGCGCCAGCACGCCGTTGTGGACCAGCGTCACGCGCGGGTTCTCACTGAGCTTGCCGTTCTCGAACCGCGGCGCCCGGAAGAAGATGTCGTAGCTCTGCCACTCCCCCGGAGCCCGCGTGGCGTCCGCCATCGGCGGCGTCTGCCCGTAGATCGCTCCCGCCCGTCCGTCAGGATTGAGCGGCACGGTGTAGGAGTCGGTGATCTGGATCTCGAAGATCCCCATCAGGTTCACGCCGCTGTTGCCCCGGTTCATCACCTCGCCCTCGGGCGGCGCCGGCGTCCGATACTCCACGTGCACCTGGCAGTCGCCGAACTCCTGCTTGCTCACCAGGGCGCCCTCGGTGACCTCCGCGTAGCCGTTCTCGACCTTCCACGTCGAGGGCTGCCACGCCGACAGGTCCGCCCCGTCGAACAGCACGATCGCGTCGGACGGAGCCCCGCCCGGCCCGGCCGGATCGACCTTGGGCGGGATCGGCCGGTCCGGATCGTGCACGTGGAAGCCCGACCAGGGCTGCACCGGAGTGTCCTTGTAGCCGAACGCGCTCTTGCCGTCCTTGGACCAGACCTGCCCCTTCTTGGGCGGCAGCGTCTGGGCGCTCAGAGCGGCGGCCAGGGCCGTCGAGATCGCCATCCATCGCATCAGCATGGCGAACAGCATACCCCAACCGAAACGGCGTCGGGCCCAACGGGATAGTCCTTGACTCCGGCCCGAATCGACCCAATACTATCCGCTCGGCGAGCGCCCCCATGGCCGTGGAACCCAGCGGCGGCTTCATCTTCCTCGCCCACGCCGGCCCCGATCGGGCCGCCGTGGAGGAGATCGCCCAGATCCTCGCGGAGCAGGGCCTGGCGAGCTGGGCCTACTTCCACGACCAACAGATGGGCGACGACTACCGCGACGCCATCCTCGAAAAGATCGAGCGCGCCAAGTACGTGCTGGCCCTGTTCTCCCGCAACGCCGTGGCCCGGCCCGGCGTCTTCGGCGAGGAGTGCAGCCGGGCTCTGGACCGGCAGTTGCGCGAACGGCTGAACGCCTTCCTGATCCCGATCCTGCTGGACGACGTGGCCATGCCGGCGGCCTGGACCCACCTGCAGTACGGCAGTTGGAACGATCCCTCGGACCGGAAGCGCATTCTCAACCGGCTCCGCCAGGAGCCCGAGCGGATCGATCCCCGGCCCCTGCACCGCTTCCTGCAGTTCCTCGGAGGCCTGTGCTTCGTCATGGCCCTCGGCTTCGGCCTCGCGGCCGGCTCCGAAGGCTCGCTGGGCGTCGTGGCTTGGCTCGTCTTGGCCGGCGTCTGCGCTCTGGGCGGCTTCGTGACGGTCTATGCGGCTTGGTTGGGCGCCAAGAGGGCGCTCGGCGGCTGGGTCATCCCGGCGGCCCTGGGCTGCGTGGCCTGCATCGTGGCCGCGGTGGACCAGAGCCCTGAAGCCCTGCCCGTCGGGCTGCTGCTGCTCGCCTGCGGCGCAACCCTGCGTTTCGGCCGCGATCGCCTGCTCGAAGACGCCTCCGCCGCCGTGCGCCGCCTGACGGGCAAGAGGGACCGGCTCGCTCGATCACAGACCCTACCGACGCCGGTCTACTGGGCGGTCAACGTCGCGGTTTGGCTGGCTTGGTTCGCGGCAGCCGGAGCGGCGATCGGGGTGACCACCCCGGACTCGGGGCCGGCGCCGATCCAGGCCCCCGCCTTGACGCTCCTGTGGCTGTTGCCCGTGGCCGTCGGGTCCGTCCGGGTGATGAGCTGGGCGGCCGACGGGGTCGGTCGCCGCCCGTCGGCGGCAGGCTGGGCGTTGCTGGTGCTCGGGGCGTCCTTTTCGGTTTCCAGCTTCTTCCCGGAAGCGAACGACGGCGAACCCGTCCCGGCGGCTGCGCCCCTGGTGGCCGGCGTTTGGGCGGCCGGCGGCGCGTGGCTGTTGTGGGGCTCGCGATTGCCGTTCGGTCGGCGAGGCCGCGGAGGATCATCGCAATGAGCAGCCCGCTCCGGTTTCAATCGACGACGCTGTTGGCCCTCTCCGTGGCCTGCGCCACCGCCCCGCTAGCCGCCCAATCCAGCCCTCGCGAGGCCCTGGCGCGCGCCCTGCAGGCCGAGATCGAGCTCTTCTCCGAGGCCCAGCGGTATGTCTTTGACCAGCAGCAGACCGTCGAGATCACCGACCGCCGCGGCAAGGTCGCGAGCCGTCACCGGCGCGACCTGTCCGTCCTGTGGTCCGACGGCATGCGGGTTAGCGAGCTGAAACGCGAGAACGGCAAGCCGGCCAAGGAACGCGCCGTGGAGGCTTGGCGGAACAACCAGCAGGCGATCCGCAAGCAAATCTTGCAGGGTCTGGAGTCCGGTTCCGGCGGCGGGACCCGCGTCCAGGCCGCCGTCATCCTGTTTACCGACGGCTCTGCCCAGGAGCGCTTCGACGCCAGCCTGCTGGAGTTGCAAACCCGCCGGAGCGTCGAGTGGGCTCCCGACAGCGGCGGGCCCTGGCGCTGCGCGTCGGCCCCGACCCCGCCTCGGCTTGGGCTGACGCGCACACGCTCTGGATCGACCGGGAATCCGGGCTTTGGTCGCGCTGGGACGTTCGCCTCGGCGCCGGCGGCAAGGTCGTCGCCCCGGGAGCGGTCTACTCGGTGGAGCGCGCCCGCACCGATGACGGCCTCTGGATGAACAGCGTCGAAGATCTCGCCTACCAGCTCGTCCGCCCCTTCAAGGGGAGCCGCAAGGCGGTCGGCATCCACGAGCGAAGGCTCAACGGCAACTTCCACCGCTTCTACCAGATCGAGACCGCCATCCAGTACCAGACCGACGCCCTCGCCCGCTGATTCTCCCCCAAAACACGAGAACGCCCGGCGCTAAGGCCGGGCGTTCGTTTCGTTGGGTTCAGGCCGAGGCTTAGTCGCCCTGGCTGTCCGAGGCCGGCTGGATCGCCGGCTTGTCGTCGAAGCCTGACAGCGTGAAGTCCGCCGTCAGATCGTCGCCGTAGGTCGGCATCCCGCTGAGGTATTCCAGCTCCGGCGCCATCTCCTCGGGCTCGTCCTCGCCTTGCAGCTTGAAGTCCGAGTAGGTGTCCAGACCCGTACCGGCCGGAATCAGACGGCCCACGATGACGTTCTCCTTCAAACCGCGCAGGTGGTCGACCTTGCCGCTGATGGCGGCTTCGGTCAGCACCCTCGTGGTCTCCTGGAACGACGCCGCCGAGATGAACGAATCGGTCGCCAGCGAAGCCTTCGTGATACCCATCAGCAGCGGACGGCCGCCGGCGGGCATCAGGCTCTGCGACTTCATCTCCTCGTTCACCTTGCGGAACCGGAAGCGGTCGATGACTTCGTCGAGCAGGAAGTCCGTGTCGCCCACCTCGTCGACCTTGATCCAGCGCATCATCTGGCGAACGATCACTTCCAAGTGCTTGTCGTTGATCGCCACGCCCTGGAGCCGGTAGACCTCCTGGATCTCGTTGACCAGGTAGTTCTGCAGCTCCTTCTCGCCCAAGACCGCGAGGATGTCGTGCGGATCGCGCGGACCGTCCATCAACGGCTCGCCGACCTTCACGCGCTCGCCCTCCTGGAAGTTGATGTGCACGCCGCGGGGAATCGAGTACTCCTTCTTCTCCCCGTTGTCGGCGACGACGTAGATCTTGCGCATGCCCTTGGAGAGCTCGCCGTAGCTGACCACGCCGTCGATCTCGCTCATCACCGCCGTCTCCCGCGGACGGCGAGCCTCGAACAGCTCCACCACGCGCGGCAGACCGCCGGTGATGTCCTTCGTCTTCGTCGTCTCGCGCGGGATCTTCGCCAGCACGTCGGCCGCGAAGATCTGCTCGCCGTCCCGCACCATCAAGTGGGCGTTGGACGGAATCAGGTACTTGCGCACCATCTGGCCGTTCTCATCGTGAATCTCGATGGTCGGCTGCTTCTTCTCGTCCGGCGAATCGGTGACCACCCACTGCGACATGCCGGTCACGTCGTCGACCTGCTCCTGCAGCGTCACGCCTTCCTGCAGGTCGCGGAAGTGGCACAGGCCGCTCTTCTCGGTCAGGATCGAGAAGGTGTAGGGGTCCCACTCGAGCAGGATCTGGTCCTTGGAGACCTTGTCGCCTTCCTTCACCCGCAGGCGCGCGCCGTAGACGACCTGGTAGCGCTCCTTCTCGCGCCCCTTGTCGTCGACGATCGCCACGATGCCGTTGCGGTTCATCGCCACCAGCTCGCCGGCCTTGTTGGCCACCGCGTTGATGCCGATGAACTTGGCGAAACCGTTCGACTTGGAGTCCTGCGTCGACTGCTCGGACACCTTGCTGGCCGTGCCGCCGATGTGGAACGTCCGCATCGTGAGCTGCGTGCCGGGCTCGCCGATCGACTGCGCCGCGATCACGCCCACCGCTTCGCCGCACTCCACCAGCCGCCCGGTCGCCAGGTTGCGGCCGTAGCAGAGCCGGCAGACGCCGCGCTCGGTCTCGCACGTCAGCACCGAGCGGATGTAGACGCCCTCGATGCCGGCCTGCTCGATCTGCTGCGCCAGCTTCTCGGTGATCTCCTGGTTGGACGAGCAGATGATGTTGCCTTCGAAGTCCTGCACGTCGTCGAGCGCCACGCGGCCGACGATGCGGTCGCTGAGCGGCTCGATGATCTCGCCCGACTCCACGATGGCTTCCACCCAGATGCCGTCGCCGGTGCCGCAGTCGCTCTCGGTCACGATCACGTCCTGCGCCACGTCCACCAGACGCCGCGTCAGGTAGCCCGAGTCGGCGGTCTTGAGCGCCGTATCGGCCAGACCCTTGCGGGCGCCGTGCGTCGAGATGAAGTACTGCAGAACGTTCAGGCCCTCACGGAAGTTCGCCGTGATGGGCGTCTCGATGATCTCGCCCGACGGCTTGGCCATCAGACCGCGCATGCCCGAGAGCTGGCGGATCTGCTGCTTGGAGCCGCGAGCGCCGGAGTCGGCCGCCACGAAGATCGGGTTCACGTCGCCGATCTTGTCCTGCCGCTCCATCCGCTTGAACATCCCTTCCGAAACCTTCTCGGTGACGTTCGACCAGATCTCGATGATCTTGTTGTAGCGCTCGCCGTGGGTGATCGCGCCGTCGAGATACTGCTGCTCGACGGTCATGACCTCCTTCTGGGCGGCCGCCACCATCTCCGGCTTCTCCTCGGGGACGATCATGTCGTCGATGCCGATCGACATGCCCGACCGCGTGGCGAAGTCGAAGCCCGTGTTCTTGAGGGTGTCGAGCATCTCGACGGTGACCTCGCGACCCATCTTCAGATAGGCGTAGGAGACCAGCTCCTTGATGCCCTTCTTCTTGAGCAGGCCGTTGATGTAGGGCATCCCGGTCGGCAGCAGGCTGTTGAGCACCACGCGTCCCACGGTGGTATCCATGTACTGCTTGCGGTAGTAGACCGGCTCGGTGGCGGTGATGCGCTGCGAGTCGAACTGCTTGGCCAGATCGATCACCCAGCCGGTGTAGTACAGCTTGATCGGCGTGAGGGTCTCGACCTCGCCCATCTCGTAGGCCAGCAGCACATCTTCGCTGTTGGCGAAGGTGCGGAACTCGCCGCGGGTGCCCGACAGAGCCTTGGTCATGTAGTACAGACCCAGGATCATGTCCTGCGAAGGCACCGCGATCGGCGTGCCGTTGGCCGGCGACAGGATGTTGTTCGAGGCCAGCATCAGGACCTCGGCCTCCACCTGCGCCTCCGGCGACAGCGGCACGTGCACGGCCATCTGGTCGCCGTCGAAGTCGGCGTTGAAGGCCGGGCAGACCAGCGGGTGCAGGCGGATCGCCTTGCCTTCCACCAGCACCGGCTCAAAGGCCTGGATGCCGAGCCTGTGCAGCGTCGGCGCGCGGTTGAGCAGCACCGGGTGATCCAGCGTCACCTCTTCGAGGATGTCCCAAACCACCGGATCCTGCTGCTCGACCAGCTCCTTGGCCTGCTTGATCGTCGTGCAGTGGCCGCGCTGCTCCAGCCGCTGGTAGATGAACGGCTTGAACAGCTCCAGCGCCATCAGCTTGGGCAGGCCGCACTGGTGCAGCTTGAGGTGCGGACCGCAGACGATGACCGAGCGGCCCGAGTAGTCCACGCGCTTGCCCAGCAGGTTCTGCCGAAAGCGGCCCTGCTTGCCCTTGAGCGTGTCGGAGAGCGACTTCAGCGGCCGGTTGTTGGCGCCGCGCAACACGTGACCGCGGCGGCCGTTGTCGAACAGAGCGTCGACGGCCTCCTGCAGCATGCGCTTCTCGTTGCGCACGATGACGTCCGGAGCGTTCAGCTCCATCAGCTTCTTGAGCCGGTTGTTGCGGTTGATGACGCGCCGGTACAGGTCGTTGAGGTCGGAGGTCGCAAAGCGGCCGCCGTCGAGCGGCACCAGCGGGCGCAGCTCCGGCGGAATCACAGGAATCACGTCCAGGATCATCCACTCCGGCCGGTTGCCCGACTTGCGGAACGACTCGACCACCTTGAGGCGGCGCGAGAACTTCAGCTTCTTCTGCAGCGACGTCTCGTCGCGCATGTCCTGGCGCAGCTTCTTGCCCAGGGCGTCGAGGTCGATCGTCTTGAGCAGCTCCTTCACGCCCTCGGCGCCCATCAGAGCCACGAACTTGCCGGCCACGGCTTCGTCGAAGTCGAGCTGCCGCTTGCGGTCGTCGGCGATCACCTCGCCGACGCTCAAGCCGGAGCCGTCCTCGGCCTCCACCACGATGTAGGCCTCGTAATACAGCACGCGCTCGAGCTCACGCAGGGTGATGTCGAGCAATTGGCCGATGCGGCTCGGCAAGCCCTTGAAGAACCAGACGTGCGAGCACGGCGCGGCCAGCTCGATGTGTCCCAGACGCTCGCGGCGAACGCGGCTCAGAGTCACCTCCACGCCGCACTTGTCGCAGATCACGCCGCGGTGCTTCATCCGCTTGTACTTGCCGCACAAGCACTCCCAATCGGTGACGGGACCAAAGATCTTGGCGCAGAAGAGGCCGTCGCGCTCCGGCTTGAAGGTGCGGTAGTTGATCGTCTCCGGCTTGGTGACCTCGCCATGCGACCAGCTGCGAATCTTTTCCGGCGAGGCCAGAGAGATGCGCAGGCTGTCGAAGTCGGAGATCAGGCTTACTCGGTCATAGGGGCTGGATCGGTACAAGGGGCATCCTCCCGGTTCTTCTTACGCGGGCGGCGGAGGGCGTCGAGTACCGTTTCGAACCGGACTCGCCGCCCGCGCCGCGGGGGCCACAATCAGTGAACGGGACGGCGCGCGCGGGCGCGCCGTCCATGGCTGTTAGTCCGCCGCCAAGGCGGTTTCCATCATGTCGTTCTGCGTCTTGATGAGCTCCACATCCAGACACAGCGACTGCAATTCGCGAATCAGCACGTTGAACGATTCGGGGACGCCCGGCTCGATCGCCGCTTCGCCCTTGACGATCGACTCGTAGATCTTCGCGCGACCGTAGACGTCGTCGGACTTGGCCGTCAACAGCTCCTGCAGGATGTGCGCCGCGCCATAGGCTTCCAGCGCCCACACCTCCATTTCGCCGAAGCGCTGGCCGCCGAACTGCGCCTTGCCGCCCAGCGGCTGCTGGGTGATCAGCGAGTACGGTCCGATCGAACGCGCGTGGATCTTGTCGTCCACCAAGTGCGACAGCTTCAGCATGTACATGATGCCGACCGTCGTCTCCTGCTCGAACTTCTCGCCGGTCAGACCGTCGCGAAGCTGAATCTTGCCCGAGCGCGGCAGACCCGCTTCCTCGAGCCGTTCCTTGATCAGCTCGACCGCCGGGCCTTCGAAGACGGGCGAGGCGAACTTCACGCCCAACGCCTCGCCGGCCCAGCCCAAGTGGGTCTCCATGATCTGTCCGATGTTCATGCGCGAAGGCACGCCGAGTGGGTTGAGCACGAGCTCGACCGGGCGTCCGTCGGGCAGGAACGGCATATCCTCGTCCGGCAGGACCCGGGCGATTACGCCCTTGTTGCCGTGACGGCCGGCCATCTTGTCGCCCACCTGCAGCTTGCGCTTCATGGCGATGAAGACCTTGACCATCTTGATCACGCCGGGAGACAGCTCGTCGCCCTTCTTGAGCTTGGCGATCTTCTCGTCGGTGATCTTTTCGAGCACTTGGATCTGACGAATCGTCATCTCCTCGATCTCGTCGATGCGCTCGTTCAGGTGCGGGTCCTTGTCCTTCAGGCGCAGCCGCTTGAGGTCGCGGGCCCGCATGGTCTCCAGCAGATCGCGGCTCAGGACGTCGCCCTTCTCCACCAGCCTGCGGTTGGTCTTGTCGTCGTGCAGGTCGGCCTGCGCCACCTGCCCGCCCAGCAGCAGCTCAAGCCGCTTGGAGCGCTCATCGAACAGAATGCGCTTCTCGTCGTCGAGGTTGCGCTGCATCCGCTCGACCGTCTGCTGCTCGATCAGCCGCGCCCGGTCGTCCTTCTCCACGCCCTTGCGGGCGAAGATCTTGGCGTCCACCACGATGCCCGAGATGCCCGGAGGGCACAGCAGAGAAGCGTCCTTGACGTCGCCGGCCTTCTCGCCGAAGATCGCCCGCAACAGCTTCTCTTCCGGCGTGAGCTGCGTCTCGCCCTTCGGCGTGACCTTGCCCACCAGGATGTCGCCCGGCTTCACCTGTGCGCCCACGCGGATGATGCCGCTCTCGTCGAGGTTGCGCAAGAAGCTTTCCGAGATGTTCGGGATGTCCCGCGTGATCTCTTCCGGCCCCAGCTTGGTGTCGCGCGCCTCGGCCTCGAACTCCTCGATGTGGATCGAGGTGTAGTAGTCTTCCTTGACCAGCTTCTCGCTGACCAGGATGGCGTCCTCGAAGTTGTACCCGCGCCAGGGCATAAACGCCGCCAGCACGTTGCGGCCCAGCGCCAGCTCGCCGAACTCGGTCGAGGGCCCGTCGGCCAGCACCTGCGTCGCCTTCACCCGGTCGCCGACGGCGACGATGGGCTTCTGGTTGATGCAGGTGTTCTGGTTGGAACGCTTGAACTTGATGAGCTGGTAGATGTCCGCGCCGACTTCGCGCGACATCTGTCCTTCGTGCCCGGCGCCCTCGACGCGGACGATGATCCGCTCCGAGTCCACCGAATCCACGATGCCGTCGCGACGGCAGATCACCACCGCGCCGGAGTCCCGGGCGGCGATGCGCTCCATGCCCGTTCCCACGATCGGAGAGTCCGACCGCAGCAGGGGCACGGCCTGCCGTTGCATGTTCGAGCCCATCAGGGCGCGGTTGGCGTCGTCGTTCTCGAGGAAGGGGATCAGGCTCGCCGCCACCGAAACGAGCTGTTTCGGGCTGACGTCGAGGTACTCGATCTCGGCCTTCTTCTTGAGCTGGAAGTCGCCGGCCACGCGGCAGTTGGCGAAGTCCGGCACGATCCGGCCTTCCCCGCTGACCGGGATGTTGGCCTGCGCGATGGTGTACTTGTCCTCTTCCCACGCCGACATGTACTGGCAGTAGGATTCGTACGTCGCCGCGGTCTTGCCGTCCGGCACGGCCGCGTTGGTCGCCACCGCGACGGCGCGATCGACGACCTCGCCGCCCTTGAAGGTCGTATCGCCCGGGTGGATGATCTTGACCTCGTCTACCACGCTGCCCGAATCCACCCGCCGGTACGGGCTCTCGATGAAGCCGTACTCGTTGATGCGGGCGAAGCACGACAGCGAGCTGATCAGACCGATGTTCGGACCTTCCGGCGTCTCGATCGGGCAGATGCGGCCGTAGTGCGTCGGGTGCACGTCGCGCACCTCGAAGCCGGCGCGCTCACGCGACAGACCGCCCGGTCCCAACGCCGACAGGCGGCGCTTGTGGGTGATCTCCGACAGCGGGTTCGTCTGATCCATGAACTGCGACAGCTGGCTCGATCCGAAGAATTCGCGGATCGCCGCCATCACAGGCTTGGCGTTGACCAGGTCGTGCGGCATCGCCGACGACATCTCCTGGTACACGCTCATCTTTTCCTTCATCGCCCGCTCCATGCGGACCAGGCCGATGCGGAATTGGTTCTCGAGCAGCTCGCCCACGGCGCGCACGCGACGGTTGCCGAGGTGATCGATGTCGTCCACCTCGCCCACGTTCTTGCGCAGCCGCAGCAGGTAGCCGATCGTGGCGTAGAAGTCCTCCGGCGTGAGCGTGCGCTGGTCCAGCGAGGTCACGTCGGCGGCGCCGTGCAGCTTGATGTTGAACTTCATGCGCCCGACGCGCGAGAAGTCGTACTTGCGCGCATCGAAGAACATGCCCTGGAACAACTGGGTGGCCGTCTCGAGAGTCGGCGGATCTCCCGGCCGCAGCTTGCGGTAGATCTCGATCAGCGCGTCGTGCTGGGTGGCGATCGAGTCCTTCTTGAGAGTCTCCGACAGGACCACGCCGGCCGGGTCGCGCTCGGGGAAGATCACCTCGAAGCCCTTCACGCCCGCTTCGATCAGCTTGGTCACCTTCTCCGGGGTCGCCTCGGAGTTGGCTTCGGCCAGCACGTCGCCGGTCTCTTCGTTGACCACGTCGGCGGCGAACAGCGCGCCCTCGAGGTCGTCGGCGTTGGCCGGAAGGCTCTCGATCTCGGCCTTCTGCAGCTCCTTGAGCACGAAGGGAGAGACCTTGCGGCCCTTCTTGACGATGACCTTGCCGTCGGGCCCGATCACCTCATGCGACAGCTTGACGCCGAGCAGGCTCTCGGAGACCTTGCGCGACATCTTCGCGCCGTCGAGGCTGATCTCGTCAACGTTGTAGAACTGGCGCAGGATGTCGGAATCCGACTTCAGCCCCAGCGCCCGCAAGAAGACCGTGCCCAGGAACTTGCGCTTGCGGTCGATACGGACATAGAGCAGGTTCTTCTGGTCGTACTCGAACTCCACCCAGCTTCCGCGGTAGGGAATGATCTTCCCCAGGAAGTAGGTGCGCCGGTTGGCGGTCTCGAAGAAGACGCCAGGCGAGCGGTGGAGCTGCGAGACGATGACGCGCTCGGTGCCCGAGATGATGAACGTGCCGTTGCGCGTCATCAGCGGGATCTCGCCGAAGAAGACTTCCTGCTCCTTGATGTCGCGGATCGTCTTCTCGCCGCCCTCGGCGTCTTTCTCGTAAATCGTGAGTCGTATGGTGACCTTGAGCGGTGCGGCGTAGGTCATGCCGCGCTCTTGGCACTCGTCGACGTCGTACTTGAGCACCAGCCCGACCGGATCGCCGCACTTGGGGCAGAAGGTCACGCGGTTCTCATTGAACTCGCCGCATTGCGGACAGGGGATGCGCGCCGGCCCGTAGGGGTCGGTGCGGATCGTGGCGCCGCAGTGCGTGCAAGTCGAACGCAGGTGATGCAGCCCCCGCAGGTAGCTGCACTTGCACTCCCAATCGCCGATCGAATAATCGACGAACTCCAGCTCGCTCAAGCCGCGGAAGTCGGAGATTGGAAAGACGGAGGTGAACACCGCCTGCAGGCCCATGTCATCCCGCTCGCTCGGCAGCAGATCCATCTGCAGAAAGCGCTCGTAGGAATCCTTCTGGACCTCGATCAGGTTGGGAATCGGGATCGCCGCGGGAATCCGCGAAAAATCCAGGCGCACCTTGGCGCCGCGATGAGATCCATTCACGTTATCTGCCATCCATCACTCCCTGAACCCGCCACCCGGGTTCGCCGGCGACCACGCTTGCGGCTCGCGGCAAGCTACGCCCGCCTCGAGACGACGCGGCCAACCGGGGCGTTGGCGAAAAGAAATCGGCGACTGCGCCCGTCGCCCGAGGACGACAAGACGAGGAGCGACCGAGGCCGCCCCGCCTGGACGCGGGTAAGCCCGGCGATGAGGAACGAAGCGCCTGAACCAGGCCTTCGCAACAAACGAGAATCGAACACTTGCAGAGACAAGCGTTCGACCAACGCGGCGAGATTCGCCATCGCAGTAGAGATAATCGCAATAAAAGCGACGCCTCAGGAGAACAAAGAGCCGTTCCGACGGGTGCCGATGCTACGACAGGTGTATTCTAGCAATCACCCGCCGCATCTGCAAGCGCCGAACATGACGCGACCGGCGACGCCCCACCGGGCGCCGCCGACCCTTCGTCTCGAGTAGCACGATGCTAGCTGATCTCGGCGACGGCGCCGACTTCCTCCAGCTTCTTGACGATGTCCTCGGCTTCCGCCTTCTGGACGTTCTCCTTCACCGGCTTCGGGGCTTCGTCCACCAAAGCCTTGGCTTCCTTCAGACCCAGGTTCGTCAGCTCGCGCACGACCTTGATGACCTTGATCTTCTGCGCGCCGGCGTCCTTGAGGGTGACGGTGAACTCCGTCTTCTCTTCGGCCGCAGCGGCAGCCTCGCCGCCCCCGGCCGCAACCGGAGCCGCCATCATCGCCATCGGCGCGGCGGCCGCGGCCGACACCCCGAGCTTTTCCTCGAGGTCCTTCACCAACTGGGCCGCCTCCATGAGGGTCAGGCCCTGAATCTGTTCGGACAGTACAGCAACGTCAGCCATTGTATTCGCTCCTTCGACTCCATCGTTCGTTTCGATCCGATCTGGATCTTTTCCGGCAACGGCGTCCGGCTCGCAACCGACGCTCGCGCCAAAACCTCTTCCCTACGCCCGGAACTTTCCTTGATCCACGGCCTGCTTGAGAACCGAGACCAAGTCGCGGGCGGGGGCCGTCAGCACGCCGACGACGTGTTGCGCCGGCGCATTGATCTGCCGCACCAAATTGGTTCCCGGCGCCGACAACAGGTACAGCAACTTCGCCTGCGTCTCGGGCTTGCCGGGCATCTTCGACAGCTCGATCAGCCCGGCCGTGTCCAGCTCCTGGCCTTCCACGACGCCGGCCTTGAACCCGAACACCGGCAACGACTTGGCCTGCTCGATCAAGGTCTTCATCAACCCGACCGGGTCGTCCTTGGCGAACAGCAGGGCCGTCATGCCCTTGAACTTGGCCACCGCCTCATGGCAGGGCTGGCCCTCGGAGGCCAAACCGGCCAAACGGTTCGGAACCACGCGATAGATCACGCCCGCCTGGCGCATCTTGCGCCGAAGCTGGAAGTCCTCTTCGACCTTGATGCCCTGAAAGGTGCAGGCGACGATGATCGGGTTCTCGGCAAACCAGCCGCGTAGGCGTTCGACTTCTTCGATCTTTTGGGATTTCGGCTTCATCGCGGCTCTCCTGTTAGCGCACCAGCTCGCCGCCGTCGACCTCGAGGGCGGGGCTCATCGTCGAGCACATGGTGATCTTTTCAACGTACTTGCCCTTGGCGGCCGAGGGCTTGGCCTTGATGACGGCCGAGATCAGCGCCGCGGCGTTCTCGCTCAACGCGTTCGTCGCGAAGCTCAGCTTGCCGCAGGGAGCGTGCACCACGCCGCCCTTGTCGACGCGGAACTCCACCTTACCGGCCTTGATCTCTTGCACGGCGGTGGCGACGTCGGTCGTCACGGTGCCGGTCTTGGGGTTCGGCATCAGGCCGCGCGGTCCGAGGATGCGGCCCAGCTTGCCGACGTGCCGCATCATGTCGGGGGTGGAGACCACCGCGTCGTAGTCGAGCCAGCTTTCCTTCTGGATCTTCTCGACCATCTCCTCGCCGCCCACGAAGTCCGCGCCGGCCGCCTCGGCCTCCTTGGCCTTCTCGCCCTGCGCGATCACCAGGACGCGCTTGGGCTTGCCCAGACCGTGCGGCAGCACCACCGTGCCGCGCACCATCTGGTCGGCGTGGCGCGGGTCCACGCCCAAGTTGATGTGCAGCTCCACAGTCTCGTCGAAACGCGACTGCTTATTCTGCTGCAGAAACGGGATCGCTTCGTCGAGCGAATAAGGACGGCGCTCGATCAGCGCCGCGACATTGCGGTATTTCTTGCCAGCCATGTTTCTCCTTGGTGCAAACGGCCCGGCGGCCCTAGACGCCCCGCAGCCTCCCAAAGCGCCGCCGCCAGGGCGACCCTTGCATCTGGGTGAGCCCCGACTATCCGACGATATCCACTCCCATCGACCGCGCCGTGCCCCGAATGCACTCCATCGCGGCCTCGACCGTGTGGCAGTTCAGGTCCGGCATCTTGGTCTTGGCGATCTCTTCCACCTGCGCCGCGGTCAGCTTGCCGACCTTGTTGCGGTTGGGCTCGCCCGAACCCTTCGCCAGCGCCGCCGTCTTGATGATCAGCACCGCCGCCGGAGGCGTCTTGGTGATGAAGTCGTAGGTGCGGTCTTGGTAGACGGTCAGCACGACCGGCACCTTCATGCCCTGCAGCTCAGGCTGCTGCGTCCGAGCATTGAAGGCCTTGCAGAACTCCATGATGTTGACGCCGGCCTGACCCAACGCCGGACCCACCGGCGGCGCAGGAGTCGCCTTGCCCGCCATGATCTGCAGCTTCACATGCTGTTTGATCTTTTTCGCCATTGCTTCCCTAGCCTTCCTTTTCGACCTGGAAGTACTCCAGCTCGACCGGCGTCCCGCGCCCGAAAATCGTGACCATCACCTTCAACGTCGAGCGGTCCTCGTTGACCTCTTCGACGGCGCCCGAGAAGTTCGCAAACGGGCCGTCGATGATCTTGACCCGGTCGTTGCGCTCGAAGCTCATCTTCGGCCGCGGCCTTTCGGCGGCGACCGTCTGACGATACAGAATCTGATTGACCTCGTCGGCCGTCAGCGGATTGGGCTTCTGCCCGCCGCCCACGAACCCGGTCACCCGCGGCGTGTTCTTGACCACGTGCCACATCTCGTCGTCGAGATCGAGTTGCACCAACACGTAGCCGGGATAGAGCATCCGCTTGGCCGTCACCTTCTTGCCGTTGCGCATCTCGACGACTTCTTCGGTCGGGATCAGGATCTCGCCGATCTTGTCGCTGATGCCGAAGGCCTCCGAGCGCGTCTGCAAACTCTCCCGCACCTTGTTTTCGAAGCCGGAGTAGGTATGAATGATGTACCAGTCCAGCCCGGGCACGCCGACGGGCTCATGCTCGGCCGCAGCCGCCGATTCGGCGCCGGCGTCCGCCTCGACGGCGGCAGCGCCGCCCTCGTCGGGGGATGCCCCTTCGGCCGCCCCTTGCGGGTCGAGCCGTTCGTCTTCTGCGCCAAATCCGTTCATCAGTCCGCCCCGCTTCAGTTGGAAAACAATCCGTACAGGTTGGTCTGCCCCAGGGCCAGCAGATAGTCCACCACGCCGAAGTACAACCCGAAAAAGAACACGGTGAAAATCACGACCACGGTCGTACTCCGCACCTGCTCCCGGCTCGGCCAAGACACCAGACGCATCTCGTGCTTGAGCTCTTCAATATAGGCGCTCGTTCGCGCCGGCCAACTCGGGACCGCCGCAGCCGGCTTCGACGGCGCCTGGGCCGATGCTTTTACGCTCTTCACACTCACGTTCATACCTCGGCGCGGCCCACTCGACCGCCCGCCTGTCCCATCCATCGACCATCCAATCCGAAAAAGGGTGGCAGGGGCGGAGGGAATCGAACCCCCATTGGCGGTTTTGGAGACCGCTGGTTTACCGTTAACCGACGCCCCTAGAGACTTTCCGGCGCGACTGCCCGCTTACTTCGTTTCGCGGTGCGCGCGGTGTTGCCGGCAGCGCGGGCAATACTTCTTCATCTCCATGCGCCCCGGCGACGTCTTCTTGTTCTTAGTCGTAGTATAGTTGCGTTCCTTGCACTCTGTACACTGGAACGTGATGATATCGCGCGGCATTTGCGTCCTCCGACTTCCGTAGAACCTTACTCAACGATGTCGGCGACGGTGCCGGCGCCGATGGTGCGGCCGCCTTCGCGGATCGCGAAGCGCAAGCCCTTCTCCATCGCGATCGGCGCAATCAGCTCGATCGCCAGCGTCACGTTGTCGCCCGGCATCACCATCTCGGTGCCTTCCGGCAGCGTCGCCACGCCCGTCACGTCCGTCGTC
>WGMB01000014.1 GCA_016125275.1 Acidobacteriota bacterium | reverse complement strand
CTGTCGAGACCTACATCGACAAGCACAACGAGGATCCCAAGCCCTTCATTTGGACCGCGAAAGCCTCCGACATCCTCGCCAAGGTCACGCGCGCCCGCAAGGCCCTCCATAATGTTCAAAGTGTGTGAGGCACTACACTAGAGTCTCGCCCCGGTCGCTACCAATATTCCGGCAGATCCTTCTTCGTGCCCGCCAAGATCTCATGGATCGCCCGCCGGTCCTCTTTCCCCAGCGAGCCGAACGCCGGCGACTCGTCCCGGCCCGTCAGCACTTCCCACAGGCGCCGGTAGACGCGATCCTTCGCCACAGCCGGCAGAGACTCCATCGCCTCGGAGTCGATCATGTAGCTGCATGGATACCGCAGCAGGCGCGTTTGCAGGTCGAGCTGATGCAGCGAGCGCCCCTGACTGTCCCGCGGGCCGCGCGCCTCGAACGCCTCTGCGTACTCCGGGTCGCCTTCGACCGGCGCCTCCAGCGGGGCTTCGTCGGTGAAGAGCAGGTAGCGCAGCAACTCCTCGGCCGTGTTCTCGATCTCGCGGCGGGCCTCCGGCGTCACCCCATCGCGCTCGGCGATGCGCGCCACGTAGCCCAGGCGCGTGATCAGGTTCGTCATGCGCGTCTGGTGCTCGAGCGTCATCAGCGAGACGATGTCACTGGTGGAGCGCAGGTAGTTGTACGGGCTGACGTAGGGCTGGAGCTTGGCGACGTTCTGCGTCTGGGAGCCGATCAACGGCAGCGCCGACTGGTCCCGCTCGTAGGTGGCGTTGCCCATGTGCCGCTGCGAGCCGTGCCGCCCCGAGACATACCAGCCGCCCCAGCGCTCCGACAGAGGGCTACGATGGTCGGTGATGAAGCTGGGCGTGCGTTGCGGCGTCCCCGATTGGTCCGGGTGCACCGAACGCACCAGCAGCCCTGGAACGCCGAGCGTATAAGAGCCGGCGTGGCAAGAGATGCACTCGGTCGTCCGCGGCGCGAACTGCGGGCGCCGAGTCTGTTCTTGAGGCAGCGTGTAGAACACGACGCCGAGCTTCGGGTCGAGCGACGCGATCTCGACAACGTCGCCACCGTCCACCCAACCCACCGAAACCTCTTCGTTGTGATAGAGCGCCCGGGGAACGCGCGGGAAGATGCGGGACGCCTGGAAGCTGGTCTTCGAGAACACCAGGACTTGCGACGACCGCGGCACGTCCAGCGCGTCGAGCACGGCGGGCAGGTAGCCGAAGCGTTCGTCGAAGGAGAGCTGGATTTCGCCCCCGCTCAGGCGGCGCTGCAGCCGGGCGACGGCGTCGTTGGGGTCGGCCCGCCAGTAGTCGATGGCGGGGTGCTCGGAAGGGAGGATGCGGGACTCGTCGATGAGGCTGGCGGGCCGGTCGAGCGCCCAGCCGACGCAGGCGACCAGCACGATCGCACAGGCGATGCAGCGGCTAAGCATGGGCCGCCTCCACGATCTCGCACAGCGGACGCACGCCCGCGTCGGGCCGCATCATCTCCGCGATGGTGGCCCCCCGTAGCTCCCTCTCGACGGATTCCATGGCGCTGTCGAGCCTCCGGTGGAGCGGGCAGAGCTGTGTGCGGTGCGCCCGCAGTCCCAGCGGGCAGCGGCGGATGCGCGGGATGGGGTCGACGGCCTCCAGCACGTCGTAGAGCGTGATCTCTTCCGCAGCCCGTGTCAGCGAGAATCCGCCGCGTTTGCCTCGCTGTGCCGCCACCAAGTCGGCTCGGCCCAACGCCTGCAGAATCTTTGACAGATAGTCGCGAGGCGCCTGGGTGAGCTCCGCGATCTGCTGCGACGTGCGGGCGGCAGGGGCCGCGTCGGCTAGACAGACGACGGCGCGGAGGGCGTATTCAGCAGTTTGCGAAAACATCGCGATATGTGGATCTCGATGTCCAGTTTAGCAGGGATTTGGGCCCTTGTGCACCCCGGCGGCTTGGCGGTCTCGGTGAGTCAAGCTGATCCACCGGCGGGTCGGAGGGGCCCGTCTCGGCCAGAGGCTCGCTGCAATCAAAGAACTTAGCGTCGGTCCCGCGCCTGCAACCCTCTCGGCCATGCGCGGGAAGACGGCTTGGATCGGCGACCTCTGCATCCTGACGCTCGTCGCCACTTCGAGGCTCGCCCTCGAGCCGCCGATCCTGCCCACCTACGACTCCGTCAACTTCGCCCTGGCACTCGAACACTTTGACCCCGCAGCGCATCAACCGCAGCCGCCCGGCTACCCGCTCTTCGTCCTGCTGCTTCGCTGGATCAACCTGACGTTGGTCCATCCGGTGGACGCGCTGGCCATGGCGGGCGTAATCGGCTCGGCGATTGCCGTGGCAGCTTGCTGGAGGCTGGGCCGGGCAATGTTCGGCGAATGGGCCGGCGTGGCCGTGGCCGTCCTGCTCCTGGTGCATCCGACGCTCTGGTACGCGGGCGTCGCCAATCCGGTGCGCACCTTCCTCGCGGCCGGCAGCGCCGTGACGGCGCTGTTGCTCTGGCGAGCGCTGCGCAACCGATCGGGACTCGACGCCGCCGTCGCCGCCGGGGCTTTGGCGGTCGCGGCGGGCTTCCGGCCCGAGCTGCTCTTGTATCTGTCTCCCCTGTGGATCTACGTCGCCTCGAAGGTCGCCTGGACTCCCACGGCGGTGCGGCGAACGCTGGCGCTGTTTGCCGTCGGGTTGCTGGCCTGGCTGGGGCCGTTGGCTGTGACCGCAGGCGGGCCGGTCCCGCTCTGGCGACTCAACGCGGGCTACCTCGCCGAGCGCAGCGGCGACGCCTTCACACTCCGGCAGCTTGGTTTGGCCGCCGCTTGGACCTTTGGAGGCGCCTTGTGCTGGGTGTGGGCCCTGGGCCTGCGGGCCCTGCCGAGCTTCCGGCTACGGAAGCCGTCCCCGGAGGCGCTACCTTTCCTCGCCGTCTGGACGGCGCCGGGCTTCCTGTTCCAGGCGCTGGCGCACATCCACCACCCGGATCAGGCGCTGCAGGCCGCGCCGCCGGTCTGTTTGGCTGGAGCGTACGTCCTCACGCATTGGCGGACGCCGTTTGCGTCGCGCGACTGGGCTGTCGCCGGCCTTCTGCTGGCCAGCGGTTGGATCAGCTTTCTGGGTTTCCGCCACCCTTGGCCGGGCCTGGAGCGTTCGACCGGCTACTTTGACCAGATCGAGCTCTACCGGCGCTTCGCCGCGGACGGGCTGACGGCCATCGAAGAGGCCGCCGAGAAGGGACGCATCGTGCTGCTGGCCGCCGACCCCTACCTGATCACCCGCCGCCATCTCGGCTACTACTTTCCCGAGACGCCGATCGTGGATCTGCTGGACGGTTCCGGCGGGCCGGTTCTCTATCAAGGACTTCGCCGGGCGGCGCCGCCCGGCGGAACGGCTGTGATTCCCCTGCCTGCCGACGGAACGGCAATCGCCGTCCCTCCGCCGGGAACGCATTGGGATGACGACGCCGCAGGGCAGGGGCGGATCGCCAGGGATCGAGGAGTCTTTAAGATTCCCCTCGAACCGAACCTGAAATTCACCTTCCTCGGGCGCTGTTTTCGCACGCCCGCCCAGTAGCGATCAGGCAGGCAGCGCGGCCTCCAGGCGCTTCACGACGTCCGGGGCCTTGGCGGCTAGGTTGACGTTCTCCAGGGGGTCCGCGTCACGGTCGAACAGCAGCGTGAACTGCTGCATTTCGGCGTACGTCGGTAGATTGCGGCTGGAGTAGTACTCCGAAATCGAATCGTCGAACCCGCGCACCAGCTTGTACTGTCCGTCAAAGACCATGCGCCAGGGGTCCATGCCGCTGTGCAGAATCTCGCGATGCTGTTCGGCGTCGCCACGCAGCAACGGCATCAGCGAGCGACTGTCCATCGTTGCGGGGACCGCTACGCCGGCGGCTTCCAGGAACGTCGCGGCCAGGTCCATCACGCTGGCTAGTGCATCGGTGGTGCGGCCGCCTCGCACGCCGGGCCCGGCCGCCACCAGCGGCACGCCCACGGACGGTTGATAGGGCAGGCGCTTCTTCCAAAAATTGTGGTCGCCCAACATTTCGCCGTGGTCGCTGGTAAACACGACGAGCGTGTTGTCGAGCTCGCCTCGGCTCTCGACCTTCTCGAGCAAGAGGCCCAGCCAGCGGTCGATGTTCTCGATCATGGCGGAATAGTTCTGCCGCACCGCCACGTGCACTTCCGGCGAGAGCTGGGTGTTGCCGTTGGGTTGGGGGAAGTTTTCGACCCCCCGGTAGCCGTCCACCATGCGAGCCGTGGCGTCGAGGGGATCGTGCGGCCCGGTGAAGTTCACCTGTAGGTGCCAGGGCTTGCCGGCCGGGGCGGCATCTAGCAGACGACTCGCCTGGGCGCCGATCCAGTTGTCGCAATAGGCGTGCTCCGGCAGCGGCGTGGGGTCAGTGAACGAATAGCCTCCCAGGCCGCGGCGGCGCTCGAAGTCCGCCACATGCATCTCCAGCAGACCGGTCTCATGTAGGTAGCCCATGTAAGGCTCGGCGGGCTGTTTTGAGCCGCTCCGGATGGCGTCCCACTTGCCGGCGTTGTCGATGCCGTCGGAAAACCCCCATTCCGGCAGCAGATGCTTGCCGTCCAGGCCCCAGTCCTCGGTGGCCTTGTGGAGGTCGAACTTGCCGCAGCCCATCACGTGATAGCCGGCGTCGCGCAGCAGTTGGTAGTAGGTGGTTTGGTCGAGCGGATAGTTGAAGCCGTTGCTGGGCACGCCGCAGCGGTCGTACTCTTTGCCGGAGGCCAGGCAGGCCCTCGACGGCGCGCACAGCGGCGAGGCGCACACAGCATTGGTAAAGCGCACGCCGCGGGCGGCGAGAGCGTCGACGTTCGGGGTTCGAACGGGGATCACTCCGCCGGCGCCCAGCCAGTCGTGACGCTGCTGGTCCGGCACCACCAGCAGAATGTTCGGCGGGCGCGCCGCCTCCACTTGCGCTTCGGGGGCGCAGGCCGTCAGAGTTGCGGCGCCGGCGGCGGTCAGGAATTCACGGCGGGTCGACGTTGATCTCACGCGGCGAATTCTAGCAAGTCACTCCACCGCGAGCGTCACCCCGAGTTGCGTCGTCCGAGAACCAAAAGCCAGCAGGACCTCGGCGGTGGCGCCGGGCTCGGTCTCCGGCGGAACTCGGATGTTCACCTGAAACACCCCTTCGGCCAGCCCCGGTGCCGGCCCGGCATAGACAACCTCCGCCGTCCGTCCGTCCACCAGAGCCGCTACGGGCTCGAGGAATTGGGCCAGCGACGCCCCGGCCAGGCGGCCGTCCACGCCGCCGGGATTCGTCTGGCCCCCGCCGGAGCCGAAGATCTGCACGATGTCGCCGGCGTGGGCGGGTCGTTCGCTGGAGTTGACGGAGCTGTCCTGGTTGAGGATCGCTCCCGGCCCGCCGCCGGTTTGGTTCTGGGTGAAGATCACGGGCGCCGCCGGCAGCACGGCCACGGTCACGGCCCTGCTCTTCTTGTCCTGGTACTCCACCTCGACGACGGTCTTGATCTTCCCCGCCAGCGAGAAAGGCGCGAAAGCGCTGACCTGCCCGCGGGCGGCATAGATCATCGGGGCGGGCTGGCCGTCGAACAGGACGCGCGTCTCCCCGATTCGCGTCGAGACCATCCCGTCCGAGCCCAACTCCAGCCCCGCCAAGGCCTCTGGACCGAAGTTCGAGCCGAACACCACGATGGCCTCACCGGGCGCGACCGCCCCTCGCAGGTAGCTGGCTGCGTGCACCAGGCCGGCGCGGTCGAAGTAGGGGCCTGGCGGCGTCAGGTTCAAGCGAACGCTCAGGCGCAGGTCGCCGCCGCTGGGCGAGGCGGCCGTCACGCGGCCTAGATAGGTCCCCGGCGTGAGGCGCGACGGGTCCACCGCCAGGCTGGTCGTGATCGGCGTGGAGCGGCCGTTGCTCTCGGCAGTGAGCCAGTTGGCCGTCACCGCAGGCGTCTCCGGCGAGAGCTGGGCCAAGGTCTCCGCCGTCACGCTCAGGGTGATGTCGGTCGCCGGCGCCAGCGGAGAGTGCTCGATCCACTGCACATACGGGGGAACGTTGCCGTCTTGCTGGACGTTGAAGACCAGCTCGGTATCGTTGGGCAGCCCCAGAAAGCTGTTCTGCGGACCCGCGCCGCTGCAGCCGTGGATGGTCCCGACGGCGAAGCGGTTCGGGGGCAGGCTCGAAGCCTGCACGGGCCGCCTCAGATAGCCCTGGTAGGGGCCGTCCGCACTCAGCCCGTAGGAGTAGGCATAGGCGCAACCGGCCGCGCGAAAACGCTCGACGTCCTGGGCGGTCGCTCCGGACAGGGCGGGCGGGTCGGCGCCGACGGAGCAACCGGGCGCAACGCCCGTCGACAGGTCCACCGTGATCGTCCCCTCGGGCGGGCTGGTGGCGATCGTTCCACCGGACTGATACTCGAAACCGCCCACGAAGACTAAGTCCTCGATGGCGTCTGCATTGGCGCCGACGACCTCGAACGTGGCCGACGGGTTCGGGCCGGTCAAGCGGATGAAGGGGACCGTCACGCCGTTCACGGTCTGCGAGAACTCCGGCGTGGGGGGATCGAAGGGTCCCAGCGGGTCCAGCGTCAAAGCGCCGCGTGGAGCCTCGCCCGCCGTCGCCGGCAGGTTGATCGTCGAGATATACAGCTTGGCGTTGGCCGGGACGTTGCTGAACGTAGCGCCGAACCGCATTCCGAACGGCGCCCGCGGCAAGGCCTGCCCGAGGGTCGGATCGTCGCTCCAGACGCCGGATTCCGTCGTCCGCGGGCCGTCGAGCGGCCCGGGCGTCTGCCGCGCGCGGATCCTGAAATCGGTCGGGTGGACCTCCCGGAATCGCAGCCGGAAGTCCACGCCGTCCTGTACGGTCTGGCTCTGGCAGTGCGGGCGGCTCGTCGGTTGCTCCACCGTTGCCGCCGGCGGCAGCGAGTCGACCGTCCCCAAGGTCAGACTGGTCGGCTCTAGCGGGCAGGCGCCGCCGGCGGAGGGGCAGACCGAGACGAATGTGCGGATCTGGAACGGCTCGGAGGGATCGGCGCCGCCTCCCACCGGTACGGCGGAGGCGTCCGCCCGCACGTTGCTGATTCGCAGAACTCGCGCCTGCTCGGCGGCCCGCGCGTCGATCGGCACTCCCAGCCACAAAAGGGTCGTGATGCCCGAACGCGTCCCGAAGCCGATGTTGGCCGTGCCGTTCTCCCCGTAGGCCACGCCGTCGCCGTCGCCCAACGCAGGCCACAGCAGTCCGGCACGGCAGGCTTCGAGCGCGGACGCCTCGAGCTTGGAGCACTGCGGCGCAAATCGCGGAATCGGAGGCTCGTCCACACTCAGTAGAGCGTTGGTCGCGGCGGACAGGGGCGCGAACGACCCGTTGACCGTCAGTGACCCCAGAGGGGTGTTCGAAAGGGGCAAATTGAGCGAGAGCTTCACATCGTAGGTTGGAATGGAAGCGCCGGCGGCTGTGGGAGCCCCTCCCGAGCACCGCAGGACCACGTCTCCCACCAACTCAGTGAGGCCTTCGGCTCGAATCGAGGGCGTGGTCGCGGAGGCCACGCAACGGAACCCGGTCGGCGGGCCCTGAGCGAACGTCGTTGCCGATCCGCAGACCGTTAGAGCCGCAAGCCAAGCGGCGGCGCGCCAGCGTTCCCACCAACAGCGCATCGCAGCAGCCCTCCCTCTCGGCCGCCAATGTCGAGTTGAGATTACAGCAGGCGGACGGCTCCGGCAACCGGCGCGGTCTCGCTCTCGATCGGGTCGCCGGTGTGATACCGCACCCAGCGCGGCTTCTCGTCGTCCACAGGGTGTCGCACCAGCCTCTCGAAGGGCCGAAGCCGCGACTTGTAGGCCATCGATTGGTTGGCGGGAATCCAGTACCCCGGGTAGGCGTGCTTCTTGCCGACCTGCTTGGCGTAGTCGAGTTGCGTGAGTACGGAGAAGGTTCCCGGGCTGTAGCCGCGCCACTCCGGGTCGTGGAAGAAGTAGACCAGTGAGATGGAGTTCGGCGTCTCGTCCATCAGGGCCACGCCCACCAGCTCGTCGCCGTCGTAGTACATCCACTGCCAGGCGAAGTCGCCTCCGCCGACCACGAACGACTCGATGTAGTCGCCTCGCAGGATGCGGTCGCGGCGCCAACCGCGCAGCCGATGCATCATCTGGTGGTAGCGGTTGTAGAGCTCCACGTGCTCGTTGGTCACGCTCGGCCGAGCCCGCACCACGCGGATGCGTTCGTTGCGCCGCAGCACCCTGCGAAAGCCGCGCGAGGGCTCGAACTCGTCCACCAGCACGCGCACGCTGACGCATTGCCGGCAGCCTGGGCACTGCGGCCGAAACAGTTGGCGTCCGAAGCGCCGGTAGCCCCTTTCGAGCAGATACTCGTAGCGCTCCGGCTCGAGCCCCTGGACGATGCGGTACTCGAGCGACGCCACCTCGTTGGGCAAGTACGAGCAGACTCGCGGTTCTTCGAGCAGCCGAACGAGCTCGCGCATGAGCCTTCATTGTAGGGCCCGAGAAACCGCTATGCTGGGTCGAAATGCGATTGCTCATCGACGCCCATCTCGACATCTCTTGGAACGCCATCCACTACGACCGGGACCAGTTGCTGCCCCTCGACGAGATGCGCGCGCGGGAGGCCCACATGACCGGCAAGGGCCGCGGTCTGTGCACGGTCAGCCTGCCGGAGATGCGTAAGGCGCGCATCGGCGTCTGTCTGGCTACGATCCTTTGCCGAGCCTTTCCGACCTGGCACCCGGAAGGCGCCATGCACCTGGGACCGGCCGGCGATCGCAAGCGGGGCGAGATCATCCTGCGCGAGGATCTCGACTACTGCAACCAGGCCGTGGCCTACTCCCAGGGGCAGGGGCAGTTGGCGTACTACAAGCTCCTCGAGGAGCAGGGTCACATGGCGATGATCAAGACCGTCGACGACCTCAATCGCATCTGGGCGCAGTGGGAAGGCGACGAGCCCGACGCTCCGCTGGGCTACATCCTCTCCATGGAAGGCTGTGACCCGATCGTCGAGCCGGCGCAGGCCGAGCGCTGGTTCGAGCAGGGGCTTCGCACCGCCTGCCTGGCGCACTACGGGACCAGCGCCTACGGCATGGGGACGGGCGGCGACGGCCCGATCACGGCCGCCGGGCGCGAGCTGCTCAAGGAGTTCCAGCGGCTGGGGATGATCGTCGACCTGGTTCACACGGCGGATCTGGCGCTGGATCAGACGATGGACGCCTTCTCCGGGCCGGTCTTCGTCAGCCACGGCAACTCGCGCACGCTCGTTCCGCACGACCGCCAGATCAGCGACGACCAGGTGAAGCGGATCGCCGAGCGCGGCGGCGTGCTCGGGGCGGTCTGCGACGCCTGGATGATTCTGCCCAACTACGACTGGGACAACCCCGACCGCGCCCGGCCGACGCTCGAGACCCTGGCCGACCACATCGACCACATGTGCCAGCTCGTCGGCTCGACGCAGCACGTGGGCATCGGCAGCGATCTCGACGGCGGATTCGGCACCGAGCAGACGCCGACGGACCTGAATTCGATCAACGACCTCCACAAGCTGGAGGGCATTCTGGCGGCGCGGGGATACTCGGCCGCGGATATCGACGGCATCTTTTTCGGCAACTGGATGCGTTTTTTCCGCGAGTCTCTGCCGAAAGCCTGACCGGCCTCGCGCTGAGGCGGGGGTAGAATCAGCCTATGTGGATTGGCCGTCTCAGCGCTGCCGTCCTCGGTGTGGCGCTTTCGCTCAGCGCCGCCTCCGAGGGCCCCGACGATGTCTCGACCGGCCTGAACGCCGTTTTGCTCCACCAGCAGGCGCGGGCCCGGGGCTTGGCGCCGTCGTCGGACCTGTCGCCGTCAGCCGGTAAGACCGCGGCGGCGGCTCCCAAGAACGCTCTCGTCGTCCCGGACCGCGGCGACATCGCGGTCGTCGACGACGCCGAGGGGGTGGTTCTTCCGGCGTTCCTGTTCGACTTGGGCGGCCGGGCCTTGGACTACCTGCCGCAGGACGCCGCCGCTACCGCCTATCTCTATCGAGTTTCCGACGGCGGTTTTGACGGCGCCGCGGCGGCCCAGGGCAAGCCCGTGGCGCTCGACGACGACGACTCCCAGGTTCTCGAGCTCCCCTTCGCCTTTCCGTTCTTCGGGGAGTCCTACCAGAGCGTCTACCTGAACTCAGACGGCAACCTAACTTTCGGGGAGGCGGACTCGGCCAGCACGGCCCGGGATCCGACCCGGGCGGTCAGCGGTCCACCCCGCATCTGCGCCTTCTTCACCGACCTCGATCCCACTCAGGACGACGCGGCGATACGCGTCTTCAGCTCCAGCGACAGCGTCTCGATCTCCTGGATCAATACGCCCGAGTGGGTGGACGGCGGGCGCGGAAGGCTGCTGACGTTCCAAGCGACGCTGTTTCGCGACGGCCGCATCCGGGTGGCCTACGCCGACATTGGAATCAATCTCGGCATCATCGGCCTGGCCTCCGGGCGCGACGTCCAGCAGTCCGTCGCCGTCGATTTCTCGACGCCCCCGACGGCGCCCTTCACGGCGGCCTTCGTCGAGCTCTTCCAGCCGCCGGACATCAACTTCGTTCCGCTGTTGCAGAAGTTCTACCTGTCCCACGAAGACGCCTATGACTTCGTCGTGATCTTTCACGACTTCGAGATTCCGCTCGAGAACGCCGGATTCGCCTTCTACTTGGGCATACGGAACTATGTGCAGGGCGTGGGCCCGTATCCGGCCGGCTTCGAGTCCGAGAACGTGTTCGACTTCGGGCAAGATCTGGGCTCGGATTTCCGCTTGCAGGGGCTGATTTACATGGGGGACTTGGACAAGTACCCAGCGGACCCCGCCGCGCGCATCGACCGCGACGAAGGCGTCTACGTCAACACGACCTTGTCGATCCTGGCGCACGAGGCGGGCCACCGCTTCCTCACCCGGACGCTGTTCCTTGACAAGCCCTCGGGGCTCTACTCCGGGGAGCTGCTGGGCCGCCAGGGGTCGCATTGGAGCTTCTTCTACAACTCCGACGGCTCGTTCATGGAGGGCATGCGCATCGTCGACCACGGTCCGGGCGCGGCCCCGTATCGCTTTGAGAGCACCGAGGCCTTCCGGCGCTTCGGGCCGATGGATCTGTACTTGTTGGGGCTGATTCCGCCCGAACAGGTCCCGGCCAGCTTTTTCGTCCGCAATCCGGACATCGAAGGCGGCTCGTTCAATCCCGCACGCCAGCCTCTGGCGGGCTTGTTGTTCAACGGCGATCGCGTGGACATCTCGATCGACGACATCGTGGAGACGATGGGGCCGCGCGCGCCGGGCCCCGCGATCTCCCAGAAGCACTATCGCTACGCCTTCATCCTGCTGACCGAGGAGGGCAGGGAACCCTCGGCTGAAACGATCGCCAAGATGGAGCGGGTGCGTGGAGCCTTCAGCGGCTACATGGCCGAGCAGACCGACGGAGGGTGGCAGGCCCAGACGGAGCTGGTGAAGGCTCTCACGCTGGACACTTGGCCGGCCTTCGGTCGCCTGAGGGGCGACCCGCTGCAGGCGGCCGTCTTTCTGGGCGCTCCGGCCGAGCAGGACCTGACGGTCCGCCTCGACGGCGGCGCCGACTTGCTCACGCCCGAGTCCGTAATGATTCCGAAAGGGCAGGTGGCGGCGTACTTCCCGCTGACGGGTCGGCAGGCCGGCGTCCACCTGATGCAAGCCGAGATCGGCGAGGGGTACGACACGGCTCGCTCCTGGATCCGCGTTCTCGACGATGCCAGAACGCTGGCGGCGCAGCGCCTCTATCCCTTCGAGCAGCTCATCGGCGATGCCCGCGAGCGGCTCCAAACCGGTCGTGTGGGCCAGCCGATGCCGTTGCCCTACTTCCTGCAGGTGACCGACCCGGACGGCCTCTACTACGAGCACGTGCGGCTCCGGATCACCGCCAGCGGCGACGGCTCGGTGAGCCCGGCGAACCCCGTCACCGACGAGTACGGGACCGTGCTGTTCGACTGGACGCTGGCGGGCGAGCCGGGGCCGAACACCCTGCGCATCGAAGCGCCGGGCAGTGACCGGCCGCCGCTGGAGATCAAGGCCTACGGCACGATCGTTCCCAGCCGGCAGCGCAATCGCCGCATTCAGCTCTTCGAAGGGCCCTGAAACAGCGAAGGGCCGGACAGCGAGCTGTCCGGCCCCAAGAGGCGCCCCCGGAGGACGCCAAGCGCTAGTTGTAGTCGATCGAGACGCCGCGCTCGCGCAGCAGCTCACCGGTGGCCCGGTAGAGCGTCAGCAGCGCCCGGCGGTAGGCCACTTCCTGATCGAGCAGATCCGACTCGCTTTGCAACAGCCGGCTCTGCGCGTCCAGGACGATGAACGTCGTCGTCACGCCGAGGTCATACTTCTGCTGCTCGGCGTCCAAGCGCTTCTGGGCGAAATCCCGGGCCACCGTCGCCTGCTGCACACCGGCCTTGCTCTGCTCCAGCCCGGCGATCGCTTGCACCACATCCAGCCGGATGTCCTGCTCGTTCGCCCGGAGCTGATACAGGTCCCGCTTCTTCTGGATGGCCGCGTCCGCCAGGTCGGCCGCCGCACGCCGGTTGCGGAGCGGCAGGTTCAAGGTCAATCCGACCGAGTAGGTGGGATAGCGGAAGTCGAGCAACTGGCTCAATGCGTCGGTCAGGCCGCCCGGGACCACGATGCCGTTGCCGTTGGCGTCGAGCAGGGTGCGGTCCAGAAAGTTACCGCCGCGGCCGGTGGATTGGTAGGTGCCAACGAGGGACAAGTCGGGCCGCAGGCTGTTGGTCGCCTGCTTGATCTGCAGGTCGTCGATCTGCAGCAAGCGGCGCCGCTGCTCGATTTCGGGCCGGTTCGCGAGAGCGACGCTCACGGTCGCTTCCGGCTCGAAGGTCGGCGGATTCGCGGGCGTCTCAACGCCCTCGGTCAGCTCGATGGGCACGTTGCGGAAAGCGGAGTCGAGGTCGGCGCCGATCTGACGGCGCACCGCGTCCTCGGCCTGCTGCAGACGGTACTGCGCTTGTGTGACGCCCACCTGCGCGGTGGCGTACTGCTGCTCCGGCTGGTAGATGTCGAGCGGAGAGATGGCTCCCAGCTCGAGCTCCCGCCGCGAGCGATCCAGAAAGGCCTTGCCGATCGACAAGTTGTTGTTCTGGACGCGGAGCCGCTCCCGCTGCTGGACCACGTCCCAGTAGGCGTTCTCGGCCTGGAAGATCAGCGTGATGACCTGCTGCCGCACCTGCTCTTCGGTCTGGTCCAGCCGCGACTGGGCGATCATGAACGGAATCCGCTGGATGTTGCGTCCCCGTCCGCGGATCAGCGGTTGGGTGAGCTGAGCCAGCCAGCTTTGCGTGATCGACGGGTTGAAAGTCGTGAACTGCGAGTTGTTCGACACCTTCTGGCTCGTCCAGGTGGATTGGAGTTGCGTGCCGGTGTCGAAGGTCTGGTTGTAGGTCGCGCGGCCTGTCTGGTTGAGGTTGGAGCGAACATCCGCGCCCTGCAGGACGTCGTTCGACGGCGTCTCCGACCGGTTCGTGTTGTAGGAGGCGGTGAGGGAGGGGTCAAACGGGCTCAAGGCGCGCTGGATCGCGTTTTCCTGTTGGTAGTAGGCGAGCTTTTGGAGGTTGATGTTGGGATTGTTCGCCATCACCAATTCCAGGTAAGCCCGCAGCGACAATTGCAACCGTCCGTCAACGAGGTAGTCTTCCAGCCGGCTGACCGACTCGATCTCCACCCCCAGCGGCGCTTTCTGCCACTGTGACTTCCAATAGGCCTTGTCCGGGAAAACCGCCATCTGGCCGGGCGACGAAGCCGCCAGCAGCGTAACACTGAGCACTAGTCCTAGAAATCGCTTCAACATTCCAGAGCCTTTCCGTTGTCCATCCGAGTCAGTCATCCCATCTCGTCAGCGAACCAGCCCGGGGCGCAGGGATCTTCTCTCGAGCGCCGCGGCTTGCCGCTCCCATATCCTTGAATTCGTCCGTCGGAATCACTCGTAGCGGATCGCTTCGATCGGATCGAGCTTGGCCGCCTGTACGGCCGGGTAGATGCCGAACAATAGACCCACGGCGACCGAAACGCCGAAGGCCACGACGATCGAAGACACGCTCACCACCGTCGGATACCCCGCGAACAGGGCGATCACCTTGGAGCCTCCAAAGCCGGCTGCAATGCCGATCAAACCGCCCACGATGGAGATCAACACCGCTTCGATCAAGAACTGCCGCACGATATCCCGCTGGCGAGCGCCGATGGCGCGGCGAATGCCGATCTCGCGCGTTCTCTCGAGCACCGTCGCCAGCATGATGTTCATGATGCCGATGCCGCCCACCAGCAGCGAGATGCCGGCGATGCAGATCATCACGACCTTGAAGATGAACTGTTGCTGCCGCTGCTGCGCGAGCAGGCCTGCCGGAACCGTCAGCGCGAAGTCGCCGGCGTCATTGTGCGTCGCCGTCAGGATCGCCCGCACCACGTCGGCGGTCTCGATCGGGTCGGCGCCGGTCTTCACGCGGATGAAGATGCCGTCGATCTCGTCGCGCAGGTAGCTATTGTTGTCCTCGAAGCGCCGCATCACGGTGTTCAGCGGGGCGATCACCATGTTGTTGCGGTCGTCAGTGTCGAGGCCTTCGATGTCGGCTTCGGCGGTCGCCGCCGGCGCCATCACGCCGACGACGCGCAGCCAGACCTCGTTCAGCTTCACGTACTTGCCTACCGCCGAGCCGTAGCCCAGCAGCGCCACCTTGGCCGTCTCGCCCAGTACGCACACCGGCGCGGAGTGCAGGTTCTCGTCGGCGTCGAAGAAACGGCCCTCGATCATCCGCAGCGAGTAGATGTCGATGTAGTTCGGCAGCACGCCGATCAGGCTCGGGACGTCCTGTTCGGTCGGCGGCAGCACGCTGGTCGGCGAAAAGCTCTTGCGCGGCGACATCGCCTCAATGTTCGGCGTGTTGGCCTCGATCGCGCGGGCGTCGCGGAAAGTCAGGCCCGGCGAAATCTCTCGATTGGCCAACAGTTGATCGCGGTCGACGGCTTCGTTGGCCTCCACGATGATGTTGTTCACGCCCAGCAGGTCGATGTATCGCACCATCTCCTGCTGCGCGCCGGCGGTGATCGAGAGCATCGCGACCACCGCGCCGACGCCGAAGATCATGCCCAGCATGGTCAACAGCGAGCGCAGCTTGTGGGCCAGCAGACTGGCCAGCCCCATCCAGAGCTCAGGGAGGACGCTTGGAATCTGCATGGTCCCTTAGAATCCCCCGCCGCGACGACCGCCGCCGGCCGCGCCGGGCAAGCCCGGGGACGGGCCGCCGGGGTTGTTGCCGCCCTTCTTCTTCTTCTCACGCGTCGGGCGCGAGCCTTCCGGCGGCTCGAGCGAAATCATGTCGCCCTCTTCCACGCCGGATAGGATCACGACCTGCGACTCCGAGCGCGCGCCGATCTCTACCGGCCGGGCCTCGAGACGGTCGTTGCGCCAGAAGTACACGACCGACCCCTGCGGGGTGTCGAACACGGCCTGATACGGCACGTACAGCACATCCTTCATTTCCTGAACAATGACCTCGGCGTCGGCCAACAGGCCGGGACGCAACAAAATATCGACATCGGAGCCCTTTTCGGGGGGGGCCGGCAGCGTCGCCGCCTTGCGCTGCTCCGGGGTGAAGGCGCCGGCCGCGGCGACCGAACCCATCGAGGCCGCCGGCGCTCCACCTCCGCCCGGGAAGCCGCCGCCAGGGCCGCCGCCTCCGGCAAAACCGCCGCCGCCTGCGGGACCGCCTTGGCCGCCGCGCGCGCCACCCTGGCCCCCGCCTTGGCCGCCGCCCATCTGGGCGCGCAGCTTTTGGAAGACCTCGCGGCGCTCTTCCTGGCTGAGCTCGGTGATCTCCTTGCCGCCGGTGAGCTCCTTGAGCTTCTCCTGCATCTCCGGGGTCATCTGCCGCCGGCCGCCGCCCGCTCCGGCTGCACCCGCTCCGCCTGCCGCTCCGGCCCCGGCTCCGCCGCCTTGTGCTCCGCCGCCTGCTCCCGCTCCCGGCCGCTGCCGTGGGCCGCCGGTTCCGGGGCCGCCCATGGCGGGGCCTCCCGCGCCCGCCGCGCCGCCGGACGGGCGAGCCCGGCCGAAGCCTTGGGCCGCGTTCTGCTCCGCCGTCGCCAGAATGCGCCGAATCTGCTCGGGGCTGGCGCCGACGTTCTCGAGCAGTTGTTTCATGTCAATCGAGACGATGCAGTCGAACTTCTTGGTCGCCTCGCCCCGAAAAATATTCATCGAGGCCGTCGTGCCCAAGCGCTTGATCTGGCCCTTGACGACCTTGCCCGGCAGGGCGTCGAGGCGGATCAGCGCCTCCTGGCCTTCGCGCAGGTTGGCGCGCTCGACTTCCTCGACCTTCGCCACCAGCTCCATCTCGGAGAGGTCGAGAAGTTGCGCCACCGCCAACCCCGGCGGAATCTGGTCGCCTTCGCGGATCGCCGGCGTCGCCGTGCCGAAGCCGCCGCGGCCGCCGGAGCGGTTCTCGAGGATCGACACCAGACCCGAAATCGGCGACAGCGTACGAGCCTCTTCGATGCGTTTACGCTCACGGTCCACGTCGAGCTGCGCCTTCTTCAACTGCTCGCGCAACACCGCCAACTGCGCTTCCTGTTGCGCCAGGCGGTTCTTGATGTCTTCTTCGAGCTTTTCCTTGCGCCGCTTGGCCTCTTCCAGGCTCAGCTCGTTCTTGCGGGCGTCAATCGACGACAGCAACTCGTTGCGGCGCGACTCGAGCTCCCAGCGACGCACCTGAAAGTTCGCCTTGGTCAGCTCCACGTCGTCCTGGCTCTTCTGGATCTCCAGCTCGGTTTCAGCCTGCTCGAGCTGCTTCTGGATCTTCTCCACCGACAGCAGATCGTCTTCCAAGGCCGCCACACGCTCGGAGTCGTCGAGCTCCACGATCAGGTCGCCGCGCTTGGCCAGTGACCCGGGGGGCGCCAGTTGGATCACCTGCGACTGCGAGCCCAGGTTCGGAGCCGTCAGCGTCAGCGAGCGCACCGCGCGCAACTCGCCGCGCAAGTACGTGCGCACCGTCAAGTCGCCCCGTTCCACCGGAATCAGCGCGACCTCGTCGCCCTTCTCCTCGTCGGGAATCTGTTGCACGAGGTAATACGCGCCCGCCACGGCCCCCGCCACGGCCAGCAAGATCACCAGTCGCACCAATAACTTCTTCATACCTTTGCCTTCCTCGGATTCCCGCGCCGGCTCAGCGCCGCGCCGCCCGCAATGCGATCTCGGGATTCACCAGCGTGATCTCTTGGCCTTCCTCGAGGCCTTCGGTCACCACGATCTGCGTCGAATTCCGCGCCGCGACCGTGATGGGCTGCTTGCGGTAGTTGTTGCCGTCCTTGATGAAAACTGTCGGCCGGCCGTCGATCTGGAAGCTCGCCTTGGCCGGGATGACCAACTCATTGGGCCGGCGCTCGACCACCACTTCCACCGTCGCGCTCATGCCGGGCCGCAGCCGCGGGTCGAGCTTGTCGATCGCGGCATAGGCCGGAAAGTTCTTCTCCGGAGGAATCCGGCGGAACACCAGCGTCGCGATCGGGCTCAGCCAATCGACCTTGCCCGTCAGGATGGCGTCCGGCACGGCGTCCACGCGGATGCGGGTCTCCTGCCCCGTCTCCACCCGGCCGCGGTCGATCTCCTCCAGGCGGAACTCGGCGCGCAAGGAGCTCAGGTCGGGGATCTCGGCGATGGCTGCGCCGGTCCAGACCGTGTCGCCTTCCTGGAAGGGCGGGCGGCTGGTGCCGAACGAGCCCTGGGCGCGATTGTTCTCGAGGATCTGGACCACGCCGTCGACCGGCGAGCGCAGCTCCATGCTGCCCAGATAGCTCTTGGACAGGTCCCGGTCGCGGACGGCCTTCTGCAGCCGCTCGTTGAGCCGAGTGAGGTCGGCCTCCTGGCTGATGTCGGTCGCCTTCGCGGTGGTCTCCGCCTTGGAGAGCTCGCCGTCCATGATGTTCACGTCGATCTTCGCCTTCTGGGCTTCGATCTCGGCCAGAATCTCCTGCTTGCTCGCCTCCAGGTTGGCGCGCTCCAGGTTGTACTTCGACTGCATGATGAGCATCTCGTTGCGCTCATCGGCGATCGAATTCAAGGCCTGGGCTTCGCGGATCTCGCTTTCGACCTGCCGCACCGACGTGTCGCGCTCGACGTAGAGATCTTCCTGGGCGGCGGCGTCGAAGGCCACCACGACCTCGCCACGCCGAATGGGCTTGCCGGTCTCGGCCAGCCGTACGATCTTCAGATCCGGCGTCTGCGGCGCGGTGATTTGCACCGAGCGGGCGCTTTTGAGCTCGCCGCGGCTCGACACCGTCGTCACGAAGTCCCTGCGCTCCACCCGAGCGGTCGGAATCTCGGGCGCCGCGGGCTCATAGAAATCCAGCGCGGCGTAGCTGCCCGCCGCTCCGGCGGCCGCCAGCAGCAGCCACGTCAGCACTCTCCATCGACTCTTGCGTTTCGCCATGTTCCCTACTTCCGTCTTCGTCGCCGCTCCGATCCTCCAGGGGGGATCGGTCGGCTATCGCAGCAGCTCCGCCGTCTCCGCGGCGGGAACCACCAGGGTCTCGTTCCCTTCCAGTCCGTTGGTCACCACGACCTGCGTATCGTTCATCGGGCCCACCTCGATCCGTTTGCGCACGAAACCGGCCTTTTCAGCCGTCTCCCGCAGGCGGACGAAGAACGAATCGCCCTCTTGTTCGAGCGCCTCGCGCGGCGCAATCACTACGTTCTGGTGCTCGCCGAGCAGGATGTCGGCGCTGGCCGAGAGATCGGGAATGATGCGAGCGTCCTGGCCCGCGATGTCGATCGTCACGGCAATCTGGCGGACATAGTCGCCGGAGCCGGCGCGAAACCGGCCGCCGCCGCTGCCGCCGCTGTCGGTCATCGCCGAAACCGAGCGCACGACCCCTTCCCAGGCTTGCTCCGGATAGGCGTCCAGGCGCACCCGCGCCGTTTGCCCGACCCGTACCTTCTGGCTGTCGGCTTGGTTGACGCGGGCTTCGAGGATCATCGAAGCCGGGTTGACGATCTGCATGAACAGCGAGCCGGGGTAAACCTCATCCCCGTTGGCGACCTGCGCGAACGAGCCGCCGCGAAAAATCGTCTCGAGCACTACGATACCGTCGATCGGGCTCTTGATGAGCATGTAGCGCGTATTGAGCTCAGCGCGCTTGAGGTCCACTTGCTCCTGCTCCAGGTCGATCTCCACCTGCCGCACCGCCGCGGCGTGGGACGCCGCCAACAACTGGACCTCCTTGTCGAGCTGCTTGAAGGTCGCCTCGGCTTCGTCCATCACGTTCTTGAGGACCTCGGCTTCGATCGCGGACTTCACCTCGGAGGTTTTCACGTCGAGCTTGGCCTTCTCGTACTCGGCCTTCGCCGTCACCAACTCCTGGCGCTTGGTCTCGAGCTCGATCATCAGGTTGGCCTGCCGCACCTTGACGGCCGCGGCCGCCTGCGCCACGCCGGCCTGCTGGTCGTCGATCATCTGCTGCTGGCCCTGGCGGTCGAACTCCGCGACGACGTCGCCCTTCCTCACAAAGCTGCCCGGCTCGGCCATCTGGATCAGCGTCAGCCCGCCGCCTCCGCCGGAGCCGCCTCCGCCGCGGCGTCCGGTCCGGATCTGCGGCGCCCGAATGGCGGCGAAATCCTGGGCGCGAATGCTGCCGCCGACGCGCAGGGACTCTTCCATGTCGCCTTTCGTCGCCTGCACCGTCTGGAAGAAGGAGGCCGAACCGCCGCCTCCGCCGCCATCGGCGATCGGGCTCTGCTGCAGGTACACCCAAGCTCCCGCGGCGGCGCCGAGGCCGAACATCGCCAAGGCCCAGAAGCCGTTGTTGCGCCGCGGCGGAGGCGGCGGGTCGGGTTCCCACTCCGGCTCGGGGACGAGCTCCGGGCCGGGACGCCGCGGCGCCGGTTCCGGCATGGCGGACGCAGCCGGGGCCGCCAACCAGCGTCCCCACCTCAATTGGTCCATCAGCGATGCGTTCATCGGAAGCCCCTGCGCCCGATCAACCGCATCGCGGTCGAAGACAGGCGCGAAAGTAAAGACGACGACTCCGCTCGAAGGTTTCCCGGTCTCGGCAATTCACTGCCGCTACCCTGTGATCTCACTGATATCAATGAGATACAACTGCCGCCCGGCGCCGCCGTGGGGTGAATCCACCACCACCTTTCGCCCATCCGGGCTATAGCGCGGATGGTTGTCGCAGCGCCACTCGCCGACATACTCGGGCGGCGAGGACAGGTGCGCCAACGGGACCCGTCGTCCGGTCGCGATCTCAAACAAGTAAGGGTGCTGCAACCGCTGTTTGTCGGGGTAAGTGTCGTTGAGAATCCACTTCCCGTCCGGCAAGTAGGTGCAGTGGCCGTTGACGGGCATCACGTCTTTGCCGACCACCTCCACCTCGTCGCTCTGGTCGCGATAGAGGTAGAAGGCGTCTTCGTGGCTCGGATGCCAGGCCCACGCCAGCACGTGCTCGGGATCACGCCATATGAAATGAGACGTCTTTCCGTAGGGATCGAGTACAAACGGGGCCTTGCCGTCCGAGCCGACCGTGAACATGCGCGTGCCGAAGGTGCGGCCGGAATCGGCCGGATAGCGCCAGCGGTGCAGAAAGATCAGCCGCTTCTCGTCCGGCGAGACCAGCAGGTGGTTGAAGTAGTGCTTCAGCCCCTTGGTGTCGTTGTGAGGGTTGGGCACGGCCGCCGCTTGCGCCACCGAAAAAATCAGCTCAGTTTTGCCGCTGGACAGGTCCATCTTCCACACGCCCACGTCGTCGGGCTCCAGCGTCCCTGCGTTGGGGTCGGGGATGCCGGCGTAGCCGTAGCCGGGCCGCGTGTCGTTCAGGCGCCGAAAGTCTGTGGTCACGGCCCAGCGTCCCGACGGCGCCAGGGCGTAGACGGCGTGCGGCAGCGTGCGGGTCTTGCCGCTGTTCATGTCGAGAATGCGGCTGACGTAGTCGCCGTCCTCCCGGTCGTTCCAAATCACCTCGGACTTCGAGCCCGGAACCCACTGCAGCATGCAGCCCTGCTGCCAGCACCAGGCAGAGGTCTTGCCCAGCTCCGTCCAGCGGTCGCCGTCGTCGGTGTCCACCATCCCCACGCGGATCACGTCGTCCGGCTTCGGCGAGCGGTGCTCGAAGTCCACTTCCATGCCGAGGACGTAGCGGCTGGTCGGATCGAACTCCCACTTGTCGTAGTAACCGAACCAGTGATGCTTGGGGCCGCGGGTGAGCGCTCGGATCGGCGGCAGACTCTCGGCCCGCAGCGTAGAGGTTCCGAGCGCGGCGGCGGTCAGACGGGCCAGGGCTTGTCGACGAGTGATCGGCACGGGCGCTATTCTAGCCGACCCGGCGGCCGCGGGCCCGGCGACAATAGGAGCGCATGGAGCCAGCGACTCTCCGGCCCGCCGCCGAGCTGCACGTCCACCTGCGCGGAGCGATGCCGCCGGCCTACTTCGCCCAGCTTCTGGAGCGCCACCCCCCGGCCCGAGCGCTCGCCCAAGCGCCGGAGCGCCACCTGGCCTTCTTCCGGCGCTGGCCGCACCTGGCGGGCTTCCTGGCGCCGGACGCTCCGGCCGGGGCCGACTTGTTCGGCTTCTCCACGTTTCCCGGCTTTCTCGCCTCCTATCTGCTCAGCGGCTACTTCGTGCGCACCCCGGCGGACTTCCGCGGCCTGCTCGACGCTGTGGCGACGGACTTCGTCGCGCAAGGGCTGCGCTACGCCGAGGTCACCGTGTCCGTGCCGGAGTACTTGATGCAGGGCATCCCGCTCGAAGCCGTCTGCGAAGCTCTCTCGGAAGCCTCGCGGCGGCCCGACATCCGCCTGCGCTGGATCGTCGATCTGGTGCGCAACTTCGGGCACGACGCCGCGCTGGACCTGCTGCGGCGGCTGCTCGCCCGGCCGCCGGCCGGCTGGGTGGGCGTGACGCTGGGCGGTTCGGAAGCCGAGTTCCCGCCGGGGCCTTTCCGCGAGAGCTTCGAGCTGGCTCGGGCGCACGGGCTCGGCCTGACGGTGCATGCCGGCGAGGCGGCCGGCCCGGAGAGCGTTTGGGAGGCCTTGCGAGAGCTGCGGGTCGACCGGATCGGCCACGGCGTCCGCGCGGTGGAAGACCCTCGTCTGGTGGAACACCTGGCAGAGCGCGGAATCCCGCTCGAGGTTTGCCTCACGGGCAACGTCAAGACGGGCGTCTTTCCCTCCCTGGCCGCGCACTCCCTGCCGCAACTAGACGCCGCCGGGGTCGCCTTCACCTTGAATACCGACGACCCGACGTTCTTTGCGACCACGCTGGCCGGGGAGTTCGAGGCCGCGCGCTCGTTGGGAATCTCGGAGCAGGCCCTGGGCGACGCCTTGGCCAACGTCGAACGCTTCGCCTTCGACCGGGACGCCTGTCGGATTCGGTTCTCGCCACTCCGGCTTTGCTAGCCTGGAAATTCACCTGCTTTCAAGTCCATGCAGACCTATCAGGAGATCATCTTCGCGCTCAAACGCTATTGGGCCGAGAAAGGAGCCATCGTCCAGGAGCCTCTCGATGTGGAGGTCGGCGCCGGGACGATGTGTCCGGAAACCTTTCTGCGCGTGCTGGGTCCGGAGCCCTACAACGTCGCCTACGTGCAGCCCAGCCGGCGGCCGGCCGACGGCCGCTACGGCGACAATCCCAACCGGCTTTACAAGCACATGCAACTGCAGGTGATTCTGAAGCCCGCTCCGGCCGACGTGATCGAGCTCTACATGCGGAGTCTCGAAGCCATCGGCATCGACTTGACGCGGCATGACTTCAAGCTCGAAGAAGACAACTGGGAATCTCCCACGCTCGGCGCCTGGGGCATGGGCTGGCAGGTGATGCTCGACGGGCTCGAGATCACCCAGTTCACCTACTTCCAGCAGTGCGGCGGCGTCGACCTGGAGATGATCCCGGTGGAGCTGACCTACGGTCTGGAGCGGCTGGCGGCCTTCATCCAGAACGTCGACTCGATCTACGACATCCAGTGGAACGACCGCTGGACCTATCGCGACGTACGCTTCCTCGACGAGCGCCAGTATTCGGTCTACAACTTCGAGATCGCCGACGTCGAGATGGTCTGGAAGGAGTTCGAGCTGCACGAGAAAGAAGCGCAGCGGCTGATCGACCTCTTCGCAGGCCTGGAGGACGCCGAGCAGGTCGCGCGCTTTCCGCTGCTGGCCGCGCATGACCAGACCTTGAAGTGCTCGCACCTGTTCAACATCCTCGACGCCCGCGGGGCCATCTCGGTCACCGAGCGCGTCGGCGTTATCCAGCGCGTGCGAAACCTCGCCGTGGGCGTCGCCAAGGCTTGGATGCGCCAGCAGCACGGCGCGCAGCAGGAGGCCGCCTGAGATGCAGACCCTGGAATTCCTGCTGGAAATCGGCGTCGAAGAGATTCCGGATTGGATGATCCCGCGGGCCCTGGAGAGCTTCCACCAGCGCTTCCGCGAAGCTCTGGACAAGGCCGGGTTGGCCGCGGGCGTTCAGGTGCGGGCCGAGGCGACCTCGCGCCGGCTGACGCTGCTGGTCGACGGGCTGCCGGCCGGTCAGGCCGACAAGAGCGAAACGCTGTCGGGGCCGCCGGCCAGCATCGCCTACGACGATGAGGGCAACCTGACCAAGGCCGGGCTCGGCTTCGCCAAGCGCGCCGGGGTGGAGGCTTCGGCACTGAAGGTCGGCTCGGACGGCAAGCTGACGGTGGTGCGCTCGATCGCCGGACGGCCCACGGGCGAGATCTTGGCCGAGGCTTTGCCGGAGATCATTCTGGGGATCTACTTCCCCAAGAACATGGTGTGGACCGGCAAGGGCGGGCCGCGCTTCATCCGGCCCATCCGTTGGCTCGTGGCGCTGCTGGGCGGCGCGGTCGTGGAGTTCGAGATCGCCGGCGTGAAGGCCGGCCGGACGACCTACGGGCACCGCCGGCTGGGCCAGGGCGCGCTGGAGGTCGGCTCCATTGCGGCCTACGAAGCCAAGCTGGCCGGCAACTTCGTGGTGCTGTCGGCGGACGAGCGCCGCCGCCGCATCGTGGAAGGCAGCCGCGCAGCTCTACCCGCCGGCGCCGGGCTGGTCGTGCGCGATAACCCCAAGCTGCTCGAAACGCTGACCTACCTCACCGAGTATCCCAGCGTCATCTATGGCGAGTTCGAGGAGCGCTATCTGGCGCTGCCCGACGAAGTCCTCGAGACCGTGATGCTGGTGCACCAGAAGTACTTCGCCGTCGCCAGCGAGGCGACCGGCAAGCTGGTCAACGGCTTCTTGGCGGTGGCGAACCTCGACGGCGATCCCGACGGCGAGATCCGGCGGGGCGCCGTGCGCGTGCTGCGGGCCCGCTTCAATGACGCGGAGTTCTTCTGGAACGCCGACCTCGAAAAGCCTCTGTCGGCGCGCGTCAGCGACCTCGAGAAGGTGACCTTCCAGGCCCAGCTCGGCAGCTACTTCGACAAGAGCGAGCGGATGCGCAAGATCGCCGCGGCGCTTTGCGCCGCCGCCGGTGTGGAGGCCGCGGTGGCCCAGCGAGCCGATCGCGCCGCCGAGCTCGCCAAGACCGACCTGACCACCGGCATGGTCGGGGAGTTCCCCGAGCTGCAGGGCGTGATGGGCGGCCTCTATGCCGCCGAGCAGGGCGAGCCGGCCGAAGTGGCCGACGCGATCTACGACCACTACAAGCCGGCCGGCGCCGGCGACTCCATTCCGCGCACGCCCGAAGGCCGCGTGGTGGCGATCGCCGACAAGCTCGACACCCTGGGCGGCCTGTTCCGGCTCGGCATGCTGCCGACCGGCTCCCGCGATCCCTTCGCGCTCCGCCGTAGCGCCTACGGAATCATCCGCATCCTGGTCGAAGGCCGGATGCGGGTCTCGATCGACGAGTTGGTCGCCATGGCGGAAGCCGGCGAGCACGCCGCGGCCCTGCGCGAGTTCCTGGTGGAGCGGCTGCGCTTCTTCCTCACCGAGGCCGGCTATCAGTACGACGAGATCAACGCCGTACTGGCCGCCGACGACAAGGAGCCTCTGGACGCCGCGACCCGTTGCGCGGCGATCGCCAAGGTCCGCCCGACGGAGAACTTCGAGCCGCTGGCGGTGAGCTTCAAGCGCGTGCGCAACATCCTGGAGAAGGCCGGCGGCGTGGAAGCCTATGCCGCCAAGCCACTGGACGAGTCTCTGCTGGAAGCGGGCGCCGAGGGCGATCTCTACGCCGCCTTCCAGACCGTCCAGCAGGACGCAGCTTCCGCCCGCAGCGGCGGCGACTATCCCGGCGCGCTCGAGCGGATCGCCTCGCTCCGGCCGGCGCTCGACCGCTTCTTCGAGGACGTGCTGGTGATGGCCAAGGACGACGCAATCCGCGAGAACCGGCTGGCATTTCTGGCCAAGCTGCTCCGCGAGCTGTCGACCATCGCCGACTTCTCGGAGATCGTCTCCGGCGCAGCGGCCTGATCGCTGCTACTCCGTCAGGAAGCCCGGCAGGTACTTTCGCCAATCGCCGGCTTCCGGCGGGACCAGCCGTTGCCAGTCCTGCGCCTGGGTTCCGGCCGGGGCCTGCCAGGCCCAGTCCTGCTGCCCGAGCTCCAGCTTGGCGTCGTCTCCGTAAAGGATCAGCGCTTCGCCTTCGCGGAAGGCGAACAGCCCTTGACGGCAGATGAAGCCCGGCCAGATGTACTCGACCCGCCGCGCCCGGGGCCGATAGATCGCGGTGTAGATGGTGCCGAACGAGCGCTCGTAACCGGTGGCGAACAAGGGGTCTCGGGAGAACCGCTCGATGAAGGCGTCCGCCGTCTCGGCGCCGTCGCCGAGCCTCCGCATCAGCAGCTCGGAGCGTTCGACGGTTCGCACCTGGGCCGCGTATTCGGCGTTCGGCGGGCCGGCTTGGTGATTGGTCGAGACCGGCTCGTCGCTGACCAAGGCTTCGCGGTCCGGAGCGAGCTCGATGCGCAGGTGGCGGCCCTCCTCGTCGAGCGCAATCAGGTTGTAGGCCATGTGGGACGGAACCTTTCGCAGCACTTCGGCCGCTTCCTCCGCTGTTCGAGCGCGCTCCAGGGCGTAGCGCAGGATCAAGGGGATGCCGAAGCCGTCGCCGGAGGCTTCGCGGCCGCCGTAGGTGAGCGAAAGCGCCAGCCCGTGCTCGTTCATGCCGTCGACCAGGCCCCACAGGCAGTCGTTCATGCCCATCAGCGTCGTGCCGTTCCAGTTCGAACGCAGGATCACCCCTTCGCTCAGCTTGGGGCTGTAGTCGTAGTTGCGGATCAAGAAGGGCTCGTCCCGGGACCAAACGGCCTGAGAGCAGCCGAAAATGTAGGCCGGAGGACGATACAGGCTCAGCATTCGAGCCGCGACCTCGTCGCCGCCGGCCAGCCTCGCCAGCTCTCGCCACACGGGGACCAGCTCCGGCATGTGCGCTTCGAGAGCCTCGCGGCACTCCCCCAGGCCCGGGCGCGCGCCGTCGCCCTCCTTCAGGAACCAGGCCCGGTAGGCCGGCCAATACTCCCCAAACAGGCTCTGCCAGCGGGAGTCCGGCTTCTCGATGTCCAAGGCGCGAAAACGAAGTTGCATCCCTTCGCTTGATACGCGAAGAGGCGCGAATGATACACGGCTGCTATCGCGCCGCCAAGCCTTCCAGGCCGCTCACCGAGAACGGCTCTCCGGTGGAGAGCTCGCCATCGAAGCGCACGAAGCGTACTTCGCGCTCTTCGAACCAATCGGTCTGCTGCCGTCGCCAGGGTCCGTGGAGCCGGTCGGTCAGCTCGAACCAGGTCTCGCCGTCGAGCGATCCTTGCACCCGGTAGTGCGCATAAGGCGCCGGCTTCTTGTGCCACTCCGGCTGCTCGAAGTCGACGCCCACAGGCAGGGCGTAGCGCAGGCCGTGCAGCCGGACCGGCGCGTCCCAGGCGAAGGTCGAAGCGCCGATCGCTCGCGCCGGAGCCGCCGCCCGCGCCGCCCGGATGCCCTGCGAGCGTTCCCGCAGGTAGTCCAGCATGCGCCCGTAGAGCTCGCGTAGCCGCTCGTACTGAGGGTCGCCGAGGATGTTCGGAAAGTTCTCGCCCGTCAGCATCCCCAACTGGAGGTTGCGGTGGACGGCCAGCCCGGTGCGGTAGAGCGGCGTCGGATCGTTGGCGTCCACGTCGTTCTCGCGGCTTTCCGGCGCGGCTTGGTCGGAGCGGATCAAGACGTCCCAGGCCAAGGGCTCGTAGGGGTAGTCCACCTCGCTCCCCCAGGGCCCCGGAACCTCATCGCCCAATGAGAGCCCCATTCCGGCCGTCGCCGGATGCGTCACATCGGCGATGACCGCCTTGCTGCCGCCGATCCAGCCGCCCACCGTGTTGTGGAAAGGATTGAGGTAGTCCACCGCGTCGCCGGTTTGCGGGGCGACGATCGGCGCGTCCGGCGCGGCGCCTGGCGGCAGCAGTTGCGGCGCCCGGAAGTCGCTGGGTTGATCGGCCATGTGGATCCACAAGTGCCCGCGCTGCCAGATGTAGCGAGGCTCGGCCAGACTCGGCAGATACTCCACCAGCACGTTGAAGGAGTCTCCGCCGTGGACCGCCACCGCGCCGCCTCGGCCCATGTATTCGGTGAACCGGCGATAGCTCTCCGCGGTGGTGAACTCGCAGTGGTTGCCCACCAGAACCAGCGAGTAATCATCGAGCCGGACGTTACCCAGCGCCACGTCGTGTTGCGTGGCAAAGTCGAGCCGCCAGCCCTTCTGCGCGGCCAGCTCACTCAGAAAGCGCAGGTGGCGGACGTCGTTGAAGCGCTCGTAGAGCGAGTAGTAGAAGTGATTCAGCCGGCGGCGGCGGCCGCTCATCACGGTCGGCGAGTAGCCCACGCTGTCGTCGTAGCCGGTCCGCCAGCCGTGGTAGTCGTGGCCGCCGTTGGTGGAGTAGGCGTACCACATGTCCGTGGGAGCCACGAACAGCACATCGCCGGTGGACGATTTGGGGCGGACGAAGATGTTCGTGAGCTTGTTGTTGAGATCGTTGGCGGCGGCGTCGACGGGCTGCCCGGGCTCGACCAGGATCAGCCGATACAGGCTGGACGCCCAGTCGCCGATCGCAACCTGGGCGCGCGTCAGCGGGAGCTCGTAGCGCACCGGAACGCGCGCGACCAGCTTCTGCGCCACGTCGTCGATCACGGCCAGCTCCATGGCTTGGCCGGCCTGGGCGGGATCGGGAATCACGGCGACGGTCGCCGTCTCGCCCGGCGCGTGGCTCAGCCCCTGGGGCGCCAGGATCGGGAAGAAGTTGTCGGGAATCCTCGGGTCGCCGTCAGCACGCCGCTGCTGGAAGGCCTCCACCCACCAGAACTCGGCGTCGGCGGGCCTCCAGGCGAACCAGACGATCTCGAAATCCGGCGGCCCGGTCAGTGTATTGAGCTGCAGAGCCGTCTGGTCGGTGAACCGAGAATAGAGCCGCCGGGCGTGGCGGGCGACCTCCTGCCCGCGCAGGTCCACTCCGACGGCCAGGTTCTTCTCCCGGTCATAGAACATCGAGCCCCAATTGGTGAACAGGTTGTCCGGCGCGCGGCCGTTCGGCAGCCGGCGCGGCAGGCCCTGCAAGGCGCCCGCATCGAGCGTCATGGACTCCTCGAAGCCCTGGTCGAAGTAGAACGTCAGCTTGACCTGATCGCCCCGCAACGGGGAGTCCGGGTGGCGTTTTAGGCGATAGAAGTCGAGCGCGCCGCGCCGTTCGCCCAGCAGTTGGAACCGAAGCCCCGTGGCCGGCGAGCGCAGCTCATCGGAGCCCGGAACCGGTTCGAGCGGCAGATTCGCCAGCAGCAGCGCGAATCGCGGCGCCGAGGGGCCTAACAACGGCTCGCTCTCGCCGCCGCTCGAGCCAAGGACTTCCTGCAGAAAATTGCGGGGCTCTTGCGCGGCCGTCGTCGCCGCCAGCCCCAGCGCCAGAATCGCCAGCTTCCACATGCTGCCCCATTATTTCGCGGAACTGTGCTACTTGAGTACGCATGCGCCTTCGCGACTCCCTTCGATCGGCCGTTCCGTGGCTGGCGCTGCTCGCAGCGCCGATTCTGCCCGCCCAACCGGTCACTAGCGAGCAACTGGAGGCCGCCGCCAGTGACACCTCCTCCTGGCTGACCTACGGACGCGACTACTTCGGCCAGCGCTACGTCGAGCTCGAGCAGATCACCCCCGCCAACGTGAACCGGCTGCATCCGGCTTGGGTCTTCGCCACCGGCGGCGACAACCAGGGGCTGCAGGCCACTCCGCTGCTCCACAACGGCGTCTTGTATCTTTCCGCCGACGACTCCCGCGTGTTTGCACTGGATGCCCGCACTGGGGCCAAGATCTGGAGTTACGCGCCCACGATCTCCGACGACGCCGAGAGGGTCTACTGCTGCGGCTCGATCAACCGCGGCGTGGCGCTGCTGGGCGACTACGTCTACGTCGGCACGATGGACTCCCGCTTGGTCGCCCTGCACAGGGACTCCGGCGAAGTGGCCTGGGAGGCGGAGGTCGCCGACTGGCGGCAGGGCTACAGCATCACCGGCGCGCCCTTGGCCCTCGAGGACCTGGTTTTGACCGGCGTGGCCGGCGGCGAGTTCGGCATTCGTGGGTTCGTGAAGGCCTACGATGCACGGACCGGCGAGTTGCGCTGGACGGCCTACACGATTCCCGGCCCCGGGGAGCCCGGCAACGAGACCTGGCCCGGCGACACCTGGAAGCACGGCGGCGGACCGACCTGGACCACCGGCGCCTACGACCCGGCGCTCGGGCTCGTCTACTGGAACACCGGCAACGCGGCCCCCTGGAACTGCCAAGTCCGCAAGGGAGACAACCAGTGGACGGCGTCCACCATCGCCCTCGACGCCAAGACCGGCCGAATCGAGTGGGGCTACCAGTACACGCCTTGGGACTGCTGGGACTACGACGCCGTCAGCACGCCCTTGCTGGCGGACGTCGACCTGGGCGAGCTCGGCCCGGTGAAGGCGCTGTTTCACCATGACAAGAACGGCTTCTTCTACGCCCTCGACCGCACCAACGGCAAGTTCCTCTACGGCGAGGCGATCGTTCCGGGCATCAACTGGGCGTTCGGGCTCGACCCGGAGACCGGCCGGCCCGACGTGAACCCCGCCATGGTGGCCGAGTCGGGCGGCCCCGAGGTCGGCCCCATCATCCCGAGCCTGGAAGGCGGCATCGACTGGCAGCCCCTGGCCTACAATCCCGAGCTCAAATGGCTGTACTTCATGTCAAACCAGTGGGCCATGGGCTACAAGTTCTGGGAAGAGGCCAAGATCGAGAAGCCGACCGAGGGCGAGTGGTACCTCGGCGCGGACTACCAGCAGTACTTGACCAGCGAGACGCCCGGCAACTTCGTGGCCTTCGACGTCGTGAAGCGGAAAGTCGTATGGCGGGCGGTCAGTCCGGCGCCGTTCTGGGCCGGGGCCGTGGCCACTTCGTCCGGACTGGTCTTCACCGGCGACATGCGCGGCTACTTTATGGCCTTCGACGCCCGGACGGGCACGTTGCTGTGGCAGTTCCAAACCGGCTCGGGTATCATCGGCAGCCCGATCACCTATGAGCTCGACGGCGTGCAGTACGTGGCCGTGCCCTCCGGCGGCATCGGCGGCGACATGACCTTCTACTACACGGAGCCGAAGGCCGGAAACCTGTTCGTCTTCGCGCTCGACGGCGGGGGGCCCGCGCGCGTCTCGCCGGGGTCGAACCTAGTGACGCTGACCGGCGGACTGCCGAAGGTCGGCGAGCCCGGCCATACCTTGGGCGGACGCGTCCTGCCCGGCTACGGCTTTCCAGCCACCGAAGGCGGCGAACCGATCCGCGGCGCCGCCGCGCCCCAGCCTACCAGCGCCTCCACGCAGACCGCGCCCGCGCCTTCCGCCGATGCCGCCGAAGGCGAATCGATCTACCGCGCGCGCTGCTTCGGCTGCCACAAGTCGAACGGCGGCAGCGGCCCGAACGTCTTCCGCACGCCCCTGCGGCCGGAAGCCTTCCTCGAAGTGGTCCGCAACGGCCGGGCCGGCACGGTCATGCCCTCGTTCGGCTCCTTGCTGTCGAACGAGCAGATCGAGGGGATCCGCGCCTACCTGATCTCGCGCGACCGGCTTTGAGCGCAACAAAAAGCCCGCTCCCGGAAGCGTTCGGGCGCGGGCCGGCCAGGGGCCGTCGGAAAGATTGCGATCGACGCCTTGAGTAGGTCGATCTCCATTCAGCTTAGTGAGAGGAAGTGACAATCCCGTCACGACCTGATCAAGCTTCCGTTGCAGCCTCTTTGGGCTATGCTGTCAGCGCATGCCGGACTATTCGATCTTCTGGGGCGACCTGCACAATCACAACGCCGTCGGCTATGCCAAAGGGACTCTGGAGCGCACCTATGAGATCGCTCGCGAACACCTTGACTTTCTAGCCTTTACGCCGCATTCGCAGTGGCACGACATGCCCGAGATGCCCAACGACGCCCATATGAAATGGGTGAACGGCTTCCGCGTGCTGCGTGAGAACTGGCCGAAGGTTCAGCGCATGGCCAAGGAATCCAACCGGGCCGGTAAGTTCGTTTCGATCCTGGCCTATGAGTGGCATTCCAGCTACTTCGGCGACTATTGCGTATACTTTCCCGACGACGACCGCGAGATGGCTTATCACAATCACGTGCAGGAGCTGCAGGAGGCCGTCCGTGGAGTGGATGGCGCCATCATGGCGCCGCACCATTTGGGCTACAAACAGGGTTGGCGCGGGGCGAACTGGGAGCATGTCGACACGACGGTCAGCCCAATCATAGAGATCTTCTCCGAGCACGGGCTTTCGGAATCCGATCGCGGCCGCGGCCGCTACATCCGGCACTCGATGGGCGGGCGCTGGACGCGCAACACCGTGCAGCGAGCCCTGGAGAGCGGCGTGCGTGCGGGCTTCATCGCCAGCTCCGACGATCACCTGGGCTACCCCGGCGCCTGGGGCGAAGGCCTGGCCGGCATCTGGGCCGAGGATCTCTCCCGAGCCTCCATACTGGACGCTCTCTGGAAACGCCGCACGACCGCGGTCACCGGCGACCGCATCCGCCTCGCCGTGCGGCTCAACGACCATTGGATGGGCTCCGCGCTGCCCTTTGTCGATGAGCGCGAGATCGCCGTCGAGGCCCTCGGCATGGACGAGATCGACCGCGTGGACTTGCTGCGCAACAACCGCGTGATCGGCCGCTACTTCCCCGAAGATCACCTGCAACCGGAGAAGCAGTGGCCCGGCGAGCACCTGTGCCGCCTGGAGTTCGGCTGGGGGCCTTGGGGCGACCTGAACATGGCGCGCATCGCCGACTGGAAGGTCCGCGCCAAGCTCGACGGCGGCAAGATTCTCGCCGTCGTCCCCTGCTTCCAGTCCGGCCCCTACGACGAAACCCGCCGGGACCGTATCACCGATCGCAAGCAAAGCGAAGTCGCCTTCGAGCTGCACACCTCCCGTAAGGAAGCCTTCGAGGAGCTGCCCACCAAGAGCGTCGTGCTGCGCTTGACCGGTCCGCCGTCGGCCAAGCTCTCGCTCGAGCTCGAATCGCCGGCGCCGGTGGGCTTCCAGCGCTCGCTCGGCGCGCTCGCCGAGAACAACGAGGTGGAGATTACCGGCCGATTCACGGCTGAATCCTTCCTCGTTCACCGCCTGGTGCCGCCGACGCTTTCGCGCGTGCGGACGACCTTCCGGGATCGCGGCCGGCAAGGCCGTACGGACTACTACTACGTCAGAGTCACCCAGACGAACGGCCAGCAAGCGTGGGCCAGTCCGATCTGGGTCGAGGGATGAGCAAGGCCCCGGTCGGGCGCGATTGTTTTTAGGGATTGGGAGATTCCAAGATGCATTGTCACGAGTGCGGAGCGGAGACCATCTCCGACGAACAGGCTTTTTGTCAGATCTGCGGCGCCCCGCTGGTCACCGGCGCGACGGTTTCGCGGGCCGGGGCCACGCCCGCTGTCCAGGCGCCGGAGACGCCGGTCGGGCCGCAAAGGCTGCGACAGGACTTCACCGGAGGGGCGCTGGCCCTATTCGGATGGACGATCTTCGTCGCGATCGGCATGCTATTCATCATTCCGGCTCCGTTTGTCTTGGTGGAGTTCGCGCGCTGGTTCCTCGGCAAATGCCGGTTCGAGGACGGTTCCTCGTACCGCTTCCACGGAGCGGCTGGCGGCGTCTGGATTCTGACGACGCTCTACGGGGTGGTGCAGATCGTCAACATCCTCGCCTCGGCGAAAAGCGAGGAGATTCCAGCGCTGGGCCTGGCGCCGTTGGTGATCGTTCCGATCAACCTCATCTTGGGCTGGTTCTTCCTGCGGTGGGCGGCGGGCTCGAGCGAGGCGCTGGGCCGCCGCCTGCGATTCGAGGGCTCGATCTGGGGCTACCTGGGCTGGACGCTGCTGATCTATGTGTCAGTCTTGACCATCATCGGCTGGGCCTGGGCGCTGGCCGGCTACTCGGACTGGCTGGGCCGCAACAGCCGCGGCTCCGGGCTGCACTACGAGTTCTGCGGCCGGGGCCACGAGATCCTCTGGCGTACGCTGGTCTACGCGCTGGGAATCCTTCTTATCGTGACCGCGCCGTGGTCGATCAAGTGGTACATGCGCTGGTACATCCAGCAGTTCGAAGCGGTGGTCAACCCCCCGTCCGAGCCGGCGCGCGCACTGTGAGTTCCTTAGCTCCGGCGCCGCGTAGTGGTGGGCCCTGCTGGATTCGAACCAGCGACCAACGGATTATGAGTCCGCAGCTCTAACCGCTGAGCTAAGGGCCCCCAGAGCGCCAGTCTACCCTACCTGGCTTTGATGTCCGCCCGGGGCTGCGATCCAGGCGCCGCCGACGACCAGCTCTTCCTGGTAGAACACCGCGGCCTGGCCCGGCGTGATGGCGAGTTGGGGCTGGTCGAACTCGACCTCGCAGAACCCGGGCTCGGCCCCGGGCCGCACTTCGGCCGGCGCCGGCCGGAACTGGTGGCGGATCTTCGCTTCCACGCGCACCGGCTCGGTCAGCGCTTCGAAGGCGATCCAGTTCGGCCGCTCGACCAGGAAGCGCTTGCGTTCCAGCGCCTCTCGCGGGCCGACCACCACTTTGCGCTCGGCCGGCAGGATCTCGGTGACGTACAACGGGCTCCCCACCGCCACGCCCAGGCCCTTGCGCTGTCCCACCGTGAAGCGGTGAACGCCCTGGTGCTCGGCCAGCGCCCGCCCCCGCTCGTCTACCACCTCGCCGGCCAAGTCGCGCCGGTCGATCCGGTTCTCTTCCAGGTAGCGCTCGACGAAGCGACCGTAGTCGCCGTTGGGCACAAAGCAGATTTCGCGGCTCTCGCCTTTGTCCGCCACCGGCACGTTGAGCCGCCGGGCGATCGCCCGGACTTCGCTCTTCTGCAGCCCGCCCAGCGGAAACAAGCTGTGGCTGAGCTGCCGCTGCGTGAGTCCCCACAGAAAGTAGGACTGGTCGCGGCTGTGGTCCACGCCCCGCAGCAGCAGCCAACGGCCCGTTCGCTCGTCGCGCTCGATGCGCGCGTAGTGACCCGTGGCGACGGTCTCCGAGCCCACCTGCCGAGCCATCTCGAGGAACGGCTCGAACTTCACCGAGTTGTTGCACAGCGTGCACGGGATCGGCGTGCGGCCGGCCACGTAGTCCTCGACGAAGGGGCGCACTACGTCGCGCTCGAACTGCTCCTCGAAGTTCACCACGTAGAACGGAATGCCGATAGCGGCGGCCACGGCGCGTGCGTCGTAGACATCGTCGAGCGAGCAGCAGCGACCCGTCGCGCCGCCCTCCGGAATCAGCTCCGGCATGCGCCGCTGGTTCCAGAGCTGCATGGTCATCCCGACCACCGGGCGGCCTTCGGCGTGCAGCATGGCCGCCACGGCGGAGCTGTCGACTCCGCCGCTCATGGCGACTGCGATGAGGTCGTCGTGCATGGTCAGGCGTGTGACGGCGTCGCCGGCGCGAGCTTGCGCAGGCGTTCCACCACGGCGGCGAGCGTTTCCAGCAACCGGTCCACCTGCTCGGCGGTCGTCTTCTTGCCCAGGGAGAACCGCAAGCATGACTTGGCTCGCTCCCTCGACAGCCCGATAGCCGTGAGCACGTGCGACGGCTCGATGGCGCCGCTCGAGCAGGCCGCGCCGCTCGAGACCGCAAAGCCCTTCAGGTCCAGCGCGATGACCAGCGCCTCGCCCTCCACGCCTTCGAAGCCCAAGTTGGCCGTGTTGGGAGTGCGTGGGCTGCCGCCGGCGTTGGCCCAACAGCCGGGAATCCTCTCCAAAGCCCCCTGCTGCAACCGATCGCGGAGGCCGGACAGCCGGGCGGACTCCTCCGGCAGCGTGCCGAGCGCCAGCTTTGCCGCCGCTCCCAGCCCGACGATGCCCGGTACGTTCTCGGTGCCGGGACGGCGGCGGCGCTCGTGCGTGCCGCCATACTGGATCGGTTCCACGTCGCGGCCCTTGCGGATGTAGAGAGCGCCCACGCCCTTGGGGCCGTAGAGCTTGTGGGCGCTGAGCGCCAGAAAGTCGAGCCCCAGAGCCTCCACGTCGAGCGGAATCTTGCCGGCGGCCTGCACGCCGTCGGTGTGGAACAGCACGCCGGCTTCGCGCGCAATGGCCCCGATTGCGTCGATCGGTTGCAGCGTGCCGAGCTCGTTGTTGGCCGCCATGATCGAGATCATGAGCGTCTCCGGTCGCAAAGCGCCGCGGACGTCGTCGGGCGAGACCACGCCGTCGGCGCCCACCGCCAGCCACGTCACGTCCACGCCTTCCCGTTCGAGCTGCTGCGCGACGTTGAGTACGGCCGGATGCTCGATCGTGGTGGTGATCAGGTGCCGCGCGCCGCTCTTGCCCCGCAGCGAGCCCAGGATGGCGAGGTTGTCGCTCTCGGTGCCGCCGCTGGTAAAGACGATGTCGTTGGCGGAGCAGCCCAACAGCGCTCCCACCTGGGCGCGGGCCTTCTCGACCAGGGCCCGGGCGTCCTGGCCGAAGCCATGGATGCTCGAGGCGTTGCCGAAGGTTTCGCGCAGGCACGCAACCATCGCGGCGAACACTTCGTCGGCGACGGGCGTCGTGGCATTGTGGTCAAAGTAGTAGCGCTCGGCCATCGCGGGTTGCCAGACTTGATTCTATCGTGCCGTCTCCAGCTCCCTCCGGCGTGATCACGCTGACCACTGACTTCGGCCTGCAGGATCACTACGTTGGCGCCATGAAAGGCGTGATGCTATCGATCTTTCCCCAGGCCCGGCTGGTCGACCTCTCGCACGGCGTGCAGTCGTTCGCCATCGGCCAAGGGGCGTTTTTCGTGCGGGAGAGCTTCCGCTACTTCCCTTCCGGCACGGTCCACTTGGCCGTGGTGGACCCGGGCGTGGGAACGGCTCGGCGGCCGCTGGCAGCGATGGCCGACGGCCACTACTTCATCGCTCTCGACAACGGGCTGCTGCCGCTGGCGCTGGACGGCGTGCAGGCCGAGGCCGTGGCGATCGACGCCGAGCGCTGGGGCTTGCAGCACCGCAGCTCCACCTTTCACGGCCGGGACGTGTTCGCGCCGGCCGCGGCCTGGCTGGCCAGCGGCAAGCCGTTGCAGGAGATCGGGCCGCCGGTGGAGGACTGGATCCGGTTGCCGCCTCCGGCTGCCGAACCCGGCGTCAAGGCCGGGCACGTGCTCAACATCGACCGCTTCGGCAACATCGTCACGAGCCTGCAACCGCAGGAGCTTCCGGCGCACTTCGAGCTCCAAGTCGGCACGCTGGCCACCCGTCGGCTGTGCCCCAGCTATGAGGCCGCTCCGGCGGGGGAGGCGTTTGCGATCGTCGGCAGCGCCGGGCTGGTCGAGATCTCCATGCGGCAGGAATCAGCCGCCGCGCGGGCCGGGCTGCACATCGGCGACGCCGTCTTGGTGCACACGCTCATCGAGCATCCGCACGGCTGAGCTCCACCAGCGCCAGGGCCGCGTCGAGCTCCAGCGGCGCGGCCGTGGGCGCGAGCCCCACCCGGAAGGCTGCTTCGCCCAGAATCTCCTGCGGGCTCCGGCCGCGTTTTCGCTCGTCGGCCAGCGGTCCGGCGGCGGTCTTCTTGCTCAGCTTCATACCTCGCTCGTCCACGATCAAGGGGTGATGAAAGAAGCGCGGCGGGTCCGGACGGCCCAGCAGCCGCGCCAGCCTGATCTGCCGGCCGGTGGAGGGCAGCAGGTCCTCGCCGCGCACGATCAGGTCGACGCCGTGGCGCAGGTCGTCGACGACCACCGCGAACTGGTAAGTCCAGTCCTCGGCGCGATCCCGAATCAGCAGGTCCCCGCATTGGCTCTCTGGGTCCTGCGACTGCGGCCCGAGAAAGCCGTCCACGAAGCGCTCCTCGCCCGGCTCCAGCCGGACCCTCAGCCCGTGCGGCCGATCCGCCGGGACCTGTCGATCGCGGCAGAACCCGCTGTAGCGCCGCTCGCCGCCCGGGCCTAGCGGCGCGGTCTCGGCGATGCGCTTGCGCGAGCAGTCGCAGCGATAGACCAGGCCCGCCCGGGACAGTTTCTCGAGAGCTTCGTAATAGGCCGCGGCGGAGTCGCTCTGCCGATAGGGGCTCGGGTGATGGAGGACGTTGTCGTAGTGGAACCCCAGCCAGTCGAGGTCCTCCACGGCGCCGGCCTCGTACTCCGGACGGCAGCGCCCGCTGTCGTGATCTTCGATGCGCAACAGGATGCGTGCGCCGAAGCGCCGGGCCAGGCCCCAGACGTAGAGCATGTGCGCCACGTGACCCAGGTGTAACGGTCCCGTGGGGCTGGGCGCATAGCGCGTTACCGGCGGCGAAGGGGCTCCCATTTCCTAACCCTTTGATTCTTGCGGTTCCCCGGCGCTTTTTGGGAGGGGCGCCGACGAAGGGCCGAAATCAGCGGCCGGGGAGCCGATACAATCGAAGGAATCTCTATGGGGAATACGCTTCGGATTGGAATAATCGGCGCGGGCTCGGTCGCTCGGCGCATCCACGCGCCCGGCTTGCGGCTGTGCGAGGACGTCAAGATCGTCGCGGTCGCCGATCCGGACGCCGAGGCCGCGGCCTCGCTCAAGGCCCCGGAGATCCATGCCGACTACCGCGAGCTGCTGGCCCGGCCGGACGTGGACGCCGTGGTGATCGCCGTCCCCAACAACCAGCACCGCGAGATTGCCCTGGCCGCCCTGGCCGCGGGCAAGCACACCCTGTGCGAGAAGCCGTTGGCGATGAATGCGGCCGAGGCCGAGGAGATGCTGGAGGCGGCGCAGAAATCCGGAGTCATCCACATGACGGCCTTCACCTACGGCTTCACACCCTCGGCGCGCTATCTGACGCATTTGGTGCGGCAAGGCGAGCTCGGCGAGATTCGGTCCGTGCGCGCGGCCTACCTGATGGCTCTCTCCAAGCACCTTCTGGGCTGGCGGTCACGGCGCGAGCTGGCCGGCTCGGGCGTGCTGGGCGACATCGGCAGCCACCTGATCCACATCGTTCTCGAGCTAGCCGGCGACATCAAAACGCTGTCGGCCCGGCAGAAGGATTTTCGCAAGGACCCTACGTCGGACGTAGAGGACTGGATCGCCTTCCTGGCCGAGTTCGAGAATGGCGCTTGCGGCACCTTCGAGATCTCTCGGGTGTGCCCGGGACGCGGGGCCGACGTAACCGAGGACATGTTCATCGAGATCTACGGGACCAAGGGCGGCGCGGTCTTCTCGATGCAGGAGCCCAGGGCCCTGCAGGTGTGCCTCGGCGCGCGCGCCGACGAGCCCGCCAATCAGCTCGAGCGCGTGCAGATTCCGCAGGACTGGTGGAAGCTGCCGGGCGCGCCGCGCCACGTCTCTGAGGGCGATCCGCGCTGGAGCTATCGCTTCGATCAGGCTTGGCGGTTCGTGAGTGCGATTCGGGAAGGGGCGGCCCCGGAGCCGTCCTTTGAGGCGGGCCTGCGGACCCAGCGCGTTCTGGACGCCGCCTTGGCTTCGGCCGCCAGCGGCGCTTGGACCCCGGTCGGCGCCTAGCGCCGGTCGAATCCCGAGAGGCTGAATCGAGTTTGGGGTTCATATCCCGCCGGCCGGCGGGCTGAGAGACAACGCAGAATGCAACTCCGCGTACCTCGCTGCGGCAGGGCCGCACAGGCGTTGGCGATCCTCTTCTTGGCTTCCGCCGCGGCAGCGCAAGAGGGAGCCGAGCCGTCGACCCGGGCCGAGAAGATCCTCGAAGAGAGAAAGGAAAAGGCGGCCGGCGCCAAGCCCGAGGAGCCGACCGGCATCGAGCGGAAGCTGCTGGCCCTCAAGGATCACCAAGTCCTCCAGCGGTTCGGTTCGGTCTCCGAAGGCGTCTTCCCCAAGCTCGGCGGCTTGGCCACCGGCCAAGGGTTCGCCTTGGGCGCGCAGTACTTCAAGAAGGGTCTGGCCGGCGGCCGCGTCGACTTCTTCACCAGCGGCGTGGTCTCCACCAGCCGTTCCCAGAAGTACGACTTGAGGATCAGCGCGCCTCGTCTGGCCGACGGCCGCCTGGAGCTGGACTTTCTGGCCGAGCAGCGCAACCTGGCGCGGGTGGACTTTTACGGCCTCGGGCCGGAGACCTTGCTCGCCGACCGGACCTCGTTCCGCCTGGAGGACACCAGCTTCACCGGAACCGTGGCGTACAAGCCGTTCGGGCGCTACCTGCGCATGGGCCTCACCGGCGGCTCGCTCAACGTCAACACCGGACCGGGCGGCCGCACGGAGTTCCCCTCGACCGAGCAACTGTTCTCGCCGGCCGCGGTTCCGGGCTTGGCGGACCAGACGAGCTTCGTGCGGGGCGGGCCGTTCGTGGAGCTCGATCTGCGCGACAACCCCAGGGGTCCGCGCGCCGGCTCCTACCTGGCGGCCAAGCTCAACTACTTCGACGATCGGCAGCTCGGCCGCCACGACTTTCGGCAGCTCGAGCTCGAAGGCCAGCAGTACCTCCCCTTCTTCAACAAGAAGCGCGTGATTGTGCTGCGGGCGCGCAGCTTGTTCTCCTACGCCGACGGCGACCAGAGCGTGCCGTTCTACCTCAAGCCCTGGATCGGCGGCCCCGGCGAGCTGCGAGGCTTTCGCAACTACCGCTTCTACGACGACAACGTACTGGTGATGAACGCCGAGTACCGCTGGGAGGCGTTCTCCGGGCTCGATATGGCGCTGTTCTTCGACGCCGGCCAGGTCGCTCCGCAGCGTCGACTTTTCCAGCTCCAGCAGATGCAGACCAACGCCGGCTTCGGCTTCCGGTTCAACATCCGCAACGCCACCTTCCTGCGCCTGGATTTCGCCTTCAGCCACGAAGGGATGCGGATGTGGTTCCGGTTCGGCAATCCGTTCTAGGTCGAGGGAGATGACGACGATGCGCCTCCACGGATTCCAAAAGCTCTTGCTCGCCGTCCTGGCGGCTTCGCCGCTGCTCTCCGGCGCGCCGAAGTTCTATCCCGACGACCCGCTGTGGAAGCTGCCCGAGCCGTTGCCGGTCACTGAGGCCGTCAAGCGGGACCTCAGCGACTTCTACGACTACTTCCTCTACACCTTCGCCAACCCGGCCGAGCAGAACAAGGACGCGCCCGGCGGCTTCATCCCCGCCGAGGGAGTGAACACCTTGGGCGAGGTCCCCGACAGCGAATGGTTTACCAACCGCATCGGTTCGCGGGAGATGTCGATCGAGGAGCTGGTGCGTGGACCGGGCGACGACCGTCCGCCGGCCGAGGGCCCCTGGACGATCGTCTCGGCCAAGACCGAAGGCTTGACGCCGGGCTTCATGATCAAGGACCGCACCGGCGAGCGCTACCTGCTCAAGTTCGACCCTAAGAAGAACCCGGAGATGGCCTCCGCGGCGGACTTTCTGGGGTCTCGCTTCTTCCATGCCCTGGGCTACAACACGCCGCAGAACTACATCGTCGACTTCCAGAGCGACCGGCTCGAGATCGGCGAGGGCGTCACCATGCTGGACGCCGGCGGACGCCATCGCCAGATGGTCCGCTACGACGTGGTCAAGGTCCTCGAGAAGGTCCCCCAAGGCGCCGACGGCTCCATCCGAGCCCTCGCCAGCCGCTTGCTGCCGGGCAAGCCCGTCGGCGGGTTTCGCTACCACGGTACCCGCAGCGACGACCCCAACGACCTCGTGCCGCACGAGCGGCGCCGCGACCTCCGCGGCCTCTATGTGTTCTGCTCCTGGCTGGGCCACGACGACTCGCGCAGCATCAACACCCTCGACATGCTCGTCGACGAGAGCGGCAAGCAGTTCATCCGCCACCACCTGATCGACTTCGGGTCGATCCTGGGCAGCGCGAGCGAGGAGGCGAACAGCCCGCGGGGCGGCAACCAGTACCTGTACGCCATCGACGACGCCTTGGTGCAGATCGTCAGCCTGGGGCTCTACACCCCCAAGTGGTATCGCTGGGACTACAAGAACTACCCCTCGATCGGCCGCTTCGAGCATGCCTTCTACCAGCCGGATCGCTGGACGCCGGAGTACAAGAACCCGGCCTTCGCGAATCGCTTGCCGGACGATACGTTCTGGGCCGCCAAGAAGGTGATGGCCTTCAGCGACGAAGCGATTCGGGCGCTGGTGGCGGCGGCGCGCTACTCCAACCCGGACGCCGCCGAGTGGCTGATCCGCTGCCTGATCGAGCGCCGGGACAAGGTCGGCCGCGAGTACTTCGGCCGCGTGCTGCCGCTCGACGGCTTTGAGGTCTCCGACGGCCGCCTCCGCTGGACGCACTTGGGAGAGAAGTACGGCTTCTCGAAGGCCTCGGCGATCCGGGCGAGCTGGTCGCGGTTCGACAATCAGGCTGGAACCCATCAGCCTCTGGAGGGCTCCGGCCCCGAGCTTCCCGCCGCGGTGCGCGACTCACGGAGGGGCGACTACTTTGCCGCCAAGCTGGTCGGCGACGATGCGGCCCGCGCTGTGACGGTCTACCTCCGCAACCAGGGCGGATCGTTCGAAGTCGTCGGAATCGAGCGCGGCTGGTAGCCGGGGCGAAGGGATCAGACGTTGGTGGGACTGGCCAGCAGCATCAGCCGGAACTCGTGCGAGCCCTTCCAGCGGAAATAGCGGTCGATCTCACAGTGCGCCTTGGCGCTGGGCAGGGGCGTCATTCCCACCTCGGGCAGGCCGATGTTGACCGCCACCTTCCGCTCCAGGCAGGAGTTCTTGACGCGGCCCGCCACCACGTTGAGGATCTCCTGCACGGCGTCGAGCGGCGGAGCTTCCTCGGTGTCGGCGCTCTCCTCCTCGCCCAGCATCGCCGCCAGCAGCGCTCCGGCGAAGGGGCCCTGGGACTCCAGGCGCAGCTCCATTTCAAAGGATCCGTCCTCGGGGATGATGTCGATCCGCCCGAAGACGACCGGCTTGAGGTCCGGCGGCGGAGTCTTGAGCTCCAGCGGCTCGGCGCCGGTCATCATGCCCAAGGCCTGGAATAATGCCGTCGTCAGCTCGCCGGCCAGCCCCGACGCCCAGCCCAGCACGCCCCGCTCCGGCGCCGGACCGCCCCGCAGCAGGGAAAGCAGCTCCGCCCGCAGCGTTTCAGGGACGAACGAGCGGGGGATGACGCCCTTGGCGGCGGCGTTCGAGGGCTCCGTCACTCCCGGCGCGACGATCTCGTACAGAGGAGGCTCGCCGGCGCCCGGCAGCGCTTTCAGGCGATCGGCCAGAAAGTCCATGCGCAGCCCCGGGATGGTAGGGCTCAGCAGAATGGCGTCCGGCTGGAACCGCAGCGTCTTCACCAGAGTCTCCGCCACCGTGTGGGCGAAGGCTACCGAGAAGCTCGCCGACAGCGTGGATTCGGCGAACTGGCAGTAGTTCGGGTCGGGGTCGGCGATCAGCAGCCGCGTCCGGCTGCGGTCGATCTGTGTCCCGGTCGCTTGCCGGCGGCGATGGATCCGCTCCGAGGCGAGCTTGAGCCGCTGAGTCACCCAGTCGAACTGCAGAGGCTTGAGCAAATAGTCCGAGACGCCGAGGCTGATGACCTCGCGGATGCGCTCCTCGGCGGCGACCTCGGAAGCGATCACCACCTCGATGCGGTCCCGGGCCGAGTCGGCCTGCAGCAGCCGCAACGTGTCGATGCCGTTGAGCACCGGCATGTTGAGGTCAAGGATCATCAGCTCGGTGTGGCCGTTGGCGATCTCCTCCAGCGCCTGAAGCCCGTCGCTGACCTCGGTGATCTTGGCGTCCAGAGACCTCTCGATCCAGCGACGCAACAGCAGCCGGATCGACGGTTCGTCGTCGACCAAGAGGATCTCGATCGGACTCGATAGGTCCGTGATGGCCGCCGCGCTGCTCACCGGATTCTCCTTGGTCTCATCGGCAGGGCTGACGTCGGCGTTTAGAATAGGCCAAGCCGACTCGATCGGCGGAGGACCCCGATTGCCCATCGCCAACTGGAAAACACAGGCCTACAACGTCATCCAGAGCCTGCTCTACAACAACCCGCACCGCGTGATTCGCTACGACGTCAAGGACGCCGACGGGAACTGGCGCAACCGCGCCGACGACCCCGCGCCGGTCGTGCGGCTCTACGAGCGGGAAGCCGGCTCGGACCGCACCTGCCTGCAGACGATACAGTTCGTCCATCACATGATGATTCCCCCCGGCGGACGCCATGTGGCGGAGCTGCACGTCCATCCGGACGCCGAGGAGATCGTGGTGGTGACCTCGGGCCAAGGGCTCGCCATCCTCGACGGCGAAGAGCGCTCGGTGACCGCCGGCGACGTGATCTACGTGCCGCCGATGGGCGAACACGAGGTGCGCAACGACAGCGACGACTTTCTCGGCGTGCTGTTCATCAACGTGCCGACCGGCGAGGGGCTCGACAAGCTCAAGGCCGCTCAACAGGCCTGAGCGGGCCTGGAAACGCCAAGAGGCCGGACGCGCTCTGCGTCCGGCCTCTTCCCATCTCGTGTTGCCGCTAGCGAAGGCTCAGGCGTGCGAACCGTGGGTGCAGGCGAAGGTCTCCGGCACGCCGCCCTTGTTGAGCTCCGCGATGCCGATCTTCGAGGTGTAGTAGCCCTGCACCGTCAACCGCTTCATGTCCTTGAAGAAGGCCGCGCCGGGGGCCAGGTCTTCGTCCTTGGCGCCGTCGAGCGTCTCGAGAATCTTCACCTGCTGCGCCTCGCTGAGCTTGATGAAGGGCTCCTTGTGCAACTGCAGGGCGTAGCCGTCCAGCCAGCCCAGCCCCATCAGAAAGCTGTGTCCCTTGTCTTCTGCCAAGTCGTGCAGGTACAGATCGACCCACTCGTTGACCTTGGCGGCCTTTCCGCCCGGCGTGTCGGTGGTGGGGATGATCAGCTCGCTGAGCTGGATGACGGTCTCGTTCTGGTGGGCGTCGAGCACCTGGGGCGCCCAGGGTTCGCTCGTCGTCGCCGCCGGCGCCGGAGCGATCTCGGTGACGTGGACGTGCTGCTGTGCGCTGGCCGCCGCAGCGGCGCCGAATCCCAGGGTGGCGGTCTTGAACAGGTCTCTACGCTTCATCTCGTTTCCTAGCCGTTTCCATTTCGACCGTTGTCAGTTTCGCATACCGCGGCGCGGCCGGCTCTAAACCGCCGCCGTCGCCTTCTCGCCGGCGTCGTCGGCGTGGTAGGAGCTGCGCACCAGCGGCCCGGCCTCCACGTGCTCGAAGCCGATCTCCACGGCCGTCCGCCGCAGCGCGTCGAACTCCGCAGGGGAATAATAGCGCACGATCGGCAAGTGGTCGCGCGAGGGCCGCAGATACTGCCCCATCGTAAAGATGTCCAGGCCGGTCGCGTGCAGATCCCGCATCACCTGCTCGATCTCCTCTTCGGTCTCGCCCAACCCCAGCATGATGCCGGACTTGGTGGGGATCGAGGGCGCGGCGGACTTGGCGTAGGCCAGCATGTCCAGCGAGCGCTCGTAGCGCGAGCCGATGCGCGCCGAGCGGTACAGCCGCGGCACGGTCTCGGTGTTGTGGTTGAGCACGTCCGGACGAGCCGCGAGCACGATGTCCATGGCGGCGTGAGAGCCCTGGAAGTCCGGCACCAGCACCTCGACCTTGCAGCCGGGCACCCGCTCGCGGATCGCCTGGATGGTCAGCGCGAACAGCTCCGCGCCGCCGTCCTTGCGGTCGTCGCGGTTGACGCTGGTGACCACCGCGTAGCGCAGGCCCATGGCGGCGGAGGCTTCGGCTACCCGCCGCGGCTCGTCGTAGTCCACCGGCTCGGGAGCGCCTTTCTGCACCGCGCAAAAGCCGCAGCGGCGGGTGCAAACGTTGCCCAGGATCATGAACGTCGCCGTGCGGCGGTTCCAGCACTCGCCTAGGTTGGGGCAGGCCGCGCTCTCGCACACCGTGTGCAGCTCGAGATCGGTGACGAGCTGCTTGAGCTCGCGGAAGTTCCGCCCCACCGCGGCGGGCGCCCGCAGCCAGTCCGGACGCTTGCCCGCCGGGCCCGGATAAGGCCCCTCATACGGCGGCACGATCGGTTTGACGCGCAACTCCCGAATGTCGACAAAACCAGCCATCGAAGCTACTCAGTCTATCAGCCGGACCCGGAGGGCGGCTTCCGGGGCGAAGAGCTCCCCGCACGGAGCCGTTCCCCTCGGGGCCTCGATCCGATCATGATGAGGGATTGCGCGCCGCTTCCATGGAAGTGACCGTCTGCATCTGTACGCGGGACCGCGAGGCGCCCTTGGCCCGGGCGCTCGAGAGCCTGACCGCCGTCGAACCCTCCCCGGGGCTCGAGTGGGAGGTCCTGGTGATCGACAATGGCTCGGCCCGCCCCGTCGCCGAGGGGATCAGCGGCTTCTCGGCGCGGCTGCCGCTGCGCGTTGCGCAGGAGCCGCGCGGGGGCCTCTCGCTCGCCCGCAACACCGCCATCGGCCTGGCCCGCGGCGAGGTCGTGATCTTCGTCGACGATGACGCGACGGTCCGGCCCGGTTGGCTGGCGGCCTACGTCGACGGCTCTCGGCGCCATTCCGAGGCAGCCTTCTTCGGAGGTCCGATCGTGGCCCGCATCACGGGCGGCTCGCCGCGTCAGGTGGAGGCCGCCCGCCAAGCCATGCCCGGGCTGTTCGGCTCGCTCGAGCCCAACCGCGGCGAAGTCACGCTCCAACTGGGCGACGCGCCGCTGCCGTGGGGCGCCAACATGGCCGTGCGCCGGAGCGCGTTTGACGGCTTCCGCTTCGACCCGGAGCTGGGCAGGCGGCCCTCGAATCCGGCCGGGGCAGGCGAGGAGACCTGCTTCCTGCGTGACCTGCTGCGCGCCGGCCACCATGGCGTCTGGCTGCCGCGGGCCGTGCTGGACCATCACGTGGACGGGCGGAGGGCCACGCGCCGCACCTTCGTTTCGTTCTGCCGCAACGTCGGCTGGGCCCAAGGCCGCGAGCTCGCCCTGCTGAGGGAGCGCGATCCGGCCGAATTGGAGCCTCAGCTCGTCGCCAAGGTCCGGGCCTTTCGGATGCGATACTGGAAGACTCCGCCCTGGGCGCCACTGGCCCGCCGGTGGGCCGCTCTCCGAGACCTGACGCACCTACAAGGGTTTCTCGCAGGCTATCGGGAGGCTTCGAGTCCGGCGGGACCGCGCTGACCGAGAGATGAACCGGAACCGACCCCGATTGCTGGTCCTCGGCCTGGACGCGTTTGACCCCGCCGTGGCGTCGCGCTTGAAGGCTGAGGGGAGGCTGCCGGCGCTGGAGCGCCTGGAGAGCCGCTCCCGACGGTTCTCTCTGGACCCTGGGCCGGACCGCTACACCGGCTTGGCGTGGGATCACTTCTCCTCCGGGCTGCGGCCCGAGGAGTCTCGGCGCTGGTCGGCGGTGTCGTTCGAGCCCGCCGAGTATCAGATTTCGCAACCGACCACGCGCTCCCAGCCGTTCACCGAGCGGCTCGACACCCGCACGGTCGTCTTCGACGTCCCGTATTTCGACCTGCGGGAGGCCGCCGCCGGCGGCATGGTCAGTTGGGGCGCTCACGATCCGGGCGTGGAGCCGGCCAGCCGTCCGACGGGCCTGGCCGACGAGATCCTCGAGAAGTTCGGGCCCTACCCGGCGAGCGATTACGTCTACGGCCACGTCTGGCCGGACGCGGAGGCGACCCGCGCGATGGCCGCCGCCATGGTCGCCGCCGTCGAGAGACGCGCCGAGATCACGAGCTGGCTGCTGACCCAGCGGCTGCCCGGTTGGGATCTCGCCATGGCCGTGGTCGGCGAATACCATAGCGCCACCGAGGCCTTCTGGCACGGCTGGGAGGAGTCGCACCCGCTGCACGGGCTGCCTTCGGCCGAACCCGCCCGGCAAGGCCTCGTCGCCGTGTACGAAGCGCTGGACCGCATGCTGGGGCGGCTGCTCGACGAGCTCGGCGACACGCCGCTGCTGGCCTTTACCCCTCACGGCATGGGGCGCAACTTGGCCGATGTGCCGGCCATGCTGCTGCTGCCGGAGCTGCTCTATCGGAATTCAACAGGAAAGCAAGGCTTCACGCCCGATCCGCGCTGGCCGCTCGACGGCTCCGGCGGTCCCGGCGTCGCCGAAGCCGGCAACTGGTCCGAAGCCGTCCTGCCGCGGCTGCACATCGAGGGTTCCGTGCAGGCCGCGCCCTGGTGGCGCTTCTGGGCTCAGCCGGAGGCCCCGCTGGCGCAGCCCAGCGACTACGGACTGCACTGGATGCCCGCCACCCGCTACCGAGAGGCCTGGCCGGCGATGAAGGCTTTCGCCTTGCCGTCGTACTACGACGCCCGCGTGCGCGTGAACCTGGAAGGCCGCGAAGGCCGCGGCATCGTGCCGCACGGGCGCTACCGCGAAGCGCTCGACGAAGTCGCCGCCTTGCTCGAGAGCTGCCGCGACCCGCGCAGCGGCGAACCCCTGGAGATCGACATCGAACGCCGTCTGCAGGGCGACCCCATGGACCGCGACTCGACCGACGCCGACCTGGTGGTGCGCTTCCGCAAGGACTACTACGCCTTTGACCACCCCTCTCTGGGGCGCATCGGCCCCGCCCCCTGCCGCCGCACCGGCGGCCACACCGGCGGGCTGGGAGTCGGATACCACTGGGCGCCGGGCGTGACCGGGAGCCCGGATCTCGGACTGTTCGAGACCCTCGACGTCCCGGGCGCCGTGGCGGCTTTGACGGGCGCGGCCGCCTCCAACCGGCTGGCCGCGGCGCTTACCCAACCCTGAGCCGTCCCGCTCAACGCGTCGGCAGATGCTTCTTGTCGATGCGGCAGATGTAGGTGTTGTTCCAGGAGGCGATGCGGAGATCGGCCGCCATGCCCAACAGCACGTGAGCCTCCTCGTTGGAGAGGCCGTAGTCGGCGATCAGCCAGCGAATCATCTCCGAGATGGCGCCCTGAAAGCCCTCCTGCATGGCGTGCGGCGTCGTGCCGAAGGTCACCAGATCGGTCGCGCTCTCCTGCCGCGGAAAGCCGACCGAACGGCCCTTGATCAGGTCCACGGTGAACTCGACGTCCAGGGACGTCTCGGTGCCGTTGCCCAACAGCTCGCCCTCGCCGTGCGCCGCATGGCCGTCGCCCAGAAACAGCAAGGCGCCGGGCTCGAACACCGGCAAGTAGACCGTTACGCCTTCCACCGTGCCGTTGTAGTCGATGTTGCCGCCATGCGGACCGGTCGGCCCCGACGAGATGGCCTCCTTGCCCGCCGGGGCCACGCCGATGCAGCCGACGGCCGGGTGCGCCGGGAACTCGAGCGTCAGCTTGTCCCCCAGCGGCCGGGAAGGCCGCACGGTCTGTTTCTCGAGGTCGAGCGTCCACTTCAAGGCGTTGCGGCGCTTGGGCTGCAACCACTCCTCGCAGCACTCGTTGGAGTAGATGCCGTCGACCATGGAAGGCTCGAGGGCGTTGAGTCCGACGCGGACGCCGTTCCAGCCCCAGTCGCGATTCAGGCGCACCTTGTTGAGCTTGACGGCGAGCGTGTCGCCGGGCTCTGCGCCTTCCACATAGAACGGGCCGGTGAGCACGTTGTCGGCGTAGATGATGAGCTTGCCGGTATGGTCGTGGCCGCGTGAATCGAGCAGCTTGGTGATGACGTGGTCGCCGGGTTTGATCTTGGCCGCCGGCGGATGGGCGGCCGAAAACGTGTCGTAGTAGCGATCTTTTGGGATCACCGTGAGAGTCTCGGCCGGCGCGAGGCCGGCGGCGAGCAAGGTCAAGGCGAAGAGGGGGCGGATGGGCAGGCGGAAGGACGGCACGCGGAAGGACATAGCGACGCTCCTGGGGATGTCGCCCATCGTACACTGCTCGCGGGCCGGCGTTAACCGCGAACCGAAGACTCTTGCCGCTGCTCGATCCGCTCCAGGTAGTTCCGCTCCCAGTCCGGCTCGGTCTCGTAGCCGTACTGCAGCAGCACGTCGTTGTAGCGCTCCTTGAAGAAGCGCAGGTGCTCGGCGTTGAGGTGGTTGATCCAGTCGCCCTGGACCCCTTTGCGGAAGTGGCTGGCGGCGTTCTCCTGGCCGCGCTTGCGGCCGCCGCTGATGCGCTTGAACTCGTTCTCCCACAAGATGCCGAGCAGCCGCTCGGCCGGCAGCCGCTTGGCCCGGAACCCAAGCCTCACGCCGAGCAGGTGCTCCACGCGTCGCACGCTCTTGGAGGCCACGAAGGCGATGCGCTTGCCCGGCGTGTAGTAGTCGGCGTCGATCAGTCCCATCGCCTCGAACTCATCCAGAATGCGGCGGTAGGGGTCGGCGGTGAGCTCCTCCATGCGGGCGTGCCGGATGCGCACGCCTTCCGGCAAGTCCTTCCAACTGCGCATCTCCTCGAACTGCTCGGCGCGGAACTCCAGCTCCAGGAACAGGCCCTCTTCCTTGGAGACTTTCTGGAGCTTCTCGCGGTACGGAATCAGCTCCGGCCAAGCGTCAGTGGTGTGCGAGTTGCGGTGCGAGAAGTACGCCGACACCACGATGTCGCGCGGGTCCCGCACATAGTGGAAGCCCCGCACGCGGCTGAGGTCGAGCTGCCGCACGTGGTCGAAATGCGCGTTGCCGAGCAGCAGCATTTCCGTCCGGCGCTGCTCGACAAACTGCCCCAATTGTCCGTCGAACTCCCGCGGCAGAAAGACCTCGTCGTATCGCAGACCCAGGTCCAAGGCGGCGCGGATGAAGATGGAGTGCGCCCACATCGTGGCGCATTTGTGGTGTCCGAAGGCGGCGTAGAGCGGGGAGGACTCCATGACTTTCTCGTTTTGCGCCCGCCGAAATTCCAAAGTAGCACACGCCCGCGGAGCGTCCTGCGGCCCGGGCTCTGAGCTTCATATCGGCCGTCGCGGGCGGCTCCGTGGTGCGGTGTGGCATCATGAGCGGCGCCCATGGCCAAGCGCCGCCGCCAGCCCGTCAGCAAGCCTGCCCGCGAGGCGCCCTTCGGCCCCTTCGGTGAGGCTCCCGTTGCGGAAGGCAAGTCCGGCGGCCGGAAGCTCGGCCTCATCCCTGCGCTTGCGGCCGGAGCGGCCCTCGCCGTGGTCGCCTGGAGCCTGTGGTCCTGGTCCTCCCGGTCCCCGTCGTCCGGCGCCCCTTCGCGAGCCCAAGCCCCTCCCCCAATCGCCGGCCGCCCCGGCTACGTGGACCCCGCCGCCTGCAGCGGCTGCCATGCCGAGATCGCCGCGACTTACCAGCAGACCGGCATGGGGCGCGCCTTCGTCCGCGCCACGCCCGAAGCCATGGCGCACCTGGGCGCGGAGCCGGCGGAGTATTTTCACCAGCCCTCGCAGCGTTACTACCGGATCGAGCGGCGTGCGGAAGGGTTCTTTCAGAAGCGCTGGCAGGAGGGACCGGACGGCGCCCCGACGAACGTCGTCGAGAAGCGGATCGACTACGTGATGGGCTCGGGCAACCACGCCCGCACCTACCTGCACCAGTATCCCGACGGCCGGCTGATCGAGTTGCCGCTGGGCTGGTACGCCGAGAAAGGCGGCTTCGTGGCGATGAACCCCGGCTTCGACCAGCCTCGGCACCGAGGCTTTCGTCGCGAGATCAGCTTCGACTGTCTGTTCTGCCATAACGCCTACCCGCGCGTGGAGCCCGGCGCTGACGCGGCCGGGCGAGACCCCCTGTTCCCCGGTTCGCTGCCCGAAGGCATCGACTGCCAGCGCTGCCACGGGCCCGGAGAGGCGCACCTGCAGGCGGCCGGCGCGGGCGAGTCGGAGGCCACGGTCCGCGCAGCCATCTTCAACCCCGCGCGCGAGACGCCCGCGAGACGGCTCGAAGTCTGTCTGCAATGCCACTTCGAATCCACCAGCCGGCGGCTGCCGTACGCCCTGGTGCGCTTCGACCGCGGCGCGTTTTCCTACGAGCCCCGCGAGCCCCTAGGGGACTTCGCGCTGCATTTCGACCACCCCGAAGGCGTGCGCGCGGACAAGTTCGAGATCGCCGGGCATGGCTACCGCTTCCTGCAATCGCAGTGCTTTCGCGAAAGCGAGGGAATGACCTGCACCACCTGCCACGACCCGCACCAAGCCCGGCGGGGCGAGGCGGGGAGGGCCGCCTACAACGGCGTCTGCCGAGACTGCCATCAAGCCGCGCCGGCCGGCTCCGGCCACGCCGACTACGCCCGGGCGGACTGCGTCGGCTGCCACATGCCCCCGCGTCGCACCGAAGACGTGGTCGAGGTCGTGATGACCGATCACAAGATCGAGCGCCGCCCGCCGCCGGCCGCCAAGCTCCTGGCCCCGCTGCCCGAGCTCGTCGAAAACGAGAAGACCCTCTATCACGGCGAGGTTGCGGTGGATTACCCGCCGGGCCTGCCACAGACGACCGACGATGAGCTGCTGCTGGCCGTGGCGCAGGTCCACGAGCAGACCAACCTCGAAGCCGGGACGCCGCGGCTGCGAGCGCTGATCGAGAAGCATCAGCCGTCCGAAGGGAGCTACTACTTCGAGCTGGCCGAGGCCTACTGGAGCCTGCGCCGCTACGAAGACGCCCTGCCCTGGTACCAGCAGGCCCTGGAGCGGCAGCCCGGCCACGTGATCGCCGCGCGCAACTATGCGGTGGCGCTCGAACGCGTCGGTCGCCCCGAGCAGGCCGAGCAGGTCTTGCGCCAGGCGCTCGAAGCCTTCCCCGGCGACCCCAAGGCGCTCACGAACCTGGGCGAGAGCCTCCTGGCGCAAGAACGTCCGGCGGAGGCGCGTGGCGCGCTCGAACAGGCCCTCGAACGCGACCCGGACTCGCCCGAAGCCTGGAACAACCTGGCCCGCGCCCTGCGAGCCCTGGGCGAGCCCGCCCGCGCGATCGAGGCCGCCCGCGAGGCGATCCGCCGCGAACCGGCTTTCTCCACGGCGCACAACAACTTGGCCAACCTGCTACTGGCCGAAGGGCAAGCCGCCGAGGCCGAGCGCCATTTTCGGCTGGCGCTGGAGGCCGAGCCCGGCTACGCCGAGGCGCACTACAACTATGCGCTGATGCTGATCGACGGCGGCCGCCTCGGCGAGGCGCAGCGGGAGCTGCGCGAGGCGATCCGCTTCGACCCCGGTTTGGCGCCGGCGCACATGAACCTGGGCGGCCTGCTGGCCCAGGGCGGCGACGTGGCCGCGGCCGAGAAATCCTTCCGCAAGGCCGTCCAGCTGGCCCCGGACTTTGCCGACGCCCAGTTCAACCTCGGCGTCGCGCTGGCCTCGCGGAACCGCCTCGACGAAGCCGCCGCCTGCTTCGAGAAGGCGCTCGCCCTCGACGCCTCCTATCACCCGGCGCGCCTGAACCTGGCCATGGTCCTGGCCGCGCAAGGGGAGCCGGAGCGGGCCCGCGCCGAGCTCCAAACCGTGGAGCGCACCGCTGACGAGCCGCTGCGCCAAGCAGCCCGCGACGCCCTGCAACGGCTGGGCCCTTAGCTTGGGCTATTCTTTGAAGCATGAACGGCCCGCTGTCCAAGCGCGACCGGCTGGCTGGTCTGGCTTGCAGCGGCGGCGCGACCCGGGTCCTGGAGTGGGCCGCGCGGCGGGACTGCCTGATCGTCCTCAACTACCACCGCATCGGCGACGCCTCCGCCACGCCGTTCGATGAAGAGGTCTTCTCCGTCGACGTCGACGGCTTCGACCGCCAGATCGCCTACCTCAAGCGGCGGTTCACGATCGTCACGCTCGCCGAAGCCCTGGAGCTGATCGAAGGCAGCCGTCGGTTTCGCGGCCCGGCCGTGCTGGTCACCTTTGATGACGGCTACCTGGACAACTACCAGGCGGCCTTTCCGGTGTTGCGCAGCCACGGCGTGCAGGGCACGTTCTTTCTGGTGACCTCCTACCTCGACGACCCCGGCGTGGCCTGGTGGGACCGCATCGCCTACTGGGTGCGCAACGCCCGCGTCCAGCGGCTGCGGCTGAGCTACCCCAGCGATTTCGAGATCGTCTTGCCGCCGGGCCGCCGCAACCAGGAGATCCGGGCCGTGCTGGCCTTTCTGCGCAGCCCGGAGATGCGTGACCTCGAGCGCTTTCTGCGAGAGCTCGAGCAGGCTTGCGACCCGCCGCCGCTGCCGGCCGGCGCCCGCGCCTTTCTCAGTTGGGACGAAGCGCGCGAGATGGCCGCGGCCGGCATGGCCATCGGCTCCCACACGGCTTCGCACCAGATCCTGTCGAAGCTCACCGCCGGGCAGCAGCAGGACGAAGCATTGCGGTCGCGCCAAGCGCTGGAGGAAGGGCTGGGCCAAACCGTGGACGCCCTCGCCTATCCCGTCGGCGCTCAGGATTGCTTCTCCCACGAGACCAAGCAGGCCCTGGAGAGGGCCGGCTACCGCGCCGGCTTTTCCTTCTACGGCGGCCTGAACCGGCCCGGCCGGTCCGACCGTTTCGACATCCTGCGGTTCGCCGCCGGCGGCCGTTTCGAGCGCTTCCGGACCCAGGTGTCGCTCGCCGTCGCCTCCGGCGGCTACTGGTTTTGAGCCTTGGACCCGCGCCGGGCGAAGGGTAAGCTAGAGCATGCCGTTCACACGTCGCGAGTTTCTGGCGACCGGCGTCGCCGCTTCTCTGCTCGGCGGGGACGACCTCTCGGCCGCCTCCGTCGACCGCCCCAAGCTGGCCCAACTGGCCCTCGACCGCCTCAAGAAGGCCGGCGTGAGCTACGGGGACATCCGGCTCAACCGCTACCAGTACGAGACCATCGAGGCCCGCGAGCGCCGCATCAGCTCCGTCAGCCGCGACACCAGCTTCGGCTACGGCGTGCGGGCGCTGCATGAGGGATCCTGGGGCTTCGCCGCCTCCAACGACTTCACTGAGAAGGCCTTGGCGGAGACCGTCGATCGCGCCGTGGCCGTCGCCAAGGCCAACGCCATCTTGCAGCAGCGGCCGGTGAAGCTCAGCCCCGTCAAGCCCGTCGAGGCGAAGTGGAGCTCCGGCTACCGCCAGGACCCATTCCTGGTCCCGCTGGACCAGAAGACCGCGCTGCTGCTGGGGCTCAATGACAAGGCTCTGGGAGTGAAGGGAGCCGGCTTCGTGTCGAGCCGTCTGGCCTTCGTGCGCGAGGACAAGTTCTACGCCTCCACCGAAGGCTCGGTGATCGAGCAGGACCTGGTGCGAAGCTGGGGAACCTTTTCGGTGACGGCCGTGGACCGCGCCGCCGGCGACGCCCAGTCGAGGGATTCGCTGGCGATGCCGAGCCTGCGCGGCTGGGAAGCCATCGAGGAGCACGATTTTCTGGGCGAAGCCGAGCAGGCGGCCCTCGACGCTGTCGCGAAACTCCAGGCCAAGCCGGTCGAGCCGGGCCTGTACGACCTGGTGCTCGACCCCAGCCACCTGTTCCTGACGATTCACGAAAGCTGCGGGCACCCCACCGAGCTCGATCGCGCGCTGGGCTTCGAGGCCAACTACGCCGGCACGAGCTTTCTGACGCCGGACAAGCTCGGCAAATTCCGCTACGGCTCCGAGTTGGTCAACATGGTCGCCGACCGTACCACGCCGCACGCATTGGCGACGGTGGCCTACGACGACGACGGCGCGCCGGCCCAGCGCTGGCACTTGGTCAAGGACGGCGTCTTCGTCGAGTACCAGACGACCCGCGAGCAGGAGGCCTGGCTCGAGGGCGTGAAGGCCCGCGGCTGCGCCCACGCCGACTCCTGGTCGAGCGTGGTCTTCCAGCGCATGCCCAACGTTTCGCTCGACCCCGGCGACAGCAAGCTGTCGAGCGAGGACCTGATTGCCGACGTCGAAAAGGGCGTCCGCATCCGCGGTCGCGGCAGCTACTCGATCGACCAGCAGCGCTACAACTTCCAGTTCGGCGGCCAGGTCTTCGAAGAGATCAAGGACGGCAAAGTCGTCGGCCTATTACGTGACGTGGCCTACCAGGCGCGCACGCCGGACTTCTGGAACGCCCTCGACGGCATCGCAAGTAGGAAAGAGTACGAGTTGGGCGGGTCGTTCTACGACGGCAAGGGTCAGCCCGGCCAGCTCAACGCGGTGAGCCACGGCTGCTCTCCGGCGCGGTTCCGGAAGATCTCGGTGATCAACACCGGGAGGTCGAGCTGATGGCGGTTCTGAGCGAAAAACGAGCCCGCGAGCTGAGCAAGACGATCCTGGGGTTTGCCGAGGTTCCCGAGGTCGAGGTCCGCATTCGGCAGTTTGATCACGGGTTTTTGCGCTTTGCGCGCAACGAGGCGACCACGGCCGGCGATACCACCGAGACCGAGGTTGCCGTCACGGCCTGGAAGGGCAAGCGCCGGGCGACGGTCTCGGGCGGCTTCGACTTGGCCGAGAACCTCGACAAGGCCGGTCTGCAGAAGCTCGTGGCCGACGCCGAGGAGCTGGCGGCGATCTCGCCCGAAGACCGCGAGTACATGCCTCTGCCCGGCCCGCAGGAGTACCCCGAGGTCGACGCCTTCGACGAAGCCACCGCCGCCGCCGGCCCGCTCGAGAGGGCGCGCAAGATCAAGGACGCCATCGCCTACGCCCGCGAGAAGAAGGTCTCGGCGGCGGGCTTTCTCGACCAGCGCGCCGGCGTCTCGGTGATCGCCAACTCCGCCGAGCTGTTCGGCTACTTTCCGTCCACCAACATCTCCTACTCGGTCACCGCCCGGACCCCGGACGGCACCGGCTCGGGCTACCACGCGAGTTCGTCCAACCGATTGGCGGGCATGGACTTGCGGGAGGCCACGACGCTGGCGACCAACAAGGCCGTGGCGTCCCGCAACCCGGCGGAGCTGGCGCCGGGCGACTACCCCGCGATCCTCGAGCCGCAGGCGGTGGCGGACCTGCTCGACACCATCTCGTGGGACATGCGCTCGGCCGAGGAAGGTCGCAGCGTCTTCGCCGCCCCGGAGGGTAAGACGCGGCTGGGCGAGCGGATGTTCTCTGAATCGGTGCAGTTGCGCGTGGATCCGGCGCATCCCTACGCGCCGGCGCCGCCGCTCGGCCCGGGCGGGCTGCCGGCCCGCAAGGCCGACTTCATCCGCGACGGCAAGCTGGTGCAGCTCAGCTCTTCGCGCTACTGGGCCGACAAGACCAAGCGCGTCCCGGGGCCTTTCGCCGTCAACCTGATCCTGGGCGGCAGCGACCGCTCGCTGGCCGATCTGGTCCGGGCGACCCAGCGCGGGGTGCTGGTCACGCGCTTCTGGTACATCCGCACCGTCGATTCCCAGCAGGCTCTGATGACCGGGCTCACCCGCGACGGTACGTTCTGGGTGGAGGACGGCGAGATTCGCCACCCGGTCAAGAACTTCCGCTTCAACGAGAGCATGGTGCGCGTGCTGGGGTTGGCGGAAGGCTTGGCCCAGCAGCGGCGGATCGAAAACTTGCTGGTTCCGGCTCTGAAGACGTCCTCGTTCCGGTTTACGTCGCTGTCCGACGCCGTCTAGAATGGAGGGATTCGACGCCTTTGCGGCACATCGCCGGAACGAGGTTGCTCTCGCCCCCGGACTGCGATATTCTGATTGGGTCTGCGCGCCGGCGTAGCTCAGTTGGTAGAGCATCTGATTTGTAATCAGACGGTCGGGGGTTCGAATCCCTCCGCCGGCTCCACGGCCAGCCGAGCGGATGGCGTCCGGCAGGCGGTGGGTTTCGCGGGAGTAACTCAAAGGTAGAGTCACAGCCTTCCAAGCTGTTGGTTGCGGGTTCGAGTCCCGTCTCCCGCTCCAAAGGTTGTGAGTCGTGTTGCAAGACCGCCGGAGGGCGATCTCTGGCGGAATGCTCGCGCCGATGTAGCTCAGTTGGTAGAGCGCGTCCTTGGTAAGGACGAGGTCACGGGTTCGAGTCCCGTCATCGGCTCCAGTGCTGCGACGCAGGCGGACAAGGAGATTGCGGTGGGGCGTGGGCGACCACGCCCTGCTTTTGGGTAGAAGGCGAAATACGAGTTTCTGGACGGGTGGCCGAGTGGTTAAAGGCGGCAGACTGTAAATCTGTTGGGCTTCGCCCTACATAGGTTCGAATCCTATCCCGTCCACCATTTTTTCAAGAGCACGCGACAAACGGGCGCGACCGGAGAAGGCAGTAGCGACATGGCGAAGGAGAAATTCGAGCGGTCGAAGCCGCACGTAAACGTCGGGACGATTGGTCACATTGACCATGGGAAGACGACGTTGACGGCGGCGATCACGAAGGTGCTGTCGAAGCACGATCCGTCGAACAAGGTG
>WGMB01000002.1 GCA_016125275.1 Acidobacteriota bacterium | reverse complement strand
TGACCGGGGCCCATGCGACGAAACCGCAATGCGCCGACTGCCACGTCAACGGCCAGTTCAAGGGTTTGCCGCAGACGTGCGAGTCTTGCCACCTGGCGGACTTCAACGCGACGACGAACCCGGACCACCAGGCGAGCGGCTTCCCAACCACGTGCGAGAGCTGCCACACGACGGCGCAGTGGCTGGGGGCGGTGTTCGACCACAACACGACGGCTTTTCCGCTGACCGGCGCTCACGCGACGAAACCGCAGTGCGTGGACTGCCACATCAACGGGCAGTTCAAAGGCTTGCCGCAGACCTGCGAGTCCTGCCACCTGGCGGACTTCAACGCCACGACGAACCCGGATCACCAGGCGAGCGGCTTCCCCACGACGTGCGAAAGCTGCCACACGACGGCGCAGTGGCTGGGAGCGGTGTTCGACCACAACACCACGGCCTTCCCGTTGACCGGGGCCCATGCAACGAAGCCGCAGTGCGTGGACTGCCACGTCAACGGCCAGTTCCAGGGGACGCCGCAGACCTGTGCCGCCTGCCACCTGGCGGACTTCAACGCCACGACGAACCCCGACCACCAGGCCAGCGGCTTCCCGACGACGTGCGAATCGTGCCACACGACGGCGCAGTGGCTGGGGGCGGTGTTCGATCACAACACGACGGCATTCCCGTTGACAGGGGCGCACGCGACCAAGCCGCAGTGCGTAGACTGCCACGTCAACGGGCAGTTCCAGGGGCTGCCGCAGACCTGCGATTCGTGCCACCTGGCGGACTTCAACGCGACAACCAACCCCGACCATCAGGCCAGCGGCTTCCCGACGACGTGCGAGAGTTGTCATACGACGGCGCAGTGGCTGGGAGCCGTGTTTGACCACAACACGACGGCTTTTCCGCTGACGGGCGCCCATGCGACGAAGCCGCAGTGCGTGGACTGCCACGTCAACGGACAGTTTAAAGGGCTGCCGCAGACCTGCGATTCGTGCCACCTGGCGGACTTCAACGCGACGACGAACCCCGCCCACCAAGCCAGCGGCTTCCCGACGACGTGCGAGAGCTGCCACACGACGGCGCAGTGGCTGGGAGCGGTGTTCGATCACAACACCACGGCCTTCCCGTTGACCGGGGCCCATGCAACGAAGCCGCAGTGCGTCGACTGCCACGTCAACGGCCAGTTCAAGGGCTTGCCGCAGACGTGCGAGTCCTGCCACCTGGCGGACTTCAACGCCACGACGAACCCCGACCACCAGGCCAGCGGCTTCCCGACGACGTGCGAATCGTGCCACACGACGGCGCAGTGGCTGGGAGCGGTGTTCGACCACAACACGACGGCCTTCCCGTTGACCGGGGCCCATGCAACGAAGCCGCAGTGCGTGGACTGCCACGTCAACGGCCAGTTCCAGGGGACGCCACAGACCTGCGCTGCTTGCCACCTAGCCGACTTCCAGGGCACGACCAACCCGAACCACCAAGCCGCCGGCTTCCCGACAGCCTGCGAGACTTGCCACAGCACGGCGCAATGGCCGGGCGCAAAGTTCGATCACGATGCCGCCACGTCGTTCCCGCTGACCGGCGCGCACAAGACCAAGCCGCAATGCGCCGATTGCCATGTCGGCAACGTGTTCCGCGGAACCCCGCGCTCGTGCGACGGCTGCCACTTGGCTGACTTCCAGGCGACCACCAGCCCCAATCACGTGCAAAGCGGCTTCCCGGCAACGTGTGAGACTTGCCACAACACGACGCAGTGGCTGGGGGCCGTCTTCGACCACAACACGACGGCCTTCCCGTTGACAGGGGCGCACGCGACCAAGCCGCAGTGCTCGGACTGTCACCTCAACGGCGTCTTCCAGGGAACCCCGCAAACCTGTGACGCCTGCCACTTGTCCGACTATCAGGGAACCACCAATCCCAATCACACGCAGGCAGGTTTCCCCGCCGACTGCTCGCTGTGCCACTCCACGGCGCAGTGGCTCGGCGCGGTCTTCGACCACAGCCAAACCAACTTCCCGCTCACCGGCGTGCACGCGACCAAACCCGCCTGCTCGGACTGCCACCTCAACGGCCAGTACGCCGGTCTCGGCGCGGCGTGCGCGAACTGCCACCAAGCGGCGTACGACCAAACCCAGAACCCCAACCACGCCTCCGCCGGATTCCCGGTGCAGTGCGAGACCTGCCACTCGACGTCTTCGTGGCTTGGAGCGGTGTTCAACCACAACAACACCAACTTCCCGCTGACGGGCGCCCACGCGACCAAGCCGCAGTGCGCCGACTGCCACGTCAACGGCGTCTTCCGGGGAACGCCAACGACCTGCTACGCCTGCCACAAGACCGAGTACGACGCGGTGGCGAGTCCGAACCATCTCGCGGCGGGCTTCCCCACGACTTGCGAAGACTGCCACACCACGCAGCAGTGGCTAGGGGCCGTCTTCAACCACCGCTTCCCGATCTACTCGGGCCGCCACCGTCAATCGGTCTGGCAAGTTTGCTCCACCTGCCATCCGAACTCCTCGAACTTCATGGAGTTCACCTGCTTGACGTGCCACGAGCACAGCCAGGCCAGGATGGACGCGGAACACCGCAACCGGCGGGGCTACGTCTACAACAGCGCCAATTGCCTCTCATGCCATCCCAACGGGAGGGGAGACTAATGCGGCGAATCCTGCTGGCGGCCTGGGCCTTCGTCTGTCTGTCGAGCGGCGTCGCCGACGCCCAGCCGCGGACGGCTCGCACCCAGTTCGAAGTCACCTACGTGGCCGCGGACGTGATCTACGTGGACGCCGGTTCGGAGGAAGGCCTCGCCGAAGGCATGGAGCTCGAGGTGCGCCGCCTGGAGCCCGGACAGCCGCTGATGGCCGCCCAAACCATCGCGTCCGTGAAGGTCATCGCCACCTCTCCGCAGTCCGCCGTCTGCGAGGTGGCCGGCGTGGTCCAGCCGATCGTCCGCGGCGACTTCGCGACGCTCTCCTCTGTGGACGCCGAGAAGGTCGCCATGATGATGACTTCGCTCAACGCGCGGCAATACGCGCAAGTCGTTGAGTTCAGCGACTTCGACGGCGCCGACCCGCTCGAAGACGAGCAGCGCGAGTACGTCCCGCGGCCCCCGTTACATGAGATCAACCGCACCCGGGGCCGCATCAGCTTCCAGCAGAGCTCTCTGTTCGATCACGTCTCGGGCGCGGCCGCTCACCAAGCCGGATTGTCGCTGCGGACGGACGTCACGCGGATCAACGGGACCTACTGGAACTTCGGCGGCAACTGGCGCGGCCGCATCAACAGCCGCAACGACGGCGCGACGAACCAAACGCTGACCGACCTGATCAACCGCACCTACAACGTGGGTCTGCGGTACGAGAACCCCAACTCGAAGAATCGCATCGGCGTGGGACGCTTGCTGCTGCCTTGGGCCAGTAGCCTATCCACCATCGACGGCGGCTACTATGGCCGACGGCTCACGAAGTCGACCACCGTCGGGGCCTTTGGGGGCACCATGCCCAACCCGACGGCCTGGAACTACGACCCGAACCGGCAGATCGCCGGGGTGTTCTCGAGCTTCGAGAAGGGCAGCTTCGAAAAGGTGCGGTACTCCGGAACCCTCGGTGCGGCGCACACTCGGCGGAGCTGGCGGCCCGAGCGCCAGTTCGGCTTCTTTCAGAACACCGTCTCTGTGCAGCGCCGCGTCAGCGTTTACCACAACGCGGAGGTCGACTACCGCAGCCAAGGCCGCTTCGGCAGCATGACCAGCGGGCCCGTGCTCAGCCGGAGCTACCTGACCGTGAGGACACAGGCCTCCGACAAGGTCAGCTTCGACGTGAGCCACAACTACTTCCGCGGCGTGCCGACCGCGGACACCCGTCTGCTGGGGTCGGGGCTGCTCGACGACCTACTTTTCCAGGGGCTCTCCGCCGGTATGCGGGTGCAGTTGCCGGAGCGCTCCGCCGCGTACTTTCAGGTCGGGCGCAGCGTGCGCAACTCCGACACGGGCGCTTCGTGGAACTACATGTTGGGCTACACCCGCGGACGTCTCCCCTGGCTCGGTCTGCGCGGCGACATTCGCACGTCGCGTTTCAGCAGCTCGTTCGGCAGCGGGCGCTATCATACGCTCACGCTGAGCCGGGATCTGGGCGACGCCTTCCGGTTCGAGCTGCAGGTCGGCCAGCAGAACTTCAGCGGGGCTCTGACCAGCCAGTCGCGCGCCCGTTTCGCCAACGGCCGGGTGGAATGGCTCTTCAGCCGCAACTACTTCGTCGGCCTGGGGCTGACCGGCTATCGCGGCCAAGTGCAGAACTACGATCAGGTCTTCGTGGACTTGGGGTATCGGTTCTAGCCATGAGAACCCAGAAACTCCACCGATTGGCAACGTGGGCTCTGGGATGTGCGCTGGCCGGCTGGGCCGTGCAATCCCCGGCGGCCCAACCGGGCTTGGAGGCGGAGCTGGACGCCGTCGGTCAGCGCGTCGAGACCTTCTGGAAGGAGATCGCAACGGTCGCCTGCACGGAAACCGTCGAGCAGTGGAAGATCGATCCGGAGAAGCGAAAAATCCTCAACGAGAAGCGCGCCGTCTACGACTATCTGGTTTTTCTGCAATGGTTTGGCGATGACTTGGCGGTAGAGGAGTCGCGCGATCTGCGCGAGGAGAGCCACAAGAAGAAGCTCCGCCGCCCGTCGCACCGCCCGCTGCTGGTGACCAACGGCTTTGCCATCTTCTTGCTGGTGTTTCATCCCCGCTTCCAGGCGAGCTTCGCCTTCGAGGACGCCGGTGAAGAGGTCTGGAACGGAGCCCCCTACCGGAAGCTGCGCTTCGAGCATGTCCGGGGGGCAAAATCTCCGTCCGCACTACGGCTGCAGGAGCGGCTCTACCCCATCGAGTGGCGCGGAGAGGCTTGGATCGACCCGCAGACCGGCCAGGCTGCTCGGGTGCGCGCCGAGCTGAAGGGGCCGATGGAGGATGTGGGCTTGGCCCGCTTGGATGTCGATGTAGAGTATGGGTCCGTCGGGCCCGACCCGGAGGCCGCACACGTCTGGATGCCGCTGACGGCGCGCATCGAGGCGGCCACGGAACGGCAGCTCTGGCGCAACGTCCACCACTTCACGGACTATCGCCGCTTCGAGGTCAAGACGGACTTCAAAATCGAGGATCCCAACTTGAAATGAATACTCTGGCAACAGCCCGGCGTCCGCGGTCGAGCTTCAGCTTGTTCGATTCGGAGGGACGCCACCGGATTCGCTGGAGCTTGGTGGCGCTGCTGGCCGTCTCGTTCGTGGTTTCGGTAGCGCTGGAAGGCTACTCGTTCTATATGCTCCCTGCCGCCGAGCGCGCGCGTCATGTCGACTACAACGCTTTTCGGCCGTCGGGTTCGATCGGTCTGAAGCTCGGCATACTGGGGGGCGTCTCCTTCCTGCTGATTTATCTCTACCCCATCCGCAAGCGCTGGCCCTGGCTGCGCAGGATCGGCAACACCAAACACTGGCTGGACTTTCACGTGTTGATGGGCCTGTTTGGTCCGGCCATCATTACACTGCACAGCAGCTTCAAGTTTCACGGTTTGGCCGGCATGGCCTTTTGGATCATGTGGACGGTGGCGCTGAGCGGTTTGGTCGGACGCTACTTCTATGCGCAGATTCCACGGCGCATCACCGCTGCTGAGCTGAGTCTGGCCGAGATCGAGGAGGCGCGCGCCAAGGCGTCAGCGGCGCTCACCGAGCAGGACGTGATCGCGCAGGAGGAGCTCGAAGAGTTGCTGCGATTGCCTTCGCACGCGGAGGTCCAGGCGATGCCGCTGTGGAAGGCTCTGTCGATGATGTTCGCGCTCGACGTCGCACGCCCGTTCAAGTTCAGCCGAGTGCGGCGCCGCTCGATGAGCCTGCCGCTGCAGTTGCTGAGCCTGGGCGGGCTGCTGCCGATCGGCAGTCTGGCGCTGGAAGAGATCATCAGCTCGGTCCGCCGGGAGAACTGGCTGTCGACGAAGACGCTCTTTCTCTCAAAGACCCAAAAGCTGTTCCACCTCTGGCACGTCGTCCATCGGCCGTTTAGCTACTCTTTCTCCATCTTGGTCGTCGTCCATATCAGCTTCGTAATCTATCTGGGATATTTCTGAGCAGACGCCCGATGGAGACCTTCCTCACCTTTGCGATCGCCTTGGTCGTCACTCTCTTCTTCGTCAGCCGTTACGTCAAGAAGATGGCGCCCACCGCGGACGGACAAGCCGCGGCGGCCCCCGCCGGGCCCTCGGCGGCTTGCCCCCGCTGCGGACACGCTGTGCCCCAGGGGTCGACGTTCTGCGGCAAGTGTGGCGCGCCGCTCGACTTGTGGAAGGTTCACCGGGCCACGGTCGCCGAGGCGTCCGGCAGCAAGACCGCGGAGAAGGGCAAGCCGCGGCCGGTCATCAACGCCTCCTTGTGCATCGGTTGCGGCACGTGCGTGGACGTTTGCCCGGAGCAGGGGGCGCTGGCGGTGATGGGCGGCAAGGCGATCCTGGCGGCGCCCGAAAAGTGCGTCGGCCACGCCAAGTGCTCGGAGTCCTGCCCGACTTCCGCCATCGGGTTGGCCTTCGGCGGCGCCCTGCAGACCATCAAGGTGCCGATGGTGGACGAGACCTTCCAGACCAACGTGCCGGGGGTCTTCATCGTAGGCGAGCTCGGCGGGATGGGCCTCATCAAGACGGCAATCAACGAGGGGCGCCTCGTGATCGACGGCATCGCGCGGCGGATGCGGCCTGAGCCGGCTCCCACCGCATCGGCGGGCCACGGCGCCGACGGCTATGATTTCGAGGACCCGCAAGCCGGCGTGACCGATTCTCGAGAATCTGGGGGGACCCTCGACTCCCCGGCCGACGTCGTGATCGTCGGCGCAGGGCCGGCCGGCCTGAGCGCGGCGCTGACGGCCAAGCAGCTTGGGCTGCGCTACTTGGCGTTTGATCAGGCCGAAGTCGCTTCGACAATCAAACAGTACCCCCGGCACAAGTTCCTGATGGCCGAACCGGTCTCCATGCCGCTCTACGGCAATCTCTACATTGCGGACGGGACCAAGGAATCTCTGGTCAGCGTGTGGGAGAACATCCTCGCCAATACCGGCGTGCAGGTGCAAACCCAGGAACGCGTAGAGAACGTCCGGCGCGACGGCGAGGCGCTGGAGGTGACCACCAGCCGCAATCGCTACTACGGCCGCCATGTGGTGCTGGCGATGGGCAAGCGTGGTACGCCGCGCCGGCTCGGAGCTTCGGGCGAAGGCCTCGCCAAAGTGGCCTATCGCCTGATCGAGGCCGAGACCTACGAGGACGACGACATCCTGGTGGTGGGCGGCGGCGACTCCGCCGTGGAGGCCGCCCTGGCGCTGAGCCGTTCGGGCCGCAACCGTGTGACGCTGTCCTACCGCAAGGACGACTTCTCGCGGGTGCGCGCCCGCAACCAGCAGTTCCTGGCCGAGGCCGAGCAGAAGGGTCTGCTCGCCGTCGAGCGCGGCTCCCACGTCCTCGAGATCAGCCCCGATGCCGTCGTCCTCGAAACCAAACAGGGCCGCAAGACCCTACCCAACGACTATGTGTTCATCCTGATCGGCGGAGAGTCTCCAGAAGGCTTTCTGCGCCAGATCGGAGTCGAGATCGTCGAAAAATCCGTGACCGCTTGAGAGGCGCTTCCGATGTACCCCATCCTTCGCTTTCCCTCCCTTGTGCCGGCTCTGGCCATTGCGGCGCTGCTGGCCGCCTGCGGCGGCAGCGCGCCGACCGAATCAGGAGGCTCAGCCGGCACCGCACCGGCGGCGTCCGGGCCGCCCGCCGACCACCCGCCGATGGCCCCGTTGGACGCTGACCTGGACGACCCGGCTTCACTCCAAGCCGCCCTGGAGAAGAACCCGGATCATGCGCCGATCTTGATGCGGCTGGCCGAGCTGGCGCTCAACAGCGGCAACGCCGGCGAGGCCGTTGCGAGGCTGCGTCAGGCGATCGAGCTGGAGCCGAACAACGTTGCGGCGAGGCTGGAGTTGGGCCGCGCGCTCTGGGAGTCAGGGGACAAGGAAGGAGCCGCCGCCGAGACGGCCGCCCTGCTCGAGATCGATCCGAACAACGTCGACGCGCTCTACAACCTCGGAGCCATCCACGCGAACCAGCAGCAGACCGAGCCAGCCGTGGAGTACTGGACGCGCGCCGTCGCCGCGGACGCCCTGTCGCCCAGCGGTCAGAGCGCGCAGCGAGGCCTCGATATCCTCTCCGGCGCCGCCCAGTCGATCCCCGACATCCCCGAACACCGCAATGTGCGCCGTAGCGGCATTCCGGACATTCCCGAGCACCGCGGCGTGAGCGCCGGCGGCGCCCCCGCTCCGACGCGCATCGATCCGCGCGCCCGCGAGCAGCTCATCGAGTTCGCGAACACCAAATAGTGCGAAAGCTACGCTGCGGCGTGCTCCCGCAGCCTTCGGATGAGCCCGGCGTTCTTGTCGGCCGTCTGGAGGGGAGCTTGCAGGATGGACGGATGCTGGTGGACCGGCAGGTTCGGGAAGCCGGCTTGGCGCAGGATGCGAGAAAGCTCCTGCGGATCGGGGCCACGGCGCAGCAGCAGCAACGGATGCCACGTCGGCAGCATCTCGATGCCGCTTCCCTCCAGCCCGTCCCGCAGCATTGCCTTCTGCTCTCGTAGAAAGCCTCGTGAGCGCTCCAGGTGGTCCGTGTCCGCCAAGGCCGCGATCGCTGTCGAGGCGGCCGCGTCTCCCACCGCGAAGGGCAATTCGGGTCCCAGGACCCGGCGCAAGGCCTCCGGAGCGCCATAGGCGCAGGCGAGCCCGAGGTTCCCCAGGCCGTGCGCCTTCGACAGCGTCCGAATCCCGACGACGCGCCCCGAGGCGAGCAGCTCCGGATGCCGCCGCACCTCGAAGATTCCCAGGGCCGTGCGTTCGGCTTCGGGGAGCCACTCCATGTAGGCCTCGTCGAGGGCCAGCGTCGAACCCGGAGGCATGCGATCGAGCAACTCCAGCGCCTCCGCCTCCCGCAGGTAGTAAGCGAACGGAGCGCCCGGATTGATCACGTACGCCAGCGCCGGCCGCTCGTCGGCGTCGTCCAACCAGGCAGAGACGTCGTAGGGCTTCGGAGATCCGACGACGGCGTCGAGCGGGGGAGCGCCATGGGGGGCCTCGGCGGCGGCGATCCAGTCGAACACCGGCTCGAAGCCCGGCCGCGGGGCCACCACGCGCCCCAGGCGCGCCGCGCGGGCGATCATGCGTTCGATCAGGTCGCTGCTGCCGGAGCGGCCCAAGACGACGCACTCGGTGGGAACGCCGAGGTTCCGCGCAAAGGCGCGCAACAGCCGGCTGCGGTGGATGGGATAGCGATGCAGGGGAACCGACAAGGCCGCATCGCGCTGGGCGCGCGAGGCGCGAGGCGAGGCGCCCAAGGGGTTCTCCGTGTGCATCAGCGGCGTGACGGCGTACAGCCCCGAGCGCCGCAACCAGCGGCCGTCGGCGGCGGGCTGCGGTGCGGGCGGTCGAAGGACATCTCGCAGGTCGACGATCTGCGGGACCTCTCCGGCGGCGCTGTCAACGACCTGCAGGATTGCGCCGGTCACCGCCTCGGAGGACAGTCCTTCCGCTTCACCGGCGCGGCGCACTGCCGGGAGCAGGAGAGCGACGGGCCGCACTCGGCCCGGCAGCATCGCGGCGAGCATTCCCGGAGCTTGCGGGAGCATCCCTCGGGCCAGCTCTTGCCCGGGGGAGAGATCCTCGGCGGTCTCGGGCGGCTCGCAAGCCGCCAGCACGCAATGAGCGCCGGGGTCGAGGCGTCCGGCCCGGTCCAGCGCGTCGGCCAAGCGCAGGAAGGACCAAAACTGGGCGTTGATTGTCCGCTCGGCGTTGGAAACGGCGTTAGCCGGGTTGGGCGGAGACTCCGAAATCGGTTCCGCTGCGAAGAAGAAGTGAGAGATTTTCTGGTTGCCGATCGCCAGAAAAAGAGCCGTTGTATCGAGGGATGACGCGGTCAAGTCGAGAGCGGCGACAGTCGCTCCGTCAACGTCTTTATCCTCACAAGGGCAAGACGCCGCTCGCCCCATCAGGACCGCTTCGTTCCGTGACAACCCCAGCGCTGCAAAACCACGGCTGAGCTCTCCGGGGCTGCCGGCGATGAACCACATGGCAAAATTGCGCAATTTTGCGCAATTCCGAAACAACTCTCCCTGCTACGGAGTATAGGCGCTGCGAAAATCAGCGGCAAGGATAGCCGGCGGGCGGCGCTAACCGGCGCGGTATTGTTCGAGGGCCTCGGGCAATACTTCCACGCCCAGGCCCGCGGTCGTCGGGAGCTTCCAGTCGCCGTCCACGAAGGCGATGGGCTCCCGCACAATGCTCGTCCGCAGGGGATTTTCGCTGCAGTCGCACTCGATGAGCTTGCGGTCCGGCGTCAAGGTGAACGGTTGTCGGGGCCGCGCGGCGTAGAAGTGCAGTGCGGCGGCTTGGCCGATCGCCGAGCCCCAGGCGTGCGGCGTGACGTGAATGCCGGTGAGCGACGCCAGGGCCGCGATCTTCATCCCCTCGCTGACGCCGCCGCAGGCGCAGATGTCAGGCTGGCAATAGTCGAAGGCGCGCCGCTGCAGCCAGGGCTTGAAGCCGAAACGCGTCGACTCGCACTCGCCGCCGGCCAGCGGAATGTTGATGCGGCTCTTCACCTCGAGATAAGCGTCCACGTCGATGCACGAGACGGGCTCTTCGAACCACCACAGGTCGGCGTCCTCGAGCTTGCGGCCCAGCGCGATCGCCTCGGTCGGCGTGTAGGCGTGGTTGGCGTCAATCATCAGCTTCACGGCCGGGCCGACCACGCCGCGGACCCGCTGGACGAGCTCCACATCGCGCTCCACCCCGAGCCCCACTTTGATCTTCATGGCCCGAAATCCGTCCGCTACGAAGCGCCGCGCCTCGCGCTCGAAGCGCCGCTCCACGGGTTCGCTCTGCGGGAAGTAGAAGCCCGTGGCGTAGCACTGGATGGAGTCGGCGTGGGAGCCGCCCAGCATGCGGTAGAGCGGCTGGCCGACGGCGCGCGACTTGATGTCCCAGCAAGCGATGTCGAGGGCGGAGATCGCCGCCAGCATCACGCCTTTTTGGCCGTAGTCCACGCTGCGCGCATACAGCAACTCCCAGTTTGCCTCCACGTCGCGCGGGTCCTGACCGAGCAGCAACGGTCCCAGAAACTCATGGACGATGGTTCCGGTCAGGCGCGCCGGCCCGTAGGCCTCTCCCCAGCCCACGAGCCCGTCGTCGGTGCGGACTTCCACCAACATGGCTTCGCGGTGGGTATAGCTGAATTGCGAGAAAGCGAACGGCTCTTCCAAAGGAGCCCGCAGAACATGCGCGGTGATGGATGAGACTTGCATCGAGCGATCAGCGTACCGCATGTTTCCGGCGCGGCGACGAGCCCGGCCCCTCCCCGCGGACGCTTCCGAGCGTGTGCGGAAGGAGTACAATGAGCCAGACCCATGAAAGCCATTCGTGTAAATCAGACCGGCGGACCGGAGGTCCTCAGCTACGAAGAGATCCCCACGCCGAGCCCCGCAGCCGGCCAAGCGCTGGTGAAAATTGAAGCCTCGGGCGTCAATTTCATCGACATTTACTTCCGAACCGGACTCTATAAACACGAGCCTCCGTTTACCAACGGGCAGGAAGGCGCCGGCGTGGTGGAAGCCGTGGGCGAAGGCGTCACCGACCTGCAGCCGGGCGATCGCGTCGCCTACACCGGGGTTCCGGGCTCGTATGCCGAGTACGCCGTCGTTCCGGCTGCGCGGCTGGTGAAGCTGCCCGATAGCGTCTCGTCAAAGATGGGCGCCGCCGTGATGCTGCAAGGCATGACCGTGCACTACCTCACGCACTCCACGTTTCCGCTGATGCCCGGCCACACCTGCCTGGTCCACGCCGCGGCGGGCGGCATCGGACTGATCCTTGTGCAGGTGGCGAAGATGCGCGGCGCGCAGGTGATCGGCACTTGCTCCACCGCCGAGAAAGCCGAGAAGGTGAAGGCGGCCGGCGCCGACCACGTGATTCTGTACACAGAGCAGGACTTCGTGGCTGAGACCAAAGCGATCACGCACGGCCGCGGCGTGGACGTAGCCTACGACTCGGTGGGCAAGACGACCTGGGAAGGCAGCATGAACTGCCTGCGTCCGCGCGGCATGCTGGTGCTGTTCGGAAATGCCAGCGGCCCGGTTCCGCCCATCGATCCGTTGATGCTTTCGCAGAAGGGCTCGATCTTCGTTACGCGGCCGACGCTGGTGCACCACATCGCGGACCGTCAGGAGCTCGAGGATCGCGCCCGCGACGTGCTGGGATGGGTCGGTCAGGGACGCATCCAGGTTCACATCGGCCAGGAATATCCGCTGGCGGAAGCGGCCCAGGCGCAGATCGACTTGGCCGGCCGCAAGACGACCGGCAAGCTCCTGCTGATTCCGTAGGACCGGCGCTCAGCTCCGGTCGCAGGGGCAGGATTGCAGGGTGGCGCGCCAGATGGGCTTGCCCTTCAGGTCGAGCGCGCCCTGCTTGAGCACGTCCCGCAACGACAGCTCCAGACGGCCCTTGTTGAAGCGTCCGTCGAACTCCGACGTGCCCAGCGTCGGCTCCTTCGGCGCGATGCGGTAGATCGGGATGATGCGCTTCTTCTCGCGTTCGTCCGGGCTCGGGCGGCGAAACATCGAGCGCGGCTCGAGCGCTGCGTCCGGGCGCTGCGCCAGAAAGCGGTTCCAGGTGACCGTCCGGCGCATATCCCGCTCGATGGCCCGGTCCAGCAGGGCGGCGTAGGACTCCACGCCGGCTTCCAGTAGATTCATGCTGCGCCCGTCGTCGGCCACGGCCAAGGCGTCCACTTGCTCCAGGGGGTCGAGCTCCAGCGACAGGATGTGCGAGGCGCCGCCGTCGATCGCCAAGTGCAGTGGCGAATTGTTGAGCACCCCGCCGTCGAGAAAGCGGTGCCAGGCCGTCTTGGCTCCGCCGGGCGCGTAGAGCTTCATGCGCTGGGAGGGGAAGGCCCCCGGCACAGCGGCGGACGCCACCACCGACTCGAGCAGCGACCGTGCGGAGACGAACAGGGCCCCTTCGATGGAGTGGTACTCCCGCGCCGCGTCGTCCTCGGAGTCGATCTGCACGGCCATCCAGCCCTGTTCGACCAAGGCCCGGTAGGTCTCCGGCCGCACCAGTGTGAACAGGCACTCGCGGCCCACCGTGATGTCGGCGGCCGTGATGATCAGCTCGGGCAGCTCCTGGCGCCGCCGATACCACTCGGTCACGAGCTCGCGGCTCAGCGCTCCGGCGCGGTCGCGGGTCTGCTCCGGCGCCCACAGAAAGGGCTGCCGCAGGTCCCCGTCGCGGCCGGTGTTGGCTAGCAGGCGCAGCAGAGGGGTGTCGAGAAAGAGGCTTTGCCCGAACGCCCGCGTCAGCGCCTTGAGCATCACGGCCAGCCCGAACAGCGACAGCGATCCCAAGACGACCAGCAGCAGCGTCGTGTCACCGCCTGCGCTATGCCGCAACACCGTCGGCAGGAGCTCCTCCAGCCCCAACGCCAGCATGAAGCCTACGAACAGAAACGGGTTGAACAGCAGCGTCGCCAGCAGCAACATGGTGTAGAGGCTCCAGCGGCGCAGCGGCGTGCTGAGGCCGCGCGTTGCCAAGTCGACGATCCACGACCGCCGCCCGGCGATCCAGCGCGACGTGCGCCGCTCGCGGTCCAGCAACGACCAGATCGCCGCGATGAAGGTTCCGTAGGGCTGCTTGATCTCGGGATCCTCGCTCAACTGGCGGTTGTGCAGCCCGAGAGCCTCCACGAACACGCCGTACCCGTTGAGCGCCCCGGCCGAGGTGCCGACCAGCAGATCGGGCTTGAGGCCGCGCTCGCGCATCCGCGTCAGCAGGCCTTCGATCGTCCCGGCGCTGTAGGCCCCCTTCGCTCCCCCGCCGCTGATCGCCAGCGCAATCTTGCGTCGATTTGGGTCGATGGGCTGGGCCTTCAGCGACGCCGGCCCGAGGAAGCGGTTGTCGCTGCATACCACCTCCACCTGCAGGTCGTCGAGCAGTTGCTGCACATCGAGGAACTCCGGCTGCATCGCGCGCGGCGCGGAGAGGATCTTCGGCTCCGGTTCCGGGACAGAGGAGGACATACGCCCGATACAGGGTGGGACGCGGCTTGGCGACGCTGCGTGTCAGGATAGCGCGTCCGAGAACGCAAACGGGCCGCTCTGCTTCGAGAGCGGCCCGCTGCGGTTGCCTTCGAGAGGCTGGGACTAGGAGCCGATGCGGCCCGTTCCGCCCTTCTTGCCGATGGCCATGACCGTCGGCCGGGGCGGCTGCACGCCGTCGGGAAAGTTCGACACGATGTCAGTATTCAGCGTGCCGCCCTCGCCCGGGTGCTGGATCGAAACGAACAGGGCGTTCTGCTGCGTGTTGAACACCAGCGAGGCGACCTCGCAGCCGCGCACCGAGCTGAGGAACTGCTGGTTGTGGCCGCGCTCGGGGCCTTCGGTCGGGCAGGCGTAGACCGCGTCGTTGCCGCCCACCGAGGTGCCGGGCTGGCCGTCGGTGGCGATCCACAGCACGCTGTCGCGGCCGAAGGCGAGGTTGTCCGGGTTGGCGATCGAGCTGACCTCGGTCTCGTCATAGCCGGCGAAGAACGTGCGGCCTTCGGGCGTCTGCGCCGACGCCGAGCTCGGGTCGCCGCAGAGCATGAAGATGTCCCAGTTGAACGTCTCCGAGGCCGCGTCGCCGGCGACTTCGCGGATCTCGATGATGTGGCCCAGCGAGTTGCTCGGCCGCGGGTTGGCGGCGTCCACCTGGTCCGCCGTCCGGCGGGTGTTGTTGGTCAGCGCCACGTAGGCGTAGCCGTTGGTGGGGTTGATGTCGATGTCCTCGGGGCGGTCCATCTGGGTCGCGCCGAGCAGGTCCGCGGCTTGCCGCGCGAACATCAGCACCTCGGCCTGCGTGGGGAAGCCGTTGACGGCCGTCAGCGGGCCTTCGCCGGCCACCAGGCGCAGCCAGTCGCCGGTGCCGTCGTCGTTGAAGCGGGCCACGTAGAGCGTGCCCGAATCGAGAATGCCGAAGTTGTTCTCCCGCTTCTTGCGGTCCACCGGCTTCTCGGAGACGAACTTGTAGACATACTCGAAGCGGGCGTCGTCGCCCGAGTACACCACCACTTGGCCGGCCTTGCTGGTCGTCGTGCTGGAGGCCTCGTGCTTGAAGCGGCCCAGGGCCGTACGCTTCACCGGCGTCGAGGTCGGGTCATAGGGATCGATCTCGACCACCCAGCCGAAGCAGTTCGGCTCATTGGGCTCCTTGCGGACGTCGAAGCGGTCCACGAACTCGGCCCATTGGCGGCTGCCGCCGGAGGCCGCCATGCCGAACCGGCGCAGCGACTGGAAGGCGAGCTCGTTGGTCTGGCCGTCGGCGTTGGCGAAGTACTGGTCGAAGTTCTCTTCGCAGGTCAGGAAGGTGTTGTAGGGCGTCTTGCCGCCGCCGCAGTTGTTGAAGGTGCCCTGCGTCGACTTGCCGGTCGGGTCGTAGGAGGTGCGCAGCAGAGGGTGACCGGCGGCCGGGCCGCTGATCTCGAACTTGTCGTTGCCGCGAATGGCGCGGTTGAGCGGCGAGCCCTGCACGAGCTGCCACTTGATGCCCTCGGAGGTGCGCAGCGGCCGGACGTGCGCCACCGAAACGCCGTGCGCTTCGATCTCCACGGCAGTCTCGTCGGCGCCCAGCGTCGGGTACGTAGGGAACATCAGTTCCGCGTTGGTGTACTCATGGTTGACGCACAGCAGGCCGCCGAAAGGCAGGTCGAACCACTGCAGATTGTCGCAGTTGTAGCCCACCTGCATGGACTGCGCCTCGGCCGTCAGATTGTCCGGGTCGAAGGCCGGCGCGCCTGCTTCCAGGGGCTCGCCCCACTTCAGCAGCGGATAGGTGAAGTAGCCCTCCGGCACCGTCACCTCGTCGCCCGTGCTCTTGGAGACCGGCGTGAAGCCCAACGGGTTGCTCGCCTGCGCGTTGGCTTTTTCGGCCGCCGGGCCCGTGGCGGCCCCGCCCACCACGAACAGCGGCGCCAGCGCGGCCGCGCCCTTCAGCAGCGAACGGCGGTTGATGCGCCGCTCCATGACCTCATAGAACGTATCGCTGCAATCGCGGCGGGGCTCAGTGCCTTCGAAGCCGACATCACCACTGAGAAAAACTTGCGTATTCTTCTTCATGAATCCTCCCCAGTCCGGATCGTTGCGATCACGGCTGTGGCCCAGGTTATCCGGGGAGTGCAGCGAATCCGTTGCCGTGCCGTCACGGGGCCGTTACGGCGGCATTAATTCGTAGTTACGGAGGAAACGAAACGGGCGATCAAGCCTTCTTGGCGCCCTTCTTACGAGCAGGGACGGGTAAGCCGTAGGCCTCGTGCACGTCTTCCAGCGTGAGCGAGCCGAGCAACTGATTGGAATTGGCGCGGCTGACCACGGGAATGACCGGATAAGTCGCCAGCAGCCGCAGGGCCGAATCGAGCGACAGGTCCGGATACAGCCGCACCACGTTGCGCAGCGGCAGCGCCCGCAGCAGGTTCTTCTCGCCCTTGCCGGCGGCGATCGCCTGGCGCAAGTCGTCGATCTCGGCCCAGAACCAGCCTTTGGCGTAGACCGAGACCAGACAGCGCTCCAGACTGCGGCCCTCGATCGTGGCCAGGGCGTCGTCCACCCGCATCGTCGAAGGCGTCACGCGGTCCGACCCAGGCCGCATGGCGTCCTCCACGCTCAGCGGCAACGCCTCCCGCTGCTCTTCCACCGAGGGCAGGTCCAGGCCGTCCTGGTGGCCGACGATGTGGAACAGCGAATCGTGCTGGAGCTGGCGCGAGATCAGATACGAGATCGTGTTGGCGATCATCACCGGCAGGATGATCACGTAGCTGGCGCTGACCTCGAAGACCATGAAGATCGACGTCATCGGAGCGCGGAACAGGCCCGCGAAGAAGGTGCCGATGCCCACCAGCACATACGCTCCCGCCGAGCTGGTCGCCACCGGCAAATACTCGTGCGCGAGACCGCCCAGCCCGCCGCCGATCATCGCGCCGATGAACAGCGCCGGCGCGAACATCCCGCCCGGCGTACCGGCGGAGAAGCACAGCGCCGTCGTGATGATCTTCAGCGCGCCCAGCAGCAGCAGAAAGTGCCAGGGGAAGCGGTCGTGCAGAGCGCTGTCGATGGCGCCGTAGCCCGCGCCCAGGATCTCCGGCAGCCGGACGCCGACCGCCCCCACCACCAGCCCGGCCAGGACGGGCAGCGCATGCACCCACTGCTTGGAGGCCTTCTTGGCGCGCGCCCGCGACTTGGCCGCGAACGACGTGAACCAGGCCGACAGCAGGCCGCTCACCACGCCGATCAGGGCGTAGATCAACAGCTCGCTGTAGTCGGTCAGCGTGAACTCGGGGACGCTGTAGAGCGGGTCGTCGCCCAGAAACCAACGGCTGACCACCACGGCCGAAACGGCGGCCAGCACGATCGAGCCCAGCACGCCGGCGTTCCAGGCGGCCACCACCTCTTCCATGACGAACAGCACGGCCGTGATCGGCGTGTTGAAGGCGGCCCCGATGCCGGCGGCCGCGCCGATCGGCGCGATCAGCCGCATGTGGTCGCGGGTGAGGTGAAAGATCCGTCCCAGCAGAGATGCCACACCGGCGCCCATCTGCAGCGCGGGGTCCTCCGGCCCCATCGGGTTTCCGGTTCCGATGGAGATCGTCGAGCACAGGAACTTGCCCGTGACGCCGCTGAAGGGCACGTAGCCGTCCGAGACGTACAGCGCCGCCTTGGTGTAGTTGACGCCGCTTCCCCTCGCCGTGGGGAAGAAGTAGTAGGCCAAGAAGAACGACACGCCGCCGCCCAACGCCGGCCACAGCACCGCCGCCAGCCAGTTGTGGGCGCCCAGCGCGTCCACGGTGTTCCACGCCAGGTACTCGATCGAGATGTGGAAGCACACCACGATCATGCCGGCGAAGATCCCGGTGATGATCGACAGCAGCAGAAAGCGCTGCGTGTCGCCCATCATCGGACCCTTCTGCCCGACGATCAGCAACCGCAAGGCGCGCTGTTTGAGCCCGTCGAACCGGGAGCGCGCCGTCATTGCGCCAGCACCCTCATCACATAGGAGAGCGGCTCGTCCTCGCGGATGATGTTGGTGCATGCCTGGTCGCGCAGGCGCCACAGGTTCTCGGCCACCAGAATGTTGGCCTCGGCCGCGTCCGAGTAGTCCTTGGGCTTCTTCTCTTCCAGGCGTTGCTTGGCAATCGACACCGTGGAGGAGAGCGCCTGCGGCAGCGGCGCCGGCGGGCCCACGAAGTCGTCGCCTTGCGGGTTTAGGCAGTAGTCCACGTAGCCCAGGGCCCTCTCCAGCAGCTCATGGCTGCGCCCGTAGCGCCGGCTGGGCGAGAGCCCGCGCGCGGTGGGGTCGAGCGCCAGGATCTGGTCGCTGAGCGTGTGCAAACGGCTCACTTCCTCGTCATCCTTCAGTCGCAAGGAGCGCTCTAGGTAGGAGTGGGCCTGGGCGTAGTTGCCGAGCTCGAAATTGGCCTTGCCCAGCCCCGCCAGGATCTCGGCGTCCACCACGCCTTTCTCCTCCAGGTCGCGGTAGACCCGGGCGGCCTCCTCGGCGGCGTCGAACTCCAGGTAGATGCCGGCCACTTGCTTCGCCAGCGCCGTGTTCGACGGCTCCTCCTGCATGATGGTCAGCAGCTCGCCCACTACTTGGCCCGGCGTGCCATGCTGTTCGAGCAGGTCGAGCAGCTCGAAGCGCGTCGCCAGCCGATTCTGTTCCGGATTCTGCGGCCACCGGCCGTAAATGGCCGTGCGGTAGGAGCTGATGGCCTCGGCGACGCGGCCGTCGCGCCGCGCCAGGCGAGCCAGCAACAGGTTCGACGTCGCGTCGGTGGGGTCCAGCTCCCGCAGCTCGATGAGCTGGTTCTGGGCCTCCTGATAGTGCTGGGAGTAATACAGCGCCAGGGCCAGCCCGAGGCGGTAGTCGAAGCGGTTGCGCTCCACCAGCAGAGCCTCGGTGTAGTGCTCCACGGCCTGTTCGTAGTACCCGTAGTCCGCCAGCGTGCGCGCCTGCCGGTAGTGCTGTTCGGCGCGCATATCGCGCTCTCGGTTGAAGCGCTGATTGTAGGAAAAGGTGACCACGCCCAGGACGATCATCACCGCGAAAACCAACGCCAATAACTGCGGCGTGGCTCCGACGACGGCCGTCAACCGCGACTTGCAGTGCGGGCATTCCGCGCCCGCTGCCGGAATGGGATTCCGGCAAATCAGGCAAATATAACGGGAGGGCGCGGTCGCCACCCTATCAGGATAAGCCTTCGAGCACCGCCCGGGACGCTATAGCGGTATCAATCGCGCCAATCATCGGTGCGAAACGGCGAGGCCGGCAATCCTTCCTTGTTGTACAGCGGCGCCTTGGGATCGTCGGCCCAGGCGTAGCGCGCGGCGACGGGCGTTTTCACGTGCTCGCTCCAAACCACGATGTTCTCGCCGTCGATCTTCGCCTCGGCGGCGTGGAAGCGTCCGTCGCCGCCGGCCACCTGAAAGCCTTCCAGCGGTCCCTTGGCCATCAGGCCGCTCCCAACGTGGTCGAACCACAGCCGCAGCTTGCCCGGTTCCACCGAAGTCTCCCGGTAGATTGGCCCCGAGTACACCAGATCGTGCTCGCCGTAGGCGATCGCCCGCGCCGCCAAGCCCAGGCGCAGCCCGACGTCCTGCTTGTTCTTGGGGTGGATGTCCTGGGATTCGCCGATGTCGATCGTCACCGCCATGCCCGTGTTTACCGTGCGCAACGTATGGGTCTGGGCCTCGCGCAGCTCCGGCCACTGGGCCGTGTCGCTCACGCGGGCGTAGTTGGCCAACTGCACGAACAGGAACGGAAAATCGCCGACGCCCCACTTCTGGCGCCAAGCCTCGATCATGGAGCGCATCAGATGCTCGTACTCGTATCCCTGGCCGCGGCTGGCGTTGTTCTCGCCCTGGTACCAAATGGCCCCGCCGATGGCGTACGGCGTCAGCGGCGCGATCATGGCGTTGTACAGGACGGTCGGCTGGTGCTGATGGCCGGGGCCCGCGGGCTCTCTCGGCCGAGGGCCTTGCTTGGAGGCCTCCCACTTCGCCAACTGGCCGTCGAAGCGCACCTTGGTCCGCGGATAGGCTTCCATCTGGCGGTTCCACCGCTCCAGGAAGGCGTGCAGCTCGTCGTCGTTGTCCAGCGTCTCGCGAGGCGTCCAGGCTTCAGCCGGAGTGCCGCCCCAGGCCGACTGGATCACGCCCACGGGGATGTTCAGCTTCTGCCGCAGGTGCCGGGCGAAGAAGTAACCGACCGCGGTGAAGGTCGGAATCGTCTTCGGGCTGCACACCATCCACTCGCCGGTCACGTCGTCCTTCGGCGTGAAGGCCGTTTCCAATTTCACCTGGAAGAGCCGGATCTGGCCGTCGGTGGCGGAGGCGATCTCCTTGTCGGCGTGGATGGCGTTACGCACCTGGAAGCCCATGTTCGACTGGCCCGAACCGACCCAGACCTCGCCCACCAGGACGTCGTCCACAGTGATCTTGTTCTTGCCCTGAATCTCCAGCTTGTGCGGACCGCCGGCAGGCAGCGGCATCAGGTCCACGCGCCAGCGGCCGTCCGGGCCGGTGACGGCTTGGCTCGAATGGCCCGCCATAGCGGCCGAAACCTGCTCGCCCGGCTCGGCCCAGCCCCACAGCCGGATCGGCTGGTCGCGCTGCACCAGCATGTGGTCGCCGATCAACGACGGCAGCCGAACGTCGGCCGCCGCCAGGGCGGGGAGGAGCAGGAGCAAGAATCCGAGGCGTCGCATGGCGGGCAGTATTGTCCCACAACCGATTCTCCGGCGACAGCGCTGCGGACCCGGCCGGGAAAGTCGCTACCCTGAGAGCGGAGCCGCCGCAATGAATCTTCAACTCGAAGGAATCTCCGCCTTGGTCACCGGTTCGACGGCCGGCATCGGGCTCGCCATCGCCCAGACGCTCGCCGCAGAAGGGGCGGCCGTGACGATCGTCGGTCGCACTCAGGCGAAGGTCGACGCGGCCCTGGCCGAGATCGAGGGGCCCGTCAACGGCTTGGTGGCCGACCTCGGCCAGGCCTCCGGCGCCGCCGCCGTGCTCGAGCAACTGCCTTCGGTGGACGTTCTGGTCAACAATCTCGGCGTCTACGAGGCCAAGCCGTTCTCCGACATCGCCGACGCCGACTGGCTGCGCATCTTCGAGGTCAACGTGATGAGCGGCGTCCGGCTGTCCCGGGCCTATCTGCCCGGCATGCTCGACCGCAACTGGGGCCGCATCCTGTTCATCAGCAGCGAGTCGGGCGTGCAGACGCCGCCGGAAATGATTCACTACGGCATGACCAAGTCCGCCCAGCTCGCCGTCAGCCGCGGCTTGGCGGAGACGACCAAGGGGACCGGCGTCACCGTGAACTCCGTGCTGCCCGGCCCGACGCGTTCGGAAGGCATCGTCGACTTCCTGCGCAGCATGTCGACGAACCCCGACGCGACCGACGCCGAGGTAGAGAGCGAGTTCTTCGCCAAACATCGCCCCGCCTCCCTGCTCCAGCGGCTCATTGAAGCGCGCGAGGTCGCCACCACCGTGGCCTACCTCGCCAGTCCTCTTTCGTCGGCCACCAACGGCGCCGCCATCAAGGTCGAAGGCGGCTTGTTGCGGTCGATCGTCTGAGCGGCGATACTGGCGAGCCAAGCAGGAGATGTCCGATCTCCCTTTGATTTCGGCCGTCATCCCGGCCTACAACCCCGAGAGCTTCCTGCTCGAAGCCGTGGCGAGCGTCGAGCGGCAGAGCTGGCCGCACTGGGAGCTGATCGTCGTGGACGACGGCAGCGACCGGCCGGAAGCGCAGGCCCTGCTGGCTTCCATCGAGCAGCGCGGCGACGCCCGCATCCGCGTGGTCCATCAGGAGAACCGCGGCCTGGCCGGCGCCCGCAACACCGGCTTTCGCGAAGCGCGTGGGCGGTACGTAGTTCCCCTTGACGCCGACGACCTGCTCGAGCCTTCGATGATGGCCGTCTGCTACGAGCAGCTCTCCCAACGGCCGGACTGCGGCTTCGCCTACTTCGACTACCACGTCTTCGGCGATTTCAACTACCTGCAGCAGCCCGGCGAGTACAACCTCTACCGGTTGCTCAACGAGAATTTCTTGGCCTGTTGCTGCTTCGTGCCCAAGGCGGTGTGGGAACAGGTCGGCGGCTACGACGAGTGGCACCGCTGGGGCTATGAAGACTGGTCGTTCTACCTGCGACTGGCGCGGGGCGGCCACTATGGGCTGTACATCCCGCAGCCGCTGTTCCGCTACCGCACCCACGGCCGGGGTCTGCACTACACCGGGCTGGACCGGCACGCTTCCAACTGGGCGCACATGGAAGAGACCAACCCGGAGCTGCTCTCGCCCGAGGGCCGCCTGCGCGTGAAGCGCGCCTGGGCGCCGTCGGTCTGCGTGGTCAGCTCCGGTCCGCCGCCGGACCTGTCGAACCAGACTTTGCAGGACTATCAAGTCCTGCAGGTCGACGACGAGGCGACGATTCTGGATCGTTCCCCGGCGTCGGCCTTCCTGTGGGTGGCCGCCGGCGGACGCTTGCACCCTCAAGCGCTGGAGGAGTGTTTCTGGGGACTGCGCCAGGCCGATTGGGTGACCTGGAAAGACACCGGCGACGCCCCCCCGCCGTCGCTGCGCAGCTTCGCCGGGCCGCTCGGCGTAGCCCGGCGGGCGCTGGAGTGGCCCGAGCCGAAGCAGGGCGGGGAAGTCCGGCGGCTGCCCTGGCGTTGCCGTCTGGAAGCTCCGGGCACAGTGGTCCTCGCCTCGGCTGACTCGTCGGTGGAGCGCCCTCCGGCTCCAGCCGGCGCCGCGCCGCAGGGTTTTTGGCCGCGGCTGCACCGCCACTTGGCCAACGCGGAGCTGCTGTCGTGGAACGCCTGGCGCCGCCGCCCGCTTGCCCTGCTGCTGCGCCTGATCCCACTGCGCCTCAAGGAACGCGTCAACGCTTGGTTCGGGCGCACGGTGTTCGACCTGAGCTTCTACCTGCGCTTCCAGCCGCGCGCAGCTCTCATCGACGGTCACCTGATCGAACGCCTCGACTACATCCCGCCTCGCAAGACCAAGCCCCGTTTGGCGCTGGTCACGCCGCACCTCGGCGTGGGCGGGGCCGAGACCGTGCTGCTCGAGCTCGCCCGCCAGATCGACCGCTCCCGCTGGGAGGTCCTGCTGCTCGCCACACAGTCCCACGAGCGGCGCCTGCTGCCGGAGTGGCGCGGCGTGGCAGACCAGATCTACGACCTCGAGAAGCTGCTGCCGATCGAGCAGGTCCCGCAGGCCCTCTACTCGATGGCCCTCAACTGGGAGCTCGACGCCCTGATCGTCCAAAACTCGATGGCCGCCTATGGCGTCCTGCCCGCGATCGAGCAGAAGCGACCGGAGATCCGCATCGCGGACCTGCTGCACGCCGTCGACGACGAGTGGGACTTCCTGGACGCTACGCTCGACGTCGCCTCGGCCATCGACCGCCGGCTGGTCGTCTCCGAGGCCGGCCGCGACAAGCTGCTGCGGCTCGACATTGCCGAGGAGGCGGTGCGATACGTCCCCAACGGCGTGGACCTGCGCCGCTTTGACCCGCGCAAGTACAACCGGGCCCTACTGCGGCAGGACGAGGGGCTGCCTCGCAGCGTGGGCGCGGTAGCGTTCATCGGCCGCCTCGACGCCGTCAAGCGCCCGCAACTGCTGCCCGAGATCGCTCGGGAGATCCGCCGCACCGAACCCGGACGCCGAGTGGAGTTTCTCATCGCCGGCACGGGGCCGGAGGAGGAGCCGCTGGCCAGCCGCATCACGGCGTTGCGCATGGATCGTGAAGACCATCCGGGCGTCGCCGAGGGGCCCATCGGTTTCCGTCTGTACGGCCATGTGGACGAGCCGGCGCAAATTCTGGCGATGGCGGACCTGCTCGTGATCACCTCGGCCGCCGAGGGCGTCCCCCTGGTTGCCCTGGAGGCCCTGGCGATGGGGGTGCCCGTCGTCTCGGTGGACGTCGGCGCTGTGAGCGAGGCCGTCACCGAAGAGTGCGGCATCGTGGTCGAAGGCGGTCAGGACGAGCAGGCCCGGCTGGCGAACGCCATTTTGGAGTTGCTGGCCGATCCCGAGCGCCGCCGCCAAATGGGAGAAGCCGGGCGCGCCCGCGTTCGCGAGCATTATGCGCTGGAGAACGCCCGGGCTGGCTACCGAGCCCTGCTCGAGGAACTGGCCCCGGCCGCTCCGTCCGAAGTCACAGAATCGTGATCGTGACGACGTTGAGCGGTTCGCCGTCGACCGTGACAGCGACGTCGACTTCGCCGCGGCCGGCCAGTTCCCGGGGCAGGATCACATTGATCTGGTCCAGCCCGACGAACTCCGGCTGCGCGGCGAACCCGGCTACGGTTGCTGCTACCCCGCCGATAGTGGCTTCCACCACGTGAGCCCGGCGAAGGCCGGTGCCGAACAGCAGCAGCACCACCTGCTCGCCTCCCGGCCCCAAATCGATCGGCGCACCGACCACCGGCCCCGCCCCCTGAAACACGCCGACGGACGACTCGCTGCCGTCGGCGCCGATCCGCACGGCGGCCGCCGCGGCGACGCCCTGTCCGCCGGCGTTGGCGGCAAACAACCCAGGGGCGATGGTCGCCAGCTCGACCTCCGCCGCAACCGCGTCTTCGCCGGGCACGAGCACTTGCAGCAAGCCCTTGCCCGCAGCGGCGCCGGTCGGGATCACGGCGTTGATCTGCCCCGGCGCCACGGCCAGCAGCGGCAGTTGGAGGCTGAAGCCGAAGGCGTCCAGCAAAACCGCCTTCACGCCGCCCAACTCCAGCGGCAGGGGCGTGGTCGTGGCTGCGAACACTTGATTCGCGAAGCCCGCGCCGAAGATCGAGATGATCTGGTCCGGGGCCAACACTCCGCCGCGGAACGACGCCGCGTTGAGCACGCCGCCGGCCGCCAGCTTCGGCTTGCCGAAGTAGCCGCTCGGCCCGATGCCGGAGTCCAGGATCAGCGGAGCGGTCGCATGCGGAACTCCGTCCTCGAGCACCATGCCGAGGTCCATGCCGAAGTGGTTGTCATCGGCGATCGTGACCGCCGGCCAGTATGAGCCGGCTTGCGGGTCTCTTTCGAAGGCGTTGTTCTCGAAGCGGATCGAGGGCCAATCGAAGTGGCCGCGGTCGCTGGCGGCCACCGAATAGTTGAAGGCGAACTCGTTCTCGCCGGTAAAAGCGGCGAAGATGTTGCGGCGGAAGGTGATGTTGCCGCTGCGCGCGATCTCCGCCTCACCGCTCTCGAGCAGCATGCGCCACAGGAACAGAGACTGCCCGTAGCAGAGGTTGTTCTCGAACAGGATCGGCCCGCCGAAGGTCGAAGCCGCGAAGCAGGCCTTGCCCCCGATGATCACGTTGTTCCGAATGGTCGCTCCGCCGAACTCGTGCTGGGCCGTCTCGATCGGCGGTGCGAACAAGCCTCGGTCGGTGGCGCCGCCGACGAAGACGCCGCGCTCGCCTCCATCGAGAATCAAGTTGTTCTCGAAGGTATAGGGGATCTCGACCCCCGACCCGCCCTTGGCCTGCAAGCAGGCCCGGTTGCAGCGCTCGAACACCGAATCCACGATCGCCACGCCCTGCACGCCCACGAAGTCGAGAGTCGTGTCGCGGTTGGGCAGGTCGGCGGGCGAGAAGAGGCAGTCCTCGAACCGGAGGGGGCCGCCTCCGCTGCCTCCGCCGGCGGTCTTGAAGACGATCGCTCCGCCCTGGCCGCCGAAGGTCGGCTTCGGCCCGCCAGGCGTCGCGACGTCCGTGAAGGCCACCCGGCGAAACGTCCAGTTCCGGAGGTGATCGCTATTGATCGCCCCGTGGATGGTGAGGTCCTCGAAAACCACGTTCTCGTTGGCCGCGAAGTAGCAGACTTGCGGGCACTCGATGATCGTCACGCCCACTCCCGCGCCGCGAATCACGATCGGCTCTTCGGCCGTGCCGCTGAGATTGCCGCCGTCGGCCCCAAAAGTGGCCGTGCCGGGCTTGCTGAAAGTGCGGGCCGAGAGCTGATAGACGCCCGGCGCCGACTTGAGCCGAAAGAAGTCGATCAGCTCCTTGTCGGTCTGGATCAGCGTCTGCGCGGGCAAAGAAGCGGCTGAGGCGGCCAGCCAGAATAAGAAAAATCGCATGACAGGGGGCTTCCGGATCGATCCTGTGACGCGGACGGCTCGCGGGCGCGAGCCTGCAATCTTCTCCCCGAGTATATGGCGCCCGCGCCCGCACATTCCCGGCGATCGCCCGCTGGTCGAGCGCCTCCGCAAAACTGTAAATCGCGTTACGTTTCGACCCTGTAACAAAAACCCCAGAAAAGGTTACCCACGCCTTGACGCCACCAGTTAGAAACGTCACACTTTCGGCGACATGGCCAAGGTACTACTCCCCGTCGGGGACGCAGCGGAAGTGATGGACACGCTCTACGCCTACTACAGGCTCAAGGAAGGAGGGTATGAAGTCGTCGTGGCGGGTCCGGAAGCGCGCCAGTACCAGATGGTTCTGCACGAGATCCCGCCCGGCTGGGACATCACCCGTGAGACCGCCGGTTACCACATCCAGGCGACGCTGGCTTTCCGCGACATCGACCCCGTGCAGTTCGTGGGAGCGTTCCTGACAGGCGGCAGGGCGCCGGAGTACATCCGCTACGATCAGCACCTGATGGCGACTCTGAAGAGTTTCTTCGAGGTCGGCAAGCCGGTCTGCTCGGTCTGCCACGGAGCGGAGTTGGTGGCTGCGGCCGACGTCATTCGCGACCGCCGCATCGCGACCGTTCCCAAATGCCAGATCGATGTAGAGGCCGTGGGCGCGAGCTTCGTCAACGAGGGGCTCGTGCGGGACGGCAACCTGGTCAGCGGCCGGACTTGGCACGACCAGCACCTCTACATGCCCGTTTTCGTGGCGATGCTCGACGAGTTCTGCGGGGTTTCCAAGACGGCGCCGCCGGTGGCTCAGGCCCTCGGCGGCGCCTCCAAGTCCAAGAAGAAGTAGGGGCGGCTACGGCGCGGGGACCAAGCCCAGGCGCCGGGCGATGTTGTTCACTGTCGTACGCAGGGTCATCGCCAGCTCGGTCAGAGTGTCGATCGCCTCGCCGTTGTCAGCCCCCTGTTGCGTCGCCATCGAGATCAGCGTCTCGGGGCTGTTCTGAAGTTGTCCGCGAATGAGCCCGGACCGCTTCGACGTGGAGTGAATGTTCACGTAGTAGCCGCCGGGGTTGGCCAGAATGCCGGCGACGGCTTCCAGGACCGTGGGGTCCATCGAGGCCAGCCGTTGTTTGAAGATCCGCAGGTCGCCGGCTTCGGCGTCGATGGCCGGGGTGGAGAAATCGAGTCCGCCCGACGAGATCACGATCGGACCGTTGGCGCCCGGACCGGCCCGATGGATGTGCATCGCGACCAGTTGCTCGGCCTGCCCCAGATAGAGTTGGATGTCGAAGTCGATCACCGCGTCGGTGATCGCTCCGTCGGCCCCCCGCTCGAGCCGAATGCCGATGGCGGCCTCTCCGGCCCCCGTCTTATCGGAGATGACCGGATTCTCGGCCGAAGGGGACATGATCGCCGTGAAGTGGTGGAACTCCGTGGCGGACCAAAGAGGAAGGGCGCTGGAGAACAGCGCCAAAACGAGAAAGTGTTTGCACATGTTTCCTAAACCTCATTCACCCCCGAAACGGATTGTTCGGGAAAGCTGAGGAAGTATAGAACCGTTTTGGCGAACTTTCCAGAAAAATCGCGGGGGACTGCGCCGCCCTACCGGCCATCCGTTAACCAGGTTTCCGTGGTTGTGTAAGCGCGGATCCAAGTCTGGGGGCCGGAGGGAGAGCTGGCCGATTCCAGGCTTTCGTTGGTGTAGTCGAGAATGACGATCTGGCCGTCCGGGAGCTGGGTCCAGGAGGAATAGCCGCTGTCCACGCTGCGATCGAGCAACACTTCCCGACTCCGGCGGAATTGGTCCGGGTAGCCTTTCGACGGCGTCCAGGACCAGTCGATCGAGTAGTCCTCGGCGTTATCGACCCGGGCGCGCACGAACCGCCAGTGACTGAGGGAGCGGTTCTGGTGATAGCGGCCCGTGCGGTTGCCGAAATGCACGTACCGCGTTTCGAGCCCGGCCGCCGGCACGTCGAGTTTCTTCTCGCCGTCGACGAAGATCCGCAGGCGGCCCTCGTCGCGCACGATTCGGTAGCGCCGCCAACTCGTCGCGTCGAGCGCGAAGCCGCTCTCCGGGCGGTCCCCCAAAAAGACCCTGTCCGGCAGGATGTGCACCCAGGCGCCGGCGCTGATCGCCGTGCCGTTGGCTTCGGACTCTTCCACCCGCAGCTCGGCTTCGACCTCCACCCTTGAATCGGGCGCCTGGGCCGGGTAGAGGGAATAATCGACCGCCGCCGCCGGTCCCTCGCCGCTGTGGATGGTCAGAGCCTCCGCGCCGAGCTGCACGCGCGATTCGTCCCAAACGTAGATCGACGGCTGGAACTCGAAGCGTTCGTCGGCGTCGAAGACGAGCGCATACGTCCCCGGACCGCCCCAGCGATGGCGGTAGGTCGCCAGCAGCTTGCCGGAGGCGAGCTTGCCGAGCACTACGCGCTGGCCGTAGAACGGCGCCAAGCGCGCGTCGTCCTCCAGCCAGGTCCGGCCGCCGTCGCGGCTCTCGATCAGCCGGCTCGGCTGGCCGTAGCCGCCGTTGTTGAAGCCGATGCGGGTGGCGGCCAGCAGCCGGCCGGGGGAGACCTCCGCCATGCCGACCTCACAGTCGCCCTGGAACGGGTTGTCGGAGATCGAGGCCGTGCGCTTCCAACTCCAGCCGCCGTCGTCGGAGAGCACGGCGGCGTTCTTGTAGTAGATGTCGCCCCAGGGCTGCGGTGGGTTCCAGAGCTTGTCGCTCACGGCGGAGTCGGTGCGCGTGTACAGCAGGGTCCCATCGCTGAGCTCGGCGATGTAGCCGGGTTCGCCGCCGACTGCGTCGATCTGGAACGGCCCCTTCCAGGTGCGGCCCTGGTCGTGGCTCCAAAAGACATGGTTGGACATGCCGCGGCCGGGTTTCTGCCACGACGCCAGCATCGGCCAATCGGCGCCCGATCGGCGCTGTCCGCGATCGACCAGGATGACCAAGCGGCCGTCCCGGAGGCGGCTGAGCTGAGGTGCCACCCAGACGGCCTGATCTTGCCAGACGTCCAAGTGGGAGATCGAGTGATGGCCGGTCCAGGTTCGGCCGCCGTCGGCCGAGTAGGCGACCATGATGTCGGTGGAGACGGCGGTGTGGCTGTCGCTGCGCCGGTAGACGGCCACCAGACCTTCGGCAGTCGCCGCCACGCCGGCCACGGAGTGGTACCAGCCCTTGGGGTTGGGCGATGGCTCCGGCGAGTCGCTCTGGTCGGCGACCGTGAACTTCCGGTCGGCGGGAATCTCCCGCATGCGGTCGCGAAAGCCCGTCTGCGCGGCCAGCGACGCCGCGAGCAGGAACAGGGCCGCCGGCAAACGCATCGCCGGCCTACCCCAGCAGAGGATTCAGGGCCTTCACGTAGGCGTCGGCGTACCGCGTCATGCCCAGATCATTCGGATGCGAGCCGTCGGTGGCGGCTTCGTCGTCTTGGCCCAGCAGGCCGTCGCCGGGCAGATAGGCGAGTCCCTTCACGCCCGCCTGCAGCAGGTTCTGATAGGCCTTGTGGAAGGCCGCGCGGCTGCCTTCGTGGCGTTTGCGGGCCGATTCGCGTAGCCAGGCGTAAGCGTAGGTACGGTCCTCCACCAGCAGAATCGGGGTCTTCGGGCGGGCTTCGCGTAGCCGCCGCACCAGCGGCTCGGTCCTCTCCGCGACCTGCTCGCCTTGCAGGTTCGGTAGACAGTCGATGGCGTAGACCGCCGGGTCGAGCTCCGCCAAGAATTCGGCGACCTCCATCTCGAGCTGTCCGTTGCCGGAAAAGCCCAGATTGAGGACCGGCCGATCGAGACGCCGGCCGACGATGCCGCTGATCGACATGCCGGGGCGCGAGGCGCAAGCGCCGTGCATGATCGAGGTGCCGTAGAACAGGATCGCCCCTTTCTTGCGCGGCGCCACGGGCTGGAACGCCGAGCCCGACGGCACGCCGATCTCCAGCGCGTCCACGCCGTTGTACAGCGGCAGATAAGCCGTGTAGAGGCGAGTCCCATGAACAGGCTTGTCGATCGGGTCCGCCAGCGCCGCCATCACGTGCTTCTCGGTCGGTTTCGAGACGCCCAGCCAGCGGTCTCTCCCGGTCCGGTCGCGGGCGTAGAGGTCGATGCCGCTGACGCCGGTGGCCGGCATGTGCGGCATGGCGATGCGGTCGAGGTAGAGGTCGTAACGGCAGTGGATGGCCGGCGCGTCGGTCTCGAAGCGGACGAGCATGCCGGCGGAGTGCCGGCTGAGGTCCCACACCGCCTTGCGCACGGTCTTCTCGGCGCGGGCCGGCAGCCGGTCGAAGTAGCGCGCAGTGTCGTCCCAGCCCTTGCCTTCGACGCCCCATTGGGTGACGTCATACCAGTCGATGCCGTCGGCCTGCCGTGGCGCCAGAGCGGATGCGGCGGCGGACGACGGACTCGGCGCGGCCCAAGCGGCAGCGGCGGCGGCGAGAAGGGAGCGGCGGGTAAGGGGGCTGGTCACGGCGTTGGCTAGTGTAGCCGATCCGCGCGCCGCGCATCCTTCGGGGCGGGGCTCAGAACAGGAACGAGGCGCCGGCGGAGTACTCCATGCGGTGCAATCCACCGCTGAGGCCGGAAAGATCCAGGAAGTTCGGTTTGCGCGTCAAGTGATCTCGGACGTCGAAGCGGATGCCGAAGAAGCGGTGCATCTTGATCTTCAACCCGCCGCCGAAGTTCACGCCGAACTCGTTGGTTCCGCCCGCTCCGGCAAAAACCCCACCGTCGCCGGGCGAAAAGTTGGCGTAGCCGGCGCCGGCCAGCACGAACGGACGGATCGAAACCGAGCGCGGCGTAAAGTGCACCACGAAGTCGTAGAAGAACTGCTGCACGCTCGCCTTCGACTCGGTCTGCCCGCCGATCTCCAGGTTGTAGCGCTCGTAACCGTAGCTGAGCTCGTGGCCGGTCAGCGGACCGCTGTTGAGGCTCAGCCGCACGCCCGTCTTGAAGCCGTTCTCGAGAGTAATCGGTTGCTGCGCGAAGCCGAAACGCCCTAAATCCTCGCCGTGAGCCCGAGTCGATCCGCCATACACGGAAGCCTCGATCAGTTGGCCTCGGACCGGCGAATTCAGTAGCAATGCGAGCGAAAAAAGTGCGATTGGCAACCGCATTGTAGGCCGGACCAAGGTCTGAGGATAGCACGGCCTCGTAGAATCAGAGGCATGGTTAGGGCCTGGGCGGGGGTGGTGTGCGCGGCGTGGATTCTGGGGTTTTGTTTCGATGCGCGAGCCCACCCGGTGTTCGTTTCCAGCAGCGTCGTCAACGCCGCCAGCTACCAGCCGCCGGAGTTCGCCAGCGGCGCCATCGCGCAGGGCTCGATCTTCTCGGTATTCGGCAAGGCCGTGGGTCCGCTCACGGCCGTGCAGGCGACCACGTTCCCCCTGTCGCCGTCGCTGGGCGGGGTGACGATTACGGTGTCGCGGGCGGGCTTCCCGGACATCGCCGTCATCCCTTTGTTCGTCAGCGAAGCGCAGGTCAACGCCATCATGCCGTCCAACGCGCCCATCGGCCCGGCGACTCTGCGCATCCGCTTCGATGACCGCGACGGCAACGCCAACTCGGTGCCGGTCGACGTCACCATCGCGCCGTCGGCCGTGGGCCTGTTCACCGTAAACGCCTCCGGCCGCGGGCCGGCCATCGCCAACAACTACGTCTCAGCCGCCGATCAACCGCTCAACTCCACCGAGCGCAGCGCCCGGCCGGGGCAGGTGATCACGCTGTGGGCCACCGGGCTCGGCGCCATCGCCGGCGCGGACAACCTGCGGCCGCTCGACGCCGGTGCAGTGGTCGACCTGAGCGCCCAGGCCGGTCTCGAAGTCTTTGTCGGCGGAGCCAAGGCGACCAATGTGCTCTACGCCGGCCGCAGTCCTGAGTTCGCCGGCTTGGACCAGATCGTCGTCGAGGTTCCCTCCGACGCCTCCGAAGGCTGCTACGCGCCGCTTTGGTTTCGCGTCGCCGGCGGCGTGGTCAGCAACGTCGCGACGCTTTCGATCGACGCGGACGGAGGCCGCTGCGACGATCCCCTGGCGCCGCACGTGGGGCCCGCCGGAGCCGATCGCATCGGCCTGGCGCTGCTCTCCCGCGTGCTCTTCGAGGCCGGCTCGGTCAGCGATACGCAGGACACTGGCGCCGGCTCGTTCGAGGCCCTCAACCAGCGCGGCTGGCACTTCAACCCGGCCTTCTCGCTGCCGCCGCTGGGCTCCTGCGCCGTCTACACCGAGCGGGACTCCGCCGGCGGCATCCGCAACGTCGGCCCGGACCTCCGCTTCTCCTCTCCGCTCGACGCGGGGCAACTCATCGTGCGCGGGCCCGGCGGCTCGCGCTTTCTCACCACCACGCCGGGCACGGGGCTGTACGAGACGCTGTTCAGCTCCCCGCAAGAGCACTATCTGGAGCCGGGCGGCTACACCCTCGAAGGCAAGGGAACGGCGGCTGTCGGGACCTTTCAGGCCGGGGCGGAGACGCCCGCGCCGCCGGCTTGGACGATCCAGGGCGGGGGCTCCGCCGTCGACCGCTCCGCCGGGCTGACCGTCGAGTGGACGCCGGCCGATGCCGCCGCGGACTACGTCCGCATCCTGCTGATCAGCTCCGACGCGGCCAATAACAACAACAACGTGACCTCCACGCTGTTTTGCACGGCCCCTGCAGACGCGGGTCGCTTCACGATCCACGCCGACTATCTGGCGAACGTTCCCGCCAGCGCCGGCAGCGGCGTCTCCTCCACGGCGGCGCTGTTCGTGGGCTTGGCGAGCCTGCCCGCGCGGGGGGCCTTCGCAGCCGAGGGGCTCGACGCGGGCTTCTTCACCGCCTTCGCCCTGCGGGGCAAGCCCGTGACCGTGCGCTGACTACCTGGACGAGCCGCAATGGCGCCAAAGTAGAGGCGAGCGATGAAACAGCGACGCGACTTCTTTCGGAAGCTGGCCGCCTGGGGCGGCGGAGCTTGGGCCGGCCGCGACGTTCTGCGGGCGCAGCCTCCGCCCGTCCCGGTCGAGGTTCCCGGCGTCCCCAAACTGCCCTTCGAGGTCGTCGACGGCGCCAAGGAGTTCCACCTGGTCGCCGAACCCGTGCGTGTGGAGCTCGTCAAGGGGCGCGTGATGGACCTGTGGGGCTACAACGGCTCCATGCCGGGACCGACCATCGAGGTCCACCAGGGCGACCGCGTCCGCATCGTCTTCGAGAACCGTTTGCCCGAGATGACGACGGTGCACTGGCACGGCCTCGAGGTGCCGATCGAGATGGACGGCGTGCCCGGCATCTCGCAAGATCCGGTGCCGCCCGGCGGCCGGTTCACCTACGAGTTCACCCTGCACCAGCACGGCTCGTTCTTCTACCACTCCCACATGGCCATGCAGCAGATGTTCGGGATGATCGGCTGGTTCATCATCCATCCCAAACAGAACTACCTGCCGGCGGTGGACAGGGATTACGGCTACATCCTGCAGGAGTTCGCGCTGCTGCCCAACAACACCGTGCCCAACACGCTGTCGATGGAGTTCAACTGGCTGACCATGAACGGCCGCTCCGGTCCGCACATCATTCCGGCCGTCTGCCGGGTGGGCGAGCGCGTGCGGTTTCGCTTCGTGAACCTCGGCATGGACCACCACCCGATGCATCTGCACGGCTACCAGTGGACGATGACCGGCACCGAGGGCGGCCGGGTTCCCGAGACGGCCTGGATTCGCGGCAACACCACTCTGGTGGGCGTGGCGCAGGTCCGCACCGTGGAGGTCGAGGCGACCAACCCCGGCGACTGGATGCTGCACTGCCACTTGCCGCACCACGGTATGAACCAGATGGTCTCGATGGTCGGACCGATGTCCCACGGCGGCGCCGGCATGATCTCTGGCGGCAGCATGGAGCACGGCATGGGCATCGTGGGCGGCGCCGCCCTGGCCGACCACAACGGTCCGGCCCTGGGCCGCGGCCTGGGGATGGCCGCCGACGCCGAACGGCCGACTTCGACCATGGTCGCCCGCCCGGAGCAGGCCGCGAATCCCGCGACGGATCACTCCGCCCACCACCCGCCGGAGCACGCCCACCATGGCGCGACGGTCGCGCCGGCGCCGGACGCCGGGCTCACCCCGGGCTTTCCCCAGGATATGTGGATGCCCATGGATGAGGACTACGCCGACGAGCCGCGCAACCACGGGCTGCGCCAGGGCTGGACGGCCGCCACGATGGGCATGATGACTTACCTGCGGGTGCTCGACGACGCCGGCTTCGACCACATCGCGCAGCTCGAGCGGGAGCGCCGGGAAAAGGCATGAGAGGCCTCCTCCTGCTTCTCTGCGCAGCCGCCCTCTGCCCGGCGCAAGAGCCGCTCACCCTCGCCGACGCCGAGGCCATCACGCTCGAAAGGCACCCCTCGTTGCGCAAGGTCGCCGCCGCCGTGGACGCCGCCGAGGCGCGCCGCAAGCAGGCCGGCCGCTATCCCAACCCCACCATCGGGGCCACCGGCGACGAGCTCAGCCGCGTCCCCGAGCTGCGCGGCGGCGAGTTCGGCGCCTTCATCGAGCAACGCATCGTCACCGGCGGCAAGCTCAGCCTCGAACAGCGCGTCCGCGAGCACGAGCGCAGCGCCGCAGAGGCTGATCTCGACGCGCAGCGGCAGCGGGCCCTCAACCACATGCGGGCCCTGTTCTACGCCGCCCTGGCCGCCGGACGCTTGGTGGAGGTGCAGACCCGCCTGGCCGGCGTGGCCCGCGAAGCCGTGACGGTGACCCGGCAGCTCGCCAATGTCGGCCAAGCGGACCGGCCGGACTTGTTGCAGGCCGAGATCGAGGCGCAGGGCGCGGAGATGGCTCTCGAGCAGGCCCGCCTGGAGCAGGAGTCGCTTTGGCGTCAACTGGCCGCCGCCATGGGAGACCCTGCCATGGCTCGGCGCGATCTCGCCGGGGCGCTCGAGGAGCTGCCGGTCCTGACCCACCAGGACGCTATCGAGAGAATCCTCGCCGAGAGCCCCGAGCTCGACCACGCCGCCGCCGAGATCGCCCGCGCCGAAGCGCGCGTGGATCGCGAGCGGGCCCAGGTCGTGCCCGACATCAAGGCCGAGGGCGGCTTTCGCCACAACCCCGCCATCTTCATCCGCGGCCAGCCCATCGGCCGGGAGGCCTTCTTTCAGGTCGGCGTCGACCTGCCCCTGTTCAACCGCAACCGGGCCGGCATCGCCGCCGCCAAGGCTGAGCTCGAGGGCGCCCGCGCCGAAGCCGAGTGGGTGAAGCTCTCACTGCACGAACGCTTGGCCGCCGTCTACGCCGAGTTCGCCTCCTCCGCCATCCTGGCCAAGCGCTATCGGGAGGAGATGCTGCCCCGCGCCGAAGAGGCTTACCGGCTGCAGATGGCCGGCTTTCAGCGCATGGCCGCGGCCTATCCCCAGGCCCTGATTGCGCAGCGCGGCTGGTTCGAGCTGCAGCGCGACTACGTCCGAGCCCTCAACCGCGTCTGGCAGGCGGCGGTGGTCATCGAAGGGATGCTGCTGACCGGAGACCTCGACGACGCGATGTGAGCGAAGCCCCAAGTGCGCCCTTCTGTTCGCTTTTACACGGATTTAACGGGCTGCGTCGGAACCGACCGGGAGTATTCTAGGTCCAACCGAACAAGGTCGACCGCCATGCGCCGCTTCGCTCTCTGTTTTCTGCTGCTGTTCCCCGCGCTTCCTGCGCAGCTCATCGAACGGACCGAGCCGCCCGAGGGCGACATCGTCATCCCGCGCGGCACCCGCATCCCCCTGGCTCTGATCAACTCCGTCAGCACCAAGAACTCCGCTCCGGGGGACCGGATCTATCTGGAGAGCGTCTTTCCCGTTGCCCTCGACGGCCGCATCGTCATTCCCGCAGGGGCTTACGTCACCGGCCAGGTGACCGAGGTCAAACGCGCCGGACGCGTGAAGGGCAAGGCCGAGATGCACATCGTCTTCGAGCAGATGATCCTGCCCAACGGCGTGATCCGCGACTTCCGCGGCAGCCTGGGCGCTTTGGAAGGGACCTCCGAGGAGACCCTCGACCGCGAGAGCGGCGAGATCAAGGGGCAAGGCGGCAAGGGCGATGACGCCAAGACCGTGGCCGGAGCCGCCTCCACCGGAGCAGGCGTCGGCGTGATCGCGGGCGCGGCCGGCGGCAACCCCATCCGCGGCCTGGGCATGGGCTCGGCTGTCGGCGCAGCGGCGGGCTTGGCTGGCGTGCTGCTGACGCGCGGGCCGGACGCGGTGCTCGAGCAGGGCACCCAGCTCGAGATGGTGCTCGACCGCGACATGGACTTCACGCCCGAAGAGCTGACCTTCGACAACGCCCTGTCGCGTCCCACGCGCACCGCGCCCCAACGGCGGCCGTCGACGAACCAAAACACCAACTCGACCACCACCGGGCCGCTGGGGCTCCCGATTCCGTTCGGCGCCTCCAACTAAGCAGTGTGTTGGGGGTCCCGAGCGCGAATTGCCATCGATTCGGCTGCGGTGATACCGTGACGGCTGTCCCCGCAGCCCATGATCAACCGTAGAGACTTTCTCCGCATCGGCGCCGCGTCGCTGACCGCCGCGGCCTGCTCGTCGCCCCAGCCGGAGACCGCCGCTCGTCCCAACGTCGTCTTCATCCTCACCGACGACCAGCGCTGGGACGCGCTCTCGGCGGCTGGGCATCCCTTTCTCAAGACGCCCAACCTCGACCGCATCGCCAATGAAGGCGTGCGTTTCGCCAACGCCTTCGTGACCACCTCGCTGTGCTCGCCGTCGCGCGCCAGCTTTCTCTCCGGACGCTACGCCCACAGCCACGGCGTGCTCAACAACTTCACCGAGTACCCGGTCGACCTGCCGAGCTTTCCGGTGGCGCTGCACGACGCCGGCTACGAGACCGCCTATATCGGCAAGTGGCACATGGGCGAGGACAACGACGAGAAGCGCCCGGGCTTCGACTACTGGATCAGCCACAAAGGGCAGGGAACCTACTGGGATACGACCTTCAACGTCAACGGCGAGCGCCGCGAGGTCCCCGGCTACTACACCAACGTGGTCACGGACTTCGCGGTCGACTGGCTCTCGCAGCCGCACGACAAGCCCTTTCTGCTTTGCCTGGGCCACAAAGCGCCGCACGGGGTCTGGATTCCCGACAAGCCCTACGAGCACGCCTTCGACGACATTCCCGCCACCGAACCCGAAACGGCCCGCCTGCTCGATCCCTTGCCGCAGTGGGTAGAAGACCGCATCGCCACCTGGCACGGCATCGACGGCAACCTCTACGGTCTCGAGGACTTCGGCAAGTTCATCCGCAACTACTACGCCACGATCCTTTCGGTGGACGATTCCGTGGGCCGCGTCTACGAGGCGCTGGCGAAGGCGGGACGGCTCGACGACACGTTGATCATCTTCGCCGGGGACAACGGCTTTCTGCTGGGCGAGCACGCCTCCATCGACAAGCGGACCATGTGGGAGGAGTCCATTCGCGTCCCCCTGCTGGCGCGCTACCCGCCGCTGATCGCGCAGCCGCGGGTGATCGAGCAGCAGGTTCTCAACATCGACGTGGCCCCGTCGGTGGTCGACATCTGCGGCCTGCCTCCGCTGCCGGGCGCGCAGGGACACAGCTTCAAGCGCTTGGTCTCCACCGGCGAGGACCCGGATTGGCGCAAGAGCTGGCTCTATGAGTACAACTTCGAGACGCAGTTTCCCTACACGCCGAACGTCCGCGGCGTGCGCACCGACGACTGGAAGTATGTGCACTACCCCAACGGGCCCGGCCGTCCGGAGACCCACAAGGCCGAGCTCTACCACTTGGCCGTCGATCCGCTCGAGAAGAACAACCTGATCGACGACCCGGGCTCGCAGTCCAAGCTGGAGGAGCTGAAAGCCGAGCTGGACCGATTGCTGAAAGAGACCGGCGATACCGGCGCGGACATGCCCGTGGACGCCGTGCTGCGCATGGAGCCCCCGGACAAAGCAATCCGCTAAGTGAGGCCGGACATTTCTGTCCGGCCTCTGATGCCGCTACTGGACCGTCACGAACGGCCCCGGCGGCGTCTCCACGTCATTGATGCGAAAGACCACCTCGTGATTGCCGGCGCCGACGCCTTCGGGAATCTTCACCACGGCCTGATACAACCCGGCGCAGCACGGCGCAACGCCCACGTAGAAGATGTCCGCCGGCGCCAAGGCGACGCCGCCGATCGAGACCTCCACCGGGAAGGTGACGCTCGCTACTTCGCCCGGAATTTCCCCGGCCGCGAAGGGCGGATCGGTCGGTCCCAGCCCGGTCAGGAACAGGCTCACGAACTCGCCCTCGGCGGCCGGTGAGAACGTCTGCGTCGGCGTATCCGCAAAGAGCCCCTGCGGCGCCACTACGTTCGGTCCGCCGCCGTGCAACGCCGCGATCGGGTTCGCCCCCTCGGCTCCGCCGAACTGCGGAAACACGAAGAAGCCGGGCGCCCAGAGCTGCGACTCCACCAACTGGGGCTCGCTGCGCGTCTCCAGGGCCGCGTCGCAGTTGCGGATCACGACCACCTGCACCGATTCGCCGTTGGCCGCCACGTTCTCCGGCGTCTGGAAGTTTGCCTGCGTCGGCACCATTGCGAACAGCGGTGCGCGCTCCCCGTCGACCTCCACGCAGCTTCCTCCCAGCTTCTTCGCGACGTTTCCGTTAGCGTCCACCTCCGGCGCCAGCGCGGTCTGGTCGGTGAAGTCGGCCCCGAAGACCGAGGCGATGGCGCGCGGGGACACCTTGGCGATCTGGGGCGACAGGTTGGCCAGCACCACGCCGCCAGCGCTGATGGCCGGCTGGGGAGGCAGCCCTCCCTGCGGCTCGATGCTCGCTTCTACCGAGTAGATGTTGTCGCCGGTCTTCTGGTTGTTGCCGTTGGCGGCGTTGCCCGCGGCCGCGAAGCGCACCAGGCCGAAGCCGTCGGCCGGCGCTGTCCAGCGGAACTCGAAGCTCGCCTCGGTCCCGCCGGCCTTGGGGAAGTTGTGCTCCGGAAACTCGATCGTCGAGCCCGAGCAGCCCTGCGGCGTGGCGACGTCGGTGATGATCTGGACGTTCTGCTCATTCGGAGAGACGCCGAACGTCCCGGCCTGCAGGCAGCCGTCGGCGGATCGCGCCGTCGCTTGAAACCCCCAGCGAACCTTGGTCGGATCGCTGACCGTCACCACCACCGGCACGGTCGCGCCCGGCTGGTAGCGATACTGCGAGGCGGGCTGGCCGTCGATCGTGATCGACACCGAGCCCGGCCCGCTATTGAGCGTCCCTCCGTGGCAGTCGCCACGGGCGCAACTGCTCTCATTGGGGAAATTGCCTCCCGTCGAACGGCTCTCCGGGCCGGTAGGCTCGGAGACCAGATAGAGAGGAAATCCGAAGAAAAGACCAACGACGGCGGCCACAGCCGCCCGATCCAGGCGAAGTTGCAGCATGATTTTTCCCTAACCCTGAAACGAACGTTGGGGTTTCGACGCGGCGCGTTGAATCGCGTTACAAGATTTTGGCGGCGCGCAGGGCTTTTTTTGTGATGGTCGTCAGGGGCAGACTTTCGCGCTCGGAGGGGCCGAGCCAGACGTAATCGGGGTCACGCTCGCCCCGCAGGGCGGCGGCGTGGACTTGGCCACGAAAGTCTCGGGTCGTGATGCCGTGCCGGAATTCACCCTGCATTTCTCCGACTTCGAGGCCCAATCCGGCCAGGCAATCGGGGTCGAAGCGAGGACCCATGGCCTGGGGCAGCTCCCAGAAACCCGGCATGATGGCCTCGTCGGCCGGCCTCTGCCGCATCAGCAGCCGGCCGTTCTTTTCCACCAGCGCCACGATGAGGAAGAGCTTCTGCTGCGGCGCCTTGGCGCGCTTGACGGGCCGCTGCTCCTGGACCCCTTCCTTGCGAGCGGCGCAGTCGGCGCTGATGGGGCACAGCAGGCAGCGCGGGCTCTTGGGCGTGCAGACCGTCGCGCCGAGCTCCATCAGGGCTTGGTTGAGGTCGCCGCGCTCGCCCGGCCGGGTCTGCTCGATCCAGCCCTGCACCAGCGCCTGGAGTGCGCGGCGAACCGGCGCGCGCGTTACGTCGCGAGCTTCGTTGGTGAGCCTCGCGCCGACCCGCGCCACGTTGCCGTCCAGCACGGCGTGCGGCAGCTCGAAGGCGATCGAGGCGACGGCCGCCGCGGTGTAATCTCCAATGCCGGAGAGCACCCGGATGCCCTCGTAGTCGGTGGGAAAGCCGCCCTGTTCCACGATTGACCGGGCCGCGGTCTGCACCATGCGGGCGCGGCGGTAGTAGCCCAGCCCTGCCCAGGCGTCGAGCAGCTCCGGCTCGGGCGCCACGGCCAGGGCTTCCACGGTGGGAAAGCGTTCCAGAAATCGCTGGTAGTAGCCCAGAACCGCTTCCACACGGGTCTGCTGGAGCATGATCTCCGAGATCCAGATGCGGTAGGGATCGCGCGTCCGGCGCCAGGGCAGGTCGCGTTTGGCGCGGGCGTACCAGCGCAGCAGCCGACTCCACGGCTCACGGTTCACGGCTTGCGGTTCACGACCCTACTCGCTCGACAGGACCGCCACGCGGTAGTCCCGGTTCATCTCGGCGATGTACTTCACCGAGATGTCCTTCGGGCAGGCCGCCTCGCAGTCGTAGGTGTTCGTGCAGCTTCCAAAGCCTTCGGCGTCCATCGCCTCGACCATCGCCGTCACGCGCCGCTTGCGCTCGGCCTGGCCCTGCGGCACGTGCGCCATGTGGGCGAGCTTGGCCGAAGTGAACAGTGACGCCGAGGCGTTCTTGCAGGCCGCCACGCAGGCCCCGCAGCCGATGCAGGCGGCCGCGTCAAAGGCCTGATCGGCCTCCACCTTGGGGACCGGGATCAGGTTCGCGTCCGGCGCGCCGCCGGTGTTGACCGTGACGTAGCCGCCGGCCTGGATGATGCGGTCGAACGAGGAGCGATCCACCACCAAGTCGCGGACGACCGGGAAGGCGGACGCCCGGAACGGCTCGATTGTGATCGTCTCGCCGTTCTTGAAGCGCCGCATGTGTAACTGGCAGGTCGTAGTCGAGCGGTCGGGGCCGTGGGGGACGCCGTCGATCACCAGCGAGCACATCCCGCAAATGCCTTCGCGGCAATCATGGTCGAAGGCGATCGGCTCCTCGCCCTTGGCGATCAGGTCTTCGTTGACGACGTCGAGCATCTCCAGAAAGCTCATGTCCGGAGTCACGTCGGTCGCTTTGTAGGTGACGAATTGCCCTTTGTCGGAGGCGTTTTTTTGGCGCCAGACGTTGAGTGTGAGTTCCATGGCTCTGTCGTCTCCTTCTCGCTACTTGTAGCTGCGCGTGGCGAGCGCGACATTCTCGAACTCGAGCGGCTCCTTGTGCAGCTTCGGCTTGCCGAAGTCGCCGGTGTACTCCCAGCCGGCCACGTAGGCGAAGTCCGCGTCGTTGCGCTTGGCCTCGCCGTCGTCGGTCTGGTACTCGGTCCGGAAGTGGCCGCCGCAGGACTCCTCGCGATGCAGCGCGTCCAGGCACATCAGCTCGGCGAACTCCAGGAAGTCCGCCGTCCGCAAGGCGTATTCGAGCGATTGGTTGAATTCCGCGTTCGAGCCCGGCACGCGAACGCTCTGCCAGAACTCCTCGCGCAAGGCAGGAATCTCCTGGAGGGCCTGCTGCAGGCCGGCGCGGTCGCGCGCCATGCCGCACTTCTCCCAGACGATCTTGCCCAGCTCCTTGTGCATCGCGAAGGCCGAGCGGTCGCCCTTCACGTTGAACAGCTTGTCGATGCGCCCGGTCACGTCGGCTTCGGCGGCCTGGAACTCCGGCGCGTCGGTCGAAACCAGCTCCGGTTTCTCGGTCGCCAGGTAGTGGCCCAGCGTGTAGGGGATTACGAAGTAGCCGTCGGCCAGCCCTTGCATCAGCGCGCTCGCGCCCAGGCGGTTCGCGCCGTGGTCGGAGAAGTTCGCTTCGCCCAGCACGTGCAGGCCCGGGATGGTGGACATCAGGTTGTAGTCCACCCACAGCCCGCCCATCGTGTAGTGCACCGCCGGATAGATCCGCATCGGAACCTTGTAGGGGTTCTCGTCGGTGATCTTCTCGTACATCTGGAACAGGTTGCCGTAGCGCTGTTCGATGACGTCGGCGCCGAGCCGCTGGATGGCGGCCGAAAAGTCCAGGTAGACGCCCTTGCCGCCGGGGCCGACGCCGCGGCCCTCGTCACAGACTTCCTTGGCCGCCCGCGAGGCGATGTCGCGCGGGGCCAGGTTGCCGAAGCTCGGGTACTTGCGCTCCAGGTAGTAGTCGCGCTCCTCGTCGGGAATCTCGCTCGGAGGACGCTTGTCGCCGGCCTTCTTCGGGGCCCAGCAGCGGCCGTCGTTGCGCAGCGACTCCGACATCAGCGTCAGCTTCGACTGGTGATCGCCTGAGACCGGAATGCAGGTCGGGTGGATCTGCGTATAGCAGGGGTTGGCGAACGCCGCGCCGCGCTTGTGCGCCTTCCAGGCCGCGGTCACGTTACAGCCCATCGCGTTCGTCGACAGGAAGAACACGTTGCCGTAGCCGCCGGTGCACAGCAGCACGGCGTGGCCGGCCCAGCGCTCGATCTTGCCGCTGACCAAGTCGCGGGTGACGATGCCGGCGGCCTTGCCGTTCTTCACCACCAGGTCCAGCATCTCGTGCCGCGCGTGCATTCGCACCGCGCCGCGGCGGACCTGCTTCTCCAGCGCCTGATAGGCGCCCAGCAGCAACTGCTGGCCCGTCTGACCCCGAGCGTAGAACGTGCGGGAGACCTGCGCGCCGCCGAACGAGCGGTTCGTCAGCAGCCCGCCGTACTCGCGGGCGAACGGCACGCCCTGCGCCGCGCACTGGTCGATGATGTTGTTCGACACTTGCGCCAGGCGGTAGACGTTCGCCTCACGGCTGCGAAAGTCGCCGCCCTTGATGGTGTCGTAGAAGAGCCTGCCGACCGAATCGCCGTCGTTGGGATAGTTCTTGGCGGCGTTGATGCCGCCCTGTGCGGCGATGGAGTGCGCCCGGCGCGGGCTGTCCTGGAAGCAGAAGGCGTCGACTTCATAGCCGAGCTCGGAAAGCGTGGCCGCGGCCGAGGCCCCCGCCAGTCCCGTGCCCACCACCAGAACCTTGAACTTGCGCTTGTTGGCCGGGTTGACGAGCTTCATCTCCCGGCGGTGCCGGTCCCACTTCGACTCGAGCGGCCCGGCGGGAATCTTGGAATCGAGCTTCACGTCGACCATCTAAAAAGCCCCCTGCGCCGGATGGATCAGCCCGACGAAGCACGCCAGCACGATGGCGATATTGCCCACGACCACGGCGATGGCGAACAGCCGACCGCCCAGATCGATGCCGTCCCGCCACTTCGGCGTGCGCAGCCCGAACGTCTGGAACAGGCTCGCCACGCCGTGCGCCAAGTGCATGAACAGCAGCGCCATGGCGATCAAGTAGGGAATCGCGATCAACGGCTGCTGGAAGCTCAGCACCGTCATCGAGAAGACGTCATGGCGGCCCTCGGCGTCGTGCAGCTCATAGAACCCCGGCTCGACCATCCCCAGCGTGAAGTGCGCCAGGTGGAAGACGATGAAGGCCAGCAGAACCAGCCCGCTCACCAGCATCGTGCGCGAGAACAGCGTCGACTCGAGCGGCTTCTTCTGGGCGTAGGCCTGCGGGCGGGCCGCCTGGTTGCGGGCCCGCAGCTTGAGGTTGCCCATGATGTGGGCGATCAGCGAGGCCAGCAGCACCACGCGCGCCAGCCACAGCGGCCCCTGCATCCCCTTCAGAGTGGCGGCGTAGGTGTTCACGGCGTCTTGGCCGAGGAATAATTGCAGATTCCCCGCCATGTGCCCGAGCACGAAAAACGCCAAAATCGCGCCCGTGACCGCGACCACGGCTTTGGTGCCGATCGTGGACGATAGAGCCTTGTTCAAGCCGTTCATCGTCTTTGCGCTGACCTCCCGTATTCTAGCGATGGGGCCGAATGCACCCCCGCCGTTCAGGAATTTCCACTTGGAATCCCCGACAGTCGAACCGGCTGAGCCGAACCAGGCCTCGCCTAGCTCTGTTCCTTCTTGTGGATGATCTCGTCGACCAGCCCGTACTCCTTGGCTTGGTCGGCTTCCAGAATGAAGTCACGCTCGACGTCGGCGTTGATCTTCTCGATGGTCTGCCCGGTCGCGTCCGCCAGGATCTTGTTCAGGCGCTCGCGCATGCGCAGGATCTCGGTGGCGTGGATCATGATGTCCGTCGCCTGGCCGGCCAAGCCGCTCATCGAGGGCTGGTGCAGCAGAAAGCGCGAGTTCGGCAGCGCGTAGCGCTTCCCCTTGGCGCCGGCGGCCATCAGCACGGCGGCCATCGAGGCGGCCTGCCCAATGCAGACCGTCGTGATGTCGGGCCGCACGAACTGCATCGTGTCGTAGATCGCCATGCCGGCCGTGATCGACCCGCCCGGCGAATTGATGTACAGCCAGATGTCGCGCTCGGGGTTCTCGGCCTCCAAAAACAGCAACTGGGCCGTGATCAGGTTCGCGATCGTGTCGTCGATCGGATAGCCGACGAAGATGATGTTGTCGCGCAGCAGGCGCGAGTAGATGTCGTAGGCGCGCTCGCCGCGGCTGGTCTGCTCGACCACCATCGGCACTAGCTGGGCGTACGGGATCGGCGGCTCTGAGTGCTGGGGCATAGGGATCTCCTTGGGGCGTCCTGTCGGAATGCTCTACTCCGCGGACTCTGCGGGCGCGGTCGCCTCTTCGGACGCCGGCGCCTCTGCGGGCTCGGAACTCGGCTCCTCAACGGGAGGATCGATCTTTTCGGCCTCGTCGAACAGGAAGGCCATGACCTTTTCGTTGGTCAGGTGCGACTCGATGTTCTCGAGCGCGCCGTCATCAGCAAGCTGTTTGCGCGCGGCGGCAATCGTTAGGCGGTTGCGCTGCGCATAGCGCTGCACTTCCGCATCGACCTCGGCGGCGTCCGCTTCGATCGACTCGACCTCGGCGATGCGCTCCAGCAGCAGGCCGGCCTTGACGTCGCGGATCGCCCGCGGACGCTGCTCGTCGGCCAGCCGCTTCCAGTCGAGCTGGATGTTCTCCAGGTCCACGCCCTGCTGCGCGAACATCCGCGCCGTGCGCTCCAACCGCGACCGCAACTGCTGATTCACCAGCAGGTCCGGCACCGGGAACTCGTGCTTCTCCACCAGCAGGTCGACGATCTTGTCCTTGGCATGCTCCATCGCATGCCGTCGCTTGTGCGCGCCGATCTCCTCGCGGATCTTCGTCTTGAGCTCGTCGACGGTCTGAAAGTCGCCCACGTCGGCGGCGAAATCGTCATCGACCTCGGGCAGCTCCTTCACGCGAATGCCCTTGACCTCGGCGTGGAACGAGATCGACTTGCCCGCCAGGCTCTCGTTGCCGAAATCCTCCGGGTAGGTCACCGAGAAATCCACTTCCTCGCCCGGTGCCTTGCCGCGCAAAGCGTTGGAGAAGCCTTCGAGCGTCTCTTCCGAGCCGATCTCGAGCGTCGTCTCCGCCTGGTCGATCGCCGGCGCACCTTCGACGGGCTCGCTCTTCAACGCCACCACCGCGATGTCGCCGTCTTCGAGCGGGCGCGGGTCGAGGTTCTTGAAGCTCGAATGCTGATCGCGCAAGCGCTCGATCTCGGCCTCGACTTCCTCGTCGGAGACCTCCGGTTGGACGAAGGGCACCTGCAGCCGACGGTACTCCTTGAGCTCGAAGTCGGGGATGATCTCGAACTCGGCGTGGAACTTGAACGGCTGATCGTCGGTGAACTCGATGTCCCGAATCTTCGGCGTGCCGATGACCTGGTAGTCCTGTTCCTTGGCTTCCTTCCAGAAGTGCCGGTCGATGAGCTTCTCGATCACCTCCGAGCGCAACTCCTGGGCGTAGCGCATCCGAATCACCGAATCCGGCGCCTTGCCGGGACGGAATCCGGGGATCCGAACTTGTTTGCGGAACGACTTGAGAACCTTCTCCGACTCTTCGTGGACTTCGTCCCAGGGAACGACGATGTCAAGCTCGCCGCGGCAGATATCCGATGCTTCCAATGCTGTGGGCCTCGCGCAAGGGCTTGCGCCCAAGACCTCTCATCTTATCGCAATGCAACGGATGTCTTGGGGCCGACTTAGAGCCCTTGCAGGAATCGGTTGGCTTCGGCGAAGCGCGGAAAGCGGCGTTCGTCGGCCCGGAAGGCCGCCGAGTGGACGCAGCGCCGCTCGGCCCCGTACTGCACCGGATGCTTCAAGTGCAGCATCTCGTGATACACCACATATTCCAGGACGAAGCTGGGAATCTTCGGCGTGTCGAAGATTCGGCTGATCACGATGGCATCGTGCGCCGGGTCATAGTGCCCCAGCAAGCGCCGCGAGGCCCTCACGCTCCAGCCCAGCCGGGGCTTGCGCATCGAGCCGTCGAAGTAGATCTCGTTGAGCGAATCGAAGATCGCGTCGAGGTTGTAGGAGCCTCCCTCGGGCGGCTTGAGCAGCTTGCGCCCCCGGTTGCGGCGCACCTCCAAGGCCCTGCGACGCACGTCGGCGCGGTTGATGAAGCTGCGGTAGGCGCGCTCCTTCTCCGCCGGCGTCGGCTTGCGGTAGAGCTTGCACAGCAGAACGTGCGCCAGAGCCTCTTGCACCGCGCGCGGCGCCTGCTCGAGCTGATCGCTCAGCCGGACCCGGATCTTGCGGTGGCCTTCCTCGAGGCGGATCTTCGAGTCGAGGTTCGCGTAAGGATAGAAACGAATCTCGAAGGAGGGCTGCGGAAGCCGCGGCTGAACCTCCCGAAAGGCCCGCGCGAAAGCGTCTTCGAGCGTGTCGAAGGGCAGCGTTAGCTGTCTCATCGTTGCGCGAATTCAGTGTACCGCAGTGCGGCCGAGCCGGAGAGCGTCAGCCGGCGCGCAGGATCTCGGCGATACGGTCGCCGATGATCTCGGCTTCGCCCGGCTGCAGCATCCAGGCGGCGATTTCCACGCTCTCCGTCACGTAGCCCTCGCCCGGAATCACCTCGATCGTCGGGTCGCCGTCGCGCAGCTTCTGCTTCACGGCCTCCGGTTCGAGCGCGATCGCGCTCTGATCCCAGCGGATGCGCAGGTGGGGCGTCTCGTTGGCGATCGGCGGAATGAACGGCTCCGTCGTCACGCCGGAGACCGCCGAGGCCTTCTCGGCCATCACGGCCACCCGCCGCTCCCACTCCTTCCAGTCCGCCTCGTGGTCGCGCTTCATGTAGTTCTCGAGCGCCACCCACATGCCGATCATCTCTTCCTTGTTCACCTTCAGCCCGCGGCCCAGCGCATCGCTGTTGGGATAGGTGTTGAGCCGCGCCGCCCGGATCAGATCCTTGCGGCCGAACAACAAGCCGGCGCTCTGGGGGCCGCAGATGCCCTTGCCGCCCGAGAAGGCCACCAGGTCGAAGCCCATCTTGTTGTACTTGGTGAGGTTCTCCACCGGCGGCAGGTCGGCGGCGCAGTCGTTCATGGTCGGGATGCCGTGCTTGCGGCCCAACTCCACCCACTGCTCGTGCTTGATCTGGCCGTCGGGATTGCGCTTGTTCAGAAACCACAGCATCGCCGTCTTCTCGCTGACGGCCGCCTCGAACTCCGCCAAGGTCTCGATCTCCACGATCTTCACCCCGCAGTCACGCACGGCGTGGTCATAGAGAAAGCGGTGCGACTTCTGCGTGATCACCTCGCTCTTCATCCCGGTCAGGTCCGGAATCTGCACGATCCGCGCCGGGTCCGTCCCGGTCAGGCAGGCGGCCGTGCCGCAGACCATCGCGCCGAAGCAGCCCGAGGAGACCATCGCCGCCTCGGCTCCCACCAGCGCCGCGATCTTCTCGCCGACGCGGTCGTGCAACTCGTCGAGCCGCACGAAATGCTTGGAGGTTTCGGCGATCACATCGATCACCTCCCGCTGCATCAGCGAACCGGTGAACATGGTGTAGGCGCCGGCGCCGTTGATGATGGGCTTGACGCCGAGCTCGGCTAGGTAGTTGCGCATAGGGGCTGCGGTGGGAGCGGCCTCTCCGCATGCGAACAAACCGCCGATCAGCGGCAAGCTCGACAGCGTCTTCAGGAACTCGCGTCGTCGTTCGCTCATGAAAATTTGCGGCTCCGCCCCGCAGGGCCAGCGTAGGGCAGCGCACCGGCGATGCGCAACGCCCGGCCGCAACCGATTGTTGCTGCTACAATACCGCCCCAAGAGGCTTGGCTCTTTCGCACGTTCATGCGCTCCGCTCGCCTGCTGCTCGCCGTCTTCGCCTTCGCCGCGACCGCCGCGGCGGCTGACGCCTCCACGGCCGCCGGCGAAGCCCTCTTCGACGCGCAGATCCAGCCCCTGCTGGCGGCGCGCTGCGCCTCCTGCCACGGCGCCAAGCTCCCCACCAGCGGCCTGTCGCTGGGCAGCCGCGAGGCCCTGCTCGAAGGCGGCAACCGAGGCCCCTCGATCGTGGCCGGCAAGCCCGCCGAGAGCCTCCTGATCCAGGCCGTTCGCCAGGACGGGGACCTGAAAATGCCTCCCGGCGGCAAGCTCTCCGCCGACGAGATCGCGGCGCTCGAGAAGTGGGTGGAGCTGGGCGCGCCCTGGAGCGCCAAGGCCGTGTCGCAGTCCTCGCCCGAGGCGTCGCACTGGTCCTTCCAGCCGATCCGCCGCCCGGAGCCGCCCGCACCGGTTTGGCCGGACAAGGTCCGCAACGCCATCGACCGGTTCGTGCAGGCCCGCTTGGCCAAGGATAAGCTGACCCCTTCGCCCGAAGCCGACCGCGCGACGCTGATCCGTCGCGTCAGTCTCGATCTCACCGGCTTGTTGCCGACCCCGGAGGATGTGCTGGCCTTCGAGCAGGACGCCGCCCCGGACGCTTACGCCAAGATGGTCGAGCGCTATCTCGCTTCGCCGCATTACGGCGAGCGCTGGGGCCGCCATTGGCTCGACATCGCGCACTACGCCGACTCCAACGGCTACAACCTCGACGGCGAGCGCGAGGTGTGGAGGTACCGCGACTGGGTCATCCGAGCCCTCAATGACGACAAGCCGTTCGACGAGTTCGTCATCGAGCAGATCGCCGGCGACCTGCTGCCGCACCCCACCCAGGACCAGCTCATCGCCACCGGCTTCCACCGCAATACGCTCATCAACCTCGAAGGCGGCATCGACTTCGAGCAGTACCGCGTGGAAGCCGTCGTCGACCGGGTGGACACCATCGGGCAGGCGTTTCTGGGCTTGACGCTGGGCTGCGCCCGCTGCCACGACCACAAGTACGACCCGATCTCGCAGAAGGAGTTCTACCAGTTCTACGCCTTCTACAACTCGATCGACGAGCTCGACGGCGAGGACGGCGAAGCCGGCCGGCAGGACCCCTTCAAGCCCCTGCTGGAGTTCGGTACGCCGGAGGAGTTGGCGAAGCGCGACGTCATCCGCGTGCAGCTCGAGGTCCTTGAGAAGGAGGTCTCCGACTACGAGACTGAGCTCGCCAAGAGCCAAGCCGAGTGGGAGACGGGGCTGAGCAAGGAGTGGATCGCCAAGCTCGGCGACGAGGACCAGTTCGCCTTGGCGGTTCCCGCCGAGAAGCGGAATCCGTTCCAGAAGGCCACCATCGCGCGGATGCACCGCAAGGACGACCTGGGCTGGAACGAGCGGCAGGCCTCCATCGCCGCCGTCCGCAAGCGCCTGCCCGACCTCGAAAGCACCATGGTCATGCGCGAGCTGCCCGAGCCGCGCGAGAGCTACATTCACCTCGGCGGCGACTTTCTGCGCCACGGCGTGACCGTGCAGCCGGACACCCTGAAGCTCCTGCCGGCGATGGACGTCGAGGGCTCCCATCGGCCCACCCGCCTCGATCTGGCGAAGTGGCTAATGTCAGGCTCCAACCCGCTCACCGCGCGCGTCAGCGTCAACCGCGTCTGGCAGCGCTACTTCGGGCTGGGGTTGGTGGAGACCGAGAACGACTTCGGCACGCAGGGCTCGGCCCCGTCGCACCCCGAGCTGCTCGATTGGTTGGCGAGCGAGTTTCGCGACAAGGGCTGGAGCCAGAAGGACCTGCACCGCTTGATCCTGACCTCCCATACCTACCGCCAAGCCTCCCTGCACCGCGACGATTCCACCGAGATCGACCCGCGCAACCGTCTGCTGTCGCGCCAGAATCGTCTGCGGCTGGAGGCCGAGGCCGTCCGTGATGCCGCCCTGTCGGCCAGCGGCCTGTTGACCGCGGAGATCGGCGGCCCCAGCGTCCACCCGCCGCAGCCCGACGGCGCCTCGAAGCTCGGGCAGATGCAGCGCGACTGGGTGGCCGACACCGACAAGGAACGCTTTCGGCGCGGGATGTACACCTACTTCTGGCGCTCCAGCCCGCACCCGGGGCTGATGGTCTTCGACGCGCCGGACTCCACCAACGCCTGTACCCGCCGCCCGCGCTCCAACACCCCTTTGCAGGCGCTGACCCTGCTCAACGACACCGCTTACTATGAGTTCGCTCAAGGGCTGGCCAAACGCGTGCTCACCGAAGGCCCCGCCGCCGGGCCGCAACGCCTCGACTACGCCTTCCGCCTCTGCGTGGCGCGGCCGCCGGATGCCACCGAGCGGGAAGAGCTGGCGGGCTTCTTGGCCGAGCAGCTCGACGCCTTCCAGACCAAGCCCGAGGCGGCCCGACCCATCGCCGACACCCCCGAGCTGGCGGCCTGGACCGCCGTCGGCCGCGTGCTGCTCAACCTGGACGAGTTCATCACGAGGGAATAGCCATGAAGAAGCCCACGCTCGCTGACGTCACCCGCCGCCATTTCTTCTCGCAGTGCGGCGTCGGTCTGGGGCAGGCTGCCCTGGCGGGCCTGTTGTCGGGCGGGTCTCTGTTCGGCCGCGAGGCTGCGCCGGAGAACCCCATGGCGCCCAAGCAGCCGCACTTTCCGGCCAAGGCCAAGAACATCATCTTCCTGTTCATGGCGGGCGGCCCGAGCCAGCTCGAAATGTTTGACTACAAGCCGGAGCTGGCCCGGCGCGACGGCGAGAACACGCCGCCGTCGTTCCTGGAAGGCAAGCGCTTCGCCTTCATGGACTCCTTCAGCAAGGAGACGCCCAAGCTGCTGGGGCCGCGGCGCACCTTCACGCAGTACGGCAAGTCGGGCAAGTGGATCTCCGACACCTTGCCGCATCTGGGCGGCGTCGTCGACGATTTGGCGTTCGTCTCCGGCATCGCCACCGAAAACTTCAACCACGCCCCGGCCAAGATCATGGTCAACACCGGCTCGCCGCGGTTCGGCCGGCCGTCGATCGGCGCCTGGGTGACCTATGGCATCGGCAGCGAGTCAGAGAACCTGCCGGGCTTCGTGGTGCTGCAATCCGGTCCGCGCGGACCCCGCGGCGGGGCGCTCAACTGGGGCGCGGGCTTTTTGCCCACGGCCTACCAGGGCGTGCCGTTCCAGTCCGGCGGCGACCCCATCTTGAACCTTTCCAACCCCGAGGGCTTCGATCACGACCGCCAAGGACGCACGCTCGAGACCCTGCGTGCGCTCAACCTGCGGCGGCTGGCCGAGACCGGCGACCCCGAGATCTCCACCCGCATCGCCAGCTACGAGATGGCCTACCGCATGCAGTCGAGCGCTCCGGAGCTGATCGACCTCGGCGGCGAAGACCCCAAGACGCTGGCGCTGTACGGCGCCGAGCCCGGAGCCAAGTCCTACGCCAACAACTGCCTGCTGGCGCGCCGCTTGGTCGAGCGGGGCGTGCGCTTCGTGCAGCTCTACCATACGGACTGGGACCACCACGGCGGCCCTCACAACCTGGGAAAACCCTTCACCGACCGTTGCCGCGAGATCGACCAGCCCACGGCGGCGCTGATCCGCGACCTCAAGGAGCGCGGGATGCTCGAAGACACCCTCGTGGTTTTCGGCGGCGAGTTCGGCCGCACCCCCATGGGCGAGGAGCGCGAGTCAGTGGGCCGCAACCACCACATTGACGCCTATACGATGTGGTTCGCTGGCGCGGGCGTCCGGCCGGGCCAAACCGTCGGCCGGACCGACGACTTCGGCTTCGCGCCGGTCGATACCGAGATCGACATCCACGACATCCAGGCGACGATCCTGCACCTGCTCGGCCTGGACCACACCCGGCTGACCTTCAAGTTCCAAGGCCGTAACTTCCGCCTGACCGACGTCGGCGGCAAGCTCATCGAGCCCATGCTGTCATAAGACGGCGGGCCGTACATTCGCGCCCGGCCTGGAGCCTAGAGAAATCCCCAGCTCATCGATCCCTCGTGGTAAAGCTCCAGCGCCCAGCCGCGAAAGCGTTCGAGGATCCAAGTGTCGAACGAGGCCTCGAAAATCGCCTCCGCCACCGCCAGCGCGTCTTCCAACGCGATCTCCAGCGAAGGCAGCCCGGCGTCGCCCCAGGTCACGGTCACCAGCGACCGCGGCTCCAGGCCGGCCACGGCCTGGGCCAGCGCTTCGGCGGCTTCGGCTTCGTTGGACCAAGCGACGCTGCGATGGTCAGGAACCGCGGACCAGTCCGCCTGCGAGCCGCGAAACCGGAAATGCGTGTTGATCCAGGCGGTGACCGCCGCGTCTTCCGCGCCGCCGGACGGCAGCCAGCGGTGCGGCAGCCCTCGGCGCTCCAGGGCCGCGGCCAGCTCCGGAACCCTCCGCCGGGGATCTTCGCTTACGCGCATCGTCGGCAGCCCCTACCATCGCACGATCCAGGGCGCTCCGCCGCCGTCTGGCTGATATGATGGCGGCTCCATGTTCCGCCGCCGCTCGCTGCCCGTCGTTCTCGTCTGCGGCCTTTGGCTCGGCTGTGGCTCCAAACCCTTCCCCGCCGACCAGCTTCGCGCCTTCATCGAATACCAGGTCGCTGACAAGCAGCTCCCAGCCGTTTCCATTGCCGTGGTCGACGACCAGGAGACCATCTTTTCGGAAGGCTTCGGCGAAGCCTCGGCGGATTCGGTCTACCGCGTCGGCTCGGTCTCCAAGCTCTACACCGACATTGCGGTGATGCGGCTGGTCGAACAGGGGCTCCTCGACCTCGACGCTCCGGTTGCCGACGCCCTGCCGGCCTTCCATCCGCAAAACGACTTCCCGCAGGACATCACGCTGCGGCATCTGATGGCGCACCGCTCGGGCCTGGTTCGCGAGCCGCCGGTCGGCAGCTACTTCGACGCCTCCGAGCCGTCCATCGCCGCCATCGTCGAAAGCCTCAAAGCCACCCGCGCCATCCTCGAGCCAGGGTCCAAAACCAAGTACTCCAACGCCGCGCTCGTGGTAGTGGGTGGCGTCGTCGAGGCCGCTGCCGGCAAGCCTTTCGCCGACCACATGCGGGAGCAGATCCTGGCGCCGCTGGGGATGACCAGCTCCTCCTACGGCCGGTTGCCCGCTCTCGAAGCGCGCATCCCCAAGGCGCTGATGTGGACCTACGACCGCGAATTCCCCGCGCCGACTTTCGATGTTCTCGTCCCGGCCGGCAATCTCTACTCCTCCATGCCCGATCAGGCCCGCCTGCTGCAGGCGATCTTTCGGCGGGGCGCGCCGCTGCTCGAACCGGAAACCTTCGCCAAGATGCTCGAGCCGCAGTTCGACCCGCAAGCCCGCTTCGGCCTCGGCTTTGCCATGGGGACGTTCCAGGGCCACAAGCGCATCGGCCACGGCGGCGCCGTCTACGGCTTTTCGACCGAGTTGGCCGCCTTGCCCGACGAGAAGATCGGCGTCGTCGCCGCTGCTTCCCGAGACTTCACCAACGACGTGGTCGGGCGCATCGCCAACCGCGCCCTGGAGCTCACCCTGGCCTGGAAAGCCGGCGAAGAGATTCCGCCGTGGACTCCGCCGCAGCCCGTCGACGCCGCAACGCGCCAAGCCGCCGCCGGCCTCTACGCCTCCGAATCCGGGACCGTCCGCTTGGTCGACCGCGACGGCGAGCTCTGGAGCGAAGGCATCCCCTACCATCGCGTCCTGATCCGCCGCGACGGCGAAGGCTTCGTCACCGACGGCCGCCTGACCTCAGGGACGCCCGTGACGATCGAGGATTCCGCCGTCACGATCGGCGAAACGCGCTACCAGCGGGTTCCCGACGACGAACCGCCCGCCGCCAAGGAGGCCTGGGGCGAGCTGATCGGCGAGTACGGCTTCGACCACAACATTCTCTTCATCCTGGAGCGCCAGGGCAGGCTGTGCGCCCTGGTCGAGTGGCTGCCGATGTACCCGCTCGTCGAGCGCGGGCCGGACGACTGGGCCTTTCCGGATTTCGGTCTCTACCATGACGAGCAGATCCGCTTCCGCCGAGACTCTTCCGGGCGCGTGACCGCCGCCGTCATGGCCGGCATCGAGTTCCCACGTCGCCCCGGCGCCGAGGACGGCCGGACCTTCCGCATCGAACCCCTGAAACCCATCGCCGAGCTCCGCGCGATCGCTGACGCCGCCGAGCCTCCCGCCCGGCCCGAGGGCCTGCTCGAGCCCGACCTCGTCGACCTGGCGCCCCTCGATCCGACTCTGCGCTTCGACATCCGCTACGCCACCACCAACAACTTCATGGGCGAACGCTTCTACCCCGTCGCCCGCGCCCGCATGCAGCGGCCCGCCGCCGAAGCCCTCGTCCGCGCCCACCTACGCCTGCGTCCCAGGGGCTACGGCATCCTCGTGCACGACGCCTACCGGCCCTGGCGCGTCACAAAAATGTTCTGGGAAGCGACGCCGGAAGCCATGAGGGACTTCGTGGCGAACCCGGCCAACGGCTCCATCCACAACCGCGGCGCCGCCGCCGACATCTCTCTCTACGACCTGCAAACCGGCAAGCCCGCGCTGCTGCCGAGCGGCTACGACGAGTTCTCCTCGCGGGCCTTCCCCGAGTACCCCGGCGGAACCTCCCGCCGACGCTGGCTGCGCGAGCTGCTGCGCGCCGCCATGGAAGCCGAGGGCTTCTCAGTCTATCCCTACGAGTGGTGGCACTTCAACTACGCCGATGCAGAGAAGTACCCCATCCTCAACGAACCGCTGACGGCCCCTTAGTCCGTCGTCACGGCGCTACGCACGATCTCGTAGTCGCTGTACTCCACCCTGAGCCTGCTAGGTCCCGCCAGAAGAATCTGCGAGGTGGACTCCATCGACGACGGCAGCCAGAAGGGTCCGTGCTTTTCGTACTCCCGCACGACCTCCGCGTGAGTCACCCAAAATGAAGGCTTCTTGACCGGCGAGCCCTCCATGCGGACGATCGCCAGCTCTTCGGCGTCCACCCAAATGCGGCCCCGGATCAGCAGCTCCTTCTTCTCGCGCGGCTCGATCTCGATCACGTACGTCGCCCGCCCCTTCCGCTCGATCTCCCCGAGCAGCGCGAACGTGTAGTAGCGGGGCGTGATCTGGGTCTGGTCCCGCCGGTCGTCTTCCGACGACTCCATCTCGGAGTCCAGCAGCCGTTGGATCACCTTCTTCCGAATGTAGTCCGAGCCCTCCTCGCGCTCGATCTCCAGCCGCTTCCGGCCCGGGTATTCGTACCGCTCCAAGACCTCCACCGTGGCGCACTGCCCAAAGCGCTCGTTGGACGCTTGGTAGCGCCGCCTGGCGGTGTACTCTCGCAAGTCCTCCAGTCGCTGCTCGTTCCGGGCGACCATCCCGGCGACGATCCTCACCACGCGATCGTCGCCTTCTCCGCTCTCCATCGCGGGAACGCCCGGGCGTCCGGCGACCAGCAGGCCGGCCAAGGCGACGGCAACTCGAAACGGAACCATGGCTCGCATCCCGCACCTCCTTTTCGGACAGGAACAGGCGCAGCAACCGCCGCCTGAAACATAGGCTTACAGGGATGTCGTCACGAGGGCGTTGCCGCCTCGTTAAGAGCTCGTCAGATTCTGCGGATCGCGCCAAGCCTCCCGGCCCAGCAGCGTCGCCGCCAGCGCAAATCCCAGCGCCACGCCCGCCGCCAACGACCCGAAGGCGATCGCTGCCGCCACGCTCAGCGCGATCCCTCGCTCCAGCCGATCCCGCGCTTCGGCCATCGCCAACGCGCCGCAGGCAAAGCCCGTCAGCAGCAAAGTCAGCGAAAACGCCACGTCCAGCGCCGGCCGGAACAGCGCCAGCGCCGGCCCGCAAAAGTACAGGATCGGCAGTCCGAACAGGTAGTAGCTCGCGATCCCGCTGAACAGCGTCTGCATCTGCGCCCGCCCCCGCCGGTAGCGCTCGGCCACGATCACCGTGGCGCCCGCCCATAGCGGCCCCTGCAAAGGGAAGAACGGCCCGCCCAGCAGCCCGACGGACAGGTTCCGCAGCCCCAGCGTGAGGTGCGAGCGCCGCCGGTCGAACACGATCGACTCGTCCGGCCGCTGCCGCGCCGCGTCCCCCACAATGGCCTCGCCGGTAATCAAGTCGCCCACGCCCACCAGGTAGGCCGTCAGCGCCAGCGGCAGAGCTTCCAGCCAATAGCCGCCCGCCGGCAATCCGCGACCCAGCGCGTTGAACGCCGCCAGCCCCGCAAAGTCCGGCTTGAACACCAAGCCGTTCTCGAACAGCCCGCCGTAGCGGATCTCCCCAAACAGCGGTCCCAGCAGCATCGCCAGGAAAAACCCCGGCGCCACGCCCAGCGACGCCACGAACGCCGCCGCCGGCGAACGCTCCTTCCACCGCGCCAGCGGCCTCGAAAACAGGAGCAGCAGCGTCACCCCCGTCGCCAGCGCGATCGACGCAGGGTACGCCTCCAGCCGCGGCGGACGCCCCCCCGACCGCGGCAGCGTCTCTCCCAGGAACGCGCTCAGCCCCGCGCCCAAAATAATGCCCGCCCGCACCACGCGCGGTATCGCCTGGAAGAACCTGCGCCCCAAGCCCGTCAGCCCGAACAGCAGGAACAGGCCCGCCGTCGCCAGCACCACCGCGTTCACAAAGTCGATGCGCTCATCCGCCGTGGGGAACGCCGCCGTCCGCGCCAGCACCAGCGGCAGCGCCGGCGTCAGCCAGCCCGGGCAAAACGGCTCGCCGAACAGCAGAAACGCCGAATAGATGATGAGACTCTGGACGACCACCAGCGCCACGGCCGTTTCGAACCCCATCCCAAACAGGTCCGCGTAGATCGGCGTGACGGCCAGGCCCGTGGTCGCGGCCACGAACAGCCCTTGCAGCAGCTCCGGCCACTCCGGGCGGAAGTGAATCAGCGGGAGCCGCGCGGTGAACGGGCCCCACCTCCAGCCCGGCGGTTGCGGAGCCATCGGACTAGCGCGCCAACAGTCGCGCCGCGTCCACGGCGCCGTAGGTGAAGATGATGTCCGCGCCGGCCCGCTTGAAGGCCGTCAGCGTCTCCAGCAGACAAGCCTCATAGTCCAGCCAGCCGTTTCTGAAGGCCGCCTTCAGCATCGCGAACTCGCCCGACACCTGGTACACCGCCACCGGCAGATGCGTCTGCTCGCGCGCCAGCCGCACCACGTCCAGGTACGGCAGCCCCGGCTTGATCAGGATCCAGTCCGCGCCCTCTGCCTCGTCGAGCTCGATCTCCCGAACCGCCTCGCGCCGGTTGGCCGGGTCCATCTGGTAGGTCTTCTTGTCTCCGGACTTCGGCGCCGAATCCAGCGCCTCGCGAAACGGTCCGTAGAACGACGAGGCGTACTTGGCGCAGTAGCTGCAAATCGCCACGTCCGTAAAACCCTCGTCATCCAGGGCTTCGCGAATCGCTTCCACCCGGCCGTCCATCATGTCCGACGGAGCCACCACGTCGGCCCCCGCCTCGGCCTGGGCCACCGCCATCGAGGCCAGCAGCGGCAGCGTCTCGTCGTTCAGAATCCGGCCGTCGCGCACCAGCCCGTCGTGGCCGTCGCTCGAGTATGGGTCCAGCGCCACGTCGGTAATCACCAGCAGCTCCGGAACCTCCCGCTTCAGCGCCCGAATCGCTCGCTGCAGCAGCCCGTCCGGGTTCAGCGACTCCCGCCCGGTCGCATCCTTCAGCGACTCGTCCAGGGCGGGGAACAGCGCCAGGCCCTTCACGCCCAGCCCGTAAGCCTCCGTCGCGTCCCGCACCAGCTCATCCACCGAGACCCGCGACACCCCGGGCATCGAGCCGATCTCCGTCCGCCGATTCACGCCCTCTTCCACGAACGCCGGCAGCACGAAGTCCGACGCCGTCAGCGTCGTCTCGCGCACCAGCGCCCGCATCGAGGCCGTTCGACGATTCCTGCGAGGGCGTTCGAGCATACCTCACAAATCGTAGCGCAGCCCAAGACCGGGCAGCTCATCCCGGCTCACCAGCGTCTCCAGGAACCGTACGGGCTCACCCAGCGGACGCCCCTCGATCGCTCCGTCGCGCACCACCACGTTGCCCCTCACCAGCGTGTGGATGGGTTTTCCCTTCACCAGCCGGCCCTGGTACGGCGTCCAGGCGGACTTCGAGGCGATCCACTTGTCGGTGATCGTCCACTCGGCCTTCCGGTCGACCACAGCGAAATCGGCGTCGTAGCCGATGGCGATGCGCCCCTTGCCGGCGATGTTGAAGATGCGCGCCGGCCCGGCGCTGGTCAGGTCCGCCAGCCTCTCCAAGCTCAGCAGCCCGTCGTTCACATGGTCCAGCATGATCGGCAGCAGCGTCTGCACCCCCGTCATTCCCGAGGGAGAGGCCGGATACGCCTGCTTCTTCTCCTCGAGCGTATGCGGCGCGTGGTCCGACCCCAGCACGTCCACCAAACCCTGCTCCAGCGCCCGCCACAGAGCCAGCCGATGCCTCTCCTCGCGCACCGGCGGATTCATTTGCGCCCGGCTGCCGAGCGCCTCGTAGCACTCCGGCGCCGAGAGCGTCAGGTGCTGCGGCGTCACCTCCACCGTGGCAAACTCCCGCGCGTCGGCCAGCAACTGCATCTCTTCCAGCGTCGTCACGTGCAGTACGTGCACTCGCCGGCGGGCGTCGGCGGCCAGCTCCAGCAGCCGGCGCGTGTTCATGATGGCCGCCTCGGCGTCGCGCCACTCCGGATGCATCGTCACCGGCGCCCCGCCTTCCACCAAGCCGCGCCGCTCGCGCAGCCGCTCCTCGTCCTCGCTGTGGACCGATACCCGCCGAAACCCGTTGCCCAGCACGCCGGCCACCGCCGCCGTCTCATGCACCAGCAGGTCGCCGGTCGAGCTGCCCATAAAGAGCTTCACCCCGGCGCACCCGGGCAGCATCTCCAGCATCCCCAGCCGCGAAATGTTGGAAGCCGTCGCGCCCACAAAAAAGGCGTGGTCCACCCAGGCCCGCCCGGCCGCCCGCCGCAGCTTGTCCTCCAGCGCCTGGCGGGTGGTGGTGGCCGGCTTGGTGTTGGGCATCTCGAAGAACGCCGTCACGCCGCCCAACGCCGCCGCGCGCGACCCGCTTTCGAGATCCTCCTTGTGCTCCAGCCCCGGCTCGCGAAAGTGCACCTGCGTATCGATCACGCCGGGCATCACGGTCAACCCGATGACGTCCAGAATCTCGGGCGCCTCGGCCCCGGCCAAATCGCCCAGCGCGGCGACCCGCCCATTGCGAACGCCGACGTTGGCGGAGACGAGCCCGGCAGGAGTCAAAACCTCCCCGCCGGCAAGAATCAGATCAAAGGCGGACATGCGGTCGAGTGTACCGCGCCCCATCGTCCAAGGCTTCAGCCCCATCCCCAAGCCCAGACCTTCAGTCCTGGGATCTGGAGCTCCGGCCCCTTTCACAACTCAATCCAGTACTCCCCCAACTTCCCCTTCCCCTCCGGGTTCGGCCAAACCGCATGCTCGTCAAAGGCCCCGCCCGCCTTCTTCTGGGCCCGCGTCCGCACCCGAATCTTCTTCAGCCCTCGGTCCACCTCCAGCAGGTTGTATAGTCGCGGCGTCGACTCCGGACGGCCCTCCGCCGCCGACCCGAACGAACCCGCCCCCGCTACATAGAACCTCCGGTCCTGATCGTAGTGGCACAGCAAATCGGCCCGATCCTCATGCACGTCCCCATGCAGGCAAAGCCGGTACCCCGCCTTCGTCAACCTCTCGATCGCCTCCGGGTTCGCTACCTTGCGATCTCCCGTCACCGCGTGATGCCAAACCACGATTCGCAATCCGGCGTGATTTTTCGCGGATGCCAGCAATCCCCGGCTCAGCGCCTCCATATTCAACGTGATCCGCTCGCGGTGATCTCGGTCCACCTCCCAGGCGGAGTTCAACGACAGAAACTCAATCCCCGTCTCCGGGAAGAACTGCACCGTAGCCTGCTCGTCGTGCGACAGCGGATAGTCGCGCTGCGTAATCGTTTTGAAGATCTTGCGAAAGGGCTCGAACCGCGTCGGGTACTTCGGCGCGTCCTCCACCAAGTAGATCCGCCCTTCTTGGGAATAGCGGCCCCCCTTCGGCTTCTCCCGCGACATCTGGTAGACCTCGACCTCCTGGTCGTAGTCGTGGTTCCCGGGAATCATCACCAGCCGCTCCGCAGAGATCCCAAACTCCTCGATCACTTGGATGATCAGCTCTTGGGCGGCCTGTAGACCCTTCGGGCTGCAACGGTCGGCCAGATCGCCCGACACCACCAGATACTCGATCCGCTCCGCCTTCATCTCGCACAAGTCCGCCGACAGCGGCTGGAACATCTCATTGCGTCCTTGTTCGCCTGTCAGGTGCAGGTCGCTCAGGTGCAGAATGCGAATGGGCTCGTCGACGGGGGGCGTCTCACGCGCCATCGTCCGTTTCGCTTCCCGAACCTCCCGGTCTTTGCGCCGCTCGACCTCATACCGGATCGCCTGTGTCGCATCGGCGTGGCCCACCGAACCCTTCGCCAACAGCAGATCCGAGCGCTCCTGGCAGAACGGGCAGAGCACCGAATCGTGGCCCTTGTCCAAGACTTTCTGGACCTCCCCTTCGTCGAGTTGCCAGTCCCCGCAAGGGCACCGGAAGATGTCGCCCGGCCGGACCTTCACTCCTTCTTCGGCGAAGTAGGCTTCCACGGCTTCCCGGAAGCGTAGCCGTCGCTCTTCGTCGGTCTTGTCGCTGAAGTACAGGTCCAGCCGGCCGCGCCCGCCTAGCTTCCGTTGTCGCAGCACACCGAATACTCCTTGCTCGGCCTGTTCGTACTCGGCCCGGTCCGGCCAGAGCCGCACTCGCCCAAACTCGCGGGCGTAGTCCAGCCAAGCCACCAACCCGGCGTACAAGTTCTCCACCGCTCCGGTCATCTCGTAATAGAGCGGCACCCGGTGTGGTGGCTTCTCCGGTTCCTCGCCGGCGGGCTCCGGGTAGAGTGACGGAAAGACGAGCAGCCCGGCGTGGTTCAGACACAGCCCTCTACGGAGCATCAAGCCGACCACGCACTCCAGAACGATCCGCTCGTCCGCCCGCGCCGCGCGATCATCGGCTCGTAATCCTGGAAACTCCATCTCGGGCGAAAGCACGCGCCGGAGCTCCATCGCAGGGACAGACCGGTTCTTTTGTTCCTTCACCGCCTTCACCAACGAGGAGGCGTACCGAGACACCACGTCCGTCCGAAGCACCAAGACTTCGTCGCCCGAGTCGACGGTTGCATCCACCAGTTGGCCCTGAGGCCGGAGCTGATCGATCACCATCTGAATCTGTTTTCGGTCGGCCTCGACACCGGCGGCCCGAAGGTCGCTCTCCAGGTCGCGCCGGTAGTAAACAATCGCCTCGGCTTGTCGGCGGGCCTGGATCTGATCTCGGATCGCCTGGAATACGGCATCCCGGCTCACCCGGCCCAGCCTCGCCCAGTCGATCAACGCACTCAGCTCCCGCCGCAGCTCGTCAATTCCGTCGCCAAGCTGGGGGTCGCGTGCACTCACTTCCAGATAGCGGTGGAACCGATGCTCACCACGCAACGCCTCCACGGCCGACGCGTCGGGTGCAACGGTCGGTTCGTCGAGCTTGCTGCGGACGAGCAGCTTCTTTAGAACTCCTCCGCGCAGTTGCTGTTCGAGCCGTCGGCTCCACTCGGCTGCCGAACTGAGCCCCACGCCGCCCCGGTCCGGGTCAAACAATGTCAGCGCGACGGTGGTGTCGTGCAGAAAGAGCTGATGCACTAGCTTGTACTCGTCCTGCCCCCCCAGATCCCACAGGAAGATCTCCCGTAGCTCCCCGTCAGGCGCCCTGGCGGTCGGGTCCAGCTTTTCCGCCGGCAGCGTCCAGATCTGCATCCCGTGGGTGGACCCGCGTTCCTCGTAGCGATCCTCCGCGAGCCGCAAGGCCAGGCAGGACTTGCCCGCCTTGCTGTCGCCCGTGAGTGCGACCTTGGCCGTCGTCGAGACGATGCTCTTTCTCGGCGCTGCGGCCGCGGCCCCCGGGCGCCACTCCAAGAATTGCAGGGCGCCTCCCAGCAAGATTGCCCGAGGCGCCGGTCCCCAACCGACTTCGCAGGGCCAATTCCGGAAGGGAAGGCTGTCGCACTCCGCCACCAGCGCGCCGTCCTCTAATCGCCACAGTCTTGCTGCGCAGTCACTCTGGACCGCGACGAGGTAACGATTGTCCTCCGAGAAGGCCAACTGCCGAACCGAATCGGAATGGCCCTCCAAGGTAAACAGGGAAGAGCCGCTATCAAGATCCCACAGGCGGACGATACCGTCATATCCGGCGGAGGCGAGGTGGCGCCCGTCTGGGCTCCAGGCGACGCTCAGGACCCAGTTGAGGTGGCCCACCAGAGTCTGGAGAACGGCGCCGCTGTCGGGGTCCCAAAGCCGGATGCTGCGGTCCTCCCCGCCGGAGGCGAGGCGGCGGCCGTCGGCGCTCCAGGCCACGCCCGCAGCCCCGTGTTGGTGGCCCGCTAGAGTCCGGAGGGCGGACCCGCTGTTGGGGTCCCAAAGCCGGACGCTGCTATCTTCCCCGGCGGAGGCGAGGCGGCGGCCGTCAGGGCTCCAGGCCACGCTCAAAACCCAGTTGAGGTGGCCCTCCAGAGTCCTGAGGTCGGAACCACTCTCTGGGTCCAGTAGGCGGACGCCACCGTCATATCCAGCGGAGGCGAGGTGGTGGCCGTCGGGGCTCCAGGCGGCGCTCAGGGTCCAGTGTTGGTGGCCCATGAGAGTCCGGAGGGGGGAGCCGCTGTCGGCATCCCACACCCGCACGGTGCTGTCCTCCCCGGTGGAAACAAGGCGGCGGTTGTCGGGATTCCAGGCCACGCCCCGGACCCAACCTTGGTGTCCCTCCAAAGTTCGCAGTGCGGAGCCGCTGTCGAGATCCCACACCCGGACCGTTCCATCTTTCCCAGCGGAGGCGAGGCGGCGGCCGTCGGCGCTCCAGGCCACGCTCAGGACCCGTTGCTGGTGGCCCTCCAGGGTCCTCAGGGCCAAGCTGCTGTCGGGGGCCCACAGCCGCACCGTACTGTCGTACCCGGCGGAGGCGAGGAGGCGACCGTCGGGGCTCCAGACCACGCTCCGGACCCAGTCCTGGTGGCCCCCCAGTATCCGCAATGCCGAGCCGCTGTCGGGATCCCACAGCCGGATTGTGTTGTCCTTCCCGGCTGAGGCGAGGCAGCGGCTGTCGGGGCTCCAGGCCACGCTCAGGAGCCCGTCTTGACCCGCCGCCAGGTCAGATGAGAACGTGGCGTTGTGGGATCTCCACAACCGGACGACACCGTCGCGTCCGCCGGAAGCAAGGAGGCGGCCGTCGAGGCTCCACGCTACGCTCAGGACTGCGTCCTGGTGCCCCCCTAGAGTACCCAGGGGGAAGCCTCCGTCGGGGTCCCACAGCCGCACGGTGCGGTCATCCCCGGCGGAGGCGAGGCGACGGCCGTCGGGGCTCCAGACCACGCTTCGTACTCTATCTTGGTGCCCTTCCATGAGGCGGGGTGGGCTTTCGAGCGCGTCCCAGAGCCAAATGCACCCGTCCGCTCCGCCGGCCGCGAGTCGACCTCCATCCGGCGACCATGCGACTGATTGGAAACGCGAGGCCCTCCAGGAGATTCCCCGGCGGATCACCAAATCAGGAGGAATAGCAGGTTTGGGCACGGCCCTAGCATACGCAACTTGACGCCGCCCGTATCCTGGAATCGAGAAGCCCGCCACATCCCCAGGCCCACAAAAAAACGAATCGCGACATTTCGCGACATTCGCCCGCGAACTCACTGAAAACAAATGAAACGGATGGTTCTGAAAGGCCATCCGCCCCGCCCCCGGCCCCCTTCCGGCCCTAGCGCTCTCCGCTCGCCGCGGGCCGCAGCTTCCGGCGCACCCAGTCGCTCCGCGCCAGCACGGTCTGGAAGGGGCTCGTCGCAAAGATCTGCACCTCTTCCCGGAAGCGATCGGACCAGCGAAGGTCCTCGTAGATCGCCCGCAGGTAGTCCGGCTCCGAGCGCTCGAAGTTCGTGATCACCACCCACTCGACAGAGTCCAGCTCCTCCAGGAGCAGATCGACGGTCGGCGGCGTCCTGCGGGTCGGGCGATCCGCATACCAGTTCGTCTGCGGAAACGCTGCCGCGATCAGCGCGTCGTCCGCGGGCAAGCGGTTGCGGACATACTCCATCGCATTCAAGAACGACGGCTCCCCCAGCGCGATCTCGCCTTCGAGCGTGGCGTGGATATCGCGATACCCGAGCAGCGCGGCCGCCGCCAGCAGCGTCGCCGGCAGGGCCCTCCGTTCCCACGCCGACGCTCGGCCGGTCCGCCACGCCGCCGTCGCGAAGCCCACGCCGACGGCGAAGAACGGCAAGGCCGGCAACATCAATCGGACCTCCTTGTAGTCGTACTGCGAGTGCCAGGCGATGACCACGAACGCAGCGGCGGCCGAGTAGACGCCAAGCCTGCGGCGCGTCGCGAGCGCATGGAGGAGCCCTGCCACGCCGACCGCCAGGATGGGCCAGGTCAGCGCCTTGGGCAGCGCGCTGAGATAGAAGTGCCACGGCATGGACGCGGACACATAAGAGGGAATCTGGTTCGACGCGTAGCGGATGCCGCTGAGCGGATCGCCCGTCCCCAGCCACTGCCTCAGATACCAGGGAGTCAACAGCGGCAGAGCCGCCACGAACGGCGCGACCAGAAAGCGCCGGCTCCGCAGCAGTGCAAGGGCATGGCGGCGGTCCCGCATCAGCTCGAACCCGATCGCGATGGCCACGGTCGGAGCAAACAGCAGCGCCGTGTAGCGGGTGGACAAGGCGAGCGCGAAAGCGAGCCAAGAGACGTAGAACCAGCGCGGATGCCGCTCGAATCCGAACGCGAACGCCAGGACGGCCGTGGAGTAGAAGACCATGAACGGCATCTCGCTCAACAGCCTGACGCCGCACACCGCCAGCTCCGGCGAAACAGCGACCGCCACAGCCCCCGCCAAGGCGGCGACCCGGCCGCCATCGCGCAGCAGGAACGCATAGACCGCCGCCACCAGCAACAGCGTGTACGCAACGGACGGCAGCTTCGCGATGGCGTCGCCGTTTTCGCCGAACGCCAGCAGGGATGCCGCGATGCTGAACGGCAGCACGGGCGGCCGCAAGTACTCGACTTGGTCGCCAACGCGGTAGCCTTCGCCGCGTGCGAGCGACCGGCCGATCGAGGCGTACTCGGCTTCGTCCCACACCAACATCTCGAACGAGGAAATGTGGAGGACGAGGAAAGCCCCCAGCACAAGCGCCAGCGTTGCAAGCGGAGCCCAATCGGCGACCGCCGGACGCTGCAAAACCGTGCGCAGTCGCTCAGCCCTAATGAGGCTTCCCGGGCTCAGACTGTACCTCGCAGGCTCCCCCCGCCTCACTCTCCGCCCAGGAGCTTTGCGGTGGAGGATTGTAGCCGCCCACGGCGGTCATCACGAGCTCCCGAACGAGGGAGAGTTTGGCGCGCAGGGTGTTGATCTTGGTGGGGACCTCGCCGTCGCTGGGGTAGACCCGCGAAACAGGCGTTTCGACGACGCGGAACCCGAGGCGGGCCGCTCGGCAGTTCAGGTAGAACTGCATGTTGAACCGCGCCAGCTCGCGGCGCAGCGGCTGCACCCGCGGGTCCAGCAGAAAGCGTCGGCTCAAGCCCTTGAACCCATTGGTTGGGTCGCTGTACCAGCGTCCGCCGCCGAGCAGAATCAAGGGAGCGACGACGCAACGGACTCCGAAGTGGCGTTCGAGCGGCGTATGCGCGTGGTGTCCGCCGGGCAGGAATCGAGAGCCCTGGATGAAGTCGACCCCGTCGTCGAGCAGCCGCAAGAAATCGGGCAGGCTCTCCACGCTGTCCTTCCCGTTGCCGTCCACGGTCACCACGCCCTCGTAGCCTTGCTCGAGCGCGTAGTGGAATCCCATGCGCAGCGCCGTCCCCAAGCCGGCCTCATGAGTGACCAGGAGTCCCCGCACGCCGCACGAGCGGAGAAAATCCTCGTCCGTCGAACCATCGGAGCTGCCCCCGTCAGCGATCAGGATGTCGGCGAGCGCCGATTGCGCCTGCATCCGGCGAAGCTGCAGGCGGAGCCGGTCGCCTTCATTCAGAGCCACGACGAGGAACGCGTAGCGAGTTCGCCTGGGGGCGAGCTCGGCCGCACGATAGGAGGGCGGCTCGACGCGGACCATGCCATATCTTAGGGCGAGGGAGAGGCCCGCCGCTCTACTCCAGCCGAGACGCCAACGCCAGCGCCACCAGCAACGCTCGCTGCGACCCCTTCCAGGAGTCCGTCGTGTCGAACGACTCGCCCGGCGAGTGCGCCCCCTCTCCGGAGCCGCCGCCGCCGATCGTAATCGACGGAACCCCCGCCGCCATCCCCACATTGGCGTCCGTCGAGCCCGCCCGCAAGTCCGCCTCCAGGCCCAGCGCCCGCGTCGCCTCCACCGCCGCCTCCACCACCGCCGAACCCGCCGGGTTCGCCCCCGCCGGCCGGAAACCAACCCGCTCCAGGTCCATCGCCAGCCCTCCCCGGTCGGCCCAGCGAGCCTTTTCCTCGGCCAGCGCCGCCCGCGCCGCCGACTGGAACTTGCCGTGCACCGTCTCCAGCGAGTCCTTGTCCGGCGACCGCATGTCCACCTCGAACCAGGCTTCATAAGCGATCGAGTTCACGGACGTGCCGCCTCCCACGCGTCCCACGCTGAAGGTCGTCTTCGGCTCCGCCGGGACCTCGAAATCGGCGATCTTCGCGATCAGCCGCCCCATCGCATGGATCGGGTTCGTCATCCCGAACGAACCGTAGCTGTGTCCGCCCGGCCCGGAGAACGTCACCCGGTAGCGATAGCTGCCCACGCCCGCGTCGGTGATGCCGTAGCGCGTTCCATCCACCGACACGAAGCGGTCGATCTTGCCGGCCAGCTCCGTCTCGAACAGGTGCTTCACGCCGCGCAGGTCGCCCAACCCTTCCTCGCCCACCGTGCCGACGAAGGTGATCGGGCCGTCGGTCTCGATGCCGGCATGGCCGAGCGCTTCGATCACCGCCAGCACTACCGCCAGCCCGCGCCCGTCGTCGCCGATGCCGGGAGCATGCAGCATAGTCCCCTCGCGTCGGACCTTGACCTCGGTCTCCGCGGGGAACACTGTGTCCAGATGCGCCGTGAAAGCTACCCGAGGACCGGCGAAGCGGCCCGGCCGCTCGCCGATCACGTTGCCAGCTTCATCGATGCGGACGTCACGAAGCCCCCGTTCTTCGAACAGCTTCTTGTAGGCCAGCCCCCGCGCCTGCTCCGCGAACGGCGGCGCCGGGAGCTCCGTCAGCGCGATCTGCTGCTCGATCATCGCCGGCTCGTTCGCCTGGATGAAGTCGAGCGCCTTGCGCACCGAAGGGTCCGCCAGCAGCGCATTCACGACCTCCCGCGGGCCGGCCGCCAGCGGCGTAAGTAGAAGCAATCCAAGGGCCCAGAGTCGGAGCATCTCCCGATTCTAGACGTGATAGACTGACGCCGCCATGCCCGTCCGCCTTACCCGCCGCAGCTTTCTCGGCGCGGCGCTCGCCCTGCCGCTGGCCTCTCCGGCCGCCGACCGCGGCGTGCTTATCGACACGCATATCCACCTGTTCGCCAAAGACCGGGAGCGCTTCCCCTACCACCCGAACGCGCCTTACCAGCCCGCCCCGCAAGACCTCGCGGACTACTCCAAGTTCGTCCAGGCAAGCGGCTTGAGCCACACGATCATCGTCCACCCGGAACCCTACCAAGACGACCATCGCTACCTAGAGTACTGCTTCGCTCACGAGCCCTCGCCCGGCTGTTTCAAGGGCACGATCCTGCTCGACGCTTTCGCCAAGGACACCCCCGAGCGGATGAGCAAGCTCGTCGAGCGCAACAAAGGCCGCATCGTCGCCCTGCGCGTCCATGCCATGAACGCGCCCGGCGAGCCGCCAACGACCAGCGGCGCCATCACCAGTCGTGACCTGCGCGACCCGCGGATGAAGGCCATGTGGGAAGCGGCTCGCGACCTGGGCTTGGCGATCCAGATGCACTTCCGCCCGCACCACGCCCCGGAGATCGCCGAGCTCCAGTCCAAAGTCCCGGGTTCCACGGTCATCCTGGACCACATCGGCCGCGCCGGCATGGGGACTTGGGAGGACTTTCAGGCCGTTCTGGCCCTGTCCCAAGATCCGAGGTGCTACCTCAAGGTGTCCGGCGTGAGGTATTCCTCCCAGCAGGATTATCCGTACCTTGACGCCAAGAAGTACCTGCAGCCGGCCTACCAGGCCTTCGGCGCGGACCGCCTGATCGCCGGCGGTTTGGGCGCAACGGCGAAAGATCTCGAGGCCAACCTGCAGATGCTCGATCAGCTCTTCGATTTCGCTCCGGAATCCGACCGCGCCAAGATCCGCGGCCTCACCGCGCGGCGGCTGTTCGGGTTCGACGCCTGAGCCGCGATACACTCGAAGAATCGATGCCGACCTATTCCCTGGAACCTCGCCCCACGCCGCGTGTGGATACGGCCCTGCGCCGCATCGTGACCGCTCTCCCGGTGCCCGAATCGGTGCCGCTGCTGCAGCGCCTCTACCGCGCCGAGCCGGTCGCCATGCAGGGGCAGCCGCCGATCGTGTGGGATCGCGCCGAGGGTTTTCAGGTCTATGATGCTTGGGGAAACTGCTGGATCGATTGGTCTTCCGGCGTCCTCATCACCAACGCCGGGCACTCGCACCCCCGCATCCTCGAAGCCATCCGCGCCGAGGTCGACCGCAAGCTGCTGACGACGTACTGCTTCGCCAACGAGGCGCGCCTGGCTCTGGTGGAGAGGCTGCAGACCGTGATGCCGGCGCCGCTCGAGAAGATCTTTCTGCTGACTACCGGGTCCGAGACCGTCGAGTGCGCCATCAAGCTCTGCCGCACGCACGGCGTCAAGGCGGGCGGCCCGCGCAAGAACGTCATCGTCTCCTACCAGAACGCCTTCCACGGGCGGACGCTGGGCTCGCAGCAGGCTGGCGGAATCCCGGCGCTGAAGGACTGGATCGTCAACCTCGATCCGGGGTTCGTTCAGATCCCTTTTCCCGATGGATATCGTTGTGAAGACGTATCTTTCGATGTGTTCGAGCGCTGCTTGCGGGAGGCCGGCGTGCAGCCCTCGCAGGTCGCCGGCGTGATTTTGGAGACCTACCAGGGCGGCGACGCGGCCTTCGCTCCGGTCGAGTACATGCAGGCCCTGCGCCGCTGGTGCGACCAGCACCAGGCGCTGCTGGTGTGCGACGAAGTCCAAGCAGGTTTCGGTCGGACCGGCAAGCTCTGGGGATTCGAACACTACGGGATCGTTCCAGACCTAACCACTTGGGGCAAAGGGATTTCCAGCTCTCTGCCGATCGCCGCCGTGGCCGGTCGGGCCGATGTGATGGACCTGCACGCGCCGGGCTCGATGACCTCCACCCATAGCGGCAATCCGGTCTGCTGCGCGGCCGCTCTGGCCAGCCTGGAAGCGATTCTCAGCGAAGACTTGGTCGGCAACGCCGAGCGCATCGGCAATCGGATGCACGAGGGGCTGCAAGCCTTGGCGGCTGAACACGATAGCATCGCGGCGGTGATGGGCAAAGGGCTCGTCGCCGGGGTGGTGATGGCGGATCCGGAGACGGGCCGCCCCGACGGAGCCTTGGCCGCGGACATCGTCTGGCGAGCCCTGCAAAAGGGCGTACTGATGTTCTCGCCCGTCGGATTTGGCGGCGGAACGGTCAAGATCGCGCCGCCGCTCTGCCTGACCGCCGAGGCCGCCGACGAGTCGATGGGCGCTTTCGAACAGGCCGTTCAAGAGGCCGTCGCCGCGCGGGCCGTTGCACCAGCTACTGCCTGACTGCCGCTATTCTCGATTCTCGATCGAGGCCGTATTGCAACCGGCGGGTCGGTCGTGTAAAACATTGAGAACGGATATGTTCCGCTTTCCCGGAGGTCTGCTCCGGCCGCAATCTATGTTAGGCTCTAGGTTCGCGCCCGCTTCGCAAATCTGGAACCGCCTGTAACGCTTTGCAGGGCTTCGTGATCTCTTGGGATCGGGGGGTCGTGCCGATGCAACATTTGATAAGAGTTCTGTTCGAGCAACGTGAAGAGGAGCTGCCGTATGGCGAGTAAATTTGCCCTATTGCCAGCCCTGGTATGTTTCGGCGCAGCGTCGATTTTCGCCCAGGGACTGGACACCACCGCACAGAAGGACGACTGGGAGGAGATCAACTTCGAGTTTGATTCGTCGATCCTCAGTGACGGTTATCCCAGCCTGCTCCGGCTGGCTGACCTGTTGAGCTCCAATTCGGACTACAAAGTCGAGCTCGTGGGTCACACCGATTTCCGGGGAGCCGACGCATATAACGTGGATTTGGGCCGCCGCCGATCCGAGACGGTCAAGGCATTCCTGCTGAAATACGGCGCCCGAGACGGCCAGATTACGATCGCGACCCGCGGCGAAGCGGAACCGAAGGTGGGAAATGAGACCGACGAAGGCCGGTTCATGAACCGCCGCGTCGTGATGATGGTTCGCGACGGTTCGGGCGGCATGGTCAGCGACGGCGGCGTGGGCGACGCCATCGAGGGCATCGAGAAGCTGGTGAAGGCGCAGGAAGACTGCTGCAACCAGATCCTCGAAAAGCTCGCCAAGCTCGACGAAATTCTGGATCTGCTCGGCGACCTGAAGCGTGAGAACGACCGGCTCAAGGCCGATGTCGACGCGCTCAAGAATCGTCCTGAGCCCAAGATGCCCGAGATGCCGGTGGTTCCGACGGCGGCTGAAGTCGCCACGGAAGTCCGCAAGGGCCAGGGCAACCAGTGGGGCAGCTTCGCCATCAACGCCGGCCCGGGTTCGCCCGACGGCAGCCTGAGCGTCACGGGTCAAGGCCGCGCCTTCATCCCGTTCGCCAAGCGCAACGCCTTCCAGGGCCAGGGCGAGTTCATGCACTACTTGGGCCGCGACGAGGGTCAGTTCGACGCCGGTATCGTGAGCCGCTACGGCCCGGTGCAGGTCGGCGGCTTCTCGAGCTTCAAGTACGTGAAGTTTGACGATTGGCAGGGCACCGCGGCCTTGGGCCAGGGCGCCTTCACCCTCGACTACGTGTTCGGCAGCGGCCGGGTCGGCTTCTTCGGCACGAAGGCCTTCCACGACGGAGCCATCGTGAACGAGGCGCTGATTCGCCGCAACGTGCTCGAGCAGACCTACGTAAATGTCGTCGACCAGGCCGGCGTCTCGGCCGCGATCGCGGCTTGGGGCGTGGGCGAAGGCCGCAAGGCTTGGTTCGAGGGCAACATGGGCGCGTTGTTCCGGCAGCAGGGCGGCAACCGCCCCGGCGGCACGATTCGCTACATCCACCCGCTCACCAAGGGCGTGGCTCTGACGCTCGAAGGCGGCCTCAACGAGACCTTCGTCAAGACCAGCGGCAACACCGGCCGCTTCGTGGTCGGCCTGCAGTTCGGTCACTGGCTGTCGCCGGATCGCTACAAGGATCAGGTGGACGCCGACGGCAACAAGACGCCGGTCCCAGTGGACGTTCCGCGGGTTCGCTACGAGGTGCTGACGCGTCAGCTTCGCACCGGCAACGACGTGCCCGTGGCCGACGCGGGTCCGGATCAGACCGGCATCCAGAAGGGCCTGATCACCCTCAACGGTACGGGTTCGTATGACCCGGACGGCGACCCGATCACCTACGCGTGGACGCAGGTCGGCGGTCCCTCGGTCAGCCTGAACGGCGCCGATACGGCCACCCCGACCTTCACCGCCGAGGAAGGCCAGACCTACCACTTCCGCTTGACCGTGCGTGATGATCACGGCGGCGTCGGCACCGACCGCACGACGGTTGCGGCCGAGAGCAATGACATCCAGCTCACCCGGTTCAGCGTCGATCCGTCGACGGTGAAGCGCGGCGACTCGGCGACGATCGTCTGGCAGGTGAAGAACGCTGATTCGGTCGAGATCAACCCGGGCCTGGGCTCGGTGGACCTCTCCGGTACGTCGACCGTGGTGGTCAACGAGACGACCACGTACACCCTGACCGCCAAGAAGGGTGACAAGACGATCACCGAAACGCGCACGGTCACGGTCAACGCCTTGGCCGCCCGTGTGATCAGCTTCGTCGCCACGCCGGTGACGATCGAGAAGGGTCAGGCTTCGGTGCTGGCTTGGGAGACCGAGAACGCCGACAACGTGACGATCGACGTCCAGCAGGGTTCGGGCGCCAGCCTGGGCTCGGTGGGCGCCAGCGGCACGGCGACGGTTTCGCCGGCGGAGACGACGACCTACAAGATCACCGCCTCCAACTCCTACGGCTCGGTGGCGCGGACGGTGACCGTCCAAGTCACGCAGCCCGGCATGCCGCGCATCCTCAACTTCGTGTCCACGCCGCAGGAGATCGATCCGGGTGAATTCTCGACGCTCTCTTGGGAAGTGGAAGACGCCACGGACGTAACCATCAGCCCGGCGCCCGGCAAGGTCGACTTGACCGGCACGTCGGACGTGCAGCCGAGCGACACCACCACCTACACCCTGACGGCGACCAACGAAGTCGGCTCGGTGTCGGCGACGGCGATCGTCTCGGTTCGCAAGCAGGTCCGCATCATCGAGTTCCGCTCGATGAAGACCACGGTGCAGAATCCGGGCGAGCCCGCGACGCTGACTTGGAAGACCGAGAACGCCACGCGCGTCACCTTGGTGAACGTGGGCGATGTCGATCCGAACGGTTCGGCGACGGTCAACCCGCTCGGCGAGACGGTCTACACGCTGATCGCGTACGGCGAGAACAGCCAAGTCTCGGCGACGGTGACCCTGGACGTCGAGAACAAGAACCGCGGCCCGATCGCCGTGGCTGAGGTTCCGACCGCCATCCTGGTTCCGGCCGGGACGACGATCGGCACCGGGACGCTCGACGGATCGAAGTCCTACGATCCGGACGGCGACCCCATCACCTACCAGTGGCGGAACATCGGCCCCTTGAAGGCCACCATCAAGAACCCGACGGCGGTCAGCCCGACGGTCACGTTCGAAGGCGGCTACGGTCGCTACGAGTTCGAGCTGATGGTGATGGACGACAAGGGAGCGATGAGCTTCGATACGGGCGTGGTGTTCTGGGTCGATCCGTAGAGACCGGCCCCACCGCTGAAACAACAAAGGGCGGACCTTCGGGTCCGCCCTTTCTTCGTTTCCGTGGCCCGACGATTGCCGCGGCCGAGTGACTGTCGAGCGATCGAGGGGACCGACCTTAGGAGGCCCGCCGGTAGGCTTCGTCCAGCAGTTCGACCACGTGCAGCACGCGCCGCTCGCCCTTGCCGAACTTGCGGTCTCCGGCCTGCAACTGGAGCATGCAGCCGGGGTTGGCCGTAACAATGACCTCGGCGCCGGTGGAGTCCACCATGCGCATCTTGTCCTCCAGCAGCCGCATCGACATCTCCGTGTGCTGGATGTTGTAGACGCCGGCCGAGCCGCAGCAGATCTCGGTCAGCGGCAGCTCCTTGAACCGCAGCCCCGGGATGGCGGCCAGCAATTGCCGCGGCGGCGTCCGCACCTTCTGGCCGTGCAGCAGGTGGCAGGAGTCCTGGTAGGTCACCGTCAACGGAGTCTCGGCAAAGTCCCGATTGAGCTCGATCGAGGCCAGGAACTCAGTGATGTCCTTGAGGTTGGCCGCGAACTTCTCGGCGCGCTCCTTCCACTCCGAGCCGTCCTCGAACAGCTCGGGGTACTCCTTGAGGACCGAGCCGCAGCCGGCGGCGTTGGTGATGACCGCGTCGAAGGCGCCGTACTCGACGGCGGCGATGTTCTGCATGGCCTGCCGCCGCCCGACGTCACGCAGACCTCTGTGGACGTGCAGCGCGCCGCAGCAAGCCTGTTCGCCCGGCAGCACGACCTCGCAGCCGTTCTTCTGCAGAACGCGCACGGTCGCTTCGTTCATCCGGGCGAACGAAACGTTGGCGATGCAGCCGGCCAAGAAGGCCACACGGTAGCGACGTTCGCCTTCGGCCGGGAACGTCTTTCCGATCTTGTCGAAGTAGAACGGCGTTTGCGCCGGAGGGGCGAGCGCCTCGATCTCTCCCAAGTGGCCGAGGAGCTTGAGCACGCCGGTTTGGCGCGCGAGCCACTGCAGGCCGCTGCGCTGGTAGAACCAGGTGTTGTAGCCGGCCAGCTTGAGCAGCGACGGGCTCAGCAGTACCTTCTCATACAGGAACCGCTCCACGAAGCCCAGCGGACGCTGCTCGGCGATCTGCGCCCGGGCGGCCTCTACCAGCTTGCCGTACTCGACCCCGGACGGGCAGGCCGTCTCGCACGCCCGGCAGGCCAGGCAAAGGTCGATGTGTTCGACGTACTCGTCGTTGATGGCGAGATTGCCGGCCGCGACCTGGTTCATCTGATAGATGCGGCCGCGGGGCGAGTCCATCTCGACTCCGAGCTGGCGATAGGTGGGGCAGGCGTTCAGGCACAACCCGCAGTGGACGCAACGATCCAGGTCCGCCTGCTGGGGGCGATCCACCGAGCTTGCCGGGAGCGAAGAGGTAGCCATAGGTCTAGAGGGGATAACCCCCGAGTATAGCGAACCCCGGTCGCCGGGCCTCGCGGCCCCCTTCTCGACGGATGTCGGATCCCACCCGGAAAACTCCGTTGTTTCCAAGGAATATCTGATAGACTTTTTCCACGAACTGAGGAATCCGATCCAAAACGGTCGATAAGAGCGAGTCGAGCGCAAGACTCGACGGGAACAAGGAATGTTTCGGGATGGCTCAACAGTTTGCGGAACCCGAGCTGCTGTGGCAGTCGCAGGTCCTTGCGCAGATCCACGATGCCGTCGTTGCTACGGATCTTGATGGGCAAATCTTGAGTTGGAACAGGGCCGCCGAGCGCCTGTTCGGGTACTCCCAGGCCGAAGCCCTGGGCCAGCCCATCGACCTTCTCTATCTCCCCGCGGACCGCGTGCCCTTGGATGGGCACATGCGGGCGGCGGCGTTGGCCTCGGGCGCGCACGATTTCGTGGGGCGCTTCCGGCATCGCAGCGGAGTGACGCTGCATGCGGAGGTGCGCCTGGCGGTGCTGCGCAACCAGAAGGGCGCTCCCATCGGCATCGTCAGTTGCTCGCACGACGTGACGCGGCGCGTCGAGCAGGAATCCGAACTGCGGCTTCAGTCCGAAGTGCTGGACCGGATGTGCGAGGCGGTCTTCCTGACCGATCGCGAAGGCCGAGTGCTCTATGCCAACCCGGCCTCCGGCCGCCTTTTCGGCGGCACGGAGGCGGCGCTCGTCGATTCCACGATCCAGTCGCTGCTGGAAGTCAGCGACGAGGACGAGCGGTCCGCCTTGATGGCTTCGATCGGGGAGACGCTCGACGGCGGCGAGGACTGGACCGGGGACCTGGAGTCCCGCCGCCTCAATGGCCAAGTCTTCCCTTGTTCGGTCTCGATCGGTAAGGCTCCGATTCGGGCCGAAGTGGGCTGGATTTGGGTCTTGCAGGACATCACCGAGCGCAAGCGGACCGAGTACGCGTTGCGCGAGCGCGAGCAGACCTTCCGCTCGATGGCGGAGGCGGCGCCGGTGATGGTGTGGACGCTCGACATCGAAGGCAACTTCGAGTACGTCAACGCAGCTTGGCGCCGCCAGTGGGGATTGGACGCCAAGGACGCCCGCGCCGGCTATTGGCGCAGCCGCGTGGCGGTGTCGGATCGAGCCCGCGTCGAAGAGGTGCTCGAGTCCGCGACACGTGCGCGCGGGGCGTTTCACGTAGAGTTCCAGATGATCGACTCGAGCGGCGAGGAGCGGGTGGTGCTGATGCACGGCGCTCCGCTGGGGCGAGGCGCGACCTTCCGCGGTTTCGTCGGCTCGTCGACCGACATCACGGACATCCGGCGGGCCGAGGAAGAGCGTCGCCGCCTGGACTCGCGCGTGCAGAGCGCGCAGCGGCTGGAGAGCCTGGGCGTGCTGGCCGGCGGCATCGCGCACGACTTCAACAATCTGCTCGTCTCCATCCTGGGCTTCGCCGAACTGGCGATGGACGACCTGCCCGCCGACAGCCCCTCGCGAACCAGCATTCAACAAGTGGAGATTGCCGCCCGCCGGGCCGCCGAGCTGACCCAACAGATCCTGACGTTCTCCGGCCGTGCGCGCGCCAACCGGACGTCTGTGAACCTGCGGGACCTGCTGCTGGAGATGCTGCAACTGCTGGAGGCCGGTCTGCCGGACAAGGCCCGGCTGCGCGTGGAGGTGCCGCCGGAGGTTCCGGCCGTCGCCGCCGACCCCCCCCAGGTGCGCCAGGTCGTGATGAATCTGCTGCTCAACGCGGCGGACGCGGTGAGCGAGCTCGGCGGCGCCGTCACCATCCGTCTATATCCGGTCGAGATCGAAGACGAACCGACGCGGCGCCTCGGTCTTCCCCTCGCTCCCCGGGGCGGCAAGTATGTCTGCCTCGAGGTCAGCGACGGGGGCTGCGGTATGAGCGAGGAGACGCAGCGTAAGATCTTCGAGCCGTTCTTCACGACCAAGACGACGGGTCGAGGGCTGGGGCTGGCGTCCGTACTGGGCATCTTGCGCGCACACAAGGGCGGCATCGAGGTCGCTTCGAGGCTGGGCGAGGGCTCGCGCTTCCGGGTCTACCTGCCGCTCGACGCGCCCCAGGTCGAGAATGCCGCCCCCGTGCTCGGCCTGCGCACCGACGGCTACCCCGGGCGGGGAGCGGGCATCCTGGTCGTGGACGACGAGCCGGCCGTGCTCGATACGCTCAAGACCATGCTGCGCCGCCGCGGGTACCGCGTGCGGGCCGTCTCGGATCGCGCCGAAGCCCTGCGGGTGGTGGAGAAGGCTCCCAACGCCTTTGACCTGATCGTGTTCGACCTGACCATGCCGGGCATGGCGGCGACCGAAGCCCTGGCGAAGCTCAAGCAGCTGAGCCCGCTCACGCCCGTGTTGCTGGCGAGCGGCTACAGCAAGGAGTCTCTCGATGAGCGTCTGGAAGGGCGCTACGGCGCGGGGTTTTTGCAAAAGCCGTTCAAGCGGGAGCGGCTGTTCGAGACCTTCGATCACATTCTGGCGACGCGCCCCATGCAGCCGCCCTCGGGCGCATCGGGCTGAGCCGCTTGACTTCGCAGCTTCCCCGGCGGTACACCCAGTCCATGCATCGCCGCGAATTCCTGCGCCTCGGAGCGCTGGCGGCCGCCGGAGCCGCGACCCGCCCGCTCTTTCCGGCCGTCCACGACGACATCACGATCAAGGACGTTCGCGTCGTCCAGATGCGGCCCAAGCGCCCGACGCCGAGCTACGAGCCGGCTCCAGGCTCCTGGTCCACCAACAGCGTCGAGGTTGCCAACCCGGTCTCGATCTATCCCAAGTACAAACCGACCCGCAGCCTGTTCCGCCCGGCCGGGCCGCGCGTGGGCGACTTCTGGGTCGAGATCGAGACCAGCCAGGGCATCAAGGGTTACGGCTCGGGCGGCCCCGGCGGGGCGGTCATCGTCGAAGATCACCTCAAGGGCCTGCTGCTGGGCGAGAATCCGCTCGACGTCGAACGCCTGTGGGACATCCTCTGGCGCGCCACGATGTCTTACGGCCGCAAGGGCGTCACCGTCAACGCCATCTCCGCCGTCGACATTGCGCTGTGGGACATCGCCGGAAAGGTCTACGATCTGCCCGTTTGGCGGCTGATCGGCGGACGTATCCACCCCCGCATCCCCTGCTACTGCACCGGCAACGACATCGAGCAGCACGTGGAGTACGGCTACAAGCGGCTGAAGCTGGCGCTGCCCCACGGCCCCGTGGACGGCAAGGCCGGAATGCGCAAGAACGTCGAGCTGGTCAAGCGAGCGCGCGCCGCGCTGGGCCCCGACGGCGACATCATGATCGACTGCTGGATGGCTCTCACCGAGCGCTACACGCTGGAGCTTGCCGAAGCCTTCTCCCCTTACGGCGTGTACTGGATCGAGGAGGCTCTGCCGCCGGACGACTTCGAGGGCTTCGGACGCCTGCGTGAGGCCATCAAGTCCACCCGTATCGTCACCGGAGAGCACCTCTACACGCGCTACGACTTTCGGCAACTGCTGCGCGTGAACGGCGCCGAGATCTGGCAGCCGGACATCAAATGGTGCGGCGGCATGAGTGAGCTGATCAAGATCTCCCACATGGCGGCCGCGCATGACATCCCGGTCATCCCTCACAGCGGCGGCGGGCGCGACGCCGTGCACTTCATCTACGCCACGCAGAATGCGCCCTGGGCCGAGATGTTCATGCCGCCCCCCGGCGGGCCGGATGTGGTGTACGAGCGCTACGCCGAGGACAACAACCTCACGCGCGGACCGGAAGGGATCTACACCCGGCCGTCCGACGGGCCCGGCTTCGGCTGGGATCTGGAGCCGGTGAGCTAGCCATGCGGCGCCTCGGGATTCTCGCGTCGGGCCTGGCGGCCGTCTTGTTCTGCGGGCTGGGCTGGGCCGACGAGCTGCCGCCGCCGCTCGAGAGCTACATGGGGCGCGCCATCGCGCAAACCATGAGCTGGCACGGCGCCCCTTGGCTGATCCGCGAGACCCGCGAGCAGGAAGAGGCGCCCTCCAAGCTGCTCGAAGCGCTCGACCTGCGTCCCGGCCAGACAGTAGCCGACATCGGCTGCGGCAACGGCTTTTACTCCTTGCAGATCGCCCAGCGCGTGGGGCCGACCGGCAAGGTCTACGCCGTCGACATCCAGCCGGAGATGCTCGAGCTGTTGCAACAGAGGGCGGCGGAGGCCGGCGTAACCAACATCGTCCCGGTCCTGTCGACGCCGGCCGATCCCAAGCTGCCCGAAGGCGCCGTGGACCTGATCCTGCTCGTGGACGTCTACCACGAGCTGGCCTACCCGGAGCAGATGCTGGCCGGTATGCGGCGCGGGCTGAGCCCGGACGGGCGGATCGCGCTGGCCGAGTACCGCGAAGAGGACCTCAGCGTCCCCATCAAGCCGCTGCACAAAATGTCCAAGGCGCAGATGCGCAAGGAGTACGAGTCGAACGGGCTGCGGCTGGTCGGGCAATTCGACCAGCTCCCTTGGCAGCACCTGATGTTCTTCGCCCGGGCGCGCTAGGCGCCTACTTGGTCTCCCAGCTCACGCCGATCAGCGACTCCGCGCCGTCCTTGTCCGAGTGCAGAACCTTGGTTCGGACCCAGACCGTCTGGCCTTCCTCCACGGAGGCGTGCACGCGCACTTTCAGGCCGCCGGCGGAGTAGTCCATCAGGTCGGCGCCCTCGCTGGCGTCGAAGCTCGGGGTCTCGCCCCGGCAGATCAGGACCTGCCCCAAAGCCGGTAATCGCGCGCTCTTTCTCTTGTTCTTTCCGGCTCCGGAGAACCAATCTTGAATACCCATCTGAATCCGTTCAGCTCCAATATTTGCGCAATGCCTTGACGCCCGCGACAGCCCGGTCCACGTGCTCGGTGGTGTTGTACATATGCGGGCAGAGGCGCAAACCGCCAGCGGTCGAGCCGGCGATGCCGTGCTCGAGATAGAGGCCGTCCATCAGCGCCTGCCGGTTCGCGGCCGGGACCTCCATGATACAGACGCCCGCGCTGAGCTCCGGCTTCATGGGCGTGGTCAACTTCACGCCGGCCTCGGCCAAGCCCTCCTTCAGCCGCTGCGCCAGGCTCACCATGTGCTGCTCGATGCGCGCGCCGCCGGTGGTCTTGTGAAAGTCCGCCGTGGCCCCCACGCCGGCCAGTGCCGCGTCGTCGCGCTGGCCCATCGACTCGAGCTTGCGCGCGCCCACCAGCACCGTGTCGGCCGTGTCGCCCCAGCCCGGCGCCACCTCCACCGGCCAGATCTTGTCGATCTTCGAAGCCTTCACGTAGAGCAGGCCCACTTCCTTCGGCCCGACGAACCACTTGTGTCCGCTGGCCGAGTAGGAGTCGCAACCCAGCTCGCGTAGGTTCACGTGCAGCGCGCCCCAGCTTTGCGCCCCATCGACGTGGACGTGCAATCCCTTGGCGTGGCCGATCTCGATGAGCTGCTGGACCGGCAGCTTGACGCCCGTGGTGTTCGAGGCGTGCGTCAGCGACAGCACCTTCGTCTTCGGGCCCAGCGCCTTGCGGAAGGGCTCGATCAGGTCGTCGACGCTTTGGGGATCGGCCGGCGTCTTCACTCGCTTGACCACGATGCCGAACCGCCGCGCGCGCACGTCCCAGGCCACATTGTTGGTCGGGTGGTTCTGCTCCCAGATCACCACCTCGTCGCCGGCGGCCAGCGGCAGCCCATTGTTGATGATGTTGTTGGACTCGCTGGTGTTGCGCACCAGCGCGATCTCATCGGCGCTGACGCCCATCATCTCGGCCACCTTGGCGCGCGCGTCCTCGGTGAGCTGCGCGAACTTGGCGCGGTTCTGGAAGGAGCAATCGGCGTCGATGTCGCGGGTCAGCTCCGCCACCCGCTCGCCGACGGCTCGGGGGGAAGGGCAGAGGTTGGCGGCGTTCATCGGGACCTTGTCCTCGGCGAAGGCGAACTGCCGGCGCACGGCCTGCCAGTACCCGTCGTCGCCGGTGCTGGCGGCCAGAGCTGAAGCGAAGCGGGGCAGCGCGGCGGCGCCGGCCAGGGTGTGGAAGAAGGTGCGGCGAGTGGGAGTCATGGCTTTGTTTAAGAGCATACTCCGCTCTTGGATCGGTGGGAACCCTGTTCAAGAAAGCGAGCGCCGTCCCAAAAGAAAGAACCGGGCCCCTGAGGACCCGGTTCGATCGGTTCAAGCGGATGGCGGGCGAGCGACTTACTCGTCCGAATCCGACTCTTCCGCCTCGTCCGCCGCCGGAGCGGAGGTCTTGCGCGAGGACTTGCGCTTCTCGCGCTGCTCCTTCTGCTCCTGCAGCACGGCCCGACGGCTCAGCTTGATCTTGTTGCCGTCCAGCGCCAGGCACTTGACCAGGATCTGATCGCCCAGCTTGAGCTCGTCCTTGACCGCGCGGATGCGGTGCTCGGCGATCTCACTGATGTGCAGCAGGCCCTCGGTGCCGGCGAAGATCTCGACGAAGGCGCCGAAGTCCACGATCCGGGTCACCGTGCCCAGGTAGGTCTTGCCCACCTCGGCCGACGCCGTCAGCTCCTGAATCATTGCGATGGCCTTCTTGGCGGACTCGCCGTTGGTGGAGGCCACGCTGACCGTGCCGTCGTCGGACACGTCGATCTGCGCTCCGGTCGCCTCGACGATGCCCTTGATCGTCTTGCCGCCGGGTCCGATGATGTCGCGAATCTTCGACGTCGGGATCGTGATGGTGGTGATCCGCGGCGCGAACTGCGAAACCTCGGCGCGCGGCTCTTCGAGCGCCGCCGCCATCTTGCCCAGAATGTGGAGGCGGCCGTCGCGCGCTTGCTCGAGCGCCTTCTCCATGATTTCGAGCGAGATGTTGGGCGCCTTGATGTCCATCTGCAGGGCGCAGACGCCGTCGCTGGTGCCGGCGACCTTGAAGTCCATGTCGCCGTAGTGGTCTTCCGCGCCCGCGATGTCGCTGAGTACGCGGTAGTCGGAGCCTTCCACCACCAAGCCCATGGCCACTCCGGCCACGGGAGCCTTCACGGGCACGCCGGCGTCCATCAGAGCCAGCGATCCGCCGCAGACGGTCGCCATCGAGCTCGAGCCGTTCGATTCGAGGATGTCGCTGACCACGCGGACCGTGTAGGGGAAGTCCTCATGCGCCGGCATCATGGTCGCCAACGCCCGCTCGGCCAGCATGCCGTGACCGATCTCGCGACGGCCGGGGCCGCGCAGGAAGCCGGTCTCGCCCACGCTGAACGGCGGGAAGTTGTAGTGGACCATGAAGGTCTTCTGGTAGTCGGCGTCGTCGAGCAGCTCCTGCCGCTGGGTGTCCATCTTGGTTCCCAGCGTGACGGTCACCAGCGCCTGCGTCTCACCGCGCGTGAACACGGCCGAGCCGTGCGTGCGCGGCAGCTCGCTGACGGTGCAGTCGATCGGGCGGATCTGGCCCCAGTCGCGGCCGTCCGGACGACGGTTCTCTTCGAGCACCCAGCGGCGGAAGATCTTCTCCTGCAACTGCTCGAGGATCGGCTTGAGCGCCTTGCTCTTGGCTTCGTCGTCGGCGTAGGCGGCCTTGATCTCTTTCTTGATCGCCTTGACCTTGGAATAGCTCTCGAGCTTGGGGTACTTCTTGGTGTCGAGGGCGTCCTCGAGCGTCTTGCCCCACTTGCCGAACACCTCGCTCAGCAGCGTCTCGTCGAGCTGCGGAGAGGTGAACGTCATCTTCGGCTTGCCGGCCAGCTTGGCCAGCTTCTCGATGCCGGCGATGATCGTCTTGCAGGCCTCGTGCCCGCGCCGAATGGACTCGACGACGATCTCCTCGTCGACTTCCATGCCGCCGGCTTCGACCATCACGATGCCCGGCTCGGCGGCGGCGACGATGATCGCCCAGTCGGACTCGGCCAGCTCGTCATAGGTCGGGTTGATCGACCATTCTCCGCTCTCCAGGTGCGCCACGCGGACGGCGCCGGTGGTGTGGGCGACCGGAATGGGGGAGATCGCCAGCGCGGCCGAAGCGCCGATCATCGCCAACGGCGAGGGATCGAACTCCGGGTCCGCCGAGATCACGAAGGCGATGATCTGGGTGTCGTTGCGAAAGCCCGCCGGGAACAGCGGACGCAAGGGGCGGTCGATCATGCGGCTCGTCAGGACTTCCTTCTCCGACGGCCTCCCCTCTCGTTTGATGTATCCGCCCGGAAAGCGCCCCGCGGAATACGTGTACTCGCGGTAGTCCACCGTCAGCGGAAAGAAGTCAACGCCTTCTCGAGGCTCATCGGAGGCCGTGGCGGCCACCAGCACGCGCGCATCGCCGCAGCTGACGATGACGGAGCCGCCGGCCTGTTTCGCCAGGCGGCCTGTCTCGAGGGTGATCAGCCGTCCCTCGACTTCAATATCGACTTTGTGTGCCATATTCCTTCCCAAATCCCACGCAATCCCGCGTGGGCCGCCGCCATAGACGGGGGCCGTGCTTCAGAGTAGAAGCTCGGGAGGAGGGTCGCGGTGAGAGTCACGAAGGCGAAGCCGGGTTCGAGACCGGCTCTTCGCCTTTCGCAATAACGGACAGAGGAATCGGCCGACTCGTGCGGCCCTCTGACAAGTGGAGACCGGGGCGTTGCCGCCTGGTCGACGACCCGTCAAGCGGGCCGGGAGAGCGGGCCTCCGCCTCAGCCGCGCAGGCCGAGGGAGTCCACCAACTCCCGGTATCCTTGAGGGTTACGACCCCGAAGGTACCGCAAGAGACGCCGCCGACGGCTGACCAACTTGAACATGCCGCGTCGGGACGAGAAGTCGTGCCGGTGCTCCTTGAGGTGCTCGGTCAAGTCGGCAATGCGACGCGACATGAGCGCAACCTGCACCTGCGTCGAGCCCACGTCGCTGTCATGCGTTCCGTGGGACTCAAAAATCTCTTTCTTGGCCTGCTGTGCTAGAGGCATTCAGCTACTCGCTGCTCCTTCCTTAAACTTCGCTTCTTTCGATTGCGTATCAAAGTCAGTGTAGCACGCAGAACCGGCGGTGGCTAGCAACAATGCCGGGCCCGCACGTTTTGGCGCGGTTGCTCGGCGGGCGGCCGCGCCAGATGAGCGGCCGAGAAGGCTGCGGGTCGCCGGGGCGCCTGCCTGTCACTGATCTCTGTCCTCGATCTCTGTCCTCGATCTCGCTACTCCAAAGTCAGCAACGTGAATCAAGGCGATCCATGCGCCATCGTGCGGCACGACTGCGATCAAGCCGTCGTCCCCGATCCAACCGGTCGCCGCCAACGGCGCGATGGGAATCGTTTCCATCGGTACTCTCAACGGACGACCCACAAAGTGGATATCTCCCGATGCCAATGACAATAACTGAACATAGTGTTGGCCAGATGCATATTGATCCGCGCCTCCGGGGCCAAACAAGGTGGGCTGAGGCTCAGGCTGCTTCCCATCGGCCGATAAGACCGCACTCAGCTCTAGCGATTTGAGTCCAAAGTAACCAACGACGCTTCTGCCGTATGGAGGGTGGCATCGCGATCTGAACTGAATCCCGTACCTACGAGGCTCCGCGCTCAGGAGGCAGGACCTGATCGTTCCACCGTCGAAACCCGGCTTAGAGAGTGAGGTAGCTGAATCAGAGTACTGCTGCGGAATTGCACTGTTGGGCAGCGCCTCGATCGTGCGCTCAAGGGGATCATAGAGTAGCAGCGAACCGCGAAGGGGCGCGTGCGCGCCGAGCGGTGAATTCGTACTTACGCCGAGAAAAAAGGCGATCCTGTGCCCGTCTTGGCTCCGGCAATACTGAATATCGAGTAGGCGCCCGTGTCCGCCACCTTGAGTCCAAGGGGTCTCGGCGAGTCTACGCCAGTCCGGCGTTTCGAAGACCATTACGTCCGAGCGCAGCGACCCCCACCGCCCACAGCCGGCGATCATGAAGAGGCCCATGAGACAACCTAGAATTCCAAATCTGCCAGTATCAATCACCTAAGATTTCTTATATTGTGGCTTGAAAGTCTAGGGTCCCCTGAACGAGATCGGTCGGTTTGCTCACAGGCTCCTCTCGGTTACCGGGGTTAGCCTGTTCATCCTCGATAAGCAGGGGGTAAGCGGAGGCCCGGAACGTTCCCCGACCGACCGAGCCCGTTCTACCGCGCCGGTCCCGGGCGCTCCGGCTTGGGGCAGCAGCCGGGCGGGCAGACGTCGTGGCTGGCCGGCAGGGCGCCCAGGGCGCGTCGCTCGGCGCTCTCGTCGATGCGCTCCACGATCAGCTCGCGGATCATCGACACGAACTCCGGGTCGACTCCGACCGTCGCCGCCCGCTGCATCTCCAGCCCGAGCGTCTCGCAGATTTCCCGCGCTTCGGTGTCCAGGTCGTAGAGCACTTCCATGTGGTCGGAGATGAAGCCGATCGGGGCGATTACGACGTCGCGCGTGCGGCCCGCGGCCGCCAGCTCGCGCAGGGCGTCGCCGATGTCGGGCTCGAGCCAAGGCTGCGTCGGCGGGCCGCTGCGGCTCTGCCACACCAGCCGCGCCGAGGGCTTGCCGACGGCTTCGCGCACCAGCCGGCAGGCTTCCTCGAGCTGCTCCACGTAGCGCGACGTGGTGGACATCGCCAGCGGCACGCTATGGGCGGTGAAGAGCAGCTCGACGCCGCCGCGGCGTTCGGCCGGAAACGCCTCGATCGCCGTTCGGACGTTGCGGGCCATCGGCCCAATGAAACCGGGATGGTTGAAGAAGGCGCGGATCTTGTGGACTTCGAGCTCGTCGAAGCCGATCTCGGCCTGGGCGCGAGCGATGTCCTCGCGGTACTGCCGGCAGCCGGAGTAGGAGCTGTAGGCCGAGGTCATGAAGGCCAGCGCCCGCCGCACGCCGTCGTCGCGCATGCGGCGCAGCGTGTCCGGCAGCAGCGGATGCCAGTTGCGGTTGCCCCAGTAGACCGGCAGGTGGGGCCCCTTGGCGGCCAGCTCGGCTTCGATGGCGGCGATCAGCGCGCGGTTCTGCGCGTTGATGGGGCTGTGGCCGTTGAAGGCGTAGTAGTGCTCGGCGACCTCGAGCATCCGCTCGCGCGGCACGTGCTTGCCGCGCAGCACGTTCTCGAGGAACGGGATGACGTCTTCGGGCTTCTCCGGGCCGCCGAACGAGGTGAACAAAATGGCGTCGTATTGCATCGAGGAGAAAAGGACTCAAGCCATGAGCGCGTCTCGCAGCGCCGCGAGATCCTCCTCATTGTTGTAAAAGTGCGGCGAGACGCGGAGAAAACCTTGACGCGCCGCCAGCGCGATGCGCTTTTCGCGCAGCCGCAGGGCCAGCTCGCCCACGTCGCGGCCCGGAAAGCGCGCCGTCACCACCGGCGAGTCGAACCAGGGGCTGGCGTCGAAGCTCGGCTCGCCGCCGGCCTCGCGCAGGACTTGGCGGGTCCGCTCGGACAGCTCGGCCACGCGCGCCCAAAGAGTCTCCTTGCCGACCTGCTCAAACAAGTCGAGCACCGCGCCCATCGCCGCGATACCGGAGAAGTTCAGGATGCCGCCCTCGTACTGCGCGCCCTCGTCGGCCGGCTCCGGCGCGCCGTGGTGCAGTGCGTTCACGTTGCGCCAGTCCTTGTGGCTGCGCCAGCTCACCACCGTCGGCCGGATGGCGCGACGGGCCCGCTCGCTCATATACAGGAAGCCCGCGCCGGGCGGACAGCACATCCACTTGTAGCCGTGCGCCAGCACGACATCGGCGTGGTCGCGGGCGACGTTGATGTCGATCGCGCCCAGCCCCTGCGTCCCGTCGACCACGAACAGGCCGCCGGCGGCGCGCACGGCGCGGCCGATCCGCTCCAGCGGCGGCCGCAGCCCGCTGGAATAGCTCAAGGCGCTGACCAGCGTCACGCGCACCCGCTCGTCGATCGCGCCGATCATCGCCTCGGGCGTGAACTCCAAGCCGCCGGGAACCGTCACCGATTCCACGCCGCGGCCGGCGAGCGACAGCGGCGAGTAGATGTTGTTGGGGAACTCGTGGTCGATGGTGAGGATGCGGTCGCCGGGCCGCCAGCCCATGCCTTCCATGACCCAACTCAGCCCAATGCCGGCGCTGGGCAGAAAGCCGATGTCCTGCGGTTCGCCGCCCAGCAGACGCGCGGCCTGCGCGCGCACGGCGTCGGCGTCGTCGAACCAACTCAGAAAATCCAGCGAGGCGGTCTCGTTGCGGTCCCGAAAGTGCTGCTCGATCGCTTCGACGGCGCGCTGCGGAACCGGGCCGAAGGTGGCCGCGTTGAGGTAGGTCCAGTCTTCGAGGACGGGGAATTCGCTGCGAACCGAAGACCAGTCGAGGGCCATCCCCCATTATGTCTTCAGCGCGGGGGCCTCAGGGCGTGTTGGGGTTCTTGGAAGGCATCGAGTCGAGCGCTTTCTGCAACGCCTCGCGGTGCTCGGTGGCGGGCCGGCCGCTGAGCAGGTCCACCAGCCGGCCGTCGCCGAAGAGCTGATAATGGCCGTCCTGCGCCCAGCGCACTTCGGCGTGGTTGTAGTCCGCGTCGGGCTTGGCGGTGTAGGGGCGCGGAAAGTACCAGGTGTAGATCCAGGGCCGCGGCTGGTACGAGGGGTCGCCGCGCAGCAGCGGCCAGTAGCTGCGTCCGTCGACGCCTTTCTGCGGCGGCGCCCCGATGACTTCGGCCATGGTGGGCAGGTGGTCGGAGAAGTCGATCAGCTCGTCGAGCACGCGCCCGCCCGGGACCAGGCCCGGCGCATGCACCACCAGCGGAACGTGCGTGCCCGCCTCGGTGGGTTGGCCCTTTTCGCCCCGAATCTGCCGGTCGCCCAGCCGCGAGACGATCTTCTTGTTCGTGCCGTTGTCGGCGGTGAAGATCAGCACGGTGTTGTCGCGCAGATTCAGCCGGCCGAGCGCGGCGTCGATGCGGCCGACGATCTTGTCCATGTAGGCGACCATGTCCTCGAAGTTGCGCTGCGCGTCCGTGCTGTGTCGGTCGGCGCTGTCGGGCGTGGGCAGAAAGGGGTCGTGGACGAGCGCCATGGGGTAGTAGAGGAAAAAGGGCTCGTCGCGGTGGCTCTCCATGAAGCGGATCAGGAAGCTCGAGAAGACGTCCGGGCCGTAGGCGTCGGCGGGCAGGTCGAGCAGCTCGCCGTCCTGCTCGATCGAAGGCGTCCAGTAGCGCGGGCGCTGGGTGCGGGCCGTGTTCCACAGGCAGTAGGAGTCGAAGCCGGCGTCGGCCGGAGCGGTCCCGGCGGCGTTCTTGCTGCCCTGCAACTGCCACTTGCCCGCAATGGCTGTGGCGTAGCCGGCTTCGCGGAACAGGTGCGCGAAGGTCCGCTCGCCCGGCTTCAAGGCTCCGAAGTCCACGTAGTTGCGCACGTTGCTCTTGCCGGTCATCAGGTTCACCCGGCTAGGCGTGCATAGCGGTGTGGAGTAGGCCCGGGTGAAGCGCACTCCCGAGTCGGCCAGCCGGTCGAGGTTCGGCGTGGAGTACTGCTTGGAGCCGGAGAAGCCGAAACACTCCTGGCCCACGTCGTCGGCCAGAATCAGGATGACGTTGGGCCGAGCCGGGGCTTGCGCCGGGGCGGAAGCGGCGAGGCCGACGGAGAGCAGGAGCAGTGCCAGCGAGCGCATCGGCCTCAAGATACAGGAATCCGAGGCAGGCCGGGGGCGCTATTGCGCCGGCGCAGGCAAGGGGCTCGTCTGCGGCCGCTTGGATTTGAACCGGGCCAGGTCCGTCAGGTGACTGGCCCGGTCGATGCCGATGCCCACCAAATGCCCGTCGGCGTCGAGGTCCAGCACCACGCCGGAGGCCACTTCCTTGGCATCGGCGCCTTCGCGATCCGACAGCTCGATGTAGAGCGAGTCGGTTTCGTCGTAGTAGGAGAACTTCACGAGGCTTCCTCCTTGTAGGCTTTGTCCGGGTAGGCGTCGTGCAGCGTCTTGCCGTCTTCGAGCGTTACCACCCGCAGGTGTGCGCCGAGCTCGGGGATGTAGATCCAGTAGCGGACGCGGTTTTGCGAAGCCAGCTCGATGCGCTCGGGGCTGCGCAGGGCCTGCTCGCACCACTCCCGCCGGATGTAGGTCCGTTTGCGCAGCGCCTGTTCCTCGAAGTAGCGCGTCGTCGCCATGGTCTGCTCTCAGTGTGTCATGGCGTAGACGATGTAGTTGATGCCGAAGCGGTAGGCCAGAGCGGTCATGGGCTCGGGGTACTCGGGCCAGTCGGCGTGCTCCCAGGCGTCGCCGATGTCCATGTTGTAGTTGACGGCCACCAGCAGCCGGCCGTCGTCGTCGTAGATGCCTTCCCAGCGGGGGCCCGTGTCCTGCGGGAGGACCTCGATTTCGCCGCCGAAGCCCCGGCGCAGGTGCCGCAGGCCGGGGATCTGGATGCGCTGGTCGAGGTCGTAGAGCGAGTGCAGGATCTCGTCCGAGGGGTCGATCTCGACGATCGGCCGGTCCGGAAAGACTCTCTTCATGGACTCGCGGAAGACGGCGTATTGCGGAGCGCCGTAGAAGTCGTCGGTCATCAGAAAGCCGCCGCGCAGCAGGTACTCGCGCAGTCCGGCGACCTCCTCGTCGCTCAGGTCCCAGTAGCCCACCTGGGTGGCGTAGGCCCAGGGGTAGTCCAGCAGCCGCTCGTCAGTGAGTGAGAAGTGGCGGCCGTCGCCCACGTCGATGGCCGTGAGCCGCCGGATGCCCTGGGCGAAGTGCACCTCGGCGTCGGGCCAGTCCTGGCGCCACCAGCCGCGGCCGAAACGCCGTCCGGCGCCGGCGAGGTCGCGGTACTCCAGGCGGATGAAGTGGAACTCGCCGGGGCGGACCGGTTCGAACCCAAATTCGGGGATCGACGGTTGTCCCCGGGAGAGGGCGAGCAGCAGGATCGTCCCGAGGGTCAGCCGGGCGGCCGCCTTCATTCTCTGGATTATAGGCCCGGGACTCAGCGGCGCAGCGCGTGGTCGAAGAACGACCGCATGGCCGGATGCGTCAAGAGCTTCTCGGCGCCGAGCACGCCGTGATCCGCGCCGGCGAACAGCATCAGGTGCACGTCGGGCGCTCCGGCCGCGCGCAGAGCAGTGAAGAAGGCCTCGCTCTGCGAAGGCGGCACGGTGGGGTCGGCCGAGCCCTGGATCAATAGATACGGCGGCGCGTCGCGGCGGACGTAGGCGATGGGAGAGGCGCGGCGGGCCCGCTCGAGCAACGACTCCGGAGGACCCGGCAGCAGGGCGCGCGCGTTGGGGCCGGGTCCGCCGGGCCAGTGCTCGAGGTCCGTCGGCGTGGCGGCGGCGCAGACGGCCTGGACGGCGCTCGATAGATCCCGGTGCGGGCCGTCGCCTTCGAGCTCCGGCGCGTCGGCGGTCAAGCCCAGCAGCGCCACCAGATGGGCTCCGGCGGAGTTGCCGGCGGCGCCGATGCGCTCGGGGTCGATGCGGTACTGGGCGGCGTGGGCTCGCAGCCAGCGCACGGAAGCCTTCACGTCGGCGATCTGCGCGGGGAAGGGCGCTTCCTGCAGCAGGCGGTAGTTGACCGAGACCGCCACGTAGCCGGCCCGGCTGTACTCGCGCGCCAGAGAGGCCCAGGCGCCGCCGCCCTTGTCGCCGCCTTTCCAGCCGCCGCCGTGGACGAAGACGATGGCGGGCCGGAGGGCTTCGCCGCTGGCGTCGGGCAAATAGAGGTCGAGCCTTTGCGCCGGGCTGGCGGAGGCGTAGGCGACATCCTTCTCCACGCGTTGCGCGGCCAGGGGAGCGCCGACGGCGAGGGCCGCGGCCAGGACGCAGAGCAGGGAACGCATCGGCCGCCCAGCATAGCAGGCGCGCCGGCGCCGCTCAGCTCGCCTTGCGCGAGGGGGCCGTCATGGCGGCTTCGGCTTCCTCGGAGATCTGCTTGAGCGCCAGCCGGACTTCCTCGACCATCAGCGTGCAGCCGGTGACCGTGCCCGCTACCCCGGCCGTGCCCGCCAGTAGCGCCACCGCCGCCGCGCCGGTGGCGGCCCAAGCCACGTCGAAGCTCGCGCTGGCCGCTCCGATCACCGATACCAGCGCCGCCGTGGCGAACGCTCCCAGCGAGGCGTAGAGCAACCGCAGCGAGAAGAACAGCAGCTTGGCGCGTTGCCGCAGCCCCGCCAACTGGCTCTCGCAACGCCCGCGCTGCTCCGGCGGCAGCTCCTCGAACTCGGCCGCCACCTCGCGCGAACGGTCCACCACGCGGGCGATCCGGTTGGCCGTTCCCAAGCACAGCACCGAGCAGGCGTTGGTGAGAACGGCCGGCGCCACGACCGTCGTCAGCGCCGCAAAGGGATTGCTGGTGAGTGCGCCGGTGAGCGGTTCCATTTCACCCCAGGATAAGGCCGGAACCGCTCGCCCGAATAGGCTCCGGGCGGCGGAATCGGAGGCCCGAAAGGGCTCAGCACTCGTCGACGATGACTTCCGGGTCGACGCCCACCGTCGTCGTCGCTTGGCGGCTCAGCGTCTGCGCGGGCATGTGGATGTTCACGCCCAGGTCGACCTCGGCGTTGAAGGCGTACATCTGGCCGGCGTAGCCGGATTTGGGCGGAATCTGACCGCGCTTACCCACCGTTCGCGGAGCCTCCGCCCACTCCTTTCCGGTCAAGGCCTTCCAGGTGACGGCCAGCGTCGGATTGGAGCTCTCCACCTCGAACTTGCCGAACTCGAATTCGACTTCATCGCCCGGCCGCACGACCAGATTCTGAGGATCGGGCGCCAGTCGCGGAATGCTCTTCTCCATCAAGAACTGTCGGGTGATCTCAAAGGTGACGGCCGCCGAAAGTCGCTTTCCGGTGTTGGGGCTGTCGACTCTCTTGACGCCCACATAGATCGTATAAAGTTCGGGATTGTCAGTGGCCATGGATTCTCTCCCCCCTGCTCAGCGGCAGTTTCGTAGTGTCGGGCCCATTCTAATCCAGCTACTTGGCCGGAGACAGTAATTCACGAAAACGAGGATCTTCGCGGAAGGGGTCCAGCTCCGGCGCCGCGGCGAGCCTGTCCCGCGCGTAGCCGGCTTCGACGGCGCGTGACAGCATCCCCAGAGCCTGGTCGGGACGATCGAGGATCGCATAGATCAACCCCTGCGTAAAGAGGGTCTCCGCATCGCCGCGTTGCGATTCAGGAAGCAGGTCCAAAGCCTCTTGGGCCGCTTTGGCGTTGCCGATCTTGGCCTGGTACAAAGCGATGCGCCGTTCGAGTCCAGCCGAAGGCTGGAGCTGGAGTCTTTCCGTGGCCAGCTCGATGGCCTTCAGATAGGCGGGCTTGGAGGCGTCGATGCCGGCCTGGACGTCGGTTTCGCTACGCCGCTCGGCGTCGCCCAGGTTGCCCCACAGCAGGTAATCCTTGGGAGACATTCGCACGGCTTCTTGGTAAGCGCTGGCGGCTTGCTCGTAGCGGCCCTGGAAGAACTCCGCCGTGCCGAGGTTGGAATAGGCCGCCGCCGAGGGCTTGATCTCGATGGAGCGCTGCAAGGCCGCACGGGCCTCGTCATAACGCTGCGCGGAGATGAGTGCGCCGCCCAGGTTGCGGTAGTTGAGCGGATTGTCCGGGGTGAGCTTGCTGGCCTGCTCGAAGGCCTGCACGGCCTCGTCCAGCCGTCCCATGCGGTGGTAGAAGACGCCCAGGGCGCTGTAGACGCGCCAGTCGTCCGGCCGCATCTGCACCGCCTTGCGATACAGCGCCTCGGCCTCCTGGTCGCGGCCCAGCGCCAGGTACACGCGGGCCAGGCCGCTGCGGGCGTCGGCGTTGAGAGGGTCGAGCTCGAGGGCCCGCTCGAACTGTTCGACCGCTTTCTCCTGCTGCGAGGTGCGGCGGTAAATGTCGCCCAAGGTGACGCGCGCCACCGCCAGACGGGGGTTGAGCTCCACGGCCTGCTGCGCGGACTGCAGCGCCTTGTCGGCCCATTCCTGGTTGCGGGTCTCGGCGAAGCGTCGCCAGTAGGCGTCGCCGAGCGCGGCGTAGGCAGGGGCATAGCCGCCGTCGGCCTCGATGGCGCGTTGCAGCGCCGAGATGGCCGCCTCGACGTTGCCGGGCTGGTCGTAGCGCTGCAGGTAGCCGCGTCCTTCCAGGTAGCGCTCGTAGGCCTGGGGAGCGTTGGCTGCGCCTTCGGAGAGGGCCTTGCGGACCTCCACGTCGAGCTCGAGCTCGAGCATCTCGATCACGCGCAGAGCCACGCCGTCCTGCAGGGAGGAGATCTCCTCGTCGGCCAGATCGAGCGTCGCCGAGCGAAGCTGCCGCAGGCTGGGGGCGTCGACCAGGTTGGCGGTGAGCCGCAGGCGGTTGCCGGCGCGCTGGAGGCTGCCGGTGACGGCCAGGTTGACGCCGAACAGCGAACGGGCCTGCGAGACGCTGGCGACCTGCTCGGCCCGCACCTCGCTGGAGGGCACCACCAGCAGGTCGTCGCGAAACTGCTCCAGCTCGGTCAGCTTGCCGCTCAGGGTCTCCACCAAGCCGTCGCACAGGGCGCGGCCGGAAGGGTCTCCCGAGATGTTCTCGAACGGCAGCACGGCCAGGTGCTTCTCGTGCGGGATCGTCGAGCCCAGCGAGATCGAGCCCCCGTTGCGGCTCTGCCAGACGCCCCAGCCCCCCAGCGAGATCATCGCCGCCGCCAACCCGGCGAGAGCCCAGACGGACTTGCGCGACGGACCCGGCCGAACCTTCGAGCGCGTGCGAGCGACGCTGGCCTGGTTAGTCTGCGTGGGCGCGTCGGCGGCGTGAAGCATCCGCTGCACGGCGCGCAGATCGGAGACCATCTCGCCGGCGTTCTGGTAGCGCTCATCAGGGTCCTTGGCGAGCGCCGTGTGCAGGATCAGCTCGAGGTCCTCGGGCGCGTCGGCGCGGCTTTGCGACAGCGGAGTGGGGTCCTCGTTGACGATGTTGTACATCACGGCGAGCTCGTAGTCGCCGCGGAAGGGCAGGTAGCCCGTCAACATCTCATACAGCGCCACGCCGAGCGACCAAAGGTCGGAGCGGCGGTCCAGGGCCGCTCCCTGGGCCTGCTCGGGAGACATGTACGCCGCCGTACCGACGGTGGCTCCGGTGCGGGTGATGCGGCTGCCCTCGCCCATCTGCGCCAGCCCGAAGTCGAGCACCACGGCCCGCTCCTGCGGCGTAATCATGATGTTGCCGGCCTTGATGTCGCGGTGCACCACGCCGGCTTCGTGCGCGGCGGCCAAGGCTTCGCCCACCTGGACGGCGATGTCGACGGCGGTGCGCACCGGCAGCGGCCCGGCGTCGATGTGGCGCGACAGGGGCTTGCCCGGCACCAGGGCCATGGCGAAGAAGGCCTGCTCGTCGACCTCGTCGACCTCATAGATGGTGCAGATGTTGGGATGCTCGAGCGCGGCGGCGGCCTGGGCTTCGCGCAGGAAGCGCCGGCGCTGCTCCACGCTCATCTGGTGCTGCGGCAGGAACTTGAGCGCCACCAAGCGCTTGAGCTTGAGGTCCTCGGCCTTGTAGACCACGCCCATGCCGCCCTCCCCCAGCTTCTCGAGGATGCGGTAGTGCGAAATGATGCGACCGACCATGGAGATCGCCAAGGGAAGAGCGGTCGACGCGTCCGCCTACGCCGACTCGCCGCGCTCCTATTGTACTGCCGCCCACGTTTCGCTCGCGTGCGCTATAACGAGCGCTTGAAGATTCGCGCAGCAGCGCCGGACGACCTGGCCGAGATCCTGCGGATTCAGGCCGCCTCGCCCGAAAGCGCCGGCTGGAGCGAGGCCGCTTGGCGGGAGCTGCTGGCCGCGCCGGGCGCCGCCCGCGCGTGGGTCGCGACGCCCTCCGACGCGGCCGGGATTCTGGGCTTTCTGCTGGTGCAGGCGGCCGACGCCGACGAGGCGGAGATCCTGGATTTGGCCGTCGATCCCCCCCGCCGGCGGCAAGGCGTGGGCGCCGCTTTGCTGGAGGCCCTTTTCGCGGCCCATCCCGGGGAAATCTTTCTCGAAGTCCGCGTATCCAACGATTCCGCGATTGCCCTGTATCGGGGTCGGGGCTTTACCCCAGTGGGCTCCAGGCGGGCGTACTACCACTCTCCGGTGGAGGATGCGATCGTAATGCGGCGCACGTTAAAGCCGGCCAAAATGCAACCGAAGAGGGATTGAAATGCGTCAGTAACGGTGTTAGGGTAGACGTGCCGGTGGTTAGCGCAATCCCACGAACAGCGCACCTTCTACGAGCTGCCGGTTCCCCTTGTGTTCCTGATGCGGGCCGCCATCCTCGGCCCGGGTCCACGCAAACCAAACAACAACGGAGGACGATGAACTATGGATAGAGTCGCCACGGAAGAGGCGCGCGCGCAGCTGATGCAGCAGAACGAGGAGTTTCGCAACCTCGCTGCACAGCATTCCGACTACGATCGCAGGATCGAAGAGCTGGGCAGTCGCCGCTTCCTTTCGCCGGAGGAGCAAGAAGAGGAGCATCGTCTCAAGAAGATGAAGCTGCATCTGAAGGATCAGATGGAGCACCTGGTCGACGAGTACTCGACCGCGGTCCACTGACGGACTCGACACTCCACCCGCAGTTGCAGTCTGATTGCTAGCGGCGTCCGGCCCTTTTCGGCGGACGCCGCTGCCTCATCCGGGCGGTCCCTGCCCGGCGGCGAGCCGCTGCTATACTGGCAACTGTCAGTCGTTGAGGATGGTCAAGGACGGGATCTACTACGGCGCCGGCTTTCTCCTAGCCGCCCTCGCCATCGCTTTCGTTCTCAACGCTTGGTGGAGCTTGCCGCTCTTTGTCCTGAGCGCCTTCTGCTTCTACTTCTTTCGCGACCCGGAACGCACAGCCCCGAGCGGGCCCGTGGCGGTCTCTCCCGCCGACGGCGTCGTGAGCCTGATCCGCAACTATGAGGACGGCGGCTTTCGCGTTAGCGTCTTCCTCAATATCTTCAACGTCCATGTGAACCGCTCGCCCATCGCCGGGCGCATCGAGTCGATCGAGTACCAGCAGGGCTCGTTCGAGATGGCGCACCGCGAGACGGCCTCGGAGAACAACGAGCAGAACACCTTTGTGATCCGCCCGACAGACGGCGGCGGGTCGCTGGAGGTCAAGCAGATCGCCGGGCTTATTGCGCGCCGCATCGTGTGTTACAAAAAGGTCGGCGACTCGGTGGCGAAGGGAGAAAGGATCGGTTTGATCAAGTTCGGCTCGAGAATGGACGTCCGTTTCGGGCCGGAATGGCGGCTCGAGGTCGCCAAGGGCGATCCCGTGGCGGCGGGCGAAACGGTCTTGGCGAAACGTCGCGAGGCGAACCATGCGTCCTAGGCGCTTTCCGCGGGGCGACAGCCCGCCCTACGCCCTGCCGGCCCTGTTCACCGCCGGAACCCTCTTCTGCGGCTACTACACGCTGATGAAGACGGTGCAGGCGATCTCGCTGCCGCCGGAGGCCGCCGAGGCCGCCGCGCGGCTCTACGATCACGCCGCCATCGCCGTCGGGCTGGCCGTGTTCACCGACGGGCTCGACGGGCGGGTGGCGCGGGCGACCGGCGCGGTCAGCGACTTCGGCCGCGAGATCGACTCGCTGGCCGACTGCATCACCTTCGGCGCGGCGCCGGCGACGCTGGCCTTCGCCTGGGGCATCCGCGCGCCGGAGATGCAGCCGAACCTATGGCTGGCGCCTTACCTGCCCGGGCTGGGCTACCTGCTGTCGTTCCTGTTCCTGCTGTGCGGAGCCGCCCGGCTGGCGCGCTTCAACGTTCAGCGCAACCCTCGTCCCAAGAATCCTGGCCGGCCCGGCAAGCGCTACTTCGTGGGGATGCCGATTCCGGCCGCCGCCGGCGTGCTGGCGTCGATCGTGCATGCGCGCGGCGGCCAGCCGATTGAGAATTGGTGGCCGGCCGGCGTGCTGTGGCTGGGCCTGATCGGCCTGCTGGCCTTTCTGATGGTCTCCACCTGGCGCTTCTCGAGCTTCAAGAACCTCTCGCCCACCGCCAGCCCGGTGCTGAACCTGGTCTTTCTGGGCGCGATGATCTATCTGATCTGGAACTTCTCGCAGCCGGTGCTGCTGGCGATGGCCGGGCTGTATATGCTCAGCGGGCTGTTCAACCGCTGCGCATGGTGGTTCAAGCGCGACAAGCAGTCCGTGCTCGACGCCATCGAGCGGGCGGAGCTGGCCGAAGAGGCCGAGCAGCAGGGCCATCAAGCCCAGCAGGGGATATGAGGCTCACCAGGCGAGGGGCGATGGGCGCGCTGCTGGCCTCTCCGCTGGCCGCCGTCGGTTGTGGCTATCATGTCGCCGGCAAGGCGGACATGATCCCGGACGAGATCCGCTCGATCGCCGTGCCGGCCTTCGAGAATGGGACCACCGAGTACAAGATCGAGCAGTACGTGACCCAGGCGGTGAAGCGCGAGCTGATCAGCCGCACGCGCTACGCCGTGGTCAACCGGGAAGAGGATGCCGACGCCGTGCTGCGCGGCTCGGTGGTCGGCTTTCTGGCCTTTCCGCAGAACTTCGACCCGCGCTCCGGCCGCGCCTCCACCGTGGCGACCCTCACGCGGCTGCACGTGACGCTGTGGGACCGCCACACGGGTCAGCCGATCTACCAGAACCCCAACCTCGAGCACCGCGAGCGCTACGAGGTGTCGATCGACCCGGAAGCCTACTTCGAAGAGCGGCAGGCGGCGCTGCAGCGCTCCAGCCAGTCTCTGGCGCGGACGGTCGTGTCGGCCGTGCTGGAAGGGTTCTGAGCCCGGCTCAGCGCGACGAGTCGCCGAGGTAGCGGAGCAACGTCTCCCGCCATGCGTCGCTGTGAATGGCGCGCAGCAGGGCCCGGTCGACCGGCTCACGCAAGGGGCTCCCGCTGGGCAGCGCCAGACCGTAGCTCTGGGCGTCGAGGGTTTCCGGCAGTACCACCAGCGTCGTCCAGCGGTTCTCCTGAATCAGATATTGCAGGATGGCGGCGTCATGCACGACGGCGTCGAGCTCGCCCCGCAGCAGCGCCTGGCAGGCCTGCGCCAGGTCGGGATAGGCAAAGGCCCGGATGCCTCGGCGGTCGAGTTCCTGCTGGCCGCTGGCGTTGGCCACCACGCCGACCCGCGCCCGAGACAGCTCCTCGGGGCTCTGAATCCGGGGCGTGAGCTGCACCGCCGTGAACGACGAAGCCAGCAGCGCCGTGAAGAACGAGATCAGGAATAGGCTGGCGAACATCCACACCAAGCCCACCAGGCGGCCCAGGAAGGTCTGCGGCGACTTGTCGCCGTAGCCGACGGTCGTCATCGTGACCGCTGACCACCACAGCCCGTCCGCCAAACCGCGGGCGGCGCTGTGGTGGAACTGGTCCGGGTTGGAACGCCGCTCCAGTCCCCAGATCAGCGCTCCCACCGCCAATAGCACGCCCACCAGCGTCAGCAGGGGGCCGGAGAACTGCCGCAGAAAGCTCCACAGCGTGGCCAGCACGTCGCCGCTGCCGGCCCGCTGCGCCGCGATGCCGAGGCCGGTCTCGAAATAGGAGTGGGAGAAGTCGACCTTCTCCTCGCGGGCGGCCGTGATGGTAAAGGCGGCGACGCCGACGTCGACCTCTCCTTCGGCCACGGCGCTGAGCAGTCCCTGTACGTCGTACGGGCGCTCCTCGAGCTCGTATTCCACGCCGAGGTCGGCGGCGATGAGCTCCCACAGCTCCACGCTAATGCCGCTGAGCTTTCCCGCAGAGTCCTTGATGACGAAAGGGGGCGTCGGCATGACGCCGACTTTGATGGGCTCGGAGGGCGCGCGTTCCGGCCCGGACTGGCCGGGCGACAAGACGGCGAGGGCCGCGAGCAGGAGCGTGAGACGCGAAAGCATCCGTTCGCGGTTCAACCGTAACATACCTTCGCGAAACCTGGACGCGACGCGGGGGCTTTCGCCGCGGCGCGGACTGGGGTAACATACGCGGCGACATGCGCCAAACCCTGCTCCTGCTCCTACTGCCGGCGGCACTGCTCGCCGCCGATGCGCGTCACCCGGTGGCGGCTTCCACGCGGCCCGAGGAGGTTGGCCTGTCCAGCGCCCGCCTCGAACGGGCGACGGCGGAGATGCGCGCCGACGTGGAGGCCGGCCGGCTGCCCGGCGCGCTCGGGCTGGTGGCGCGCCACGGCAAGGTGGCCTACTTCGAGACCGTCGGGCAAGCTGACAAGGAGAAGGGCTTGGCGATGGCGCCGGACACCATCTTCCGGATCTACTCGATGTCCAAGCCGATCACCACGGCCGCCTTGCTGATGCTGCACGAGGAGGGCAAGTACCGGCTGACCGATCCGGTCTCCCGCTACATCCCGGAGTTGAAAGGCCGAACCGTCGCCGAGATGAACGTCTTCTACCCCGGCGACCCCAAGCACATGAACCGGGCCGGGGCGAACCGGGAGATCACCATCCAGGACCTGATGCGGCACACCGCGGGGTTCGCCTACGGCAATACCGTCGCTACGCCGGTGGACGTGATGTACCAGGAGGCCAAGGTGCTGGACGCCAACGCGACGCTGAAGACCATGATCGACCGCCTCGCCAAGCTGCCCTTGCTCTACCAGCCGGGCGAGAAGTGGCACTACAGCATCGCCGTGGACGTGCAGGGCCGGCTGGTGGAGGTGCTCTCGGGCAAGCCCTTCGACGTGTTTCTGCGGGAGCGGATCTTCGAGCCGCTGGGCATGGCCGACACAGGGTTCTCCGTACCCAAGGCCGACCAGGGACGCTTCGCCCAGATGTACGGGCTCGACGACGACAAGTTGAGCGTGGCGGACCCGGAGTGGTCGACGCGTTACCTGACGCCGCCGGCTTGGAAGTCGGGCGGCGGCGGGTTGGTCTCCACCGCGATGGACTACTTCCGCTTCTGCCAGATGCTGCTCAACGGCGGCGAGCTCGACGGCCGGCGGCTGCTGAGCCGCAAGACGGTGGAGCTGATGACGCGGGACCACCTGGCGGGCGTGGACCCGGGGCGGGCGGCTTCGACCGGGTACGGTTTCGGGCTGGGCGTGGCCGTCCACGTCGACCCGGCGGCGAGCGGCTCGGCGGCGTCCGTGGGCGAATACAACTGGGGCGGAGCGGCCGGCACGAAGTTCTGGATCGACCCGCAAGAGGAGCTCATCGGGGTCTACATGATCCAGATTCGGCCCGGCGGCGGACGCTTCGGGCAGATCTACAAGGAGCTGGCCTACCAGGCGATCGCGGACTGAGCGGGCGGCGGCAGGGAGCCTCGAAAGACTCGCCGGGGCCTCTTTGTGTTTAACGTTAACAGGCGCTATAATGCGGGCCGACCATCCGCCATGCGCTACCTTGCCCTACTGTTGCTCGCCGCCGCTTCCGCCGCCGTGGCCGCGCCCTCGCCGGAGGACGCGGACTTCTTTGAGAAGAGCGTGCGGCCGATCTTCGCGGCCAAGTGCCAGATGTGCCATGGAGCGCAACTCCAGACGGCGGGGCTGGACTTGTCGTCGGCCGAGGGCTTCGTGCGTGGCGGTGCGAGCGGGCCGATCGTCAACCTCGAAAAGCCGGCCGAGAGCGCGTTGCTGAAGGTCGTCAGCTACGACGAAAAGCTCAAGATGCCGCCGATGGCGAAGCTCTCCGACGAGGAGATCGCCGCGCTGAGCGAGTGGGTGGACCGCGGCGCGCCGTGGCCGGGCGCCGAGAAGGTGGCGGCGATCGAGAAGAAGGCCGAAAAGGTCCGCTTTACCGCCGAGCAGCAACAGTATTGGGCCTTCCAGCCGGTGGCCGATCCGGAGCCGCCGGCCGTCGAGAACGCCGCCTGGGTGCAGTCGCCGATCGACCGCTTCGTGCTGGCGAAGCTCGAGGAGAAGGGCTTGGAGCCGGCGGCGCCGGCGTCGAAGGCGGCGCTGCTGCGGCGCGTGAGCTTTGACCTGACCGGGCTGCCGCCCACGCGCGAGGAGATCGAGGCGTTCCTGGCCGACGATTCGCCGCAGGCTTTTGCCAAGGTGGTCGACCGGCTGCTGGCCTCGCCGCGCTACGGCGAGCGCTGGGGACGCCACTGGCTGGACGTGGTGCGCTACGCCGACTCCACCGGCAACGACGAGGACCACCGCTATCCCTACGCCTGGCGCTACCGGGACTACGTGATCGAGGCCTTCAACGACGACATGCCGTTCGACCAGTTCGTGCGGGAGCAGATCGCCGGAGACCTGCTGCCGGCGGCCGACGGCGCGAAGATCAACCAGCGCGGCATCGTCGCCACCGGCCTGCTGGCGCTGGGCCCCAAGGCCGTGGCGCAGCAGGACAAGCAGAAGATGCTCTACGACGTCTACGACGAACAGGTGGACGTGGTGTCGAAAGCCTTTCTGGGGCTGACGATGTCGTGCGCCCGCTGCCACGACCACAAGTTCGACCCGATCCTGACCCGCGACTACTACTCGATGATCGGCTTCTTCGCGAACACGCGGAGCTTCCGAGACCCGTCCACGCACGTCTCGAAGCTGCTGTTCATTCCGCTGGTGGAAGCCGAGAAGTGGGCCGACTACGAGGGGCAGCAGGAAGAGATCCGGCGGGCGAAGTTCGAGCTCGAGAGCGTGCCGGAGATCGAGGTGGAGCAGTACGTGGCGCCGTACGCGGCGCAGGTGGCCGAGTACATGCTGGCGGCGAGAGAGGTCTACGAGGACGGCTCGACCGCCGAGGCCGCCGCCGGGGCGCACGGTCTCGACCAAGCCTTGCTCGAGCGCTGGGTGAAGTATCTGCGGCCGACAGCCGAGGTCCGCGCTCACCTGGCGGCCTGGGACAAGGCCTCGAAGGACGAGCGGGCCGCCGTGGCGGCGCAGTTCGCCGAGAGCTTCCAGACCGAGCTGGAGGGCTGGACGAAGAAGCTCGAGAGCTGGCGCAAGCAGGTGAACCGGCCGGCGGAAGAGATCACCATGGGCATTCCGGCCAAGCCTCGCTTCGAGCCCGGCCAGAACCGCTTCTTCTTCGAGGCGTACGTGGCCGGCTCCGGCCCGCTGGTGTTCAACGACAAGGAAGAGCTGGCCGGCATTCTCCAACCGGAGACCCAGCAGCGGATCGCGGCGCTCGAAGCCAAGGTGAAGGACCTGGAGGCGCGCGCCATGCCGGAGCCCGCCCGCGCCTGCGGCGTGGAGGACAAGCCGGCTGACGAGCAGATCGAGCAGCACGTGTTCATTCGCGGCGACTACTCGTCCAAGGGCGAGTCCGCCCCGAAGGTCTTTCCGGCGATTCTCGAAGGCCTGGACCAGACGCCCGTCCGTACGGGCGGCAGCGGGCGCGAGGCGCTGGCGAACTGGATCGCCTCGGAGCGCAATCCGCTGACGGCGCGGGTGATCGTGAACCGCATCTGGCAGGGACACTTCGACGCCGGGATCGTGCGGACGCCGGACAACTTCGGGCGCATGGGTGAGGCTCCGACGCACCCGGAGCTGCTGGACTGGCTGACGAAGCGCTTCGTGGAGGACGGCTGGTCGATCAAGAAGCTGCACAAGCGCATCCTGCTGAGCTCGGCCTACCAGATGTCGAGCGCGATCAGCGACGCCAGCGCCGAGGGCGACCCGGAGAACCGGCTGCTGAGCCGCTTCAACCGTCGCCGCCTGGACGTGGAGGAGCTGCGCGACGGCTTGCTGGCCGCCGACGGCTCGATCGACTTTACGATGGGCGGCACGATGCAGGAAGGCTTCGGGACCGACGGCGAGAACTCGAACGACCGGCTCTCGATCAACCCCGACGAGCAGATCCGCCGGACGGTGTATCTGCCGTTGCGGCGCGCGAACCTGCCGGCTCTGCTGAACCTGTATGACTTTGGCGACGCGGCCACGCCGCAAGGCAAGCGGCCGGAGACGAACGTGGCTCCGCAGGCGCTGTTCCTGATGAACTCGCAGTTCGTGGCCGAGCGCGCCCGCGGTCTGGCCGGGCAACTGCTGAAGCAGGACGACGAGGACGCTCGCGTCCGGACCGCCTACCTGCGGACGCTGAACCGCGCGCCCGACGCCGAGGAGATCGACCGCGGGCTGACCTACGTGGCGGCGGTGAACAAGCAATTTGGCGACATCGACCAGCTCGACGCCTGGGAGAGTTTCTGTCGCATTCTGATGGCGTCGAACGAGTTCATTTACGTGGACTGAAGGGAGCGCGAGCTCCAGCGAGGTAAAGCCATGGATCCCAAGCACAACTACAACAGCCTGCTGCGCCGCAACTGGTCCAAGCCGATGTCGCGGCGGGCCTTGCTGCGGGACGGCGCCATGGGCTTCGGCTCGCTGGGCTTGCTGGGGCTGCTGGCCGATGAGGCCAAGGCCAACCCCAACGCCGGGGGCAAGGCGAATCCGCTGGAGCCGCGCGAGCCGCACTTTGCGCCGCGCGCCAAGCAGGTGATCTTCCTGTTCATGCACGGCGGGCCGTCGTCGATCGACACCTTCGACTACAAGCCGTATCTGCGCGAGCACAACGGCTCGCCGCTGCCGATCAAGCGGCCGCTGGCGTTCGCCGACGACGACCCGGGCCCGCTGATGCAGAACCAGTGGGAGTTTCGGCCGGGCGGCAAGAGCGGCATCCTGGTGAGCGACCTGTTTCCGCACGTGCGCGAGCAGGTGGACAACCTGTGCCTGGTGAAGTCGATGGTGGGCGAAGGCGTGGACCACGGCGCGGCCCTGCTGCAGACCTTCACGGGCTCGTCGACCTTCACGCGGCCGTCGATGGGCTCGTGGGTGGTGTACGGGCTGGGCTCGGAGAACAGGGATCTGCCGGGCTACATCACGATCAAGCCGGCGCTGGCGCACGGCGGCTCGAAGAACTGGTCGTCGGCGTTCCTGCCGGGCGCCTTCCAGGGCACGGCGATCGGCCACTCCGGCATGAAGGTGCAGGACATCCAGGGCGAGCCGATCGAGTACCTGGTGAACCAGGGACTCTCGAACGAAGAGCAGCGCTATGAGCTGGACATGCTGCAGGCGATCAACCGCCGGCACGCCGCCATGCGGCAGCACGATCCGGACCTGGAGGCCCGCATCGAGGCCTTCGAGCTGGCCTTCCGGATGCAAGTGCAAGCGCCGGAGGCCTTCGAGGTGGAGCGCGAGCCGGAGTCGGTGAAGGAGCTCTACGGGCTGGACAACCCGACCACGGCGGACTTCGCCTGGCAGTGCATTCTGGCGCGGCGGCTGGCCCAGCGCGGCGTGCGCTACATCCAGTGCACGCACTCCTACAAGTGGGACCAGCACTCCGACCTGGTCAACAAGCACACCGAGAACGCCGCCGAGGTCGACAAGCCCATCGCCGGGCTGCTGGCGGACCTGAAGGCCAACGGGATGCTCGAGGACACGCTGGTGATTTGGGCGGGCGAGTTCGGCCGGACGCCGGTTTCGCAAGGCGGCGACGGGCGCGACCACAACCCCTACGGCTACACGCTGTGGATGGCGGGCGGCGGCGTGAAGCCGGCCTTCAGCTACGGGGCGACCGACGAGATCGGCTACCACGCGGTGGAGAACCGGATGCACATCCACGACTTCCACGCGACCGTGCTGGCGCTGCTGGGCTTCGACCACGAGAAGCTCACCTACCACTTCACCGGCCGGGACTTCCGGTTGACGGACGTGGCGGGCAACGTACACGATCAAATCTTTGCCTAGGCCTTTGTTGCTTCGCATTCTCTGGGTCGGCGCGGCGGCGCTGACCGTGATCGTGCTGCTGACGCCTTCGGGGCGGCATCGGGCGAGCGTGTGGCTGGCCGCCGCGCGTGGCGGCGAGGGCGCGCCGTCTTTGCGTGAGGCCGTGGCGCAGACGGCTCCCTGGAGCCTGCAGGACCGCGTGCGGCGATTGCTGGGGCCGAAGGCCGAGCCGGTCCACCGGGCGCTCGAGACGCCTCCGCCGGACCCGGACGGAGGGCCGCTGGACAAGGAGCTGATCACGCTGCAGACCACTTGGTGCTGCGATCAGTTGAACATCCACTACAGCCTGCTGAAGGCCGGCAAGACGCCGCACGAGATCCACCAGCACGACGACGAAGAGCTGCTGATCCCGATCTCCGGTGAGGTCGCGATCGTCCGCCCGACGGGCGAGAGCCCGGCGGGCCCGGGCCGGCTGATCTACCACGCCTCGCTGTCGCCGCATACGATCCGCGCCGAGGGTTCCGGGGACGCCTCCTATCTAGTCCTGCGGTGGCGCGGGAGCGAGGGCGCAGCGGGGGCGCCTTTGGAGGCCCAGGTGGCGGACTTTCGGCCGCAGTTGGAGGCGGGGCTGGCGAGCGCCGGGGGCGGCGTGAGCCACAGCGCCTCGCTACTGGACGGCGAGACGCGGTTCCTGAGCCGGGCGTACGTCCACCTGCGCAGCCTGGAGCCGGGTGGCGAGATCGCCGAGCACGAGGACGACCATGACGCCCTGATGGTGGTGCTGCGGGGCGTGGTGGAAACGCAGGGCCGACGGCTGGAGGCCCCGGCGGCGTCGTTCAATCCGGCCTTCGCCCGGCACGGCTTCCGCAACCCTGGCCCCGGCGTGGCGCAGTACTTGGCCATCGATCTGACGCCGCGCTAGGCTTCAGGGGGAGAGCGGCGCCATGACCGACGACAAGACCCTGTTGCGGATGCGCCGGGAGTGGGACCAGAGGGCCCGCTCGAACGCCTTCCACTATGTAGCCAACAGCCGCGACCGCTGGAACGAGGAGGAGTTCGCGGCCTCGGGCCGGCAGGCCGTGGAGGAGATGATCCTGAACGACGCGGCGCGGCTGCGTCCGGACGGCGACTGGGCCTCGGCGACGGCGCTCGAGATCGGCTGCGGGGCCGGCCGGATGACGGCGGCGCTGGCGGACGTGTTCGGCGAGGTGCACGCGGTGGACGTGAGCCCGGAGATGTTGCGCATCGCCGGAGATCGGCTGCGCGACAAGCCCAACGTACGGCTGCACGAGATCGACGGGCGCAGCCTGGAGCCGCTGGGCGAGGCGCGCTTCGACGTCGTGTTCAGCTACATCGTTCTGCAACACATTCCGCAGCTCGAAGTGATCGAGAGCCTGGTGCGGCAGGCGGCCGAGCGGACCCGGCCCGGCGGCGTGCTGAAGTTGCAGGTGCAGGGGGACCGGCCGTTGGGCGATCCGCCGCGCGATACCTGGATCGGGGCGACGGTGTCAGCCGTGGACGTGCTGCGTTGGACCGATGAGTGGGGCCTGGAGCTGACGGACTGGACCGGGGTGGGCGAGCAGGAGTTTTGGGTTTGGCTGCGGCGCTCGCCGGGGACGGACGGCGGCGCGGCGGACGGCGACCGCCTGCGGCTGCTGCTCGAATCCGAGCGGGCCTGGCGGACGGCCTGGGCCGCGCAGGCCGCTGAGCTGGAGCGCCGCACGGCCTGGGCGCGGGGCCTGGACGAGACCGCCGACCGGCTGCGCCAGCACCTGCAACGGATCTACGGCTCGCCGGCCTATCGCTGGGGACGCCGGCTCGGCCTGGCGCCGGACCCGATCAACGAGTCCTTGATCGAGGACAATAGCGAGTCATGAGCCTCTCCCGCCGCCGTCTGCTGCAAACCCTGGCCGCAGCCCCCGCCGCCGCGTGTTTCGGCCGCGCCTCGGGCGTGAAGATCGGCATGGACAGCTACACGCTGCGCGGCTTCCGCTGGAAGGCGCTGGAGCTGATCGACTACGCCGCCAAGGTGGGCCTCGACGAGCTGCACTTCTCGGAGTGGCCGCACATCGGCTCCTACGACGAGGTGCGCGACGAGAGCTACCTGCGGCGGGTACGGGCGTACGCCGACCAGAAGGGCGTGCGGCTGGAGATGGGGACCTGGGGCATCTGCCCGACCAACCCGGGCTTCAAGAACAAGGCGCAGTACGGCACGGCCGAGGAGCAACTGCGGTTCTCGATCGGCATCGCCAAGATCTTCGGCTCCAAGGCGATCCGCTGCGTGATCGGCTCGGGCAACCTGCGGCGGGAAGACGGGCCGATCGAGAAGCACATCGAGGCGACGCTGCAGGTGTTCCGCAACGTGCGTGACGACGCCCTGCGGGCCGGCGTCCACCTGGCCCCCGAGAACCACAAGGACCTGCGGGCCACGGAGATGCGGGAGCTGGTGGAGGCGGCCGGGACGGACTACGTGGGCGTGACGCTCGACACGGGCAATCCGCTGGAGGTGCTGGAAGACCCGCTGGAGACGGTGGAGATTCTGGGGCCGCTGGCGGTGGGGTCGCACTTCCGCGACGGCGTGCTGTTCGAGCATCCGCGAGGGGCGGCCTACCAGTGGACGGCGCTGGGAGACGGCTCGGTGCGGATCGCCGAGGTGATTCGGCGCTACATCGAGCTGGCCCCGGGCAAGCCGCTGGCGCTGGAGATCATCACCGGGCGGCAGCCGGCGGTGCTGGCCTTCCGGGATGAGGAGTACATGAAGGCCTTTCCGAAGCTGACGCCGGCCGAGCTGGAACGCTTCGAGAAGCTCGCCCGGCAGGGGCATCCGCTGATGGCGGGCATGATGATCCCGTCGAACGACCCGGAGAACCCGGTCTTTGCCGAGGCCGTCAAGGAGCAGCAGCGGGTGGACTTCGAGCGCAGCCTGCGGTTTCTGCGCGACGAGATCGGGCTGTAGCCGTTCAGGGCTTGCGGGTGGCGTCGAGGACCTGCTGGAAGTCCTCGTACTGGTCGGTGGCGAGGAAGTCCACGCCGGCCTCGACGGCGGCCCGCCAGCGGAGCTGAGCGGCCTCGAGGGAACCGAAGTTGTAGCCCTTGCTCCAGCCGCCGCTCTGGTCGGCGGGGTCGTGGCCGTTGAGCGTGTAGAGGCGCAGCCAGAGTCCGCGGGCGTGGGCGTAGTCGGCTAGGGCCTTCAAGCGGGCGGCTTCCTCGGGCGTCCAATCGCCGGCCTTGTTCTGGCCGCCTTCCTCGACGATCATCCAAGGGTTGTTGGACCAGCGGCGGTAGCTGGAGCCGCGCTCGGAGACCCACTGCTCCGGCGTCATCGAAGCGGCCTCGACGGGGTCCTGCGGGCGGGCCGAGTGCACGGCGCCGAACAGGCGCAGGCGGGCTCCGTCGGGCAGGCGGTCATGAAAGAAGCGGGCCTGCTTGTCCGAATCTCCGGTGAGCACCAGTAGCGGGCCGAGCTTGAGGGGCGACTCGCCGGGCACCTTGGCGGCGGTGGTCAGCCAGGCTTCGTACTTGCCCAGCAAGGCCCAGACGGCTTCGAGGTGCGCGTCCTCCTCGGTCTTGAAGTCGAGGTTGAGGGTGATGACGGGCCAGGCGGGGCCGGGGTCGGCGAGCTCCTTTTCCATCAGCGGGCGGATGCGCTCGAAGAAGTAGGCTTCGAGAGTCGGCTCGTGGCCGGAGAGCGGCGGATCGTGGGCGACCAGGGCGCGGCCTTCGCCGCCGGCCGGATCTTCGTACCAGCGCAGGTCCTGCTCGATCGCCAGCGGCAGCGGCTGGGCCAGGGCGCGCTCGATGCGGTCGGCCCAGCGGCCCTCGTAGGGGTAGCAGTTGTGGGCGTCGAGCAGGGTTCCGTGGCCGACGGAGAGCGCCGGCGCGGCGGCGGCTGACTTCGAGGCGGGGGCTTCGGTCGATCCGCAACCGGCGAGCAGGATCAACAGGGGCGCGAGGAGGCGGTGCACAAATCGAGACTAGCAGCCCTGGGAGCCGTTGTCCGAGGGCCGCGGAGCCTGAAACGGCTTGGTCATTGCGAAGCTACCGCACGTCCAGCCGAACGGGGCCGGAGGCGCCGAGCACGTAGGGTGTGAACTCGGGAGACATCGGCTGGTAGGGCTTGGCCGTGGCCCAGTAGGGCGCCGAGACGCCGGGACCGAGGGCGATGACGTTGAGAAACGAGTCGCGGGCGGGGCGGGGCAGCGTCCAGCCGCCGGTCCAGAGCACGCCGGGCTGCTTGCGGTCGGCCAGCCGAATGGGCTCTTCGTGGAGGAGCTTGCCGTCTTGGAAGAGCAGGATGCGGTCGGCCTGGACCCAGTCCGGGCCGAGCACGCGGGCCTGGACGGAGAGCTCGTCGTCGAGCGCCGGGACGGTTTCTCCGGGGCCGTACTTGCCGTTGACGGTGAGCTCGGCGAGCAGGCCGTAGCTGACCATCACGCGGCCCTGGACGAAGTTGAAGACGGCTTGCTCCACGTCGATGGCGCTGACGTCGGCGTCGTCCACCCGGATGTAGGTGCGGCCTTGGCCGACGATGTAGCGGGCGACGTCATGCGAGTCGCTGCTGCCGACCGGGGTGACCCGTTGGCCGGCGCCGAGCAGCGCCATCCAGTCGCGGAAGAGCTGCAAGGGGTCGGTTTGGATGGCCCCGGAGTTGACGGTCTCCATGGCGTTGAAGACGAAGGGGCGGCTGTCGAGCGGGCGGCCGGTTGCGGCGTCGAAGAGGGAGGGGTCGAAGGGGCGTACGCCGCTGTGGAGGTCGCGGGCGTGGTTGAGGATGGCGACCTTGACGCCGGGCGTGGCGAAGATGTTCGACAGGGTTTGGCCCCAGTCGGGCGAGCGCTGGTCAGCGGGTTTGGCCTCGGCCGAGCGGACGGGGAAGACGTTGAAGTGGGCGGTCGGCGTGGTGACCTCGTCGCCGATGACGGGCGTGAAGAAGCCGGCCAGGCCGAGGCGGCGGGCGACCGGGGCGTAGTCGATGTGCAGGTTGTGGTCGGTGGCGATGGGCAGCTCGATGCCTTCGCCGGCGAGAGTGACGAGGCGCTCGGCCACGGAGGCGTCGCCGTGGCGGGAGTGCTCGAAGGTGTGGATGTGGGTGTCGCTCGAAACCCAGCCGGCGGTGTCGACCTGGCGCTCGATGGAGAGCGGAATTTTGACGTTTTGTGAGCGTTTGAGGGTGAGTTTTCGCGTCGCGACGGAGTACTCGAAGCCGCGTCCGGCGTGGAAAGTGTAAGCGCCGGCGGGCAGGCGGAAGCGCGCGCGGCCGGCGCCGGCGTAGATGACTCCGGGGCGGACGGCGAGCAGCTCACTGGGGTCGGCGGCAACAGTTTGCAGAGCGCCCTCGCTGTTCGTAACGGTGATGCGGGCGGGGACGGGCCGGCCGCTTTCGGTCACCGAGACCTCCACGGTCGCCTCGCCCAGGACCGCGGCGCGCGGCCGGCCGTCGAGGATGATCTCGCCGACGCGGATGTCGTCGGGGACCAGTGTGCGCGCTGTAAGTTGCTGTACTTGCAGGGTGTTGCCGGTGGCGCGGAGGGTGTTGGCGGGCACGTCGAAGTAGACGACGCGGTCGGCTTCGTCAACGTCGAGGCGGCCGAGCTCGGCGCCGTTGAGCGTGACGGCCCAGGCCTGCTTGACGTCCTGCTGGCGCAGCCGGAGGGTCGCCGGCCCGGCGTTGGGGGCTGCGTCGAATGAGATTTCGAGCGACGCCGCGTCGGGTTTTTGCGGGAAATTCGCCCATTCGCGGGGGCCGTCGACGCGCAGGTGGCGGAGGCTGGGTTCGAGGACGATCTCGGCTGCAGGGGCGGCGAGGGCGGTCAGCAGGAGCAGGGGCAGGGCGTATCGCATGAAAAAAAGCGTGAAAAGTGAGCCAGAGTGAGCCAAAGTGAGCCATTCTGAGCCAACGTGAGACTTTTCCCGCCGCTTGGCGGGACGGCTCGGCGGGGGCGATCGCCCGGCGGCTCTCCTCCAGGATAGCGGCGGCGTCAAGGCCGCCACGGGGCCTTGGGGGTAGCGCCGGAGCGACGGCGGCGGGCGAGGGTGCTATTCTGACGCGCGATGCACCGTCTCAGTCGCAATCCACTCCTCAATCGCCGCCAACTCCTTGCGGCCCTCGGCGCTTCAGCCTTGGTCGGCTGCGGCCTGCGCGGAGGTCCGGCCAAGCAGATGCGGGGAGCCTTCATCATTGCCGCCACGCCGTACAAGGACGCGCCGGGCAAGCCGATCGACTTTGACGATCTGACCGGGGAGGTCGACTTTCTGGACCGCTGCGGCGTGCAGGGCATGGTGTGGCCGCAGATGGCCTCGGAGTTCTCGTCGCTGACCAAGGACGAGCGGATGCAGGGCATGGAGGCGCTGGCGAAGGCGGCCAAGGGCAAGAAGCCGGCGCTGGTGTTGGGCGTGCAGGCGCCGAATCAGGCGGAGATGCTGGAGTACGCGGCTCACGCCGAAAAGCTCGAGCCGGACGCCGTGATCGCCATGCCGCCCAGCGAGGCGACCTCGTTGGACGAGTACAAGGCCTATTACACGGCGCTGTGCAAGCTCGCCAAGCGGCCGGTCTTCATCCAGACGACGGGCGGGGCCAAGGATTTGGAGCCGCCGGTGGAAATGATCGTGGAGCTGGCGCGGGAGTTCAAGAACTTCGGGTACGTGAAGGAAGAGGCCAAGCCGGTGATCGAGCGCCTGACCGAGCTGGCGAAGTATCGGCCGGACCCGATCAAGACGGTCTTCTCGGGTGCGGCGGGCAAGGGCTGGACGTACGAGATGCGGCTGGGCTTTGACGGCACCATGCCGGGGGCCATGTTCGCCGACGTGTACGCGCTGCTGTGGGAGCTGCATGAGAAGGGCGACCTGGATCAGCTCCGCGAGGTGTTTTCGAAGCTGCTGCTGATGATCAACCTGGACCAGCAGATTCCGGGCGTGCGCAACTACACGTTCCAGAAGCGAGGCATCTTCAAGACGTCGATCAGCCGGCGCGGGGATTACTCCTGGACGGATGCGCAGAAGGCTGAGATTGATTGGAATTTGGAGGGGCTGCGGCCGTACTTTCGGGTTTGAGGGGGGCGAGGCTTTGGGTTCAGGTGGGGTTGGGCCGTCGGTTCGGAGCAGCGAGCACCCGGCTAGATGCCGGGCGCTCATTTCTTGTGCTGTGGCTGGTTGGTCTTGCCCGTGGGTTTGCGGCAGCGAGCACCCAGTTGGAGAGCTGGGCGCTCGCTCACCGATCGGCTAGGCGGCTACCAGGCGCCGACGAACGGTACGTCGCCGGTCTCGCCCCAACTGATCAATTTGTCGAGGCCGCCATCCCAGGTTGCGCTGCCGTCATAGTCGAGGAACCAATTGCCGCCGCTGAACACGCCGGCCTTGTCTCGACCGTCGCCGTTCCAGTCGCCGATCACAGTGACCGCACCGGTCCAGCCAAGCTCCAAGATGCGGTCGTTCGCGCCGGGATTCCACAGCGTGTCGCCGTCATAGTCGAGGAACCAGGCGCCATTGGAGTACACCGCGACCGAGTCCCGGCCGTCGCCGTCCCAATCGCCGACTAGCGGCGTAGCGCCGGTCCAGCCGAAACCGAAGACCTTGTCCACGATTCCGCCGTCCCAGGAATAGTCGCCGTCGTAGTCGAGGAACCAGTAGCCGTTCGCATACAGGCCCATTTTGTCGCGGCCGTCGCCGTTCCAGTCGCCGATCATGATCTGTACGTTGGCGAACCCGCCGAAGCCGAACATCTTGTCCGCCGTCCCGCCGTCCCAGGTCTCGTTTCCGTCATAGTCGAGGAACCAGTAGCCGTTCGCGTGCACGCCGACCGAGTCGCGGCCGTCGCCGTTCCAGTCGCCGACCACCGGAAGTGCGCCCGCGAATCCGAAGGCGTACTGCTTGTCCGGGCCGGGGCTGGGATTGAAGACGCCGTCGCCGTCGTAGTCGAGGAACCAGAAACCCCCGGCATAGACGCCGGCGGTCTCGTGGCCGTCGCCGTTCCAATCGCCGGTCACCGGTGTGGCGCCTTCGAAGCCCAGGAAGAAGTCGAAGTCCACACCGCTGTCAAAGACTCCGTTTCCGTTCACGTCCAGCAACCACTCGCCGTTTCTGTAGACGCCAACATTGTCCGGAGCCCCGCCCAAGCCGAAAATGTAGGCGGCGCCGGATCTAGACGCCGTGTTATCACCCTGCGCGTTCGGGTTGACGCCCGTTCCGCTGCTGCCTTCCTGCCGGGCGCCGGCTACGAGCGCAGACGATGACAACGCCACGGCGCCTCCAAAGAAGTCACTCGGATCCGTGTTGGAGGCCTTGAGATAGGCTTGTTGGCTCCAGGCGCCGCCGTTGCGCACGAATAGGTAGGCCGCCCCGCTGAAGGCGGCATTGTTGTCGGACTGCGTGTTTGGATTCACGCCCGTCCCGCTGCCTCCCTCCCCGGAGGCGCCGACCGCGGCCGTGTCGCCCGAGATCGCCACGTTTCCGCCGAATTCGTCGCCGGCGCCGGTATTGGAAGCCTTCAGGTAGGCCTGCTGGCTCCACACGCCACTGTCGCGCACGAACAGGTAGGCCGCTCCACTGGAGGCCGCGCTGTTGTCGGCCTGTGTGTTCGGATTCACTCCGATGCCGTTGCCATCCTCGCCGGACGCGCCGACCACGGCTGTGTCGCCCGAGATGGCCACGCTCCCGCCGAACACGTCGCCGATGTCCGTGTTGGAAGCTTTCAGATAGGCTTGCTGGCTCCATAGGCTGCCGTTTCGCACGAACACATAGGCGGCTCCACTGGCGGCCGCGCTGTTGTCGGACTGTGTGTTCGGATTCACGCCGATGCCGTTGCCGTTCTCGGCGGGTGCGCCGATAACGGCTGTGTCGCCCGAGATGGCCACGCTCGTGCCGAACGCGTCGCCGGCGCCGGTATTGGAAGCCTTGAGATAGGCCTGCTGGCTCCACAGGCTGCCGTTGCGCACGAACACGTAGGCCGCTCCGCTGAAGCCGGCCCCGTTGTCGGACTGCGTGTTTGGATTCACGCCCGTGCCGCTGCTTCCCTCCCAGTAGGCGCCGACCACGGCTGTGTCGCCCGAGATGGCCACGCTCGTGCCGAATGCGTCGTTGGCGCCGGTATTGGAAGCCTTAAGATAGGCCTGCTGGCTCCATACGCCGTTGTCGCGTACGAACACGTAGGCGGCCCCACTGAAGGCGGCGCTATTGTCGGACTGCGTGTTTGGATTCACGCCCGTGCCGTTGCTGCTCTCGTTCGGGGCGCCGACGATGAGCGTGTCTCCCGAGATCGCCACGGTCAAGCCGAACCAATCCCCGTAGCCGTTGCTGTGATCAGGATTGGACGCCTTGATGTAGGCCTCCTGGGTCCACACACCGTTGGACTTGACGAACACGTAGACTGCTCCGCAGTCGGTGATGCTGTTGTCAGCCTGGGTGTTGGGATTGACGCCTGTCCCGTTGCCATCCTCATAGGGCGCGCCGACGACCACGGTATCGCCGGAGGCCGCCACAGCGTGCCCAAAAGCATCGTCGGCCTCAGTATTGGAGGCCTTCAAGTAGGCCTGCTGAGCTAGGGGATCGACGGTCAGCGGATAGCGCGCTTCCCGATCGTCGACCGTGAGCAACAGGCCGTTGTCGGCGGTCACGGTGATCCGCGACGGCAATACCCGCCCGTCGGCGTCCCAAGCCTTGAGGCCGTCATAGCGCACCACGGCCTTCCCGGAGCCATCCACGAAGCCCACTCCCGCGCCGTCGGCGTCGGTTTGCCCACGGAGCCCGCCGCGTACGGAGAGCCACAGCTTCACGCGGTCGCCGTCGCCCTGCGGCCGTTGAAACAGCGTGAAGCCATGCTCTAGGCCCCGAGCGTCGTTCACATACCATTCCTCGAGCGTCTCGCTCCAGCCGTAGCTGAGCCGACCCGACTCGGCGTCGACCCGCGGGGCTTTGCCCTCGACTTTCAGCTCGGCGTCACCGACGCCGTAGGCCGCCAGATCCAGCCCCCACGACCAGCCGCCCTGTTCAGGCTGGACTCCAAAGCCGCGACGATCCAAACGAACGAGCCATTGCTGGCCTGGATTGCGCGCCTGGAAGCCTTCCCCCGCGGCTGTGACGGCGAATGCGCGTTGCCGGCGAAGCCGAAGGATTTCGCTCCAGTCGGAATCGCTCACGACGCCCGAGGCGTGGCTCGGGGTCGACGGAGCGCCCTGGCTGGGCGTCCCCCATATGGTCAACGAAAGTGCGAAGTAAAAGAGCTTTTTCAATAGCATTGTCTTATTCACCATTCCGACACACGACTTTCAGTCTGGGTTTTCGATTTTGCCATGCCGACGCGCGGAGTATGTTGCGCCTGGATTTTCGGAACGAGGGCGGACGAGGGGGTAGGTCGGCGATTCATCCGGAGGGTTTGAGGTTGGCGGCCTCAGCGGAGTCAGCGTAGCCGATCCACAAGTCGCGAAGCAATGCTCTTTGAAAGGTGTTGGTGGGGAAACAGCCGCTAAGGAGTTTCTTTTCCGATGCTAATGCGCCGCCTATGTCAGCGGGGCGACATTCACCGGCGTTTCCCGGCGGTTCGATGCTTTGGGTTGGGTGCTGCGTTGGGCTGTGGGTTCGCGACAGCGAACACCCGGCTAATGCCGGGTGCTCATTTATTGTGCTGTGGCTGGTGGGCGTTGCCCTCGGGCTCGCGCTAGTCGCTGTGCATGGCGCGCGTGCGCGGGTCGTAGACCATGCGGCGGCCCCGCACGAAGCTCTCGTCCGCCAGGATCGCCGCCACCGAATGGGCGTGGCCGGCTTCGATGGGCGCGTTCGGCGTGGCGCGTGAGCGGACGCACTGGAAGAAGTTGAGCATGTGGTGCGGGCTTTCGGCTTCGGGGATCGTGGCGCCTTCGGGGATGCGGTCGTCGTCTTCCACGGTGGCGCCGCTGAGCACGAACGGTTCGCTCCAGCGGGTGGCGTCCATCTCGCCGCGGGTGCCGAAGAACTTGATGAAGTTTTCGCCGCGTACGCCGAAGGTGGAGCAGTAGCGGACCAGGAAGCCTTTTTCGGGGTATTCGAGGACGGCCTCGATGGAGTCCGGCGTGGTGAACCCGTCCTTGTCCCAGCGGAAGGAGCCGGCCATGGCGACGGCGCGGGTGGGCGGCCCGGATTCGGTGATGAAATGCGCCAGGTCGAGGAAGTGCACGCCCAGATTGCTGTGCGGACCTTGGGAGAAGTCACGGTAGCCGAACCAGCCGGCGTGCTGCTGGGGGTCCCAGGGGCGGTCCTTGCGCTGCATCAGGAAGCGCTTCCAGTCGGTGTCGCCCTGCTCGATGGGGCGTTCGGCGTAGCGGTACCAGTAGGGCTTGTAGGAGTTGCGGGCCTGCTCGATCTTGAAGATCTTCCCCAAGCCGCCGCCGCGGACGAAGTTGCGGGCGGCGACGGAGGTGGGAAAGCTGCGGACCTGGGTGCCGACTTGCACGACGCGGTCGGAGGCCTTGACGGCGTCGTAGGCCTTGTTGAGCTCCTTGAGGTCCATGGCGAGCGGCTTTTCGACGTAGGCGTCCTTGCCGGCGCGCACGGCGTCGATGAGCTGGAGGCAGTGCTGGTGGTCGGGGGTGCCGATGACGACGGCGTCGATGTCGTCGCGGGCGAAGAGGTCTTCTTGGGCGTGGAGCAGGTCAGGGGCTTGGCCGCAGGCTTCGCGGACGCGGGCGGCGGCTTCTTCGCGGTGCTGGCGCCAGATGTCGCAGATGGCTACGACCTCGAGGTTGGCTTCTTCGCGGAACTGGAGGACCTCGCGCAGCAGATTGCGCTGGCCGGCGCCGAGCATGCCGACGCGGATGCGGTCGTTGGCGCCGACGGCGCGGGCGGCTCCGGCGGCGGAGAGGGCGGAGGCGGCGACGAAGCTCCTACGGGTCATGGATTTCAGTTTGGCTCCTGCGGGCACGGCTAGGTTAGCCCTTGCGCGGCGGGGTTGTCCATGGCCGGTCGGGCTGACGGGGCCGGATTGACGGGGGCCGGCGCGTTCCTCTGTAGTGTGTGGGATGCGGAACGGCCGGACGGGCTGGGCGGCGGCGGGGATCATCGGCCTGTGGGTCGCGGCGGCGACGTGGCGGCTGGGTTGGCCGGGGTTGCAGTTCGACGAGGTCCTGTTTGCCGTATGGCTGTACCCGACCGAGCAGGCGGCGCGGGCGCCCTGGATCGACCGGCTGATGCTGATGCCCTACATGGGCGCGCTCAAGGCTTGGATCTACGGGCTTTGGCTGCCGGCGGCGGGGAACACGGCGTGGGCCGTACGGCTGCCGATGGTCGTGTTGGCGGCGGCGACGCTGGGACTGATTTTCGGTGCGGTGCGGCGGGCGGTTCCCGGAAGGGCTGCGCTGGTTCTGCTGGCGCTGGCGGCGGGCGACCCGCTGTATCTGCTGACGAGCCGCTATGACTGGGGGCCGGTGGTGTTGCAGAGGCTGTGCTTGTGGGGCGCGCTGGGCGTGCTGCTGGGCGGTCGGTCGGCGCCGAGGGCCCTGCTGGCGGGGCTGCTGGCCGGCGTGGGGCTGTTTGACAAGCTGAGCTTCCACTGGCTGCTGTTGGCGGCGGTGGCGACGGCGGCGCTGGTCTACCCCAGGGAGCTGTGGGTGCGAGCGAAGTCAGGCGCGCCGGCGGCCGGCTTGGGCGGCTTTCTGCTGGGTTCGTGGCCGGTGTGGCTGTACCGCTGGGCCGGCCGGCGTAGCGAGCCGGTGACGCTGGAGACGGACTGGGGGGCTCTGGAGGGCAAGCTGTCGCTGGTGCGCAACGCACTCTCCGGGGAACCGCTGAACGGCTGGATCGCGCACTCGTACCTGGAGCCGGAGATGCAGGAGCTGGGGCCGCCGGCGTGGCTGGCTTTTTCCGACTGGGGGGCGAGCGGCTGGCTGGGCTGGGTGGCGGCGGTTTCGTTGGCGGCTCTGGCTGCCTTGTGGCTGAGGCGCGGGGAGGCGGGCGCGCTGCGCTGCGAGCGCGCCGCGGCGGCCTGCGTGATCTTTTGCGCGCTGGCCGCCGCGCAGATGATGGCGGTGCAGGGGGCGGGCTATCTGCACCACTGGGCGCTGGTCGCGCCGGTTCCGCAACTGGGCATGGGCTTTGTGGGGATGGCCTTGTGGGAGAGGCGTCGGTGGCGCGGGTGGCTGCTGGGGCTGTTGGCGTCGGTGCTGGCGGCCCAGGGGCTGGCGCTGGCGCGGCAGTATTACGCGATCGCCGAGTACGGCGGCCGGCCGGCTTGGTCCGAAGCGATTTTTCCGCTGGCGGAGGAATTGCGGGAGCGGGCGCCGGAGCATGTGGTGGCGCTGGACTGGGGGATCGAAGTCCCGCTGCGGCTGCTGTCGGCGGGGAGGCTGCCGACGCTGGCGGTCTCGCGGGACGAGGATCTGCGGCATTGGCTCGCCGAGCCGGGCGATCGGCTGTTCGTGGGCTATCTGCCGGGAGTTCCGGACCTGTTCGAAGCGGCCGAGCCGCGGTTCGCGGCGGCGGCGGGGGAACTGGGCTTGACGGTAGAGGAGGTCGGGCGCGTGCGGGACCGGCAGGGGCGGGAGATTTTTGGGGTCTGGCGCGTGCGGTAGGAAGTCATGGGACGCCCGAGACGATCTCCCGGGGAGGCCGTCTCGGGCGTCCGTTGTGGCCGCTAGGGCTGCCAGAGCTTGTCCGTCTGGACGCCGAAGGCCTTGGCCTGCGGCTCGGCGGGCAGCGGAAGCGAGTTGGTGCTGAACACCAGGGCCGGGGCAAAGTTGGCGATGGCCACCGTGCCGCCGTCCTGGTTCACCGAGAACAGCCGGCGGATGTCGTTCATGACCGTATTGGCGCGGTCCACCGCGTAGGAGTCGGCGGCCTTGAGGTCCGCCATGGCGATGGTGATCTTGGGGTCGATGGAGACGTTGCCGGCCATGTCGTAGCCGAGGTCGTCTTCGGCGGTTTCCAGGTCCACGAGCAGGTATTTGGGGTTTGTGCCGAACTTGCCCGCGAAAACGCCGTTCTTGGGCGTGCCGTCCTGGAACAGGGCCGCATTCATATAGAAGAGGTTGTTGTGGATGGCGGTCTTGGGCATGCGGTCTTCGGGCCAGTCGTGCTGCATGGCGCCGCCGGGGTTGTAGGCGAACAGGTTGCCTTCGATGCGCAGCTCCTGGCAGCAGTCCTTGTGATAGAGCTCGATGGCCGAGACGTTGCTGGAGGTGGGGTCGGGGTTGAAGGGCCAGCTCAGCAGGAAGGAGTTGTGGACGAGGTTGAGCTGCTTGACCGAGCCCGCGCGCGAAGGAGCGCCGGCCGGCTTCATTGTCTTGATGTTGTTGAGGAAGAAGTTGTTGCTGATATCGATGACGGCGTTGGCCGACAGCGGGGCGACGAAGGGGTCGAAGGCGCCGTGCGCGCCGTTGAGAAAGATGTTGCTGTCGACGACGAGGTGGTCGGTCTTGAGCTGCGAGAAGCTGATGAGCGGGTAGGAGCGGGAGGTTCCCTTGAGGATGCTGTTGGTCTTGGCGTCGTACTTGTTGGACGGGGCCGCGTCGAAGACGAAGCCGGAGATGACGAGCTCTTTGAGGGCGGACTTGGGGGCGATCTGCAGGATGGCGCCGTCGCGGCCTTCCACGGTGACCAGCCGGGAGAGGTTGCCGAAGGGCTGACGGCCGGTGAAGTCGGCGTTGAAGCCGCCGATCAGGCGCAGGGTGGCTTCGGGGTTGTTGATCAGCGGCAAGGCCCAGACGCCGGCCTTGAGCTTGCCGGGATAGGCGCCGGGCGCGACCAGCACGTTGACCGTATGGGGGCCGGTCTGGAGCAGCTCGGCGGCCTTGGTGAGGGCGCTGTGGACGCGGCGTTCGGCAAAGATGAGCGAGCCGTCGGCCTTGGCCGTGGCGGCGGCAGCGGCGGGGCTGTCGCTAGGCGCGACGTAGATGACGTAGGTGTTGGGCCGGCAGACCGGGGCGAGGCCTGTGAACAGTAGAGCTGCCGCGGCGAGGCCGCGGAGAAGCGATCGGATCATGCAAACGGATCTCCTGAAAAGGCTAAGAATGCGGGTTTGGGGCGGAGAGGTGTGAGATTCCGCACGAAACCCGTCCCCAGGATACAACCGCCCCCGCGGATCGGGTCAGAAAAATAAGCCGGGAGCCGGGGGCGTCTTCGGCTATTCTGGCGTGGAGTTGACCGCCGTCCAGTCGTTTGCGTTGCGGCCGATCGATCGCCCGGGGAGCGACGGAGCGGCGGCGTCGGAGCTGTTGCGGGATGGGGCCGCCGTGGGAACCGTGGTCGAAGGAGCCGTGCTGGAGGCCCAGTATGAGACCGACTGCGGAGAGATCCTGCTGTTCGCCACGGACGACTCGCCGTATGAAGAGCAGCTCCACATCTATCTGCTCGACAGCGACTCGCAGGTGCAGGAGAGCTTGCACATCGGCCAGGCCTACACGCCGGGGATCCTGAAAGACCTTCGAGCGGACCCGGGCGATAGCGTCACGTTTCGCTTTTTCAGCGACGGCTCGTTTCGGCTGCGGTTGCTCGATGAGCCGAAACGCCAGTGGGGTTCCCCTCGCGGTGTCCGCTCGAAGCCGGGGGCGTTTGCCAAGCGGCGTCTCGAGCTGAAAGTGGGTTGAGCCGTATGCCGGTCAAGCAGACGGATCGAGACATCCAGGTTGCCGACGCGCTTCGACAGCTCGAAGTGCAGATGGCGGACTTCGGATTCCGCTTCATCCAAGATGCGAGCGTTCGTGAGCAGTATTTGCGAAAGGCGCAGGAATATTCCCACGAGATTCGCGAGAGCTATCGAGCGGGCAAGATCACGTATCTGCAAGCCGAGACGATGGCGAACGAGATGCGCAATGAGCTGCTGGATTGGGCGCGCGCGAAATCGAGCGACATCGGCAGGGCAAAAGCCGTCCAACTGAAGGCGAAAGGGCTGGCGCTGGAGGATCTGGTCGGGAAGTACTCCCAGCAGAAGTTCGGCAAACCTCCGAACGCCCTGACGGCGGCCGAGCGCGAGACGGTAGCGCTCGAGATCGTCGCGGCGGCGGGCCGGCCAAACCCCAAGGTTTCCGTGCGAGCGGCGCGCTTGGGCGCCGCCGGCCGGGCGCTATGGGTGCTGGCGGCGGTGGTCGCCATCTACAACATCGGCACAGCGGAGAATAAGCTCGTCGCAGCCGGCCGCGAAACGGCCAACCTCGGCGGAGGAATGCTGGGCAGCGTAGCGGCCGGGGCCGCCGCCGGAATCTGGTTCGGGCCGGTCGGCATCGCCGTGGGAGCGGCGGTCGGCGGGATGCTGGGCGCCATGATGGCGGATGAGGTGTATGTGGAGACGGCGGTTCCGATCGACGCCACCATCGCCGCGATCATTCCGCGGTACACGCACTTGCTGTGGCGCGACGAGGACGGCCTGGCGAACGCGATGTTCGAGGAATGCGGGATCAACATGGACGCCGTGCTGAAGATCGTGCGGCATTTGAACGAGTACTATTCCACGGATGCGGATGACGTCGTGGGGATCTACGTGCAAATCGTGAGACGGCAAGGGGGCTCGGTCCTGCACGCGCTCAAGCAGCATCGGGAGCTCGTGGGGCTGCTGATTGCGACGCTCGACGCCGGTTGGACCACGGCCGAGGAGTATCGGTTGATCGACTATCTGAAATCGCTGTAGATTCCCAAGCTACGACGCCGCCGCCCGCCTCACTCGTCCACGCCGAACAGGGGGTGGCGGATGTGCTTGAAGTGGAAGCGCTTGGGGTTGACGTCGGTGGCGCCGGGGGAGTTGACTTCCACGATGCGGGCGGCGATGGGCTCGTAGGCGGCCCGCGGCGCGGTGGTTCCCTTGGCCACCAGAATGCGCATGCGCTCGGGGTAGACGCCGTTGCTGACGATCTGGTGCAAGCTGTTGGGGCTGGTGGGCCGGTTGGTGAGCACCAGCAGGTTGGGCAGGTCGCGGGTGGAGCCTTCCACGCGGATGACCGAGGTGAGGCCGGTGCTCTTGTAGCGGCCGCCGCCGTGGCGGACCTCGGTTTCGACGTAGTCGCCGTCGTTGAGGGACTTGACGCGGCCTTTGATGTGGACCGGGACGCCGTGGATCTTGTCGGTCTTGCCGCCGACCATCTGGTCGAACTCGCCGCCCACGCCTGCGGCAAAGGCTGCCTTGTTGGCCTCTTCGTCGGAGATGACCACCACCCAGCCCTGCGCCTGCTGCTCGAGCAGCTCGGCCAGGATGAAGGTACCGTCGCCGGCCGAGCCGCCGCCGATGTTGTCGCCCGTATCCATCAGCACGACGGGAAACTCGTCGCTCGCCATGGCTTCGCGGACGGCCTGGGCGGGGCCGGGCGACTTGAAGACCAGTTGGTCGCGGATGCCCCACAGCATGTCACTGAGCCGCTGGGCCTCGCGCTGGGCGAGGGCGGGGTCGTTGTCGGTGACGACGATGGCGCTGGGGCCGATGTTGTAGACGTCGGACCACTGGTAGCCGCCGGGGACGCTGGCGGCAAGGATTTTGGGGTTCTCGCGCTCGAGGCGGCGGCTCTCGTCGGTGATGGGCTTGTAGGGGGCATGAAAGGTGTCTTGGTAGACGATGTTGACGATCATCGGCGGGCGGGCGATGGCCTGCACGGGGTGGATTTCGCCGCGGACGATGCCGGCCATGATCTTGGCGGCCTGGATTCCGCGCTGCTTGGTGTCGAGGTGGGGGTTGTCCTTGTAGGTGATGAGGACGTCGGAGAGCTCGACGAGCTTGTCGGAGACGTTGGAGTGGAAGTCCTGGGTGATGATGATGGGGAAATCCTCTCCCATGGCGTTGCGCACGCGGCGGACGACCTCTTCGTCGCCTTCGGGGTAGCCGTCGACGACCATCGCGCCGTGGTTGATGAGGATGATGCCGTCGAAGGGCGGGTTGGCGGTCTTGACCTCTTCCACGAGATGGTTGAGAGCCTTGTCGAACGAGCTCTTCTCGACCGAGCCCAGGAAGCCCGCGCCGCCGAAGACGGTGGGATAGAGATCGAGGCCGACTTTCTGGGCTTCCTCGACGACGCCGGAGGCGACGCTGCTGGACTTGAGGGCTTCGCGCATCCACTCTTGGCGGTCGATCGGCCCGCGCTCGCGCATGGGGCGGGTGTCGGAGTAGAGGGAGTTGGACTCCGCGCTCAGGCCGCCGACGGCGATGCGCGGCTTCTTGCTTTGGGCGGAGGAGGCGGCGGCGAGGGCGAGCGCGAGGAAGGCGGTGAGAAGACGTGGCATGGGGCTAGGCGTTGGGGCTTTCGCGGTAAGCGATGATTTCGATCTCGACGCGGCAGTTCTTGGCCGGGATGCCGGAGACGGCGACGGTGGTGCGCACGGGCGGATTGGGGCCGAAAGCGCCGCGAAAGGCGTCGTTCATAGCGCCGTAGTCGGCGAGGTCGGCCAGGAAGACCGTGCATTTGAGGACCTGTTGCATGGAAGAGCCGGTGAGCAGCAGGCGGCGCTCGAGGCTTTCGAGCACGCGGCGGGTCTGGCCGGCGACGTCAGGCGGGCTGGTGACGCCGGTTCCGGAGAGAAAGACGAGGTCGCCGAAGGAGATGGCGGAGTTGTAGAGGGGCGTGGCGTCGGGCTTTTGGCCGTTGCGGTAGTGGACCTGCTTTTGGGGCGGGGCCTGGGCGGAGGCGGCCGCGGCCAGACCCGCTGCCGCGAGGGCGGCGGGTAGGTTCCTCCGGGTCGGGGCTTTCATCTTGGGATACTATACCGAGGTTTCTCGATTCTTCGTGGGGTGGGTGGGCGAGCGAGAGCTGGCAAAGATTGCCAATCCTGGTTGGAATCCGAGCGAGGCGATCTGATGGCGACGCGGCATGTGAATCTGACCGAGCACTTCGACCGGTTCATCGAGCGAGGCGTCGCTTCCGGGCGCTTCAGCAACGCCAGCGAGATGGTTCGGCAGGGTTTGCGCCTGTTGGAGCAGCAGGAGCAGGAAGACCGGGCGAAGCTGGAGTGGCTGCGTGGTGCGGTGCAGGAAGGCTTGGACGACCTGGAGAGCGGGGACTCTACGACCTTGCGCTCTCGGGACGAGATTGGGGCTTTCCTGAACGAGATGCTCTCGGAGTTGCCGGCCAGGTCCGTTTCGGTTAACATTCAGGGTCCAGTACGGCTCGCAGCTCTATGAGATACGTGTTTCTGAATAATTTCCGAGGGTTCTCGGAGACTTTGATACCTCTCCAAAGTGTCAATTTTCTTGTTGGGGAAAATAGTACCGGCAAGACGTCTTTCCTGAAGATCGTAAACCTGTTGTCGCAAGTGCAGTTTTGGTTTTCTCCGGCCCATACACTCCAAGAAGAAGCTGGGCTTGGAAGCTTTGACGATATGGTCTCCGCGTGGTCTGGAGATCGATCGCGATTTCAGATAGGATCAATCGAATTGCATGAGGCGGGGGATGGTGTCTGGGATAGTTTAGCCTTCGTCTTTACGTTCTCTGAGCGAGCAGGTGCGCCCCACCTCTCGCGGGCTCTTCACTGTCGCGATGGTCGACTAACGCGTGTGGTATTCCGAGGCAACGCAACTAAATTTAAGAACACAGAAGTCTTAGGTGGTCCGAAATCGGAAAGCCTCGCCCTTGAGGAGTTCCTTGACGCAGCCCGGGAAGAGCTGACAGTGGCGAGGGGTTATACTCGGCTGGCGGAAGGTAAGGTCCTAGAATCTCTTCCTCTTCCGATGCTGATTGAATTTGTCCGTAATATGAAAGGCTCGAAAGAAATCGGGGGAATGCCGATTCCCAGTATTGAGTTCCAGGGGCGGATTCCGTTTGCCGTCGGTGATCTTGCCTGTATAGGCCCAATTCGAGCCAGGCCTCAGCGATTTTATAGTGAGGCGTGGAGAAGGTTTTCTCCCGAGGGGGATCATACTCCCTTTCTTATCAAGACCCAGCTCCTGGCAACTAAGAGAGCGGCTCAATTTGCTCGTCAGCTAAAGGCGTTTGGCGAGGCGAGTGGTCTTTTTGAAACGGTTGTCTCTCGAAATTTTGGCGACGACAACAGGTCGCCATTTGAGTTGCTCGTCCGATTCAAGAATGGGGACATAAATATCAGCAATGTCGGCTATGGGGTCCCTCAGGTCCTGCCGCTGATTGTCGAATTTCTGTCACGAAACCGGGGCGGATATTTCGCAGTAGAACAGCCGGAGGTGCATCTGCATCCTCGGGCTCAAGCGGCATTAGGGGAGTTCGTTTTTTCACTAGCAACTGAGAGGCGTCATCGTTTTGTTATGGAGACTCATTCGGATTACTTGATAGATCGTTTTCGATTGTGTTTGTCAAGGCATGCTAATCCACCAAAATCCCAGGTTGTATTTTTCGAAAGAATCGCGGCAGGTAACAGGGCGACGCCAATGCAGATAAACTCTGAGGGTCGATACCCGGACGATCAGCCTGCATCGTTCAGGGATTTCTTCATCAAAGAGGAAATGCAGCTCCTTGGGATATAGGAATCATGTGTATAGTGATTGACATCAACGTTCTGGCGGACGTATTTAATCAAGACAGTAAATTTCATAAGGATTTTGCTCCTATAAAGAGATGGATAGAGTCTAGATCTGGATGCATGGTCTACGGCGGTACTACATATGTGAGAGAGTTGTCAAGGGCATCTCGATATCTGCGGGTTGTTAATGAGTTGACTAAAGGTGGCTTGGCCGTCCGCATAGCCGATGGCCCTGTGGATGCGCTTGAGACGGAAGTTCTCAGTCGCACGATCGGAACCGACTGCGATGATCAGCACATAGTGGGACTTCTTGGTGCGTCTCACTGCCCGTTGCTCTGCACAAGGGATTCCCGGTCGCATCGTTATGTTAAGGACGCCACTCTGTATCCAAGCGGTACGCCTAGGGTTCGTATCTATTCTTCTCTACGGCACTCCAGGCTATTGAGGCCACTCGGGAAGGGAATGCTTAGAAACGTCGTATGATGCAAGAGGCAGCGGAAGAAGGGCGACCGACGGTAAACGGGCTAGAGAATGCGTGGGTTCGGTTGGAGGCTTTGACTCGATCGATGATCCGGCTGTACGTTTATAGAACATTGACCGTTCGCGCATAAATGGGCGTTGTATCCGCTCACCAGACGCGGAAACGCCTCCAGTCATTGATGACCGAGCGCCCCCAATTGGGGGCATTGAGCGTGCTCGGATAGGTGCGGAGGACTTCTCCTGCTCAGTACGCGGGAGACCTGCCGCACTTGGGGTAGCGGGTTTTGGCCGAGGAACGTCGATGAACCCTACTACGCCCGCTTCGCCGACCAGGTTCCTTCGCTGTATTCGCCTAGGCCAAGGCGGCCGCTGAGCGTGTTGCCGCGGAGCTCGCCTTCGAAGTAGTAGCGCAGGTCGGCGCCTTCGTATTTGCCGCGGCTCTCGAACTTGACCTTCGAGCCCGCGATGGTTCCCTGGATGTCGCCTTCGGTGATGCGGCCTTTGTGCAGGCCGCGCAGGGCTGTGCCGTCCTGATCCAGATACAGCGTGTGGGTCGCTTCGCGCGCCACGTAGGTCACCGTCACTTCCCAGCGGCCGCTCAGGTCCGCGGCCGGCTTTTCGAGCTTCGGCGGGGCTTTGGGGCCGGGGGCGTCGCGCAGCACTTGGTACAGGCGTTCGGCGACGATGCGGTACTCGTCGGCGTACATCGCCATGGGGCGGATGAGGAAGTTGTTCGTCTCCATGCTCGTCGGGTCGAGCTCTTTGGGGTAGGCGTGCGTCATGATGCGCGGCTCGCCGTCGAGCAGTTGTTCGCCCACTTCCCGCGCCACCAGGCCGATCTTGCTCTGGTCCCACTCGACCTGCATCACGGGGTAGTAGCCCGGACGCGGCTCCGGGATGACCCAGGCCTTCACGCCGTCCACCTGGGTGATGCGGGCGATGATGTGCTCGAACCAGCGGGTGTATTCGGCGTATTCGGCCTTCACGTCGCGCGTGCGCACGAGGTCTTCGACGGCGGCGATGAGGCCCATCACCTCTTCTTTGGAGACCTTCATGGGCCGGGCGTAGGTGTGGTGCGGGGCGGCGCCGATGAAGGCCGCGCGGGCCAGCTCCGGGCGGCTGCACAGCAGCAGGCCGCCGGACTGCGGGCCTTTGAGGCTCTTGCCGCCGGAGTAGGCGACCATGTCCGCGCCGGCTTCCATGTAGGGGTCGGGCAGCAGGGGCAGCTCGGCGGCGGCGTCGATGAGAACGGGGACGCCGTGGGCGTGGGCGGCTTCAATGAATTGGGCGAGGGGCAGCTTGCTGCCGGGGTAGTGCGATTCGTGGCCGGAGAAGGCCAGGAAGGTTTTCGGGCCGAAGGCTTGGGCCAAGTCCTCGGGCGTGTGGACCTCGATCATCTTGGCGCCGGTCATGCGGATGGCGTGGTCGTAGATGGAGCGCGCCCAGCCGATGCAGACGACCTCGTCTTTGAGCCCGTCGGTGCTGGGGAGCTGCTGGAGGGCCTCGGGGTCTCCGCCGGCCATGGCGGCGAGGGTGGCGCTGGTGAGGCAGCCGGCGGCGCCGCTGGCGACGGCCACGGCGGGGACGCCCATCAGCTCCGCCAAGTAAGGGCAGGCCTTGCCGAGCAGCTCCTGGAGGTTCACGTGATAGAACGACGCCTCGTAGATGGCTTCGGCGACCTCGGGAACGGCGGCCGAGCCGCCGTTCATGGTGCGCGACGAGGTGCAGTTGATGAACGGCTTGACGCCGATGCGCTCGTAGACGTTGGGGCCTTTGCCGCGTGTGGGGAGGGCGGCGGCGGAGGCTTTGCCCGTGGCGGAAAGCCCTGCGGCCGCGGCGGCGCCGACTTGGAAGAGAGTGCGGCGGGTGAGCTCGCCGGAGTTTTGGGACTTCATGCTGAGGGTCCTCCGTTAGCGCGGTTGTGCTGGAAAGGGCGGACGTCCCGGACCGCCCCGCCGTTTTCAGTTCTTCAGCACGATACGATAGCGCGCCTTGCCGGCTTCGAGGTGGGCGAAGGCCTCGTTGACGTCGGACATGGCGAACTCCTCCACCACGGGGGCGATGCCGTGGCGGGCGCAGAACTCCAGCATGGTGCTGGTGGTTTGCGGGCTGCCGAGCGGCGTGGAAGAGATGGCGCGTTGCTTGAACAGGATGGAGGTGACCGGGAAGGTCACGGGGCTGGGCGGAACGCCGACGAAGTGCAGCCGGCCGCGCGGGGCCAGCGCGCCCAGGTAAGAGCCCCAGTCCACGTCGGCGGCGACGGTGGAGAGGATGAAGTCCAGCGATTCGGCGATGCCGGCGAGCTCCTGCTCGCTGCGGGAGTTGACGGTCCGGTGGGCGCCGAGCCGTAGGGCCTCCTCTTGCTTGGAGGCGCTGGAGGTGAAGGCGATGACCTCGCAGCCCCATTTGTTGAGGAACTGCAGGGCCATGTGGCCGAGGCCGCCGATGCCGATGACGCCGACGCGGCTGGTGGGCAGCACGCCCATCTGCACGATGGGGTTGAAGACGGTGATGCCGCCGCAGAACAGCGGTCCGGCGGTGGCCATGTCGAGCGAGTCCGGCAAGGGGCGAGCCCACTCGGCGCTGCAGCGCACCTTGTTGGCGAAGGCTCCGTGGCGGCCGATGATGGTGCTTTGGACGGTGGTGCAGAGGTTGTGGTCGCCGGACATGCAGGGCTTGCAGTGCATGCAACTGCGGGAGAACCAGCCGAGGCCGACCTTCTGGCCGACTTGGTGCGTGGAGACGGCGCCGCCGACGGCGGCAACGGTTCCGGCGGCTTCGTGGCCGGGGACGAAGGGGTACGCGGTGACTCCGAACTCGTTGCGGAGCATCGACAGGTCAGAGTGGCAGAGGCCGCAATAGGCGACGTCGATCTCGACTTCGTTCGGACCGAGCGGGCCGGGGTCGAAGTCGAAGGGTTGGAATGCGCCGCCGGGGGACGAGGCGGCATAAGCGTGGAATGGCATGGGGTGCATCCTCCGCGCTCATGCTAGCAACGGGCCGGAAGGGCGCAATCCCGCGGTTTCGCTAGGGTTTCGGGTAGGCGACGAAGCCCTGGACGCTGGTCTTGATGCGAAAGAGCTGCTTGCCGGCGGTGACGTAGAGCGTTTTGAGACCCGGGCCGCCGAAGGCGCAGTTGGTGACGGCGTCTTCGGGGATGGGGATGCGGCCCAGCAGCTCGCCCGCGGGCGAGATGACGTAGACGCCGGCGCGGTTTTCGGGCGGGCCGGTGTTGGAGCCGGCGGCGCCGTAGAGATTGCCGTCGACGTCGACCGCCATGCCGTCGATGCCGCGCCCGGCGCCGAAGCTGTAGTGGGTGCGCGGGTTGGAGAGCGAGCCGTCGTCGGCGATGTCGAAGGCGACGACGCGGGCTTCGCGCGGCGGGCCGGGCTGGGTGTCGGCCACGTAGAGGGTCTTCTGGTCGGGCGAGATGGCGATGCCGTTGGGCTTGGCGATGTCGGGCTGGGTGGCGGCGCGGACGAGGTCGCCGTTGGAGCGGATGAGGTAGACGTCCTCGGAGGCGAGCTCGCGGGCCTCGTTGCCGACGTAGCGCGGGTCCGAGAAGTAGATGTTGCCGTTGAGGGCGATGTCGAGGTCGTTGGGGCTGTTGAGGAGCTTGCCCTCGAAGGTTTCCGCCAAGACTTCGACCTTGCCGGTCTTGAGGTCGGTGCGGGTGACGCGGCGGTTGCCTCCGGTGTTGGCTCCTTCACAGGCGACCAGGCGGCCCTGTGGATCGAAAGATAGGCCGTTGGCGCGGCCGGAAGGGTCGCGAAATACGCTCCAGGAGCCGTCGGGCAGCGCTTTGAGGATGCGGTTGCCGTCGACCTCGCTGAAGTAGACCGAGCCGTCGGCATGGGCGGCGGGGCCTTCGTTGAAGGCGATGGAGACGGCGGATTCGACGGCGGCGCCGGGTTCGAGCACGGCCGAGGGGAGGGGAACGGCTGCCGTGGGGCTTTCCGCGGGCGGCGGGGGCGGGGAGGCGCAGCCCACCAGAAAGGCTGCCAACAGGAGGAGGCGCGGGCGTCGCATGGCGGCCATCATACCGAATCGATTCTTCAAAGAGGAGGGCCCTCCGGCGTGCTAGCATCCGAGAGGATGTTGGCTCGGGCTGCCTATGTTTTGGTGGGGGGCAGGAGCTCCCGGTTCGGGCAGGACAAGGCGCGTTTCGAGGTCGGCGGGCTGCCGATGGCGTTACGCGTGGCGCGCGCGGCGGCGGAAGCGGCGGACGCGGTGACGCTGGTGGGGCCGCGGGAGCGCTACGCGGACTTCGAGCTGCCGATCATCGACGACGAAACGCCGGCGGCGGGACCGCTGTCGGGGCTGGTGGCGGCGCTGGGGCACACCTCGGCGCGCTGGACGCTGGTGGCGGCGTGCGATCTGCCGGGACTGGACTCGGCCTTTCTGGAGTTGCTGTTCCGGACGGCGGAGAGCGGAAGGGTGTCGGCAGTGATTCCGGTGCAACGGGACGGACGAGTGCAGCCGCTGTGCGCGGTGTATTCCAAGAGCCTGCATGCGCCGCTGCGGGAGAACCTGCGGCGCGGCGTCTCGAAGCTGACGACGGCGTTGGGCGGGTTGGACATCCGGTACTTGAATGCGCCGGAGTATGCGCATTTGGAGTACGGGCGGGACCTGCTGCGGAACGTGAATGCGCCGGCGGATTTGGCGCTGCGGTAGGTCTCGAAAGGGTCCTGCCTGAACACAACGATTTGCGACCGCTTTGGTTCCCGGGGCCTTGCTCGGGACTATTGGTAAGCCGCCTTTCGGGCTCGTGCCAGCTCCCCCCGGGCGGATCGCGCCGCGATCTCTCTCGTTCCCACACGATCTCGAGAGTCTTGAAGGCGCTCGGCTGACGCGCTAAGGTAAGGGCGTTTCAAGCGAAGGCCCTGCCGATGATCCCCCTCAAAACAAGACCTTTGGATCGCCGCACGTTCCTGCGTGGGGGCGGCGTGGCGCTGGCTTTGCCGCTGCTGGAGGCGATGCAGCCGCGCGGGCGGGCCGCCGCGGCGGAGAAGCCTCCAATGCGGATGGTTTGCGTGGGCAACCCGCTGGGGATGCTGCCGGAGGCGTTCTTTCCGGCCGAGGCGGGGGCGGACTATACGATCACGCCGGCGCTCGAGCCGCTGGCGGCGCACCGGCGGGATTTTACGCTGTTCTCGCACCTGGACCATGATGTGACCGGCGGGCACAGGGGCGTGCATGCGTTTCTGAGCGGGTTGCGGGATCAGGACGCCTCGGATTGGCCGGAGCGCAACATTTCCGTGGACCAGCGGGCGGCGGAGCTGATTGGGGCGCGCACGCGGTTTCCGTCGATCACGGCCGGGGTGGGCCACGCCGACGGCGACATGGCTTGCCGCATGTCGTGGACGCGCAACGGCGTGAACGTGCCGCCGGTGACCAAGGCCAGCGAGCTGTTCCGGGCGCTGTTTGTGGCCGAAGACGCCGAGGACCGCCGCCGGCAGGCCAAGGCTCATGCGGTGAACGCCAGCATTCTCGACGCGGTACGGGCGCAGGCCAACGCCTTCCACGCCGAGCTCGGCACGCGGGACCAGCAGAAGCTCGACGAGTACCTGACCTCGGTGCGGGAGGTGGAGCGCAAGATCGGCATGGCCAACGGCTGGGTGGACCAGCCGAAGCCGGAGGTCGAGCTGGAGCCGCCGCAGGACGGGCCGTTCACGCAGAGCCTACGGGTGTTCTTCGAGCTGCTGGCGCTGGCGCTGCAGACCGACTCGACGCGGGTGGCGACGCTGGAGATCCCGGGCGTGATCGACACGCAGAACCTGGGGCTGGACGGCGGGTACCACGGCTTTTCGCACCACGGCAAGGCGGAGGTGCTGCAACGCGGGCTGCTGGTGATCGAGAAGTTCCAGACCAAGGAGCTGGCGCGCTTTCTGGGCCGGCTGAGCGCCATGCAGGACGCTGATGGGGCGCGAATGCTGGACCGCACGATGGTGCTGTTCGGCAGCGGTATGGGCAACGGCAGCTCGCACTCGAACAAGGACCTACCGATTCTGCTGGCCGGCGGAGGGTTTCGGCACGGCGAGCACAAGGTCTACTCCGAGCAGCGACGGGCACCGCTGTGCAACCTGTACACGACGATGCTGCAGCGCTTCGGCGTGGAGACGGACAAGTTCAACAAGGCTTCCGGGACGCTCGCGGACTTCTCATGAGAAAGCTGCTCGTGCCGGCGATGTTATGGCTGGCGGGCGCGGCGCAGGCCGCCCCGACGGTGGATGCGGAGTCCGTGCGGCCGTTCCTGACGCAGTACTGCGGGCAGTGCCATGGGCCGAAGCTGGCGATGGCGGACCGTCGGTTCGACACGCTCAGCGCGGACCTGAGCGACCCGGACGCGCAGCAGGGCTGGCAGGAGATCGTGGACCGGCTGAACCTGGGCGAGATGCCGCCGAAGGGTTCGGCGCAGCCCTCGCCGGAGGAGCGCCAGCGGGTGGTGGACCGGCTGACGGAGACGCTGCTGGCGGCCTCGGCGGAGCACAAGCGCTCCGGCGGGCGGACGGTGTTGCGGCGGCTGAACCGCTACGAGTACGACCGGTCCGTGCGGCAACTGCTGCGGCTGGAGGGGATGCTCGAAGACCCGACGGACGTGTTTCCGCCCGACGCGGTGGAGGAGGGGTTCGACAACATCGGCGCGGCGTTGCAGACGTCGGACTTCCTGCTGAGCGGCTATCTCGAGGCGGCCGCGAAGTACATCGACCGGGCCGTGGCCGAGGGGCCGCAGCCGCCGGCGCGGAAGTACGCCTTCACGGCGCCGTTCCACCCGACCTTCAACCGCCACGACGGCCAGGACATGCCGGGCGAGTACCAGCACATTCGCAAGAACACGTCCGACGAGGGCGGTTTTCTGTGGCTGGCCGACTTCGAGCAGGGCGCGCCGCAGAGCGGCTACTACCGGCTGCGCGTGAAGGCTCAGGCGATGCAGCGCGACTACCCCTACGACGAGAGCATCGTGGGCGTACGCAAGGACGAGCCGCTGCGGATGGGCGTGGTGGCGAGCTCGGCGGCCTACGGCGAGCTGTCGCTGCGGACCTCGTCGGACCGCCGGCTGATGGAGATCGAGCTGCCCGACGATGCGCCGCGCTGGTTCGAGACGACGATCTGGCTGGACCAGGGCTACCAGCCGCGGCTGACGTTTCCGAACGGGCCGAACGGCGTGAAGCCGCTGCGGCGTCCGTTGGCGGTGCGCTATCCCGAGACGTTCCCGGTGTTCATCCGCGGCTTCGTGGTGGAGGACGGGCCGGTGACGGCGGAGACGGTGGACGAGTCGCTGACGCGGAGGGTCTCGCGGCAAGGGGCTTCGAAGACCGAGCTGACGACGGTGGGCACGTCGCGGACGTTCAACCGGCGGGAGGGCTGGGCGAGCTTCTTCCGCGAGTACCAGGGGCCGCGGGTGAGGGTCTATGAGATCGAGCTGGACGGGCCGCTGCACGAGCAGTGGCCGCCGGCTTCGCACAAGGCTCTGTTCGGCGACCTGGAGCCGACGCCGGCCAATGCGGCACCGATTCTGCGGCGCTTTGCCACGAAGGCGTTTCGGCGGCCGGCGACCGAGCAGGAGATCGCGCCGCTGGTCGCCTTGGTGGAGCGCCGGGCGGCCCAGGGCGACGCGCCGCTGGAGGCCCTGAAGGCCGGGCTGCGCGGCGTGCTGGTATCGCCGGGGTTTCTGTATCTGCAGGAGAACGAAGGTCGGCTGCCGGACTACGCGCTGGCGTCGCGGCTGAGCTACTTCCTGTGGTCGGCGCCGCCGGATGAGCCCTTGCTGCAGGCCGCGGCGGCGGGCGGGCTGCAGGCCGAAGGCGCGCTGCGGGCGCAGGCGCTGCGGATGCTGCGGGACCCGCGCGCGCAGGCCTTGACGGAGCGATTCACCGAGCGCTGGCTGGAGCTGTACAAGATCGGTTCGATGCCGCCCGGCATGAGCGACTTTCCGGCCTATTACGTGGACGGGTTGGAAGAGGCGATGAAGGCCGAGACACGGCTGTTCTTCCAGAACGCCCTGGACGAGAATCTGCCGCTGGAGGTCTTTCTGGACGCCGACTTCACGTTCGTCAACGGCGGCCTGGCGAGGCTCTACGGCTTGGAAGGCGTACACGGCGCGGAGCTTCGCAAGACGGCCCTGCCGGACCGCCGGCGCGGCGGGCTGCTGGGCATGGCGAGCGTGCTGACGGCGAGCGCCAACGGCATCGATACCTCGCCGGTGGTGCGGGGCGTGTGGGTGCTGGAGAACATTTTGGGGATTCAGCCGACGCCGCCTCCGCCGGACGTGGAGCCGCTGGAGCCGGACATCCGCGGGGCGACGACGATTCGGGATCAGCTCCAGAAACATCGCAGCATCGCCACCTGCAACTCCTGCCACCAGAAGTTCGATCCGCTGGGGTTTGCGCTGGAGAATTTCGACCCGATCGGCGGCTGGCGGGACAACTATCGGCGGCCGAAGGGGCCCGGGCCGCGGGTGGACGCCTCGGGCGAGCTGCCGAGCGGCGAGGTCTTCGACAGCATCATGAGCTTCAAGAGTGCGCTGGTGGAGAACCACACCCAGGGGTTCGCCCGCTGCGTGACCGAGAAGCTGCTGGCCTACGCCATGGGCCGCACGCTGGAGCCGAGCGACCGGCCGGAGGTCGAGCGGCTGGTGGCGGAGCAGAGCCGGCCCGGACAGGGCTTGCGGGACCTGGTGCTGCGGGTGGCGGAGAGCGAGGCGTTCCGGACGAAGTAGGCGAGCCGGGTCGGGTTTTCCCTGGAGTTTGTGACCCCAGGCTCACGCCTGGGGCTCTGTTGCGCTGGGCCCTAGCGCGTGAGGCGGCCTTGGCCGAGCCACTTCTTGAGGTAGCCCATCTGGCCGACGTGCGTGCCTTCGTGCCAGGCCAGGAACCAGATGGAGCCGCGCAGGGTGGTGTCGGCGACGCGGAACTGGCGCGGCGAGGGCTGCGAGAGCTCCGCGTCAGTGATGGATTCGAAGCGCGCCTCGAGCTTGGCCGTCACGTCGTCCCAGGCGGCTTGGATCTCTTCGGCGGAGGGGTAGGCGTCGTCGGATACGATCTCGGAGCCGAGGCCGAACAGGTCGTTGTGGAAGCGAGGGTGCTCGATGCCGAGCAGGCTCAGCAGGCCGCAGCGGGTGTTGGTGAGGTGTCCCCAGAGCCAGATCATGGGGTTGGATTCGGGGCCGGGCCGGTGCAGGAGCTGGGCGCGGTCCAGGCCTTCGAGAGCTTTGGGTACGAGGTCGTCGGCGACGGCAAAGAGCTCGGCGGCGCCGCGGATGGCTGAGTCCATACCCCGTATTGTCGCCAAAAACGGACCCGGCGGGCGGGGTCAGTGTTTCTCGCGCAGCCAATCGGCGACGAAGTCCGAGGCCAGGTAGAGCAGGCACTCCTCGGGCGGCAGGCGGCGCCGCCAGCGGGCGGTTTTGCGGCCCTGCCAGAGGATGACGGTGGGCTCCTCGCGCAGGTCGACGAGCTCGGCCGAGATGCGCGTGCGGAGGGCGCTGGCGCCCCCCTGGTAGTAGAGCTCCATGCGGCCGCGGACGAGGAAGTCGAAGCCGAGGGCGCGGGCGGCGTCGACGCCGGCGATGGTGTGCGAGCGAGGCACGACGACGTCGGCGGCGACGAGCCAGGCGGCGAGGGCGTCGCTGAGGTGAGGCGCGAAGGCGGGCGGGGCGGGCTCTCCGGCCTGGAGCACGTCGAAGGGCAGGACGAGGATGCGGCGCTCATCCATCTCCGCGGGGCCGTCGTCGTGCAGCGAGAGCGTCTCGATGCGGGGATCGGAGTGGAGGAAGCCGAACTGCGCCGGCAAAGGGGCGGCGAAGGCCAGCGCGGCGACGAGCCGGAGCAGGATGCGGGGCATCTGCCAGGCAGATCGGCTGTCGCGCGGCGGGGCCGTAGTCCCCGGAGGCGCTACTGCTCCCGCAGGGCCTCGGTGGGCTCGACGCCCAGGCAGCGCAGGGCCGGGCCGAGCGTCGCCAGCAGGCCCACGGCCACGATCACCAGCGCGACGGAGGGCAACACGATGGCGGCGTCGCCCCGCATGAGCTCTCCCGCCGAGGCTCGTTCGAGGGCCACGGCCAGGACCGCGCCGAGAGCCGCGCCGGCGGCCAGTTGCGCCAGCGCCCGGGAGAAGATGCTCGCCAGGATGCGCCCGGGATCGGCCCCCAGGGCCAGTCGGATGCCGATTTCCTTGCGACGCTGCGAGACGGTGGTCGACATGAGGGCGTAGACGCCCGCCGCCGACAGCAGCAGGACGCTGAGCGTGATGGCCGCCAGCGCCGCCGCCTCGATGCGCCGAACCCACTGCTCCCGGCGCAAGGACTCTTCGAGGCTGACAGTGTTGCGCACGTGCAGCTCGGGATCGATGGCGGCGGCGATCTCGCGCAGGCGTCCGACGAAGGCGGCCGGCGGAACGTCGCGCATCCGCAGGGCGACGTGCAGGGACGTGGCCTGGCCGGCGGCGAGGGGGTGATAGAGGGCGTAGGAGGAGGCGTCGAGCTCAGGGCTCGCGCCGGTGGGGAAGTCGCTGACGACGCCGACGATCTCGTAGGAGGGCGGCGGTTCGAGGCTCGCTTGCGTCCGGCCGGCGGGGTCGGCGGCGACGTAGCGGATGCGGCGGCCGACCGCGTCGCCGCCGAACAGAGCCTGCGCCAGGGACTGATTGACCACCGCCACGCCGCCTTGCTCCGATACGCCGGGGGCGGCGTCCACGGGTGGCAGGTCCGCGGGCCCGAAGCCTCGTCCGGCCAGGACGTCGACGCCGAAGAGCCGGAAGAAGTCGAGGTCGACGCGGTTGATCCGGACGGAGCGGCTGTCGGAAGCGGTCGGCTCGGCGTGCTGGACGACGCCGAGAGAAGCAGAGGAAAGAGCGAGCGGTTCGATGCGGGCGCCGTCCTCGTCGCCGGGATTGCTCTGGGCGAACGTCAGCCCGGAGATCTGGGGCTCGAGCTCCAGGAGGCGGCGAAGCTCCAAGTGCCGACCGGCGAAGCGGCGCGCGAGGCCGGCCGTGCGGACGGCGCCGGTTGGGTCGTCCAGCTCGAGCTGGGCTGAAAGGAACCGGTCGGCTCGAAAGCCGGGGGCGGCGAAACCAGACCGCAGGGATGCCCAGGCGCCGGAGACGGCGGCGGGCAGCAGCGCCACGGCCACGCAGACTTGGGCGACGATCAGCAGGGTCCAGGTGGCTCCCAACTGCACGCCGGAGCCCCCCGCGCCGCGGCTCCGGAGGCCGTCGCTGACGGGGCGCCGGGTGGCTTGCAGCGCGGGGAGGACGCCCACGATGGCGGCGGCCAGAATGCCGACCGCGCCGGCGTAGGTGACGGCTCCCGGCGAGAGGCGGAACGACAGCCAGAAGGGCAGCTCGGCGGCCATCGGCAGCAAGGCGTCGGCGGAGCGGCGGAGGGCGAAGTCCGCGGCGGCGACGCCGGCGGCGGTGGCCACGGCGGACAGCACCAAGGCTTCGAGGAAGAGCTGGCCCACGATGCGGGCGCGGCTGGCGCCCAGGGCGCGGCGGACGGCGATCTCGGCTTGCCGCGTGGTGGTGCGGGAGTAGACCAGGACGGCCACGTTGAGGCAGGTGAGCACGAGCATCGAGAAGACGAGGCCCTGCATGAGCTGGAGCCCGGCGATGTCGCGCGGCTGGTGCATGCCCATGAAGGGGTCTGCGTAGGGCATGACGCGGGGCTGGAGTCGGGCGTAGACGTCAGGAAATGCGTCGGCGGCGCGCCGGCCGAGGATCTCGAGCTCGGCCTGGGCGCCGGCGAGCGTGGCGCCGGAGGCGAGCCGGCCGAAGACGATCAGCTCCGGCCCGTCGAGGGGCTCGGCCGGCTCGGAGCCGAGCCGCAGGGGCGTCCAGAAGCGGTGGTTGATGGGGAAGGCAAAGCCGTTCGGCATGACGCCGACGACGGTGTGCGGCGTGGCGCCCAGTTGGATGGTGCGCCCGAGGATGGCGGGATCGCTTTGGAAGCGGCCCCGCCAAACGCTCTCGCCGAGCACGACGGTCCAGGGCGCTCCGTCGCGCTCGTCCTCCACCGTCAATGTGCGGCCGAGCAGCGGCCGGACCCGGGCCACTTCGAAGCCGGAGGCGCTCATGGCGGCGACCGAGACGCTCACCGGCTCCAGGCCGGGGACGATGAGGTTGGGCGTGAGCGTGCGGAAGGCGCTGACCTGCTCGACCGAGCCGAGGCGCTCGCCCCAGTCGCGGAAGTCGTGCAGGATGCGCCGTTCGGGGCGGTTGGCGGCCGAATCCCAGACCTCGATCGAGACGATGCGGTCGCCTTCGTCGAGCGGCAGAGAGGGGACCAGAAAATTGCCGTAGATGACGCTGAAGGCGCCGGCGGCGATGGCGACGCCCACCGCGATGCCGAAGCCGCCGGCCAGCGCCAGGCCGGGATGCTTGACCAGCATGCGGACGCCGAGCTTGAGGTCGAGCCACCAGGAGCCCAGCGGGCGAAACGGCCGCTCCCGGCGGGGTTCGCGCGGGCCGCCGGAGCGTTGGGAAAAAGGGGAGCTGGGGAGGATCTTCATGGCCCTTTTCTGATGCTGGTGCAGAGAACGTACCAAGAGGCCGGCGTGTTCCGGAAGCGGCGGCTGTTTTTTCGCGAGGCGGCGGACCCGTTATCCTATGTCGTTCGGCCGTCGGCCGGAGTTGCGCCGCGGTGAACATCGTCCTGGTTTCGTATCCGTATCTGCCGGGGCTGGGCGGGGTGGAGCGCTCGGTCCACAACCTGGCGCACTTCTTGACGGCGCGCGGTCACAAGGTTCTGGTGGTCACGCACCAGGAAGAGGGCTTTCCGCTGAGCCTGGAGCGGGACGGCGGCGTGCGCGTGTTGCGGGTGCGCATCCCGAGCCCGTTCGACCGGGACTGGCCTCGCCGGGTGCGCATTCGTTTCTACGACGCGCTCAACGGAGCGGTTCTGGCGCTGGCCGGGGCGCTGTTCCGGCCGCGGATCGTGCACTGCCACCTGATCAACGCCGATACGCGCTACGGGGAGGCCTTGGCGCGGCGGACCGGCGCAGGGCTGGTAATTTCGATGCGCGGCGGAGAGACCGAGCACTGGATCGAGAGGCGTCCGGACCGCGTGGCGTACGTGGCGGCGCTGCTGCGAAGGGCCGACCGGGTGACGGGCGTGGCGCGGTCTCTGCTGGAGCAGGCCGAGCGGCTGGCGCCGGGCGTGGGGAGCAAGGCCGAGGTGATTCCGAATCCGGCCGATCCGGCCCGGATCGAGGGCTTGCGCGGCGCGCCGAGGCTCCGCGGGGGCCGGCCCTACCTGCTGTTCGCGGGCCGGCTGGAGGACATGAAGGACGTGGCTTGTCTGATCGACGGCTACCACCGGGCGGTGCGGCTGCGGCCGGACTTCCCCTGGCGGTTGCTGATCGCCGGCGAGGGCTCGCTGGGGCCGGAGCTCGAACGTCAGGCGGCGGAAGGCCCCGGCGCGGAGGGCGTGGAGTTTGTGGGGCGGGCGAGCTACCCGGAGGCCCTGGCGCTGATTGCGGGTGCGGAACTGCTGGCGCTGCCGTCGGCTTTCTCCGAAGGCTGCCCGAACGTGATTCTGGAGGCGATGGCGCTGGGGACGCCGACGCTGGTTTCGTCGCTGCCGTCGCTGACGGAGCTGGTGGAGGATGGCGTGACGGGCGCGGTTTTCGAACTGGGCGACGCGGAGTCATTGAGCCGGCGGCTGCTGGAAGCGGCGGACGATCCCGAGGGCCGGCGGGCTTGGGCCGAGCGGGCCCGCCGCAAGATCGAGCGGGAGCACGCGCCGGGGGCGATTCTCGAGCGGATCGAGCGGATCTACCGGGAGGTGCGGCCATGAAGACTCCGGGTGGGAGTAGCGCTCCGCCGGAGCCGGAGGATCTGACGACGTTCTTGCTGCCGTGCAAGGTGCAGCGGCCGGACTATCTGGCCGAATGCGTGGGCTCCGTGCTGGCCCAGACGGACCCCTGCTGGCGGCTGTTGGTGATTGTGGACGAGGCGACTCCGGCGGAGTTGCCGGCGCAGATTCGGGCGCTGGGGGATGCCCGCATCGAGGTCGTCCGGCAGCCGGCGGGCAGCGGCTTTGCCGGGGCGCTGAACTACGGCCTGGAGCGGGCCGGCTCGGAGTGGGTGGCGATCCTGCTCAGCGACGACCGCTTGTCCGCCGACGCCGTGGACGTGCTGCGGAAGAGGCGTCGGGAGAGCCCCGAGGTCGATTTCTTCTACTCGTCGCGGCGCGACATCGACGCCGAGGGCCGCTATCTCGGCCCGCCGTCCCAGGCCCGGGCGTTCGCGATCGAGGACTTTTGGACTTACGGCTCGCGGGTGAAGCACCTGCTGTGCTGGCGACGGTCGAAGGCATTGGCGATCGGAGGGTTCGACCCGGCGGTGGGCGTCCACGGCTGCGACGACTACGACTTTCCCTGGCGCATGGCCGAGGCCGGCTGCGTCTTCGAGCCCGTCGCCGAGTGCCTGTATGAGTACCGCGTACACACGCGCGGCGAGCGGCTGACGACGGGAGTGGGGCTGGACCGGCAGATCGACACGCTGGGGCGGATGTTCGCCAAGCACGGCGTGCCGGCGAAGGCGATTCACACTTACGTGCAGGGCGCCTTGCGGGGCTACATGATCGCCGAGAACCGGGGCGGCGCCGGGACCTACGAGGGGCCCTTGCGCTGCTACAGCGAGTGGGCCGAGCCGGAGGCCGAGGCCCTGCGGGCGACGAGCCGGCGCAGCCGACGCTTTTTCGCGCACCGCGTGGACCGGCTGCGGCGCGCCGGGCCGGACGGGCTGAAGGTCGCCCGCAAGCTGCTGGGCGAGGTCCGCCCGGAGCAGTTGCGGCAATTGACGCTCTACGCCTTGTCGCAGGCCGTGCCGGAGCTGCCGCCGGAGCTGTTCTTCGACCCGGATGTGCAGTGGCACCAGCAGCACTGCGGCCGGCCGTTCCAGGTGGCGTGGGCGAACGTGGCGGTGTTCGAGGACCGTCTGGCGGTGACGGCCGTGCAGTCGGACCTGGTGCAGCGGATCGGCCGGGCTCCGGCTTGGCGGACCCGGGTGGACAACGACCTGGGGGCCTGGGCGAGCTGGCTGTGGAACGCCGTGGCCGCGTACGCCGCCGATCTGGGGTTGCGGCAGGTGCATGCGCCGAGCGCCGCGCTGGTGCTGGAGCGGGTGATTCCGGCCGGTCGCCGGGTGGGGCCGGAGCTTTTTGAGCGCACCTATGACGACGCTTTGCTGGAGCGGTTCACGGCGCGGGAGGAGGCCGGCTGGCGCGTGGTCGACGTGGAGGCCCAGCGGGACCGCATCGTCCCCGGGCGCAAGCGCGTGGAGACGCCCGTGCGGCGGCCGACGATCTGCGTCTTTCACGATGTGGAGCGCGACTGGGGGCACCGGGTCGAAGACCCGCCGTTCGCCGAACGGGTCGCCGCGGGCGCGCCGGGTTGGTTGGAGGCGATGCTGGCCGCCGAGCGCCGGGCGGGCGTGCGGGCGACCTACAACGTGGTCGGCGCGTTTCTGCCGGAGGTGCGCGAGGCGATCCTGGCGGGCGGTCACGCGCTGGCGTTCCACTCCTTCGACCACACCGTGCCGTCAGGCGAGGAGCAGTTGTGGCAGTGCCGGGAGGTCGACTACCGGCTCAAGGGCTACCGGCCGCCGCAGTCGCGGACGGAAGGGCTGACCGACGACATGCTGTGCTACTACAACTTCGAGTGGCTGGCCAGCTCGGCCTACTCGCTGGGCTTTGGCGAGCCGCGGCTGGACGACGGCGTCGCCAAGCTGCCGGTGCACTTGGACGACTACGGCCTCTACCAGGGTTCGGTGAGCTACGACGAGTGGGAAGAGCAGGCCTTGGCGACGGCCGGCGGTCAGGCGTTTACGGCCATCGGGCTGCACGACTGCTACGCCGAGCTCTGGCTGCCGCACTATGAGGCGTTTCTGCGAAAGCTGGGCGCGATCGGGGAGCTTCGGACGCTCGACGAGGCGGCCGGAGACGTCTTTCTGGACCAGGCGCGCTGGGTGTGAGCCGAGGCCCGGGCTAGCGCGGCTCGCCGAAGCTGTCGCGCAGCAGCCGGTCGTAGACGGCGACCCGTTGGTCCCAGGTATGGCCTTCGAGAATCATGCGGACGGCCGCGGCGGAGTCCCACCGGGTCTGGCAGGCTTCGAACGCGCGGTCGGCCATCGCCTCCAGATCGCCGAAGGGCGTGACGAAGCCGAGCCCGGCTTGCTCGATCAGCCCTTCGTTGGGAAAGCCCTGCTCACAGACGGCCGGCAGGCCGGTGCGCAGGTAGTGGTAGATCTTGGTGGACTCGTTGACGTTGCGACGGCGGCCGAAAGCCAACACCACGCCGACGTCGGCGTGGCGCATGTAGTCCCAGGCCCGCTCGTGGGGGACGGGGCCGACGATGGAGACGTTTTCGGGGGCGAGGCGGGACGTGTCGCCGCGGCCGACGAAGAAGAAGTCGACGCCGCGCTGGGCCAGCAGGGCGCCCAGGCGGTTGAGCTTGTCGACGACCAGGCGGTGGACTTCCGCCTGCGACCAGCCGTCGTAGATGTTGCCGGCGAACAGGCAACGGGGGCGGCGGCGGGGCGGGTAGGGGTCCGGGCCGGGGGCGGGGAGCTCGGCGTCGGCGGCGCCGGGCACGAGCAGGAGCTCGGGGCGTTCGCCGTGCTGCTCGCGCCACAGCTCGATGGATTCGCCGGTGAGCAAGGTGACGTAGCGGGCGCTGCGGCTTACGCGCTCCTGGATGCGGTAGAGTCGCTCGCGCTCCTCGCCGTAGAAGAAGACGTCGGGTCGATCGGAGTCGGCCACGACCGAGCCGAGCTTGGAGATGACGAAGGGGTGGTCGGCGCCGCCGTGGGCTTCGAGCGTGTCGAAGCCGCGGTGGAAGACCGTCTTGACCACGTCGTAGTCCGCCCAGCGCACGCCGGCCAGGGGGACGCGGCGCAGGTTCGGCGCCATCGGCAAAGGAGCGTCGAGGCCGGCTTCGCAGGTGGCGATATCGACGGCGTGGCCGCGGCGGGCGAGGGCCTCGGAGACCTTCAGCCAGCGGATGAGCGACATGTCGATCGGACGGAAGGGGCCGGAGTCCTGGTTGTAGACGGTGACGATGCGCGCCATGGCTGCTTCTCTAGCTTGGTCCGTCGAGCAATTCGGCGTGGCGGCGCCAGAGCCGGTCGATGTCGTAGTCGTCGATGGGAAAAGCCCTCGCGCCGGCGCGGAGCTGCCGGGAGAGCGCTTCGGAGCGGTGCAGCTCGAGCATCCGTGCGGCGTAGGCGGCGGCGTCGCGCGGCTCGAAGAGCAGGCCGTTGACGCCGTGCTCGATGATCTCGGTGACGCCGGCGACGCGTGGCGCTACCAGGGGGACGCCGGCGGCCAGGGCTTCGAGGCCGACCAGCGGCAAGCCTTCGGCGTCGGAAGCCAGGGTCACAAAGCGCGACGACTTCATCAGGGAATAGACCTCTTCCCGCGGGCGCGGGCCGAGCAGGATCGCGCGGTCGTGCAAGCTGAGGCGTTCGATGGCGGCGCGCACTTCGTGCTCGCGGTCGCCGGCTCCGGCCAGCAGCAGGTCCAGCTCGGGGGCTTCGGCGGCGATGCGCCCAAAAGCTTCCACGATGCGGGGCACACTCTTGGAGGCCGCCAGCCGGCCGGCATAGAGGGCGTAGGGGCGGGAGCGAGGGGCGGCGGGCTGCCGGCGGACGGCGTTGACGTCGATGCCGTTGGGGATGACGTGCAGGCGTGCGTCGAGCGAGGGGTCGAGCGCCAGGACGTCTTGGGCCAACCCGTTCGAGACGGCCACGACGGCGTCGGCCGCGCGGAGGGCGTGCAGCAGCAGCCGGCGGTAGGTTTCCTGCTGGCGGGGCAACACACGGACCTCGCCGCCGTGCAGGTAGAGGACGAGGCGAAAGCGGAGCCGGGGGCGCAGGCGCAGCAGGTACATCGCGCCCATGTCGAGCAGTCCGATGCAGACGGTGCGGACGCCACGGCGCTCGATGGTTTGGCGCAGCTCGTCGAGGACGGCCTGGGAGCGGGGCGCGAAGGCGTCCTCGGGCGCCAGCGCCTCGTAGGGCGTGGGGTAGTCGAAGCGGCGGATGGCGGCCCCGCGATGGGTTTCGCGGTCGGGCGTGTCGGCTAGCCGCCGGGTGATGACGGAGACGTCGCGACCGGCGGCGGCGAAGCGCTCGCAGAGATCGCCGAACAAGGATTCAGCGCCGCCCTGGTGGGGATGGAAGACGCCGCAGGAGACCAACAGAGCCATGGGCAGCCCTCCATGGTAGCGGCTTGGGTGGGGCGGGAGGCGGGGGCGGAATGGGCCGCGATCCGCCCTAGAGGGCTTCTTCGAGGGTCTCTTCGAAGAACTTTTTGGTTTCCAGGGCGCAGCGCTCCCAGGTGAAGCGGCGTGCGCGCTGGCGGGCCTGGCCGCCCATCAGCGCGGCCGTGTGCTGGTCTTCGAGGGCGTTGCGGATGGCTTCGGCCATGCGGTGCGGCTCTTGCGGGCCGACCAGCAGGCCGGCGTCGCCCACGACCTCCGGCATGGCGGACGTGTTCGAGGACAGCACCGGCGCCCCGGCGGCCATGGCTTCGAGCAAGGGCATCCCAAAGCCCTCGTACAGCGACGGGAACACGAACAGCGAGCAGGCTTCATAGACCGCCGGCAGCAGCTCGCGCTTCACGTAGCCGAGCGTGCGCACGTGGTCCGTCTTCGCCAGCCGCTTCTGGATCTCTTCGTTCTTCCAGCCGTGCGGGCCCACCAGCAACAGAGGAACCTGGCGGCGCAGGGAGTCGGGCAGCATCTCCAGCGCGTCGAGCAGGCCTGTGAGGTTCTTGCGAGGTTCCACCGAGCCGACGAAGAGCATGTAGCGGTCCGGCAGCTCATAGGTTTGGCGAGCGACTTCGCGCTGCGCCGGGGTGGCTTCGAAGAAGTCTTCGTCCACGCCGTGCGGGATGACGGTGATGCGCTCTTCGGCGGCCCCGCAGTAGCGCACCAGGTCGCGCTTGACGGCGTAGGAGGGCGTGATGAGGGCGTCGAGCCGGGGCAGCGTCCGCTCGACGAAGCGCTCGAAGTAGCGTACGTTGCTCTCGGTGTGGCACTCGGGCATGGTCAGCGGCGTGGGGTCGTGGACCATGGAGGTCAGCCGAGCCGTTTGCGGCGGTCGCCACAGGTGCTGGGTGACGTGGAACAGGTCGGCGCCTTGGGCCTGCAGGCGCGCCAGGGGCAGGCCCAGCCAGTTCGAGGCGAGCATCGTTCCCAGGCCGGCGTAGGTCTGCCAGGCCGGGTAGTTCGAGCGCTGATTCTCGTTGGGCGGCAGGGAGCCGAGCCACGGGAAGAGCTCCATCTGGTGGGGCCAGATGGAAGGCAGCAGGCGCAGCAGCAACGAATAGTGATAGTTCTTGACGCCGGCGCTGCGCATCAGCAGGGGCGTCGCGTCGTAGAGCACCTTCACGAGGCGTCCGGGTCCTTCCCGCGCAGGCGTTGCAGCTCTTCGCGCAGCTTGCGGATCTCCCACTCGAGCATGCCGACCTTCTGGCCGACCACGATGTTGTGGTCCTTGAGCGCGGAGACCTCGACGGTGAGGCGGAAGAAGGTGAACAGGAAGGCCAGCCCCGCCAGCAGCATGAGCATCTCGGTGAAGCCGGGAACGCCGAGGAAGTCCGTGAGCCACTCCAGAGCGGCGTCCCACAAGGTGACCACCAGCAGGGCCAGCACGGAGGCGAACCAGGCCATGGAGTACTCGACCCGGATGTGCTCCCTGCGCACGGCGCGGATGATTTGCCCCAGCAGCAGCAGACAGAAGATGACGGCGGCCCAGCGAACGCGTTCCATCGGCGTCAGCCCCGCTTCCCCTGGTGGAAGCGCCGCTCGTACTTGATGACGTTGACGAGCACGCCCAGCAGCACGCGCACCATGTAGTAGACGGCCTTCCAGCGGGTGATGGTGGAGGTTCCGGCGATGCGCGGCCGCATCCTCGCCGGCACCTCGCAGAAGCGCAGGGCCTTGCGCTTGAGCACCACCAGGGCTTCGATCTCGGGGTACTCGAGCGGAAAGCTGCGGCTGAAGACCTCGAGCGCCTGGCGGTTGACGGCGATGAAGCCGGAGGTGGGGTCCGTGATGCGCTGGCCCAGGATCGGCCGCAGCACCGCCGAGAACAGCAGCCCGCCCCAGCGGCGCAGGCGCTGGACGGGGTAGTCGCTCGGCCCGAGGAAGCGTGAGCCGGCGACCAGGTCCACGTCGCCTTCGTCGAGCTCGGCCAGCAGCTTGGGGATGTCTTCGGCCACGTGCTGGCCGTCGCCGTCGACCCGCACCACCCGCTCGAAGCCGTGCTCGAAGGCGAAGCGATAGCCCATCTGCACGGCGCCGCCGAGGCCGAGGTGGTGGGGCAGTTGCAGAACCTCCGCGCCGGCCACGCGGGCCACATTCGCGGTGCCGTCCCAGGACCCGTCATCGACGACCACGACGGGCGCGTCGACGACGGCGCGGACCTGCCCGATGGTGACCCCGATGGCGGCTTCTTCGTTGTAGCAGGGGATCAAGACCAGCAGCGGCCCGCCGTCCCAGACGGCGGCCGGGCGCGGCGGCGGGGCCTGCTCCTGCGCTTCGCTCATTGCTCCGCAATCTGCCGCGCCGACACCCTGTGGCGGCTCAGCAGACGCAGAAATTCCCGCGTCGAGAGCCGGCGGTTGCGGCGAAAGGCTCGGCGCTGTTTCCACAAGGCGGGCAGGTGCAGCAGCGTTCTCCAATGGGCTGAGACCACGATTATCCCAAGATCGAGCCAGCCGGTTTGCGCCTGCCGAATTTCTCCGGCCAAGCCGCGGCCTTGCAGGGCCGCCAGCAGGTGGGCCCAGTAGCGCCAAGCCGACCAGAAGGGGACCGCCCAGAGCATGCGCGCGGGGAACAGCTTGGCGAGCGTCCACAGCCGGTTGCGCTCCACATAGAAGGCCTTGAGGCGCGAGGCGCGGCCGGCGGAGACGGAGTAGGCGTGCTCGACCACGGCTTCGGGAACGTAGAGGCAGCCCCAGCCGGCCAACCGCCCGCGCAAGCCGAGGTCGGTGTCCTCGCAGTAGAGAAAGTATTCAGGGTCGAACAGTCCGCTGCGCTCGAGCATGGCGGCGCGGTAGAGCGCGGCGGCGCCGCTGGGGAACAGGGCTTCCGCGCTGTCTCGGTAGCGCTCGGCCGGCTCGCCGTGGCCGCGCTGCTTGGCGGTTCCGTCGGGATAGAGCGCCATGCCGGCGGAATCGAGCAAGCCGGCGGAGCCGGCCAGGCGAATGGAGCTGGCGGCCATGCCGGCGGAGGGGTTGCGGTCCATCGCCTCCAGCAGACGCTCCAGCCAGTCCGGCGCGGGCTCGGCGTCGTCATTGAGCGAGAGCAGAAACTCCGCCGGACGGGCCGCGAAGCCCTGGTTGATGGCCTCGCCGAAGCCTACGTTGCGCGGGTTGACGATCACCTCGAAGGGCAGGGAACAGGTCAGCCCGTCGGCCACGCCGTGGGGGGAATTGTCGACCAAGACGACCGTCGCCTGGCGGCAGGTCTGCGCGGAGAGGCCCTCCAGGCAGCGGCGGAGGGGCTCTCCGCCATGCAGGGTGGGAATGACGATGGTCGCGCGCGAAGGCTGCACGGGTTAGGGCGCCAGCCACAGGACGGCGTTGCGGAGCACGGCGCGAACCTCGGGCTGGCGAAAGATGGGGCGCGTCTCGTGCCCGGGGCGGAAATAGAAGACTTTGCCCTTGCCGACGGTCCAGGCCAAGCCGTCGCTGCCGTCCTGCTCGCCGCCCTCCCAGGCGCCGGCCAGCACCTTCTCCTCGGCCGGGGGCGCGACGAACGGGTTGGCGTACTCCTCGGTTCCCTCGATGGTGAAGGCGGTAAGCCCCTTGGCGATGGGATGGGCCGGCAGCAAAATCTGCACCCGCTCCGGCTCGCCCTTGTTGCGGACGGCGCCCCAGGAGCCGACCCGGCCGGTGAGCCGCACGCCCTGCTCGGCCGCTTCGAGCTCCATCAGCCGGACGAAGGGCAGCGAGTAGTGCGCCGAGTGCAGCGGCAGAAAGCCCATGCCGTCCGCGGTAACGCGCCGCACCACGCGATCAACGACCTCGGGCAGCACGTCCGCGTGGCTGCGATGCCCGAACCACACCAGCACGTCGGTCTGGGCCAGTGCGGCTTCGGAGAGGCCTTGCTCAGGGTCGAGCATGTTGGCCACCGAGACTTCGACTCCCCGGTCGGCGGCGAAGATCGAAGCGACCTCGCCGTTGATGCCGGCCGGGTAGACCTCGACGGGTTCGCTGCGCTCCGACCAGACCAGGACGCGGACCTTTTTGGGGGCGGCGGAGAGGCCGGGGAGCAACGCGAGCAGGAGGAAGCAGGCGACCCAGGCGCGGGACCGGAATTCCGGACGGGACGCCGCCGGCGCTTCCCATGCGACGCACCGGGCGGGCAGTCTCCATCCCAACGGCGAGCTCATCGCTTGTACCCGATCTTGCGCAGGAGGCTCTTGCGGTAGGCGATCTGCTCCTCGCCCTCGACGCCGGCCGGGGATTCGCCGTCGACGACGCCGACCACGCCGCGACCTTGCGCGGTCTGGATGACGATGACCTCCAGCGGGTTGGCGGTGGCGCAGAAGATGCGGACGACCTCCTGGACTTCGCGAATCCGCGGCAGCACGGTGATGGGAAAGCCTTGCTGCATGACCACCACGAACAGATGGCCCGCGCCGATCGCCTGGGCGTTGCGGATGGCGCATTGCACCAGCTCGGGGTCGTTGCCGTCGTGGCGAATCAGCCGCTCCTGCGAGGCTTCGTTGAAGGCCACTCCGAAGCGCATTTGCGGATTGGTGGTGACGATGGCCTCGTAGACGTCCTCGACGGTTTTGATGAAATGCGCCTGACCGATGATGACGTTGCCGCCCTCGGGGATCTCGACGCGGACGTTGTGCAGATCCATCGCGGCTATTTTAGGCTATGATGCCAGCGGCCATGTCGAACCACTGGAAAACCCTGCCCCTGTTGCTGCTGTGCCTGGCCTGCGCCGCGGAGGCGCAGAGCTTGCGGGAAAAGATCGTGCACTACTCGCACGACAACCTGCGCAACATTCCGCACGTGCACGCCGGGGCCGGCTCGCTCAACTATACGGCGCTGTACCAGCGGCCCACGTACGCCTCGAAGTTCCTATTCCTGCACCGCGGGCAACTGATGCCGAAGAGCTCGATCGGGCGGCACTACCACAACCGTATGGAGGAGATGTTCGTGATCCTGGACGGCAAGGCCGAGTTCACCATCGACGGCCGCACGTCCGCGCTCGACGGACCGGCCGGCGCGCCGTGCCGCATGGGGTCGGTGCACGGCATCTACAACCCGACCGACGAGCCGGTGGAGTGGATGAACATCGCCGTGACGTCGATTCGGGGCGAGTACGACGCCTTTGACATGGGCGACGACGGCGTGGGCGCGCCGTTGGACAAGAAACCGATCTTCATGAACATGCAGCTCCGTAAGGAAAACACGAAGCCCATGGAGAAGATGTACGGCGGCAAGGGGACGGCGCTGTACCGCCGGGCCTTGCCGCACCAGGTGTTCAAGTCCGACTGGGCTTACGCGGACCACCTGATCCTGCCGCCGGGGGCCTCACTGGGCAAACACCTGCACCGCGGCGTGGAAGAGCTGCACTATGTGATCCGCGGCGCGGGGAGCCTGCACGTGAACGACGAGCAGGCGCCGTTCGCCAAGGACGACGCGCTGTTCATCGAATACGGCCAGGCCCACTCGATCGAGAACACCGGCTCGGAGGAGATGGAGCTGTTGATCATCGGCGTGGCGCTCGAGAAAGACCGGGTGGACGTGGAGCCGGTGGAGTAGGGACGACGGTCGCGGTCCCGGGCCGTTATTGCTTCGAAGGTTGAATCCGAAAGCCGGAGCGCCTGGCGCAAGTTATCGCGGTAGTCAATCGACTGGAGTTGGAACGCTGTAAATCGCAATGTATCCGTTGCGTAGGACCCATCCCTCGGATATACTCGCGCTAGCCTTGGAGAGAGGTGCGAAACTTCGCTGGGGGAGGCGGTGATTCGATGCTCCAAAGGATGGGAACGCACGTGCGATTCCGGCGACCGGGAAGCCAGGGTCGGCGTCTGCAGGACGACATTCCACGAAGACTTCAGAGCGGCGAGAGCGGCCTGACCATTCTGGAGATCATGATGATCATCTTCGTGGCCGCCGTGGTCATCTTGATGATCATGCAGTTCGTCAAAGGCGACGTTTTTGACGCAGTCAAGAGCGCTGTCTGTGATGTCGTCGGGTGCTAACGGCGCTCACCCTCGGAATCGTCCTTGCGGCCGGGGTCATGGATTTGCGCGGCGGTCGCACGCCGAATGCTCTGACCTATCCGGCCGCCGCGGCTGGTTTCCTTATTAGCTTGTTGCCTGGCGGTATGGGGCCGTTGGATAGTCTGGAGGGGCTTGTCGGCGGCTTGTTGCTGACTTATCCTCTTTTCCGCATTGGCGGTTTGGGCGGGGGAGATGTAAAGCTCGTGGCGGCCATAGGCTGCCTGCACGGCTTCGCTTTTATCCTCAATGCAGTTTTCTACAGCCTCTGTAGCGGAATCGCGCTAGGGGTGTTGGTTTTGGCTTGGCGCGGGAGATTCTTCTCCTCGTTGGAGGCGAGTGAGGCGTCGATGGACTCTCATCGAGCAACAGTCGCTTTCGCACCGGCTCTCTCGGTCGGCGTGGCGTACAGCTTGTATCTGCAAGGGGCGCTGCCGTGGGCGGCGCCGCTGAGCGGGGGGTAAACCATGGGTTGCGGAAGGCAGCGGTCGGATCGCGGCGCCGTCGTGGTGCAGTTCATGCTGCTGCTGCCGTTGCTGCTCTCGATCCTGCTGCTGGTCTTGCAGGTCGGTTTGATCGCCCAGGCCAAGCTGGTGGTCAACTATGCGGCATTCGCGGCGGCTCGCTCGGCCGTAGTCGTGATTCCCAGCGCCGTCCGCTCTTCACTCACGGGTTTGGAGGAAGGCCCCAACGAGATTGCCGGCGGGGAACGTTCCGCAAAGCTCGCGATCATTCGGCGGGCGGCGGCGCTGGCCTGCGCTGCGATCTCTCCGCCGCGCTCGGCCGAACTGGCGGCGGCGGTCGGCGAGGATGAGGCGGTCCTCGGCCGAGCCCAACTCGAAGCTGTCGCCCTGCTGTTCTCGGGCGGTTCTTCGTCGGCCGGCCAGTATGCCGATCGAGCTTGGTACGCCTTTGCGGGAGACAACACCACGATCGATGTCGATGTGGAGTCCCACCCGGGAGCAGGAACGGGCGGAACCAGCTATTCGCTTGTGACCGTGACGGTCACCTACCGGTACTTTTTGGCGGCGCCATTCGCGGACCGGCTGTTGGGGACGCAGTTCGAAGGCGCCGCACTTTGGGGCGGACCCTACTATCTGCCGATCGTCGAGCGTTACACGTTGACCAGTGAAGACGACTTGGTCTTTCCCGATCCGAGCCTCGGGGACCTGTTCGAAGACGAGGATGTGAGCTGATGGCGGCGGGGCGAATGGCTCGGCGGGCGGGCGCGGCCGTCTGGCGGCTCGTGCGCGATGAAGCCTTGGCGCTGCATCGGGAGCAGTCCGGGCAGGTCACCACGCTGTTCCTGGTCGCGGCGGTGGCGCTGGCGCTGCTGCTGGGCTTGGTGATCAACACGGCGCAGAGAACCAGCCAGCGGATCGAGATGCAGGGAGCGGCGGACGCGGCAGCGGTTGCGGGCGGGACCTGGATGGCGCGCGGCATGAACTTGATGGCGTTGGGCAACAAGGGGATGTCGGACCTGTTGGCGGTGATGATCGAGGTGCATGCGGTCGTCGAGGTGAGCCGGGGAATGAAGGTCAAGCTGGGGGTGGTGATTGCCAGCCTGACAGCCGCCAGCGCGGCTTTCCCGCCCGCCGCGCCCGCGCTTGGAGTTGTCATCAGGCAGTTGGGCCTAGAGATAAAGGCGTTTGAGACTCTGGCCAACAGCCTGGACCCGATCGACCGCCGCCTCAACGACCCATCTTCCGGAATCGGTTGGGAGTTGATGCGTTCGCTGGACAAGTTCAACCAGGCGATCAAGGCAGCCACGCCGCCTCTGGTGCGCCTGGGGGGGCTGCAAGCCTCGAAGGCGAACGGGGCGGACTTGGCCTTCGTGATGTCCGGCCATTCCGAATCGGCTCCGATTTGCCCCGTGGGCCGGGGACGCAGGGGGCTGATCGCGGTTCACGCCGAGCAGTGCGTGCTGCCCGAGCTGAGCTGGCCCGTGAAGGCGGCGGTGAACCTTTACTGTGCGGCCCAGGCGCCGCCGGCCTGTATTTCCGCGCTGACGATCGCCGGACCGCTGTTGGACGGCGAGGTGGGCCGCACGGTGGAGGGTTTGGCCGAAGGGGCTCGGCCGCCGACGCCCTTGCGGCGTCTGCTCCAAAGCGACGTCGGGCGGCTGCGCGGATTGCAGGAGGCGATCGACGAATACAACGCCCGCGACCCCGGCGACGGCTCCTTCCGCCCTTTGACGATGGAGGGATTGCTGGGCTCGAACTCGTGGATCTTTGGAGGCGGCGGGAGCATGAGCTGGCCGCAGGACTCTCCTTTGCCGATGACGCTGACCGACCGCCCCTTGGCCAACGGCGACGAGCGCATCGCAGAGGCCTTGGAGGGCGCGCCGGTGGACTACGAGGTCGTACGGCGCATCCTGCAGTTCCTGGCAGTCGCCAGGGCGGAGTCGACCGGAGGGATACTGGCCCCGTCCACCTATCAGAATCCGGCTCCGTTTGGCCGGCTCGCCTACGCGCAGGCGGACGTCTATAACCCCAGCGAGTGGTCCATGTTCAGCCAGAACTGGCGGGTCAAGCTGGCTCGCGCGAGCCTTTTCGGCCGCAAGTGGAAGGATATCGTCGAGTCTCTGGGCGGAGCCGGCGGAGGATTGGACATCGAGGACATCTCCGTGTTGAACACGCACTAGGAGCGCAGGATGGCGAGGCAGACCGGCACAAAACGGCAGGCGCGGCGAGGGAGCGCAGTCATCGAGCTCCTGTTGGCTCTCCCGTCGATCGCCTTGGCGCTGATGCTGCTCGTGACCATGAGCGAGACCCTCGTGCTGAGACAAGAAGGTTTGGTCGCCGCCCGACAGGCGGCGTTTCTCGACCGGTTGACCGGCAAGACAACGAGCGCCGCCGATGCCTTGCGGGCGTCTTCGGCCCGTGGCGAGCCCTGGCGGCTGGAGCGCCGCGAGGGGTCCTCCGGTCTCGGCTCCTTCGCGGGAGCCTTTTCGACCCTGGGCGAGCTGGCCGGTTTGGGGCTGGGAACGTTGTCGAGCTCGGATGCGGCCGGAGCGGTTTCCTACCAGGTCAAGAGGCAGCCGGATGGGCTGTTTGCCCGCACGTTGAGGCTCGGCGAGGCCTCGGCCCAGTATGAGCTCGAGCGGGGAACGTGGACGAGCTCGCAGTGCGGCGGCTTTGCCGCGGCGCTGAAGGACAAGGTCTCCATATTGAGGTTCTAGCCATGCCCGACGACTTCACGGGGGAGAGCGTCTGGAAGAAGATTGGCCGAACGCTGTTGTGGAGCCCGGCGGCGGCGGGGGTTCTGTACCTCGGGGTGGTCTATGGTCCGCGCCCGGCGGCGCCCGTTGCGGCCGCCACACAGGAGCCGGCGTTGCGGCCGAGCGCGACTGCCGGAGGCCCGGGCGGAGGGCCCCGGTCCATGATGCTCGGCGGGTTTGGGTGGCGGGCTGTCGACGCCGAGTCGGGCTGCGCCGAGGCGTCTCCGGCCGCTTTGGTTGCGGCGGCCGAGCGCGAGTTAGGCGAGGCGGGATATGTTCCGGCCGGGACGTCCTCGGCCGAACGGTTCTATTGGCGCACGGAGACCGACCAAGGGCTGACGTTGGGATCGATCGAGAACGCGGGGGCCCGGATGACGTTGCTCACCGCGTCGGCTTCCGTGGGTTGCGAGGCCGCTTGGCGGCGCGAAACCTTCCTCTGGTCAGCGGATGCGCTGGGCCAGGGAGCATTCGGACCACAATCGCCGGGAGGCTCGACCTTCGGCCTGCCGCTGCCGCCGCAATCGAGCAAGCTGTTCGAAACGCAGGGGCCGCAGGGGGGCTGGGTCAGCTTCCATCGCTGTCCGCTGCCGGTCGAAGTCGTTCGCCGCTGGTATGCCGGAGAGAACTTGGGCGAATGGCGCCCGAGTCCGGTTCCGATGGACCCGGGGCAGGGCTTTGGGCCGAATTTGGAGTTGCTCCAGTTCGTCAGCGCCGGAAGGTACTGCCTCATCCACATCGGCGTGGACGGCGAGACGGGCGGAACGCTGCTGGCGGTGAGCGCCGGGGAGATTTAGCCGAGGTCTGCTGAGGAGCGAGACATGGAGAAGCAAGGCATTCAGTTCCCGTCCAGAGAGCGGTCGAAGTCCCGGTTGTGGCTGGCGGTCACGCTCGGGATCGCGGCCGCGCTGGCGAACATTGTGTTTCTCCTGCGCGTGAACGGCTCCAAGGTCGAGGTCCTGCGGGCGGCTCGCACGCTGCGGGCCGGAGAGACCGTGGACGGGGCGGACTTCGATTCGCTCACGATTCACGTACCGGCCGCCGATCGAGACCAGCTGAAAGCGCTGTTCGTCGAAAAGGACGCGATCAAGTCCTACGAAGGAGTTTCGATCGTACGGCGCATCGAGCAAGGCGAGCCGCTGTTTCAGAGCTTCTTCCGATTCGACGGAGACCCTGGGATTCGCGACTCCATCGGACCGGGGGAACGGGCGATCGCGCTGCCGATTGAAGACGAATCGGCGGCTGTGGCGTACTTCGTCCGCCCCGGAGACGTGGTGGACGTTTACGGGACGAAGATGGACAAGCCGAGCGGCCCAATCGTGGCGGGGGCCGTCGTGCGCTCAGTGGGCGACGCGACCATCGTTCCGGACGCCGCCGGCCGCGACCAAGCCTATCGAACCGTCACCGTGGTTGTGCGGGAATCGAGTCTGCCGGAGATCCTGCACCTGCTGGATCTCTCCCAAGGGAGGGTGCGGCTCGCGCTGGCCGGCGTCGAGAAGCCGTGAGGATCCGCCATGTTTGGCATCGTTGACGGGCGAACGATCCTACGCATTCGGGAAGCGGGCGTTTCCATTGGCAGCGCGCCCGAAGACGGAATCCGTCTGCCGCGGTCGGACGCGGGACCGCAGAGCTGCGACCTGCGCTGCGACCCCGTCGGCGTCTGGAGGATTCGCAACCTGGACGGCGCGCGGCTTCTCTTCAATGGGACCCCCATCCCGCGGGGATCGTCGGTGCAGTGCGGCCCCTCGTGCGACCTGACCCTGGGGAGCCGGCGGATTCACTTGCGGCGGCCCACCGAGGCCAGCCCCATCTCGGGACGGCTGGCCGAAAAGCTGTTCGAGATCGAGAAGGCGTTGCATACGGCCGTCCTCGATCGACTCCGAAACGTCTCGCCGGACGAGGACGACGCTGAAGGCCGCCGGCGGCATGCTGAGGAGCTCAATGGTCTGATTCGAGAGCTGCGAATTGCGCCCGAGCTGGAAGCCTATTTGGCGATGCGGGCGGTCGAGCAGTTGCTGATGGACCGCATCCACGGGCGAGAGACCGACACGGGTTCGCCCGCCGAAGCGGGGCGTCGCACCGAACGCTCGCGTCTGCTCGAGATCATCGAGCAACGCATCGACTTGGCCGCGGACCACTCCAAGGCCGAGCGGACCGAACGTGTGCGAGCCCTGCTGCCGTGGCTGTTCCGGGAGCAAGGCGATGCGCTGAGTGGGACCGATCGGCGGCTGCTCTCCCATGAGCTGCTACGGCAACACCTGTCGAGTCTGATGTTCGGCCTGGGTCCGCTGCAGGATCTGATGTCGGCTCCGAACATCACGGAGGTGATGGTTCTGCCCACCGGGCGGATCTTCGTGGAGGAAGGCGGCCGGATGCTCGATTCAGGCCGCGTGATGTTGTCTCCGGAGGTCTCTCGCAGGATCGTCGAACGAGTCGTCTCGCGCCAGGGACGCAGGATCGATCAGAGCTCTCCGATGGTGGATTCCCGCCTAAAGGACGGCTCGCGCCTGAACGCGGTCATTCCCCCCGTGGCGGTCCTCGGGCCGGCGCTGACCATTCGCCGTTTCGCCGCCACACGGCTGGGTCTGGCGGACTTGGCGATGAACGGAACGATCACGCGGGGCGTGGCGGACTTTCTGCAGGCGTGCGTGCTGGCCCGGAAGAACTTGGTGATCTCCGGAGGAACCGGGACGGGCAAGACCACGCTGCTGAACGCGTTGGCGTCCTGCGCTCCGGCCGAGGAGCGGATCGTGACCGTGGAGGACACGGCCGAGCTGAGCCTGTCGCAGCCCAATGTGGTGGCGTTGCAGGCGCGGCCGCCCAACATGGAAGGGGAAGCGGCGATCGGCATCCGGCAGCTCGTCCGCAACACGCTACGGATGCGACCGCACCGGGTCATCGTGGGCGAGTGCCGCGGCGGGGAGGCGCTCGACATGTTGCAGGCCATGAACACAGGCCACGACGGGTCGATGACGACGGTTCACGCGAACTCACCGGCGGACGCGATGCGCAGGCTGGAAGTGATGGCGCTCGAGGCCGAGGGCGTGAACCTGCCCGCCAGCGGCGTTCGCGAACAGGTGGCGAGCGCGGTCCAGGTGATCGTGCAGATCTCCCGTGTGGGGCCGGGAATGCGGCGCGTGGTCTCGATCAGCGAGGTGCTGGGCATCGAGGAGGAGGACGGCGAGCTGGTGATCGAGCAGATTTTCCGCTATCGCAAGCGGAAGACGGACCAGATGCTGCCGCCCCGGCGCTTGGTGTTCACCGGGCACGTTCCCTCGTTCATGCCCGAGCTGCTGGACGTCGGCGCCAAGGTGGAGTGCCTGTTCCAAGAGGGAGGGGACTCGGTGTGACGCTGATGTTGGCGGTGGCGACCTTGTGCACGGGACTGGCGGCGGGCCTGGCTTGTTTCGCCGCGTGGGAGCCTTTGCTGCGGCTGATCCGGGAGGACGCGGAGCGCTATCGGCGTTGGTCCATCGACCTGTTTCTGGGCTGGTCGCAACAGGACTGCCGGCGCGTGGCGGTGGCGGCCAAGGCGGCGCCTGCCGCGGCGGTGATCGGCTTGGCGGCGGCCGGCAAGGTGCTGATGGCTCCGCTGATCGGCTACGCCCTGTATCGCGCGCCGGAGATGCTTTACGCCCTGGCTCGAGAGCGGCGCTCTCAACTGATCGAGGAACGCTTGCCCGATGTGGTGGACGTGATGGTGAGCTCGGTGCGGTCCGGAAGCTCCTTACTGCGCGCAATCACCGACGCTGCGGAGCGCGCGGGGGGGCCGATCGGGCAAGAGCTGGCTCTAGTGGCGCAAGAGCATGAGCAGAGCGGGCTGGGGCTCCCCGAATCGCTCGAAAGGGCGCGGGGCCGCGTCGGCAACGAGAGCTTCGGGATGGTCGCGACGGCCCTGGCGATCAGCGCCGACCAGGGCGGCCGGCTGTTGGAGGTTCTCGAACGGATGGCGGAGTCGATTCGCTCTCTGTCGCGGTTGCGGCAGAAGATTGTGAGCGAGACGACGGAAGTCCGCGCCCAACAGAACATCATCTTGTGGATCACGCCGCTGTTCGGGGTCTTGGTCTGCTTGATGGACCCTGGCGTCTGGGACTTGCTGTCCAGCACGATTGGGGGGCAGGCCCTGCTGGGCCTGGTGATCCTGCTGCAGGCGACCGCTTTCTTCTGGATTCGGTCGATCGTCAAGAGCACGATCTAGGGGCGCAATCATGGAGCTGATTCTGCAAGCGTTGTGCGTGGCTCTGACGGCCTCGAGCGTGGGGCTGGGGGCGAGTTGGGCGGCCGGAGCCCTGGCCGAGGCTTACGCCAGAGGGAATCGGATCCGGAGCGAATCTCGCGTCTCGGGCAAGACCCTTTGGGGCGGCTCGGATTGGAGCTGGCTCAACGGGCCGGTCTCGGTCGTGACCCCAGCGCTGGAGGGAATCCGGTTGCAGGGGCAGGGAACTTCGGCGGCTGGGTTCCGGCGGTTTCTCGCCGACAGCGACCGGGCCTTGGTCCGCGCGGGCCTGCGGCGGGATCTCGCGCCGCTCGAGATCGCGGCCTACTCGGTCCTGGCCGCCGTCGCGGGCGCGGTCCTGATGCTCGCAATGACCCTGCTGAGCGGGCTGGCTTGGCCGGTGGCATTGCTGCTGAGCGCGGCGGCGGGGGCCGTAGGCTCGCTAGCCCCGCGGGCGGCGCTGGATTCGGCCGCAGCCAACCGAGTCTCGCTGATCGAAAAGCGGCTCCCGTTCGCCCTGGAGTTCATCGTGCTGGCTATGGAGGCCCGCTCGTCGCTCGAGGCCGCCGTGCAGGTCTACATCGAACACGTGCAGGCCGACCCCATGGCGGAGGAACTCGCCAGCGTGCTCCACGACATGGAGCGGCGCCGGGAGCCCGCCGAAGCGTTCGGCGGCCTGGCCGAGCGCATCGATTCGCCCGGCGTGTCGGCGTTTGCGCTCGCTGTGAGAACGGGCCTGGAGAACGGCCAGCCGATTCGGCAGATCTTGCGGACGCAGTCCGATGTGGCCCGACAACGCCGCTACCAGTCGGCCGAAGTCATCGCGAAGGAGGCGAGCGCCAGGGCGACGTTTCCGCTCATGGTCGTCGCCGTCGCCGCGATGATCTTGCTGGTGGGGCCGCTGTTGATGCGAATGGCGCAGCAGAGTCCGTTCTGATCCCGCCAGCGCTCACGGAAACGGCAACGAGATTGCCCAACTGGTGAAGGCGTAGAACCGCGCCAAGTAGCGCAGAACCTCGAACATCAAAACGGCCATCGGCGCCACGACGGCGATGAGGAGCAGCCACTCGACAGTGGCCTGCCCCTGCTGCGCTCGCAGCCGCCGGCGGCTCGCGGAGGGGCAGCTAGTCATGCTCGAGGCGCTCCTGAGCCAGGCGCAGCAGGGGATTGTCAGGACCGTTGCTCCGCAGCAGCAGCGACTGCCAATGACGCCGCACCAGATCCTGACGGCCACTGTTGCCCAAGCGGACGATCTCGTTGAGCTCGATGCGCACTTCCTCGATGCCCGGCAGGTCCTCGCCCGGGTGGGAGGCTACGTAGGCGGAGTAGTCTTCCAGCGCGCGCCGATCGTCGAACTGGAGCTTGGAGGCCTTGCCGGCTCCGCCAAAGGCCAGAGTGACCACCAGAGCCGCCGCCGCCACGATCGTGGCTCCGAGGATCACCGGGTTTACGGCGGTATCGTTGGGCGCGACCGCGCCGGCCGGCTCACGGAGGGCGGCCTCGGACCCCAAGCGGAAACCGCGAGCGGCTTCCTCGGACGTCACCGCCTCGCCGGGAGGCGCTTGTCGGCTGGGCTCTCGGATCGTTCCGTACTTGATTCTGGGCGGGTTCATGTCACTCATGGGCGAGGACCTTGTTCAGGAAGCGTCAGCTGCCTTGTTGGCCGAAGATGGCGGCGGTATGGCGAAGCTCTCTGTGGCGGCCTTGAGCCTGCACCTTCGCCCCGAAGATCGACTTGCGGCCGGCGGCGCACAGCTCCCACTCTCCCCGGCCGGATGCGGAGCGGGAGCGCTCAAAGATCGGAATGGTCTGGTACTCGCCGTTCAGCAGATCGTCGACTTCCACGATCTCCGAGACGACGCGCCGCCCGTTGATGAGCCGAATGAGCTGAACCACAACGTCGACCGCAGCGGCAACCTGCGGGCGCAATGCGCCCACCGGTACATTCACGCCCGACATCAGCGCCATTGTCTCCAGACGGCTCAAGGCGTCCCGGCCGGTGTTGGCGTGGAGCGTGGACATCGAGCCGCCGTGGCCCGAGGTGAGGGCCTGCACCAGGTCGAGGGCCTCGCCGCCGCGGCACTCGCCGATGATGATGCGGTCGGGCCGCATACGCAGCGCGGAATGGAAGAGGTCTCGAATCGTCACTGCGCCACGGCCCTTCCGATCAGCCGCAGCGGTTTCGAGCGAGAGCACGTGCGGCTGTCCGAGCTTCAGCTCCGCGGTGTCCTCGATGACGATGATCCGTTCCGAGGGTGGAATCTTGAGCGAGAGCGCGTTGAGGAAGGAGGTCTTGCCGGAGCCGGTCCCGCCGGAGACCATGATGTTCGCTTCAATGGCGACCATCGTCTCCAGATACTCCTTGGCGGCCGGGGTCAAGGAACCGCTTTCGAGCATGCCCTCGAGAGAGAAGCCTAGTGGGGAGAACTTTCGGATGGAAATGCAGAGACCTTTGCGGCTGCAGCGAGGCATCAGGACGTGGACGCGGGAGCCGTCCGGCAGGCGTGAATCGAAGCGGGCGGTGTGGGCGTCGATGCGCTTGTTGGTGAACTGAGCGAAGTTGCGCGCCATCTCCTCGAGCGTGAGGGGGTCGTGGAAACGGATGTCGGTGAGCTCGAGCCGGCCGTCCCGCTCGAGATAGACCTCGTCGGGGCCGTTGATCATGATCTCGTTGACGTGGTCGTCGGCCAACAAGCCGGCCACCGGCGCCAGGTAGTGTCCGATCGTGATGGCGAAGATCTGGTCGGAATGCATGGGTCAACTCGCGGCCGCGAAGCTAGCGTCGTTTGTGTCGGAAGGTCATCGACGTATTGCCGATCTGGATCGTGTCGCCGTGAGCGAGCGGCCAGCGCTGGACGGGATGGCCGTTGACGGAGGTCGTCCTTCGTTGGCTCACGGCCTCGGCGCTGGCGGTCAAGGTGGGAGCTCCGTCGACGTAGCTGATCGTGGCGTGCGCCGGAAGCACTTCGGAGTCACCCGGCAGGTAGATGTCCCCGTTGCTGCCGATGACGCCCGGCCGGCGGGCGCCGAGCTGAGGATGTACGTACTTGGAGACGTCAAACTCCCGCTTGGCCAGTTTGCCGTCGTTGATGACCACCCAGGCGCCGCGGAGCAGCGTGGTGACGTAGGCCACGGCGGCGCCGATGGCCCCTCCCAGGGCGGCTAGCGCGAGAGCCAGCGTGGCCTGTTCCTGGGAGGAGGCGCCGTCGGCCGTGCGCCCGAACAGCTCATAGGAACCGCCGCCGACCATGCCTCCGAGCATCCCGCCCGCCACGCCCTTCCACGCTTGAGTTCCCTTCGTGACGCCTTCGCCCAGGCCGATGAGCGCGCCGAACAGGATCCAGCAAAGCGTCCCTTGCCAGACCAAGGGTTCGGAGCCCGTCTGAAAGCGGTCGAACAGGTTCTGCGCGGCCGGCAGCGCCACGGCTCCTGCGAGCAATCCCAGCAGGAGGCTGACGCCGCCGTATCGCAGAAGGCGAGCCGCGGACCGCAGGTCGACGCCGTCGAAAGCTCCCACTCCGAAGCCGATACAGGAGCCGAGGATGGCGCCCCGCAGCAACTGTTCTTCGGACGTGATCTCGACGCCGTCGGAGTGCAGCCACAGCGCCGCCAGGTACCAGCCGGTCAGGCCGCCGAGCGCGCCGAAGACGAAGTGTGAGTAGATGCGTGCGAACGACATGACTCAGGACGCCAAGTAGGTCTTCTTGACCTCTTCCGGAAGGGCTAGATGGGTTCCGCAGCCGCGAACCCAGCATTTGTCGCCGGACTGTTCCCAGCAACCGACGTGATGGGCGCGGCCGCATTTCGGACAGACGATGGCGGCCTCGCCCACCTGCAACAGGAAGCTCTGCCCGAGCTTGTCGCGCTCGTTGGGGCACTGTGCGCCCGCCAGCGGAGAGCCGCGCTGAATGACGGTGACGGCTTTGAGCGCTTCGCGGGCGAGGCGCCTGGACCGGAGCCAACCGCCGACCGGAGGAACCAGCGCCAAGGCCATCAGTGCGCCTGCGAATTGGAGGTAGATCTGTGTCAGATCCCAACCGTTGAGGCCCTCCGGCGGCCGGATGAAATACGGGGACGCAACAGGAGGATCGATCCGGGGGAACTCTTCCCCTCTCCTCCAGATGTAATCGAAGGTGACGGGCAGGCCGACCGCGCCGACCCAAAAGATGATCTCTCCGCTCGAGCGGCGGCCTTGCTCGATGGACGCCGGGTCCAGGTCGAGCTCCAGCACGTAGTCGTAGTGGAAAGCTTCGCTGATCGTGTTCAGCACGGCGGTGAGGCTCTCGACCAGGGCCTGTTGGTAGGCGGCCGGTCCGAACGTGTCGCGAATCGCTTCGAGTTTCGGCAGGTCGACGTAGTGGTATTCCAAGGTGTTGGTGCCCTTGGCGATGCGGTCGAGCGAGGCGACATCGACGAAGCCGGCTTCGTTGATGTCTGTCGCCTCTCGATCGCCGACCGCGATGGTGAAGACCCGGATGTCGCCCCTTTCACGCGACGTCTGCAGGATTCGCTCCTCCTTCTCCTGCTTGAACTGATTTTTCTCCTCCTCGGACCGAGCGCGGTCGTAGGCGACGATGTCGACCCCGTCGGTCAGGACAACGACGTTGCGCACTTCGAGAGCCTGGGCCCTTTCCATGGCATCCAGGATGGAATCGTACAGGGCTGTCCCCGGTGAGTCCACGATCTCGTAGCCGGCGAAAGCGTCCTGGGCAGCGGATTTGTCACGGCCAAACTCGTAGACCGTCCTGGGAGTGTTGTCGAAGACGATGATCTCGACCGAATCCTCCTCCCGCAGGTTGCCGAGGAAGCCGGCGACGGCGCTCTTGGCGGCTTCGAGCTTGGGACCTTTCATGCTGCCGCTGACGTCGATCAGGATCACCGCGTCGGATTCGGCATTGCTGGAGCTCTCGAGCCTGGCGCCCAACGGCTCGGCCGGCGGCGTCCCGATCCTGGCCTCGATGGCGCTTTCGGTCAGCCCCTCGAAAGGCTGCTCATCCGCTCGGGTGATCGCAAAGTTGAAACGGATCTTGGGCGGCTCGGCGGCCCAGTTGTTGGCCTCCACTGCGCCCGCTGGATGGAGCGTGAAGCCTTCCCTGTTGATCTCTTCGGCGCTGGGAGCGATCGCGGGCTCGCCCAGATCTTGAGCGGCGAGCCGGAGCGCCCCGGTTGGCAGAGCGAAGGCGAGGGCCAGCGTCAGAAGCGTTTGCAGGCGGGCTGGGGGCGCTTTTGTCATCGTGGCTCCCTAGGGGGTTGTAGTGGGCGTCGGTATCTTGGCGATCTCGGCCGTGAGATGTTTTTCGACGACCTCCATCTGTGCTGACAGCTTCTCTAGATGCGCCTTGACGCTGGCGGAGTCGTCTTTGTCCTGGTTCGCGCTGGAGATCGTGGCCGAGAGGAAGTCGGCGCCGCCCGCCAGCTCCTTCAGGCGCTTCTCCACACCGTCGAACTCGCCTTTCTTGAGACAACTCTTGGGATTCTTCGCGCCCTTCTCCTGCAGGCATTTGGCGAGGTCGCCACGCGCCCCTCGCAGCTTCTCCAGGGCTTTGTCGAAGTCGGCCTTCTTCTCCTGAGAGCCCTGCAGCAGGCCGAGGTTTTTCGACAACTGCTCGGCGCCGGCGTCTGCCTCGGCTCGAGAGGGGGCCGGCGTGGCAGGCTTCTCCGTGGGAGGGGCCGGTTCGACTTCGACCACCAGGTCCTTCTCGTCTCGGCCGCCAGGTCCCAGGGCGATGAGCTGGAAGGTCGTGGTCTTCGTGGGAGAAACGGACACCGAGTCCGTCGGGTTCTTTCTGGCGCCGTCCAGGGTGACATTATCCGCCCGTTCGGTGCGCCAGCTCAGCTTGGAGGTTTCGCCGGGCCGCAGGGTCTTTGGATTGGCCTGAAAGGAGAGGATTCGCGGCGAGACGGGCGCGGGGTCCTTTACTTGGACTCGTACGGACGCGGAGGCCTCGATGTTGCTGATGGACGTTGCGGTAATCGTGTAAGAGGTGTCGCTCGCCGGTCGGACTTCGACGGTTCCTTCCGGAGCGACCTCTCCAACCCCGCTGTTGATGTAGAGCTTCTGGGCGCCTTCGGATTTCCATCTCAGCTTGGTCGGCTTGCCCCGCTCCACCGTAGGGGGATCGGCAACGAGCGAGACTGAGGGCTTGACCGGCGCGCGCTTTACCACGGGGGGCGGCGGCGTCACTATTTGCGGCGGCGGGTTGACAACCGATACCGTCACGCTCTCCGACGCCTTGCCGCCCGGTCCGCTCGCTTCGATGACGTACTTGGCGTCGGCCTTCGGGTCGTGGGTCACTTTGCCACTTGGCGTGACCTTCTTGGCCTTGGCTCCATCCATGGTGAGCAGGACCGTGTCTGCATTGGAGACCTGCCAACTCAATTCAACACGAGAGCCCTTCTCCAGCCTCTGCGGCGCAGCGAGAAGCGCAATGATGGGCTTCGGGGTTTGCGGCGGCGGGCTCTCGTTACGCTTGGGATCCGTGACGGTGACCGAGACCCTCGGCGATTCGGCCCGCGAGCCATCCTTCGACTCCGCAATCAGCCAATACTCTTTGGTTTCGCTGGGCTGAACGGTTGTCTCCCCGCTGACGGGCAGCGGCTTGCCTTCGGGCATCAGGCGCACCGAGACGGCGTTAACGGTCAACCAGAGGAGCTTGGCCTCCTCTCCTTTGCGGATCTCGCCCCGAGCGGCGCTGAGTTGCACTTGCGGCGGGTTCTTCTGCGGTTCCCGCACGTTCACGGTGATCTGCTTTTCGCCGGCGCCGCCGTATTTGCCGTTGAACGCCAGGGTGTAGACGGTCGTCTCCAAGGGGCGGACCTGGAGGGCTCCCTCCAGCGCCACCGGCCTGCCATCCAGGGTTGCGCTCTCGATGTTTTCCGTGGTCCAGCGCAACTCGACCGGCTCGCCCGGATCGACGGGAGCTTCGGGGCCCGACAGGCTGGCGCTGGCAGGCCACAGCCAATACCCGAACTGAGAAAGGCCGACAAACCCGACGAGCACCAAAGCAGCCAGAGCGGCGAAGGCCGCCAAGTAGCGCAGGGGCTTTCTCGGCTGCGCGCCCAACAGCGCCAATACGCTGGCGAGCAGGTTCTCTGCCTTCCCTCGACTCCCTCTGCCCGTCAGATGGACCGGCGGCTTGGTTCCGAGCTTGGGGCCGAGATCCTCACGATAGAAGTTCCCCCACTCGACCACGGATTCGTCCTTCTCGGTGGAACGCCGGTACTCGAAGAAGTCGGCGGTCCGGTGGGCGTCGAGGCGGCCGTCCCAGCGGCAGAAGAAGCCGCCCAACCCCGCCTTGGGGTCGATCACCAGAGCCAGCCCGTAGTCGCTCGGAAAACGCTCCTCATGAATCGCGACGTCATGGCCGGAAAGGAACGGTCCCATGCCGGGGTGAGAGTGGTACCAACCTACCAGCGTCTTGCCGCGAAACTTGCCCGCCAAATCCTCCGCGGCGCAATCCCAATCCTCGGCGGCGATCTCGAGGGAAACCTCAGTTCCCTTTCCCGCTTTGACCTTGGAGTACTGATCGACCTTGACGTACTTGGCGCCGGTGTTTGGGCATTCGTATAGGTTGCCGAGTAGAAGGCCGCCGAGCTCTCTGCTGACGTCCTCGAGTAGATGCTGATTGACCGCCCGCAATACTTCCTGGGTCACTACGATCGACCAACCCGGGCGTGCGCCGGAGGCGTCGTCGAAAGCGGAATCCTCCCGCGGCAGCCAGTGATACGAGCGCGCTTCCGGAAACGGCTCGGGGTGGACGGCGACCGAGCCGGATCTTTTTTTGGCAGCAGGGGCTGACGGCGCGGGCTTTGCTGACGGTGCTGGAGGGCTGGCTGGAGCGGGTGAGGCGGCCGGAACGGGCGGAGCGGGGGCGGGCGGAGCAGGAGCCGGCAAGGCGCCGTTCGGGCGGGCTGCAGCCGCCAGCGCGGGCCGGACAATCTCTCGGCTCAGCGCGTCTCGGCAGGAATAGCCGTTCCAGAAAACGACGGTCTCGCGGTCCTCCTCCGACCCTTCTTCGAGAAGCTCGTAGAACTCACAGACTTTGCGGGTGGGTAGGACGCCTTCGGCGCGAGAGAAGAAGCCGCCATTGCCGCCGACCGGATCGAGGACCAGCGCGACCATGTAGGAGTCGCGGAACCGGTTGTCGTGGATTTGTACGTCGTACTCCGACAGGAAGATGCCCATGCTCGGATGGGAGTGGTACCAGCCGACGAGCTCCTTGCCGAGGAACTTGTAGTCGAGCTGATCCGCGAGTCGGGCCCAGGCGTCGGTGGTGAACGAAAGTGAGACGTCGGTGGCTTGCGTGCACTGGGCGGGGGCGAACTGATCAATGATCAGGTACTCGAAATCCTCGTTGGGATCGCGAAAGCGGTTGCCCAGCAGAAATCCGCCCATTTCCCGGCGAACGTCTTCGGACACGTGGCGGCTAGCGCCGAGCAGCACCTCCTGCGAGACGAGGAGGGGGGTGTCGGGTCGCGGCGCGGTCCGCCCGGACTCGGGCTCCCACAGGTACAGACGCGCCCGGGGGAAAGGGGCGGCCCGCACGGCCTTGCCAAACTTGATTCGCTGAGGTCCTTCGGGCATCCTTCCCTCCTCATCCGTCGGCCCCCGGGCCGGCCTCGAGCTAGCTGCCTTGACCCACGCCCTGTTCGGACGCACGACCCCACTTGATTCCCCCGGGCTTGGGTCCTCCCGGCTTGCCCCACTTGATGCCGACGGGGGCCGGAGCAGGAGGAGGGGAACCTTGAACAATGCCGAGCCCACGCAGCAAGGGGCGCGAGTCTACCGGCTTCTGCGTGCTGATCCATCCCTTCGGTTCGGCGACGTCGAGCACCCATTGGGCGACCTCGGTGTCGATCGGGAAGGGCGGCTCGTGGCGAGCGTGGTAGCGCTTGTACTGCACCAATTCGCCGAGCCACTCGATCAACTCCCCGAGCGACTTGCCGGGATAGTAGTTCTGCACCTCGTTGGTGCAAACGTGGCGAGGCTCCCGGTGCATGATGTTGGGGTGCCAGATCGGGGTCAGCCACAACAGAGAGGGCACCTTCTTCGGATAGTCCTGCGAGAGATAGAGCTCGCAGCGATGCAGGCTCGAGGTGACCGGCTCGCGGGCGGCATTGACGCCGCTGATCCCGACGCAGGTGTAGGTCACGATGTAGCGGTCGGGCGGCCAGGGCGGCTCCACCTCGATGGCCTCGATGTGGATGAAGTCGCTGCGACCGGCCACATTCATCAAGTCCGTATAGTTGGTCTGCAGCAAAGCGTAGCGGCGCTTCTGTCGCTCCGTCATGGCTTGCCTCCGGCGATCTCTTCGCGCAAGAGGCTGAGCCGGTCATGGCGTGGAACTCCGGCCTCCCGCAGCGTCTCGCCCGGCCGGAGCTGCCGGCCGATCGCCTTGCTCTTGAGACGGTAGAGGATCGGAGCGTCGAGACCGTCGCGATCGGGCAGCCGATGCTGCTTGGCGATCATGCGGATCAGATCCTCCACCTTCTGATCCAGGGACAGAGTGACCGGCTCGGTCTTGTTTAGATCGAGGACTGACATCACCACTTCGATCTCTTTCTCCGACGCCTCGCTCTTGCGCGGCAACGGCGGCGCGGTCTTGCCGTTCTGGTGCGGCTCGGCCGGGGCGGAGGAGATGAGCTTGAGGCGGACTCCGTTGGGCACCCCCGCATCGGTCAAAGTGGCGGCCGGGGAGAGGTCCTCCCCGCGCTCGACCCAGGAAAGTCGATACTCGACCGTTCTGCCGTTGGCAAACCGTGGCAGCTCCAAGTAGTCCGCCATATCGTTGACGATTTGGGAGACGGTGTAGTCAAGAGGGATTTCGGTATTTTCGAGAAGCATCCCGCTCGGCGTCTCGAGATTGATGTTGATGGTGCTCAAGATGGTTCCTCCTCCAGGTCGCCGGCGTCGACTCAAAACTTACAAGACTGAATCCCCGGTCCGTGAAACAGGCGGCGGTTCGGCGATAACCGATTGGTTGGCGTCTCCGGTCAACTCGAGAAAGCGAACTTCCCCATTGGAGCCTCGCGCTTCGACCAGTCCGAAACGAGGCACGCCCAATGCGCGCAAGGTGGCCTCGAGCAAGGCCCTAGGCGAGTGGTTGGCGCTGACTTTGTGGGTAAGTTTGATCTCGCTTTCCCAGGTCGGCTCGTGGCCGCAGGACTCACAGATCAGATCTCCCTGGTATAGAGAGGGCAACGGGCGAAGCAGAGGGTACGCAGCTCCGCACAGGCGGCACCGCCATTCCACAGCGACTTCGTCCGGCAAAACGAGATAGGCGTCGGGCAAGACTCGCTTTGCCGCCACCATCAGGGCGGCGGCGGTCATCTGCGAGTGCGCTTTGGGCATCTCTACGATCAGGTGCGGGTCAATCGTCTCGTCGTGGACTAAACAGCCTTCCCGCGCGGGCAGCCCAGTCACGTCTGCAGCTGCAAACTCCCCGTAGAAGTCGAACTGGCGCCCGGCGAGCGAGCGCCCTTCCCAGCGCTTCGCATCCAGAAGCTTCAGACACTCCTGAACCTGGACGGCGCCGACGATTGATGCAATCGTTGGCGTCGTGGGGATGCGGCCTTGGTCGACCTGTCGGCGGGCGATCACGCGGCAAGATTCGCCGACGGCCTGACGCCGGTCGTGGTCCTCCGGGAGGGCGCACTCGTAGCACGGGCCGTTGGGGGGATGGAAGACTCGGACGTGACCGTTCAAGCTCCCGATGCCCGCATCGATCCAGGGCTTTCCCACCCGCCAGCAAAGCCGGTTGAGCAAGAGACGCGCGTTCATGTTGTCGAGGCAACCGATCACGGCATCCATGCGGCGGATCAGACCTTCTCCGAGGTCCGAGTAGATGTCGCCGTCATTCCAATAGGTCCGAACCGAGGCGTTGATTTCGCGCAGCCGCCGAGCCGCGGTATGCGCTTTGGACTGGCCCATGTCCGCGCCGGTGTATAAGACGGACCTCGACAGGTTGGACATCTCGATGGTGTCCCTGTCGAAGATATAGATATGGCCGACGCCGAGGAGCGCAAGATTCTTGAGCGCCTCATTACCGATTGCTCCGGCGCCCACTACGAGCACTTTGGAGGTTCGAGCGCGATCAATATCGAACCAATCGATGAGCTTGAGCGTAGCGTCGCGGTCGGCCCGAAAGTCGAGAGTCTCTTCCTCCACCATCCTCCCCCCCGGGAAACGTGCGGACTCCGATTGTTTAGTGCGCGCCGCCGAACTAGTCGAGGAGATGTTATTCCATTCCGGCGGTCCGCGCAACGAGAACTGTCGTAGTTAAGCCAGAATCTGCCAGCTCGCTCCGGTCCATCGCCTGCGTCCCCGAAAGGATGGGGTCACCGTGGATGACGAGAGAAATGGGGAGGAGTGGATTCTCGCAATCTGAAGCTATTGATGGTGGGGACCTTGGAAGGCCGTCAGGACCGCGCGGAAGGAATGGGGTTCGCGAATGTCGTTGCTGTTGATCTTTGGGACGCACCGGCGCTCAGTCAACAGGGCACTCGACCCCGAACGCCGAGAGAGCGGGTCTCGCTGAGAGCAGAGCCTCGAGGCCGACGGCCCATGAGTTGTTAAGGGGATTGGTGGGCACGCCCGGACTCGAACCGGGGACCTCCTGCGTGTGAAGCAGGCGCTCTAACCAGCTGAGCTACGCGCCCGGGCCCAAACCCCTATTCTAGACCAACTGGGGGCGGTGCGGCGACACTTTCGTACGGATGTCGCTTTTGAACTGCTCCGCCGGCCTCGAAGACCTCCAGGGCTTGCTCGTACAGGGGCGCCGGATCGCCATGGTCGTCGAGGAGCCGTCGGCCTTCGGGGTCCTTCCAATCGGAGATCAGCGCGCCGGCGCGGATGGCCAGGAAGAAGCCGTCGCGGCGGTTGATCTGCGCGAAGTGGACCGGCAGGTCGGTCTCGCCTCGCTCCAGAGGGCCCCACCTGGAGCCCACCGCCGACTGCATGACCTCTGCGGCGCCGCTTCGCAACAGCGGCCGGCTGTTTTGGCCGGGCTGGATGGCGCCGTAGGTCGCCTCCAATCCTTCGCGCTCTAGAAATCCGCCGGAGATCGTTGAGATCAGGGGGCTGTAAAAGGCCGAATGGCGCGAAACAAGGATCGAGATTTTGTGCATCTGAAGTCTCGACATGGCCTATTCATTGGAGCATGTCCGCTTAAGGGCACGGCCCGGGCGACGGCCCCGCTTCCACCGTGGCGCGTGTCCGCCGATGCTCGCCGGCGAACGTGCGAGGGACTGCCTGGGCTTCGTGTTTTCAGCCCCTAGGAGGTTTCCGGGTCTGGCGGTCGTAGTGCTCGGTTCAAACTTTGGTACCGTGTCGGGCCCCTCGCAAACGCCCTAACTCCGCAGCAGGCGCCAACTGGTGCAAAGTCAGCATTTCGTTGTATTGAGCGCGTCTATGAGATCCGCGAAAATTCGAATGCGTCACAGAAAATAGCGACGTGGAGCCGAAGTATAGGAAAGGGTTTTACGGAAAATGAAGCTGACCCTGAGCGGACTGCAACAGCGGGAAGCTCTCGTCGTTCGGTCCATGCTGCGCGTCCTCGAAGGGATGTTGGACGATCAGTGGGACGTTGACGACGAGCGCTTCGACTTGGCGTTTTTCGATCCGGAAGCGCCGGGATATCGTGCGTTCGATTGCGACCACAAGGTGGCTTTGGTCTCCCGCGGACGCGCCGCGCCCCCGGGGGTGGCCGCTCTGGTGCGACCGGCCAGAATCTCGCAATTGCGGTCGATTCTCAACGAAGTGGCCGAGAAGCGGCGCCAGTCCGAGCCGCCTTTGCTGCGCAGCGGCTCGATCCGGGAACTGGACGTGGGCCTACGGCGCCTGCTGTCCGATCCCGCCTCGCCTCACGAACTATTCATTCAGATCGACGATGTGGAGGCGGCGCTCGACTCCAAACGCGACGTCTGCCGCTGGCGATCGTCGCCGGAGCGGCTCGAGGAGCTACGGGAGCGACTCAACCTCGATATCCGCGTGGTGGCCCTGCAGGCCGGAGTCCCCTGGGCTCCGTTCCAGGTGAGCCCGCTCGACTCCTTTCTCGATCGCCTGCACGAGCGGCCCGATCCGTCGGCGAGGCGTCCGGCGACGGACTCCAGCTGGCGGCGCGCACTGTCCCATCTGTCGGTTCTGCAGCGCATCCGGGTGCGGCTGGGTCTGGCGAGCTGAACGCGATGCAAGAGGTCAAGATTCTCTTTACGGGATCGATGGGCGCCGGCAAGACGGCCGCCATCTCGGCGTTAAGCGAGGCGCCGACGTTGCGAACCGAGGCGCCCTGTTCGGACCGTCATCGTCCAGACAAGCTGACCACCACGGTGGGGCTTGACTACGGCGAGATCACGATCGCGCCCGACTGCAAGGTGCGCCTGTTCGGCACGCCGGGGCAGGCTCGCTATCGCTATTTGTGGGACATTCTCGCCACGGGCGCCCTGGGGGTGCTGATCCTCGTCGACCACTCGGAGGCGGATTCTTCCCAGCAACTCGAAGGCTTTCTCGACGCTTTTGCCGACATTCTCGGCTCCACCCCCGGCGTGGTCGGCATCACCCACGCCGACCTGCGGCCCGAGCGACCGTTCGACGCCTACCTAGACGTGATCCAGCGTCGAGGGCTCAGCATTCCGCTGCTCCAAGTGGACGCTCGCGAGCGCGAAGACGTCCTGGCGCTGGTCGACGCGGTGCTGGCGATGGCGGAGTCCGGCCTCTACAAAGAGGCGGCGGCCGCCGGGGGCATGTACTCGTGAGCTTTGTGCTCGACATTGAAGACGACTCCCCGCCGGCATTGTCTCCGGAGGCCGCCGCGGCCTGCGACGCTCGCCTCAAGGCGCTGTGCGAGCGCGTCAGCGGAAGGATTTCCGCGGTGTTGGCCGGGCCGGACGGCTTTGAGCTGACGGCGCTGGTCGAAGGCGGCCTCAGCGTCCCCAAGCTGGCGGCCCTGGCGAGCACGCTGACGGCCGTGGGCGACGCCTTGGCGCGGGAGACAGGCTTGCCCGAGTGCGACGACCTCTTGATGCAGACCTCGGCGGGCGCCGCGCTGATTCGCGCCGTGCCGGTGGGAGCCCAGAGGTACTCGCTCATCGTCATCAGCAATGAGCGCACGGTCCTGGGGAAGCTGCTGGTCGTCAGCAGGGAGTGCGCGCACGAGATCGCCGAGGAAATCGCGCGATATCAATGACGTCCGGCCGCCTCGAGGCCGGAACGACCAGTTTTGGAAGTAACGGAAGAGCAAGGAGAATATCACCATGGCAACCATCGACGATAGCCTCTCGGAGTTGACGACCAGCCTGCAAGGAGCGATGGCCGCGGCCGTCGTGGACAGCAACACAGGCATGGTTCTCGGCAAGATCGGCAACGGCATCGACCTGGATCTGGCCGCCGCCGGCAACACGGAGGTCGTACGCGCGAAGCTCCAAACGATGAAGTCGCTCGGCTTGAACGATTCGCTGGAAGACATTCTGATCACGCTGGGCAAGCAGTACCATATCATCCGCCCGATGGAGCGCAAGAACGGCGTCTTCGTGTATCTGGTGCTTGACAAGCAGCGGTCGAACTTGGCGCTGGCGCGGCACAAAACCGCGGACATCGAAAAGCAGATCGTGTTCTAGCGCCGTCCCGTCCGTCCGGCGTCGTTGGACCCTCCGCCTGTGGGCGGAGGGTCGCGGCGCACCCATTTTTCGAGGACGAAGTGGTGGCTCGGCGGCTGGTCGTGCTGCAGGGCCCCCAGAGCCGCGCGCAGCAGCGGCGAATAGGGCAGGTAGGCGGAGGCCTCCGCGCGTAAGTAGCGGCGCGCGAGATCTTCGGCCGCCTGGGTTTGCAGGCGTCCGGGGGAGACGTCGCGAGTCGATCGCGCGTACCAGACGATGGAGGCTCGGGTTTGGGCGAGGGCCTCGTCGAGGGCGGCGGGGAAGCCGGCGTCGTGGGCTTGCAGCACTCGGTAGCCCGGCGGCAGGGCTGCGACGAGCGGCTTGGGATCGGCGTTGAAGGCGTCGGCAAGGACCAGCGCGTCGTCGGGCCGGGACTCGGCCACGATCCGGTGAGCCATCTCCCGGTAGGGGATCAGATAGCCGTTGTTGAGGAAGCCCTCGGTTTCACGATAGAGAATCTGCCCGCCCAGCCCTCCCGCCAACAGTAGCGCTGCCGCCGCGACGCCGGAGCGCCAACGGCGCGCCGCGGCCCATGCCACCCCGCCGAGTAGGAACGGCAGCAGGAACAACAGGCGAGCCGGTACGAAAGGGTAGGAGACCCACTGCGTCGCTCCCAGGTAGGCGACCGCGGCGGCCGGTGCGGCCAGCCGCCAGCGAACGTCGTCCTGCTCCCAGGCCGCCCATGCTGTGAGCACCAGCGCCAAAGGGGCGACCACGGCCGCGATCGCGACCAAAGGAGCGTCGACGGCTTCCCCGACGGTGAATGACGTTCCGACAAAGGCGAGGCGTACGGCCGTCTCGGCGAGGCCGTGGCCGGTCAGCGAGTAGGCTTCATGAACGGCTGCCTTGCTGACGCTGCTCCACAGCGTCCCCAGCCAGGGCAGATACAGCAGGATCACGGCCAAGGAAACGAGCGCCGTCTGCCGGAAGGAGCGCCGGAGTCCCAACAGGCCGGCCGCCGCGCCCACGGCCAACCCCGGCAGGTAATGCGTGTAGAGCAGGGCGCTCTCGGCGCAGGCGAAGCGTAGGGCGGCGGCTGTCCGGCGGGACTGGAGCCAGCGCGCGGCAGCCTCGATCGCCAGCGCCGCCAACAGCAGTTGCAGGCTGTAGGAGCGGGCCATGCGCACGTACAGCAGCAGGCAGGGGGACAGCGTCCACAGTGCGAGAAAGACGACTCGCTCGCGCGGCGGCCTGGCGCGCAACCAGAGGCGATCCAAGACGACCGTGGCGGCCAGGGCGCAGACGACCGAAAAGGCTCGAGCCGCCACGACAGGGTCGCCCGGCGCCACCAGCAGCCAGGCCTTGAGCAGGTAGTAGTACAGCGGCGGATGGATGTCGCGGGCGAGCGTGGCGGCGATCTCGCCCCAGCTCAGGGCGACGGTGTTCAGCGTGAACTGTTCATCCCCCCAGACCGGCAGCAGATCCAGGCCCCACAACCACAGGGCCGCCTGCGCCGCCAGCGCCGGCCACATCGGCCCGGCGTTCCGGATCGAGAGCCGAGCCATGCTGGCAAATCTAGCAAAGGCCGCCGCCAAGGTGGGATCATCGAGGGTTCCCGTCGTGGCGTTCGGCATTCCGCAGATCCATCGTCCCATCGCGCGCTACTTTCGCAGCCGGCGCTTTCGCGCATTCCAGCAGCGGCTCGGGGTGGGGGCCTCGACGAGGATTGTGGACGTGGGCGGCTACGCCTACTATTGGCGCTATTTCGACCCCTTGCCGCGTGTGACGGTGGTGAACCTGGAGCCGCCGGCGGAGCCGGATCCGCGCGTCGAATGGGTGGTGGCCGACGCCTGCCGGCTGCCGTTTCGGGACCAATCGTTCGAGATCGCCTTCTCGAACTCGGTGGTCGAACACATCCCGTCGGAAGAGGATCGCCGGGCCTACGCGGCGGAGATCCGGCGCGTCGGACGCGGCTACTACGTGCAGACGCCCTACCGCTGGTTCCCCGTGGAGCCGCACCTGATGACGCCGCTGATCCACTTTCTGCCCAAGAGTTGGCGGCGACCGCTGTTGCCTTACACGGTTTGGGGCGTGTTGCATAAGCCGACGCCGCAGGGCTGCGACGAGTTTCTGCGGGACATTCGGCTGCTGGATCTGCGCGAGCTGCGGGCGCTGTTTCCTGGGGCGGAGGTGTGGAAGGAGCGGGCGCTGGGGTTGCTGAAGTCGATCACCGCGGTCAGCAAGGCCAACAAATCCAAGGCTCGGGCATAATCAGTGGCATGGTTCGAGCCTTCCTGCGCCTCGGAGCGGCCGTCCTCCTGCTCGGAGCGGTCGCCGCCGCCCAGCCGATCCCCAAGCCGGACGATTTCGCCGGCTTCCCCATCGGGTCGGACGGCAACCTGCTGCGCTGGGAACGCATCGTCGAGTACTTTCGGCTGCTGGACGCGGGCAGCGACCGCGTCCAGGTTCGCGAGCTCGGCAAGACCAACAACGGCAACCCTTTCATTCTGGCCACGATCTCCTCGCCGCGAAACATGGCGCGGCTCGACGAGATTCGCGCGACACAGCGCCGCATCGCGTTCCCCGAAGGCCTGACCGCGGAAGAGATCGACCAAATCGCTGAAAACTCCCCAGCCGTGGCGATGGTCACGTGCAACATCCACGCCACCGAGATCGGGGCGTCGCAGATGGCCGTGGAGGTCGCCTATGAGCTGGCGACGGACGATTCGCCGTGGACCCGCCGCATTCTCGACAACGTGGTGTTTCTGCTGGTGCCCTCGTTCAATCCCGACGGCCAGGTGATCGTGACGGACTGGAACAATCGCGTGCGCGGCACCGAGAACGTCTGGTCGTCCCTGCCGTGGCTCTATCACCCCTACGTGGGGCACGACAACAACCGCGACGCCTTCATGATGACCCAGCCGGAGAGCCGCTACGGCAACCAGATCCTTTTCCAGGAGTGGTTCCCGCAGGTCTACGTGGACGAGCACCAGCAAGGCCAGACGGGGATGCGGGTGTTCGTGCCGCCGTTCTCGAACCCGGTCAACCCGAACGTGCACCCGTCTATCTGGGCCGGGGCCGGCAAGATCGGCTTCGCCATGTACCAGGCCCTGCATGAGGCCGGCATCGACGGGGTAGGCTACGACGCGCGCTACACAGCCTGGTGGCAGGGAGGGTTCCTGCGAGGGGCTTGGTTCCACAACACCGTGGGCATTTTGACCGAGGTTGCCAGCGCCAACCTCGCCAGCCCGACCTACCAGGAGAAGGCCGAGCTGGGCAAGCGGTCCGTGGCGACCTCGCGGGCCAACTGGCTGGCCGTGCGCGACAAGAATCCCGAAGCCCCCATGCCGCCGCCTACCGACGTCATGCCTCGTTATGACTATCCGAGGCCCTGGCTGGGCGGCAAGTGGACGCTGCGCGACATCATCGACTCGGAGCTGGCCATCACCCACGCCTTGCTGGAAAGCGCCGCCGACCAGCGCCGCCGGCTGATCCGGACGCAGATCCGCATGGGGCTCGACGCCATCGCCGCAGGGCAAGCCGGCGACCCCTGGGCCTATCTGTTTCCGCCGGAGCAGCACGACTCGACGGCCTTGTACAAGCTGCTGGAGGCGCTGCGGTTCTGCGGCGTGATCGTGGAGCGCGCCGAGGCGCCGTTCGAGTCCGAGGGCCGGGTGTGGCCGGTCGGGACCTACGTGATCCGCATGGCCCAGCCGTTCCGGGCCTACGCCAAGGATCTGCTCGAGCCGCAGGAGCACCCGGACCCCAGCTCCATGCCGCCCGGCAAGATGGCCGACCAACCCTACGACCTCACCGCCTGGACTCTGCCCTTGCAGATGGGCGTCGAGACCGTGGTCGCCAAGGACGCTTTTCAGGCCCGCCTGGCCAAGCTCGATTCGATCCCCAAGCCTCCCGGCGCCTGGAAGAGCGACAAGGCCGGCATCGTCGTCGCGGCCGGACCGAACAATCTGGCGACGCTCGTCAATCGACTCCACCAGCGGGACGTGCCGGTGCGGCTGCTGACCGAGGACGCCGGCGACTTGCCGGCTGGGTCGCTGCTGCTGGAGGCGTCCGCGCCGACGGCCGTTGCCGACTGGGTGGGCGAGCTGGGCCTGCAGGCGGCGCCGGCGCCGGGCGAGGCGCGGGCGTCGGAGCCGCTGCGGCCCGTGCGGGTGGCTCTGTACCGGCCATGGACGGCCTCGATGGACGAAGGCTGGACGCGCTGGCTGCTCGAACAGTACGAGTTTCCGTTTACGGCCGTGTTCGACGCCGATCTTCGTGCGGGCGACCTGCGCAAGAACTGGGACGTGCTGTTGCTGCCGGGCGACCGGGACGATACCGACGTGGTGCGGGGCAACGACAGCTCGTCGACTCCGTCGGAGTATCGCGGCGGCATCGGCGAGGAGGGTCGCAAGGCCATCCGGGAATTCGTGGCGCAGGGCGGACGCCTTGTCGTGTGGCATCAGGCCGTGGACTTCGCCCAGCGCACCTTCGAGCTGCCGCTGCGCGACGCGCTGCGGGGTACGCCGCGCTCGCAGTTCTCCTGCCCCGGCTCGTTCCTGCGCGTGCAGGTGGACACGGATCACCCGATCGGCTACGGCATGGAAGAGCAAGCCACGGCGGTCTTCGACGACGACGGCGCCTTCGAGCCGTTGCCGGCCTTTAGCTACGTGACCTTTGACGTGGTGGCGCGCTATCCGCCCGGCGATCTGCTGGAGAGCGGCTGGATACGGGGCGAGCAGCACCTCTACAATCGCATCGCGGCCGCGCAGGTGGGCTACAAGAAGGGCTCGATCGTGATGATCGCGTTCCGGCCGCAGTTCCGAGGACAGCCGCACAACACCTTCAAGCTGCTGTTCAACGCGATCCATACGGCCGGGCTTACCATGGAGCGGTGAAGGCGGAGGATCAGGTTCGGGAGCTCGAGCAGGCGCTGGACCAGTGCCTGGCTTGGGCGGGAAAGCTGGAGCGCCGCATCGCCGAGCTGGAGCTTTCGCGGACGTGGCGGCTGCAACGCGCCGTGGCCGAGGCCGGCGGTTCGGTTCGCGAGGCCGTGGGGCTCCCCGGCCGGTTGCTGGAGATTCTGCGCGCCGAGCAGGCCGCGCCGCCGCCGGAGCCCCTCGATCCCCCCTGGCCCACCGACAAGCCGCTGCTCTCGGTTCTTCGCACGGGAGCGGCCGAGGCGGAGACGGCCGGCTGGACGCTGACGGATGTGGAGATCCTGCCGGCGGCGGGTTCGGTAGATGAGGCGTTGGCGGAGGCTTCGGGCCGCTACTGCGCCTTGCTGCCGGAGGCGCCGGTCGCGCCGTCGTGGTTCGAGCGGGCGGTACTGGCGCTGGAGAGCAGCTCCTCCGCGGCTGTGTGCTACGAGGGCGGCGCGCCCTTCGAGGCCGAACGGCTGGAACGCTTCAATCCGGTCCCCGCCGGCGCGGTCTTTCGGCGGGAGCTTTTTGAGGAGTTGGGCGGGCTGCGGGGCGACGTTCCCGACCCGTGGGGCGATTTCTGGCTACGCACGGCGCGAGCGGGCCACGGAGGGCTCGTTTTGGGGCGGGAGTCCAGCCCAGGGAGCCGCACGTTTCGCTCGTCCGGCCGCTTTCCGCGTGGTCTCGACTTCAGCGCCGACAAGCCGTGCGTCCTCGTTCTGCTGCCTTGGCTGGCTTACGGCGGCGCCGAGCAGGTGGCGCTGGACCTGATGGACGGCCTGCGCGGGGAATTCTCCTTCGCGGTGGTCGCTCTGGAAGCGGATGGGAACCTGCGGCGCGACGCCTTCGAGGCGCTCACGCCTTGGGTTTACTGCCTCGATGAGCTCGGCGTGCGCGACGCTCCGGGCTTCTTGAAAGCCTTCGCCGCAACCCATGGGATTCGCGGGGCGCTGGTCTCCTCGACCGGCGCCGGGTACGAGGCGCTGCCGGCGCTTGGCGGGCTGTGGCGGGCGGACATCGTCCACAACGTGGCGCCCGAAGGTCATTTAGCACGGTCGATCGCGCGCCGGAGCGAGATCGAGACGCATTTTGCCGTCGGAGAGATGCAGCGCCGGGCCCTCGAAGCTGGCGGGGTCGATCCGCAGCGTATCGTCCTGGCGCCGAACGGCGTGGACGCCCTGGGCCGCTTCGATCCGCACAGGTGGGCCGAGCGGCGGCCGGAGCTGCGCGCCGAGTTTGGCCTTGAGCCCGGCGATTTCGCCTTCGCCTACATCGCGCGGCTTTCGCCGGAGAAGCGTCCCGCCCGTTTCGTGCTCGCGCTGAGCCTGCTGCGGCGGATGTTTCCCGAGCGGGAGATTCGCGGATTGCTGGCCGGCGACGGCTCGGAGCGGCTGGAGGTGGAGCGGCTGCTGCGCGACGAAGGGCTCCGGGACAGCGTCAGGACCCTGGGCTTTACCGAACGCATCCCACAAATCCTGGCCGCGGCGGACGCCTTCTGCTTGCCGTCGTCCATCGAAGGCAGCCCGCTGACGCTGTTAGAAGCGATGAGCATGGGGCTCCCCGTGGTGGCGTCCAACGTCGGAGCGGTCGCCGAGGTCGTGGCTGCGGGCGAGACCGGGCTGCTGGTGGACGATCCTGGGGCCGGCGCTTTGGCGGACGCTTGCGCCCGGCTGCTGCGCGAACTGGGGTTGGCGGAGAGCCTCGGCCGGGCCGCTCGGCGGCGCGTGGTGGAAAGTTTTACGTGGGAGCGAACGATTCACTCTTATCGCGAAGCGTTTCTCCGCGGTATCGGGCCTACAATAGCGAAGTAACCGCGTGAGCTCCGTGACGGCCCGCGCCACGTCGTCTTCGTGAAACGGCGAGCGAGCCGATGAGACCTATCATGAGTCCAGGTCTCGCGCTCCAGGCCCTTCGGGCGGCAATTCCGGGCACGCGGAAGGGACCGGGCGCGGGCGCGACGCCGCCGGGAAGGATTCTGCCGTGAGAAGACGCAAGCTCTCTCCCCGCCGAGAGGCCGGTTTGGCGGCCGCGCTGTTGCTGACGGCCGAGCTCGTCGGCTTGGCGCTGATCGGTTGGGGCGTTTGGGGTTTGCAGCAGACGCGCTCGTTCGTGGAGCGGAGTTGGCCGACCGAGGGCTTCGTGATCGCCTTTGCGCGCGAGCCGGAGGTGACGCCCGACCTGCTGCAGCCGGTGATCGGCTTTTCCACCCCCAACGGCGGTTCGCATGAGCTGCGACCCCGCATGCTGCTACCGTGGAACGGATACACGATCGGCGATCGCGTGACGGTTCTCTACGATCCCGCGTCGCCGGCCGAAGCTCGCTTGGACCGCTTCGAGCAGCTCTGGCTGACCCCGGCCTTCACCGCTGCCTTGGGCGGCCTGCTGGTGACAGGGCCGGCGCTGGCCTGGGCCTTGGGGCTGTTTCGGCCGCGCCGCTAGCGCCTGAGGTCCTCGCCCGCTAGGCGCCGCAAGCGCCCGGAGCCAACTGTAGCGAGCGTGACGAGCGCTTGCCCCCGGCCAAGGCGCCCACTCCCGCCCCGGCTCCGGCGAGACCGACGACGGTCGCGGCGGCGGCCGAGTCGTTGCCCTCATTGCTGAAGCGAGTGGCGAGGGCGATGCCGGCGGCGGCTCCGGCGGCTGCGCCGATACCGGCCCAAAGGGTTCGGCGGGACTTCTTCTGCACGGTGACGGAGGCGATCTCCGAGCAGGTCACGCGACGGCCGTCGAGTTGGACGGCTCCCGCGTCGAAGTGCGCCCGCCGCGCGTCGATCGACGCGCCGTCGACGAGTCGAACCACGGCCGAGCGACCGTGGGCGGCGCGGCGCAGCCCGTCCCAGTCGACGGCCGAGGCTTCGCCTTGGGCCTGGAGCCCCGTAGCTAGAAAGAGCGCCGCGACCGCGGCGGCGGAGAGGGAGCGCGTGGAGTGCAAACAGCAGTCCTCCTGCGCTCAATTTACAGCTTGAAGAGCTCGCGGAGGCGCTTGGTTTGCGCTCGGCTGACAGGAATTTCGGTCTGCCGCCGGTCGGCCATCAGCAGACGGTAGCTGGACTTGAACCAAGGCGCGACTTCCTTGATGCGGTTGATGTTGACCAGGTAGGAGCGATGCGCCCGCCAGAAGGTGTGCGGGTCCAGGTGGGACTGGAGCTCCTCGATCGTACGGTAGTTCGACAGGCCTTCCACGGAGGTCGCGACCACGGAGATCTCGCCTTCCTCGATGGTGGCGTAGATGAGGTCGCTGGCGTCGACGAGGACCATGCGCGAGCCGTGCTTGACGAGCAGCTTGGACGGGCCGCGCGAGGCCGGCTGGAGCTGCGCCAGCAGCTCCGCCATTCGGTCGCCGTCCTCCACGGGGGCGAGCACCCGCCGCCGCGCTCGGTCGAGCGCCTGCGCCAGCCGCTTCTTCTCGATGGGTTTGAGCAAGTAGTCGGAAGCCTCGACCGCGAAGGCTTCGACGGCGTATTGGTCGTAGGCCGTGGCGAAGATGAAGTAGGGCAGCGGACCGCCCCGCTCCACGAGCTTGCGGGCCACGCCCAGGCCGTCGAGCCCGGGCATCTGGACGTCGAGGAAGACGACGTCGGGCTCGAGGTCGGAGATTAGCTCGACGGCCTCCAGCCCGTTGGCGGCGTGGGCCAGGATCTCGATGTCAGGATGGTCGGCGAGCAGGAAGGTCAGCTCGCTGCGCGCCAGTTCCTCGTCATCCACCAGAAGAGCGGTCAGCGTCGCGCGCTTGGTTGGGCTGTCGATCATGGCTGCGATCGGTCCGGGACCGCAAATCGTTCAAAAACAAAGACTAAGCCGCTGCTCCGGCGGCCCATTGCTGCGAGTATACCAGACCTTTTCCGGCGGCAGGATCGCTCGAAGCGACCTCGCCGAAGCGCTACACTAAGGCTAAGCGGTTCATTCGACGATGGTTCGAAAAATTCGACTCTATGGCGACCCTGTTCTGGAGACGCCCTGCGCGCCGATTCCCGAGGAGGAGCTCGGAACGCCGGAGCTGAAGCAGTTGGTCGACGACATGTTTGAAACGATGTACCAGGCCAAGGGAGTGGGCTTGGCGGCGCCGCAGATCGGCGAGGCGAAGCGCCTGTTCATCGTGGACTGCTCGGCGGGCGAGGAGCCGGAAGAGCGGATCGTACTGATCAACCCGGAGATTCTGGAGACGAAGGGCGAGCAGGTGGGCGAAGAGGGCTGCCTGAGCATCCCCGGCTTTCGGGACAACGTGCGGCGGCCCTACCGCGTGAAGGCTCGCGCGTGGACGCCGGACGGAGAGGTCATCGAGGTGGAGGGCGAGGAACTGCTGGCGCGGGCGATTCTGCATGAGAACGACCACCTCAACGGCGTGCTCTTCCTCAAGCACCTCAGCACGCTCAAGCGCGAGATGATCAAGCGCAAGATCAAGGCGCTTCGCAAGAAAGGGGAGTGGGACTAGCTCTCGATGCGGGTCGTCTTCATGGGCTCGCCGGGCTTCGCGCTGCCCTCACTGCGAGCCCTGGCCGAATCGCCGCGGTATGACGTAGCGGGGGTGTTCACGCAGCCGGACCGTCCGGCGGGGCGGGGAGGCAAGCTCACGCCGCCGCCGGTGAAGCAGTTGGCCCTGGAGCTCAGGCTGCCGGTGGAGCAGCCGGAAAAGGTCCGCTCCGACGAGGCCTTTGCGCGCCTGGAAGAGCTCGCGCCGGAGGTGATCGTCGTGGTCGGCTACGGTCAGATCATTCCGCAACGCATCATCGACCTGCCGCGCCATGGCTGTGTGAACGTGCACTCTTCGCTGCTGCCGAAGTATAGGGGCGCGGCCCCGGTGAACTGGGCGATCGTGCGCGGGGAGACCGAGACCGGCGTATGCACGATGCGCATCGTCAAAAAGCTCGACGCCGGCGACGTGTTGCTGTGCCGCAAGACCACGATCGGGCCTGATGAGACCGCCGCCGAGCTCACCGACCGGCTCGCCCCCCTGGGCGCCGAGCTGCTGCTGGAGACTTTGGAGCGGGCCGAGGCGGGGACGCTCATGCCGCAGCCCCAGGACGAGGCCGCGATGACCTATGCGCCGCTGATGCAGCGGGAGGATGGCCGCGTGGACTGGTCGCTGCCGGCGACGGAGGTCTACGCCCGGGTGCGGGGCTTCGACCCCTGGCCGGGGGCGTTCACGAGCTTTCGTGGCAAGCGGCTGCACATTCGGCGCGCCCGCATGGCCGAGGGCTCGGGCCAGGCGGGAGAGATACTGGCCGTCGGCGAGAGCCTGACGATCGCTTGCGGCGGCGGAGGGGCGCTGGCGGCCGTCGAGCTGCAGCCCGAAGGCAAGGCGCGCATGGCCGCGGCGGCGTTCTGCAACGGCTACCAGCCCCGGCTCGGTGAGCGCCTGGAGTGACCCGCCGGCGCCGCTCCAAAGCCGATCCACCTTGTTTTAGGCTATGTTGTTGGATTAGGAGAGGCCCTGCGTGAGCGCCCACGAACTACCGGAATTGCCTCGCGGCTTTCGCTTTGCCGCCTGCTACGCGGGCATCCGCAAGAAGCCCAAAGCCGACCTGACCCTGATGGTTTCGGAAACCCCGGCTGCGGCCGCGGGCGTTTTCACCCGCAATCTCGTGCGCGCCGCCCCGGTGGACCGTTCTGCGCGGCACCTGAAGAAGAGCGGCGGGCTGGCGCGGGCGATCGTGTGCAATGCCGGCAACGCCAACTGTGCCACGCCGGACATGGATGCGGTAGCCAAGCGCACGGCCGACGCCGCCTCCAGCCTGCTCAAATCGCCCAAGGAACAGATTCTGCTGGCCTCCACCGGCGTGATCGGCGAGCCGCTGGAAGTGGGCAAGATCGTCGAGAATCTGCCGCGGTTGCAGATGGCTCTGGCTCCCGAGAACTTTCGGGCGGCGGCCGAGGCCATCATGACGACCGACACGGTTCCGAAGATGGCCTTCGCTTCCGTGGAGACAGCCGAGGGAACCATCCGCATCGCCGGCATGACGAAGGGTTCGGGCATGATCCAGCCCAACATGGCGACGATGTTGGCCTTCGTGTTCACCGACGCGGACCTCAAGCCGAGCGCGCTGCAGAAGATGCTGGGCGAGGCCGTCGAGCCAACCTTCAACTCGATCTCGGTGGATTCGGACACCTCGACCAACGACACGGTCTTCCTGCTGGCCAACGGCGCCTCGGGCGTGCGGCCCAAGAAGGGCGACCGGGCGGCCTTCCAGAAGGCGCTCACCTCGGTCTGCGAGCAGTTGGCCGTGGCGATCGTGCGGGATGGAGAAGGGGCCAGCAAGCTGCTCACGATTTACGTGGACGGGGCTCCCTCCGACGCCGACGCGAAGCGTATCGCTCGGGAGATCGCCAACTCGCCGCTCGTCAAGACGGCCTTGGCCGGCGAAGATCCGAACTGGGGGCGCATTCTGCCGGCGGCCGGCAAGAGCGGCGTTGCGTTCGACCCCATGCAGGTCGACATCTCGCTCAACGGCTTTTTGGTCTGCGAAGGCGGCGTGCGGGCGAACTTTGTCGAAGCCGAGGTCCAGCAGAGCATGCGGGAGAAGGAGTCGGTGCTGCGCTTCGCGATCCGCGGCAAGGGCGAGGGCTCAGCGAAGTTCTGGACCTGCGACTTTACCGAGGCGTACATCAAGATCAACGCGGAGTACCGCACGTGATTCGTTGGGCCGCCGCGCTTCTGCTGGCGGCCGCAGTCGTTTCGGCCGCCCAGACTCCCTCCCAACAAGCCGTGCGTTTGGCTCTCGACGCCAGTCGGGCGCTGCAGGGCGATTCGGCGCCGCGCTTTCTGGGCTACTTCGACGAGGACGCCACCGCCGACTTCGAGGCGCTACGGCGGGGCGTGACGGCGCTGCTGGCGCAAAGCCGGTTGGCTTCGTCGGTGGAGGCCGTCCCGGTCGCGGTGCGCGGCGACGAGGTGGACCTGACCCTGGATTGGTTGCTCCAGATCACCTCCGAGGCCGAAGCGGGGCCGGTGGAGACGCGTCGCCAGGAAGTGAAAGCCACCGTGCGGGTGGAGGGCGGCAAGCCGCGCTTCATTGCGATCGAGCCGGTGGGCTTTTTTGCGCCGGCGCCCTTAGCACCAGCACGCTGATCTCCGGCGGAACCCCAAAGCGCACCGGCAGGATGCTGAGGCCCACTCCGGTGGTGACGAACAGTCGCTTTCCATCCTCCTCGATCAGCCCGGCGGCGTAGCGCTGTCCGTAGCTAGAGGGCACGACCAGCGGACCGAAAAAGGGCAGCCGCACTTGGCCGCCGTGGGTGTGGCCGGCGATGGTGAGGTCGACCTGAGGCGGCACGTGTGGGAACACGTCCGGGTTATGGGTGAACGCCAAGAGCGGCGCTCCTTCGGGAACGCCGGCGACGGCTCGTTGCGGGTCCGGCGCGCCGTCGGTCCAGTCGCCGATTCCAGCCAGCCAGAAAGGAACGGCGGCGTCTATGGCGACGGCCTCGTTGTGGAGCAGCGGCAGGCAGTGCACGCGAAAGGCTTCGACGAGCGTCCAGGGCTCGTCGAGCCACCAATCGTGGTTGCCCATGACGGCGTAGACGCCTAGTGGGGCTTGTAGCGCCTGGAGCTCTTGGGCGATGCGCTCGGGCTCGACGAACGAGCCGCCCAGCACGCCTTGGATCACGAAATCGCCGGCCAACAGGGTGATGTCCGGGCGCTGGGCGTTGGTTTCGGCGATGAGCTCGCGCAGACGGTCCGGCCCGTTGTAGGGAGAGCCGACGTGCAGGTCGCTCAGCACCGCCACCCGAAGCCCGTCGAGCTCTAGCGGCCAACGCGGAAGCTCGATCGTCGTTTCGTGGACGACCAGCGAGGCCGGTTCGAGCCAAAACGCCCATAGGCACAGCGCAACGCAACAGAAAGTCAACGCTCGGTGCAACAATGACGGGCCCAGCGTTCATTCTGGCATTCCAGGAAGCCCGGTGATTTCTTCCGGCCGGGGCTTTGCGGAGTAGCGTAAATTACCTCGACTTCCTGCGAGAAGTTTCGATACCCTAGCCTTCTCGCGCCCGAGACGCATCCCTCCAACCGGCGGTATCGCAGCGTCGCCCCGGCCTTCTCGCATGGCGCTGGATCTGGGTAGCCTTTCGGAAGCCGTCGTACAACCATGGAGGCCTACAGTTTCTTCGTCATTGGCGTCTCGATTCTCATCGCAGGCGGGAGTGTTGCAGGGTACGGCGCGGCGGTCGCCCGGGTGCTACGGATTCCAAGGCCCGGGTTGGGCGATCTGGTGGTCCTGGGGGCGCTGACGGCGGGGGCGCTCGTGACCGTCGTTCACTTCGCGGCTCCCATCCGCGGCGGCGTGCAGGCGGCAATTCTGGCGGGCGGGGCGGTTTGCGCCTGGGTTCGGCGCGATATCTGGAAGGCGGCCGTTTGGAGTCTTGAAGGGCTCTATTTCTTAGCCGCCGCCGCGTTTCTTGTCCATTGCGCTGCGGCGGCTCCTCGAGCCAGCTACGACACAGGCCTCTATCACATGCAGGCCGTACGCTGGATTCAGGAGGCCGCCACGACGCCCGGTTTGGCCAATATTCACGGACGCCTCGCTTTCAATTCCCTTTATTACAAGCTCGCGGCTCTGTTCTACATTCCGGCTTTGGGCTGGAAGTCGGCTTTCAGCATGACGCCCGTTTTGGCGGCGGCCGGCCTGGCGGGGCTTTACGCCTGGATCGCTCGCGCGTCGGAAGCTGAGGACGGGAGGCTGAGCCCGCCGGCCGTTTTGGCCGTTCTGGCGACACTGACACTGGGGACTGTCGGCTCCCTGTTGTGTCTCGACCTGTCGGCGCTCGCCAACGACCCGCTCGTTGCCATCGTGATTCTGCTGCTGACCGTGCAGGCTTGGGCTGCGCTGCGGAATCCCGGCAGCGAAGCCGCGCCGCAGATGATGGTCGCAACGGCGACGTTCGCCGTCCTGGTGAAGCTTTCAGCCGTGTTCGTGGCGGCGCCGATGGTGCTGGCGACGGCCTGGCGGATCCCCGGCAGCGTCTGGCGCTCCCGCGCCGCCGTCGGGATGGGTCTGCTGGCCGGGGGCCTGGCGTGCCTGAATGCCGCCGTGCTCAGCGGCTGCCTGGCCTATCCCGTCGGGGCGACCTGCCTGACCGAATTGCCGTGGGCGGTAACCGACGCGACCGCCGCCAAGGAGGCTCGGATGATCGAGTGGTGGGCCAAGTGGGGTCCCGCCGACCACGCCCCGCAGGACTGGAGCTGGATCAGCCCGTGGTGGGGCAACCACCGCCAGGACGCCCTGGTGGACGTCTGCGGCTGGCTCCTGATCGGTGCGGCCGTCGTGGCAGGGCTCGGGCTGCTGACGGGACGCCGGCTCCGGGCCGGAGCCGCTTGGCTGTTGGGCGGAGCGCTCGCGTTCGGCTCGGCCGCTTGGTTCGTTACCGCGCCTGACCCGCGGTTTGGAGTTGGCAACGTGCTCGGCTTGTGCTTGTTCCTGGCAGCCGTGGCGGTAGCGCCGTGGCTCTCGGGATGGAGCCCTAAGAGCCTGCAGTTCTTGCTGCCGCTGGGCTTCCTGGCGGCGCTGCCTTTCGTGCCGGAGCCGAGGTTGGAGGACTGGGGGACGCCTCCGATGGTCGAGCTCGAGCCGATCGGCCACAGCGAGTTAGGAACCATCCATCGGCCGGTCGGCGGCGACCAGTGCTGGGCGGCCCCGATCCCCTGCGTACCGGAGCCTCTCTCTGAAAAGGCCATCGAGCTCTTTTCGGTGTCGCCCCTGCCGTAGCTCCCTTCAGAACCCAGCATCCACCGCGATCGCCCGGCGCAGCAGGGCCAGGAACTGGCTGCGGGAGATCTCGACGGCTCCCATCTGCTCGGTGAACGGATTGAGCACCTGGGCGTCGAAGAGCTGAAAGCCCTTCTCGCGCAGGCGCTCCACCAGGTGGTACAGCGCCAGCTTGGAGGCGTCCGGGCGACGGTGGAACATGGATTCGCCGGAGAAGCAGGCGCCCGTGGCGACGCCGTAGACTCCCCCGACGAGAGAGCCGTCCTCTCCCCAGATCTCGAGTGAGTGCGCCGCGCCGGCCTGGTGCAGCTCGGCGTAGGCCTTCTGGAAAGGCTGCGTGATCCAGGTGGTCTCGCCCTGGCGCGGTTGCGAGGCGCAGGCCTCGATCACGGCCGGGAAGGCCTCGTCCACGCTCACCCGGTAGCGCTGCTGGCGAATCTTCTGCGCCAGGCGCCGCGAGACGCGGAGCCCGTCCAGGGGAAAGACGGCCCGAGGGTCCGGAGACCACCACGTGACGGGTCGCGCCGACCAGGGAAACAGGCCCCGGGAGTAAGCTTCTCTGAGACGCGGGACGGTAAGGGCGCCGCCGATCGCGACCAAGCCTTCCTCGGTCGCCGACTCGGCGGCGGGCAATGGATCTCGCTCCCGTAGAACCGGAGCCGCCAGACGCACGGGCTTCTCTAGACGATCTCGTGCAGCTTGCGGTACGACGTCGGGAACTCGGAGATGCGAGTCTTGAAGACCTCCGAGGCGAGCGTCAAGTACAGGTCGCCCACGGTGCCGGCGATCCGCGTGTGCAGGCCGCCCTTGAGGCCCGGCGCGCCGCCGGCCAGCACCACGGCGAGGCCGCTGTTCTTGTGCGCGTTGGCCTCGGCGTGCTCGTGCACCATCGTCAGGCAGGTCCGGTCGAGCAACGTGCCGTCGCCCTCGGGCGTGGCTTCCAGCTTCGCCAGCAGGTAGGAGAACTCCTCGACGAACCAGCGGTTGATGTCCCTCATGATGCGCTGCCCTTCCGGCGTCTCCACCTCGCCGTGCGTGTACTCGTGGTGCCGCTGGCTGGTGTGGCCCAGCCAGGGGAAGCGCGACAGGCCCTGGCACTTGGTGAGCATGTAGCTGGCCACGTTGGTCTGGCCCGAGGAGAAAGCGTGGACCAGCAGGTCGGACTGGATCTTGGCGATGCGCGGCCAATCCTTCAGATCGCCGCCCTCGGCGGGGCGTTCCACCACCCGGCTGTACTCCGGCGGCAGGCTCGCCACCTGCTTTTCCACGTCGCGAACCGAGGCGAGGTACTCGTCCAGGCGCACCTGGTCCGTGGAGCCCAGCGAGCCGCGGACCGAGGCCGCATCCTCGCGGACAGCGTCGAGCACGGACTTCTTCCGGTCGATCCAGTGCGCTTCCTTGGTGCCGAAGAGCCGGTCGAACAGGCGCTGCGGCAGCATCTCCGGCGGCAGCGGCCGGTCGCGGTCCGCCCAGCTCATGTTGCGCTGGATGGACTCGCCAAATGACTCTTGGCAGACGCCGATCTGGAGTGAGCGGAACCGCGTGTCGCGCCCGATCTCGTTTGCGATCATCTGGTCGATCGAGGGACCGCCCGCGCCGCGCCCGGTAAAGGACGTGCCCGACATGAGGGAGCTCATCGAGCGGTGGTGGTCGTTGCCCGGGCCGGGCATACGCGCCGACGGGCTGTCGAGCCCGGTGATGACGTGGGTGCGGTCCTTGAAGCGCGCCAGCGGCTCCAAACACGGCGGCATGTCCCAATTCGCGCCCGTCTGCCGCGGGATCCAGTAGCGCTCGATGATGCCGTTGCCGTTGAACCAGAGCACGAACCGCGTCGGAATTTCCGAGGAGGCCTGATTGGTCGTCGCCGCCAGCGCCGTGCCGTTCGAGTTGAACATGGCAGCCAGGCCCGGAAGGCCCACGCGGACGGCGGCGCCGGTGAGACCGACTCCGCGGAGGAAGGTTCGACGAGACAGGGAATTCGGCATCAGCTTTGGGCTCCTAGGAACGGCTTGGACGAGACCAGCGACAAGATCAACTCACGGAACTTGAAACCGGACTGCTCGAAACGTTCGAGCGCCTGGTCGATCGCCGGCCGGTCAGCGAGGGTCTCTTCCCGCCCCAACGCATAGCGGAACAACTGCTTCACCACGCACTTCTGACAGCTTTCGTCTTCCGCCAACACCTTGCCCAACTCCTTGGGGTTGGTGAAGGACGATTGAGGAATGCCGACGATCTCCGCCGTCGGATCGATGTCCAGGTAGTATTCGGTGGTTTCGGTCTTGATCTTGCGTTGCTGCTGATCCCGCGTGGGGGGAATCAGCACGTGATATTGCGCCCGGAACTGTCCGATGGCGTCGAAGTGCTCCAGGCCCAGGCCGATCGGGTCGATCAGCTTGTGGCAGCCCATGCAGCCTTCGCCGGTCAGGTGGACGCCCAGCCGCTCGCGATTGGTCATCGGCTTGGCGTCGCTCAGCGGCGGCAGCGCGGCGTTGACACCGGGCGGCGGCGGCGGGACGTTCTGGCACAGGAAGTGTTCGCGCACGAACAGGCCGCGCTCGGTGGGCGAGGTGTCCGCGGGCTTGGAGGTGACCAGCAGGAACGCACCTTGGCCGAGGATGCCGGCGCGGCCGGAGTCGGCCGGATAGCTGACCTTGTCAAAAGGCTCGGCCGGGGCGGGCAGCCCGTAGACCTTGGCCAGGTCCGCGTTCACGAAGGTGTAGTCGGCGGTGAACAGCTCGCGGAAATCGCGGTCGTTCCAGGCAATGTAGTTGAACAGGCGGCGCGTCTCCTCGGTCATGGCCGAGGCCAACTCGCTGTTGAAGTCCGGGTAGAAGGCGCGGTCGCGGATCGTCTTCAGGGCGCGGTCGAAGCGCAGCCACTGCGAGAGGAACTCGTCCATCGAGGCGGTGGCTCGCGGGTCGTCGAGCATACGGCGCGCGGCGCGCTCGACCTGCTCGGCCGTGACCAGCTCCTTGCGCTCAGCCAGATCGAGCAACCACTCATTCGGGATCGTGTCCCAAAGGAAGAAGCTCAGCCGGCTGGCGTTCTCGTAGGCTTCGTAGTCGCTGCCCGGACCGTACTCAAAGCGCATCAAGAAGCTTGGTGATTGCAGCATCGCCTCCACGACGATGCGCACGCCGGCGAGAAAATCCTTTTCCTCGCGGCCGAGCTCGAGCGCCAGGTCGGTGTAGCGCGAAACTTCGTTCGCCTTCAGCGGGCGGCGGAACGCCCGGCGTCCGAACGCGCTGACAAACTGTGCGAAACAATCCGCGTCGGCCGGGCCGCTAGGCTCGCAGGGAATCAGATGATTCTGGTCGCCGCCGCGGAAGGCGTTGGTGGCGACCTTCTCGGCGGCGGCCGAGTAGGCCTCCATCAGCAGCGGAGAGGTCGACTGGCCGTGAATCTGATTCTTGAAGCCGTGGATGAAGTCTTCCGGCGGGAACTGGTCGGCCGGGCGGCTCAACTCGCCGACGAGGTCGCGCACCGCGTTGTTGTATTGCGAGTGCGTCAGCCGGCGCACGCTCAAGGCGTGGCGCTCCTCGCTGGGGCCGGCGACCAGGTCTCCCGCCGCAGCGATCTCTTCCGGGGTCAGGCCGGCGAGCCGGTTCACCCATTCGAGCAACAGCTTCTCTTCGGGGCTGCCTTGCTTGATCCGCTCCCCGCCGGGATGCTTGGTCCGGTTGGTCGGCTTCAGATAGAGCAGGGAGGTCGAGGGGTCGTCATGGTTGACGACCTTGTCGAGCCCCAATCCGAACTTGTAGATTTGCTCGGGCGTCGCGTCGTCAGGCGGAAACTCAAAGCGCGTGCCCGACGCCACTCCGTTGTCGTTGTGGCACATGTGGCACTGGGCCGCCCGCATTGCCGGATAGAGCTTCTCGACGAACAAGCTCCTGTCCTGCGCCGAGGGGGCCGCCGACAGGATGCTGGCCGCGAGGCCGAGACCGAGGGCTATGCCGAGAGTGCGCATGAACAATCGATATTATACAGACCCCGGTTGCGGCGTCCGCGTTTCTTGGGGGATTTTGGGCCTCGCGGCGGCTCGCCCTGAACAGCCCGCGGGCGCCCCGTATAATAAACTTCGAAAGTCTCGCGCAGATCCGGCCCTTTTCGAGGCGCTCTTGTCGTCGAAATCGACAGGACATCGAGGAGAGCTCGATCGTTCGGTTACAGCGCGGAGACCTCGCCCAGCAAGCGGTGTCGAAGCGGACGCCGCGGTAGATAGAACGTCGAAAGGGGGATTTCATGATCCGAAAATTAGTGCCCGCAATTTGTCTGATGATGGTTCTGGCCGCGCCCGGTCTCCAGGCGCAATTGCCTGTGGAGGCCGCGGAGGCGGAGCTTGCGATCCCGTTCGGGGCCGCCAGCGGCCAGATCGCCACAGCGGACGACTTGCTCCTCTTCTTGAACTCGGAACGTATGGACGCCTCCTTCGCCATCCGCCGCGAGAACATCCGCAACATGAGCGTGAACAACAACGTGTTGACCGTGGAGACGGTGGAGGCCGTCAACGGCTCGAACGCTCTCAACTTCCGGCTCCTGAGCGGCGACGCGAGCCGCTTCTCGCGCTGGGCCCAGGGCATCGCTCCGGCTACCATGACCAGCGGGCCCGCCGCGGCCGCCACTTCCGCTTCAGCGGCCGTCGCGCCCAAGGCCTCGTCGGTGGAGATGACCTACCAAGCCCGCCACAACCACCGCATCGGCAGCGGCTGCACCGGGCGCCTGCTCATCACCGACGACCGCATCAGCTACGACTCGGTGGACAACATCGATCACTCCCGACAGTGGCAGTTGAAGGAGATCAAGGAGCTCAAGCGGAAGAACCCGTACAAGGTCATCATCGACCCGTTTGTCGGCGACAAGTACGAGCTCGAGCTGATCGGCGGCGGCATGTCGAGCCAAGACTTCCAGAAGATCGGCTCGATGATCTCGGATTCTCGGAAGCCCTAAAGGGCGCGTTCAGCCGAGCTGGGCGACCACGGCGTCGCCCAGCCCGGCGCAGCTCTGCTCGCCGCCCAGGTCGCGCGTCCATTGGGCCGGATCGTTGAGGGCTCTCTCCACAGCGCGCGAGACGGCCCCGGCCGCCTCCTTCTCACCCAACCAGTCCAGCAGCAGGGCGGCCGACAGGATCGTGGCCGTCGGGTTGGCGACGCCTTGACCGGCAATGTCCGGCGCGGAGCCGTGCGACGGCTGGAAGACCGCGTGGCGGTCGCCGATGTCGCCCGACGGGGCCATCCCCATGCCGCCGATCAGCCCGGCCGCCAAGTCCGAGAGGATGTCTCCGAACATGTTCTCGGTGACCATCACGTCGAAGGATTCCGGCCGGCGCACCAGATAGAGCGCCGCGGCGTCCACGTAGATCCGCTCGGTCTCAATGTCGGGGAACTCGGCGGCGACCTCGTCGAAGATGCCGCGGAAGAAAGCCAGCGACGGCAGCACGTTGGCTTTGTCGACGAGGGTGACCTTGCCTCGCCGAGCGCGGGCTTGCTCGAAGGCGGCTCGGAAGAGTCTCTCGGATCCGGCGCGGGAGATGCGCAGGCCGTCGATCCGCTCGTCATCGTTCGCCACAAGAGAACCCTTGCGCGACCAGAACATGCCTTCGGTGTTTTCGCGCACCAGGAGCAGGTCGATGGAGCCGGCCCGCTTCGACGCCAACGGCGAGAAGCGGGGGTGGTAGAGGCGGATGGGGCGAAGGCCGGCGTAGAGGTCCAGCCGCTCGCGCAGGTCGAGTTGCGGGGCGATCTCCACGCCGGAAGGCAGCCGTACGCTCGGCAGGCCCATGGCGCCCAGTAGCACGGCGTCCTTGGCGCGGATGCGCTGGAAGGCCTGCTCTGACATCGCCTCGCCGCTACGCAGGTATTCGCCGGCGCCGATGGAGATCTCTTCCATGGCGAGCTCGAACCCGCCGTCGAGCCGAGCGGCGGCGCGGAGGACTTTGACGGCTTCGGCGACGACTTCGGGACCGACGCCGTCCCCGGGCAAAAGGGCGACGGAATGGCTGCGCATCCTCAGGAACGTAGCACGGTTCGACCTCTCCGGCGGAGGTGGGCGGGGCGCTAAACCGTTGACCCCCAAACGGCTGGTCCGCGAAATAGCGCTGGCGCCGAGCGGCGGACCTGGACTACCCTGGGGGGAAATCCGCACTGCCTATGGCTGCCACACGTCGTGCGTTCCTGGGCCTGGTTCCCGGCCTGGTTACTCTCCCCCAAGTTGCCAATCTGCGCGCCTCCGAGCCGCCGCCGCCCGCGTCGAGCTGCGAGATGCTGCCGGCCGCCGACGCGACCTTGCAGGAGGCTCTGCGTCGCAGCGTCGTGGATCTCGGCCTGCGGCCGGATCTCGACAGCGGACGCATGGCCGTCGCGCTGCTCGACCTGAGCCGGCCGGACAAGCTGCGCTATGCGGGCCTGAATGACCACGCCATGCTGTATGCGGCGAGCTTGCCGAAGATCGCGATCCTGATCGCCGGCTTCGAGCGCATCCAGGAGGGGCTGCTACGCTACACGCCGGCTGTGCGGGAGATGTTCACCCGCCTGACGCGCTTTTCGAGCAACGTCGACGCCTCGCGCGCCATCCAGACCATCGGATTCGAGTACATCGCCCGCACCTTGCGCAAGTACCGCTTCTATGACCCGCAGGAGAATGGCGGCTTGTGGCTGGGCAAGGGCTACGGCGGCCCGAACGACCGCTGGAAGCGCGACCCGCTGCACAACCTCTCGCACGGGGCGACCGCGGCCCAGACGGCGCGCTTCTTCTGGCTGGTCGAAGAGGGGCGGCTGATCAGCCAACAGGCCAGCGCGGAGATCAAGAAGATCCTGTCGGCGCCGGGTATCCGCCACAAGTTCGTGGCCGGTTTGGCTGACGTGCCGGGCCGCTCCATCTACCGCAAGAGCGGCACTTGGCGGAACTACCACGCCGACGGCGCCCTGGTGGAGGCCGGCGAGTACCGCTATGTGGCGGTGGCCTTGCTGGAGCGAGAGGGCGGCGGGGCCTTGTTTCCACCGTTGATTCGTTCGATCGATCGGATGATCTGCGGCGGCGCGGCCTGAGGCCCGCCGCTAGAAGATCTTGGCGGGATCGAAGGAGAGGCCTTCGAGCACCCGGCTGCGGATCGGCTGGCCGGGCGTGAACTCCCCGACGAGCTCGTAGTCGGCGCCTTCGAGCGCGAAGATCGCGATCGCCTTGGCGTCCGGATCGACCATCCAGTATTCCTTCACGCCGAACCGGGCGTAGTAGCGGAACTTGAGCTCGGTGTCGTGCTTGCGATTGGAGGGCGAGAGGATCTCGATGGCGAGATCGGGCGGCCCGTCCACATAGGGCCCACGGATCAGGTGCATGCGGTCCTTGGCGACGAAGGAGAGGTCCGGCTCGAAGTGGTTGTGCTCGTCGAAGACGTAGTGCACATCCCGTCCGCTGAACCATCCCAAGTCGCGCTCTTCGACGAAATTGAAGATCAGGACCGTCAGACGCGTTCCGATCGATTGATGCGGAGTTCCGGCAGTCGGCGCCAAGTACAGCTCCCCCTCGACCAGCTCGGCCTTCTCGCCCTCGGGCAAGTCGCGGATGTCCTCCCAGGTCAGCTTTTTGCGAACTTCGGCCGCCATCGACATCATGCGCCGCTCCTGGCGCTGATTCTAGCGCTACTGTTCCAGCCGCGTCAGGACGAGCACAACCAGCGAGAACGCCAGACCGAGCCCGAGCAGCCAGCCGCCGATGACCCGCTCCTTGTGGAACGAGAACCACAAGTAGATCCCCGAGACGCCGAGCAGCAGCAGCCCGAGCGACGTCAGCAGCGAGATCGCGGCCCACAGGTTCGAGGGCACGTAGTCGTGCCAAAGGCCGTGGTTGGTGTGCAGTTGCACCATGGTCTCGAGCGCGCCCTGGCGGCGCAGCTTCACCGTGGCCTGGCCGTTCGAGCGGGAATATTCCACCTCGGCGGTCTCGCCGGGGCGCACGATGCGGAATTTGACCGTGTCGCCATCTTCTTGGATCTGCCGCAGATCGCCCGCGAGGCCGTGCTCGGCCATCAGCTCCCGGGCGGCGGCCCGCGGGCTCGCCGCCGCTTCCGCCGAAATGTTCACTTGTCTCTCCGAGTCCACGGGCTTGGTCTCGAGGCGCGGGCGGAAGACGATCACCAGCGAGCTCAAGCCGAAGATCAGCGCCATGCCGACGAACAGCAGGCCCAGCCCCAGGTGAATGTTGCGCATCAGTCGGAACATGGCGTCACCGAATCACGATCCACAGCGCCGCCGTCAGGGCGGCCATCCCCACGAACGACGCCTGCGCCCAGCGCAGCTTGGGGCGCGTCGCCAGCCACATGTAGATGCCGGAGAGCGTCATGAACACGAACGCCCAGATCGACATCTCGTTGTAGTAGCCCCAGGCGGTCGAGGCCAGCGTCAGGCGCATCCGGCCCGAATGCGCCGTGTGCATCGACGAAAGGTAGCTCAAGAAGCTGTTGGCGCGATGGTCCACGCGGACGATTCCTTGCTCCTCGAGAAACGTCACTTCCCTTCCGCCATTGATGGTGAAGATGTTGAACGCGAGGTTCAGATCCTTGTCGCGGTGGATGTTGTACCGCCCGCCGGCGAGGGGAACCTGGATCACGTCGGAGATGGCCGCGGCGAGCTGCTTGTCGTCGAGGGAGCCGTCGGCCTGGAAGGGGACCTCCCGCACCGATGAAACCGGCGGCGGAGTAAACTCGCCGGGCTTGGGCAGGAAGACGGCATGCACGCCCGTGACTCCCCAGATCACGAACGCCATGAACGTCAGCAATCCGGCGTACATATGGATCTTGCGGACCCACTCGTAGAGAACCTTGCCTTTCATGCGCTGCCAAGTCTAGGCGAAGCCGGGGGCCGCCCGCAAATAGTGAGACAAGGTCCGGCGCCTTGGCGCGCGCCTAGCGGGCGAAGCGGCGCTTGCGAGCCTCGTCGAGCGCCACGGCCAGGATGATGATGCCGCCGATGATGGCCTGTTGCAGATAAGGGTTGATGCCCAGCAGGTCGCTGCCGTTGGCCAGCAGGCCCATGATGAAGGCGCCCACGAGAGTGCCCGCCACACTGCCTTCGCCGCCGGTGAGGCTGCCTCCGCCGATGACCACCGCGGCGATCACCTGGAGCTCGTAGCCTTGGCCCGCCGTCGGCTGACCGGTCATCAGCCGGGAGGCCTCGATCAGGCTCGCCAATCCGCACAGGGCTCCGGAGATGGCGTAGACGGCCACGGTATAGCGCGCCACGGGAATGCCCGCGTAGACCGCCGCTTGCACGTTGCTGCCGATGGCGTAGGTGTAACGGCCGAGCTTGGTCTTGTCGAGCGTCACGTGCACCAGTCCCGCCGTCGCCAGCAGCACCAGCAGAACGAAGGGGACGCCGAAGACCATTCCTTCGCCCAGAAAGGCCAACTCCGGCGGCAGTCCCGTGATCGGCAAGCCGCCCGAGAGGATCAAGGTGACGCCGCGCGCGATACCGAGCGTGCCCAGCGTGACGATGAACGGCGGAATCCGCAGCGTCGTCGTCAACAGGCCGTTGAGCAGGCCCCAGGCCGTGCCGCAGACGACGCCGACCAGCAGGCCGATCCAGATCGGCTGCCCCCCCGCCATCGCCATCGTGCCGGCCACGCCGGAAAAAGCCAGGATCGCCCCGACCGAAAGATCGATGCCGCCGGAGACGATGATCAGCGTCATGCCCAGCGCCATGATGTTGATCACAGCCGTTTGCCGCACCACCGAGGCCAGATTCGTGGCCGTAAGGAAGTACGGCGACGCAATCGACAGGAACACGAAGAGCCCGATCAGGCTCAAGAACGGCAGCAGCTTCTGCAACATCCCGGACCGCAACTTCATCGTGGAATCGCCTCTCCATCCCCCAGCGCCGCGAAGTGCATGACCTCCTGTTGCGTGGTCCCGCGCGGCAGCTCCTTCACGATTCGGCCCTCGCGCATCACCAGGATGCGGTCGGCCACCTGCAACAGCTCCGGCAGCTCGGAGCTGACCATCAGGATGGCCTTGCCTTCGCGCGCCATCTGATCCATCAAGCCGAAGACCTCCCGCTTGGCGTTCACGTCGATGCCGCGGGTCGGCTCGTCAAACAGCACCACGGTCGGCTCGCGGTAGAGCCACTTCGCGATCACGACTTTCTGCTGGTTGCCGCCGGAAAGCTTGCCCGCTCGCTGTTCCGGCCCCGCGGCCCGTATCCGCAACTTCTCGATGAAGCTGTTGGCCACGGCGCGCTCGTCTTGAAAGCGCAAGAGGCCGCTGCGCACCACGCCGTCCAGCCGCGCCAGCGTCATGTTCGTCGCCAAGGGCAGGTCCAGCGCCAAACCCGTTCGCTGGCGGTCTTCAGTGATCAGGGCAATGCCGGCCTCGACGGCTTCGCGCGGCGAGCGAGGCAGCACGTTGGTCCCTTCCACCTCGATCGAGCCCTCGGCCGCCGGCGTCACGCCGAACAGCGTCTGGCACAGCTCGGTGCGGCCGGCGCCCATGAGGCCGGCGAGCCCGACGATCTCGCCCGCCCGCACTGAAAAGCGCGCCCCGGGCAGGTCGACCTGCAGCAGCTCCGGTCCGGGCGGCAGCGGCTCGCGCGCGTAAATGTGCTCCACCTCGCGGCCCACCATGTGGTGCACGATCTCGTCGGTCGTCAGCTCGGCGAACGGACCGGCGTGCACGGTCTCTCCGTCGCGAAGGATCGTGACTTGGTCGGCGATCTCGGCCAATTCCACCAGCCGATGCGTGATGTAGAGAATCGCGGCGCCGCGCTCGCGCATCTGCCGCACGATGCGGAAGACCTCCTCGGCTTCGGCGTCGGAGAGCGATGACGTCGGCTCGTCGAAGATGACCAGCTTCGACTGCCCTTGCAGCGCCCGCAGGATCTCCACCAGTTGCCGCTCGGCCGGGCTCAGCCGCTCCACGCGCCAGTCGGCTTGCAGCGGGAACTTGTGCGCCTCGATCAGACGCTGGGCGGCTTCGCGCATCCCGCCGTCGTCGAGCAGGGGACCTCGCAGGTTCTCGCGGCCCAAGAAGAGGTTCTCGGCCACGGTCAGGTGGTGGGCCAGCAGGGATTCCTGGTGCACCATCGCCACGCCGGCCTCGTGGGCTTCCTTTGGCCGTGCGAAATCGACCGTCCCGCCCTGCCAGCGCATCGAGCCGCCGTCGCGGCGCTGCATGCCGGCGATGATCTTCATCAGCGTCGACTTGCCCGCCCCGTTTTCGCCCAACAAAGCGTGGACTTGCCCGGCGTGCGCGCGCAGGTCCGCTCCGCGCAGCGCATGCACGCCGCCGAAGCGCTTTTCGATGCCTTCGAGTTCGAGCAGAGCCGCCATGCTGACCGACGTTGCAGGGTAGCATAGGCCGCCGCCGGCCTTGCGGGGCGGGGGTAGAATGGAGACCGCGCAAAGGGGAGGGCGTCCGCCGTGGCCAAGTTTCGATACTCGATGCTGCAGGACGACTGGGATGTGGACGAGAGCGGCTTCACGTCGCCGCTCAAACCGCGTTCCCTGGAACAGACCTTGTTGTTCGGCGACCGCGTCAAGAACGGGTCGATTTCCGCGGACATCACGCCGCTGGAAGGGCGCAAGACGCGCAACGACGAGCTCTCGCTCGAAGCCAGCCTGGTGTTCCGCTATTCCGGGCCCGACAGCTACTTCTACGCCGGCACGGCGGCGTTCGACTCCAAGTTCTTCGTCGGCAAGGTCATCCAAGGGCCCATCTACCAACACCGCCAAGCCGTGGGCCGCCGCCACTCGGTGGCTGTGGACCAGACCTATCACTTGCGGGTGGAGTTCAACGGCAGCCGCATCACGCTCTACGACAACGACGTGCAGCAGTTGACGGTGTTCGACGAGTTCTACCAGATCGGCCAGGTGGGGCTGCGGACCTTCCGCACCAGGGCTCGCTTCGAAAAGGTCGAGATTCGCAAGCAGCAGCCGCGCGCCTTCGTCGTGATGCCGTTCGCGCAGGAGCTCGACTTCGTCCACCGCGTGATCGCTGAAACGATCCAGAGCTTCGGCATCGACTGCGTGCGGGCCGACCAGATCTACATTTCGCGCCCGGTCGTGGAGGACTTGAAGGAGCAGATCGCCGCCGCCGACATTGTGATCGTCGATTTCACCGGAAAGAATCCCAACGTGTACTACGAGGCCGGTTTGGCCGACGCCTGGAAGAAGGATTGGATCGTGCTGGCGCAGTCGGCCGACGATCTGACCTTCGACGTGCGCCACATTCGCACCATCCGCTACGCCAACGTGATGGGAGCGGACGTGAAGCTGCGCGACGACCTGACGCAGGCGCTGCAGGCGCTCGGCCACCAGCAAGTGATGGGCGAGGGGACGGGCGACGGCGGTTCGTAGTACGATACCGGCGGCTTCGCGCACGGCGAAGGCCCAAGAGGAGCACCATGGATCGTCGACACTTCCTCTCTTCCGCCGCGGCGCTGGGCCTGTCTCCGGCCGCGGCCGCCGTTCCCTCGCCGGCCAGCCCGGTGGACTTCAAGACGCTGCTGGCGCTCAAACGCATGGATACGCCGACGGCGGCCAACGCGATCGAGACGTTCGACGTGCGGCCCCGCAACGAAGGCTTTCTGCCGCCGGACATCAAGCCGGTCTTCCCGGAGCTCGGCGGCATGGTGGGCTACGCCGTGCCGGCGACGATCCGTGCCTCCACGAAGGCTCCGCAAGGCGGCAGTTATGTGGCGCGCCATGACTGGTGGGACTACATCGTGTCGATCCCGGCGCCGCGTGTGATCGTGCTGCAGGATCTGGATGACCCGACCGGCGTGGGCTCGTTCTGGGGAGAGGTGAACGGTAGCATCCACCATGCGTTGGGCGCGGTGGGCGTGGTGACCGACGGCAGCGTGCGCGACCTCAACGAGGTGCGCTTGCTGGGCTTCCACTTCTTTTCGCGGCACGTGAGCGTCTCGCACGCCTATGTGCACATGGTGGAGTTCGGCAAGCCCGTCAAGATCAGCGGCGTGACGATCAAGCCCGGGGACCTGCTGCACGGGGACCAGCACGGCGTGCACACGATTCCGCTCGACATCGCCGCGAAGATTCCGGAGGCAGCCGCCCAGATCTTCGAACGCGAGCACAAGACGATCGATTATTGTCAGTCCCCGGAGTTTTCGCTCGAAGGGCTCAAGAAGCTCTGAGCACTGGCCGGCCCGAAGGGGCTCAGCCCCGCCCCTTCGGGGCCTCGATCTGCGGGATCGTGGCGGCCTTCGGACCGTAGCCCTCGCTCTCGTAGGCCTCGGCGGCGTCCACGCCGTCCAAGGTGATCTCGTAGCGGCCGTTCTGCGGACCCTCGATCAGGCCCTTGCGGCGCAGGTACCAGAAAGGGAACTGCAGGTGCTCGCGGGGGCAGCCGAGCAGGTCTTCGATCTCCCGCAGCATCATGCCCTGTCCTTCGGGATCGGTGCGTTTCTTGGCGTAGAGCGCCGAAAGGATGCCGGAGCGCATCCGCCGCTCGGCCTCGATCCCCTCGGCCCCGCTCGGTTTTTCGAAGATTTTCCAGCGCAGGGTCTTGGCGCCCTGGTAGGAGAGGTCGTAGGCGGCGCGCCGTTCCGGGTCGCTGAGGACCTGATAGGCCTGCAGCACCGCCTGGAAGGCCGTCTGGTCGCCGGTGTCCGGATTGTCGGGGTGGTAGCGCTGGGCCAGGAATCGGTAGACGCGGTGGATCGTCTCGTTATCCGCGGACGGGCTGACCTGGAGGACCTCATACAGGTCCACCAAAGAGCTCTCGGCTTTGGGGACGGCGGCGTCTCCGCGGCTGCGAGGAGCGCCTTCGTAGGCGCAGCCGGCGCGGTAGAGCCCTTCTTCGGACAGCAGGCGGCAGTGTACGACCTGCATCTGCGTGCGCCGCGCCTCGTCGGGAGCGTGCGGCAGCGCCGAGCCCCACACGTAGAGCTTGGCCCCTACCACCATGGGCTTGTCGGTGTTGAAGCCGAGGCCCCACTCGCTCACGTCCACCAGGCGGACCCGACGGGTCTGGAGCTCGCCGTTGCTGCGCTCCATTCCAATGGTGATGTCTCCGGAGACGGGCGTTGCGTTGCGAGGCTTGCGGCGGCGTTCTTCCATGATGCGGACGGGTGCTCCTTCGTCATCGTAAAGCGTTTGTGGGCTCGCGTTCGAGATACAATACCCCCTTCGCCATGTTTCGCCGGGAATTCCTGCTGACCGCTCTGCCCGCCGCCCTGGCCGTCAGCGCGTGCAATCGCTCCACCAAGAAGCGCATCGGAGTCGTCCCCAAAGCGACGGCGCATGTTTTTTGGCAGAGCGTCCATGCCGGAGCGGAAGCCGCGGGAAAGGAAGCGGACATCGAGATTGACTGGAAGGGCCCGGCGGCCGAGACGGACTTCTCGCGGCAGATCGAGATCGTCGATTCGATGATCAACGCCCGGCTCGACGGCATCGTGCTGGCGCCCACCGAGGCCACCTCGCTGGTGAGCGTGGTCGAGCGCGCCGCGCGTGAGGGCGTGCCGCTGACGATCTTCGACTCCGGCATCAACACGGAGAATTACGTCTCCTATGTCTCGACCAACAACTACGACGCCGGCGCGCTGGCGGCCCGGGCGATGGGCGAGCTGTTGAGCGGGAAGGGGACGATCGCGATCGTCAAGATGGTTCCGGGAAGCTCTTCGACCATGGAGCGCGAGGCGGGTTTTCAGGAGACCTTGGCGAAGGAGTTTCCGGGCATCCTCAAGGTGGCCGAGCAGTATTGTATGTCCGACCGCGCCAAGGCTTTGGCCGTGACCGAGAACATGCTGACGGCCAACCCGGAGCTCAGCGCGCTGTTTGCATCCGCCGAGCCGGCCACGGTGGGCGCGGCGCAGGCGCTCAAGAGCCGCGACCTAGTGGGCAAGGTGCGGATGGTGGGCTTTGATTCGAGCGATTCGATCGAGAAGGACATGCGCGCCGGCGTGATCGACGCCCTGGTGGTGCAGGACCCTTTCAACATCGGCTACGAAGCGGTGAAGACGGTGATCGCCGCGATGCAGGGGCAGACGCCGCCCAAGCGCATCGATTCTCCCGCCACGGTGGTCAAGCCCAGCAACATCGACACGCCCGAGATCGACAAGCTGTTGCACCCGGACCTGTCGAAGTATCTCGGCTAGCCCGGTCCCTCGAAGCTAGCGGGGCGCTAGGCCGCGGCTGCGCTCGTAGCCGGCCGGCGCATCGTAGACCACACTGTCGATCGACTCCCGATCGGCGCTCTCGAGCGTGGTCTGCGCGATCTCCTTGCCGTCGTCGAACATCTGTTGCTGCATGGGCACGCCCGGAAAACCGCCTCGCTCCCTCCAATCCTCGGTGCCAAAACGCATCTGGTCGGCCATCTGCGGGGCAAGCTTGGTCAGGAACTCCGCCAAGCGCCGGAAGACCGCGAAGTCGGAGGGCCTCAGGTCGAGCGCGGAGAAGTCTGCGGCGCAGACCTTCGCGGCCATCTGACCGCCCCGGTAGCCTTCGTACCAGTCGCAGGCGTGGCCGCTGATCTCGGCCGAGCCGCCCGCCCGGCGATACTCGGTCTTCTCGCCCGTCGGCGGGCCCGGCAGTTGGGCCATCTTGGAGCCCAGCATCTTCTCCATCATCGCCCTCTGCTGGGGCGACATGCCCTTCATCTGCTCTTCCATCTGGGCGCGCATCTTGGTCATCTGCTCCTGCACGCCGGCCATCATCTGCTCCATCTCCTGCTCGGTCATCTCCCGGACGGTCTTCTTCTCGTGGTCGATGATGCGCAGCAGACCCTCGTCGGCCAAATAGGCGAAGGTCGTGCGCCGAGCCCCGGCGTCGGTGTTGACCGCCACCTTATCGGATTCCACGTAGAGCCGGATGGTGGAGGTCGAGTTGTCGCGCAGGTTCTCGTGCTTCTGCACCATCACCACGCCTTCGCCTGCAAATGCGGTCGAGGCCAGGATCAGCAGAGCCGCCGAATGACGTACCATGCCCCTATCGTAATGCACGTCCTCGAGAGCATCCGGGCTTGGCTGAGCGAGCAGGGGGTTGCCTATCGCGAGCTCGAGCACGAGCCCACGCGGACGTCGGAGGACTCGGCCCGGGTCCGCGGCGAGGAACTGTCGATCGGCGGGAAGGCGTTGCTGCTGAAGGTCGACGACGCCTTCGGCCTGTTCGTGATGAGCGCCGCCCTGCGCGTGGATTCCGGAGCCATCCGCAAGAAGCTCAACGCCCGGCGCTCCCGCTTCGCCACCAGCGACGAGTTATTCGAGCTGACCGGGCTCGTCCCCGGCTCGGTGCCGCCGTTCGGACGCCCCATTCTGCCCTTCGACTTGTATGTGGATGAATCGATCGGGCGCAACGAGCGGATCGCCTTCAACGCCGGCTCGCTCGAGCACTCGATCTTCTTGCAGACAGGAGACTATCTCCGCATTGCCCAGCCGGAGATCTTCCGCTTTGCGCGGGAGTGAACCGGGGAGCCGGGCGGCGTGGTAGTCTGAGGCCGAGCCGGGAGGCGTATCCTAAGGAGCGATCATGGCGCCGGACGACGAGCTGCGAGCTTCACTCACCCGCCGGGCGCTGTTTCGGCGCGGGGCGCAAGGTTTGGGCGGGGTGGCCCTGGCCTCCTTGCTGGCCCGTGACGCCGACGCCGCGCCGACGCTCAATCCGTCCACGGGCGGGCTGGCCGAGTTGCCGCACTTCGCGCCCAAGGCCAAGCGCGTCATCTTCCTGCATCAGTCCGGCGCCCCTTCGCAGATCGATCTCTTCGACCCGAAGCCCCAACTGGACCGTTTTCATGGGACGGAGTTGCCGGACTCGGTGCGGCAGGGCCAACGCATTACCGGCATGACGTCAGGCCAGAAGTCTCTGCCGGTGGCTCGGTCGATCTTCCAATTCCAGAAGCACGGCCAGTCCGGCATCGAGCTCAGCGAGCTGCTGCCCTACCACGCCAACATCGTCGATCACATCACGCTGATCCGCTCGATGCACACCGAGGCGATCAACCACGACCCGGCGATCACCTTTATTCAGAGCGGCAGCCAGCAGCCCGGCCGCCCGTCGATGGGCGCCTGGGTCAGCTACGGGTTGGGAAGCGAAAACCAGAACCTGCCGGCCTACGTGGTGCTGGTGGCGCAGCCGTCGATGCTCAACAACTCCCAGCCGCTGTTTTCGCGGCTGTGGGGACCCGGATTCCTGCCGTCGCGCTACCAGGGGGTGAAATTCCGCTCCTCGGGAGACCCTGTGCTCTACCTCACCGACCCTCCGGGGATGAGCAAGGCGTCGCGGCGAAGGATGCTCGACACGCTCGAGGAGCTCAATCAGATCAAGGCTGACGACTACGGCGACCCGGAGATCGAAACGCGGATCGCGCAGTATGAGATGGCCTACCGGATGCAAACGTCGGTGCCGGAGCTGATGGATTTGTCGTCCGAGCCCGACAGCGTCTTCGAGCTCTACGGCCCGGCCTCGCGCAAGCCGGGGACCTATGCCGCCAACTGCCTGTTGGCGCGGCGGCTGGCGGAGCGGGACGTGCGCTTCATCCAGCTCTATCACCGGGGCTGGGACCAGCACAACGACTTGCCCCGCGACCTGCGGCTTCAGACCCAGGCCAACGATCAGGCCTCAGCCGCCCTGGTGCAGGATCTCGACCAGCGCGGCCTGCTCGACGATACGCTCGTCGTGTGGTCCGGGGAGTTCGGGCGCACCGTCTACTGCCAGGGCAAGCTGACCGAGACGAACTACGGTCGGGATCACCATCCGCGTTGCTTCTCCACTTGGTTGGCCGGCGGCGGCGTGAAGAAGGGTCAGGTGATCGGCGAAACCGACGACTATTCCTACAACGTCGTCGCCGATCCGGTCCACGTCCATGACCTGCAGGCGACGATCCTGCACTGTCTGGGCGTCGACCACAAGCGGCTGACGTACAAGTTCCAGGGCCGCTACTTCCGGCTGACCGACGTGCACGGTGAGCTGGTCGAGAAGGCCCTGGCTTGATCCAATCAACCACGTCGTCAGCCGACGCGTTCCGGCATCTCGGCGCCGAAGCAGACGCACGCGTCGCCGACCCGCCGCGGCGGCCCGAACGGGAAAGGGTCCAGGCCCGCGGCGTCCCAAATCTCGGCGCAATAGCTGGCGCAGTTGAGCGGGCTCTGGGTCTCGAGCGCCGCATACGCCTGGTGGTTGAAGATCAGCGTGATGGTGACGTTGGCCACGCCCGAGCCGATCGAGACGAAGTTCACCCGGAACTGGTCGCCGCCTTCGACGACCGAGTTGTCAGGCGTACCGAACAGGTCGCTGCGCAGCGTGGCGCCCAGGCTGACGTTGTTCGTATAGATCGGTGAGAAGACGGCGGCGGAGGTCGTGCAGTTGGCGATGCAGCGCTCGATGTTGAAGGTCGTGGCCGTCGAGCCGGTGGCGGCCGTCACGATTCGCACGTCCTGCAGCGTCGCCGCGGTCAGGCCCGGCGGCAGGCTCATGGTCAGCGGCTGCGCGCCCACGCCGGGCGTGCCGGAGAATGTCCAGGTGAGCTGATCTGTTACCAGCGCGCAAGGGCCCGGCTCCCACATGGTCGAGAAGTCGTTCCAGGCCAGGCACTCGCCATTCAGCGCCGCCCCGGAGCTCACCAGTCGCCCTTGCAGTCCGCTGACCGTCGGGTTGGGATAGTTGCCCGAGAGGTCACCGCCCGCCTGCGAGGCCCCCGTGCGGTAGGAGGCGCGCAACACGTCGCCGGTCTGCGGAATGTTGCCCGCCAGGAACGTGATGGTCTTGCCGGCCAGGTTGTACTTGATCCCTAACTGCTGCCCGATGCCGTTGCGCGTCAAGTTGAGGCTTGCGGCGGGGTCCGGGGTGAAGGCCAGATTGAATACGGCGTTCGAGCCGTTGATCGTGCCGGATGGGATCTCGTTGTCAACGAACTGTCCGAACGAACCGCCGCTGCCGCCTCCTCCCGCGCCGCCGGTCCCGGTCGCTTCCAGGGAGATGATGACGCCGCTCGACTTGCGGACCGAGATCTCCCCGGTCCCCGAGTCCAGAAAGAGTTTGGCCGAGCCCGACGCCGGCGTGGACGGAGTGGTGGTCGCGCCCAGGCTGATCGACGGGCCGGTGAACGTCGTGCGCGCCGCGCCCACGGCGGCGTCACCGATGCTCAGCGTGGCGTTGATCTCCATGTCGCCGTTGCGGAAAATGCGGAACGGCCGATCCTTGACCAGACCCGTGTCGTTGTAGCGCACCACGTCGAACACGGTGGACGTAGCCGAGAGGCCGAAACGGTTCAGGCCGTCGATCTGGAAGAACTGCGTAGTTGTGGTCGAGCCGGTCTTGGCCGAGAGGCCGAACTCGCGAAAGAAGGCGCTGCCGGCGGGCGTCACTAGGGCGGCCAGTGATCCGCTGCCGTCCCGCCACTCCTGGAGGGCGGCGGACTGGTTGGACGCGCCTTGCAGCACCAAGACCGGGCTGGTGGCGTTGGCGCCGAGCATGAAGTCGTTGTTGCGTTGCAGGGCGCCGATCAGAGCGGGCGTGATCGGATCGGAGCCGCCAATCTGGTGAGTGGTCTTGTGCGCCAGCGGCGTGCGGGCGTTGGAGAGTCGAGAATCGTTGCCTTGCGTGACCGTTCCCGCTGTCGTGCCAAAGATCGGCTGCACCGTCGTCCGCGTCGAGCCGGGCTCGTCGAAGGACTGCAACCCCGAGCCGAAGTTGAGCACGTTGCGCTGGGTCAGCGTGATGCCGCTGTTCTGGACCACTTCGTAGGCCGAGGTTCCCGCGCCGGCGCCGACCGCCGCCCAGAACAAGTGGCCTGAGCCGTCGGTCGTCAACTGCTGGTTCGGTAGCCCGTCGGCTGTCGGCAAGGTGTAGGTCGAGCTGCCGTTGAGCGTCGGCAAGCGGAAGTAGACGCCGTCGGAGCCGCCGGCCTTCTCAAAACCCAGCAAAGTCTGACCGTCCACACTCTCCTGCAAGGTCAGGGGTTCGGTGAAGGTGTTGGACTCCGCCAAATCGGCCTTGCCGTCGAGCTCGGCGACGAGGCCCTCCACCTGGGATTGGCTGATCGTCCCGTTGGGCTGAGGCGGCAGCCCGACCCGCACGGTAGAGATCTTCAAGGGAGACGAACTGGCCGGCACCACCCAGGTCTCCGTGTACTGGGTGCCGTCGACGAGGGCGTAGTCCACCCGATAGCTCGATCCCGTCGGCGTGGCGCCTTCGTTGGGAGAAAGCTCGACTGCGATCAACCCCTGGACGATCGGAACGTTGATCTTGCTGTTGGCGATTGTCGAGCCGTCCACGGAGGTGAACTGCTTCCAGGACACCGTGGCGGTTCCTTCCACCGTCGTGCCGTCCGCGTTATATAGGGTGTCCTCGATTCGCGTCACCGTCGGGCCTGCCTGCCCGAAGCTCCGAGGAGGCGCTATCGCCAGCGCCAACAGCACAAGCCCAATCCAGCAACTATTTCGCATCCGCATCTCGAATTTCCCTCTACCTCCCCGGTCGCCACGCACTCCGGGCGGGTTGCGCCCTCTCGATTCCAGGTTAGGAACGGGCTGCAAGGCCTCCAGCGCCTTCTTTTTGGGAAGTTGTTGAAACGGATGGATTTAAAAAACTGGAAAAACCGTGATGCGGAGCCCCTCTCGAGGCCCCGTCCGGCCATCTGCCGTAGATTCACCACTTAGGCGTTGTTGTCCAGCTCACGGATTAACGATATCGCACGCTACCATTAACTGTTATAAGAGATTCCTGTCTCTGGCGATTATTTATCGAAACACTGTTGACAATCCCTCGTTTCTAGATCTACCCTCAGTGCGGTTCAGGGGGTATGTTTCGGTGCTTAGTTAGGGGTAGCTGAAACTGCCTCTTCCTGGTTTGACTTACGCCTAAGGGAGGCATCTCATGCAATGTTTGCAAGCCGGACCGAAGAGTCCGGCGGCAGGGGCGCTTAGGGGGCCCTTGACACTGGCGAGCGCCTTGCTGCTGCTCGCCGCCTTCGCCGTTTCCTCTCCCGCACAGGATCTGCGCGGGAGAGTTCAGGGGGTCGTCACCGACACGTCGGGAGCCGTCATCCCAGCTGCCAACGTCACGTTGCGGAACGTGAACACCAACGTCGCCGTTGATCGGCAGACCAACGAAGCCGGACGCTACATCTTCGACTTCGTTCTGCCCGGTTCCTACGAGATCCGGGTGGAGGTCGAAGGGTTCCGGTCCTACCTCCAGCAGAACATCCTCGTGCAGACACGCGCCGATATCACGGTCAACGCAGCGATGGAGATCGGGGCCATCGCCGAGACCGTCACCGTGGAAGAGACGCCCGTGGCTGTGCAATTCAACTCGACCACGATGGAGATGACGCTCGATACCAAGATGGCCAACGAGCTGCCCATCATCCACCGCAATCCCTTCCTGCTGGCTCAGCTCGATCCCGCAGTCAAGTATCGCGGCGGCGCCGAATCCAGCCCGTACCACCACTGGGCGGCCAGCCAGCTCGACGTGGGCGGCGACACGGCGTACAAGAACAGCGTGCTGCTCGACGGCGTGCCGCAGCTCGTGGGAGCCAAGGGCACCTACGTGCCGGCGATGGACGCGGTCAGCGAGGTCAACGTCCAGCAGAACTCGGTGGACGCCGAGTACGGCCACTCCGCCGGCGGTGTGGTTTCGGTCCAGATGAAGTCCGGCACCAACGACTATCACGGGTCGGCTTACTACTTCGGCCGGAATCCGATCGTCAACGCCCGGCCCAATCCGCTCTCCTCCCAGGCTTCGATCGTGCGCCGCAACGTTTGGGGCTTCACGTCAGGCAATCCGCTGGTGAAGAACAAGGTCTTCAACTTCTTCGCCTACGAGGGGCAGAACACGCGCGAGCCCCGGACCGAATCCGAGACGCTGCCGACCTCGTTGGAGCGCGGCGGCGACTTCTCCAACAGCCTCAACAGCAAGGGCGGGCTGCGCGCGATCTACGATCCCTTCACGACCATTGTCACGGGCTCGAACACCTCTTCGCGCCAACCGTTCGCCAACAACGTCATCCCGAGCACCCGGCTCGACCCGACCGCGCTGCGGATGATGTCCACGCTGTGGCAGCCGAACCAGCCCGGCGACAACGCGTCCGGCGCGAATAACTTCCGCTACACCTATCCCCAGACGTTCAAGTACTATAACTTCTCCGATCGCGCCGACTGGAACGTCAACGATTCGGTGAAGGTGTTCGGGCGCCTGAGCCGCATTCACACCGTCCAGAGCGATCCGGACTTCACCGGCGGCTCGCCGTTGCAGCCCAAGGCCGGCAGCGCCCGCAACACCTGGCAGACCTCCGGCGACGTCGTGTGGACCATCAATCCGACGACAGTGTTCAACATTCGCGGCTCCTGGTCCAAGATCAACGACTCGTTCGCCGCCCCCTCGGTGGAGATCGGCGAGCAAGGCTTGGCGGATCTGTGGCCGGGCAACAACTGGTACGCCTCGCACGTGGCCGACATCCCGGCCGTCTACCATCCGCAGCTCGACGTTCGCGCCGACACGCGGACGCGGCTGGGCCGCTACGGCTTCTGGTATCAGGTGCCTAAGACCTACAACTACGACGCCAAGCTGTCCAAGCAGATGGGCAAGCACTATCTGAAGATCGGCCACCAGTACCGCGCGCAACGCGTGGAGGCGGCCCGCCCGCGCGGCATTCAGTTCATCTTCCAGCCGAGTGACACGGCCGACACCTTCTTTGCGCCCAAGACCGCAGAGGTCGGCCACGCCTATGCGTCGCTGATGCTCGGTGCGGTCAACGACGGCATCGTGCAGACAGTGCCCATCAACCGGGGTCACGCCGACGTCTACGGTTTCTACGTGCAGGACGACTTCAAGGTCAGCCAGCGCGTCACCATCAATATGGGGTTGCGCTATGAGTATGAGACTCCGCTGCGCGATCCTCAGCGCCGGCTTTCAATCGGCCCGGACTTCTCCCAAGGGCTGCCGGACCTCGAGGCTGCGGCGGCTCCGATGCCGGACGAAGTGCTGGCGCTGCGTAACCGTCCGCTGACCTATACCGGCGCTTGGGTCTTTACCAGCGACGAGCAGCGGGGCTACTACAAGGCCCAGAAAACGATCTTCCTGCCGCGGCTGGGCATCGCCTACCGGCTGGACAACAAGACCGCTCTTCGTATCGGCTGGGCGCGCTACGCCGTCCCGCCGATCCAGGACCGCAGCTCGGTCGACCCGCTCGGCTCCACGCCCTACCCGGGCTTTACCGGCACCACCCGGCCGCTGTCGGTGTTGCAGGGCGTCCCGAGAACACAGCTCTCCGATCCCTTCCCGTCGTCGGGGACGAACTCCAACCCGTTGATCGTTCCCCGCGGCAAGACCGCCGGCATCTACTCGGTGCTGGGCACTGGCGAAGGCGTCTTCCAGACCCAGAACTACAAGCAGGGCATCAACGACCGTTTCAACATCACCATCCAGCGGCAGTTGGTCAGCCGCATCGTGGTCGACGCCACGTTCTTCATGAACTACGGCCACAACCACTCGCTCGACACGCAGGTCAACAACGCTGACCCGCGGATCGCCTACGCCGCCCAGTCGGCCACCACGCAGAGCGTGGCGAACCCCTACTACGGTTTGCCGAAGACGATCATGCCGGGCGAGCTCGCCAACAGCAAGAACATCGCGGTGGGCGATCTGTTGCGGCCCTACCCCTACTACGCCAACGTGGAGCAGCTCTCCATGCCGGTGCGCAAGGTGCGCTACAAGTCCGTCCAGTTGAAGCTGCAACGCCCGTTCACCAACGGCTTCAACTTCACGATGGGTTACAACTACAGCCGCGGTCGCAACGGGGCCTACTGGGATCCGGTCGACATGTATGACCAGGTTCCGACGCTGCAAAAGGACCCGTTGCAGGGCAGCACATTCACCCTGGGCGGCATCTACGAGCTGCCGTTCGGGCACGGCCGCCAGTTCGGCGCCGGCATGCCCAAGGCGCTCGACTTGATCGTCGGCGGCTGGTCCACCTCGGGGATCTATCGTTACGTGCAGGGCGAGCTGCTCAACTTCCCGGCGCAGGTGCTGCTCACCAACGACGTCAAGCTCGACAACCCGACTCGGCAGCAGTGGTTCAACACCGCCGCTTTCGAGCGCCAGCCGGCCTTCACGCGCCGCTCGAACCCCTGGTTCGTCGACGGCGTGCGCGGCCCCCGCTTCTCGAACCTCGACCTGACGCTGAACAAGAAGTTCCCCGTCACCGAGAAGCTGGCTCTCGAGCTCCGGCTCGAAGCCTACAACCTGACGAACTCCTTCATGGGGGCCAACCCCTCGACGAACATCAACGACGGCGGCAGCTTCGGCGTCGTCAACTCGCAACTGGCGACCTCCTCCGGTCGCGAGTTCCAGTACAGCGCGCGCTTCATCTGGTAGGCGCGATCGACAGGCGACAACCGGCGGCCGCCTTCCCGGCAGGGAGGGTGGCCGTCTTCGCTGAGAGATCAGGGTTTGGGGATGTCCGCCACGGCGCAGCGAAAGCCGACCCACATGTTCTGCGCCGCGGCCGAGTAGTGGCTCCGCGCGCTTGAGCGCAGGGCGGACGCCGGCGTGTCCCAGGCGCCGCCCCGCACTACGCGCTCGGTCCCGTCGCCGAACGGATCGCTGGTCCACTCCCACAGGTTCCCGGCCATGTCGTACAGCCCGTAGTCGTTGGCGGGAAAGCTGGCGACCGGGGCGGTGTTGACCCAGCGATCGCCGCCCTCGGCCTTGCCGGCGCCGCTGTTCTCGTCGGCGCCGTAGTTGGCCTTGTCGCGGGATACGGCGTCGCCCCAGGGGTAGGCTTGGCCGTCGCGGCCGCCCCGCGCCGCCCGCTCCCACTCCGCTTCGGTCGGCAACCGCCCTCCGGCGGCCTCTCGGCAGTAGTCCGCGGCCTGCTGCCAGTCGAGGTTGCTGATGGGATGGTCCGTCAGCTTCCAACCAGGGTTGAAGCCCAACGCAACCGGCGGCAACAGCGGCAGCAGCGGCGGCAGATAGCCCGGCGCCGGCGGCATGGGCTTGCGGCTCGTCTTGGCGTAGGCCTTGTACTCGGCTACGCTCGTCTCCGTCCGCCGCAGCCAGAAGCCCTGCTCCAGCTCCACCTGCCGACGCGGGCGCTCGTCTTCGCGGCAAGCCCCGTCGCCCGGGATGCAGCCCTGCTGGAAGGCGCCGCCCGGAATCCATACATACTCCTGCCGGTCAGCGGGGTTCACCCGCACCTCGCTCGGTTTAGGCCCTCCCGAGGACGCCGCACCCAGCTCATCCAGCCGTAGTTTCGCCAGGTCCGCAAACTCACCATCCGGAAAGCGGCTCAGGTAGGACTGGAAGGCTTGCGGGTTGGAGCTGTCGCGAATCGAGGACCAGTAGGCTATATCAACGTTGGCGCTCGGCGGGGCCGAAACCTCCGCAGCATGGGCTGCCGGCAGGCCCTGCGTCTCGTTCGGATCGAAATAGAAGCGGCCCAACACGCTCGAAATCGTCCAAGGAACCTGCCGCCCCTCCGACCGCGCCGAAACGCGCTCGCGAATCTCGCGAAATACGTCGGTCAGCTCCAGGCCCGGCTGGTCGAGGGTTTCGAGCAGCACGCCCGTGAACAAGCCGTTGCGTCCGTCCGGGTTGTCGTCGGCGGTCTTGCCGGGGCCGGTGGCGAAGGCGATGAAGCTGCCGTGCGCCGGGTTCATCGGAGCCAGCCCGGTCGCCCCGCGGGAACCATCGAAGCCATTGGTGCGGCAGGCGTCGAGCAGCACCAGGCTCAGGCGCGCGCCGGCTTCGTTGAGCCGATCCTGCAGCTTGGCGGCCGAGTAGGCCTCGTAGCGCAGGCTGGCGCGGTCTCTCAGCTCGAAGTCCACCGGAATCAAGTAGTTCTCTTGGTCCGACTGCAGCCCGTGCCCGGAGAAGTGAAACAGCGCCACGTCCCCCGGTTCGATCGAGCGGATGAAGGCGTCGATGGCCTGCTCCATGCCTCGCAGATCCAGATCCGTCCCGATGATCGTGTCGAAGCCTAGCCGCTCGAGCCTGGCGTTGAGGTCCCGGGCGTCGTTGACCGCGTTGCGCAGCGGGCGCACGTGCTGGTACGAATCGTTGCCGATCAGCAGCGCCCGCCGGGTCGGCTGGGTGAGCGTCAGGTCACGGGTCGACGGCGACTGGGCGGCGCAAACGGCGGTTGCGGTCAGGGACAGGACCAAAAGCAAGAGGGCGCGTCGCATGCTTCTCTCCTCGATTAGGGTAAGCGACGGAACGCCCGCTCGGACCTCTCTTTCCGCCTGCTAGAATCGGGCGCGATGCTTCGGACTTCCGCGATTTCGATCTTCCTGCTGTCGATGCTGGCCCTGGGCTGCTCCAAACCCTTGACCGTGGCCGAGACTCCCACTGACGCCAAGGCCGCTGACGGCAGCTACATTTCGTGGAAGGAGCATCTCATTGACGACGAAGGCGTCAACGGCGGCGTCCCCATTCGCGGCGGCGACGGCCTCCAGATGGCCGACTTGGACCAGGACGGCTTCGAGGACATCGTCTCCGTCCATGAGGACAACCATCACGTGCGGTTGGCCTTCGGCACCGGCGATCCCGACAAGTGGGTTCTGGCGACTCTCGCCGAAGGCGCCGAAGCCGCCGCGGCCGAGGACGCCTCAGTGGCCGACGCTAACGGCGACGGCTGGCCGGACATCGTGGTCGCCAGCGAGCTCGCCCACCTGATCTACTTCCAGAACCCGGGCAACGTCCCGCAGATCCGTTCCGGCGACTGGCCTCGCACCATTCCGCGCAAGACGCAGATGCGCGGCTCCTGGATCCGCGTCTTCTTCGCCGACTACGACGGCGACGGCCGCCCCGAGGTCTCCGCGCCGAACAAGGGCGACCAGCTGGGCTACTTGGGCAGCCGTCCGGACGCCTTCGAGGACAAGGCCGTCTCCTGGTTCGACCTCCCCGCTGATCCTCTGGCCGAGGGGGACCAGTGGGAAGAGCACGTCCTCTACCAAGTAAAGCTGCCGATGAACGCCCAGCCGGTGGACTTGGACGGCGACGGCGACCTCGAGATCTTCAGCGGTACGCGGTTTGAGATGCGGCCCTTCTGGTTCGAGAACCAAGGCGGTTCGCCGCCGGAGTTCGTCTATCACGCCATCGAGGTCACCGGCCGCAATGAGCCCAAGCCCGAGAAATTCCAGGGCAAGCGGCTGACCGGCATGAACGTCGTCTTCGAGGACATGAACAAGGACGGCCGGCTGGACGTGATCCTGCAGGAGACGCCCCTCATCGTGGTCTGGATGGAGCAGCCCGCCGGCTTCGATCAGCCCTGGCCGCTGCACAAGATCGGCGACCTTGGTCCGGATACCTCCACCGGCCTCGCCTTGGCCGACATCAACGGCGACGGGCGGCTCGACCTGATGACCGGGGGGTACAGCAGCGGCCTGCGCGAGGCGGACAGCGACAAGGTCACCGTCGACAACGCCGTAGGGCGGCTCGCCTGGTGGGAGCAGCCCGAGGACGTCTCGCAAGAGTGGACTTTGCACAACATCAGCCGCCGCAAGCGAGGGATGTACGATGCCTTCATCCCGCGCGATCTGGACGGCGACGGCGACGTGGATTTCGTGACGACGCGTGGCAACAGCGCCGAATTCGACGGAGTGCTCTGGTTGGAGCAGGTGCGCACGAAGCAGCCGGTCCCGAACTTCCAGCCCGCCCGCGCCAGCGAAAGCCAGCATTTGCCGATGCCGTAGCCGCTGGGACTAAGCTTCCTTCCGTGCGTGGAGCCGGACGAGTCGCGTCTCAAAAAGCCCCCAATCGGCCTGGGCTCGAAGATCGTGATATTCGAGGAGCCGCAGGTCGGCGAAGAGGCGCGGAAGCTCGTTGGTGGAGAACGTGACTCCCGCTCCAGGTCCGGGCGGACGGTCTCGAGCGGAGTCGGCATGGTAGGCCTCGACCACCACGCTGCCTCCCGGCCTTAGGCTGGAGAGGATCGAGGGCAGAGACGGCCGGAGGAACGGGAAGTAGGCCAGCACGATCAGATCCCAGCGCTCGCTCCCCCAGTCATACTCCTGGGCGCTCTGCACGACGGCGTCGATCACAAGCTCTTCGTCCGAAGCTCTTTGGAGCGCCTGAGCGATGCCGGCTCGAGAAACGTCGAATCCCGAGACCTTCCATCCTCGACGCGCCAAGTGTAGGGCGTTGCGGCCTTGGCCCATGCCCACATCCAGCGCTCGGCCAGGGGACAGCCCCTCGGCTACGTGCACCAAAAAGGAGTTCGCCTCCAAGTTGAAGGACGGATTGTCGGTCAGGTAGGCCGCGTCCCATGGGCTCGTGGACTCTTTCTGCGCCAACGCCGCGGAACCGGCGAGCAGGTGCGCCAGGAACACTCTTCGGCTCGGGGAGAAAGTCGGGATGGATCGTCTACTCATCGCCTGTCGATGCTACTCGATCGAGCGTCGTCGTCCAACCCCGGGCGCCACAATCGGAACCCATCCAGCCGTCCCGGAACGGCCTCCGGGCCTAGCCCTGTAGTCCTTTCGGCCTATCCCCCTCTCAGCAAGAGTCCGGGGTTTTCGGGTCGGAATCGCTATGCCATACTTGGTGCGCATCTTCGGCCGATGAGATGTTTTGGTAGTCACGATGTCGCAGTCCCAGACCCCTTTCGAGTCCGTACACCCCTTGCCGCCGCTGATTCTGCATCCCTTTACCGAGTCGGCCACGACCGTGCGCGTCCTGGAGAGCGCGCGGGCGACGCTCAACATCCTGCGGGAAGGCGGCGCCGAGGACTCCGCTTTCGAGCAACAAGTGCTCGAAGGCCGCTTCACCGAGCTGCGCATGGTGTTCTACGTCGGCAAGGACGTCTGCCGCTGGCTGGACCAGTGCATGGACTGCTGTGAGCGCGAGCCGGAGCTGGCGAGCCGGCGCATCCCCCGCCAGAGCTTCGCCCAACTGCTGATCGAGCAGACCCCTCCCGACGTGGCCGAGAAGCTGCGCAACTGGGGCGTGGTGGAGTACGCCCGCATCTTTTCCCGCTCCATCGGGCTCCACAATCAGTTCCGCGAGCCCCCGGAAATCCAGACCTTGCAGGCGGACTATCTGCGGTTCTACTACCGCTACGCCGACTACGCTTACGCCGCCTGGCAGGACATGCGCAAGGCGCCCAAGCTGCCCGGCGACAAGTTCCCGTTCACGCTCTACGCTTCCGGAGAGTACGCCCGCATTCTCGAGGAGCAGTGGAGCGAGGCCGAAGCCGAAGGCTAGCGCCTACGGGCCGCCCTGCGTCGGCAGCGCCGAGGCCGCGAACAGCAGCCCTGCGATCCAGATGGCGGCCGTGACCCAGTGTCCGGCCGCTTCCAATAGCTCGGCGCGCCTACGCGGTTTCGTCCCGATCATCCTGCTCGCTCTCCGTGAGCGCACTCCGAAAAAACTCGAAGTTCGCAGCGCTCTCAGAGACCATCGCGACGAAGCGCAGATACTGCTCAGCCGTCAGCGAGAGCGACATCTGTCCCAGTTGCAGGTGCACGCAGCCGTGCGAACAGCGCGTGACGGACCCAAAGCGTTCATAGTGCGCAAGGACTTGCTGGTCAAGCGGCACGACGGTCCTCCGGCGACGCTTCGGCAGGGCAACCGGATTGCATCTGGCTGTCCGCCCGGTGACGCGCCCTGCAGATGGCTCTCGCCAGGACGGCCAGCTCCCCGAGATCGAGTCGGCGGCGGAATCGGGGGCCGAATAGCCAAATGGCGCCGTCTTCGGCGCATTCGACATGCAGTTGAGTTGCTATCATTGCTCACCTCTGGAAGGGGTTCGAGCCAGTCCGACGGCGGGGCGCGAGGCGCCGCCCGATCTCTCGAAGGCTCCCGATACATGCATCAACAGAGCCGTCTGGGCCAGCAAGGATGCGACGAGAACGATCAGGTAGCGGACGTGATGGCGACGCATGCGGCAAGTCTCCCGAGCTCGCTTCGAACGGCCATTGCGCAGCGGCGTTGCGATTGTTGACCCTCGGCTGCGCCCCGAGGGCTCTCGCTCCATTCGTCCCGTCCAATAAAAGTAAGTAGGCGGGGCGTCTCTGCGATCTCGGAACAGCGTATCAATATATGCAAATCAGTTGCAAGATAAAAATGTTAGAAAACCGAGCCCTCGGCCGCACGGGCCGGAAGCCCGCGCCGGTATCGGCTCAGGAGGGAAGGGAGGGAGGAAAGCGGAAGACTAGCGGATTCGGATCTGCACGGTGTTGGCGGCTTGATCGCCCACCAGCACGACCACATCCGCCAGGCCGCGGCTCTGCAGCGAGCGCGGGATGCGGACGTTGATCTGGTCCACGCCCACGAATTGCGGCTGCTCGCCGGCAAAGAGGACCTCGGCTTCCTCGCCGCCGATGCGGGCCGCCACGGGCGTCTCGCCGTGCGCGCGAACGCCGGTCCCGTACAGCAGCAGAAAGAGCTGCTCCTCGGCCGGGCCGAGGTCGAGCTCCGCGGCGACGTGCTGGCCCAGCGCTCCGTCATAGGCGGTCACGGGCTCGATCGACTGCGATCCGTCCGCGGCCACGCGCAACGCCTGCGCCGCCGCCGGTCCACGGCCGTTGGCGTTGGCAGTGAACAGCGCCGGCGCGATCGGCGCTACCTGCAGCGCTCCGCTCGACGCCGCGCGGCCCGCCACAAAGACCGTCACGGCGGCCTCGCCTGACGCAGCTCCGGCCGGAACCTGGTAGTTGATCTGTCCCGGCGAGACGAAGAACAGGCCGGCGTCCCGCTCCACGCCCAGGCTGTCACGTACGCTCACGCGCACGTCGCCCAGCGTCGTCGGCAGCGGCAACTCCTCGGCGATCGCCGTCACCGACGCCAGTTCTTGCCCGAAGCCGCTGACAATCGAGGCCGGGGCGACCACGCCGAGCCGCAGGCTGGCCGCCGAAACCGTCGACAGCAACGTCATCGGCGGTGCGGTCGCCAATGGCGCGAATAGCGTCATCCGAAACGCCGGGCTGGTCTGAATGCGTCCGCCGGCGTTGACGTACCAGCGGCCGTACAGGGTCATGCCTTCCATCGCCGGGTCCGAGGGGAGGGCAAAGCTCACCGAGCCGTAGCCGGGGCTGCCGTCGGACGCCTTCAAGGGCACCGTGCGGCGGGCGAACGAAGCCTCGGCCGGAATGGCGCTCCCGCGCGCCGGCTGGCTGCTGTCGATCACCAGCACCGCTTCCGCCCCCGCGGGTCCTCCCGCCACGCCCACCGTAAAGCTGGGGTTGCCCAATAGAGGCGGTTCCACGACCGTGACGTCCAACTCCGCTGCGTCATCGTCGAGCACCAGCGGCGCGCGGGCGGATTCGGCGTAGAGCAACGGGCGGTCGAACAAGGGAGCGGCCTCGCCGGCCACGCGCGGGTCCGTCAACGAGTGCAGAAAGCTCACCAAGTCCGCCCGATCCTGCTCCGTCAGGCCCAGCACTCGCACGAAGTTGCGGTCCTTGTTGGGCGAGTCGAAGTCTCCGCCACGCCCGTAGAAGTCCACGACGGCCTCGATCGAGGCCAAGCTACCGTTGTGCATGAACGGCGCCCGCAGCGCCACGTTGCGCAAATTCGCTGTCCGGAACTTGCCGCGGTCCAGCGCTCGACCGGAGGCCTCGGCTCGCCCCGTGTCCTCGTCGTCGGGCCGTACGCCCAGAAAGTGGAAGCGGTTGTCGCCCAGCAGGCCGCCTCGGTGGCACTGGTCACAGAACTTGGTCTTGAGCAGGTCCCGCGCCCGCGTCACCGACGCCGGCTCGGCGCGAATCTCCGACGTATACAGGTCGATCTCGGCCTGGTCCGAGTACAACGTGCGCTCATAGCTGGCGATCGCCATGCCGATGCGGACCGCGCTCACTTCCGGCGTCCCAAAGGCTTCCTCGAACAGCTCCGGATAGCTCCGGTCGCCGATCCAGCGCAGCAGAGCCGGCGGAACCGACGGCGCCAGAGCCAACGGCTGGGACTCTTCCACCCGCGCCACCACCGCGTCGATGCCGCCGCCCAGGCTGCCCATCTCCACCTCGCTCACCAGCGGCATCAGGGCTTGGGTCTCGAGCGCCTGGCTCTCCAGCGGCGCCGCCTCGGCGAAGGCCGGCTCCCCGGTCACCGGGTCCACAAAGACGTCGCCCGCCCGGCCGTCCCAGAACAAGCCTTGGTCAGTGAAAGCCGCTTCGTTGATGGACTGGGCCTTGCGGCGCGTGACCTGCGGGCGCAGGCCGAACGAGGGTTCCCAGATGTAGCTGCCGTCCGGGCCGTTCAGCGGCACCCCGGGCGAGCCGACGCCGTCGTCCGCGGTGCCGAAGGTCCCGTCCACGCCCGGATGCGCCACGTGCGGGGAGCCGGCGGCCACCCGGGGGTCTCCCGTGCCAGCGCGCGGCGCGTGGCAGGTTCCGCAAGCCACCGTGCGCGTGGAGGAGAGCTGCTCGTCCCAAAACAGCGTCTTGCCGAGGTAGACTTTCGCCGCCGTGACCGGATTGCCCAGCGGCGCCGGCGGAGGCTCCAGCGGGGCGAGCGGACCGAAATTGCTGGTCTTGCCGGGGGCCTTGAAGCCTGAGTCCGGCGCGCTGTTCGCGCTCACCCTCTCGCCGTTCTCGGCCCGCACCCAGTAGTAGCGCACCGCTCCGGCCGCCGTGCCGCGATCGTAGAAGAGGATCGACGGTGTCACGCCGATCGGCTGGGCCGCTGAAGCGTCGTCGGTTTCGGCGCGAAAGATGCGGTAGAGCTTGGCGTCGCGAACGTGCTCCCAGGCCAAACCGACCTTGGTGGAGTAGGCCCCGTCGGAGGCGACCAGCCCCGTCGGCGCGGAAAGCGGTTGCCCCCAAGCCGCCAAAGGCGTCAGCAGAACCACGGCGGCCAAGTACTTGCGCATCAAACCAAACCCAAGCGACTTACTATGATCGCAAACGCACAGAGGCGCCGAAGGTTGCTGGTTCTTTCCGCTCCCGATCCGGCGCTCGGCGGGCGTTTCGTCGACTATGCTGAGGAAGTCGTCGCCGGCCGCTATTTCCATTTCGGCGCCTCGCAGTCCGTAGGTCGCTTCAAAGATGTACAGATCGCACTCGCGCTTCGCGGCGCTGACGGTGATGATGGCTCTGGCGCTGTGCGCCCCCGCGTTGGCGCAAGCACCGGCCGATCCGGCCTGCGGACCCGCTCAGGAGCGAACCGCCCAGCCCGGCGAGGCGGCGGGGCCGCAGAGCTCCTCGGCGGGGAAGCCGTCCGGTTCCCAAGACTCCGCCCAACCATCGACCCCTTGTCCCGCTCCCGGCGAGCCGGCTCCGGCCGCCCCTGGAGCGCCGGTTTCGAGTCCGGCCCCGGAGCAGACGCAGAGCCTCCATACGCTGTTTCGCGATCTCGCGAGCGACTTCAAACATCTACCCTCCAGGGAGTCGCTGATCATCGCCGGCGCCGGCGGCGCTCTGTCCGCCGGGGTCCACCCCTTGGACGACGACTTCAACCAGAAGCTGGCCAACAGCGGAAGCTTCTTCAAGGCCGGAGACGTCATGGGTAACAGCGCTACGCTCTTTGGCGCCTCGATGACGGTCTACGGGCTGGGCCGGCTGACCGGCCGCACGCGCCTGTCCCACGTGGGCCTGGACCTGCTGCGGTCCCAGATCATCACCGAGTCCATCGTGCAGTCGATGAAGCAGGCCGTGCGCCGGCCGCGCCCGGACGGTAGCGGCGGTTTCGGCTTCCCCTCGGGCCACTCTGCGATGACCTTTGCCACCGCGGCCGTCATCCAGCGGCATCACGGCCTCAAGTGGTCCATTCCTCTGTATGTCTTCGCGACTTACGTCGCCACTTCGCGTCTGCACGATAACGTACACTCGCTGAGCGACGTGGTCTTCGGCGCCGCCGTCGGAACCATTGCTGGACGTACAGTCACCCGGCACGGCAACTCCGCCTTTACCATCACCCCGATCGTCACGCCCGGCGGCGGTAAGGGCGTGGCGTTCGTCAAGACCTGGTAGCGGACCTCGAAGGACGGAATCCTGGACAAAGGACCCGGTCAGTGGGGGGAGATGGTTACCATAAAGGCATGGCGCGGATCGAAGTTAGAGCCATGAATGAAACCACGTTTCAAGTGACCGTGGTGGGCCGGACCACGACGACGCACAAGGTCACCGTCGAGCCTCAGTATGCGGCTCGGCTGGCCGGCAGTGCCGCTAAGGCCGCCACGTTGGTGCGCAAGTCCTTCGAGTTCCTGCTCGAGCGCGAACCGAATACCAGCATCCTGCGGCGTTTCGAGCTCCCGGTGATCAGTTCATACTTCCCGGAGTACGAGCACGAGATGCAGAAGGACTTCGCAGCGCGGACGTGACGAGGGAGCGGCGTTCGGTGCGGGGCCGGTTAGTGATGGGCCGGCTTGGAGTGGATCTGCTCGTAGACCACGGAGCCGTCCACGGCATGCAGTCGCAGGGCGATCTTGCTCTCGCCGGCCTCCACCCAAGTTCTTGCTGAGAAGAAGCCGCCTTTCTGGCGGTGGAAGCGATGGTAGTTCGGGTCCTCGCCCGGCGACCCGCTGGCGTGCGCGTCGCTCACCGGTCCGCTCGAATATTCCTCGACGCCCGTCTCCGGGTCGACCGAGTGGTACTGCCAGTGACGATCCCCACAGGCGATATAGAAGTTCTGGTCGAGCATCTTGCCGGCCCACGTGCGGAACCACTGCCCTTCAAAGTGGAACGCCGAGTTGGCGTGATTGTCAGCCTTGTTCTCCCGGTCCGGACCAACGATCGGCGTGGGGCTGATGAGCACTCGCCAGTCGGCGTCGCTGGCTTCGAGCGTCGAGGTCAGCCACGCTTTCTGCTCGGCGCCCCAAATCGTCTTGTCGGGGCCGTCGGGCATGTCGTTCGGTGAACGGAAGTCGCGCCCCTCGGTCAGCCAGATCTGCAGCCCCCGTCCCCATCGGTAGGTGCGGTAGGGCTTGGCCGGCGAGGGCGTCTGCTCGTGAAAGACCTTGCAGCCCTGCTTGTAGGTGAACGAGCCCATGTAGGGCCTCTCGAGCCCCGGCCAATTGTCGTTGGCGTAGGAGTCGTGGTCGTCCTTTTCCCAATAGCCGGGCACGAAGCGGTAGAACTCCACCAGCTTCGGGTAGCTGTACATGCGGCGCCAGTGGTAGCGCGCCACGTCCATGTTCGTCACCAGCGGATCGTCGCTGTCGTAGTACACGCTGTCACCGGTGGGGACGATGAAGCTCGGCTCGAGCCGCAGCATCGCCGGGTAGACTTGGAAGCCGTCCGGGTCATCGGCGTCCTTGTAGGCCTGTCCGGTGATGACCGTGAAGGTGACGTCACCGTACTCCTGTGGCGGCGGCGCCGTCCGAAAGCTCCCCGTCAGCGCGCCGTGCTCGAGCTCTCCCGTTTTGTCCGCGGTATAGCTCTCGAAGTAGTACTGCGTCGCAGGCTGCAGCTCCTTGAGGTGGAACTGGTAGGTGTAGTCGTCCTCGGCGCGCACGGATTTCCAGTGCGTCTCGATGGCGTTGGTGAGCTCCGGCGTCGTTCCGTAGCGCAGCTTCACCTTACCCGGAGCGCCCGGCGCCGAGCCTTCCAGCGCCTCGACATCCAGGTCCGTCTCCCGCTTATCGCGATTGGCGCGCCCGCGGCGTACGGGGCCTTCGCTCGAGCGCTCCGAACGCTCGGTCACCCGCGTCCACACGATCGCAGTCGTGTCGCTGACCTCGCCGATCTTGACGCCCGTGGCCTGTCGCAGCAGCGGCTGCTCCGGCTCCGCTCCGCAACCGGCCAAAACAGCGCCCAGCATCGCGGGGGCTACCCAGCGCAACATGGACGCAAGTCTAACAGAGCTGAGTCGATGCAATCCGCTCAAGTCCTCGCCGATCCCACCGCGGACAAGGCGCGCAGCCGCCGCACGGCCGCGATGACCTGATCGGCGGCCTGCTCGATCTCCTCGGCGGTCGTCGACCGGCCCAGGCCGAATCGCAGCGAGGCTTGCGCCAACTTGTCCGAAAGTCCCAGCGCCCGCAGCACGTGGCTGGGTTGCGGGTCGGCCGTGGTGCAGGCCGAGCCTGACGAGACCGCCACGCCATCCAACTTGCCCAGCAGCGTCTCGCCGTCCACTCCCTCGAAGCTGACGTTGAGGTTGTTCGGCAGCCGGGGCGCCAACAGGCCGTTGACGTGTACGCCGTCGAGCTCCGCCGTCAGGCGCTCGAGGAGCCGGTCGCGTAGCGCGGAGAGCCGCTCGGCCTCCGCGTCGCTCTCGGCGGCGGCGATCTCGCAAGCGGCGCCAAGGCCCACCACGCCCGGCACGTTCAACGTTCCCGAGCGCAGACCTCGCTCGTGGCCGCCGCCGTGCATCTGGGCCTCCATCTTCTCGCGCAGGCCCGCCCGTACGTACAGGGCTCCGACGCCCTTGGGACCGTAGAGCTTGTGGCCGCTGATCGAGAGCAGATCGATGTCCAGCGCCTTCACGTCCAACGGGATTCGCCCGGCCGCCTGCGCCGCGTCGACGTGTAGATGCGCCCCGTGACGGCGGCAAATCCGGCTGATCTCGTCCAGCGGATGCAGCGTGCCGATCTCATTGTTGGCCGCCATCAGGGAGACGATCTCGCTCGGCTGCTGCAGAGCCTCTTCGAGCTCGTCGAGGGCGATCGTTCCGTCGGGATCCACGTGCAGCCGCTCGACCTCGAAGCCCAGCTCCTCCTCGAGCCATTCGGCCGGGTCCAAAACCGCCTTGTGCTCGGTCTGGCACGTCACCATGCGGTTGTGGCGGGCATGCCACCCCAGACCCTTGATGGCCAGATTGTTGGACTCGGTGGCGCCGCTGGTGAAGACGATCTCTCTGGGGTTGGCGCCGATCAGCGCGGCCGTCTGCCGACGCGCCTTGTCCACAGCATCGCGCGCTTCCCAGCCCCAGGCGTGATTGCGGCTCGCCGGGTTGCCGAACGACTCGCTGAACCACGGCAACATCGCCTCCAGGACGCGCGGATCGACCGGCGTTGTGGCGTGGTGGTCCAGGTAGATCGGCCGCTTCATCGCCGCGCCTCCGCGGAGACCTGCGGGCTGCGCCGCAAACCCAGCGCCAGCCGCGTCCAGCGGGTCACGTGCACCGCCGCGGCGTACACGAGCAGGTAGCAGAAGGCCGGCGGGATCAGAAAGATCCGGGCGGCGCTGCGCAACGCCGACTCGCCGCCCAGCCCCGAGCGATGCTGCAAGAACGTCACCAGCGTGCCGAGGTTGCCGCGATCGAGCCAGAAGAAGTCGCCGTTCTCGTTGACCACCAGGAACTTCGCAGGCAGGGTCGCCAGCATCGCCCACCGCCACGGCGCCATGATCGGGTCGCCGCCGGCCAGCAGGGCCGCCGTCGGATGGCCTTCCCGCCGCAACGCCCGCAGCAGCTCCCAGCGTCCGCCTTCGTTCACGCTCCAGCAGCGCAGTGCGCCGGCCGGCCCGCTGAGCTGGCAATGCACCGCGTCGATCTCCGTCCCGCTGCCGAAGACCGTCCGTAGGCGCTCGATCGTCAGCTCGCCGAGGGGCCGAGGCCCGCTCTCGATCAGCAGAATCCGCGACGCTTCCGGCGTCCGGCGCGTGAAAAAGCCGCGCATGTCTTCATTGTCTCGAATTCGCCGACTTGAAGCCCTTGGGACGGCTCAAGTCCGCCCCAGTCGAAGCCGATGAGGTTGTTGTCGGCGGCGCCGGCTCCCGTTCACTATCCATGGATCTAGCTACCATCATCGGACTCGCGGTCTCGGCGATCCTCGTGATCGCCGCCATTGTCTTGGGCGGTTCGCCCATCATGTTCGTCGATCCGCCTTCGGCGCTGATCGTCTTGGGCGGAACGATTGGCTCGACGTTGATCCAGAACCCTCTGGCCGACGTTCTGACGACAGCCAAGGTCGTCGGCAAGGCCTTCTCGGCCAAGACGCCTTCGACGGCCGCGCTGATCGATGAGATCGTCACCCTGTCGCGGAGGGCCCGCAAGGAAGGCATGCTGGCCCTGGAGAGCGCGCCGGTTTCCTACGAGTTCCTGAAGAAGGCCGTGTCTTTGTGCGTCGACGGCGTGGAGATCGGCCAGATGCGGGAGATCCTGACCACCGACATCCAGGCCACCTCCGTCCGCCACAAGCGCGGGGCGCAGATCCTGCTCGGCATGGCTTCGGCCGCGCCCGCCTTCGGCATGATCGGCACGCTCATCGGCCTGGTCCAGATGCTGGCCTCGCTCGACGACCCCTCGTCGATCGGTCCCGCCATGGCCGTCGCACTGCTGACGACGCTTTACGGAGCCCTACTGGCCAACGTCGTGTGTCTGCCCATGGCCGAGAAGCTCAAGGTGCGGTCCCAAGAGGAGCTGATGGCGATGACGATTTGCATCGAGGGCTGCGTGGGTCTGTCGCAGGGCGACAACCCGGGCGCCATCGACCAGAAGCTCAAGTCCTTTCTTGCGCCAAAGTTGCGCGATACCGGGGAGAAGAAGGCCGCATGATCGAAGAACCGGATGATCCGCCGGCCGGCGCGCCGGAGTGGATGGTTACGTTTGCCGACCTGATGTCGCTGCTGCTGACCTTCTTCGTGTTGTTGCTGTCGTTCTCCAACACGGAAGTCGTCAAGTTCCAGCAGATGATGGGGTCGGTGCGCGACGCGCTGGGGCTCAAGTCGGAGCTGGATCTGTCGGACTCGCCGGCCGGCCATGACATGATGCCGTTCGAGAATCCTCAGGCCGGCGAAGGACAGAACGACGCCGTCGGGCCGGGCCAAACCGACCCGACGCCGCAGGAGGTGCGCGAGAAACTGCAGGAGATCCTCAAGGATGCCGATCTAAGCTCCAAGGGCGTCGCCTTGGAGACTGACGACGGCGTTGTGATGCAGCTCAGCGGCGATCTGCTGTTCAACTCCGGCGCGGCGACCATCAATCCGGAGGCCCGGGACCTGCTCGAAAAGCTGGCCGAGTACACCCTGTCGGTCGACTACTCGATGGACATCGTGGGCTACACCGACAACGTGCCGATCGCCACAGCCGTGTACCCCAGCAATTGGGAGCTCTCGGCGGCCCGCGCCGGCCAAGCCGTGCGCTATATGACCGAGCGCGGGGTGGCGCCGGAGCGATTGCGAGCCATCGGTCGCGCCGACACCAATCCGCTGCAATCCAATGACACGCCGGAGGGACGCGCGGCCAACCGGCGCGTGGAGTTCGTTCTCACGCGCTTGAGCGATGCGCAGAAGAAGAACCTCCTTGATGAGAAACCGGCCGCCCCTGCGGGAGATGCGCAATGAGCAAGAAGATGATCTTCATCGTGGCGGGCGTCGCCGTGCTGTTCCTCGGCGCCGGCGTCGCCGCGGGCGTTTACTTCCTTGGCGACAAGGCCCAGGCCAACTCCGAGCCCGTCGAGGATACCTCGATCGGGCTCGTGGAGATGGAGACCTTCCTCACCAACATCAACGACCCCAGCGGCAAGCACCATGCCCGTCTGCAGCTCAAGATCGCCGTCATGCCGCAGTCGGCCGCTGAAACCATCAAGGCCGACCCGCTGCTGATGGCTCGGATGCGCGATCAGGTGTTGACGCTGCTGACGGCCAAGACCTTCCAGGAGCTCAGCCAATCCGAAGGCAAGGAGCAGTTTCGCAAGGAGATTACCGAACGCCTCGCGCCGCTCATCAAGACCGGCAAGGTCAGCGAGATTCTCTTTTCGGACTTCGTCGTGCAGTAGGCCGGCTAGGGCGTGAAGCGCTGCGCGATCGGCAGCCTGCGGCCCACGCCGAAAGCCTTCGACGTCACCCGCAGACCCGGCGCAGCCTGCTGCCGCTTGTACTCGTTGCGATCCACCATGCGGCAGATGTCGCGGACTAGCTGCGGAGGCAGCTCCAGCTCCCTGGCGATCGTCGCGGGCTCGATGCGCTCTTCCACGTAGAGCCGCAGCAGGGGATCCAGGACCTCGTAGGGCGGCAGCGAATCGGTGTCCTTCTGGTCGGCGCGCAGCTCGGCCGAAGGCGGCTTGTCGAACACCGTCTGCGGGATGATCCCGGGCTTCCGACGATTGGCTACCCGGCAGAGCTCGTAGACCAGCGTCTTCGGCACATCGCTGATCACGGCCAGGCCGCCCACCATGTCGCCGTAGAGAGTGCAGTACCCCACGGCGATCTCACTCTTGTTGCCGGTGGTCAGCACCAGCGCGCCGAACTTGTTCGATAGCGCCATCAGCGTGGCGCCACGCAGCCGGGCCTGAAGATTCTCCTCAGTCACGTCCGGCCCACGGTGGCCGAATACCGGCGACAGCGTCTCCAGGAAGACCTTGTAGGCCGGGTTGATCGAAACGACCTCGAAGCGGATGCCGCAGGCCGCGGCCAGGGCCCGGGCGTCGACCAGGCTGCCTTCGGAGGAGTAGGGGCCGGGCATCGCCACGCCCAGCACGTTCTCGGCGCCCAGCGCTTCGACCGCCACCGCCGCCGTCAGCGAGGAGTCGATGCCGCCGCTGAGCCCGATCACGACGTTCGAAAAGCCGCACTTGCGCACGTAATCGCGCGTGCCCAGCACCAGAGCGTCGTAGACCGCCTCCGGTTCTTCCGGGGACGGTTCGAAGAGGTCTCCGCGCCCGGCCTCCAGGTCCACCAGCACCACTTCGGGCTCGAATGATCGGCCCCGGGCCAGAAGCGTCCCGTCCGCGCCGATGGCGAAGCTCGAACCGTCGAAGACGAGCTGGTCGTTGCCGCCGACCTGGTTGACCATCGCCGTCGGCACGCGATGCCGCAGGGAAGCCGAGCGAAGCATCTCCTCACGGAAGCTGCGCTTGCCCATGTGGTACGGCGAGGAGGCGATATTGACGAGCAGGTCGGCGCCCTGCCGCGCCAACTCCTCGACCGGATCGACCGGATAGCGCGGGCTGCGCCAGAACTCCTTGTCGTTCCAGAAGTCCTCGCAGATCGTCAGCCCCACGCGCCGCCCGCGGATCTCGCAGACTTGCTGGCTAACGGCCGGCGCGAAGTACCGCCACTCGTCAAAAACATCGTAGGTCGGCAGCAGCATTTTGCGCTGCACAAAGCGCACCTGACCGCCTTCGAGCACCGCCGCGCAGTTGGCCGCGCGCAGCTCGTCGGGCCGGTCGCTGGGACCCACGAAGCCGACGATCAAGGCCGCATCGAGGTCCGCCGACGCCTCCGCCAGCGCATCGAGGGCTTTCCAGTTGCGCTCCAGAAACGCCGGAATCTCGATCAGGTCGCGCGGCGGGTAGCCGCAAAGCGAAAGCTCGGGAAACAGCGCCAGCTCGGCGCCTCTCTCCACGGCCTGCCGGGCCTGCTCCAGAATGAGCTGGGAATTACCGTCAAAGTCCCCGACGGTCGGATTGATCTGTCCGAGGGCGAGCCGCATCGATCACTGCTGTGGGGCTGGTCTGCGTGCGATCAGAGAAGCCGTCGCCCGGCCGATCCATTGCTCTTCGTAGCGTAGCACGCGCCAATCGCGGAACCTCTCCAGCAGCTCGTTCGGCCGCAGCAGATGGTCCGGGTTGCGAGGGCCGCCCGCGAAGCCGAGCTGATCGACGGTATGCGCTTGGTAGACCAGCAGCCCGCCGGGGGCCACGGCGTCGCGCAGGGCGGGGAAGAGCGGCCGATGCAGGAACCGCGTGACCACGACCATGCCGTAGCCGCCTTCGCCCGCGCGCCAGCCGGGGACTTCCAGGTCTTCGCAGGAGGTTTCGATCGTCACGCCGCGCTCGGCCGCCAGCGCGGTGGCCCCGCGCAGCGCCTCGGCCGAAAAGTCCACCGCCCGCGCCCGCCAGCCGTTCTCGGCTAGGTAGACCGCGTTTGCTCCGGCCCCGCAGGCCACGTCCAGCGCCTCGCGGCAGGGCGCGCACTCCCAATAGGCCGACGAGGCGGTCAGAATGTCCGCCGGCCCCGCCGCGGCTTGCTCGCCGTCGCGATAGCGCGCGTCCCAACTCTCCGCCGATGCCATGCAAAAAAGCGGACTCCGCCCGTGGCTGGAGCCCGCTTCCTCGTGAGGTCTGGAGCGCTTAGGCGCTGAACGAGCTGCCGCAGCCGCAGGTCGAGGTGACGTTGGGGTTCTCGAACTTGAAGCCCGCGCCCTCCATCGTCTCCACGTAGTCCACCTGGCAGTTGTCCAGGTACAGCAGGCTGGCCTGATCGACGAACACGCGCAGGCCGTCGCCGAACGTGTACTCCTTGTCGAGCGGCATCTTGTTGTTCTCGAACGCCATCGAGTACTGGAAGCCGGAGCAACCGCCGCCGACCACGGAGATCCGCAGGGCCGAAGGCTGCGGGCTCTGCTGGGTCATGATCTCGGTCACCTTGTTGATCGCGGTGTCAGTCAACTGAATCATAGGGCTCTTCTCCTGACGGTGAATCCACAGTCAGTATATCGGATGCCTTCAAGTGCAGGCGAGTTGCAAACGGTTGAAACGGCGATTCGCGCAGCCAACGGCGCCGAGAAGCGTCCGAACGGCGGCCATTCTTGTCCGCGCGACCTCAGCAGCCCCAGCGCCACAGCGCGCCGCCGGCCGTCAGGCCCGCACCGACTGCGGCCATCAGCACCAAGTCGCCCTTTTTGAGTCGGCCGCTGGTGATCGCGTCCTGGGTGGCCAGCGGAATCGTCCCGCCGGTGGTGTTGCCGTAATCCTGGATGTTGATGACGGCCTTGTCGAGGGGCAGGCTCAGCCGCTCGGCGACAGCGGAGATGATCCGGGCGTTGGCCTGGTGCGGGATCAGCAGATCCACGTCATCCACCGTCAGCCCGTTGCGCTCCAGCAGCCGCACGCAGATCTCGTGCATCTTGCTCACGGCGTAACGGTACACCTGGCGGCCCTCCTGGTGCACGTAGTGCTCCCCGGCCTGGACCGACTCCACCGTGGCGGGCCGGCGGCTGCCGCCCCCGGGCATGTAGAGGAAGTTGCCGCCCGAACCGTCGATCTCATGCTGAAAGTCGATCAGCCCGGCGTCTTCGCCCTCCTCGGCCGGTTCCAGCAGCAGCGCCCCGGCGCCGTCTCCAAAGAGCACGCAGGTGGCTCGATCGTCGTAATTCACGATGCGCGACATCGTGTCCGCGCCGATCACCAGCACACGGTTCTGCGAGCCGCTGGCGATGAGCTGCGAAGCCGTCGTCAGCCCATAGAGCAGCCCCGAGCAGGCGGCCACCAAGTCGAACCCCCAGGCTCCCTTGGCGCCCAGCCGGTCCTGCACCAAGCAGGCCGTGGAGGGGAAGAACATGTCGGGAGTCACCGTGCAGACGATGATCGTCTCCACGTCCGAGGCGTCCATGCCGCGGTTCGCCAGCGCCGCTTTCGCGGCTTCCACCGCCAGATCCGAGGTCGCCTGGTCGTCGCCGGCGATATGACGCGTCCTGATCCCCGTCCGAGTGACGATCCACTCGTCGTTGGTCTCGACCATTTTTTCCAGATCGGCGTTGGTGAGGGTCTTCGGAGGCGTGTAGGCCCCCACAGCCGAAATTTTGGCTCGGCGGATACCAGGACAGCGCTGCAAGTGGTTCGAGCTCCCGCAGAATCGACCGATCGACCGGGCGGCCGTCGTTCGTCAGAGAATCCCCATTGTAACCATCCCGGGCGCCGCGGCGGTGGTCACCGCCCCGCGATCGCGCCGTTCACGAACTCGACCAGCGGCGAGATCGCCTCGAAGCGTTTGGCGATCTCGGTGAACGCCTTCGGCGTCTCCAGCCATTGCGGTTCGAGCTGCGCTCCGGCCAAAAACTGCTTGTACAGCAACAGGTCCAGGGCGGGGTCCTCGGCGTCGAAGCCCTTGGGCGGTCGCTTCAGGGTCTCGCCGCTCATCTGTCCGAGCAGCTTGCGAAACGTCTTGTCGGCCAGAATCGCCCGCAGGGTCTCCGGCTCCTTGCTGATCCGCCGCCGCACCGCCAGCAGCTCCTTCGAGCCCGGCGCCCACAGCCCGCCGCCGACCAGCAGCTCCTTGGGCGAGAAGTGGAAGTAGTAGCCCGCCGCCACGTGCTTGCCCAGCGTGCGGTGGTAGAAAGAGGCGGCGGCGTGCGTCTTGTAGGGCGACTTGTCGTTGCTGAACCGTGTGTCGCGGTAGATGCGGTAGACCGCCTTGGAGGGGTCCGTGCGGTAGTCCGGCGCGAAGCGCGCGAGCTCTTCGTTGAGCGCCGTCACCAGCTCATACAGCGGCTTCTTGACCTTCTCGTCGTAGATCTCCTTGCGGGGCTGGAACCAATCGCGATCATTGTTCGCCTCCAGGTCTCGCAGAAACTGCAGCGCCTCGGGCGGAAAACCGGGGAATCGAGCGGCCATGGGTAGATCGTACTCCTGTTCGGAATCCTTACAATGAGCAGTTGTCCAACGTTTTACACGCACCCGCCGAGTGGCTCGCCGAGCTGCGGGCGTTGCCTTCGGTCACGGTCCTCGAGAACGAGCCCCTCGCGGCCCACACGCGCTTCGCGGTCGGCGGTCCGGCCGACCTGCTGATCGACGCCGGCGACGAGGCCTCCTTCGTGCACGCCTTGCTGCTGTGTCGGGCCTTGGGGATTCCGCACGGCGTCCTCGGCGCCGGCTCCAACGTCATCGCCTCCGACGAGGGCTTTCGAGGAGCCCTGCTGCGCTTCAGCGCCGCCGCCGTCGAGCGGACGCCTGACGGACTCGTCCACGCCCAGACCGGGGCGAGCCTGCAATCGCTGGTGAGCTTTACCGTCGAGCGGGGCCTAGAAGGTCTGCACACCCTGGAGCGCATTCCCGGCTCGGTCGGCGGCGCCGTGTACGGCAACGCAGGGGCGTACGGGCATTCCATGCACCAGTTCGTGCGGCGGGCCCGCTACGTCGACGCCCGTGGCGTTTGGGAGATCGACAACGCCGCCTGCGAATTCGACTACCGCGAGAGCGTCTTCAAGCGCCACAAGGACCGCGCCATCCTGTCCTGCTCGCTGGAGTTGCCCGCGGCCGACCCCGAGGCGCTGGCGGCCGAGGCGCTCGAAATCCGAAAGGTCCGCGACGAGAAGTTTCCGCCCTCCATGCGCTGCGCGGGCAGCATCTTCAAGAACTTGTTCCTTGCGAACTTGCCCGCCGGGGCCGCCGACGAGGTCCCGTTGAGCGTGGTGCGCGAAGGCAAAGTCGCCGCGGCCTGGTTCCTCGAGCAGGTCGGCGCCAAGGGGCTCCGCGAAGGCGGCGTGCGGATCGCCCACTACCACGCGAATCTGATCTACAATCCGGGCCAGGGCACGGCTGCCGAGCTGCGCACCCTGATCGCGGAGGTCAAGCGCCGCGTTCTGGACCGCTTCGGCTTTGAGCTCGAAGAAGAAGTGCAGTACCTCGGGTTCTAGAGAAGATGCGGCTGCGACCCGACCACCTGCTCGATCGCTTCTTCGGGCCGGACCGCCCCGACGGCGATCTCTCGATTGACCGCTGCGTCAACCGCATCCCGCGCTTCCAGAAGAAGCTCGCTGAGGTCAAGGCGTCCGTCCCCGACCCCGGCTTCGACTGGTACCCCTACGACTCGCTCGTCAACTTCTATGTGCTCGAGCGCCTGCTCCAGGGGGAGTACCGCTCGCTGGCCAAACTGGCCGGGGACGGACCGGTTGCCGACCTGGGCTGCGCCGACGGCGCCGGCGCGTTCTTCCTGGAATGGCTCGGACTGACCGTCGAGGCCGCCGATAATCCGGCCTTCAACATCAACCGCATGCAGGGCGTCCGCGCCCTCAAGGCCGTGCTCGGCTCCGGCGTGGAAATCTTCGAGTCGGACTTTGACGGCGACTTCCAGACGCCGCGCGACAGCTACCGGCTGGCGCTGTTCCTAGGCGTGCTCTACCACCTCAAGAACCCCTACTCGGCTATGGAGAAGCTGGCTGCCAAGGCTGACTACGCCATCGTCAGCTCCCGCGTGGCGCGCCGCACGCCGGACGGCTCGGTGCGCTTCGCCGACCAGCCGATGGCCTACCTGCTCGGCGAGGGCGAGACCAACAACGACGTGACCAACTACTGGATCTTTTCCGAAACCGGCATGCGGCGGCTGCTGCAACGCACCGGCTGGGAGATCGTCTCGTGGACGACGGTCGGAGACGGCGAGGGCTCCGACCCAGTACGCGCCGAAGCCGACGAACGAGCCTACGCCCTCCTGCGAAGCCGCCAGCGATCCGGCTAGACTAATCACGGCTCACGGCTCACGGCTCACGGCTCACGAACTCATGAAACTGCTCGGTATCACCGTCCTCCCCGAATACATCCAGAGCGAGGGCGTGGAAGGCCTGCTCGACAATCTCACGAGCGCTGGCGTCAACGCCGTGGCCACGTCCCCCTACCTGATGGAGGAGGCTGACCCCTCGACCGGACAGCGCGAGCCTCCGGCCGACGCCGGGGCCGGCGCGGTCCGCCTGCTCGACCGGCCTCTGTTCGGCAAGCGCGAAGTCTGGGTCAAGACGGCTCCGAGCTTCGTCCCCGACCGCTCGCTGTACGCCGGCCTGCGCTATCAGCCGTCGGACCCCACGCCGCTCACCGAGCGCCAGGGCCACATCCTGCACGACTTCATCAAGGCCGCCCAGGCTCGTCACATGAAGGTCTACTTCCAGGTGCAGGCGGCGATTCCGCCCGGGTATCGCGTGCAGTTCGGCGGCCCCGTCGACGAGGACCGCGCTCTGCTGCCCGATGGACGCATTCCCGAGAAGCGCCTCGACAAGAACGGCAGCCTCGCCAGCCCGGAGATCCTGGGCTATGAGCACGCCCTCATCCGCGACCTGGTCAAGAACTATCCCGACCTCGACGGCCTGCGTTTCGACTGGCCCGAGTACCCGCCCTACTTCCTCGATTCGGTCTTTCTGGATTTTTCGGACCACGCCCACAAGGCCGCCGACCGCATGGGCTTCGACTTCGAACGCATGCGCCGCGACGTCGGCGACCTGTACAAGAAGCTGCACGGGGGGCTCACCGACGCCGACCTGCGCGCCTGGGTCGAAGACGAGGATCAGGGCCGCTATCACCTGTTGCGCTTGATGTCGGACTCCCCCGGCGTGGGCGATTGGCTGCGCTTCAAGGCCCGCCTGGTGGAGGACATGCTGTCGGGCTTCCGGCTGGCGATGGACGCCGCCGGCGGCCAGGCCATGGACATGCTGCCGAACGCCTTTCCGCCGCCCTGGACGATCCCCTCGGGCATGGACTTCCGGCGCGTGGCGCGCGTCTCGACGGCCATCTCCTGCAAGCTCTACACCATGCACTGGCCGATGATGCTGCGCTTCTACGGCGACCAGATCCGCGAGGCCAACCCGGGCCTCGACGACCGCTTGCTGACGAAGTTTCTGGTGCGGGCCCTCGACATCGCCGATGACGGCGGCTTCGATTCGCTCGCCCAGTACTCGTACCCCGATCCCGACACGCCGCATCCGGTGGGACCGGCGGCCCAAGCCCGCAAGATCCGCCAAGCCCAAGCCGACGCGGGCGACACGCCGGTCTACGTGCTGGCGCACGGCTACGGCCCGCTGGAGGACTTCCGCAAGCGCCTGGAGGTGGCCCGCGACGCCGGCGAGCACGGCTACTGGATCAACCGCTACGCCTACCTCGACGACCGCAAGATGGAGATCGTGCGCCAGGTCGGGGTGTAGGCCAAGTCTTGACGCAACGCCCGCGCTTTCTGGAGTTCTTCGCAGGCGCCGGTCTCGTTCGGCTGGCCCTGGAGCCCGCTTGGCGGTGCGTCTGGGCCAATGACGTCAGCCCGCACAAGGCTTCCGTCTATCGCGCAAACTTCGGCGACGGCGAGTTTCTCCTGGACGACGTGGCCGCCGTCGAGGCGGACGCTCTGCCGGATGCCGAGCTCGCCTGGGCCTCCTTCCCCTGTCAGGATCTCTCGCTAGCCGGCTGGCGTAGAGGTTTGGGAGCCTCCCGCAGTGGGACTTTCTGGGCCTTCTGGGGGCTGATGCGCCGGATGCGGGACGCTGATCGCCGCCCGCCGCTAATCGTTCTCGAGAACGTCGTGGGCCTGCTCCATGGGGCCGATTTCTCCGGCCTGTGCGAAGCTCTCGCGGCGCTCGATCTACGCTTTGGCGCTCTGGTGATCAACGCCGAGCGGTTCGTACCCCAGTCGCGACCCCGCGTCTTCGTCGTCGCTTGCCCGGCCGAGCTGCAGTCTCCGCCGCCTCTCGTACAATCGGCCCCCGGCGGCCTCTGGCATCCTGCGTCGCTGGTGCGCGCGGCCGACGCCCTACCGCAGGCGTTGCAGGACCGCTGGCTGTGGTGGCGGCTGCCCGAACCTTCCGAACCTCCTCCGGCGGTGGAGGTTCTCATCGAAGCCGATCCGCCCGAGGACGCTTGGCTGGCCCGCGACGAAGCGATGCGATTGCAGGCCATGATGGCCGCACCGAGCCGGGAGAAGCTGCGTCGGGCTCGCGAAGAAGGGCGCCGCTACGGCTTTCTCTATCGCCGTACGCGCCAGGGACGGCAACGCGCCGAAGTCCGCTTCGACGGCGTCGCGGGCTGCCTGCGTACGCCTGCCGGCGGCTCCAGCCGTCAGACTCTGCTGTCGCTCGACGGCGAGCAGGTTCGCATGCGACTACTCACGGCCCGCGAGGCGGCCCGCCTGATGGGGGTCCCGGACGCCTTCGTATTGCCGACCGCCTACAACCAGGCCTACCACGCGATGGGAGACGGCGTGGCGGTCCCGGTCGTGCAATGGCTTGGCGAGCAGTTGCTCCGGCCCCTACTCGACGCCGGTCACTCCTTGGGCTCCTTCACCCGGTAGGCCTTATCCAGGAACACCGGCAGAATCGGGACGTCCTTCATCGGCCCGCGCGTGCTCGTCTGCACGTTGGCGATGGCGTCCACCGTCTCCATGCCCTCGATGACCTTGCCGAACACCGTGTAGCCGTAGCCGTGCGCTGAGCGGTTCAGGGTCTCGTTGTCGCCCAGGTTGATGAAGAATTGTGACGTAGCGGAATCCTTGCGCCCGTCGCGCGCCATCGCCACCGTCCCGCGGTCGTTCGTCAGGCCGTTCTTGGTCTCGATCGGAACCGCGGGCAGCGTCGGCTTTTGATTCAATTCCGGCGTGAATCCGCCGCCTTGCACTACGAATTTGGGGATCACCCGGTGAAAGATTGTGTCGTCGTAATAGCGCAAATCGACATATCGCAGAAAATTCTCGACCGTCTGCGGCGCCTTGTCCGGAAACAGCTCCATCGTAAAGGCGCCTTTGGACGTCTCGATCCGCACGCGGGGCCCCTGCTGGCCGAAGGCCGCGGCGGCGAGCAGGAGGGTCAACCAGAGGGTTCGCATCGTGAATCTTCTCCGCCAAGAATAGACGTTCCCGGCCTAGCGAATGGAACGCCCCCCGTCGATCGCCAACGACTGCCCGGTGATGAACGAGGCTTCGTCGGACGCCAGGAACAGGATGGCGTTGGCGACCTCTTCCGGACGGCCCAGGCGACGCATCGGGTGCTTCTCCAGCAGGTATTCCCGATGGAGGTTGCGGTCGGCGGCCTCGTCGTAGGTCTGGTCGACCATGCGCGTGCCCTCGATCGTCGCCGGGCAGACGCAGTTCACGCGAATGTTGCGGGCCGCGTAGTCCAGCGCCATGGCCATCGTCATCGCCTGCACGCTCCCTTTGGAGGCGGCGTAGGCGACCAGCCGATGGTTGCCGCGGATCGCGTTGATCGACGCCGTGTTGACGATCGAGCCCCCGCCGGCCGCCAACAGGTGCGGCACGGCGTGTTTGGAGCAGTACAGCACGCCCTTGGCGTTTACACCCATCACAAAATCCCACTGCGCGTCGTCCACCTCGGTGACTTCGCCTGAGACCACCACGCCGGCGTTGTTCGCCAAGATGTCCAGGCCGCCGAAGGTTTCCGCCGCCCCATCGACCAAGGCTCGCGCCTGGGCCTCCACGGATACGTCCGCGCGCCGGATCGAGAGACGCCCGGGCAGCCCTTCGGCCGCCCGTCGCAACTCCGCCTCGTCAGTCGGCTCGAAGATCCCCGCCATCACGTCGGCTCCCCCCCGTAAGAACGCCAGGGCGGTCGCGCGGCCGATCCCGCTGCCCGCGCCCGTAACCACCGATTTTTTGCCTTTAAGTCGCATCTGGGCTTCATCTTAGTCGGCCTTGTCAAACGCGCGGCAATATAGATAATCTAGGCGAGCGATGAATGGATCTCATCCGAACGACTATCCGAAGCTCCACAACGCCGCCTGGCCGGGCGTTGTCGGCAAAGGACCGGACTCGGAGCCGCCCATCGACCTCGACACGATGGTCGAGATGACGGCGAATGCAGAGTTCGAAGGCGTCCGGTTCGACGGCATCGACTTGTTCTTGTGCGACCCGCACGTGTCCATCGACATCGACGACGACGGCCTCAAAGCCCTGGCGGACAAGATCCAGAGCCGCGGCCTGAACATCGGCTCGCTCGTTGCGCCGGTGTGGCCTCCGGCCGGCGGCGGCTCCGCTATGGACCCGGGCGAAGGCCGTGCGGGCTTTCTGCGGGCCGTGGAGAAGGCCTGCCGCATCGGGCAGAAGCTCACCGATTGGGGCGTGCGTCCCAGCGGCGTCGTGCGCATCGACTCGGCCACGGGCGTGAGCGAGTGGGCCGAGGGCGACCAGGAAGAGCACACCCAGGCCATCGCGCAGACCTTTCGTGAAGCCTGCTTGATCGCGGCCGAGTTTGGCGAACAGCTCGCGGCCGAAGGCGAGATCTGCTGGGGCGCCATGCACTCCTGGCGCAAGATGGTGCGCCTGCTCGAGCTGGTCGACAAGCCGAATCTGGGTTTCCAGGCCGACATGGCGCACACCCTGCTCTACACGCTGGGTTACAACGCGCCCGAAGATGCGCTGTTGCCGGCCGACTTCGACTTCCAAGACCAAGCTGCGCTCGACGCCGCCTATCGCCAGGTGGCTGACGCGCTGCGGCCCTGGACCATCGACTTCCATGTGGCGCAGAACGACGCCACCGTGTTCGGTTCCGGCTCGCACGACAAGACCGGCCGCCACTGCCAGGCGACCGACCCCAACGGCAAGCTCGACATCGTCAAGCACTCCGGCTTCTGGCTGCGCAATGACGATGACACCCTCACCCGGCGGTTCGATCACATCTGCTGGGACGGGTGCATGTTCCCCAATGCGGTGATGACCTCGCCACAAACCTGGAACGACGTCCTGGCCGCGATGGTGAGCGTCCGCGACGCCCACGGCTGGCAGAGTTAGTCGCAAGCCTCGGAGGTTTGTGAAGCGCCGCGATTTGTTTCGACTAGGCGTGACGGGAGCGGCCGGCGGCGTAGCCGGCTTCGCTGCGGGCGAGCCCTACGGCCGCCGGCGCGAGGCGCATGGGCTTCGCCCCCATCGGGTTCCGGGAACCCCGGAGTACGAGTTCCAACGCCGGGCCGCCGAGGTGATCTGGCTGCAGGAGCGGCAGACCGCTGAGACCGTGCGGGCGCTCAAGGCCAAATTCGAGAGCCCCATCCTGGGCCGGTTCCGGGTGTGGGACCTGCTCGAGAAGCTGGCGCTATGCGTTGATCCCTCCGACACCAACCTCGGCTGCACCAGCCAATACATGCACGTCAACCAGATCTTGGCGGCCATGGAGCGCGACGGCGCGCTCGACGACGACCTGCTGCTGACGGCTCTGCTGCACGACCTGGGCAAGGTGGCCATGCTCCAAGGCGAGGCGCCCGAGCATGTGGTCTGCTTCACCAAGCCGGTCGAAGCCTGCGAGCCCGGCGCCGGCCTGGATCAGGCGCTGTTCCGGTTCGGGCACGACGAGATCGCGTACACGCGCTTCAAAGACCTCGTCCCGGAGCACGTGGCTTGGATGATCCGTAACCACAGCATGGTGCTGGGCGAGTGCGAGCCTCTGATGAGCGCCCAGGACAGGGAGTACGAGCGGCAGTACCTGTCGCGCTTCCGCGCCTACGATCTGGGTTTCAAGTCCAAGGCCTTCTTGCCCGCTCAGCCCACCTTGGACCGCTTCCGGGCCTTCGTCGAGCGCTGGTTCCCCCAGCCGATCCTGTTCTAGGGGGCGTCGCATCCACTTGAAAACACGCTGCTAGAATAGACAGCTAGTGGCCGCCAGCGACAGCATTGCCAAGACCTACTATCTGGAGACCTTCGGGTGCCAGATGAACGTGCACGACTCGGAGAAGGTCCGCGGGACCTTGGCCGCGCGGGGCTACTCGCAGGTGGAGGACCCCGAAGCCGCCGGCTTGGTGCTCTACAACACCTGCTCGATCCGCGACAAGGCCGAGCAGAAGGTGCTGCAGCGCGTGGCGACCTTCAAGTACCAGCCCAACGGCCGCAAGTTCGGAATCCTGGGTTGCGTGGCGCAGCACAACGGCGAAGCCCTGTTCGAGTCGGCCCCGCACGTCAACCTGGTCTGCGGCTCGGCGTCCTACAATCAGCTCCCGCACCTGCTCGAGCGGCTGGAGAACGGCGAGAATCGCGTGACCGGGCTCAGCCTGGACACCGACGAAACCTTTGACCAGCCGCAGGTGGAGCGCTCCAGCCCGCACTCGGCCTACATCACCATCATCGAAGGCTGCGACAAGAACTGCTCCTACTGCGTGGTGCCGTTCACGCGCGGGCCCGAGCGCAGCCGGTCGTCGGAGAGCGTGATGGAGGAGGCCCGCCGGATCGCCGCCAACGGAACCGGCGAGATCACTCTGCTGGGCCAAACGGTCAACAGCTATCGCGATCCCTCCGGCGCCGGCTGGAGCTTCGCGCGCCTGCTCGATGAGGTCGGCCGCGTGGACGGCGTGCGCCGCGTCCGCTTCACCACCTCCCACCCCAGGGACTTCACGCCGGACATCGTGGAGGCCATCGACGGCAACCCGGCCCTGTGCGACTGGGTCCACCTGCCGGTGCAATCCGGCTCCAGCCGCGTGCTGGCCGGCATGCGCCGCACCTACACCCGCGACGAGTACCTGCGGGTGATCGAAGCCATCAAGGCCGCCAAGCGCGACATCGTGCTCTCGACCGACATCATCGTCGGCTTCCCCGGCGAGACCCAGCGCGACTTCGAAGAGACCCTCAGCCTGGTCGAGCAGGTTGACTACGCGCAGATGTTCTCCTTCAAGTACTCGCCGCGCCGGGGCACGGACTCGGTGGAGATGGCCGATCCGGTGCCGGAAGCGGAGAAGAGCCGCCGTTTGCAGGTCCTGCAAGAGCTTCAGCGGCGTCTGCAGTTGCGCCGCAACCAGAGCTGGATCGGCCGCGACGACGAGGTGCTGGTGGAGGGCCGTCGCGAAAAGTTCGACCAGTGGCACGGCCACACGGCGCAGAATCGCGTGCTGAACTTCTCGGACCCCCTGGGCGTCGCCGGAGCGTCGGACCTGCGCGGCGCCTACTGCAAGGTGCGCATCACCGCCGCCGGCCCCAACTCGCTCATCGGCGAGCTGGTTTCCATCGAGCGTAAGCCCTCGGCCGCGCTCGGGCTGCGCGTCCTGCAATAGCCCGCCGGGTTCCGTATACTTGGGACCCGTGCGGTTCCTCTCCCTGTTTCTGATCGCCGCGGCCTGCCTGGCGCAGGCCCCCAAAAAGCCCAACGTCCTGTTCGTGCTGGCCGACGATCTCGGCGCGTCCGACCTCGGCGCTTACGGCGCGGATCTGCACCAAACGCCGAACCTGGACCGCTTCGCCGATTCGGCCGTGCGGTTCACGCAGTCCTACACGGCCTCCCCGGTCTGCTCGCCCACGCGGGCTTCCATCCTCACCGGCAAGCACCCGGCGCGGCTGCACCTGACCATCTGGCGCGAAGCCGCGCACAATCCGCCCACCAATCGCCCGCTGCTGCCGCCGCGCGCCATGGACCACCTGCCGCTCGAGGAGGTCACGCTGGCTGAGGTTTTTCGGGCCGCCGGCTACAAGACGGCGCACGTCGGCAAGTGGCACCTCGGGACGGCCGAATACTATCCCCAGACCCAAGGCTTCGACTACAACGTCGGCGGCACGCTGTGGGGCGCTCCCCAGACGTTCTTCTTCCCCTACTCGGGCGACCGCTACTTTCGCGAGCCACGCTACGTGCCGCATCTGGAGGACGGTAAGACCGGCGAGTACCTGACCGATCGCCTCACCGATGAAGCGCTCGCGATCCTCGACCGCCATCGTGCTGAGCCGCTCTACCTCCAGCTCTGGTACCACACCGTCCACACGCCCATCGAGGGCAAGCCGGAAGTCGCAGCCCGCTACCAGCAGAAGATCCGCGAAGGCATGAACCACGTCAACGCCCACTACGCCGCCATGGTGGAGAGCCTGGACGAGAACTTTGGACGTCTGCTGAAGCGGCTGGACGAGCTCGGCCTGGCGGACGACACCATCGTCGTCTTCAGCTCTGACAACGGCGGCTTCGTCAACGATTGGCAGGGCCTGCCGGTCACCAACAACGCCCCGCTGCGGTCCGGTAAAGGGTCTCTGTATGAGGGGGGCGTCCGTGTGCCTACGATGATCCGCTGGCCCGGCGTCACCCGCGGCGGGGTCTCCGACGAACCGGTCAGCTCGGTCGATTTCTTCCCCACTCTCCTCGAGATGGCGGGCTTGGCGGCGCCGGCGGGCGTCCGGGACGGCCTCAGCCTCGCGCCCCTGCTCCGCGACCCTCGGGCCGGGCTCGACCGCGCCGCACTGTTCTTCCACTACCCCCACTACTATCCGACGACATCTCCGGTCAGCTCAGTGCGGGTGGGTGAGTGGAAGCTGCTGGAGTACTACGAAGACAGCCGCTTGGAGCTCTACAACCTAGTCGCGGATCCCAGCGAGAAGAGCGACTTGGCCAAAAAAGAACCCGAGCGCGCCCAGGCGATGCGGGCGCGGCTCCAGGAGTGGCTCACGCAAGTCGATGCGCAGTTTCCTTTGCCGCACTGAGCGGCTGTTGCGCTGCGTTACAGGTCCGCGACCGTGTGCTCGGCGGCGTTGAAGCGGTCGGTCTCCACCCCGAGCGTCTGGGCCAGCGTCAGGTGCAAATTCTCGACCGGCGTATCCTTCGGGAAGACGATCCGGCGGCCCGGGTTGAGGCGTCCGCCGGCCCGGCCGGCCAGCAGCAGCGGCAGGTCGTTGGTCACGTGGCCGTTGCCGTCCTTGAGCCCCGAGCCGTAGACGATGACCGTGTTGTCGAGCAGCGTGGAGCCGCCCTCGTCTACCGCCTTCATCTTCTGCATCAGGTACGCCAAGTTCGAGACGTACCAGCGGCTGACCTTGGTGTAGGGCGCCGTCCACTCTTCCTGATTCTTGTGGTGCGACATCGTGTGATGGTCGCCCTTCACGCCCTCGAGGAACGAGAAATCCTGCCGCGAGAAGCCGTGCGCCATCATGAACGTCGCCACCCGCGTCTGATCGGTTTGCAGCGCCAGCGCCATCAGGTCCAGCATCATCTTCACGTGCTGATCCCGCCCCGGCAGCCCATCCTCGGGCCGCTCCAGCGTCGGCGTCACTAGAGGCTTCCAGCCGAGCTTCTCGCCCTGCGGGTTGAGGCTGCCCTGAATGCGCTTTTCCACGTCCCGCACCGAGGTCAGGTACTGGTCGAGCTTGGCTTTGTCGGTAGCGCTGGCATTGCGCTCCAACCGCTTGGCGTCGGCCATCACGCGGTCCAGCAGGCTGCGGTCGTCGAGCAGCTCCTCGCGGGTCTTCTCATTCACGCCGAAGAGCCGGTCGAAGGCCGCCTGGGGAGAGATCTCCGGGTCCACCTTGGTGTGATCCGAGCGCCAAGAAACCGTGTTGGCGAAGGCGATCGCCAGCCCGTTCTCGCCGCCCGAGCGGGGCGGCTCGGTGCCGAGCTCGATCGACGCCAGCCGCGTCCGGCCGCCGATCTTCTCGGCGACGAACTGGTCCAGCGAGACGCCGACCTTCGGCGTATTGATGCGGTCGGCGGCTTTCTTGTGCAGCGGCGTGCCGGTCAGGAACGCCGAAGTCGCCTCGACGTGCCCGCGCACGCCGGTGGAGATGTTCGACAGCACCGAGACGTCATCGCGCACCGCGGCCAGTGGCTCCAGAATCTCGGAGAGCTGATAGTCGCGCCCTTCGCCCGTCGGGTTCCACTTGGCCGGAAACACGCCGTTGGGGTGGAACAGCACCGCCAGCCGCACCGGCGGGGCCGCCGGGCTCAGCCGCGACGCGCCGGGCGCCAGGGCCTCCAGGAAGGGCAGGGCAAGCGAAACGCCGGCTCCGCGAAGGACCGAACGCCTGGAGATCCTATGCATGACTGTGCAAAAGAATAAACCCTGAGTTTTTCGACGTCAACGGGGGAGGGAAGACTCCTCTCCCTCCCCCGCCGTCGTTTCTACCACTCGATGCGGATCTGCGCCTGGAGCTCGCGCGTGATCGCCGAGTCCAGCTTGATGTTCCGATCGACGGTTTGGGTGATGCGCCCCACGCTGCCGAGCTGCGAAATGTTCGTATCCGGGTCTTGGTAGTTGGGGTGGTTGAGAGCATTGCTCGCCAGCATCTCCAGCCGGATGCGCACGCGCTCCTTGACCATGAAATGCTTGGCGATCGAGCCGTGCAGCACGTTCGTGCCGGGGCCGAGGATGATGTACTTGCCGGCCGTGCCGAACCGTCCGATGCCGGGCGCCGCGAAGGCGCTCGGGTCGAACCATTGGTCCGGCGTCGGGTTGTCGAGCCGAGAGTCGCGCAGCGCGTCCGGCCGGAGCGTCACGTTCGGCCGCGTCGCGTTGGTGGTGAACCGCGTCCCCGTCGGGTCCGGCCCGGTCCACAGCGGCTGAATCCAGCGGCCCGTCTCGTAGGTGTAGATGCCCGAGAGCTCCCAGCCGCCGAAGACCGCGTCGGCGACGGGATGCATGTCCTGCAGCCACTTGCGGCCGTTGCCGACCGGCAACTGCCAGATCACGTTGGAGGTGACCCGGTGGTTCGCCATCCGCTCCCAGTTCGTGGTCTCCCGGGCCCGGTTCAGCGCGTTCTCGGGCGACTGCCCGCGCTCGAGGTCGCCGATGTCCTTGGCCCAGGTGTAGTAGCCCTGGAAGTGCAGGCCCTTCTTCATGCGGCGCTCCACCTCGAACGTCATGCCGTGGTACTGGTGCCCCGCGCCGTTGTCGGTATAGAGGATGTCCGGGTAGGCCGTGAACCGCCGCGCCTTGTTGATGAACAACTGGTCGTCGGGGGCGGGCTGGTTGACGTTGTAGCGATAGATGCCTTGCCGCGTTCCGGTGCCGGTGTAGCTGAGCCGGAAGTTGGTGTCCCAGCGCTGGTGCTCCACCGTCGCCGAGTATTGCAGCGTGTACGGCATCTGCAGGTTCGCACGGATGCCGTCCGGCAGCGTAAAGGTGCGCTGCGAGCCCCCTCCGCCGGCCGGAAAGACCGTCGGCAGCACCAGCGGCGAATCCTGCGGGTTGGTGAAAGCCGGCTCGTTGAGCACGAACGGCGCGGCGCCGGAGCTGGGTTGCCAAGGGGCCGTGTCGTAGTACACGCCGAAGCCGCCGCGCAGCACCGTCTTCTCGCCGAACGGCCGCCAAGCCACGCCGAAGCGCGGCGCCAGATTGTCCCAGTCGGTCTTCACCAGCGTGTTGGGGCGTCCCGCCTGGCCGGCCTCCACGATCGGCACGAAGCCGGTCGGCAGCGCCGGGCTGACCTTGGCGAGGGCTCCGTCGGGAACCACCACGTCTCCGGCGTCGATGTCGAAGATCGCCATCTGGTTGTTCGATTCGGTCCAGGGCAGGTACATGTCCCACCGCAAGCCCATCGTGACCGTCAGCTTCGGCAGCACCTTCCACTCGTCGGTGAAGTAGGCCGCGTGCGACCAGCGGCTATTGTCGCGCCCGATCGAGGTGAAAGCGCGCTCCATCGTCGTCGGCGTCCCCAGCAGGAAGTCCGAGTAGGCGAAGCCGGTGAAGCGGTTCGAGTACGTCGTACGCCCGAAGATCGTCGCCGCCTGCCGCAGGTCCGAGTTCTGCGAGTAGGAGCCGAACCAGCCGAACCGGAAGCTGTGGTCGCCGCGATACCAGTTCACGTTGTTGGTGAAGTTGTGGATGCGGTGGCGGCTGCACGGCTTGCAGGCGTCCGTCACCGACAGCTCCGTGATGCCCAGGCCCTGAAATGCCACCCGGTGGATGCCGCCCACATCGGGCAGATCCGGCGCCAGCCCCTGCAGACCCAGCGAGTTGACGACGTCAGGGCCGTTGATGATGGCCTCCTGCGGAAAGTCCTGGCGCGTAAAGCCGTAACGGAACTCGTTCATCACCGACGGCGAGAAGGTATGTGTGTGGGCCGCCGTAATGGCGTCCATGTTGCGGCTCCGCGGACGCATCTCGGTGATCGTCGGCGCGGTCGTGTCAAACGTATTGAGGTTCCAGCGCACCGCCGTCCAGCGCACATAGAAGAAGTCGCTGTTGGAGATGCGATGGTCGAACCGGGAAGTGATCTGCGGGTTCGGCGGCCGGATCGTGTTGCGCAGCTCCCGGTAGTTGTTGGTGGTGAAGCTCTGGCCGTCGCCGAAGTTCGGCAGCGGATAGAACTGGTCCTGGATGGCCTTGGCCACCGGGTTGAGCCGGGAAGACGGGATCATGTTGTTGGCAAACGTCGCCCCGCCGTTGAAGGGGTCGGTGATGGCTTGCCCCACGTTCGAGAAGTCGCCGTTGCGCCAAGACTGCAACGGCACGCCGTTGTTGAACGCGGCCTGGCCGGCGCTGCCGAAGTTGCCTTCGTAGGTAAAGAAGAAGAAGGTCTTGTCGCGGCCGTTGTAGATCTTGGGAATCAGGATCGGGCCGCCGGCCGAAAGCGTCAGCAAATGCGAGCGCACGGTCGAGCGGGTGTTCTGGAACGTGTTGCGGGCGCGGAAGGCCGGCGTCGAATAGTAGTCCGACAAGGCGCCGTGAAAATCGTTGCTGCCGGCGCGGCTGATCAAGGTCACCTGGCCCGGCGTGGCCTGGTCGGCCGAGCCCTGCGCCATGTCGATGCGCATCTCCTTGAGGCTCTCGGTGCGGTCCATCAGCGGTCCGATGCCGGTTCCGCCGTCGGCGGCGTTGATGGGCGTTCCGTCGATGGCCGCCACGGACTGGTTGTTGTGCGAGCCGGCGATGCTGATGTGCCAACTGCTGGTCCGCTCCACGGTGGGCGTGAGCGTAAAGTAGTCCCAGGCGCGGCGCAGGGTCAGCGGCAACGCGCGCAGAACCTCGCGGTCCTTGGTGTCGGCGATGGCGGCGCTCTCGGTTTCCAGCAGGCTCGCGCCGGCGGTCACCTCGATCACAGTATCCACTGCGCCCACCACCAGCGACACGTCGATGCGTCGCGTCTGGCGGCCCGTCAGCACGATGTCGTCCACCTGGAAGTCCTGAAAGCCCGGCGAACGAGCGTTCAGTCGGAAAGAGCCATCGCGCAGGTTGGCGACCGTGTACTGTCCGGACTCGTTCGAGACCGTGGAATAGACGTAGTTCGTTTCGATTTGGGTGATTTCGATCTCGGCGCCCGGAATAGCAGCGCCGGATTGGTCCGTGATCGTTCCCGTTATCGTTGCAAAAGTCGTCTGAGCCCTTGCAGGCAAGGCGGCAAGGGCGACGAGGATCGTGAAACCAACAAGAAAACAGTTCTTCAGCGAGGAAAATCTAAGGGGGATCATCCAGAATCCTAACCTCCGGGGGCCGATTTTATTGCGGCGCGGAGAATAGGTCAACGAAATTTGAAAAGTCCGGGGGAATTTGGATGGGCGGTCCCGGAAACTCCGGGGTCGAGGGGCTTTCCGGGAGCCGACGGCCTACTCGCTCGAGCCGCCGCCCCGCGGGCCTTCCTGATAGCGGAAGGGGTAGCTCTCCACCACCCCCGCCATGAGCTCTCCGGCGCGGTAGTCGGCGGCGGCGATGCGCTGGGTCAGGTCGGCCAAGGTGGGTTCGTCGTAGTATTCCAACCGGCGGCCCAGCGCGAAGGCCAGCATCCGCTCGGCCAAAGTGCGCACGAAGCGGTCGCGGTCCCGCAGCAGGATGCGCTTGAGCTCCCGCGGGCCGCTGAACGCCTCTCCGTCAGGCAGCACGCCGCTGGCGTCGATCGGCTGCCCGTTCTTCTCGGTCTCGCGCCAGCGGCCGATGCCGTCGAAGCTCTCCAGCCCAAAGCCCAGCGGGTCGATGCGCTGGTGACAGCTCGCGCACTGCGGCGCGCGGCGATGCTGCTCATACATCTGGCGCACCGTCAGCGTCTTGGCGGACTCCTCGTCGCTCGGCAGCTCACCCACGTTGGGCGGCGGAGGAGGCAGCTCCTCGCCGAGCAGCGTCTCGAGGATCCACTTGCCCCGCACTACCGGGCTGGTGCGCAGCGGCAAGGACGTGGCCGTCAGCGTTGCCCCCAGGCCCAGCACGCCTCCGCGCGGCGAATCGTCGGCCAGCCGCACCCGCCGCAGCTCCCGCCCGACCACGCCTTCCACCGCGTAGTGCCGCGCCAAGGCCTCGTTGAGCCAGGCGGAGTCGGAATCGATCAGCTCCAGCAGGCTGCGGTCCTCGCGCAGCACGGCGTCGAAGGTCCTGTCGGCCTCGGCGGCCATCGCCCGGCCCAGCGCCGGCGTGAATGTTGGGAACTCTACGTCGTCGGGCTTCACGGCTTGGCCCAAGCCCTCGTAGCCCAGCCACTCGGCGGCGAACGTGTGCGTGAAGGTCGTCGCTTTGGGGTCGGCGAGCATCCGGGCCACCTCGGCTCGCAGCGTCTCCGGCTCTTGCAGCTTGCCGGCGGCAGCCAGCTCGAAGAGCCGTTCGTCCGGCATCGTCAGCCACAAGAAGTAGCTCAGCCGCGAGGCCAGCTCCCAGTCGTTCAGGCGCCGCTCGGCTTCGCCCGCCGGGGTCTGCTCCACCCGGAACAGGAAGTTCGGCGAGACCAGCGCCGCGCGCAAGCCCAACCCCACGGCTTCCTCGAAGGCGTCGCCCCGGGCGTCCGCCCGGCGGAACAGCGCCACCAGCGAATCCTCCTCTTGCCGCTCCAAGGGCCGCCGCCAAGCGCGGGCCGCGAAGCGCGCCAGGATGCGGCGGGCGGCCTCTTCTTTCGAGACGCCGGGACCCGGCTCAGCCACGAAGACCCGCGAACCGTCCTGCTCCGCGCCGGGCGCCAGGCGGATGCGGAGCGAGTCGAGCGACAGCAGCACGCCCTTGCCGTTGGGCGCGGGCGGCTCCTCGCCGGCCGCCTTGGCCGCCTCCACCTTCGCCGCGAAGGCCGCCGCGAGGCCGCGGTTCAGATCGTTGGTCTCGGCGGTCTCCTCCTTGTACCAGTGCAGAGAAACCCTGTGGTTGCCGCGCGGGACGAAGACCTCGAAGCCGTAGAGCCCGGGAGCGTCTTGGCTGGCGAGCGTGGGCGATTGACCGATGATCTTGCCGTCAATCTGGACCGTCACGCCGGGCAGCTCGCCCTCCCGGTCGGATTGGCCCCAGGCGCTCGCCTCGAACAGGTAGCGGCCCGACTGCGGGAAGCGCACGTAGCTATACAGGGTGTCTTGGTACTTCCACAGGTCGTAGCCCCAGGGCTTGAGCGGCGTATTCGTCTCGGTAATCCGCATCGACTCGACTTCGAGGGTCTGGTCGAAGGATTTTGGGCCGCGGCGGGCCGCGATGAGCTCATCCACCACGGACTCGGCCGCGGCAAAGTAGCGCTCGATCAGCAACGGCGGAACGAAAAGGCCGTCGCGATCGTTGGTGAAGCCGGACTCGCCCTCGCCGTCGGCCGGAAACTGCTCCGCCGGCCGCAGGTCCAGCCCGGTGAGGTCGCGAATCGAGTTGTTGTACTCGGTGGAGCTCAGCCGCGGGATGGTCACCCGGCCCGGCCGCTTCACGTCGTCCCAGTCGACGTGGTGAATCGTTTCGTCCACCCAGTCGACCAGCGCCTGCCGCTCCTGGGGGCTCGGCTGCGGGTCGGCCGGAGGCATCTCGTTCTCGCGCAGCACCCGCAACACGCGCTCCCAAGTCCTGCGTCCGGCCAGCACGTCTTGCTTGGAGGCGTAGGGGCTCAGGTCGACGCCGCCGGTCACGAGCTGGGCGTTGTGGCAGCTCAGGCAGTAGCGCTCCACCAACGGGCGGATCTCGTCGCCGTAGTCCGCCGCCAGGGCGAGGGACGAGGCGGCCAGAAGGAGGGCGTAGCGCAGCAGGCGAGGCACGACGGCCTCCATGCTACTGCGCGTTCCGCACCGCCGCAAGCCGCCCAACGGCGCCCTTGGCCAACCGCCCTACGGCGCGATCGAAACCGTCACGCCGGTTTGGCTCGCCTTGCCGTCCACCGCAATGCGGATCGGAACCGCGTCACCGGTGGGAGCGTCCGCCGGCAGCATCAGGTTCACCTGCAGCAGCCCGACGAATCCCGGCGCCAGGCCCGCAAACAGCACCGTCGCCGGCCGGTCGCCGACCACAGCCGTCACGTCGTCGCGCCGCCGCAATTCGCCCGTCGCCGGGGCGCCGGTGGCGATCGAAGGGTTCACCAGCCCTTGGCCGACGCCGTAGACCACCACCACATGCCCGCGCTGTTCGGGGCTGGCGGCCGAGTTCAGCGAGCCGTTCTGATTGAGGATGGCTCCCGCCGTCCCCTGGATCACGAAGATTCCCGGGGCGGTGGCGGCCACCGGAACCGAGACCGTCGCGCCGGCGACGCCGCCGTTGCGGATCGCCACGTTCGTCGACGACCGTCCGGCCGTCTCGTAGGGGACCTGCAAGTTGATCTGCTGCTGGGAGACGAACACCAGCGGAGCGGGCACGCCGTCGAAGCTCACCTCCACGCCGCCGAGCGTGGTCGCCAGCAGGCCCGTGTCGGGGTCGAAGCCGTTGGCCGAGAGCGGCGTCTCCGGCCCCAGATCGAGCCCGAAAATCGAAACCAGCTCGCCCGGCGCCACCGGCCCCGCCAGAAAGCTGGCCGCGTTGGCCACGCCGTCGGCCGAGAACGTCGGCGGCGACACCGTGATCGGCTCCACCACGAGCGCTGCCGTGTAGGCGGCCGTGCGCCCCCCGGAGCGGATCAGAATCGTCGACAGCGAGCCGCCCGGTACGGCCTGCGACGGCGCCGCCGGCTCCTCGACATTGACCTTGAAGCGCAGCGCCCCCGGGTAGCCCTGGGTCGCCAGCCGCGGCTCGAACAGCACGCTGCCCGGCACCAGCGCCACGTCCGGCCCCAACACCTCCACGCCGTCCGCCGCGACGTTCTCCAGGCCCGGACCCCACAGCGAGATCGTCTCCTGCCCGCTGGAGAGGAGGCGCGGCCCTTGCCCCAGCAGGATCTTCGATCCCACCGTCAGCCCCAGCAGCTCCACGCTGAGAGCAGGCTCTCCGGCCTGCGCGGTGAGATCGGCTACGGCCACCCCGCCGGCGCTCACCGTCACGGTTTGGCCGCCGTCGGCCCCGCCGAATCGCGCTGGCTGGAAGGGCAGCGTCACCGCCGCGTCCTCCAGGCTCAGGTTGCGGGGCGTCACCGGGCCGTCGAGCGGCTCGACGTACACCACATAGTTCCCCGGCGGCGCCAGCAGCTCATACTGGCCCGTCGTCAGGTCCGTCAGAGCCCCGATCACCACCCCCGTCCAAGCGTCCGACGCCGCCACCATCCCGCCGCGGATCGGCTGGCCGCCGTCGAGCAACGCCGTGCCGCGGATGCGCCCATAGCCGCTCTGGCCGTCCGGGGTCGGGTAGACGTCGGCCGTAAAGGCGACATCGTCGGCGCTGAGCGTGCCGGCGAAGGTCTCGCCCACGCGACCGAACTGGAACATCGTCGCGCCCAGAACATTCGTGTGGTTCATACCGAAGCAGTGGCCCAGCTCATGGATGGCGTTGGAGAGAATGTCGTGCGTGCCCGGCGCGCCGTTGGTGGCGAACGGCTCGAGGTTGCCGTCCGCGTCCAGGATCTTGGGGCTGAAGTAGATGTCGCTATCGACGATGCTGCCGTCGGCGGTGGAGAAGAAGAGCGTGACGGCGGTGGCGTCGCCCACGATGTCGCGCGCCTCGGGCGTGTCGACGAAGGTGATGATGTGGCGCCGATCGCCGCCGTTGGGCCCGTCCGGCGTGAGCGTGAGCGGCTGAAAGAAGACCCGCGACTGCGAGATGGCGTTCCAGCGTTCGGTCGCCGTGCGCAGCGCGGTCAGGGGATCGCTGCTCGGGGTGATAATCACGTCACCGTCGGCGTTGGTCATGCCGGCGGCGGTGCGGTCGTTGATCTCGAAGCGCAGCTCGGTGACGTCCGACCGCGACACCAAGGCGCCGCGGGAGTTGGTCTCGCGCACGTAGCCCGGCAGCGCGACGGCGACGGCCGCGCCCAGCAGCGCGATCAGGGCCTTGCGGTTCATCGCCCCGCCTCCCGCGCCAGCAGCGCCTCCACCCGCGTCAGGAAGGCCTCCAGCGGCTCCGAGGCGACCGTACGCGGAAGGGACGCGGCCGCCGTCGGCCCCACCTTCTCCAAACCGACCACGCCGGGCTCCGCCGTGCGCACCAGCGCCCGGCCGGAGGCGTCCCGCTCGATGCGCCGCAGGCCTTGGCTCCAGCCGCGCAGCCGCCACAGGCCGGTGGCCGTGGGATAGGCGAACAGCACCGCCTCGTCGCCGGCGCGCAGCCGCGGCGCTCCCGGCGCGTGCATCTCCAAGCCGTCCGCCACGCCGCCGAGCTCGCTGATGACGACCCTCGACCCGGCGCCGCCGCGCAGGTCTCGGCTGACGGCGACCTCGGCGTGCGTCCAGATCGCGCGATGCCCGGCGTCCCATCCGGACCAGGTGCGCACCACGCGGCCCTGCACGATGCGCGGCGAGCGCGCGACGATCTCGGACAGCTCCAGGCGAGGGACCGAGGCGGCTTCCAGCCAGCCGGCCGCCGCCACAGCAAGGGGCGCGAGAGCGAGGAGGGGGAGACGTTTCATGAGGACAGTTTCCTGGATCGCGGTCCTCACGCCTAGTGCGCGGGCGCAATCGGGCGGCCCGGCGCGCGGCCGAGCGGCCCTCTCCGCTCTATCGGCGGCGCGTCGCTCCAACATCATTCCCGCGGCGTCTTCAGTCCCCCGGACGCAGGCAGGGCGGCCAATCGACGGCCCGATCCGACGCCGCGGCCAGCGTCACGGCCGTCCGTTCGCTCTCCACCGCGCGCAGGCCGATCTGCCGCTGCATCGCCATCCCCTGGCTCTCATCGAACCGCAGCCCGCCCATGGCGGCGCGCTGCAAGTGGTCGCCCCGCCACACCGCCGCCATCAACCCGTCTCGGGCGTGGCTGTTCGCCCCCAGCAGCAGATGGCCGAGCTCGTGCGCCACCAGATGGCCCAGCACCGTCCCCAGGTCGCGGCGGTGGTTCTCAGACAACGTCTTGGCGCGGTCGAAGAACACGCCCGCCACCACGCCCAGCCCCGTCGCAGACGCCGCCGCGTAGCCGAAATCCCGCGGGCCCTGCTGCAGGGCCTTGCGCTGCGTCTCGTTGTGCAGGCGCATCTGCAGCACCAGGGCGTCGGCCGGCCGGCGGCAGGAGGCGTCGTGCACCTCGGAAACCGCCGTGCGGCACTGCGCCCAAGCCGTCGTGACGCCGGCCTTTGCAAGTACCTCCGCGGCCACCCTCTGGGCTTTGCGCACCAGATTGGGTTCCACGTCGGCGTAGTCGTAGACGCGGACGTTCAAGACGGGGTCGGCGGCGTCGCTCGTCACTACGCCCCACAGGCAGAGCGCGGCGGTCAGCACGACGAAGACGGAGGATGGCGAGGTTTGCAGCTTGGAGGGCATCGGCGGGTTCTCCTGAATCGGTACGTAGCTCGTGGACGAGAGATCCCTGAAAATGAGAGCCGCCACGAGCCCGCCGCCGTTCCCGCCGCGCCGGCGCACGCTACAATTCGCGTAGCTATGTTGCGATTTCTGTGGGTTTTACTGCCCGTCGCCCTGCTCGGGCAGGACATCACATTTCACAACGGTAAAGTCGTCACGGCCGACCCGGCGATGAGCGTCGCCGAGGCGGTGGCCGTCCGCGACGGGCGCATCGTAGCCGTCGGCGCCTCGGCCAAGCTGGTCCAGCAGGCCCAGGCCGACGGCGCCGCTCTGTTCGACCTGGAGGGCAAGACGGTTCTGCCGGGGTTGGTCGATTCCCACGTCCACGCTCTGTCGGCCGGGTTGAGCGAGTTTCGCGAGCCCTTGCCGCCGCTGGATTCCTTCGCCGCCATCCAGAGCTACATCCGGGCCCAGGCCGAGAAGACGCCGAAGGGCGAGTGGATCGTCGTCCCGCGCACCTTCCCCACCCGCCTGGCCGAGATGCAGATGCCGACCAAGGACGTGCTCGACGTGACCGCCGACCACCCGGTGCTGTTCGACGCCAGCTATACCGTGGTCGTCAACTCCAAGGCGCTCGAGCTGGCCAACATCACGCGCTACACCGCGCATCCTCCCGGCGGAGAGATCGTCGTGGACTCCAGCGGCGAGCCCAACGGCATCCTCAAGAACGCCCGCGGGCTGCTGCCGCCGGTCGGCGAGAGCGCCGGTTTCAGCCACGAGGAGAAGTTGGAGGCCTTGCAGGCGATGCTCGAGCGCTACCGCGCCGCCGGGCTCACCGCCGTCGGCGACCGCGCAGTGGACTGGGACCAGATCGCCCTCTACCGTCAGCTCCACGAGCAAGGCCGCCTGCCGCTTCGCGTGGTGATGACTTGGCGTCCCGGCGCCTCCAAGCCGTTCGGCGAGATCCTCAAGGACCTGCGCGACGCTGACTTCACCACCGGCTCCGGCGACGACATGCTGCGCTTCGGCGCCTACAAGGTGACCCTCGACGGCGGCATGACCATCGGCACAGCCTACCAGCGGCATCCCTACGGCGAGTTTGGCAAGCGCCTCTACGGCATGACCAACCCCGACAACGTGGGCATGCGCTTCGTCGGCCCGGAAAAGCTGCTGGCGATCTACCGCAAGGCCCGCGAGAAGGGCTGGCAGCTCACCGCCCACTGCCAGGGCGGCGGCGCGGTCGACACGTTTCTGGACGTGATGGAAGAGCTCAATATGGACCGGCCCATCTCCGGTGAGCGCCACCACCTGATGCACGCCAGCTTTCAGAGCCCGGCGGCGATCCAGAAGGCCGCCGACCTGGGCGTGCTGGCCGACGTCCAGATGCCTTGGCTCTACTTCGACGGCGCCGCCCTCGAGCAAGTGATGGGCTGGGAGGGGATGCGCTACTTCATCCCGCTGCGGTCCTACCTGGACGCGGGCGTGAAGGTGGCCGGCGGCAGCGATCACATGATCGGCTTCGACAAGAACACCGCCGTCAACCCCTACAACCCTTTCTTCCAGATGTGGATGGCCGTCACCCGCGAGCGCCTGAACGCCACCCCGCTCTACGTGGAAGAAGAGGCCGTCTCACGCGAGGAAGCCCTGCGCATGCACACCATCTGGGCGGCCGAGCTGCAGCGCGTGGAGAAGGACCGCGGCTCGATCGAGGTCGGCAAACTAGCCGACATGGTGGTCATCGACGAAGACTTTTTGCAGTGCCCGGCGGAGCAGATCCGCTCCATCGAGCCGCGCATGACCATCCTGGGCGGCAAGATCGTCTACCGCCGGATGGACTGAGCCTCGCGCTAGCTGAACAGCTTCTGCGGGTAGTTGCGGACGCTGCGCAGCGCCTCGGCGTAGCGCGCCCCGCAGGCCTTGCCGCGGTACTCGGCCAGAATGCGCTTGGTGTCGATGGCGGCGTCCGGCTTGCTCGGGTCGTACCGGACCCCGCGCATGGCCGCCATCGTCTTGCCGAGCCAGGCGGCCGCCCGGTCCCACTGCTCTGAAACATCCACGTACACGTTGGGCTCGAAGCCGATCGTATGGCCCGGGCCGTTGTCGAACTGATACATCCGCCGCGGCGGACGCCACTTGTCGGCCCCGATCAGCCGGTTCGCGCCGTGCAGGGCGACCTTGGCGATGCGCGAGGCGGCTTCGTGGTCGGGGTGGCTGTCGTCGGGCCACAGCAGGAAGGCCGTCTCCGGCGCCACCTCCACCACGACCTCGGCCGCCGCCTGGATGGCCGCCTGCTCGAAGCGCAGGTGCATGGAGGCGTAGTGGAGAAAGCGCATCTCCGCGCCGACCTCCTCGGCCAGCGCGCGCGTATCTTCCACCAGCTTCTGCGCCCGGCCGTCCACCGGCGGCCAATTGGTGTAGTCGCCCAGCAGCGCCAGAATCACCACCCGGTGGCCTTGGTCGATCGCCTGCAGCAGAACCCCGGGGATGCCGAAGACGATGTCGTCGTAGTGCGAGCCGATGGCGAGGATGGTCATCGAACGGTCTCCAGACCGGCGACGCGGCCGGCTTCGTCGTAGCGGATGGCGACGGCGGCTCCGTCGGCGTCGAGGCTGCGCCGGCCGGCTTCGAGCACGGCCGTGGCCGCCACGGTGTCGCCCACGGTGGCGAGCTTGCCGTCGAAGTCGCTCGGCCGGCTGCGCCCCTCGCGGATGGCTCGGGCCGCTTCCACGAAATCCTCGATCGAGCGGTAGCCGTAGCCGGACTGCCCGGCGAAGCGGCCGTCGGCGTCGGGCTCGTACTTCATGAACAGCGGATTGGCGGACTTGTAACCGGCCGCGTCGGTCGCCAGCGTGTAGCCGCGGTGCGCTTGGTCGACCGTCGCCTCGCCCTTGTGCCCCATGTAGAAGAAGCGCTGCTGAGAGTGTACGTCCGCGGTGGGCGCGATCCAGCTCGCGGTATAGAGGGCTGTGCCGCAGTTGCCGCTCTTCAAATTGCGCCAGTCGACCGTCAGCGTAATCGTGTCCTCGGTCGGTAGCCCCTGGGCGCGGGCGTAGCCGTCGGCGGCGGAGGCGCGCACCCGCTCCGGGCGCGCAAAGGCGCCGGCGGCCCACAGGTGGAAGTCGATGTGGTGGGCGTTGAGGTAGTAGCTGATGTCGCTGGACTTGCCGGCCCAGGCTCGAAAGGTCTCGAGCTGGGTCTTGGGCTGGCTCATGTAGGACTGGAAGAAACTGAAGTCGCCGAACTGCCGGATGCGGTCCCGGGCGTCCACGTAGATCGGGTCCCAGCGCTTGTGGACCTCCATCGCGACCAGGACGTCGTGGCGCTCGGCGGCGGCCAGCAGCTCCAGGTGCTCGGCGACCGTCTTGACCAGCGGCTTGGCGATCAGCACGTGGCAGCCGCGCTCGATGGCGGCCAAGGCGATGGCGAAATGCGTGTCGTCGGGAGTGAAGACGGTAACGACGTCTCCGGCGGAGAGCGTGTCGAGCGCCGCCGCGTAGGCTTGCGGGTCGCGCTGCACATCATCGGCCGGGTAGGACTCGAAGGTGGCGTCCAGGCCGTAGCGACGGCCGATCACGCGCTCCAAATGCTCCCGCACGCCGGGAAACTTCGTGCCGCTCGTTCCGGCCATCAGCAGCCGGCCGAGCTTGCCCTGGCGGCGCAGGTCGAACAGCGTCAGCCCCACCACCCCGGCGCCCTTGTCGGACTGCGCGGCGGCTCCGTGGACGTAACCGGTGGTGTACTCGCCGGTCCCTACCATCAGGGCGTCGACGCTCGTCAACGCTTCGGCTCCAACTGCTTGCGGATGCTGGCGACCACCTGCTCGGCCAAGTCCTTGGACCCCTCGGGCGTGTAGTGCACGTTGGCCGGCCGCTGAATCATCCCCAGAATCGGCTTGGCGAGGCCGTAGAGGTCGTCGGTTGGGATGCCGTGGCGCTGCATCACCCGCGCGGCGGCTTGGTTGTAGGCGACCACGTCGGAGTCCTTGCGCGGCGGCGAAACCTTGGCGGAGGGAACCGGCGTGGTCGAGGCCCAAATCAGCTTGGCGCCGGTCTTCTCCAGCCGCTTGGTCAGCGTCTCCAGATTGCGCTCGTAGTCGGCCAGCGCGACCTGGTGCTTGCCGTCGTCCATGAACTTCAAGTCGTGCAGCCCCCAGTTGAAGTGGATTACGTCCCACTTCGAGGAGCCCAGCCACTCGTCGATCTTTTCGAGGCCCTTGATCGTCGGCCCGCCGTTCTCGGGAATGCGGTGGACGTTGGCCACGCCCTTGAGCAGGTCCTGGGTCGGCACGGTGTATCCCACGGAGATCGAATCCCCGATCAGCAACACCCTCGGCAGGGCCGGATTGTCGACCACCTTGCGGTAGGCCGGATTGTCCTGAGCCCACAGGGAAAGGATGCCCAGGGGCAGGACGAGGGTGGCGGCGAGTAGGGGACGGAGCATGGCTCCGAGTATTCTAGCCCGACGCCGCCGACAGCGTCCCTGGGGTAGGATCAGTGCTGATCGCTCCAAGCCGGAGGGTCCGCCGATGTCGAATGCTCCGACCCCCATCATCGAATCCGAGGCGTCCGACCGGGCGCTGCGCGCCAGGGCCCTGCGGTTCGTCGTCGGCGCCACCGCCGCCGTCGCCCTGTTGCTGGCGGTCGTCGTCTTTCTAGGGCTCGAAAACGCCCGCTTGGTGGGCCTGCGCGCGGCTCTGCGGCTGGAGGAGAAGGCTAACTCCGCGGACCTGAGCGGGCGGCTGCGGGAAGCTCGCTTCGGCATGTACGGCATCGCCCGGCGACTGCCCGGCCGAGGCGAGGAGACGGCGCCCGAGGAACTGACCGCTCGCTTCGAGAGAGCCGAGGATCTGCTCGAGGCTGCCGCTCCGCCGCTCGAACACCCCGACGTGGCGGCTCAGTGGGAGAAGGCTCGTGCGGCGACCAAGGCCTTTCTCGATCAGGCTCGAATCGACTCTCACCAGATCACTACGGCGCGCCAGCACCGGGCCCTCGATGAGCTGATGAACAGCGCCGCCGACGAGCTCCGGGCTACCGCCGACGCCGCTGACCGTGCGGCCGATGAGCGCGAGGACGCCATCACCGCTCGCGCTCTGCGCCTACAACAGGCCGCCTTGATCCTGGTGCTCGCCTGCGCCGGCGTGACCTTGGCCGGCTCGGCCGTCTCGGCCCGCTTTGTGACCAAGCTGTTCCACCGCCTGGAGTCCAACAAGGAGGCGATGACCCGCATCTCCGGCCTGCTGCTGGAAAAACAGGAGGAGGCCGCCCAGCGCTTCTCGCAGGAGCTGCACGACGAGCTGGGCCAGAACCTCACCGCGCTCAAGGCGGATTTACGGCGGATCAGCCGCACCGAATCCGAGGAGTCGTTCGACGAGCGCAAGCAACGCTGCCTCGAGATCCTCGACCAGACCATCTCGGCCACCCGCAATCTGTCGCAGCTCCTGCACCCGCGCGTGCTCGACGACCTGGGCTTGGCGTCGGCGCTGGAATGGCTGGCCGAAGGTTTCAGCGAGCGCACCGGCATCAGCGTCGAGCAGAACGTACAGATCTCCCACCGCCTGGCGCCCGGCCTGCGTCACCAGCTCTTTCGGATCGCCCAGGAGGCCTTGACAAACATAGCCCGACACTCCGGGGCCACCAAGGCAGGATTGTTTCTTACCGAACAAGGGGTGGGCGACAAAAAAATCATCACCCTACGTGTAACCGATAACGGGACGGGATTGTCTTCAACGTCAATGGCGTCAAGCGGCCTGGGGTTAGCGGGCATGCGAGCCCGAGCCCTCATGGTCGGGGGCGTTCTGAAACTTGATTCCAATGGTAGCGATGGCGTCAAAATCGAGGTAACGGCCCCTGCCGTTCTCCAGGATGAACAAACGGAAGATTACAGTCTTGCTGGCTGACGACCACGCCCTGGTTCGCCAGGGCTTTCGTCGGATTCTCGAGGGGGAGCCGGACATCGAAGTCGCGGGCGAAGCCTCCAACGGCGGCGACGCCGTCACCCAGGCGACCAAGTTGCGGCCGGAGGTGGTCGTGATGGACGTCACCATGCCGAGCCTCAACGGCATCGAGGCCACCCGGCGCATCCTCAAGTCGATGCAGCACACCCAGGTGCTCGCCCTCAGCATGCACAAGGACCAGGTCTACGTGCGCGAGATGCTGAAGGCCGGCGCCAAGGGCTACCTGCTCAAGGACAGCGCGGACGCCGACCTGATCTCGGCGATCCGGGCGGTCGCGCGCGGCGACGGATACCTGTCGCCGGCGGTCTCGGGCATGGTCCTCAACGATTATTCCCGTCACGTGCGAGACCCCATCGACTTGCTCTCCAGCCGCGAGCGCGAGATCCTGCAGTTGCTCGCCGAAGGTCAGACCAATAAAATGATCGCCTCGCAGCTCAACATCAGCGTCTATACGGTGGACGACCACCGCGGGCGCATCATGGCGAAGCTCAACCTGCACTCGATCGGAGAGCTGGTGCGTTTTGCCATGCGAAAGGGGATCGTCGACTAGCCCTCCCCCGTTCCGGTGTCAGTGATTTTACGGCCGTCCCGGGCTTCCGGGGCGGCCGTTTTGCGTTCGGCCTCGCCGCCCACCCGGGCGGGGGCCTCCCAGGATCGGTAGCCTCTTCGCCTGTTCTTCGTCGGTTAGGGCGGCGTCGAAAATGGCGCCGCGTCATCCCGATCCAGGGGTATTTTCCCCCAACCTCTGTTGCACCAACCTTATTCGGACGGGGTGGCGGGGTCCGCGCCGTGCGGGCGTAGGCGCCCCTGAGTGTGTGGAAATTGGGGGTATCGATTTAATGCATCCAGTACGTGCGCTGGGGCTATGTCTAGCCCTGGCTATGGGGGCCTTGCCGCTCTCATCCCAAACCTTTGGGGAAATTACGGGCTCCGTGACGGACTCGTCGGGCGCGGTCATCGCCGGCGCCAAAGTGACAGTGACCAACGCGGGGACGAACGTCACCCGCGAGGTCGAAACCAACGAAGCGGGCAACTACTCGGTCCCGTTTCTCAACCCGGGCGTCTACAACTTGAAAGCCGAGATCGAAGGCTTCAAGACGGCTGCCGTCAATGACCGCTTGGTGCAGGTCGGAGACGTCCAGCGCGTCGACTTCGTAATGGAGATCGGCGCCGTCAGTGAAGTGATCGAAGTCCAGGCCGGCGCCCAGATGCTGCAGACCTCGGACAGCTCGCTGGGTACGGTCATCGACCAGCAGCGCATCGTGGAGCTGCCGATCAACGGCCGCAACTACCTCTCGCTGGTCAAGCTCAGCCCGAACGTGACCGCCGAGATGGGCGCCGGCGGACAAGCCGACGGACGCCAGGGCGGCGAGCGCGCCAACCAGCCTTTGTCGATCTCCGGCCAGCGGCAGCAGTTCAACCGCTTCACGCTCGACGGCATCGACAACACGGACTCGGACTTCAACACCTTCGTGGTGCGTCCCTCGGTGGAGGCCCTGCAGGAGTTCAAGGTCCAGACCGGCGTCTATTCGGCCGAGTACGGCAAGGCCACCTCGCAGATCAACGTGACCACGCGGGCGGGAACGAACGAGCTTCACGGCTCGCTGTTCGAGTTCCTGCGCAACGACGCCATCCAGGCTCGGCCCTGGCGCAACTCCAACGTCAAAGCGCCGTTCCGCCGCAACCAATTCGGCTTCACCACCACCGGCCCGATCATCAAGAACAAGCTGTTCTTCATGGCCAACTGGGAAGGGTTGCGCGAACGCGTCTACGGCTTCTCGCAGGCCACCACCGCCGACCAGGCGATGCGCAACGGCGACTTCTCCAACCCGGCTCTGCTCAAGATCTACGATCCGGACACCATCCGCCTCGGCGCCGACGGCAAGTACACCGCCGACCAGTTCGCCAACCAGCAGATTCCGACCACGCGCTTCAAGCAGCCGTTCGTGAAGATGCTGGAGTTCCTGCCGATGCCGAACCTGCCCGGGACGGTGACGGGCAAGGACCCCAACAACTACTACCGCAACCGCCCGAACCCCATCGACTGGGACCAGATCACGACCCGTTTCGACTTCAACGAGAATCCCAACTCGCAGTGGTTCGGCCGCTACAGCTGGGGCCGCGAGCTGGTTCTCAACGGCGGCACTTTCGAGATCCAGGACCGTTCGGTGGCCACCCGCGTCGACCAGATCATGCTCTCGAACACGCGGACGTTCTCGCCGACCCTGGTCAACGAGCTGCGGCTGGGCGCGAACATCTTCGACAACGATCTCAAGACGTTCTTCAACGGCATTCGTGACGTCTCGGGCGAGCTCGGCATCCCCGGCATGCCCGCGGTGGCCGAGGCCGCCTGGGGTTCGCCGCAGATCGGCATGAGCGGCAACGGCGTAGTCGCCGGCTGGGGCGAGTCCACCGAAGGCCCGTTCATCAACCGCAGCCGCACCTACCAGCTCTTCGAGAACCTGAGCTGGGTCCACGGCAACCACTCGTTCAAGTTCGGCGGCGAGATCGGCAACCGCCGCTACAACGTCATCGGCAACCAGTTCCCGCGCGGCCTCCTCCAGTTCCACAGCCGCTCCACGGCGCTGCCCACCAACCTCAACGGCTCCGGCGACAGCTTCGCCTCCGGTCTGCTCGGTTGGATGGACGAGGCCACCCGCGCGCTGGGCCTGCCCAACGTGCAACTGCGCCAGACGGCCATCTCCGTCTACGCCGAGGACACCTGGAAGATCACCCCGAAGCTGACCATGAACATCGGCATGCGGTACGAGAACACGCCGCCTTGGTCAGACCGTTATCGCGGCATGATGAACGTGAAGATGTTCTGCCCCGGCGTGGACAACACCGGCATCGACGAGAACTGTCAGACGCCGGTGATGGTGCGTCCGGGTTCGGGCGACTTCTATGAAGGGCTCAACGTCCGCTTCGCCGACAACGTGCCGATCGCGGCCGGCGACGACGTGCTCTACAACCACGCCCTGGTGCAGCGCGACAACAACGACTTCGCGCCGCGGCTGGGCATCGCCTACCAGCTCAACAACAAGACCAGCATCCGCACCGGCTACGGCGTGTTCTATACCCAGGACACCACCAACCCGGTGTTCGACCGGGCCCGCAACTTCGGCTTCCGCGAGTCCGCCCGCGGCCTCGACGTGATCCCGAGCGTCAACCTCGACAGCCCCTGGGCTTCCAGCGGCGCGTCGGGCCTGCAGTGCTCCAACTGGGACGGCGTCTGCGTCGCCCGCCTCTACACCTTCGCCGGCGATGCGCGCCGCCGCACGCCCTACGTGCAGCAGTACATGTTCAACATCCAGCACCAGCTCGACGACTCGACTCTGATCGAGATCGGCTACTCGGGCAACGTGGGGCACAAGATCGAGCGCATGTACGGCTTCAACACGCCGCTGGACAAGGCCGGCCCGACCGACCGGACCAGCCGCATCCAACGCATCCCCTGGGGCGACGTCTACGGCCGCATCCAGACCATCGCGCCGGCCACCAACACCAACTACAACGCCCTCGCTCTGAAGTTCCAAAAACGCTTCACGCAGGGGCTGACCTACCTGGTGGGCTACACCTTCGGCAAGTCGATCGACCAAGGCTCGGCGCTGCGCACCAACAGCGGCGACAACCTGTTCCCGCAAACGAGCTACAACCTCGGCGCGGAGCGCGGGCTCTCGCAGTTCCACACCAAGCACCGCTTCACCGCGTCGATCCTCTATGAGCTGCCGCTCAAGTTCGAGAATCGCGTTCTCGAAACGGTCGCCGGCGGTTGGCAGGCGGGTTCGATCATCACCATCGCGACCGGGCAGCCCTTCAACGGAGGCGACTGCACCGACCTCGACGGCAACGAGCAAGGCAACCGCGGCGACGCCACCGGCATCAGCGCCTTCCTGGATAACCCGACCAACCTCGAGTTCTTCCGCAAGGACACCACCGATGGCCGCGGCCCGGCTTCGATCAGTTGCAACGTGCCCGACGCCACCGGCGTGAACGAGCTCACCTATCGTCAGGGCAACATCGCCCGGAACCAGTACATCGGACCCGGCTTCGGGAACTGGGACTTCGCTCTCTCCAAGAACTTTCGCGTCACCGAAACGGCGCACGTGGAGTTCCGGTTTGAGTCCTTCAACTTCGCCAACCACCCGCAGTGGAACAACCCCGACACCGGGACGACCTCGCTCAACTACGGCGTGATCACTTCGGCCCGCACCATGCGGACCAACCAGTTCGCCCTGAAGTTCCTATTCTAGGAACCAGGAACGGACCCAACCAGCCGGCGGCGGGGAACCCCCTGCCGCCGGCTCTGTTTTTCCCGCCCCGCCCCGTCCGCGCTCTCCCGCGCGCGCCTGCCTTTCCCCAGGGCGAAATCCTTAAGATCTCCTCGTTTCGGGGTGTGAAATACACTGCTGGAGCAGTAGCGATCGATTCGTATGTGACGTTCCCGTGACAGCGGGATACCCGAATCTCGGGGTATCCAGCACACTGTCGCGTGGGCGTTTGGAACCACGATAGGGGTGGCGCCCAACACGCGATAGATAGTTCCGAAGTTGGGGGTATCGAATTGACGCATCTTGTACGTGCGCTGGGGCTGTGCATGGCCCTGGCCCTGGGAGCCTTGCAGCTCCCTGCCCAGACCTTTGGGGAAATTACGGGCTCCGTGACGGACCCGTCGAACGCCGTCATCGCCGGCGCGAAAGTCACAGTAACCAATACGGCGACCAACGTCAGCCGCGAGGTCGAAACCAACGAAGCGGGGAACTACTCGGTTCCCTTTCTCAATCCCGGCATCTACAGCCTGACCGCTGAGCTGGAGGGCTTCAAGACCGCCCGCGTCGAAAACCGCCAAGTACAGGTGGGCGACGTGCAGCGGGTGAACTTCACCATGGAGATCGGCGCCGTCAGCGAGGTGATCGAAGTCCAGGCCGGCGCTCAGATGCTGCAGACCGCGGACAGCTCGCTGGGTACGGTCGTCGATCAGCAGCGCATCGTGGAGCTGCCGATCAACGGCCGCAACTACCTCTCGCTGGTCAAGCTCAGCCCGAACGTTTCGGCTGAGATGGGCGCCGGCGGACAGGCCGACGGCCGCCAGGGCGGCGACCGTTCCAATCAGCCGCTGTCGATCTCGGGCATGCGGCAGCAGTTCAACCGCTTTACGCTCGACGGCATTGACAATACGGACTCGGACTTCAACACCTTCGTGGTGCGTCCCTCGGTGGAGGCTCTGCAGGAGTTCAAGGTCCAGACCGGCGTGTACTCGGCCGAATACGGCAAGGCGGCTTCGCAGATCAACGTGACCACCCGGGCGGGAACCAACGAGTTCCACGGCTCGCTGTTCGAGTTCCTGCGCAACGACGCCATCCAGGCCAGGCCCTGGCGCAACTCCGGCGTCAAGGCGCCGTTCCGCCGCAACCAGTTCGGCTTCACCACCACCGGCCCGATCATCAAGAACAAGCTGTTCTTCATGGCCAATTGGGAAGCCCTGCGCGAGCGCGTTTCGGGCTTTGCGCAGACCACCGTCGCCGACCAGGCGATGCGCGACGGAGACTTCTCCAACCCGGCGCTGCTGACCATCTACGATCCCGATACGGTGCGGCAAACGGCCGGCGGGACCTACACGGCCGATCCCTTCCCGAACCAGCGCATCCCCACCGCGCGCTTCAAGGCGCCGTTCGTGAAGATGCTCGAGTTCCTGCCGATGCCGACCCTGGCCGGCGCCGTCGTCGGCGCGGACCCGGTCAACTACACCCGCAACAGCCCCAGCCCGAAGGACTGGGACCAGATCACCACCCGCATTGACTTCAGCGAAAACCCGAACTCGCAGTGGTTCGGCCGCTATAGCTGGGGCGCGGAGTCGGTGGCCATCGGCGCCACGCTGCCCATCCAGGACCGCACCGTCGCCACACGCGTCGACCAGATCATGCTGTCGAATACCCGGACCTTCTCGCCGACGCTGGTGAACGAGCTGCGTCTGGGCGCGAACATCTTCGACAACGACCTCAAGACGGCCAACAACGGCATTCGCGACGTCTCGGGCGAGCTCGGCATTCCCGGCATGCCCGCGGTGGCGGAGGCCGCCTGGGGCTCGCCGCAGATCGGCATGACCGGCAACGGCCCGGTCACCGGTTGGGGCGAATCCACCGAAGGCCCGTTCATCAACCGCAGCCGCACCTACCAGATCTTCGACAACTTGAGCTGGGTGCGCGGCAACCACACCTTCAAGTTCGGCGGCGAGATCGGCAACCGCCGTTACAACATCATCGGCAACCAGTTCCCACGCGGCCTGCTGCAGTTCAACAGCCGTGCCACGGCTCTGCCGACCAATGTCGCCGGCACCGGCGACCGCTTCGCCTCGGGCCTGCTGGGCTGGATGGACGAGGCCACCCGTGCGCTGGGCCTTCCCAACGTGCAGTTGCGCCAGACGGCCGTCCACGTCTACGCCGAGGACACCTGGAAGATCACTCCGAAGCTGACCATGAACATCGGCTTGCGGTATGAGAACACGCCGCCCTGGTCGGACCGCTACCGCGGCATGATGAACGTGCAGTTCTTCTGCCCCGGCGTGGACAACACCGGCATCGACGAGAACTGCCAGACCCCCGTGATGGTGCGCTCGGGCTCGGGCGACTTCTACGAGGATCTGCAGGTTCGCTTCGCCGACAACGTGCCGACCGCCACCGGCGACGACGTGCTCTTCAACCACGCCATGCAGCGGCGCGACAAGAACGACTTCGCTCCGCGCCTCGGCATCGCCTACCAGCTCAACGAGAAGACCACCATCCGCACCGGCTACGGCGTCTTCTACACCCAGGACACCACCAACCCGACCTTCGACCGGGCCCGCAACTTCGGCTTCCGCGAGTCGGCTCGCGGCCTCGAGGTGCGCCAAACCGTCAACCTCGACAGCCCCTGGGCCTCCAGCGGCGCCTCCGGGTTGCAGTGCTCCAACTGGGACGGCGTCTGCGTCGCCCGCCTGTACACCTTCGCCGGCGACCCCAAGCGCCGCACGCCCTACGTGCAGCAGTATCTGCTCAACGTGCAGCATCAGCTCGACCCCTCCACGCTCATCGAAGTCGGCTATTCCGGCAACGTCGGGCACAAGATCGAGCGCATGTACGGCTACAACACACCGCTGGACCGCGCCAACGGGCAGGACCAGACCACTCGTCTGCAACGCATCCCGTGGGGCGACCAGTACGGCCGCATCCAGACGATCAACCCGGTCGTGAACTCGAACTACAACGCCCTGGCGTTCAAGTTCCAGAAGCGCTTTACCCAGGGCATGACCTATCTGGTCGGCTACACCTGGGGCCGGGCGATCGACAACGGCTCGGCGCTGCGCACCAACAACGGCGACAATCTGTTCCCGGCCTCGAGCTACAACCTCGGCGCCGAGCGCGGGCTCTCGCAGTTCCACACCAAGCACCGTCTGACGGCGTCGATCCTCTATCAGCTCCCGCTGAAGTTCGAGAACCGCATCGCCGAGACGATCGCCGGCGGCTGGCAGGTCGGCTCGATCATCACCATCTCGACCGGCACGCCCCAGAACGGCGGCAACTGCGGCGACACCGACGGCAACGAGCAGGGCAACCGCGGCGACGCCACCGGGATCAGCCCGTTCCTGGACAATCCGACCAACCTCGAGTTCTTCGCCAAGGACCCAACCGACGGCCGTGGCCCGGCGGCGATCACCTGCTCGGTGCCGGACGCGACGGGCGTGAACGAGCTCACCTACCGGCAGGGCAACATCGCCCGCAATATGTACATCGGACCCGGCGTGGGCAACTGGGACTTCTCGCTGGCCAAGAACTTCCGCGTGACCGAGACCTCGCACGTGGAGTTCCGCTTCGAGTCGTTCAACTTCGCCAACCACCCGCAGTTGGGCTTCCCGGACACCGGGATCACCTCACTCAACTACGGACGCATCACCGGCGCCCGCACCATGCGGACCAACCAGTTCGCGTTGAAGTTCCTGTTTTGAAGTAAGAGATCCGCCGCTTCCTCGGCGGTCTCCTACTCTCTGGACCCGGCGGCTGAGACCCCAGCCGCCGGGCTTTTTCGTTCAGGCCTGTGCGACGAGATCCTCGTAGGCGCTGATGCCGAACGAGGCTCCGAACTCGGCGGCGAGCTGATGCCGCAAGGCCGCCTGATAGAACTCGTCGCTGCGGCGCCGGATCTCCTGCTCGGCCCGCTGCGGGAAGGCCAAGTGCTCCAGCTCATGCAGGAAGACCGACAGCAGCGCCGCGTGGAAGCGCACCTGCTCGTAGGTTCGGCGGGAATCCGCGTCGGCCGGCGGCACGAACTGCTCGGCCGCCAGACTCGACAACGGCAGCGGCGCCCAAGCGCGGATCGACTCCACGGCCAAGTCGATCTCCCCCACTCGTCCGCCCATCTCCGAAGCCAGCCGCCGCGCCAGAGGGCTCAGCGCCAACGACGGATGGTGGTGGCCCAGGCAGGAGCAGACGTTACGGCGCCGCAGGTCCGCCACCACCACCGAAGGCAGCATCCCCAGCGTTTCGGCATAGGCGGCGCGGAGCGAGGCGGGCAGCGAGGGAAAGGTCACCTGCAGCGCCGATTGCAGCGTCTGCACGAACCAGAAGCGGCCGCGCGGGTAGCTCGCCAGCACCAGCGGCAGGCGCTCCCCGGCGGAGATCAGTGTCTGCCCCCGGCCGATGAAGCGGTCGAGAAGCTCCAGAAACAGACTCCGCGGGCGGTAGTGTTGTCGACGATGGACCATTCCAGCCGACCCTCCGTTTTGACGCTTAGCTTATACCAGCAGCCGGCGGTCGTCTCGGACCGGCCTGCTATTCTCAAATCCGATGGCTCTTCCCCGACGCTACGGACCCTCCGGCTTCGGCTTTGACCTTGCGACGCCTTGGGCGACGAAGTGGTTGCTGATCATCAACTTCTCGGTCTTCGTCGTCTACGCTCTGGCGGTCCGTCTCGATTTGGGTTTGCTGACGGGACTGTTCCACGGGCTGAGCCTGATCCCGAGCTGGGTCGCGCTGGGGGCCCTGTGGCAGCCGTTTACGTATCTGTTCATCCACGATCCGTTCGGTTTCGGCCACATCATCTTCAATATGCTCGGCACCTGGATGTTCGGCCGGACGATCGAGCAGACCTGGGGTTCGCGGCGCTATCTCGAGTTCTACTTCTTCTGCGGCGTGGGCGCGGGCCTGTGCGACGTGGCGCTGCGCTTTCTCACCGCCGACAGCCTCAGCGCGGCGACCATCGGCAACTCGGGCGCCCTGTACGGCATCATCCTCACCTTTGCTCTGCTGTTCCCCCGCGCGCCGGTGATCCTGTTTCCGATCCCGGTGGCGATTCCGGCCTGGGTGATCGCGGCGGTCTACGGCGGCATCGCGTTCCTGTCAGCCTTTGACGGGCGCGGCAGCCGCATCAGCCACATCGCGCACCTGGGCGGCATGGCTTTCGCGGCGATCTACTTCTACCGCCGGCCCACATTCTTCAACATCGACTGGCAGGGCTCCTACCGCCAGTGGCGACTGCGCCGGGCCCGCCGCAAGTTCGAGGTCTACATGCGCAAGCGGGACGGCGGCGACGGCGGCGGCTGGGTCAACTGACGCCCGCGCGGCCGTCCTCGGCTGGGTCGCTTCACCCACCCCCGCCGGAATTCCGCACGAATGCCGGGGCTGCGAGTTGGCGCCCCGCTTGCTGAATCTTCCGGTACACGCGCGCCCGGCCCAAGACCAACCGAAGATCAACCAAACCAACAGGCCGGGCAAGGGAGGCTGTATCGCCTCGGCGTGGGGGGAGGTTCATCATGCGGGGAAGACTGTTGCGGGCGGTCTTCTGGAGCGTCGTGTTGCTGTTCGTACTGGCGACCGCCGCTTCGGCAAGACGGCTGACGACGCTCGTCGTCAGTGACGCGACGACGGATTCGCCCTGCGATCCCGGAACCGAAATTCGGGAGTTTCAGAGCACGGATCCACGCGTCACGGTTTTCGCGATCTTTGAGGACCTGCTGGCCGGAGACCGCGTCAGCATCCTCTTTCTGCGGCCCGACGGCCAGACCTACCGGGTCAGCAATTTCGAAGGCGTCCCGGAAGGGGGCGGCTGGTGCTTTGCCAGCTCGATCGGCTTGGCCGGCCAGCCGGCCGCCGGCTACCCGGGCGTTTGGAGCGTCGGCGTCACCGTCAATGACATGGGCGCGCTCGACGGCGTCCCGATGCAGACGAGCTTCACCGTGCGAGCCAACGCGCTCAGCAACGGCAGCTTCGAGCAGCCCGGCAACTTCGCGCCCACGCGCGTGGTCTCGCTGGGAGACCCCTTCCTCGTCGGCTGGTCGGTGACCCAGGGCGCGGTGGACTATGTCGGCGGCGTCTGGAAGGCGTCGGACGGCCAGTACTCGATCGATCTCAACGGCGGCCGCTCGGGAACCATCGCGCAGGCCGCGGCAACGGTCGTCGGCCAAACCTACACCTTGAGCTTCGACCTGGCCGGCAACCCGGCCGTCGCGGGTGAGAAGCGCGTGCGCGTCTCCGCCGCAGGGCAGGTGCAGGACTTCAAGTTCTACAACAACGCCACGACCACCACAGCGGCCATGGGCTGGCAGACCCGGACGTGGACTTTTACGGCCGTGAGCGCCGCGACCACGATCTCGTTCGAGAGCCTGACGAGCGGCGACGCCGGTCCGGCGATCGACAACGTCGTGCTGTCGGCCGGAGGCGTCCAGCCGCCGCCGACGTGCAGCTACTACGTTAGCCCGCAGAGCGCGGAGGTCGCCAGCGCCGGCGGAACCGGGCTGATCCTGGTGAACACCACCTCGGCCTGTGCCTGGACGGCCGCCAGCAACGCCTCCTGGATCACCATCGAGAGCGGCGCCTCGGGGACCGGCAGCGGGACGGTCGGGTACCGCGTGGCGGCGAACATGACCGGCGCGGCCCGCACCGGCACGGTCACCGTGGCCGGCCAGACGCATACGGTCACCCAGGCGGCCGGCGCGCCGTGCTCCTACACGCTGGCGCCGGTCTCCGCGGAGGTTCCGGCCGCCGGAGCCACCTTGAGCGTCAACATCCTGGCCAATTCCGCCTCCTGCGCCTGGACCGCCGTCAGCAACGTCACGTGGATCTCGATCGTCTCCGGCGCGAGCGGGACCGGCAGCGGGACCGTTCGCTACGCCGTAGACGCGAACGTCGCCGAGACGCCGCGCAACGGTTCGCTGACCGTGGCCGGACGGAGCTTCCCGGTGACGCAGGCCGGAGCGCCCTCGATGAGCGGGCCGACGCTCGGCGGCGCCCTCAACGCCGCCAGCGGCTTGCCGCAGACGGCCCCCGGCGGCGGTCTGGCGCGCGGCTCGTTCTTCTCGCTCTATGGCGCGGGCATCGGGCCGGAGACCTGGCAGCAGGCGACCTCGTTCCCGCTGCCGAAGAGCATGGCCGGCGTGGAGGTGTTCATCCGGCAAGGCGGCTCGCAGACGGCCTGCATCCTCAACTTCGTATCCAGCGCGCAGATCAACGCCATTCTGCCGTCGAACGCCCCGCTGGGCGAGGGCGAGATCGTGGTGCGCTACCAGGGCCGTGAGGCGGCCATCGCCGCGCGGGTGGTGGACAGCGCCTTCGGCGTCTTCAGCCTGCAGGGCGGGCGCGGGCCCGGCGTGGTGCAGAACTTCGTCTCGCAGACGGATACGCCCTTGAACTCGGCCACCGCCAGCGCGAGCCCCGCCCAGGCCGTCATCATCTGGGGCACCGGGCTCGGCCCCATCGGCGAGGCCGACGACATGCCGCCGCCGGTCGGCGACCTGCCGGTGGACGTGGAGGTCCAGATCGGCGGCAAGTCCGCCCGAATCCTCTACAAGGGGCGCGCCCCCTGCTGCGCCGGCGTGGATGAGATTGTCGCGGAGCTCGCCGCCGATACCCCGCAAGGCTGCCACGTGCCGTTGCAGGTGCGGGCCGGCTCGCTGTGGAGCAACGTCGTGACCATCGCCGTCGACCCCGGCCGCCAAAGCTGCTCGGAGACCACCGAGGTCCCGTTCTTCGGCATCGCCGCCGACGGCGGACGCAGCGGCGCGGTGGTGCTGGCGCGGGCGAACATCTACGCCGCGCTCGAGGGGTCCGACCCGCTCGACGCCACGCTCGACCTCGGACTGGGCTTGTTCGTCGAGGCCGGCTCGTTCGTGGGCAATCCGTTGTTCGACATGCTCAGCGCTCCGCCGCCGATCGGCGCGTGCTCGTCGCTAGCCCAGACCCAGGACCTGTCCGGTCTGTTGGGCAGCCTGGATCTGACCAACCCGGGCGGCTCGGTGACGGGCGGCGAGCTGCCCGCGGTCGGCCTCAACGCCGGCCCGGCTCTCACGTTGACGGGTCCCGGCGGGCGGATGGCGACCATGGAGACCGGCGAGGACAACCCCGGGCTGTATCTGGGCTTGCTGGGCGGACAACTCCCGCTGGAGGGCTTCGAGTCCCAGCCGCCGTTCCTTGACGGCGGAGCCTACAGCCTCACCGGCCCGGGCGGCCCGGACGTGGGGGCCTTCGCGACCGGCTTCACGCTGGCGCCGCCCATCCGCTGGCTCAACCGGGAGCAGATCACTGCGATTCGTCGCGGCGAGCCGATCACCCTTACCTGGAGCGGCGGCGGCTCCAACGAGGTCGTGCTGATCGCCGGCGCCGCCTCGGATGCTGCGACTGACACCGTCGGCGGCTTCGTCTGCTTCGAGCGCGCCACGGCCGGCCAATTCACGGTTCCCGCCTCGGCCACGGCCAACCTGCCGTCGATCGGTCCCGAGGCCAGCCTGGAGGGCGCGGGAGGCCTGCTGGGCTTGGCTTCGCTGCCGCTGTCGGACTATCCCACGTTCGCGGCCGGCGGGCTCGACCGGGGCTTCATCCTGGCGAGCGGGCTGAGCCTGCGGACGGTGTCGGTGGGCGACGGCGCCGGACCTCCGGCGGCGACGCCGCGGATCACGACGATCTCGCCAACCTCGGCGCGAGCGGGCCAAACCTTCACGCTGCAGGTGATGGGCGACAACCTCGACACGGTGACCGCGCTCGAGATGAGCCCCTCGACGGGCGTGATGATCGGGCCGGTGAACCGCGTCGTCTCGCTGTCTCCCGGCGGTGCCGCGCAAGCCGTACGGCTGACGGCGGAGGCGACGCTGGCCGCCACGGCCAGCCCGGGCGTACGGACGGTGACGGCCGTGGCCCCGACGGGCCGCTCCAACGGCGCCACCTTCGAAGTGCTGGAGCCGGCCCCGCCGCCGGCGGCACAGTTGCGCATCACGAACTTCGTCGCCGACGCCCGGGTGGAAGGCTTCACCGGCTTGGTGCTGGGCGCGGGCTTCGACTTCGAGGCGCCGCTGGGCAACATCATCTGGACGGGCAACAAGGCCACCAGCGCCAAGCTGGAGGTCTCGCTGAAGTCGAACTTCAACAACAACGAATGCCGCTTCGTGCTGGCCGGCGGGCCGCTCAACTTCCCCGGCCAAACCAGCGGCTCGCTGCAGGTGGGTCCCGTGCCGACCTTCCAACAGGATCTGGCGGTGACGGGGCAGGGAACGGTCAGCATCACGCTGGTGGACCCGGCCGGCAACCGCAGCAACACCCTGAGCGCGGCGGTGGGCGCGGAACCCCTGTGCCCGGCGGGTTCGCCGGCGAAGGAGTTCGTCTTCTAGCCGCCTGAACGGGGCGGGACGCGGCGCCCGATGCGCCCGTCCCGCCCTGTACGTTCGAGGGCGCCGCTCGTGATATCATCAAAAGTTGGCAGGCCACGATAGCTCAGTTGGTAGAGCAGCGGTTTCGTAAACCGCAGGTCGTCGGTTCGAGTCCGACTCGTGGCTCCATCTCTCCTCCCTCCTATTTCCGGTTGCTGATGCGTCTCCCGGGCGCTTTGTGGCGCTGTTCCTCGGAACTGTCCGAGGACCTTCCGGGCGCGCCGATCTGTATTCTGAGAGCGGAATCGATCGGAGAGCCCTTCGATGGACGAACGCCCGGGCGACACAGGAGTCGCCGTCACAACTCTTTCCGCTGACGAGATTCATCTCGAGGACCAGGCGCCCTCGCCGGAGCCCCCCGCGGAGCCCGCCTCGGGCGAGCCTCCTCGCTCCCCTCGCCGGTCGCGGCGTCCGGCGACGCTCTGGCTGGCGGTCATGCTGTGCCTGGGTAGCGGCTTCGTCAATCTCTACTCGGTGCTGGGCGGGCCGGCTCTGCCGGAACGCGCGGCGCGGATCGAGAGGGTGTTTCCGATCGAGTTCGTGCACGTATCGCGGTTCGCGGCGATGCTGGCCGGCCTGGGGCTGGTGGTGCTGTCGATCAACGTTTGGCGGCGCAAGCGGCGGGCGTACCGGATCGGCTTGGCGCTGGCGCTGGCGTCGGTGGGCTTCCACCTGACCAAGGGCTTGGACTACGAGGAGGCGCTGGTGGCCGCCGTGCTGGCCGCGGTGCTGTGGTCTTCGCGCGGGCTGTTCACGGTGGGCAGCACCACGCCGGACCTGGGGCGCGGCTCCAAGCGCTTGGCGCTGGCGCTCGGCTCGGCGGTGGCTTACGGCGTCGCAGGGTTCTGGCTGCTCGACCGACGGGAGTTCGGGATCGACTTCACCTGGGCCGAAGCGTTGCGTCAGAGCCTGCGCTTCTTCACCTTTGTCGGCGACGCCTCGCTGGTTCCGCGGACGCACTACGCGGTTTGGTTTCTCGACTCGCTCTCGGTGCTGTCGGCGGTCGCCATCGCCTATTCGGCTTTCGCCATCTTTCGACCCGTCGTCTATCGCTACCGCACGCTGCCGCATGAGCGCGAGCTGGCGGCCGAGATCGTGGAACTGCACGGGCGCTCGTCGCTCGACTTCTTCAAGCATTGGCCGGACAAGGCGCTGTTCTTCTCCCCTTCGCAGAGCAGCTTTCTGGCCTACAAGGTGGGCGCCGGTTACGCCGTGGTTCTGGGCGATCCGGTGGGGCCCGCGGCGGAGATCGAGCCGCTGATCTCGGCCTTCGAGACGATGTGCCATGACAACGACTGGGAAGTGGTCTTCTACCAGGTTCCCGGCGAGTCGTTGCCGCAGTACGAGCGGCTGGGCTTTCGCAAGCTCAAGGTCGGCGAGGACGCCGTGGTGGACCTGACGCAGTTCTCCCTTCAGGGCAAGACGCATAGCAAGCTGCGCAGCAAGGTCAACCAGTTCACGCGCGACGGCGTGTCGTTCGTGGGCTACGAGCCGCCGCTGCCGCCCGCGCTGGTGGAGCAGGCGCGCGAAGTCTCCGACAGTTGGCTGAGCCTGCCCGGCCGCCGTGAGCGCACCTTCTCGCTGGGGCTGTTCGAGGCCGAGTACGTACGGGGCACGCCGATCTACGCCGCGATCGCCGCTGACGGCCGCATGATGGGGTTCGTGAACGTGATTCCGTCGTATTTTCCCGGCGAGGCGACCATCGACCTGATGCGCCACCGGCAGGACTCGGCGCCGGGCACGATGGATTATCTGTTCACGCAGGTGATGCTGACGATGAAGGACCGGGGCTTCACGCGCTTCAACCTCGGGATGGCTCCGATGAGCGGCTTTCAGGCCGACGAAACGCCGGGGCCGGAGGAGAAGGCGATCCACTACTTGATGCAGCGGCTGGGCTTTATCTTCAGCTACCGCGGGCTGCGCGACTACAAGGCCAAGTTCGCCTCGATTTGGGAGCCGCGCTATCTGGTCTACCGGGACTTGGCGCGGTTGCCCCTGGTGGGCCGGGCGCTGGCGGACGTGATGGAGCTCCACGACCGGGGGAAGCGATGAGTGCGTGGCGAATGAGCGTGTCGGCGGCGATGCTCTGGGCCCTGGCGGCGGCGGCCGGGGCTGCGCCGCTGCATCCCGGCCGCAACGAGCCCGAGTTGCGGGGCCGCAAGCAACAGATCTACTACCTCCCCGGGGAAGCGGGATCGGCGGCTCGGCCGGCGGTGCTGTTCCTGCCGGGCGACCGCGGCTGGGCCGGCAAGGCCGTCGAGATGGGCCGCACGATGGCGGGCTGGGGCTACGACGTATACGGGCTGGACACCAACAACTACCTGACCTCGTTCACCGGCTCGACGACGCTGACCGAGCAGCAGATCATGGACGACCTGCTGGCGGTTTCGAACCTGGTGGCGCCCGGTCGCAGGGTCTTGCTGACGGGCTGGTCCGAAGGCGCCGGCTTGGCGGCGCTGGCGGCGTCGGCCCCGCAGCGCGACTCGAAGTACTCGGGCGTGGTGGTGTTCGGGCTGGCGGACCGCAACGCCCTGGCCTGGCGGATGAAGGACAACCTGTCGATCCTGCTGCAGAGCGAGCCCAAGGAGCCGATGTTCTCCGTCAAGGACCGCCTGGGGATGGTGGCGCCGACGCCGCTGGCGATTCTGCGTTCGACGGGCGACCAGTACGTGGGCAAGGCCGAAGCCGACGAGCTGTATGCCGCGGCGCGCGAGCCCAAGCGATTCGTGGAGGTCGCGGCCCAGAACCACCGCTTCGACGGCAACGACGCGGGCTTCTACCGGGAGCTGAGAGGAGCCTTCGAGTGGGCGCTCGCGAAAAGCCGCTGAAGGCCGCCGCGTCGTCCGGCGGAAGGGCCTGGATCGGCTACCTGCTGGCGGCCGGCTCGCTGATCTGGGTGTTCCACGACGTCTCCTGGGCCGACCTGTCGAGCGAGGTCCGGGGCATGCAGCCCGAGTGGCTGGCGCTGGCCGTGCTGACCGACATCCTGGCGTACCTGACGCAGGGCTGGCGCTGGCATCGGCTGCTCGAGTCCACCGGCGATGTGGGGCCGCTCGAGACGACCAAGGCGACCTACGCCGGGCTGTACCTGAACGAGATTCTGCCGTTGCGGATGGGGGAGCTGCTGCGCATCCACTTGATCGCCCAAAAATTGGGCGGCGCCTACGGGGCGGTGGTGTCGTCGGTGGTGGTGGAGCGCTTTATCGACGCGATCTGGCTGGCGGCGGCGTTCGGCGTGGTGGTGCTGGCGACGCCTTTGCCGCGCTACCTGGTGGACGCCGAGGCGGCGCTGGCGGGCATCGCTTTCGGCGGGTTGGCGGCGCTGGTGGGGCTGGCCGTGCTGTCGCAGCGCCGGGCCCGGGAGCGCCGGCCGCCGTCGCGGAACTGGCTCTGGCGCAAGCTGCGGCCGCTGGGGGAGAGCCTGGGGCGCATCGGCGGCTCGCGCGGAGCGCTGCCGGCGGCGCTGGCGTCGTCGGGCGTGCTGGGCTTTCAGGCGCTGGCGTTCTATTGGGCGGCGCGGTCGTATGGCCTGCCGCTGTCGTTCTGGCAGGTGATCGGCGCGTTCCTGGTGCAGCACGTGGGCAACGCCGTGCCGGGCGGGCCGGGCAACCTGGGCACGTACCAGTTGGTGACGGTGCTGGGACTGACGATCTTCGGCGTGGAGAAGACCACGGCGACGGGCTTTTCGATCGTGGTGTTCCTGGTGCTGACGATTCCGCTGTGGGCGATCGGCTCGGTCTGTTTTGCGCGGTCGGGGTTGCGGCTGAGCACGGTGCGGGCGGAGCTGGAGGCTTGGCGCGCCGGCGAGGCGGCGGGGAGGGCTGCGTGAAGAGGGTCACCCGCCGACGCGCGTTGAGCCTGCTGGCCGGGGGCGCGGCGGCGCGGGGGCTGTCGCCGGCGGCTGCGCACGAGGAGTTTCACATCCCGATCCGCGGCCGGCGGCAGACGCTGCGGCGGATGCTGGGCGGCAGCGTCGGGGCCGGACCGTCTCGCAAGGCGCTGCTGGCTTCCGGCGACGGCGGCTTCCATCCCTTCGGCGACGCCATCGCCGAGCGCCTCGCCGGTTGGGGCTTTGACGTCTACCAGCTCGATTCGCAGCACTACCTGAGCTGCTTTACCGGCGAGACGGAGCTGACGCCGGAGCAGGCCCAGGAGGACTTTCGGGCGCTGGCGCTGGACGTACAGGCCGGCGACGGCCTGCCGCTGTACTGCATGGGCTGGTCGGCCGGAGCGGCCCTGGCGGCGCTGGCGGGGGCGGGCGAGGGAATGCGTCCGCTGCTGGCCGGCGTGGTGGCGGTGGCGCTGCCGCTGGAGGGGGTGCTGGGCTGGCGCTGGTGGGATCACTTGCAGTTTCTGCCGGGCTTTCGGGCCGGCGGGCCCTATTTCAGCGTCGAGCCCTACGTGGCCGCGCTCGCGCCGCTGCCGCTGTTGGCCCTGCAATCGGATCAAGACCGCTGGGTGACGCCGCAGGACTTCCAGGCGATCGCGGCGGCGGCGCGCGAGCCCAAGAAGATGGTCTGGCTGCGCGCGGGCGGCCACAGCTTTCCCGACGCGCGTCCCGAGTTCTTCCGGGCGCTGCGGGAGGGGCTGGACTGGATGGGGACGGCTACGCCGCCGGAAAGCCGCTAGGCGGCGGGATCTTCGAGCGGCGGCGAGACGAACCGGCGACCCTGCCGCGCGGCGGCCACGGCGACCAGCAGATCCACCGCCGCGCGCGGCTTGAGCACGTAGCCCAGGCCGCCGGCGGCGATGGCGCGCTCGAGCAGAATCTGGTCGTCATGGTTGGTTAGAAAGACCACGGCGGTGGGCTCGCAGGCTTCGCGCTCCAGGCTGCCGACCGCGCGGGCGCGGCTGACGGCGTCAATGCCGTTCATCAACGGCATGTTGATGTCGGCGACGACGAGATCGGGATGGTGCCGCTCGATGGCGGCCAACAGGGCCACGCCGTCCCTGGTCGCGGCCAGGATGTCGAACTCCCTTTGCAGGAGCCGGGTCACGATCGAGCTGAACGAGGCTTGGTCGTCCGCGATGACGGCTGTGGGTTTGGACGTGGCGCACCTCACAGGGGGAACCGGGCCTTGCTGCGACCCCGGGCTGTAGCTCCCATCCGACATCCCCGTTCCCTGGCCACATCATGAGCCCGGCGACCGACGATTACCCCCCGGAAAGTTCCGAGGTCTGAGCCGGGAAATCGCCGCGGCTCCGGCTCAGAGCCCCACCAATCCGTGGCGCGCGGCGTAGAGAGTCAGCTCGGCGGTGGTGTGCATGCCCGTCTTTTCCATCAGATTGTACTTGTGAAATTCGACGGTGCGGGTGGAAACGTCGAGGACGGCGGCGATTTCCTTCATGGTCTTGCCCTCGGCGAGCAGTTGCAGGATCTCACGCTCGCGGGGCGTGAGCTGGACTTCCTTGGCTTCGCCGTCCCGCCGCTGCATCACCTGCAGCAGGTCGCCGGCAATGCGGGGGGTGACGTAGGTGCGGCCGTTGAGGACCTCGCGCATGGCCGTGAGCAGCTCGTCGGCGGCGCAGTGCTTGAGCAGGTAGCCCGACACCCCTGCCTCGAAGGCGCGGCTGGCGAAGGTGACGTCCTCGTGCATGGTGAGCAGGATGATCTTGAGGCGCTTGTCAGCGGCGCGAAGCTGGCGGGCGGCCTCGATGCCGTTGAGCGAGGGCATCGAGATGTCGGCGACGACGACCTCGGGGCGCAGGCGCTTGGTCTCCTCCATCAACTGGCGGCCGTCCTCGGCGAAGCCCACCACCTCGTAGTCCTTTTCGAGCAAGCGACGGACGCCGTCGGCGAACATGGCGTGATCGTCGGCGATGAGGACGCGGGGCAGGCTCATGAGGCGTTTCCTGTGGGCGGCTGGTCCGCCAAAGAGGTCTTGAAGCTGATGCGGGCACCGCCGCCCGGCGCGGAGCGGATGCTGAGAGCGCCGTTGGCCATGCGGGCGCGCTCGCGCATGCCCACGAAGCCGAGGCCGGCCTGCACGGTTTCAGGGTCGAAGCCCTTGCCGTCGTCCTCCACCACCAGCCGCAAGGCCTGGCCCTCCAGGCGCAGGCTGAGCCGGATGCCGGAGGCCTCGGCATGGCGGACGGCGTTGTGCACCGCCTCCTGGGCAATGCGGTAGATGCAGGTGGCGACGAGCAGCGAAAGGATCGGCGGCACGTCATCGATGTAGTAGTCCAAGTGGACGTCGGGCCGTTTGCGGACGCTCATGGCGAAGGAGCGCAGTGCGTCGGACAGGCCCAGGGTCTCGAGCGTGGAGGGGTGGAGCTGGTGCGAGAGCTGGCGAACCTGGTCGGAGATCTGCATGGCCCGCTCGCTGAGCTCGCGCACGGAGTAGCCGCCGGAGCCGGAGGGGGGGGACTCGTCGACGGCCAGCATGCCCAGCTCGACGGCCAGCGAGGCGACCTCCTGGTTGATGCCGTCGTGCAGCTCGCGGGCGATGCGGCGGCGCTCGTCCTCCTCGGCGGCGATGAGCCGTTGTGAGAGGTCGGCGACCTCGCGGCTGCGCAGCTCGAGCAGGCGGGCCGTCGCGCGGGCCTCGGTGCGGTCGTCGGAGAGCGCGCAGGCCCCCTCGAAGCGGCCGTCGTCGTCGAACAGCGGCAGGATCGAGGTAACCAGCTCGAGCCGGCGGCCGGCGAGGTCGAAGGACTCCTCGATGATACGGGCCGAGCCCTCGCGGGCCAGCTCCTGCAGGTTCTCGAAGCGGGCGGCGAGCTCGGGCCCAAAGAGCTCGGCGGGGAGCTTGCCGTCGAGAGGGCCTTCGAAGTGGAAGATCTCGCGAAAGCGCCGGTTGCCGAACAGGAAGCGTCCGCCGGGGTCCTGCACCGAAAGCAACACGGGCAGGCGGTCAAAGATCGTGCGCTCCTGGTCCGCCAAGTGGTCCAGGGCTTGGCGGGTGGAGAACAGGTCGGTCAGATCGACCGCGGAGACCAGCATGCGGGCCTCCTCCGGCGCGCCGGTGCGGTCGACGGCGGCGGCCCAGCGCACGAAACGGCGCTCTCCGAAGCGGGTGGCCCACTGGCCGTCGCGAGCGGGCTCCTCGCCGGCTTCGAAGATGCGGCGCTTGGTGGCTCGCCAGCGCTCGGCTTGGCCTTCCGGAGCGAGGATGTCCCAGACGGGGCGCCCGCGCACCTCGTCGAGCTCGTAGCCGCTGAGCAGCGTGCAGGCTTCGTTCCACTCGACGATGCGCCCGGCCGGGTCGAGCACCACCAACAAACAGGGAGACGAGGCGAACAAACCGGCGATATCAGGCGCGGCGGTCTGAGGGGGAACCGCGGGCGGCCGACTCGGTCTGCCGGTAGTCATCAGAGAAACCGAATTATAGCCTGCGGCGCCCTGGGAGCACGGTGGGGGACCACACCGACGGCCGCTACAAAAAACGTAGGCCTCGTGAGATTGTGGGCCGCTCCTCGGGATTCTACGGGGTTTCAACCGGCCCCCGCGGCGCTACCTTCGAGAGCGGTGGCACTTTTATGAGCGCTCTGTTGAACTCTGAAACCTTCGCCGCTGCTTACGGGCGCGGCTATTCCTTGACCCTGCGGTTTCTCACCTCGCGAGGAGTGAGCGGGACGACGGCCGAGGAGCTGGCGCAGGCTGCCTGGGCCCGGGGATGGGAGCGGCGCAAGCAGCTCCACGCCTTGGACGCGCTGCAAGTTTGGATCAACCGGATCGCCTTGAACCTGCTGCTGACCGAGGTCCGCAAGCAGCGCCGGCTGGAGCCGCTGGAGGACTACGTGTTGCCGACGGTTCCCGCGCCGAACGGCGCCGCCCCGGACGCCTCGGCGCTGTTGGGCAGGCTGTCGCCGGGCGACCAGGAGGTGCTGGTGCTGCAAGCCGTCTACGGGCTCACCTGCGAGGAGATCGGCAAGCGCTGCTCGCTGAGCCCGATCGGCGTGCGGGTGCGGCTGCACCGGCTGAAGAAGAAGCTGCGTGAGCGGGTGAATCCGCGGACGAAGCTCGGCGCCGTCGTCGCGGCGCGCCGGGCGCGGATCGCCGCGCCGGCAGGAGTCGACCAGGTTGCGGCTTGAGCCCGAAGCCGCCGACTCGGACTTTCCCGGGAATCCTCGCTTCCGCATCCCCGGGAAAGTCCGGGGACGATCCCGCCGGGGCCGTCTCTAAGCTCTTTGCTAGAGGCGCCCCGCGGGGCCGTCCGATGCAAGAAACAGCTCGATGGAATCGAGCAGGGAGGCAAAGAAAACCCCATGAACCGAATGACCTATTGCGCCATGGCCTTGGCGGCGCTGCTGGCGGCTTGCTCGAGCAAGCCGGCGGCGCCGAGGGCGGTGGAAGTCGTTGATGAAGTGGTGATCAACAACCACAACGCGCTCACGCAGGACTTCGCCCATGCGCTGAGCCAAGCCACGCTGCTGCGCGACGACGCAGCCGTGGAAGACCTAGCCGGGGCGGAGACCTACGAGCATGACGTGAACGCGCTGGTGCATTCGCTCCAAGACGCCGAAGCGCTGGCCGCCAAGACGGTGAACGAGCCGCTGCCCGGCGACAAGGACAAAGCCCAGATGTTCGCCTCGCAGATGCAGCAGCAGATGGAGGCGGCGCTGACCGGCGCCAAGGAGCTGGACCAGGACGTGCTGGCCGGCCACGACGCGGCCGACGCCTTGGCCTCGAAGGCCGCCGGCGTGGAAGAGAGCATTCGGCAGGCGGGCGAAGCCCACGCCGGCTTGATGAACAACATTCTGCGGGTGGAGACCGTGGAAGTGGCCGTGTGGGAGGACATCCTACCCCACCACGACCTGGCCGCCAACCATGCCAAGGCGCTGGAGCGCATTGACGGGATGCTGGCGCATGACAGCGCGATGAAGGACTGGAAGGCGTTCTGGACCAAGGGCGCCGCGGAGATCGACCGCCGCTTGCAGGCGGCCGACGCGGTTCTGCCGGCGGCCCGGGCGCGGATCGGCGAGGCGGCCCGGCCGGCGATCGAGGGGATCGGCCGGTTGCAGGCGTCGGCGCGGGAGAAGATCGCGACGCTCCAGCAGGAGCTGAGCAAGGCCAAGCCGAGCTTCGAGAAGGCGAAGGCGAGCCTGGAGGACGCCCGCGATGAGCTGATGAAAGCGGAGGCCGCGCACCGCAAGCTGATGAAGGACCATGACCTGAAGCCGTATCCGATGTACGGCTCGGTGAGCTGACGACCGAACGTTGGACGAGACCGGCTGGAGGAGCAGCCGCCTGATGTCGAATCGCCTTGGGACCCGGACTCCAGCCGGCGCGCTGGGACTGTTGCTCTCGCTGACGCTGGCGGCGGCGGCCCCGGCGGCCGATTCTCCGGCCCGGAAAGCCGTCGCGCCGCCGCCCGCGGCCGACGGCTATGCCGAGATTGCCGCGGCGGCGCTGCCGGCGGTGGCCAGCGTGTACTCCTCGCGGACGGTGCCGCGGACGCCGCCGGAGCAACGTTCCGGCCAGGAGTCCGAGGAAGACTCCGCGGCGCATCGCGAGCACGGGCTCGGCTCGGCGGTGGTGATCCGGCCCGACGGGCTGCTGCTGACCAACGACCACGTGATCGACGGCGCCGACGAGGTCGTCGTGGCGCTCTCCGACGGCCGTGAGTTGCCCGCCAAGGTGCTGGGCGCCGATCCGAAGACCGACATTGCGGTGCTGAAGATCGACGCCCAGGGCTTGGCCACGCTGCCGTTCGCCGACTCCTCCAAGGTGCGGGTCGGCGAGTTCGTGCTGGCGATCGGCAATCCCTTCGGCGTGGGCCAGACGATGACGTTCGGCATCGTCAGCGCCAAGGGCCGGGGCGATTTGGGAATCGAGCAGTATGAGGACTTCATCCAGACCGACGCCGCCATCAACCCCGGCAACTCCGGCGGGGCTCTGATCAATACGCGCGGCGAGCTGATCGGCGTGAACACGGCCATCGTGGGCCCGGGCGGCGCCAACAACGGCATCGGCTTCGCGGTGCCGGTGAACATGGCCGCGGCGGTGATGCAGCAGATCCTCGAGCACGGCCGCGTGGTGAGGGGCTGGATGGGCGTGCTGGTGCAGCCGCTGACCGAGCGCGAGGCCAAGTTCTTCCATCTCTCCAAGGCGGGCGGCGCCCTGGTGGACGACGTGAACCCCAGCGGGCCGGCGGCCCGGGGCGGGCTGCGGCGCGGGGACGTGATCCTGTCGCTCGACGGCGAAGCGGTGGTCGACAGCCGGGCCGTGGTGCTCAAGGTGTCGGCGATGAAGCCGGGCGCGACAATCCGGCTCGGGATCGCCAGGGAAGGCCAGCCGCAGACGCTGTCAGTGACGCTGGGCGAGTCGCCCGACGGCTCCGGCGACGAGAGCCCCGGAGAGGACGCGACGGGGTTGCTGGCCGGCGTGGCCGTGCAGGATCTGACGCCTCAGATCCTGGCCGAGCTGGGCTTGCCGTCGAACGTGCAGGGCGTGGTGGTGGACGGCGTGGACCCGGCCAGCGCCTGGGCCGACGCGGGTCTGAGCGAGGGCGACGTGATCGAGGAGATCAACCGCAAGCCGATCCACAACTCGCGGGAGTTCGAGCAGGCCGGCAAGGCCGTGCCGCACGGCCAGGACATGCTGCTGCTGGTGAACCGCGAAGGCTCGACGTCGTTCGTGGTCGTCGAGATGTAGCCGCCCGTCCCGGCGGCCTTCTTGCTTCTCCATCGAGCCCCTCCGGCGCGGGATATAGTGACCTGGAGAGTCACAGCGCGCGCCCGCGCGGAGGTAGAGGCAGGCCGATGGACGCACACACCCTTCTCGAAGAGATTCACCAGCTCGGCGAAGCCGAACGCAAGGTCCTGCGGGGGTTCCTGCGGGACGAGACCGTCACCGGCAACGTCAACGAAGCCTTCCATGAGCAACTGTCGTTCGGCCAAAGAGTGGCCGACAAGGTGGCGGCCGTGGGCGGGAGCTGGAGCTTCATCCTGACCTTCATGGCCGTGCTGTGGGGCTGGATCGCCTTCAACACCCGCCAGGCGCACAGCTTCGACCCGTACCCGTTCATCCTGCTGAACCTGGTGCTGTCGTGCCTGGCGGCGATCCAGGCGCCGATCATCATGATGAGCCAGAACCGGCAGGCGGCCAAGGACCGCATGACGGCGCAGAACGACTACGAGGTGAACCTGAAGGCGGAGCTGGAGGTTTCGGCGATGTCGGGCAAGCTCGACGCCCTGATGGAGGCGCAGTGGAAGGAGCTGCTGGATCTGCAGCGGCGCCAGGTGGAGCTGCTGGAGAGGCTGGACGCCCGCACCTCGCAGTAGAGCCGCTCGAAGGGCCCGGAAACGCGAAACCGCGGCCGGAGGTCGGTGGCCTCCGGTCGCGGATCGTACGGAAGGAACGAGGAAGGGAACAGCTCAGGGAAAGCGGTTAGTCGCTGGTATGCGACTTGTGGGACTTGCGGGACTTGGCCTCGCGCGAGTGCTCGACGGCCTTCTGGCCGCCCTTGATCAGCTCGTGCTCGAGCTTGGACTGGGTGAGCTCGAGGCCGTTGGACTCGCCGCCCAGAAACACCTTGTAGAGGAACTCGTGGTTGCCGTAGCGGCGGAAGATGAGCTCGGTCTTGTCGGGCTCGCTGTGGGCCACGGCGCGGATGCAGGTGTGCATCACGGTGGTGCGACCGTTGTTGCTGACGACGGCGATCTCTTCTTCGCCGCGCGGCTCGATGATGTACTTGCCGGCGGGCAGGGTGGTGTCGCCGACGACGAACTGGAACGGGATGTCGGCGTCGATGTTGGTGATGATCTGGGCGTTCGCGACGCCCGGCAACAGGCTCAGGGCGGCGAAGGCCAGGGTGAGGCAGATCTTGTTCATGGGTCTTTCTCCTTCTTGCGATGGGTTATGGGGTTGTGGGGTTCTTGATTCGTGGGGTTGAAGGCCGGGGCTACGAAGAGCCCTTCTTGGGCTTGCCGGTGCGCGACATCATCTTGTGCAGCACGCCGGGGTGAGAGTGCCGGACGGCCTTTTCGCCCTTGCCGAGCAGCTCCTTCTCGAGCTTGGACTGCACCAACTGCACGCCCGCGGTGTCGCCGGCCACGTAGACGGCGCTCAGGAACTCGCGGTCGCCGTAGCGGTTGAAGATGAGCTCGGTCTTGGCGGCGGAGGAGCGGACGTTGGCTCCTTCGACCGAATGCACGACGGCGTGCTTGCCGTCTAGGTCGTGGACTTCGATCTCGCCGCGCATGATGGTTTCGACGATGTACTTGCCGGCCGGCAGCGACGTGTCGCCGACGACGAACGGGAACGGGATGTTGGATTCGACCTTGACCGAGACTTGAGCGGAAGCCACGCCCTGCAGCAAACCGAAGGCTGCGACAGCGGCGATGGCCAAGTGTTTGACGTTCATTTCGGGGAACCTCCTCGTCTCTCAGGACTAACGGCGCCGGGGCTCGAACGGCTTTGCCTAGGGCTCTGCGGCCCGTTGGCCTCGGCTACGATTCCAGACTACCGGCGGGGTCCCGGGCGAGGCGCCCGTAGAAGTCCCAGGGACGGCCGCCGGATTTCTCCAGGGGCCTTTCCGGGGCTTTTCGAGGCTTGAAGGCCCCTCAGCGGCGATAGACGACTTTGCCGCCGAGGATGGTTTGGACGGCTTGGATCTCGCGGATCTCGTCTTCGGGGCAGGTCAGGATGTCTCGATCGAGGATGACCAGGTCGGCCAGCTTGCCGGGCTCGATGGAGCCCTTGACGGCCTCTTCGAACGACAGGTAGGCGGCGTTGCGGGTCCACATCTGCAGGGCCTGCTCGCGGCTGATGCGCTGGTCGGGGTTGAAGACCTCGCCGGTGGCCGTTTTGCGGCTGATGACCATCCACATCCCGAAGAAGGGGTTGTAGGGGTTGATCGCGTCGATCGAGTCGAACTTGATCATGTGGTCGGAGCCCCCGGCGACGACGACGCCGGCGTCGAACAAGGACTTGTAGGGATGGAAGCTCTTCATGCGCTCCGGGCCGAGGACCTTGGCTAGGGCGGGGCCGTCGAAGTGGTGCCAGGCCGGCTGGAGGTCCATGACGACGCCGAGCTTCTTGGCGCGCGCGATGGTTTCGGGCGAGGGGAAGTTGGCGTGGGTGAGGGTGAAGCGACGGTCCTTGATGGAGGAGACCCGGTCGACGGCCTCGTAGGCGTCGAGCAAGGCGTCCGTGGAGGCGCCGCCGGTGGTGTGGGCGGTCATCTGCCAGCCGGTGTCGTAGGCCGTGCGGGCGATCGCCTGGATGGTCTCGCGCTCCACCCGCAGGACGCCGCGGTAGTCGGGGTCGCTGAAGCCGTAGACCTCGGTGTGCTCGCCGTAGGGCGCGCGCAGGAAGGCTGTACCGATGAGGATGCCGCCGTCGAGGAAGATCTTGAGCGAGCCGACGCGCATCATGTCGTCGCCGAAGCCTGTGACGGGGCCGAGGGCGCGGATCTCGGCTTCGATGGCGGCGCGGTCGCGCTCGGCGTTGACCGTGCGGGTGAGGTAGGTGCGGACGGTCATGCCGCCCTCGGACCAGAGCTTCTGGTAGACGGCGAAGCCGTCGGGGCCGAGCGAGCGGTCGATGACGCTGGTGAGGCCGACCTGGTTGTAGGCCTGCTGCATCTTGCGCAGGCCGGCGAGCTCGTCGTCGAAGGTGGCCGGGCGGGACGACAGCAGCGGGGCGACGAGGCGGCGGGCGCCCAGGATGAGGCCGGTGGGCTCGCCCTGTTTGTCGCGGATGATCTTGCCGTCGGCGGGCTCGGGGGTCTCGCGCGTAATGCCGGCTTTGGCCAGGGCGGCGGAGTTGAGCACGGAGGCGTAGCCGTTGTCGAGCATCACCAGCCGGCCGGGCGCCCAGGCGTCGAGCTCCTGGCGGGTGGGGTAGCGGCGCTCGGCCAGGCGCGTGGAGTAGACCTTGGGGACGAAGACGAGGCCGTCGCCGGGGCGGGCGCGCACCCAGTCGCGGAGCTGCGCGAAGTCCCTGAGGACCGGGATGGGCTCGTCGCGCTCGGCCAGAGCGGCCCCGATGGGATGCACGTGGGAGTCGATGAGGCCGGGGATGACGGTGGCGCCTTCGAGGTTGATCTGGACAGTGGCCGGGCCGATGGTGCGGCCCACTTCCTGGGTCGAGCCGACGGCGCGGATGCGGTCTCCGGTGATGGTGACGGCCTCGGCGAGGGGCCGCTCGGGGTCCATGGTGATGATCTTGCCGCCGTAATACATCACGTCGGCACGACCCTCCGGCGTGCTGGGCTGCGGCGGAAAGGTCTGCGCCGAAGCCAGCAGGCAGGCCAGCAGGATTCCGAGCGGGAGGCGGAGCGTCACGCGATCAGGATAGCGCGGGCGGAGCGCGGGACCGGTTTGCCGCTGCGCTACAATTGGCTCTCTTTTCGGGGGAGGCCGGGCGTGCAACTCTACAGCAAGATCCTGATCGGGCTCGGCGCGGGCGCGGTGGCCGGCGCGGCCGCCAACGGGGCGGACATCACCCCGGTCAAGGACTTTCTCATCGCCCTCGAGCCGGTGGGGACGGCCTTCATCCGGGCGCTGACGATGATCGTCATCCCGCTGGTGACGGCCAGCCTGATCCTCGGCGCGGCCTCGCTGGGCGACATCTCCAAGCTGGGCCGCATCGGCGGCAAGACGCTGGCCTATTACATGGTGACCACGGCGCTGGCGGTGACGCTGGGGCTGGTGCTGTCGAACGTGATTCAGCCGGGCAACGGCATCGACCCGGCGACGCGAGACTCGCTGTCGGAGAGCTTTGCCGGGGCGGCCAAGGAAGACGTGGCGATGGCGGCGCAGGCTCCGAAGCTGGTGGACGTGCTGCTGAACATGATCCCGCGCAACCCGGTGGGCTCGGCGGCGGCCTTTGATCTGCTGCCGCTGATCGTGTTCTCGGTGATCTTCGGGGCGGCGCTGAGCATGTTGCCGGAGGAGAAGCGAAACCCGGTGATCGCGTTCTTCGACGGCGTGAACGAAGCCTCGATGGTGATCATCGGCTGGATCATGAAGACGGCGCCGTACGCGGTGTTCGCGCTGATCGCCTCGGTGGTGGCGCAGTTTGGGCTGAACCTGCTCAAGAGCCTGCTGGTGTACACGCTCGTGGTGGTGGCCGGGCTGCTGCTGCACATGTTCGTGACGATCGGCACGATGGTGAAGCTGGCGTCGGGCATCCACCCGGTGACGTTCTTCCAGCGCATCAAGGCGGTGCCGGTGTTCGCTTTCTCCACGTCGTCGTCGAGCGCCACGCTGCCGATCACGATGAAGACGGCGGAGAACAACCTGGGCGTTCCCAAGGACATCGCCAGCTTCGTGCTGCCGCTGGGGGCGACGATCAACATGGACGGGACGGCGCTGTTCCAGGCCGTGGCGGTGATGTTCATCGCGCAGATCTACGGCATCCCGATGGACATGACGGCGCAGTTCACGATCGTGCTGACGGCGACGCTGGCTTCGATCGGGACGGCGGGCGTGCCGGGGGCGGGCATCATCATGCTGATCACGGTGCTGCAGTCGGTGGGCCTGGGCGACAAGGTGGAAGCCGGGATTGCGCTGATCCTGGGCGTGGACCGCTTGCTGGACATGCTGCGGACGGTGGTGAACGTGAGCGGGGACCTTTCGTGCGCGGCGTTCGTGGCGCGCAGCGAGGGGGAGTTGCGGGACCCGGGGACGGGGACGTTAGTGAGCAGTGAGCAGTGAGCAGTGAGCAGTGAGCAGTGAGCAGTGAGCAGTGAGCAGTGAGCAGTGAGCAGTGAGCAGTGGAACGGTCACCGGTCCAACGGTTTGCGGTTCAACGGTTTGCGGGCGTCGGTGTATCGTAAGAGCCAGGAGGCTGAAGGTCTTTGTCTCCTGGCGAGCTTTCCGTTCTGGAAGAGGAGCTGCTGACGACGCCGCCGCGGTCCGTGCGGTTGACTGCGGCCGGGCGCAAGGAGTTTCTGTTTCCCGCGCTGGGCATTCTGGCGCTGTTGAGCGCTTGCGGCTGGGCCTATTCGAGCCGGCCCGCGCCGGGAGCGCTAATGCCCCTATTCGTCTGCTTTACCGCCCTGGGCGCCTACTTGCTCGTGCGGGTGCTGGAGGCTTGGCATGAGCGGGCCTGCCTAGTGCGCGACGGGCGGACGGCTCGGGCGGTGGTGGTGGCCGCCGCTCCGGCCAAGGGGCGGCAGAGGCGGTTTGTCGGTTGGTATGAGGCCGGCGGCAAGCAGTGGTCGCTGGAGTGGCTGGACGCCGAGGATTCGGCGGAGATCGGCGACTCGTTGACGGCGCTGTATCTGCCGGGCGAGCCGGGACGCGCCGTGCTCTACCGGCTGGCCGGCTGCCGCGCCGAGGCGCCGGCGGCCGACGCGGCGGCGCCGGATCACTCGCCCTTGACGCCGAGAATCTGATCGATCGTCTGCTGCGCGATGGGGTGGTAACCCGCTCGCGCCTTCTTGTAGATCGCCAGGGCGCGCTTCTTGCCCTCCGGCGTCTCCGCCAGCGCTTCGTACAAGGGTTTGAGGAACTTGCGGCGGCCGACCGCGAGCAGGAACTGCTCGACGCGGGGCTCGGCCGGCTTGTAGCCGCGCTTGGTGGCTTCGAGCAGCCAGCGGTGGATGATCTCGGCGTTCCGCGACTGGGTGATGGAGAAGGCCTTGTCGAGCTCGGCCATGCGGTCCGGGCCGACCTCCTTGGGCAACGAGGCCAGCAGCCGCAGGCGCTCGTGGGTGTTCCACTCGTTCCAGGGGATCTCGGAGGCGGGGATCTCGCCGGCGACCCAGCGGCGGCCGATGGCTTCCACGGCTTCAAAGGCGCCGGAAGTGGGCCGGACGGCGTCGGCCGGCAGGCCGGGGTCGTTGAGCCAGGTCTCCAGCGGCACGGCTTCGGCGGCGGCGGGCAGCTCCTTTTTGAGGTAGGCCTCGAAGTCCGCCGTGGTGATGCTCTGGAAGGCGAAGTGGTCGAAGTAGCCCCGGAGGAAGGCGTCGAACTGCTCGCGGCCGACGGCGTGCTCCATGGTGCGCAGCAGCAGCATGCCCTTGATGTAGGGCACTTGGGTGAAGCCTTCGTCGGGGTCTCGGCCGGTGAGGTCGACGTGCAGCACCTGGTCGCGCGGGGCGAGCTCGGCCATCTCGGCTTCGAGGTCCTGCACTTCGAGGGCGGCTTCCATGTTGGCGCGCTCCGCGCCGAAGACCTCCTCTTGGATGCGGTTCTCGAGATAGACGGTGAAGCCCTCGTTGAGCCAGAAGTCGCGCCAGGTGGCGTTGGTGACCAGGTTGCCGGACCAGGAATGGGCCAGCTCGTGAGCGATCACGCCGACGAGGCTCTTGTCGCCGGCGAGCAGCGTCGGGGTGGCGAAGGTGAGGCGGGGGTTCTCCATGCCGCCGAAGGGGAAGCTGGGCGGCAGCACGAGGACGTCGTAGCGTCCCCAGCGGTAGGGGCCGAAGAGCTTTTCGGCGGCCTGCATCATGCTCTCGAGGTCTTCGAACTCGCTGGCGGCGGACTCGACCACGGACGGCTCGGCCCAGACGCCAGTGCGGTCGCTGATGGCGCGAAAGTCGATGTCGCCGACGGCGAGGGCGATCAGGTAGGACGGGATCGCCTGGGGCATCTCAAAGCGGTACTCGCCGGTGCGGCCGGTGTCTCGGTTGAGCATTTCGGCGCTCATCACGGCGACGAGCTCGGGCGGCGTGCGCACGACGGCTTCGTAGGTGGCGCGGACGCCGGGGGTGTCCTGCAAGGGGATCCAACTGCGGGCGTGGATGGCCTGGGACTGGCTGAACAGATAGGGGTGCTGTTTGCCGGCCGTCATGGCGGGCTCGAGCCATTGCAGGCCGGTGGCGCCGGGGTCGCTGAGGTATTCGACGCGGACGTGGGTGGCGCCTTCGGGGAGCTGGATGGTGAGCGGGGCGCCGAGCACGGGATCGGAGGGTCCGAGGCGGAAGTCGGCGGCGGTGAAGCGGTCGCCGTCGACCGAGGCGGCGGCGGCGCGGATGGTGAGCGCGCGGGTGTCGAGAATGAGCCGGCTGGGCTCGGCGTCGCCGACGGGCTGGAGCGTGAGCGTGGCGGAGCCGCCGATGGTCTTGGTGTCGAAGTCGACGGTCCAATCGAGGGCGATGTGGGTGGTGCGGATCTCGTCGGCGTTCGAGTAGGAGTGCAGGTCGTGGCGATCAGGCGAAGGAGGCGGCATTTCAGTCGTTTCCGGGCCGCCGCAGGCGAGCGAACCCAGCAGGACGAGGCCAATCAGGCGGCGCATGAAGCCATCTTACCGAGCGAGGGCCAGAATGAATGAAATGAATCGTTCGATCGCGGAAATGGTCGCGTTGGTGGAGGCGGAGCTGGCGGCGAGGGCCGATCCGGCGAAGGCGGGGCCGATGCAGGCCTACATGAAGACGACCCAGCCGTTCCACGGGGTGCAGAAGCCGGACAGGGTTCCGCTGGTACGGCGGCTGAAGGAGTTTGCGCCGAAGGATCGGCGGGACTGGGAGCGGCGGACGCTGGCGCTGTGGAACCTGCCGCACCGCGAGGAGCGCTATGTGGCGCTGGACTACGCGATGCTGTGGCGGGCGTACCGGACGCCGGAGGCGCTGGGCTTTCTGCGGCGGCTGATTGTGGAGGGGGCCTGGTGGGACCTGGTGGACGTGGTGGCGGGCGGCCTGGTGAGCCCGATCCTGAAGGCGCATCGGGCCGAGACGAAGCCGGTGATGGAGCAGTGGATCGAGGACGAGGACCTGTGGGTGCGGCGGGCGGCGCTGCTGTCGCAGCTCAAGCACAAGGGCGAGACCGACGAGGCGCAACTGTTCGATTTTTGCCTACGGCGGGCGGGGGAGAAGGACTTCTTCATCCGCAAGGCGATTGGCTGGGCGCTGCGCGACTATAGTTGGACTCGGCCGGAGGCGGTGCGGGATTTTGTGGTTTCCTGCCACGGAAAGCTGTCGCCGCTGAGCGTGCGGGAGGCTTGTAAGCAGTTGAGAAAGATGGGGTTGACGGTGGAGTGAGGGCGTCCGGGGTGCGGTTTTTTGTCGAAAAGTGAGCCAGAGTGAGCCAAACTGAGCCGAAGTGAGCCAGGGAAGCTTGGGTTTGGCTCAGGCGTGGCGCAGGGGGGCTCGATTTCAGGATACGCCGGGGTGTCAAGGCCGGGGAGGTCGTCGGGGACCTACGACCTCCCCGGCAGGCCGGAGGCGTGCGCTACGGCTGAAGAATGTTCTGCTTAAGGGACTCAGACTGAGTTGGACAGAACTGTGAACCGCCGCTCAGCCCTTCTTAGGTGCAGCGCCTCCGAGCAATTGGTAAGCTGCTACTTCGCTGAATGATCCGGCGGGGACCAACTCCGGGCTTCCCATGCTCGCCGGCCAAGGCGAACGTGAATCGAAAACAGAGAGCGGGGTCGTGTGTTGCTCGCGCCCTGCTCCGTCCTCTCCCTACACGACAAGGAGGCGGTGAAATTTGTCGCCCTTACCGATACGCGTCAATGCCTCAAACATAAAGTCTCCGAACTCGGCCGCCTGCTGCATTAGCGCCCGGGCCTCTTCTTTGTCGGAGAATCTTTCGATGAGGTCCTGCTCTCCTGCATTTGTGGTTTGAAGAAACTCTTGATAGCGATCCAGGAGTCCTCTTAGCTCCCCGTGGGCGTCAGTCACGTGGTCTTCCTCGAGCAGCCACTCCAATCGTTCCGTGGGCGTCAGGCCAGTCATCGAAACGATCTGTTTCGGTGTGACCGTCTGGTCACGGGAGTAGATTGCGACCAAATAGAGAATGCCTGAATAGCATGTTAAGAGTCGACTATGCTTCAATTTATAGTTCTTTAGTTTTCCCTTGGCCTTCTCTTTTTCTGGGACTCTCTCGGTTCGGGCCTCGTAGTTGACGCAGAAGGTTCTCCAGAGGCGAAGAATGTCATTAGTCAAAAATGCCGGAATGAAATCATTCTTGTGGTCTTCGTAATCCCTGCTGTAAGCTGCTACCACCTCCTCTATGACCTCGTCGTAAATAGAATGTTCAAGAAGAGGCCGGCTCTCTAGCAGTAGAAGAAGTCGAGCCGTAAGTGTGTTTGTCGCGTCATCATGGGGAGTGCCCAGCGTTTTGGTGAAATCATGAACAGAATAATGCGTAAGATAGCGCCCGTCTCCCGAAAACTCGGGGAAGTCGAGGGCGCGAGTAGCCTCAATCAAGTCCGCTTTGATGCAGATCTCGTCGAGGCGCTTGAGTGCGCTCCCTTCTTTTCCGTCGGGTCCCCGAAGTCCGTCCCTCTTCCCCACGATAAATAGATCCAAGTCACTATGTGCGCTGGCCTCGCATCTCCCGAAGGAACCTGTTACATAGACGCATGCTTTGTTGCGTGCCAGCATTTCAGCGTCTTTGAGGCGCCCTTGGAGCGCGCTGAAACGTTCCTCTGTTTGAGATCGACGGTCAGTCAGTTCGCTCATGCCGACCTGTCCACTGGAAGAGGTTCGCGAAGATTTCGGCTTGTGCGATGGCGTCATCGATCGCGTGGTGGGTGTGAGCGTGCGTAGGTCGCAAGCTAGGCTCTATGCGCGATCGGCCAGCCTCGGAGATTGGGATTCCCGCTTTTACGGCCAGCGCTGTCTTGATGTCAAAGCAACGCGAATATTCAAACGGAGAGCCATGCGTTGAGAAGCGAATAAAGTACCAGTACAGCCAAGTCCAATCGAAACTAAGGGGATACGCGACTAACACCGGAGATGCCGCCCCGGCGATCACCTTTACCCAGTGATCGGCCTCGCTCATAGCCTTTTCGGGACTCTCGCCCACTACCCAAAGGCCATTTCGGTCCAATCCATTAACGCGCAGGGCTTCAGGTTCAAACGTCTCGGAAATTGGACGGAGTTCTCGATAAAACACTTGATCATAGTGATCCGGCCGAGAAAATGTGCAGCCATCAAACGACCCAGCGTAGACTATTGCGAAAGAGAGAATAGAGAACGGTCCCGGGATTGGCCCGTCGGTCTCAACGTCGGCAGAGAAATAGGCATCCACCTTGCCGTTCGGAGACCGAGTGTGATCTTGTAGCTCCGATGGGCTCCGATTGGTCTTGTCGTGGAACGTCGTGGCCATAGACCTCTAGCGTAGCAGCGCCTCCACGAGTCGGAGAGCCATCAGGGACGGGCGAAAATCGAGTCGTTTGGCGGCGGCCCCGACGCTGGCTCGATGCTAGCATGTTCGGCTAAGCGCCGTGCATTGGCAGCTGGCGGATTCACCAGCGACTGATGGGGGTAGGGCCAAAGGAACCGCAAGAACTCCAAGACCTAGCGTTTCGAGGCCTCGGCTTGTTCGCGGGCGGCTAGGAGGGCTTCGAGGCTTTCTTCGGCGGCGTCGTAGGGGGCGTAGTCGGGGCGGCGGTGGATTTGGGAGCTGACTTCCACCACCACGGGGCCTTCGTAGCCGCCCTTGGCCAGCAGTTTGAAGAGCTGGACGTAGTCGATGTCGCCCTGGCCGGGCAGCAGGAACTCCACCTTGTCGGCGCCGGGCTTGACGTCTTTGACGTGGACGAAGACCGTTTTGGGCAGCAGGGCTTCGACGGTGGCGGCCATGTCGAGGCCTTGGGCGCGGTAGTGGCTGAAGTCGTAGGCGGCGCGGATGTGCGACGAGCCGACTTGGTCGATGAGCCAGAGGGCGTGCTCGGGCAGGTGGGCGGCGGAGCCGACGTGGGGCTTGATGGCGATGGTGAAGTCGAGCTCGCGCGCCACCTTGGCCCAGTCCTTCAGCCGCTCGGCCATGGATTCGCGCAGCTCGTCCCACTGCTCGGGCTTGCCGCCCATGACGGTTTCCACCGGCACCGGATCGGCGGGCACGAGCTCGTGGGCGAGCTCGCCGGCGCGGCGCAGGCGTTCCAGGTTCTTTGCGTGCTGGGCGTCGTCGTCGGTGAGCTTGAGGTTCTCCATCAGGCCGGCGAGGCTGAGGTCGAGGTCGCGGAGCTGGAAGCTCAACTGGCGCCGGTCGGGAGCGGCGAAGTTTTCCGGGTCGGTGGGAAAGCCGGGCAGCAGGCAGAGCTCGATGGATTCGTAGCCGAGGCGGCCGCAGACCTCCATGGCGTCGCCGAGGCGCCAGTCCTTCATGCCGTAAAGGCTGAAGCCGATGGCGCGGGGCCGGGCCGCGGCGCGCAGGCTGGGGGCCAGGGAGAGGGCCGCGGCGGCGCCGAGAAAGCTGCGTCGGGAGAGAGTCGCCATTCCTGCGGCATTGTAGCGGGAAGGCGCCGTCGCGCGGATGTCGCCCGTCGGCGGGCGTTGCGATAATCAAAGGGTGAGCGACGTTTCGATCTACGACCGCATCGGCGAGGAAGGCTTCGAGCGGTTTGTGAAGGCCTTCTATCGCAGGATTCCGGAGGACGACATTTTGGGGCCGATGTATCCGGCCCACGATCTGGTCGGGGCCGAGGAGCGGCTGAGGGATTTTCTGATCTTCCGTTTCGGCGGGCCGGGCCGCTACATCGAGCAGCGCGGGCACCCGCGGCTGCGGATGCGGCACGCACGCTTTGCGGTGGACAAGGCGGCGCGGGACCGCTGGATGGAGCTGATGACGGCGGCGCTGGAAGAAGCCGAGCTGCCGGAGGACGCTTCCAAGGAGCTGCGGGAGTTTTTCGACGGCGTGGCGACGTTCTTGATCAACCGCGACCCGTCGGCCAGCCCGTTCCAGTTCCACGGGTAGGCAACACAGCGCCGCCGGGCGGCGTCTACAATGAGTGGAGAAGCCATGAGCGTCATTCTCGTCACCATCGGGGCGTTCGCAGTGATCATGCTGGCGATGGCCGTGGGCGTGATCATCCAGAAGAAGTCTCTGCGCGGCTCGTGCGGCGGGGCGGAAGTGTTCGACTGCGACGGCGAGTCGCTGAGCTGCGGCGCGTGTCCGAACCGCAAGAAGAAGGAGCCTCGCAAGGCTCACCCGGCGGAGCTGCTGCGCGAGCTCACGGGCCAGCGCTGAGAGCTTTTTCAGACTCCACGGGGCGCATTCGGCTCCGGCGCTGCAACAACGAGGGCTCTGCGAGGATCGACTCCATAGAGGAGCGATCGCATGGAGCTATTGACGATGAGCGCTTGGAAGCGGCTGAGAGCGGCGGAGACGGCCGAGCTGGAAAAGGCTCGGATGCAGTTGCACTACGCCGCGCAGGTGGTTTCGGGCGTGGGGCGCACGCTGCTGCCCCACCAAGCCGACGACAGCCACACCAATCTCGTTTGGATGGAGGAGTTGGGCGCGCTGGCCGGGCATCTGGTCGGCGGGGACCGGGCGTTCCGGGCCGCGCTGCAGCTCGAGCGCTTTCGGCTGCTGGTGCTGGATTCCGAGGACCGTACGCTGTTCGAAGGGGCTTTGGCCGGCAAGACGGTGGCGCAGGCCTATTCCTGGCTGGAGGGCGCGATCGTGTCGCGGCTGGGGACGGATTTTCCGGGCTTCACTCCCTTGCACTACACGCTGCCGGAGCATGCGCTGGGGCGCGGCGGGGCTTTCTCGTTCGAGCCGGCGTCAGCGTTCGCCGAGATGAGCCGGTGGTACTCGAACGCGGCTTCGGCGCTGGAGGGCGTGCGGCACGAGCACGGCGGCTCCGCGGTACGCTGTTGGCCGCACCACTTTGACATTGCCACGCTGATTCCGCTGGGACAGGGCCGCACGATCGGCGTGGGGATGAGCCCGGGCGACGGCTCCTACAACGAGCCTTACTGGTATGTGGGGCCGTATCCGTATCCCAAGCCGGACGAGTGGCCGCAGTTGGCGGGCAAGGCGCACTGGCACACCGAGGGGTACGTGGCGGCGGTGCTGACGGCGTCGGACTTCGTGAAGGAGAACGATCAGCCGAAGCGGCTGGACGAGTTTCTGGACGTGGCCATCGAGGCCTGCCGCACGCTGCTGGGCTGAGCGGACGAGGCGGATTGCGGCCGGTCGCGGCAAGCTGCCATGATGGGCCAGCTATGAAGCTCTGCACGTTTGAAAGCGCCGGCGAGCGCCAGGCCGGCATCGTTGTCGGCGACCGCATCCTCTCGATTGCACAGGTGAACCTGAAGCGCGGCGCGCGCTTCCCGACGGATTTGCTGGAGCTGATCGAGAGCGGACAGATCGAGGCTCTGAAGGACTTGGCCAAGGGGCTGGAGCCGGAGCTGGAGCTCACCGCGGTGCGGCTGACGTTGCCGTATCCGCGGCCGGGCAAGATCTGGTGCATCGGCCTGAACTACAAGTCGCACGCCGAAGACATCAACGCGGTGCAGCCGGAGGAGCCGGGGGCCTTTATGAAGCCCTCGACGTCGATTTTCGAGCCCGGCGGGTACATCGAGCTGCCCCCGGAGCGGCTGACGAAGGATGTGGACGCCGAAGGCGAGTTGGCGATCGTGTTCGGCAAGCGCTGCCGCGAAGTGCCGATCGACGAGATCGACGACGTGATCTTCGGCTATACGACGACGCTGGACCTGACGGCGCTGGACATCTTGGCGAAGAATCCGCGGTACTTGCAGCGCTCGAAGAGTTTCGACACGTTCTTCAGCTTCGGGCCGGTGATCGTGACCAAGGACGAGATCGCCGATGTGAACGGACTGGAGGTCATCACCAAGCACAACGGCGCGGTCTTCTCGCGGGATTTCGTGCGCAACATGCGGCACCTGCCGGCGAAGTTGGCGTCTTTTCATACGGACGTGATGACGTTCGAGCCGGGGGATATTCTGTCCACCGGTTGCCCGAAGGGGGCTCGGATCAAGGCCGGGGATACGGTGGAAGCCTATATTGACGGCGTGGGGAGCCTGTCGGCGAAGGTGAAGCGGCGCGGGGAGTAGGGCGGGCGGCGACCAGAGGTCGCCGTTGCAGGCCGGGAGGCCTGCTCCACGGGATTGCGCTAGAATCCTCCCGATGCGCACGTGCCTTCTCTCGCTTGTTTTCGCCGGGGCCCTGCTCGCCCAGGCGCCGCCTCCGGACGACATCCTTTTTGAGGAAGGGGTGGAGTACTCCGCCGTCGGAGGCAAGCAACTGCTCGACATTGCGCGGCCGAAGACGGGCCAGGGGCCGTTTCCGGCCGTGGTCTGCATCCATGGGGGCGGCTTTCGGGCCGGCTCGCGGCAGAGCTTTCGGCCGATCGTGTACTACTTGGCGCAGCACGGCTATGTGGCGGCGACGATCGACTATCGGCTGAGCCCGATGAACCAGTTTCCGGCGGCCGTGGAGGATTCCAAGGCGGCGGTGCGGTTTCTAAGGGCGAACGCGGCGCGGTTCGATCTGGATCCGGACCGCATCGGAGCGACCGGCGGCTCGGCGGGCGGCCATTTGGTGCTGATGCTGGGCGTGACGGGCGGCGTGGAGGACTTTGAGGGTTCGGGGCCGAACCAGCAGGTTTCCAGCCGCGTGCAGGCGGTGGTGAACCAGTACGGGCCGACGGATTTGGTGGCGAGCTATGAGCCGGGCGGCAGCGTGGACGCGGCCGAGGTGCTGCCGATGTTTTTGGGCGGCGATTTGGAGACCGCCATGGCGCTGACGCGGCGGGCGAGCCCGCTGAATTGGGTTTCTCCGGACGACGCGCCGACGCTGACGCTGCATGGCGAGAAGGACAACTATGTGGCCTTTGAGCACGCCGGCTGGATTACGGACCGGCTGAAGCAGGCGGGGGTGCCGGCGAAGCTGATCAGCTTTCCGAACGCGATGCACGGCTTCAAGGACCCGGCGGACAAGGAGCGGGCTTGGGCGGCGATGGTGGACTGGTTCGACCAGTACCTGGCTCCGGCGCCGAAGCAGACGCTGCTGCTGGTAGCCGACCATGGGCCGAGCGGGCAGATCGTGGCGATGGACTGGCCCTCGGCGCGGGAGCGCTGGACGCTGCCGAACAATCGCGGTCACGACGTGCAGATTCTGCCGAACGGGCACGTGCTCTACACGACGGGCAACTGGAAGCGCGTGGTCGAGGCGGACGCCGACGGCGAGGAGGTGTGGAGCTACGGAGCGGCCGAGGGGCTGGAGCATCCGGTGGCGGCGCAACGGCTGCCGGACGGGCACACGCTGATCGGCGACATGGTTCTGGGCAAGGTTTTTGAGATCGACAAGGCCGGCAAGACGGTGTGGGAGTACAAGAATCCGGAGCTGGGCGACCGCCAGATGCGCAGCGCGCGGCGCACGCCGGCCGGCACGACGCTGATTGCGGTGGAACGGCTGAACAAGGTGATCGAGGTCGACAAGGCCGGCAAGGTTGTCTGGGAGTTTCGCGCCACCGGCGGGGAGCAGCGCTTTCCGTACCAGGCTTGGCGGCTGGAGAACGGCCATACGCTGATCGGCATGGCGGCGCCGGGGCAGATCGTGGAGGTCGACAAGGCCGGCAAGATCGTGCGCTCGGTGGGCGGCGCGGACGGGGACTTGCGGATGGGCTGGTGCTCGGGATTGCAGCCGCTGCCGGGCGGCGGGTTCTTGGTGTCGGACTACACGGGGCGGCGGCTGCTGGAGTTTGACGGCCAGTGGAAGGTGAAGAACGAGTGGCGGACGGGGAAGCGGACGGTGGCCAGCGTTTCGATGCTGCGGTGAGCCTCGCGGCTCCATTGTGGGGAGCCGTCGCCGGGAATCAGTTGTAGAGTGAGAGTCACGGATGGCAGGCGCGTTGAACCAGTCCTTGGGTGCGGTCGATGCGACTCCGGTGGAGGATCGGGCGCGGTCCGGCCGGATCTTGGACCACGGTGTGTACATCGTGGCGGAAGCGCGCCGGTACGCGGGCGTCTCGGATTCCACGGCGCGCTCTTGGCTTCGCGGTCGGAGCGGACGCAAGGCGAGCGCGCCGCTGCTGCACAGTGACTATGAGCCGTGCGGCAAGGACTTTGCGATCAGCTTTCTGGATCTGATCGACCTGTTCGTCGCAGGACGCTTTCGCAAGGCCGGCGTTTCGATGAGCGTCGTTCGCGCAGCGTATGAGTCGCTGGGCCGCGAGCTGGGAACCGAGCATCCGTTTGCGCACGGCGAGCTCTATCTTCACGGCAAGAGAATCATTCGGGCCGCCGCGAGCGCGGTCAGCCATGAGGTTCTCTGCGAAGTTACTTCCGGGCAGCTCTTCTTTCGGGATTTGAAAGCCGGCTTGGAAAAAATCGACTACGGACCCGTCCATCGGCTGGCGGCCCGTTGGCGCATCGCCGAAGGGGTGCTGATTGATCCGAGGGTCGCGATGGGGAAGCCCACCGTCCAAGGAACGGGCACGGCGACGGCCGTGATCGCCAGTCAGTATGGGGCCAATGGACGGGACGGCGCCCTGGTGGCTGACCTGTTTGGCATGAGCGAGCAGGACGTTGCAAATGCTGTAGAATTCGAACGCGCGTTCGGAAAAGCAGCGTGACCTTCTTTGTCGACGAGAATGTCAGCCCGAAGCTCGCCCAAATCCTAGACATCTTCGACCAGCGGAATGAGGTTCGGCACTTGCTGGACTATTTTGAGGCGGGTACGCCGGACATCGAGTGGCTGCAAGGCCTTGGACGGTGGTCGCCCAAGCCCGCCGTCGTTTGTGGCGACGGGCGCATCCTACGAAACGCGGTCGAGCGAGCCGCGCTGCTGGAGAGCGAGCTGACGTTCGTCTGCTTGGCGCCGGGATGGATGAAGACCCGGTTCGAGGATCAGGCGTGGAAGTTGCTAAAGGCCTGGCCGAATGTGGCTCAGAACGTGGTGGGGGTCCACCGGCCGACTCGATTTGAGCTTTCGGTGGGGAACTTGAAGCTTCGGCGACTGAGCTAAGCCGGTTGGGCGTTGCCGGCACCTCGTCGGCCTGGGTCAGCACGGCTTTGGGAGGCTTCTCGGCGTGAACGTTCACTCGTCGGGCTCAATGGTCTTGTCGTAGACGCCGGCTTCGAGCGCTTCGCGGGCCATCGCGTTGATGGCGGCGCGCCTCTTCCGGTCGCGGGCCTCCTTGTAGGCAAGGAGGTCCTTGAGATAGACCCGGCGGTGGGCTCCCACCTTGTGATGCGGCAACTCCTCCGCATCGAGCAGGCGCACGAAGTGTTGGCGCGACATGCTGAGCAGGTCGGCGGCGGTTTGCGTGGTGAGCTCGTCGCGATAGGGCACGATCGACACCGCCTGCTTGCGTTCGAGGTGCTCGAGCACCCTCACGAAGAGCTGGTATACATCCGCGGGGATCTCACGGCGCTCGTTGTTGGAACCGATCAACGCTGCTTGGCCCGCTAGCATCGTCTGGCGGAGCACCCGGATTTGCTCATTCTCGGCATCGGGAATCCGAAGCGGGTCGAGGCTCGACGAGATTTCCATAAACGCTATAACCGCACCTATAGGATGCGGGATCGGGTGCCTTGGTGTCAAAGGGCGTCGGCGTGGGTTTGTCGGATCAGTGCGACGAACCGCGGAGCCGACGTACCGAGCGTTGCCAGAATAGCTTCCGGCTCCCGTCCGATCCCTGCCGCCTGCTCCACGATCTTCACCAGAGCCAGGGTCGGATGCAGGCGGTGCTGCTGCGCCAAGAACTCGTCCGGAGACTGGACCGCGATTCCGAACGGGCTCACGGTATCGGGACCAAAGTGCTTCCGATTGAAAGTCACGATCGTATGGGCTCCCGCTTGGACCGCTGCCGCAACCACGTGCCGGTCTTTGGGGTCGTTGGTCATGCGTTCGGTTAGCGGCTCGAAGCCATCGATCCACGCCTCGGGAAAGGCTTCGCGCAGTCGGGTGATCAGTCGCTGCACTCTGCGATCGTCGAGCCCGATCTTCTGGTGGAGGGTCCTCGCCGTCTCGGCCATGATCTCTTCGCTCCAGACCGGGCGGTAAAAGGACGGGCTCTCGGCGAACCGCAAGAGGGTGTCGCGTAGGCAGGCCGGGACCAGAACGCAAGCATCCAGAACGGCTACAAGATCATTCATCGGCGGCCTTCCGTCGGCGACCCCAGAAAAAAGGGGCGGTCTGATTTCTCAAACCGCCCGGAAGGAGGGAACAATTCGCCGAGGCGAACTTCGTGTCGGCTGAGGCGCGGCTGAACCTGCCGCGCCCCTCGCCGGAAACTCTTAGCTGCAGCCGGAGGTCGAGCCGCAGTTCTCGCACTTGTAGCAACTGCCGTTGACGACCATCAGCGAGCCGCATTCGGCGCAGATCGGCGCGTCGATCGAGGTCGGCGCGAACGGCAGATCCGCTTGCGGGTCGGGCTCGGTGGGCCGCAGCTTCGACGTCTCGCCGGCTTCGGATTGCTTGTACTCCGCCGCCACGAAACGTCCGCCCAGCCAGCGGAAGATGTAGTCCGTCAGCGACTTGGCGTACGGGATCTCCTTGTTGTTCGTCCAGCCCGAGGGCTCGTAGCGCACGTGCTGGAATTTCTCGATCAGGTCCTTGAGCGGCACGCCGTATTGCAGGGCCAGCGAGACCGCGGTGGCGAAGGAGTCCATCAGGCCCGAGATGGTCGAGCCCTCCTTGGACATCTTGATGAAGACCTCGCCCGGCGTCCCGTCGTCGTACAGGCCGACGGTGACGTAGCCTTCGTGGCCGCCCACGGAGAACTTGTGGGTGACCGACATGCGCTCGTCGGGCAGCCGGCGGCGCATGGGCTTGTAGACGATCTTCTCCTCGACCTTGGCGTCCTGCCCGGTGCTCAGCGGCTGGGCCTTCTTGGAGCCGTCGCGGTAGATCGCCACGGCCTTCAGGCCGAGGCGCCAGGACTCGAGGTAGGCCTCCATGATGTCCTCGACCGAGCACTCCTCCGGCATGTTGATCGTTTTGGAGATCGCGCCGGAGACGAACGGCTGGACGGCGGCCATCATGCGGATGTGGCCGCGGTGGTGGATGGAGCGCTTGCCGTTCTGCGCCTTGAAGGAGCAGTCGAAGACCGGCAAATGCTCGTTCTTGAGGTGCGGGGCTCCCTCGATGGTGCCCGTCGAGTCGATGTAGTTGACGATCTCGGAGACCTGCTCGGGCTTGTAGCCGAGTTGCAGCAGGGCCTCGGGGACCATGTTGTTGACGATCTTGATGACGCCGCCGCCAACCAGCTTCTTGTACTTGACCAGCGCCAGCTCGGGCTCGATGCCGGTGGTGTCGCAGTCCATCATGAAGCCGATGGTGCCGGTGGGGGCGATGACGGTGGTCTGGGCGTTGCGGTAGCCGTAGCGCTCGCCGGCCTCGACGGCCTCCTGCCAGACGCGCTCGGCCTGCTCGCGCAGCGTCGGGTCGTCATACTTGCGGCCCAGGCGGCGGGAGGCGTCGCGGTGCATGCGCATCACGCCGAGGAAGGAGTCCTCGTTGTCGGCGTAGCCCGGGAACGGCCCGGTGGCGTCCTTGGCGAGGCGCGCCGAGGTCAAGTAGGCCTGGCCGCACATCAGCGACGAGATGGCGCCGGCGATGTCGCGTCCGCCGTCACTGTCATAGGCGCGGCCGAGCGACATCAGCAGCGCGCCGAGGTTCGCAAAACCCAGCCCGAGGGGGCGGAAGTCGTGCGAGTTCTTGGCAATGCGGTCGGTCGGGTAGCTGGCCGAGTCGACCAGGATCTCCTGCGCGATGATCAGCGTGTCGACGGCGTGGCGGAAGCCTTCCACGTTGAACGAGCCGTCGCGCTTGCGGAACTTGACCAGGTTCAGCGACGACAGGTTGCAGGCCGAGTCGTCGAGGAACATGTACTCCGAGCAGGGGTTCGACGCATTGATGCGGTCGGTGGTCTTGCAGGTGTGCCAGCGGTTGACCGTGGTGTCGAACTGCATGCCGGGGTCGCCGCACTGGTGGGTGGCCTCGGCGATGGCGCGCAGCATCTCGCGGGCCTTCTTGCGGTCCTTGGGCTGCTTGGTGAGGACGCTCTTGGTCCAGTAGTCGCTGTCCTCGGCGGCGGCGCGCATGAACTCGTCGTCGGCGCGCACGGAGTGGTTGGCGTTCTGGAACGAGATGGTCGAGTAGGCGTCGCCGTCGATGGAGGGGTCGAAGCCGGCCTCGATGAGGGTCCAGGCCTTGCGCTCTTCCTTGGCCTTGCACCAGATGAACTGCTCGATATCGGGGTGATCGGAGTTGAGGATCACCATCTTGGCGGCGCGGCGCGTCTTGCCGCCGGACTTGATGACGCCGGCGAAGGCGTCAAAGCCCTTCATGAACGAGACCGGGCCGGAGGCGCGACCGCCGCCGGCGAGGGCGGCGTCGTCCTCGCGGATCTTCGACAGGTTCGAGCCGGCGCCGGAGCCCCACTTGAACAGCATGCCCTCGGTCTTGGCGAGGTTCATGATGGACTCGAGCGAGTCGTCGACGGAGTTGATGAAGCAGGCCGAGCACTGCGGCGTGTGACGGTCGGGGCGGATGGCGGTGATGCGTTCGGACTCGCGGTCCCAGGTCCAGCCGTAGCCGCGGGTCTCGCGGACGCCGACATTGAACCAGACTGGCGAGTTGAAGCTCGCCATCTGGTTGAGCATCAGGTGGGCGAGCTCGGCGCGGAAGTTCTCGGCGTCGCCGCGGTCGACGAAGTAGCCGCCGTTGGCGCCCCAGTCGGCGATGGTGTCGACCACGCGGTGGACGAGCTGCTTGAGGCTGGACTCGCGCTCGGGTGTGCCGGAGCGGCCGTGGAAGTACTTGGAGGCGACGATGTTGGTGGCCGTCTGCGACCAGTTGCGCGGCACCTCCACCTCATGCTGTTCGAAAACGACCTCGCCCTTGGCATTGGTGATCGACGCGGTGCGCTTTTCCCACTCGAGCGCATCGTAAGGAGTCTTGCCGGGCTCCAAGTCCCGCGTAAAGTAGCGCGCGAAAGACAATCCGCGCCGCTCGTCGGCGTTCTGCAGGTTCGCTTCTTTTGCCGCCAAATCCACTCTGATCTCACCCATACGATTCCGTCTCCGCCTTGCTATGAATTGTGTTTCTTGGTTGAACCTCGCCTCGCGGCAGGCTCCTGGGCGCTTATCGCTGTCCTTGAACTGCTTCGAGCGACTTGTACATGGTGCACTCGATCTTGGGGGGCAGTCAAGGAAAAAATCCATATATTGGGGATGGGTCGCGCAAGCGCCACAGGCCCTCCCCAGAGCCGTCCGACCAAGGCGGTTGAGATCAACGACTTGCGCCGGAGACTCCGACGAATGTCGAAGTTCGAGAGGGAAGAAAGGCCCCGATTTCAGTTGTTGAAAGCGGGGCCTTTCCGGGGAGTTATTCGGCCGGCGGGCCTTGCTCGAAGACCTGGTTGAGGGCGTCGATGGCCTGATCGATGTGGCGCCGCTCGATGATGTAGGGCGGCAGGAAGCGCAGGATGTTGCCGGCGGTGCAGTTGAGCAGCAGTCCGCGCTCCTGAGCGGCGGGGACGACCCACTTGCCGGGCACGGAGAGCTCGAGGCCGACCATCAGGCCGCGGCCGCGGGGGCCGACGACGAAGTCGAACTTGAGCGCCAATTCCTCCAAGCGGCGGCGGAAATAGACGCCGTGCTCCTTGATCATCGGCAGCAGCTCGGTCATCACGTCGAGGAACTCGAGCGCCGCCCGGCAGACCAGCGGACCGCCGCCGAAGGTGGAGCCGTGCATGCCCGCAGACAGGATGGCGCCGGCCTTCTCATTCATAAGGATGACGCCCATGGGCAGGCCGCCGCCGAGCGGCTTGGCGGCCGTGACGACGTCGGGGTGGATGTCGGCCGGCTCGGGGTCCTCGGGCGTCGGCCGGTTCCAGTGCTGGAAGGCGAAATAGGCGCCGGTGCGGCCCAAACCGCACTGGATTTCGTCGAAGATCAGCAGGGCGTCGTGGCGCTTGGCCAGCTCGGAGGCCTTTTGCGCGAAGGCGCGGCTGACTTCGACGATGCCGCCCTCGCCGAGCAGGGGCTCGAAGAGGATGCCGCAGGTGTTGTCGTTGACGGCGGCCTCGAGGGCCGCGACGTCATTGACGTCGACGAAGCGCACGCCGGGGATCAAGGGCTCGAAGGGCTGGCGGTACTTGGCCTGGCCGGTGACGGCCGTGGCCGCGAGGGTGCGTCCGCCGAAGGAGCCGTTGAGGGCGACGATCTCGAACTTGTCCGGGCTCTTGGAATGACCGTAGCCCTTGGCGATCTTGAGGGCGCCTTCGACGGCCTCGGCGCCGCTGTTGCAGAAGAAGGAGCGCTGCAGGCCGCTCATCTCCGCCAGCCGCTCGGCCAAGGGGCCTTGGTAGCGGTGGTAATAGAGATTGGAGCAGTGCATCAACTGCCCGATCTGGTCGCGCAGGGCCTTGAGCAGGCGGGGGTGTCCGTGGCCCAGGGCGTTGACGCCGATGCCGGTGATGAAGTCCAGGTAGCGTTGACGCTCGGCGTCGTAGAGATAGCAGCCCTTGCCTCGCTCCACGGTGAGGTGGTAGCGGCCGTAGTTCTGCATCACGAACTGCTTTTCGACGTCGATGATCTGGACTTCTTCAGTCGGTAGCTTCAGGGCTGTAGCGGACATAGTGCATTGACTCCGTTGGGTCTACAACAAATTGAAAACTGACGGACCCTACGACGACGCGATGCGCCGAAGGGCGGCGGCAGGAGATCGAACGAGAAGGGAGCGACCGGCAAGCCGGAAGAGCCGAGGGTCAGGTTCGACGGCGCGCGCCGACTGATCCCCGACTCGTGATTCGAGGTTTTCGCAGCGGCGCGGATGGGCTAAAGAGTAGCACCGGTCAGAACCTGATGACGCTATTATAAGGCCGACCGGCGCGCGCCGGAAGTTTTTCTGCGAGGAGACGCGTGGGGTCGCGTCCGAACGGGTCCGTAACCACGCCCTCGCCGGCCGCGCCCTTCATCGAGGCCCATGTATCGCCCACTGTTCGTTCTCGGACTTTCCGTAGCCCTCTCCTCCGGGGCTCAGACGGCCGATCCGACGGCGTTTCGCCAAGCGGTGGCGCCGGCGCTGCAGGCTTGTTCGGCCTGCCATAGCCCTTCGGCGGCGTCGGGCAAGCTGGTGACCGACGGGCTGGAGGAGCTGGAGGCGTTCGCTTCGCACCGGGTGCAGTGGGAAAAGATCGTGCAGCGGGTGCGCTCGGGCGAGATGCCGCCGAGGGGTTTTCCGGCGCTCGACGAGGGCGTGAAGACGGCCTTTCTGGATGCGGCGCAGGGCGCTCTGAGCCGGCTGGACAAGGCGACAAAGCTGGACCCGGGCCGGGTGACCGCCCGCCGGCTGAACCGCAACGAATATTCCAATACGATTCGGGACTTGCTGGGCGTGCGCTTCAACGCGCAGGGAGAGTTCCCCAGCGACGATTCCGGCTATGGGTTCGACAACATCGGCGACGTGCTGACGATTTCGCCGATCTTGATGGACGACTATATTGCGGCGGCGGAGATGATCTCGCGGCAGGCGATCGGCGCCGACCCGCTGCCGGCCAAGCCGGTGGAGAACAAGTACCAGGCCAAGGACAACGCCGATGCGGTGATCTCCGGCAAGTCGGCGCCGATTCGGCGGCTGGCGCCGGCGCTGATCGAGGCGCGGCACCGGGTGGAGTGGGACGCCGAGTATGAGATCCGCATCGGGATGCCGGGGGAGCGGCCGAAGGGGTCGCCGCCGGCGCGGCTGGGACTGTGGCGGGACGGCGAGCTGATCCACGAGATGCTGGTGGAGACAGGGCCGTCGGACCTGGTGTACTTCGACCCTTACTCCGAGGCGGAGATGCGGCTGCATCTGGCGGCCGGGGATTCCACGTTTCGCGCCGGGTTCATCGACGATGACTTCGTCGACGGCCTGGGCCCGAAGGACGTGATGGATCGGGACAAGAACAAGTTCCTCGAGTCGATCACGTTCGTGGGCCCCTATAAGAGCGACGTGGAGCCGCCGAGCCGCAAGCGCCTTCTGACGTGCGATCCGGCGAGCGGGGCGGCCTGTGTGCAGCAGATCCTGTCGAAGCTGGCGCGGCGGGCCTACCGGCGGCCGGCGACGGCGGAAGAGGTGCAGGCGCTGGCGCGGTTCGTGGAGATGGCCAAGGCCGAGGGGCTGTCCGACGAGCAGGGCGTGCAGTTGGCGATCCAGGCGATGCTGGTGTCGCCGCACTTCCTGTTCCGGATCGAACGCGACCCGGACCCGAACGATCCGACGGCGACGCACCGGATCTCGGACTTCGAGCTGGCCTCGCGGCTGAGCTACTTCCTGTGGTCGTCGATGCCCGACGAGGAGCTGCTGGGGCTGGCCGAGCAGGGCAAGCTCTCCGAGCCGGCCGTGCTGGACGCGCAAGTGCAGCGGATGCTGGCTGACGGCCGCTCCGGCGAGCTGGCGCGGAACTTTGCCGGGCAGTGGCTGGAGACGCGCAACCTGGACACGGTGCGGCCGGACCCGGATCTGTACCCGAGCTGGGGTCCGGAGCTGCGGGAGTCGATGAAAGAGGAGACGACGCTGTTCTTCGCGGAGGTCCTGCAGAAGGATCTGCCGTTGCAGACCTTCTTGGACGCCGATTTCACCTTCTTGAACGATGAGCTGGCGAAGCACTACGGGATCGAAGGCGTGAAGGGGCCGGAACTGCGCAAGGTGTCTCTGGCGGACCATCCGCAGCGGGGCGGCGTGCTCTCGCAGGCGAGCGTGCTGACGGTGACGAGCTATCCCACCAGGACCTCGGCGGTGATTCGCGGCAAGTACGTGCTGGAAAACATTCTGGGCGCGCCGCCGCCGGACCCGCCGGCTGACATTCCGCCGCTGGAGGCTTCGGGCGGCGACCAGAAGGCGACGGTGCGGCAACAGCTCGAGATCCACCGCGCCAACCCGGCCTGCGCTACCTGCCACGACCGGATGGACGCGCTGGGCTTCGGCCTGGAGAACTTCGACGCCATCGGCCGCTGGCGGACCGAGGAGAACGAGCTGCCGGTGGACGCCAGCGGCGTGCTGCCGAACGGTAAATCGTTCGACACGCCGGCCGAGCTCCGTCATATACTACTCGACGATACGTACGATTTCGCCCGGACGATGACCGAGAAGATGCTGATCTACGCCTTGGGACGCGGCCTGGAGCCGTACGACCGGCGCACGATCAGCGAGATCACCGAGCGATTGGCCGCCAACGACTATCATTTCCAGACCTTGATCCACGAAATCGTCCGCAGCGCCCCTTTCCAGATGCGCCGCGGCGAGCGATCCGACAGCCCGACGGAGGCGTTAGCCCAGCGATGACCCGAAAAGCCCTTTCCCGCCGCACTCTACTGCGTGGTCTCGGAACCGCCGTAGCCTTGCCGTTTCTGGACGCGATGGCGCCGGCGTTCGCCGCCAGCAAGGTTCCCGGAGGCCGGCCGCTGCGGATGGGCTTCGTGTACGTGCCCAACGGCATCGACATGGAGAACTGGACGCCGAAGGAGGTGGGGGCGCTGGGCGAGCTGCCGCGCATCCTCAAGCCGCTGGAGCCGTTCAAGCAGGAAATGACGGTGCTGTCGAACCTGACGAACAATTCGGGGCGGGCTTGGCAGGACGGGCCGGGCGACCACGGGCGCTGCTGTGGCTCGTATTTGACGGGCGTGCATCCGCGCAAGTCGGCGGTGGACATCCAGGCGGGCGTCTCCTGCGATCAGATCGTGGCGAACGAGGTGGGCAAGCAGACGCGGCTGCCTTCGATCGAGCTCGGGTTGGAGGACGCCCGGCAGGCGGGCAACTGCGATTCGGGCTACTCCTGCGCCTACACCAACAATTTGGCTTGGCGCAGCGAGACGCAGCCGATGCCGCCGACGCTGAATCCGCGGGACCTGTTCGAGCGGCTCTTCGGCAAGGACGCGCACTTGAGCTCGGAGGCCCGGGAGCAGCGCAGCCGGTTCCGCAAGAGCGTGCTCGACTTCGTTTCCGAAGACACCCGCAGCCTGATGGGCGACCTGGGCCCGACCGACCAGCGCAAGCTCGACGAGTACCTGACCTCGATCCGCGAGATCGAGCGGCAGTTGCAGCGCGCCGAGGCCGAGAATCAGCAGATCGACCCCGGCATGGACAAGCCCTACGGCGTGCCGGCCGACTTTGCCGAGCACTTCAAGCTGATGAGCGACATGCTGACGGTGGCGTTGCAGTCGGACATGAGCCGGGTGTTCACCTTCTTGATGACGCGCGAAGGCACCTCGCGGCCGTATCGCGAGATCGGCATCTCCGACGGGCACCACCCGCTGACGCACCACCGTAACAACCCGGACTGGATTGCGAAGGTGACGCAGATCAACACGTATCACGTGCAGCAGTTCGCGGGCTGGATCGAGAAGCTGGCGTCGATCCAGGAAGGCGACGGGACGCTGCTGGACAACTCGATGATCGTGTACGGCGCGGGCTTGTCAGACGGCAACGCCCACACGCACCACGACCTGCCAACGCTGATCATGGGCCGCGGCGCGGGCACGATTTCGCCGGGCCGGCGGGTGCTGTACCGCCGGGAGACGCCGATGACGAACCTGTACGTGTCGATGATGGACCGGATGGGCGTGAAGGTGGAGAACTTCGCCGACTCCACGGGGCGGCTGGCCGGGTTGGATTTGAGCTAGGCCCCCGCAACCCGCTCGGGCGACGGCGCCGGGCGGGGGCGGTCCCCGTAGAACGCAAGCAGGCGGCAACACGTGCAAGCTTCACCCAAGGAACCAACACCGCCGGCGCCGCTCGGCGTGGCGTTCGACTGCGCCATCGGGCGTGGCGTGGGCCAGGCCCTGGCGCTGGGCGCGCTGTATGGGCTGGCGACCGAGAAGGACGCGGCCATCAGCGTGGCGGCGCTGAGCGTAACGGGCTCCGGGCTGGACGGCGCGGCGTTTTGTGAGGCCGTGGCGCGCTTCTACAACAAGGCCTATCTGCGGGACTTTCCGGAACGATTCCAGCGCTACAGGGGGCTGCCGATCGGGATGGCGGAGGCGCATCCGGCGCCGGCGCCGAGCGCGCCGCTGGAGGCCGTGCTGGCCCTGAAGGGGGCCGACGGTGAGCCGGAGTTTCCGCAGGAAGTGCATGAGGTGACCGACACGGCCGACCCGGCGGCGCTGCTGCGCAACGCGCTGACGGCCGAAGAGGACGGCAACGCCGCGGTGGTGCTGGCCGGGCCGGCGACGAGCCTGGCGGCGGTGCTGGCGCTCAACGGCGGCCGCGAGCTGATTGGACGCAAGGTGCGGCGGCTGGTGGCGGCGCTGGGCGATTTGCCGTCGGAGGCGCCGGACGAGATGCTGGCGGCGGACGTGGCGGCGGCGCGCAAGCTGTTTCGGGACTGGCCGACGCCGATCGTGCTGATCGGCCGCGCGACGGGCGAGCAGGCGCGCTACCCGGCGGCGAGCGTGGAGGCGGACTTCACTTGGGCCGAGAAGCATCCGGTGGCCGAGGCCTACAAGGCGTTCGGCAAGATGCCGTATGACGCGCCGACGCAGGCCGCGGCGGCGGTGCTGGAGGCGGGGCGTCCGGACAGCCCGTACTTCGAGCTCTCCGAGCCCGGCGAGGCGGAGGTGGGCGACGACGGCTCGCTGCGCTTCCGGCCGACGCCGGACGGGCGGGTGCGCTTTGCGACGCTGCGGGCGGGACAGCAGGAGGCGCTGGTCGCCGCCTTCCGCGCGGTGATTCCGGCGATGCCGGCGGCGCGCGAACTGCCGAGCTTCCTCAAGAAGATCGTCGACGACGAGAAGAAAGACGACGAGAAGAAACAGGAAGAGGCGAAGCCGCCGGCCGCCAAGCCCTAGCCGAGAGGCCCGCGGCCGGACGGGCCGGCGAGAAGAGATCCATGATGACTCGACGCGAGATGCTCCAGACCGCCGGCGGCGCCGCCCTGGCCGCGACCGCAGCCACGGCGGCGAGCGGACGAATCCTGAAGAACATGGGGTCGGCGACGCCCGGGCTGGGAGCGCGCATCCGGGCGGCCCGCGACGCCGGGCAAGAGTTCGACATCGTCGAGTACAACCGCGAGAAGGGCCTGGGCGCGCCGCACATCTACCTGCGCGGGGGCCACGACGCGGCTCTGCTGGCGCGGCTGCGGGATCAGCTCAACCGCTATGACATGCGGTTGACGGCGGCGGTGCGGACGCCGCGCAGCGACGACGAGCTGCCCGAGTACGAGGCGACCGTGAAGGCTCTGGCGGAGATGGACGGGCGCGTCGCCGCAGTGCACGACCCGTTCTCCGGCCGCCGCTACGAGCAGTTCAAGAACGCCGCGGAGTTCCACGAGTTCGACGCCCTGTGCAAGACGGCGGTGCAGCGGGCCGAGCCGGTGCTGCGGCGCTACAAGATGCCGCTGGCGATCGAGAACCACAAGGGCTGGCGGTCCGACGAGCTGGCGGCCTGGGTGCGCTCCACCGGCAGCGAGTATGTGGGCGTCTGCCTGGACATGGTGAACAACGTGTCGTTGGTAGAGACGCCGATGCAGACGATCGAGACGCTGGCGCCGTACACGCTGTTCGTGAGCTTCAAGGACATCGGCGTGGACTTCTATGAGGACGGGGTGCTGCTGTCGGAGGTGGGCTTCGGCGACGGCCACCTGGACCTGCCGGCGGTGGTGGCGATGCTCCAGAAGAAGGATCCGAACATGATCTTTCAGCTCGAGATGATCACGCGCGATCCGCTGGAAGTGCCGCTGTTCACCGAGCAGTACTGGAAGGTCTTCGATGACAAGAGTCCGGTTCCGCCGAGGGACTTGGCGATGCTGGTGAAGTGGGTGCGGGAGCATCCGCCGAAGAAGCCGCTGCCGCGGATCAGCGGGTTGAGCCCGGCGGAGCGGCTGCGGTTGGAGGACGAGCTCAACCAACAGTGCATTGATTACGCCCGGGCTCGGCTGCCGCTGTAGGGGGGCCGAGGAGTCGGGGCGGGGCGGTCAAGCCTCCCAGCGACGCTTTGCAAAGATCGTTCTCTTAGTGAATAATCATTGAGATGAACGGTCAGCCCGGGGAGACGAGGATCGCGGCCCCGCTCGTGGGACCTGCGTTCCTCGTGTCCCAGGTCGGCGCTCACGCGGCGGTCTGCTTCGGCGAGCGCCTCGAAGCCCTCGAGCTGATCCCGCAGCACGCAGGCATTCTCCGCATGCTCGGGAGCAATCCCGGCATGAGCCAGCAGGCCCTGAGCGAGACGCTGGGGATGTTCCCCAGCCGGCTGGTTTCGCTCCTCGACGAGCTCGAGCGCCGAAAGCTCATCGAGAGGCGCGGCAGCCCCCGGGACCGCCGCGTGTACCAGCTCCATCTCACGGGGGAAGGACGGAAGAGCCTGACCGCCGTCGGGAAGGTGACGCGTCAGCTCGAGGAGGACCTGTTCTCGGCCTTGAGCGAGAGCGAGCTGGCGACGATTCAGGACTTGCTGGCGCGGATCGCCGCGCAGCAGAGGATTACGCCGGGAGTGCACCCGGCCTATCGCCAGACGCGAAAGCAGAAGACGTCCAAATCGCGCTAGGGAGGACCCATGCCGGAGAGATTCGTCACCAAGATCCACAAAGACCCCACGAAGAACGCGATGGGAATCGTCGTGCCCGCCGACGTCGTAGCGGCGTTGGGTGAGAGCAAGAGACCCGCCGTGAGGGTGACCGTGAACGGCTACACGTACCGCTCGACGGTGGCGACGATGGGCGGACGGTTCATGATCGGCCTGAGCGCGGAGAACCGCAAGGCGGCGGGGCTGTCCGGCGAGGAAGAGCTCGAGGTTGCGCTGGAGTTGGATACCGAGCCGCGCGCGACGGAGATCCCGCCCGACCTGAAGAGCGCGCTGAGCCAAGCCAGAGCGCTGGGGGCGTTTGAGGACGCGGCGCCCTCGCGCCGAAAAGAATACGTGCGCCAAGTGGAAGAAGCCAAGAAGCCGGAAACCCGGGCCCGCCGCATCGCGAAGATCGTGGACTCGCTGTCGTAGATTGCTCCAGCGTTGAAGAGGCTACTGTGCGCCATCCTGCTCCCGCCGAGATCCCGATTCGCGTGGCCGCGCGCGCACTCGACGCCGTCGTCCTCGTGGCGACCGGCGGTCTGCTTGGGTGGGGGATTGGTTTCGGCTTTGATTGGCTTTTGCTGACGGCGGTTGGGGTGTGGGCGTACTTCGCTTTGTGCGACGCCGTCTGGGGCGCAACGCTGGGGAAGCGCGTCGTGGGCCTGCGCGTGATCGGCCCGGAAGGCGGACGACCGACTCTGAAGCAAGCGCTGATCCGAGAAGCGTTTACGGTACTCGGGGCGGTTCCCTTTGCCGGGCCGTTGATCGCCCTTGCCGCTTGGATCTGGATCTTCCTGTCAGTTCGCTCGAGCGCTCTTCGCCAGGGGAAGCACGACACGCTCGCCGGCGGCACGCGGGTCGTTCGAGTCGGCCGCGCCGCTGCGACGGCAAGCCACGGGCCGCCGCAGTAGAGGGGGCGCAGCCGCGGCGGAGGGCGGGCGTCAACTGTTGCGTAGCAGTTGCTTCCAGTCTTTGAGGACGGTGAAGTCGGCGATGGTTTCGACGGCGGCCGTGGGCTGCGTGACGGAGGCGACGGCGCGCAGCTTGCAGCGCATGGACCAGCGGCCGAGATCCACCACGCCGTAGCCGTGGCGGGACGAGTTGAAGTACTCGATGTGAGGGTTGTTGAGGCGGACCAGCAGCTCGACCAAGCCGTCGGGGAAGGCGGCGTCGAGTTGGCTCTTGCCGACCGGGGCGTTGGGCGGGCTCTGGTTGGAGGGAGCGGCGAGGATGTCGGCGAAGTTGGCCGAGCAGGCCGAGCCGCCCATGATCTCCACGCCGACCCGCGGCGAGAAGATGTTGTCGAAGTCGGTGTAGAGGTGGCCGGCGATGAAGGAGTGCAGGTCGCCGGTGATGGCCGCCAGGTTCTGGACGTTCTGCAGGCCCGCCATGAGGGCGTGGCGCTCGGCCGGGTAGCCGTCCCAGCCGTCGAGCGTAAGCAAGAGGGGATCGCCGTAGCCGAGCTTGAGCGGCATGACGAGGACCTCGTTGGCCCAGACGTTCCAGATGGCGCCGGAGTTGTTCATCTGGTCGAGGAACCAGGAGCGCTGGGTGGCGCCGAGCATGGTGCGGTCGGGGCGGGAGACCTCCGGGCAGCCGAAGGTGATTTGGCGCTGGAGGTCTTCGAAGCCGCAGGGCGGGCCGTCGCGGTAGAGGCGCTCGTCGGTGGCGACGAGGCGGGCGAGATCGCCGAAGTCGAAGCGGCGGTAGATTTGAAAATCCAGCGGGCCCTGGTTGGGGTCGAAGGCGATGGGCGTGGCGGTGTACTCGCTCCAGGCCTGATTGGCGGCCTTACGCAGCTCGGGCTGGGGCTGGGTGGGGTCGCTGGTGTTGTCGGGGTGGAACTCGCGGAAGCTGTCGTTCTGAAACTCGTGGTCGTCCCAGATCTGGATGAAGGCCGCGCTTTGGTGCAGCGCCCGCAGGGAGGGGTCGCGGCGGTAGGTGCGGTAGAGGAAGCGGTAGTCTTCGAGGGTTTGGACGACGTCGCCGCCGCTGGGTAGGGCGCCGATGGGCCGGATCTGGCTCTGCTGAAAGCGCGGGTCGCCGACGCTCTCGTAGATGTAGTCGCCGAGGTGGATGACGTAGTCGACGTTTTCGACGGCCAGGGCCTGCAGGGCGGTGAAGTATCCGTTGGTGTAGTCCTGGCAGGAGAGGAAGCCGAGCCGCAGCGAAGGGATCCACTGGCCCGGGGCGGGCAACGTCTTGAAGCGGCCGACGGGGCTCCAATTGTCGCCTTGACGGAAGCGGTAATAGTACTGGAAGAAAGGCCACAAAGCCGGGTTCTGCACGGTGATTTTGGCCGTGTAATCGCTGGACTCGCGGGCTTCGACGAAGCCCTTGACGAGGCCTCCGATGGGGAACGAGGGGTCGAGGCCGATCTGGTACTCGAGAGGGATGGCTGCGCCGGCGCCGGGAACCGCTTCCGGGTCGACTTTGGTCCACAGGGTGACGCCGTTGGGTTGGGGATCTGCGGAGGCCACGCCGAGCGGAAAGACGGGCGAGGGCGGGTCCGCGAGCAGGCCCTGGGGCAGGGAGAGGACGCCGGCTCCGGCCAGCGACCGTTGGAGGAAGTGACGCCGAGAGATCGCCATAAAATGCGCGGCCCGGGGGGCCGAATTTTCGAAGTATACCGATGGTTGGAGAGGGCTTACCAGCGCGGGGAAGGGCTGCAATCGAGCTGTCATGGAGCGGGGAAGACGGCGGGAGGTAGGCGCCGGGGCGCCGGGAGCGCTACGATCTCTGGGTTCCGGCGGATGCCGGTTCCGGATCGCCCGTACCCAAAGCCCATGCGCACGCTCGCCTTTCTATTCCTCGCCGCTCTGCCTTGTGTCGGCCAGATTGATCTGCGGCAGGCCGTGATCCTGGCGCCGGACGAGCTGAGCAAAACGGCCCAGGCCGTGTCCGAAGAGATCGAGGAGCGCACGGGGTTGCGCTGGAGGGTGATATCGGCCAATGCGGCCCTGGACGTCGCCTCCATCCGCCTGCACGTGGACCCCTCGGTCCCCGGGCCGGAGGGCTACCGCATCGCCACGAACGGGGGGCGCATCGACATCGCGGGCTCCGACAAACGCGGGGCGCTGTATGGGGCGGGGCGCTTTCTGCGAGCGCTCGACTGGGCGGGGGGCCGCGTAGGGCTCCAGGCGCCGCTGAACGTGGAGTCCAAGCCCGCCGCTCAGCTCCGCGGACACCAGCTCGGCTACCGGCCCAAGACGAACTCCTACGACGCGTTCACGGTGGAGATGTGGGAGCAGTACATCCGGGACTTGGCGCTGTGGGGCTCAAACGCCATCGAGCTGATTCCGCCGCGTTCGGATGACGACGACGACAGCCCGCACTTCCCCCTGCCGAAGCTGCCGATGATGGTCGAGATGTCGCGCATTCTGGACGAGTACGACCTGGATGTGTGGATTTGGTATCCCGCTCTGGACGAGGACTACTCGAACCCGGCGACGGTGGAGCTGGCGCTGCGCGAGTGGGACGAGGTGTTTCGGGCGCTGCCGCGCATCGACGCTGTCTTTGTGCCGGGCGGCGACCCAGGGCACACGGCGCCGCGCTACTTGATGCCGCTGCTGGAGAAGCAGGCGGCCCAATTGCGCAAGCGCCACCCCGGAGCCGAGATGTGGATGGCGCCGCAGGGCTTTTCGTCCGCCTGGATGGAGGAGTTTTTCGGCATTCTCGACGGCGAGCCCGCCTGGCTGACGGGTTTGGTGTTCGGCCCGCAGGTCCGCATCAGCCTGCCGGAGCTGCGCCAACGCACGCCGCAGCGCTACCCGATCCGGCGCTACCCGGACATCACGCACTCGCGGCACGCACAGTATCCGGTTCCCGACTGGGACTTGGCCTACGCGCTGACCGAGGGGAGGGAAGTGATCAATCCGCGTCCGGTGGATCAGGCCAATATTTATCGGCTGTTCGATGAATACGCCGTCGGCTTCATTTCCTACTCGGAGGGCGTGAACGACGACGTGAACAAGGCGGTTTGGAGCGCGCTGGGCTGGGACCCCGACGTGGAGATCGTGGACGCTCTGCGGGACTACGCGCGGTGGAACATCTCCGCCGAGCACGCCGACGCGCTGGCGCAAGGGATTTTGGATTTGGAGAGGAACTGGCGCGGGCCGCTGCTGGCGAACGAAGGCGTGAAGCAGACGCTTGAGCGATTCCAAGGAATCGAGCGGGGGGCCTCGCCGCGGTTGCTGGCGGACTGGCGCTTCCAGTCGCTGCTGTACCGGGCCTACTACGACGCGGCGGTGCATGCGCGTCTGATCGCCGAGACGGCGCAGGAGGGGCGGGCCCTCGATTGGCTGCGGGCGGGCGCGGTGGAGGAGGCGGAACGGGAGCTGAACGCGCCGGCGGAGGTTGCGCCGGCTTGGCGCACCCGCGTGTACGAGCTTGCCGCGGCGCTGTTCCAGAGCATTCGCTTGCAGACGAGCGTCTCCAAGTACCAGGCGATCGCGACCGAGCGGGGCGCCACGCTGGACAGCTTCGAGGCGCCGCTGAATGACCGCCGCTACCTGCTCTCGGAGATCGCGGCGATCCGGGCCCTGGACTCCCCGGAGGCGCGCCAAGAGCGGATCTGGAGCGTGCTGCACCGCACCGACCCGGGACCCGGCGGCTTCTATGACGATCTCGGCAACACGTCGCTGCAGCCGCATCTAGTGCGGGGCGAAGGGTATCGGCAGGACCCGGCGCACCTGCGGTCGGCGCTGATGGGCTTTGCTTGGCGCAACAGCAAGAACGACGTGCGGCTGGCCAAAGCTCCGCGCGCCTGGCTGGACCACGCCGAAGCGATGAACGACGGCCCGCTGCAGATGCGCTACCCGGGCCTCGACCGCAAGGCTCGCTACGTGGTTCGGGTGGTGTACGCGGGCGAGACGGTGGACCCGAAGATTCGGCTCGAGGCGGAGGGCCGCGAAGTGCACGGCTTGATGGCCCGCCCGATTCCCTTTCGGCCGCTGGAGTTCGACATTCCGGCGGAGGCCACCGCGGACGGCGAGCTGACGCTGACGTGGACCCGCGAGCCGGGGCTGGGCGGCAGCGGGCGGGGGCTGCAGGTGTCCGAGGTGTGGCTGCTGAAGCGCTGAGGCCGGGGGAGGGAGCGCACGGGCGGGGACGGCGGGGGTAGAATCGTCTCAGGCTGCGGAGCGTTCCAAGAGGCGGGCCCGGGTGGCGAAATTGGTAGGCGCAGGGGACTTAAAATCCCCTTCCCGCAAGGGAGTGCGGGTTCGAGTCCCGCCCCGGGCACCAAGTTTGGAAGCAGCGGCTTGTCGCTGGTTCTGCCGGGCTGCTTGAAGGGCCTCAGGGCTCGATTTCTGTCCGAGGCGGCGGGACCCCTTCCCGTAGAGCTGGATTGAGGGCTTCTCGACCCACGAGGTCCGATGCCTCGAACTGCCGAATAGAGCGGCCTATTTCGTAGGGGAGTCTTTTCTCTCGCCCCGCTCGGCAGGTAGCTCTGCGACCGTCCGGGGCATTTGCGCCTGTCCGCGCTTCCAAGCAGGCCAAGTCCGGACTAGTCGAGCGGTGTCCTCCACGAACTTCCAGTACTCCCGGTTGTCACGAGTGCTCAGATTCTTCGTCAATTGGGGCACTTGATGGTTCTCCAAGGAGGCCAAGGGTCTCTGCGATCTCGTCTGCGGCGAACCGCTCACGGTCTAGATACGAGGTCGGCAACATCGGGATGCGGACCTCGCTCTCGCCGCTTGGGCTCCATTGTAGAATGTCAGGCCCGGATTTGCGTCGTTTGTGTCGCCCGCCTCCCAACCCGATCGAGAAGAGATCTACGTAGCGGCGGGGGCCGACGCCCACGAAGGGTTCAAAGGAGAGCCGGTCTTCTCGATGGCTTTCTCCCTGGTCTGTCAACGAGATAGAGTCAGCGTGCAGCTCGCCAGCCTTGCTTTTCGGGTACGGTTCTACGTAGACCACTCTACGTACACCAGCCGCAACGATGTGCCGGGCGCAGTTGTGGCACGGGAAGGTTGTGGTGTACAGCGTACCGCCGAGCGGCGAGCATCCTGTCCGCCCAGCAGCAAGAAGCGCTTCCATTTCGGCGTGGACAGCTCGGCCGTACTCCGTGATGTCCTTCAGCGGACTGGCCTCCGCAAGCCTGGTACGGAAATCGTCGCGCTGGTCGTTGGGAACCTCCAGAGCACTGAGGACTTCCGAGATGATTTGCTCCCTCCGCATGTGATTCGAGTCGTGGCCCCGGCGCCAGTCTCGCTGGTCGTCTTGGCCCGGCCAGTAGAGACCTCCACCGTACCTGGGAACATCGTTGCAGCCAACGGCGATGACATCACCAGATGCGGACGTAACGGCTGCGCCTACCTGCCGAGACAGATCTCCTGAGCGAAACGATGCTGCGTATGCCAGGAACATCGCGTTTTCATCCCTGGTCGGTGTGTGATAAGGGTGGTTGAACACTAGGTCCAGGAATCGCCAAATCTCGCTCTTGTAGTCCGACTCTGCGCAGAGATTGTCAAGGGAGACGAATACATCTGCTAAGTGGAATGTGCTTGTGGTTCGTTGCCCGTAGGCGTCGATCTCATCCAAGTCGCGGTCCATCAACGTCGCTGCGTCGACTGCCGGTATGTTCTTGTCGTCAGTCAAGTAACGACGTCGAGTTGCCTCGGATGCAAACACGCCAAGAAGGAAAAATCCTGCTCCATAGATCCTCCTAAGCATCGCCACTTCCTCTGGACGTTTGAGGGAGTCGATCAAGAGGACGGTACGGAGAAAAGGTTCCGGATCACCTCCGCTTGACCGAGTTTTCGACACCGCAGAGATTGCTGCGAGCGTGGCAAAGTCAGCGCGCTTGGCAAGCTCGCGAGCCTTGTTGCCCGCCTCCATGCGCGTGGCAATACGGTTATATTCTGGGGAGTCTTTGAGCCCTTTTTGCAGCTCGTTCAGGCGCTCGAATTGCTCGCTAACTCGCACGACGCGAGTCGCATAGTCGAACTTGGCCAAGTGGTTTCTCAGGGCCCTGATGACCAATTCCCGATCTGTTCCCAGGGGATAGACGAGAGCAATCACCAGTTCCGAGTGTCGGTGGGTCGATAGCGACGAACGTTCCATAGCGCTCTCCAGCCAGGGCGGCTCTATTCTAGATCAACTTCCGTCTGCCCTCCGATGGCTCGCAGGATGGACCGACTTCCCGAGGAGGAGGCGCCCCATGTTGTCCGTATCTGTGCTTGGCGAAGCTCCTGCGGTTTCGGCGTGCCAAACATCCTGTCCCGCTCCGCCAAACCCCAAGGTTTGTAGCGACCTGAAATCCCCTTCCCGCAAGGGAGTGCGGGTTCGAGTCCCGCCCCGGGCGCCATTTCAGACATTGGGCGTTTGGTGATCCGTGGGGCGAGTGGTAGGCTCAGGCGCGGAGGTTTCTTCGATGAGGCTCAGATTCGCGCTTGCGTTGTTGTTTGGTGCGATTCTCGGCGCGCAGTCGCCGTCGCTCGTCAGTCCGACCGGGTCGGTGCTGGGGAGCGTCAACTCCAGCGGCTTCGATTCGCATTCGATGGGCAGTCCGTTGACTTACGGGAGCACGTCGTTCAGCGTCAAGTCCCTCAATAACTCGTACGGCCAGGCCGGCAGCCAGTTCTTGTCGACCGGAGTGAACCGTCCGTATGATCCCGCGGCGCTGGTTCCCAAGGGGCTTGCGCCGAACGCTGATTTTCTGGGCGACTTCAGCGCCAATCCCACTTCGCCCAACTCGGTCAGCAATCCCTATGGACCGTACGGCAGCCGGTACCAGCCGAAGGCGATCCGGAATCCGTTCGGCACGTTTGGGAATCCGTTTTCGCCCAACGGCTCGCGGAACCGTTTTGGCTCCGGCGCCGGCGCGCCTGCCGCGCGGATTCCCGGGATCGCGTTTCCGAGGAGCGGCGCTCACCGGTAAGGCCGCGCGGGGTTCTCCCTTCCAATCCCGGGGCGGATTGCCTTGTAGGCTCTGCTCCGGTGGGCTTCGGTTCGCCTCTCGGCGGGGCGGTGCGTGATTCGACCGCGACGGTCGAGCCCAACTGGACTATCCTAAAGGTCCCCGGTTCTTGGGCGGCGCCTCGCCGCTCGCGCTCCTCCTCGCTGACGGGCGCTCGGTCTTTGACTATCGAGGCTCGATGAGTGGAATCTCGATTCTAGTCGGGGTATCCTCATATCCATCCGAAGGAGAGGTGGACGCATGACTTCACGCCGTCAGTTCATTGCCGCCGGGGCCGCCGGCCTCGCTCTGGGAGCCGCCGCGCGGGCCGCGCGCTCTGACGCCCAGACCTATCCCTACTCCGAGCTCGAACAGCGCATCGCGCGGAAAGACTTCCGCGGCATGACCAAGGATGTGCTGCCGACGCCCGCCATGGTCGTGGACATCGACCTTTTCGAGAAGAACCTCAAGACGATGGCCGACAGCGCCAAGGCGTCGCCCATCTACCTACGGCCGCACGTGAAAGTGCACAAGAGTGTGGACATCGCCAAGCGCCAGCAGGCGCTGGGCGCGATCGGCGTGACGACGGCGACGATCGCCGAGTCGGAGCTGATGTCCGACGCGGGCATCAAGGGCGTTCTGTGGACCAAGCAGCCGGCCAGCGTGAACAATCTGATGCGGGCGATCGCTCTGTCGAAGCGCGATCCGACGTTCATGTTCGTGATCGACGACCCGCGCGTGGCCGACGAAGTGGAGCAGGCGGCCGGCGCGGCCAAGGTGAAGTGTCGGGTGGCCGTGGCCGTCTATGCCGGCTTGACGCGCCAGGGCATCGCCAACGGCCAGCCCGCGCTGGAGCTGGCGCAGAAGATCCATGCGGCGAAGAACATCCAGTTCGAGGGCTTTATGGCCTACTCGGGCGGAGCTTCGCACACGAAGACGTTTACGGCGCGGCGGCAGAAGTCGGCCGAGGACCTCTCGGGCGTGCAGGAGACGGTGGCGCTGGCGAAGAAGGCCGGGCTGCCGATCGGCATTGTGACGGGCGGTTCGACGGGCACCTACAACATCGACCATGAGCTGGGCCTGACGGAGCTGGAGTGCGGCTCCTACGTGTTCATGGACACCAAGTACCGGCATGTGGGCGGCAAGGGCAACGACGACGTCTACACGGACTTCGACAACTCGATGTCCGTGCTGGTGACCGTGGACAGCAAGCAGCACCCGCAGCAGGTGACGATCGACTACGGCAACAAGGCGATGATCCAGACCACCGACGAGGTGAAGGGCATGCCGTGGCTGCAGGTGGACCGGCAGGGCGCCGAGTACGGCATTCTGCGCTGGAAGGACGGCGGCAACGAGATCAAGGTCGGCGACCGGGTGGAGATCTACTGCACCAATCTCGACATGAGCACGAACTGCTACGACCGCTACTACATCGCCAAGGGCGATCAGATCGTGGACGTGTGGCCGATCATGGGCCGCGCCGGCGCCGCGCAGCGGTAAGCCGTCGAACGGGCACGGACGTTGGCTGGGGGCTGTTGCGCACTTGCGCGGCAGCCCCCGCACTGTTTTAGGGCATGGGGAGGTTCGCCAGGGTCTCGGCGGAGGCCTTGCGGAGCAGGACCTGATAGCCCCTGTGGACGACCTCGAGCTCTTCGGCGAAGACGTGCGCGAAGAAGTCGATGGCCATCCTGGGGCGCTCGGAGAGCTCCCACTCGGGCTTCCACTCGTAGTCGTCGGCGATGAGCAGACCGCGGGGTTCGAGGAGGCGCCAGGCGAGGACGAGGTCCTCGAGGACGCCGGTGGCGCGGTGGTTGCCGTCGACGTAGATGAGCTGGAAGGGCTGGTCGAGGGGCAGCCGGCGGAGCTCGACCTGGGAGTGGCCGCGGATGGCTTGCACGCGGGACTCGACGCCGGCGTTGCGCATGTTGGCCTGGAAGTACTCCAGGGTTTCGCCGTCTTTTTCGAGGTAGCCGGGCCAGTGGTAGAAGGGGTCGATGGAGACGGCGCGGGCGGAGGGATGGGTGAGGATGTTCTCGAACATCCAGACCATCGAACGGCCTTCGGAGCTGCCGATTTCGAGGTAGCGCAGGGCGGGGAGGTCGCGCCATTCGGCGAGAACGGAGCGCCAGAGGGGGACGTTGGCGGAGAACCAGTCCTTGCCGGGCGTGAAGTCGTAGCGACCGCGGTAGACGGGGGCGTCGTCGGCGGGTGGGACTTCGCCGATGGGCGAGCAGTCGATCTCGTAGGAACGGAGGGTGGGTTGTTGGTCGGGCAAGGGTTGGAGGGTTAGGCTAGCCGAGGCGTGGGGTTGGGGGCAATGGCTGTGGGAGACGGCCGCCGGGATTTCCCGGCGGTGTTTGCGCAGTGCTGGGTCCGTCTCGGTCTCGGGCGGATCACACCCAGGTAAACCAAAGTGCTCGTTTGGGAGAGATGAGCTGTTTGTTTCGGGTCAGGCGCGGGCGGGGGTTCCGCGGCGGGCCAGCAGGTAGATCACGAAGCCGATGAGCAGGGCGATGCCCATGTCGATGGCTTGGCTTGCCGTGGTTTGCAGGGTAAGCCATACCAGCAACACCAGCGACAAGACCGCCACGGCGACGCCGCCCGGCGCGTGGAATTTGGCGGCCGGGGCTTTGGTGGTCCGGCGGAACTCCGGCAGGGCCAGGCAGGTGACCGCGTAGCCGAGCAGGCGCGCCAGCACGCTGATAGTGGCGGCGTGGACGAAGGTGCCGGTGAGCGACAGCGCCAGCACGACCGCCGAGGTCACGTAGATGGCGAAGTGCGGGGTGTGGAAGTTGGGGTGGGTGGAGGCCATGAAGTCCGGCAGCTCGCGACGCTCGGCCATGGCGAACAGCAGTCGCGGCGACACCAGCATGACGACGGTGAGGTTGCCGAGGATGGACATGACCGCGCCCAAGGCGATGAGGCCGCCGCCGAACGAACCCATGAAGACCGAGGCGGCGTCGCTGAGAGGGCGTTCGGACTCGCCCAGGCCCGGCAGAGTACCGATGGCGACGATTTGGATGAGGATGTAGAGCGTGACCAGGAAGGCCATGCCGATGAGCAGGCCCGGCGGCTGGTCGCGCTGCGGGTCGCGCATCTCGCCGGCCGGGATGGCGCTCATCTCGAAGCCGACGAAGGTGTAGAGCAGGATCAGGATGGCCGAGGAGAACTCGCCGAAGGAGGGCGGCGGGGCCTGCGCCGTAAAGGCTTCCGGCTGGACGTAGAAGGCTCCGACGGCGAGGAACAGGGCCAGCGGCGTGAGCTTGATGAAGGTGAGGATGTTGCCCATGCGGGTGGTGTCTCGCACGCCGTGGATGTTGACGGCGGTGAGGACCAGCACGATGAGCAGGATCACTAGGGCTCGGCCGGCGCCGGATTGGGCCGAGGGCAGAAAGAAGCCGAGGTAGGCGACCAGCAGGTTGACGTTGGCGGCGAAGGCGGTGACGCGAGTGATCCAGGTGGTCCAACCGACCTGGAAGCCGACGGCGGGGCCGAAGGCGGCGCGGGCGTAGAGGTAGGGGCCGCCGGTTTCTCGAAAGCGCGAGCTGACCTCGGCGAAGCAGAGCGCGATGAGGGCGACCAGCGCGCCGCAGACGAAGAAGCCGGCGAGGCTGTAGACGCCGATGCGGGCGAAGGCGACGGCGGGCAGGCCGAAGATGCCGGCGCCGAGGACGCCGTTGACCGTCATGGCGACGACGTCCCAGCGGCCGACGGCGCGCACCAGACCTTCGCTGGTGGGTTTGGAGGCGTCCGGCGCGGCCAGGGACGAGCCGGCTTTCTCCGAGGCTAGATTCTGCATGCCATGGACATCGAGCGGGCAGCTACCGGAAAGATGCGTCTGGCTCCGCGCGTCCGGGCGGGGGGTTCCAAAGCGTTGGGCTTAACCGGAGTGCAACGTACATTGTTACCGCACAAGGCCCCGCAGCCGCATCCAGTCTTGGAGACGAAGATTCCAAGTGGAGACGGGCAGCCCGCGCTGGAGCATGCCGAAGCCGTGTCCGCCCTCGGAATAGACGTGGAGCTCGGCAGAGACGCCGGCGCGGCGCAGGGCCAAAAAGTAGTCCAGGCTCTGCGCGGCGGGCACGGTGGGGTCGTCGAAGGCGTGCACGATGAAGGCGGGTGGGGTGCGCGAATCGACCTGGAGGTCGGCGCGGTTGCGGTTCGAGGGATAGACCATGACGGAGAAGTCGGGCGCCACGGCGGCGGGATCGTCGACGTCGTCGAACTGGATGGAGGCCCGGATGGCCAGGTCGCCGCCGGCGGAGTGGCCGACGACGCCGACCTTGTGGGGATCGACCCCCCATGCGGCGGCCTGTTCGCGGACCATGCGGATGGCCTGACGGGCGTCGTCGAGAGGCGTCTGCATGGTGTAGGGCGTTTGGCCCTCGGGACGAGGCAGGCGGTACTTGAGCACGGCGGCGAGGACGCCGATGGAGCGGAACCACTTGGCTTCGTCGTGGCCTTCCTTGTCGATCGCCAGGTGGCTGTAGCCGCCGCCGGGGAAGAGGACGACGGCGGTTCCGGTGGCGAGCTCGGCCGGCGGGCGGTAGACGGTGATCGTGGGGCGGTGAACGTTCTTGACGCTGCGATCGACGGAGCCCCGGCCGCGCTCCTCCCAGATCTCCTCGCCGCCGTCGGAGGGAGCGCCGGGGGCTCCGCCGGGATAGAGCTCGAGGATCAGGGGATCGGGGGCGGGCTCCGCGCCGGGAGCCGAAGGCGGAGCCAGAGCCAGAGAGACCAGGGCGAGCGCCCCGACGAGCAGCCGATGCATCGCCGTACAGTCTGGCACGAAACGAGCCGGCGGCGGGCGCCTAGGGCGCGGAGCCGATGGTGAAGAGAAGCGCGGCGCGGCTGATCTCGTAGTCGTAGCGGGCGGTGACCAGGCCGATCTCGGCGGTGATGCCGGCCAGTTGCGCCTGGTTGAGCTCGACGATGGAGCTGAGGCCGAGGTCGTAGCGGGTTTGCGCCAGGCGCAGGGCCTCGGCGCTCTGGTCTACGAGCTTCTGGTTCAGCTCGATCTGCCGCCAGGCCGTGTCGGCTTGGAACCAGGCGGAGACGACTTGCTGGCGGACCTCGTTCTCGAGCGCTTCGAGCTCCTGGGCGGCGGCGCGAGCGCGGGCGTCGGCCTCGGCCATGCGGGAGGAGAAGCGTTTGCCGTTGAACAGGGGAATGGCGACGTTGACGCCGGCGGCGCCGTAGGTGGAGCGGATGCCGTCCTCGCGCAGCGGGATGGCGCCCATGACGGCGTCGGCCGTGACGACGGGCCGAGAGAGGCGATGCTCGCTTTGGGCGGTGCGGTCGCCGGCTTCAGCGCGGAAGCGCAGGGCGGCGATGTCGGGGCGGTGGGCCAGCGCCTCGGGCACGTAGGCCGGCGCGGCCTGCTCCAGGCGCGGGGAGGCCGGCGGAGGTTCGAGCGTGAGGCCGTCGGCCAAGTCCGCTCCCATGGCGGCTTCGAGCTGCGCCAGAGCCTGCTGGATCTGGTTTTCGGCGGTAGCCACCAGCAGCTCGGCTTCGGAGGCGGAGAGCTGGGCGAAGCTGACGTCGAGGGTGGAGCGGAGCTCGTTCTCGGCCAGGGTGCGGATCTGCCGCAGGCGGAGGTTGCGGGTGTCGAGCGTCTGCTGGGAGACGCGGACAGTGGCCTGGGCGCGCAAGGCGTCGAAGTAGGCGCGGCGGACTTGCAGCAGCACGGTGGAACGGGCGGCCTTGACGTCTTCGTCGGCGGACTCGGCGATCAGGTGGGCGGCCTTGATGCGGTTGCGCGTCTGGCCGAAGTCCGAGATGAGCTGTGTGACGCGCACGCCGGCGGCGGTGCGGTTGATGAGCGAGGAGGGGTTGATTTGCCCCGCGCCGATGCGGCTGCCCTTACGGGCGCCGACGGCGGTGAGGTTGGCGACGAGGTTGGGCGACAGCTCGGCGGCGGCGCCGGAGGCGGCCGCGTCGGCGGCTTCGGCCTGCGAGCCGGCGGCCCGGATGCGCGGGTTTTGCTGAAGGGCGATGCGCTCGGCGTCAGCGAGCGTCAAGACGCCGCCGGAGGCCGGGGCCTGCGCCTGCACGGAGACGGCGGCTCCCAGGAGAAGAAACAGTACGACCAGTGGCATGACGGTTCTCTCTATGCCGCGATCGGCTGTCCGGGGATGATGTGGCGACGGCGGCGGTAGGCCAGCAGATAGGCCGCCGGCACGATGAAGACGGTGAGCAGCAGCGAGACCGCCATGCCGCCGATGACGGCGCGGGCGAGCGGGGCGTAGGCTTCCGAACCCGTGCCGAGCTTCATGGCCATGGGCATGAGGCCGATGATCGTCGCCAGCGAGGTCATCACGATCGGCCGCAGCCGGACTCGCGCGGCTTCGGCGACGGCCTCTTCGAGCGATTTGCCGTCGCGGCGCAGGCGGGTGACGAAGTCCACCAGCAAGATGCTGTTGGAGACGACGATGCCGACCATCATCACCACGCCCATCAGCGACTGCACGTTGAGCGTGGTGTCAGTGCCCCAAAGGATCAACAGCACGCCGATGAGGCCCATGGGCACGGCGAGCAGGATCAGCACGGGGTCCAGGAACGACTTGAACTGGGCGACCAGCACCAGGTAGAGCAGCGCCACGGCCATCAGCAGACCGACGCCGAAGCTGCGGATCGACTGATTCATGGGCTCGATGAGGCCGCGAATCTCGACGCGGACGCCCTTGGGCAGCTCCATGGAGTCGACGATCTGCTGGATGCGGCGCGCGGGGCGCTGCATGTCCTCGCTCGAGAGGGTCACGTAGGCGTCGACCACCTTGCGCAGGGCGTAGTGGGTGATCTCGGTGGGGCCGCTCTCGAGGTGCAGGTCGCTGATGGCGCCCAGGGTGGTGGCCTTGTCGCTGTTGGCGGCTCGCAGGGGGATGTTGCGGATGTCGTCGAGCGATTTGACGACGCCCTCGGGGTACTGCACGGTCAGGTAGTAGTCGTTGTTGCTGCGCGGATCGGTCCAGAAGGTGGGCTCGATCATCTGGTTGGAGGAGACGGCCGTGATGAGGTTGCTGACGACCTCGCGCTCGGTGAGGCCGAGCAGGGCGGCCTTGTGGCGGTCCACGCGGATGCGCATGACGGGCGTGTCGAGGTCCTGCGGGATGAAGACGTCTTCGACGTCGGCGACCTTGCGGACCTCGCGAGCGATCTTGGTAACGGTCTCGTAGGGGTCTTCGAGGTTGGGGCCGCTGACCTGGATGTCAATGGGAGCGGGCATGCCGGCGTTGAGCACGGAGTCCACGAAGCCGCCGGAGTAGAGGAAGACGCTGAGCTCGGGGTGTTCCACGCGCAGCCGCTCGCGGACGCGGTCCATGTACTCGTAGCTGCCGGTCTTGTGGTCTTCGGTGAGGCCGACCTGCAAGAAGCCGGTGTGCGGGGCCGAGTTGCTGTTGTAGATGGCGGAGTAGTCGGGCACGATGCCGACGTTGGCGACCATCATCTGGAGGTCTTCCTCGGCGACTTCTTCGCGTACGATCCGCTCCACCTGCTTGACCTTCTCTTCGGTGAGGTCGAGGCTCGTGCCGGGAGGGGCCTTGAGGCGAATGACGAACTGGCCGGCGTCCGTACGCGGGAAGTAGGAGACGCCGAGCAGCGGGTAGAGCAGGGTGGACGCGCCGGCCAGGGCCAGCAGGAAGACGACGACGGCGGCCGGCCGGCGGATGGCGCCGCCGAGCAGCCGGTCATAGACGCCGGTGACCGCTTCGAAGCCGGTGTTGAAGACCTCGGTGATGCGTCCGGCGCCGCGGGCGTGGCCGTGCTCGATGGGAGGCCGTGCGAACACCGCCAGGAACAGCGGCACGATCGTCAGCGAGACGAAGTAGGAAGCGAACAGAGCCAGAACGACCGTGAGCGCCAGGGCGGAGAAGAGGTCGCGGCTGACGCCGTAGAGGAACACCACCGGAAAGAACACGATGGCCGTGGTGACGGTGGACGCCAGCACCGGCAGAGCCACCTCGCGAGCGCCCTGCTCGGCGGCCACGCGCGGCGGCGCGCCGTTTTCCATGTAGCGGAAGACGTTCTCGGCCACCACGACGGAGTCGTCGATCAGTCGTGAGAAGGCCAGCGCCAGCCCGCCCAGGGTCATCGAATTGATCGAGCCGCCGCCGGCGGCGATGGCCAGCAGGGCGACGAGCGCCGACAGCGGAATCGACAGCGAGACGGCCAGGGTGGCGCGGAAGCTGCCGAGGAAGAGCAAGATCATCAGCGAGGTCATGAAGATGCCAATGCCGGCTTCGCTGGTGAGCGTGTGGATGGCCTTCTTGACGAACAGGGACTGGTCGAAGACGACCTGCGAGACGAGCTCGTCGGGGACGTCGAGCAGATCCTGCAGCTCCTTCTTGATGCCGTCCACGACGGCGATGGTGTTGGTGTCGCCGCCTTGGCGCAGCACCGGCTGGTAGGCCGAGCGCTGGCCGTCCACGCGGACGAGGTTGTACTGGATCTGAGCGGCGTCCTTGGCCGTGCCGACGTCGCCGATGGTCAGCGTGGTGCGGCCGTCCACGCGCACGGGCACGTCGAGAATGCCTTCGAGGTCGCGGAACTGGCTGTTGGTGTAGATCGGGTAGTCGAGGGGGCCGATGCGGATATTGCCCGAGGGCAGGATCACGTTGGCGGCGTTGAGGGCGCGGACCACGTCCATGGGGCTGACGTCGACGCCCTGCATGCGCTGGGGATCGACGTAAACCATGATCTGGCGGTACTTGCCGCCGAACGGCGGCGGCACGGCGGCGCCGGGCAGCTTGGCGAGCTGGGTGCGCACCTTGTAGTGCGTGATGTCGCGCAGCTCCGCTTCGGTCATGTTGGCGCCCTTCACGGCGACCAGGCAGACCGGCAGGCTGGAGGCGTCGGCGCGCACGACCAGCGAGGGGATGGTGCCCGGCGGCAGGCGGCGCTGCTCGGCGGCGGCCAGGTTGACGATGGCCGAGGTGGCCGTGTCGGGGTTGGTGCCGCGCTGGAAGGCGACGCGGATGATGCTGACGCCGGGCAGCGAGCGGGATTCCATGTAGTCGATGCCGGGCGCCAGCGTCAGAAAGCGCTCCAGGCGGCCGGTGAGGTCGTTTTCGATCTGCTCGGGCGGCATGCCCGGGTAGAAGGTGGCCACGACGACGACGGTTTGGTCGAGCGCCGGGAACATGTCGACCGGCATGCGCAGCAGGGCCGCCGCTCCGACGATGCAGAGGATCAGCGCGCAGACCAGGACGAAATAGGGGTTGCGGATGGAGAAACCGGACATTCAGCCTACCGTGACGACCTTGGTTTGGACCTTCTGGCCGATTTCCAGACGGGAGCGGTCTCCGACGATCACCGAGTCGCCGTCCTCGAGGCCCGCGGTGACCTCGATGTGGGTTTCGGTGGCGAGTCCGATGTGGACGTCGCGTTCGGCGACCTGACCGCCGGAGTCGACCACGAAGACGCTCGACTTGTCGCCGCGCAGGGTGACCGCCTGCACGGGCACCGTGAGGGCGGAGGCGCGGTTGTCGAACGAGAAGGTCACGTCGGCGTACATGCCGGGCAATAGGGAGCGGTCGGGGTTGGGGATATCGATCTCGACGTCCATGGTGGAGGTGGAGCGGCGCAGCTCGTTGCTGCGGCGGGAGACGCGGCCGGGAACGGTCTTGGAGACGGCGGCGAAGGAGACCTCCACGGGCGTTCCGACCTGCACGGCGGCGGCGTTTTCCTCGGGGATGGGCACGACCAGACGCAGACGGTCGATCTGGGCCAGGCGAACGATCGGCTGGGAGGCCGACGAGGTCGCCGCCCGGACCATCGCGCCGGGATCGGCGAAGCGATGCGTGACGACGCCGGAGAACGGCGCGGCGATCTTGCGGAACTCGAGCATGGTTTCGCTGCGGGCGGTGAGGGCGCGGGCGGCGGCGGCGCGCTGCCGGGCGACGCCCAGGGCGGCTTCGGCCGTGCGGACCCGCGAAAGGGCGGTTTCGTACTTCAGGGACGCCTCGTCGCTTTCCTGGCGGGCGATCAGGCCGGGCTCCTTCTGCTGGACCGACTCCAGGCGCGAGGCGAGCACTTCGGCGAGCTTGGCCTCGGACTTGGCGCGATCGAGCTCGCGCTCCATGCGACCGATCTCGGCTTCGAGCTGCTGGCCGGTGGCCTCGGCGCCGGTGAGCTCGTTGGCCAGCTCGGGGACCTCGATCTCGGCCAGCGGCGCGCCGGCCTTGACGGAGTCGCCGACGTCGACGTACATGCGGCGAATGTAGCCGGCCACACGGGCGTGGACTTCGACGGACTGGTAGGCCTTGAGCTCGCCGGTCAGCACCAGGGTGCGGGCCAGGGCCTGACGGTCCGGCGCCACCACGGCGACGATCTCGGCGCGCTCGGCCGCGGCCGGCGGCGGGTCGCCCGGGGGAGCGGAGCCGGTTTGGCTCGACGCGGAGCAGCCGCACGCCAGGGCGGCCAGCAGCAGCCCGAGCTCGAGGCGGAGATCGCGCCGGGGGGAGGGCGCGGCAGCGGTTGGGTCGAGGGGTGGCATCAGGAGCAAAAGATATCTTAACAGTTTCTTAATCGAATCTTCATCGTACCGTAACATAGCGTCGGAGGCCTGCGGTGCGGGCTCGCGACGGGCAAAACGGACCCGGTTTTCGGGGGTTCGGCGATTGCGGCCGGGGCCCGCCGTCGCCCAGGGGCCGATGGCGGTACGCTATCGCCTATGTCCAAGACGCCACCTCTGTTCCAGGCGAACCGCATTCGCCTTCTGTCGTTGCTGTTGCTGCTGGCGCCGGCCCTGGCGACGGCGCAGAAGAGCCTGCCGCCGCTGCCGGCTCCGCAGGACGTTCCCTACGCAGGGCCCTCGACCCGCACGGTCTATTCGCCGCGGGCGATCGTTCCGGGCGGCATTGTGATTCCGCTGTATCCGCCGGACTCGCCGCTGCTGAACCAGGAACGCAAGGGGGAGGCCGAGAAGTACACGCTGAGCGAGGCGGTGCCGGGGCGCATCACCAATGTGGTGAACGTGCACAACCCGTCGATCGAGATCCACAAGGCCGATGCGAGGGCCAATACCGGGGCGGTGGTGATCGTGGCGCCGGGCGGCGGCCACCGGACGCTGGTGATCGGCAGCGAAGGGGCCGACGTGGTTCCGTACTTCTACAACTACGGCGTGAACACGGTGATTCTGCGCAACCGCCTGCGGGTGGACGGCTACGAGCCGCGCACCGACGCGGTGCACGATGCGCTGCAGGCGGTCCGGATGGTGCGGGCCTATGCCGAGGAGCTGCACTTCGATCCGCACAAGATCGGCATCATGGGCTTTTCGGCGGGGGCGGAGCTGTCGGCGCCGGCGGCGGTGGAGTTCGCGGACTTCGACAAGAACAACAAGGCGGCCGACGATCCGTTCGCCGGGATCACGTCGCGGCCGGACTTCGTGGGCATCATCTACCCCGGGCCGTCACCGTTCGCGGCCAACCGTTCGCCGCACCCCTCGATTCCGCCGAACGCGCCGCCGGCGTTCATCGCCACGGCGGGCTCGGGAGACAAGGTGCACGCGGTGTGGGCGATGGAGTACTTCTCGGCGATGCTCAACGTGGGGCTGCCGAACATCGAGATGCACATCTACGGCAACGGCAAGCACGGCGGGGCGCTGACCGACCGGGGCGGGATTCCGTTCGGGACGTGGCCGGACCGCTACATCGACTGGCTGCGCGACCTAGGCTTTCTGAACCCGCCGGGGGTGGAGACGAAGGCCGCCCGCGACGTGGCCGAGTACGTGGCGAATCCGCCGAAGAAATAAGCCCGAGGCGGGGCGGGCTACATGAAGTTGCGGGTGTGCAGGCCGGAGAGAGCGGCCGCGCGCTCGTCGTCGAAGCCGAGGCGGCGGAGCAGGTTGCGGCGGCCGACGTCCATGTCCGCGAGGAGCTGCGCCACGCGCAGGCTGCCCAGCCGCAACTGCTTGTGCTCCCAGCCGCCGGCCGCCAGCAGCACGAGGGCGTCGCGGACTTCTTGATTGAGGCCGGCGGTGTGGCGCAGAGCCTCATGGCGGCGGTGCACCGAGGCGGCCAGGCGTTCGAGCAGAAACGGGTCGGCGAGGGCGGACTCCCGCAGGTGGGCGACGCCGAACGCGACGTGGCGCGCCTCATCGGCGGCGGCCAGGGCGGTCACGGCGCGGGTGACGGGGTCGGGGGCGTGGCGCTCCAGGAACCGCAGCAGGGTGAGGAAGGTGCCTTCGCCCATCACGGAAAGCAGGAACGACGCGACGGCGAAGTCCGGCTCGTCGACCAGCGTCTTCAGCGAAGCCTGGCCGCCCACGGTGGAAAGGCCCAGGCGATCGCGCTTGAGGGTGGCCCGGCGGGTGAAGACCTCGATGTGGCGGGCTTCGTCGGCGGCCTGGATGGCGAGCAGTTGCAGGACCTCCCGGAAGTGAGGGTGCATCTGCGCGACGAAGCGGCTGGGTACGACCAGGGCGGCGGTTTCGTTCTCGATGAGGTAGGTCATGAGCTGGACGACGGCGTCCTCGACCTCCTCGGGCAGCTCGAAGGAGGCGTTCCAGTCGACGGCGGTGTGGGGGTTCCACTGGGAGGCGACGGCTTGGGCGTAGAGGCGAGCGGCTTCGTCCGCCCAGAGTTGCGACTTGCCGGCCAGGGTGAAGCGGAAGTCGAGGGCGCCGGCTTCGACGGTGGCGCCGCGGGCGGCCAGGCCCCAGTGCGAGGGCGGCTGGTTGACGACGGCGCCGGGCAGGGCGGGGTCGGGCCGGCCGGCTTGTTCGGCGCCTTGCCAGCGGGCGGATTGCGCCGGGCCGCGGCGCAGGGCGAAGCCGGCGCCGCCGTCGAGCAATCCAAAGCCGTGGCCTTCGGCTCGGGCCCAGGCGCGCAGGTGGATGTCGAGGTCGGGCGTCCGGCCGCGCACGGCGATCTCCTCGCCGACCGCGACGCGGCCGAGGGCGCGCGCCAGCAACAGGTGCGCGCCCTCTTCGAAGCGCAGATCGGCGAGGTCGACTTCGGTCAATCCCGGACCTCCGTCACAAGCCCAGCTCCGCCAGGAACGGCTGAAGGGCGCCGAAGCGCTCGACGGCGGCGGCCAACGGAAGGTAGCCCTCGGTGCGTCCGGGCAGCCACTGCTTGAGTCCCTCCATGTCGAGCAGCGGCCGGATTTTGGGGTCGGCGTAGGACATCTCGAGCAGGAGCTCGCGGAAGCGCGCGACCTGTTCGGCCGGGGCGTCGTCGAGCACGGTGAAGTTGCAGTGGTCGTAGAGGGCCGTGCGGGCGAGCACGCGAGCCGAGCCGCTGGGGAGCAGGCCGGCCTGGGCGAAGGCGAGGTAGTTGCCGTCGAGGATGCAGGCGGCGTCGACCTCGCCCCGGGTGAGGGCTTCGACGGCGAGGCGCTCGCCGCCGATGTGGTCGCCGTGCTTGCCGAGCAACACGTCGAAGGGGACCACGCTGAGATCCCGGCCGACGTTCAGGCCGGATTGGGCCAGCAGGTCGAGCGGGAGCAGGTAGCCCTGGGGAGAGTCCTTGGCGCCGACGCCGACCCTCATGCCGGCCAGCTCGCCGACCTCATGGATGGGCGAGCCCTGCTGGACCAGGATGACGGAGCGGAGGTCGCGATCAGTGTCGCGCATGCAGATGGCCTCGGCGCGGCGGCCGAGCTTGGCGGCGGCGGCTTCGGTCTGCAGCCAGGCCAGCGGGGAGTTCCAGGCCACGTGGATGTGGCCGGCCAGGTGCGAGGCCACTTGCCGCTCGTAGTTGGAGTAGAGGACGTAGTCGAAGTCCAGACCGCGTTCGGCGAAGTACTCGCGGAAGCCGTCCCAGATGGCGACGACCTTTGGGTCGTAGGCAACCGCGCCGAGCAGGAGCGCGCCGGCGTGACTCATGCAAACAGCTCCATGCCGCAGACGGCTTTGCCGATGAAGTCGTAGAGCACGTCCGTGGTGGGTCCCATGACGGTGGCCGCGCGGGCGTCGCGGAAGTAACGCTCGACGTCGACGTCCTTGCGGAAGGCGGCGCCGCCGCAGACGCGCATGGCGAGGTCGAGGACCTGGGTGGCGGATTCGCCGGCGGCTGCCTTGGACTCGAGCACGCGGAGCACGGCGTCGGGCCGGCCGGTTTCGAGCGCCGCGACGGTATCGAGCAGCAGGGCGTGGGCGGCGTCGGCCAGCACCTTCATGCGGGCGATGTAGTTGCGGATGGTGGGCAGCTCGGCCAGGGCCGAGTCCAGGTGCTGATAGCGGACGCCGGAAGCATGCGTGGCGGTGCGGGCGACGGCGGCCTGCATGAGCCCGACCGAGCAGGCGGCGTTGCAGATGGAGAAGGTCGGCAGCACGAACTGCATCATGGCGTCGAAGCCGCCGCCGTCGGGGCCGAGCATGGCCGACTCGGGGACCTTGACGCCCTCGGCGGCGACCGGGGAGGAGTCGTTGCCGCGCAGGCCGAGCCCGTCGAACGGGCCTTGGACGGTGAGTCCGGCGGAACCGGCCGGGACGAGCCAGAGAGTGGAAGCGCCTTCGGCCGCGAGCGGGCGCGAGGACCAGACGTAGGCGGCGGCCTGGTTGGCCGAGGTGATCCAGCTCTTACGGGCGTTGAGGACCACGCCGTCGCCGTTGCGGGAGGCCGTGCTCAGCGGCGCCCAAAAATGGCTGCGGGAGCCGGCCTCGCTGAAGGCCAGCGTGCTGAGGTGGTCGCCGGCGGCGGCGGCCCGGCGAATCTCCTCGGGGGCGAAGGCCTCCAGCACGGCCACGCCGGCAAAGTGCATGCACGTGACCATGGCGGTGGAGCCGCACTCGCGGGCGATCCGCTCGACGATCGTGACGGCGCCGCGGGGGCCCAACCCCAGCCCGCCCACGCCGGGCGCGCTGACAGCGCCGAGCAAGCCGGCTTCACGCAGCGCCCCGATGGAGGCGGCGGGGAAGGCGCCGTCACGGTCGACGGCGGAAGCCTGTTCGGCGATGACGCCGGCGCAAACGCGTTCAAGGATCTCGACGTAATTTCCTGGTGTCGCTTTCATAAGCCCTCATTCGTTCCCGACGACAACGCCGGCAACGATGGGGTCAGCTAGAGCGGTCCCAGGGAGCGTTCGGCGCGTCGGTTCGACCCGATCCCGTCGGGTCCTACATGGATTCAAAGGAACCGCACTGAATTGCTCCGCGCCCGGCCCTCCGAGCGCGCCTCATGGTACCACCGGCAAGACGACCTTTTGCGGACAGGGGCGGTCTGGAGTACGCTAGCCGTGACCATGCGAACCCTTCTTCTCGCTGTACTGGTCTCCCTCCCGCTCGCCGCGCAACAGCCCGTCTACGACCTGCTGCTTCGGGGCGGCCACGTCATCGATCCCAAGAACGAAAGGGATGCGGTGATGGACGTCGCCGTCAAGGACGGCAAGATCGCTCGGGTGGCGGCTGACATCGCCGCCGGGCAAGCCAAGACCGTCGTGGACGCCGCAGGGCTCTACGTGACGCCGGGGCTGGTGGACATCCATGTCCACGTGGCTCCGCGCGAGATTGCCGAGACCGAAAACAGCGTCCCCGCGGACGCCTTTACGTTCCGAGCCGGCGTGACCACGGTCGTCGACGCCGGCACGTCCGGCTGGAAGACGTTCGAGCGGTTTCGCCGGGAAGTGATCGAGACGGCGGAGACGCGGGTGCTGGCGATGCTGAACATCGCCGCCAGCGGCATGGGCAGCCGGGCCGGCGAGGACGACCCCGACGATCTGGACGCCGAGGCGGCGGCTCGGATCGCGCGCGAGAACCCGGACGTGATCGTGGGCTTCAAGAGCGCCCACTACGCCGGGCCGGGCTGGTACTCGATCGACCGAGCCGTCGAGGCGGGCAAGGCCACCGAGCTGCCGGTGATGGTGGACTTCGGCACGGTGACCGAGCAGCGCACGCTCGACGTGCTGCTGCGCGACAAGCTGCGGCCGGGAGACATCTACACGCATTGCTACTCCGGGCACCGCGACGAGCTGCTGCACGGCAAGGTGAATCCGGCGATGGATGCCGGCCGCAAACGCGGCGTCATCTTCGACCTCGGCTTCGGGGCGGGCAGCTTCTTCTGGTACGTGGCGGTTCCGTTCTTCCAGGAGGGCTTCTACCCGGACTCGATCTCGACCGACATCCACCGCCACAGCATGAACGGAGGCATGCGGGACATGGCGCATACGATGGCGAAGATCCTGAACCTCGGGCTGTCGATGCAGGAGGTGGTGCGGCTGTCGACGGTCAACCCAGCTCGGGAGATCCATCGGCCGGAGCTGGGCAACCTGGACGTGGGCGCCGAGGCCGACGTGGCCGTGTTGCGGCTGACCAAGGGCAGCTACGGCTTGCTCGATTCGGCCGGGGCGCGCTATCCGGGCGACCGCATGCTGAGCTGCGAGCTGACGCTACGGGCCGGCAAGGTGGTTTGGGACCTCAACGGCATGGCGAGCAAGGACTGGCAGGAGTTTCCGTACAAGCGCCGCGACAATTCCCGTTAACGAACGGCTCGCGCGGCCCGGAGGCGCTACAATAGCCACTCCGCAGGGAGGCTCTTTCTACCCTTGTCCGTCACACGCAGAACCTTTGTGACCAGCGCGGCCGTCGGGGCCGCCGGTCTGCTGCTGCCCGGTCCGCGCTCGTCGGCGCAGAGCGGGCGCAAGAAAGTCGCGGCGATCTCGAGCACGTATCACGTGCGTTCGCACAGCGACAACTTCATCACGCGGTTCCTGGAAGGCTACTGGATCGGCGACAAGTATCACGAGGGGCCCTGCGAGGTGGTCTCGCTGTACGTGGACCAGGAGCACCCGGCGGACATCAGCACGCGGCTGGCCAAGAGCTGGGGCTTCAAGAAGTACTCGTCGATCGAGGACGCGCTGACGCTGGGCGGCAAGAAGCTGGCGGTGGACGCCGTGCTGCAGGTGGTGGAGCACGGCGACTACCCGGTCAACGTGAAGAACCAGCAGCTCTACCCGCGCTATGAGTTCATGGAGCGGGTGGTGAACGTGTACAAGAAGTCCGGCCGCAGCGTGCCGTTCTTCACCGACAAGCACCTCTCCTACGACTGGCGCAAGGCCAAGCAGATGTACGACTGGTCGCAGGAGATGGGCTTTCCGATGATGGCGGGCTCGTCAGTGCCGGTCACGCATCGACGGCCGGAGATGGATTTTCCGCTGGACACCGAGCTCGAGTCGGCGATCTCGATCGGCGGCGGCTGGGTGGGCGACGGCGGCCTGTTCCACATGCTCGAGACGCTGCAATGTTTTACCGAGCGGCGCAAGGGCGGCGAGACGGGCGTGAAGTCCGTGCAGTTGCTGGAAGGCGACGCGGTGTGGGAGGCGGGCAAGCAGGGGCTGTGGAGCCGCGAGCTGATGGAAGCGGCGCTGTCCCGCGGCGAAGGCGTCGTTCCGGGGCCGGTGGAGAAGGTCGTCAAGAGGCCGGTGGCGTGCCTGGTGGAGTACAACGACGGCTTTCGGGCCGCGTCGCTGGGGCTGGGCGGCAAGGACGGCGGCTATCTGGCGGCGGTCAAGATCAAGGGCCAGGCCGAGCCGCTGTCGACGCTGTGCTACATCCCGATCGAGAACTCGAACAACTTCAGCTCGCTGACCGATTCCATCGGGCGCTGCTTCAACCAGGGGACGCACGACTTTCCGCTGGAGCGGACGCTGCTGGTCTCGGGCACGCTGTCGTACATCATGGAGTCCTGGTATCAGGGCCAGAAACGTCTGGAGACGCCGATGCTGAATGTCAGCTATCGCGGTCCGGAGAAGTCCTACTACGCGCACGGAATGGGGTCCTAATTCAGTGAGAGCAGCCGGAGTCTACGCCCTACATACGGATCTGTTCGACGTGGTCGAACGCGGCGCCCAGGTGGTGAAGATTCTCGACGGGTTCGAGTTCACCGAAGGGCCGGTGTACAGCCGCATCGGGTTTTTGCGCTTCAGCGACTTGCCCAGCGAGCGGATCTTGGAGTATTCGCTGGCCCCGGGGCAGAGCGGGCCGGCCGGCGGCAAGGTCACGGTCTACCGCGAGAAGTCCAACCGCTCCAACGGCTTGACGTTCGACCACCAGGGCCGGATGCTGGCTTGCGAGACCGGCCCGGGCCGGGTGACGCGGACGGAGAAGGACGGCTCGATCACGGTGCTCGCCGAGCGCTACCAGGGCAAGCGGCTGAGCTCCCCGAATGATCTGGTCTACAACATCAGCGGCGACATCTACTTCAGCGACATGCCGCGGCCGAACGTGCCCGACGCCTCCGAGCGCACCAACGTGGCGGCGATCTACCGCATCAAGCGGACGCAGATCTACAAGGATTCGTACGAGCTGGAACGGCTGACCGAGGAGTGCGAGCGCGGCAACGGCGTGGCGCTGGGCCCGAAGCAGAATACGCTGTATGTGGCCGACAGCGGCCAGAAGAACATACGGGTGTTCGACATCAAGGACGACGGGACGCTGAGCAAGGGCCGGGTGTTCGCCTCGCTGGAGTCGCCGGAAGAGGGCGTTCCGGACGGGCTGAAGACCGACGAGGAAGGCAACGTGTACTGCACGGGGCCGGAAGGCGTGTGGGTGTTCGACCCGAAGGGCCGGCACTTGGGGACGATCGTGACGCCGGAGCGGCCGGCGAACTGCTGCTGGGGCCGGGGTTTCGGCGGGTTGTACATCACGGCGCGGACGTCGGTGTATTACTTGCGGACGAAGATTCCGGGCACGCGGACGTTTTAGAGACCATGTTTCTGTTCGGGTACGGACAGAGTATGGCGAACATCGGGCGAGCGGGCGCACGACGATGTTCAAGGTGCGCCCAGGACCGCGAGGTGCAAGCCTTCGTCGACTACCGCTACTTCCACATCTTCTGGCTGATCGGCGCCATCCTGACCCGACGTTACCGATTCTGTTGCTCCGGATGCGGCGCGGAAGTGCAGGCGCGCTTTTCGAGACTTAGAAAGCAGGCCCGCTCAGGAAACACCCGCTTCTATCTCATCGGACCCGTCTTTGTGATTTGGTGGGGAGGGGCCTTAGTGTTGATTGGGCCCGGCGATTATTCCGACTAGGGGTTAGGTGCGCGAGGACAATACCTCGCGCTCGTATTTGCGGATTTCGGGCATCCACTGGAAGCCCAGCGGCGCTCCGGCTCGTAGGCAGTAGGCGTCCCAGACGGCGCCGACTGGCAGGGACTTGAAGTCTTCCAGCTCGGCAAGGCGGGCGGTGCGGTCGTCCGTCGCTTCCAGCTTCCGCCAGCGGTCGACCGGCTCCAGCAGGGCTTCGAGCAGCGCTTTTTCCACGGCCCTCGCGCCGATCACCCAGGCGGCCACGCGATTGATGGACGCGTCGAAGAAGTCCAGCCCGAGATGGGTGCGGTCCAAGTAGCCGCCGCGCACGACTTCCTGCGCCAGGGCCCGCGTCGCGTCGTCGAGGATCACTACATGGTCGCTGTCCCACCGGACGCCGCGGCTCACGTGCAGCAGCAGCCGCGGTACGTACTGCAGGACGGCCGAGACCTTGTCGGCGATGGTTTCGGTGGGGTGGAAGTGGCCGGCGTCGAGGCAGAGGACCTTTTGGCGGGTGGCGGCGTAGCCGAGGTAGAGCTCGTGGGAGCCGACGACGTAGCTCTCCGAGCCGAGGCCGAAGAGCTTGCATTCGACGGCGTCGAGCATCTGCTCGTCGGGCAGCTCCTCGGAGAAGATCTCGTCGAGCGCGGCGATCAGGCGTTCGCGAGGGCCGCGACGGTCGATGGGGGTGTCCTTGGAGCCGTCGGGAATCCAGACGTTGACGACGCAGGGAGAGCCCTGGCGGGCGCCCATGGCGGCGCCGATGCGGCGGCAGGCGACGGCGTGCTCCATCCAGAAGCGGCGGACGCCTTCGTCGCGCGCGGCCAGCGTCCAGCCGTCCTCGGCCAGCGGGTGGGCGAAGAAGGTGGGGTTGAAGTCCAGACCCAGGCCGTGCGCGTGAGCCCAGTCCATCCAGCCCTGGAAGTGTTCGGCGGTCAGCTCGTTGCGTTCGACCCGGCGGCCGCCGGTTTCGGCGTAGCTGGCGTGCAGGTTGAAGCGTTTGGCGCCGGGGATGAGGCGCATGGCCTGCTCGAAGTCCGCGCGCAACTCGTCCGGCGTGCGCGCCGAGCCGGGATAGGCACCGGTGACGGCCAATCCGCCGCCGATGGCTTGGCTCCCGCCTTCGAAGCCGCCCACGTCGTCGCCCTGCCAGCAATGGATGGAGACGGGCGTGGCCAGCAGGCGCTCGATGGCGGCGTCGGCGTCGACGCCCAGGGCCTCGAAGTGTTCGGCGGCGATGGAGTAGCTTTTCTCGACGGTGGAGTCCAACAGCGACATGGCTCTTAGCTTCGGGCGCCCAGGAACGGCAGCCAACCCTTGCGGCCCAGCAGCTCCGCCAGGTTGAGCAGCAGCGCCAGCACGAGGGCCCAGGGCCACAGCGGCGAGGTTGTCTGCACGGCTTCGGCGCCGGGGCGGAAGATCTCCGCGGTGGAGGGCTCGAAACGGCCGCCGGTGGCCGAGGCGATGGCCTGCAACAGCTCGGCGTCGGAGCCGTGGCGTTCGAGCTCGAGGTTCTGGCGGAAGAAGGCCGTTTCCGGGAAGCGGTCCAGTTGGTTTTCCGGCCGGAAGCGGAACAGGCCGTAGCGCTCGCCGGTTTCGAGCCGGGCTTCCCAGACGCCGGCGGCGACGGGCTGGATATCGACGGCTTGCCGGAAGCCGTCCGGCCCGAGCACGAGCGCCTGAGGCGGCTCGCCGGCGCCGGATTGGCCGGAGAGGTTGCGCCAGGTGATGACGATTTCGCCGGAGGCGGGGTCCCAGCGGGTCTCGGTCTCGATGGTTTGGGCGCGGGGCAGCAGGTCGCGCAGCACGTTGGCCCAAAAACGGTCGAAGCCGGGCCAGCCGATCCAGTTGGCGGCCCAGCGGTTCTTGGCGTCGGAGGCGAACACGGCCGAGCGGCCCAGCCCGTACTGCCAGCGAGAGAGCAAGGGGTCCTGCTCGTCGTCCACTTCGAGGATGGTCTCGGCGGCGTCCTTGGCTTCGAACTTGACCCAGCCCAACAGGGGCCCGGCCGAGGAGAGGTTTACGCCGTCGAGCAGCTCGACCTTGCGCATCTCCTTGGGTCGGAACTCGCGCTCGGTGACCGAGGTGCCGGTGTGCTCGAGCACGTCGCGGAGGACGACCTCGGCCAACTGGGCCACGTCGATGACCATATAGGAGCGGCCCTCGGCGGTGGAGGCCACGCGCTCGAGGTAGGCGCGGTTGACGTCTTGGCCGAGGCCGATGGTCGAGATGGTGATCTTTTCGCGGGCGGCTTCGCGGGCGAGCTGGATCGAGTCGCCCTCTTCGCTGATGCCGTCGGTGAGCAGCAGGATGTGGCGGTAGACGGCTTCTTGCGGGCGGATCTGGCGGTAGGCTTCGCTCAGCGCCGGGGCGATCTGCGTGCCGCCGTCGGCGATGATGCCGGCGATCATCTGCTTGATGGCTTCGGGGTCGTCGTTCTTGCGGATCGGGACGGTCCACTGAAAGGAGTTGTCGAAGGCGAGCACGCCGACGTTGTCAACGGGGCGCAGATTGTCGATGACGCCCATGGCGGACTGCCGGGCGAGCTGCATCTTCTTGCCTTCCATGGACGAGGACTTGTCGAGCACCAGCGCGACGGCAGCGCCTTCGGGCGTGCGGGGCGGCGCCAGCACGGCGGGCAGCATGCGGTTGAGCGGGTCGTCGTCCTTGCTCTCGCGCTCGACGTAGAGGTTGTTCTCGCCGGCGATGAGCAGGAAGCCGCCGCCTTGGCGCACGAAGGCCTCCATTTCGGACTTGCGGGCGGCCGGCCAGCCTTCGAAGTCCTGGTTGTCGGCCACGATCACGTCGTAGTCGTTGCGGGCGTCGCGCAGGTCTCCGGCGGCCTGCAGGCCCGCCAGGCGGGTGATCTCGAAGCCGGAGGCGCGCAGCACCTGTTCGAGATGGGGTTCGCCGCCGGCTTGGCCCGCCGACAGCAGCAGGGCGCGGGGCTTGTGCAGGCTGACGACGCCGGCGAACGGCACGGGCTCGCGGCCGGGCGTGACGATCTCCCCCTGCAACAGAGCCGAGCCGGGCGCCTCCAGCCGGGCCCGCAGGCGAACCAGGTTGCGGCCGGCTTCCAAGCGCGCCGGGGTGGTTCCGAGCACGCGGCCCTCGGCGCTGAGCTGGATGGTGGCGGCGGCTGGCCCTGGGCTCTCGATGGTGAGCTCCACGGGGAACTGTTCGCCGACGAAGGCCTGCGAGGGGATGCTGACGCCATCGAGCAGCAGATCGGGCTTGGCGCGGCCGGGCAGCGGCACGACGTCGACGGCCACGCCACGGCGGCGGGCCTGGTAGACGGCCCGTTCCACCGAACCTTCGTTCTCCAGCCCGTCGCTGGCGAGCACGATGCGGCCGGAGCGGCCTTCGGGCAGGGCGGCCAAGGCGTCGCGCAGACCGGCTTCCAGGTTGGTGCCGCGGAGCAGCGCGACTTCTTCGTCGAGCTCGGGGCCGCCGCGGCGCACGGTGTCAGCGAACGAGAGCGGGCGCAGCTCGGCGCCTCCGGCGGCGCCGCGAAGCTCCTCGAGCCAGGACTGCTCCTGCTCGAGCTGCGTCGTGGGGATGCTGGAAGACTCGTCGAGCAGCACGGCCACGGCCAAGCGGCGGGTTTCGCGGGTCCACTGGGGCTCGGCCAGGGCGAGCAGCACGAGGGCGGCGGCGACGGCCTTGAGCGCCAGGCCCACCCAGCGGTCGGTCTTGCGGCTCTCCCAGAAGGCCCAGACGGCCGGCAGCAGGACCAGTAACAGCATCTCGGGTCGAACGAAGCTCATTGCCGCACGACCTCCTCGGCGGAGCGCTCCGCCGGGCCGGCTGAAGCCGGGAAGGCCGAGAAGCTCTCCGGCGCGACGGCCGGGGCCTCTTCTCCACGGCCGAACCAGGTCCAGTCGAGAATCCACAAGGCCAGCGCCGCCAGCGCGAGCCAGGGCCACAGGGCGAGGGCGGAGCCCAGCGCGGCGGAGGCCGGCGGCACGCCCCGCAGGACGGCGGCTGGCGGCTCCCAGGTCGCTTCGGCGATCTCCGGCAGCGTGAGGCTGAGCTTGAGATGCTGGTTCGGCGTGGTGACGGCGACGGTTCCGGGCGATTGGCTGAACAGGCGGAGCTTGCCGTCGGCGGTGAGCCAGACGGCGCCGTCCGGGGCTTGCACGCTGACGTTCTCGGCGGTCGCCTCGCCCAGCTCGAGCTGCAAGGCCCCGGGCGGCTCGGCGCGGTACTCGGCCGTGCGGAAGGCGCCGGGTTCGAGCCAGCGCAGAGCGTTGGCGAAGAGCAAGGGGCCGGCCAGGCGGTTGGCCATCTCGCCGGAGAAGGGGTCGAAGCCGAAGACGATGCGCCAGCCGTCGGCGGTTTCGCGGGCGGCGGCGAAGGGGCCTTCGGCGCCCTCGGCGATGACGATGTCCGATGGGTCGAGCCGCAGCACCTGGGCCTCGGGCAGCGTGAGGTCGCTCTCGCGCAGGCCGGCGGCGAGCGGGTGCGAGGTATTCCAGGCGGTGATCTCGACGTTGCGCACGGTGCGTTCGACGGGGATCGGCGAGGCGGCCGGGGGCGGCTCTACGTAGATGCCCGGCGCGTCGGCCGTCGGCGGCGCGGTGCGGTCGTAGAGGCGTACGGCAGCGTCGGGGGCGTCCCTCCCCACCACGAGCTCGACGCCGGGGGCGGCGCCTTCCAGCGCGGCGAAGCGGCGCGGACGCTCGGTGAGGATGGCCATGCGGCGGCGGTCGGCGGCGGGCAGGTCGAGCCGCGCGATGTTGTTGTCGGCGAAGTCGTCGGCCAAGGCTAGGCGGGCTTCGAGCGAACCCGCTTGCGCCGTACGAATGCGGAAGCCGAGGTCCGACGAGCCGCGCGCAGGGGCCTGCAAGGCGCGTTCGCCGAGCTTGCGGCCCTCAAAGAAGAATTCGGCGGTGAGGGTGCGCGGGGCCGGGGACTCGTTGGTCAGGCGCACCTGGATCTCCCAGCGCTCGGGGTCGTCGGGCAGCCGGCGGGCGGCCATCCGCGCGAAACCGGCGTCGTTGACCGCGCCGTCGACCTCGATGAAGCGCAGCGGCGGGAAGGCGGGCAGCCCTTCCACCGGTTGGCGCAGGCGGCCGGCGGCCACCACGGCGATCTCGCCGACGCCCGGGTTCTGGCGCAGGGCTTCCATGTCGGGAGCGTCCAGGGCCAAGCGCAGGGAGCTGCGGGCCAGATCGAGGGCGGCGGGGAGGTCGAGGGCGGTCCAGCCGGGCTCGGTGGCCTCGATGGCTTCCTGCAACTCCACCCGGTCGCCGGTGAGGGGCGTGGCGGGGTCGGCCGTACCCTGGGCCCGGATCAGCAGCACAGGGTCGCCGGAGGGCAATGCGGCCAGATACTGCTCGGCCAAGCGGCGGGCGCGGAGCATGCGGAGGCCGCCGGCAGCGTCTTGGTAGCGCATGGCCGAGGAGGCGTCCAGGATCAGCACGTGGTGGCGGCGGGTGGCTGCCGAGCCCCAACGCCAATCCGCGATCGCCAGCAGCAGCAGCAGCGCGGCGGCGATCTGCAATAGCAGTGACAGCGGCTGCTGGATCTTCTTGTGACGGCGGCGGACCGGCGGCGCCGACCGCTTGGGCCAGAACCGCAGCGTGGAGACCCGCACCCTGCGGCGGGAGCGGTCGTAGAAGTAGAGCGCCACCAGCCCCGCGGCGAGCGGCACGAAAATCGCCAACAACTGGCCGAGCGTGAGGTTGAGCAGCTCCATCCGGTTTTACTGCATCCGGCTACTGCAACGAGACGGCTCCGGAGGCCATCAGGGCGCCGTAGAGAGCGTCTTCGAGCGGCGCCTGGGTCGAGAGTTGGACGTAGCGTCCGCCGTGGCGAATGGCGGTGTGCTCGATCTCGGCGCAGTAGGCGTCGTAGTTGGCGCGATACTCGCGGGCGCCCGCGTCGTCGAGCTGCAGGCGGACCAAATTGCCGGTCTCGGCGTCGACCATCTCGAGCTCGCCGCGCCAGGGCGGCTCGCGGTCGGCGGGGCCGGCCAGGTGGACCAGATAGAGCTCGTGGCCCTGCTCGGCCAGCACGTCCAGAGCGGCGCCGGCGGAGTCGTCGTCGAGAAAGTCGGAGATGATCACGGCGAGTCCGGCGGACCCGTAACGATGGGCGAACTGCCGTGACGTTTCGCGGAAGTTGGAGCTCCCTCCCGAGCGCAGCCCGGAGAGGAAGCGCGCCGCGGGGGCGTAGCGATGGCGGCCGCCTTGGGCGCGGAAGCTCTCGCCCAGTCCCTGCGCGAACGGCTGCAGGACCATGGTCTCCAGCCGCACCAGGCCGACGTAGGTGAGGGCGGCGGCCAGGCGGCAGGCGAAGGTGAACTTGGCCTCGCCGGGCAGGCCGTCGACGGCGCCGCAGGACATCGACTCGCTGGTGTCGAGCAGGATGCGCACCGGCGTCCGCGGCTCGGTGCGGAACATCTTCAGGAACAGGCGTTCGAGCCGCAGAAAGGCGCGCCAGTTGACCGAGCGCAAGTCGTCGCCGTGGTGGAAGTGGCGGTGGTCGAGAAATTCGTGGCCGACGCCGGAAAAACGCGAGACGTTGTTGCCGCCCAGCAGGCCGGCGAAGGACTGCCGCCAGCGCAGCGCCAAGCGCTCCAGACGCTCCAGCGTCTGCCTCTCGAGAGGCGGGTCGGGGGCCTGCACCACATCACTGTATCAGAGCGGTGCGGCCCCGCCCGAGGCCTAGCGAATCAAGCGGAAGATCTCGCTCGCCACGGTGTTGAACGCCGCCCGTAGTTGGAGCTTGGAGGGCGCGTAGACGTAGATGCCCTGGGGCTCGTCAGTGGTAAAGGTCGGCGATTGCGGATCGTTGGCGACCTGGCGCAGGAAGCCCGCGTCGGCGGGGTAGCCCCAGCCGCCCAGGCCGATGGAGTAGATGCGGACCTCGCCCAGCGAGGTGTTCTGGCGGGCCGCCTGGGCGATGTTGACGGTGAGGTTCTTGGCCGCGTTGTGCACTTGCTCGCCGCGGTAGGTGCGCTGCGACCAGTTGGTGCTGGTGGACTTCAAGTACGACGAGCACTGGTTGACGCTGTAAGGCCCGGAGGTAATCGAGAAGTTCCGGGTGATGGAGCCGTAGGTGGCCGTCCAGGAATTGGGCAGGCAGGAGCCGCTGTCGAACAGCCATTCGGTGTCCGAAGCCCAGGGCGTGAAGACGCCGTTGGGGCTGTTGCAGCCGCTGACGACGAAGTGATCGTAGGTATAGCCGCTGGAGTAGCCGGTGGTCACCGGGGGGCCGTCGGCGTTGGGGTTCCAGAAGCCGTTGACCTCATAGAAGGCTCCGGACGCGGCGTCCTGCAAGGCTCCGATGACGGCCGTCTTGGGGGAGCTGTTGCAGTACGGAATGCTGTTGTTGCTGTAGTTGCGCGTGGTGCTCACGGCGAACGAGGCGGTGTAGGAGGACGGCTGGCCGTCGGTGAAGAAGACGATGGCGTTGATGGGGTTGGGGTCGCTGACCCTCAGCAGCTCCGCATAGGCCAGCCACAGCCCTTGGGGCGAGTTGGTGGAGGCCGAGCGGGCCACGACCTGCGAGTTGATGGCGCTGGTGACCGACGATTTGAAGTTGGTGCTCAGGGCGCGGTCCACGTGGGCGCCGGTGCCGAAGGTGACCACGCCGAGCTTGTCGCGGGCGTCATCGAACTGCTCCACGAAGAAGATGGCGGCCTCCTGCACGTCGCCCCAGGCGTTGGCCAAGTCCGGGTGCAGCGAGGCCGAGCGGTCCAGCACCAGCATCATGTTCACGTCGCGCCGCGAAGCCGTGGCCGAGGCGCTGACCTCCAGGCTGTTGAAGCCGAGGATGCGCATGAAGAAGGTGGGCGCGATGGCTTCTCCCGAGAGGAAGACGTCGCGGATGCCGGGCTCCGGCGTGCTCACCACCGGCGGCGTGAAGTTGACGCCCTTGGCCAGCATGTAGTCGGACGGGAAGTTGGTCTCGAAAACCAGCGAGACCGTGCGGTTCATGGCGATGTCGCCGCGTCCCAGGGCGCGCACGGCGGCCAGCGCGGAGGCGTCCACCGCCATCACCAGCCGGGACTTGACGACGTAGGCCCACAGGAAATCGACGGCCAGGCCTGCCATCAGGAACGAAAACGTCGCCGTCAGCAGGATGAAGACCATGGCCTGCCCGCGGCGGCCGAGAGAGCGTTGAGGGGACATGAGGAAGAGCTCCTGCTCTCCTCATCGGCCGATTTCGGCGCGGCATCAGCCTCGGCCGCTCGTCCTTTCGCTGAAGCGTTCAGCTCGCCTGGGAGGCCCTGTAGCGCGCCGTGATGACGGACTGGATGCCGCCGCGCGGGGTGAACTCGCCGGTCACGGTGGCCCACACGGGACGCACCGCCGCGACGACGTCGGCCAGCACGCGGTTGGTGACGTTCTCGTAGAAGATCCCCAGGTTGCGGTAGGCGAGCGTGTACATCTTGAGCGACTTGAGCTCCAGGCACAGCTCGGCCGGCTCGTACTCGAGGATGATCTTGCCGAAGTCGGGCAGCCCGGTCTTGGGGCAGACCGAGGTGAACTCAGGGATCTCGATGCGGATGACGTAGCCGCGGTATTGGTTGGGCCAGGTCTCGATGGAGGGCAGCTCGGCTTCGATGCCGGCGCGGGCGTGCTCGTCAGTGTAGTCGGACATGCGGGGAGAGGTCGGCTCGGGGCGGGTCAAACCGTGAGCCCGAGGACCTCTTCAATATACTTCTTGCTGGTCGCCGCGCTCTGCTTGGCGGTGGAGCCGGTGCGGTCGAGCTCCACGGTGAACCAGCCCTTCCAGGCGATCTCGTTCAAGTGGGCGAGGATGGCCGGAAAGTCCACGCCGCCCTCGCCGAGCTCAAAGAAGATGCGGTCGTCGGCGGTGTTGTTGACCGAGCCGGACGCCATGGGCGGGCCCTTGTAGCCGCCCTTGTCCTTGGGCGCGACGTCCTTGAGGTGGTACTCGATGATGCGCGGCCCGTAGCGGCGGGTCAGCTCGAGCGAGTCCATGCCGGCCATCGTCACGTGGCCGGTGTCGAGCACGAACCAGACGTGCCGGGGGTCGGTGAGCTCGAGGATGCGCTCGACGTCGCGCGGCGTCTCGAACTGCGACCACAGGTGGGCGTGGATGCCGAACCTGAGCCCCTTGTCCGAGATCCGTTTGCCGAGCTCGTCGAAGGTCTTGGCCTGTTCGCGGTAGATCTCCTCGGTGTTGCCGCCGGGGTTGGGGGCGCCGCAGTTGATCTTGAGGTGGTCGCAGCCCATGGCGCGGATGAAGTCGACCAGCCGCAGGTGATCGGCGATCACCTCGTCGCGTGCGGCGGGGTCCTGGAAGCGCATGTTCAGGGGGCCGCTGTTGGAGACCGTCTCCATCTTCAGGCCCTTCTCGGCCAGCAGGTCGACGAGCTTCTGCGGCTCATCCCACCAGGGCTCGAGATAGCCGTAGAAGGTCTCGATCCAGTGGTAGCCCAGAGCGGCGCACGCGTCGAGCGAGAGCAGGAAGTTCTCGCCGCCGGACCAGTCGGGGCGGGTGTTGGAGGTGATGCCGACGGTGATGTCGGCCGCGGAGGCCGACGGAGCCTGTTCCGGGGAGGGTTGCGGGCCGGAGGCGCAAGCCGCCGGCAGCAGGGCGGAGGAGGCGGTCAGCAAGAGCTCGCGGCGGGTCATGGGCGGCCCCATCATACGCGCTCGGGGGCGGCGGCGTCGAGGGAAATTCGAGGCGGTTGCAACCGGGCGGGAACAACGAGCATCTGAAGTGTTGTGCGAATGAAATATGAGCGTGAGTCGATCATATTTATAAAAACATTCTTGACAGTCTTGCGCTAAGGTTTTATTCTAGAGATGGAGGCACAAAGGAGCCCGCACCCATCATGAGACTGATCCGCTACACGAACCCGACTTGGCGGCCGCGCGTCGCCGTTTCCCCGGAGAAGGCGACGGCCTGGACTCCGCCGGTCGACGTGATCGACAGCGAGAAGGAGTATCTGTTGCGCCTGGATCTGCCCGGCGTGGAGGAATCCAACGTCGAGGCCAGGATCGAGGGGGGCGTCTTGCGCGTCAGCGGCGAGCGCAAGGGCCCGGAGACGAACGGTTCGACCCAGTGGCTACGGAGGGAGCGCCTGAGCGGCGCCTTCGAGCGCAGCTTCCGGTTGCCGGAAGCCGTGGACGCCGACGGCGTGCAGGCGCGCTTCGAGCGCGGAGTGCTCGAGATCCGCATCCCCAAGGTCGATCGCAGCCGCCGCATCCCGATTCAGTAAGCAGCCAAAGCAAGGAGGACAAGACGATGTCGCTGATGAAGTACAACCCCCGGGGCATGACCCCGTGGTTCGATTTCGATCGCTTCTTCGAGGACTTCGACCGAGGCTTCGGCATGACCCCGGCGCGCGGCGAGACGCGGGCTTGGGCGCCGGCGGTCGATATCTACGAGGACGACAAGGAGATCGTCGTCTCGGCCGATCTGCCGGAGATGGAAGAGAAGGACCTGGACGTGCGCGTCGAGGACGGCCATCTGACCATCAAGGGCGAGCGCAAGTTCGAGAACGAGGAGAAGAAGGAGAACTACCACCGGGTGGAGCGTCGCTATGGCTCCTTCCAGCGGACCTTCGCTCTTCCGGAGACCGTCGCCGCCGACAAGATCGAGGCGAAGTACGACAAGGGCGTGCTGAAGGTCCATCTGCCGAAGGTGGACAAGCCGGCCAATACGGCCCGTACGATTCCGATCCAGAAGTAGCCGGAATCGGGGTCGGCGGCGGGCGGGGCGCCGGGAGACGGCGTTCCCGCCCGCCTGCATCGAACGCCCCTGAGGGCGCATCGAATTCAAACGAGGGAGACAAGCAGCCATGATCCGTTTCGACAAGTTCACTCAGAAGGCCCAGGAAGCCGTCCAGCGGACCCAGCTCCTGGCGGCGGAGGAGTCCCACCAACTGGTGGCCCCTCTGCACCTGCTCATCGCTTTGTCGGAAGAGCAGGAAGGCGTGGTGCAAGCGGTCTACGCCAAGTGCGGCATCGTGCCCCGAGTGGTGGTCGAGGACGCGCGGAAGCTGCTCAAGTCCCTTCCCAAGGTGCAAGGGGTGCAGGGCGGCACGCAGCTCGCCCCGCAACTGGCGGAGACGTTTCAGAAGGCGCAGCAGGAGGCTGAGCGGTTCAAGGACGAGTACGTCTCGACCGAGCACCTGTTGCTGGCGCTGAGCCAGAACAAGGGCGACGCCGCCGGGCGTCTGCTCAACGAGATGGGGGCCACGCATGACGCGATCCTGCACGCTCTGCAGGCCGTGCGCGGCAACCAGCGGGTGACCGACCAGAACCCGGAGTCGAAGTATCAGGCGCTCGAGCGCTACGCTTTGGATCTGACCGAGCGGGCGCGGCAAGGCAAGCTCGACCCGGTGATCGGCCGCGACGATGAGATTCGGCGCGTGATCCAGGTGCTGTCGCGGCGCACCAAGAACAACCCGGTGCTGATCGGCGAGCCCGGCGTGGGCAAGACCGCCATCGTCGAGGGCTTGGCGCAGCGCATCCACAACGGCGATGTTCCGGAGTCGCTCAAGAACAAGAAGCTGATCTCGCTCGACTTGGCGTCGATGGTCGCGGGCACGAAGTTCCGCGGCGAGTTCGAGGACCGGCTGAAGGCCGTCTTGAAGGACATCGAGCAGGCGCAGGGCAAGGTGATCTGCTTCATCGACGAGTTGCACACGCTGGTGGGGGCCGGCGGCGCAGAGGGCGCCATTGACGCGGCCAACATGCTCAAGCCGGCGCTGGCGCGCGGCGAGCTGCGTTGCATCGGCGCGACCACGCTCAACGAGTACCGCAAGTACATCGAGAAGGACGCCGCGCTGGAGCGCCGCTTCCAGACCGTGCTGGTGGACCAGCCGAGCGTCGAGGACACCATCTCGATCCTGCGCGGCATCAAGGAGACTTACGAGATCCACCACTCGATCAGCTATCGCGACTCGGCCCTGGTGGCCGCGGCGATGCTGTCGCACCGCTACATCGCCGACCGCTTCCTGCCGGACAAGGCGATCGACCTGGTCGATGAGGCCGGCGCCACGCTGCGCATGCAGATCGACTCGGCGCCGGTGGAAGTGGACCAGCTCGAGCGCAAGGTGATGCAGCTCGAGATCGAGAAGCAGGCCCTGAGCAAGGAGAAAGACCGCGCCTCGAAGGAGCGGCTGCAGACGATCGAGAGCGAGCTCGAGGAGTTTCGCGTGAAGGCTTCCACCCTGCGCGAGAAGTGGCAGAGTGAGCGCGGCCTGCTGGACCGCGTGAAGGGTCTGAAGGAAGAGCAGGAGAAGCTGCGCAAGGAGATTGAGCAGGCGCAGATTTCCGGCGACTACAACCGCGCCGCCGAGCTGCGCTACAGCCGGTTGCCGGCGCTCGAGAAGGAGCTGGAGGAGGCGGCGAAGCGGTTGGAAGCCTCGGAGACCGACTCGAGCTTGGTGCGCGGCGAGGTGACCGAAGAGGACATCGCGCGGATCGTCGCCAAGTGGACCGGCATCCCGGTGAGCCGCATGCTCGAAGGCGAGATGCAGAAGCTCGTCCACATGGAGGACCGGCTCAAGGAGCGCGTGGTGGGCCAGGATGAGCCGGTCGCCAACGTGTCCAACGCGATTCGGCGGAACCGGGCGGGCCTGAGCGACCCGAACCGGCCGATCGGCAGCTTTATCTTCCTGGGCCCGACGGGCGTGGGCAAGACGGAGCTGGCGCGGGCGCTGGCGGAGTTCCTGTTCGACGACGACAAGGCGATGGTGCGCATCGACATGTCCGAATATGGCGAGCGGCATGCCGTGGCCCGGATGATCGGCGCGCCTCCCGGCTACGTCGGCTACGAAGAGGGCGGTCAGCTCACCGAGCACGTGCGGCGCAAGCCCTACTCGGTGGTCCTGCTCGACGAGGTCGAGAAGGCTCATCCGGAGGTCTTCAACATCCTGCTGCAGGTGCTCGACGACGGGCGCCTGACCGACGGCAAGGGCCGCACGGTGAACTTCACCAACACGGTGATCATCATGACGTCGAACATCGGCTCGGTGATGATCCAGAAGAACGGCAAGATCGGCTTCTCGGTGATGCACTCGAAGTCCGACGACGGCCACTCGGAGATGCGCGACCGGCTGATGGAGGAGCTGCAGCGGAACTTCCGTCCGGAGTTCCTGAACCGGGTCGACGACATCATGGTGTTCAACAAGCTCAGCCGCGAGCACCTGCACAAGATCGTGGACCTGCAACTGGAGCAGCTCAAGAAGCGGGTGGCGGACCGCAAGATCACCCTGGAGGTGACCGACGCGGCCAAGGACCTGCTGCTGGCCGAGGGCTACGACGAGCAGTTCGGCGCACGGCCGCTGAAGCGGGTGATCCAGCGGATGATCCAGGATCCTCTGGCGCTGGAGATCCTCGACGGCAAGATCGGCGAGGGCGACACGGTACGGGTGGACCGCGACGGCGAGGAGCACAAGATGCTGCTCACGACGGTCGGGGCGCCCGAGGCCGAGCTCGTCAACGCCTGACGATCTTCTCCCGGCGCGCTCTGCCGAGCAGGGCGCGCTTCTTCAGCCCGGGCCGCGGGACACGGCCCGGGCTTTTTGTTTGTCCAATGGGGCCAGGCGGCGCTTCAAGGTAGGTCGAGGTTGATCTCGACGCCGCGCTCGGTGTTGAGCTTGCGGCTGAAGGCCACGTCGACTTCGGCCAGCGGGACGACGTACTCGTCTCCCTGGGCGGTCAGGAACCACAGGGCGTGCGGCTCGACCTGATAGTCGGCGGCGGCGTAGATGAGCCCGCCGCGCAGGGCGATCAGCCAGTACTCGGGGTCTTGGGCCGGGGCCGCGTTCGGATCGCTGCCGTCCGCAGGGGCTTCCGGTTCCGGGGCCGTTGCATCCGCCTTCTCATCGCCGACGACGATGACGTGGCTGGCGCTGGACTGGGTCTGCACGTTCGGCTGGACCTGGATCACGTTCGGCGCGCTGTAGTAGGGATACATCCCGTAGATGGGGAAGTAGAGCGGATAGTAGGCGGTACGGCCGCCTCGGCCCGGGCGCGGGCCCGGGTTGACGGGAGGCGCGGGCGAGACCACCGGAGGCCGCTGGGTGGTCGGGGTTTGCGTGGTCGGGCTGGGCGTGCCGGGATGCAGGATATTGGGCGGCCGGGCCGGCGAATTCGGCAGGCCGGGCGAGACGATGCTGCCGGTGCTGGAACCGCCGGGCGTGCCGGGATAGACGATGTTGCCGGTGCGCGGACCGATGCCGCCGGCGCCGACGCGGGCGTCGCCGCCCCCGGAGCCGTGCGCCACGCCGTAGCCGGCGGACGGCTGCACGCCGTGGGTCGACTGGTGCGACGCCCCGGCGGCGGGGCTCACCGTCATCTGAGCCGGCGCGGCGGTCGCCGTCGCCGTCAACACACCGAGAAGCGTCAGCCAGCGCATGACGCTCCTCATTGTACGCCCCGCCGACATTGCATGCCCGGCCGACGGGGTGCGCCCGTTGCCGCCTTCGGGCGGGCTGGGGTACGTTGTGGAGTTGATGTCCAAAACGTTCGACGCCGTCGGCGTCGGGTTGAACGCGACCGATACCTTGCTGATCGTGCCGCGCTTTCCCTCCTACAGCGGCAAGGAACCCTTCGTCGAGGAGATCTTGAGCGTCGGCGGCCAGGTCGCCAGCGCCATCGTCACCTGCCAGAAGCTCGGCTTGCGGACCAAATACATCGGCACGGTCGGCGACGATTTTCGGGGCAAGCTGCAGATGAAGAGCCTGACCGAGTCAGGCGTGGACGTCTCCGACGTACAGATCCGCGAGGGCTGCCCCAACCAGTCGGCCTACATCATCATCGACCAGTCGACCGGCGAGCGGACGGTGCTGTGGCGTCGGCAGGACTGCCTGCGCCTGGAGCCCGACGAGATCAACGAGGAGCAGATCGCCTGCGCCCGGCTGCTGCACATCGACGGGCACGATACGCCGGCGGTCGCCAAGGCGGCCCGCATCGCCCGCGAGCACGGCGTGCCGGTGACGGTGGACGTGGACACGATCTACCACGGCTTCGACCAGGTGCTGCCGTACGTGGACTATCTGATCGCCAGCACGAACTTTCCGGTCCAGTGGACCAACGAGCGAGACCCCTTCAAGGCGCTCGAGCTGATCCAGAACGAGTACGGCATGCGGGTGGCGGCGATGACGCTGGGCGCCCATGGCTCGCTGGCTCTCGAGGACGGCAAGTTCCACTACGCGCCGGCCTTCGTGGTGAACTGCGTGGACACCACCGGCGCCGGCGACGTCTTCCACGGCGGATTCTGCTACGGCGTGCTCGAAGGCTGGCCACTGGGACGCATTCTGGAGTTCAGCAACGCCATGGCGGCGCTGAACTGCAAAGCGCTGGGGGCGCGCGGCGGGGTCCGTTCGCGGGCCGAAGCCGAGGAGCTGATGGCCCACGGAGAGCGGCGGACGCACCCCGAGTTTCATACGCGCGTCAACGGAAAGTAGCCTGCTAGGCTGGTCCGAGGTAAAGCCCGCCCGATGATTCCTCTTCGCGACGACGCTCCGCGCTGGACGTTTCCCGGCGTGACGCTGGCGCTGATCGGCGTCAACGTGCTGGTGTTCCTGTTCCAGATGAGCCTGTACACGCGGTACGGGCCGGAAGGCGAGCAGGCCTTCGTGATGTCGTTCGGGGCGGTGCCGGCCCGGGTGTCGGCGGCTCTGACGGGACGGGCGTCGCTGGAGGCGGGGCTCATTCCGATTTTCACGTCGATGTTCCTGCACGGGGGCTGGATGCACCTGCTGGGGAACATGTGGTTCCTGTGGATTTTCGGCGACAACATCGAAGACGACCTGGGCCACGGCCAATATCTGGCGTTCTACTTGGGCTGCGGCGTGCTGGCTTCGCTGGCGCACTATCTGTCGAATCCGCTGTCGACGCTGCCGTCGGTGGGGGCCAGCGGGGCGATCTCGGGCGTCATGGGCGCCTATGTGGTGCGCTTTCCGAGGGCTCGCATCACCACGCTCATCCCGATTCTGGTCGTGTTCACGACCGTGGAGCTGCCGGCGGCGGTGATGCTGCTGTACTGGTTCGCGATCCAGTTCCTGTCGGGCGCCACGACGGTGTCCGAGGGGGCGGGGGTGGCTTGGTGGGCTCATATCGGCGGGTTCGTCGCGGGGGCTTTGCTGATTCTGACCCGGCCGCGGCGGCGTCCGCGGGTGCTGCGCCGGAGCTACTACTAGGACGGATGGCGGCGGGCATTCTCGCCCGCGGGGAGTTGGAATCCAAACGCTATTTCGGAGCCTTTTTCGACTGGAAGGCCCAGGGATTCCGCCGCCCTCCATCTTCCCCGGTTCCAACAGTCATAGGCTGGGACGCTGTGTTTTCTGGGGGGCTTTCCTGAGATGGGTCAGGGCAAGGCCTGATACCAACGCTTGTTCGCCCTCCTACACTGTGGGATGTAACGGAGTTGTAGGCTCCGGCTGAAAGGAGGATTTTCCATGAAGCAGTTCTCGTGCGGCGATGTCGTTCCCGGTTGCAAGGCCGTGTTTCGCGCGGATTCCGAAGGAAAGATTTTGGAGGCCGTGGCGGCCCATGCGCGCGATGACCACGGCATGACCGATATTCCCGCCGAGCTCGTGGAGCGCGTCCGTTCGCTCATTCAGCCGGTCGCTTGAGGCTGGGGATCGAAAGGGCCTGACCGGAAGTGCCGGCGGAGAAGACCAGCCCTGCGTTCAATAGCCCCTTCGTGGCGGGGTCGGCCGCCGACAGGCCGGAGGCGGGCTCCGAGGCGGATCTGCGCTCGACGTTGCAGTCCGTGCTCGAGGGAAAGCTTCCCTTCGGCTTCTGCTACCAGCCCATCGTCGACCTGCACCGCGGCGTGGCCGTGGGGTATGAGGCGCTGGTGCGCTTCCAGGGGCGCGTGCCGCTGTCGCCTGACAAGTGGTTTGCCGCCGCCGAGAGATTCGGGCAGCGGCCGGAGCTCGAGGAGCTGGTGACCCGCCAGGCCATCCTGTCGCGGCGCCACCTGCCGGCCAACTGCTTTCTGACCATCAACGTCAGCCCCAGCTTTCTGCTCTCCTCGCGCTGGGACGCCATTCTGGAGAGTCACCGCAGCTTGGCCGGAGTCGTGGTGGAGATCACCGAGAACGAGTCCGTGGCCGAGTACGCGGAAGTCCACAAGAAGATCAAAGCGGTTCGCGAGCGCAGCGGTTTGCTGGCCGTGGATGACGCCGGCTCGGGCTATTCGAGCTTGAAGCACGTGATGGAGCTCAAGCCCGAGTTCGTGAAGCTGGACCGGATCTTCGTCACCGACTGTGATTCCGACTGCGCCAAGTCCGCCCTGATCGAGATGGTGGGGGCGGCGGCGGGCCGCCTGGACGCTTGGGTGATCGCCGAGGGCATCGAGACGTCGGACGAGCTCGACGAGTTGATCCGGCTGTCGGTGCCGCTGGGCCAGGGCTACTGGCTGGGCCGTCCTGTGCCGGAGATGTGTCCGGTGGATCAGGAGAAGGCTGACGGCATCCGCTCGCGCGTGAAGGCCGCGCAGTCGGCCGAGACGGTGGCTCTGTCGACGGAGAAGTGCCCGGTCTACGAGAACCTGGAGGAAGCCGAGGCCTTGCTGGCGAACAGCGACCGGGTGGACCTGGCGGTGGTGGTGGACGGTTGGGGCCGTCCCAGCCGCGTGGTGCAGCGCCATCCGCTGGCCGGCGTGCGGACGCTGAGCGAGTTCCTGAAGGCGCAGCCGGAACATAGCGCGCAAGACACACTGGAGCGCGCGTTGACGCGTCCGCCGGACCAGCGCTTCGACCCGTTGGCGGTGACCGATGCGCAAGGGACGCTGGAGGGCGTGGTGCGGGTCGACCGGCTGATGCGCCAGATGCTGACGGCGGACCGGCACGCGCGGATCTCCGCCGCCGGCGCTCAGCGCAAGACGCACTGAACGGTCCGCCGGACGCTACAGGTGCGCGGCCAGGAAAGGCAGCCCGCGCTTGCCCCAGAAGCTGTGCTCGCCGGGAAAGACTTCCTGCTCGGCCAGAGCGCCCTGTCCGAACGTCTCGTATACCTTCTTGACCCGCTCGAAGCTGGCGCGGCTGGCTTCCACGGGGAAGATGCCGTCCTTCTCGCCGGACTCGGCGAACAAGGGGCGGGGCGCGATGAGGCCGGCCACGTCGTACATCTCGCACCAGTTGAGGATGCCGGGCACGTAGTTGTCGATGCAGTGCGACAGGCTGAGGATGCTGTCACGGAAGGTGTTGAGGTAGCCGCTGATCATGGCGGCCTTGATGCGCGGCTCGAGCGCCGAGGCGAAGGTGGTGATGGTTCCGCCGCCGGAGATGCCCATGCAGCCGACGCGGGCGGCGTCGAGCTCCGGGCGCGTCTCGATCCAGTCGATGGTCCGCATCACGTCATAGACGCGCCAGCCGACCATGGTCTCGCCCAGCAGCAGGGCGGCTCCGGCGGCGGGCTGGCAAGACGAGGAGCCCAGCCCCTTGGCCTGCGCACGCGCGTCGCGGCGGCAGCCGAAGGCCATCTGCTCGATGGCCACGGCGGCCAGCCCGTGCTCCACACATTGCAGCGCGAAATCGTGCTGATAGCCGTCCTTGTCGGTGCGGTCGCCGCCCTGATCGTTGACGCCGATGATGTCGTCGACGCCGCGGCCGTGGCCGGGCAGGCAGATCATGGCCGGATGCGGCGCCGCGCCGGACTTGGGCGTGAGCATGTAGCCGAGAACGCTCACGCCGTCGCGGCTGGAGAAGACGAACTTCTCTCGGCGGTAGCCGGGGAAGTCGCGGACCTCGAGCGTCTCCGGACGCAGCTCGACCTTCTTGGCGGGGAAGCCGCCGAGCAGCTCCACGAGCTTTTTGCGGAGCTGCTGCTGCCAGCGGCGGGCGTCGGCGGCGTTGGAGGCCCGGAAGGTCATCCGCAGGGGCGCTTCGGCGTGGCGGGCGCGGCTCCAGGCCACGGTGTCGAAGGTCTTGGGGTCGACGCGGTCGGCGGCGCCGTCGAGTGCGCCGGAGTAGGCGGCCGGCGGTTGGGCGGCGGCGGGAGAGGCCAGGGCGGCGGCTCCCAGGCCCGCGAGACCGAGCTGACGACGGGTGAGTTGGTCCGACATGCTGACCATCCTACGCGAATCGGCGCGCGCCGCAAGGGCGGCCGGCGAGAATCGGGCGATCAGAACAGCTTCTTGGAGTCCAGCAGGATGGTGACGGGGCCCTGGTTGAGCAGCTCGACGTCCATCATGGCCTGGAAGACGCCGGTTTCCACCGGCAGGCCGCGCTCGCGCAACAGCTCGCAGAAGCGTTCGTAGAGCCGGTTGGCTTCGGCGGGAGGCGCGGCGCCGTCGAAGCTGGGCCGCCGGCCGCGGCGCACATCGCCGAAGAGGGTGAACTGCGAGACGACCAGCACGGCGCCGCCGATATCGCCGACCGAGAGGTTCATCTTGCCGTCGTCATCTTCGAAGATGCGCAGGCCGGCGATCTTGTCGGCGAGGTAGACCGCGTCGGACTCGTCGTCTCCCTGCCCCACGCCGAGTAGGGTGAGCAGGCCTGCGCCGATTCGGCCGGTGGTGGCTCCGTCAACCTTGACCTCGGCGCGCGTCACGCGCTGGACCACCGCCCGCATCCCCGCCATTATCGGTTTTTTGTGAGTCGTGTGCCGAAAGCGGCCCAAAGTGCCGATGTAGAGACTAGGCATGAGACCCTCGACGGATCCCACTGCGGCCGCGCTCGTGACCCCCCAAGGGTTCTCCTTCGACCGGCTGCCGGTCTTTCCGGCGGTGGCGCTGGAGCTGATCAGCTTACTCGACGATCAGGAAGCGTCGGTGCAAGACATCGCCACCGTGTTGCGCCGCGAGCCGGCGCTGGCGGCCGAGGCCATCAAAGTCTCGAACTCGGCGCGCTACGCGCGGCACCAGGGAGCCATTTTGGACCTGGATACAGCCCTGGTCGTGATCGGGATGAAGGAGGCCCGCCGCGTCTGCCTGAACGCGGCGGTGCGGGGGCTGATCGGCGCGGCCCTGGGCATGCCCGAGCTGCGCCGGCTGTGGCGGCATTCGGTGGCTTCGGCCATTCTGACGGAGTACTTGAGCGAGGACTACGACATTCCCGCCGGCCGGGCGTACGCGTTGGGCTTGCTGCACGACTTGGGCGCGCTGGCGCTGCTGGCGATGCATCCGGAGGAGTACCGCCGGCTGATCGTGCTGTACGATCACGAGCCGGTGGACTGGCGGGAGGCCGAGCGGCGGATCTTCGGCATGGACCACGAACAGGTCGGGGCGCTGTTGGTGGACCACATGGGGTTACCGGAATCGATGCGCGCGGCGCTCTCGCAGCACCACGACAGCGACTTGGGTCTGAGGGGCTGCGAAGCTTGTCTGGTCGGCGCCGCGAGCCTGCTGGCTGAGACGATCGGTTCGGGAATCGGCGGAGACCTTGTCCAGAGCCCGCCGGAGGCGCTGCTGGCTCGGATGCCTTTGCGCGACCCGGCGGCGAGACTGGCCGGTTTGCCCGCGATTGCCGAGAAAATTCAGGACGCTGTGTCGCTGTAACGGCCTTGGCGGAGGGCTCGTTCGGCCCGGGCGGGATACACTGGTCTAACAGCCATGGCCAAGTTTCCCGTTGCCGTCATTACTGACGAATTTACCCAGGACTTCGAGCGGATGTGCCAGACCGCCGTCGAGATCGGCGTGCCCGCCCTGGAAGTCCGCACTGTTTGGGACCAGAACATCGTCGACCTCAGCGACGAGAAGGTGAAGGAGATCAAGGCGCTGGCGGACCGCTATGGCCGCAGCATTATCGGCGTCGCCTCGCCGGTGTTCAAATGCGTCCACCCGGCCGGCGGGCCGATCGATCAGCGCTTCCACCAGGACGCCTTCAAGGCCGCTCACACCTTCGAGGACCAGCCGAAAGTGCTGCGCCGCGCGGTGGAGGTGGCGAACATGCTCGAAGCGCCGATCGTGCGCGTGTTCAGCTTTTGGCGCACGGTGGAGCCGCTGGCCCTGCGCGACCCGATCATCGAGTCGTTGCAGCAGGCCGTGGAGATCGCCGCGCCGCACGGCGTGACGATCGGGCTCGAGAACGAGCACGCCTGCAACCTCTCCACCGCCAAAGAGGTCCGGCCGGTGCTCGACGCCGTGCCGCACCCGAAGTTGGGCCTGGTGTGGGACCCCGCCAACTCGAGCGTTTCGGGCTTTCAGGGTTATCCCGATGACTACCGGGAGGCTCCGGCGGACCGCATCGTGCACGTACACGCCAAGGACGGCTTCTTCGAGGACGGCATGGAGTGGTGCGTGATCGGGGAAGGCTCGGTGGGCTGGGCCGGCCAGCTCACGGCGCTGGTCGAAGACGGCTACGAGGGCATGGTGAGCGTGGAGACCCACTGGGGCGGCCCGGGCGGCAACAAGTTCCAGGGCAGCGTGCTGTGCGCCAAGGCCCTGCAGGAGCTGATCGCCGCCGCCTGACGAACCCGAGACCTGGCCGGATGCCGACGCCCGCACAGATCGAAGAAGAGAATCGCGGGCTGCGGCGCTCCGTCCGCGAGCTCTCGACGCTGGCCGAGATCACCAACGCCACCGGCGCGGCCGACAGCCTGGAAGACATCATCGAGCTGCTGACGCAGAAATGCGTCAGCGCGCTCGACGCCGAGCAGGCGGTGATCTATCTGCTCTCGGACGACGAGCTGGGCAAGGGCGGCCTGGAGACCTTCTGGCGGCAGCAGCGTTCCAGCGGTCCCCAAGGCTCGTTTTCGGCGGGCAAGCAGATCCTGGGGTGGATGCTGCAGAACCAGCGGGCGCTGACGGTCAACGACCCGGCCGGCGACGAGCGCTTCTCCGATCTGGCCGAGGGGCAGCCGCGGTTGCGCTCGCTGCTGGCCGCCCCGCTGCGCTTCAAGGGCGCGATGCTGGGGGCCGTGCTGGCCTTCAACAAGCGTGACGACGGCGGGTTCGACGACGCCGACCGGCGTCTGCTGGGCATCATCGCCGGCCACGCCGCGCCGGTGTTGCGGACGGCGCAGCTCATCGGCGAGCTGCGCCAGGACCGCGACCGGCTGGCGACCCAAAACACCCAATTGCTGCGCGAGGTGCGCTCGCGGTTCTCGCCGCAGGGCATTCTCGGCTCGTCCGCGCCCATCCAGGAGGCGCTGCGGATGGTGGAGCGGGTGCGCGACGCCGATGTGGACGTGCTAATCACCGGCGAGTCCGGCACCGGCAAGGAAGTCTTCGCCAAAGCGATCCACTACAGCGGCTTGCGGGCCGACGGCCCGTTCGTGGCGCTCAACTGCGCCGCCCTGCCGGAGAGCTTGGTGGAGGCGGAGCTGTTCGGCATCGAGAAGGGCGTGGCGACGGGGGTGGAGAAGCGCATCGGGCAGTTCGAGGCGGCCCAGCACGGCACGCTGTTTCTGGATGAGATCGGAGAGCTGCCGCCGGGCACGCAGGCCAAGATCCTGAGGGTCTTGCAGGAGCGGCGCGTACAGCGCTTGGGGGCGCGCAGCGAGACCGCGGTGGACGTGCGCGTGGTGGCGGCCACGAACCGCGACCTGGAAGCCGAGATCCGCGCCGGGCGGTTTCGCGAAGACCTCTTCTATCGCCTCAACGTGATCCGCATCCGCACGCCGGCGTTGCGGGAGATTCGCGACGACATCCCGGAGCTGGCGCATTCGTTTCTGCGCGAAATCGCCGGACAGATGCGCCGGAGCGAGCTGACGTTTTCGCCCGAAGCGCTGGACTGCTTGGGGAACGCCCCTTGGCCGGGCAATGTGCGGCAGCTCCAGAACGAGGTCAAGCGGGCGGCGATCTGCGCCATGGGCAAGCGCATCGAGCCCGGAGACTTTTCGCCGGAGGTGGCCCGCGCGGCCGTTCCGCCCAAGGAGGCGGCGGCGGGCGAAGAGGCGGCGGAGGAGCCCTCGTCGCTGGAGGCGGCCCTGGCCGAGCACGAGCGGCGGCTGGTGGAGAAGGCTCTCGCGGCGCACGGCTTCAACCAGGCGCGGACGGCGGAGACGCTAGGAATCAGCCGGCAGGGGCTGATCAAGAAGATGAAGCGGTTGGGCGTGGCGGCTTCGGCGGGCGATTGAGTCGGCCGGTCCGGCGCCGAAGGCCGCCTTCGGTACAATCGCAGGATCGATGCGCACCTACTTGCCTGCGATCCTCCTCTCGGCCCTGCTGCTGAGCGCTTGCGGCGGCGGCGACGGTCCCAAGGAAGGGACACTCACCATCGCCGTCATCCCCATGGGCACCACCCATGAGCACTGGAAAGCCATCCACGCGGGAGCGGTGAAGGCGGGCCGCGAGCTCGGCGTGGAGATCGTCTGGAAGGGCCCGCAGAAGGAAGACGACCGCGAGCAGCAGATCGCCGTGGTGGAAGACATGGTCGCCCGGCAGGTCGACGGCATCGTGCTGGCGCCGCTAGACAGGGCCGGGCTGCGGCAGGTGGTGCGGGAGGCCAAGGCCGCCGGCATTCCCACCGTGTGCGTGGATTCCGGACTCGAGGGCGACGACCACGTGAGCCTGGTCGCCACCGACAACTACGACGGCGGCGTGGCCGGCGCCAAGCGGCTGGCGGAGATCCTGGACGGCAAGGGCAAGATCATCATGATGCGCGCGATGGTGGGCGTGGAATCCACGGGCGCCCGCGAGCAGGGCTTTCTCGACGAGATTCGCAAGTTTCCCGAGATCGAGATCCTGTCAGACAACCAGTACGGCGGCGTGACCGTGGAGAGCGGCTACCAGATGGCCGAGAACCTGCTCAACCGTTTTCGCGGCGACGTGACGGGCATCTTCACGCCGAACGAATCGACGACCTTCGGGATGCTGCGGGCGCTGACTGACGCGGGCCTGACGGGCAAGGTGAAGTTCGTGGGCTTCGACACCAGCGACAAGCTGATCCAGGCGCTCGAGGCCGGCGATATCCAGGGCCTGGTACTCCAGAACCCCTTCAAGATGGGCGAGGAGGGCGTGCGCACGATCGTCGACAAGATCAAGGGGCAGTCGGTTCCCAACCGCGTCGACACGGGCATCGCGGTGGCGACGCCGGAGAACCGCAACGACCCGGAAGTCGCCAAGCTGCTGCGGCCCCCGCTGAGCGAGTACCTCGACGAGTAGCTAGCGCGGGTAGGGGTGGTTGCGCAGGATCGTGAACGCCCGGTAGATCTGCTCGGCCAGCATCACGCGGGCCAGCTCGTGCGGTAGGGTCATCTTCGACAGGGACAGGAGCCGGTCAGCCGAGGCGCGAAACTCGTCGGTCCAGCCGTCGGCGCCGCCCACGTAGAAGGAGATATCGCGCTCGGCTTTTTCCACCACACCGGCCAACTGGTCGGAGCTGAGCGATTCGCCGAGGGGATCGAGCAGGATGCGAAGCGCCTTGCGGTCATCAGCCGCGTCCTTCTCGCCCTTGATCTCGCGCATCTCGAAGCGGCAGTAGCGGCCCAGGCGGGTGGCGTACTCCTGAGCGGCCTGGTTGAGCGGACGGCTGCGGGCCTTGCCGATGTAGAAGAGTTGAATCCGCATGGAACCGGCTGAGCGCTACTCCCAGGTGTCGGCCCGGCGGTACTCCTCGAAGCATTTTTCGAGGCCCGCGAGGCCTTCGCCGGAGAGGCCGTGCTCCATGCCCAGGATCCCCTGGTAGCCCTTCTCGTAGAGGTGGCGGAACAGGTGCTGGTAGCGGATCTCGCCGGTGCCGGGCTCCTTGCGCCCGGGCACGTCGCCGACCTGGAAGTAGGCGATGCGGTCCCAGTATTTGTCGATGTTGTTGGTGAGATTCCCTTCGGAGATCTGCTGGTGGTAGATGTCGAAGAGGATTCGCACGTGAGGGCTGCCGACGCCGTCGATGATGCGGGCGGCCAACTCGGACGTGACCACGTGGTAGCCGGCGTGGTCGACGAGGACGTTGAGGGGCTCGAGCACCAGCGTCAGGTCGGTCGGCTCGACGATCTCGGCGGCCTTCTTCAGCCCTTCGATCACATTTTCGGTTTGGCGTTCGAGCGAGAGGTAGTCGACCGAGAGGCCGCTGGTGACGGTGGCCCAGCGGTTGCGGATGACCTTGTGGTAGTCGACGGCGGTGCGCACGTCGTTGAGGAAGCCTTCGTGGAACTTGCGGTCGACGAGGGCGTCGCCCTTCCAGCCCCCGGAATTGACGACGAAGACGCCCATCTCCATGCCGAGCGAATCCATTTTGCGGCGGATGCCCTCGGCCTCCTGCAGGGAGTGGTTGCGGGGCAGGTTGTTGTATTCAAAGGCGCGGAAGCCGTAGTCGGCGTAGATCTCCAGATGCTGCTCGACCGAGTAGGCGTCGCCGAGGAAGGACATGCGCGGGGCGTAGCGCAGATGCCACTGGTGGGTCTTGGCGGTTTCGACGGGGGCGCCGCCGGGCGCGGAGTCGGGCCCGCGGGAGCAGCCGACGGCGGCGGCCAGGGCGGGGGAGGCGACGAGGAGATCGCGGCGGGTCATCAGCGGTCAGGATAGCAAGGCCCTAGGGCCGGCCCTCCGCGGAGAGCAGTTGCATGGCCAGGTTGCGGTTGTGCCGGGCGTCGGCGTGGTTGGGGTCGACCTCGAGCGCTCGGTCGTAGGCCTGAATCGCCTCTTCGACGCGGCGCTGGCGCAGCAGGCAGTTGCCGAGGTCGCTCCAGCCTTGGGCGAAGCGCGGCTGGCGGTCCAGTCCGGCGCGGAAGGCGGCCTCGGCTTCGGCCAGGCGGCCGCTCTGCATCAGCATCGAGCCGAGGTTGTACTGTGCGTGGGCGTAGCGCGGATCGACGGCCACGGCGCGCTCGAACGAGGCGATGGCGTCATCGGCGCGGCCCTGCTCCGCCAGCGCCCGGCCTAGGTTGTTGTGGGCGACGATCGCCTCGGGAAAGGCCTCGGCGGTGCGCCGCCAGAGCGTTTCCGAGTCGGCCCAGAAGCCGATCTGCCGGATGGTGAGGGCGGCCAGCAGGACCAGCGCGGCGGCGGCCGTGGCGGCGGCGGGCCGCCGGGCTCGGTCGCTCCAGAAGGACCAGAGGCCGCCGGCCAGCGCCGCCAGCCCCAGTGTGGCCAGATAGCTGTGGTGGTCGGCGACCGACTGCTGGCGGTCCAGCCGCAGAATCGACAGGACCGGCAGCAGCGTGACCCCGTAGGCCGCCCAAGCCGCCGCCAGCGCGGGCCGGCCGCCGCGCCACAGCCACAGGGCCGCTGCGGTGACGCCGACGACCAGCGCGCCGGAGGCCAGAAACAGCGCATCGGTCGGCTGCGGGTCGGCCGTGGGGACCACCATCGGGTAGAGGCCGAACGGGACGACCGTCTTGAAGGCATAGAACGCCAGCCCCCAGACCGAAAGGGCCAGGCGTAGGCCCGGATACAGGTCCAGGTTGGCCGCCACGCCACTGACGCCGGCCTCGTAGCGGCCCACGCCGATCAGCCCGAACAGCAGCGCCAGGCCGAAGTACGGCGCCTTTTCGAGCGCCACGCGCAGCGAAAGCGGGCGCCGGAGCGGGTAGACGTCTAGAATCAGCAGCACGACCGGCAGCGTGACGACGATCACCTTCGACAGCAAAGCGGCGGTGAAGGCGGCCAGCGAGGCGGCCAGACGGCCCCGCACATAGAGCCACAGCGTGAGGGCGTAGAACAAGCCGGAGAGCACGTCGCGGCGCTCGCTGGCCCAGGCCACCGACTCCACGCGCAAAGGGTGCAGGGCGAACAGCAGAGCCCCGACGAAGGCGCCCCACAGGGTCGCCGGCGACGCCGCGGCCTCGCCGCGCGCTCGCCGGATCAGCTCCCCGAACAGCAGGCACACGAAGAAGGTGGCGGCGGCGTGCAACAGGGCGCTGGTGAGGTGGTAGCCGACGGAATCGAGGCCCCAGACGGCGTAGTCGGCCTCCAGGCTCAGCCAAGTGAGCGGGTGATAGTGGCCGAGTAGGAAGGTGGAGAAAGCCCAGCGCAGGTTTTCCGGAGCGAGGCCGCGGAAGAAAGGGTTGTCGAGGAAGTTGCGGTCGTCGTCCCAGTTGACGAAGCCGTTGCCCAACGCCGGCAGGAAGACCACGAAGGCCGTCAGGGCGGCCAGCCACGGCAGGCGGAGGACCCAATCCGGGGACGTCGACGCCGCGGCGGCGCGGCGTTTGCGGGACGCCATCACTTGGGATTGTAGCCCGCCGCGGGTGCTACGCTGGAACACCATGAAGCTCTACGTCCTGCGGCATGCCATCGCCGAGGATCGCGCCGGCGGACCGGACTCCCAACGCCAGCTCACGCAGGACGGACGCAGGAAGCTGCGCAAGGTGATCGCAACGGCCCGCGCTGCCGGTTTTGCGCCGGACCACATCCTCGTAAGCCCATATGTGCGAGCCGTGCAGACGGCGCAGATCGCGGCCGAGGAGCTGGCCTTCGAGGAGCCCTTGATCGAGACCGACAAGCTGCTGCCGTACTCGCCGCCGCTCGAGATTTGGGACGAGCTGCGGGACTTTCGAGACTCCGGGCAGTTGCTGATCGTGGGTCACAATCCGCAGTTGAGCGAGCTGGCCTGCACCCTGCTGGGCACGCCCGGCGACGCCATCGCGATGAAGAAGGCCGCCCTGGCTTGCTTTGAGCTCCATGGCATGGGGCCGCAGCCGCAGGCCTCGCTGTGCTGGCTGCTGACGCCCAGGCTGGCCGGGGCCTAGGGCGGGTCGCTTACTTGGTCTCGTACACCGCGGCGTCGCCGCCGAAGTCTTCCGCCCGCAGGCCGTCGAGCCAGGCTTTCGCTTGCGCGTCGCCGCGCAGCGTGGCGTCGAAGAAAGCCGTCGTGACGGCGCAGATCCAGCCGTGGTCGCGGGCATAGAGGGGGTTTTCCCGCAGGCCGGGCGTGCGTCCGGAGAAGAGCATGTGGTCGCCGCCCTCGAACACCAGCAGGTACTGCGGGTGGGAGGGGATGTCGTGGAAGGGTTTTTGGCGGTCCGCGGGCCGCAGATCCTTCTGCAGCGGCGAGTCGTCTTCCGTGCCGGTCAGGTGCAGGATCGGTGCTTCGATGTCCGCGTAGACGGCCTCCAGCCGGCCGGCGCCTGCGTTCTGCGGCGGGGATGGGCTCATGGCGACGGCGGCTGCCAAGCCGTCGACCTTGTAGGACAGCCGGCGGATGCCTCCGGGGCGCTGCCCGACGGCGGCCAGTACGGTGTGAGCGCCCATGGAGTGGCCGGCGATGCCGATCCGGCGAGGATCGACGCGGCCCGCCACGCCTTGGCGTAGCTGCTCGACGACGAAGCCGACGTCGCGGTAGCGGGCGTCGATATTGCGCCAAGTCAGCGACCCCTGCAGGGCTTCCATCACGCCTTCCCGGCTGGTTTCGCCGCGCCAGGCGGAGGCGTCCGTACCGGGGTGCTGCACGTGGACCGAAAGGTAGCCGAACGAGGCCCAGAAGCGGCCGGCGTATTCAGCCGCCTCGCGGGAGCCGCCCAGCCCGTGCGAGAACAGGATCGCCGGCAGCGGCTCGGACACTCCCTTGGGCCGGTAGATCTTGACGGGCAGGGTCCGGTTGCGGGCGTCGTCGGTCCAATCGGCGAGCTGGGATTCGACCTCGAACCGGCCGGATTCGCGGCAGTAGACCGGGTTCCGGCAGGCCGAGGGAACTTCGAACGAGTCGGCCGCGCAGGCCCAGGCCACAGGGGCGAGCAGGCAGGCGAGGATGCGGCCGGAGGGGCTCACCTGTTGGTCAACACCAGAACTCGGCGAAAGTTGCGCATGAGCTCTGCTGGACCTCCTACAGTCTGCCGGGAGGCCGGGCGTTCTGTCCGCGCCGGCCGCGGGCGGCGTCTCCCAGGTCGGCTCGGGCCTTGTCGGCCAGGACTTGCAGGCGGGCCACGACTTCGGGGTTTTTTGCCGCCACGTCGGTGGTCTCGCCGACGTCGGTCTCCAGGTCGAACAGCAGCGGCTCGTGCGGCTGGTCGTTCCACTCGGGGCGGTAGGTGTGGAGCTTCCAGCGGCCGCTGCGCACGGCCTGCAGCCGCTCGTCGCGGTAGTAGTAGAAGGCCTCGTGGGGCGACCGCGCGCCGGGCTCGGCGAACAGCAGCGGCGCGATGTCTTTGCCGTCGATGATGCGGTCGGCGGGCGGCGTCGCTCCGGCCAGCTTGGCGATGGTCGGCAGCAGGTCCATGGTGGTGGCCAACTCGCGGCAGACCGCGCCGGCGGGGATCTTCGCCGGCCAGCGCATCAGGCCGGGTTCGCGCATGCCGCCTTCCCAGGTAGTGTTCTTGGAGCCGCGCAGGGGGCCGGCCGAGCCCGACTGATGCCCGAGCTGACGGGCCGGCCGCACGACGGGACCGTTGTCGGACGTGAAGACGACGAGCGTGTCGTCATCCACGCCGGCGCGGGCCAGCGCAGCGAAGATCTGACCGACGGACCAGTCCAGCTCCTCGATCACGTCGCCGTAGAGGCCGTGCTCGGTGCCGCCCTTGAAGTCCGACGAGGCGTCGATGGGCAGGTGCGGCATGCTGTGCGCGAGGTAGAGGAAGAACGGCGAGCCGGCGCTGCGCTCGATGAAGTCCACGGCGGCGGCCGTCCAGCGCTGGGTGAGCAGAGCTTGACTGGGGTGCTGGTCCACCAGGTCTTCGTTGTGGAGGATCGGCAGGGGCGGCGAGACGAAGCCTTGGGCCGGGTAGCGGTGGCTGCCCATGTCGTTGGAATACGGGATACCCAAGTACTCATCGAAGCCTTGCCGCGTGGGCAGGAACTTCTTCTGGTGGCCCAGATGCCACTTGCCCACGGCCATCGTACGGTAGCCTTGGCCTTTGAGGAGCTCGGCCAGGGTGATCTCGTCGGGGTTCAGGCCGTGCTGGGAGAACGGGAACAGGACGCGGTTCGCCAGACCCACCCGCATCGGATAGCTGCCGGTGAGCAGCGCGGCCCGGGAAGGCGTGCAGACCGGGGCCGGCACGTAGAAATCCGTAAAACGGATTCCTTCGGCGGCCATGCGGTCCAGATTGGGGGTGGAGTAGCCTTCAGCGCCGTACGGGCCGATGTCGCCGTAGCCCAGGTCGTCCGCAAACAGGATGACGACGTTGGGAGCCGAGCGGCCCGAGACGGCGCCGAGGCCGACAAACCAGCAGAGAGCAACGAGCAGCCGCGCCAATCGAGCCATGCGATCGCCATGATAGCGGACCGCGTGGGGCCGACTCAGGCCTGCTGGCTCTGGCCGCAGTACTGCTCGTAGGCGCGCTTGAGGTTTTCAGAGATCGTGAGCGCGTCCGAGCTCTCGATCGCCATGCGCGGCATGAAGTAGACGGGCTTGCCGTCCTGGAACAGCGCCACCGAGGGCGACGAGGGCGGATAGTCGGAGAGGATCTCGCGCACGCGCGCCGTCGCTTCCACATCGCCGCCGGCGAAGACGGTCGCCACATGGTCGGGCTTGACCGAATGCTGCAAGGACTGCACGATGCCGGGCCGCGCCTTGCCGGCCGCGCAACCGCACACGGAGTTGACCACGATCATCGCCGTGCCGCCCTTGGCCAGCAGGCCGTCGACGTCGGCGGCCGAACGGGTCTCTTCGATCCCGTAACGGGACAGCTCTTCGCGCATCGGTGCAATGAAATACTCGGGATACATACGTCCTCCAGCAGACCGTTAGTGTAGCAAGGCGCGGAGAACGGGCCGTCCGGGGCCAGGGCATCCGCCGGCCGGTCGAAAAAACTTCTCAAAAAAGTGAGGGAGCGGTGAGGGTAACGTGGCCGCTTCGTCGCTGATCCAGATAGCAACGAAAAATTGAGAACGAAACCACATGCTCTTACGCAGCTTCAGCCCCGGATGGGACGAAGAGTGTAAGGGGGGGAGGCGCTGAGCCGCGAGCGTAGGCCCGCAACGTAACTTTGGAGCTCGAAATATCCTTTCATACCCTGCCTGAGCTCCAGGGTTGCCGCGGCGGGCTTACGCTCGCGGCTCAGCGCGAATCGCTCGCCTGCCTGCCAAAGCCTGCGCGACAATGAGCGAGACCGGCGCCGACGGCCGGTCGGGACCGCTCGATGGTCGCGGAGCACCCTCATCGCAGACTCTTCGAGTCCGCTCTGCTGCTGTTGCTGCTCAACGGCTTTCTGGCCGTGTGGCTCAACGGCGGCCTCGACCCCGTTACCGCCATCGTTCACGTGCTGGCCTTGATCGGCCGCACCTTGATGCTGACCGGCCGGCTCCGGACGGCGCTGTCGCGCCCGGCGGCGTCGGCGCTGGCCATCGGCTTCGTCCTGTTCTATCCGGCGGACATTCTGTGGATCTCCGGCGACTTCGTGGTGGCGACGGTGCGGATGATGTTCCTATTCGCCTCGCTGAAGCTGCTGATCGCCGAGCGTTCGAGGGATTTCGTCTACCTGGGGCTGCTGGCCTTTCTGGAGTTGTTGACGGCGTCGGTCTTCACGGCCGGGCCGAGCTTTCTGGTTTCGCTGGGGCTGTTCTTGTTTCTGGCCTGCCTGACGGCGGCGGCGTGGCAGTTGCAGAGCGGCTACGAGGGCTCTCCGCGGGTGATCGCGGCGCCGTCGGGACGCAGGCTGGGCGCGGCGCTGGCGCGTTGGGCGGTGGGGCTGGCGGCGGGCATTCTGCTGTTGACCTCGGGGCTGTTCGCGGTGCTGCCGCGGCCCTATTCGTCCAACGGCGGCTTCAGCGACCGCCACCGGGTGGGCTTCTCCAGCGAAGTGAACCTGGGGCTGACCGGCGCGCTGGACCCCGATCCGCGGCCGGTGATGCGCGTGCAGCCGCTGGCGGGCTCGGACGTGCGCAACCTGCGCTGGCGCGGGGTGGCGCTGTACCGCTTTGACGGCATGCGCTGGTCCGCGCCGAGCAGCCGGCTACGCGAGCTGAGCTCGCGCGGCGCCGGCTATGCCGCCCGCCTGGGCCACGAGCGCCGCGCCGACGAGGGCAAGCGGCTGGAGTACCGGGTGACGCAAGAGCCGCTGGAGACCGACGCGCTGTTCCTGGCGGGACAGCCGGAGCGCATCAGCGGCCTGTTCTCCCGTCTGCTGATGAACGACGAGGGCGTCTTCCGCGCGCCGGAAGGCCGCGGCGGCAGCATGCGCTACGAGGTCGTCGCGTGGCTGCCCGACCCCAGTCGACTGCGTCCGAACGACGTGATCGAGCTATTCAGCCGCGAGTTCCAGAGCGACTACTTGGACCTGCCCGATCTGGACCCGCGCATCGGCGAGCTGGCGCGACAGATCGTGGGCGACGCTCGCTCGCCGCTCGAGCGGGCCCGTCTGCTGGAGGAGTATCTCAAGACGCAGTTCGACTACACCCTGGACCTGCCGGCCGAGCGCGCCGCCGATCCGGTGGCGAACTTCCTGTTCGAGCGCCGCAAGGGCCACTGCGAGTACTTCGCGACGTCGATGGCGTTGATGCTGCGGACGCTGGGCATCCCTTCGCGCATCGTCAGCGGCTTTGCCGGCGGCGTCTCCAACCCGCTCACCGGGATGCTGGTGCTGCGCTCGAGCGATGCGCATAGCTGGGTGGAGGCCTACATCCCCGGCTATGGCTGGCTGGAGTTCGACGCCACGCCGACGGCGGGCGTGTTCGACCGGGCGATCTCCGCCAGCGGCCTGTGGATGTATTGGGACGCCTTCCAGTCCACGTGGCTCGAATGGGTGGTCGACTACGACACGCGCCGCCAGGTGGAGATCGCCATCGCGCTGCAGGAGGGATCGCGGGAGGCCGTGTTCGAGGCCGTGGACCTGTGGCTCACTCTCGAGACGCAGTGGGACCGGCTGCGCAATCCGGACGCTTGGCCGAGCCTGGACGCCGTGGCCTGGAACAACCGATCCAAGGCGGCGCTCGGCGCGCTGGCCCTGCTGCTGCTGGTTCCCTGGGCGGCGCCGCGCTTGCGGCGGTTGCTGATGCGGCGCAGGCTGGAGCGGGGGCGGGCCGCGGAGACGGCCAGCAGCTACTTCTACGAGCTGGCCTTGCGGGCCTTGGAACGCAGGGGCTTTCGGCGGAAGCCCTGGCAATCGGCCGAGGAGTTTGCGGCCTCCATTCCCGACGAGCGATTGCGCGCCCTGGCGGCGGCCGTCGCCGAGGCCTACAGCGCGGCCCGCTTCGGCGGAGACGCGGCGGCGGAGCGGGCTCTACCGCAAGCGGTGCGGGCTCTCGAGAGGGCTTGAGAGCGTCAGACTGAAACGCAGGGCCGGCCGACGAGGTCTTGATGAAGATGGAGGCCAAGCAACACCACTCGCACGCTTCCCACGAGGCGAAGGCGTCGCACGAGTCCGGGGGACGGGGCGACGGCTCGAAGCGCGGCCCCTCGGCGGACGGCCATTCCGGCCACGGCCAGTCTCACGGCGGCCATTCCCACCACGATCATCACGCCATGATGGCGGCGGACTTCCGGACGCGCTTCTTCGTCTCCGCCCTGGCGACGGTTCCGATCCTGCTGTTGAGCCCGATGCTGCAGCAGTGGGCGGGCTTGGAGGGCTGGCGCTTCGAGGGCGATCTGTGGCTCCTGCTGGGTTGCTCCACGTTCGTGTATCTCTACGGCGGGCTGCCGTTTCTGCGGGGGCTGGTGGAAGAGCTCTCCTCGCGGCGGCCCGGGATGATGACGCTGGTGGCCATCGCGATCTCGACGGCCTACCTCTACAGCGCGGCTGTGGCGCTCGGCCTGGAAGGCAAGATGTTCTTCTGGGAGACGGCGACTCTGGTGGACCTGATGCTGCTGGGCCACTGGATCGAGATGCGCTCGGTGATGGGGGCCGGCCGGGCCCTGGAGGAGTTGGCCAAGCTGATGCCGTCCGAGGCGCACCGGCTGGCCGAGGACGGTTCGGCCGAAGATGTGCCGGTGGAAGAGCTTCGACCGGGAGACCGCATCCGCGTCAAGCCCGGCGAGACCATCCCGGCCGACGGCGTCGTGATCGAGGGCCGCAGCAGCGTGGACGAGAGCATGCTTACCGGCGAGAGCAAGCCGGTCCGCAAAGAGGCCGAGGCGCAGGTGGTGGCGGGTTCGGCGAACGGGTCCGGGTCGCTGACCGTGGAGGTGAGCAAGACCGGCGAGGACAGCTACCTGAACCAGGTGGTGAACCTGGTTCGGGAGGCCGAGCAGTCCAAGAGCCGTACGCAGAATCTGGCCGATCGCGCGGCGATGTGGCTCACGGTGATCGGCCTGTCGTCGGGCGCGGCGACGTTTCTCGTCTGGAAGCTGATCGTGCAGCAGGACTTGGCGTTCTCGCTGGAGAGGGCGGTGACGGTCATGGTCATCACCTGCCCGCACGCGCTGGGCCTGGCGATTCCGCTGGTCGTGGCGGCCTCCACGTCGCTGGGGGCGAGCAAGGGCTTGCTGATTCGCGACAGGGCCGCCTTCGAACGCGCCAAGGATCTCGATGTGGTCGTGTTCGACAAGACGGGCACGCTGACCGAAGGCCGCTTCGGCGTGTCGGACGTGCGGGCGCTGGCTGATCTATCCGAGGACGAGACGCTGCGGCTGGCGGCGGCCGTGGAAGCGCACAGCGAGCATCCGATCGCACAGGGCGTGCTGCGGACGGCGCAGGAGAAGGAGCTGAGCATCCCCGAGGCGAGCGACTTCGAGGCGATTGCAGGCAAGGGCGTGCGCGCGATGGTCGAGGGCCGGGAGATCCGCGTCCTCAGCCCGAAGGCCTTTGGGGAAGAGGGCTCTGCGGCGAAGGACGAGGAAGAGCTTGCCGGACAGGGCAAGACGCTGGCCTACGTGCTGCGCGACGGCGAGCCTGTGGGCCTGTTGGCGCTCGCCGATGTGGTGCGGCCGGAGTCGAAAGAGGCCGTGCGGACCCTGCGCGACAGGGGCGTACGGGTGGTGATGTTGACCGGCGACAACCGTCGCACGGCGGAATGGGTGGGTCGCGAGGTCGGGGTGGACGAGGTGATCGCCGAAGTCCTGCCCGACCAGAAGGGCGCCAAGATTCGCGAGCTGCAGGGCGAGGGGCGCATCGTGGCGATGACCGGCGACGGCGTGAACGACGCTCCGGCCCTGGCGACGGCCGACTTGGGCATAGCGATCGGCGCCGGCACGGACGTGGCGGTGGGGACGGCGGACGTGGTGCTGGTGCGCAGCGACCCGCGAGACGTGGCTCAAGCCGCGCTGCTGGCCAAGGCCACCTATCGCAAGATGGTGCAAAACCTTTGGTACGCCGCCGGCTACAACATCGTGGCGATCCCCCTGGCGGCCGGGGCGCTGGCCGGCATCGGCGTGGTGTTGAGCCCCGCCGTGGGCGCGGTGCTGATGAGCCTGAGCACGGTCGTGGTCGCCATCAACGCCCGATTTCTCAAGATCTAGGCCGGGGCCGCCGCGGCGGGCGGCCCCGGAGCCGTGGGTGAGCAGCTACTGCGCCCCGCCCACGAACAGCTTGACGGTCTGCGCCGGCCGTCCGGCGATCTCCAGCGTCAAGTCGACCTCGCCCGCGGGCGTTCCCGCAGGCACCAGCAGGTTCACCTGCTGGACGGCGTTCACCAGCCCCGGCGCTTGGCCGGCGTAGGCGACCTCGGCCGGTGCGCCGCCGATGGTCGCGACCACCTCGCCGGAGACGGTGGCGTAGGGAGCGTCCAACTGCGCCCAACTCGCCCAGTCCACCGCCGACGAGAGTTGTCCGGCGCCGGTGATGTAGACGGCTACGTAGTCGCCGCCCGCCACCGGGTGCTCCGCGCCCACCAGCAGCCAATCCACGCTGAGGGCGGATTCGCCGTTGGGGCCGAGCACGAACACTCCGGGCGACGCCGCCGAGACCGCCAACGTGATCGGGTCCGAGAGCTCCCCGTCCACTTCCACTTCCACCGAGACTTGGCTCTTGCCCGCCACGGAGGCCGGCGCGACCACGCTGGTTTGCAAGTCCCAGGCGTGGATGACCGGGGCGGGCTCCCCGTCGAACAGCACGCGCACGCCGCCCAGCTCCGTCGGCAGCGGCTCCCCTTCCACGTAGGCGAAGGCGACCAGCTCGTCGGGGCCGAGGCCGGTTCCCCGCAGCGTCAGGATCTGGCCCGGCGCCACGGTCCCGGAGAGGAAGCTCGCTCCGTTGACGGCGCAGGTCACGGCGATGGCGGAGGAGGGAGACGCCTCCACGGTGAGGCGCTGCAGGCCTTGCCGCTGCTCCAGCGGGCCGTCCGGCAGGGCCAGCTTCGTCGGGCCGTTCACGACGATCTCCACTTGCGAGCCGGATCCGGCCGCAAGGCCCAGCACGGCCGTGACGAAGTGGGGCGGCCCGGCGTAGCGCAGCAAGCTCTCCACGCCGGCGAGGTCCGCGTCGAGCAGCGCCACGAACAAGGCGCTGTTCGGCAAGTCCAGCGGGCCGCAATCGCCGCCGGAGGCGGTGACCGGCAGATCGTTCGACGAGGTGGCGCCCAGGATCACCGGCTGACCCGACGAGTTGATCGCCAGGTCAGTAAGGTAGTCCAGGTTCGAGCCGCCCACCGGCAGCCAGGCGTCCACGGCTCCCAGGTCGGCGGCGATCTTGGCGACGAAGCCGTCAGTGGACTCGAAGCTCGACCCGTTGACGATGGGGCCCTCGGAGCGACCGGCGACGTACAGGGAGCGGTCCGAGGCGTAGACGACGCCGTCGGCGCGCTGGGCGGAGCGGTCGCCGAGGAACGTCGCCAACTCGACGGTCTCGCCGTCCGGGCTGAGCACGATGAGGAAGGCGTCCTCGCGATCGCCGATCTCGGCGTCGAGGGGGTTGACCAGGGGAAAGTCCCGCGAGGCGGTGACGCCCACGATTGCAGCGCCGCCCAAGTCATCCACGGCCAGCCCGCCGACGGAATCCTTGTGGATGCCGCCGAACGCCCGGGCGTAGTCCGTCTCGAGGTCTGCGGTCAGCCGCAGCAAGAAGGCGTTCGGCTCGCGGTCTCCGGCGACGGCCGAGGCCAGCAGCCGATTCGGTGTGAGCGGGTCCAGGGCGAAGGACGTCGTGAGGGGGAACTCGAGGTCAGCGCCCACGCGCTCCCAGGTGAGACCCTCGTCGTCGCTGCGCTGCCCGTTGACCCACAGGCGCCCGTCGGTGAACGGATCGACGACGATGCGGGCTCCGGCCGAGTTTGCGTAGGTGTCGGCGCCGCGGGCCTGCCAGGAGGCGCCGGCGTCTTCGCTGCGGAAGACCCCGAGATAGTCAGACGCGAGATAGAGCGTCTGCGAGCTGCGCGGGTCCACGGCCAAGGACGAAACCACGAGGTTTTCTGGGAGGCCGTTGCGGATCGACGTCCAGGTCTCTCCTCCGTCGGTGGAGCGTTGGACCTGCCCGCCTGGGCGCGATTCGGCGAAGTAGACCGTCTGCGGCGCCGAGGGGTCGAGGGCCAGCGCGCCGCGGGTTCCGGCGGCGGTCGTCTTCAGGGTCCAGGTCTGGCCGGCGTCGGCGGACTTGAACACGCCGTTGGGAGTGAGCGCGTAGAGGGTGTCCGGGCTGTCGGGGTCGAGGACGAGGTCGCTCACGAAGCCGGGCTCGAGCGGCAACTTGGTCCAACTCGCGCCGCCGTCGTCACTGCGGTAGAGGCCGTCGGTCCCTCCGTTGTAGACGCGGTCGACGTCATGAGGGTCCAGCGCAATGGCGCGTGGACGAAACCACGGCGGGCCGTACGATGCCTGGCTGCTGGTGGGGACGCCGCTTTCGGTCCAGGTGGCGCCGCCGTCGTCGCTGCGCGCCAGCCCGCGCGCCTGCTCGAGGTAGATCGTCTGCGGATCAGTCGGATGAATGATCGGACGGCCGAAGGAACGGTCGATGAGGCCCGTGCTCGACGCTTGCCAGGTCACGCCGCCGTCGGCGCTGACGTAGATCTCGCCGGGTCCGGTCACCGGGATCGGGCCGACGGTCACCGGAAAGGTCGGCGACGTGGTGTCGCCGGCGACATAGACGGCGCCGTTGGGGCCGAGGGCGATCTCGGTCGGCGAGCCGTCGATGCGGCGGCCGCCGAGGATCTGAGAGCCGTCGGCGCTGAGGGTCGCCACGAAGCCTTCCCGCGTCCGGCCGTCGCCGGCGTTGGGAAAGTCGGGCGAGTTGGTCATGCCAATGATGTAGAGGCGTCCGTCGGGCGCCACGGCGGCGCGCACGGCCCAATCGCTGGAGCCGACCGACTCAGTGCTGGCCGCGCCAAAGGTTTTGAAATAGACGAGCTCACCGGTGGGCGAGTATTTGAGAGCCAAGGCGTCGCCCGAATTACTGGAAGGGAACCGCGTGGGCGTGGCGGATTCGGGGACTCGCGCCTGGCCGACGACGTATTGATTGCCGGCGTCGTCGAAAATGGCATGGCCGAGCCAGATGTCGAGTCCGTTGAGCTCGGCGGGCAGCGCAAGAGTCTGAATGTCCGTCGGGGATATCCCGGCGAACAGACTTTGTGCGAACAACAAGGTCATTGCGAAAAACAAACGCATGGAAACTCCTCCTGCGGCGGGCCGGTAGCAAGGAGGGGGCCATTTGCAACTCGGCGGCCGGGCTGGGTGCGGCCAATGCTTTCCCGGGGAGGGGTGGGGCGGGGAATTGCGTGGCAAAACGCGCCCGGTCCCGGCGGATTTGCGGCGCCGGCCGCCCGGGACAATCGGAAACACCTGCGTCTACAAGGGGACACGCTCACGGATACTCTTGCTTCGGCGGCTGTGACGCAGCTAAACTCCTCGCGTTGGTACGGCCAAAGGGCCATGGAGCTCTGATGACGAAACGTGAATTTCTTGCCGCCGGCCTCGGCGCCGGCTTGGCCCTCGGCTTCCGCGGCGCCGCCCCCGCCCAAGACAAGCTGCCGGTGCGGAAGGCCAAAACGACCAAGCTGTTCAAGAGTCCGGAAGGATTCCCCAACGCGATCTCGGCCACGCCGGAAGGGCTGTGGATCGGCGAGCAGAAGCTGTCAGGCGCGCAGGCCAAGGCTTACGGGCTGCCTGAGCCCAAGACCCGCGACGAGTGCGCCTGGCTGGTGGACTGGAACGGCAAGCTGCTCAAGACGGTGAGCACGCCGTCGCGCAACACCAGCGGCATGGCTGTGGGCGGCGGCTACGTTTGGATGATCGCCAACGCGCCTCCGCAAGGCGTGTTCCAGGTGGATATGAACTCCAAGCTGGTGAGCCACCGGCAGATTCCGCTCGGCCCGTCCGGCGGAGACGGCGGCGGCTCGCACGGCGGCGTGTGGCATGAGGGCAAGCTGTGGATCTCTTCCCTGCGCCTGCGCGGCAACCTGCGCGTGGACCCCAAGACGTGGGAGCCGGAGTACATGATCCCCTTCTACCAGTCCTACCCGGACTGGATTCGCTACCACGGCATCGCCATCCACGAGGGGAGCCTGTGGCAGGTGGTGGGCAACAACAGCACGGGACACAAGGACTACAAGCCGGGCTTGGTGCGCCAGGACATGCAGACCGGGCGCGCGCTCGAAGTCATCGAGTTCCTCCCCGGGTCGAGCGATCCGCATGGGTTGACCGTGCACGACGGCAAGTTCTACGGCTGCGACGCGGGCATCCACCCGAATTGGCCAAACTACGACAGCCCCACGGCCGGCTGGATCTTCCGCATCGACTTCGTTTAGGGCCGGTTGGAGAACGGGCCGCCGGGATTTCCCGGCGGTCGATCCGTTTGGTACTGTCCGGCCCCGGTGGGCAATGGCTGGGTCCGCGCCTGACCCAACGTGCGGAGCGCCCAGGTAAACTAGGCGCTCATCGCAGCCCTACCGTGGTGAGAACTTCGAGACCCGCTGGTTCTTGATCTCGCCGACGTAGATGTTCCCGTTGCCGTCCACGGCGATGTGGTGCGAGTAGTTCAGCTCGCCCGGTAGGCGCCCCTGCCGGCCGAACGCGCCGAGGACGTTGCCTTTCAGGTCGGTCTTCAGCACCCGATTGTTGTAGCCGTCCACGATGAACAGCGTTCCGTCCGGCATCAATTGCAGGCCCCACGGGGAGCCTACGTGCGTCCACTTTTCGAGGAACTTGCCGTTGGCGTCGAAGATTTGGATGCGGCGGTTCTCGCGGTCGGCGACGATGACGCGGCCCTGCGGGTCCACCGCCACCGAGTGCGGCAGGTCGAACTCGCCGTCGCCCCGGCCCTTCTTACCCCAAGCCGTCAGATATCGCCCGTCTTTGGAGAACTTCACGACTCGGGAGTTGACGTAGCCGTCGGTGATATAGAAACTGCCGTTGGCGGCGAACGCGATGTCCGTGGGGCGATTGAAGGATTCCTCGTTCTCGCCGCTTTGGCCTCGCCGGCCGATCACCATGCGCACGCGGCCCGACGGGTCCATCTTCAGGATCTGATGAGTGTCGTTGTCGACGGTCCAGATGTTGCCCTGCGGGTCGATGCGGATGGCGTGCGCACGGATGAACAGGCCTTCGCCCCAGGAGCGCACCAAGCGTCCGTCGGGGGTGAACTCGAGGATGGGGTTGGGGCCGCGATGAAGCACGTAGACGTGGTTTCGGGAGTCGGTCGCCACGCCGGGCGTCTCGCCGAAATTCCAGCCCGCGGGCAGCGTCGGCCAGCTCTCTTGGATGGCGTAGGGCAGGGGCGGGAACTTGGTTTCCGCCCGACCGGCGCAGAGAGCCGCAAGCAAGAGCAAGCTGACGCGGATGGACATCGAGAGGCCTCCTGGCAACGCGAGTCGATGGTAGGGAAGGACCGGGGCGGAGTCAAGACGCATTGGCGACAGAGGTCCGTGCGACGTTCTCGATCGGGGCGGCGCCGTTCCTAACGATTCGGCGGAACATTCGTCAGAGACCCTCGTATCGAATCGAAACGCTCCCCGTGCGGGGGCTGGAGGAGGCGAGGTGCTGCGCGATTTTCGGCTGGGTCTTCGAATGTTGAGAAAGCAGCGCGGCTTTGCGGCCGTCGCCGTGCTGACGCTGGCGTTGGGCATCGGCGCGACTTCCGCCGTCTTCAGTCTCATCCACGGCGTGTTGCTCACCCCTCCGCCCTACGAGAGCCCGGAGGACCTTGTCCTGATCCCGGCCGAGCGCGCGGACGGGCGAGACGCCTCCCGAGAACGGCGGTGGGCGGCCTCGCAATGGCTCGCCTGGCAGCAGGAAGCGGAGTCGTTCGACGCGATCGCCGCCTACATGTGGACGTTCAACTTCTTGATCCTGCCGGACGGAAGCCAGTCGATCGAGGGGATGCTCGTGACCGGCGACTACTTCGAGGCGCTGGGGCTGGAGCCGGCGCTCGGGCGAGGCTTTTCCGAAGAGGAGCTGCGGGCTTCGGACGCGACGGCGATCCTCATCGGCCATGACCTTTGGCAGCAGGCCTTCCACGGCGACCCGGACATCGTCGGCAAGTCGGTGCGCATCAGCCGCTGGGACACGGCGCCGACCGTGGCGGGCGTGATGCCTCCGGGCGTGCGCTTTCTGCCGTCGCCCAGCGCCGCGCAGGAGCCCAATTACAACGTCGACTCCACGGTGGATTTCTGGGTTCCGGTCTCTCTTCCCAACGATCGGCTGGACATGCCGGCTTGGGACGTGATGGGCAGGCTGCGCAAGGGAACGTCGGCGCGCCAGGCGCAGGAAGAGCTCGGCCTGATCGTGCGTCGGCAAGCCGAGCTGAACCAGGACTTCGAGGGCATGGTTCCGGCGGTGCGGTCGCTGACCGATGAGCTCAACAGCAGCGCGCGGGGCATTCTGTGGCCGCTGTTTGGGGCCGCGGCGCTGGTGCTGCTGATCGCGTGCGCCAACGCCGCCGCGCTGCTGCTGCTGCGCGGCTTGGGACGGACGCAGGAGCACGCCGTGCAGCGCGCCCTGGGCGGGAGCCGGGCGGCGCTGTTCCGGCAAACGGCCGTGGAGAGCCTGGTGCTGGCGACGATGGGCGGCGTGTTGGGGGCGGGGATCGGTTTCGGGGTCGTCCGGCTGTTCCAGCTCATCGGAGCCAGTGCGATCCCCCGGCTCGACGCGGTCCAGATGGGCTGGCCCGTGCTGGGTTGGGCGATGGCCGCGGCGGCGGCGGCCGCGCTGGGGGCCGGGATCTACCCGGCTTACCGAGCGGGTGCCTCCGCCCCGATGGAGGCTCTCAAGAGCGCCGGCCCCAAGAGCAGTGCGAGCCCGAGAGAACGACGCGTGCTACGCGGGGTCACCCTGCTACAGACCGCTCTGACGTTGGTCCTGCTGGTCGGGGCGGGCTTGCTGATCCGCACGATGGTGAAGCTGGGGGAGGTGTCGGCCGGCTATGATACCAGCCGCACGCTCACCATGACGGTGACGGCGCTCGGTCAGGACGGCTCGTGGGACGATTTTCACCGGCGGGCGCTGGAGCGAGTTGCCGCCTTGCCCGGCGTGGACCACGCAGCCTTCGCCTGGGGGCTGCCGCTCACCGGCAACAACTGGCCCGCCGCCGTGGAGATCGAAGGCCAGCCGCCGGCGGCCCGAGCCGCAGACCGCATCGCGTTGCCGCTGCGTTCGGTCACGCCGGACTACTTCGAGCTCTTGGGGATGGAGATGGCCGATGGGAGGCCTTTCCGCGACAGCGATGCGCAGGATGCGCCGCAGGTCGTGATCGTGAATCAGGCTCTGGCGGACCGGTACTTTCCGGGAGAGCCGGCGATCGGCCGGAAGATCTGGCTGTGGGGGCGCGAACAGTCCGCCGCGCAGGTCGTGGGCGTGGTGACTGATTCGCGCACGACCAGCCTGACGCAGGAAGCGACGCCGGAGATCTATCTGCCCCTGTGGCAAGCGCACGCGTTCTCGAAGCATCTGGTGGTTCGCACCAGCGGAGAGCCGAGGGCGCTCTCCGCCGCCATCCAGCGGGAGTTGCGGGCGATCGACCCGAAGGTAGCCGTCGAAAACGTGAAGACGCTCGACGCGATCCGCGGGGATTCGCTGGCCGCGCGCTCGTTTGCGATGGAGCTGCTGATCGGCTTTGCCGTGGTGGCGGGGCTGCTCACGCTGGTGGGCATCTACAGCGTGCTGGCGTTGTGGGTCGCCTCGCGCCAGCGGGAGATCGCGATCCGGGTGGCCGTGGGCGCCGAGCGGCGCTCCATCCAGAGCCTGGTGTTCGGCGAGTGTCTGCGGCTGGTGGCGGGCGGCATAGCGATCGGAGCCGTCGTTTCGCTGGGCGTGGCGCGCGCGCTGCGCTCGCTGCTCTACGGGGTGGACGCTGGCGACCCAGTCACGTTTGGGGCCGCGCTGTTGCTGTTCGCGGCGGTCGCCGGGCTGGCTTGCTGGGCCCCGACGCGGCGGGCGCTGCGGGTGGACCCGGCCCAGGCGCTGCGGTCGGAGTGAGGGGAAGTCCTATAACGCTTGACCCGAGTACGCGTCTCTCGCGGGATGCGCGATCGGTCCTCGGCGTTGTACGTTAACGAGTCGACCTTCTTGAGGCCGCCGGCTGCACGCTGAACAAGCCCGACTCAGGGGTGCGGGGACTTATGAAAGCCATCGACCGTCCGTTTGCCAAGATCATCAACGGAACCTCGCAGTTCTTGATTCCGGTATTTCAACGCGACTACAGTTGGACCGAGGCTCAGTGCCGCCGGCTCTGGCAAGATATTCTCCATATCGCCTCGGATACCACCGATCGAGGCCATTTTCTGGGATCCGTCGTTTATGTTTCGGCGACGGATACTTCAGCCGCATTTACTCGCTGGCTCTTGATTGACGGCCAGCAGCGCGTCACCACGCTGACGCTGCTTCTCGCGGCGCTTCGCGACCACATCGCGCAGAGCGGATGGTCTGGAACCGATGACGGGCCGACGGCCAGGCGCGTCGAACGGTACTTTTTGAAGAACGTCGACGAGGAGGGGAGCCGACAGTCCAAGCTCGTGCTGCGCCGTCGCGATCAAGCGAGCCTCCAGGCGATCCTCGATGGCGACGATCCGCCCAACAGTCCGTCAGAGCGGATCAGGGACAACTACGACTGGTTTCGCGAGCAACTCACCGGCGTCGACCCGGAGCTCGTGTACAACGGGATCAATCGGTTGTTGGTCGTCGATGTCATGCTGCACCGCGGTACGGATGACCCACAGCTCATCTTCGAAAGTCTAAATTCCACGGGAATGGACCTGAGTCAGTCGGACCTGATCCGGAACTTCATACTCATGTGCCTTCCCGAGTCCGATCAGACCCGTTTGTACGATCGGTATTGGAGTAGCATCGAAAGCCTCTTCCACGGATCCGACAAGGCGTTCGACGGGTTTATTCGAGAGTATTTGGCACTGCGGTCACGAGCGACCAAACAGGAGAGGGCTGACGAAATCTATGCCGCCTTCCGCCGCGCGTTCGGGGCTATAGGGTCCGAGCCGGAGAAGCTCGACGCGCTGCTTGGCGAGCTCTTGCGGTTCGCTCGCTACTACGCCGCTTTCAGTTTGGGCGCTCACTCGCCGGAAGAGCTGCGAAAGCCTCTAGCACGCCTCCGGCGACTGGTGGATGTTCCCGCAATCCTGATCATGCGGCTTTTCGAGTGCTACGACACGCACAAGACGCTGGATCTGAGAGGTTTCGTCGCTGCGATCGCGTTGATCGAGAGCTACGTGTTTCGGCGCGCCATTTGTGGCGAACAAACTCGGGGGTACTGGCAGGTTTTTGCCGGTCTGGCGCATCAGATTGACGCCGCTCGACCACTCGACTCGCTGACGGTTGGGCTTGCTCGACAGCGCGACGCATATCGGTTTCCCAGTGATGAAGAGTTCGAGCAGGCGCTTGTCGAGCGGGATGTCTACGGCAAGCGGGTGTGCTTCGATCTGTTGGATCGATTGGAGAACCACGGCAGTAAGGAGCCGACCGACACCAGCGGTTATTCGATCGAGCACGTGATGCCGCAAAATGAGAAGCTCTCTGCGGAATGGCGCGCCATGCTCGGCGAGGACTGGGCGGCGATTCAGAGACAGTGGCTACACCGCCTCGGCAACCTTACTCTGACGGGTTACAACAGCAGTTACTCGGACCGACCGTTTGCCGAGAAGAAGACGATCAGCGGGGGATTTGAAGAAAGCTCGGTGCGCCTGAATAAGTACATCCGCGAACAAGCCGCCTGGACACCCGCGCAGATGAGGGTCCGCGGCGACGATTTGGCCAAGCGCGCGCTCGCGATCTGGCCCCGCCTCGAGGCTGACCCCGCCATGGTGCAGGCTGCGGAAAGGGATGATTTGAGGCGACGCGCCGAACGGCGCGATGTCGCCAAGGTTCCCATGACGGACGCAGCCCGTAAACTCTTCGACCAACTCCGGACGGCCGTTCTTGAGGTCGACAGCGAGATCATCGAGCTCGCGGAACCTCACTCCGTGAGTTATCACGGCCCTGAGTTCTTTCTCGAGATCATCCCTCGCAAGAACAAGCTGACCTTGTTATTGGCGCTCGATTTCAATGAGGTGGACGATCCGCACAGCGTGGCCCAGGACGCCTCAGACTTCAAGTTCTTCGTTCATGCGCAATACGACGGCGGCGTCTTCGTCTCGGTCTCAGTTCCTGAGGACGTCGCGAAGGCATTGCCGGTTATCCAACAGGCCCGTACTCTGCTGTCGGCCTAATGGCCTTCGATGGGCCAGGATTGAGGAGGCGGAGCGCCCGGTCGACTTCGGCGCGCCTCCAGCGTGCGCGACCCGTTAAGCTGAAGGTTCATGAAGATCGGCTTCGTCAGCCTGGGCTGCCCCAAGAATCTGGTGGACAGCGAAGTGATGATGGGCCTGCTCGAGCAGCGGGGCCACGAGCTGACCTCTTCTCCGGAAGAGGCCGATGCGCTCGTCGTCAACACTTGCTCGTTCATCGATCCCGCCAAGCAGGAGTCCATCGAGACGATCCTCGAGATGGCTCGCTACAAGACCGACGGGCGGGCGCAGCGGCTCGTGGTGGCCGGGTGCTTGGTGGAGCGCTACCGCAACGACATCCGCGCGCAGATTCCGGAAGTGGACGCCGTGCTCGGCACCAATGAGCTCGAGACGATCGTGGACCACTGCGAGGGCGGCGAGGCGCGGCCGACCGGGCAGCCGTTCCTCTACCACGACCTGACGCCGCGGCGGCTTTCCACGCCGCGCTCGTTCGCCTACCTCAAGATCAACGAAGGCTGCGACCACCCCTGCACGTTCTGCATCATTCCGCAGTTCCGCGGAGGATTCCGCAGCCGGCGCTTCGAGTCCGTGCTGCGCGAGGCCGAGCAACTGTTCAGCCAGGGCGTGCGCGAGATCAACCTGATCGGCCAGGACACCACCATGTACGGCGAGGACCTGGGGATCAAGGATGGGCTGCCGGCGCTGCTCGAACGCCTGGCCGTGTTGCCCAACGCCGGGTGGACGCGGTTTCTCTACGCCTACCCGAACCGCATCAGCCGGCGACTGCTGGACGCCATGGCGGCGCACGACAACATCTGCAGCTACATCGACATGCCGCTGCAGCACGCCTCGGCGCGGGTGCTCAAGCGGATGAAGCGCGGGGCCAACGGCGACATCTTTTTGGAGCTGATCGAGCGCATCCGGCGCAGCGTGCCGGGCGTGGCGATCCGCACGAGCTTCATCGTGGGATTTCCCGGCGAGACCGAGGCGGATTTCGAGGAGCTGTGCCAGTTCGTGGAGGCGGCGCAGTTCGACCGCGTGGGCGTATTCCGCTACTCCGACGATGAGCTCAGCGCCAGCTACGCCCTCGACGGCAAGGTGGAGAAAGGCGTCAGCTACAATCGCTTCCGGCGGCTGATGGCGCTGCAGCGGAAGATCTCGAAGGGCCGCAACCGGGCCCTGGTGGGCAAGCGGCTGCCGATTCTGGTAGGCGGGCCGTCGAGCGAGACGGAGCTGCTGTGGGAGGGCCGTTTGCAGTCGCAGGCCGAAGAGATCGACGGCAAGACCTTCCTCACGGATTTCGAGTGCGGCGAGGCGCAGCCGGGCGATCTGGGCACGGTGCGCATTACGCGCGCCACCGACTACGATTTGTTCGGCGTGCTCGAGTCCGTGCAGAGCCGCGCGCCGCGTCCCCAGCCCTCCGCCGCCGTGACGGCGTTGCCCATTTTGCAGTAGGATCGAAGGCCGTGCCGAGGATGAGACCCTGCCCGATCTGCCGCCAGCCGGCCGATCCCAAGGAAAAGCACTTCCCGTTTTGCAGCCCCCGCTGCAAAACGATCGACCTCGGCGCGTGGGCGGCCGAGGAGTACGTGGTCTCGCGCCCGTTGAACGAGTCCGACGAAGCCTTCCAGACCGGAGAAGGTTCCCTGGAAAAGGCGGACGAGTAAGAGAAGCGGTCCATGAAGACGGCGCGTTGGGCGTATTGGCTGGCCACTTGGGGCGGCGCGGGGCTTTCGCCTGTCGCGCCGGGCACCGTGGGCGCGTTGGCGGCCGTGGCGGTCGCCTGGCTGCTGGTGCGGTACGCCGGGCTGCCGATGGAGGCCCTGGCGCTGCTGGCCTTGCTGCTGTTCTACCCCGGCGTGCGGGCCTCGGGACGCATCGAGCGCGACCTGCGCCGCGAAGATCCCGGGTTCATCGTGGTGGACGAGGTGGTGGGCCAGTGGCTGGCTCTTTCGGCCGCGCGGGCTGACGTGTGGCAGGACTGGCTGCTGGCGCTGGTACTGTTCCGGGCGCTGGATATTTCCAAGCCGCCGCCGGTGCGTCAGCTCGAAAAGTTGCCCAACGGCGTGGGCGTGATGGCGGACGATGCCGCCGCCGGGCTCTGCGCTATGATGCTAGTTGTTGCGTACCGCTGGGCTGTAGGGCTGTCTTGACCCTGTAGAACGAGCGCCGCCCGCGCAGGCCTTTGGCCTGTTTTTTGTTATGAGCTCAGCTTCCGACGCCGAAGACCGGCCGGTCATCGATCGGCTCGATCCGCCCGCCGCCATCGCCGGGGGCTCGTTCGAGCTGCGTGGTTCGAACCTCTCCGCTCCGACCGAGCAGCAGCCCGTGGTGCGCTTCGGCAAGGCCGCCGGACGGTTGATTGTGGGCGGCTCGCATCGCGTGGTGGTGAGCGTGCCGGAGGACGCCGCCGAGGGTTCCATTACGGTGCAGCGCAATGGTCAGCGCAGTGAAGCAGCGCACTGTTCGCTGGGCCTGGCGATCGCCGAGAACCTGCACCCGGTGGCCAACCCGGCCGTGGACGCGGAAGGCAACATCTACACCACCCGCAGCGGCAGCCGCGGCGAGAAGGTGCCGGTGTCGGTCTTCAAGATCGACCTGAACTTCAACCTGCGCCCGCTGGTCTCGGAGATCATCAACCCGACCGGGCTGCTGGTGGACCCCGACGGCTCGCTGCTGGTTTCGGGCCGCCATGACGGCACGATCTACTCGGTGGACCCCAACGGGCAGGTGGAGGCCTATGCCGAGGGCATGGGTGTGGCGACCGGGCTGGCGATGGACGCCGCCGAGAACCTCTACGTCGGCGACCGGACGGGCACGATCTTCAAGATCGCGCGAGACCGCCAGATCTTTGTCTTCGCGACGCTGGAGCCCTCGATCTCGGCCTATCACTTGGCGTTCGGGCCGGACGGCAACCTCTACGTGAGCGGCCCTACGACGTCGAGCTACGACCCGATCTACCGCGTGCTGCCGACCGGCGACGTGGAGGTCTTTCGGCGCGGCTTCGGCCGTCCGCAGGGGCTTACCTTCGACGCCGCCGGACGCATGTACGCCGCTTGCTCCTACCGCGGCCGCAAGGGCGTCTTCCGGATGTCGCTCGACGGCGACGGCGAGCCCGAACTGGTGGTCTCCGGGCCGGGCATCGTCGGCCAGGTTCTCACCAAGAACGGCGAGATGATCGTGGCCACGGCCTCCAGCCTCTACCGAGTGCCCGGGGCTGGCTGGCTGGACTGAGCCTTCGCGGGACCCGACGCTCATGCAGGCTCAGATCATCGCAGTCGGCTCGGAGCTCCTGACGCCGGCTCGTTTGGACACCAATTCGCTGTTTCTGACCGAGCGGCTGGGCCGCCGCGGCGTGGACGTGGTCCGCAAAGTGGTGGTGGGCGACGACGAGGCGCGCATCGCCCGCGAAGTGCGCCGCGCCCGCGAGGAGGCGCGGTTGGTGATCGTGACCGGTGGCTTGGGGCCCACGCTCGACGACTTGAGCCGCGACGGGGTGGCCGAAGCGCTCGGCAAGCCGCTGATCGAGCATCCGGAGATCCTCGAGTGGATCGCGGAGCGGTTTGCGCGCCACGGCCGCAAGATGACCGACAACAACCGTCGGCAGGCCCTGATCCTCGAAGGCGCGGAGATTCTGGCCAACCCCAACGGCACCGCTCCGGGACAGTACTACCGCGACGAAGCGGGCATCGTGATCCTGCTGCCCGGGCCGCCGCGTGAGCTGCGCCCGATGTTTCTGAACGAGTGCGAGCCGCGGCTGGACCTGCTGCCGTCGCCGCTGCGCTACTACACGGCGTCGTTGCGCATCGCAGGCATGGGCGAGTCCGACGTGGACCAGCGCATCGGCCCGATCTATTCGGCCGAGCCGCGCGCCGTCACCACGATCCTCGCCGCGCCGGGCGAGATCCAGCTCCACGTGCGCGGGCAAGCGGCGACGGAGGAGGAAGCTCGGGCGATCGCGGACGCCGTGGCGGAGAAGGTGGCGGCGGAGCTGGGCGACCGGGTCTACACGCGAGTCAACGAGCCGATCGAGCAGGTGATCGGCGACCTGTTGCGCTCGAGGGGGCTGCAACTGGGCTTGGCGGAGAGCTGCACGGGCGGCTTGCTGGCGGAAAAGATCACGGAGATCCCCGGCAGCTCCGACTATTTTGCCGGCGGCTTCGTGAGCTACAGCGAGCGCGCCAAGATCGAGTGGCTGGGCGTGAGCGCGGCCACCATCGCGGAATACGGCGCGGTGAGCGAGGAGTGCGCCCGCGAGATGGCCGAGCGCGCCCGCGACCACGCCGGCGGGGCGGGGAAGGCCGTGGGGGTGTCGGTCACCGGTTTCGCCGGCCCCGAGGGCGGCACGGAGGCGGCGCCGGTGGGGACGATCTTCATCGGCTTGGCTGACGGTGGCGAGACCGTCGTCCGCAAGCTGAGCCTGGGAAAGGAACGCGACCGCAACCGCGAGCTGTCCGCCCGATCGGCGTTGGATTTGCTGCGGCGTCGGTTACTCGGTCTGTAGTGGTCTGGCTATCTTCCCCGCCGGAGAGGATTGAGGCAGGCTTGGGGATCTATTTCGCGAGGCCGCTTCTGCATGTCCCTACAAAAGGCCTCGGCTTCGTAGCGACTTGATCCGAAGCAGCGCAGCCTGGGAAAACACGTGCGCCAGGGTCCCCGGAAGCGCCTCTGCTGCAAGCTCCACCGTCTTGGCGGCTTCGCCGATGCGCGCGGATTGCAGGTCTTCCTCGAGTCGGCGGTGGATTGGCGCGAGCTCCGGAAGCTCTTGCCCCTGTCGCAGCAACTCCCGCACCCGCGCCGCCCAGTCTTCGTCCGGGCTCACGGACGGCGCTAGAACCCAAACAAGTTGGCGCGACCGTTCGACGAGCTCCATCCGCGAGCGTCTTTTCGTCCGAAACCGGACCGCAGCCAGGGCCGGCTCCCGGTGCCTCGGCGCGGCTGCAATCGTCCGTTCCTCGTTGAATCTATTGCGTCGCCGGCTCCTGGGTCGGTGGTGACGTGCTATCTTCAGCGGTTGTGAACCGTCGATCCTTCTTCACCACTGCGGCTGCTGCTGGTGCGGCTGCCGCTTTCGCCCCGACGGCCATCGAGCACATTCAGGCTGCGGCCAAATACGCCGAGCCGGACCCGGTGAAAGCCGCCACCAACGAGGATTTCTGGATGGAGGCTCGCAACGCCTTCACCGTCGATCGCACGATCATCAACCTCAACAACGGCGGCTGCTCCCCGCCCAGTCGCTACGCCTCCGAGGCCATGGCGCGCTACCTGTCCATGTCGGACATGGCGCCGGTCTCTTATATGTGGCGTCAGCTCGACCCCAAGGTCGAGACCGTGCGCCAGATGTTGGCCGAGGATTTCGGCTGCGACCCCGAAGAGGTCGCCATTACCCGCAACGCCTCCGAGTCGCTCGAGATTTGCCAGTACGGCATCGACCTCGAGCGCGGCGACGAGATCATCACCACCACCCAGGACTACCCGCGGATGATCAACACCTGGAAGCAGCGCGAAGCCCGCGAGGGCATTGTGCTCAAGCAGGTGAAGTTCCAGGTTCCGCCGCCTTCGCTCGACTACATCACGGAGCAGATCGAGCGCGCCATCACCCCCCGCACGCGCATCATCCTGGTTTGCCACGTCACCAATCGCACCGGCCAGGTGCTGCCCGTCAAGGACATCTGCGAGCTGGGCCGCAAGCGCGGCATCGAGGTCATCATCGACGGCTCGCACAGCTATGCCCATTTCCCCTTCAAGCGCGACGACCTGGACTGCGACTACTTCGGCACCAGCCTGCACAAGTGGCTGATGGCGCCCATCGGGACCGGCTTTCTCTACGTGAAGAAGGAGAAAATCCGCAACCTGTGGCCGCTGATGACCGGCAACCCGGGGCAGGAGAACGACATCCGGAAGTTCGAGGAGATCGGCACGCACCCGGCCGCCAACCGGCTGGCCATCGCCGAGGCCATGACCTTCCACCAGTCGCTGGGCGTGGACCGCAAGGGCGCCCGGTTGCGCTACCTGCGCGAGCGCTGGTCGCGGCGGCTGGAGCAGATCAAAGGCGTGGGTACGCTCACGCCTTACGAGGAGGGGCAGGCTTGGGGGATCGGTCTGCTCACAGTGGAAGGGATGGAGCCCAACGAGCTGATCGGCAAGCTCTGGAACAACCACCGCATCCTCACCACCGGCATCATCCAAGAAGATGAGTTTCAGGGAGTCCGCGTCTCCCCGAATATCTACACGACCCTCAGGGAGATCGATTTCTTCTGCGATGCAGTCGAGTCGATCGTCAAGCAGAGAGCCTAGCAACATGAATCGTCGTTCCTTTTTGGCGTCCTCCACGGGCGTCCTTGGCGCAGCCGCACTTCTTCAGGGGGCCGAAGGGCCGCCCAAGCGGGTCGCCGCCATCATGACCGAGTACCGGCCGGGGTCCCATTCGGACGTCGTCGTGGGTAAGTATCTGGAAGGCTGGCTGCAGGACGGCAAGTCGCCCGGCCCGCGCTCCAAGATCGTCTCGATGTACACCGAGCAAGTGCCCGACAACGACATGAGCCGCCCGATGGCCGCCAAGTACGGCGTGCCGATCTTCCGCACGATCCATGAAGCGCTGACCCTGGGCGGCGACGACTTGGCGGTGGACGCAGTATTGCTGATCGGCGAGCACGGCGACTACCCGATGAACGACAAGGACCAGAAGCTGTATCCGCGCTTCAAGATGTTCCTGGAGATCACGGACACGTTTCGCCGCACCGGCCGCACGGCGCCGATCTTCAACGACAAGCACCTCTCCTACAGCTTCATCAAGGCCAAGCGGATCGTCGAGATCTCCGAGCAGATGGGTTTCCCGATGATGGCCGGCTCGTCGGTGCCGGTGGCGCACCGGCGGCCCGCCATCGACTTTCCGTGGGGTAAGAAGGCGACGCACGCTGTGGCGATCAGCTACAGCGGCCTGGATATCTACGGCTTCCACCTGCTCGAGTCGCTGCAATGCATGGTGGAGCGGCGCCAGGGCGGCGAGACGGGCGTGCGGGCGATCCAGTGCTTGGAGTTCGACGCCGTTTGGAAGTTTCTGGACGACAACGCCTGGGCCAAGCGGCTGTTCGACACGGCGCTGACCCGCAGCGAGACTTTGAAGCCGGGCGACATGCGCCAGAACGTGAAGTCGCCGTCGGTGTTCGTGATCGAGTACAACGACGGCTTGAAGGCGGCGGCGTTCTTGCTGACCGGCGCGGTGGAAGACTTTACCGTGGCGATCGACGTGGTGGGCCAGACGGAGCCGCTCTCCACGCTGATGTACCTGCAGAACGGCCGCCCGCACCCGCACTTCGGCTGCCTGGTGATGAACATCGAGAAGATGTTCGAGACGGGTGTGGCGACGTACCCTGTGCAGCGCACGATGCTGACGAGCGGAATGCTGGACTTTGCGTTGGAGTCGCGGTTCCAGGGCCACAAGCGGCTGGAGACGCCGCAGCTCGATGTGGATTACTGGGTGGGCCGGGATTCGCACTTCTGCGTGAGCAAGTTGGATGAAGCGCCGCGGAGCGAGTAGGGTTGGGGCGGCGCGGCTCACGCCGCGCCGCTTTGGTCGTCTGAATGCTGGGGCCGGTTCACAGTCTTCTCTTTGATCGATGACCCTTCGCCCTGCCACTCGCTCGTGTATCGAGATTGTCGACCTCGACGACGAATTGGTGGTGAATTCGGAATGGCGCTCCTCGATTCCTGAGGCGGTAGTTTCGGCTGTCGTCGCGGGGGGATGTACGGCGTTGGTCCTTCTTCAGTACGTCGAGGCGGACACAATATTCGCCGGATTGGCGTCGGTTGCCGCTGCTGCAGTCGCATTCATGACGGCAAGGCGCCAACAGAGTGGCCAGTTGCGAGTTACGCGGAATCGATTTGAGGCCCGGGGTCGCATTGGCGATCGTCTCGGCTCGAGTCGTGCTGTCTCATCCTCTGAGGTGAAGTGGCTAGAGTACCAGGAAGATACTACAGGGGTGGACAATGCCGACCATCCCGGAGGCTTGTACGCCGTCTTGCGCTGGCGTAATATTTGCCTGCTGCCGTACGCGGATGCAAACCAAACTTACTCGGTGATCGAGCGAATTCAGGACAAGTTCCCTGACCTGCGCCAGCAATGGGCGAAGGTCTCAGCATTCGGACAAAACTTTCAGACTCTGGGGCTCGCAGACCGCGAGGCTGACAGCCCTGAGGGGATTAGTCGTCTAGACCGAGAATAGCGTCAAGGTTGGCTTAGAAGTCGTCGCCCAGCCACGGTTGCACGCGCGGTCTACCCGGGTGCACTGGTTTCGCACTCGTAGACCTCATTGACGATTTCCACGAGCCGTAGTCAACTCGATCCTATCGAGTCCAAGGTCTTCAGGGAGTATCCCAACAGCGTGGATCTGATCAAGGCTCACCGCATTGAAATCCCGGACTGCGCGAAGCAGGGAAGTGAGCACGAGCCGGAGGGCATACTCCGGCGTCTTGGGATCGTCATCCGCTGTTGCCACGCCTACGATTCCGTAGCGCGGTAGACCTCGTTCCATTTGGCTCTTGGGAGTCGAAAAGACGCGAGCTTCATGCTGCGGGAAGGGCGGATTGGCTCCGAAGAGCTCCACACCGGCCATCAGGCTCACCCAGATGGCATCCAGGGACGCCCGTGCCGTAACCTCGGGTCCGTAGCCTGTCGCGCAGCCGATGAACGGCGCCGGCATCGCGTGACGTTGGAACTGCTCGATGAGCTGGGAGTTGGCGCCATATATCACTACTTCCGTCGGCCAATTAGGGCTTGCAGACACGTATGGAGTATCGCGCACCATGGACGAAGACGGAGCCCGTACGAAACGGGCCATCGCGGAGCGAGAGCCCGCCTGAGGCTCGGTAGGGACGGCATATCAGTAGGCCGCGCCGAGAGGCTCGGACGCTCTCAAAAACAGTAGCTTACGATCGCTGCTTCGGTTTCAGGGGCCGGCGCCCCGGGCTACGGCCATGTCGCCCTACCGGGCTCTCACTTGCTCCCGCTTCGCGGATCGCGTGGGGCTATTTGCGCTTCAATCCGCTAGCATAATTTCGCGTAGAATGATGGCCGGGCAGCAGGAAGGAACCACGGACAAGCCACGAGCGCCTCGTTTGGTTGATAAGCCTGGCCGGCCGGCTTCGCTGCGCCAATCGCTTGCCGATGTTCCCGTCGAAGATGAAGCGATCACGGCGGAGACAGCGACGGCACTCGACCAAGCCCGCGCCTCCCTCGATCGGGACGAGGGCGTCCCCCATGCTGAGATTCTGCGCGAATTCGGACTTCTGCAGTAGCGACTGATCGCACGGGGGGAGCCGTGCGTCACGAAGCGTGCGCGGTACAATCCCGAGGGTTTGCTATAAGGATGAGTCGGGTTTGAGGTGATGATGCGCGCGAAGATTGCTTGGTCCGCTGGGATTTGGTTGCTGGCTTTGGGGCTGGCGCCCTCCGCGGGGGCGCAGGGCGGCAAGAAGCCGCCGGATTTTCCGGCGCAGCAGCGCGCTCTGGCTGACGCCGCCACTATCGCGCGCGGCGAGCAGATTTACACCGCCAACTGTCGGTTTTGTCACGGGGCCGATCTGCGCGGCGGCGACTCCGGCGGCCCGAACCTGCTGCGCTCGCGGCTGGTCTTCAATGACAAGGAGGGCGAGCTGATCGCTCCCATCGTCACGCAAGGCAGCCAGACCGCAGGCGGCGGCATGATGCCGCCCATTCCGATGCCCAGCGAGGATGTGAAGGCGCTGGCCGCCTACCTGCACAGCGTACAGGCCAGTATGCGCGGGCAGGGCAATCCGCCGGCCGGCGAGGAGAAGGTGCTGAACGTGCTGGTGGGCGACGCCTCCGCCGGCAAGGCCTACTTCAAGAAGACCTGCTCGTCGTGCCACTCGGCGGGGGACATGAAGGGCCTGACGGAGAAGTTTCCTGAGGCGATGGATTTGCAGAACTACTGGGTGCGCGGCGGCGGCGACAGCCGTCGGACGGGTAAGCCTGAGACGCCGACGACGGTGACCGTGAAGACGCCGGCGGGCAAGACCTTCAAAGGGGACTTGGTGCGCTACGACGACTTCATCGTCTCCCTGCGCGAAGCCGATGGGACCTACCGCTCCTTCAGCCGCGGCGACGAGGCGCTGAAGGTGAAGATCGACGACCCGCGGCAGGCGCACCTGCAACTGTTGCCGAAGTACTCGGACAAAGACATTCACGACGTGACGGCTTACCTGGCGAGCTTGTGATGACATCGAGAAGACTCTTTCTATCCGTCGCGTTGTCGGCGCTGGCTCTCTCTCCGGCGGCGGCCGAGGATGTGGTGCTGGCGCCGTCCGTCCTGCGCAAGCCCCTGGCGGGTTCCTGGACTTCGTACTCGGGCGACTATACGGGGCGGCGCTACAGCGCGTTGGACCAGGTGAACCAGCAGACGGTGAAGCACCTGACCCTGGCCTGGACGGCGGAGCTGACCGGCGGCCCGGACAAGAGCTTCGGCCGCGGCGGAGCGTCTTCGACGCCCGTGATCACCGGCGGCGAAGGCAGCGGCGAATTCACCTCGGGGCACAACGTCAACGTCAAGGGCTCGATCCTGGTGGTCGACGACATCCTCTACGTCACCTCGCCCGACAACGTGTGGGCGATGGACGCCCGCGACGGTACGGTGCTGTGGCGCTACTTCTGGGAGACGCGCGGCGGCACGCACATCGGTAACCGCGGCGCGGCGATCTGGAACAACTATCTGTTCTTCGAGACGCCGGACGACTATCTGGTGTCGCTCGATGCGCGCACCGGCAAGGAGCGCTGGCACGTGGAGATCGCCGACTTCGAGCAGCAGTACTTTTCGACGCCGGCGCCGATCGTGGTGGACAATCACGTGCTCGTGGGTACGGGCAACGACCTGGACTCGCCGGGCTTCTTGCAGTCGTTCGACCCGGAGACCGGCAAGCGCCAATGGATTACCTACTCGGTGCCGATGAAGGCGGACGACCCGGGCTTGGAAACTTGGCCGAACCTCGACACGGCCAGCCACGGCGGCGGGCAGGTGTGGATTCCCGGCTCGTATGACCCGGAGACGCGGCTCTACATCTACGGCACGGGCAACCCCACGCCGGGCTACACGGGCGCGCCGCGGCCGGGCGACAACTTGTTCACCTGCACGCTGATGGCGGTGGATATCGACACGGGCAAGCTGAAGTGGTACTTCCAGACCTCGGCGCACGATACGCATGACTGGGATTCGGCGCAGACGCCGGTGCTGTACGACGCGAAGATCGACGGCAAGATGCGCAAGCTGGTGTCGACGGCGGCCCGCAACGGGTACTTCTACACGCTGGACCGCGTGACGGGCGAGCACCTGCTGACGAAGAAGTTCGGCACGTATACGAACTGGTCGCTGGAGACGCGGCCGACGGGCGTGGTGGAACCGAATCCGGAGAAGGAAGCGACGATTCCGGGGGCGCTGGTGTCGCCGGTGGAGGGGGGCGTGGTGAACTGGCCGCCGCCGGCGTATTCACCGGTGACGGGGCTGTTCTACACGCATGAGAAGAACGGCTTCAACATGCTGTACCTGACCGAGCCGGACCCGCGGGGCTCGATGGGCCTGGGCGGCAAGGAGCGGGTGCAGATCGGCTCGCTGGGCGACTATCTGATCGCGCTGGACCCGCTGACGGGCGAGACGCAATGGCGGCACGAGTGGCCGGGCCGGGGCGGCGGCGGACTGCTGGCGACGGCGGGCAATGTGCTGTTCACGGGCGACGGCAGCGGCAACCTCGTGGCGGTCGACGCGACCAACGGCAAGCCGCTGTGGCACTCGCGCATCGGCGACCCGTCGAACGCGGTCCAGACGCACCTGGTCGACGGGAAGCAGCACCTGCTGGTGGCGGTGAGGGACCGGCTCTACGACTACGTCCTGTACTGAGCCCCGGGCGGAAAGCTTGGGCTGCGCTAGTGAATGGACCCTGGGCTACGGCCCGGGGTCCTTTGCTTTTGGGGGGAGGAGAAGGTGAGGCGGGGGTTGGAGACGACGCCGTAGGCGCCGGGCGCGGCCGGGCTGAGGAAGTCTCGGTGCGGGGGAGGCGGCTCGTTGCGGACGGCGGGCGCGGCGGCGGTTTGGGGCAGGCGGAGATGGTAGGCGAGAACGGGGTCGAGGTGGCGGGGGCCGTCGGACGGCGTGATGCGAATGGGGGTTCTTGGGGCAAGAACGGCGGGTTTTGAGGCGAGAACCGGGGGGTTTGGGGCGGGCTCCGGTTCGGGTTCGGGAGACGGGGCTCGGAAGGCTGACGGTTCGCCGGGCTCCGGGATGTCCGCGGGTTCACAGTCTTCGCCTTCCATGGGGCTCATGAACTCGGCGTATTCGTCTGGATCCAGGTCATAAACGAAGGTTTCCGTATGGGTTCCGTAGCGAATCTCGGAGATCGTGTAGCCGCCCTGCTCCTCATTGCCGAAGACGCGGATGATAACCTCCGGTTCGGTCAGGCGGCGCGGGAGTCGGCGCTCCATGCGCTCGATGCGGCGGCGGAGGTTGTTGTTCGGCAGGCTGACCATGGCAGTACGGGATGAGTACGGAGGCCTCGGGGGCCTACGAGGCTCGCGTCAACGCGCGCGCCACGAGGGCGGCCGGGGCTGAAATGTCCGGATTTGTCAGGTTTCGTTGCGTTTGACCTGACATTTGGGCTGGGCCGGGAGCTTTTGCTCCGCACTTCCAGGGTAGCGCGGGGCGCCAAGGAATCGGGCGTGTCGGGATTGGAAGTTGTTGATAATGCGTGGATTGATTGTTTTGGAGAATGTGGGATGGGGCGAACGGCTGAAAGCGCCCGGGGCTGCGGTAGTATTTGCTCGTGGCGCCCCAGGTATTTTTGAGCTATTCGCATGCGGACGGGGACTTCGCGAGGAATCTACGCGACCGGCTGACCGGGGATCGAGTCGAGGTCTTTTGGGATCAGGATCTGCGGGCTGGTGAGGAATGGATGCCCGCCCTCGCGCGCGAAATCGTCAACTGCCAAGCCGTTATCGCAATCTTGACGCCGAGCTACGTGGAGTCCGTCTGGTCGAATCGAGAATACCAGGAGGCGCTACGGGTTGTGAGGAGGGTGATTCCCGTAGTGCGCGCCGACTGCGATGAGCCGCCTTTTCTGGGGCTTGTCCAACGGGTTGATGTTCGCACCGACGAGATGTTCGCAGCGAACTACCCGAAGATCCTGGCCGGCTTGGGAGTGGCATCCGCAGTCGCTCAAGAAGCTCCCCATCGCGGCAAGTTGCAGCCGGCGAAAGCGCTTCCCGCGAACAGCAACCTGAGGCATTCTTCTATGGGCAATCAGTTCGCCGGCCGAGTCGAGGATCTCTTGACACTGCACGGCCTGTTGCAGCGGCAACGGACGGCAGTCGTGCAGGGCGTGGGCGTAGTCCATGGCACGGCAGGCCTTGGAAAGACGCAACTCGCCATCGAATATGCTTATCGTTTTGCAGAGGCTTATCCCGGAGGCGTCTTTTGGGTCGACGCTGAGCAAGGCCTTACCGCAGAACCGCGCGACCGACTCCTGAGCTATGTCTCCGCTCTTGCAGGGCCAAGAGGGATCACGATCGATGGAGAGCTAGAGCCTCAGGAACAAGCGCAGCAGCTCTGGCGGGGATTTTCCGGACCGCCAAGTCTCGTCATCCTCGACAATTTCCCCGAAAATGAGCCTCTTCGACCCTACCTTCCAACCGGTGCTGCAACGGCCCAAACGCTGGTCACAACCCGCGGCCGTGACTTTGGCGGCTACGCCACACTGAACCTCGATTTCCTGTCTGACGAGGACTCACTGGCGCTAATCAATGGAGACCCCGTCAACCCGAACCACCGCGCATACAGCCGGGCGGAAGCCCAGCCGTTGCTCGACCTGCTGGGCGGCCTGCCGCTGGCGTTGGAGATCGCCCGGGGCTTTCTGCAATTCCGCAAGGACCTCGGCCCCGCCGATCTTGCCGGGGAGATCGAACGTGCCGGCGCGATGGCGGCGCTGGAGCGGTTTGCTGAGAAGTATACGGACGAGCTGCCCAGCGGGCATGAGAAGAACGTGGCGGCGACGTTCCAGTTGAGCTGGAATCTGCTGGGCGAGCCCGCCCGCAACCTGCTGCGCGTCCTGGCCGACTTGGCGCCGGTGGCGGTCCCGCTGCGTCTGCTGCGGCGGATCTTGCCCAACGAGTCCGAGAGCCCGCTCGATGATCCGCTGGAGGAAGCGCTGGGCGAGCTCGAGCGGCTTTCGCTGCTGGAGCGTGACGCGACCCAGGAGGGAACCGGCGACCCGACCGTTCACCGGCTGGTCCTGGCCTTCGCGGAGCATGTGCAGCCGGAGAGCCCGTTGTTCGAGCGGGCGGTCGAGGCGGTTCACGCGGAGATGCAACGGGCGACCGTGGAGCAGGAGGACAGAGCCGCCTACGACGAGCTGGAGGCGATCCTGCCGCATGCCTGGCTCCTCGCTCACGAGCAGCGGGCGGACGCGGCGGCTCGCAGCTCGATCCTCGACCGCATCGGAACTCACCATCAGCTCCACGGCCGCCTTCGCCAAGCGGCCGCGGCCCTGCGGAAGGCGCTGGCTTTGGATCTGGCCACTCACGGCGACGACCACCCGAACGTCTCTACCAGGCAGTCCAACCTCGCGCTGATCTTGAAGGACCTGGGGGAGCCGGCCGCGGCCCGCGATCTGCTGCGGCCGGCCCTGGCCACCGTCCTCGCCCGCTACGGGCCCGATCACCCCAACGTCGCCACCACTCAGTCCAACCTCGCGACGGTCTTGCAGGACCTCGGGGAGCTGCCCGAGGCCCGCGATCTGCTGCGCAAGGCGCTCGCGTCGGACGAGGCTCGTTACGGCCCCGACCACCCGGAGGTTGCAAAGAAGCAGTGCAACCTCGCGATGGTCTTGCAGGACCTGGGGGAGCCGGCCGAGGCCCGCGATCTGCTCCGAGCGGCCCTGGCCTCCGCCCTCGCGCGCTATGGCCCCGACCACCCCAGCGTCGCAACCAGTCAGTCCAACCTCGCGCTGGTCTTGCGGGACCTGGGGGAGCTGCCGGAGGCCCGCGATCTGCTGCGGGAGGCCCTGGCCTCCGACCTCGCGCGCTACGGCCCCGACCACCCCAGCGTCGCCACCAGGCAGTCCAACCTCGCGCTGGTCTTGAAGGAGCTGGGAGAACTGCCCGAGGCTCGCGATCTGCTGCGACTGGCCCTGGCCTCCGACCTCGCCCGCTACGGCCCCGACCACCCCAGCGTCGCGACCAGGCAGTCCAACCTCGCGACGGTCTTGCAGGACCTGGGGGAGCTGCCCGAGGCCCGCGATCTGCTGCGGTCGGCGCTGGCCTCCGCCCTTGCCCGCTACGGCCCCGGTCACCCCAGCGTCGCTACCAGTCAGTCCAACCTCGCGATGGTGTTGAAGGACCTGGGAGAGCTGCCCGAGGCTCGCGATCTGCTGCGCAAGGCGCTCGCGTCGGACGAGGCTCGCTTCGAGCCGGATCACCCCAACATGGGTATCCGTCGAATCAACTTGGCGGGGGTGTTGCAGGAGCTGGGGGAGGTTCAGGAGGCGCGGGAACAGGTGTTGCTGGCGTATGGGGCGTTTCGGCGCAAGCTGGGGGCGGAGCACCCACACACGCAGGTTGCGCTTTCTTGGGTTCGAGGTTTGGGGCTGGAACCCCCGGAGTGAGGGGAGGAGGAGAGGCGGGTAGGCCGTTGAACGGGGGTGCGCCTCGTCAGCGCACCAGCTCGGAGCCTTCGTTGGCGGCGTGCCCGACGGCGAAGCGGACTTTGCCGCTCTGGTCGGCGTAGAAGTGCCGCAGCGGCGCGGAGTCGGGCGAGGTCGGCGGGCCGATCGGGTCGGCGTTGATGATGAAGGCATTGCCGTACTCGCGCACGCTGAACTCGTAGGAGAGCTTCTTGCCCGTGGCGATGTCGCGCGGGATCAGGTTGGCGCCGTTCTCCGACGGTCCGCCCGGCATCAGCGGCGGTCCCAGCTCGTAGAGCTTGCGGGCGTAGCGGTGGTACTTGTCGCGGTAGGCGTCCTGCGCTTCGATGAGCTCGTGGACCGTCCGGAGGGCGAACTGGTCGCGGGCGTCGATCTCGGGGCCGCCGAATTTCTCCTGATAGAGAGACCAGCCGTAGACGCCGGCGACGGCGAGGACGAGGATGGTGAATGCGATCCGCACGGCCTTCATTATCGCGAACGTCGTCGCGCCGACGGTTTCGGCCGGTGGGCGGCTGCGCACGGAGCCAGGGCCGTGGGCGGGCTGGGGCCGGCGCGATTCGTGTTTTACTAGAACGCGGGGTTCGCGCGGCGGCGACCGTTGGCTCGGACCCCGCGGAGCCCCATGTATAGAAAGACCCTCGGCGGATTGATCCTTGTTGCGCTCATCGCCGGCGCCCTGCACTCCCTGCAACAGGCTCGCGGCCAGAGCCAGGCCAAGCCGAAGAAGCCGAACATCCTGTTCATTCTGGTGGACGACATGGGCTGGGGCGACGTGGGAGCGTTCTGGCAGAACCAGCGCAAGAAGAACAACGACCGGACCGAGCCGTGGCAGAGCACGCCGTCGCTCGATGCGCTGGCGGCGAGCGGCGCGATGCTCACCAACCACTACACGGCGGCGCCGGTGTGCGCGCCGTCGCGGGCTTCGCTGCTGCTGGGCGTGAGCCAGGGCCATGCGAACGTGCGCGACAACCAGTTCGACAAGGCTTTGCAGGATACCTACACCCTGGGCTCGGTGATGAAGGGCGCAGGCTATCGCACGGCGGCCATCGGCAAGTGGGGGCTGCAGGGCGGAGGCGGCGACGCGCAAGGGCCGGACTGGCCGGCGCATCCCTTGAACCGCGGCTTCGACTACTACCTGGGCTACATACGCCACCGGGACGGCCATGAGCACTACCCCAAGGAGGGCGTCTACCGTGGGGCCAAAGAGGTTTGGGAGAACCGCGTGAACATCGCCGACGGGCTCGACAAGGCCTACACTGCCGACCTGTGGACGGCGGCCGCCAAGCGCTACATCACGCAGCAGGCTCGCGCCTCGGACGGGGCTCCGTTCTTCCTGTACTTGGCCTATGACACGCCGCACGCCGTGCTCGAGCTGCCCACCCAGGCCTATCCCGCGGGAGGGGGGCTGAAGGGCGGCGTGCAGTGGGTGGGCAAGCCGGGGCGGATGATCAACACGGCTTCAGGGACCGTGGACAGCTACGTCTACCCGGAGTACGCGCAGGCGACCTACGACCACGACGACAACCCGGCGACGCCGGAGGTGAGTTGGCCGGAGACCTACCAGCGCTACGCCTCCTCCTGCCGCCGCATCGATGACGCGGTGGGCGACATCGTGACGCTGCTGAAGGATCTTGGCGTGTACGAGAACACGGTGATCGTCTTCTCGTCGGACAACGGCCCGTCCAAGGAAGCCTATTTGCCCGAACCGAAGTACGCGCCGAATGAGCCGGACTTCTTCAACAGCTTCGGCCCCTATGACGGCATCAAGCGCGACACCTGGGAGGGCGGCGTGCGCGAGCCCGCCATTGTGAGTTGGCCGGCCCGCATTCCGGGCGACCAGGTGATCGATGAGCCGAGCGCGATGTACGACTGGATGGCCACGTTCGCGGAGGCGGCGGGCGTTCCGGCGCCGGCGCGGGCGGACGGGGTCTCGCTGCTGCCGATGCTGACGCGGCAGAAGAGCTCCGTGGAGCATACGGTGTATATCGAGTACTTCAACAACGGGGTGACGCCGAGCTACGGGGAGTTTTTGCCGAGCCACCGGGACCGCCGCCGCAACCAGATGCAGACGATCCGCATGGGGGATTTTTCGGGCGTGCGGTACGACATCCAATCCGCCGAGGATGACTTCGAGATCTACAACGTGGTGGAAGACCCGCAGGAGAGCCGCAACCTGGCCGCCGACGGGGCCTACCAGGGGTTGCAGGCGCTGCTGAAGCAGACGGCGTTGCGGATGCGCCGGCCGGACGCCGAGGCGCCGCGTCCGTATGACGAGGCGCTGATCCCCGCGGTAGAGCCTCGGTTGCCGAACGCAGGCTTGCAGTGGAGCGCCTATCCGGGGTCGTTCCCGTGGGTGTCGCGGGTGGATGGGATGAGCCCGGCGGCCCAAGGGTCGGCGGGGCGGCCCGACCCCGGCGTGATGAAGCAGGCCGGGATGCTGGTCTACGAAGGGATGATCCAGGTTCCGAAGGACGGCGCCTACGAGTTCTTCCTGAAGGCCGACTCGCCGTTCCTGGTGAGGCTGCATGAGGCGCAGTTGCTGGACGGGAGCCACGGGTACCAGCCCGGCGCGGAGGTCTCCTCGGGCAAAGCCATGCTGCAGGCGGGCTTCCACCCGATCCGCATCTACTTTTGGAAGCGGACCGGGGGCGAGAAGGCTTTGGATCTGCAGTGGCAGGGGCCGGGGATGGCGAAGGCGCCGGTCGCGGCTGGGGCGTTCTGGCGCTGACGAGCCGCTACTTCTCCCACCGCTTGCGGTTGTAGGGGAAGGTCTTCCAGCTTTCGGCGGCGCGCGTCGAAAGATCCCGTGCGGCGCAACGCGGAAAAGCTATCCGGCGGGATGGGCGGGCTTTCGCAGGACCCAGGTGGTCATCGAGCGGAGGCCCTGGACGACGGTGGTCTTGAGGGGGTCGGCGGCCTTGGCGTCCCAGCGCTCGGCTTGGGCGGTCAGCAGAGCCTCGTCGACGAGATAGCGCTCGGAACCGTCCGGCAGCAGGTGGCGGCGGCCTTGGAGGGGCCGGACCTGGGTTTCGATGCCGATGCTGGAGGCTAGACGCGCGAAGAAGAGGCCGCCGGGTCGGAGGGTGCGCCAAAGAGCCTGGAGCATGGCGTGGAACTGCGCGTCGTCGGCGGCGAAGTGCAACACTGCGCTGCACACGACGACGTCGGCGAAGGCGTCGGGGAACGACAGCCGCTCGATTGGCTCGAGACGCAAGTTCGTCTCCGGCAGGTTCGGCGCAAGCCGCCGGGCCAGGGCGCGAACCTGGTCCAGCGCTCGCGGGTCGGCGTCGGCGGCATAGACGTCATAACCCTGCTGCAGGAAATAGACGAGGTTGCGCCCGCCGCCACAGCCGGCGTCGAGGATGCGGCTGCCGGGCGGAATGCGGCCCTTCAGGATCTGGTCGAACAGGTAGATGTCGATCTGCCCAAACTGCTCCAGCAGCGTTGAAGCCGGCACACTGCGAGGCTAGCGACGGGGGCTCGGGCGCGTCAACCGTGGTATCGTTCCGCCGTGGACGACCAGACTTCGCTCAGCCTGCGGGTGGAGCCGCTGACCCCGGAGCTCTGGCCCGACTTGGAGGAGCTGTTCGGCGAGGGCGGGGCGTGTGGCCGCTGCTGGTGCATGTACTGGCGCGTGGGCGCCGCTTACCGCCGCCGCCGGCCGGAGGACAATCGCGCGGCCTTCCGCGAGATCGTCGAGCAAGGGCCCGCCCCGGGCTTGCTGGCTTTCCGCGGTGACGTGGCGGTGGGCTGGTGTCAGCTGACGCCGCGCTCCGCGCTGCCTTGGATGGAGCGGGCGCGCGATCTGCGGTCGACCGACGAGGCGCCGGTCTGGTGCATCTCCTGCTTTCAAGTGCGCAAGGGCTACCGCCGCGGCGGGGTGACGGAAGCCTTGATCCGCGAGGCCGTCGCCGTCGCCCGTCGGGCGGGAGCGCCCGCTCTGGAAGCGTATCCGCTCGATCGCGAGCACGCCGCCAGCGCGTCGTTCACAGGCTTCGCCTCGACCTTTCTGCGGCTGGGTTTTGAGGAGGTCGCGCGCCACAAGCCGGCCCGTCCGATCCTGCGTCACCGGCTGGACGCCTGACCCCGCCGAGTTGGCGGCGAGCCTGCGCCGCCGCGATACTCGGGGTATGAGCCAAGCAAACAACCCCCAGCCCAAGGCGGCCCTCGTGACGGGCGCTTCGCGCGGCATCGGACGCGCCGTTGCGCTGCGGCTGGCCGCGGACGGTTTCGCCGTGGCGGTGAACTACGCCGGCAGCCGCAGCGCCGCCGAAGCCGTGGCGGAGGAGATCGTCGCGGCCGGCGGACGCGCGATTACGGTCCAAGCCGATGTGTCCGACCCGACGGCGGTGGAACGGCTGTTCTCCGTGACGACCGAGCAGTTCGGCCGCCTCGACGTGGTGGTGCAGAATGCAGGAGTCATGACGCTGTCGCCGATCGCCGACGGCGACGTGGAGGCGTTCGACAAGACCCTTCGCACGAACCTGCGCGGGTCCTTTCTGGTGCTGTCGCAGGCTGCTCGGCGGGTGGCCGACGGCGGGCGCATCATCGCGTTCTCGAGCAGCGTGTTGGCCAAGTCGTTTCCGGGCTACGGTTCCTACATCGCTTCCAAAGCCGGCGTGGAGGGTCTGGTTCGGGTGCTGGCGAACGAGCTGCGCGGTCGGAACATCACGGTCAACGCCGTGGCGCCGGGCCCGGTCGCGACCGAGCTGTTCCTGGAGGGCAAGACCGAGGCGCAGATCGCGCAACTGGCCCAGGCGAATCCTCTCGAGCGTCTGGGCCAGCCGGCCGACATCGCCGGCGTGGTCTCGTTCCTGGCCGGTCCGGACGGCGGCTGGGTGAACGGGCAGGTCCTGCGCGCCAACGGCGGCTTCGCCTAGCCTCAGCGGTTGTCGCCGCCTGAGGCGCCGTGCAAGGCGGAGAGGCGACCGGCGAGCAGCACCAGCAGGGCGGCCAGCGCGGCCAAGCCGGCGACGAGGAAGTATCCCAAGCCGCAGGCGACGCCGACAGCGCCGACCGTCCATACGCCGGCGGCCGTGGTCAGGCCTTTGGGGTCTTGGCCCGCTTTGAGGATGGTCCCGGCGCCGAGGAAGCCGATGCCGCCGGCGACGCCCTGCACGATGCGGGTGGGGTCGAGCCGGCTGTCGCCGCCGCCGAGGTCCTGGTAGAGCAGCAGCCCGGCCAGCGTGAAGCACGCCGAGCCGAGGCCCACCAGCAGGTGCGTGCGCAATCCCGCCGGCTTGTCCAGCGACTCGCGCTCCCAACCCACCGGCGCGGCCAGCAGGACCGACAGCAGCATACGAATGACGATATCGGCGGGCTGAAGCAACGACGGCATCCCGCGGAGGGGATGCCGTCTGTCGCGGTTCTGTTACGAACGCTCTAGAGGTCGGTGAGGTGCTCGAGCTTGCCGGAGGAGTCGCCGAGCGTCTCGCTCGGGACGCCGGCGCGGTCGAGCAGCGACAGGTAGAGGTTCGTCATGGGGGTCTCACCGGAGTAGCTCACGTGCCGGCCGGACCGGATCGTGCCGCCGCCTCCGCCGACCATCACGATCGGCAGGTCGTGGTGCCAGTGCTTGTTGCCGTCGGAGATGCCCGAGCCGTAGACCACCATCATGTTGTCGAGCAGGCGGTTGTCGCCCTCCTGCACCGACGCCAGCCGGTCGAGGAAGTAGGCGAACAGCTCCATGTGGTGGACGTTGATCTTGGTGATGTCCTCGATCTTTTCCTCGTCGCCGCGGTGATGGGTGAGGCCGTGGTGGGCGCCGGGGACGCCGATGGGGCGATAGGTGCGGTTGGAGCCCTCGCGGCCGTACATGAAGGTCGTCACCCGCGTCAGGTCGGCCTGGTAGGCGATCGTCATCATGTCGTACATCAGCTTGACGTGCTCGGCGAAGTCCGCCGGAACGCCCGCCGGGCGCTCGATGTCGGGCACGATCTCGGTCTCGCCGTTCTTCTCCGCCGTCTCGATGCGCTTCTCGATGTCGCGTACGGCGTAGAGGTACTCGTCCATCTTGCGCTGGTCGGTCGGGCCGAGGGTTCCCATCAGGGCCTTGGTGTCGTCCTGCACGAAGTCGAGGATGGACTTCTTGTAGGACTTCATGCGCGCGCGCAGAGCCGGATCGCTGGGCTCGTCGGCGGCGCCGAAGAGGCGCTCGAAGACCAAGCGGGGGTTGATCTCCGGCGGGTTCGGGCTGGTCGGCCCGCGCCAGGAGATCGAGTTGGAGTAGGCGCAGCTATAGCCGGAGTCGCAGTTGCCCGCCAAGCGGCCGGGTTCGGTGCCGAGCTCCAGGGAGGCGAAACGGGTCTGGTCGCCCAGCGCCATCGCGGCCACCTGATCGACCGAGACGCCGTTCTTGATGTCCGCGCCGGCGGTCTTTTTCGGATGCACGCCGGTCAGATACGACGCCGCCGCGCGGGCGTGGTCGCCGGGGCCGTCGCCCAAAGCCCGCCCGTTGTTGTGGGTGAGGCCGCTGAACACCAGCATGTCCTTCTTGTAGGCGGCAATCGGCTCCAGGACGCGCGTGATCTCGAAATTCTCGCCCACTCCCGCGGGCCGAAAGGCTTCCATGATGACGCCGTTGGGCACGTAGGCGAAGGCCAGCCGGCGCGGGGCCAAGCCCTTGGCGAGGCGGTTGGCGCGAGCCGTGGCGGGAACCATCGCGTCCAGGAACGGCAACGCCATCGCGGTCCCCAGACCGCGCAGGAAGGTCCGTCGTTGCAGGTGCTTGCCGGTGTTAATCATCGCTGGATACCTCTTCGCCGCGGCGCATCCGGAACGGCACGCTGGTGACGATGCCGTCGATCAGGCTCGAGAAGCGGTAGCCGTTGGCGGCCATGCCCTCTCGAATCTGTTCGATCGCCGGGGTGTCGTAACGTTCGACCCCCCGACCCAGTGCATACGTTAGCATCTTTTCGATCAAGCCTCGGACGAACATATCGCCCTCGGTTTCACGCAGAATCGACTTGAGCTCGCCCGGGCTGGTGAACTTGTGTCCGCCGGGGAGCTCGCCGGCCGAATCGACCGGCCATTTGCCGTCGAGCGTGCGCCAGCGCCCGATCGGATCGTAGTTTTCGAGGCCGAACCCCAGGCTGTCGATGCGGTTGTGGCAAACGGCGCAACTGGGGTCGGCGCGGTGCTTCTCGAACTGTTGGCGCAGCGTGCCGTTCACGCCGACCTCGTCTTCCTTCAGCTCGGGGACGCCCGGCGGCGGGGGCGGCGCGGGCGCGTTGAGAATGTTGTCGAGCACCCACACGCCGCGCAGCACCGGCGAGGTGCGCGTGGGGTAGGAGGCGACCGTCAGAACGCTGGCCTGGCTCAAAATGCCGCCGCGCTGGTTGCCGTCGACGGCGACCTTGCGAAACTCCTTGCCGCGAACGCCCTCGATGCCGTAGTGCTTGGCCAGACGCTCGTTCAAGAAGGTGTACTTGGCGTCCAGAAAGTCCAGTACGGAGCGGTCTTCGCGCAGCAAAGAGTCGAAGAACAGCTCGGTCTCGCGGCGCATTGCCTTGCGCAGCTCGTCGTCGAACTCCGGGAATAGATCCGGGTCGGGGTTGGCGCGCGAGAGATTGCGCAGCTCGAGCCACTGGCCGGCGAAGTTTTCGATCAGCGCCGACGAGCGCGGGTCCCGGAGCAGGCGCTGGACCTGCGCACGCAGCTTGGCGTCGTCCTGCAAGTCGCCCCGGCCGGCGGCGGTCAGTAGCTCCTCGTCCGGCGCGGAGCTCCACAAGAAGTAGCTCAGCCGCGAGGCCAGCTCATACGGGCCCAGGCGGTGGATGTTCTCGGCGTCAGTCGGATTGGCGTCGCGCTCGATGCGGAACAGGAAATACGGCGAGACCAGGGTCGCTTGCAGAGCCACCTGCAAGCCCTCTTCGAACGAGCCGCCTTCGTCGTGGGCGAGCTTTACGAAGCTCACCAGCTTGTCGACCTCTTCGGCCGCCACCGGACGCCGCCAAGCCCGGCGCGCCACGTGGCTGAGGATGTTCTTGGCGCAGCGCTCCTGGTCGTCCCAGGCGCTCGGCGAGCAGGTGACGTACTGCTGCTGGAAGGACGGCGGGGGCGGCGGTTCGGCGTCGTAGGGGCCTTCGATCTCGATGTAGTCGGAGTAGAGCAGGCGCTTTTCGAAGTCGCGGTTCGGGTCGAACGGCCCGGTCTCGGCGTCGACGAACATGGCGGCGAGCTCATGCTTGCCCGCCGGCACGCGCCAGCGCCCGTCAATGGGCGGATAAGGCTCCTCGGCGCCGCGCTGGACGATCATTTCATCGAGCTGGCGGCCGTCGACGAAGAGGGCCATGTGCACCGGCGGCGGCGGAACGGAGACGCCGTCCTTTTCGAGCAGCGGGCGGCGGTCGACCGTCCGCACGCGAATCTCGTAGTCGCCGGTGGCGGGGAACTTGTGAGAGACCTCGATGCCGCCGGCGGGATCGAAGCCCACGATCCGGCCGACCGCCACGGTCTCGGCGCGACCGTCCTCCGCGCGGGACTGCTGGTAGCGCTCCGAGACGGGCTTGGGGATCTTTCGATCGGTCGCGATCGCGGCTCGGGCGATGCGTCCGGCGGCGGCCAGGTACTTTTCCATCAGCACCGGCGACACGGTGAGCACGTCGCCGATGTTGTCGAAGCCGTAGCCGGAGTCGTCCACCGGAAACTCGTCAGCCGGCTGGAAGTCGATGCCGAACAGATCGCGAACGGTGTTGTTGTACTCGGTGCGGTTGAGGCGGCGAGCCGTCACGCGGCCGGGGTCGGGCTTGGCGTTGGCGGCGGCCTCCCGCAGCTTCACGTCGATCCACGAGATCACCTGCTCGACGGCGGCGGCGTCGGGGCGCGGCATGCCGGTCGGCGGCATCGTGCCGCGCGCGATCATGCGCTTCACGTCCTGCCAGATGTAGGGATGCTCGAGCGCCGCCGCTTCACCCGCGAAGGCCAAGTCCACGTCGGCCATCTTCGTGTCGTTGTTGTGGCAGGCGACGCAGTTCTGCTGCAGGAAGGGCTGGACGGCTTCTTCGAAGGCCGGCGCAGCGGACAGGGGGAGCGCCGCTGCAACCAGCGCGGCGATTCGAAACCCCTGTGTTGTGAAGAGCATGGGCGCTTTTTTTTCGGCCTGTATTATATCATGACGTGGCCCGGCCCCCCTTTCGTTACAGGGCGCGCCCGGGCTGCTACCGTAGGGGAAACCCTTGCTGTTCCGGGGCCTCGTTCGCTCCTCGTTCCCGTCCGATTTCGCCCGAAACCAGGAGCGCTCTCGCCATGACCGAGGCCCGAAGGCTCTACGTGCTGCTTTGCGGCTACGAGATCCTGCACAAGACTGTTTCCACCCGCGACCGGGGCGGCCGCTACATCATGGCCGAACCGATCTGCGCCTATCTGATCCAGACCACGAAGGGCTACGTGCTGTTTGACGCCGGGTTCAACTCCTACAACGTCGAGGACCCTTTCCGGCGCGCGGAGTACTTTCCCCGTCGCCACGGCGGCTATCCGCCGATCGTCGAGCCGCAACACGAGCTGCTGACGCAGCTCGAGCAGATCGGCGTCAGCCCCAAGGACGTGGGCGAGGTGGTCATCAGCCACTCACACTTCGACCACACCGGCAACATCAAGCATTTCCGCCACGCGCGCATCACGATGCAGCGGCGGGAGTATGAGTTCGCCATGAACGAAGCCGTGCCCAGCGACGCCGTCATCAAGCCGGACTTTGATTACCCGGACATCCACTGGCACCTGATCGACGGCGATTGGGAGATCGTTCCCGGCGTGGACGTGATCTCCACCCGAGGCCACATGCCGGGGCATCAGTCGATGGCCGTGCTGCTGCCGAAATCGGGCATGAAGGTGATGCCGGCCGACGCCGGCGACTTGATGGAGAACTACGACGAGGAGATTCTGCCGGGCCAGAGTGTGGACGACGACAGCGCGCGGGCGGCGATCGTACGGCTCAAACGCATCGTGGAGTCGACCCACGGCGAGTTTCTGCTGACGCACGACCCGGTGCTCATCCAGACGACGAAGCTGGCGCCGGACTACTACGAGTAGCGAGGATGGCCGGACACGAATGTCCGGCCCCACCGGGGCCGCTCGGTGATTCAGGCGTCAGCGGCCTACGCCGACGGTCAGCAGCGGGCTGGCGCCTTCGGCCCCGGCGGCCTGCAGCGAGTAGAGGTAGTTGAGCAGGTTGAAGGTCGTCTTCGAGTTCAGGTCCGAGTCGCCGATGTAGAACCAGCGGCCGCGGTACTGGATGCGCACGAAGGCGTCTTCGGGAGCGGCGGTGGCGTTCTGGATGCGCAGCAGGCCGCCGATGACGGTCTGCCAGTCCAGGTCGGCGCCGCCGATCAGTCCGGCTTGGCGATGCTCCTGGGGGGCGTCCACGGCCAGCGACAGGAAGAAGAGCACGCCCAGCAGGGAGCGGCCGGAGACGCCGATCTCGTCGGCGTTCGCCTTCGGCACCTGCGTCACTAGGCGGAAGGTGCGTTCGCCGTCGGGTAGACGCAGGATCTCAGCCAGTTCTCTGGCCGTGGCGTCGTCCTCGTCGCCGAACGAGAGCGTCACGCCGACTTGCTGCTGCGTGTTGTCCTCGGTGCGCTGGTAGATCGGGCGGAAGCGGAGCCGGTCCTGCGTTTGCAGCTCGCGCATCAGCTCGGCCAAGCGGCGGAACCGGGCATTGTCAGGCAGCCGGGTCGGCGCGGGACCGGTGGCGGCCAAGGCGTTGGGAATGCCGTTGACCTCTTGGACGCAGCACACCAGCAGGCGCTCGATGCTCCAGCCCGACTGAGACAGCAACGCCAGCGTGGCGGGGTCGATGGGCGAGAGCAGCCGCTTGGCCGCCGCTCCGCCGCGCAAGGGCTCGTAGGTGATGGTCGGGTTCTCGGTGTAGGAGCCCCCGACCCCCAGGCCGTACTCGTTGGACTTGCCGCCGTCGATCTTGATCGTCGGCGAGGCCGAGGCGCTGGCGCTGAACGAGTATTGCGAGATCACCGAGCCGACGTCGATGAACATCGGCGTGTCCCGGTAGCGCAAGCGCACCAGGTTCAGCAGCAGTTGCTCATTGAGCGAGCGGGCGATCGCCTCGTTGTAGTTGAAGCGATTGACGGGCACCGTCCGCGGCCCCAACTTCGTGGCGCAAGCCGATAGCCCCGCCAGCGCCGCCAGTGCGACCACCGCTCTCCAACCGCCGTTCACTGTTTACCGCTCACGGATCACCGGACTCAAAGCACCGGCGCGTAGGCGGCCAGCAGTTTCTCGATCTCTTCCCGCTCGCCCTCGCGCAGGTCGCGCGGCAGCGGCGGACGGACGACGCCGCCCTTCTTGCCGAGCAGGTTCATCGCCTCTTTCATGACGGTGACCTCGTAGCCCTTGCGGCGAGCGCGCAGCCCGTAGAGCGGCAGCACGTAGTTCTTCATCAGCCGGTCGAGGCTCGCGTTGTCGAGCATCGAGGCGCGCTCGTGCAACTGCAGCGACAGGCGCGGCGCGATGGTGGCGATGGAGGAGGTGTAGGTGCGGATGCCGATGGAGTAGTAGCCGGGCACCATGTCGTCGCCGATGCCGCCGATCCAGTGGAGCCGGTCGCCCATGCGGGCCATGATGCGCTGGTAGGTGCGCAGGTCGGCCTGGCCTTCCTTCAGCGCGATCAGGTTCGGGATCTCGTCGCACAAGCGCGCCACGTTGGCCGGCGACAGCTTCACCCAGTCCCGGGAGTAGAGCAGCAGGCCCAGCGAGGTGTTCGCGGCGATGCCCTTGTAGTAGTCCAGCAGGCCCTCGAAGTCGGCGTCCGGGTAGTAGGGCGGGAACATCAGAATGCCGTCCGCGCCGGCCTCGGTGGCGGCCCTGGCGAGCTCCCGCGACAGGCCCCCGCCGAAGCCCACGCCCGCCAGGACGGGCGTCTTGCCCTGGGTCTCCTCGACGGTCGCCTTGACGACGGAGAGGATCTCATCGGGCGTCAGCGAGTAGAGCTCGCCCGTGCCGCCGGCGGCCACGAGTGCGGCCATGTCGAAGTCGAGCATCTCGCGCACGTTGGCGCGGTAGCCCTCCAGGTCGAGCGACAGGTCCGCGGGCGAAAACGGGGTGACCGGAAAGGCGATAACGCCGGTGAGCTTGGAGCGAAGCTCCTGGGGATCCATCATGGGCATTGTGGTAGTTCCGTCAACCGTGAACGGTGAGCCGTGAACCGTTCATTGTGCCACGATCGGCGGCCTGCGCGATCGGAAATCTCCTCTTATTCCTTCACGAGATACGGTTCGAGCAGGGGGCGGAGCTTGTCGGGAATCGCGGTCGACCGCAACCCGCCATTTTCGTTGTGGCCTACGTAGACGGCGCGCATCGACCCGCGAGCCACCAACTCGTCGCCGCGCAGAAAGCGGAACCGGAAGCCGATCGAGGAGCGGCCCATGTGCTCGACGCTGAGCATCACGTCGAGCTTGTCGCCGAAGCGGGTCGGACGCAGGAACTCGGCTTGCACGCCCACACGAGGGGAGAGGAACCACTCGTGAAAGTCCGCCTCGCCGCTCTGGGCGCCCAGGGCGTAGAGGAACTCGGTCTCGGTCTCCTCCATATAGCGGAAGTAGTTCGAGAAGTGGATGATGCCGGCGAGGTCGGTGTCCTGGAAGTGGACCCGGCGGGTATGACGAAATTCTTGGGCCAACATCCAGTCTAGCGGGACCGGCGTGGCCGGATCTCACCAGATGGTGCGGACCGGGTACTGCTGAATGAGCGGGTCCGGCGTGAGGTGTCGAGCAGCAGCTTCACTCGCTCTTGCCTGACGATCGTCTCTCCGTCGGCGGCCCTGTCCAAGTACCGGGAACGATGGGTCTTGGCTTCGTGAAACGTTGATGCGGATCATGAACGTGACCAGGAAGTGAGTCCACTGCCTGGCTCAGGATACGCCCCGGCCGAGCAGGTCCTGGTAGACCGCCACCGTCTCCTGCGCCATCCGTTCGGCGTTGAAGAAGCGCTCGACGGCGTCACGGCCGTGGCGACCCATGGCGGCGGCTTCTTCAGGCTTGTCGCGCAGACGCTCGAGGGCTGTGCGCAGGCCTTCGGCGTCGCCGGGCTCGAACAGGAGTCCGCCGCCGCCCGCGGCCTCGAACAGTTCCGGGAAGACCCCGATTCGCGGTTGCACCGCCGGGATGCCCGCGGCCCAGGCTTCGAGCACGTAGAGACCTTTGGAGGCCCCGTAGAGGGTGGGCACCGACAGGACATCCGCTGCTCCGAGGTGGTCGATCTTCTCCCGGCGGTCCACGTCGCGAAAGTGGGAGAACCTGGCCGGATCGACCGCTTGCAGGACGCTTTCGACGAACGGCTCGTGCTCGGGGCTGACCCAGCCGGCGGCCCGCAGGTGGGCGTCTGGCGGTAAGGCCTTCACCAGCAGATCCAGGCCCTTCTCCGGCGCGATGCGGGCCAGATAGCCCACCGTGAACGGCTCTTTCCGACGCGGCTCCCGGGCAGGGAAGTCCTCGAGAGAGATGCCCGGCAGCACGACGGCTGCCGCTTCCGGGTCGAAGCGCAGATGTTTGGCCAGGGCTCGGGCGTGATCGCGGCAGGGCGCCACGAAGCGGTCGACCGAGGGGGCCATCCCGCGGAGAATCTCAAAAGCCTCCGAGCTGTAGGGCTCCGGCAGATGCTCCAGGTAGTAGTCCTCGCCTTGCAGCGCGCAGACGACGGGCACGGAGAGCTCGCGGCGGATGGCGGGGGCCAGCCCGGCCAGCATGGAGTTGGTCAGGTGGACGACGTCCGGCCGCAGCTCCTTGAGGTGGTCGGTGAGCCGCCGGACCTCCTTGCGCAACGGCCCTTGCTCGCCCAGCACCGTCGCCACGGTCAGCGCCCCTAGGTCCTCCGGCAGCGTCTTGACGGCGAACTTCGAGACCCAGCGCAGCAGGGAGGGATTGTCGAGCGCACGGTCGAGAAACCGCGGCAGTGCTCGAAACAACGCGGACTTCTGCTGCAGGTAGATGTTGACGCCGCCGAGGTAGACCTCTCGTTCGGAAACGTCGAGCTCATCGGTGCGGATCGGCGTGTAGACCGGCAGCAGGATCACGTCCTCGCCCAGCCGCCGCAGGGCCGTTGCGAGCGTGTTGTCGCGCAGGCAGTTGCCGCAAATGGTTCCGCCGGCGCCGGCGGTGAGGTAGACGATCCGCACGTCAGGCCTGCGGAAAGAATTTTCGCAGAGTCGCCTCGCCCGGCGGCTTCGTGGCCAGGGATACGGCGATGACGCTGAGGGCGCCGGCGGCGACGATCGAGGCCACCGGCATCATCCCCAAGAACTCATAGTGCGGCTCCGCGCCATAGCCGCTGGCCCGGAACAGCGCGAACCAGACCGCGCCGGTGACGACAACCGAAGCCATCGCTCCGGCCCGTGTGGCCCGGCGCCAGTACAACGCGGCGACGATCAGCGGGAACAGGCCCGAGAAGCCGGAGAAACACCAAACGCCCAGCGCGAACACCGACCGGGGCTCCAGCAGCGACAGCCCGTAGGTCGCGCCGACGACGAGCAGGATGAAGGCGCGCCCCAAGGCCACCCGGGCTTGATCGTCCACGCGGTCGTGCCGTACGTAGTGGGCCACGATGTCGTTGGCGAAGATCGATCCCAGGGCCAGGAACTGCGAGTCCAGAGACGACATGATGGCGGCCAGGATGCCCGCCCCGAGCACGCCTCCCACCAGCGGCGTCGTCAGCTTCTCCACCATCGTGGCCAACTCGGTGTTGGGCGGGTGCGGCACAGGGACGACCAGCGAGCCGTCGGGCATCAGCGCCGCCGTGGCCCAAACGCCCACCAGCACGCAGGGCAGCCACAGCAGGATCATGAACAGCGGATGCGCCACCAGTGACAGCCGAAAGGTCTCGGCCGAGCGCGCCGTCAGCCAGTGCTGAAAGACGTGTGGAAAGGTTCCGACCGAGAGAGGGATCAGCCCGTAGAGGAAGAAGTCGAGCGGATCGAGGGCGCCGGACCGCATCAGCTTTTCCGGGTGGGCTTCGATGACCGCGCGCGTGGCGGCTTCGGCTCCGCCCAACTCGGTCGAGATCAGCACAAACGCCGCCAGACCGGTGAGCAGGAAGACGACGGTCTGGAAGGCGTTGGCCCAGGTGGCGCCGCGCAGTCCGCCGAAGAAGATGTACGCCAGCACCACGCCGCAAACCACCAGGGCGCTCACCCAGGGCGGTACCGCCCCGGCGGTGGCCGGGAAGACGCCGGGCAGCGCTCCGGCGGTCAGCGCCCGCACCACCGCCCCGGCGCCCATCAAGCCGGTGAGCAGATAGGGCACCACCAGGCCGACCAGCAAGGGAAACAGCAGCAGGCCCAGGGCGTCGCTCTCGAAGCGGTCGCGGAAGAACTGAATCTGGGTCAAATAACCGTGGCGCTTGCCCAGCGCCCACAGCCGAATGCCGACGAAGAAGAAGACGGCCACGTGCACCAGCGCCGACCAGGACGCCAGCATGCCGAAGACGCCGATGCCGCTCGCATAGGCTTCTCCGCTCGAGCCTACCAGCGCAAAGGCCGTCATGGTGGTGCCGAAGATCGTCAGCAGCAGCAGCACCGGCCCGATCGAATGGCTGGCCAGGTAGTAGTCCTGGGCCGTACCGCGATAGAGGCGGCTGGAGAAGACCCCCAGGCCCAGCAACAGGCCCAGGTAGACGAGCATCAAGATGAGCTGGGTCATTCCTCTCGGCGGGGCGGATCGTCTCCGCGGGCGAACGCCACCAGCTCGTGCGGCCAGGCATAGCGGATGGCCAGCAGCCACACGACGGCCGTGGCCACGCAGTACAGGGCGTGGTAGGCGAGGCCGATCGGCAGAAAGCCGAGCACGATCGTCGCGTCGTCGGCGAAGAAGAAGTCCTGGTGCAGGATCGCCAGGGCGATCAGAGCCAGATAGACGAGGCGGCGCGGCATAGCGTAGACGGCCGGAGCGTCAAGCATCCGGAACAGACGCATAGCGTAGCAGCATCAGCCTTGGGAGGACAGCGCGGCGCACTCGGACAACCGCCGTTCTAGGTAGTCCCGCTCCGCCGGATTGGCGGTCAGCTCGAGCGCCCGCCGGTAGGCCGAGGCGGCCGGTTCGCCGCGCCCCAGCCGCCGCAGCAGGTCCGCCCGGGCGGCGTGCAGCAGGTAGTACTCCTCCAGGCGGCCGTCGGCGGCGAGCCGATCCACCAGCGCCAGCCCGGCGGCCGGCCCTTCGGCCATCGCCACCGCCACCGCACGGTTCAGCGCAACCACCGGCGAGGGCCGTAACTGCTCCAGGCGGCCGTAGAGCAGCACGATCTGCCGCCAGTCGGTCTGATCCGCCGACCCGGCCAGTGCGTGGCAGGCTGCGATGGCGGCCTGCACCTGGTAAGGGCCGGCCTTGCGAAAGCGCATCGCGCGCTCGAGCGCGTCGACGCCCTGGACGATCGCCGCTCGGTCCCACAGCGAGCGGTCCTGCTCTTCGAGCGTGATGAGCTCGCCGGCCGGCCCCACGCGGGCCTCCCGGCGGGAGTCCTGCAGCAGCAGCAAAGCCAGCAGCCCCAGCGTCTCCGGCTCCTGCGGCATCAGCCGGGCCAGGGTCCGCGCCAGGCGGATGGATTCCGTGCAGAGCTCTCGGCGGATCAGCCCGTCGCCGGCGGTGGCCGCGTAGCCCTCGTTGAAGATTAGGTAGACCACCGCCAACACGGCCGGGAGCCGCTCGCCCAGCAGCTCCGGCGGCGGCACGCGGTAAGGGATGCGCGCCGAGCTGATCTTCTTCTTGGCCCGCACGATGCGCTGGGCCAGCGTGGGTTCGGGACACAGAAACGCCCGGGCGATCTCCGGCGTTGTTAGCCCGCCCAGCGTCCGCAGCGTGAGGGCGACCTGGGCGTCGATCTTGAGCGCCGGGTGGCAACAGGTGAAGATCAGCCGCAGCGGGTCGTCGTCGAGCGGATGGAAGTCCTCGGGCACGTCAGGCTCTTGGTGGGTGGGAATATGGTGGGCCACCTCGTCCTGCTTGTCGGTGCGGGTACGGCGGCGGCGGATGCGGTCGATGCCGCGGCGGCGCGCGGCGGTTGTGATCCAGGCGGCCGGATTGAGGGGGACGCCCTCGCGCGGCCAGTGGTCGAGAGCCTCTGCGAAGGCGTCCTGCATCGCCTCTTCGGCCAGGTCGAAGTCGCCGAAGACGCGGATGAGAGTCGACAGAATGGCGCCGGACTCCTCCCGAAAGACGAGCTCGACGGCTCTTTGCGGCGTGGCCGTTTCGCTCACGGCACGTTCAACGGATACGGACCGAAGCCTTGGCCCCGGACGGCCGCGGCCAAGTCGAACACCGGGCGCACCTCCACCGGCGCGCCGTCCTGGGCCGCGGGCAGGTCCAGGGCCAAGGCGCGGGCCTCCTCCGGTCCGCTGCACTGCAGCACCAGCACGCCGGTGAGGCGGACTTTGGCCTCGGCCTGCGGACCCTGGGTCAAGGCCGCCTTCGCCCCTTTGCCCGGCTTGCGGAGGAATAGGGTTTCCCTCGGCTGGTCGAGTTGAACGAAGGCTACGAAGCGGCCCTCCTCGCGCTGCCGGGCGAGGAACGCTTCGTGGCGCCGCTCCAGGTCGTCGTCGGCCGAGCCTTCGGGCTCGTGATGGATCAGAAACACGTAATGCATTCGCCCATCACTCCGATCGACTCATGAATCTCGATGCCGCCCCGAAAGTTCTCCTGGGCGTCGATGATGTGCTCGGCGATCTCCAGGGCCTCGGCGCGGTCCTTGCAGTCGAGGATGTAGAAACCGGCCAACTGTTCCTTGGTCTCCGCGAAAGGCCCGTCGGAGAAGATCCCTTCGCCGGCGGCATTGTAGGCCAGAGCCGTCGCGCTGGGCAGCAGGGGCGCTCCCGAGAGGAAGAGCCCCTGCGCGAGCAACTCGTGGTTGTGGTCCGAACACTGCTGCAGCACGCGCAGGCCCTCCTCGGGCGAGCGCTCCCGGACTTCGCTTTCGTCGAACCAGATCAGCAACGCGAATTGCATCGGAGCCTCGTCCCTTACCTTGGCAGATTCAGCTCCATGATCGGCCGCACCTCGATGCAGCCGTCCAGCGCCGCCGGAATCTGCGACGCCCACTTCAGCGCCTCATCCAGGTTCTCGCAGTCGAGCATGTAGTAGCCGCCGAGCTGCTCCTTGGTTTCGGCGAACGGGCCGTCGGTGGCGTGCATCTTCCCGTTTCGGACTCGCACGGTCGTGGCCATGGAGACCGGCTCCAAGGGCTCTCCGCCCAGATAGACTCCCGCCTCTTGCACGGCGCGGGTGAAGTCGAGATAGGCCGCCATGATCTGCTCGCCCTCGGCGGGCGTCATCTCGGCGGCCTTGGATTCATCGGCGTAGATCAAGCACAGATAGCGCATCGTAGTTTTCCCCAGACTCGCGCCACGCGCGGGTCCGGTCTCCTCTGACAAGGACGACGCTCACGCGCCGCCGGCATCGACAAAAAAGTGGCGGGAAAAAACTACTGCGCCCGCGCTTGGGTTTGAGACAGCTCTTCGACGAGCTCCTCGATCTTGCGGCCGAGCGCCTTGCGCAGCCGCTCCGGCATACGGGCATACCGGTTCTCGTCGTTGCGAACCATGCGGTCGGCAGTGCGGAAGACCTCCAGGGCCTGCTTCTTCTCGCCCGCATCCAGATACATCGAGCCCAGCTCCAGCCGCAGCACGTAGTTGCGTGGAAAGTCCTCGATGAGGCCTTCGAGCACGCGGGCGGCTTCGAGCGGGCGGCTCTCGCGCCGGTGCACCAGCGTCATCAGCACGCGCGCCTCGTTGCGCAGCGAGCGGCCGCGGTCGGCGACGCGCGTCACCCACTCGACGCCGCGCTCCTTGTCGCCGTGGATGCCGCCCACCGAGACCAGCGTTCGGACCGCCCAGGGCAGGCTGCCGATCACGTACTCCTGGACGCCCGGAACCAGGTAGGCGTCGACCACGCCGGGGTCCTGCTTGATCACCTGCTCGGCGTAGTCGCGCGCCTTGTTGCCGTTGCGCAGGGCGGCGAAGTACGACTTGTCGATCATGAACTGGTAGTTGGCCTCGAGCCCGTAGTTGGCGGAAAGCGCCAGCAGCGCCTCGCGATCTTTGGGCTTCTTGGCGAGGGTGGCCTCCGCCAGTCTCCGCGCTTCGAACAAGGCCCCCCGGAACGCCTCGATGCGCTTGGGGTCGGGCTCCGGCTTCTCCCAGCCCAAGAAGTCGTTGTCGCCGCGAAACGCACTGGTTTCGAGCTTGCCCAGCCGGTTGAGCTCGGCATAGAGCAGCGTGGTGGCGATGTGGTTCCACACACTCGCGCTCGGCCCGCCCAGATCGAGAGCCTGGTAGTAGTCCCGCAGGGCTTCGTCGTATTCGAGGTTGAAGTAGTGGTCGTTGCCGGCGGCCACCTTCTCCTCGGCCGGCCCGCTCCAGGCCGGCATGCTCGCCGCCAGCAGCAACAGGGCCAGCCGCTTCATCGTGTGACGATGACCTCCCGCAGGTTGTCGCGCGTGAGGAAGAACTTCACCGAATCGAAGTCCTGGAAGAGGCGCTCGAGGCTGCGATTGTTGAACGTGTTTGGCATGGACCGCTCCTTGCGCGGCGCCAGCGCGAGCTCGTCGACGCCTTGGATGGAGTAGCGGTGCAGCGGTACCGTTTCGCCGCGCGCCTGCGTGTGGAAGAACGCCAGCAGCACGCCGCCGGGCCGCAGGATCTCCGCCAGCCGGGGCACCGTCATGTGCAGTGCGTCGGAATCCAGGAACTCGAGCGAGTCCCAGGCCAGGATGGCGTCGAACTGCGTCCGAGCGAAGTTCAAGTAGCGATCCACGAAGCCGTGCGCGGCTTCGAGCGAGTAGCGCTCGGCGCTGGCCGAAGCCGCTCCGCTGTCGTAGCAGTCGATCAAGTCGACCGTGTGGATCTTGCCGCCGTGGCCGCTCAGGAACTGAACGTTGGCTTCGCTGATGCCGCCCAGGTCGAGGATCTCGCGATTCCCGCTCGACGGCATTGTCTCGAAGAAGTGCCGCAGACCGTTGCTGCGGCGCCGTAGGAGGGCCTGCGAAGCCGGGCGTACAACCGCGGCTCGGGGCTGTGCGTCGGAAGGCTCCGCGCCGCCCTCCCTGCGGTGAATCGCATTGCGCAGGAAGTCGAGCACTGGCTAGGCGGCCCCTTTCCGCCGAACGGGAATCAAGCTTCGCTTACTCGCTGCCGCCGCCGTTCGGCTTGGCAACGGTTTGCGGCTTGACGCCGGCCCGGGAGCCCGCCGAGCCGCCGTCGGCCTTGACGATGTCGATGCTGCCACGAAATACCGCCCCGTCCTCGATGACGATCCGACTGGTGGTCAGATCGCCTTCGAGAGATCCGGTCTTACGAATTTCGATGCGCTCGCCGGCCTTTACGTTACCTGTCAGACGTCCGAGCACGGTGATGTCCCGCGCCTTGACGTCCGCGCTGACGTTGCCGTTGGGGCCGACAGTGAGGCTGTTTTCTTCCAGCTCCACCGTGCCTTCGATCTCGCCATCCACGTAGAGGTCCTCGTGGCCGGTGATCGTTCCCTTCACCTTCAAAGACTTACCGATCAAGGCCTGTCCCCCTTTGCGATCGACGGCTGGTTTCGCGGGAGCCACCGCAGGTATGGAGCCCGACGAGGTCGGCGGTCGCGGCGCGGGCCGCGGCACAGCCGTTTCGGTCGGAGTTGGCGTCGAAGTCGGCGCAGCGCCGCCGTCGTCTTTACGTCCCCACATGAATTCTCGCCTTCGTGAAAGCCCCTCTAGTATAACTGGGCCTTGAGGTCCGCCGGATGCCTGATCCTCCGTTTCGAACAGTCAGCTCACGAATTGTTTTCAAAAATCGCTGGATTCGTCTGGTGCAGGACGACGTCGAAGCGGTCGACGACGGGCACCGCTTCGAGTACACCTACCTCTCGGTGGCCGACGCGGTGATGGTCGTGGCGGTGACCCCTGATCGGCGCATTCCCATCATTCGGCAGTACCGTTACCCCTCGAAAGGCTACAACTTCGAGCTGCCCGGCGGTGGTACGGGCGGCCGCGACCCGGTGGAAGCCGCCCGCGACGAGCTGCTGGAGGAGACCGGCTACCGCGCCGGCCGGCTGGAGAAGGTGGGCGACTTCGTCACCTATTGCGGACTAGCCGACGAAGTCTGCCATGTGGTGCTGGCGACGGAGCTCGAAGCGGGGCCGCAAAGGCTCGAGAAGACCGAGCGCATCGAGCTGCGGCTGACGAGCTACCCGGAGTTGCAGGCGATGATCCAAGCGGGGGAGTTTCGCGACGGCATGGGGCTGGCCGCTCTGCACGCCGCGCGAGAGCGGCTGGAAGCCGCCCTCACCGACTAGCCGAAACAGTTCCGGCCCAAGAGGTCTCCAACGGGCGAGCGGCGGGGGCCGGCGCTCATCGAGCGTCGGCCGAGACCGGCCCACCGAGCGGCGCGCCGCCTGCAAATCATGCAGCCGGGGGAGCCTTCTTATCTCTCATACCACTTCCCCCGCCGGGGGCGCGGGCCCGTCCCGCCCCTTGTCTTCCTCTCCGGCTACTTCGCGATGCCGCCTTCGGTCATCTTGCGGGAGTCGAGCAGGCGGTCGAGCTCTTCGGCCGTCAGCTCGGTTTCTTCGAGCGCCACGTCCTTGAGCTTGCGGCCTTCCTTGTAGGCTTTCTTCGCGATGGCGGCACCCTTTTCGTAGCCGATCACGGGGTTGAGGGCCGTCACCAGGATGGGATTCTTCTCGACCAGGTCGGAGACGCGGGCCTCGTTCGGCGTGAACTCCTCGATGGCCTTGTCGGCGAGCAGGCGCGCCACGTTGCCCAGCAGCCGCGCGCTTTCGAGGAGGTTGTGGGCCACCACCGGAAGCATCACGTTGAGCTGGAAGTTGCCGGCCTGACCCGCCACCGTGATGGTGGAGTCGTTGCCGATGACCTGCGCGCAGACCATGCAGGCCGCCTCCGGGATGACCGGATTGACCTTGCCCGGCATGATCGACGAGCCCGGCTGCAGCGAGGGCAGTGCGATATCGGCCAAGCCGGCCTGCGGGCCCGAGTTCATCCAGCGCAGGTCGTTGGCGATCTTCATCAAGCTGACCGCCACGGTCTTCATCTGGCCGGACAACTCCACCGCGGCGTCTTGGCTCGACAGGCTCACGAAGTAGTTCTTGCTGGCCACAAAGGGCAGCCGCGTCTTCTCCTGCAGCCGCTTGGCCACCCGGCTGCCGAACTGCTTGTGGGCGTTGACGCCGGTGCCGATCGCGGTGCCGCCCTGGGCCAGGGAAGCGATGCGGGGCAGGGCGCCGCGCACGCGGTCAATGCCTTGCTCGATCTGTCCGGCCCAGCCGCTGAGCTCTTGGCTCATGCGGATCGGCAGCGCGTCCATCAGGTGCGTGCGGCCGGTTTTGACCACGTGATCGACGGCGGAAGCCTTGCGCTCGATCGCCTTGTGCAGGTGATCGAGGCCGGGCAGCAGGGTCTCGGTGACCTCGAAGTAGGCGGCCACGTGGATCGCCGTGGGGATCACGTCGTTGGACGACTGGCCCATGTTGACGTGGTCATTGGGGTGAACGGGACGCTCGAGCTTGCGGGAGGCGATGGTGGCGATCACCTCGTTGGCGTTCATGTTCGTCGAGGTGCCCGACCCGGTCTGGAACACGTCCACTGGGAAGTGCCGGTCATGCTTGCCCTGTTCGACTTCGAGGGCGGCGGCCTGAATGGCCTCCGAGACGCCGCTCTCCAAGAAACCCAGCTCGGAGTTCACGTAGGCGGCGGCTCCCTTGATGGCTCCGAGAGCGCGAATGAAGGTGCGCGGAAAACGGATGCCGCTGACGGGAAAATTGTCGACAGCGCGCTGGGTCTGGGCGGCGTAGAGGGCGTCCTCTGGGACCTTCACCTCGCCCATGGAGTCGTGTTCAATCCGGAAGCGATCGTCGGGCATAGCTAATCTAGGGTAGCTCAGCCGAGCCCGCCGGTGAGCGGATCGAAGGGCGCGTTCTCGCATCGGCGCGGGGCGAAAAAATCCTTCCTTCGGAAGGCCGGTCCCGCCTCGGCGTTTCAGCGGTCGACGACGCGCTCGAGGGCCCTTCCGCCGCGCAAAGCCCGGCGGTGGGCCAGGTCGAAATGGTCGCCCGGCGCCAGCAGGTAGAAGTCTCCGCCGGAGTCGATCTTGCGCTTGGCGTCGTAGATGGCCACGTAGCCGTTCCCGATGACCTCGAAGGCGTCGCCTTGCACCACGATGGCGGTGTCTTCGTCGATCCCCACGCCCAGCAGCTCCGGCTTGGCGCGGATGACCTCGAGCAGATCGAACTGCCGATTGCGGCGCAACAGATGCTGGTCGATGGCGACGCCGCGCACGAAGGCGAAGCCTTGTTCGTGGTCGCCCATCAGGATGGTGTTGGATTTGGTGTCGCCGCGCGCCAGATAGTCGCCCTGGATGGTGGCGCCCGCTGAGGAGCCGCCGATCACGCCGCCGCGCGCCAGCAGCTTCTCGAGCTCGTCGTGGACCTTGGTGTCGAGATAGGAGTCGGCCAGCCGCCACTGCCGGCCGCCGGGGAACCACACGCCTCGGGCCCGCCGCAGCGGTTCGACGAAGGCCTCCGTGTCGGCGACGCGGCGGTCGTAGGTGTGCAACAGGGTCACATTGCGCATTCCGACGTCGCGGAGCTGCTCCAGGCCCTCCCAGTCGGCGCCGTAGTCCTTGGCGCCGCCCGCGGTGGGGATGACGACGATCGGCGCGTCCGGTCCGCCGGCGAGATCGACGAAGCGCTTCCAGATCGACGGGTCCTGGAGGCCGCCGCCGACGATCACCAACGACCCGTGGGCCGGGCCGACCGCCTGAGCCGAGGCGGAGAGGGCGAACGACAGGAGCAGAAGCAGCAGCGGCATGGCCCCATTCTAGAGGGACCGCAACTTGGCCGGCAGCCGGTCGAGGGCGTCCTCAAAGGAAGAGGGCGTGACGGTGAAGTCCGGCGCTTCGGGGGCTTCAAAGGGTTCGCCCACGCCCGGAAAATGCGGAATCTCGCCGCGCCGCGCCCGCGCGTACAAACCCTTGGCGTCGCGCCTCTCGCACTCCTCCAGCGGAGTGTCCACGAAGACTTCCAGAAAGGCCGGGGCGAGCCGCCGCGCGCGCTCAACGTAGGCGCGGCGGTGAGCCGTGGCCGGGGCCAGCACCAGGAGGCCTTGCCCCGCCAGCAGCGCCGCCAGCCGGGCCAGACTCTCGTAGAAGGCGTCGCGCCCGGCGGCGTCGTAGCCCGGCGGCGGGCGCAGGCAGTCGCGCACTTCGTCCCCATCGAGCAGACACGCCGGCCGGCTGATTTCGCGGAGGCGAGCCTGTACGGCGCGGGCCAGAGTGGATTTGCCGGAGGACGGCAGGCCGGTGAACCAGACGACCGCACCGCCGCCTCCATCGCCTGGGCTCAATCGAAGAGCTCCTCGGCGTAGCGCTGCTCGAGCCGGCCCGCCTCCAGCGCCCGCTCGGCCAGCCCCAACAGGGCCTCCCGCGTGCGTTTGCTCGCGTTGGGGTACCACAGAGGGTTGGTCAGCACCAGGATGCGCCAGGCCAGGAAGGGCGGGGCGGCCTCCAGCAGCTCCTCGTCGCGGGTCTCGTTCAGATAGCGCTCCCAGAAGCGGCTCCAGAGCGGCGCGAAGGCGCCGTCCCAGGAGCCCTCGTGCTCGAGCGCGAAGAACACGTAGTTGACCGCCAGGCAGGCGACGTCGTCGGCCGGGTCGCCGGCGCAGCCGCGGCTGGCGTCGAGCAGGCGCAGCTCGCCCTGGGGCCCGAAGAGGATGTTGAAGGGGTGGAAGTCGCCGTGGGTCCGCGACAGTCTGCGCTCCCGGCCGCGCAGCCGATACCGCCAATCGGCCGAGCGCCGTTCGAGAGCGCGCAGGCGTTCGAGCGGAATGCCCGGTACGTCGTCGGGAAAGTTGTCCACGAGCCCAAAGATCCCTTCCCCGTGGCCGATCAGGTCGCGGATGGCTCGGCGGTAGACGCCGCGGCCGGGGAGCTTCTCGGCGTGGAGGCCGACCAGCCAATCGGCCAGAGCGTCGCAACGCCGCAGGTCCTCGGCTTCGAGCTCGCCGCGCTCGGCGATGCGCCACAGGTCCTCGGCGTAGGGAGTCCCCTCGACGTAGTCAGTGACGGTGTAGAACTCGCCCGCGCCCCGCAGGGAGACCAACTCGCCGGAGCCGTCGATGGCGCCGACATCGAGCGCGGCCACATGGCCCGGGATCCGGGGAAACGTGTCGAACGCCAACAGGGCGTCGGCGGCGCGGTCGGCGCGGCGGTCGTGGCCAAAGTCGTCGGTGCGGCTGGTCCGAAAGACGAGCTTTCGGTGCATGCCCTCGGCGGTTTCGACCTCGACGCGCAGTGACGAGCCGTAGCCCAGGAACTTGGCCGCGCCGTCGCCGCGCTCGGGACGGCTCTCGGTCAGCGCGGAGACGGAGACGATCCGGGCGCCGGGCAGCCACTGGGCGAGCAGCCGGGAGATCGCCTCGTGCAGGGGGCGATCCTCGATCAGGTCCATGCCCGGCATTGTCGCGCAATCGGGGCGGCGGCTCGCGCGTGTTTTCGTCAGAGCGACTGCGACCCAGCCGGGTACAGCCGGCGGCCTTCGATGTCCCGAAGGGGCAACGGAGGGACGCGCCGCCCGGTCGCCAGGGACACGGCGATCAGCACGACGATCGAGACCGCCAACCCGACCAGGTCGGCCGGCACGGCGTCGGTCGAGTACGTCATCAAGGCCCAGGTCGCCGTGCCCGCCGTCATGGCCCCCACGGCGCCCCAGCCGTTGGCGCGCTTCCAGTAGAGTCCGGCCGTGAAGGGCGCGATCATGCCCGCCACGCCGGCTTCCATGGCGGTCAGCATCATCTCGTAGACAGTGCGGAACTCCAGCGCCAGCAGCAGGGCCAGCAGCGTGAATGCCGCGACCGACGCGCGAGCCACCTGCAGCAGCGCTCGCTCGCTCATGCCCGGCCATAGGGGGCGCACCACGTTCTCACTGAACACCGACGCGGGGGCCAGCAGCGCCGAATCCGCCGAGCTCAGGATGGCCGACAGCAGGGCGCCCAGGAACAGCGCCAGCCCGAACGGCCCCAAGTACTGCTTGCCCAGCAGCGGCAGCGCCAGCTCGGGGTCTTCCAGCCCCGGCAGCGCGATCGAGGCCGTCAGGCCGAGCGCCACGGGAATGAGGCCGATCGTCAGGTACATGCCGCCGGCGATGTGTGAGCTGCGGACGGCCACGCTCTCCGACCGTGAGCTCAGCGAGCGCTGCAACAGGTCTTGGCTGGGAATGCTCCCCACGCCCACCACCAGCCAGGCCTGCAGGTACCACAGCCAGCCCGAGAGCGACGGCTCGGGCAGCAGATCCAGCCGCCCTTCCGGCAGCGCCGCGCTCACCGCGGTCCAGCCGCCGTTGGCGTCGAGCGCCACCGGCAACAGCACGACGAGGCCGGCGATGAGCACGACCGCCTGCAAGGTGTCCGTGAGCGATACGGCCCACATTCCGCCGGCCACGGTGTAGACCAGCACCGTCGCGGCGCCGAGCAGGATGCCGGTGGTCTGGTCGATGCCGGTGAGGGCTTGTAGAACCGTCCCGAAGGCGACCATCTGGGCCGCCGCCCAGCCTATGAAGGGCGGAACCTGCAACAAGGCGGCGATGCGTTCGGCCGCGGCGCCGTAGCGGATGCGAAAGAAGTCGCCGATGGTCATCAGCCGCATGCGCCGCAGCGGCCGCACAAAGAACCAGCCGGCCAGCAGCAGACACAGGGCGGCGCCGAAAGGGTCGGCGATCACTCCCAGCACGCCCTTCTCGTAGGCCGCGCCGGCGGCGCCCACGCAGGTGCCTCCGCCGAACCAGGTGGCGAAAAGAGTGGCCGTGGCGAGCCAGAGCGGCAGCCGCCTTCCGGCGACGATGAAGTCCGCGCCGTCGCGCACCTGCCGCCCCGCCCAGAAGCCGAGCGCGAGGTTCAGCAGCAGATAGGCGATGACGCCGGGCAGGACCAAAGACGAATCCATGAAGCAGGGACCGCGCTAGCAGCCATTGTGGACTCGGCGGCGGGCGGGCCGCCAGGGGTCAGAAAGCTTGCCCGATCGAAAAGAAGAACGCTCCCGAGGACTCGCCTTCCTTGCGGTCGAGCTTCATGCCGTAGTCCATCCGCAGCAGGAAGAACGGCGTCCGCACGCGGAGGCCCACGCCGGCCGTGCTGCGCAGCGAGGTGGGGTCGAAGTCCGACCACTTGTCATAGACGTTGCCCACGTCCACGAAGCCGACGCCCTCGAAGATGCTCACCAGGGGGAAGCGCGCCTCGTTGTTGAGGATGAATACCGAGTCGCCGCCGGTCGGGTCGCCGAAGAAGTCCTGCGGACCCACGCGGTCCTGTTGAAAGCCTCGGATGGTGGTGCCGCCGCCGGCGAAGAAGCGCTCGCTGGGCACGATGTCCTGCCCGCCGAGGCCGTTCGCCAAACCGACCCGCACGCCGGTGGCGTAGATCAGCCGGGGACGCTTGGGCTTGCGGTCGAAGGGCGTCTCCTTGGGCCGGAAGAACGGCATGTAGCGGAAGTACTGCCCAAAATACTTGATGTACCGCACGTCCGAGCCCAGCGTCGAAGGGGCGTACTCGAAGCCGTGGGAGAAGAACTGGCCGTGCGTCGCGTCCAGGATGTTGTCGCGGCTGTCGAAGGTCAGGGTCGAGGTCAGCGGCGCCAGGTTGAAGGAGATGTCCAGCGGGATGAAGGCGTCCGGATCGCGGTCGAACGTGTGCGTCCGCTCGAACCGGTAGCCGTACTGGAAGATCATCTTGCGGCTGATCTGGATCTCCTGCTGCACCGACATGCCGGTCCGGTCGGTTACGAAGGTCTGGCGCAGCTCGCGGCTGCGGAACAAGGCGCTGGTGGTGGTGACCGGAAAATTCATCAGCAAGGGCTGGCTGAAGTAGCCGCGCGCCTCGCGGAAGTCATTGTCATAGCGGCCTCGGAAGCCCAGCACCCGCGCCGAGCCGAGAGTGTTGCGGTTGACGAAGTCCGTGATGATGCCCGGGCCGCGGTCCGTGTCAAAGAATCCGCCGTAGCGCACCCGGAAGGGCGAGACCTCGCGGACCTTCGCCAGCAGCCGCAGGGAGTTCTGGCCCTGCGGCGAAAGGGACTGGTCGAGCGGTTGGGCCTGCAAGTCCACCAGCGAGAAGGCCCCGGTGTCATAGAGCCTGCGGCGCGACTTGTCGTTGTTCTCGGTGATGAGCAGGTCGCCTTCCTTGGTGGTCAGGCGTTTGCGGATGAGCTTGGCGCTGACCTGCTCGTTGCCCTCGACGGCGATCTCCTTCACCACGTCCTGCTGGTTCTCGGTCAGCTCGAATCCGATGTCGACCCGGGCGTCCTCGACCCGGCGCGTCAGGCGGAAGTTCACCAGCACGTCGTTGTAGCCCTTCGCCCAGTAGACGGCCTCGACGTTCTCGATGGCTTCCTGCAAGTACTGCGGTGTATAGACGCGGCCCTCTTCCGGCGTGACGGCGGAGCGCAGCTCCTCTTCGGTCACCGCGGAGGCCCCGTTGAAGGTGAGCTCCCCGATCTGGAACTGCTTGCCCTCGTCGACCTTGATGACCACGCGTCCGAAGCCCGTGTCGGGTTCCAGGTCGAACTCCGGCCGCTCGACCTTGGCCGTCAGCCAGCCTTCCTGGTAGTAGTAGCGAGTCAGCGTCTCGGCCACGTCGCGCGGATCGGCGCGCAGGGACTTGCGCAGATCGGTGCGTTCGAGGGCCAGCTCGAGCTGCTCGTCGGTCAAGCCCTTGTTGCCTTCGAAGACGAGCTTCACGTCGGTGTACTTGACGCCGGGGCGGACGATGAAGCGGACGATGCGGCGATCCTCCTCGGGGATCTCCACCTGATGGTCGATCTCGGGCTCGAGGTAGCCGTCGGCGTAGAGCCAGCGCTGCAGGGCGTCGACGGCGTCGTCGATGCGCTGGGCCTCGAACACGCCCAAGCTCCAGGCTTGGCGAACCTTCTTCCGCACGCCGCCCGGAGGCTCCACCGGCGAGAAGGCGAACTCAATTCGCGGGCCGGCGTCGATCTGGAAGTGCAGGTCGACGGTCTGCTTGGCGTCATCCTGCTGGCGGCGCAGCCGTACGCGCGATTCCAGCCGATCGCGATCCTGGTACATCGCCTGCAGCTTGTCGGTTTTCTTGCGGGTCTTGAAGAAGTCGTAGCGGTCGCCGACCTTCAGTCCGACTTCCTTGCGCAGCTCCTCTTCAGGCAGCTTCGGGTCGCCTTGGAAGTCGAGTGCGGCGATCTCGATCTTCGGGCCCGACTTGCGGCCGCGGTCCTCCTCGTTCTCCAGACCCCAGCGGATGTCGTGCTTGAAGTCGAAGCGGTAGGTGTTATCGCTCTGCTTGACCGCCCGCAGGTTGAAGCGGCGCGTCACGTCGTACTCCGTGACGAAGATCTGATCGCCCGAGTTGGTGAGGTTCATCGAGTAGATCAGATTCAGCCGCCGGGTGATGTCCTGCCCGATGGTCAAGCGCGCGCTCGGGTCTCCCTCCGACGAGATCAGGTTCGGCTCCACCCGCACGCGGCTCAGGCCCAGGCTCTCTTCGGCCGCGCGCCCGAGGCGTCCGCCGAGGCTGCCCGTCAGGTATGACAGGGCCTGCTCGCGGGCGATGTTCAGCCCCGATTCCTGCGCCTCTTCGAGCGTGCGCCCGGTGAGCAGCAGCGAGATGATGTCCGGCTCTGACAGGCCTGTGTCGGAGGTGAACTGCGTCTCGAGATCGTCGGCCGAGCCGGTCACGAGCATGGTGATGTCGTGCCCGGCGACCTGCGTCCGCGCGCGCAGATTCAGGGAGGGGCGAATCCGGGTCTCGTTGGTGAAGTCGATGACGCCGGTCTCGATGACGTAGTTGTTCTCTGCCAGATAGACCTCGCCGCCTTCCTCCAGCACGGCGCGTCCCAGCAGCGACGGGCGGTAGTAGCTGCCTACCAGCCGCAGGTCGAGGTTGGCTTCCATGCGGGCGAGATTGTTGTCCACCAGGATCGGGTTGACCGTGTCGATCTCGACGCCGTAGCGGATGCGCGCCAGCAAAGGGTCCGGCTCCTGCGCAAAGCTCATACCGTCGGAGCCCAGCAGCTCCAAAATGTCCGCGCCGATGTCCACGCGGTCGCGGAACGAGCCGTCCTCCACCTTTACCGAGCCGTCCAGGCGCAGCAGGTTGTCCGGCGCGTCGTGGAAGCGCAGATTGGCGGTCGAAAGCGTCCGCAGGCCCTCGGGGAAGTCCAGGAAGATCTCGTTGGCCGAGACGCTCACATCCACGTCGCGGATGCCGTCGGCCAGGCTCAGGCCGCCCTTGGCGCTGAAGGTTCCTCCGTTGAGCGCCGCCTGCATCGTCTCGATTTCCAGCCGCTCGCCTTCCAGGTTGAGCGCGATCTGCAGGCGGTCGGCGTCAAAGCGAGGGCTCTCGAGAGCCAAGTTGCCGTCGGTGAGCGTGAAGCGGCCTTGCAGCTTGGGCTCCTTGATCGTCCCCTCGGCCCGCAGATCGACGACGACCGGGCCGCTCATGCGCAGATCCTCGACCAAGTAGCCCACCACGCCGGCGTCGGCGTGACCGTTGACGGCCACATCGAGGGCCCCGCTGCCGAACAGGTCGGCCTTGCCGGACGCCTCGATCTGGGTCTCCGGGCCGGAGATGCGGAACGAAGCGATCTCGAGGAGCCCCTTGGAGAAAGACAAACGGATCGGCTCGGCCTGCTGCAACGACAGGTCGCGTACGAACAGCTCCAAGCGATCGAGCTCCAGCGAACCCGTGACGTCCTCGGGATTGAGCGTGGGGGCCTCGGCTTGCAGCTTGCCGCCGATGAAGCCGCCGCCGTCCGGGATCACTTCCAGCTCTTCGAGGTCAATGCCTTCGATGGCGGCCTCGAAGCGCGCCGGCTGCTTCTGCGCCAGCACCTCCACCGGCAGACCCTTCTCGACTACCAGGGCCATGGGGACGCCGCCGTTGGCAGACACCGTGCCGTGGCCATAGTCGGCCGTCAGGCTGGCCAGCTCGATGCGCTGCTGGTCGGCCGTCAGGTGCATCTGGATGTTGGTGACGGGCTTGATCGTGCCGGGCGTGAAGACCACGCCGTCTTCGAGCAACGCGTCGAGCTGCGGCCTCAGGCTCTCCAAGCTGCCGCCGACCGTGCCGTTGATGTTGAGGATGCCCAGCACGAAGGCCTCTTCGAGGGTCAGCCCGAGCAGCGCCGGCACGGCTTCCAGGTTGATTGCTCCGGCCACGGTCAGAGCGCCTTGGCCGTCAGAGGCGGTCAGGGGCAGTGAACCGTCGAGCGAGAGCTTCGAGCGGCCCGAGATCAGCTCGGCGTGATCCACGAAGATGTTGCGGTTGCGATAGGAAGCCCGCAGGGGGCCTTCGTTGCGAACCTCCACGCCCCCGGTCGAAGCCTTGAGCTGATTCAGATCGGCTTCGACCGTGAAGCTCTCGGGCTGGTCGAGAGGGCCTTGGGCGGTGATCACGCCGTCAATCAGGCCTTGGACGGGCTTGTCGTCGCGGCCCTGAATGTTCAGAGTCGCCAAGTCGAAGGCGTCCACTGCCAGGCGTAGCGAGCTCTGGTGCGGCGCGGCCAGCGCGGAGTCGGCTTCGAGCACGCTCTTGAAGCGCGGCGCGGAGACTTGCAGCTTGGCGCGGCCGTCGGCGACATCCGCGTTCGCCTCGACCTCGCCGACTTCCGTTTCGCCCACGAACAGCTCATGCGCGCCTAGCTTGGCTGTCAACTGCGGCGCCTCGACGGTCCCCTCGCCGTTGGCGGACAAGTCCACACGGCCCCGCACGCTCTCGCCCGAGGGCAGCGTTAGCTTCTCCAGGGTCAGGCCGCTGCCTTCGGCCTGAACGGTGTAGCGGCCGTCTTCCAGGCCGTAGGAGCCGCTGGCGCGCAACGTGCCGCCGTCGGGCTTCTGCAGCAGCAACTCCTCGATCAGCGCCACGCCTTGGTCCAGGCTGCCGCGCAGTTGCATCGAGCCGAGCGGCTCGTTGTAGGCGATCAGATCCGTCGCCTGCGCATCCACTCGGCCGGTGGGCCGCTCGACGGTTCCGGTCACGTCGGCGGTCAAGCTCAGCTCGCCGGTCACCGGCTCGTCGCGCTCGAAGGCCGCCAAGGCGTCCGCCAGCACGATGCGGGGGGCGTTCACGTGCAGATCGAGCGCCGGGCTGTCGCCTTCCAGGCCGACGCGTCCGGCTACGCTGAGGCTCTGCTGCTTCCAGGTCAGCTCCAAGGCGTCGATCACGGCCTCGGTGGGGGCGTAGGCGCCGTCGAAGCGGAAGGCCACGTTCTCGATCTCGCCCGCCTTCAGGCTGTCACTGTTGGCCTGGATGGCCAGGCGCGGGGCGTCCATCGTGCCGCCCAGGCCGATCGAAGCGCTCAGCGGTCCGGCCAAAGCGGTCGGCGCCACCGATTCGCCCGGCGGAGAGTCGAGCAGAAGGTCCGCCGCGGCGACCGTGTCGCCCAGCTCGGCGATCTGGATCTGGAGAGCGCCGTCGAGGCCGGACAGATCCCGCAGCACGACGTTGCCGCCGGCTCGCACGCCGAGCGTGTCGACGTTGGTGAGCGCCGCGGTCAGCCGATCGCGCGTCTTGGTCAGGTTCACGGAGCCGGACAACGGCAGAACGCCCTTGGCCGGCGCGCTCCGCGTGGCGGCCAGGCGCAACTGTCCCTTGGCGTCGGCGGCTTGGAAGTCCAGCCCCGGCCAAGAGGCCTGGACCGAGCCGGTGGCCCGGGCCGCGGGCCGCATCGGCAGGTCGAACGGACGGCTCAGCCGCCCTAGGTCGACGCGGGTGAGCTGCAGGTTCGTGCGGCTCTCCCCGGCGGTCTCCGACAGGGCTAGATCGGCGTCGCCGGCCACCTGTCCGAACGGGGCCTGCAGGGAGAACGACGCGATGCGGGCGCGGTCGTCGCCGGCCGCCCAGGCCGCCTCCGCTTGCAGCGTCATCTCGCGCAGGTCCTGGTAGGCCAGGTTGGTCGCCGAGATCGTCGCGTCCACGTGCGGGGCGGAGAGCTTGTCAGTAATCTTGGCGCTCAGCTCCAAGCGGCCGCTGGCCGGCGTGTCGAGATTCGCCAGCTCGATCAGCGGCGCGATCTCGCCGCTGACGACCGCGGTCAGATCGGCGACGGGATCGGCGAAATCCCGGATCGCGCCGGTGACGCTCACCGAGGCCTCGCCCGAGCGCGCCTGGAAGCGCCGCACGCGCAGCTCGCCGGCCAGCAGGTCGAGTCCGGCCTGCAACTGCTCGAGCGGCGCCGAACGCCCTTCGTAAACCACCGAGCCGGGCCGCCCGATGGCGAAATCGACGGCGTGCTTCTGCGGCAGGCGATCGCCGTGGATGCTCATCGTCCACTGCGGCAAGTCTACGGAGTCGCCGGATTGGCGATTCTCGTAGTGGATGGAGGGGCCGGCGGCCTCGAACAGTTGCACCAGCAGCGGCAGGGGCGCGTTGGGGTTGCTCTCGGGGGCGGGCTCCTTGGCCGGCGGCGGCTTCGGCATGTTCGACACGCCGGCCTCGTCGATGATCCAGGAGATCCGTCCGCCTTCGATGCGGGCCTCCTCCACCTCGAGCTTGCCGCGTAGCAACGCCGACATGTTCAGGTCCACGAAGACCTTGTCGGCATGGAAAAAGACCGGCGCGTCCGGCGGATCGGTCGTCCGGATTGTGACGTTTTGGAGGGTGGATTTCAGACCGAAAAGATTGTAGTCCAAGCGCTCGGCCTGGACGTCCATCTTCTGGTTTTCCGCTAGGTACTGTTCCCCTTTTTGCAGGACGAACTGACGCACGACGGGCACGTGCAACATACCGGCGGAGAGCGCCAGTATGACGAAAACGACGACCGATGCGATGGCTGCCATCCGGCAAGTTAGGGTCCGGCCGGCGTGAGACGGCCGGCCGGATTTCTCACTCTAGCGGAAGGCTCGCAGCAGCGACTGCACCTTGTCCGCGTCCGGTGAATCGGGCGCCATTTTCACGAAAGTCTGCAAATGCTCCACCATCTTGTCGGGGCGCTTGAGGCCGTTGTAGGCCATGCCCGCGTAGTAGTGGTTGTAGGGCTGGGAGGGGTCCAGCTCGATGGCCTTCTCCAGGTCCGCCGCGGCGCCCTGGAAGTCCTTGTTGTTGATCCGGATCTGGCCGCGATAGCTGTAGGCTTCGGCGCAGTTCGGGTCCGCCGCGATCGCTTCGTTCACCAGCTTTTGCGCGCCGGCCACGTCGCGCTGGCCGATCAGAACGGCCGCCTTGGCCGTCTTGATCTGCGCTTCGCCGGCGCCGGCGGCCTGAGCCTTGCTCACCGCGGCGTTGGCTTCATTGAACTTCTTGTTCGCAGCCAGGGTGTGCGCCAGGGTGAGCTGCCCGCGAACGTCGTCGTCCGGCGTTCCGGCCAACGAGCTCTCGGCCTGCGTGTACTGGTGCTTTTTGAACTGCTCCACGCCTTGATCGACGTTGACCGCCCAGACAGGGGCCGCCAACAAGGCGGACAGAGCAAAGGTTGCCAATTTATTCTTCATCGTCGTTCTCCTCGAGGCGCACTGTTGAGACGCATGCGAGATCGGAGCTGTTACGTGGCTCGCGCCAAGGCCCGTTCCAGGTAGCGCCGACCGGCGGCGACCTCGGCGACGGGGTCCCCGGTCGGATAGGCCATCTCAATGTTGGCCGGAATCGGCCAACCCTCGTCCCGCAAGATGGTCATCACGGCCGCGAGCGGCGCGTCGCCGGCCCCGAAGGCAACCTTCGGGCCGTCCTGCGAGCGGCGATCCTTCATGTGCAACGCCCAGGTCCGGGCGTGATTGCGGCGCAGGAACTCCACGCAGTCGAAGCCGGCGGCGTGGTAGTGGCCCACGTCCAGATTCACGCCCAGCCACTCGGAATAGCCTTCGGTGGCCTTGGCGAAGTCCTCGGGCGTGGCGAACTCGTCCTCGTGAATACGGGCGTGGTTGTGGAAGCCCACGCGCACCTTGCGCTCCTTCGCGAAGGGGTCGATGCGGGCGGCCGTGGAGACGTTGCTCGAGGTCGTGAGGATGTCCGTTCCGAACGCCTGCGCCATCCGGAAGGCTGCGTCGATCTCCTCGTCGGTGAACTCGTTCCGGATCGAAAGATTGAACGCGTTGAGCCGCAGATTCCGCCGCGCCAGCTCTTCCCGCGCCCGGGCGCAGGCGAACGGACCTTCGGCGATGCGCCACTGCCGGAGCCGCTCGCGACCGCCGGGGCGTCCGCGTTCGGCCCAAGGCCGTTCGATGTGGCCCGACCAGATCTCGAGCGAGCGAATACCGGCGCGCTCGCAGGCGTCGAGCATTGCGTCGAACGGCAGGTCCTTGAAGCTGAAGCTCTGGACGCCGATCTCGACCCCGCCCTGGGAGCCGGCGCGCGCCGCCATGCCGGCCGCGGGTAGCGCGAGCCCGGTCAGCCACTCTCGCCGCGTCAGGACCATCTCGACGGCCATGGTAGCAGCCGCGGCGTCGCGTCCGGGTTTCGAACGCAAACAACGCCGGGAGCCCTTGTCCCGGCGTTGTTCATCCAGCGCGCAGTTCGTTCCGAGGACCCCTGCCGCTCCTACTGCTGCTCCGAGCTCTCCTGAATGATGATCTCGACGCGGCGGTTCTTTTGGCGACCGGCGTCGGTGTCGTTCGACGCCACCGGTTGCGTCTCGCCCAAACCGACCGTGGTGATCGTTTGCGGGTCGATGTCCGACTTGCCCAGGAAGGCCTTGACCGAATCCGCCCGCGCCTCTGACAGCTTGAGGTTGGCCTCGTCGCTGCCGACCGAGTCGGTGTGTCCCTCGATCCAGAGGTTGTAGCCCGGAGTCACCATCATCACGCCGGCGATGCGCGCCAAGGTCTCCCTCGCTTCGGGGCGCAAGGTGGACTTGCCGAAGTCGAAGAGGATGTCGGGCAGGTTGAGGATGAGGCCGCGGGCGCTCTCGCGGGTCTCGACGATCTTGCTCAGGGCCCCTTGCATGCGCTGCTCCATGGCGTCGCGCTCGGCGATGGCCTGGGCGGCCTGGGCTTCGGCCGAAGCCCGCAGCTCTTCCAGGCGGGCGGCTTGCCGGCGGGCTTCGTCGGCTTCCGTCTTGGCCTGCTCGATCATCCGCAGGGCTTCGATCTTCTCGGCGCGCGCCTGCTCCACGGCGCGCTGCGATTCCATGGTGGCTTCCTCGAGCCGTTGGCGCTCGAGCTTGGCCTGCTCGGCTTCGGCGCGGGCCTGGTCGATCACACGCTGAGCGGCTTCCTTCTCGCGCAGGGCGGCCTGCATCTGCTCGCGGGCCTTGGAGGCGGCCAATTCGGCTTCGAGCTTCTGGCGCTCGGCGGCCGTGGCGGCCTGCTGGGCCTGGGCGCGTAGGGCGGCTTCCTCTTGCTGCCGCTGGCGGGCGTCGGCTGCATCCTGGGCGGCTCGCTCGGCAGCCTCTTTGGCTTGCGTCTCGCGCTCGGCGGCGGCCCGGCGCTCGGCTTCACGGCGCATCTCGTCGGCGCGCTTCACGGCCAGTTCCCGCGAATCCTCGGCGATCTGCACTGCGCGGCGGGCCCGGTCGGCGATGTCCTTGGCCTTCTCCTTGTCCTTCAGCCGCTGCTCGGCCTCCTCCAGGCTCGCCACAGCCTTGGCGAAGGTATCCGGCGCCAGGGTCTCGGCGTTGAGCGCCCGAGCCACCTGCACGGCGTTGCGGGCCTGGTAGAGATCCAGCGGCACCCGCCGGGTGTCGACCGTCATCCCCAAGGGGTTGGAGAGCTTTTCGTACTGGCCGCGCTCGAGCAACTCGAACTTCGTTCGCAGCGGCTCCTTGCCGCCCCGGGTCTCCGGCAGCACTTGATTCTCGGCCACGATCACGTTGCTGGGGCGGCGCACCGTGAAGTACGGCTCGGCGGTGACGATCATCGCGAAGGCCTGCAGCTCGGTGGTGACGTCGAGCTTGAAGTCGCCGTCGTCATCCGGGTAGACTTCGCCCAGGTTCAGCGCACGGCCTTCGGGAGAGATGCCCCACAGCACGTAGGTCAGGTACTCGGCGCCGAACTGGGTGGCCGGCTCCAGCCCCTGGAACCGCGCCGACACCTCCGTCACGCCGCGATTGCTCTTGACCGTCGCTTCGCCCTGCAAGCCGGGCAGCAAGGACGTTCCCTGGAAGGCGATCTTGGTGCTCCCGCGCCGAAAGCGATAGTCCACCGCTTCGGTCGTTCCGGCCACGGTCTCCACCACGAACAGAGGGGTTTCCTCGAGAATCTCGACATCAGAGGGCGGCGGAGCTTGGGCGAACGAGGCGCTCGTCGACAACAGCAAGGCCGCCGCAAAAAGGGGGAATCGTCGTAGCATCAAAATCTCCTTGGGGCGCGGACGGACAATTCCAGTCTAAAATGCGTCGCGCTATCCGTCGAACCCAGCCGGGCTCGGGCCAGGGATCTTTCGGTCATTGCAGCCCCGACCAGCCTGCTAGACGGGGACGGACAAGATGAAGGTGGCGCCGACGCCTGGGCGGCTCTCGACTGTGATGCGGCCCCCGTGCCGCTCCAGAATCAGTCGGCTGGTCGGCAAACCCATCCGCATCCCCATGCGGTTGTCCTTCTGCCCGAAGCTGATGTCGAACAGCGTCCGCAGGCGCTCTTCAGGAATGCCCGGACCGCTGTCTTCGATGGTCACCCGCACCTCCCGCTGCACCTGGACCGTGGCGACGCGCAACCGTCCCTCGCCCTGCATCGCCTCGAAGGCGTTGGTCAGGATCGTGAAAAAAGCTTGGTTGAGCTCGCGGGGCCGGCACTCGACCGGAGGAATCGTCTCGTACTCGCGGATCACCTCGGCGTTGCCGATGGTGGCTTGGTCGATCAAGGACAAGACCGTGTCGAGGCCTTCGCGCAGGTCCACTCGCTGGACCTCCGACTCGTCCAGGCTCGAGAATTCGCGCAGCGACTCGACCAGCCGGTGGATGCGGTCCACGCCTTGCCGGGCGGTCACGCCGGCCTCCAGCAGAACGCGCCGCGCACGCGTCAGTTGCGTCGACTCGCCGGGCTGTTCCGGGGCCAGCCGGGCCACGCAGGCCTCGCTGGTGTCCAGGCTGCTGCGGACGACCCCGAGCGGCGTGTTGAGCTCGTGCGCCAAGCCCGAGACCAGGCCCTTGAGCGAGGCCAGACGACCTTCGAGCGCCATCTCCGCCTGCCGCTCCTTGAGCTCCAAGTTGGCGATCTCCAGCCCGATGGCTTTGCGGATCGTCCGCCGCACCGTGGATGCGATCAGCGTCAGGAAGACGCCGGAGAGAGCGAGCACCAAACAACGGATGCCGAGCAGCCCCAGGTTCACCGCCGGCGTCCGCGCGTGCTCGATGTAGCTGTTGGTGAACTCGGCCGATGGGTGGCTCAGCGTGACCGCCGCCACCGTGATCAGCAGGATCAAGCAGCCCACGGTAAGCAACGCCGGATACAGCGGCCGCAGGGTGATGCTGTTGATCACCACCATCAGCAGGCAGATCGCGTAGAGGTCGCCCTTGGCCACGCCCGGCGGAAATGCAGCTGTCTCCGGGATCTCCAACCAGATCCAGGGGACAATGCACAGCACCGCTAGATCGAGCAGCGCAACCGTCAGGCCGATCTTCCGGACGGCCTTCTGGCGGCGGACCATCACCAGGAACCAGGCGACGATGACGCTGACGCCGGCCAGCACGCCCAGCGTCTGCCAGGCGTCGGCGGCCTCCTGCGCGACGATCCCCGGCGGGGTCAGCCCGGCCAGGTGCAGGCCGCTGAGCGCCACCAGGATGCCGGTGAACGTGAGCCGCGCCGCCAGCGACCAGGACAGAACCCGGGCTTCCCGCTCCAACAGCAGGGCTTCCGCGCGGTTCATGGGGGCCTGTCGCCGAAACAGTTTCTTCATGCAGCGGCGCCGGTCGGAACGCGATCCTGATCCTGCAAGAGACAAGACTCCGGGGCGCGACGCGGGCCTCGGGCGGCTACTCGTCCTTCTTGAGAACTTCCAAGTATTCCTTGTAGGCCAGCCTGGCCTGGATGAAGTCGGAATGATCGAGCCGCAACTCGCGGCTGATCTTGCGAATCTCGTTGTCCTCGAGCGTCGAAATCGAGTGGTCCGACGAGGAAACGGCGAACAGGCAGTTCAGCAGCGCCAGCTTCTGAGGCCGCGTGGCGATGTCGTTGAGCGCCTGCGTGATGTTGAAGTCTTCGGTGCCCCCCATCAGCTTGTTCTGGGTCTTGGCGATCTGCACCACCAGCACCGCCTGTTCCTCGGGCAGGCCCCCCATGCGCTCGACGATGTGCTCCATCTCGCGGGTCTCCGCCGCGCTGATGTCGAGGTCGGCATTGGCCACCCGGCCCAGCAGATAGGCGAAAGCGGCTACGTAGCGGGCCTTCTCCGGCTCCATCTGGCCGAGCTGGTCCACGATCTTGCGGATCGTTTGCGCGGAATCAGGGTCGGACGGCGGCCGTTCGCCGCCGCCGAAACCGAGGAAGTCAAGCCATCCCATGCCTGTCATTGTCCCCTAGAAGACGCCGAAGCGCTTGCGCTCGCGTTTCTGGGGAGCCGTCCGCAAGGTCTCCTTGATGGCCTGCTGGGCCAGCGGGGCCATGACCTTGTAGCCTTCGGTGTTGGGGTGCAGGCCGTCGTCGGCGAGCTCGGCTTTGAGGTAGCCCTTGTCGTCGACGGTGGCGGCGAAGTAGTCCAAGTAGTCGTAGCCGCGGCTGTGGCAGAAGCCGCGCAGCCAATCGTTGAGGGCTCGGATGTCCTCCGGCCGCCGGTCGGTGGTGCGGTGGAAGCGCGGGTCCTGATCCTGGTGGTAGTCGCTGACCGGCAGGATCGAGGCCAGGATCGGGTGGACGCCGTGCGCCTCGGCCAGGTCCGCGATCATCGTGATGTTGTTGCGGATGATCTCGAGGTCCACGCCGCGCGCCAGGTCGTTGGTGCCGCCCAGCAGGACCATCGCCTTGGGGTCGAGCGCGATCACGTCAGCTTGCAGGCGTCCCAGCATCTGCCCGGTGATCTGCCCGCTGATGCCGCGGTTGATGTAGCGCTCGCTGGGGAAGTACTGGTTCAGCTCCCAGCCGTCGGTGATCGAATCGCCCAGGAAGACCACGCGGTTCTCTCCGGCCACGGGCGGATCGACCAGCGTGTTTGCTTCGCGGTAGCGGGTGAGGTTGTCGCGGTCGGGCAGTCGCAGTTGCCGCTCACGCTGCTCGAGCAGCGAACGGAAGTACTGGTCGAGCTTGTCGACGCGGACGCGGAGCTGCTCGAGCTGCTTGCGCACGTCGTCAGAGAAGTCGGCCGGCTTGGGCAGCGCGTCGACGAGCTGAATGTAGACGCGGGCGTTGGTCAGCAAGGTGTAGACCACGCCGACGTGCTCACGGACTGCGCCGGAGCGGAGGGTCTCCGAGGCGGCCCGCACGTTCTCAGTGAGCGGCGCACCGGCGCGCGAGAGCTCGGGGGTGACCACCGCAGCGGCTTCCATCAGATCCAGGGTCTCCCGGATCAGGCGTTCGGCTTCTTGCCGGGTGGGGGGCGCCGGCGCCTGCTGAGCCAACGACGACAGGCCCGCTGACAACAGCAGGGCTACGAGGAACAACGAGCGATTCAAGAAGGAACTCCTGTGGGGTGAGGGGCGGCGTGGACGACGCGAAACTGCGGACGACTGGCGTCGAGCCGCTCGCTCAACGCCTCCCAAACATGATCCACCGACAGCGCGCGCATGCCCGCGGAATAGTCACGCCCGCGCTTGTAGCTGGTCGTGGCGACCGCCGAGCGCAGCACGCGAAAGCTCGAGCCGTAGGGGCCATTGCGAGCCGGATCGGTGGGACCGAACAGGGCCACGCCGGGCGCGCCGACCGCGGCCGCCAGGTGCAGCGGACCGCTGTCGACGCCCACCACGGCCCGGGCCCGGCGGGTGGCGCCGAGCAGCTCGGCCAGCGACGAAGGATGGGCAATCACGGCGCCGCGCGGGGCCCGGGCGGCCAAGGCTTCCACCATTTCGGCTTCGGCCGGCGCGCAGTCGAGCGCCAGCGGCAACCGCCGCTCGGACCAGGCGCGCGTGGCCAGCTCCACATAGCGCTCCGGCGGCCACTCCTTCGAGCGCCAGCCGGCGAACGGGCTCGCCAGCAGAAAGTCTCCTTCGGGCAGCCGCGGCGAGACCGACCCGGCCGGCAGCCAGAACTCGGGCGCCTGCGCCTCGCCGCCCACCGCGCCGCGCGCCAGCGCCAGATTCTTGTCCACCACGTGCCGACGGTTCACCGCCACGCTGCGGGTGTAGCACCAGGAGGCCAGGGGCTCGCGCAGATCCTGCCGCGCAAAGCCGACGCGCTCGGCCGCGCCGCTGCGCCATGCCGTCAGGCCGGACTTGAGCAGCCCCTGGAAGTCGATCGCCAGGTCGAAATTCTCCGTCCGTAGGGCGGCCAAGGCCTGCCGCAACGGGCCGCGCGTCGAAGCGCTCAGCGGCCGTTTGCGCCAAGCCTTCAGCGGCAGGGGGACGATCGCGTCCAGCGCCGGATGGCCTTCGAGCACGGGCAGCCAGCGCGGCTCCACGGCCCAAACGATCCGCGCTCCGGGGACGGTGTGGCGCAAATGAGCAGCGGCCGGCAGGGCATGCACGATGTCGCCGAGGGCGCCGAAGCGCAGGATCAGGATGCGCTCAGGCTTGGGAATCGGAGTGCCGGGCGAGGACATCGGCCACGATATCGCGTTCGACCAGCGCCTCGATGTCGACGATGGCGGACGGTCGGCCGAGCTCCCGGAGGCGCTCGGCGGCTGGATGGTCACAGATTACCACGCGATCGACGCCGGCGACGGCCGCCACCAGTTGCGCGCGCGAGCTCTCGTCGAGCGGATACGGCCCGCCCCAGGCGTCGGCGGCTACCTGGGCCACCAGCAGCCCTTCACGTCCGGAGGCCTCGCCAAGGGCTGCGGCGTGCTCGGCGGTCAGCGCCGGAAAGCGGCCGGCGGCCAAAGTCCAGGCCGCTCCGTTCAGCTCGGCCAACAGGTCGCCGAGCGGTTGAATTTTCACACGAGTATCGAGCATCGACTTGGGGCTCGCCCCGCCCGCTGGAACGCAGGCGGGGTGCGAGGCAAAGAAGGTCTAGACTTCCCGGATCTCCGGGCCGGTGACGAAGAAGCGGAACCGCTCCGGCGGCAGCGAGATCACCTGCTCGCCGCCGGCGCCGGCCCAGGTCTGATAGGCCGTGGTCGCCATGGAGTGGTTCAAGAAGAACAAGAACTTGTCGGAGAAGAAGTGGATCGGCGGCGGCTGCCGAAACGTCAGCCGGTAGCCCATCGCGTTCTCCAGATTCACCTGTCCGCTCGGCACCCGCTTGTCTTCGAGCAGCAACACGAAGCTGGCGCGGCTGGCGTGAGGCCAAACGTCGGGCTGAAGCAAGGGGCGCAGCGACGGACGCGTCTCAAACGTCGTCTCGCACTGGCGAATCCACTCCAGAATCGACTCTCCCCAGGTCCAATGCTTGAGAAAGCTCACGTACTGCTCAGCCAGATTGACCGCCAAGCCCACCTTGCGCTGCTCCAGGTCTCGCGCGGCGCGTTCGTTCTCCGGGGGATCGGCGGGCACCAGCCAGTCGCTCTCCACCATCGCCTCCGCGCGCCCCACGACGCTTTCCATTTCGCCGCCGCGCGTCTGCTTGAGCAGCAGGGGCGGCAGCTCGTGAACCCGGTCGCCGGGAATCTCGAGATACTTCCGATTGCCGAGAATCGTGTTCAAAGCAACCTCCGCTCTGGGCCCTTGGGGCCGGCGCTTTCATAGACGAGAGAAAGCGGCGTCCAGGTTCCCGCGGGACCCAATGATCCGGCAATGATAACGCAAACGGTTCCGCAACCCGCAAGACGCGGAAACCCATGAGGACTATCGACGGAAACGACCGGGGTCGGTAGCGGAAGCGCCTCAGTTCATCGAGCACGGGCCCATGCCGCCGCCGCAGGGGCCGCCGCACATGCCCGGCGAAGCCGCCGGTTCGCAGAAGCCGCCCGCACAGTCCATGGAACCGCCCTTCGACTGCGCCGCGAACGTCGAGTAGACCTTGTGGACGGCCTCGCTCGAGCACTTGGGGCAGTGCACCTCGGCGGCTCGGCTCGACAGGACCAGCTCCTCGAAGCGGTCCTGGCAGGTATCGCATTGGTACTCGAAAATCGGCATGACTGCTTGCTCCCTTTGGCTTGAATTTTAGCAGTCCGCCGGACGGTTTGCCCCGCCGCGGACGACGTGCGATCATACCGTCGGTTCCCAAGACGATGGCTCGCCGATCCCTGCTTCCGCTCCTGCTCTTGCTCGCCGTGTCGGCCTCTGCGCAGGAGGCGCCGCGCAAGAAGCGCATCCTGTTTCTGGGAGGCTCGGAAGCCTATGCGCACGACGCCGTCTCCCACGCCATGTACACGATGGCGAAGATCGGCCAGGATTCCGGGCTGTTCGAGGTCCGCTTCCATACCGACATGGAGCTGGTGACCAAGCAGCCGCTCAAGGGCAACAAGAAGAACCTCGACTGGTTCGACGCCGTGATGTTCTACACCCAGGGCGACCTGCCGCTGACCGACCAGCAAAAGGCCGACCTGATGTCCTTCGTCAAGGAGGACGGCAAGGGCGTGCTGGCGGCTCACAGCGGCACGGACTCCTTCCGCGAGTCCTGGCCGGAATACGTGGAGATGATCGGCGGGGCCTTCAATCATCACCCGTGGCACGAGGAGGTCCGCGTGCTGGTGGACGACCGCTCGTTTCCGGCCACCCGGCACTTCTTCCCGAGCTTCCGGATCACCGACGAGATCTACCAGCTCAACCGCTACTCCCGCGACAAGGTCCGGGTGCTGATGCGGCTCGATCCGCACTCGGTCGACCTGACCAAGAAGGGCGTGGAACGCACCGACGGCGACTTCGCCCTCACCTGGGTGCGCAACTGGGGCAAGGGGCGAGTGTTCACTTCGGTGCTGGGCCACCGCCCGGAAGTGTGGGACCGCTACGACATCCAGAAGATGTGGATGGAAGCGGCCAAGTGGGTGCTGGGCATGACCGAGGGCGACGTCAAGTCGCTGCCGCTGGCCAGCGACGACTAGCCTCCGAGGATCAGATTTCGCCCTTCTTGGCCGCCTCGGTCATGTAGGCGCTGATCCGCACCGCGTTCGCCATCATCGTCAGCGTGGGATTCTGGCAGGCCACCGTAGGCCAGCTCGCGCCGTCGGCCACGAACAGATTCCGCACGTCCCAGGCTCGGCAGTGCTTGTCGAGCACGCTGGTCTTGGGATCGGCGCCCATGCGCGCCGTGCCGACCTCATGGATCGCAAAGCCTGGCGCGGAATGGTCGCGACCGCCGCGCTGGATGTTCTTCACCCCGGCGGACGCCAGCATCTCCTCGATCTGCGTCTGGGAGTCCTCCCACATCTTCAGCTCGTTCTCGCCCCAGGCGCAGTGGACGTGCAGCGTCGGGATGCCCCAAGCGTCCACCTGCGTCTTGTTGATCTCCACACGGTTCTCGTACTGCGGCAACTGCTCGATGAAGGCGCCCAGGCGCATCGACCAATGGGCGTCGTCGCGCACGCGGCGTTTGTAGTCGGCGCCGAAGCCGGGCGCGCTCATGTTGAACGTCGGCCGGCAGGCTCCGTTGATGTGGTAGCCGCGGATGAAACCGTTGGTCTCCACGCGGTCCACGTTGCGGAAGCGGGGCACCATGATGTGGTTCGGGCTCTGCGGCGGTCCGGCCCAGCGCGGCTCGTTCTTCTCCATCGGAATCGTGCCGCCCACGCCGCCCATCAAGTGGTCCATGAGGTAGTGGCCCAGAACGCCCGAGGAGTTCGCCAGGCCGCCGGGCGCGGAGTTGAGCAACAGCCGCGTGGATTCCAGGGTCGACCCCGCCAGCACCACCACCTTCGCCCGCGTCTCCCGCGGCTCCCGCGTGAAGCGCTCGTACCAGGCCACGCCGGTAGCTCGGCCCGTCTTGGGGTCGACGGTGACGTGGCTGACCATGGCGTCGGTCTGAATCGTCACTTTGCCGGTTGCTTCGGCCGCCCGCAGGGTCGTGGTGGGGCTCGAGAAATACGACTCGGTGATGCAGCCGCGGTGGCAAGGGCCGCAGTGGTGGCAGGCAGCGCGGCCGTTGAGCGGCTTCGTCAGCACGGCCGAGCGGCCGTCGGTGATCACCCGGCGGAACTTCTTCCAGACCGCTTCCTTGAGCCGGCGTTCGCCGCAGTACATCGGCAACGGCGGCTGGAAGATCGAATCGGGGATCTGGGGCAGGTTCTCGGCCGTGCCGCTGACGCCGATGAACCGCTCGACGGTCTCATAGTGCGGCTTCATCTCGGCGTAGGAGATGGGCCAGTCGATGCCGTGACCGTCGCGACTGGCGGCCTTGAAGTCGAGATCGGAGTGCCGGAACGAGCCGCGTCCCCAGGCCAGCGACCGCCCTCCGAGAGCGCGCACACGGATCCAGCGGAACTCCTTGCCGTCCTCGTACGTGTAGGGGTTCTCCACGTCGTTGGCGTACCACTTGAAGTTCGTCTCCTCGCAGGCGTAGTTGAGCCGCTGCATGGGACGGTTCCGCATCCAGGACTTGTCGAGGAAGTGGTACTTGGTCTGGTAGGCCTGGACGTGCTCGGAGTACTGCGAGGGGTCGACGTTCGAGCCGGCTTCGAGCACGGCGACGTTCCAGCCGGCCTCGGTGAGCTGCTTGGCGACCCAGCCGCCGGTGGCGCCGGAGCCAACGATCACGGCGTCATAGGGTTCGGTGCGAGTCAGAACCTGCATACCGGTTTGATCATCGCAGATCGGCCCGCGCGGGCAAGCGGCGCGGGCGGGCATAATTGGGGGAATGCCGTTCGATTCGATCCCCGCGCTGCTCGACGCCAACGCCTCCGACCACACGGCCCTCGACGCCCCCGGTCGCCGTCCGATGTCCTACCTGGAGCTGCGCAATCAGGCGCTCAACACTCTCCGGGCGCTGAACCGTTTTGGCGTCGGCCGCAATGACCGGGTCGGGATGGTGCTGCCCAACGGGCCGGAAGCCGCCTCGGCGTTCGTGTCCGTGGCGTGCGCGGCCACCTGCGCGCCGCTCAACGCGGCCTATCGCCAGGAAGAGCTCGAGTTCTACCTGGAGGATCTGAACGCCAAGGCGCTGATCGTGCCGGTGGGCGAGGATTCCGCCGCCACCGCGGCGGCGCAGAAGCTCGGCATTCCGCTGGTGGAGATGGTGACCGAGCCCGACAAGCCCGCCGGCTGGTTTGCCTTGCAGGGCGACCCCGGCGGAGAGCCCGCGCGCGCCGGCCTGGCGCATAGCGACGACGTCGCCCTGGTGTTGCACACCTCCGGCACCACGGCCCGGCCGAAGATCGTGCCGCTGACCCACGGGAATGTCTGCGCCTCGGCGGCCAACATCGCCCACACCCTGCGGCTGACGCCCCAGGACCGCTGCCTGAACGTGATGCCCCTGTTCCACATCCACGGGCTGATCGGCGCGGTGCTGTCGTCGCTGTCGGCCGGGGCCCAGGTCATCTGCACGCCCGGCTTCCACGCGATGCGCTTCTTCGGCTGGATGGAGGAGCTGCAGCCGAGCTGGTATTCGGCCGTGCCGACGATGCACCAGGCCATCCTATCGCGAGCGCCGCGCAACGAGGACATCATCGCCGACAGCCGGCTACGCTTGGTGCGCTCCTCCTCCGCCGCGCTTCCGCCGCAGGTGCTGGCGGAGCTGGAACGCACCTTCCGCTGCCCTGTCGTGGAATCCTACGGTATGACCGAGGCCGCCCATCAGATGGCGGCCAACCCCCTGCCGCCCCAGCCCCGCAAGCCCGGCACGGTCGGTCCCGCTGCCGGCCCCGAGATCGCCGTCATGGACGACGCCGGCAATCTGCTGCCCCAGGGCGCCACCGGCGAGGTCGTGATCCGCGGACGCAACGTCACGCCCGGCTACGACAAGAACCCCGAGGCCAACGCCAAGAGCTTCACCGACGGCTGGTTCCGCACCGGCGACCAGGGTTTCTTGGACGAAGACGGCTATCTGACCATCAGCGGCCGGCTCAAGGAGATCATCAACCGCGGCGGCGAGAAGGTCTCCCCGCGGGAGATCGACGAGGTGCTGCTCGATCACCCCGGCGTGGCCCAGGCAGTGACTTTCGGGATGCCGCACGACAAGCTCGGCGAAGAGATCGCCGCCGCGGTGATCCTGCGCGAAGGGACGGAGCTGACCGAACGCGAGCTGCGCGACTTCGCTGCGGCCAAGCTGGCGGACTTCAAAGTGCCGCGCAAGATCCTGTTCCTGACCGAGATCCCCAAGGGCCCCACGGGCAAGGTGCAGCGGATCGGGCTGGCGGCCAAGCTGGGCCTGGGCTGAGGGCGTACGGCCCTATAACGCCGCGCGGTGGCTCTGCTCGTAGTGCTGCCGCAGCAGGTCCTTGCCGTAGTCGTTGCCGTTGGGCGTGCGGATGACGGCGTGGATGTGCTCGCGGATCGGCTTGCGCTCGGGATAACGGTCCCGCAAGCCGGCCGGGTTCTGGTGGTCGAACTCGATCAGCACCACCGGCGAATGGATGCGGTAGTAGAACACAGCGTCCGGGCCGGACCCGCCGATCCAGGCGAAGTAGGTCCGGTCGAGATACTTTTCCACTTCCTCGACCTTCACGTGCGCGTGGCCCGGCTCCTGAATGTCGAGGTACAGCTTCGCCAGCGCCAGCAGTTGCTTCTTCTGCTTGGCGGACATCTCCTTCACCGGCAGCCCGGCGTAGTCGAGATCGAAGTTGTCGTGGAAGGCCTCGCCGAGATTGTTGTTACCGGTCTTGCTGACCTCCAGCACGGCCTTGTCGCGCTGGCTCGGGTCCAGCGATTCGAGCATCGCCAGACCGTCATTCTGGTGCGCCTGCATGATCTCCAAGCCCTTGTACTTGCCCAGCGGCGCGATCACGGGCTCGGAGCCCACGAAGGTCGGCGTCATCACCACCTGGTCGCCGAGCACGAAGCAGTTGACGATCAGATGGTGGCCGTCGATCTGGAAGCCCCAAGGCTTGTCGGCCGAGGGCTCGCCCATTACGGTCAGGAAGTAGAGCCATTCGCCGTACTCGTCGAAGTTGTTCTTCATTTCGCCGAGCGTGTAGTTGAGGCGCATGATGTTGCGGGCGAGCTCGAAGCCTTCAGCGCTGAGCGTGGACTTGAGCAGCCCGAAAGCGGCCTCGCGCTGCGGTTCGGTCATCTCATTGAAGCCAACGCCCTGGCGCACGTAGAAGTGCTGGTTCATCCACTTGCGCCACTCCGGATCGTCGACCGGGAAGGTGGTCTTCTCGCGCTGCTCGGGCGTGAGAGCTTGCAGGAAATGCTCGGCCGCCTGGCGGATGGGCGCGGTCGAAACGCCGGTCTTTTCGATGCGGAAGAGCCCTTGGTCCTTGCCCGAGGAAGCGAAAATCCCCCGATAGGGCTGCGCCAGCCCCTCGTTCTCGAATTGGCGCGAGCGCGCCCGAAAGTCCGGCGCCTGCGACCAGAGCGTGGCCCACGTCAGGGCGGCGAAAACGGACAGGAGAGCGATGCGCATCTTCATGGCGCGGTTAGTCTAGCGCTTTCCCTATGGCAAGAACAGACCACTCTTGCTTTCGCGGTTCGGCGTGTCTTCTACCAGGAACCGATGACCGGCGTACTGCCGGACCCGCCCCACAAGAAGATCGAGTCCTTGGGGGAGCCATCGTAGGTCGCGCTCCCGTTGGCGTCTAGAAACCAAGCGCCATTGTCGAAAACGCCCACGTCGACCCGCCCGTCGCCGTTCCAGTCGCCCACCAACGGCGTCGCGCCGGCGTACCCGAAGGGATAGACCTTGTCCTTCACGCCCCCGTCCCAAGCCGCATTGCCGTCGTAGTCCAGGAACCAAAAGCCGAGGTTGTAGAAGCCGACGGAATCGGCCCCATCCCCGTCCCAATCGCCCACGACGGGAGTCACTCCGGGGCCGCCGAGGCCCAGGATGACATCGACGGGCGAACCATCGAAGAGCTCGTTGCCGTTCGCGTCGAGGAACCAGAACCCGTCCTTGTAGAAGCCTGCATTGTCTTTGCCGTCGCCGTTCCAATCGCCCACATAGGGCGTCACCCCGGCGAAGCCATAGGCATACTGCTTGTCCGTTGGCGCGCCGTTGAAGACAAAGTCGCCGTTGTAGTCGAGGAACCAGAAGCCCAAGTTGTAGACGCCGACCTCCACTTTGCCATCGCCATTCCAGTCGCCGATGACCGGCGTGGCGCCGGCAAAGCCGAAGGCGAACAGCTTGTCCTTGACCCCTCCGTCGAAAACCGTGTCGCCGTTGTAGTCGATGAACCAAAAGCCCTGGTTGTAGAGGGCCAACTCATCGCGGCCGTCGCCATTGAAGTCTGCAACGAAGGTCTTGGCGCCCGCGAATCCGAACGGGAACGAGCGATCCACGCCTCCGGTGAACTGCCCATCGCCGTCCACGTCGAGGAGCCAGATGTTGCTGCTGTTGTAAGCGCCGACCCGTTTGGGGACGCCAGTCTGAAACTTCGCCAGGAAGGCGTCCGCCGCCCCGCCGCCATACGTCGGCTGAATGACGCCCGATGTTGTCGGCAAGCTTGTCGAGTTGGTCGCCCCCACGACGACGAGGCTGCCATGCAAATCGCGGACGACGGAGATGGCTACGTCGTCCGCCGCGGCGCCCAGGTAGGTCATGTAGTTGAACGATGATGCGCGGGTGTCAATGATAGCGAGGTAGGCGTCTGTGGCCCCCGAGATCATGAGTTTGGCGGCATCCGGGGAGACGGGAAGGTTGGAGGACTGGGTGTGGCCGGCCAACTCAATTAGGTCGCCAACCACGGCTACACGGACGCCGGCCTGATCCGACGAGCTGCCGCCTACGAACGTGCTGAAACGCAGGGTGGTCAAATCCGTCGTCAAGCTCGAGGCAAAGGCGTCGACGAGCCCGCCTTGGTAGCTCGGTTGCGGCGCAGAGACCAAGGTTGGAAAGTTGGCGGACGCAGTGTCGCCCACCGTCACGATCCTCCCAAGCTCATCAACCGCGACCCCCGTCACGGCGTCGAAGTTCGTGCCTCCGAGCAGGGTGGAGCCTAACAGAAAGAAGTCACCCGTTCGTAAGCGAACTACGAACCCGTCGAAGTCACCTTGGATGCTGGTCGAGTAGGCGCCGAGGGTTGTGGGGAAGTTCGTAGACGTAGTCAGTCCTCCGATGGTGACGTTCCCGGCTCGATCGTTGGTAGCTTGGGGCCCATACAAGCTAGTGCCGCCGGTGAGTACCCCGGTGTTGGAGTACTCTTCTCCATTGCCTCCCAAATAACTGCCATAGACGAGCTGCAGGCTGCCGTTCAGAGCTACCAGGTAGTTGTCCGTCGACCCTCCGCCGAAGCTCGTTTGTCGGGCGCCGCCGGTCACTGGGAAGCCTGAGGTCGAATCCGTGATTCCCACCGCGAAAATCTTGCCGTCGGGGAGGATCGTCAATCCCGTTCCGATCTCCGCACCAAACCCTCCCAAGTAGGTTCCCGCCAACAAGGCCGAGCCGTCCGCGGACAATCGCGCCACGATTGCGTCGGAAGTACCACGGGGGCCGGTTGTCCGGAGAGAGCCTCCCGTGGTGGGGAAATTGGAGGACACGGTCTGGCCCGTCATGACCGGTTCTTCTGCGACCGTCAATGCGAGGGAGTTGCTGAGATCGTCGGCGCTTCCTCCCAGATAGGTGGCGAATCGAACGATCGAGGCGGTTGGATCGAGCCGGACCAAGAAGATATCGGTGACGCCTGAAGAGGAAGACGACAAAGCGCCCGCTGTCGCCTGGAGGTCGACCGAGCCTGTCCAGAGAGCGACCAGGATGTCTCCGCTCGGCGCCACGACGAAAGAGCTGCTCGCGGCGGCCGTGTCATTCGCGCTGCCGCCGAGGTAGCTCACAACCGTCAAGCGCGGGTCAATGATCAGGGGGCGATCCCGCGGATAGTCGGCGACGCGGAACCCGACGACATCACCCTCCAGGCGATAGGAAACGGCGACCGAGCGCCGTTGGTCGCCGTCCAGCCAATAAGCGGAGGGGCGATCCCAGGTCAACCGCCCTCCGGCTGTTTCCATGGCGATCTCACCCTGGGGGGTGATCTCGATTGATTCGTGCCCTTCGTAGCGCCATTGCATCTGCCCGATCGATGCGCCAGGGGCTAGCTCGACTCGGTAGGCGACGTGCGCGTCTTCAGCTCCGAACACAAGATTGATTCCTTGATAGAGGTTCCGATACCGGATCTCCTCGTAGGCTCGTCCGTTTGCCGACCACGTCGTCGGATCGTTGCCCAGAATCTGGTGAATCTTGGTGGGTAGCAAATCCATACCTGCTGGGGCCGCGATATCGGCGTCGACGAATTTCGCCCGGATCATGCTGCGCCGCCCCGTACCATCGAATACGACAATGCGCGCCTCGCCGGGCAAGAGTGCGACCTGATGAGAAATCCTGTTGGCAAGAAACCGCGCTTCCTGCCCTGTGGATCGGTCTTCGTAGAACACCGGTAGACGGTAGGGTCCAGGCGAGTTGAAGGGAGACCCTCCCATTGGTCCTCGAGAAAGCGCGGTGGCGAACTGCGTCTTCGCGCCGGTGGGCGCGGCCTGAAGACCAGTCGAGAGCGCAAGCGGAAGGACGAGAAGGACGCTGAAAGGCGACAGTTTCAGGTTGTTAGGCATTGGTCGCGACCCGAGGAGCACATAAGACTGCAAGGCTACTTCGAGGGGGGACCCGAGGTGCGAGCGGGTGAATTCTAACACGGCCGGCGCGACTTTGTTACTGGTTTCAAAAGACTGTTTTTCACGTCCCCTGGCTCCGGTTGCCAAGCCGCGGCGGTTCCCCTACGCTCATACCCGATGCCGACCACCCGCCGGGCCTTTCTGGCCCAAGCCGCCGCGCCCGCCTTCCTCGCCGCTCAGGCGCGGCGCCGGCCGCCGAACATTCTCTACATCATTTGCGACCAGATGCGCGGCGACGCCATGGGCTGCGTCGGCCATCCCAACGTGCGCACGCCCAACCTCGATCGCATGGCTGCGCAGGGCGTGTTGTTCGAGCGCTGTTTCGTGAACAATCCGGTCTGTCTGCCGTCGCGCCAGTCGGCTTTCACCGGGCGTTATCCGCACCAGCACGGCGCGCTGACCAACCAGGGCAAGACCATCCGCGAGTGGAGCGGCACGCTGGTCGAAACCTTCCAAAAGGCCGGCTACCGCACCGGCTGGGTCGGCAAGAACCACACCTACGGCAACGAGCTCGTCGGCAACCTGGACTACGCCTCGATCCGCGACCGCGAACCGTTTCGGGACTACAACGGCATGGTGCCGCCCTACTGGCACACCGACGTCTACTGGCCGGAAGACAAGTGCTACCCGGAGATCAATACGCAGGAGGCGTTGCGCTTTCTCGACGGCGCGCAGTCCGGCGGCGAGCCGTTTTTCCTGCACGTGAGCTACTTCGATCCGCATCCTCCCTACATGGCGCCGGCGGAGTTCACCCAGCACTACTCGGGCCGTGAGATGCGCTTGCCGGACTACGTGGACCCCAACGAGCTCAGCGGCCGGCTGGCGGAGTTCAAGGACGGCTTTGGGATGGAGAACGCCAGCAAGGCGGACCTGACCGAGACCATGCGGTACTACCTCGCGCAGATCGAGTGGGGCGTGGACAAGCAGGTGGGCCGGCTGCTGCAGGGCTTGGCCGACCGGGGGCTCGCCGAGAACACCGTCGTCGTCTTCACCGCCGACCACGGGGACTTCATGGGCTCCTACGGGCTGGTGCGTAAGGGGATGTTCCTCTATGACGCGCTACTGCACGTACCGATGATCTGGTACGCGCCGGGCAGGATTCCGGCGGGCAAGCGCACTAAGGCGCAGGCCCAGCACATCGACCTGTTTCCGACTCTCGCGGACTTCGCGGGGCTCTCGACGAGCGGTTTGGACTTGCCGGGACGGTCGCTGAAGCCGCTGATCGAGGGCGGCGCGGACGACCCGCGGCGGCCGATCTTCACCTCCGCCGGTTACGACGAGCTGACGCCGATCCAGATCAACATCCCGGTCGACCCGGGCGACGAGGCGACAACGCCGCGCCACTCGATGGTGATGAACCACAACATGGGCCAGCGCTACAAGACATCGATGGTCCGCACGCCGGAGTGGAAGATGGTGATGACGGAAACGCGCGGGCCGGAGCTGTATGCCATGAACGGCGGCGTGGTGGAGAAGAAGAACGTGGCGGACAAGAAGGAGCACGCCGGGGTCCGGCGGAAGCTGGAGAAAGAGCTGGACGGCTTCTGGAAGTGGTAGTCCAGGGCGCGGCGTACTGAACGTCGGCTTACAATCCAATCGAGTGACGGTGAGGGATCTCACCATCCGGACGTCGCTTGATGAGTTAGAAGCTCTCCTGGGGCGAGACGAGCCCGAGCCTTGCCGGTTCGCCTCGTCCGGTTCCGTGGATGGCTGACGGACCATGCCTGCCTCCGCCTTGCCCGACGACCTGCCCGAGTCGATTCGCCGATCGATCGAAGCGCTGGACCGTGCCGTGCAGACCCAGGCCCCGAACCCCTTTGTCGTGCTGCAAGAGCAGCACCCCGACAAGTACGAGTTCCAGCCGGATTTCGAGATCGACTGCGAAAACCGGCTGGAGCTTTGCCGGGCGGCCTGTTGCCGGCTGGCCTTCCCGCTGTCCGGTCAGGACATCGAGGAAGGCATCGTCCAATTTGACGCCAATTCGCCGTACGTGATTGCCCAAGACGGCTCCGGGGCGTGCGTCCATCTCGACAAGGAGCCGCCGCGATGTAGCGTCTACGCGGCAAGGCCCTTGCCGTGCAGGGCGTTTGACTGCCGCCACGATCGCCGGATCTGGGCGGATTTCGACGCCAGGAAGGTCCATCCCGCGTTGGCGGACCCCGACTGGCCCTTCAATGCACAACGGTAGAACCCACCCTGAGCTCAAAGGGGTGATCTTGGAGTCCGCGATGGGATCGTATCAGTTCGTTTTCGAAATCAACGGCCGGAAAGCCGGCGTTTGTTCCTCCATCTCTGGTTTGGATCAAATCGGGCAGAAGGTTCAGCCGGGCCGGCAAGGGATGGGCGACCTCTCGACCAATCCGGGCGCGCCGACGGCGGCCCTGCTGCTTCCCGCAGTCCAGAAGGTGCGCGAAGCGGCGCGGCGCTCGAGCAGCGATCCGGCGTCCAAGTGGAACGACATTACGTTGAAGACCGGTTTTGGCGGCGTACCTGACGGAACGTCCAACACCCGCGTCAAATGGAACGACATCACGCTCCGCCACGGAGCGACGGCCGGAGGGCCCTCTCCGTTGATCTTGCACGGCTTCAAGGCGGAGCCCGGCGGCCCCGACTGGGTCTCTGCGCCGGGCAGGCTACCGCAGCCGCGCACCGGCGTGCTGACCCTTCGGGACTACCGAGACCGTCCCGTGGCTAGGTGGGAGTTCATCAACGCTTGGCCGGCGAAGATCTCCGGCCCTCAACCCAGAGCCGCCTCCGGAAACGAGGTCGGCATGGAAGAGCTGACGTTGGTGTTTGAAAGCGTGCAGCGCACGCTTTAGGGCGAGAGGCACAAGGGGCAGCGGACGCCGGATTGGAAGATGGTGATGACGTAGACTCGGGGCGCCGAACTGTACGCCGTGAACGGCGGCGAGGCGGAGAAGAAGAACTTAGCAGACAAGAAGGAGCACGTGGAGGTCCGGGAAGACTGGAAAAGGAATCGGACAGGTTCTGGAAGGGGGTAGATCGTATTTCCCTTTAGATGGGTTGCTTGGTTTTTCTTATAGACGCGGTGAAGCGCTCGGATGTAATGTCCACGCAGGAGAAAACCTGAAATGATGTTCTTACGGACCGCTGCGCTTATCTGCTTCCTAGCCTTGACCATCGTCATGGCCCACCCGGGTCGGCTTAACAGTAGCGGATGCCACAACGACAGGAAGAACGGAGGCTATCATTGTCACGGCGGCGGGTCGACAAGCGCGCCACCCCGTACGCCGACGCCCAGATCGGTGACGGTTCCGAGTCCGACGGCGACTCCGAGTTCAATCACTTCGCCTCCTGAGCATTCTTCTTTCGAGCCAGGGAACGCTGCTCTGGGAGCGTCCAACGAAAGTCAGATCGCACTCGGCAATGCGGTTGAGACGGCTGAGAACCTTCTGGTTGCGTTGGGCTACGACCCTGGCCCTGTTGACATTCATTTCGATCCAGCTACGAGCGAGGCAATACGACAGTTCCAGATAGATCACGGTATCGCTGTCGATGGGGCGGTCACGGGCCATCTATTGGTTTCGCTCTCGGAGCATGCGAGAGAAAGCCTGGCGAAAGCCAAATAGAAGGCGGCGGGCGGCCGGATGAAACCGACGGCCCGCGACCGGTCATTCAGAATGCGACGTCTTGTTGTTTACGGCGCCTGGATCGATTCCACGGCGATCGTCTTGCCGTCGCTGGAACCGGTCACCACGATCTGCGGGTTGATCTTCTCGCTCAGGCCTCGCACGCCGTAGGCGGACTTGCGGTTGCCTTCGGCGTCGAAAGGCAGAAAGCGGCCGTCCTTGGTGGCCACGCCGAAAGTGGTGGTCGAGGCGTCTACGGGGCAGGCGGCTTGCGGGGTTCGCTGCTTGCACGCCGCGTCGACCAGCATGCCGTCCCAAGAGCCTTTGTCGGCGGCGGCCAGCGGCAGCGCCAGCGCGAAGGCCAATGTGACCAGGGTTCGTTTCATCATGGAATCCTCCAGAGAGATGGGAGGGCGCAGATCGCTCTAGGGCAGGCTGCGGGCCAAAGTCGGCGGGGCCCACTGCAATCAGCGGGTTAGGGGTTGCGGGTAAGAGAATTCGTACGGCAATATCTGCCTGATCCGGTAGAAAGTACAGACGTTCGACGGCCAGGAACGCCCGTCTCCACTGGCGGATTCAGGCCGGCTTGCCCGGCTTCCAGGGGCCCAGGCAGGTCAGCTCCGGGCGCAGGCGGTCCCACTCGATACGGTCCACGCGCACTTGCACCCGGTCACCCAAACCGTACTTGCGGCCCGTGCGGCGGCCCACCATGGCGCGCAGGTTTTCGCGGTAGCCAAAGCGTTCTCCCTCGATCGACTCCACCGGCACGAAGCCTTCCACGAAAAGGTCGACCAGCTCCACCCACATGCCGGGCTCGGCGACCGACGTGACCATCGCCTCGAACTCGTCGCCCATGCGCTGCTCCATGAACTTGGCCTTCTTCCAGTCCATCAGGGCCCGCTCGGCGTCCACGGCGCGCCGTTCGGTCATCGAGGCATGGTCGGCGATGGCGGCCAGCTCCTCGGTCGAGGGGCCGTCCGCGCCGTCGAGCCAAGCGCCGAGCGCACGATGGACGACGAGGTCCGGGTAGCGCCGGATCGGCGAGGTGAAGTGCGTGTAGGCCTTGGCGGCCAGGGCGAAGTGGCCCTTGTTGATCTCGCTGTAGCGGGCTTGTTTCATCGAGCGCAGCAGCCGAAAGCTCAGAATCCGCTGTTCGGGACGGCCCTCGATATGGTCCACGAAGCGTTGCAGGTCGCGGGAGTCGAGTCCGGAGTCCGCGCTGAGCCGCACCTCGCGGAGGGGCTTGGAGCCGTCGCGGCGCTTGCGGCTGCGCTGGATGGTCCTCTCGCGCAGCTCCAGCCCCAGAGAGTGGCCGAACGAGCGCGCCACCTGCTCGAGCTCCGCCAGGCTCTTGGGGCTGGGCGACTCGTGGACGCGGTGCAACAGCTCACGGCGGGCGGCCAACAGATGCGCCGCGACGGCTTCGTTGGCGGCCAACATCAGCTCTTCGATCAGCCGATGGGCGATGTTGCGTTCGGAGCGCTTGACGCCGATCATGCGGTCCTGATCGTCGAAGACGATCTCGGGCTCGGGCAAGTCCAGGTCGATCGCGCCGCGCTTGCGCCGCTTGGCCATCAGGAGCTTGGCCAGATCCCGCATGCGCTCGAAACCCGGCGTCAGCTCCCGGTATTCGGCCCGCAACTCCTCATCGCCTTCGAGGATGCGGAAGACCTTGGTGTAGGTCATCCGCGCCGCCGAACGGATGACCCCGCGGCAGAAGTCGGCCTTGCGCAGCTCGCCCTGCGGCCCCAGCGTCAGCAGCGCCGACATCACCAGGCGGTCGACGCCGGGGTTGAGCGAGCAGATGCCGGTGGACAAGGCCGCCGGCAGCATCGGCACGGCGCGGTCGGGAAAGTAGACCGACGTGCCGCGTTGGCGGGCGTCGCGGTCGAGCGCAGAGCCCGGCCGCACGTAGTGGCTCACGTCCGCGATGTGGACTTGCAGGCTCCAGGAGCCGTCGTCGTTGTGATCGACCAAGACAGCGTCGTCGAAGTCACGCGCCGTCTCGCCGTCGATGGTGACGATGGGCAGCTCGCGAAAATCCCGCCGGCGGACGATCTCAGCCTCGGGAATTTCCTCGGGGATGGCCTTGGCCTGCTCGAGAGCCTCTTCGCTGAAGCGGTAGGGGATGTGGTAGCGACGAATCATCACCTCCACATCCACGCCGAAGTCGTCCTCGCGGCCCAAGACCTCGATCACGCGCCCCCGCGCCAGGCGATAGCGGGAAGGGAACTCGTGAATGGCTACGGTGACGATCAGTCCGTCGAGCTCGCTGGGTTTGGAGACCCGCGGCGGGTTGACCTTGCCGAGCCGCTCGCCGTAGAAGCTGGCCGGCGGAAGTTCCTTGCCGGGCTCGATCTCGATCTCGCCCTTCACCCGCTCGTCATGGGGCTCCACGCGGCAGCCGTGGGGCGAGAAGTGGAAGCGGCCGACGACGAGGCTCTGCTCGCGGTGCAGAATGCTGCGGACTTTGCCTTCGGCGCGGCCGTCGGGCTTGACGCGCACGATCTCTACGAGCACGCGGTCGCCATGCATGGCGTCGGCGGTGGCGTCGGGCGGAATGAACAGGTCGCCCTCGATGTTGGGGATGTCTCTTGTCGGAGCGACGAAGCCGTAGCCGCCGGTGGTGGCGGAAAAGCGCCCGGGCACGTAGCCGGACTTGCGGTCAGCGAGGGCGTAGTGGCCGCGACGGCCTTCGAACAAACGGCCTTCGATGACGAGCTGGTCGAGGGTTTCCTGCAGCTCGGCGCGGCGAGCGCCCTTGAGGCCCATCTCGCGGGCCATGACCTTGAAGCTGGACTTGCCGCGCGGCTGCGAGCGGATGTGCGCGATGAGCTGTTCGGGCTCCACTTATCGCTCATTGGAGCACACGACGCATCTTCGGGCTTGGCCCGGGGGCCGGTTCGGCTATGATTGGCGCGTGCCGAAGCTGGGCGATTCGACGAGGCGTCAGTTCTTGGCCGCGCTGGCGGGCGCGGCCGCCGCGGGGGCTGCGACGGGAGGCGTTCCTCGCAACGTCCTGTTCATCGCCTCCGATGACCTCAATCAGTCGCTGGGCTGCTACGGGCATCCGCTGGTGAAGTCGCCGAACATCGACCGGCTGGCCGCCGGCGGCGTGCGCTTCGAGCGAGCCTACTGTCAGTTCCCGTTCTGCGGCCCGAGCCGCGCGTCGTTGCTCACCGGGCTGCGGCCGGACACCGTGGGCGTCACCACCAACGAGCGCGTGGAGTTCCGCGAGCATCGGCCGGACACGGTGACGCTGCCGCAGATGTTCCGCAAAAACGGTCGGCGGTCGTTGCGGGCCGGCAAGATCTTCCACATGGGCGTGCCCGGCGGCGTCGGTACGCCCGCCCACCAGGACCCGCCGTCGTGGGACGTGTCGATCAGCCCGCCCGGACTCGAAGACAAGAGCGTGGGCGAGGGCGGCGACCCCAATCCCGAGCTGCGCAACGGCCTGCGGATGCAGTGGGTGAAGACGGCGGACGACTCCGGGCAGGCCGACACGGCCGCCGCCGACCAAGCCGTCGCATGGCTGGAGGAGAGCCGTGACCAGCCTTTCTTTTTGGGGCTCGGACTGGTGCGGCCCCACGTGCCGTTTGTGGCTCCGGCGGAGTTCTACGACCTGTATCGCCTCGACGACATCGAGCCGGTCCGCAACCCTCCCGACGATCTCGACGACATTCCGGCCGCCGCCAAGGACCTGCGATCCTTCCTGTGGAACAACATGGGCATGAGCGAGACGGACCAGCGGCTGGCTCTGCGCGGCTACTACGCGTCGGTTTCGTACATGGATCAGCAGGTCGGCCGCGCGTTGGACGCCCTGCAGCGGCTGGGCCTGGCCGACAGCACCGTGGTGGTCTTCTTCGGCGACCACGGTTGGCACCTGGGCGAACACACGCACTGGCAGAAGATGAGCCTGATGGAGGAGAGCGTGCGGGCTCCGTTGATCATTCGCGCGCCCGGCGCCCGGGGCAACGGCCGCTCGACCCGCGCGCTGACGGAGTTCGTCGATATCTTCCCGATGCTGGCGGACCTGTGCGGCCTGCAAGCCCCGGCGGAGCTCGAAGGGGCGAGCCTGCGGCCGGTTCTGGACGATCCAGGCGCGTCGGTGAAGGACGCCGCCTTCAGCCAAGTGGAATACGAAGACCGCATCTACGGCCGAACGGTGCGCACGGACCGCTACCGCTACATCGAGTGGCGCGGCGACGGGGCCGGCGAAGAGCTCTACGACCACCAGGCGGACCCGCGGGAGTTTCACAATCTGGCGGGCGATTCGGCTCATGCTGGCGCGCTGAAGGAGCTGCGGGAACTCCTCGCTCCGCAATGGGAGCGGGCGTAGCGGGAGGGTGGCGCGGTTGGCGGCGGATCAGGGCGCGGCGGTCAGGGCCGCTTCGATGGCTGTGGCGACGGCGTGGGCTGAGAAGGTTTCGACGAACTCGATGGCGCCGACGAAGACTGTCGGCGTCTTGTGCACGCCTCGGGCGTGGCCGGACTGGCGGTCGGCCGCGACCGCTTCCCGTAGCGCTTCGTCGCGCAGCGAGAGCTCGGCCGTTTCGGCGTCGAAGCCATGCTCCACGGCGAAGTCCACGATGCGCTCGGGCAGGTTCTCTACGCTGATCTCCGCGATGTGGGTGAGGCAGTAGCGGCGAAAGCGCAGGCCGGCGGCCGAGTCCCAGGCCGAGAAGCGGCGCGAGGCCATAGCGGCGGCTTCGGCCCAGTGGTGCTTCTCCAGCGGGAAATCGTGCGCCACGAAGGCGACCCGGTCGCCGAAGGCCGGCAGCAGCTCTTCGATCAGCATGAGCTGCCAGAGCGTGGTGTCCGGGCAGGCCAGATCCTCCCACGCGTCCACCCGGATGGCGGAGTCCGGATTGCCTTCGACCGGCAGGGCGGGGAAGTGGGCGTGGGGTCTCAAGGTGACCCCAGGATAGCTTCGAGGGCCAAGGCGTGGTAAGTTCCCCAGCAAATGGATGATCCGATTGCGCGCCACTACGGGCTTCCCGGGCTCCTCGGGGCCGTTCTCGAGGCGTTGCGGGCCACGGGACGGGACGTCGATCGTCTCGAGCCCGACGATCTGGTCCCGGTGGACGAGTTTCACATTCGCGGGCGGGCCGCGACGGAGGAGTTGGCGGCGCTGGCCGGCGTGCAGGGCGACTGGAAGGTTCTGGACGTGGGTTCGGGGCTGGGCGGCTCGGGCCGCTTTCTGGCTCGGCGGTTCGGCTGCCGTGTGACGGGCCTCGATCTGACGCCGGAGTACTGCGCGTTAGCCCAGGAGCTGTCGGCGCGCGTCGGCTTGGATGCTCTCACGGAGTATCGGTGCGGCAGCGCGCTGGCGATGCCGTTCGAGGACGGGGCGTTCGACTTGGCTTGGTCGCAGCACGCGCAGATGAACATTGAGGACAAGGCTCGGCTTTACGCGGAGATTCACAGGGTTCTGCGGCCCGGCGGACGGTTCGTGTTCCACGACATTTTGGCCGGGCCCGGCGGCCCGCCGCATTTCCCCACGCACTGGGCGGAGTGGCCGGAGATGAGCTTTCTGATCGAGCCGGGGGCCTTCCGGGCGTTGCTGGAGGGGCTGGGCTTTCGCACGTTGGCCTGGCGCGACCTGACGGGGATCTCCCGCGATTGGTATCTGGAGGCCAAGAAGAAGGGCGGAGGACCGCTGGGGCTGCACCTGCTGCTGGGGCCGACGGGGCCGGCGAAGATGGAGAACGTTGGGCGCAATCTGGCGGAAGAGAGACTGACGATCTTCCAGGGGCTGCTCGAAAAAGTCTGAGCCGTCGTCTGCAACCGGTCTGCACGCCCGGAAGGGCGCCGACGTCATCGATGTTTGGGAGTCTTGCGGACAGTTGGGCTGCTGTTTCTGCTAGGCGCCGTGGCCGGCGCGCAGTCCGGCGACGATGCGCGCAAGCAGTACAAGCTCGGGCGGAAGGCCGAAAAGCAGGGCCGGATGCTCGAAGCTTGGTCGCACTATGCCGCCGCCCGGGCGGCTGATCCCAAGAATCTGGACGCCATGCGGGGTTACGAGGCATTGCGCATCGTGGCCGCGCAGTCATTGGGCGCCGCCGGGGCTTTGGAGGCCTCCGCCGAGCTTCTCAACCAAAGAGCCGACGCTCAAATGCTCGAGGCCGAGCCGGTTCCGCTTATCGAGGAGCGCCGCAAGCCGCGCCAGATCACCGAGCCCGTGGAGCTCGAGCCGGAGCACAAGCGCGCCGACTTCCAGTTCAAGGGCAAGGTGCGCGAAGGGTACGAGGCGGCGGCCGAGGAGTTCGGGCTGCGGGTGATCTTCGACGAGGAGTTTCGCGCCGACCGGACGATCGAGCTGGAGCTGGAGTTTACGGACTTCGCCCACGTGGTGACGGCGCTCAACGACCTCAGCGGCGCCTTCATCGCGCCCATCACCACCAACCTGTTCCTGGTCGCCGAGGACAACCAGAATAAGCGTCAGCAGTTCGACCCCGTGGCGGCGGTTTCGGTGCCCATTCCCGAGGCGATGACGCCGGAGGAGACCAACGAGATCGTACAGGCGGTGCAGCAGACGCTCGACATTAAGCGCTCGTTCGTGAGCGCGGCGGCGCAGCAGGTGGTGCTGCGGGACAACGTCCGCAAGGTGCGTATTGCCCAGGAGCTCTACCGCCACTTGGCGCAGCCCAAAGCCGAAGTGGTGCTGGACGTGGAGCTGATCGCGGTGAGCTCGACGCGCCGGGTGCAGGCCGGAATCACCCTGCCGACGGCGTACCCGATCACGAACTTCTCGACGATCTGGAACGCCCAGGCGCCTTCGGTGGCCGACGCGGACGCCACGACGCTGCTGGCGGTGGGCGGCGGTGAGACGATCTTCGGCATCACGATCGGCTCGGCCGCGGTGACCGCCGTGCTCAACGAGAACAACAGCGCCCGAACGCTGCAGCAGTTCCGCATCCGGGCCGCTCACGGCACGGAAGCCGAGCTGCGGATCGGCGAGAAGTTTCCGATCATCACGGCCAAGTTCCAGCCCACTGTCACCGACGACACGACGCAGCAGGCGATCGATAACGGCACCTTCATCCAGCCGATCCCGTCGTTCAAGTTCGAAGACCTGGGGTTGGTGTTCAAGGCGACCCCGACGGTGCACAGCGGCAGCGAGATCACGCTGGCGCTCGAGGCGGAGTTCCGTCTGCTGGCCGGTGGGTCGGTGAACGACGTGCCGATCCTGTCGAACCGTTCGTTCAAGTCGCAGGTGCGGCTGGAGGAAGGAGAGACGGCGATCATCTCGGGCATGTCGATTTTGGAAGCCCGCAAGAACGGCTCGGGCTTGGCCGGCTTGGCGGAACTGCCGTTGATCGGCAAGCTGTTTCGTTCCAACTCCGTGCAGATGAACCAGAGCGACCTGCTGCTGACGATCACGCCGCGGCTGGTGCGGCTGCCGGCGGCAGAGGTCGAGCCTTCGCTGGTGATTCGCTACGGGCCTGAAGAGCGGCCCTTGCCCGCTCTGTAGGGATGCTCGCCGGCGCTCGTTGACAAGCTGACGCAGGGGACCGGAGCATCAGAGCAAGGAGATCGCCCCTTGCCTGTTTTGTGGAAGACCGCGCTGCTGCTGACGGCGTCCAACCTGTTCATGACCTACGCCTGGTACGGGCACTTGAAGACCTTGAGCGGGCGTCCGCTGTGGGTGGCCGTGCTGTTGAGCTGGGGGATCGCGTTTTTTGAGTACGCCCTGCAGGTGCCGGCGAACCGCATCGGCTTCACGGCGTTGCGCCTGGGGCAGCTCAAGATCCTGCAGGAGGTGATTACGCTGACGGTGTTCGTGCCGTTCGCAGTGCTCTACATGAAGCAGCCGGTGAAGCTGGACTACCTGTGGGCGGGGCTGTGCCTGTGCGGCGCCGTGTACTTCGTGTTTCGCAGCGCTTAGCGAGTGGTCAAGGGAGCGCAAACGCCACCAGCGCATCGCCCAGCTTCGTGCCCATCTTGCCGTGGCCGCCGGCTGCGATCACCACGTACTGCTTGCCGTTCTCCCGAGCGCGATAGGTCATCGGCGTGGCTTGTCCTCCGGCGGGCAGGCGGCCTTTCCACAGCTCGGCGCCGGTCTCGGCGTCGAAGGCGCGCAGGTAGTCGTCCATCGCGGCGCCGATGAAGACCAGACCGCCGGCGGTGGCGATCGGTCCGCCCATGTTGGGCGTGCCCCAAGGCATTGCGATGGACATCGGCGCCAAGTCGCGCGTCGTGCCGAGGTTGGTTTGCCAGCGGATGGCGCCGGTCTCGAGGTCGATGGCGTGGATCTGACCCCACGGCGTGGGATTGCAGGGGACCCCGAGAGGGGATAGCAGAGCGTAGCGCATCATGCCGTAGGGCGTGCCGGTTTGGGCGGAGATCTCTCGGTCGGGGTGCTGCTTGCGGACGGCGTCCATCTGATCGCGGGGAATGAGCTGGACGACGTGGGGCACGTTGGAGGTGTTGACGAACAGCAGCTTGCGCGCCGGGTCGAAGGCCGTACTGCCCCAGTTGGTCCCTCCTGCGTTGCCGGGAAAGATCAGCGTTCCACCCAGGCCGGGAGGGGTGAAGATGCCTTCGTAACGCAAGCCCTGGAGAGTCTCGCGGCAAGCCTCGGCGTCCCAAGGTGTAAGGCCGAAAACATCCTCCGGCGCAAGGGCGTGTTGCGACAGCGGCGGCGGCTTGACGGGAAACGGTTGGGTCGGCGAGGACTGCTCGCCGGGAACGTCGGAGACCGGAACGGGCCTTTCCTCTACCGGCCACAGCGGTTTGCCTGTTTCGCGGTCGAGCAGGAAGAGCAGGCCCGTCTTGGCGGCGACCGCTACGGCCGGGGCGCCGCCGGGGCCGTCGACCAGCGCCGGCTGCGAAGCTACGTCGTAGTCCCAAAGGTCGTGGTGAACCGTCTGAAAGCCCCACACGAGCTCGCCGGTGGAGCCGCGCAGGGCGACTACGGAGTCCGCCCAGCGGTTGTCGCCCAAGCGCTCGCCGCCGAAGAAGTCGGGGCTGATGCTGCCGGTCGGCACGAAGACGAGATCGCGCTCTTCGTCCACGGACAGGATGGACCAAGCGTTGCCGGCGCCGTTGCGCGCTGCCTGGTCGGAGCGCCAACCCTGCGCCTGGGCGGCGTCTGGGTCGCGCGGAACCGGGTCCCAGCTCCAAGCCGGGGCGCCGGTGCGGGCGTCGAAGGCTCGGACCGTGCCTGCAGCCTCCTCCACGCGCTGGTTGTCGCCGATGGCGGAGCCTACGATGACCTTGTCGCCCAGCACCGCGGGAGGAGACGTGACGCCGTAGTCGGCCGGGATGTAGGGCTCGATGCCGCGAGCTAGGTTGATGTGGCCGCCGTCGCCGAAGTCGGCGCAGAGCTTGCCGTCGGCCGCGTCGATGGCGTGCAGCCGCGCGCCGCGATCGGCGATGTACAGGCGCCGACTGCAGGGCTCGCCGGGCGCGCGGTCCGGGTCGAGCCAAGCGGCCAGGCCCCGGGCTGCGATCTCGGAGTAGCGCACGCCCAGATCCAGATGCGGATCGAAAGCCCACTTCTCGATCCCGGTCTCGGGATCGAGCGCCAGCACGCGCGAGAAGGCCGTGACGACGTAGAGCGTCCCGTCGAGCAGTAGCGGCGTGGACTGGAAGGAGCTCTTGTTGCGCGCCGGGGCGTTCGGGCCGCCCTCGGAGACGTCGCCGGTGTGGTGAATCCAGGCGATCTCCAGATCCGCGACGTTGGCCGGCGTGATGTCGGCGAGGGAGGAGTAGCGCGTCCCTCCGGCGTCGCCGCCATAGGCGGGCCATTGCGTGGCAGGGCCGGCTGAAGGATTGGGCGCGGGCGGGGAACAGGCGGCCAGCAACAGCAGCAGGCCGAGGCTCGATCGCATGATCGAGAATACGATGGCGCGGGGCGGAAGTTCCGTCAGGCGGGGTGAATCACGGTATGCCGTTGGGGGGCCATGCCCTCTGACAGGCTCTTCACGCCCGGCTCGTCCCGCAGCGCCAAGTGCAGAATGCGGCGCTCGCGCGACGTCATCGGCTGGAAGTGGAAGGGGATGCCGGTGGAGCGCACCTTGTCCGCCGCCACGCGCGCCGTCGCCTGCAATTCCTCGATCCGGCCGAGACGATAGTCGTCGGCGTCGAAGAGGATGCGGTAGCGTTCTTCGTGCGGCGTGCGGATGGCTTCGAGGGTCAGTTGCTCGAGAGCCAGCAGCAGCTCGCCGCGATTCTCCAGCAGCAAGGGCAGGTCCTCGCCCTCGAATTCCACCAGGATGTCGGGAGAAATCAGCTCGACGCCCACTTCGCCTTCGCTGATCTCGAACTCCAGGTCGAACCCGGCGGCATCGAGCAGATCGTCCAAAAAGTCGCCGATCGCATCGATCGCAGCTTCGGTGTTCCAGGAGCTCATACTTCTTCAACGATTCGGCTCCGCCGGCGCGGGCCCAATGTCCAAACAGCTTACTACTTCTTTCGTTTCTTGCCGCGCGGGCGGGCCAATTCGATGTCCAACGATTCGCCGGGAAGCTTGTTGAGCAACGCTTGCTGCGCTACGCCGACGAGATTGCTGGTCAGCCAATATAGTACCAGTCCGCTCTGAAAGCCGTAGAAGATGAAGCCCATCATCAGCGGCATGAACTTCATCACGCGCATCTGGGCGGGGTCGGCAGCCGGCGTCGGGGTCATCGACTGCATCCAGAACTGGGTGGCCATCATCGCCAGCGGCAGCACGCGAATCGGCAAGGTTTCCGGCTGGGAAAGGTCGGTCACCCACAGCCATTCGGCCTGACGCATCTCGATGGCGACCGTCAGCAAGCGGTAGAAGCCGTAGAAAAAGGGCAGTTGCAGCAGCATCGGCAGGCAGCCGCCGACGGGGTTGACGTTGTACTTCTTGTACAGCGCCATGAGCTCTTCGTTCTGCTCCTGCTTGCGGGGGTCCTTCATGCTCAGGCCCCGGTACTTCTCGTTGATCTCCTGCACCAGCGGCTGCAGTTGCTGCATGCGCTTCATCGAGCGCGAGCCCTTCCACTTCAGGGGGAACAGCGCGAGGTTGATGATGATCGTGACGATGACGATGGTCCAGCCCCAGTTGGCGACCACGTTGTCGTACATCCAGCGCATCATCAGGAAGATCGGTTCGGCGATGAAGCCGAAGAATCCGAAGTCGACGATGTTGCGCATGCGCGGGTCGACTTTCTGCAACTCGTCGACGTCCTTCGGCCCGACGAACACGTGGAACTGGTTCTCGGTTTCCCCGCCCACCGAGACGGCTACGTAGGTCTCGGTCTTGGTGCTGTCCGGCTGCGGACGCAGCTCGACGGCGGATGTCTCCAACGCCACACGGCTGCCTTCCTCGGGCAGAAAGACGGCCGTGAAGAAGTGATCCTCGAGGCCGACGAAGGGGAACGCGCCGCGGTTGGCGATCACCGCGTCCTCGGCGTCGTCGGCGTCGATCCACTCGATCTCCCCGCCTTCGGGGTCGAAGTAGAAGGACTTGGAGTAGATCCAGTCTTGCTGATGCGCCGTGTCTCCGAAACCGCCCGTCCAGGCCAGCCGGTGCGGCGTGCCGGTCCCGTTCTGGGTCAGCTCCGAGTTCACCTCGAAGACGTAGCCTTGTTTGTCGAAGTGAAAGGTCTTGCGGGCGCGCACGCCGTTGTGGACCAGCTCGAACTCGAGCGTCGTCGGCGCCATGCGCTCAGCGGGACCTTCGTTCACGCGAAACAGGGCGTCGGCGACGGCCGGGATCTTCTCTCCGCCGGAGTCGACGAAGGTGAAAGGGAAGCCGTGCTCCTTGGCGCCCTCTTGGTTGACCAGGTCGAGGGGCTCGCCGGCGGAGCTCTTGTAGTTCTTGAGCGTCCAGCTCTTGACCACTGCGCCGCGGTTGGAGAAGACTGCGCGAAAGGCGTCGGACTCGACGACGATCTCTTGCTCGGATGCCGCGACGACCTGTTCGGGACCGTTCGCGGCGGCTATCTCAGGGCCGTCCGTGGGCTCTGCGGCGGCGTCGGGCTCTGCGGCCGGCGTGGGGCTCTGCGGGGTAGCGGGCTGTTCGATGGCGGCCGTCTCACCGCCCGGCTCGGGAGCCGGAGCGGGGGGCGCAAACAACGACTGGGTGTAAAAATATCCCAGAATCACCGCCGCCGAAAGCAGGGAGGCCAGCAGCAGGCGGCGCTGCACGAACTGTTCGTCATTGTGATCAGGCATCGGGGTGATCAGGCATCGGGCGCCGGGTCGTAGCCGCCGCGGGCGAACGGGTTACAACGCAGCAGGCGGAGGGTCGTCAACCAGAGGCCCTTGAGGACCCCGAATCTCTCCACCACTTCCTTAGCGTACATCGAACAGGTTGGTTGATACTTGCACGCTGAAGGAAGGAACGGCGAAAGCTGAGTCTTGTAGAACAGCAGTAGGAAGACGACGATCTTCTGGCCCCAATTCACTGCTTCTTTACTGTAGCTGGAGGAGGCGCGGCCGGGAGCTCTTCGCGCCGTCGAGATAGCTTGCCGAGCAGACGTAGAAGCTCGCCCTCGACGTGCTCGAACACGGCGCCGCGGATGTCTCGGCGAAGGTGGAAGATGATGTCGCAGCCGGCCGGAAAAGCGTCCCAGTGGCGCCGCGCGGCTTCGCGGATCAATCGCTTGCCTCGGTTGCGGACCACCGCCTTGCCGACCTTGCGCGAGGCCGTGAGGCCGACCAAGCTGGGCTCTGCATCCTGGCGATCACGCCAGAAGATGAGAAAGTAGGGGCCCGGCAGCCTCGAGCCGGCGTCATAAACGGCTCGGAACTGCGAGCGCCGCAGCAAGCGCCGCGATTTCGGGAAGCGCTGGTCGACCGACTCAGCCGGAAGCTCAGCCCTGGCGCTCGTCGCTGACGGTGAGGGCATGACGCCCCTTGGCGCGGCGAGCCGCCAGCACGCGACGGCCGCCCACGGTCTTCATCCGCGCGCGAAAGCCGTGCGTCTTGGAGCGCCGCCGACGGTTGGGTTGAAACGTTCTCTTCGGCATGGTAATCGGAACCTTGTTATCAGACGCAAGAAAGGCGCCGAGTCCGCGCCGGACTCAACGCCTGACGAACTTTGAGTGTAACAAGACCGCAAGGCACGGTCAAACGCGTTTTCGGCTAGAAAGCGCCCGCCGGGAGGCGGGAGGGCTGCCGCGGAGCCCGTTGCCGAGCGCCGCGGCAGCCTCGTGTCGCCAACGGACCTCAGAAGATGAACTTCAGCCCGAACTGCGTGATGCGCGCAGCTCCGGCGTCTGTGATCTGACCCCGCACCGCCGAGCTGATGTTGCCCTGCGGGTTGCTCAGGTTGGCGTGGTTGAGGAAGTTGAAGAACTCCGCCCGGAACTCGACCTCCATGCGTTCCTTGACCGGAATGTTCTTGAATAAGGCAAAGTCGAGGTTCCAGAGCATGGGACCGGTGAGGACGTTGCGACCCACGTTGCCGAAACCACCGGCGGCCGGCAAGGCGAACGCCGAGGGGTCGTAGAACTGCTGGATTTTCTCGGCGCGAGTACGGTCGCTCGACAGGTAGGGATCACCCACCAGGTTGGGGCGGTTCGTGCCGCAGGCGCAGATCGCCACGTCCCGTCCGCTGATGACGTTGAACGGCGAACCGCTCTGCGAGGTGAAGATGCCGTTGGCCTGCCAGCCGCCGAAGACGCTCTTGGCCAGCACGTTCTGCTTCGGCCCGGGCAACTCCCACAGGAACGACGAGACGAAGCGGTGAGCGAGGTGGAAGTCCGCCAAGCCCTTGGCGTCAGAGGGATCGAGTGAGAACTGCGCCGGGAGGCTGCCGTCCTCGGAGGCGTTGTCGATCGTCTTGGCGTAGGTGTAGTGCGCCAGCAGCGTGAATCCCTGGCTGAAGCGCTTGTTTACCGTGAGTTGCACCGCGTTGTAGTTGGAGAAGCCCACGTTGTTGAAGCTGTTGACGCCTTGGAAGTTCGGGTACAGGCGGCGCGAGTCGATATTGGCCGTGGTGGCGGTGGGGTTGTAGATCGACGGATTGACTTCCTGGGTGGTAGGCAGTTTAGTCGACTTGGCCCCAACGTAGGCCGCGGTGAACAGGATGTCGCCGAACTCGCGCTGGATGTTGAAGTTCCACTGTTGGCTGTAGCCGGCCTTGAGCTGGTCCTGCACCGAGAGGCCGAAGCCGATTGGGGTGAGGAAGTTGAAGTTTTGCAGAACGTCCTGCGAGAGGTTACTGGCGCCGGGGAACGGGAAGGGATCGACCCGGCCGGCGTAGGGGTCGCTGAACTGTACGTCGTTCAACCGCACCTGTTGGGCGAACGGCGGCGAGTTCACGAAGTTGCTGAGCGTGAAGTAGCGTGGCTGCTCAAAGAACATGCCGTAGCCGGCGCGGATGCTGGTCTTGGCTAGGGGCCGCCAGGCGACCGACAGTCGCGGCGCGAAGTTGTTCCAGTCCGAGACCGTTCCCCCACGCGGGATTTTGCCGTTGAGGTCTCCGCCGTAGACCAAGCCGAGCGGCGCGGTCGGGAACAGCGTGGACTGCACGCCGGGACGGAAGATCGACACTTGGCTGGGCGAGAACGCCTTGTCATAGAAGGGGATGAACGGGTCATAGCGCAGACCGACCGACACGGTGAGGTTGGAGGTTGCCTGCCACTTGTCCTGCACGTAGAAGTTGAACGCCTTGCCCCGCAACTGGTTGATGCGCAGCGAGCCCTGGTTGGCCGAGGCGGCCCGGCCGATCAGGAAGTCGCCGAAGGCCTCATCCGTGAAGCGTCCGGTGAACGAATACTGCAGGTCGACGCCGTTGGCGGTCACGCGATCATTGGTGGTCTCGCGGGTCTCGCCGCCGAACTCGATGGTGTGGGCGCCGAGAATCCAGCTCACGTCATCCTTGAACTGGTAGGTCTTGCGGTCGATCTTCACCAAGTTGATCTGGTTGAGGTTCCAGTAGCCGCTGACGCTGCCGCGATAGTGCGCCACCAGGCCGTACTGTTCGATCTGGTCGTCCGGCGCGCCGCGGTGCACGTTCACGCCGAGGTCCTGATAGTTCGTCCCCAGCCCGCCGCCGATCGGCAGTGGCCCGCGGTCCACCAAGGACTTGCCGAGGGTGAACTGAGCCGAGTTCATGAAGTTAGCCGTCGGCGTGAAGGTGTAGTTGACGGTGCTGTTCATGGTCTCGAAGGCGACCTTCGAGGTCAGCGTCGGCACCTGAGCCGCCAGCGTGCCCTGCTGGTTCGAGCGGTCGATGAAGAAGCGGCCGAAGATGCGGTGCTTCTCGGAGACGAAGTGGTCGACGCGGCCGATCACCTGGTTGCCGTTCGTATCCTGCGGGCGGTTGAAGACGTGCCGGTTGTTCGGCGCGTTGGGCAGCGGGATCAGCAGATCCAGAAAGTTCTGGCCGGCTTGGTCGATGCGGCCGGTCGGGATCTGGTCGTTGGCGAAACGCTCGCCGGTGTCCGGATCGACGGGCTTGCGCGTCGCCGAGGAGAAGTCGCCGCCGCGCATGGCCTGGGTCGGCACGGTCAGGCCGGAGAAGGTGGCTCCCAGCCGCTCGCGCAACACCTGGTCGGAGACGAAGAAGAAGGTCTTGTTCTTGACGATGGCGCCGCCGAGGGAACCGCCGAACTGGTTGCGGCGCAGCTTGCCCTTCTCGAGGGCGAAGAAGTTGCGGGCGTCGACGTTGTCGTTGCGCAGGAACTCGAAGAGGCTGCCGTGGAACTCGTTGGTGCCCGATTTGGTCGCCACGTTCACGACGGCGCCGGCGTTGCGGCCGTACTTCGCCTCATAGTTGTTGGTCATGATCGTGAACTCGGCGACGGCGTCCGGGTTGGGCGCGGTGGCGGCGGAGTTGCTCAGCGGATCGTTGTTGTCGCCGCCGTCGAGCATGTAGCTGTTGGAGATGCCGCGCGAGCCGTTCACGGACACGCCCGTGTTCTGCGACAGGTTGGGCACGCCGGGACCCGTGTTGGTGCCGGGCACGAGCAACTGGAGTTGCAGCGCGTTGCGGCCGTTGAGGGGCAGCTCTTCGATGCGCCGGGCGTCGATAGTCTCCTTGAGCGTGCTGCCTTCGGTGTCGACGTGAAGCACCGAGCCGGTGACTTGCACGGTTTCGGTGACCTCGCCGACCTGGAGTTGCACGTTGACGCGGCGGCTGGTGTCCACATCGAGCTGGAAAGCTTCCGACGAGAAGGTGGAAAAGCCTGCGAGCTGGGCCTCCACACGATATTGACCGACGGGCAGCCGCGGGAACTGGAAGCGGCCCTGCTCATCCGAGGTGGCTTGGCGCGCCACGCCCGTGTCCACATTGATAACCGAGACCTCCACGCCCGGCGCGACGGCGCCGCTGGGATCGGTGACCGCCCCCACGACGACACCCGTTCCTTGGGCGTAGGCTGCCAGGGGCAGGATCAGGCTGATCAGGGCCAGACCGGTCGATCGGATCACATTCTTCATCATTCCTCCGTAGTTTCCGGATTCAGGGGATGCCGGAGACCCCTCCGGCGATTGAGCCTCGAGGCCCAGGGAAGGACCCCAAGGTAGCGTATCGATGATAGAGAAAAGCTTAGGCCCAGGGATAGTTCATCGGATGTCCACCGGTTTGGATGGCCGGACGATTTCTCTTGACCGAAAGGACAGGGGTTCTGCCGCAGGGGAGGCGATACGCCGATAGGGTCCCCCGTCTGCGGAGGCCGATCGCATGGACCTCGGCCTCGGATGGAGGCAGGGCGGACCGGGACGGGAGGATGGCCGCATGCGCCGAGGAAAAGGGTTGCCCGAGCGGCTGGGGAAGTGTCACACTTCCGGCGTCCCCATGCGCCTGCCATCCTCCAAACTCGCTTTGCTTCTGCTTGCCGCCGCGGCGGCGGGCTCTCTGCTGCTCCGCAGCGTCGCCCCGCCCGAGCCGGCGCCGCCCGCTCAGCAGGTGCGCCAAGTCTTGAAGAAGGGCGTCTTACCGCCCGGCTATGAGCTGCACCCGCCGGAGCCGGCCAGCGTGGTCTTCCGGGATCCGAAGACCGGCGAGTTCCGCGCGCCGCGCGCCGGCGAGCGCGGAGCTCTGCACGGCGCGCGAGCGGCCGCTTTCGCCGCCGGCCCGCGGCGGCTGCGGCGCGGCTTCGCGGTCGGGTTCGACGCCGTGGGAGCCGACTACATGGTCGTCACCCGCCGTGCGGATGGCACGCTCGAGACCAGCCATGGCGCGCCGACGGCGGGGGAGGGGGCTTCCGATGCGCGTTAGGAGCCTGGTCGTCCTGCTGGCTCTCGCCGCGCCGGTTGCCCTGCCGGCGGCCGCGGCCTTCGAGGTGGTGAATTTCGACTTTCCAGGCGAAGGCTTCAACGATCCGACGCCGGCGAGCCCTGTGGGGGGCAACCCGGGCGTGACGGTGGGCGAGCAGCGGCAGAGGGTGTTTGACGCGGCGGCCAATATCTGGGGGGCCACGCTCACCAGCACGCAGACGATCCGCGTGGCGGCCTTGTTCGAGTCGCTGGCGTGCACGGACAGCTCGGCCGTGCTCGGCGGCGCCAGCCCGTTCTGGTCTTACGCCGATCAGCCCGGCCTGCAGGCGCAGACCTGGTATGCGGCGGCCCTGGCCGAAAAGCTCTCGAACGCCGATCTCGGCGCGGACATGATCGTGAACTACGAGATCGTGGCGGCCTTCAACAGCGACATCGGCCAGGCGGGCTGCCTTACCGGCGCGAGCTGGTACTACGGGCTCGACGGGGCGGCGCCGTCGGGGCAGGTGGATCTGCTGACCGTGGTGCTGCATGAGTTCGGCCACGGGTTGGGCTTCACCGTCGGTCCCACCGTGCCGTCGCTGGGGCTGCGGCTGGTCTACCCCTCGGTGTGGGAGCAATTCGTGCGCGACCTGACCAGCGGCAAGGCCTGGAACACGATGAACGGCCTGGAGCTGATCTTCTCCTCGCTGAATACGAACAACCTCGTCTGGACGGGGCCGAACGTGCAGGTGGACTTGCAGTCGGTGCTGGGCTTCCGGACCGAGCTGTTGGTGCAAGGGCCCTTTCAACTGCGGGACTTCGAGGCGCTGCCGGCGTCGTTCGGCCCGACCCTGGACCAGACCGGGTTGCAGGGCCGGTTGACGTTGCCTACTGATTCCGGCGGCGTCTCACCCACGGACGCCTGTGAGCCGATCGTCTCTCCGCTGCAAGGGCGCATTGCCCTGGTGGACCGCGGAACCTGCTCTTACGTGCAGAAAGTCCTCAACGCGCAGGCGGCCGGAGCCATCGGCGTCGTGATCGTCAACAACGATCCCAACGGCATCCCGGCGATCACCGGCGCGAGCGGCTCCGTGACGATTCCGTCGATCGGCGTGGCGCAACTGTGGGGCGGCATTCTGAAACTGCTGCCCCCCGTCAACGACCCCAACGCGCAAGGCCTCGAGGCGACCCTGCGGCTGAGCCCGTCGGTGCGCCAGGGAACCTCCGGCGGCTATCCCCGACTCTACGCGCCCAATCCTTATGAGCAGGGCTCGTCGGTCGTCCACTGGGACACCTCGCTGTTCCCCAACCAGTTGATGGAGCCGTTCATCAACCGGGATCTGACGCTGCAAGTGACGCCGCCGGCCGACCTGACGACCAGCCTGCTGCGGGACATCGGCTGGTAGCGGCCTCAGCGGTCCACCAGCTTCTGCATCTGCTCGCTGTAGCGCGCACCCTGGACCGGCGCTTTCGCCAGAGCTTCGTCGATAGCGCGCAGGTCGTCCGGAGTGAGCTCGAGCTCGACCGCAGCCAGGTTTTCGTCCAGCCGGTGCAGCTTGGTGGTGCCCGGGATGGGGACGATCCAGCGTTTCTGCGCAAGGAGCCAGGCCAGGGCGACCTGGGCGGGAGTGGCTTGCTTACGCCCGGCGATCTCGCCGATCAAGCGGACCAGAGCTTGGTTGGCTTGGCGAGCCTCGGTCGAGAAACGAGGCAGGTTGTTGCGGACGTCGCTGCCGGGGAACGTCGTGTCGGCGTCGATGGCCCCGGTCAAGAAACCTCTCCCCAGAGGACTGAACGGGACGAAGCCGATGCCGAGCTCTTCGAGCGCGGGCAGGATCTCGGGCTCGGGGTCGCGCGTGAACAGCGAGTACTCGCTTTGCAGGGCGGCGACGGGTTGTACCGCATGAGCGCGGCGAATACTCCCCACGCTCGCTTCGGAAAGACCGAAATAGCGGACCTTACCCGCGGCGATCAGATCCTTGACCGCGCCGGCTACCTCTTCTATTGGAACCTGAGGATCGACGCGGTGCTGGTAGAACAGGTCGATGACGTCGGTTCGCAAACGCCGCAGCGATTCGTCGGCGACCTGGCGGATGCGCTCGGGGCGACTGTCGACGCCGGCTCGGCTGTCGGCGTTCTTGAAACCGAACTTGGTAGCGATGACGACCTTGTCGCGGACCGGCTGGAGGGCCTCGCCGACCAGTTGCTCGTTGGTGAAGGGGCCGTAGACTTCGGCCGTGTCAAAGAAGGTGACGCCACGTTCGACCGCACCGTGCAACAGAGCGATCGCCTCCTTCTTCTCAGTGGCGGGGCCGTAGCCGAAGCTCAGTCCCATGCACCCGAGGCCGAGGGCCGACACCTCCAGGCCGCTGTTTCCCAGCATTCGTTTCCGCATCGCTTCGTCCTCCTCAGGCGCGTCGTCCAACCCTCAGCTTAGCTTTTGGCTCCGCCGGCGCCGGGATGGCCGAACCCGGCTATACTCGGCTCGTGGATTCCCCCAACCATCTCTCCCGCCGCGGATTGCTGCTGGCCGGCGCGGCCGCCGCAGCCGCTTCTCCGGCTCGGTCGTTGCCCGGCGACGAGATCTGCGGCGCCAAGGCCGTGGATCTGGCGCGTCTGCTGCGCAAGAAGAAGCTCTCGGCGAGGGAGGTCCTCGACGCCTGCCTGGCGCGCATCGAGGCGGTCAATCCGAAGGTCAACGCAGTGGTCACACTGGTGGCCGATCAGGCGCGCAAGAAGGCCGCCGAGCTCGACGAGCAGGCCGCCCGCGGACGCTTCGCCGGGCCCCTGCACGGCCTGCCGATTGCGCACAAGGACCTGCAGGACACGGCCGGCATCCGCACCACCTACGGTTCGCCGCTGTTTCGTGACTACGTTCCCACCCGCAACACGCTGCTGATCGACCGCATCCAGCAGGCCGGTGCGGTGACGATCGGCAAGACGAACGTGCCGGAGTTCGGCGCGGGCTCGCAGACCTTCAATCCGGTCTTTGGGGCGGCGCACAATCCCTACGATCTGTCGAAGACGACCGGCGGCAGCAGCGGCGGGGCGGCGGCGGCGCTGGCCTGCGGCATGATCCCGCTGGCGGACGGCAGCGACACCGGCGGCTCGTTGCGCAACCCTGCGGCGTTCTGCGGCGTGGTGGGCTTCCGGACCTCGCCCGGGCGCTCGCCACGCGTCCCGACCGGCACGGCCTGGAACACGCTCAGCGTGGTCGGACCGATGGGCCGATCGGCGGAAGATGTCGGCCTGATGCTGTCGGCGATCGCCGGGCCGGACCTGCGGATTCCGCTGTCGATTCAGGAGCCGGGCGAGCAGTTCGCCAAGCCCCTGGACCGCGACTTCCGCAACGTGCGAGTCGCTTGGTGCGCGGGCCTGCTCGGGCTGCCGTTCGACAAGCGCGTGCGGGCGGTGTTCGACAAGCAGCGCGCCGTGCTGGAGTCGCTGGGCTGCCGGGTGACCGACGCGGAGCCGGACCTGACCGGCGCCGACGAAGTCTTCAAGGTCTTTCGGGCGATGGGCTTCTACCAGCAGCACGCCGCCAAGGCGGCCGAGCACCGCGACCAGATCAAGGCCACCGTGCTCGAAGAGGTCGATCGCGGCGCCAAGCTCACCGGCCCCCAGATCACGCGCGCTGAAGGTCTACGCTCCAAGCTCCACGAGCGGGTCGGCGACTTCCTGAAGGACTACGAGTACTTCGTGCTGCCGACCACTCAGGTTCCGGCCTTCAGCACCGAGCAGGAGTGGGTGAAAGAGATCGACGGCCGCCAGTTCGAGTCCTATATCGACTGGATGCGCTCTTGCTACTACGTGACGGTGACGGCGCTGCCGGCGATCTCCGTGCCGGCCGGCCTCACGCCGGAAGGACTGCCGGTGGGCTTCCAGATCGTGGGCCGCGTGCAAGCGGACTTCAGCGTGCTGCAACTGGCACACGCTTTTGAGCAGGCGCGGGGGCCGTTGCCGGCCCCCGCCGTACTGGGGACGTAGGCTCCCGCCGCTACCCCAGGTAGGTGTAGTCGTCGAGCGCCAGCGAGGCCGTGGCCATCACCTGGTGCTCTTCCTCCAGCGTGATCGAGCCGGACTCGATGCGCCGGCTGAGCTGCTGCGCCAGCGAGTCGCGGATCTCGTCGGGGTCGTGGCCGGTGAAGGCCAGCACCTCGCGCACGCTGTCTCCGCGCTGGAAGCCGTCCTTGTGGATCTCGCCCTCATCGTCGATGGTCACGCTGACTTCGCTGACCTCGCCGAACAGGTTGTGCATGTCGCCTAACGTCTCCTGGTAGGCGCCGATGAGCAGCATCGCCAGGTAGTAGGGTTCGCCGGGACGCAGCGGGTGCAGCTCGAGCGTCTCCTTCACGTCGCGCACGTCAACGAACTTGTCCACGGCGCCGTCGGAGTCGCAGGTGATGTCGCACAGGATGCCGCGCTCCTCGGGGATCTCGTTGAGCCGATGGATCGGCATGATCGGGAAGAGCTGGTCGAAGGCCCAGAAATCGGGCAGCGACTGGAACATCGAGAAGTTGCAGACGTACTTTGCCGCCAGCAGCCGCTCGAGGTCCTCGAACTCCTCCGGGCGCTGCTTGAGCGAGTGAGAGAGCTTGATGGCGCGGCGGCAGACGTCCCAGAACAGCCACTCGCCCTTGGCCTTGTCCTCCAGGCTCAGGTAGCCCAGCTCGAAGAGCTTGTTCAGGTCGTCGCGCTGCTGCAAGGCGTCGTGGTAGTACTCGCGGAAGTTCTTCGAGTTGATGCCGTTGGCGATCTCGATGAGCTCCTTGACCGGCTCGGCCTCGCTCTCGATGGTGTCCACCGCGTACTCCACCTCCATGCCGGGGCGGATGACTTTGCGTACGTCGGTGACGAGCACGGCGTGGTAGGCGGTCATGGCGCGGCCGGCTTCGGTGACTATGGTCGGGGCCGGCACGTCCTCGCTCACGCACACCTCGCTGATGGTGTAGATGACGTCGTTGGCGAACTCCTGCACGGAGTAGTTGACCGAGAACTCCGAGGCGGTCTTGGAGCCGTCATAGTCCACGCCCAGGCCGCCGCCTACGTTGAGGAACTCGACGGGGAAACCCATCTGGCGCACCTTCGCGTAGACGCGCGCGGCCTCTTTGTAAGCCTGTTTGGCGCGGCGAATGTCAGTAATCTGCGAGCCGATGTGGAAATGGAGCATCTTGAGCCGGTTGGCGAAGCCCATCTCCTTGAGCATGTTCAGCGTGCTGACCAGAGCGATCGAGCCCATGCCGAACTTGGCGAACTCGCCGCCGGACTCCTCCCACTTGCCGCTGCCGCGCGAGTAGAGCTTGACGCGGACGCCGACTTCGGCCGGAATACCCAGCCGCGAGCCCAGCTCGAGAGCGGTCTTGAGCTCGGCCTTGTCCTCGCCGACGATGATCGTGCGCTTGCCGAGCTTCTCGGCCTGTACGGCCATGCGCAGGAACAGGTCGTCCTTGAGGCCGTTGCAGACGATCAGGGCGCGCTCAGACAAGGGCGCGGCGAGAGCGGCCAGCAGCTCGGCCTTGCTGCCCACCTCCAGTCCATAGTGATAGCGGCGGCCGGCTTCCACCAAGCTCGAGATGACCTCGGCCTTCTGGTTGACCTTGACGGGGTAGACGCCCAGGTGCGCGCCCTCGTACTCGAAGTCCCGAATCGCCTTGCGGAACGCCCGGTGGATGGCCGTCAGACGATCTTCCAGGATCTGGGGAAAGCGGACCAGAAACGGCGTGGGAAAGCGCTCTTCGGCCAAGCTTTCGACCACTTCGAGCAAGTCGATCGAACGGTTGCGCGCGCCCAGCGGCGCCACCGACAGATTGCCGGCCTCATTGATGAAGAAGTAGCCAAAGCCCCAGTTTTCGACGCCGTACGTCTGGCCGACCCGCTCGATGGCGGCGGCGCTGTTTTTTCCGGTCAGCACAGGTGTAGTCGACAAGGGCTTGATCTCCTTCTTCAGACGCAGCAAGGGCGCAGCAAGCTGCGCCCTAGATCGTAATGTAGCGAATTGGGCGAAGCGGTTGAAGAGCCGCTATTTCAGATCGGCCAGAATTTTGTCGATCACGTTGCCCACGTAGCCTCCCATGCGTCCCTTGACGCCCGGACCCGACGTCGAAACCTTCGGCAGAGCGGCGATGCGGTCCTTGGCCGGCGCGGCGCGCTGGTCCATGTAATCGATGGCGTTGAGGGCTTCGAGCGATACGTAGAGGCCGTTCTTCTCGACCGACGCGAGTTGCATCAGGGTTTCGAGAGCCATCGAGGCTTCTTGGTCGTCGCCGAAACGGCCCAGGACCTCGCCGGCCACGGCGCGAACGTAGGGCGAGTCGTCGTGCAGGGCTTCATGCAGCTCGCGGCGGAAGCGGAAGACGGGGTTTCTGGGGGAGTCGATGTCTTGCTTTTTCCCGCGAATGAGCGCGGCCGTGGCCGCCCAGTAGCGTACGGCGGAATCGCGGTCGTGGAAGCCGCGGCGGATCGGCGCGTCGTCCTCGAAGCTGCGGTCGCTGGCGATTTCGGCCATGCGGCGGATGCGCTCGAAGTCGTAGCGGTAGTCGTCGTGGCCCATGTCATACGGCGTGCTACGGGCGGCCTGGGCGCGCTCGTGCATCTCGCCTTCGGGCAGGAAACCCAGGTCCCTGATCCGCGCCTGCCAATCGCGCAAGGCTCCGTTCAACCGATCCCGAACCGCTTTGTGGGCGGGCGAGCCGGCGAGGTTGTTGACCTCATCCGGGTCCGCGAAAAGGTCGTAGAGCTCCTCGGTCGGCTTCTCCTGCCAGAACGCGGATTGAGCGCCATTGGCGCGGCCGCTCGAGTAGAGATTGAACCAGACCTTCGTCGTCGGCGTCTGGAACATGTAGTCGATGTACTGGCCGTAGATCCGGTGCGGCTTGAAGTTGCGGATGTAGATGTAGCGCTGATCCCGCACCGAGCGCACGAAGTCGTAGCGCTCGTCCATGCGGCCGCGGAAGCCGAACATGAACCTCGGCTCGGGCGTCACGTACTTGCCTGCGAAGGCGTGGCCCTGCATGTGCTTCGGAGGCTCGATGCCCGCCATTGAAAGCAGCGTCGAGGCCAAGTCGACAAAGCCCACCAGCCGGTAGCTCTCGCTGCCCGGGCGGTACTCCGGCGGCGCCAGATCCTTCCACTTCTCGGGGAAGTAGACGACCATCGGCACCTGCAGGCCGGAGTTGTACGGCCAGCGCTTGCTGCGAGGCATGCCGGAGCCGTGGTCGGCGTAGTAGAAGATGATCGTGTTGTCGGCCAAGCCGGCTTCTTCGATCTCGCGCATGTGCTCGCCGGCGTAGGCGTCGGCCTCGGTCACGCGGTCGTAGTATTGCGCCCAGTCCTGGCGCACTTCCGGCGTATCGGGGTGGTAGGCGGGCACGCGCACGCCGGCCGGGTCGTGCACCTGCTGGTGCGGACGCGTGCGGAGCTTGGACTCGTGGCTGATGGTGGTGTTGAAGATCGCAAAGAAGGGCTGATCCTTCTTACGGTTCTTCCAGTGCGCCTTGGGCGAGGACTCGTCCCACACTTGGCCTTGCTCTTCGAGGTTGTAGTCCGTCTTGGAGTTGTTGGTGACGTAGTAGCCGGCTTCGCGTAGATATTGCGGGTACATCAGCATCGAGGACGGCAGACGGGTCATCGAGCGCATGTGCTGTCCGCCGATGGACGGTGGATACATGCCGGAGATGATGGTCGTGCGGGCCGGGGCGCAGACCGGGGCCGTGGACCAGGCGTTGCGGTAGAGCATGCCCTTGGCGGCCAGGGCGTCGACGTTGGGGGTGGTGGCGTAGGCGTCGCCGTAGGCCCCCATCTGGGGACCGTGGTCCTCGGCGGTAATCCAAAGGATGTTGGGGCGATCTTGGGCGGCCAGCGGAACCAGCAATCCGCACAGCAGCAGGGCTAGAGAAGCGAGACGGGGCATCACCCGGGCATGATATACGAACGCCGCCCGCCGGGGACACCCCCGACGGGCGGCGCTTTCGAAACCGAGAATGGACCTACTTCTTGGGCGACGGCTTCTTGGCGTCCTTGGAAGCGGCAGGCTTCTTGACTTCCTTCTTCGCGTCTTTCGATTTGGCCATGAGTATTTCTCCTCGCTAATCCGTCGTCCAACTGCGGCCATTGGTGCGCTCGCGGCTCAGCCATGGACGAAGCCTCTGAGCAAGCGCGCCGAGCGCGGAGCCGACCTTGGGCTCCCTATCCGCGTAGACGCCGGGGGATACCGGGTTGTTTCTATCACTTCGGGGGATCTTTGCCCCCTATTCGAGACGCTGCTAGTCCTGCCTACTTGCGGGGCGTGTCGTTGGCCGTGGTCTTCGTGTTCTCCTTGTGCGAGTGTTTCGCGTGCTTGGCGGCCTTCTTGGCCTCCTTGGCGTCCTTCTGCATCTGCTTGCTGTCCTGCGTCTGGGTCCTGTGCTGCGGGTGCGACTTCGCCAGCGCAGTGGAAGTGAGCGATCCGCCCAGCATCAAGGCAAAGGCGAAGGTAGCCAACATACGACGAGTCATTGGATTTCATCCTCCCGAGGGGGACGCCGACGTGGCCGCCCCGCTCTACTGAAAAAAGACGATTGACACGGGCGACTGTTTCGAGGAAGCGTTTGAAATCGTTGACGATCGCGTCGACTGATGTTCGAATTAACCCCAACGGGAGGACTTTCTATCGTGAGAAATTCTCTTTGGGCGATCGCCGTCGCCGGATTCCTGCCGGCCGCTCTTCCCTTGCAGGCGGCGCATCAGCTCATCCGCATCGACGTGGAAGGTTCCGGGCTCTCCGAACCGGTGAGCATCACCAACCGGGACGCTTTGCGGGACTTCAGCGTCTGGTCGGGCCCGGGCGCCTACGCGGAGGGCGTGGAGGAGACTGAAGGCTTCATCATCGACTGGCGAGCCGGCCCGTCACCGGCGCCGCCGGAAGGCCTCGTTCGCTATGAGGCGCGTTTCTTCGAGGGCTGCTACCGCATGGACTACGGCTGCCACGGCGGCGACCCCGCTCTGGTCTACGTCGTCCGCTACCTGGTCGATCCGGCGACCGGGCAAGGCTTTGTGTACCTGCCCGCGCCGGGAGAGAAGGCCTTCGAGACCAATCACACGATGTGGCGCGGCGGCCGGGAAGGTCGCTGGTTCCGGGCTTCCAAGGACTGGGACGGCTACGTGCAGCCGATGCTGCGCGCGGCCGGGGCTCAGTAGAAGTACGCCAGAGCTCCCGCCGCGATCGCGGCCACGACGAGCCCGCAGGCCGCCGCGATGAGCCAGATCGGCTCCTCGGGCTGCTTGCGCCCCTCGGCCTCGGCGGGCGGCGCCTCGTCGGCCTCCCCGCCTTCCGCAGCAGAGTCCGTGACGTCTCCATCGAGCTTGGCGATGCGCGAGTCGACGTGGTCCTTGATGTCGTCGGTGCGGATGCGTACCTCGAGCGCCAGCAGGTCCGGAAAGCGCTCCAGGGCCTTGTCCATCGTCAACCGCGCTTCCCGGTCGAGCGCCCCGAAGCCCAGCGCTTCAGCCAGCGTGACGGCCCCCTGAATCAACTCCAGGAAGCCCCAGTCCGAGCCTTCAATGCGGTCGTGGTGGCGGCCCGCCACCTGCTGGATCTCGACCGGCATCTCCCAGCGCTCGGTCAGCACCCGGCCGGCGCTGCAGTGGTCGATGCCGAAGATGAGCTGCTCGGTGTCGAGCAGGTAAGCCACATCGTCCGGGGGAGCTTCGCGGGCGGCCCGCAGCAGCAGTTCGGAGTACTGCGTGGGGAAGATCGACAGCAGCCCCAGGCGGCCGATGTCGTGCAGCAGACCGGCTGTATAGGCCTTATCCGCCGAGAGGCCGACCACGCCGGCCAGTTGCTCGGCGACCGCCGCCACCGCCAGCGAATTGCGCCAGCAACGCCGCAAGGCGGGGAAGGCGTGCAGCGCGCCGCCGGCCAGCGCCGCCGTGGCGCGCGCCAAGGTGAGCCGGTGCAGTTCCGCAAAGCCCAACAGCACCAGCGCTTCGCGGACGCTATCGACGCGGCGGCCGAAACCGTAGGCGGGCGAGTTGGCCCGGCGGACGATGTCCGCGGCCAGGGCCGGGTCGGAGCCGACCAGATCGACGATCTCGCCGATGTCGGCGTCGTTGGCCTCGAGGGCTTGCGTCAGGCGCGCCGCCACCGGGGGGAACGGCGGCAGATCCTCGAGCAACTGCGTGGACTGGGTCTGGGTTTGGGCCATGGCTCCTGAGCGGTCTTATCGGCCGCTCGAGCCAGGCGCTGAAGGAAGAATGCGGACGGGAGAAGACGGGGCCCGATGCAGGACCGTTCAGCTCGGGCGGAGCAAGGTCACCACGGTCATGTCGTCGTGGAAGGTGGACTCGCCCAGCCACTCGCTCACGCGCCGTGCCACGCCGTGCAGGCGCTCGGAGGCCGAGCCTGGGCCGGCCTCCCGGAAGGCCGCCGCGATGCGTTCCGGGCCGAACTCCTCCCCGGCCGGTCCGCGCGCCTCGGTGAGCCCGTCGCTGAAGAAGACCAAGGCGTCTCCGGGCGTAAGCGTGCAACGGCCGGTGGCAAACTGCAAGTTCGGCAGCAAGCCGACCACCGGGCCTCCCTCGGCCAGGGTTTCCACGCCGCCGGCGGCCCGCACCAGCAGCGGCGGCTCGTGGCCGGCGTTGGAATAGTGCATCTCGCCGGTGGAGGGGTCGAAGAAGCCGAACACCAGCGTGACGAAGCGGTTGGCCGGACAGACCGGCAGCAGCATCTCGTTGAGCCGGGCGACCACGGCCGAGGGGTCCTCGAGCTCCGCGGCCAATACCTGCACGCGGGCCTGCAAGTTCATCATCAGCAGCGCCGCCGACAGGCCCTTGCCGGCCACATCCGCTACGACCAGGCCCAGCCGGCCGCGCTTGGCGGGCAGAAAGTCGTAGTAGTCCCCGCCGACGGTGTAGCAGGGCCGGCTGATGGCGGCGAGGTCCGCACCCGGCATCTCAGGAGGCTTTTCGGGCAGGCACTGGCGCTGGATCTCCGCCGCCTGGCTCAGCTCCCGCTCGAGCATCTCGGCGGCCCGCTGGGCCTCGATCAGGTGCTCGCGCTCGATGCGGATGGCCGCCACGTTGGCCATCACCGTCAGCAACTCTAGGTCGTGCGCGTCGAACTTCCCCTTCGAGCCCGCCGAGTCGAGATAGAGCATCCCGATCACCTTCTCGTCCGTCTGCAAGGGGACGGCCATCAGGCTGCGGACGCCCTGGGCGACCAGACTTTGGTGAGCCTCCCAGCTCGGGTCCACCTGCACGTCGCGAATCAGCAGCGACAGCTTCTCGTCGAGCACCTGGTCGCGCACGCGATGGCTGATGCGGAAGTCCGTGCCCTGCCGGGCCTGCACCGTCGGCCTGCCGTTCTGCAGGGTGATCAGCACGCCGCGCTCGGCGCCGACGGCGCTGGTGGCCAGCCGCAGGATCGTCTCGAACAGCTCGGCTAACGGCTGGTTGCGAGCCAGCTCGCGGCCTACCCGCAGCAAGGCCTCGGCCGCCATGCGGCGGCTGTCGAGTGCCGGCACGTCGCTCTGCGTCGGCTGCTTGGAGCGGAACAGGATGGTTTGCAGGTTGGTGACCTGCGCGGGCGCGTCGCTGTGAGCCGTGGCGGGCGCTTCGAACGTCACCTCCGCCGGCCGGGTCGGCGCGTCCTGCGAGAAGCGGATCTGTAGGCTGGCGACCTGGATCTGGTCGCCGTCGCGCAGTTCCTGCGCGCCGGCCAGCCGTTTCCCGTTGACGAAGGTGCCGTTCAGGCTCTCCAGATCGCGGACCAGGCAGCGTCCGCCGTCGGGCTCGAAGGAGACGTGCGTCCTCGACAAACCGCGCTCGTCCGGGTAGGGCAGAGCGTTCTCGAGCGAACGCCCCAGCGTGACGGCCTTGCGGCCCAGCTCGATCGTACGGGGCGGCTCGCCGGCTCGGGCTCCGGTCTGCGTCACGATCAGGCGGCTGGGCATCGATCTCTCGGGCGGCGGGGCGCCAATCACCGCCAATTGTCCGCCAACCGCCGCGCCGTTTCCAACAGCTTTCCGCCCGCCGTCTGCGCTATTCCTTCACCAGAACCACCGGCGCCTGCTCGGCGGAGACCACCGCGCTGAAGAACTCCCGGATCTCGTTGTAGCTCTCGGCCGGAACCACGGCGTTGCGCAGCAGCAGCCGCCGCTGGAACAGCAGCCGGCCCTCCTCCAGGCGCCAGCTCGCCGTGTACTCGCCGAACTCCTTCTCCACGCCGATGTCCTCCGGCTTCTCGTCGAGCCGGAAGCCCTCGGGCAGGTCGAAGCGCACGCTCTCCTCGAAGGCGTCGGCGTCGAGGGTCACGGGATAGGCCCGGTCTTCTTCGTCCCAATACAGTCCGCCGCGCCGCTCGACCAGAGCGGGCTTGAAGACCAGCAGGCGGCCGGCCATCGACTGGGCGTAGCTCGGGGCGCTGAGCTCCACGTCGAGCGAAAATCCGGGCTCGGCGGCGTCGACCTGGATCGAGGCGACCTGCGCCGAAGAGGTTCCGCGAGCCACCCAGCGCTCGATCACCCGGCGGTACTCGGGCTCGGTCATCTCCTTGTAGAGGGAGCGGTTGTGCGCGGCTGCCGCGCCGGAGGCAACCTCTCGAATCTTGGCCTCCATGGCGCCGTCCACGGTCAGGCGGGCCTCGATGGTGCGGCGCAGCAGGTTGGCCTCGGGCTCCACAGACGGGGCCCGGACGAGGCGGCCCTTGTCGGCGTCGACCAGCAGCGCCCAACTGTCCTGCTCGTGCTCGGGCAGCCAGCCGAAGGCCGTCGATTGGCTGGTGGGATCGAAAAACAGAAGGCGCCCCAGCCCCTCGACCTCTGTGATGGCCGGCAGGTCCGCGCCCTCGGGAGCCTGGACGGCCAGGATGGCGTGGTTGAACTGCTGCGGCGACGGCCACTGCTCGCGCACGAAGCGCCGATCGCCGGAGTAGATCGCCACCGGGTAGGATTCCACGCCGACGGCCTTGAGCAGGGCTCGCATCAGGTTGGCCTTGTCCTTACTAGTGCCGGCAGCGATCGGTGGCAAACGCGGCGGGTGATGCGTGGCAAAGTGCGCGGCTCTTGGTGGCAAAGTGGGGCGTTTTTGGGGGCTGGACGCACGAAGGGCGGGCGCTTCGTGTGACCGTTGCGCTCCGCCCCGGGTGCGGTGTGTCGCGAGTGGCGCGGGTTACTGCTGGTCGGCCGAGCCCCCCTCGTCGCAATGCCACACCGCGGCGTCGGTGAGCCGGCAAGGCTCCTCGCCGCGGCGCTCGGCCTCAAACTCTTTCAGCGCTTCGAGCGTGTCGGCCGCCGGCCGCCGCTGCAGCTCGTACAGCGTGGCTCGGGCGGCCAGCGTCCGCGCCAGGCGACGCAATAGCGCCTGGTGCTCGGCTTCGAGCCCTTCCGTCATCGCCTGCTGAGCGGCCAGCTCGGCGCGCAGGCGCAGCCGATCCAGCTCCGCCGACTCCAGCAGCGCCTGCCGGTGCGCCGAGACCAGCCGCGTCCATGCGAGCTGCTCGGCTTGCGTGAGCTCCGGAGGCGCGGCCGCGGCCGCGGCCGCGATTGCCGCCAGCAGGAAGACCGCGAGACGCTTCATCGGCGACGCCTCGAAGGCGACGGCATCCCGTGAACCTCGCACACATACGACGGGGCCATGAAGTCGCCGCGCCGGACCAGCGGACCCTCCGTGCAGGACGAAGGGTCCACGAAACCGAGGCCGCTGAGCAGCCAGAACAGCATGAAATCCAGGTACATCGCGTTCGTCTCCTTTTCTGAAACCTAGGGCGCAATCAGCCCGTGCGTGCGCAGCCGGCTCAGCACCAGGTTGAGCTGCGTCTTCACGCTGTTGAGCAGACTCTGCTCGGTCGAGGTATACGTGCCGCCGGCCGTCCCGCTCACGTCGGCCACGGCCGAAAGCCGCGGTCCGACCACCCGGTTCGTGCTCGAGCTGCCGGTCACCCCGACATACAGCCCGCGCGTCGCGTCCGAGCCCGTCGACCAGATGCCCACCGTCTCCAGCCCGGCGCGCTGTACCGTCAGCACGCCGCCGTTGCCCACGCCGCCGCTGTTGTAGCCGGCCGACAGGTACACCGTGCCGAAGACGTCCTCGAGCTTGATCGCGTCTCCGCTGGTCGAGCTAGCCTGCTTCTGCAGCCGCGTGGTGAGCTGCGTGCTCAGGTCCGTGGTCGTCGCCGTGTGGACCACCGACGCGCCGCTGAGCGCCTTCACGTCCTTGTAGAACTCGAACCCGTTGCCGTCCCAGTAGGCGAGCTGCACGCCGTTGCGCTCCCAGCTCAGGCCGTAGACGCCCGAGCCGATGTAGCCCGCCCGCCAATAGAGCGGCGAGCTCGAGATATCCGTGGTGGCCGGGGCCCACACCGTCTGCAGCGCCTGCACGTACTCGCGGACGAAGGCCCGGCGGAAGGGAGTGCGGGAGTAGCTGGCTCCGCTGTCGAGCCCGGCGCCCAGGTCGTCGTTGTCCGACCCGCCGCCGCCCACCTTGCCTCGCGTGCCGCCCTCGAAGCCCTGCGCTCGCGTGTAAGTCGTGATGCCCGCCGGGTCGATCTTTACGTCGATCCGGGTGACGTTGTCCGTCGCCAGCAGACTCTGATCGAAGTTGATCGTCCCGCGGGGCGTCAGTCCCGACAGCGTATTGCTGACGTCGACGCCGGCGATCGCATCCCAGGTCGCCTTGCCGCTGGAGTTGAACTTGAGGAAGTTGTTCCCGGCGGCGTCCGGAGGGACGAACGAATCAGGCAGCTCGATTGTGTTGCCTAAAGTGTGCAGCACGACCGTGCCCGTGCCGACGGCGTTTTCCAGCCCCAGGTGCAGCTTGTCGTTGGCGTCCACCGACAGGAATTTCCGCGTGTTCGCTCCGCTGTCCAGCCCCTGAAAGTACCGGCCCGAAAGCGTGCCGAAGCTCTGGCTGGCCGAGACGTAGAGCAGTGGCGTCACATCGTCCAGGATCATCAGCGCCGTCCGGAACCCGCCCATGCCGTCGGAAAGCTGCACGGCGCCGTCGGAGCCGGCCGAGCCGCTTCCGCCGCTGCAGGCGCTCACCGTCACAGTGCGGCTCCCGTCCGTGGTCAAGCAGCCGCCTCCGCCGATGTCCGACGGCGGCAAGATCCAGCGGCCGCTGCCGAACGTCCCGTCCGGCATGCTCCAGCAGACCTCGCTGCCGGCGTCATCCTTGAAGCAGAGGTCGCCGGCCGTGCCGCCGGCAGTCTGCTCGAGCGGGATGCGCGAGCGCTGCGCGGCCGCCGGCAGCGCCAGCAGACACAGCAGCAACGCTAGGCGTAGAAAGTGTCCATGCGGCATAGCTCGAGCTCCGTTGCGCTGACTGCGTAGAACTTGCACCAGGTGGTCGTATCGGCTTCCACCGGCACCTTGCGGTCGCCCATGCGGCTCCACACGCCGCCGTTGGCGTCGCGGAAGATGATCGTGCCGGGCGTGGCCCCTTGCACCAGGCGGTAGCGCAGCTCCGCGCCGGCGAGGGGAGCCGTCGACGGGAAATCGATGTAGGTCGTGGTCGCCGCCGGCACGCTGACCGTCTGCACCGTACCGGCGCTCTGCACGGGGTTCTCGTCGATCACGCTCGAGACGGGCGTCACTGTCCTCGAGGCCCGCATGCCGGCGATCTCACCGGTGTACTCCTGGCCCGGGCTCATGAAGATCGGCCGCGCGGTCGTCAGGCTTGACCATCCGCCGGCGGCGTTCTTCGCCTGCACCCGCACTTCCTGGATGTAGACATTCGGCAGGTAGAACGAGCCCAGGAACTCGAACAAGATCCAGAACTTTTCCGCCGGCGGGCCGACCAGCGGGTTGTAGTAGTAGTTGCCCGGCGCGTTGGCCGCCGGCACGCCGAACACGCGCGTGTCAGTGGTCGGGCCCGCCGACGTCGTGCTGATGTCGATCTCTACCCGCCACTCGCTCACGCCGTTGATGTTCTGCTTCAGCGCCAGGTCGAAGTCGCTCTCGTCCTCGGCCGCCGAGCGCACGGCGCCCCACACGTTCACATGGCCGGTCTGCGCCGCCAGCGGACCGCTGGACCACTGCGTCCCCTGGAAGCTCGAGGCCGTCAGCCACATCCGCGGCGGCCCGACGTCCTTCGAGCCATCCCGCGCGAACGGAAAGCACGCCAGCGTCGCCGGCGGCACGGGCTTGGCCGTCGAGAGCTGATCGAGCGAATCCTGCGCCCGCACGTAGAAGTGCCGCTCGCCGGACTTGGGCCGCGTGCGCACCGGCATGTTGATCTGCGTCGGCGCCGTGCCCGTGGCGAACGTGATCGTGCGCTCATCGTTGTCCAGCGCCGTCAGCTCGATCTCGCCGGTCGGGTCGAGGAACGTGATCTTGCGGCCGATCAGCGCGTCCACGCGCAGCGCGATGCCGCCCGCAGCCTCCAGCTCGACCACCGTCCCGTCCGAAGCGATGATGCGGTAGTCGCGCTCGAGGAACTCCCACCAGTGCAGCTCGCCCTCGCCGGCGTGCGGCGCGAAGCCCAGCCGATACTTCTCGGCCACGGCCGCGTCGTCGGCCGGCACGATCTCGCCGAGCTCGTAGATCGCATAGCCCTTCAGGTTGGTCTCCGCGCCGCCGTACCAGCTCAGGATCAGGCGCTGGGCGTCCTGCTGGCACCACAGGTCCGAGACCGGCGCCGGCGCGCTGGGGAGCTGGTCGAGCGTGACGGTGGTGGTCGGCCCGCCCGGGTTCGGCCGGCCGGTCTTCGAGACGCTGCGCGCCTGCAGCTCGAGCTTCTCGCCGTGGGTCTCCTTGTCCCAGTCGATGATGCCCGGTCCTTGGTCGTCTTTCGCGAGGAAGTGGTACTCCTCGATCGGCGCGTCCATGTCGTCGAGCCGGCGGCCCCACACCTCCATCGCCGCCCAGGTCCGCAGCGGGCTGGGCTTGTCGAAGCTGTAGGTGATGCGGCTGATCGTCTGACCGTCGGGCGTGACGAAGGGGTTCTCCGTCGCGCTGAAGTTCTCGACGTCCGGAGCGGGGATCGTGGTCGGGCCGACGATCACGCCGCCCTCCACGGTCTGGTGCGGGCGGCCGTCGTCGGTAAAGGCGGCCGCGTCGTACTCCTGCAGGAGCAGGCCGCGCGAGCCGTCCGTCCGGTCGGCGATCTCGATCACGTCGAAGGCTTTCGGGCCCTGCCAGGGGGCCTCGTCGTCGAGCTGGACGTCGACGCGGTCCATCGGCTCGAGCGCGGCCGCCTGCATGCCGACGTCGAGCGAGACCATGCGGGCGTCGTCCAGAGACTTGCTGGCCCAGTACTCGAGCAGCCGGCGCACCTGATTCTGCGGCGCCGCGCCGAAGTCGATCTCCTTGAGGATCGGCCGCCCGATCAGTGCCTGGTGCCACTCCCGCTCCACGTACTCCTCGGCCTCGGCGTAGTCGTTCTCCACGTCGCGGAACTTGCCGAGCAGGCGGTTCGCGGCGGCCGAGGTGTCGCGCATCCAGTGGCGGAAGCTGCCGTCGGCGATGTCGCCGCGGCCGATCGTCATCGCTGCCGAGCGCGGCTGGTCGATCACGATCTTGATCAGGCCGTCTTCCTCGAGCAGGTAGCCGCGGCAGCCGGCCAGCATCCGCTCGAGCGCGTCCTGCGCCGAGGTCGCCTGCGGAAAGGCGTGGTGGGCCTGGAAGCGCGGGTAGTCGATCGAGTCCACCGTGACGGTGGCGTCGCAGTAGGCGGCCGCGTCGATGAAGGCCTGCCAGTTGAACCGCGTGGTCAGCTCGTACAGGCCCACCCGCAGCACGTCGGCGATCTGCCAGACGGGGTTGGAGCTCCAGGCGAACGAGGTCTGCGAGCCGGCCGCGTTGTACACGCCCACTTTGCGGGTGCGGTAGCGGCCCAGCACGCTGAAGTCGTCGGTCGGCGCGTACTCCGGATCGTCGATCTTCACCGCGACGTAGGCCGTCTTGGAGTAGGTCAGCGCCGGCGAGACGTCGAGCGGCCACCACAGGTCGGCCTTCTGGTCGCCCGTCACGCCGGAGCCGCCCGCGACGCCGTCGACGCCCGGGTGGAAGTGGTAGTGATCGGAGGCGACCTCCGCGCCGTTGGCCCACAGCGCCTCGACGGCGTCCCACGGCCCCTCGCCCAGGGCGACGAACAGCACGGTCGAGCCGTCGTCGCGGTCGTCGCGCAGAATCAGGTTGCCGGCCACGTAGTGCCGGCCATACGCCCAGGCCAGGGGACGATCGACGGAGGCGAACAAGTCTTCGAGCGTTGCGGTCGTAGTCGGCATGGAAATCCACCCCAGAAGCAGCAGCAGTAAGGTCACCAGGTCGCCTCCTCGCCGTAGTAGTCGGATAAGAAATCCCGCTCGGGCGCGATCGGCTCCGCCACGGGCGCCGGCGCGACGGTCTCCGCCAGCTCGCGCGTCAGCGTGGGGAACCCGCCGAAGCGGTGGATGTTGGAGTAGGCAATGCAGGCGTCGGTGGTCTTGTCGCACTCGTCGCCCACGCCCACGTAGCCGCAGGCCGTTCCCTTGAACCTCCAGGGGCACTTGGCGCCCGGCGTCCGGATGGGGAGCTGCGCCTGCGGGTCGATGTGGCTGCGCAGCGTCAGGCGCGCCGAGTTGCGATCGACCTCGACGGCGCCGACGCGGCCGGCGAAGACGATCTGCGAGCCCGCGCCCAGCCACAGGCGGCGCAGCTCGCCGTAGTCGCCCATCACGTACTGCTGACGCAGGATCTGCGCCAGGCCGAGCGAAACGTTCTCGACCTCGACCTGAACCGTGTCGGCCGCCAGGCTGCGGCGCAGCGTCAGGTCCTCGGACCAGCGCAGCCCGACCTGGTAGGCCTGCGACTCGAAGGTGATGGCGCGCTCGGCGTAGAAGTAGTCCACGCCGCCCAGCGAGAGATACAGGGCGTGCACGAGCATCGCCCGTCCGGAGGCGGCCGCGGCGGCGATCGCGGTGGAGAGGGTGCGCGCCATCAGCGTTTCCTCCGGGCGTCCGAGGCGGCCTCTCGGATCTTTGCGGGGTTCAGCCCGTACTTCTCCGCCATCTCTAGCGGCGCTGACTGTCGCCGCATGCGTTCGCGGCGCGATCGCTGCCGGTTGGCTTGATAGTCGGGGTCCGACATGAGCGCCCAAACGTGTTGGAGCGCCTGGGAACAAGCCTTCTCGGCGGCCGCCTGCAGCTCCATCTGGCTGCCCCGCAATCGGCTATCGATCAAGCGCGTGAGCGCAGAGACGTGCTCAGGGTTTTTCAGGTCCAGCACCGGGCCGCGTTGCTGGAGATAGTCGTCGATCACAGCGCCGGCCAGCTCCTCGATCGACGGGACCTGCAGGCGATTCAGGACCTTCGCCACTAGTGCACCACCTCCAACTTCGTCACGCTGGCCGAGTTCGGCAGCACCTTCAAGCAATGCGCCCCCAGCGGGACCGAATAGTTCGAGCTCGTCGACGAGCTCGCGCCGTCGAGCTCGGCCGTCGAGACGCCCGTGGCCGTGAGCTTGTAGCCGTAGCCCGAGTAAAAGAACAGCAGGCCGTCGCCGACGTCGACGGGGTCGAGCGGCCGCTCGAGTAGCGGCGTGGTCGGATAGCTCGCCAGCGGCTTGCCGGCGGCCTCGCGGAGCTGCACCTCGATGTCGTAGCGTTCGTACCCCACAAAGCCGATCCGGGGCGGCGACGCCCACACCGCCGACCAAGTACGGCCGGTCAGCGGGTCCTCGAACGAAAAGAACTCCTCGCCCATGCGCTGGTAGAACTCGAGCACCGCCATCGCGTCGGCCTTGGGCCGCTGGGCGGCCGTGCCCGAGAAGATCCGCGCGAACGGCTCCACGATGCGCGAGATCTCCTCGCCGCCCACGCACCGGAACGTCGCCACGCCGGCGCCCTGCGTCAACGACGACGAGAACTCCATCTCGATCGGGAACGTGTCGGCCGTGCTCATAGCGTCGTCACCTGCCCAAACAGGGGAGCCTGGCCGCCCTCGCAGCTCAGCCGAAAGTCGTAGCTCGTCGCCGGCGTCAAGCCCGTGGCCTGCACGGTCCGCGCCGTCGAGCCCGTCGTCGCGGTCCAGCTCGTCCACGCGCCGCCGTTGCCCGCGCTAGTCGCCCGCATCCGCATGTGGCACGCCTCGCCCGCCGTGGGAGCCGTGAAGGCCACGCTCACCGTCGTATTCGAGCGCGTGATCGCGGGCGCGCCGCTGATCTTGCGGTGCTCCGTCAGCAGAGTCGGGATGTCCGCGCCGAGCCCGGCATAGTCGCCGGCGGCCTGCCAGGTCCCGGCCGCGAACACCAGTTCCTCGCGGTCCTTGCAGGACTGCGCATCCGCGCTGCCGGCCGGCGCGGACCAGCCGGAGTAGGCTCCCAGCGCGGAGGCATCGCTCTCACTGTCGGCGCTGTTGTCGCTGTCGTAGTCCGTGATGCCGGGGTCCGTGGTGCACGGCAGCCGGATATTGTCGGCCTTGCTCGCCAGCGGCGAAGGTTGCGCGCCGTCCTGGGTGTAGTTCTTGTTCCACCCGTTGGCCTCGCTGCCGCCGCCCAGATTCGTCACCCAGAAGGCGTCATACCCGTTGGGGCTGTGCTCCCAGATGTTGCCCTCGACGTTGATCCGAGACACATACGACTCGCCGTTCATGAAGACCGCACTGGCCGGCTGCAGCGCCGTCGCGGGGCGGATGTGGGTGTTGTAGCTGTAGTCGATGTTCGCGATCCGCCGGAACACGGAGTTGCCGCCCGAATAGGGCGTCCAGGCGTCGCGGTTCAGCAGCTGCTGGTTGTTCGGGTAGCCGACCGTCTCCTTGCCGTGGATCAGATTGTTCCGGACCGCGATGTTGCGCGGCGCCCGGATGTCCGGGGCGATCGAGCCGTCATACGACACAGCGCCGGCGGAGACGATCTGGCCGCCCTCGAGGATGTTGCTGTAGACGCCGATGTCCTGGAGCCGCCTCGGTGTCGTGATGGAGCTGTGCGGCAGGTCCTGGAAGACCAGGATGTGCGCCGCGTTCACGCCGATGATCGGATAGCCCAGCACGCTGTTGCCGCTGAACCTCTTCCGCTCCACGCCGTCCTTGTCTTCATTCCCCTGGCGCGCGTTGTCGACGATCCCGTAGTTCACCGGGGAGTCGCCCACTAGCTCGAGCGGCACGATGAAGCGGTTGCGGCTGATCGTGATATCCGCCGGGTGATTCACGCGCGTCGGCCCGTTCGGCGCGAACCAGAAGAAGCCCATCCAATTGACCACCGTGTTGCCCACGATCTGCACGTCCGACGCCTGCGAGCCGTCGTAGAGCGTCGTCACGTCGAAGCCGTAGTTGTTGCGGTACTGGCCGCCCAGGTGCCCGCTCACCGGGTCGATCGGGTGCGCCGAGACGACCCCGTCGATGTAGTTGTTGGCGACGATCACCTGCGACGCGCCGCCGCCGGCGATCAGCTTGTTGATGCGAACCGGCGGCCCCGGCGACCGCAGAATGCAGCGCTCGATGATCACCTGCTGCATGTTGGTCAAGTTGACCAGCGGCGCGAAGTCCTCGGCCCCGTAGCTGATGCGGCCGCTGATCGTGCCGCTCTCGGCCGACCAGTCCGGCGTGATCGTCGAGCCCGCCCCGCGGCAGCGCCAGAGCTTCACCTCGGTCGCGCTTGGGAACGTGACGATGCACGACCGCGCCAGCGGGTTGCTCGTCACGTTCTGCAGGTGCGACAGCAGCGCCGTCCCCACCCGCTTGATCGAGCCGCCGGTGCAGTCCGGAACATCGGTGAGCACGAACGTCCCGGAGGCCTGCGATCCGCCGGCCTCCACGAAGAACCCATCGCAAGCTCCGCCGCTCGAACCCGTGATCTGGTACGTCGGATGGAAGCCCGTCCCCACCTGCTGGACGTGCGAGCCGTCAGCCGCCGTGCAGGTACCCGACGAGCAGCCGGTCAAGGCCTCCGCGTAGCCGTCGATCCAGCGGTGCGGGCTCGGCAGCGTCAGCACCGGCTCGCTCGCTTTGGTGGCGGACGCGAACGGCTTCGAGACAGAGTCCACTACCCAGCCCGTGGTGAAATTGCCGATGCCCGCGGGCTCCGCCACGGCGACGCCCGCGATCGCCCCGCCGCTCTGCCGCTGGGCCGCCGCGCCGTAGCGGAAGCTCCAGCCCTCGAAGCCGTCGGCGTAGACGCCGATCAGCGTCGAGTACGACGAGCCGTCCAGCTCGCCCGCCGGGATCGTCCCGTCCACCGAGAGCTGCACGTACGAGCCGGCGTCGTTGACGCTGGTGATCTCATACTCGACGTCGGCGATGTCCTCGACGTCGGGGATTCGCAGCACAACGTTCTGGATCCGGATGCGCTTCGACGCCGCGCTGGCGTAGAGCAACGAGGTCAAGCGCGAGGCCGCGTCCGGGTAGAACTCGATCACGCTCATCACGTCGGCCAGGCTCGGGTCGGCCGCCTCGCCCAACGCCGGCAGGGCGTCAGGGTCCGGCGCGCTGCCCAGGATGATCACGGCGCCGGTGTCGCTGGTCTGCCCCGCAAGGTTGATGCCCGCCCCGGAGCTCCCCGGCCGCCACGTCGCCCCGGCCGGGAGCTGGAGCCCCTCGACCAGACCGCCCGCCGACGCGTCCGCGAGGGCGTCGGCCAGCAGGGCGTCGCAATCGGTGCACAGCCCGTCGGTCACCGACCCGACGCGGGTTTCCCCGGTCACCGCGGAGAAGTCGCTGAGGCTGATCGAGTGCGTCGGCGCGGCCGGCGTCGGCATTCCGCCGTTGCTGTCCGTGGTGAACTGCGGAATCAGCTTGCCGGAGCCGTTCGCGACGCACGAATAGCCGAGGTCGATCTCCTCCATTTCATCGGCCTGCGGCCCCTCGCCATACGGGCAGAGCGCCGCCTGGCAGTCGGTCGATTCGTAGTCGAGCGCGTAGCTCGACCCGTTGTCCACCGAGAGCTGCGGGACGAAGTTGTACGTGGTCGACGCGGTCAAGTCTTGCGCGCCCGCGAACCGCTTGGTCCCGACCGCCGCGCCGCCGGTCGTCCAGCCCGTGCCGGGGATGTCCGCGACGTCGACGCTGGGGCTCACCGCCCGCGCCAGCCGAACGAAATCGACCGTGGACGCATTGAGGCCATCGCCGAACTCGACCGTGGCGGAAACCCAGGTATCCCCGGGCGCCTCCGTGATCACGAACGACGCCACGTCGCAGGCCGCTCCCAGCCGCAACGCGCCAAGCAGTGCTAGGGCCAGGAGCCTCATCGCGTCAAAAGAGCCCGATCGCCCCCGAAGCAGTCCACCAGGTCGCCCACCTGCACGGGGTCCGCGCCAGGCAGCCCGTCGCAGACGCTCGTCGACGTCGCCGGCGCGCTCTGCTCGCCGACCTCCACGCCCACCGAGCCGCCGGTCAGCGACATGCCTTGCAGCGTCGCCTGCGGCGCCAACAGCAGCCACCACAGCAGCACGGGGCTCAGCGCCATCACTGCGGCACCTCCATCTCGAGCGCCATCAGGTAGGCGTCGCCGGTCGGAGTCAAGTCGTCAGCGCCGTCCGAGCCAAGCCGCTGCACGAAGACTGCGCAAGCCTGTCCGGCTGTCCAGTTCGATCCGGTCAAGGGAGGCGTCACCTCGCACATGACCGGGAGCTTCGCGACGCTTGAGCTCTTGTCACAGGTCACCGGCTGAGCGCTTCCCCAGTCCGGCTCCGGCCAAGCGTCAGACGACCCCGTGTAGCAACCGATCTTGACGCTCATCTGGAAGTGCCCGGTGCTGGTCACGGGGCCGCCGACGGCGAACAAGACCACCGGAGCAACCGTGTCGTCCACGAAGCTCGGCAGGATGAAGTTGCACCACATGTAGTCCGAGGCCGAGTCAGAGAACTCGACCACGTACTGGCCGCCGGAAACCACGGTGCCGCTACCTTGGCAGCCCACAAGCTGAGGCTGGGCGGTTCCAAAGCCGGCGCCGCCGGGGCTAAAGAAGTTGATCGAGTGCCACAGCGTAGCCCGCGCCGTCAGCACCCACTCCGCGGCCGTGTCGCACGCGCCGCTCGACGGGATGCAGCGGTAGGTGTCGCCGTTATCGGTGTCGACGCAGGCCTCGCCGACCACGCCGCCGGTTTCGGCCGCGCAGTTGGCGACATGCCGCGGCTGCAGCGTGTTCGAGTTCCCGTCGATCGTCTTGCCCGTCAGGGTCTGGACGTCGGCCGCAGCGACCAGGTCTTTGGCGGAGCCTCCATTCAGGTGGATCGCAGGCCGGTGCGTCGTCGAGTCGATGTAGAAGTTCGCGACGCCGGCGCTCCCGCCGGCTCCCGGGGCGGCGATCTCCGTGATGGCGATCGGCCCGGAGCCGGACGCCGTGAACGTCGGGCAGGAGATTCCGGTTCCGCCGACCGTGCAGATGCCACCAATCGTGGTTATCGCATCGCCGACGGCGTCCGCGTGCTGCGTCACAGCGCTCTCCGGCACCTGGCCGTTGGCGATCGAGCCCGTCAAGTGCGTAAAGCCGAGCGCCGAGCCGCTGACCTTAATGCTTCCCAGGTCGATTCCGCCGTAACCACCGGCGCAGTTCGTGAGCTTCGCGACGCCCACGCCCCCGCGCATGATCCCGACGTCTTTGGTCGCGGTGTAGCTCGCCGAGTTCGCCCAGCAAGATTCGACCGTGCTGCCGAGCTGCCAGGTCGCGCCGCTGAGGTTGAAGTTGGTCCCGACCCGAAACCCAGTCGACGAGTAGACCAGCCCGCTGTTCTGCAGCGTGATCACATCGGTCGACCCGTTGTTGATCGCCAGCAACGGCGTGCCGCCGCTGTCGGCCGCTCCGGAAGTGACGCGGAAGATGGTCGCGCCGATCGTCGGCCGCGGGTCGATCGCCTCCAGCCCGCCGCCGGATCGCCGGCGAATGACGACCTCCGAATCCCCGAGCTTGATCGAGCCATCGGTCCCGTCGCCCACCTGCCACTGCGTGCCGGACAGCAGCAGGTTCGCCGCCCGAACCCAGTCCGAGCCGCTCAGCGTCAGCAGCGAGCCATCGACAGCCCCGCTCGTGTTCACGTCGGTCAGCTCGTCGAGCGTCGAAGCCCCGCCGCCTCCGCCGCCGCCCGTGCCCGTCGGCCCGCTCACCGTCCACTGCGCGGCCGCCGGCAGCGCCAGCAGCAGGAAGAGCGCCGCAAGCCTCCTCATCGCGTCACCCCGCGCAGGATCACCGTGAGGCTCGGCGTCGTGCCGCCGCTCAGCGTCGTCGGGTTCGGCCGCACGTAACGCACCAGGCGCGCCTCGCTGCCCACCATGCGGCAGGCCGAGCCGCCGGCGCACAGCGCGTCCGCGGTGCAGTCCGACGTGGAGCCCATCACCATCCAGCTCTCGCCGTCCAAGCTCCCCTCCAGCGCCAGCGCACAGCCGGTCGGGTCGCCCGTCGGATTGATCTGCACGCCGAGCGTCACCACGTCGAGCTTGCCCAGGTCCAGCACCTCGCCCGAGGCGATGCATTCGGCCAGGGTGTCCGAGCAAGCCCCCGTCGTCGCCATCGCCGGGAAGGTGTGGTCCAGCACCTTGCCGGCCCAGGCCGCCGCAGCAGTCAGCAGCAGCAGCGCCGGCAGCGCGTTACGCAGCGTCGTCATCGCAGCCTCCCGTCGCGGCGCAGGTTGCGGACCGCGCGGCCCACGGCGTTCTCGAGCTCGCCCGAGCGCACGTAGCGCGCCAGGCCCGCGGCGTCGCCGCCGTTGATGTTGATGTTGATCGTCACGTCGCCTCCCATGCCGCCGCCTCGGTTCAAGCTGTCGAGCGCGGCCGGCCCGATCTGCTGCACCGCCTCGCGCCGCACCACGTACTCGCCGCCGTGCACGATGGCCGGCACGGCCCCGGCGCCCGGCACCAGCCCGCCCAGCGCAAACGCCGGCACGGGGGATTGCTCGATCGCATCCAGCCGCCGCAGGCGCTCCTCCTGGATGCGGTCAACCTCGTCGAGGCGCTGCTCGTAGTAGGGCTCCTGCGTCCGGATCGAGTTGCGGCCCACGCTGCCGCCGATGCGGTTCCAGGCCTCCACCATGGACTGCCACTGGCGGTCCATCTGCGTCACGGCCTGGTCGTAGCGCACCTCGCGATGCTTGAAGGCGTCGACCGTGTCGTCGATCACCGCGAAGCCTTCGTTCGCCACCCCGGCCGCCTGGCGCTTCTTGCCGCCCCTCGACAGCGCGCCGAGCAGAGCCGAGACGCCCACCACGCCGCCCAGCACGGCCAGCCCGATCGGGTTGGTGGCGAGGCCCAGGAAAGCCGTACCGATGCCGCCGAGCGCGCCGATTCCGCCGGCGACGCCCGCGGCCGCACCAAAGGCCGCCGTGCCGCCGGCGATGCCGATGGTGGCGCGGAGAGCCGCCGACCCCGGCGTCCCCCCCGTTAGGCCGAGCAACAGGCCGAGCCCAGCGGCCGGGTTCTGCAGCAGGCCGCCGCCAACGCCCGCCGCCGAGGGGTAGCCCAGCCCGGGGATCGAGCCCGCACGGCCGGCTCCGATCCCGCCGCCGACGACGAACGGAGGCGTCGAGCCAGGGAATCCGTTGAGCACGAAGGGCGGCGTCGCCAGCCCGCCCACGCCGCCGTACCCGCCCACGCCCGCCGCGCCACCAAAGATCCCGCCGCCCAGAGCTCCGAGAATCCCGCCGAAGACGCCGCCGCCCCCGCCGCCGTACCCTCCATAGCCGCCCGTCACGCCGGCGGCCTGCTGCTGTCCGAAGACCAGCGAGCCGACCATCCGAATCACGGTGCGCCGAAAGTTGTTGGCGATCTCGTCGCCTAGATTGCCGAGGAAATCCTTCGTGGAGTTGGCCGACCGCGACACGCGGTCCCAGAACAGCTCCCACTCCTGCAAGCCGCGGTCGAGCTGCGCCTGCTGCTCGTCGAAGATGCGCTGATTCGCGTCGCGGATATCGGCGCTCGCGGTGATCGCGGCCGCGCGGCGGGCGCGTTCGACTTGCGACGCGGACGCGTCCTTGTCGTTCTCGATCTTTGCGATGTCGTCTTGCCGCTTCTGCTCGATGCGCCCGAATACATCGAGGCTTGCGTACCTGGCGTCGCGCTCGAGGGCAAGGACCGCAGCCTCGACCCGCTGCTGTTCGCGCTGGATGCGCTCGAAGCTGCGGAGCCGATCCCGTTCCGTCCGTTCCGTCAGCCGCTGGCGCTCTTCTTCCTGGCGCGCGCGAAACTCGGTAATCTCGCGCTCCGTGTTCGCGTTCACTTCGACGCGCGCAGCCGCGGCCGTCGCCGCCAGCTCGGTTTTACCATCCTCCAGCCGCGCGATCTGATCGAGGGTCGCCTGCCCCTGAGCGCGAATCCTTTCTTCCCCCGTCAGGTTCGCGATCTGGATCCGCTCGATGGCCTCCTGGGCCGCCGTCACCTGCTTCTCGCGGTTCGCCTCGAACTGTCGGGTCACCTCGTCGTCGGCGCCCTTCATGATTTCCGCGTTGTTCTCCACCAGTTGCGCGATCTGCCGCAGCCTCTGTTCGTTGGCGAAGGCCCGGCGCAGCTCGGGATCATCGCCGGCGGCCAAGTCGCCCAGCGATTGCCGCAGGCTCTCCTGGCGGCGCGCCTCCTCGATCTGCTGCTGTCGGATCTCCGTTTGCCGCCGCTCAGCCAGGCGTAGCGCGGCCAGGCGGTCCTGCTCGGCCTGCGCCTGCAAACCTTCAAAGCCCCGATCCTGCGCTTTCTTGGCTTGCCCGCCGATGACCTTGTTCGCGGTCTCGTCGTCGATCCCCTTCAGGTAGGCGTAAACGTTGCCGAGGTCCCGCGCCAGATAGGCCAGGTTCCCCGGCACGATCCCGCGCACTGCGTTGGCCAGGGCCTCCATGCCGACCGTGCTCTTACCGGCCTTGTCGACGACGGTGTCGAGCACGTCGACACCGAGGCGAACCTCTGTCGCAAACTGTCGGCCGAAAGCATCGGAGACCCGGTGCGCCGACTTCTCCAAGTCGTCGAGCGCGATCTTGCCTTCCTTGGTCTCACCGAAGGCCCGCACGGCGTTCGTCAAAGTCCCGCCGATCACCGCCGCCGCAGCCACCGCCGCGGCCGCCGTCGCGCCCGCCGCCACGTTGAACCCGGCCAACCCGTCCGCCGCCACGCCCGCCGCCTTGGGCGTCTCGCGGAGCGTGTCCTGCATCTTGTGCAGGCGCTCCTCCATCTCGCCGAGCTCGGGGAACAGCTCCCGCGCGGAGAGCTTGGCGCCCGCGCCCGGGCCGGAACCCGCGCCGGCGGCCTTCTGCACGCCGGCCAGCTCGGACTGCACGCCCTGCAAGGCGCGGCGCGCTTGGTCCTCTCCCTCGACGTCGATGACGATGCGGACGCGGTCGGCCATACGCGTTAGTCCCGGGCCTCGCGCAAGTGATCCTGCGGCCGCTTGAGCAACGCCATCACCACGGCCACCACGGCGATCGCCAGCCGCGTCAGCGCCGCCTCGAGCGGGTCGCTCGACAGCTCCACCGGCGGCTGCTGCGCGCCCATGGCCGCGCCCACCGCGTTCACGACCTCCGGCAGCCCGGCCCCGGCCCCCAGCGCCACGGCCACCTTGCCGGCAGCCTTCAGGCCGCCGCCCAGCTTGCGCTTCCACCCCCGCCTTTTCTTCTCTTGGATCTCTTCCACCGTCATCCCTCCTAACTGCTCACCGCTCACTGCTCACTGCTCACTGCTCCGCCATCCGCAGTCGTGCCCTCGCGCGATCCTCAAGATCGGCCGCTCGCAGCCCGGGCAGGGCCGGTAGCGACGCCAGAAGCGTTCGCGCGCCGCGCGATAAGCCGACCGCCCGCGCCACTCAGCCGCCGTGAGGTCGTCAAGGCCGAACTGGCAGCCTGCGCTCGCCAGCTCCTCGAGGCGGCTGAGGTGGCGGCACCACTCGTCGACGCCGAGCGGCAGGTCCGGCGCCGGTCGCTGGCGCAGCTTGCGCCGCACCGCGTCGTCCCCCAGCTCGTCTCGAATCTTGTCCAGCTCATCGCTCGTCGGCTCCGTCGCCCGCCACTCGATCCACTGCTCCAACCACTTGCCCAGCTCCGCCGCGTCGCAGACACGGGTCTGGGCCGTCATCCCCCCAGGCCGGCCCCGAACAAGGCGAGCGCCGCCTGCTTCTTGTGCATGGGGTCCATCTGGTCGGCGATCACACGAGCGCCCCCCAGGTCGCCGAACTGGTAGCCGCAGACGTCCTCGATCAGGGCGTCGTACAGCTCGATCAGCTCCGGCAACCGTGACAAGACCAGCGACTTCCGGACGCCGTCGTCGTAGCGGATCGCATGGCACTGCGCGGAGAGCCGCTCATAGGCGAGCGACTGCTGCATGCTGGGCCGCCGGAAGAAGTGCTCGAGCCCCGCGTACCGTTGGCCGTTGCGGGCGGCCTCCAGCGTGATCTTGACCAGCCCGCCCGTCACCAGGTCGTCGCCGGTCGCGAAGACCTGGCTCAGCCCGGCGATCGCCGCGATCTGGTGCTTGAGCGGCGTTTCGGACAAGTCGGCAAGCTCGCCCGGAGGGTCCACGCGCAGGATGCGCCGCTGCCACAGGTCCGCGGCCGCCTGGGGCTCCATCGAGTCGGTGAGGATCAGACCGGCGTCGTCGCGCCAGCTCACCACGGCCGAGAGCTTTTCGTACTCGATCCAGTCGGAGGCCGTGATGGGCTGAAAGACGTGCCGGACTTCGCAGCCGCGCACGCGCAGAGTCGCCGTCAGCTCTTTGGCGTCGAGGGGAAATTGTTCAGGCATCCACGGCCTCCTTGGGCTGAAACTCGACGTGGATGTGGTCGGACTCGAGCACCACGTCGTACTCGCCGCCGACGCCGCCCAGCGCGGCCTCGAGCGACAGCGCCGCCTGGGCCGCTTCGACGTTGCGCGGCAGCCGCAGGTCCACGGCCGCGCCGGCATAGTGCAGCGACCCGCGCGAGTGGCGGCCGTCGACGCCGGCGGTAACGGTGGGCGGGTCGGCCGCGCCGAGCTCGCGCCACACCGACGCGGCGGCCAGCAGCGCCAGCACGATCTCCGGCCGCAGCCCCCGCACCGAAGCTCCCGACTTGATCCGCATCAGCTTGCCACCGCCAGAAAGCCGTAGTCGGCCGGATGCGTCACGGTCACCTCGACCGCTTCGTCGGGCGTGCCGTTGCCGTCGACGAACACGCCGTCGTCGCCCGGGCTGACGTCTTGGGCATTAAAACCCTGTTCGGCGACCGTCCGCGGCTCCAGCAACTTGCAGCCCGGAAACAAAATCACGATCTTCTCGTTCGCGTTGTGGGTGAAGGTGAACCGCGCCTGCAGCATCGTGCGGTTGCGGGCCCAGTCGCGGATCGTGGTCGAGCCGTCCTTCAACAAGCGAATGTCGAAGCGGTGGCGGTACTCCGAGAACCAGGACCGCGTGCGGTACAGGCCGTTGCCGCCGTACCCCAGCGCTTCGGCGATCACCTGCGACAAGGTGACGGACCCCTCGAAGACGTTCGACGTGAAGTCCGTGTACGAGCCGCCCTGCGGGCCGATCTCCGTGGTCACGTTCGCGCCGATGATCGTGTTGGGCACGGTCACGTCGGGCAGCGAGGAGTGCGCGCCGGCGGTCTCTTCGCCGGAGCCGATCAGGCTCAGGGCCACCGTGGCGTCTTCGCCCTGCCGCCAGCGGTAGGCCGCCTGCGAGGCCGAGCAGCCGTGCAGCCGGCCCTTGGCGGCGCCGTCCTCGGTGTAGACCGTCGTCGAGATCGCGTCCTCGCTCGACGCCGCGTCCTGCTCGGTAAACACCGAGACGTACGGGCCCGAGCCGGACTCGGCCAGCGCGCCCAGCACCAGCCCGGCGGCCAGCCCGCCGCTCAGCGTCGAGAGGAAGAACTCCGGCGTCCAGCGCGCGTCGCGCCGCACCTCGCGGTCCACCGTCGTGTGGTTGGTGCCCTTGCCCAGGTAGGCGCGATCGCTGCGGTACTCGCCGGTGATGGCGCGCTTCTCGCCCGAGTAGCTCAGGCGGTAGAGCAGATCGGCGAAATCCAGCGCCGTGCCGTAAGCCGACTCCTGCTTGACGCCGAGCACGACGTTATCCAGCCATTGCCTTTCAGGCATCCTCTCCCTCCTTGGCGGCCTTGGCCTTCGCCGGCTTGGCCGGGGCCGGACGTTCCGGCTCAACGGCCTCGAGCGTGATCACGTCCTCGAGGCCCAGCTCCACCGGCATCTCGTCGAGTAGCTCCACGGGCAGCTTCTTGAGCAGCTCGCGGCACAGCGCCGGAGCCCGCTTGAGAATGGCGTCCACGCCGCGCAGGTCGGCCTTTTTCAGGTCGCCCCCGGCGGCCGCGAGCGCGCCCTCGAAGGCCGGCTCCACGAGCACCACGAGCAGGTCCACCGGCTTGCCCGGCTCGAAGTGCAGCTCGATCCCGGCCCGGCGATGCCGTACCGGCTGAGCCCCTTTCTTCAGTTGCAGCTTCATCGTCTTCAGCTCCTCTGCAAGTGCCCGCGTACGGTAAACCGCAGCTCGAGCGCCACCTTGCCGGCCGCGGCGGCCGCCGTCGTCCAGCCGTCCATCGTCAGCAGCTCCTGGTCGCTGAGCTGCCGACCCTGCAGCGCATGCTCCACCTGGTCCAGCAGCGCATAGGCCGCCTTGGCCGGCTCGGCGCCGCCGGCGAAATCCTCGGCGACGATGTAGATCGCCCCGGCCGTGCGGTCGTCGGCCAAGCGGCCGTCGGCGGTCACCGTGGAGTACTCCGCGCCGTCCAGGTACACCGCGATCGCCGGCGGTATAAGCAGCAGCTCGCCTTCGTCCGTCACCGACGCCGACGACAAGGGCTTGACCGTCACGCCCGCCAGGCTCAGCGCCTCGATCAGGCTCACCACCGCGTCCAGCCGTTCCGACTTCGTCATCTATTCCCCGTCCTCGTCGAAGCCGCAGCAGCCCATCTCGCGGTTCTCCATCTCGCGCAGCTTGCGCTTGGCGGCCACGAGCTCCTCCGGCCCCCAGCTCTCCACCTCGTTGCGGATCAGCGCCCGCAGCGTGGCGTTCATCCGGTCGCCATAGCCCATGGCGCCCACCAGCAGCGCCCGCGACTCCAGCAGCGTGCGCCGCGCCAGCTCCACGGAAATCACAACCTGGCTCACCGGAACGCCTCCAGCGCCGCCTCGGCGGCTTCCACCAGCGAGGCTTGGTCCTGCGGCCGGAACAGCAGGAACGGCCGCGCCGGAATCCTGACGAACTTGCGGAAGATCACGCGGCCGTCGCCTAGCGGGATGCGCAGCGCCTTCGCCCGCCGCGGCACGATCGTGCCTCCCTCCTGGTGGATTCGCGCGTAGATCACCGACGTGCCGACCTCCACGCGATTCGACCCGGCCAGCCGGTACTGGATGGACCGCCGCAGCCGCGCCGTGTCGGTCAGGATCTTCTTGCCGGCGGCAAAGCGAAGGAAGGGCTTGCGCTGGCGGCCCCGCTTGGTGGTCGACGACTTCCCGCGGCGCGTGAACTGCTCGATCAGCGTCGACGCGTTCAGCAGCCGCCACGAGCGCGGCGGATAGCCCTCTTGCTCGAAGATCTCGTCGATGTTCGAGAGCGTCTTGACGCCGACCGCGTGCCGGACCTCCTTGCGCTGGATCGACGACACGCGGCGGCCCAAGCTGAGCCGCGCGCCGGTGTCCTCCACGCTGATCCGTACGTCCGCCATCGACTAGTAGCCCTTGAGCGCCTCGCTCGAAAACACGTACTCAGCATCCTCGCGGCTGCCGATCGCGCCGCCGCCCGCCACGGTCTGGGCGTCCGCCCCGGAGGGCTGGTCCAGCACGGCCTTGCCGGCGGCCAGGTCACGCAAGAAGCGCACGGCGTCCTCGTACTGCGTCCGCACGGCCTCGCTCGCCATGTTGCGGCGCTTCTGCAGCCAGTAGACGGCCACGTCGAGCGTGAGCTGCTCGAGGCGCTCGCTCGACTGCAGCGGCAGGGCGTAGCGCGCGCCGGCGTAGCTGTCGACCTCGGCCGACGCGGCCGTCAGCGCCCGCGTGACCAGCTCCGTATAGGCCGCGCTGCCCTGGGCCGCGCCGTCGCAGAGACCTACGATCTGCACAACCGGCAGCCGTTGCTCGAAGTCCTCGACCGTGGCGTAGAGAGCCATGGATTTACTTCCCCTTGCGGCCCTTCCGGGCCGGCTTCGCAGCCGGCTCGGGCTCGCCGGCGATCGACTCGCCGATCAGCGCCGGCCCGCCGTCCGCGGGGCCGATCGGCCCAAGGCCCAGAGTCGCCGTCCCTTCCTGCAGCGGCTCCACATGCAGCCGCGCCGCGAGCTCGGCCGGCAGCTCCACCACCTGGCCTTCCTCGTAGACCCTGCCCTGGTGCTTGATCGCGCTCGTGACTCGATACATCGGCATCGCCTAGTCCTCCTCCCGCAGCTTGATCCGCAGCGCCCGGCGGACCGTCTTGCGTAGCGCCAGCGCCATCGGTCCTGCTGCTGCTCTTTGTCCATTTGGTCCCTCGGTTCCGGTTGAGAGGCGGCCCGCGCCCGCCAGGCCGCCCCTCAGTTGGAGGTCCGCCGCCTAGGCGACGGCGTCCTCGATCAGGTACATGGCGTCCGACGCCGTGACCTTCTCGTTGTGGTAGAAGTGCACATGCCCGACGTCGGCCTTGCGGTCCTCTTCCGGGTGGCGATAGAACGCCGTTTGGAAGCCGCCCGAGGTGCCCGGCGCGCCGGTCCACACGAACGTCTTGGCCGCCGAAATGTCGGTCCGGCTGGGCGTCGGCTGCACGTAGAGCAGCACGGCGTGCTTGCCCCAGATGTACGAGTTGACGCCGGCGGCCGAACGGCTGATGGCCGAGCCGATCACCACGCGATCGACCTCGAAGAGCTGCGCCAAGTCCTGCTCGTTCGGGTTGCCGAGTTTGGTGTACTTGATCCGCTCGATCAGCGCGGCGTTGTTCTTCAGGCCGGAGTAGACCTGGTAGCCCAGCACCAGCACGTTCGGCTTCATGCCGGTCTTGGCGACGATGGCGTCGCGGCCGGTCATGATGTCTTCCACCGGCTGCGCCGCGGCGTCGCCGGAGTTCCACTGGTCGTTGCTCGAGAGCTGGACCTTGTTGCCGGAGGGGAAGTTGCCCGGCGTGGTCAGCAGTTGCGCCGTGCGGTACTCATGCCCCAGCAGCACCTGGTTCGTCAGCGTCCCGGTGTACTCCTGGCGCAGGTCGCCGGCGTCGTAGTTGGCGGCTTCCTCGTCCGCGATCACCGCCTTGCGGGCGTGGTCCGGACAGTGGTACAGGTCGCTAGACAGCGTCTTCGTGACCATGATTGCCCCGGCGCCGGGAGCCCGGGTGTCGTCGATGGCCGCGCCCTGCATGTCCTCGCGGCCCCACTGCCAGTACTTGTCGGACTGCCGTCCGACCGGCACGCGGGGAGCCACGATGTCCGCGATCAGATCGCGGTTGACGTAGCGCTGCGCATACATGCTCAGCGCAGCGTCGATGTGTCCTTGGAACGAATCAGGCATCGCCTAGACCTCCACCAGCTCGACCGTCAGTTGCAGCCCGGCCAGCGCGGTTAGCGTCCCCGTCGGGACCAGCGCCAGCGAATCGCCGGCCGCCAAAGTGATGTTGCCCGCCGTCGCGTGCAGCGCCAGCGCGGCGTTCGTGTTGGCGGTCGTCTTCAGGTCCATCGCGGTCGCCAGCGCGTCCGTTCCCGACGCCATCGCGGTCCCGCTCGGAACCTTCTTGAGCATGGCCGTGACGGCGCCGCCGTCCGAGCCCGGCGTGATCACGCGGAACCGGCCGCCGATGATCTTCAGCGCCCGGTCGGCGGTGAAGAAGTGCCCGAAGTTGGCCGCCGTGGCCGGCGCCGTCCCCGTCAGGTTGAACGGGGCCACGATCAGCCGCGTCTCCGACGCCGGCAGCAGCAGCACCGCAAAGAGCTGGTCCGCCACGGCGTCCTCGCGGGCGATCGCCACCACGTTCTGCCCGCCCGTGGCCGTGATCAGCTTGCCGGCCGTGGTCACCGTCAGCAGGTCGCCCTCGCTGATCGTGCCGCCCGCCAGCGCGTCCGCCTCGCCCGTGGTCACCACCGGCATGCGGGTGTACTTCACGTCGCTGGGGTCGCCCTTCTGCGACGTGACGCCCAGGATCTTCGAGCCCGCCGCGCTGGGCAGGCTCGCCTCGCCGGCGCCCGACAGGACGACCGCCGCGCCCTCCGCCACCGCCTCGCCGGCGGTGTACGTCCGGACGATCTCCGCTCCTCCGATCCGAGCGCTCATCAGGCCACCCCCTGCAGCTCACGACGCGCGAGCTTGAGCGCGTCGCCGAACTCGAGCTTCCGGTCGGCGGCGATGCGCTGCGCCCGCGCCGCCAGGTCGACGCCCTCGACCTCCACGCCGGGCGCCGGCGCCGAGAACTCGACCACCTCGCCGCCGGCCGCCGTCTTGAGGCTGCCCGTCAGCTCCCGGAACTCCACCTTCACGGGGAGTTTCGCGAGCAGTTCACCGAAAAGAGCGCCAGCCGTCACGCTCTTTTTCGCGTCGCCCTCGCCGAACTCGACCGTCGTCGAGTGCCCGGCCAGCAGCGCCGCCAGCGCCTTCGCGGCGGGCAGAGCAGCCGGCGTCAAACGGCCCTCGTTCGCGGCCTTTTCCACGAACTGAAGCAGCTCGTTTTCCGCGCCGGAGCGCGAAATCTTTTCGTTGGCAGCCTTCAATTCGTCGATTGACTTCTGCATTTCCTTCTCGCGTTCGGAGAAACCCGTCTCCAGTTCCGCGCGAATTGCCGCAGCCTGTTCCGCCACGGCAGCCTTGACCGCCTCGGCGGTCGCCTCCGGCTTCTTCAGCCCGAGGCGTTCGCCGAACTCCGTCAGCGCCTCGCTCATCGCGCGACGCACTTCGCTCAGGTCCATCGTCTTCCTCGCCTCCTGTTCGATCTCGAGGAACGCCGCATCACCGGCTTCCCCAAACGCGGGCTGCAAGCCCTTCACCGCCGGAGGCTCCGCCCCCAGCAAACCCAGGTGCCGCAAGTACGGCCCCTTGCCGTCCAGGTCGCGGTACAGTGCGACCGACCGCTTCCTCCACCGCCCGGCCCGCACCGCCTCGCCCAGCTCCGCCGGCACATCGCGCAACTTCGCCAGCAGCGTGCCGCCCTCGGCCTTGAGCTGATCCACCCAGCCGTAGGCCGGCGCATCCGTCTTCGGATGGCCCAGCACCAGCGGCGACTCGTGGTAGCTGCGGTCGTAGCTCGCCGCGATCCGCGCCACGTCGTCGGCCGTCCACTCGCCCTTGGCGCCGTAGTCGCCGGCCCGGAAGACTTCAATCCAGCCGTCGAGCCTCAATAGATCGCCTCCTCATCCGGCTCGCTCGGATCGCCCGCGCCGTCCACCGCCACGATCTCCCCGTCGAACCGGCGCACCGCAGCCACTGCGGCCGTGTAGTCCGGGTCCGGGTCGGACGCCTCGGGTCCCGCCGGGTCGAGCAGCGCATTCAGCTCGCGCTGGAGCAGCGCGTTCTCCGACGTCCACTTCCAGCCGTCGATCGTCGCCGTGCTCCTGCCGATTTGGATCTTGACCATCCCTATTCGCCCCTCAACAAACCGACGATAAAGCCGAAATATTCCGGATCATCCAGCAGCCGCAGCGGATCGGCGTACAGCCACTCCAGGCCCATGGATACGATCTCCGAGTGAGGTCCGGACCCGTACCACTTGCCCATATAGGCGTCCAGAAAGCGGTCCTTATAAGCGACCTCTTTCGGCCCGTAAGGTTTTCCAGTCAGCGCCGCCAGCCGCTGCAGCGTCTCGTCGCCGGCGCGCTCGAGCAGGAACGCCCGAGCCTTCCGCGCCACGCCGGGGTTCCGCGCCTCGAGCGCGTGCCCCAGCTCATGGACGACGATCCGGACTCCGGCCCGCGGCGCCATCACCACGGCCCGCGCGCTCACGTCGTAGTGCGACCGCCGGCCGCTCCCCGACCGGAACGTCACGTTCAAATCGCTCTCAGCCACGCGCACCAGGTCCGAGACCAGCCGGGCGAACTCCCGCACCCCGGCCTCCCACGTCGAGCGCCGCTTGGCGTCGATCCGGGAGCCGATCGCGGCTTCCCAGCGCTGCGGCCGCCGCACCCGCACCAGCGCGTGGATGCGTTCCGTTGCGGCTCGCCGGACCTGGTCGATCTCCTCGCGCAGCGTCCGCACCTTCGCCGCCGTCTTCTTGGCGTCGTCGCTGCCGGCGAGGATCTCGCGCAGGTACTGCGGCTCCACGGCCTCGAGCTCCTTGCGCAGCGGCGCGAGCTGCTTCGTCGCGCCGCGCTTGATCTCGAGCGCTCCGGCCGTGATCTCCTGGGCGCTCCGCTCGCCCGTCGCGGCCGCGCTCTGCACCACCGCCGCCCCCGGATCGGCCAACGGCCAGCGGTCGAAGTCGATCTTCACGCCGGCGGGCAGCCGCGTCAGGCCCTGCTTGTCGAGGTCCTGCCGCCGCTCGTACGCCAGGCGCTTGCCGGCCGCTTCGCTGTGCACGCGAACGCCGCAGCGGCAGTTGTAGCCGTTCGGCGGATAGATCCGCTTCCACACCGGGTCGTCCCAACGCGCCAGAAAGCCATGCAGCGCCGCGTGCTCGTCGCGCACCCGGCTGTCCTGAACCGTGACGTACTCCCAAATGGGCAACGCCTTCTTGGTCCGGAGCTGCTGCGACAGCCGGCCGGCGCCGTACGCAGACAAGACATTCGTGCGAAACACCGTCTCGATATGGAACGGGTCGAGCGTCACGCCGGCGGCCCGCAGCACTTGGTCGGCGTTCGCCGCAAACTGCTGCTGCGTCAGGCCTTGGGCGATCGCTCGATCGACCTCGAGCTGTACCTTCTCGATCAGCGCGACCGACTCAACACGGGCGATCGTGAACGCCGAAGCCCGGTAGCGCTTCGCCATCTTGTCGAAGGCCTCGCGCGTGACGGCGTACTTCTGGCGGAAGATCTCCATCGCCGCTTCAGGCTCGATCGACGTGAACGGCAAGATCTGCGCGGCCACGTCGGCGAACGCCGGCGTCGGGTCCAAAGCAACGTCGACGCCGTCGCCGCGCGCCTCTTCCACCACGCGGGCCCGGCCCACCAGGTCGGCGAGCGTCATCACCAGGCCGAGCCTCGTTGCGAGCTCGCGCACCTGCGCATCCTGGAGCGCGAGCCTCAACTCAGCGCCTCCTCGGGCGCAGGCCGCAGGGATTCGAGCCGCCGGGTTCGCATCTCCCGCAGGGCCGCCAGCTCGTCCTCGTCGAGCGCCACAGCCCGCACGCCGCCGGACAGAACCACCAGCCCTCGCGCGTCGGCGGCCAGCCGGTTGATGTTCAGGCCGGCAAACTTGGCCTGCAGCTCGCCGATGGCCGCGGAAACCAGGTCTACGGCGCAGTCCAGGTCCCGGGCAATCCCCTCAGCGTCAGCGACTTCGCCGCACAGGATCGAGAGCGCGACCTGCCGCGCCATCGGACTCAGCCGGCGCAGGGAGACGAACTGCCGAGAGGTCTTCCTCACCGTCCGACCTCCTCCGGCAGCTCCCGCAGCGCCGCGCCGATCAGCTCGTCGACCCAAGCCTTGTACGTCACCCGGCCCGCCCGAATGCCGGCGGCCATGATCTTGTCGACCTCGCTCGCCTGCGGCGGTTGATCGCTGAACTGGGACCCATCCTGCGGAGCGCCAGGCTCCGCCGGCGGCGTCCCATCCGGCCCGTTCGGACCATTGGCCGAGGCCTCGGCCGGGGCCGCGCCCAGCAAGTCCGCGTCGGCCTGCTCGGGTTCCGGAATCTGGAGACGCTCATGCGCATAGCTGCGCGCGATCCGCAGCCCCAGCTTGCGCGCCTTGCCCAGCAGGTCGGCCGCCTGGCCCAGGTCCTCGCCCTCTTCGGCCTCGATCACATACCGCGGCGGCAGCACGTCCGGACCGAACTGCAACGCCACCGCCGGCCGGAAGATCCGTTGCTCCACCCACAGGCTCAGCCGGTGGGCGTCGGCCTCCACGTACTCCTGGCGGACGTCGTTGTGGACCTGGCCGAGCGCCATCGAGCCCGTACCCTGGTCGCTGCCCGCGCTCGTGAGCGTCTGCCCCAGCACGGTCTTGGCGATCGAGCCCTCGAAGCGCCGCACCAGCCGTTCGTAGACGTCCGTGCCGCCGCCCCGTGCGCCCTCCAACAACTCCACCAAGAAGTCCTCGGGAATCGCCGCGGCCGTGTGCTCGTTGATCGCCTTGGCGGCCGCCAGCGCGCGCCGCCGCGTGTCCTCATCGGCGCTGCCCTGGTACTTCGCCAGCACCGTGCCGTTGCCTTTTTCGCAGAACCGCAGCCAAAATCGCGAACCCTGTCTCAAAAACCAGCCCTGCCAGAAGCAGCGCCGCCCCAGCGGCCGGCCCCAGCGGTTCTCGTAGCGCTTGCCGAACGTGCAGACCACGAACTTCGCTTCCGGCAGCTCCACGTCCTGGCCACCGGCCGTCAGCCGCAGCGGGCCCACCTCGGCTCCGCCCAGCGGCGCAAACCCGAAGTACTCGGCGTTGCGGAAGCGGATCGACTCGAGCGAGATCTCGCTGCCATCGAACTGCCACATCAGCTCGCCGATCGCGACGCCCTTGCCCATCGCATCGAGCATCTGCTCGAGCACGCCGCGCCAGTCCGGCAGCAGGTCGATCAGCCGGTCGCAGTACTCCGCCACGCGCTGATCCCGGGCGTCGTCCGAGCGCGGCTCGACGTGCTGGCCCTTACTCAGGACGGCATTGATCCGCCCCTCGAGCAGCGCCCCGTACACGTCGACCTTCTCTTCCATCTCGGCGTAGTAGCGGATCGCGCCAGCCCCGCGCTCCTGTTTCATGCGGCCCCAGACGCCCGTCGGATTCTCGTCGGTTGAGTCCACAGACAACAGGGCGGACGAGAACATCGACCCGAGCGCCTCAGGCCCCGTCAGCTCTTCGCGCAACCGCGAATCGCCCCGTGTCAGCTCGACTGCCGCTTCCGCCGCCATTCGTACCTACCAGCCCGCCGCCTGCGACCAGGCCTGCTGCTCGCCTACCTGCCATTCCGGCGCGCCGCATCCCTTGCGCTCGCCGGCGTAATCCGCCAGAAACTTCGCCCAGGCGTGGTCCGCGTGCCCTTGGTCCGAGCGCTCGGCGTCGAACCGCAGCGATCCGGTCGGCGTCGCCTGCCGCTTGATCGCCATCAGTGCGCGCTCGATCTCCGGCGCGTTTTCGGGGATCTTCGACAGCCGTTCCTCAAAGCGCCTACGCGCGATCACGGCCATCTCTTCCTTGCTCTGCTGCGTGAACATCACCGGCTCCACGCGCGAGCCGAACCGGCGCTGCAGCTCCTCGGCCAGCATCATGCCGATGCCCGTGGCGTCCACGGCGAAGCGCTTCACCTTGCGGTGCCGCGCGATCTCCTCCGCCACCGCAAGCTGCTGATAGAACGGCATCTTGTGCAGCTCCACCACGCCGCGCGTGATCGACAGGCCCGTCGAGAACCGCTCATCGATCCAGATCACCGTGCGGTCCTTCTTGCGGCCGATGTCCATGCCCACGTAGAGGTCGCCCTCCACGCTGCGCTCCGGATTCCACTCCTTCGTGGCCCAGGCCGAGCGCGCGGCCGCGATCAGCTCCGGCCCGATCCACATCTCGCTCGACGTCAGGAACGCGCAGCAGAACTCCTGCTGGAACGTCTCCTCGTCGTCGGCCAGCTCGCGCATCGTGTCCATGTCGACGTGCTGCCCGACGGCCGCCATCTCCGGAATCGCCTGTTCGAGCGTCACGCGGTGCCAGCTCCAGATGCCCGCCTGCCCGCGCTGCGCTTCCACCAGGCCGTCCGTCAGCCCGCACTTGCGCGCCAGCTCGAAGTACTTGCCCTGTTGGTAGTTGGGCGTGCTCACCACGATCACGCGGTTCGCGTCGCGCATCGCCGTCGCGGCCGCGCCGCGCCACAGCTCCACGCTGTCGCGGTGGAAGCCGAACTCGTCCAGGAAAAGGTTGCCGCCGAAGCCGCGCGCCGCGTCCGGATGCGCTGTCAGCGCATGGCAGCGCGCCCCGTTGGCGAGCTCCAGCCGGAAGACCGTGAGCTGCATGCCGTCCAGCTCGAGCCCGCTGGCGTCCTCGGCGTCCGCCACGACGTCCGCGGCCGCCAGGCTCATCGCCTGCAGGTGCCGCTTCAGGTCGCGCACCAGCTCGCGGGCGTTCGATTGGGCGCGCGAGATCATCGTCCACTCGCTGCCCCGCGCCACCATGTCCAGCGCGATCTCGAGCGTCGTGGCGAACGAATAGCCGATGCGGCGCGACTTGACCGACAGCTTGAAGCGCGAGCCGTCCTCCACCCAGGCGCGCTGGTAGCGCGTCAGGGGGACGATCGTCGGCTGCACCTGCGTGTTCAAGCCGCCTCCGCCTCCGTCAGCAAGCCGTACATCCGCCGGATCGCGTCCACCGTGCCCTGCGACACCGTGCCGTCGCCCTTCTTCAGGCCGCGTTCCGCCTTCGCCAGCTCGTCTTCCAGCGCCTTGCGCATGCGCTCCTCGCGCTTCTCGTGCAGCTTCAGCTCGCGCTCCACCAGCTCGAGCTTGGCCTTCTTCAGCTCCAGCTCCTTGCGCTTCAGGCCGAGCTCCACCATGCGGCGGTTCTCCGCCAGCAACGTGCCGAGCTCCATGCCCTCGACGTCGTCCTGGTTCGCCAACAAGCCGACCTGCAAGATCGCGCGGGCGAAGTCCTCGGCCTCCACGTCGTTGGCCTTGGACCGCTCCACCAGCTTCGCGGCGAGCTCTTCCACCTGGCCGAGCTTCTTCTGCCGCAGCGCCCAGGCCTTGGCGTAGCGGCCGAGGCTCCCGTTCGAGATCTCCTCGCCCGTCATCCTCGCCAGCTCGAGCTGGATCGTGCGCTGCGTCGCGCCGGCGTCCAGCCCGGCCTGCACCACGGCCCGACCCTTGGGCGAGAGCTTGTAGAACGCCGCAAAGCGCGTCTCGTCCCGCCGAGCCTGCGACCGCTCCGCCATCTAGATGCCTTCGATCTCCTCGAGCCCCGGCTGATCCGGGTCGTTCACGGCGTTCACGCCCTTCGGCGTCAGGCACACCGCGTCGATTTCAGCCGGGCTCCGGCCGTCCCGCTCACGCAGCTCGCGCGGCAAATCGCGCACCCGCCGCAGCTCCACCAGGCCCATCGGCTGCAGCACCCGCTCGAGGTGCCACGCCAGCGATTCCTTACTGGTCGGCCAGCCGCGTACGTCCATCGACTTGTACAGCAGCGAGAACATCAGCCAAGGGCTCGGCGACGCCGCCAGGACGCTCAAGATCACGTAGCGCGTCACCCTCTTCGCGGTCACGTCATCCTGGAACATCAAGCCTCCTCCTCCCCCGACGGCATCCGCCGCAATGTCTCGGCGAGCAGGTTCTCCATGCGCGCCAGCCGCTTACCCTGGCTGTCGGTCTCCACGCCCATCGCCCTCACGGCAATCAGCACGGAATCCGACGTCTCGGCTGTCTGCTGGGCGGCCTGCACGCTCTGTTTGACCGCCTCCGCGGACATCTCCACCGCCTCCGCCATGCGCTGCGAGTTCGCGTTGTGCTGCTCGAACGCTGCGTGGAACCGCGGCAGCCAACGCCACACCATCAGCAACATCAGCAGCGCCAACACGCCGCCCACCGACTCGCGAGCCAGGCCAAGCAGGAGGGCCGTATCCGTCACCGGACCGACCCTCCTACCCCGGCATGGCGGCACGCACGCCGCCCATCGTGCCTGTTGTTGCGCTGTGGGGAATGCCGCAAAATCAAGGCCTTTACTCCGCCGTCTCGAACAACTGCGGCGGCGTGAACGGATGCCGCTGCCCCGGCGTGTCGCCGTGCTGCAGCATCTCGACCTGGTACAGCGCCACCGCTTGGTGCGGGTACCGCACCACCATCGAGGCCGCCAGCTCGAAGTCCGGGACGTCGGACTGCGGGAACCGCGCCATCCAGCCGTAGCGGCCCTCGTAGTAGGCGGCGTCGCCCATGTCCCAGGCCTCGAAGATCTGGTCCGCGGCCGCCTGATCGTGCGGCGTGATCCACTCCGGCAGCCCGGCCCGGACGAAGTACTTCAAGTCCTGGTCCCACTGCCCGCGCGCCGTCGCCAGCTCCTGCGGCCGGCCGATGTAGTCCTTCGCCTGCGGCCGATCCCCGAAGATCTCCCGGAAGCCCTCGGGCAGCTCCACCGCGGGCTGCGGCGCGAACGCCTTCCACGGCTCCGCGCCGGTGAAGGGGTTCACGTACCACCACTGGCCGCCGTACTCCGCCGGCGCCTGCTGGTACGGCCCGATCGGGGCTTTCCAGTTACCCGGGATGTTGTCGAGAGGCTTCATCGTGATCTCCTGGAACGGGCCGGCCGGGGACGGCGCTCAGCCGGGCCCGGAGTGGGAATTAGGGGGTTTTGGGAGCCCGCCCGCGCTCGCTCCTGTCGGCCGCCCCGCTCCACTTGGCACCCTCTACCCTTTCCTTGAGGCGACTCAACCTTTTTCGCGAACTTTTTTTTCAGTCCTGCGATTTCAACGGTTTCCGGCGATCGAAACGCAAAACTCGCGCTCCGTTTTGCCACGTAGCACCCGCCACTACTGCGCCTCGGAACATCGCCGCCGCCAAACCAGGTAGCCGCGCTCGGTTCCCAGGCTCACCACGCCGCCCGCCGCCTTGGCCCTCCGCTCGGCGTCGCCGAACCGCCCGTACCAGGCCACGCACTCGCTCTCCGCCGGTCCCGCGCGCAGCAGCCGCCCGGCCTGCACCATCGCGTCCACCCATGCGCGCCGTAGGTCGCGCGCCCGCTCCAGCTCGCGCCGCTCGGCCCGCAGCCGCGCCCCGGCCTCCAGCCGCCCCGCAATCCGCTCCCAAATCGCCGCCCGCATCACCGCTCCTCGCCGAACAAGCTCGCCTGCGCGGGCCCATCCGCGCTGCGCTCCGGACGTCGGCGCCGCTCCTGCCGCTCCCGCCGCCGCGCATCCCGGGCCCGCTGGCGCACGTCCAAGCCGTACAGCCGCTCCCGAATCAGCTCCCGGCGCTGCTGCGCCGTCAGCGGCTTCCGCGGAAACAGGTCGAGCTGGCCGGTCACGCCATCGCCTCCCAGTGCCGGCCGCGGCCGCCGAGCCGCACGGCTTCCTCGCAGCGAGCGGCCGTGTGTGGCAATCCGCAGGACTCCTCCACCTCGGGCGCCCGGTCCGGCGGCTCCTTCGCATGGCAGATCTCCACAACCAGCACCTGGCCGCAGAACAGGCAGCGCCGATAGCCCCCGAACCAGGAACCGGCGGGGATCACAGCGCGCAGCTCCCAACGGCCGCATTCCAGCCCCACAGGTAGCCCAGGACGCCGGCGATCGCCGCGGCGGCCCACCACGGCGCGCCGCCCCAAACCTCGCGCCCGTCGGCCGTCCGGAGCCGTCGAGCCGCCGAGCCGCAGCGCGGACAGCCGCCGTAATCGCCCAACTCCTTGCCGCACCGCCCACAGAAAAACCGAGCCATCGCGCACCCCCTATTCCCACTCCGCAGCCGCCCCGGCTCACGGTTCACGGCTCACGGTTCACGGTTCACGGACCTCCGATACATCGCCCGCAGCCCGTCGATCACCTTGTTCGCGTCGCCCACGGTCCGCACGCGGCCGTGCTCGCCGAGCTGCCGGCGGATAAAGCCGTCCAACCGCGCCCGATCCCAGCCCAGCGCCTCGGCGTAGCCCCCGATCAGCTCGAGCTCTTTCGCCCCGACCAGCTCGACGACCTTGGCCGCCTTGCCCGCGGTCTTGCGCCCGGCCGTCCCTTGCCGCCTCCGGCTCGCCGCGCTCCGCGGCGCCTGCGCTTGGCGCAGCTCGTTCGCCCAGCCCTGGATCTGCGCCACGCTCAGGTCCCGCAACGAGCCCCGCTGGAACCGTTCGAGGGCGATCTCGTGCAGCGCATCGTGGTCCAGGCCGCGCTTCCGCGCTTCGGCGTGGAGCCCCCGCAGGGCCTTGTCACGGCTGCCGTACTCAGGCAAGGTCCAGCGCCTCCCCCGCGCAGGCCGAGCAGAGGTCCTCGCCCACCCACCAGCAGCCGCCCGGGCAAGCGCAATCGTCCGTGCACCCGCACTTCCGGCAGGACCGCTCATCAAACACCGGCAGTACGAAGCACTGCAGGAACTCGCCGTCATCCATGAGCAAAAGCCCACAGCAGATGCCCTCCGGAGGGCCGTAGTCCGAGGGTTTCCCGTCTTCGGTCCACTCGACGGTCTCCGCCCAGAGCTGGACCTCCTTGCCGCACTCCGGGCACTCAGTCGTACCGTCGAGCCGGCGTAGCGAGGGCCGACCCAAGGAATCAGTCCATTGCTCGACGGTTCCTAGCGCGCTCATCTCTCCGCACCCCCTTGTCCCGCAGCACCTGATGCCCGATGTGCCATCCCCTGCACCACCGGCAGCGATACATCCCCAGCGCCCGCTGCCCTCGCCGCAGCATCGCCCGCAGCACCCGATTGGCCTCCGCCCAGCTCGTGTACGCCTGCTTCTTGCCGCACTCCGTCTCCCGCCACTCGCCCCGAGACATCCGCGTCCTCCTCGTCCCAGCCGAGCTTCCACGCCCGCCGGCGCTCCGAGCCCCGCAAAGGACAGTCCGCCCGCCGCCAGCCCATCCGCCGCGCCCGCCGCCCCGCGGTGCGCGCCTCCTCCATCGAAAGCCGCTCCATCCCGCCGAGGTTCGGCATCAGCCCCGCTCCTCGAGGCCGTCGAGGTTCCGCACGACCACGCCATCCCGGAGGGTCGGCGTGCACCGCAGCCCCTTCTCCCACCGCAACCACTGGAAGAAGACCAGGAACCACGCCCGTTCCGCCTCCCGCTTGCGCTTCCTCGCGATCACCTTGCGCCTGCGCCGCGCCGCCGCCAGCGCGGCCTTACCCTGCCGCTCATCCCGCAGCCGCGCTCGCTTCCGATCCCTCCGCCAACTCCGCCCGTACCCCCTCATCGCCTGCCTCCCCTCACCACTCCCGCAGCAACATCCATGCCTCGAACGCCAACACCAGCAGCAACGGCCAAGCCACCGCCGCCGCCACCGCCCACTCCCGGCCGCGCTTACGCATCGCTCTCGCCCTCCTCCAGCAGCGCCACCCGCAACTGCCCCGCAAACTCCAGCCGCCGCGCCCGCGGCAGCGCCGCCCGCAACCGCCGCGCCATCGTCACCATCTGCCGCTCGTAGCCCGTCCAGGCCGCCTCGGCGTCCTCTTGCGTCTCCACGATGAAGTAGCCGCCCGGACTCCCCCGCAGCCGCCCGATCCGCCAGTCATGGTCCGCGGCCAGCGACGCGATCGCCGCCTTCACGTCGCGCTCTGACAAGCCCGTCGCCTTCTCGATCGCCCGCCGCGACACCGGGTTCATCCGCCCCCTATGCCGCCGCAGAATCATGCCCACCGCGCCCTCGGCCCCGCTCAGCGGCAGCCGCGCCGGACCCTGCTCCGCCCGAAACAGCGGCGGCGGTTCCTCGTTCCGAAAAACGCGGTCCTCTTTCACGGCAGCAGCCCGCCTTCCGGCTCGCCCGGTTGGACCTCCCGCAGCCGCAACGCCAGCCGCCCCAGCTCGTCGTAGTACGGCTCGATCTCATAGAGAACGGCCAGGTTGTTGATTGACTCGGCGACCTGGATCTTCATCCGCAAGGCCGTCGGCGTGATGCGGATCGTCCGCGTTCCCTGCGCCCACTCGACGAGCGGAGCCTCGCAGATTCCATCGCAGCTTTCGGACACGGCGATGCCGAACGTCGGCGGCGCATAGACGATCCCCGCCAAACCATCCGCCGGCTCTTGCGCCGGTAACCCTTGCGCCGCCAACCCCAGCGGCAGCAGAGCCAGCAGGACCAGCGCTCCCAGCGTCCGTAACACGCCGTCCCTCTGCAGCCGCCGAAAAGCCCCCGCCAGCCCGCCGGCGTCCATCGCCGGCCGCTGCAGCGCCTTCGATGCGCCCAGGCACACCCGCTGCACGCACTCCCGGCACACCCGCCCGCGCTCGAGCAGCACGGACTCGTCGAGCACGACCGGCTCCCCACATCCCAAGCACCTATGCATCGCCCGCCACCTCCTCTTGGTGCTGCTCCGCGACCGGCGGAACCGGCGCCGCCTCGCCTTCCCAGAACCGCCCGTCAAAGGGCTCCCGCCCGTCCTGCGGCTGCCCCTCCTGCAGCCCCGCCTCGAACTCCGCCATCAGCGTCTGCACCGCGCCGGCCAACACGCCCAGCCGATGGCACCCGCCCGGCCCGGTATGGCTCACGCCCTCCCGCCCGTGCCGCGCGATCAGCAGGAAGCGGAAGAGCTTCCCGCAGCTCAAGCAGCTCTTCTGGTGGTATCCCCAGTTGGTCCGCATCGCTAAGCCGCCTCCTGGCCCACCGGCCGCAAGTCCGCGCGCTGCACCAGCCGCACGATCCGGAACCCCTCCCGCCCGCGCCGCTCCAGCTCCACCCAGAATCCCTTGCCCTCGCGCTGTTCCACCCGGCCCGGCTCCCAGCCGTCCTCGCCCCGAACCTCCACCGGCCCGGGAACCGTCAGCTCTTCGCCGCCCTGCATCACTTCGCACCCCCCGTCTCCACGAAGAACTTCTCCTTGCCCGCCGTCCGCTTCAGCCCGATCTGCGCCAGCTCCGCGTCGCCCAGCTCCAACCGCTTGATCTCCGCGATCTTCGGAGCCACCGTGGTCACCGCGTAGTCCGCGCCGAACTTCTCGAGCACGAGCTCGCCGGCCTTGTCGTGCACAATCTCGAGCTTGTCGGAGCCCTTCCGGAACCCCACCTTCCCGCCGGCCAGGTCGATCGACTTCTTGTCGCCCCAGCCCGCCCGCGCCCGCTTCGCCCACTCCTGGAGCGCCGCGAAAAGCTCCACGACCTCCCCCTCGAGCGGCTTCACCACCGCGTCCCGCCTGGCCGCCGCCTTCTCCTCCGCCGCCGCCATCCGCCGCCGATAGGCCGCCTCGGCCGCCACCGTCGCGGCTTCCGCGCCCCGCAAGGCCCGCATCGCCGCGGCCGCTTCCACTTCCGTCGTGATCCTCACTCCGCACCTCCCAAAACCACTGCTCACCGCTCACTGCTCACTGCTCACTGACTTGCCTCAGATCTGCATCGCGAACAGCCCCTCGACCGTCTTCGGCGTCACCGCGCGCCCGCCGTGCGCCGCCTTCAGCAGCTCCAACGTCTCCAAAAACCGCCGCATCGACCCGCCCGCCAGGGTGCTCCAGGTCTGCGCCGTCGCCTCGTCGATCTCCACGCCCTCGGCCTGCGCGATCGCGCGCAGCTCGCCGGCGTCCAGACCGCGCAGCAGGAAGTGCCCGGAGATCCGGCTCGTCAGCGCCCCCAGCGCCCCGGCGCGGCTGCGCGTCAGCCGCAGGTAGAGCTCCTCGGAGGCGAACAGCGCCATGCCCACGCCCGCCTCGCGCGTGTCGTCCCAGATGTCGCGAATGGTCTGCAGCAGCGCCAGCCGCACTACCTCGCACTGGTCGAAGATCAGCAGCGCCGGCTGCTCGCGCAGAAACTCCACCACGCGGTCGTAGGCCACCGCCGCCGTCTGCGCGCTCACCACCGGCGGCGTCTCCACCCCCAGCCGCGCCGCGAGCTGCTCGATGAACACATGCCGGTGCGTCTGGTTCGCCGAGTGGAAGCGGAAGCAGAACGCCGGTTCCTCCCGGCCCCGCTCCAGCATCCAGCGCTCGATCGTGTGCGTCTTGCCCAGCCCGTACGAGCCGGTCACCAGCACGATCTGCGCCCTTGTCGCCGCGAACTCCAGCGCCCGCCGCACGTCCTGCACGAGCTGCGTCTCGTAGTGCGTCTTCGGCTGCGCCCGCCGCCGGCTGCGGCCCCGCCGCGCGTCCCGGATGTCCACCACCTCGCCGCCCGCCGGCGCGTCCCAGCGGCCCGTCTCCACCTGCGCCAGAAACTCCGTCAGCTCCTGCCGCACGAACTCGGTGTCCCCGGTCCGCCGCCCAGCCAGCACGCTCTCCACCAGTTGCCGGCTCATCGTCGGCCGCCGCAGGTGTACGTCGAAGGCGGTCCACCCGTGCGCCTCCATCGCCGCCCGCAGCCGCTCCAGCAGCGCCTGTCCCGAAAGCAGCTCAGCCACGCCGCACCCCCCGGCCGCCGCACGCCCCGCAGCGCGTCCTGATCAGCCCCAGCCACCAAGCCCGGCCGCTCCCCTCGCACTCCGCACAGGGCGTCTCGGCCGAGGCCTCGGCTTCCAGCCCGGCGTCGCCGCCGAACGCCTCCGCCGTCATCCGCGAAGCCTGGATCGTCGCCCCGATGCAAAGCCCCCACTGGAGCCCCACGATCACGTCCAGCGTCCGCTTCTCCCGGGTGCCGCTCATGCGCTCCCAGAGCGCCTGCGTCTCCGCCAGAATCGGCTCGAACGGCACCGACTGCAGTAGGTCCATTCCGTTCGCCGACCTCGGCCGACTGGCCTCGGCGGTCCATTCCGACGTAATCGCCTCCACCGCCGCGCGGATCTCTTTCAACGTTGGGTTTGCCAGGATCATCCCCGCACCCCCTGCTCCCGCCGCTCGGCGATCTCCTTGTGCTTCGGGCAGAAGTCCGTGTTCGGCAGCACCGGGTCCTTCGTCCGGTGCAGCTCGCACATCGGCGCGTCGCAGCCCGTGGCGTCGCACAGCGCCACAACCATCCGGCCGCACGCGGGCCCATATTCGGCCTTGTCCTCCGGGAAACGCGGAGAGACGCAGACGCAGTACTGCGAAGTCTTGCCGCGAGCGTGGACGTGCGCCAGCCAGTCCTCGCCCGGCTTGCCGATCCGAAACCAGCCGCTCATTCCCGCACCCCCAGCTCCTCCAGCGCCCGCCGGCAGCGCTCCCGCGCCTCCTTCTCCGCCGCGTGCATCGCGTCGTCGGCGTTGTCGAAGCGCACCTGGTCCCGGCCGCCCACCGGCATGCCGTCCACGAACGCCGTCCAGCCCGTCTCGCCCTCCTTCCGGGCCCGATTCGCGGCCAACGTCAGCCACTCGCCGACGATCGCCGTCATCCCCCATTCGTCCTGCTTCCACTCCACAGCCATAGCCACAGCCACTCCTCCTCGGCTCCGGACCCCAGCCCGGCCGCCTCACCCCCAAACGCTGACGTCCGTGCGCTCGACGATCGAGCCGGACGCCTCTCGCGCGCGCCGCGCGAACTCGCGCGTCGTCGCATTCCGCGGCAGCAGCGTCTCCGCCGCCGTCGCCATCTCGAGCGCCGCCTGCCGCGCCGCCCGCCGCGCCGCCACCCGCAGCAGCGCCATCACCTGCTCGCGCGTGTACAGCGCCCCCGTCGCCGGCCCGCCGTAGCGCACCGCCGTTCCGCCCAGCAGCTCCGCCAAGCCCTCCGGCCCGGCCTTGGGCTCCTCCACGTCGTCCTCGACCATCGCCGCCAATGCGGCGTCCGGCCCGGCCACCTGCGGATGCCCCCGCAGCTCGTACCGCCGGTCCCGCTTCACGCCCCTGTCGAGAGTCGTCACTCCGTATCCCCCCGTTCGCGGCGGCTCGACATCAGCCGCCAATCGAATTCGTCGTCCCCGCCCTCCGGCTCCGGCCGCACCGTCCGGATCGGCCGCAGCGGCGCACTCCCGCCTGCCGCCGCCAGCGCCGCCCGACCGACTTCCGGCTGGATCACCGTGACCCTCTTGACCTCCGGCTCCACCCGCGGCTCCTTTCGCTCGGCCAACAGCCGGTCCACCGGCGGCGTCACCGGTATCCGTCGCACCGCCGCCAACGTCTCGCGGTCGCGCCGCGCCTGCCGCTGCCGGATCGCTATGTCTTGCTTGAAGTCTTCCTCGCCGAATTTCTGGCGCGTCGCCGTTCGACACATGCACCAGAAGATCCCGTCCACGAACACCGCCACCCGCCGCAGATCGTGCGGGTCGTAGCGCACTTCCACCGGCTTCTGTTCCAGCTTCGTCAGCCGTAGCGGGTCGCCCTCCGCCGCGTAGCGCACCGTCTTGCCCAGGTACTGCACCGACAGCGCCGCCTGCCGCACCGTCACTTGGCGCGACTTCATGAACAGGAACTGCAGTTGCTGATCCGGCAGGAACTCGAACGTCACGTTCGCCGCCGTCTGGCTCCAGATCGCCATCGGCGTACGCTGCCGATACACGCCGTCCTCGTCTCGGCCCAACATGCCCTCGCCCCGGCACGGCGTCTCGTTCAACCGCTCCAGCAGCGCGTCGTACACCTCCGCCACCTCATGCATGGGCCGGAAGATCGTTTCCCTGTCGAGACCGCGGTCGTACGCCCGCTGCCACTTCCGCGCTTCCTCCGTCACTCGCTCCGGCCGCCGGTCCGACCGGTTGCCGACGTAGGTCTGTAGCTGCGGTTCCGCCACCGCGATCCGCTTGAAGTTCGGCTCGATGATCTTGGCGCGCGCGTTCTCCGGGATCGCGTGAATCACGTTCGACCCCAGGTCCCGGCAAACCGCCTCCATCCACGGCGAGTCGAAGTCCTGGCCGTTGTCCCAGTAGAAGTTGGCCGGCCTCCCGAAGGTCTCCACCACGCGCCGCACCACGCTCGCAATGCCCGCCGAGTTCGCGTGGGCGCCCACCGTCCAGGCCAGCCAGCGGCGCGTCCGCATGTCCATGGCCGCCGTCATCCAGGGCCGCCCGATCGTCAGCCCGCCCTTGCCGTTCTCCGGCGGCAGAATGCAGAACACGTCCAGCTTGCGGTGGTCCATCACCACCACTTCCAGCGGGTCCAGGTGGTCGTAATCGCGGGAAACGACGTACAGCGTTTTCTTGTCGTGGCTGTCCGGGCCCACCCGCGCCAGCTCCATGTACGACGCCGGGATCTGCTGCGCCCACTCCTGCAGCGTCCGCCGGCAGATGCGCGGTAGCCGCCCGTCCTCGCTCAGCCGTCCGTCGGCGTCGATCCAGCGCGCCAGGCGCACCGCGGTGAACTGGTCGGGAATGCGGCCCACCAGCGCCTCCCGCAGCCGGCGCTCGGCCTCGTACTCGTCGTGCGCTTGCCGCACGGACAGCGCGCCCCGGCCGTGGCCGTCCGTCTCGTAGTTCGGCGTCAGCAGCGCCGCGATCAGCTCCCGCGCCGCGTCGTTGAGCTTTTTGCTCCGGCCCCGGTCCGCCCGAGCGCGGTCGACCAGCGCTTCCAGCCCCCGGCGGCCCTCGTAGTACTTGCCCAGGTAGCGCTCGGTCCAGCGGTACAGCGTTCGCCAGCCGACGCCCTCGGCCGCCGCCGTCTCCTTCGCCACGGCCGTCCGCTCTCCGTCGACGGCCCGCAGCAACGGAGCGATCGCCCGGTAGCGGTGCAGCGCCATCTGCCGGTCGGCGTCCGACCCCAGCTCCAGCGTCTGCCCTTCCAACTCGCGCGGCGACAAGGTCAAGTCCGCCGCCGCCCGGCTCGCCTCCAGCGCCTTGCGCCGCGCCAGCTCGTCGGCTTCCTTCCGCGCTGCCAAGTAGCGCTCCTGCGCCGCCGGCGACATCAGATGCGGGTTGTACCGAGGCTCCGGCTTCCCGTTCGCACCACTCGGGCCTGCCACCACCCCCAGTTCCAGAGCGTGCCGCTCCACCCAGCGGCAGGACTGCTGCTCGAACTGAGCGACCTCTTCTTTGGTCAGGTAGCGCGCCTCGGCGCCGACTTGCGCAGGCAGACTCACGCGGCGTTCTCCTTGCTGGGCTTCACGCCCAGCCGCCGCATGATTTCGGTCAGAAGGCCTTTCTCGACCCGCTCCGAACCGGAACCCGCCTGGTACGCGCGAGATACGACCTGCGGACTGACATTCAACTCGCGAGCCGTCGCCGAGATCAGTCCGCGATGACGCGCAAGAAACAGAATGCGCTGTGGTAGCGTAGTCCCTGCAAGGTCAGTGAAGTGTGGCATCCTCGTTGAAGTTCACCTAACCAGTTGGCAGTCAGATTAACAATCTGACAACAAGCTGTCAAGTCAAACCCCAGGGCTTTTAGGGAGAAATTTTCACCATTGGCGGAAAAGACCAAACAGATCGGTTTTAGGGCGACGCCCGACATGGCGGACTTCCTGAAGGAGAAGGCGTTTCGCGAGCGAACAACCGTCCAGGCGATCCTCGAGACGGCCCTTGATCGCTACCTGGCGAAAGAGGCGCCGCAGGAGCGCGCCGCTTTCGCTGGATTACCCCCGCATGAGGCCGAGTTTCTGCAGGAAACCCTTGATGCGCTGCACCACGGCGAGCCTGATCTGGTCGAAATCATCCGGCGAACCGTCCGAACCGCGAATCGAATCGCGCAAGCCCAAGGACGGGTCAAAAAGTCCCGCCGGAGCGCTTGACAGGCCCCTCTATAATGGGCCTGTCGTTCCTCGTAGTCAGAGCGCCGCTCACGACAAGCGCCGCCGACACGATCGACCACCGATCCCCCCTGTTTGAGCCGTAGAAGGGGAGTTGTTTAGTGGAGATAGTCAAGTTTCCGAGGCCCGTCCAACCGATCAGCCTGGCCGACACTGACACGGTCTTCGCGCTGCGCGCCAACAAGATCCGCAACGACGAGATCTACCGCCGCAAGTGCAAGGCGGTCATGGAAGCCGTCGACGCCGGCGCCATCCCCGAGGGAGACGTCGATATCAAGGTCACGATCGTGAAGGACGACGACGGCTGCGAGTTCCGTCGTCTCTACTTCGACGGGACGCTGATGTATGAGGAGCTCGTCGGCTCCACTCAGCGCGTCGAGCGCCGCCGGGTGTAAACCACGGCTCACCGTTCACGGCTAACGGTTCACGGTCAACGCAGTGCCGACCCGTCACCGAAGCAACGCAAACGGCCGCCCCGGCCCGCCGGCGCGCGGCCCGTTCGCTGAAGTCGAGAAGGCCCTCGACGAATGCGAGCGCGCGATGCTCGACCCGTTCAACACGGGAGCGGTTCTCGCTGCCATGAAGAAGGTGTGCACGGTCATGGAAGCGTCCGTCAGAAGCGGTTGGCCCGGCTTCACGATCTCGGCCTACCGCCACTACCGTCGCCGCCAGCGCGAGCTCGACCGCAAGCTCGACGAGCTCGTCGCCCTCTGGCAAGCCCACGTCGAGCCGCCGGACTGATCTTTTTGTGGGCAGTTTATATGGCTGAACGATAAGATGCGAGAGAGTGGGGTGCGTTGCCATGACCGGCGCTGCGACATCAAACGACCTACATCAGCTCGAGCGGAGCGGCGCGAAGATGCTCCTGATCGCTTTGGACGCTAGGCATTGGTCTGAAATGGCCGACGCCAAGCCCGGGCGACTATCGGCGCTGGGGCTGTTCGCCAAGATCTTCTGGTGGCGGCTCGTGATCTCTTTCTACGGCCATCTCCAATGCCGGGCGCTCCAGCACCTCATCCATTGGGCCAGGAAGATCGACCTCCCACGAGAGCTGTTGCGGTCTGGGGCATTTACGGCCGTGGTCCGCGACGCTCGCCGTAGTATTACCGTGACGGAGGCGCTGCTCCAGCGGTATGCGGCCCTCAAGATGGATCGCGGGCTGCTTGGGCGTGACATCCGTCGTCTCGCCGTCTTGATCGACGAGTTCGATAACGTTGTCGAAGGCTGGGAGCTCGTCGTCGACCCGGACTTCCTGGCGGAACTCGAAGGCTCGCTGGTTGAAATCGGCGTCGACCTGGAGCAGCCCCTTGCCGGTCTGCACCGTTGACGACCAACTGAGCGAGCGGTATCAAAAGGACCTCAAGAAGCTCCGCCGCCAGTTGCCTCACATTGACGAGGACCTCGGGGCCGCATTTGGGCGGATCGAATCTAGCTATGCTTCGGCCTGCTCCGCGGCTGCGCTGCTCGGATTCAAGGGCGCTGTCTGGAAATATCGCGTTTCGTCGCAGGACGCGGGTTCAGGCTCCAGCCAGGCGCTGCGAGTGATCGCCTACCTGGACGTTGAGACGCAAAAGCTCTATCCGGTCCTGCTGTACCACAAGGCCAAACGCGCCGACGCAAAACCTACGGACATCCGCAAAGCGATTTCTGAGCTCAAGGCCACTCTCCAGGCCGAACTGCCCGAAGGGTAGTGCTGCGCTGTCCCCTCGCCGCGACTAAGTCCTTGTGTCGCGCGCCGGGATGCCCTATTCTGACCGTGCCTGCTGAGTGCCATATCCCGGAGCCGACGGGCGGTTCTCCGCGCCCGCGGAAGCAGCTCGAACTGCTTTCGCGGGCAATTCTTTTTCTGGCTGCTATTGGTGGGGGCCGCGGCCGGAGAGGCAAGGTCAGAAACGTACGGATTGCGGAGCGAGTACGGCGCTTGTGCCGCTTCTCCGGCTTGTACGGTTTGTACCGGCGAGAGCAATTATAGTCGTTTGTACGACTACAACCGGTTGCACCATTTCTACACTGATGGTACGATGCGAAAGACACGAAACAACTCCGACTCCCTTCCTGGGAGTCGAACGTTTGGTTAGGTTCGCCAGATCCCCGGTTCTCGCTCCCCAGCGTCTCGGGGATCTGGCCTTTCCAAGCCAAATCATTCGCCCAGTCCGGGCTTCTTTCAACTTTGTCCAGTCTAGCACAGCCAATCCGCTGGTCAGTGGGTAGAACTAACTGCCCGCCCTGCAACGGCTTGACCAGCCTCCGCGCCTGGCTCCACATCGAATAGAAGGCGAACGCGCAAGCCCTTGTGTTTCCGCGGGTTAGGGTGGATACCTTACCCTTCGCGCGAAGTCTGTATCGGCCTGGTTGGGAGCAGTTGCGCCCTCTCCCCAAAATCTTGTGGCCCAGTTGCGGCCGGGCCGGCGCCCTGCGTTTTGGCTTCGGCCGCAGGGCCGCCGTGTGGCATACTGCTCGTGGGCGGACAACCACGGCTCACGGCTCACGGTTCACCGCTCACGGCGCCCATGCTCCGACACAATATATATAGCGTCTGTTTTTTGCTCATCCTCGCCGCCGCCGCGGCCCAGGCCCAGACCACCTGGCGCGGCCTCCGCTTCGGCATGTCCGAGGCCGAAGCTAAGCAGGCGCTGCCGGATCTTCACCCGGTCGAGGAGCCGGCCACTGAAGGCGGAGAATCGGCCGCGCTCACCGGCCCGGTGGATATCGGCGGCTGCGCCGGGACCGCGTTCGTCTGGTTTTCAGACGACCGCTTGTCGAGGGTGTCGATCGACGTTCGCGAGGTCGACGATTGCGGCAGCACCGCGCCGCGCCACAAGTACCGCCACGAGGTCCGCGACGCCTTCAAGGAAAAGTACGGCAAGCCGGCCGCCGTGAAGACTGCCTTTGGCGGCGCACCAAAGGTCACGGTCTGGCGCACCGACGAGCAGCTCATAGAGCTGCGCGACGTCGGCGACAAACTGTGGACTGCTACCTACCGCCCGATCCCGGCGGATTTTTAGCCGCTCCGTGTCGCTTGGATTGTCGCTTGGATGTCGCTAGGACTTGCCACGCAGCACCCGCCACCGGGGAAATTATCAACAACTTAGCCGCACCGCCCGCCGCGCGTTTGCCACGCACCACCCGCCACCGCGCCCCGGCCCCGCCAGCCCGCACCCACCCCTAACCCCAACAAACCCAACCACCTACCCCACGCCTCCCCGCCACCCTCCGCCCCTCCCCACTTTGCCACCCACCTCTGCCCCCTCTACTTACAGTCGCCGTAGGACTTGGCCAGCACTTCTGAGGCGGCGTGCGGCTCGTAGCCTCCGCCGCGGCCCACGCCGGTCTGGATCGACACGTACTTCACGTTCTGCGCATAGCGGGCGATGGCGGCCACGCGGTCGAGCTCGGTCGTCGCGCCGGCGGTCAGCTCCGCTGCCTTGGCCTGCACGGCGGCGTCGGGTTGCGCCCGCGGCTCGTGCAGCGCGGCGAGCCAAGTGGAGACTTGCTCCCAGCTCTCGAAGCTCGGCCCCAGCCCCTGCGCCGTCTCCGGCGGAAAGTAGCTGACGGCGATGCGCGGCGCCAGAGCGGCAATCGAGGGGCGCGCCTGCTCGTTGCGGATCCAGGGCAGGTCCGCCAGAGTCCACGTCGTCCGCGAACCCTCCACCGAGCCTTCGATCGGCTCGGCGTTGAACGTTTCGGTCGTGGCGCGCCAGCCGGCGGGCAGCGTCAGCGAGAAGCGCGAGCTCAGGGTGGGCAGGGCGTTCTGGAAGGAGTAGAGGAACTGCGTAAAGATCGAGCGATCCTCCACCACCGACTCGAAGCCCCACACCGACCCCGGGTCGATGGACGAATCGCCGACGATCAGCTTCATGCGGATCTCGTTGTAGATGTCGTTGGAGGTGAGCGCCGCGTCGGCGGTCTCCTTCTTGCCGAACTGCTTGAGCTGTCCGGAAGGGTAGATGATCCAGGCGTCGAGGCTCTGCACCTTGCTGCTGCGGGTGTCGTAGATCGCCGAGGCGCGCGCGAGCTTCAGCCCCTTGCGGTTGAGGATCTTGACGGCGTAGCGCTCCCGCGTGGTCACCACGCCTTCGGCGCTCACGCTCACCGACTCTTCCTTGAGCAGCACGACGCCGGGAACCTCGGCCTCGTATGACGGCGTCTGCAGTTGGGACGCGGTCACCAGCCAGTCCGGCGCCCGGTCCTTGGCAACCGACGCGCCGCACAGCGCCAGCGCCGCCACGATTCCGCTGACGAGGCGTCGCATCAGCGGCCCCCCGCGGCGCTTTCCGCCGGCCGCAAGGTCAGCATGTGCTCGTCCTGCTTGTGCATGGCGTCAAAGGCGCCTTTGAGGTTCGGATAGGCGTCGGCCGGAAACAGCAGCGTGCCCCCCGTGCCCCATACGAACATACGGTCGTAGATGAGCTTGCCGGTGGAGGTCTTGGCCAGCTTGACGGTGTACTCGCCGAACTCGCCCAGCTTGAAGGATTGGGGCGCCTCGGCGTCCTCGAGTTCGTAGCCCTCGGGCATCTGGATCGTCACGTGATCCTTCTCCGACCAGCCGTAGGTGAAGTACACGTCGTGGCGGCGCTCGCTCGTGGTGAACAGAGCCGCTCGATTGCGCTCGAAGAAGCCGGGCTGCAGGAACAGCCGCTTGCCCGTCGGCACGGCGTAGCCGGGGACGCGGATCTTGTAGGAATACGAGAGCTGATCGCCCGTCTCGTCAATGTGGGCAATGTTGATCTCGCTGACCTCCGCCGTGGAGAGCCTGCTTTCGAGGTTGTCGGTGATGCGCTCGATGCGCTCCTCCTCGCTGAGGCCGTCGTAGATCCTCTTCAGGTTGCCGCCGAGGTGGCCGCTGTAGGTCTGGGTGACCTTGCCTTCGAGCGTACCGTCGGGCAGCAGGGTGAACTCGCCGCTGCGGTGGGTGAGCGTTCCTCCCGGCTCGGTCAAGCCGGTGCGCACCCAGGCGGGCTTCTTGGAGTCGGTGACCAGCGCCTCGATGCCCTCTTCGGGCCACTGCAACATGCCGGGGCCGAGATACGGCGAAGCCGGGTCGTAGAACTTCCAGTTGGAGTCGCCCAGCGGAACGGCCACGGCCATTCCGTCGAGGAAGTAGGGATTGAGGAAGTTCGGGTCGAAGAAGCGGTCGTCGCGGCGCGGCAGCTTGGCGATGCGAGCATCCACGCCCCCGGCCTGCAGCAGCGATCCGAACAGCATCATGATGTCGTACGCTGTCCCCATCTTCTGCTCGAGGGTGTCTCCGGGACCCTTGTTGGACTTGAGGTTGCCGCGCTGCTCGGCCGAAATGCCGGAGCGGTCGTGGTAGATGTCCTTGATCTCGCGGTGGACGAAGGCCAGAACCTTATCGGCTTTCGCCTCGGCGGAATCGGAGGCGTCCATGATCTCGGCGGCGGCCTTCTTGACGGCGCCGTCCGGTTTCATATCCTTTTGGTACTGGCTGTAGAGCTCCTTGCCGTGAGAATTCCAGAATTTCTCGGGCTTCTCGTCGCCGCGCTCGGCATAGTACAGCAGCAACCACGAGCGCACCTGGTCCTCCGGGGGCATGTAGGGTTCCTCGCGAAATGCGGGCACATTCTCTACATGCGTCTCGAAATATCCGTTCGGCTCGCGGTTGAATCCCGAATGCTCGCAGTTGAAGCTCTGGCTCCGCATGGTGTAGCCCCACTGGATGGCGAACTGCGACGGCATCACGTAGTACGTGATCAGCCAACTGGGAATATCGCGTTGGAAGTACAGCCGTTTGTAGTTGGCGAAGGAATTGTCGCGTACCTCGCGCCACTGGTACTCGATGACGTCGCCGACCTCTACGTTCGGCATCGAAAACGACCGCATGCGGACGCGCACGTCGCCGGCCTTGACCACGTCGCGCTCGAAGACCGTCGCCTTCTCGAGCTCCACGATGCGGCCGTCGGGCTTGATGGTGCGGCCGCGGACGGTGTCGATGCGAGTCTTGCGGACCGAGGCCAGATCCACGGTGGTGTGGTTCTCGACCCCTCGGTCGGTGAAGATCTTCAGGCGAACGTAGTGCTGCTCGAAGGTCTGGGGCATGTCGCCTTGCATCTTGTCGGCGAGCCAGACTTTCCAGAACACGGCTTCAGCATCCGCGTCGGGATCGATCTTGGGTTTCTGCAGCGAAAGGAGCGCGGGATCGATGGGTTCCCAATCAACGGCGGAGGCGAGCCCCGAAAATACAAAGAGTGCCACGCACCCGACGGACGCGATAGAGCGCATTCCTTTCCTCCAAATAACAGCACGGACGTTCCGTCAGTCCGGGAAAGTCTCGGCCATGGACGGAAATGGGATCGAATGATCCCGCGGGGGGGTGTTTCAACTATACAACGGGGAATCGAAGAAAGTCAGCCGGTAGCGGAATTGTCACACAATAGAGGCCTCCGGCCCGGGCAAATACCTCCGCACGGGTTGTGGTCTCGAAGTCGCCGAAACGCCGCCGCAACAGCGTCGCGGGCGCGTGGACGTTCCGCCAACCCGGCGGTCGGCGGTAGAATCTCGGGCATCGCCTTGCGCCGCCCGACGGTGGCGGCCAAGGCGGGGAGAACTGCACGATGACGCGACGCGAGCTTGTTCGGACGTTGGCGGCGGCTTCCGGCGCCGGCCTGTGGAGCCCGGCTGCGGCCCAACGCAATCGCCGCTACGACCTGATGGTCCAGGGCGGAGAGGTCTTGGACCCCGGGCGAGGATTTCGGCAGGCCGCCGACGTCGCCGTGCTCGACGGGCGGATCGCCGCCATCGAGCCGAGCATCCCGAGCGAGCGCGCCGTGGAGGTCATTCCGGCCAAGGGGCTGCTGGTGACGCCCGGCCTAGTCGATCTGCACACCCACATCCACTATGGGCTGAAGCTCGGCATCGAGGCGGACTCGCTCGCCGCTCGTTCCGGCGTGACCACCTGGGTGGACGCCGGCACGTTCGCCTACACCGAGATGGAGGGGTTCCGGAAGTTCATCGCGCGGCCCGCCCAGGCCCGCATCTACGGCTTCGTCTACCTGTACCCCAGCAACCGCGACCCCTCGCAGGACCCGGTCAAGTACTGCCGCAGCGTGCTGAAGCCCACCGGCGAAGCCGCCGTCGCCAACCGAGACATCGTACTCGGCGTGAAGTTGCAAGTCGGCTCGAACATGAACGGCCCGCACAGCTTGGCCTTCCTGCAGATCGCCCGCGAGCTGTGCGACCAGTACAGGCTGCCCCTGATGGCCCATATCAGCTTCGCTCCGCCGACGACCGACGAGGTGATGGAGCTGATGCGGCCCGGCGACGTGGTGACGCACTGCTACAACGCCCACACCCTGGGCATCCTCGATGGCGACGGTCGCATCAAGCCGAGCGTCCTCGCCGCCCGTCGGCGCGGGGTGCTGTTCGACGTGGGCCACGGTTCGGGCAGCTTCAACTTCGAGGTGGCCCGCAAGGCGCTCGACCAGGGGTTTCTGCCCGACACCATCTCCACCGACGTCTACGAGGCCAATGTCGACGGCCCCGTGTTCGACATGCCGACCACGCTGACCAAGATGCTCAGCCTCGGCATGAGCCTGGAGGATGTGCTGGTTCGCGCCACGGCCAACCCGGCCAAGATCGTCGACCGGCTGCCGCAGATGGGGTCGCTGGAAGTCGGCGGTCCGGCCGACATCGCGCTGCTCGAGCTGGCCGACGCGGAAGTCAACCTGATCGACTCGCAGCGCAACGCCGTCACCGTGCAACAGGCGCTGCGCAGCCGGCTGACGATCTGCCGCGGCAAGCGGCTGATCGCTCCGGTGTGATCCGCGGCCGCTAGACGAAGCGGTACGAGTACAGGTCAGCGTCCTTGAGCACGAAGCGGAGCTGGACCGGCTCGCCTTCGGCCGAAGAGACGTCGGTCCCTTGCTTCCAGGCGTAGGTCTCGGCGATCTTGTCGCCGTAGAGCTCCGGCGCCTCGTCTAGGGTGAGCCCCGGCAGCGGCTTGCCGAAGCGGTTGCGTAGCTCCACCCGCACCGAGCCGCCGGCGCCGGTGGAGTAGTTGAGCTCCAGCCGCTTGCCGGTGAATCGCACCGGCTTGGTCCACACCTCCCCGCCGCCGTAGCCTGCGTGGGCCGAGGCCAGCCCGTCGAGCCGCAACACGCCGCGCCGCAGCCGCGCGCTGGGGAAGCGGTAGTGTTCGCTGTACCAGACGGACATCTCCTCGGGGCCGGTCTGATGCAGGCCCCAGGCGGTCATCAGGCTGCGGTCGCCCCAGTTCTCTTGGTCGAGGCCGGGCCGAATCCAGGCCTCCATGAAGACCCGGTCGAAACGCAGGCCGTCGCGGCTCGATAGAAACACCGCCTCGGAGATGCCCTCGGCCTCGTGGCCTTCCAGCTTGCGGCGCTTGGGGATGTACCGCTTGGGGAAGCCGAAACGGTACTGTGGGTTGCGGAAGTACGGCGTGATGGCGTTGGTGTAGAAGTTTTCGGGCGTCGGCGGGTCGAGGGCGATTGGCTGCGGCTCGTCCCAATGCAGCAGGTCGTCGGAGGCGGTCACGCTGATCTCGCGGACCCGGTCGCGAAAGGTGCGGAAGTAGAGCCGGTAGCGACCGACCGTCTCGTCCCAGAAAGCCAGATTCTGCGAGTCGAACGCTCCTTGGGTGAAGACGGGCTTGTCGGAGAGCAGCTCCCAGTGCAAGCCGTCGGGCGAGGCGAAGGCGAACAGCGTCTTATTGGGGTCGATGCCACGTCCGACGGCCTTGTAGCGCTCGGTGGCCGGGACGCCGGGCTTGGCGTCCACGAAAGGCGTGAAGTTGTGCCGGCCGATGCCGTCGCGAACGATGTTGTTCGCCTTGGAGCCTTCCCAGTCGAACAGGCCCAGCGAGGGGCGGCGCCACGTCAAGGCGTCGTCGCTCTCGGCCAGGCAGACCAGCTCGGGCTTGTCCGGCCCGCCCCAGCCCCGGTAGTACATGCGGTAGCGGTCGGCGTCCTTCATCACCGTTACGTAGGCCGCGTAGACGCCTTCCCAGGGCCGATCGAACTCGAGCGCCACACCGCCGTCGCGCGGCGCGTGCAGGCGCAGCTCAACGCCGTCGAGCTTGGCGATGCGGTGCTTGTCGACGAAGAGCTCGAGGTTCGATCCGATGGAGTCCGAGAGGGCCGGCATGGCCTATAGATTACCCCTGTCGGGCTCCCGGATCAGCGGGGTCCATGCGTGTTCGGCCCCGCGGCTCCGGCGAGCAGCTCATGGGCGGCGGCCACCACACGTTCCGCGCTCACGCCCAGCATGCACAGATGCTCCGGCAAGGGGCACTCGCGCAGCAGGCAGGGGCTGCACTCCACCGGTTCGCGCACCACGCGCGCCCACGAGGCCGAGGGGCCCGTGGTCACATGGTTGGTCGCGCCGAAGATCGCCACCGTCGGTACACCCAGCGCGCAAGCCACGTGCATCGGGCCGGAATCGTTGGTCAGGTAGAGCGAACAAGTGGAGGCCAGCTCGATGTATTCGCGCAGCGACGTCTTGCCGGCCAGAACGAAGGCGCGCGGACCGATGCCGGCGGCGATCGTCTCGCACAGCTCCGCCTCGCCGCCCGCCCCGAACAGAGCGACCGAGGCGCCCAACTCGTCGGCCAGGGTCGAGGCCGCGGCAGCGAAGCGCTCCGGCAGCCAACGCTTGGCCCCGCCGTAGGCCGCGCCGGGGCTGACGCCGATCCAAGGACCTTCGGGCAGGCCCCGCTGTCGCCAGCCGGCGCGCCCGGCTCGAGCCGCATCTTCCAGACCGTCCAGGCGGATGTCAGGGCAGTCGGGCAGCGACGGGATCAGCCCGGCGCGGTGCAGCAACTCGAGGTAGTAATACCGCTCGTGCGCCGGAATCTGGCCCGATGCGGGGACCTCGATGGGCTGGGTCAACAGGGCGCTGCGGCCATCGCGGGCGTAGCCGATGCGCTCGGAAGCCCGCGAGAGCCACGCGAGCAGGGCGGCGTCAAAGGCGTTCTGGAACAGAATGGCCAGGTCGAAGCGCTCTGCGCGGAGCTGATTGGCGAGCCTCCAGCGCCCGCCAAAGCCGCGGTGCGAGCCCTGCCGGTCGTAGGGCAGGATGCGGTCGGCAAAGCTCTCCCGGGCGTACAGGTCGGCGACCCAAGGCCGAGCCAGCACGCTGATCTCGGCGGCGGGATAGACCTCCCGCACGGCGCGCAAGGCTGGCAGCGACATCACGGCGTCGCCCAGCCAGTTGGTGGCCCGCAGCAGGATCTTCATGGCCCGGTCCGCCTCGAATCGAGGGCCCGCCTGGCCTGGACAGCCTCCTCGATCCGGTCCAGCAGGGCCTGTTCGTCGTCGATGCGCTGTTCGGCGATCAAAGCATACAGCGGCGGCGCGCCGGTGCGCATTTCGGGGGGAACCTCGGGCTCCAGGTTCACCAGATCCTTCTCGCTGGTCAAGACGATCTCGGCTTGGCAGTCGCGCGCGTCGGCGGCAATGCGCCACCAGTCGTCCAGCGAGTAGCGGTGATGGTCCGGGAAGGCTCGACGACCGACGACGTTGCAGCCCAACTCCTTCAGCGTACGCCAGAAGGCTTCCGGAGCGCCCAGGCCACAGAAGGCGAAGACGGCCCGTCCGGCCAGCTCTTCGAGCCGCAGAGCGCGGCGCGGCAAACGATCGGCCGGACGGGTCTCCACCGGGACCATGCGGGCCAAGTAGACCGGCGCCTTCGGGTTGAGCCTCGCCAGCCTCCGGCGCACGTCGTCGTAACGGCAGCCCGGCGCCGTGCGGGTGAGCAGAAAGGCTTGCGCGCGCGATAGCGCCGAGAAGGGCTCGCGGCGGCGGCCCAGGGGCAGGGAAGCCTCTCTGAAGACGGGCCGCGCCACGTCGAGCAGCACTAGGTCGAAGTCTCGTTCGAGGCGGTGGTGCTGCAAGCCGTCGTCGAGCAGAAACAGATCGACCCGGACCTCTTCGAGCAGGCGGAGGCCGGCCCTCCAGCGGTCCCCGGACACCCCGATCGGCGCTGGGAGGCCGACCTGCTCGAGCCGCTCCTGCAGCAGCCAGGCCTCGTCGCCCATCGCGGCGGCGTCTTGCGGCCGGTGGGGCAGGGAGACGACGACGGGCTCCTGCGAGCGGCGCCGGTAGCCGCGAGTGAGGATCGCCGGCTCGAGGCCGCGCAGCGCGAGCTGCTCGGCGAGCCGCAGCACCGTGGGCGTCTTGCCGACGCCGCCGGCTGTGAGGTTGCCCACGGCCAGCGTGAAGCGGGGCAACCGGCTGCGGCCGAGCAGCCCGCTCGCATACAGACCGCGATGCGCCCTCGCGCCCAGGCTCCACAGCGCGGCCGGCGGTCCCAGCGCCAGCCGCCGCCATATGCTGGGCGGAGTCGTCGGGGCCGCCGCCGACCAGGCTTCGCGAGCGGCTGCGGCGGCCCGCTCGGCCGCCCCGCGGGCGGCTTCGGCCACCGCGCGACCCCGGGCCCCCAGGGCGGCTGCGGCGGCCGGGTCCGCCAGCCACTCCAGCCACAAAGGCCCGAGCTGGTCAGGCTTCTCGATCTGCGCTAGCCCCCCAGCCGTCAGCAGGCGTTCTGTGATCTCGCGAAAGTTCTGCATCGTGGGGCCGACGACGACGGGCTTGCCCGCCAAGGCCGGCTCCAAGGCGTTGTGGCCGCCCCAGCCGTTCAGGGAGCCGCCGACGAAGACGGCGTCCGCCAACGGGTAGAGCGAGGCGAGCTCTCCCAAGCTGTCCACCAGCAAGGCCGCCGGCAGTGCTGGGATCTCGCTCAGGGGCAAGCTCGAGCGCCGTACGACAGCGAGGCCGGCTCCGGCCAGGGCCTCGGCCGCCTCGTCGAAGCGTTGCGGATGCCGCGGCGCCACCACGAGCAGAGATCGCGGATGGCGAGCGACGACTTCGAGGAACGCGCGGGCGACCGGCGCCTCCTCGTCCTCGCGCGTGCTGCCGGCCAGGATCACGGCGTCCGGGGCCAATGCCGCCAGCAGGTCCCGCACCGCTGCCGGCGTCTGGGCGTCCTTGGCGTCGAAGTCGTACTTGAGATTGCCGCCGACCGACACCGAGTCGGCCGGCGCTCCGGCGGCGCGGACCCGTTCGGCGTCGAGCTCCGACTGCGCCAGGATCTCGTCGCAAGCCTCGAGCGCCGGTCCGAAGAAGCCGCGCAGGCGTTGGTAGCGTGGGGCCGAGCGGTCCGAGATGCGCCCGTTGACCAGCAATACGCCCGCGCCGCAGGCCTTTGCCTGGCGGAACAGGTTCGGCCAGATCTCGGTCTCCATGACGATCAGCAGACGCGGGCGGATCGCACGCAAGGTCTTCGCGACCGCCCAAGGGAAGTCGTGCGGCGCATAGAAGAAGCCGTCCGCCCAGCGCGACAGTCTTTCCACGGCTTGCTGCTGCCCGGTGGGCGTGCCGGTGGAGACCAGGATCTTCTGATCGGGGAACTGCCGCCGCAGGGCCGGCAGGAGCTGCGCGCACAACAAAGCCTCCCCGACAGAGACTGCGTGAACCCAAATGGCGCCGGGCTCAGCTTGGCGGATCGAGGGCGGCAAGTAACCGAACTTCTCGCCCAGCCGTCCCCAAGCATGACCCCTGGCCAGCGCTCGCCAGATCAAATAGGGGACCAGGACGGGCGCGCCCACGAGCAACAACAGATGATAGAGCTGACCCAGCAAAGCGGCCTTTTTCCGATGGTAATGCGCTTGGCGCGCTATTCTCTCCCGGCGTTGGCCGGAATCGCCATCCTCACGGCGGCCGAGACGCGATTTCGCCCGCAGGAAGCCTCCGCCTATCCGGCCAAGCAGAAGCAAGGCTCGGTGACCGTGGCGATCAAGTCCTACCACGACGACCCGCAGCGAGAGACCGCGCTCGGCAAGGCGGATCCTTACAAATATGGCTTTCTGCCGGTGCTCGTGGTGATCACCAATGAGGGCGAGGGCGTGATCAACATCGAGAATCTTCAAGTGCGCTACGTGAAGGGGCGCAACGAAGGCTTGGAGTCGATCCCCGGCAGGGATTTGCAGACCTGGAATCCCAAGGGCAACCAACCACGGCCCAAGCCGCGCTACATTCCCAACGTGCCGGGCTTGAGCCGGCCGAAGGTCAAGAAGGGCCCGTTGGCGCAGCCCGAGGTCGTCAATCACGAGCTCACGGCGCCGATCGTCCCGCCCGGCGCCACCGAAGGCGGCTTCTTCTATTTCGACGTCGGAGACAAGGGCGACCCGCTGGCCGGCGCTTCGATCTACATCTCCGGTTTGCGCGATATGTCCACCGGCCAGGAGTTGTTCTACTTCGAGATTCCGTTCGCGCAGTAGCGGCTGTGCGATCCCGGGCTTGGGAGTCTGTGGGTCGGGCGGTAAGATAGAGCGTCTCGGAAGGAGTGCTCTGATGTCTGACATCGCCAATCGCCGCCGATTTCTCGGCCTTGCCGGTACGCTGGGCCTGTTCGGGGCCTGCCAATCGCCCGAGGGGACGCCATCCAGCGAGGCGCCGAGCCGGCTGGGCTCGCCCGTGAGCGCCTACGGCGAGCGTTCCCGCTTCGAGACGGTCGCGCGCGCGATGCGAACCGTCAAGAACCCGGAGGTTTCCTCCTCCCGCACGCCCTTGGCGTCGACGCACGGCGTCATCACGCCGTCGTCGCTGCACTTCGAGCGGCACCACTCCGGCGTTCCCGACATTGATCCCGAAAAGCACCGGCTGGTCATCCACGGGCTCGTCGAGCGTCCGATGCTGTTCAGCGTGGCGGACCTGCGCCGGCTGCCTTCGGTTTCGCGGGTCTATTTCGTGGAATGCTCGGGCAACAGCGGCGGCGAATGGGGCCCGAACCGCGGGCCGACGGTGGACGCCAGCCATGGTCTTGCCAGTTGCAGCGAGTGGACCGGCGTTCCGCTCAAAACAGTGCTCGAAGAGGTGGGCCTGCAGCCGGAAGCCAAGTGGCTGCTGGCCGAAGGCGGCGACGCCTGCCGCATGTCGCGCAGCGTGCCGCTGGAAAAGGCTCTCGACGACGCTTTGGTGGCCTACGGCCAGAACGGAGAGGCGATCCGTCCGTCGCAGGGATATCCGCTGCGGTTGATCTTGCCGGGTTGGGAAGGCAACGCGAACGTAAAGTGGCTCCACCGTATCCTGGTGGGCGATCAGCCGTTCATGACCAAGGACGAGACGTCAAAGTACACCGAGCTGATGCCCGACGGCAGCGCTTGGCAATTCACATTCGCCATGGACGCCAAGTCGGTGATTACCGAACCGTCCGGAGGGCAGACGTTGCCCGGTCCCGGCTTCTACGAGGTGCGGGGATTGGCTTGGTCCGGACGGGGTCGGATTGAGAAGGTTGAGGTTTCGACGGATGGCGGCTCTACGTGGAGCGAGGCTCTTCTCCAGGAGCCCCGCTTTCCGAAAGCCTTCACGCGGTTTCGTTTTCCCTGGCAGTGGACTGGCCAAGAGTCCACGTTGCTCTCCCGGTGCCAGGACGACACAGGCTACCTCCAGCCCACCGTGGAAGAGTTGATTGCCACCAGGGGGACGAGTTCCGCGTATCACAATAACGGGCAAAAGGCCTGGACCGTGACGTCTGGGGGGACGGTCGGTCCAGCCTCTGTCTAAGGACGGAACGCCGGACTGCGTCGGCGCTTACTTGGCCGCCTTCTTGGCGGCCTTGTCTTTCTCGCTCTTCTTGCGGTCGGCCCAGTAGGCCTTCATCTTCTCCGACTGCGCTTTGCGCGCTTCTTCCGTCAAGGGAGGGCGGCCTTTGCGCTTGGGGGCAGTGCGGGCCGGAGCGGCCGAAGCTCCGCCTTGCAGCAGGCGAATAGCTTGATCAATCCGGTCGCGCTCGGCTATGAGCATACTTACTGCACTGTTGGTAACGTCGGTCATATTTGATGATGCTAGCATGGGCTCAGATTCCGGAACCATACTTGACCTGAAAATAGTTTGTAAGTCTCGAGGCATTCATGGAGCTACGACAACTTTCGCACACTGAACTGACCGTCTCCCGCCTGTGTGTGGGAACAATGACCATGGGCTCCCAGGTCAACGAGTCAGATACGGCTCACCTGCTGGGCGCGGCGTTCGACGCGGGCGTCAATTTCGTCGATACGGCGAACGTCTATAACCAGGGGTTGTCCGAGGAACTCCTGGGTCGTTGCCTGCGCGGGAAGCGGCAGAACGTCGTGCTCGCGAGCAAGGGTTTTGGCAAGATGGGGGTTCCTGTCCAATATTCTGGACTGTCTCGCGAAGCCCTCGAACGTGCCCTGGACGACAGTCTACGCCGACTCCAGACAGAGTATCTAGATGTATACTACCTGCACCAGCCCGATCCTGCGACGCCCGCAGAAGAGAGCCTGGAGGCGCTCGACGCGTTTCGCCGCGCCGGAAAGATTCGCTACGGAGCGGTTTCGAACTACGCCTCTTGGCAAATCGCCGAGATGTTTGCGCTGAGTGACAAAAAGGGCTGGCAACCTCCCTCTATCTCTCAGCCGATGTATAACTTACTGGCCCGCGGCATCGAGCAGGAGTATGTGCCGTTCGCCCGCCGGTACGGCGTGAGCCTGGTGGTCTACAATCCCCTGGCGGGCGGGCTGCTGACCGGCAAGCAGTCGTTGGAGAGCGGCCCGATCGCCGGCACTCGCTTCGACGGCAACCAGCAGTATCTCGGCCGCTACTGGCACGAGGCCTACTTCCGGGCGGTGGAGGATCTCAAGAAGCTCTCCGCCGACAGTGGCCGCAGCCTACTCGAGATCGCCTTCCGCTGGCTGCTCGACCAGGACCATGTCGATTCCGTGATTCTGGGGGCCTCGAAATTGGAGCACCTGCAAGCCAACCTACGGGCCGCGGCGAGTGCGCCGCTATCCGAGGACATCCGCCGGGAATGCGACCGCATCTGGATGGAGCTGCGCGGGCCGACTCCCTTCTACAACCGCTGAAGGCGCGGTCTGATTGCGTCGCACTCTCACGCTATGATGGAACTTCCGTTACGGAATGCCTTCCCGTCTACGCATCGGGGTCAACGCCCTGTACCTGATCCCGGGCGGCGTGGGCGGCACCGAGATCTACCTGCGCAACCTCTTGCAGGCCTTGTCGGAGATTGATCGGCGCAACCAGTACTTCGTGTACGTGAACCGGGAAACCGGCCCGGACCTGTGTCCGCGGGCGGCCAACTTCGCGCCGGTGGAGACGGGCGTGCGCGCGAAGTTCCGGCCGGGCCGGTTGATCTGGGAGCAGACCGGCTTGGCTTGGCGGGCCTTCCACCAGGACTTGGACGTGCTGTTCTCGCCCGGGTTCACCTCGCCGCGCTGGCATCGCGGGCGCGGCGTGACCGTGATCCACGACTTGCAGCATCGCCGGCACCCGGAGAATTTTGGATATTTCGAGCTGAGAGCGTGGGAGGCTTCCGTGCGTCAGTCGGTGCGCCGCTCGAAGCTGCTCATCGCCGTCTCGGAAAACACGCGGAAGGACCTGGAAGAGATCTACGAGGTTCCCCCCGCCCGGGTGCGCGTGATTCCCCACGGCGTGGAGAAGGACTTCTTCGGCCTGAAGGAGAACCCGGAGTACACGGCCGCGCCGCTGGCGGAGCTGGGGCTCGAGGAGCGCAAGTATCTTCTGGTGGTCTCCACCACGCACCCGCACAAGAACTGGGAACGCCTGCTGGGGGCATACAAGCTGCTGCGGGCCGAAGGAACCGAGCTCGAGCTGGCCATCTGCGGCTTGCCCGGCAAGAGCGCCAAGGGTCTGCCGGACGCCATCGCTGCGGCCGGTCTGACCGAGCACGTGAAGGTGCTGGGCTGGCAACCGCGTCCGACCCTGCTGGCGCTGTTCAAGTACGCCGAGGCGCTGGTGTTTCCGTCGATTTTCGAAGGCTTCGGTATGCCGGTGCTGGAGGCCCTGGCTTGCCGCCTGCCGGTCGCTTGTTCGGACATCGGGCCGCTACAGGAGATCGCAAAGGGCGCAGCCGAGCTGTTCGACCCCTCCAAGGAAGACGAGATCGCCGCGGCCGTGGCCCGCATTCTGCGCGACCCGGCGCTGCGCGGACGCAACGTACAGGCGGGGCTCAAGCGCGCCAAAGCCTACACCTGGAGGCGCGCCGCCGAGCGAACGCTGGCCGCCCTGCTGCACGCCAACTACTATGGCTAGCTCGCCCGGCAGCTCCCGCCGTCGCCGAGCGCAGGTCCGTTCGGCGGTGACGCAGCTTCCGCCCGCTTCCGCCCGCAACGGCTGGAAGGCCTGGGCGCTCGCTGCGCTGATCGTGCTGCTGGCGCTGTTTCTCCACTCCGGCAGCTTGAACGCTCCGTTCGTCTTCGACGATCACTCGCTGCCCGGAGATCCGGCTATCGGCCGCGCCGACGGCTGGGTCGACATCCTGGCCAATCCCGCCCGCACGCGGCCGCTGACGTATCTGACCTTCTGGATCAACGAACGGCTGCAGGGCTTCCATCCCTGGGCGTTCCACGCCACGAACCTGCTCGTGTTCGGCCTCCTGCTCGGCGTGACCGCCCTCCTCTACCGCCGGCTGCTCCCGCCGGTGGCAGCGGTGGCGGCGTTGGTCGTGTTTGCGTTGCACCCATTGCAGACCGAGGCCGTGGCCTACGTGTTTGCGCGGTCCGGCCTGCTGGCGGCGTTGTTCACCGCCCTGGCTTGGCTGGCATGGACCGCCGAGAGGCGTTGGCAAGCGGTCGGTTGCTTTGTGCTGGCCATGCTCGCCAAGGAAGAAGCAGCCGCCTTTCCGGTCTTCCTCGCTGGCTATGAGGTCTTCTGGCGGAAGCGCTCGCTGCGCGGCCTGCTGGCGCCGCTGGGGGCGATGGTCGCCGCCGTGGCGCTGTTCGCAGCGCGCCTGTTCTACGCCATCGAGAAGACGCCCGGGGCCGGCGCCGGCTCGGAGGCCGGCGATCTGACGCCCTGGAGCTATCTGCTCACCCAGGGCCGCGCCGTGTGGCTGTATCTGCGGCTGCTGATCGCGCCCTACGGGCAGAACTTCGACCGCGACTGGCAGGCCTCGACAAGCTTGGATCTTGCGACGGCCACAGCTTGGACCGCGCTGCTGGCGCTGGTCGGTCTCGGCCTGTGGTTCGTGCGGCGCTGGCCGGAGATCTATTGGTGGTTGGGCGGGCTGTTGTTGCTGACGCCCACCTCCAGCGTGCTGCCGTTGGCGGACCTGACCGCCGAGCGGCGCATGCTTTTGCCGATGCTGAGCTTCAGCCTGGGCGTGGGTCTGCTGCTGCAACGCCTGCCCCGGCGGGCCACTGCAGCGGCGGTGTTGGCCTTGGCCGTGACGCTCGGCGCCTTGACGGTCCGCCGTACCAACGTTTGGCGCACCGAGGAGACCCTGTGGCGCGACGCCGCGGCGAAGTCACCGAACAAGGTCCGGCCCAAGCTCCAGCTAGCCCGCGCTCTGGAATCCGGCGGCGCCGTGCGACTCGACGAGCGCCGGAGCCTGATCGACGAGGCCCGGCGGCTGGAACCGACGAACCCCCTGCCGCTGGCCGAGCTCGGCGTCTTCGAGCTGCAGCTCAACGACCCGGCCCAGGCTCTGAAGGCCTTTGAGCAGGCCCTGGAGCTCAGTCCGGAGGACTCCCAGATCCGCGCCAACATCGGCTCGTCGCTGTGGCTGCTGGGCCGCCGCGTGGAAGCCGTGGAGGCCTTCCGCACGGCCCTCGCGCTCGACCCCTGCAACTTCGACGCCCGCAACAACCTGATGCTCGCCATGCGCACGGTGGGAATGATCGAACAGTTGCACAAGCTCGCCCAGGCCCCGCCCGGCTGCCGCTTCAGCGCCGCTCAGCGCGAAGCCCTGGAAGGCGTGGAACCCGCCGGGGCCGTGGTACCATGAACGCGCTTTTTGCGGACCTTCCATGGCGCAACGCTACTTCGAAGAGATCGAGATCGGCGAAGTCTTTGAGACGCCCGGCATCACCGTCACCGACTGGCATGTGATGCAGTTCTCCGGCCTGTCGATGGACTTCTTCGAGCTGCATACCAACGACGAGTTCGCCGCCAAGACCGAGTACGGACGCCGCGTGGCGCACGGCCTGCTGGGCCTGGCGATCACTGACGGGCTCAAGAACCGCTCGCTGTTCCATATTCACGCCATGGCTTCGCTGCACTGGTCGTGGGACTTCACCGGTCCGATCTTCATCGGCGACACGGTGACGGCCACCCTGCGCGTCGCCGAAAAGCGCGCCTCGCGCTCGAAGCCGGACCGGGGCGTCGTTACGCTCGATCTCGAGCTGCGCAATCAGCGCCAAGAAGTCGTGCAAAAAGGGCAGAACCGCCTGATGGTCCGCCGCAGGCCGGTTGAGGAGACCTAGCCGTCATGGACAACCACCGTCGACAGTTCCTTCGCGCCGCCGCCGGTCTGGCGGCCCTTGCCCAGCAAGCGTTGGCCCAGAAGAACCGCCCGGGAGGCATCCCCACCCGCCGGCTGGGCCGCACCAACGAGCAGGTCTCGATCCTCGCCCTCGGCGGAGCCCACTTCGGGCGCGCCGCCGGGCAGGACAAGGCCGCGGCTTTCCGCATGCTGCATACGGCCATCGACGAAGGCGTGAACTTTCTAGACAACGCCTGGATGTACGGCGACGGCACGGCCGAGGAGTTCATGGGCGAAGGCTTGCAGGGCGGCTGGCGCAAGAAAGTCTTCTTGATGACGAAGAACTCCGGCCGCGACGAGACCTTCAGCAAGCAGTGCCTGGAGGACAGCCTACGCCGCCTGCGCACCGATCACCTCGACCTGTGGCAGTTCCACGAGACCAACTACGACAACGACCCCGACTGGGTGTTCGAGAAGGGCGGTCTGAAGTACGCATTGCAGGCGCAGCAGGAAGGCAAGGTGCGCTACATCGGCTTCACCGGACACAAGGACCCGCGCATCCACAACAAGATGCTCGACAAGCCCTACGACTGGGCGACTGCGCAGATGCCGATCAACGTGATGGATCGCTTCTACCGCTCGTTCCAGAGCGACACAGTCCCCCTGTGCTTGGCCAAGGACGTGGGCGTGATCGGCATGAAGACCCTCGGCGGAGGACCCCGCGAATCGAAGATCGTGACCGATACCCAGGTAACCGCCGAGCAGTGCGTACGCTTCGCGCTGAGCCGCCCGGTATCGGCCATCTCGCGCGGCTGGCTGACGATGGAGCAACTCCAGGCGGACTTGAAGATCGCCCGAGACTTTCAGCCGCTGTCGGCGGAGGAAGAAGCGGCCATCCTGACGCTGGCTCGGCCGGAAGCCGGCGACGGCCGCCACGAGCTGTTCAAGTCCACGCGGGTGTTCGACGGCCCCATCTACCGCAAGATGCACGGGCTGCCGGTGGAAGGGGACTCACTGTAGGCGCGAGCCGCAGACCCGGCGGGATCAGCGGCTCCAGCTCTTCATCTTCTTGCGCAGATTCTTATCGGCTCGCTTGAGGGCTTTGCGGCCCGTCTTGTTGTAGCTCTTGGCGTTCTTGCGCAGGTCCTTCTGGGTCTTCTTCCAGCTCTTGGCCGCCCGCTTCTTCGTCTTGTGGTCGAAGAGGCTGAACGACGAACCCTGGTCTCCGGCGCTCACCAGCGGCGCGAACGGGCCGGCCAGGACGGCGGCCAGCAGGGCGATCGGTAGGATTTTCCGCATCTCAGCCTCCAACTTAGGTCAGATCCAACGGGCGCGTCTCAATGGACGCGACCCTGTCTGGCCTCGTTGCCGGCTGATTTCCGCCACCGCCTACCACTGGATGGCGGCGGGGAGATACTTGTCGATCAATCGCTGGTAATACGGCTTCAATGCGGCCACGTCGGGGGCGGCATCGCCCTTGGAGTACAAGTCGTACTGGTTGAATTCGCGCACCCAGAACAACTTCTCCCGGTCGCTCGCATCCATGAAGCGCGCGTAGGCGCCCTCGCGGTGCCAGGGGTAGAAGGAGTGGTAGCGCAACATCGCCAAGCCGGCGGCGGGCATCTTGGAGTCGCGCAGCACTTGGTAGATGTACTCGTCGTGACCCCAGGCCAGCAGCACGTTGTCGAGTCCGCAGCCCGCCTCGTAGATCCCCATTTCGCTCGACAGCAGCGGATTGGCGACGTCCGGGTTGCCGGCGAAGTACTCGGGATAGACGATCTTGTCAGAGAACGCGCAGCCGACCGGAAACGTGTCTCCCACGACCGCCCACTGCGGCTCGCCCCAGAAGCACAGCATCTTGCCGGCGTCGTGGATCAGCCCCACCAACTGCATCCAGTCCGGCTTGCCGTCGGCGCGGGCTTTTTCCGCGGTTTGCAGGGCGTGAGCGATCTGGGGAAGATCCGTATCCGGATCGGAGTCGTCGACGAGCTCGTTCAGCCGTTCGAGGGCTTCCCACATGGTGGTCGCCTCGCGGCGTAGAGGCAGGTACTCGGCGTGGCGGGACCGCACGAAGTCCAGCGTCTGCCCCTCGTGGTTCAGCCGGTAGAGCTCTTTGACTCCCGCGGGAGCCTCCGAGTAGGCGCGGAAGGCCGTCTCGGCCTTGCCGGGCTGGTAGCGTTGCGCAACGTAGTCGTCCCAGGCTTCGAGCCGCATGACGATTTCAGTATATGGGACAGCCCGGCCCGCGGCGGAGAGGGGGGCGGAACGACGAGAGGCCGCCCGGCGAGGCGGCCTCTCGAGGGTCTAATGGATGTCCGACCTACTTCGGATTGGGCACGGCCGGGGGCGGCGCCGTCGGCGGCTCGGTCGTCGGGTTCGGGTCTTCCACGGCCTCGCCGAAGGTGATCTGGGACTCGGCCCCATAGCGCTTGTACTTCTCGTATTTGATGACCATCTTCACGCGAATGTCGCCGTTGCGGAAGTGCAGCACGTCGTCGGCCCGGGTGTAGACCGGGAACCAATACTTGCCGTCGATCTGGTTCCGGTAGGTCTCGAAGGCCGGGAACTGGTTGTCCTCGTTCTTCTTCAGCCGTCCAACGCCCTTGCCGTAGGTCTTCACGATCTGCAGATCGCGCTGGTCCACCCAGATCTGGCCTTGGAAGTAGCGCTCGCCCTTCTCGAGCGCGATCGGCTTCACCGAGAACACGTAGCAGGCGATCTCGTCGATCGTCTCCGTACCCATGTACGCGATGTCGTACTCGTCGCGGTTCTGGGTCGTCATCACGAACGGCTGCACGTCCCGCAGATCCTGTTCGTCCTGGGGCGTGAGCTGAATCAGCCGAAGGCTCGGTACGGGAGCGTACACCACGCGCTCGCTGCGTTCCCGGTTGGGGCCGAAGATGACGTCCTGCACGAGCTCCCAACTGCCCGCCGGGCGGTTGGCCTCGTTGTATTCCGTCATCTTCACCGTCTGGCGGTAGGTGTAGGATTCGCGCGCCGTGGCGAACTCGGTCTCTTTCTTCACGAACGAGTCGATGATCTGCTCGACCGGAATCTTGGGCTGCTCATTGCGCGGCGCCTCGGCGGCGCGAGCCGATGGCAGCGTCAGTCCCACGAGCAAGATGAATGAGGTCGAGAGGCGCAGCAGCATGATCGTATCCTTCTCCTCGCACGGAGATTCCGGCTCCTCACATGGCGACGCCGGACAATCCATCGACGCGACCCGGCCGCGTCAGGTTTCGCACCCACGATACGCAAGGGCCGCCAAACGGTCAAGGGATTCGCCCTTTAGCGCCACTTTGGCCTGACTTTCCCTGCGATCTCGGGGTCCTGCGCGACGCACCGGGCCTCTCCTGGCAGCTTATACTACATCCCATCGCAACGCCGGTTTCGGCGCTGTTTGCGCGGATCGGAGGTTTCGATGGCCCGTTGGATCTCCTGTTTGGCCTTGTGCATCGGCTGGAGCGCCGTCGCGCTCGCCGCGCCGTCCATCGGCGGTTTGCAGAACAACTACAGCTACCTGCTCAGTGGTACGCCGAACTACGGCATCGCGCAGGGCTCGATCTTCGTGCTCTACGGCTCGCAGATGGCCCCGGCCGGACTGCTGCAAGGCGGCTTCAACCCGGTTCTCGACAAGAACCTGGGCGGCGTGACCCTCACCGTCACCGTCAACGGCTCCACCACGCAGGCGATCCCCTATTACGTCTCGCCGGGGCAGATCTCCGCCATCCTGCCTTCGGCCACGCCGGTAGGCGACGGCACGATCACCGTCGCCTACGGCGGACAGACCAGCCCGCCGTTCCCCATCAAGGTCGTCCGCAGCGCCTTCGGTCTGATGACGATGAGCGGCAACGGTTTGGGTCAGGCGGTGATGATGGACGCCGGCTTCAACCTGCTCACACCGACCAACGCGGCCGCGGAAGACCAGGTCGTCATCTTCTGGGGCTCCGGCCTCGGCGGCTACGTGGGCGACGAGACCATGCTGATCTCGAATCCGCAAAGCCTCGACAGCCTTCCCTTCGAGCTCTACATCGGCAACAAGAAGGCCGAAACGCTCTACCACGGCCGCTCGCAGTATCCGGGCCTGGACCAGATCGTCGCCCGCATTCCGCGCGGCTCCACCGGCTGCTTCGTGTCGGTCTACGTCAAGACAGGCGACTACATCAGCAACTTCAACACGATCCCGGTCGCGGCCGAAGGCAAGGTTTGCGCCGAGCCGTTCGTGGACCCGTCCGAGCTCCAGACCTTCACGCAGCAGGAGTCCGTGACGGCCGGTTGGCTCTATCTGGGTCGCTTTACCAACTTCGCCCGCCTGCCCGGGGGCGGTACGACGCACCTGCTCAATGACGCCGCCAACGCGCAGTTCCTGCGCTACTCTCCCTTCAACTACGGCAACTACGGCGGCATCAGCCAGCCCTCGTTCGGAAACTGCGTCGTCTCGATGTTCGTGCTCACCAACCCCTTCGTGGCGCCGACGCTCGAGTATCTCGACGCGGGTCAGGTCAGCTTGACCCTGCCGAGCGGCGCGGTCAAGCCCCTCGTCAAGAACTCCTCGATCTCCAGCTACGTGCTCAGCGGCGCCACCACAGACGCTTCGCTGCCGCTGTTCGTGGGGCAGCCCGGGGAGACCTTTGCGTTCCAGGGGACAGGGAGCGACAAGGTCGGACCATTCACGGCGTCGGTAACGCTGCCGCCCGCCTTCTCCACCACTAACCTCGAAGGCATGACCAACATCAGCCGGAGCCAGGATCTGGAGCTCACCTGGATGGGCGGCGATCCCAGTTCGTACGTGGTGGTCACCGGCACGTCGTCGGACTTGGCCACGGTGTTCACGGCTTTCAGTTGCTCCGCGCGGGCCTCAGCCGGTCGCTTGACCGTGCCGCGCGACGTATTGGCGTCGATGGTGCCGAGCAAGGTGATCGCCAATTCTCCGCTGGCGACGACCGGTCAGCTCATCGTCTACAACTACATGCTGCCGAAGAACTTCACGGTGGATAAGATCGACAACGCGAACATCTCGTTCTACACCGGCGAGACGGCCGTGGTCGATTACCAGTAGCGCAGGGTTCCGCCGCCTCAGACCCTGTCCGGCGGCGGCACTTCAAAGCCCGGGCGGTACGGCTTGCCGAGCATCGCGTTGGCCTCGTCGTCGTTGGTGAAGCGTGCCACGGAAGGGTCGAAGCGCAGCGTCTGTTCCCGCCGGTAGGCGATGTTGCCCAGGTGGGCGAGGGCGGCGGAGGAGTGGGCTGTTTCGACCGGGCCGTGCTGGTCCTCGGTCTTGCGGCTGCGAACTGCCTGGATGAAGTTTTCGTAGTGGCGGGTCGGCGCCGAGCCGCTGGGCCCGGGCTCGTTGTTGCGGCCGAAGAAGAACGCGTAGCTCTCGTACTCGTTGATCTCCAAGAAGCCCTCGGAGCCGAAGAAGAGGTTGCCGTTGGCCTTGTCGGACGATTTGCCGGTGATGCGCTGGTAGGCGCTTTGCAGCCCCCGGTAGAGGTAGTTCCCGCCAGCCGCTTCGGTCTCGTTGTTCGAGCACCAGAACCGCACGGCCACCTCGGCATACTTCTTGCCCCCGTCGAACTCCATCTGCATGCCCAGGGCTTCGGGCGTCTCGCGGTGGTCGCGCCACAGGTAGTTGCCGCCCATGGCGCTGATCTTGGTGGGCAGCCCCACGCCCAGACCCCACTGCAGCATGTCCGTCTCGTGGATGCCCTGGTTGCCGATCTCGCCGTTGCCGTAGTCCCAGGTCCAGTGCCAGTTATAGGGCACGTGCCGCTTGGAATACGGGCGATACTTTCCCGGGCCCACCCACAGGTCGTAGTCGAAGGTCTCCGGCGGGGTCTCGTCTGGAAAGTTCTGGAGCTGGGGCCGCCATTTGAAGATAGTCGCCCGCGCCATGTAGACCTCGCCGATCAGCCCGTCGCGCATCTTCTGCACGGCTTCGCGAATCGCCTCGGAAGAGCGCAGTTGCACGCCGTGCTGCACGATACGGTTGTACTTCTTGGCAGCCGCGATCAGGCTCAGCCCTTCGTTGAAGACGTGCGTGGCGGGCTTTTCGACGTAAACATCCTTACCGGCCTGGCAGGCCCAGATGGCCGCCAGCGTGTGCCAGTGATTGGGCGTGGCGATGGTGACGACGTCGATGTCCTTGTCGTCGAGCGCCCGGCGCAGATCCTGCACCACGGTCGGCTTGCGTCCGAACTTGCTCTCGAACTCGCCGGCCCGCCGCCGGGCGATCTCCAGGTCGGGGTCGACGAAGTGGGTGACCTCGACGTTCTCCAGCGGCTGGAGACCCTCGAAGTGGTTCTGGCCGCGGCCGTTCACGCCGAGAACGGCGACTCGAATTCTGTCGTTGGCGCCGAGAATGGACGACTTGGTCGCGAAGGCGGGAGCGGCCAGAGCCGTCCCTGCGACGCCTTTCACGAAATGCCTGCGTTGCATCGATCCACCCCTCCCGGGGTGCGGATGTGACCGTATGTTACGCCCTGAAGTTCCGGAAGGAAACCGGGTGAATCCCCGAGTCTCCTCGTGCGGAGTGCGGCGCCTCACCGCACGCTACGTCTAACGCCTCCGCGCTCTCGCGCCGATGTCTTGTCAAGGCCCGCTGCGAGTCGACGGTCCAGAACGGATCGATTCGTCCGGGGCGCGAAACGTTCGACGGGGGAGGGTAATCGCTGATGTCATTTCCTGGAGAGCTGCTCGCTGCGGCCAAGCGCCAGCCGATTCGGACGCTCCCGATCGTTCGGCGGATCCTGGATGGGTCGCTGCCGCGCTTGACGGTAGCGCTGTACGCCCGGCGCTTCGTGCACTTGGCCGACGGCCAACCGCGCAGCCTGGGCAAGCTGATTGCCGTCGGGCCCCGCTCCCTGTGGTCGTCTCTGACGATGAATCTAGCCGAAGAGGCGGGCGCCAACGCGGGGACGGAGTCGCACACCGACCTGGCCCAGCAAATGGCCGAGGCTTTTCCAGCCGAACAGCGCCTGCTGGACGAGCTCGACGACTATCGCCTCTCGATGTCTTGGTTCGACGCGGAGGTCGCCAAGGGCCGCTGGCTCGGGCCTGCCGCCTCCATCATGATCGGCGGGGAGCACAACTCCACCCTCACCTGCGCGGCCATTGCCGAGCCTCTCCAGCGCCTTTACGGCCTCACTCCCGCCCAAGCGCGCTTCGTCACGGTCCACATCGAGGCCGACGCCCGCCATAGCGCCGAGGGCGCCGCTCTGTTGGCGTCGCATGCCGGCACTGAGGAGGCCCGTCGCGAGCTGCTGGAAGGCGTCCGCCAAGGCGCTGTGCAGTGGGCGGCCTTTCACCGGCGCTGCGCTTTGGACGGGGCTCGCTACGCCGCCCGGCTGGCGACGGCGGCCTGACCGCCGTCCATGTCGCTCTCGGCGTACTGTTGGCGCGCGCTCGGCGCCCCGCGGATCTTCCGCTGGACCGCCCGGGCGTCGGGCCCGCTCGCGCTGGCCGCCCGGGCGCTGGGCAAGGAGCCCCACTCGTCGCTGGACCCCTCCAGCCAGACGGTCGTCTTCCGGGAGCTGCTGCAGCGCCTGCGGGTGGGCGAGTTCGACGGGCCCATCCCGGCGCGCTTCGACGACGAGGAGAGGCTGGCGCGCATCCATCGCGAGAACGCTTGCCTGCTGCTGTTCGGCATGCACGGCGGCTTGATCTGGGCGGCGCTGTCGGCGGCCCGCCTGCGTGGCTGGCCGCCGGCGCTGATTGCGGCGAGCCAGGTTCGGCCGCTGCCGCAGGTTCAGCGGCTGCACCGCTCTCCGACGGTGCTGTTGCAGGCGCGCAAACTGCTGCGTCAGGGCGGGGCGGTCTTCGCCATGCTCGAAACGGCCTCTCGGGCGGAAGGGCTCGCCACCGGACGCATCGAGGCGCAAGACAAGTTGTTGGCGTTCGCCCATCGGGTGGGCGTCCGTCCGGTCGCCTTCAGCCCCGAGCTCGAGCCGGGAGGCTCGATCCTGATCCACACGGCGCCTGGGCCGATACCAAGACTCCCCCTGGAGCCCTTTCTCCAGCACGCCCGCTCGGACTTTCAGGCGTTCTTCGGGGGGCGGCTGGGGCTGCGGATCGAGTGGTCGAAGCGCTGAGCGCCGGTCGCGTCCGTAGGTCCTACTTGGCGCTCTTCTCGGCCGCGATCTGGTCCAGGTAGAGCTTCTCGTAGTGCGCCACGGACGCCTTGTAGCCTTCCGGGTCCACGAACGTGGCGGGATCGTAGGCCTGGCCCGGCTTGTGCTTCTTGTGCAACTCGTACTGCGAGGCATGACCGGCGACCCAGATGTCCACCGGCAGAGCCTTCTGCGTGCGGAACGTCTTGGCGTAGTCCTCGGCGATGCCGGGGTAGGTGGGGTTTACCGCCAGCCGCACGCCCGGGTTGATGGAGCCCATGTTGGCGATCGCCACGTTGTAGTCCTTGCCGCCCTCGTGGACTTTCATCAGGTAGCTCACGCTGCCCTGCGTATGGCCGGGCGCTTCCATAACGGTCAGCTTGGCGTCGCCCAGCTCCAGGACCTCGCCATCGCGGATCACACGGTCCACGTGGATGGGCGGAAAGCTCACCTTGCCGCCGAAGCGAGGGTCGGAAAAGCCGCCATCCTCGAGCAGAGGCTTGTCGCCGGCGGTGGCGTACATCTTCGCGCCGGTGGCCTTCTGGATGGCGGCCAACTCCGCCGTGTGGTCCCAGTGCGCCTGCATCGTCAGCAGCACCTTCACGTCCTCGAGCTTGAAGCCCAGAGCCTTCATATTCTTGCGAATCTGCTCCATCGAGCCCTCGACGCCGGTGTTGATGAGGAAATGCCCCTGGTTCGACGTGACCAGATAACAGCCCAGGTCGTAGGTGCCGACCGAGTAGAGGTTGCCGATTACGCGATGGCCGGGGAACGGCCGCGTCCAATCCGGATTCTGCGCGGGCAGAGCTGCTCCTAGAGCGAACAGAGCGACGAAGGTGGCGAAGATCGGCTGACGCACGGGCCCATTATCGCGCTTTCCCAGCCGCCCCGGCGGACCGCCCTCGGTAACGCTCTCCGCTCCGGCGTGTCTCCCAAAAGAAGGCCGCAAGGCCTGGAAGGAGAAAACGAAATGGCGGATAAGAAACAGAACGAAAAACCGGACAACCGCATGGTGACGCCCGACCCCAAGGACGTGCATCCTGACCCGAATCTGGTCCGGAAGGCCCGCGCCGAAGAGGCGCGCAAGGTTCCGGCCCTCCACGAGGACGAGCACGAGCCGCGCAAGATCGGCCGCAAGGGCCCGCTGAAGGTCGGCGTCACTTTTGACGCCAACGAATAGGGTACTCGGTCGTTCGGGCGAAGCGAAGGGGGGAGCGCCGCGGCGCTCCCCTTTTGCGTGGTGGAGCCGGAGCGTCCGGCCTCCCGGCTCTGCCCGCCCCTCCGCGCTCTTCGGCCTATAATCGGACTTAGACCTTCCTTTCCAGCCGCAGTCCGTTTCCATGCCCAAACCCCTGCTCGTCATGAAGTTTGGGGGAACCAGCGTAGGTTCTCCCGAGGCCGTCCGTCGCGCCGCTGAGCTCGCCGCTCATGCCGCCGCCGACTTTCGCGTGGTGGTGGTCGCCTCGGCCATGTCCAAGGTCACCGACCTGCTGCTCGACACGCTCGAGCAGGGCGAGCGCGGGGACGAAACCGCCGTGGAAGCCAACCTGCAGGCCCTGCTCGACAAGCACATGGCCGCCAGCGCCGAGCTCGTGCCCAGCGAGCGGCGTCCCGCCGTCGAGGCCCGCCTGCGGGAGCTGCTGGACCGCTACGGACGCATCGCCCGCGGCATGCTGCTGCTGCGCGAGCGGCCCCCGCGCTCGGTCGACGAGGCCGTCTCCACGGGCGAAAAGCTCTCCACCGTGCTGCTCGCCGAGACGCTCGAGGCCGCCGGTGTGCCGGCCCAAGCCGTGGACAGCGCCGAGCTGATCGTGACCGACGACCTGTTCGGCTCGGCCTCGCCGCTGATGGAGGAGACGCGGGCCAAGGCTTCCGCTCGGTTGGGACCGCTGCTGGCCGACGGCGTGCTGCCGGTGGCGACCGGCTTCAACGGCGCTACGGCAAAGGGCGTGCCGACCACTCTCGGCCGCGGCGGCTCGGACTTCTCGGCCGCCATTCTGGCCGCCGCGCTCGACGCCGATCAGCTCTGGATCTGGACCGACGTCGACGGCATCCTCACCGGCGACCCGCGCGTCATCTCCGACGCGCGCGTGCTGCCCGAGGTCACCTACAACGAAGCCGCCGAGCTGGCCTACGCCGGCGCCAAGGTTCTGCACCAACGCACCCTCGCGCCGCTGATCGACAAGGAAATTCCGGTCTGGATCAAGAACACCTTTCGCCCGGAGCGGCCCGGCACCCGGATCGGCCCGCACGCCGGCGAGCGCATGGGCGTGCGTGCGATTACGTCGTTGCCCAAGGTGTCGTTGATCTCTATTGAAGCGGTGAGCTTCACGCAGTCCGGGGCGCAGTTGATGTCACGGGCGCTGGCGGCGGCCGTCCGCGCTAAGGTGGACGTGCTGATGCTCAGCCGCTCCAGCTTCCGGCAGAACTTCTGCATGCTGGTCCGCACGGCCGAGGTCGAGGCGGTGCTCGAAAGCTTGCGCGACGAGCTGGCCCTCGAGCTCGATCACGGCTACGTGCATCCAATCGAGATCGACCACAGCGTGGGTCTGGTGGCGGCCGTCGGCGAGGGCATGCGCGGCACGCCGGGTTTGGCCGGGCGGCTGTTCACGGCCATCTCACAGCATTCCATCAACATCATCGCGATCGCTCAGGGGTCCAGCGAGCTGACGATTGCGGTGGTGGTGCGGCAGGATCAGCTCGAAGAAGCTGTCCGCGCGATTCACAGCGAGTGCGGTTTGGGATCCGCGGTCGACGTCGCCTAGGAAGGCCTCAGAGCCCGCGGCGGGCCATCTCGCGCGCCACGCGCTCGCGATGCCGCTGCCTTTGCTCCAGGGTGCCGCGCTCCCAGTCGAAGCCGTCCTCGCGCGCGACCAGTGTGCTCACCCAAGCCCCGGCGAACTCGCGCACGCCGTCCTCGTCCCAGCCGTTGATGACCTCGGCGAGCACTTTCAGCACGGGCGCTTCGAAGGCCCGCAGGCGGGAGAGATAGCCGTCTTCCGCGAACTCCCTGAGCAGTCGCGCGACGGCGGCGGCCTGGGCGTCGGGCAGACCCCGCAGAGTCTTGGCCATGTCCGCCAGAGCCTCGCGGCCGGCCGGCCCCAAACTGCGGGTTCCTCCGTCGACGACTTGCAACGCCGCTGTTTCGACCATCCAGTCCTTTTATCGGCCAAATCGCGACCGACTCTTAGGACGACGAGCGGCTCACAGCAAGATGCGAACGGCCCAGAACGCCAGCGCGGCCAGAGTGGCCGGAACGACATCGGCTGCCGTCAGTTGCAGGCGGGCTGCCACGGGCAGGGCCCCGGTGAAGCCGCGCAGGTTCATCGCCGCATGGACCCTCTCCGACCGTTCCCAACTGCGGACGAACGCCAGGCCCACCTGCTGCCCGTAGAACGGCAGCGCGGGCAGCCGCAGTTTGCCGGCCGTGCGGCAGGCGCGGGCTTGGCTCACCCGTCGCCACTCGTCGAAGAGTACGAAGATGTAGCGGTACATCAGCGTGGTGATGGCGGAGAGCGCCTCGGGCGCCCGTAGGGCGCGCATCGCCTGCAGTAGGTCCGCGAAGGCCGTCGTCTCGGTGAGTAGCGTCAGCAGCGCGATGGCCAGCCCGGATCGCAGCAGCACGCTCAGGGCGAAGAGCTGGGCCGCGGCGGCGTCGCCGGCGTCCAGCCAAATCGAGACCAGCGGCAGCGCGGCGGCCATTCCGATGAAAGGGGCGGCGGGCAGACAGCGCCGCAGCAGCCGCAGCGGGCCTACGCGGCCGGCCAGGGCCAGCAGAGCGAGCAGAGCGAAATAGTAGGGATACGCGCCCAACTCGCCATTGGGCTCCGAAGCCACCGCCGTCACGGCTGCCAGAGTCAGCAGCAGCTTGGCGCGCGGGTCGGTCCGGGCCAGGGGAGAGTCCTCGACGACCGTCCGGTCGAGGAAGCCGTACTTCACGACGCGCCGCCGCCGGACCGGCTGCGCCAAAGCAGCAGACCCGTGATGCCGAAGATCACCGAGACGCCCAGAATGGCCTTGTCCAGCGGCGAACGGCCGCCGCCGGCCGAAGGCTCGTCGGCTTTGTCCCAGTCGACGGCGATCTCTTGCTCCGCCCGGTGCCCGTAGCCGTCGTCGATCACCACGCGCCAAGCGCCGGCTTCGGCCGGCACGAAGGCGAAGGCGCCGTGCAGGTCCGTAAAGCCGGTCTGGTAAGGGCTGCTCGGAGCGCCGGGCGCGAACACCGAGACGTCGGCGTCCGTGGTGGGCTCCGTGGTTCCGTAGGTGGCGTAGACCACCACGGCCGGCCGCGCGGCCTGCACCCGCAACTCCAGGTCGTGCGCTACGGCGGCCGAAGCCGCCAGCAGAAGGAGGATCAGCGTTCTCATGCCGTCGCCTGCTGCAAGATCTCCGGTTTGGTCTTTTGGAAGAAGCTCACCGCGCCGGCCGTGACCAAGCCCTCGATCGCCGCTGCGGCCAGATAGGCCGTCGCCAGCACCGCGAAGCCTCGTCCGTAGCCGGTGAGCGCGAACTCAGTCGCCATCAGCACTGCCGGCAACATCGTACCGACAAACCCCGCCGCGAACGCTCGCAGACCCGCGCCCAGCCCCGGAAGGCTCCATAGGCCCCAGGCGGCCAGCGCTCCGGCGCCCATGTTCACGGCGTTGACGCCCAGGCTCAGCAGGCCTCCGTGCTGGAACAGCAGCGCCTGGAATAGGAGCGTGGCAAAGACCACCGGAAAGCCCCGGCGCCCGAGGATGACGCCGATCAGGCCGTAGAGTCCCAAATGCACGGTCACGCCGCCCAGCGGGAAGTGCGCCAGCGACGCTACGAACGACGCCGCGGCCAAAAGCCCCATGCGCGAGATCTCTTCGGGCCGCAGGCGTCGGCCTAGGGCGTAGACCCCCGTCCAGGCCACCGCATGCGCGGCAACGCAGAGCTCAGCCGGGAGGACGCCGTCGGCGATGTGCATGAAAAGCGAAAATCCGGCATCGGCGGGCTGGAGCCGCCGGCCGGATTTCGGTAGTTTAGCACGAATCGAAGCTTCGTATGCGAAGCTTCGATTTAGTGCGAAGAGCTCGTCGCCAGCGCCGAGTCGCTGTGCAGTAGGCCGTCGGCCTGCGCGCGAATCTGCCGGACAGCCTGCGACAGGCCGGCCAGCTTGGCGGGCGAGAACGAAACGCCGGTCCAACTGCTCATCCAGAGCAGGAAGTAAGCCGAGTGGAACACAGCGTAGGATCGCGCCAGTTGGGAGACGAACTCCGGATCGCGGCTGACCGGAGCCAGCAGCCGACAGACGCCGAACACGCGCAGAAACTCAGCGCGCAACGCCTGCAGGTAGACCCGCAGGACCTTGCGGCGTTCCTGGCGGTGCTTCCGCGCCAGACTTGGGTGGCCTTGCAAGTATTGGCCATCCGCATCGTCGAGCAGCCGTTGGAGCTGCTCGAGCGAGATCGAGCGATCGCCCGCCACCGCTTCGGCGGTGGAGTGACCGCGGCTATCGGCGCTCGCCCGCAGCAACTCGGCCGCCAGCAGAACCCCGAAAGCAAGAGTAAATAGCAGAACAAGAACGATGAACGTCATTTCGCAACCGCCTTCAAGAGATGAGCATTAACTTCCTGGAGCCGCCCCGAAGCGCTCCGTAGAGCGTCGGCCGAATCCGCGCTGATCCGCGGATCGCTGGCGACATCCTCTCCGCCACGGGAGAAGACCGCCGCGCCGAAGAGCACACACGCACAGTAGATGACCAAGCCGGCGACATCCACAGCGATGTCGAGCTCGCGGCTCACATACCCCACATAGCTCCGAATCGCCGTCATGGCCGCGACGCTGATGAAGTAGACCCCCAGCACGCCCATGGTCGTTCTGAGGTTGCGCGCCACCGGAATGTTGAAGAACCGCCGAATGGCGAGCAACAGCATCACGCTGCCGGCCGTCGCGAAATAGACGCTTTGTTGCTGGATTAACAGCACGCTATTCCAGAAGCGCGGATTCGGATTTTCGAATGGATCGAGGATGACAACCAGCCCGATGACCGTGACGACTCCGCCGGCCAAACCAAGCACCACCAGCCGACCCAACCGCCGTAGCCCTTGGTAGGACTCGGTCATGCGGCTGAAGCATTCGAACACGACGGCGAACAGGAGCAGCCAGAGCACCGGCTGCGAGGCAGCCCAATACCAAAAGTAGAAGGAGTGACCCAGCCACCTGGCGTCGAGGAAGCGTTCGGCAATGTAGCCGCCGCCTCCGAGCAGGAACGCCGTGACCAAATAGGCGAGCAGAGCCGAGTATCGCTTGGCGAGCCGAAAGCGAATGATCTGCACGGCCCACAGCCCCAAAAGGGCTATGGATAGCGGCCAGCAGAAGTCTCGGATCTCTTGGAGCATGGAGCAGCCCGGGTACAGCTATCAGTAGTCAGTACTGATAGTACCACCAGGCGCCCCAAAGGGGAAGAGGGATTTCAGGGATGAGAGAAAGAGCCGGCCTCGACGGGCCGGCTCCTCGGGAACTGCTGCGTCAGGCCACTAGCACTCGTCGTGTTCCCACGGGAACGGCATGTAGCGGACGTCGTCCTTCTTGTCGGTCGAGTGGATCATCTCCAAAGCGCTGCTGACGAGCGAACCAACAACAGTGGCAAAGCGAATCATGGTGTGAGCCTCCGAAAATCTAACTGTGCTCCGTCTGGAGCGGTCCGGCATACGCATTTCCCGAGGGAAGTCATACGCCTCTGGTCTTACTGTATGAGACTTAAGCAACTACGTCAATAGAGGTACGCCATTTTGGCGAATGTTCCTACGACGGTGACCTTTTTCCTGGAAATGGGAGCCAGGGAATCAGGCCTTCGCCGGGCGGCGCCTCGGGTGGAACTCCTGGTCTCACTCGCTCGGTGGCGCGCTGTGCCCCGCAAGGTCGTACGCTTTTCGTTTCGTTGGCCTCTCCAGTACCGATATCACTAAAGTACCAGTACTACAGAGCTCTGTCGATATGGCATAAGACATATTTATCCTACAGCAACAAGGGTATGTCCCAGGGTGGGGGAAGCGGGAGATCGAGGTCCCGAAACGTACCGCCGCGGGAGCCAAGAGGGGGGCTCCGGTACGCATGGGCGGAAGGTCCGGGGCCCGCGGGCTGAATCCGGGTGCGGCTCGGCTCGCCGCGAGGCGCAGAAAGAAGGGCAAACGCCCCGTTTGGCGGCTCTTTGGGGGCCGTTAGCGGGATGTATGGTTTCGCACGAACGAGGGCGGCTCGTCAGCCGTTCAGACGGTGGGGTGGACTTGCTGCGCCAGCGGATGGAGCAGTGAGGCGGCGTCCGAGGCGGCCACGTCCACGCGGCGCAGAAGCAGGCGCCCGAAGGCTTCCGCGGGCACCGGCTGGCTGACCACGTAGCCCTGCACCTCGTCGCAGCCCCTTTCCTGCAGGAATCGCAACTGCTCCATGGTCTCCACTCCCTCGGCTACGACCTGGAGATTGAGGCTGTGGGCGAGCGCGATCAGGCCGGAGGCGATGGCGGCGTTGCCTTCGTCGTGGGGAATGCTGCGAACGAACGACTGGTCGATCTTGATGTTGTGGATCGGGAATCGCCGCAGGTAGATCAGCGACGAGTATCCGGTGCCGAAGTCGTCCAGGGAGATCCGCACGCCCTTGGCGTAGAGCTCCTTGAGCGGGGTGACGGTCGACTCGGAGCTCTCCATCAAGGCGCTCTCGGTGAGCTCGAGCTGGAGCGCTTCCGGCGGCTGTTCGGTGGCGGCCAGCGTGTCCGTCACCAGGTTGAAGATGTCCTGCTGGAGCAGTTGGCGCGGGGAGATGTTCACCGAGACGCGCACCGGCGGCAAGCCTTGTTCGATCCACGCCTTGCGCTGCCGGCAGGCGGCTTCCATCAGCCAGCGGGTGATCTGGACAATGGCGCCGCTTTCCTCGGCGACCCCAATGAAGTCCGAGGGCGGCACCAGGCCCTTCGGCGGATGATTCCAACGAATCAGCGCCTCGCAACTGCCGATGCGTCCGGTGGCCAAGTCCACAATCGGTTGGTAGTGCAGCACCAACTCGTTGCGTTCCACCGCGTGGCGGAGGTCGGTTTCCAGCTGTAGCAACTCCACGGCTCGGGTGTGCAGCCGCTGCGTAAACAGCTCGTAGCGCGCCTTGCCGCGCGACTTGGCGCGGTACATGGCCAGGTCGGCGTCGCGCAGCAGCTCGTCGGCCGTCTGCTTGCCGGTGGAGCTCAGCGCGATGCCGATGCTCACGGCGGCGAAGATCTCGCGTTCGCCCACCCGCAGCGGCCGCTCGAGCTCGTGCTGGATGCGCTCGGCGATGCGGGTTGCGTCGCTCACGCCGTCGAGGTGCTCCACCAGGATGGCGAACTCGTCGCCGCCCAGCCGGCAGATGGTGTCGCCCGGACGCAGGCAGCCCTTCAACCGCTCGGATACGGCCACCAGCAACTGATCGCCCACGAAGTGCCCCAGGCTGTCGTTGACCACCTTGAAGCGGTCGATGTCCAGGAACAGCAGGCCGAACATGCGGTTCGAGCTGCGCGAGGCCTCCAGCCGCGCCTGGTCCACGCGTCCCATGAAGTAGGTGCGGTTGGGAAGACCGGTGAGCGGATCATGCAGGGCGTCGTAGAGCAGCTGCCGCTCGGCCCGCTTGCGCTCGGTGATGTCCGTCTGGGAACCGGCGATGCGCGTGGCGGCAGAGTCCTCGTCGCGAACGGCGATGCCGCGGCAGAGCATCCAGCGATACCCGCCGTTGGCGTGACGAATGCGATACTCGCACTCGAAGTGCGGCACGCGCCCCTCGAGGTGATCGGCCAGCCGCTTGCGCAGGGTCACCACGTCCTCGGAGTGCACGCGCCCCAGCCACTCGTCGGGGCTCACGCTGAAGGGGCCGTCCTCGATGCCGATCATGCTGCGCCAGCGCGCGGAGAAGTACACGCTGTTGGTCTTCAGGTTCCAGTCCCACAGACCGTCATTGGCGCCGCGTGCGGCCAGCGCATAGCGTTGCTCGCTCTCCTCCAGCTTCTCCTGCGCTTCGCGCCGCGCCGACACGTCTCGCACGATCGCCGTGTAGAGCAGGCTCTCGCCAATCTGCGTGCGGTTGAGCGCAATCTCGCTGGGAAAGTGGCCGCCGTCCTTGCGAACGCCGTCGAAGGCCATGCCCTCGGCCGGCTGGACGCGGGAGAGGTCCAGATCCGGCAGCAAATCCACGATGCGGATCTCACGCGCCTCCTCGGCGCTGTAGCCGAAGAGCTTCTCGGCGCCGGGGTTGAAGGTTTGGATCACGCCGTGGGCGTCAAAGGTGACGATGCCGTCCGGAGCGCTATCGAGCACGGCACGGATACGGACTTCTCCGTCGCGGAAGCGCCGCGTCATCAGCTCGGCGATCGCCAGCGCCCGCGAGCGCGTCGAAGACAACACCAGCGCGATATCGAACAGCAGCACCGAAATCGCCAGACCGGCCAGCAGCACCTGCGCCGGATAGTTCTGAGTGATCGGCGTCGCCAGCGACTCGGCAGGCGCCAGGGCCAGCGTCCACTGCCGGCCGCCGAAGACGAACGTAGACTTGCGCGGCGGGATGTCCTCGGAGGCCTGCGCCGGGTCGAGGTCGCCGCCGGACTCGTACAGCAGCGCCTCCGGCGTCGGCTCGGCGCCCTCATAGAGCTCCATCTCGATGGCGAAGCTCCGCTCGCGCGTCATGTTGCGGGCCAACTGCTCCAGGTCCAGCACGCCCACCGGCAGCAGCTTCGCGCCGTTTCGCTGGGGCGGAGCGGTGACCACGGCGAGCAGACGCCGCGCGTCGGGGCTGCCCGAAGCCAAAATCGTCGCCACGGGCTCATGGCTATCGAGCGCCTCGCCGACAGCATCAGCGAGCGCTTCGTCGCCGCGCACCGTGCGGCACAGGGCGCAGGAGTCGGCGGCGGCGTCGGGGTAGCAGAACCGTGGCTCCACGCGCCGCTGTTCCACTGAGATGGCGGTCACGCACGAGATGGCCGGGAAGTTCTCGCGCAAGTTGAGTCCGGCCAGGAACCGGCGCCATTCGGCGACGTCCATGGCGGGGAAGGCTTCCAGGGCGCCGCGGGCTGCGTCCAGCGCGGCGGCGTGGCTCTCCAGCCGTTCGCGAAAGTCCGCTTCCACGCGCTGCGACGAGGTGGTAAAGCGGTCCCGCTGGTGCTCGAGGTAGCGCGAGCGCGCCGTCACCCAGGCGATGACCGTCGCCAGCAGCGCCACGCCCAGAATGCCCCAGGCGGCGTTGCTGCGCGGAGGCCGGGGAGCCGACTCGATCGGAGTCGGGTCGCCCGATGTCTGGATCAAAACCAGCATCAGCAGCAGACCGGCCAGCATCACGCCGAAGCCCACGAACGTCACCCGCGAGGTCGACAGCGAACCGTAGGCTTCGCGGTAGGAAATCTCGGTGATCAACCCGAGGCCGGCGTCGCCCGAGATCGTCCAGACGCCCACCGCTTCGCCGCCGCGGCAGTCCCGATAGCCGTCCAGGTTAAACGACGGCGACCCGGGCAGGCCTCGGCGACCGCTTCCGGCGGCCTCGTCCAGCACCGCCTCCGGCGGCCGGCTGCAGTCCGGCGGGGTGGTGCCGGTCGAATCCACCAGCCAGGGACCGCCGACGGCGAACAGGCTCGTTCTGCCGCTGCGCCCCAGGGCTCGCTCGCGAACTAGATTGGAGAGCTCCGGCAAGGGCTCCATCGTGAGTACGACGAACCCCGCCGCGGTTCCCGCTCGCTTGGGCGCGGGCGCCGCCACGGCCGGAGTCCAGGGGCCGCTCCCTTCCCAGCGGATGAACTTACCCGGACCCTGGCCCAGATTCTCGAGCTGCTCAGGCGGTACGGTCCGTCCCTCCCAGTCACTGTCGCTCGAAGCCGCGACGCGGCCGTCGGCGTCGAGCAGGGCGACGGCGCTGAACCCGGCCGCCTGGGCTCCCCGAAGCAACGGTCCGTCGGCCTCGATCGGCCCCTGGGAGCCGAGTTGCAGGCGCACGAACGCATCGGCCACTTCCGGTGACTGCACCACCGCCTGCGCTTGGCGCAGCGCCTCGGACTCCCACGACTGGATCGCCAACTCGGTGGTGTCCGCGGTCGTGCGCAGCGCCACCCGCAGTTCCTGACGCCGTTGCTCTTCGTTGCGGGAAAGCGCCCACCATTGGGGCAGCAGCAGGCAGGACAAAGCTACGCCGACGAAGGCGAGCTCCGGTAGACCCGGGCGTCGGAGGGTTGCCAGCCTCCTTTTTATGCTTTGCCAGCGAAACAAACGCATTGCCGCGCAAACAGGACGATAAGACAGCCGCCCGCGGAGACTCCCCGCCTCATGGGTCGGGGAGCGCTGCCACGACGCGTTCAGGCTAGCCGGGCGGCCCTGTTCACTGTGATCGGCAAAACGGCCTATTTCCTTCGGTGTATCTACGTACCAGCTAAGGTCCGGGCTCGGCGCTTGCCATCCCTTCCCCGTCTTCGATACGCTCGCCCTTCCAGGCATGCGCATCGCAGAGCTCGATACTCCCGCCCTTCTCGTTGATCTGGACGCGCTCGCCGGCAACCTGTCGCGCGTCGCTTCCTACGCCAAGGAGCACGGTTTCCGGCTGCGGCCGCATACCAAGACGCACAAGACTCCGGAGATCGGGCGCATGCAGCTCGACGCCGGAGCCGTGGGCCTGACCGTGGCCAAGGTCGGCGAGGCCGAGGCGATGGCCCCGGCCCAGTCGCCCGACCTGCTGCTGGCTTATCCGGTCTGGGGGCAGCGCAAGCTGGAGCGCCTGATGGCCGTCGCGCGGCAGACGCAAGTGACGGTTTCGCTCGACAGCTTGGAGGTCGCGCAGGCGCTCTCTGACGCCGCCCGCCAGGCCGGCTTGACCATCGGCGTGCTCGTCGAGGAGAACGTCGGCATGGACCGCACCGGCCTGGCCCCCGGCGCCTCCTTGGTCTCGCTGGCGCGGCAGGTGCAGGGGTTGCCCGGGCTCAACCTGCTCGGTTTGCATTTCTACCCCGGCCACATCTGGCCGCCGCACGCCGACTACGACGCCCAGTTCGCCCGCTCCGGCGCGCTGCTGGCCCAAGCGTGCGACGACTTTCGCAAGGCCGGCCTGCCGCTCGAGATCGTCAGCGGCGGCTCCACGCCCACTCTGTTCCGGTCCCACGAGATGAAGGACCTCAACGAGCTCCGGCCGGGCACCTACGTCTTCAACGACTGCGACATGGTCGCCTCCGGCTTCTGCGGCTGGGAGCACTGCGCCGCGGCAGTCCTGGTGACGGTTGTCTCCACCCCGCGGCCCGGCTTTGCCATCGTCGACGGCGGCACCAAGACGTTCTCGTCAGAAACCGTCCCCGACGCCGCCGGCACGAGCTGGGGACGCATCGTCGAAGACCCCGCCGTCAAGTTCTACATGAAGAACGAGGAGCACGGCTATCTCGACCTCCGCGAGGCCTCGCTCGACGTCAAGATCGGCGACCGCCTGCGCATCATCCCCAATCACATCTGCGTGACCGTGAACCTGCATGAGAAGATGTACGGGATTCGCGGCGACGCCGTCGAGCAGGTTTTCACCGTCGCAGCCCGCGGCAAACTGCAGTAACTCTCCTAGGAAGGACGCAACCAACCATGATCGATCGCATCACAGCCCCCGGCGCCCCCGCGCCGCAAGGTCCCTATTCGCACGCCGTGAAGGCCGGCGGCTTCATCTACGTCTCCGGGCAGGCTGCCCTGGATCCCCAAACGAACAAGTTCGTCATCGGAACCGTCGCCGAGGAAACCCGTCGCACGATCGAGAACATCAAGTCGATCCTGGCCGGCGCCGGCGCCGACCTCGGCGACGTCATCAAGTGCTCGGTCTTCCTGTCCGACATTCGCGACTTCGCCGAGATGAACGAGGTCTACAACGAGTACTTCGGCGCGGCCAAGCCGGCGCGCACCACCGTCAACGCCGTGCTGCCCGGCAAGGGCATCAAGGTCGAGATCGACTGCGTAGCCTACAAGCCCTAAACGGCGGCGGGCCCCAGGTTTCTTTGACCGGGGCCCGCGCCTTCTCGCCTCTCCGAACCCTTCAGAAGCGGTAGCGCAGGTTTGCGAACCCCGACCGCCCCGGCTCCGGATACCCCTCGACCAAGAAGTAGTTGCGGTCGAGCAGGTTCGTCAGGCCCGCCTGGAGTTCCAAGCCGCGCCCCAGCGTCACGGTTCCGTTGAAGCCGACATTGGCGAACTGCGGAGCCAGGAATAGCGCACCGGCGGGGTTGTTGCCGTAGCGCCCGGCCTCATACCTCAAGTCGGCCAGCAGCGAGAGCCGCCCCAACGGCCTCCAGGTCACCGCCCCGTAGGTCTGATGGCGCGGCGTGTCCACCGGCGTCAGCGTCGGCGCGGACTTGTACTTGCGGTCCAGATAGGTGTAGTTCATCCAGACCTGCAAGTTCGGGCGCAGTTGGCTCCGCACGGAGAATTCCGCGCCCCGATTGCGGGCCGCCCCGACGTTGCGCAACTGGAACAGGTTCGTCTCGATGTACACGGCCTGCACCGAATCCTCGATCTCGTTCCAGAAGCCCGCCGCGTCCACCGTGGTCGTGCGCCACAGCGTGTGGCTGTAGCCGACCTCGAAGTTGTTCGATACTTCGCGGTCGAGATCAGGGTTCGGAATCGCTTGCCCCAGCCGGTAGGAGTAGCGGTCCTTGATGGTCGGCAGCCGCGTCTTGCGCGCGAACGACAGCCGCGCCCGCCCCGCGCCGGAAACCCCGTAGAAGATCGCCGCCTGCGGATTGAACGCCCACACCGAGCTGGTCGGGAACGCCAGAATCCGTCCGTCCTGAAAATCCTGCGCCTGCCGCACCGTCAGATAGTCCGCGCTGAAGCCCACCACCGCCGACGACCGGCGGCTGAGCTGAATCGTGTCCTCGCCGCCCCACGAGAACGACTGGTCCCGAAACGACCGCTCCGGCTCGCCCACGTTGCCTTCGCGGTGCGTGTCGTCCTTGAAGTAGAACGAGCCCTTCACGGTCTGCCGGGCCAGGGCGCCTGTCCCCAGCTCGAGGATCGAGCCGTAGGTGTCGTCGTTGTAAGGGCTGTTGAAGGCGTACGGGCGAGTCTGCGTGGTGTAGGTGCCGTCGTCGAATGACTGGAGGTAGTTGTCGAACTTGTCGTAGTAGAGCCGCGCCCTCAGGTAGGACGTCTCGCCGAGCCCTTTGTTCGCCGAGAAATAGAAGCCTTCCTTGTCCCACTGGGGCCACTGCCAGTAACGCACGCGCACGTTGGGGTCGGCGCCGGCGTAGGGCGGGTTGCCCTTCTCGCCCTGCTGATTGAGGTACGAAAACACGTACTGGTCCGAGCCGTGCGGGGTCCAGGCGACCTTGAAGCTGCCCTTCACGTCGTGCCGGTAGGAGTTCAGCCGCTCCTGCGTGGGCTGTAGCGCGTTCGTCTGGAAGTCGCCCGACAGCGGCGTGTAGTCGCTGTCCATGGCGTTCAAGCCCCCTTGCAGCCAGAAGCGTTCGAAGCGTGAGCCCACATTGGCATACCCGTTCCAGGTCCGCCCGGAGGTCCAGCCGGCGCCCAGGTCTAGGTGCAGCGGCTCGGTCGGGGCCTTGGTCACCAAGTTGATCGCCCCGCCGATCGCATTCGGCCCGTAGAGCGGCGACGTAAAGCCCTTGCTCACCTGAACTTCCGCCACATCGAAGGTGGTGAAGCGGTCCAGGTCGACGTAGCCGTCATAGGGCACGTAGACCGGGATGCCGTCGATATAGAACGGGACCTGGCGCACATCGAAGCCTCGCACGAACACCCCGGTCTCGTTGCGCGGCCCGATGCGCTGAAGAGTCACTCCGGGCGTCAGCGTGAGCGCCTGCGGAACCGTCAGGATGTTGCGCGCCCGCATCTCCTCCTGGCCCACGCTCACCGCCGTAGGCGTCTGCGGGACCGCTGCGCTCACGTTCACCTCGACGCGGCCCAGGTTGAACGGACTGTTGCCGCCGCTCCGGGCGATCCCGCGGGCCGCCTCCAGCAAGGACCCGATCCACCCGCTCACGTCGTCGCCGCTGAGGACGGGCACGGAAGCTTCCACGTCGGGATGCGCCGCCGTCCAGGTCCGCATCTCGTCGGCCACGGCCGAGGCCCGGCTGCGGACGGCGTCGAGCGGCGCGCCGGAACGCTCCTGCCGCTCCGCCTCAGATTGCAGCAGCTCTAACTCGGCCATCCAGTCCAACCAGGAGTCGCTCTGCGCCGAAAGCGGCCAGGCGCAGAGGAGAAGCGTGGCCAACGCGGCCAAGAGGAAGGGCGTCTTGTGCATGACGTCCGGTATAGCAGACAATGTCGTGTGTGAACAACATTGCTCGCCGCGGCTTTCTCCTCCTGCTGGCGGTCGCGCCCCTTCTGGCCGCCCAGCAGGCCCCCGAAAAGCCCATCCTGACGGTGAGGGGCGATCTCCCGTCCGAGCGCACGTTCACGCTGGAGCAATTGCGGGCGATGCCTCGGGCCTCGGTGGAGACCACGGAGGACGGCGTGGCGAAGCGCTACGAAGGCGTCTGGCTGCACGAAGCGCTGGCCGCGGCCGGGGCTCCGATGGGCGACGAGCTCCGCGGCAAGGCGCTGGCCGGCTACGTCTTGGCCGTGGCCCGCGACGGCTACCAGGTCGTCTTCGGCTTGGCTGAGATCGACCCGGTTTTCCGGGAGCCCGGCGTGCTCTTGGCCGATCAGGTCGACGGCCGGCCGCTGTTTCCCTACCAAGGTCCCTTACGCTTGGTCGTAGCGGGCGATAAGCGGGGCGCTCGCTCGATCCGCATGCTCGAACGGCTCGAGGTCGTGCGCTTGCGGGCGGAGTGACGATGCCACGTCTGCCGCAGCTCTGCCGGATCGCGGCTTGCGCCATGCTCGGCGTCGCGCTGGTCGCCGGGACCGCGCAGGAGCCCTTCGTCTGGGACCTGCCGCCCGGCTTCCCCGAGCCCTGGGTCCCCGCCGACAATCCCATGACCGCGGCCAAGGTCGAGCTGGGGCGGCGCCTGTTCTACGACCCCCGCCTGTCGGCCAACCGGACGCAGTCCTGCGGCTCCTGCCATCGCCAGGAGCTGGCCTTCACCGACGGACGCGCTCGCGGCCTCGGCTCCACGGGCGAGGAGCATCCGCGCGGGAGCATGAGCCTAGCCAACGTCGCCTATGCGCCGACGCTCACCTGGGCCCACCCGACGCTCGATTCGCTCGAGCTGCAGGCCCGCGTGCCGCTGTTCGGCGTCGATCCGGTCGAGCTGGGGCAGGCCGGCCGCGAGGAGGCGCTGCTGGAGATTCTGCGCCGCAGCGAGCCGTACCCGGAGCTGTTAGGCGTGGCGTTTCCGTCCGACGCCGGCCCTTTTTCGGTCGAGCGCATCCTGGACGCCCTGGCCTGCTTTGAACGCACGATCCTTTCCGGCCGCTCGCCCTACGACCGCTACCACTTCGGCAGCGACGCCTCAGCCATCTCTCCAGCGGCCCAGCGCGGCGAGATCCTGTTCTTCAGCGGCGAGAAGGCGGGCTGCTTTCAGTGCCACGGCGGCTTCAACTTCAGCGGCCCGGTCCGCACCGCCGCCCAGCCCGATCCGCCCCGACTGTTTCACAACACGGGGCTGTACAACCTCCCGGGAACCCTGTCGTACCCCCCGCCGAACACCGGCATCCATGCTCACACGGGCCGCCCGGAGGACGTAGGCAAGTTCCGCACGCCCACCTTGCGCAACATCGCGGTCACCGCGCCCTACATGCACGACGGCAGCGTCGCCACGCTCGAACAGGCGATCGAGCACTACGCCGCCGGCGGACGCCACGGCGACAATCCGCTGAAGAGCCGCGCCATCCGCCGGCGAGAGCTGTCTCCCGACGAGAAGCGCGACCTGCTGGAGTTTTTGCGCTCGTTGACGGACCAGACGCTGCTGACCGACCCGCGCTGGAGCGACCCTTGGACGGCGCGGCCCAAAAAGTAGAAGCCGGACCCAGGGGCCCGGCTTCGCGCGAAACTTCGAAGATCGCTGGCCCTCAGGCCTTGATCTCGATTTGCAGCTTGCCGTCCATGGCGTAGCCGGGGGCGCGCTTCTTGCGAGCCGCCAGCAGCTCGGTTTGTTCGGCCAGCGCCTGCACCAGCAGCGGCATGGCGATCGTCGAGTCGCAATGGCAGTTCACCATCTGGGCGTCCTTCTGCAGCTTGCCCCAGCTCTGCGCCTCCTCGAACGTGCATCCGGACAGGCCGCCCCAGTGCGGCGCGTCGGTGACGACTTGGATGCCGTAGCGGTGGCCGTCCTTGTTCGGGTCGACCAAGTTGGCGATCACCTCCGTCTGGTTGACGTAGTTCTTGGGCGTGCCGCCGCCGAAGTAGATCACGCCGGTCGCCGGCGAACCCTGCACGATCGAGGTGATCTCGAGCACGTCGCCGATCATGTCGAATAGCAAGTTGTTGCCGCCGTTGGCGCGGTTATCGGCAATGCCGATGCCGATCGAGCTGTCGCCGATCGCCGGGCAGAACAGCGGAACCCCATTCGCCGCCGCGGCCGACACGATGCCGTGCTCGCCCTCGCCCCGCTCGGCCAACTCCCGGCCCAGTTCCTTGCCCAGCAGGTACAGAAACTCCCGCGTCGTGTAAGGCCGCGACTGATCGAGCGAGTTGGCGAACCGGCCGATCCAGCGGTCGTGCTCGCGGAACATTTGCTCGTCGGCCAACACGTCATACATGCGGTCGATCATGTTGGCGGCCAGCGCCGTGTCGTTCATGTGCGCCGAGCCCAAGTAGTGGTAGTGCCCGCGCGTCTCATGGATGTCGTGGAAGAAGTTTGCGCCGGTAGACGCCAACGCGTCGATCAGGCGGTTCTCGATGAGGAAGCGCACGACGCGGCGCATGCCGCCGGGAACCATCGCGCCGGACATGCCCATCACGATGGTGCACTCCGGGTCGGCCAGCATGTTCTTCCAAACCTGGAAGGCGCGCCCCAACTGCCGGCCCTGGAAGCCGACGCCGGAGAGCTTTTCGAGCACATCGGACGCCGAGGCCTTCGAGTCGACGGGGAACGGCCGGGTGGGATCGGACAGCAGATCTTCTTTCGTGGGGTGATGCATTTTCCTTCGATCGTAGCGCAGCCGGGCGCCCGGTTCGCCAAGCCTTTGCGCTTTGGTTTCAGCCTTCCAGCTCGCGGCGGGCCTTCTTGGTCAGCTTGGCGAACACCAGATCATAGGCTTGGCGCAGCAGCCGTTCGATCGTGGGGCGGGGCAGCGCCTGGGGCGTCTCCAGCGAGATCCACTGGGCGCGCGCCAGGTACGGCGCCGGCCGGCATCCGGGGCGTTCGCTCAGCTCGGCGAAGTCCTCGGGCGAGCACTTGAACGACAGCCACATGCCGCCGGGCTCGAGGTTGTTGATGGCGAACATCTTGCCCCCGATCGAGAAGACCAGATCGTGCTCCCACTTCACGTCTTCGGTCACGTGAGGGAAAGCCAGGCAGAGGGCGCGCACCTGCTCGACGGTCACCAGCACAGCATACCGCGGGGTAATCAAGCCTAGCGGTAGGCCTTGTCGCGAGGACGAATGCTACGGATGACGAGGCGTCGGGCCTCGAACTCGGGCTCGAACAGGATGCGCCAGTCTCCGACGCGGAGCCGCCACAGGCCGGAGTTCCCCTGAAGCTTCTTGACTGATCCCTGTGGAAACGTATGGAGGAGGTCGTCGCGATGGCCTCTGCGATTCGGGTTCGGGCATCCGCGGAAAGCTTCCGCAGCTCTCGGGTGGCGGCGCGATCAACGAGCGCTCGCCAAGCCCCTGAAGCCTCAGCCATCCGAGATCTGCGCCTTGACCTGCTCCCAATCCAAGGGCGGTTCGGACGTATCTCTGCTCCGGGACGCTTCGACGGCCGCGAGGTCCGCTTCCGTGAAGGCTTCGTCGTCCAGTGGAGCTTGCTGGAGCAAGGCGGCCAACCTGTCCGGCGGGGCGGAGCGAAGCGCCTCCAGGTAAGTCCGGGCGTCTTCGAGCGCCGATTCGGGCAGCCCGTCCACGATGGAGTGAAGATCGCCCCTAGTCGACATCCCGGGGCTCAGCCTAGCATGACAGTCCGGTCTCTCAAAGCTCGCGGCGCTTGGACTTCTCCACGATCCGCTCGCAGCCCCGCACCGTCAGCGCCATCATCGTCAACGTCGGGTGATGCACCCCGCTGGTCACGAACGGCGCCCCGCTGAACACGTATACGTTCGGCGTCTCGTGCATGCCGCACCAGGGGTCGAGCACGCTCGTCTTGGGGTCCGAGCCCATCCGGCACGTCCCGACCTCGTGGATCAGCCCACCGGGCGTGGAGATTCGTCCGCCGGCCGACACGATCTCTCCGCCGGCCGCCTCGAACACCTCCTTCATCGTCTCCACGGCGTGGGCATACAGCGCCCGCTCGTTGTCGGAGTGTTCGCACGTGATGCGCAACGCCGGGATGCCCCAGGAGTCCTGCAAGTCCGGATCGAGCGCCACGAAGTTCTCGTAGCGCGGCAACATCTCGCCGGCCGAGAGCCACAGGCGCGCCTGCGCCGGATAGCGTCGGCGGACCTCCTTCTTGAAGCCCGCGCCGTAGCCCGGTACGGCTTGCGCGCCGCCGAAGACCTCGCTCTGGCCTCCGGTCCCACTGAGGCAGTACCCGCGCAGGAACTTGCCGCCCTTGGGCTTGTCGAGGTTCGTGAAGTACGGGATGAACATCCCGCTGGCCTTGCCGTCGTCGTTGCGCGGCGGCCCGTCGTAGAGCTGCGGCAGGTAGCCGGTGACGCCCGAGCCCGCCACCTGATCCATGAGGTAATGGCCCAGGACGCCGCTCGAGTTGCCCAACCCGTCCGGTGCGGAGTTGAGCAGGATGCGGGTGGATTCCAGCGACGAGGCCGCCACGATGATGATCCGGCCGCGCGCCTCGTAGTCTTGCTTGGTGACGCGGTCCACGTAGCTCACGCCTTGGGCCTTGCCGTCCTTGCCGGTCAGCACCGCGCGCACGATCGAGTTCGGCCGCAGGGTCATCTTGCCGGTGGCCGCGGCATCGGGCAGGGTGGAGACCACCGAGTTGAACATCGCGCCCACGTCGCAGCCGTCGCCGCAATGGCCGCAGAAGTGGCACTTGGGCCGGCCGTTGAGCGGGCGGCTGAGCTGCGCGATCCGCCGGTGCGTCGCCGGCAGCCCCAGCCGCAGCGCCGCCGCCCGCAGCATCGTTTCGGCGCAGTTGTAGGGCATGCCGGGCAGAAACTCGCCGTCGGGCAGTTGCGGCAGGCCTTCTTTGTAGCCGCTCACGCCGATGTGTCGCTCGACCTGGGAGTAATACGGCGCGATGTCGCTGTAGCCGATCGGCCAGTCGTCGCCGAAGCCGTCGCGCGAGGCCGCTTTGAAGTCGTAGTCGCTCCAGCGATGCGTGGCTCGCGACCAGTGCAGGGTGCGTCCGCCGACGATGCGCGAGCGAACCCAGTCGAACGGCTTGTCCGGGGGCGTGGAGTAGGGGTGGTCCGGATGCTTGCGCCACACCAGCGGCAAGCCGTGATCGTGGGGCTCGGTGCGCCCCTCCGGCGGTCGCCCGCGGTACTTCAGATCGTAGGGCCAGGCGTGGTGGGTAAAGTCTCGGGAAGGCTCCGGCTGCGGGCCGGCGTCCAGCACCAGCGTCTCCATGCCGGCGGCGGTCAGCTCCTTGGCCGCCCAGCCGCCGCAGGCCCCGGTCCCGATGACGATCGCGTCAAACGTCTTGTCAGGCACTCCAGGGCGGAGTCTAGCAAATCGAGCGCGCCGGACTCCGCCCCGCCGGAGACGTCAGTCCCGGCTGCGGCCGCCCAGCAGGCCGGCCCGCATCAGAAAGTACAGTAGCGTCAGCAGCGTGCTCACCGCGGCCGCCACATAGGTCAGCGCCGCCGCGTTCAGCACCCGGTCCATGCCCACGCGCTCTTGCGGCGACACGATGCCGTCGGCCAGCACCAGCCGCTTCGCCCGCGCCGTGGCGTCGAACTCTACCGGCAGCGTCACCACCTGGAACAGCAGCACGCACGAGAACAGCGCCAAGCCGATGTTGAACAGGAAGAAGTTGCCGCTCGACTGCGCCAGAAACAGCCCGATCATCATCACGAAGTAGCCCAGCGAAGAGCCGATGTTCGCCGTCGGCACCAGCACCGAACGCAGCCACAGCGGCGAGTAGTTCTTGGCGTGCTGGATGGCGTGACCGGCCTCATGCGTCGCCACGCCCACCGCCGCGATCGAGTTCGAGTCGTAAACCGCCTCCGACAGCGCCAGCGAGCGATTGGCCGGGTTGTAGTGATCGGACAGGAAGCCGTGCGCCCGCCCAATCTGCACGTCGTGCAGCCCGGCCCGGTCCAGCATCAACCGAGCCGCCTGAGCGCCGGTCAGCCCCGTCGAAACCCGCACCTGCGAGTACTTGTTGAAGGCCGACTTCACCCGGAAGCTGGCCCACATCGACAAGGCCATGCCCGGCAGGATGAACAAGAAATAGATCGGATCAATTCCGAACATCGGAAACACGGTCGTTTTCCTCCTACGCCGATTATACGGCGCGCACCTTCGATTCGTTCCTTGAGATGCGCGAGGAGTTCGCTAGGTTTCTGAGTCGTTCGGACTAAGATTTCGTTCGATCGATCGGCGCCTTGCAGTCCGTCAGGCCGAGCGCCGAGCGCTGTGCCCGACCGACTGCAAGGCGCCGTCCACGATCTCTTGCAGCGTCTGGCGGGAAAGAGCGTCCTTGGAGAGGCAGCCATAGGCTCCCAGTCGGACCGCCTCGGCGATCACTCGCTCGTCCTTCAAACCGGTGGTCAGGATGACCGGCGCGCCCTGCTTGGCCAGAAACGACAGCAACTCCAGCCCCTGCTCGTCGGGCAGGCGGTAGTCCAGCAGCACGCAATCGGGTTGCAGCGCGTCGAGCAGGGCTCGGCACTCGGCTCCCGAATGCGCTTCGGTGATGCGGTAGGTCTTCGGCGCGCAGCGACGCACCAGCTCGATGTCCACATCGTTGTCGTCGACCACCAGCAGATCAAAAGATTCCACCACCGGCGTCTCGGCGCTGGAAGCCCACGACGGCCTGTGCCCGGGAGGGAACTCGATATACCTCCAGTAGGGTTCGAGCAGCTCGATCAGGTTGACGAACATCTCGCCGACGCGCGATTTGAGCATGTAGCCGGCGACGTTGGCGTCATAGGCGGCCACCTTGTCGCGGTCGGCGTCGGAGGTCGTCAGCACGAACACGATGCTGTCGCGCAGGTCCGGGTCGGCCCGCAGCTCCTTCAGAAACGTCAGCCCGTCCATGCGCGGCATGTTCAGGTCGAGCAGGACCATGAAGGGCCGCCGCAGCGGCGGAATCCCCTCGCCGCCCCGCAGGATCTCCAGGGCTTCCATGCCCCCCACGGCCCGGATGATCCGGTTCGCGATGCGGCGCTTGCGCAGCGCGCGCTCCACGCCTTCGGCGTCGACGTCGTCGTCTTCCACCAACAACAACTGAACCGGTTTGCTGGTCATGCCGGGTCGGCTCCTCCCTTGGGCCAAGTGAAGTGGAACGTCGAGCCGCGAGCGGCTCCGGACTCCAACCAGATGCGCCCGCCGACGCTCTGCACGAGTTTCTTGACGACGGCCAGGCCGATGCCGCTGCCCTCGACCTGGTCCCGGGGCCGCAGCGTCTCGAACATTCCGAAGGCTTTCTCCTGCAGCTCGACCGGAATGCCCGGTCCGTCGTCCTGCACGACGAGCTCCAGCAGTTGGGGCCGTTCTCGGGCGGAGATGATCACCTGGCCCTCGGCGCGGTCGTGATGCTTGACGGCGTTGCCGATCAGGTTCAGGAAGACCTGCTCGATCGGCGTGCGGGGCGACTCGATCGTGGGCAAGGTCCCTTCGATGTGCACGTCGAAGCCTTTTGGCGCGGCCACGGTCTGGATGATGTCCGAGACCAGGGCGTGCAGGTCGACCGACTCGCTCGGGTAGGAGAACCGGCCGGCCCGCGAGAACTGCTGGATGTCGTCGAGCAGCCGCTCCATCCGTCGGGCGCGCTGCTGCAACTTCTCGAGGTGCCGGCGGGACGTTTCGGGCAGACTGTCCGAGGCGTCCTCCACAATCCATTGGGCCAGGTTGTCGATGGCGCGCAACGGGGCCCGCAGGTCATGGGAGGCGACGTAGGCGAACTCGTCGAGCTCGCGGTTGGCGTTGCGCAGGCCCTCTTCGGCCCGCACGCGCTCGGTCACGTCGATGCATACGCCCGTCATGCTGACCGGCTCGCCGGCCGCATTCCTTTCGACCACGCCCTTCGATTCGACGTACTTCCAGTCGCCCGAGCCGTCGATCCGGACACGATGGACCAGGTCGTACTGGCGGCCGCCCTGCAAGGCTTCTTCGAGCGCCGCCTGCACCGCGGGCAGGTCGTCGGGGTGGACGTATCGGACGGCTTCCTCGTACGTCTTTCCGTCCGCCGCCAGAAGGCCGAACATCGCCTTCATGCGGTCGTCCCACAGTAGGGTGTTGTCGGCCATGTTCCATGTCCAGAAGCCCGCGTGCGCGGCTTCCAGCGCCAGCCGCAGGCGGTGCTCGCTCACCCGCAGGGCCAGCTCAGCCTCCTCCAGAATCGTGCAGACGCCGGTGACCAGATAGGGACCGTCCGGGTCGCCCTCGGCCTTCCAGCCTCCGCCATGCATGGCGATGTGCTCGATGTCTTCGTGCGAAACGGCCAGCCGAAACTCACGGAAGTAGGATTCTCCGGTCTGGCGGCACTTCTCGATGGCTTGTTCCAGAGGCCGGCGGTCGTCGAGGTGGACTTTTTGCAGGAAGTCCGCCAGCTTGGGATTGAAGCCGTCGGAGAAATCCAACATCTCGCGCAGCGGCTCGTTCACCACCATGGGCTGCTCGGGGTTCGCCAGCACCCAGGTGCCGACGAAGGCCTTCTTGATGGGCAGCTCGAGCCGCTCGATCGTCCTCGAAAGCGCTTCCTCGGCGCGGCGGGCCCGCAGCACGGCGTCAGCGCTGACCTGCTCGAGCTCGCCGGCCCGCGCGGCGGCCCGCGGCAGCTCGAGCGCAGGCGGTGCCATCCGAACCAGAGCGAATACGGTCGCCCACGATACGATCGCCGTCACCAGCTTCACTACTCCCGCCAGCCGATAGACGGGCCACCAGAAGATCGCGGCCTCGAGCAGGTGCCCGGTTCCGCAGGCGAAGATGAACGCGCCGAACAGTGCGACCACCCGCGGGACCGGCAGGTCGGCGTGTTTGCGCCAGGAATGAATCAGCACCACGGGGATCGTGAAGTAGGCGGCCCAGATCAGCAGGTCCGACCCGATGTGCAGCCAGCCGTGGCCGCTGCTCCACAGTCCGCACTGCCAACGAGCCGCAAAACCGGACGTATCCAGCACATTCCCCAGAAAATCGAACAGAGCCAGCTTCACCGTCCGCCTGAGAAGAATATTCGACAGCGAAAGGCCTGGAGATTAGATGAAACGGCTCTGATTTGCGGCTTTCCTTCGGGCGTTGCAGCCTGCGAAACCGCCTCGGCCGGCGCCGCGAAACGCTACTCCGCCGGCGTCGACAGCGTCAGGGCGAGCTCCACGAAGGTGCGCACGCAGACGCCGGTGGGCCCTTTGGGCATGTCCGGCTTGGGCGCGTCGATCCAGGCCGTGCCGGCGATGTCCAGGTGCGCCCACGGGGCCTCCTCGACAAAGGCTTCCAGGAACTTCGCCGCGGTGATCGATCCGCCCCAGCGCGTGCCGATGTTGGCCAGGTCGGCGATCGGACTGTCGAGCTGCTCGCGGTATTCGGCGTCGAGCGGCATGGGCCAGAACTTCTCGCCGGCCTTCTCCGAACAGGCCAGCAGCAGGGCGCTCCAAGCGTCGTCGTTACAGAACAGGCCGGAACGCTCGTGTCCCAGCGCCACCACGACCGAGCCGGTGAGGGTGGCGGCGTCGACCAAGCGGTTGACGCCGGAGCGCAGCGCGAAGGTCAGCGTGTCACACAGGATCAGCCTCCCCTCGGCGTCGGTGTTGAGGACCTCCACGGTCTTGCCGGACAGCGTGGTGACCACGTCGCCGGGGCGCTGGGCGGCGGCGCCGGGCATGTTCTCCACCGTCGGGATGAAGGCCGTCACCGTGGTCGGCGGCTCGAGCGCCGCGATGGCCTGCATGGCCCCCAGCACGGCAGCGCCGCCGGCCATGTCGTACTTCATGCGGTCCATCTCGGCGGCCGGCTTGATGGAGATTCCGCCGGTGTCAAACGTCACCGCCTTACCCACCAGACCCAGGTGCACGTCCGGGCGCGCCGGCGACTTGGGACGGTAGCGCAGCACGATCAGCGCCGGCGGCTCCACGCTGCCCTGGGCCACGCCCAGCAGCGCGCCGAAGCCCTCGTCGATCAGGCGCTCCTCGTCGAGCACTTCGATCCCCAGCCCGGCGTCGGCGGCCAGCTCGCGGGCCTTTTCGACCAGCACAGCCGGCGTCAGCAGGTTGCCCGGCTCCACGGCCAGCTTGCGCGCCGTGTTCTGGCCGTCGCCGATGGCGGTTCCGCGAGCCAGTCCGAGCTCCACGGCGTCGCCGGTGGCCAGCAGCAGCAGCTCCCGGAGGCTGGACTCCTTGCGGCCTTCGGTCTTGTAGACGTCCGGCTCGAAGCGCGCCGTCCAGACGCCCTCGGCGATCGCCTGGGCTTCGTGCTCGGAGCCGAAGCGGCCCGGCAGCAGGAAGGCGATCGACTCGATGCCCTTGCCTTGCAGCTTGCGCGTGGCGGCAGCGGCGGCCCGCCGGAGCACCGCGGCGGACTGCTCGGCGGGCTTGCCCAGCCCCATCAGCACCAGCCGCGGGGCGGCCACGCCGGCGGGCCGGTGCAGCACCAGCAGCTCCAGCGCCTTGCCTGTGACCTCGCCGCTGTCGAGCGCGGTCTGGTAGACGCCGCCGCTCCAGCCGTCGACCTGCGGGTCTGCGGTCTGACCCTCCTCGAGCTGGGAAATCGGAACGATCAGGGCGTCGGCTTGGATCGCCTCGGGCGCGGCGGAGGACGTTTTGGCGTGCATCGGCCCATTGTACGAAGGAAGTGAGCCGCGAACCCGTTGACCGTGAACCCGTTGACCGTGAACCGTTGACCGCGAACCGTGGTATGCCCGTCACTGCTCACTGCTCACTGCTCACTGCTCACTGCTCACTGCTCACTGCTCACTGCTCACTGCTCAAACGCAAACGCCGCGGAGCCGAAGCCCCGCGGCGCGGTTTGCCGGAGCGCTTGCTCCCTACCTACCAGTACAGCTTGAGCGCGAACTGGATCTGACGGGCCGGCTCCGTGCTGCGGATGTAGCCGAAGTTGCCCGAGTTGAGGTTGCCTTCCGGAGCTTGGAAGTTCGTCCGGTTGAACAGGTTGAAGAACTCCGAACGGAACTCCACGCGGGCGCCCTCGCGAGGCAGCGGGAACTCCTTGAACAGGCCGAAGTTTGCCTGCCAGAAGTTGCGGCCCCGGGCCACGTTGCGCGCGAGGTTGCCGAACGGGAAGTTCGGGTCGTTGATCTCCGGTCGGCGAATCGCGTCCTGGTTGAAGAAGTTGTCGATCGGCTTGCCGTCGTTGACCAGCGGGCCGCCCACGTACATCGGGCGGGGGTTGCAGCCCGAGCAGGTCTGCTCTTGCGCGGTCGGGCTGTAGCGCACGTTCACCGGGTAGCCTGAGCGAGCCGTATGGATGAGCGTGGTGCGCCAGCCGCCCAGGACGGCGTTGACGACCGGGTTGACGTTGGAACCGTAGGAGCGGTGATGGCCGAACGGGATGTCCCAGATCACCGACGTGACGTTGTTGACCGGGATGTTGTAGCTCGACAAGCCCTTCTCCATCGGCAGGTTGTAGTAGTTCACGCGCGAGGTGTCGCCGTTGAACGCTTCCAGGTGGCCGGGGGCGTTGTCGAGCGTCTTCGACCAGGTGAAGGCGTTGAGCAGGTAGAGCCCCTTCGAGAAGCGCTTCTCGAGCTTGGCCTGCAGGCCGTTGTACCAGGTCTTGCCCTGCGAGAAGGCGATCTGGATCTGGCTGAAGCCGTCGATCGGCCGCCGGTCGTTGATGTTGCGGCGGTCGTTGACGTCGGTGATCGGCGCGGCCTGGTTGTAGTCGCCCAGGATGAGCTGCTTGTTGGAGTAGTTGCCCACGTAGCCGAGGTCGAAGACCAGGTCCTTGGCCAACTGCTGCTGGATGGTGAAGTGCCAGGCTTGCACGTAGGCCGTCCGGTTGTCGTACGGCTGCATGTTCACGCGGGTGATCTGCGGGTTGTACTGGTCCGACGCCAGGAAGTTGTTGGGAATGCCCTGCTGGGTGCGCACGAAGCAGTTGACGAAGTTGGTGATGTCCGAGCAGGTCGGGTAGCCGCCGCTGCCCACGAAGCGGTCGGGAACCTGGTCCTTGTTCACGCGGAAGATGAACGGTCCGGTGAAGCCCAGAATGTTCTCGCCGCCCATGCGGTTGAAGTGCACGTAGCTGATGCCGTAGGCGCCGCGCAGCACGGTCTTGTTGCGCAACTGGTAGGCCGCGCCGATGCGAGGCGCCCAGTTGTTCTTGTCCGGCCGCACCAGGGCGCGGTCGAACAGCGAGCCGTCATGGGCGAAGACGAGCGAGTTGGTCGCCGGGTCGAAGTTGCCGATCTTGTTGTTCTTCTCGAACTGCGGCGTGGCGAACTCATAGCGCACGCCCAGGTTGAGGGTCAGCTTGGAGTTGACCTTCCAGTCGTCCTGCACGTAGCCGAAGCGCATCCGCTGGCGGTACTTGAGGATGTCGAACACGGCCAGCTCGAGCTGCGACTGGGCGCCGACGAAGAAGTCCGCGATGTTGAAGATGTTGCGGTTGAAGCCCGACGGGTTCAGCGCCTGGCCGGCCTCGCTGAAGCGGCCGGTGAAGCGGAAGCCGCCCAGGTTGGGGCCGAGGTCGTTGATGTCGGTGTTGACCCACTGTCCCTCGAAGCCGACCTTGATCGAGTGGTTCGAGAAGATCTTCGAGTAGTTGACGCGGGGGTTGACCACGTCGGGGTTCTGGAACTGCGGGTTGGAGCGCTGCCGGCCGAGCTGGGTGAAGCCGGAGATGGGGAACGACGGCGAGCCGCCGCCGATGATGTCGTTCACCGGCAGGTTCGGGATGCCGTAGGTCTCCGACGGGTGCGGCAGGCCGGCGTTGACGGCCGTCTTGCCGCCGCGGGAGTGCGTCAGGCCGACGCGCACCTCGAGCAGCGAGGTGGGGCTCACCGTCCAGGTCGCGCCGGTGACGAAGGCGATGTTCTTGGCGTAGGTGTTGCCGTTGGAGTCGCCGCCGGAGGGGCCGGGGATGCTGGGTGGAGCGAACCAGTTGAGCTCGCGGTGGCTGTAGCGGCCGAACACCGAGAACTTGTCGTTGAAGTAGAAGTCGCCCTTGATGTTGCCCTTGTTGTCGTCCTGCTTGGTCGAAGGCAACGACTCGAAGTTGTTGCTGAAGCCGCCGGCGCCGACGCCCACCGCGTTGGGGGCGGGCAGATCCGCCATCATCTTGGTGGCGTAGGGCAACTGCAGGCTCTGCGGCACCGTGCCGCCGTCGCCGCCGTAGGCGGCCCCGGTGAAGGGGTCCACGACGGGCGCGCCGATGATGCCTTGGCGCATGTCGAGCGTCGGAATCGAGGCGTAGGTGAGCTGGCTCGAACGCAGCCGGCGGCCTTCGTAGTCGGCGAAGAAGAACGCCTTGTTCTTGATGATCGGGCCGCCGCCGGAGGCGCCGAACTGATTCTGGTTGAAGTTCGGCTTGCCGTCCTGCGGCTTGAAGAAGCCGGTGGCGTTGAGCTTGGTATTGCGCATGAACTCCCACAGCGTCAGGTGGTACTGGTTCGTGCCCGAGCGGTAGGCGGCGTTGATGATGGCGCCGCCGGCCTTGCCGTATTCGGCCGAATAGTTGTTGGTGACCACCTTGAACTCGCCGACGGCGTCGGGCGACAACTGCACCACCTGGCTCGAGAAGCCCTGGTTGGAGGTGCCGAAGTGGTTGTTGTCCACGCCGTCGAGGGTGAAGTTGTTGTAGGAGCTGCGCAGGCCGTTAACGTGGTAGGCGCCGTCGCGGCCGCCGCCGGAAACGGTTCCCTTGATCGCCTGGGTGGTGCCGGGCGTCAGCAGCGTGAGGTCGGCGTAGGCGCGGCCGTTGAGCGGCAGGTCCACGGCCTGCTTCTGGCCGATGACGGTGCCGCGGTCGGAGGAGTCGGTCTCGATCAGCGGCGCGGCGCCGGTGACTTCCACCGTCTCGGAGGTCGCGCCGACCTCCAACTCGAGATCGGCGCGCTGGCGAGCGCCGACTTCCACCGTGAAGGCGTCGGAGACCGAGGTCTTGAAGCCGGGCGCCTCGGCGGCCACTTGATACTGGCCGTTGGGCACGTTGAGGAACTGGTAGTTGCCGACGTCGTTGGACTGCGCCTTGCGCTCGATGCCCGTGTTGACGTTGGTCAGCGTGACGGAAGCGGCGGGGATGACGGCCTTGCTCGCGTCACGAACAGTGCCCAGGACGGCTGCGTTGTCGAACTGGGCGGCAAGCTGTATCGGGAGACCCGCCAGACACAGCGAGATCCACAGGAGGTGTCGTTGCATGGGTGATTCAGGCGCCCCTTTGCGCCTCAACCACCACTAACAAGGGGGTGCTACGATTCCGTCTCGAAACCGTGAAGCCCTGAGGTCACCCGGGCTACGGTTGGGTCACAAACGTTGCGAGACGGTATCGAAGGGTTGGGAGGGGATGCGGAAGTGACGGAAAAGTAAACCGGATAGGGGCTCAGCAAAGGGCCGCCGGGAGCGGCTCCAAAAGGCGCAAATTTCTGCCGAGGACCCCGGATTTTCGGGTGTGTTGCGGGGCCGAAGGCCGGCCCCGCAACAGTTGGGTTACCCGAAACCGCCCCTACCAGTACAGCTTGAGAGCAAACTGGATCTGGCGGGCCGGGAACGTGCTGGTGATGCGACCGAAGCTCGACGAGGCCGCGTCCGAGTTCGGCGCCGTGAAGTTGGTGCGGTTGAGAGCGTTGAACAGCTCGGTGCGGAACTCCACGCGGGCGCCTTCGCGAGGCAGCGGGAACTCCTTGTAGATGCCGATGTCGGACTGCCACAGGCCGCTCGAATTGACCACGTTGCGGCCCAGATTGCCGAACGGATGCGACGGATCGGTCGGGATCGCCAGAGCCGCCTTGTTGAAGTAGTTGTTCGGGTCCAGGCGATCGCCGTAGAGGTCGCCGCCGAGGTAGTTCGGGCGCTGACGGCAGCTACCGCAGGCCTGGAACTGCGACGACGGGCTGTAGTAGATGTGGACCGGGTAGCCGGTACGCGCAGTGTTGATCAGCGTGGTGCGCCAGCCGCCCAGCACGGCGTTGACGACCGGGTTGGCGTCATTGCCCCACTGCCGGCCCTTGCCGAAGGGAACGTCCCAGATCAGGCCGGTGACGTTGTTGGCCGCCGAGTTGTAGCTCGACAGGCCGCCCTCGCTGGCCACGTTGTAGAAGTTGATGCGCGAGCTGTCGCCGTTGTAGGTCTCCAGGTGGCCCGGGGCGTTGTCGATCGCCTTGGACCAGGTGAAGGAGTTGATGAAGTAGAGACCGGCGGAGAACTTCTTCTCGAGCTTCAACTGGAACGCGTTGTAGTTGGTGCGGCCCTCGTCGTAGGAGATCTGGATCTCCTGGAAGCCCGAGATCGGGCGGCGGGCGTTGAGGTTGACGTTCTCGTTCGGCTGGTTCGGCAACGGCTGGTTGTAGTCGCTGAGAATCATCTGGTGGCGGCCGCGGTTGCCCACGTAGGCCAGGTCCAGAGCCAGGTTCTTGCCGAGCTGGCGCTGGATGGTGAAGTGCCAGCTCTCCACGTAGCCGGTGCGGTTGTCCGCCGGCGAGTAGTTGATGCGGGCGCGCGAGGTGGAGTACTGCGACGGGTCGAGGAAGTTGGCCGGGTAGCCGTCCAAGGTCCGCGTGAAGCAGGTGGTGAAGTCCTGGCCGGAGCCGCACAGCGGGGAGCCGTTGGAGACGCCCGGCGCGGTCTGGGTGCGCGTGATGGCGTAGGTGAACGGCCCGGTGAAGCCCAGGATGTTCTCGCCGCCCATGCGGTTGAAGTGGATGTAGCTCACGCCGTAGCCGGCGCGAATCACGGTCTTCTTCATGGCCTGGTAGGCGAAGCCGATGCGCGGCGCCCAGTTGTTCTTGTCCGGGTGGACCAGGGCGCGGTCATACAGGCTGCCGTTCTTGGCGAACAGCAGCGAGTTGGTCGTCGGGTCGAAGTTGCCCAGGCGGTTGTCGCGTTCCCACTGCGGGGTGGCGAACTCGTAACGCACGCCGAGGTTGAGGGTGAGCTTGGAGCTCGCCTTCCAGTCGTCCTGCACGTAGCCGAAGTGCATCCGCTGGCGGTACTTGAGGACGTTGAACGTGGACATCTGGTACTGCGACTGGGCGCCCACGAAGAAGTCGGCCAGGTTGAAGATGTTGGCGTCGCCCGCCGAGCCGCCGGCGCTGAAGCGGCCGGAGTAGGTGCTGGAGCCGTAGGTGGGCGCCAGGTCGTTGATGTCGGTGTTGATCGACTGGTACTCGTAGCCGAGCTTGAGGGTGTGCCGCGACAGGATCCGCGAGTAGTTCACGCGCGGGTTGACCACATCGGGGTTCTGGAACTGCGGGTTGGAGGTCTGGCGACCCCAGCTCGAGAAGCCGGAGACCGACTGCGCGTTCAAGCCGCCGCCGATGCGGTCGTCGCGGGTGACGCCCGGGATGCCGTAGGTGTCGGTCACGTGCGGCAGGTCGAAGTTGACCGGGGTCTTGCCGGCGCTGGAGTGGGTGTAGCCGACGCGCACCTCGAGCAGGGAGGTCGGCGTCATGGTCCAGGTGGTGCCGCCGACGAAGGCCTGGTTGGTGGCGTAGAGCGTGCCGTTGGAGCTGCCGCCGGAGGGGCCGGGGATGTTGGGCGGCGCGAACCAGTTGAGCTCACGCTGGCTGTAGCGGCCGAAGAACGTCAGCTTGCTGTTGGCGTAGTAGTCGACCTTGATGTTGCCCTTGTTGTCGTCGTACTTCTCCGAGGGCAGCGACTCGTAGTTGCTGCCGATGCCGTAGGCGCCGGAGCCGGAGCGGTTGGGGGCGGGCAGATCGGCCAGCACCTGACGCGCCAGGCTGGTCTGCTGGCTCAGCGGGATGCTGGAGCCGTCACCGCCGTAGGAGGCGCCGGTGTAAGGATCGACGATCGGGGCGTTCATCTGGCCGCTGCGCATCGCCGCGTTCGGGATGGTGGCGAAGGTGAGCTGGCTCTGCCGCCGGCGCACGCCTTCGTAGTCGCCGAAGAAGAACGCGCGGTTCCTGACGATCGCGCCGCCGCCGGCCGCGCCGAACTGGTTCTGCACCAGGTTGGGCTTGCCGTTGGAAGGCTTGAAGAAGCCCGTGGCGTTGAGGTCGGTGTTGCGCAGGAACTCCCACAGGGTGAAGTGGTACTGGTTGGTGCCGCTCTTGTAGGAGGCGTTGATGACGGCGCCGCCGGCCCGGCCGTACTCGGCCGAGAAGCTGTCGGTGACGACCTTGAACTCGCCGACCGCGTCGGGCGAGAGCTGCACCACCTGGTTGGAGAACCCCTGGTTGGAGGTGCCGTAGGAGTTGTTATCCACGCCGTCGAGCGAGAAGTTGTTGAAGGAGCTGCGCTGACCGTTGACGTGGTAGGAGGCGTCACGACCGCCGGAGGTGCTGACCTGGGCGCGCGAGGTGCCCGGCGCCAGCAGCGTAAGGTCGGCGTAGGCGCGGCCGTTGAGCGGCAGGTCCACGGCCTGCTTCGAGCCGATGACCGTGGAGCGGTCGCTCGAGTCGGTCTCAATGATCGGAGCCGCGCCGGTGACTTCGACCGTCTCGGTCGTGTCGCCCACCTGCAGATTCAGGTCGACGCGCTGACGGGCGCCGACCACGACGGTAAAGATATCGGAGACAGCCTTCTTGAATCCTGCGTTTTCGGCTTCCACCTGATAAGATCCGATCGGAACGTTCAGGAATTGGAAGTTGCCGGCTTCGTCGGTCGTCGCGCGCTGGGCGATTCCGGTGTTGACGTTGGTCAACTGAATCGAAGCGCCGGGGATGACGGCCTCGGAGGCGTCGCGGATGGTTCCTAGGACGGCTGCATTGTCGAACTGGGCATGCAGACCCGTTGCGAGACTTACCGCGAGCAGCGGTAGCCAAAGAAGTTTTCGAGACATAGGTTTATCGGATTTGCGCGCAACCGCGCATACTCTTAGGGCTAGCATCGGCTCTGTTACTAAGCGGTGACAGCTCGGTGAAGGAGGCTCTCGGCCTACAGTTTCGGGAGCGAGATTCCCGCGATAGAGGGGCATTCTTTACCGGATCTTCATCGAGGAAATCGGGTCGGTCGGACTCCCCCGGAAGGCCGGTCGGCCGCAACCGCCGAGCCGGGCGCGGCATCCAATGAGGTGAACATGAACGTCTCTCGACGCACGATCCTCAAGCTGCCTTTGGCCGGGGCCGCCGCGCCCCTGTTGTTGCAACAAGGCATTGCGGCGGCCAAGAGCGCCCGCGCCCCCCAGGCCGATCTGCCCGGCGAGCTGCGGTTTTGCGTGATGGGCGACAGCGGCTCCGGCGCGGCGCCGCAACTGCGCATCGCCGAGCAGATGAAGGCTTGGCACGACCGCGTGGACTGGAAGCACGTGCTGATGTTGGGCGACAATGTCTACGAGAACGGCGAGACCGAGTATTTCGACTCCCGCTTCGTGGATGTCTACCGGCCCATGCTCGATCAGGGCGTGCCGTTCCACGCCACGCTCGGCAACCACGACGTCCGGAATCGAGACGGCCGCGAGATGCTGGCTGCCGAGCCCTTCGGTTTCATCGACGGGGCCGACGAGTACGAGCTGACGGCCGGCCCGGAGAACGCCGAGGGCAAGCAGTTGGCGCGCTTCCTCTGCCTGAACTCGAACCGCTGGATCGACGCCATCGAGGGCGGCTCGAAAGCCGAGGTCGACCGTCTGCTCGGCCGCCTGCGCGAGCGGCTGCGGGAGTCCGACCGCTACGGCTGGAACTTCCTGTATCTGCACCACCCATTCCACTCGTATGTGAAGAAGTTCTTCTTCGGCGTGGAGAAGGGGCACGGCTCCAGCGAGCCGCTGCAACAGGTGCTCGAGAACGAGCTTCGCGACACGATCGACGTGGTTTTCGCCGGACACGACCACTTCTATCAGGAGCTCAAGCCCGTCCACGGCGTGCATCACTTCGTGGCCGGCGGCGCCGGCAAGATGCGCAAAGGCAGCGACTCGCATCACCCGGCGGTGGAGTTCGGGGCCGACGAGTACCACTTCATGGATCTGAGCCTGTCCGAGGACCGGCTGCTGTTCCAGACGATCAATGACGAGGGCGAGCTGATCCGCACGGGGGAGATCCCCAAGCGCGGGCGGCGCGCGGCGGCGCAGGCGGCTTGAGCTGAGCTCAGACCAGGCGGGCGGTGGCGGCGTCGGGTTCCAGGCGCACCCGGACCAGTTGCGCCGGGCGCAGCGGCTCGCCCGGAATGGTCACTTCCAGATAGTTGTCCGTGAGCGCAGCGCCGCCGCCCTCGACGGGGCGGGCGAGGGTGACGGCGTCGACCTCGCGCCCCGCCAGTGAACGCCGAAAGGCGCGGCGCTTGCGGTCGATGAGCTCGCGCAAGGCGCGGTTGCGCTCCTTCTTGACAGGCTTCGAGACCTGGCCGGGGGCCGCGGCGGCCGGAGTTCCCTCGCGCGCCGAGTAGGTGAACACGTGCAGGTAGGTGAACGGCGCCTGCTCGATGAAGGCTCGGCTCTGCTCGAACTCCGCGTCGGTCTCGCCCGGAAATCCCACCATCACGTCGGCCCCGATGGAGGCTTCTGGCATCAGCGCACGGGCGCGCTCGATGCGGTCGGCGTAGTGCCGGATGCGGTAGCGCCGGCGCATCCGCTGCAACACCGTGTCGCAGCCCGATTGCAACGGGATATGGACGTGCTTGGCGAGGCGCGGCTCGGCGGCCAGCAGCTCGAGCAGGTCCTGGGTCCAGTCCATCGGCTCGACCGAGCTGACGCGGATTTTGCGGATGGGCGTTTCGGCCAACAGCCGCTCCAGCAGCGTGTGGAAGCGCGGCCGGCCGGGCAGATCCCGGCCCCAGCGGCCCAAGTTGATGCCGGTGAGCACCACCTCGGGAAAGGTTCGGGCCAGCTTGCGCATCTCCGCCACCGCCAGCTCCGGCGGGGCGCTGCGGCTCAGTCCGCGGACCGACGGGATGATGCAAAACGTGCAGCGGTTGTTGCAGCCGTCCTGCACCTTCAGATTCGGGCGCGAACGGTCCTGGCCGCTCTCGAGGAAGGGGGCGGTGAGCAGTTGGCGCTGCTGCGAGATGTCGCCCACCAGCAGCCCGCCGGCGGCCACGCCGCCATGAAAGGCTTCGTGGGAAGGGTGTAGCGAGACCAGGCGCTGGGGCGCGACGACCTCGCCGATCTGGGGCTTGTGCGAATTGCCGACCACCCAGCGGACGCCGGGCAGGCGGCTGAGCTCTTCGGGACGGCGCTGGGCGTAGCAGCCGGTGACGAGGATTTCGGCCGAGGGGTTTTCGCGATGGATGCGGCGGATCGTCTGGCGGGCGTCGCTGTCGGCTTCGGCGGTGACCGTGCAGGTGTTGACCACCACCACGTCGGCGGCGCTCCAGTCCGCGTCGCGTTGGAGCCCTCGGGCGGACAAGTCGGCGGTGATGGCCGCTCCGTCCGCCTGCGTCGCGCGACAGCCAAAATTTTGGACGTAGAATGTGCGGCGTTCCGACATCTTTGTTGTCCTCTGAAACGACGAAGGGCGGGGCTTTTGATGGCCCCGCCCTCGTTACTTTTCTCGGCGCGCGCTAGTCGCCGTGGGACCGCCGCATCTTTTTGCGGCTGCGTTTGCGGGCGAGCGCCTGCTTCAGGCGCTTCTTCTCGCCGGGCTTCATGTAGTACGAATGCCGCTTGACCTCTTTGATGATGTCTTGCTGCTGCACTTTGCGCTTGAAGCGTCGCAGTGCGGAGTCGAGCGATTCGCCTTCGTTGACGTAGATCTCTGCCATGAGCCGGTTTCACCTCCCTTTCGGGATGCGTCCCAACTCAACAGGTTAGCACGGCGAGGGCGGTCAGATCCGGAAACGGGAGGTTGGCGTCATGACGGACGGGGCCGGCGGCGGCGCCATCGGCCGGCTCGGGGCGGGCCGTTCGTTCAGAGCGGGGCCGTCGAGGTTCACCTCGACCCAGCCATTGACCACGCGTACGGCGTAGGTCTTGAGGTCGCAGAAGCCGGGGCCGTGGGTCTTGGCGCCGGTTTTGACGCAGAACCGGGCGGCGTGCCAGGGGCAGACCAGCTCGGCGCCGTTGAACTCTCCCTGGTCGAGCGGCACGCCCATGTGGGTGCACAGGGCGTCGACGGCGTGGAAGCGCTCATCGACTCGTACGATGCAGATCTTCTTGCGGCCGAAGGTGACTGTTTTGGCTGTTCGGTCCGGGATCTCTTCCAGCGGCAGGGCGGGGACGTAGCTTTCAACGTTCAGGCTCATGACGGGGATTCGGGCGGCTCCGACTCCCATTACTGTACAAGGCCGATCCGAGCCGAAGCAACTCAGTTGCAAAAAAGAGTGCGATTCCTCTCCGCGCCGCAGGCCCGCCGGTCACAGCGGCGCGAGGCTTTCGACCTCGGAGCCGTCTCCCAAACGCGCCGCCGGAACGAGCTTGCCGCCTTCGGAGCGAAACAGCGTGCCGTGGTTGAGCCCGGTCTCGATGGAGGTGCGGCAGACCGCCAGCAGGCCGCCGGGCGCCAGGTAGGACGCCAGCACAGCCAGCGCGCCGCGGATGCGTTCGGGTTCGAAGTAGGCCAGATTCAACAGGTTCGCCGCGCGCACCAGGTCGAAAGCGCCTTTCCAGTCGGCGCGTTCGGCGAAGACGTCCTGCTCGACGATCTCAACCCCCGGGCGGCCCTCCAGCCGCGGGGTGGCCAGCTTGACCTCGCGCGGAGAGGCGGCGGCGAGCCGCAGCAGGCGGCCGAGGCTTTCGAACGCCAGCCCGGCGGCGCCCTCCCGAGCGGGACGCCCGCGGGCGCCCCAGGAGCCGCTGAGTTGCAACGGGCGGCCGGCGGCGTCGGTGAGAAGGTCCATGCCGAAGGGGGCTCGGAACAGCCGGGCGTGGACGCTGAGGTCCGCGGCGACGGCTTGGGGCCGCATGCCGGCGGCTTCGAGGCGCTCGAGCAGATCGAGCGTGGTGACCCCGGAGGAGACGCCCACGTCGAGCAGGCGCAGCTCCGAGCGGGCGCCGAGCAGCTCGACGATGCGGTCGTCGAGCTCGCGCAGGCGCCCGCCCGCGGTGGTCTTGTAGGCACCGTTGGGCATCCGCAGGGAGGTGAAGAAGCGGTACTCGAGCTCGGCCTGCTCGACGGCGGGGCGCCCGCGCCAATCGAGCAGGACGGCGCGCGCTGAAGGAACGCCGGCCATGGATGTCATATCGTCGGCTACTGCAGCTCGCGCTCCATCTTCTCGAGCTCGGAGGCGAGCTGCTCGGCCTGGCGGCGCAGATCGCGGAGCCGCTGGGCCAGGGCTTTGGAGCGCTGCCGTTCGGCGTCGCCGGGCGGCTCGGGGCCTCCGCCTCCCTCGGGCGGGCCGCCGGTTTGGCTGGTCTCGGTCTCGGCCGGACCGGGGAACCGGGCGCCCTCGATGCTGAGCTTGTCGAGGGCCTCGCCGAAGGTGTCTTCGTAGATCAGACGGTTGCCCATCGCCAGCACCACTTTGCGCAGTTGCGGCATGCGCGCCGATTCAGCCTGGATGTAGATGGATTCGACGTAGAGGAAGGCGTCGTCGACGGGCAGGGCCAGCAGCTCGCCGCGCAGCACGCGCGAGCCTTGCTGGTTCCACAAGGTGAGGTCCTTGGCGATCTCCTGGTCCTGGTTGATGCGCGACTCGATCTGATTGGGGCCGAAGACGAGCTGCTGCTTGGAGAGCTGGAAGAACAGCAGCTCGCCGAGCTTGTCGCCGTCGCAGCGGGCGGCCATCCAACCGATCAGGTTGTCCTTGCCGCGCGGGGTGAACGGCAGCATCAGGATGAACTCCGGCTCGGCCACGCCGGGCAGGCGAGCGACGATGTAGGTGGGCTTCATGCGGTCGGCGCGGCCGGTGTCGCCCGACAGGCTCTGGGCCACCTCCCACACGTCTTCCTTGTTGTAGAAGACCTCGGGGTCCTTCATGTGGAAGGTGCGGTAGAGCTCGGCCTGCACGTCGAACAGCATGAGCGGGTAGCGGGTGTGGGCGCGCACCGAGGGCGGCATCTCGGACTTGGGCGTGAACAGTTGCGGGAACAGCGCGGCGTAGGCCTGAATGATCGGGTCGGACTCGTCCCACAGGTAGAGCGTGGTCGAGCCGTCGTAGGCGTCGATGGTCGCCTTCACCGAGTTGCGGATGTAGTTGGTGCGGCGCGTCTCGAAGCCGGGGACGTTGATGGGGGCCGAGTAGGGGTGCGCGTCCGAGACGGTGTAGCCGTCGACGATCCAGACCAAGCGGCCGTCCTCGGCAATGGCCAGGTAGGGGTCGTAGTCCCACTCGATGAAGTCCGCCAGATGCTCCAGCCGCTCGCTGACGTTGCGGTAGATCATCATGCGGCTGTTGGCGTTGGTGAGCCCGGTGAGGATGATGTTGATCTCGCCCTCGCGCAGCGCGGCGGCCACGCGCAGCGGCAGGGAGTCGATGGGGAAGCCGCCCTTGCCCTGGTAGCTGGAGGTGATGTTGCGGTCGCCGGAGGGGTAGTCGAACTCGGCCTGGTCGGTGTCGACGAAGACCGGGTCGTGGGTGACTTCTCCGTAATAGATGGCGGCCTGCTTGATGTCGAGGTCCTTGCTGCGGATCTCCGGCGGCGCGTCTTGGATGAGCAGCACGGGCAGGCCGTCGGGCGTGGTGCGGTTGACCTCGGACATGACCACGCCGAAGCCGTGGGTATAGAAGAAGTGGGTGTTGATCCAACTGGCGCGGGCTTCGGCGGGGAGCTGGTTGATGTCGATCTCGCGCGGCGACAGCAGGACCTGCTTGAGCTTGCCGTCGATGGTGTAGCGGTCGATGTCGATGTCGGCGAAGCGGTAGTAGGGCCGCAGGGCCTGGATCTGGGTGATGGTGTCGGTGAAGGCGGCGGTGTCCCAGAGGCGTATGTTGTCGACCAGGGTGGCGTGGGCTTCCACGTCGAGCCCTTCCTGGAGAGAGGCGGCGAAGGTGACCTCGGAGCCGCCGGAGAGGTCGTAGGCGACGCGGGTGGCTTCGATGTGGCGGGCGATGTAGTCCTTCTCGAGCTGCAGCTCGTTGGGGCGCACGTAGGCGGCGCGGACGAGCGTGGGGACCAGGGAGTTGGCGACGATGGCGGCGGCGACCACGCCGGCGGCCACGCGCAGACGGCGCATCCAGACCAGCGGCACGGCGGCCAGCAGGGCCAGAATGACCGCCCAGCGCAGCGGCAGGGTGACCTTCTCGTCGACGAAGTCCATGCCGGTCATGAACGGGTGGGTGTTGAGCAGCAGGCTGTAGCGGCCCAGGAAGAACCAGCCGGCCGCGCCGACCAGCACGATCGAGGCCAGGATGCGGGCGAAGCTGGTCTGCGTGGCGCCTTCGAGCAGCAAGGGGTTCGGACCCGGGTCGAACTCTTCCGACGGGCGGCCCGAGGCCCGGAAGCGCTGGAAGCGCTCGTAGATCTGCCAGCCGCGGGCGGTGGCCCAGAACACGATCACCGAGATGAACGCGACGGTGAAGACGAAGCCGAGCAGAGCCGTATAGAACGGCAGGTCGAACAGATAGAACGACAGATCGCGGCCGAACACGGGGTCGAGCCAGGCGGCCTGCACCGGGCCGGCCTCTTGCGAGCCGACGTAGGCCATCACCTTCCAGGAGTTGATGGAGGTGCCCACGAAGATGACCGAGACCAGCAGCAGGCCGGCCGAGACGATGCGGGTGTAGAGCGGGTAGGCCCGCCGCGAGACGCCGGAGAAGTACATGCCGCGGGCGTGCGCCCACAGGGCGGCGGTCCAGCCGATCAGCGCGGCCATTACGGCCGGCGCGATCTGGTAGAGCAGCATGTTGACCCAGGTGGAGACTTGCCCGACCTCGCGCCACCAGGAGTACTCGATGATGAAGTCGGCGATCGTGCGCGAGCCGGCGACGAGGATCACCGCGAGCGCGATCAGGACGAGATTGCGGAGCTGACGAGGTTCCATGGGCGCCTCTCAATATACCCGGGATAGGGGATAGGACCCGGAACGAGGCTGCGGCTCGGCGGGCCGCGGCGGCGCGCCGACCGGGTTGAGCATGGGGCGGACGGCTACTTGGTCTTGACCGGGATGAGGGGTTTCAAGTCTAGCGAAGGCTTGCCGCCGACGGCGGTTTGGGCCAGCTCGAAGCTCACATCCACGTTCTTGCAGCGGCCCGCGTCACAGGCCTGCCCGCGGATGGCGATGGTGGCCGGGCCGGAACCCTTGGAGGCCACTTTGGTCGCGAACAGGGCGGCGCCTTCGTAGCCCCAGGTGTACCACTGCATGGCCGGCTTGGAGTAGTCGTGCGGCTCGCTCTGCAGCCAGCCGCCGAGGGGTTCGAGGGCGCCGCTGACGGTGATCTGGGTGGGTCCGTCGACGCCGAGCGACATCTTGCCCTTGAGGGCCTCCTCGGCGCGGAGCTCGTTGTCCATGGAATAGACGTGCCAACCGGCGCCGGGCTTGGCCTCGACCACCAGGTAGTCGCCGTCGACCTTGGCTCGGTAGGAGGCGGCGAGCTCGGTTTCGAGCGTCACTTCCACCGGCTGAGACCACTCGCCTGCGTGCAGACCGGCGGCCAGGGCGGGAATCAATAGCAACAGTCGGCTCATGCCTTTCATTATTTCCGAAAGCCCATGCGGGCGGACTTGAGCGGCATCTCGATCCGCTCTCCATCCCTCAGAACCTGGAGGGTGGTCTCGGAGCCGGACTTGGTGCGCAGCTTCAGATAGAGCTCGGCGGAGTTGGCGTCGGGGTCGGTCTGGACGCCGGCCACGCCGTAGACGATGTCGCCGACCTTGAGCTCATGCAGGCCGAGCAGCCCGGCGACGCCTTCGACCAGGCGCACGCGGCTGGCGAAACCGTCCTCGGGCAGGTCGAGCGAGCGCTTCTCCTCGGCCGTCAGCGGATCGGACTCGAAGTACACCCGGGGCTCGATGGTCCAGTGGCGGAAGTCGAGGTTGGTGAGCCACCAACGCAGCGGCAGCTCGACGGCGAGGTCCACCGACTCGCCGGCGCGATCGACCGTGAAGGTCGCCGAGCGGGCGGCCCGGTCGACCTTGTCGTAGTTGTACTGCAGGTCGCCGAAGGTATAGACCGGCACGCCTTCGAGCGCCGTGATGGTGTCGCCCGGCTGCATGCCGGCGGCTTGCGCCATGCCTTCCGCGCTCGCCACCAGCAGGCCCTTGGGGGCGTCGAGGTGGATGCCGATGGTGCGGATGTCGGGCGAGCGGTACATGTCGCGCACCTTGTCGAGCGTGCCGTCGAGCTCCTTGTGCTGGGCCTTGTAGTCGTTGACGAGGTGGCACTCGACGCACGCGCCGTTGCCGATGGTGCGCTCCACCAGCAGCGGGTAGTCCTTGGCGAAGTCGGGCGCGCCGCGGGGCTTCTTGGGCAGCTCGCCGGCCTTGTACTTCTCGTGCAGCTCCAGGCCCTTCTCGAGAGCCAGCTCGAGGCTCTCCAGGCCGAGGTAGGAGTCGAACGAGCGAGCGTCGCGGCCGCCGTAGCGCAGGTAGATCTGCTCGTCGGCGTTGAGGACGAAGAAGTAGACGGTGTTGTGGCGGTCCCAGTCAAACAGGCCGAAGTCCACCTCATCCAGGCGAATGATCCTGGCGGTGACGTACTCGCTCATGAGCTTTCCGCGCTTGGAGTCTAGCGGCGACAGCACAACCTGTGCGTCGAATTCACGGCCGAGCCGTCAAGGCGAGCAGCGGTACTCGAGGAAGATCGGCTTGCCGGTCCGCCGAGCCTCTTCGAGCGCCGCGTCGTAGCTATCGAACCAGTGCAGCTCCTGGGCGGCCAAGCCGGCAGGAAAAGCCGTCAGGGCGCTCAGCAGCAGAAGGGATACGGGGAACAGACGCATGGGGCGAAAAAAGTAAGGGCGCGTCCGCAATGCTGCACGTTACCGTCCAGTCGCACGGCCGAGGGGTTGCGAATCCGTTATGATCACGGGCGAGCAATGTTGCGTAGTCTGTGCGCCTTGGGTCTGCTGGCGGCGTTGGCCGCGTCCGCGCAGGAGGTCCGCTTCAACCGGGACGTCCGGCCGATCCTGTCGGACAAGTGCTTCGCCTGCCATGGCCCGGACGCCGGCAACCGCTCCACGCCGCTGCGGTTCGACTCGCGCGAGGGTGCGTTCGTGGACTTGCTGTCGGGCGGCAAGGCGATCGTGCCGGGCGATCCGGCCCAGAGCAAGCTGATCGAGCGGGTGAGCTCGGAGGACCCCGTGCGGCGGATGCCGCCCTCCTACAAGGGGCACGCCAAGCTCAGCGAGCGTGAGATCGCGACGCTGACGCGCTGGATCGAGCAGGGCGCGGAGTGGGAGGGCCACTGGGCCTTCCAGCGCGTGGAGCGGCCGACGGTTCCGCCCAACGGAGAGGGCTGGGCGCGTGACCCGATCGACCGCTTTGTGGCGCGGCGGCTGGACCGCGAGGACATGCGCCCGACCAAGGAAGCCGACCGGGCGACCTGGGCGCGGCGCGCGACGCTGGACCTTACCGGGCTGCCGCCGACGCCGGCCGAGGTGGACGCCTTTGTGGCCGACGAGTCCGCCGACGCCTATGAAAAGGTGGTGGACCGGCTGCTGGCCTCCCCGCGTTACGGCGAGCGGATGGCCTTCCGCTGGCTGGAGGCGGCGCGCTACGCCGACACCAACGGCTACCAGAACGACCAGGAGCGCGACATGTGGCGCTGGCGCGACTGGGTGATCGAGGCCTACAACAAGAACCTGCCGTTCGACGAGTTCACGGTTTGGCAGATCGCCGGCGACCTGCTGCCCAATGCCACGCTCGAGCAGCGCATCGCCAGCGGCTTCAACCGCAACCACCGCGGCAACGGCGAGGCCGGGATCGTGCCCGAGGAGTACCACGTGGAGTACGTGGTGGACCGCGTGGAGGCGACCTCGATGGTGTGGATGGGGCTGACGATGGGCTGCGCCCGCTGCCACGACCACAAGTACGATCCGCTGACGCAGAAGGAGTTCTACCAGCTCTTCGCGTACTTCAACCAGGTGCCGGACCGGGGCCGCTACTTCAAGTACGGCAATACGCCGCCGTTCGTGCAGGCGCCGACGGCCGAGCAGGCCGAAAAGCTGGCGGCGCTGGACGCGCGCATCGAGAAGACCGAGGCGACGCTGCAGGGTTTGGAGGGCGACGTCGCTCGTGGGCTGCAGGCTTGGCAGCCGGTTCAGCCGTGGAGCTTTGACGAGAGCCTGCTGTTTGCGACGTTCGGCGAAGGGCCCCGGAAGTTCGAGGGCAAGGACTTTGCCGACCTGGGCGAGGAGGGCGGCTACAGCTTCTATGACCGGCTTTCGATCGGCGTGCGCGTGCGGCCCGACGAGATCCAGACGGCCGGGCTGGTGGCGAAATCGTCGGCCAAGGGCGACCTGTTCGGCGGCAAGGGCTGGGGCTTCTACCTCGACGAGGGGCGCCCGCGCTTCCGGATGGGCAACGGCTTGGACGACTCGACCGACGTGCGCGCGGTGAAGCCCTTGCCGGTGGGCGCCTGGAGCCACCTGACGTTCACCTACGACGGCTCGCGGCTGACGCGCGGCATGAAGATCTACGTCGACGGCCGGCCGGTGGAGCTGGAGGTGGTGGAGGACCACTCCAACAACGAGATCACGCTGCCGAAGACGCCGCTGCGGGCGGGCGTGGGCCCGGAGATGACGGACCTGTTCCGGGGCGAGCTGGAAGACCTAAGGCTGTATGACCGCGACCTGTCCGCGGACGAGGCGGCGGTGCTGGCCGTGGAGGAGGGGACGCCGGCTCTGGCGGCCCTGGCGGCGGCCGAGCGGTCCGAGGCCGCGGGGCGCAAGCTGCGCTGGGCCTATTTGAGCGACGAGGCGTCCGGGCCGGCGGGCGAGGCTTGGCGCGAGCTGCGGCGGCTGCGGCTCGCGCGGCAGGAGATGACCGACGGCTTCCCCACGGTGATGGTGATGTCCGACGCGGCGGGCCGCCAGACGCACCTGCTCAAGCGCGGGGCGTATGACGCGCCGGGCGAGGCGGTGGAGCCGGGCGTGCCGGCGGTGCTGCCGCCGCTGCCGGCCGGCGGTCCGAACAACCGGCTGGGGCTGGCGGAGTGGCTGGTGAGCCGGGACAACCCGCTGACTGCGCGGGTGACGGTGAACCGCTTCTGGCAGATGCTGTTTGGCCAAGGGATCGTGGAGACGGTGGAGGACTTCGGCTCGCAGGGTTCCTGGCCGACGCACCCGGAGCTGCTGGACTGGCTGGCGGCGGAGTTCATGGAATCGGGCTGGGATACCAAGGCGCTGCTCAAACGGATCGTGCTGAGCGCGACCTACCGGCAGGGTTCCCAGCTCACGCCGGACAAGCTCGAGAAGGACCCGCAGAACAAGCTGCTGTCGCGGGGGCCGCGGGTGCGGCTGCCGGCCGAGGCCGTGCGCGACCAGGCGCTGGCGGTGGCCGGGCTGCTCAGCGAGAGGGTCGGCGGACCGTCGGTGAAGCCCTACCAGCCGGCCGGGCTGTGGACGGAGCTGTCGAACTGGGAGGAGTACGAGCACGACAAGGGCGGCGACCTGTACCGCCGCAGCCTGTACACCTTCTGGAAGCGGACGATCGCGCCGCCGTCGATGGTGGCCTTCGACGCCGCGCCGCGCGAGACGTGCGTGGTGCGGGAGACGCGCACGAACACGCCGCTGCAGGCGCTGGGGCTGATGAACGACGTGACCTACGTGGAGGCGGCCCGCAAACTCGGCGAGCGGATGCTGACCGAAGGCGGCTCGGACGCCGAGGCGCGGCTGGACTACGGCTTTCGGCTGGCGACGGCCCGCGAGCCGGGGCAGGCCGAGTTGGCGGTGCTCAAGCGCGGCTTGCAGCGCTACCAGCAACGCTACGCGGTGCACCCGGCCGACGCGGAGAAGCTGCTGAGCCAGGGCGACTCGCCGCGCAGCGAGGCGATCGAGCCGGCCGAGCAGGCGGCGTATGCGGCGGTGGCGAGTTTGATTTTGAATTTGGACGAGGCGATTACGAAAGAGTGAGCAGTGAGCAGTGAGCAGTGAGCAGTGAGCAGTGAGCAGTGAGCAGTGAGCAGTGAGCAGTGAGCAGTGAGCAGTGGGACGGATCACGGTTTACGCTCTTCCGAGGCAAATTGGCGATGGATTTACTGAGCTCCCCTGAGCAGGCCTTGAAGTTGACGCGGCGGCGGTTCTTTGGCCGCTCGGCGTTTGGTTTGGGGACCGCGGCGCTGGCTTCGCTGTTGGGGCGGGACTTGTCCGCCGCGCCGACGCTGGATTCGACCGAGAACGGCGGCTTGCCCGGGTTGCCGCATCACGCGCCCAAGGCCAAGCGGGTGATCTACCTGTTCCAGTCCGGCGGGCCGGCGCAGATGGATCTGTTCGACTACAAGCCGCTGCTCGAGAAGTATCAGAACCAGGACTTGCCGGACTCGATCCGCGGCGGGCAGCGGCTCACCGGCATGACGGCGGCGCAGACGCGCTTTCCGGTGGCCGCTTCGCACTTTAAGTTTCAGCAGCACGGGCAGTCCGGGGCTTGGGTGAGCGAGCTGTTGCCGCATACGGCCAAGATCGTCGACAAGATCGCCGTGCTGCGCTCGATGCACACCGAGCCGATCAACCATGACCCGGCCATCACCTTCCTGCAGACCGGCCACCAGTTGGCCGGGCGGCCCAGCATGGGGTCGTGGCTGGCCTACGGGCTGGGCAGCGAGAACCACAACCTGCCGGCCTTCGTGGTGATGACCTCGTACGGCAAGACCAAGGGCCAGCCGCTCTACAGCCGGCTGTGGGGCTCGGGCTTTCTGCCGACGCGCTACGCCGGGGTGAAGTTCCGCTCGGGCAAGGACCCGGTGCTGTACCTGAACAACCCGGAGGGCTTTGACCAGGACGACCGGCGGGGCTTTCTGGACGACCTCTCCGAGCTCAACCGGATGCGTTACGAGGAGATGGCCGACCCGGAGATCGAGACTCGCATCGCGCAGTACGAGATGGCCTACCGGATGCAGTCGTCGGTGCCGGAGCTGACGGACTTTTCGAGCGAGCCGGAGGAGACCTTCCAGCTCTACGGCGAGGACTCCCGCAAGCCGGGCACCTATGCCGCCAACTGCCTGCTGGCGCGGCGGCTGAGCGAGCGCGGCGTGCGCTTCATCCAACTGTTCCATCGCGGCTGGGACACCCACGCGGGCGTGCCGAAGCGCTTGCCGGAGCAGTGCCAGGACACCGACCAGGCGTCGGCGGCGCTGGTGCTGGACCTGGAGCGGCGCGGGCTGCTGGACGACACGCTGGTGGTGTGGGGCGGGGAGTTCGGCCGCACGGTGTACTGCCAGGGCACGCTGACGGCCGAGACCTACGGGCGCGACCATCACCCGCGCTGCTTTACGATGTGGGCGGCCGGCGGCGGGCTCAAGCCGGGGCTGGTGTACGGAGAGACCGACGAGTACTCCTACAACGTGGTGAAGGACCCGCTGAACGTACACGACCTGCACGCGACGCTGCTGCACTGCCTGGGCATCGACCATCGGCAGTTGACCTACAAGTTCCAGGGCCGCAACTTCCGGCTCACCGACGTGCATGGGGAGCTGGTGAACGCCATCCTGGCTTGAAGAGCCGGACAGGCAGGTCCGGCCCCGCCGGGGCTGCCGTTGGCGCGGCGGATCTGACGCGCGCGGGCCGGCTGTGGGATGATGGCGTGCTGTCCTCCCGCAAAGGGCGCAGCCATGGACATCGTCGATACGCACGCGCACATCTACTCTCCCGACGAGCGGCGCTATCCGGTGATCGACAAGCCGCTGCGGCCGCCGGGCGGCAAGGGCTCGCTGGAAGACCTGCGCAAGGACGCCCAGGCGGCCGGCGTGGCGGCCTGCTGCCTGATCCAGGTGAGCACGTTCTACCGCTTCGACAACCGCTACATCGCCGACAGCGCCAAGGCCAACCCGGACTGGACGGCCGGCGTGGTGACGCTGAGCCCGGACAATCCCGACAGCCCTTTGCTGCTGGCCGGGTTGGCGCGCGACTACGGCATCAAGGGCATGCGCTCGATTCCGGCGGCTGACGGGCGTTTGGATCACCCCGGCGTCCGTGCGCTGTGGCGGACGGCGCTCGACATGGGCCTGGTGATCAACGTGCTCACGACGCGCGAGAAGACCGGGGAGATCGACCGGCTGCTGCGGGACTTCCGCGCATTGCCGGTGGTGCTGGACCATTGCTTGAACCTGAAGGTCGGACCGGAGCTGCAGCCCATCCTCGATGCTGTGCTGTTCCTGTCGAACCGACCCAACCTGCACGCCAAGGTGACCTGCGTGCCGACCGGCAGCGCCACGGGTTATCCCTGCGCGGACATGCACGAGCCGATTCTGAAGGTGATCGACGCCTACGGGCCGGAGCGGTGCGTGTGGGGCAGCGACTTTCCGTGCGAGCTGTGGACACCGAAGGTCAGCTACGCGGAGCATCTGCGGATCTTTCAGAAGGACCTGCCGTTGAGCGCCGCGGCGCGCGAGCAGGTGTTGGGAGCGACGGCGCGGCGGTTGTGGTTTTGACGGCGGGCCCCGGGCTGACGCTTGGGGCGCCGTCAGCGTTGGCGTGAGCGAAACAGAGCCCGGGACGGGAGTCTCGGGCTGGAGTTAGAACGAAGAAATGTCGGATCGATACCAAGGGTCCCGCGAGCGACTGGAGCGGGCTCGTCACTCTCTTCCGGGCGGCGTGAGCAGCCCGTTTCGGGCGAAGGCGCCCGTGCCGCTCTACTTTCAGGACGCCGAAGGGCCGCGTCTGCTGGACGTGGACGGCAACCGCTACATCGACTATGCGCTGGCCTGGGGGCCGCTGATTCTGGGCCATCGGCATCCGGCGCTGGTGGAGGCGATGAGCGAGGCGGCGGTGCGTCCGCACAACTACGGCGCGCAGCACGACCTGGAGTACGAGGTCGCCGAGACGATTCAGTCGCTGGTTCCCTGCGCCGAGCGGGTGGCCTACACCTGCAGCGGCAGCGAGGCGGTGCAGTTGGCGCTGCGGCTGGCGCGGGCGGCGACGGGGCGTCCGCTGATTTTGAAGTTCGAGGGCCACTACCACGGCTGGATGGATTCGGTGCTGTGGAGCTACAAGCCGACGGCCGAGCAGGTGCTGACGGGCAAGCCCTCGCCGGGCTCGGGCGGCCAGACGCCGAACGCGGCGGACAACCTGGTGGTGGCGCGGTGGAACTCGATCGAGGCCGTGGAGGCGACCTTCGACGCCCACGAGGGCCAGATCGCGGCGGTGATCCTGGAGCCGTACCTGTGCAACAGCGGCTGTCTGGCGCCGGGCGAGGGCTACTTGGCGGCGCTGCGCGAGCTGTGCACGCGGCGCGGGGCGCTGCTGATCTTCGACGAGATCATCACGGGCTTCCGGATGCACATCGGCGGGGCGCAGACGCAGTACGGGGTGACGCCGGACATGGCGAGCTTCGGCAAGGCGATCGCCGGCGGTCCGACGCTGAGCGCGCTGACGGGCAAGGCGGAGATCTTCCGGCTGCTGGAGGAAGGCAAGGCGGCGTTCGGCGGGACCTTCAACGGCAACCCGATGTCGATGATGGCGGCCAAGGCGACCTTGGCGGTGCTGGCGGCGGAGGGCGGCAAGCCGCTGGCGGACGCGAACAAGCTGGCGCTGGGCATTCGCGACGGCGTGAACGCGATGGCGCAACGGCTGGGCGCGCCGCTGCGGGCGACGGGCTTCGGCTGCGCCTTCGCGCTGCACTTCACCAGCCAAGAAGGCGCGCTGACCGAGTACCGCGACACGTTGCACGACGATCCGCGGCGGCTGCGGCGGTTTCTGCAGTTGGCGCTCGACGAGGGGCAGTATCTGCTGGCTGACGGGCGCATGTACACCTCGGTGGTCCATACGGCGACCGAGGCGGAGGAGACGCTGGCCGGGCTGGAGAAGGCCTTGGTGAAGCTGGGCGAGGAAGAGGGCTGGTAGGGGCCGGGCTCACGCCCGGGGCTCTGTTGCTGTTGGGGTAGATAGACGCCATGAAGACGATTGTTTTGCTGGGCGCCGGAGGCAAGATGGGCCTGCGGTTGGCCCGGAACCTCCGTCCGACCGACTACGTTGTCCGGCACGTGGAGATCAGCGAACGCGGGCGCGAGGCGCTGGCGGCCGAGGGCTTCGAGGCCGTATCGCTCGAGGACGCTCTGCCGGGCGCCGAGGCCGTGATCCTGGCGGTGCCGGACAATCGCATCGGGCAGGTGGCGCGGCAGATTCAGGGCGATTTGGCCGCCGGGACCCTGGTGGTGTGTCTGGACGCCGCGGCTCCGTACGCCGGAGAGCTGCCCGAGCGCGACGACCTGTCGTACTTCGTGACGCACCCCTGCCATCCGCCGGTGGTGGGCGATGAGACGACGCCGGAGGCGCAGTTCGACTTCTTCGGCGGCGTGCACGCCAAGCAGCACATCGTGTGCGCCCTGATGCAGGGGCCGGAGTCGGCTTACGCCGACGGCGAGGCGATCGCGCGGGCGATCTTCGCGCCGGTGATGGACGCCCACCGGGTGACGGTGGACCAGATGGCGATTCTGGAGCCGGTGCTTTCGGAGACGATCGCCGCCTCGTGCGTGGGGATGATCCGCGAGGCCACCGAAGAAGCCGTGCGGCGGGGCGTGCCGCGCAAGGCCGCCGAGGACTTCGTGTTGGGGCACCTGAAGGTGGAGATCGGCATCTACTTCCAGATGTTCGAAGGAGCGCGCTTTTCCGACGGGGCGCTGAAGGCGATCGAGAAGGCCCAGGCGGTGCTGTTCCAGCCGGACTGGAAGAAGGTCTTCGAGAAGGAAGCGATCGACAGCAGCATTCGAGACATCACCGAAGTCAAGAAGTAGGGGCGATGGGCGAACGAGTCTACGCCACGTACTGGGTCGAGACGGCCTACCCCCTGCTGCAGGCCGTGGAGGCGCTGGCGGGGGAGCAGTCCTCGGGGACCTTTGTGAAGGTTCCGGGGGAGACGCCGGAGCTGAAGGAGCGTTCGGGGGCGCGGATCGAGCGGCTGACGGAGCTCGACGCCGTGGGAGAGCCTTCGCTGCCGGGGGCGGGCGCGCCGAAGGCCGCTGCGGAGTGGCGTCGGGCGGAGGCGGAGATCTCGTGGCCGCTGGACAACATGGGGCCGTCGCTGCCCAACCTGCTGGCGACGGTGGCGGGCAACCTGTTCGAGCTGAAGCAGTTTTCCGGGCTGCGGCTGCTGGACCTGCGGTTGCCGGAGGCCTTTCGCGACGCCTATCCGGGGCCGCGGTTCGGCGTGGAGGGCACGCGGCGGCTGGCTGGCGTTGCGCGGTTGCCGCTGGTGGGCACCATCATCAAGCCGAGCGTGGGGCTTTCGCCGGAGCAGACGGCGGCGGCGGTCGACCGGCTGGCGGCGGCGGGCGTCGACTTCATCAAGGACGACGAGCTACAGGCCGACGGGCCGCACTGCCCGTTCGACGAGCGCGTGGACGCCGTGATGCGGGTGATCAACGCCCATGCCGAGCGCAGCGGCAAGAAGGTGATGTTCGCCTTCAACCTGACGGGCGAGATGGACGAGATGCTGCGGCGGCACGACCGCGTGCTGCAAGCCGGCGGGAGCTGCGTAATGGCGAGCCTGCATTCGGTGGGGCTGCCCGGGCTGACGGCCTTGCGGCGGCACAGCCAACTCCCCATCCACGCGCACCGCAACGGCTGGGGCCTGTATTCACGGTCGCCGGCGATCGGCGTGAGCTATGTGGCCTGGCAGAAGCTGTGGCGGCTGGCCGGCGCGGACCACCTGCACGTGAACGGGCTGCGCAACAAGTTCTGCGAGGCCGACGAGTCGGTGCTGGCTTCGGCGCGGGAGTGCCTGACGCCGCTGTTCGCGGGCGCGGGGCGCGGCTGCGAGGCGATGCCGGTGTTCTCGTCGGGGCAGTGGGCGGGGCAGGCGTTCGACACCCATGCGCGGCTGGGTTCGGCGGACTTGATCCACGCGGCCGGCGGCGGCATCGTGGCGCACCCGGGCGGGCCGGAGGCGGGCGTGGCCAGCATCCGCCAAGCCTGGGAAGGCGCGCTGGCGGGCCGTACGGCCGAGGACGTGGCGGCCGAGCACGCGGAGTTTCGGCAGGCCCTGGAGACGTTCGGGCCGTGATTCCGCCGCTGGCGCTGACCTTCTACGGGGACGACTTCACGGGCTCGACGGACGTGATGGAGGTCCTGACGTGGGCCGGCCTGGAGACGGTGCTGTTCGTGGAGCCGCCGGACGCGGCGAGGCTGGCGCGCTTCCCCGGCGCGCGGGCGGTGGGGTTGGCGGGCGAGAGCCGCGGGCGCGGCCCGGAGTGGATGGACGCGCACTTGCCGGGCCTGCTGGGGCGGCTGGCGGAGCTGGGCGCGCCGCTGTGCCACTACAAGGTTTGCTCCACGTTCGACAGCTCGCCGCAAGCGGGGTCGATCGGGCGGGCGCTGGAGATCGGGCAGGATCTGCTGGGGACGCCTTGGGTTCCGATCGTGGTGGGGGCGCCGAAGCTGAACCGCTACCAGGTGTTCGGCAACCTGTTCGCGACCGTGGGCGAGGAGGCGCACCGGCTGGACCGGCATCCGACGATGAGCCGGCATCCGGTGACGCCGATGGATGAAGCCGACCTGCGGCGGCACCTGGCGCGGCAGACCGACCGGCCGGTGGGCTTGGTGGACATTCTGGCGCTCAAGGCAGGGCGGGGCGAGGCCCGGCTGGCGGCGGAGGTCGCGGCCGGGGCCCGGGCGGTCTTGTTCGACGCGCTCGACGAGGCGAGCCTGCTGGAGGTGGGCCGGCTGATTTGGGAGAAGCGGCCGGCGGAGCGGACGTTCGCGGTGGCCTCTTCGGGCTTGCAGTACGCGCTGACGGCCTACTGGCGTTCGAGGGGCTGGCTGGGACTGGATACGCGCGACCAGCGGACGGGCGCGGAGGCGGAAAGGATCGTGGTAGTCTCGGGCAGCGGCTCGCCGGAGACGGCGGCGTCGATCCGGACGGCGCTGGAGGGCGGCTACGCAGGGGTTCGGCTGGACCCGCGGGCCACGGCGGCGGGCGAGACCGGGCCGGCCGTGCGGGAGGCGGCCGCCGCGCTCGAGGCGGGGCGGAACGCGGTGCTGTATACGGCGTTGGGGCCGGACGACCCGGGCATCGTGCGCGGGGACGCGGCGCTGCGCGAGCGATTGGGCGCCGGATTAGGGGCGGTTTTGCGCCAGGTTTTGGACGTTTCCGGCGTGCGCCGGGCGGTGGTTTGCGGCGGCGACACGTCGTCGAGCGTGGGCCAGTCGCTGGGGATCTACGCGCTGACGGCGATTGCCCCGCTGGCGCCCGGATCGCCCTTGTGCAGGGCCTGGGCGGAGGGTCCGGCCGACGGGCTGGAGATCGTGTTCAAGGGCGGCCAGAGGGGCGGCCCGGGGTTCTTCGAAGAGGCGCGGCGGGGGCGTTTGGCTGAAAAATTCGCCAAAAAGTGAGCCAAAGTGAGCCAGACTGAGCCAAAGTGAGCCAAACAGAGCTTCGCGGTGAGCCAAACCGGGCCTCGCGATGAGCCGCTCCCCTGGGCTGGGGCTCGGACGATTTCAGGATAGCGCGGCGGGTCAAGGGGCCCGACTTGCGGAGGGCGGGGACGCTTTGTACCGTGTTGCTTATGCTCAACGTTGGTGACAAAGCTCCGGACTTTACCGCCCCGACCGACGGCGGCGGCACGATCAGCCTGAAGGACCTTCGCGGCAAGAAGGTCATCCTGTACTTCTATCCGAAGGACAACACGCCCGGCTGTACGACCGAGGCCTGCGACTTTCGCGACGCGGCGCCGGTGCTGGAAACCAAGGGCGCGGTGGTGCTGGGCGTGAGCCCGGACAGCGTGAAGTCGCACGACGGGTTCAAGAACAAGTTCGGGCTGCCGTTCCGGCTGATCAGCGATCAGGACCATGCCATCGCCGAGGCCTATGGGGCTTGGCAGGAGAAGTCGATGTACGGCAAGAAGTATATGGGGATTCAGCGGTCCACGTTTGTGATCGATGGGGAGGGGAAGATCGCCCAGGTGCATGGGAAGGTCAAGGTGAAGGGGCACGTGGCGGATCTGTTGGAGCGGTTGTAGACACTGGATTCGAGATGACCGAAGAAGGGTGGCCGTTCGAGTGGGGAGACACAGTGCAAGCGCTCCCGCAGGCGCACGGCGCTAATCTCGCAGCCATGGTTCGACACGGGAGCGTTGTCGGTTTCCGTTTGGTCTCTGACGATCGGACGGCGGCCCAATTTGGTGTGGACATCGGGGTCTGCTTGGTGCTGGTTGAATTTTCCGATGGTCACGCCGAGGAGCTTCCAGCTTCGCGGGTGCGCGTCGACCTGGCGGATGTCCGGAGAGCCGAAGCGAGGGAATAGTTGGCCGCGCGCGGGTCGACCCGGCCCTGGCGGGCCGGGCTATGGCGCCTGTTTTGGGGCTCGGCGTTTGCGGGGCTCGGGCGTATACTGATCGCGTGCGGATTCTTGGGCTTGCTCTTTTGTTTGCCGCGCTTGGCGCTGCGGCTCCCCGGATTGACGACGCCGAGGGCTGGACTCTCTGGTCGCCGCGGGAAGAAATTCAGCCGCGGGGCTGGTCCGATCCGTTGGTGGGGCGGGAGGCGCCTGGCTCGCTGGCGCTTTCCGGGGCCAGCAAGCCTGGGGTTTTTGGCGAGTGGCGGCGGGCTGCGTCGGCGGTGGAGCCGGGGCGGTGGTATCGGCTGACCGCTTACTACCGCACCAAGGACATGCCCCGGCCCAGCGAGCGGCAGCATGTGGCGGCGCGGATCGCTTGGTTGCAGGCCAACGGCAAGGGCGCGGGGCGCCAGGAGTACGCCTGGAAGACTGAGCGCGAGGGCGAGTGGACCAAGCTGAGCGTGGAGGCTCCGGCGCCGCCGGACGCCGCGGCGGCTCGGCTGGAGCTGCGTTTGGCGTATGCGCCGACGGCCACGCTGTGGTGGGACGACGTTTCCTTTGAGCCGGTGGAAACTCCGGCGGCGCGGCCGGTGAAGGTGGCGACGGTGAATCTGCGTCCGCTGAACACGGGCGGGCGTGAGGGCAGCATCGAGCGCTTCGCCGAGCTGGTGGAGAAGGACGTTCCGGCGGACACGGACCTGATTCTGCTGCCGGAAGGGGCGACGATCGTCGGCACCGGGCTGAAATATCCCGACATTGCGGAAACGGTTCCGGGCCCGACGACCGAGCGGCTGGGCCAAGTGGCGAAAGCCAAGAACGCTTGGCTGGCGGTGGGGCTGTATGAGCGCGAGGGGACGGTCATCTACAACACGGCCGTGTTGCTCGACCGCGAAGGGCGCGTGGCGGGCAAGTATCGCAAGGTGTATCTGCCGCGCGAGGAAATGGACGGCGGGTTGACGCCGGGGGACTCGTACCCGACCTTCCAGACCGACTTTGGGCGGGTGGGCATGATGATCTGCTGGGATGTGCAGTACGCCGACCCGGCGCGGGCCCTGGCGCTGGACGGCGCGGAGGTGGTGCTGCTGCCGATTTGGGGCGGCAGCGAGACGCTGGCGGCGGCGCGGGCGATCGAGAACCACGTGTTTCTGGTGACTTCGGGGTACGACCATCCCACCTACGTGATGGACCCGATGGGCGAGCGGATGGCCCAGGCGCCGGAAGGCAAGGTGGCCGTGGCGACGATCGACTTGGCGAAGCGCTACGAGTGGCCCTGGCTGGGGTCGATGCGCGGGCGGTTCTACCACGAGATTCGCCGCGATGTGCCTGTGGAATAAGGCGTGTTAGCTTGGTAGGGATGCGTAGGCGTACCTTCCTCTCCGCTCTGACTCTGCCTCTGGCTCCCACCGCCGCCTTTGCCGCCGGCGAGCTCTCCAATCGGCGGGCGCCGGGCTTTGCGCTCCAGGATCAGGACTTGAAGACCCACGACCTGGCCGACTACATGGGCAAGGTCGTGGTGATCGACATCATGCGGACGGCCTGTCCGCACTGCGCCACGTTCTCCCAGAAGCTCCAACAGGCCGAGAAGGCCTTTGGGGGCCGGGTGAAGGTGCTGCAGGTGGTGAATCCGCCGGACAATCAGGCTTCGGTGAAGAAGTACCGGGCCGACCACGGGCTGTCGACGACGATCTTGTGGGATTGCAGCCAGATGGCGATTTCGTACCTGAAGGTGACGCCGCAGAAGCCCACGATCGAGGTGCCGCACGTGTTCGTGGTCGACACGAAGGGCTGGATTCGTGAGGATTACGGTTACAATCTGCTGTCCCGGGGCATCTTTGAAGGAGACGGGCTGATGCCGGTTCTGGAAAAGTACGCTCCCAAGACGGCGTAATTTCCCAGTACGAACGGTGAAGGAGTCGGCTGTTCAGCGTCGCTATAGTATTTTCATGACGCGTTCGTCGTCTGCCGTTCTGCTGGTGGTATTGCTGTGCGCCGGACCCTTGTCGGCGGCCCTACCGACGCCGGAGTCTCACTTCGGCTTTCGGATGGGGACGGACCGCAAGCTGGTGGATTGGGACGGCGTGGTGGGCTACTACCGCAAGCTGGACGCGGCGAGCGATTCGGTGCGGGTGGAGGAGCTGGGCAAGACGACCGAGGGGCGGCCGTTTTTGCTGGCGACGATCGCGCGGCCGGAGACCCTGGCGAAGCTTTCCACCTACCAGAGCCTGCAGGCGCGCCTAGCCGATCCGCGCGCGACGACTCCGGCGCAGGCCGAAACCCTCATCGAGCAGGGCAAGACGGTGGTGCTGCTGACCTGCTCGATCCATTCGAGCGAGCCGGCCTCGACGATGACGGCGATGGAGTTCGTCTATCGCCTGCTCAGCGAGGACACGCCGCGACACCGCAAGATTCTGGACGAGACGATTCTGCTACTGACGCCTTCGCTGAACCCGGACGGGGTGGACAAGGTGGCGGAGTGGTATCGGCGCTACGTGGGCTCTCCCTACGAGGGCGCGCCGATGGTGGACCTGTACCACAAGTACGTGGGGCACGATAACAACCGCGACTGGTACATGTTCACGCAGCAGGAGACGCGGCTGGCGGTGGAGAAGATCCACAACGTGTGGCGGCCGCAGATCGTGTACGACGTACACCAGATGGGTTCGACCGGGGCGCGGATCTTTCTGCCGCCGTGGGACGATCCGGTCGATCCGAACATCGATTCGCTGATCGTGCAGCAGGTGAACGAGTTCGGCACGGCGATGGCGGTGGACCTGACGGCGGCCGGGCGCAAGGGCGTGGTGATGAACGGCATCTACGACTACTTCACGCCGGCGCGCCACTACCAGAGCTACCACGGCGGGCTGCGGCTGCTGACCGAGTCGGCCAGCGTGCGCTATGCGACGCCGATTACGATTCCCTTCAGCGCCTTGCAGCAGGACGCGCGGGGCTACAACGCGCAGCAGCGGAGCTGGAACTTTCTGGAGCCTTGGCCGGGCGGGCGGTGGCGGCTGCGGGACATCGTGGACGATCAGTTGATCGCCTTCGAGTCGTGCCTGTACAACGCTGCTCTGAAGCGGCCGGACCTGCTGCGAAACTTCTACCGCATCGGCCGGCGCGGGCTGGAGGCGGAGGGTCCCAAGGCGTTCATCCTGCCGGGGCAGCAGCACGACCCGAACGCGCTGACGCGGCTGCTGGAGACGCTGGACTTTGGGATGGTGGAGATTCAGCGGGCGGCGCGGGACTTTCGGGCCGGCGGCCGGGCCTACAGCGAGGGCGACTACGTGATCTCGCTGGAGCAGCCCTACGGCCGGTTTGCCAAGACGCTGCTGGAGAAGCAGAAGTACCCGGACCTGCGCGAGTACGCCGGCGGTCCGCCGCAGAAGCCGTATGACGTGACGGCGCATTCGCTGCCGCTGCTGCTGGGCGTGAGCGTGGACGAGATCAACCGGCCGTTCCAGGCGGACCTGCAGCGGGTGGACTCGATCCGGCCGCCGACGGGGCGGGTGGGGCAGGGCGAGCTGCTGCGGCTGTCGCCGGCGTGGAGCTATTCCTGGAAGGCCGTAAATCGGCTGCTGGCCGACGGCGCCACGATTCGGCGGAACGAGACGACGGGGGACTTCTACGTGCCGGCGGGGACGGCTTGGCGCGAGGAGCTGGACCGGCTGGCGACGGACCTGGGCTTGCGCTTCGAGAGCGTGACGGCGCCGCCGAGCGGGCTGCGGCAACTGCGGACGCCGCGGGTGGGCGTGTACAGCGGCTTCGTGCCGATCATGGACGAGGGTTGGACGCGCTGGGTGCTCGACGACTACGGCTTCGAGCACAAGCGGCTGGACAACGAGCGGGCGCAGCGGGGCGACCTGCGGTCGGAGTTCGACGCGATCATCCTGCCGGACGCTTCGCCGCGGACGCTGCACGCGGGCTACATCGAGGGCGCTTCGTACCGCGGGGCGAAGATTCCGCCGGAGTTCAGCGGCGGGCTGGGCGACGCGGGCGCGGCGGCGTTGCGGGAGTTCGCGATGCGCGGCGGGGTGATTCTGGCGTTCAACGAGGCGTCGAACTACGCCATCGAGCGGCTGGGGTTGCAGGTGGAGAACACGCTGGGCGAGGTGTCTTCGTCGCGCTTCTACAGCCCCGGGGCGCTGCTCGAGACGGAAGTGGATTTGGCGCATCCGCTGTGCTTTGGGATGCAGCCGCGGCAGGCGGTGTGGTTCGAGTCGGGACCGGCGTTCCGGCCGTCGTTCGACCGGGAAGGGCCGGCGCCGAAGAGCGTGCTGCGGTATCCGGGGCAGAACGTGCTGGCGTCCGGCTGGCTGCTGGGCGAGGAGCTGATTGCGGCGCGCTCGGCGGTGATGGATGTGCCGGTGGGGCGTGGGCGGGTGGTGCTGTTCGGGATTCGGCCGCAGTACCGGGGGCAGTCGAACGCCACGTTCAAGATGGTGTTCAATGGGCTGTTTTATTGGGCGGACTGAACGGGCTGTTTCACCACTCTCGACAGGTACGGCATATTGCCGTATCATCTAGATGTGAACAAGGAGATAGCAAGGCTCGAAGCTCGTTTGCCCGCGGACGTTCATACGCTTCTCAAGCGTGCAGCGGACATGCAAGGTCGAACCCTGACTGACTTCGTGGTGAGCGCAGCCCGCGATGCGGCTCTGCGAACGATTGAAGAGGTGGAGATCGTGCGTCTCTCCTTGGAGGATCAGCGCCGCGTTGCCGACGCGCTCCTCGATCCGCCCGAGCCCGCTCCGGCTTTGCGTCGCGCCTTTGAGCGCCGTCGCGAGTTGCTGGGCGACTCGTGAGCCCGCCATTTGCGCTCGAACCTTTGAACCCGGGACACGACCGTGCCGTCTTTTCCTGTGGGCAGGAGGCGTTGGACCGATACCTGCGAATGCAGGCGAGTCAGGACGCCAAGCGACGGATGGCCGCATGTTTTGTGGCAGTAGAGGCGGCGACCGGCCGCATCGCCGGCTACTATACGCTGTCTTCGGCCGGGATCCCCGTTACCGAGTTGCCATCTGATGTCACGAAGAAGCTGCCTCGGTATCCAAGCATTCCAGCCGTGAGGATTGGCCGATTGGCCGTGGATCTTGGTTTTCGGGGTCGCGGGCTGGGCGGCGCTCTGTTGGCCGATGCGCTCCGCCGAGTGCTTGATTCGGCGCCCGCGACATTTGCGCTTTTGGTGGATGCGAAGGACGAGTCGGCGGTGGCATTCTACCGCCATCACGGATTCTTAGTCCTCGCCAGCCAAGCACGGACGATGTTCCTGCCGATCTCCGTGGCTCGGCGTACGTTGCTGTAGCCGTCGCGTTTACTTCAGGGCGCTGCGGTGAGTAGCAGGACGGCGTTGCTGCGGCGGCCGTCGACTTCCAACGCGATGTGGTGCTCGCCGGGCGGCAAGTCCGCCGGCAGTTGCACGTTTACCTGCCAGAGGCCCGCGAACGAGGGCGCCAGGCCGGCGTAGACCGGGTCGAGGCGTAGGCCGTCGATGAGCACGGCGACGGGCAGCTCGTTCTGCGACAGGATGAGGGACGGGGCGGCCTCGCCGGTTTCCGTGCGCGGCTGCACCGGGCCGAGCCCGCTGGCGTAGAGGGCCAGGTACTCGCCGGCTCGGGCGGGGCGGTTCCAGGGAGAGAGGCCGTCGGCGGAGTAGACGATGGCGCCGAGGCCGGTGCCGCCGTCGAAGAAGAGGCCCGGCTGCACGGTCGCCACCGGGATGTTGACGGTTTCGCTGTCGCCGGCGGGCGTGTGCACGACCAGGTGGGCGATGGAGCCGGAGAGCTCGAAGGGGATCTGGAAATTGATTTGGCCCGGCGAGACGAACAGCAGCGGCGCGGCGACGCCGTTGACGCGGACTTGGACGCCGGCCAGCTCGCGCGGCAGCGGCAGGCTGACGGCCTGAGCCGACTCGGCGACGCTCAAGCCGGAGCCGAAGATCGAGGCCAGCCCGCCGGGGCCGAGGGCCTCGTCGTCGGCCTCGGGGTCGGTGTGGAAGCTGGCGGCGCTGACGACGGAGGCGCGGGAGAAGCTGGGGCGGACGCCGGCGGCGTCGGCGGTGGCGACGGCGTTGACGGCGGGCGCGTCGGCCAGCCGGGCCGTGAGCGTGTAGGCGCCGAGGTCGGCGCCGAGCGTCCACAGCAGCTCGATGCGGCCGTCGCGATCGGTGACGGCCTGCGCCGGGGAGACCTGGGCGCCGCCGGAGGCTTCGATCGTGACGGCGATTCCGGCGTAGGGCAGCAGGTTGCCGTCGGTCACTCGGAGCGCGACGGGCTCGGGCAGAGCCTCGCGCGGCGAGCCGGACTGGGCGTCGCCGGAGACGACCGAGAGCGTGAGGGCGGCGGGGGCGAGGACCTGGAGGCGCGCCGCGGCCTGCTCGTAGCCTGCCGCCGCGGCGGTCGCCTTCAACACGTCCACGCCGGAGGCCAGGCCTTGCACGGCGAAGTTGGCGAGGGTCTCGCCGGCGGGAATGGTGACCGAGCCGGGGATGCCGATCTTGGCGTTGGAGGCGGCCAGGCTCACCTGGAGGTCGTCGGCGCGGGGGCGCGCGATCGAGACCGAGGCTTGGCCGGCGGTTCCGAGCGGCACGCCGGCGGCGGGCCAGACGGAGAGATCGAGCGAGGAGACCAACTCGGTGTGGGCTTCGGCGCGGTTCTCCACGGCCTGATCGAAGAAGGTCTCCCACTCCTGGCGGATGCGCTCGAGCTTGGCGATCTTGGCGGCGGAGACCTCGCCGCTTCCCTCGTCCACCAGCAGAACGAAGGCGTAGCGGAACTCGCGCTGCGCGACGGTGTGGTCGGGCAGGCGGGGGCCTTCGGCGGCGATGATGAGGTCGACCGGGACGTCCTTGCGCACGCCGTTGAACGGCACGCCGGTTTGCGGCGCGCGGCTGCGGTTGGGGAAGCCGGCGCCGGTGACCTGCTCGACCAGGAAGCTGGGCGGCGTGTCCTGCGCCGAGCGCAGGCCCATGATGTATTGGTCGTACTCGCCGAAGCGCGAGACGGTCTCGACGGTCTCGAAGCGCGGGTTGGCGGCGGCGCCGTGGTCGACGATGCGGTTGCCTTCCATGACCGAGGCGTTGGAGTTGAAGAAGAAGTTCCAGTGAGCCTCTTGGCGGCCGAGCAGGTTGGAGGAGCGCAGGCCGGTGGCGGGGTCGATGAAGTCGACATAAACGCCCCAGCGGTGGCCGGTCTCCTGGCCGAGCAGCGAGAGCGTGTTGTTCTCGCCGATCAAGGGCATCACGGTCTGCGGGTCCGAGGGGTAGTTGGTGAGCGGACCCATGTTGACGAAGCTGGCCAGGCGCCGGTGGGAGCCGAAGTCGGCGCCGAAGTCGAAGATGGGGTCGTCGACGAGCAGGTCGCCGATGCCGTGGACGTCGTTGCGGACGTTGATCTCGTAGGCGAATGTGCCGGGGCCGGTGGATAGGCCGATGTCGTTGAACAGCACCAGGAAGTCGTAGGCGTCGTCGTGGTTGCGGAAGAAGGACTGGCCGGCGGCGAAGGTGTCGAGCTCTTGGCTGAGCTGGAAGGTTTCGGCGAAGCCTCCGGGGCCGCTGGAGGAGAAGCCTTGGGAGAGGTCGACGGCGGCGGGTTCGCCGGCCAGGCCGCCGGGGAAGGCGCCGACGACGGCGCTGCTGAGGTTGAGGGCGATGTAGTGGAAGGCGAGGTCGCCGTTGGCGTGCAGCTCGGCTTGCACGATCTGGCGGGCGCCCGTGCCGGAGCTGCTGTAGAGCGGCACGCCGTCCCAGGTGATGATGGCGCGATCCTCGACCACGTAGGCCCGCACGCGCGCCGAGGGGCGGCTGGGGTCGAGATCGACGAAGACGGGTGCGATGCGCGGGGGGCCGCTGATGGCGCGCGCCAGCGAGCGCGCGGAGGTGCGTGAGTCCGCCTCGCCGAAGGTGATGTGGCCGTCGGAGCCGACGTACATGGCGGCGTAGCTTTGGCCGAAGAAGGGGAAGGCGAAGGGCAGGTCGAGGCGTTCGGCGTCGTCGTCGTCGAGCGGCAGCACGACGCCGAGCGTGCGGGCCTCTTCGACGGCGGCCAAGGGTTCGGAGACGCCGCTGAAGCCGCCGTTCTGGCGGCGGGTGAAGCGCAGGGTGCGGCCGTCGATGTCCTCGAAATTCTGCGGGGCGAGCACGCCGCCGCTGGTGTCGATGATGGCGATGTTTCCCTGGTCCTGCCGCGGCGCGGGGCGCTCGGCGGTCAGCGCGGCCGGGGCGTGGGCGAGGGCCTGGCGGTGCTGGAAGCGCTCGGTGAGGATGCGGCCGCGGTAGGTTCCGGACGGCGAGCCGGAGTCCGGCGAAGCGGCGCGGACGGGGTTCGGGATGGCGGCGACGGCGAGGATCGCCGCTACGAGAAACCTCAGCATGGTGGTTGGGGAGCCTATGGTCATTCTGGCCGATTGTGCGAGAAGAGGCCCGATGGCCGGTGCGATGCAGGACGGGCGGCTAGAAGGGCGGCTCGGTCGGGGGCTGCGCCGGGCGCTCGTTCGAGCTCGCGGCGAACAGGTCGCCCTGCTCCTTGCCGGGCTCGACCTTGCGGCGGGTGCGGCGGCGATGGGCCGGGGTGCCGATGACGCCGAGCACCTTGAACTCCTTGAGGGCGGCGTGGGGCACGTAGATGCGCTGGGTGTTGGAGTTGGCGTCCGGCGGGCTGAACAGGACGCCGGGGTCGTGCAGCGCCAGCAGGTCGTTGGCGATGACGCCTTCGTAGGCCTCGTCGTCGCGAAACGTCAGCCGCACCCACAGGCCGTCGACCTTGGGGCGGGAGCCGAAGACGCGCTTCTCTTCGTCGCCGTCGGGCAGCCCCTCGAAGTCGCGCACGAAGTACAAAGCGCGCACCTCGTGGTAGGGCACGACGATGACCTGGGCGGACCGCTTCAGGATTTCCACGCCGTCGGGGCGTTGAAAAGTTGCGGGCGAGACGTATCCTTCAATGTAGGAGCGATCGAAACGCCGCAGGTAGACTTTCTTGGTCGTAGAGCTCGACATCGAGGCACGGCGGACCGGCTTCCTCGTCCGTCAGAATACGATTGCTTGCGACAATGGGTCAACGAATTGTTCCGATGAGCGCCGGGCCCCAGGAATCGCTGTTGCGGGAGTACTTGGACTACTGCCGGGTGGAGAAGGGTCTGGCCGCGAATTCGTTGACGGCTTACCAGCACGATTTGTCGCGCTTTTTCAGCTACTGCGCTGAAGGCGGAGCGGCTCCGGAGACGGCGGATGCGGCGGATTTGCGGGGCTACGTGGACGAGCTGTCGGCTTCGGGGCTGAGCAGCCGCTCGATCGCGCGGGCGCTGACGACGCTGCGGGTGTTCTTCCGCTACTTGCTGCGCCAGGAAAGGATCGCCGCGGACCCGACGGCTGATTTGAGCTCGCCGGGGCAGTGGAAGCAGTTGCCGAAGTTCCTGACGTTCGAGGAGGTCGACCGGCTGCTGGAGGCGCCGGACCCGGCGACTCCGCAAGGGGGCCGCGACCGGGCCATGCTGCAATTGCTGTACGCCACGGGCTTGCGCGTGACCGAGCTGGTGACGCTGCCGACCCGGGCGCTGCACAAGGAGCTGGGGGTGCTGCGGGTTCGCGGCAAGGGCGACAAGGAGAGGCTGACGCCGGTGGGCCGGGAGGCTCTGGGGGCGGTGGAGGCCTACGTGGAGCACGACCGGCCGGCGCTGTTGGGGCGGCGGGTGGCCGTGGAGCTGTTCGTGACCACGCGCGGGTCGGGGATGACGCGGCAGGGGTTCTGGAAGCTGCTGAAGAAATACCGGCTGCTGGCCTGCGTGGAGAAAAACATCACGCCCCACGTGTTACGCCATAGCTTTGCCACGCATCTGTTGGAGAGAGGAGCGGACCTGCGCAGCGTTCAGATGATGCTGGGGCACTCCGATATCTCTTCCACACAGATCTACACGCACGTGCTGCGCGAGCGTCTCCGCAAGGTTTATGACGAAGGGCATCCTCGCAGTTGAGGACGAGATACGGATCGCATCGCTGCTGCCGAGCGCGACCGAGATCGTGGCGGCGCTAGGCTTCGAGGCGCGCCTGGTGGGGCGCTCGCACGAGTGTGACTTTCCCGAGTCAGTGGAGCGGCTGCCGGTCCTGACGCGGTCCCGCACGCAGCCGGCGGGCTCGAGCGCGGAGATCGACCGGCAGGTCCGCGAACAGGCCCGCCGCAACGCCGCCGAGGAGGCTCTGGGCGTCTACGAAGTGCTGGCGGAGGAGTTGCAACGGGCGCGGCCGACGCACATCGTGACGCAGACTCTGTGCGAGGTGTGCGCGGTGAGCCTGCGGGACGTGGAGCGGGCGGTGCGGCAGCGGACGGGGGTGGAGGCCCGCGTCGTGCCGCTGGCGGGGACGGACTTGCCGGGCGTGATGGCGGATTTTTTGGAAGTGGCGGAGGCGCTGGGCGACATCGCCGCCGGGGAACGCTTGGCGGCGCGCTGCAATGAGCGGCTGGCGGAGCTGGGCGCGGCGGCGGGAAAGCTGGAAGCCGTGAGCGTGCTGCAACTGGAGTGGCTGGACCCGCCGATGTCAGCCGGCCACTGGACGCCGGAGCTGATCCAGACGGCCGGCGGGCTGTGCCTGCTGGGCGACGAGGGCGGCAAGTCGAAGCGGCTGGACGCGGCGGCGGTGGCCGAGGCGGATCCGGACGTGCTGCTGCTGGCGCCGTGCGGGTTCGCGCTGGAGCGCACGCGCGCGGAACTGCCGGCTTTGCTGGCTTCGGAACCGTGGCGCGGGCTGCGCGCGGTGCGGGAGGGGCGAGTATTTCTTGCGGACGGCCAGCAATACTTCAACCGACCCGGCCCGCGCCTCGTAGAATCGGGAGAGATCCTGGCGGAGATCCTGCATCCGAACGCCTTTGACTTTGGGCACAAGGGCAGGGGATGGCTCGCCGCCGGAACGCCCTGATGTTCGCATTGCTCCACACGGGTTCGGGTCGGGAAGGGTTTCTGAGCCGCATGGCGCGGCCGGTGCGCCCCACGATCGAGTATTGGTTCGGGCTGGATTGCCACGTGTATGCGATGGCGATCGCCTCGAACGTGCTGTTCGGGTTCTTTCCGTTCATGGTGCTGATGCTGTGGCTGTCGCAGAACTTTCTGGGATGGAGCGGCGCGGAGCGGGCCATCTACGTGGGACTGCGGAGCTTTCTGCCCAAAGACCCCGGGCTGGTGGACTTTGTGGAGAGGAACCTGCGGGCGGCGGTGGAGTCGAGGGGGCACGAGGCGGCGTTCGTGTCGGTGATTCTGCTGCTGTTTGCCTCCAACGGCATCTTTATGCCGATGGAGGTGGCGCTGAACCGGCTGTGGGGCTTTGAGGCGAATCGGCCGTACTGGAAGAATCAGTTGATCAGCTTGTCGCTGACGTTCATGTCGGGGGTGCTGACGCTTTCGGCGGCGCTGTGGGCGTCGTCCCAGACCGAGCACTTCGAAAGGTTGCTGGGAGGGATGCTGGCGGTGCAGGACGCCGCCGTGCTGGTGGCGCTGAAGCTGGCGGAAGTTCCGTTCGTGGCGGTGATCTTCTTGATGGTGTATTGGGTCTTGCCGAACGGGCCGGTGCCGTTCAAGCGGGCGGCGATCACGGCGATCATCGTGGCGATTTTGGTGGAGCTGGGGCAGTTGGCGTACTCGTGGGCTTGGCCCTGGCTGGATCTGCGCAGCGAGTATGGGCCGTTCTTCATTTCAGTGACGTTGGTGCTGTGGGGCTTTTTTGCGGCGATGATCGTGCTGGCGGCGGGGGAAGCGTACGCCCGTGGGGCGCGGCAGAAGCAGCTTTGAAGGCGGCGGGCGGCTACTTGTCTTTCGCGGGGAGGATGAGGGTGACGGACTCGGCGTCGTCGGGTAGCGGCTGCTCGACTTCGCGGCCTCTCAAAACGGCCCGGATGCGATAGCTCACGCCTTGCAGGCGACGCAGCTCGAACGAACCGCTTTCGTCGGTGTGGTCGTAGGAATCGAGGTTGTAGGCTTCTCCGGGAATCACGCTGACATGGACTTTGCGGGCCGGCGTCCCGTCGGGATGGATGACGCGGCCTCGGACCTTCTTCTCCTCGAGGCGGGGCGGCAGACGCCATTCCACGAAAGCCGCCGGCTCGCCGCCTCGCGCTTCGATCAGGACGGCTCCGGTGCGATCGGGCGCGCCGGGATAGTAGCTGGTCGGGTAGGGGCCGCCTCCGTATTGCCCTACGGAAGGCTCCCGGCGGGCGTTGACGGACGCCCAGTAGAGGCCCGGTTCCAGGCCTGAGATGACGAAGGTTCCGTCGTCTTCGGTGGTCTGTTTAGCCTGCAGGCGCTCAGAGGCGCTCTGATGCGTCAGCTCCACGGCTATGCCGTCGACAGGAGCTCCTTCGTGGTCGAGAATGCGACCTTGAACCGCTGCTCGCGGGATTGTGGCGGTCAACATCTGCTCCACACAGCTCTTGGCGGCGAGTTTCACATCGAGGGACGCCCCTAGATGAACCTCAGAATCCTCCGGGGCGGCCTGCAGGCGATAGGAGCCCGGGGCGATGTTCTCGAACGCATAGGCGCCGCTGTCGTCGGTCGTCGTCTCAAGGGTCCCCTGCTCTCCGATGAGTCGAACAGAGAACCCCTTGCCAGGCTGGCGGTCGTAGAGGTCCCGGGCGGGGTCGAACAGGCTGACCGCCACATCTCCGAATATGCGGCCGGACTCGGGTGCGTTGGGCAACGCCCGGAGGTAGGCCAGCGTCTCCTCCGCCCCCTCGGCCAGGCCCGTTCCCATGCAGATTCCCGTGCTCAACCGGCCGGTGTCGCTGTCGGTCCAGGCATGAACGAGGTACTGCTCGCCAAACTCGAAGGGGAAGCCGCAGTCGCCGCCGCCGAATCCGGTCGACACCTCGAGTTGGCTTCCGGTCACGTTCTGAAGGGCTTCATCCACCTGGAGCCGCACCAAACGCTGCATCGGAAGGTCCTCGATCACTGCCTCGATCTTCTTCAGGGAGGGCGCCTGCATGATCACGAGCTCGGCGGCATCGTCGAGCTCGTGCCCGAACAGGGCTAGATACAAGGACCGCACGGCCGCGAGGGCGGTAAGGCGGTCTTGCTCGGTGGCGATTCCCCGTTTGGCGCGCCGCTTGTACCTTTTCCAGACTTCTTCGCCTTCGGCGGCTCGCTGGGAGAGCTCGGCGAGGCCTTCTTTCGGTTGGGTTCCGATTACCGTACCGACGAAGATCACCGAATCGGCGCCCACGGAGGCGCAGACCGGCCCTCGTGGCATGCAGCTACACCCGGGAGCCGGAGGCGGCAGGAAGCCTCCGAGCAGAACGACCGCGCAGGCGAGCTTTCGCATAGGGCTTGGCTTGTCCTACGCACCAGGCGCGCACTTGGTTGCCCAGTACCGGCGTTTTGCCGGGCCGACACGCCTGGGCCCGCTATAATCGCAACGCCATGCGCTGTTGCCCTGCTTCCCGCTTCTTTGCCTGCGTCGCCGCGGTCGGTTTGCTGGGTTGGCTCGCTACGCGCGACAGCTCCGCGCAGTACATCCAGTCGATGGAGTTGCCTCCGGGCGGCAATGGGCAGGTGAGCTTCAACCTGCAGGCCGGGGAGGCCTACGGCGTGCTGGTGAGCGTCCTCGATCCGGCGCAGCTCAATGAGCGCGGGCGGGTGGAGGCCTCGCTGGGGCGGATGCGCAAGGAGCTGCATGCGGGCGACCCCGACTGGTACTTCACCCTCATTCCCGAGCAGCCGGTGACGGTGACTTTGCGCGCCAAGTCCGTGGAGTTGGACGGCGAGGTGACGCTCGACTACCAGCTCTCCACCCTGGGCCGAGCCGCCACGGAATCGGCGCGGCTGGGCGATGACGGCCGCCCGAGCTGGCAGGAGGCGCAGGCGATTCGGCTGGACTCGACGATCTACGCCGCGGCCGACGACCGGCCCTACATTCCGCGCAGCAACGGGCCGCAGGGCGTGTACGACCAGATGCTCGAAGGCGTGGACTGGTACAAGTTTCGCTACGAAGGCCCCGGCGAGCGACTGCTGCACCTGAATCTCGAAATCCTGGACCGCGACGTGCCGGTGGACGTGGCTCTGTTCACCGTGAAGGACGGCGAGCCGGTGGAGTATACGCGGGGGCGGGAACGCTTCGAGCCCGAAAAGTCGACCGTTCTGCACGGGCTGTACAAGTTCGCCGCGCGGGTGATCGAGCCCGGCGAATACTACGTGCGGGTGATGGCCGATCACCCCGGCTACGAGCTGGAGCTGGCGACCTACGATCCGCCGCCCTACCGGGACCCGCAAGAGGCCGTGCGCGTGGCGATGGACTACATCGTGCGCAAGGGCGACTCCTGGCACGCCAACGTGCCGCGGCGGGGGATGTCGGCGCTGCGCACGTCGAACGTGGTGCAGGAGACCAAGCTGTGCATCGCCTGCCACCCCACGCATTTCTCCACGCGCGCCGAGATGATCGCAGTGGAGAACGGCTACCCGGTGCATGCGCGGGAGAGCCTGCGGTTTTTGGTGGAGCGGCTGATGAACAACCCGCGGCCGATCTACGGGCACACCGAGGCGTCGTGGGCGCGGATGATCCACGCGCCGGGCAACGTGCTGTCGCGGCTGGCTTACATTGCCAACAAGTACGAGCAGGACTTGACGCAGGGCGAGCGCCGCGAAGAGCTCTACCGCGGCATCGGCGAGTTCCTGAAGCTCTATTGGCCGGGCATGCAGGAGCCGCAGCCGGAGTCCAACGGGAATTTGCCGCGCATCTCCGGCTATGAGGTCGCCCACCACAGCGCGCTGCTGTTCCGCGACCTCCACAAGCGCCATGGCGAGGAGCGGGCGGCGGAGATCGCGGCGCAGGCCGAGGCGGTGGCGGCTTCAGGCGAGCCGGTGGACTTGCTGGATCTCTCTTGGCAGACGGTGGCGCTGGCGGACCTGGACGCGGAGAAGCACCGCGAGAAGATCGCCGCCAACGTGCAACGCATCTTGGAGCTCCAGAAACCCGACGGCAGTTGGGCGATGCCGTTCGGCATGGAGATCATCGAGTACGACTGGCGCAACCACGAGGTGAAGCGCAAGGAGATTCCGCACAGGGCCGGGCAGGAAGGGCCGCGCAGCTCGGAGTTCCAGACCTACCACACGCTGTACGCTCTGGCGAAGGCGGGCGTGCCGAAGGACGAGCCGCACGTGGCCAAGGCGATCGCGTATTGCCTGTCGCGGCAGACGGCGTCGGGCGCCTGGCAGGGCGAGCCGGAGTACAAGAATTTCGACACGCCGTTCCGGGACACGCAGTACGCCATCATGGCGCTGTCGGAATATTTCCATGGGCCCGGCAAGGAGGCGGCGCCGCCGGCGATCGCCGCGGAGCTGAGCCCGCTGGAGAAGATCGCAGCGCTCGACAAGGTGTGGGACCCGGCGGCTCCGGAGCAGGCCGAGCTGATTCGGCGGGAGCTGAATTCGCCGCACGTGCTGGTGCGGCGCTATGCGGCGATCGCGCTGGGCCGTTCGGCGGACCCGGGCTCGATCGAGATTTTGGCGAAGCGGCTGGGCGACCCCAGCAAGCTGGTGCAGAGGGCCGCGGCGTGGAGCCTGCGGCAGGTGGCGATGCGGCGTCCGGCGGTGCGGGAAGAGGCTGTAGAGGCGATCCGGGCGGCGCTGGGCTCGGAGAAGACACGGGTCCGCTGGGGGGCTACGCGGCTGTTCAGCCAGCACTTCAAGTATCTGTCCGAGGACTGGCGGCTGGGGTCGGAGCTGATTCGGCTGGCGGAGTCCGAGACCGTGCCGGTGGTGAAGATGCAGGCCTTGCAGGGGCTGGGGCAGTGGTGGTTCTGGGACCGCTCCACCGAGCATAAGGCGGCCATCGAGGAGTCGCTGATCGCCGGGCTGGGGCGGGTGGAGCACCCCTGGGTGCGCCGCAACTTCATCGAGGGCTACTACAACACGCTCGACGACAATTTGCGCTACCTCTACGGCTCGTGGATGGAGCGCGTGAAGCTACCCGAGGACCGCGAGATCGTGCGGCTGGGGCATGAGGCGAGCGTGCTGGGCCAGGCGCGCCGCTTCCTGGCCGCGATGCGCGACGGCAGCCCTCGCACGCGCGACGGGCTGCTGCGGGCGCTGCATACGCACGTGCTGCGCGAGGGGCAGGGCGACGTTTCGGGGCTGGCGCACGCCGCCGCGCCACCGACGGTGCAGGGGCCGTATCTGAACGGATACAAGCACTTTGCGCTATACGACCCGCTGACTGGCGGGACCGGCGCGCGGGCGGGGACGGGAAATGATTCGGACCCGCCGAAGTTCTACTCCGAGTCCGCGCCGCCGATGAACGAGGCGCTGACGATCGCGCTGGAGACCGAGACGCCGCAGCTCATCGACGAGACGTTGAAGACGCTGGACTTTCTGGCGCCGTTCCCGGCGGACCAGCGCTTGGCGGTGGAGCTGCTGTCGCTGGCGGGGTCGCCGGAGACGGCGTTGCGGAAAGAGATTGCGGCGTCGGCGCGCAAGCATCTGCCGGGCGCGGACATCGCCGGGCCGGAGACGGCCGAGCGGCTGCGGGCGATGCTGGCGGACGGGGACGCGGTGAGCGTGGAGACGGCGGCGGCGATCTTGGCGGAGCCGCGGCAGAAGGCTCTGTCCGGGGACGCGGCCATCGAAAGGGCCTTGGCGGTGCGGCTGTCGGCGGCGGGGCCGGAAGATCCGGCGTTTCCGCACCTGGTGCACGCCTTGGCGGCGTCGCCGGCGCTGCGGCGGGACGCGGCGCCGGCGCTGAAGGCCGTGGAAGGGCTGCGGGCGGCGGCCCCGGCTTCCCGGCAGGCGGCGCTGGACTTTCTGCTCTCCGACGGGAAGCTGTTCGAGATGGGCAAGCTCGCCAAGGCCTATGCGGCGTTTCTGGCGCAGGCTTCCCCGGAAGCGCTGACCGGGGCGTTGGAGCGGGTGCAGTCGTACAGCTACGAGAAGAAGGCCCATGCCGACGCGCTGGGGCCGATCGAGCGGCTGCTGACCACGGCCATGGACCGCGACGAGCCGGCGGTGCGCGAGGCGGCGTTGACGGCGGTGCGGACGATTGGGCCGCTGCAGGACGCCAAGCCTGTCCGCGAGCGGCTGGCGAGGCTGCTGGAGGATTCGAGCCCGGCGGTCCGCAACTCGGCGGCGTCGCTCGACGCCTCGCTGGCCGCCCGCGCCGGGCGCAAGGGCTACGACACGCAGCTCCTGCTGGACTACGAGTACTTCCGCTACAACGTGGAGCCGATCCTGACCACGAAGGGCGCCGACGGGCTGGCTTGCGTGAACTGCCACGCCAACCACACGATCTTCCACTTGCGCGAGCCGGATGAGTTCGGCGTGCTGACGCATGCGGACTCACGGGCGAACTACTCCGCCGCCACCGGCGTGGTGAATCTGGCCGACCCGGAGAATTCGCTGCTGCTGAACAAGCCGACGCGGCGGCTGGACGACCGCGGCGTGGGGGACTCGCAGAAGCTGACCCATGGCGGCGGCCTGCGCTGGCCGACGGGCCGCGACAGCGCCGAGTACCGCACGATTCTGCGTTGGATACAGGGCGAGCGCTTGGGATCGGCGGCGGAATCGTCGGAAGATTAGGGAGACCCATGCGGAACTTCGCTCTCGCCCTGCTCGCTCTTGCGGCGAGCGCTCCGCCGGCGTTTCCCCAGATGCAGTTGAAGCTCGAAGAGATCGTTCGCGAACCCGGCCCGACCGGGCCCGCCCCCACGCAGCTCCGCTGGAGCCCGGACGGCGGCACGCTGGCTTACATTCTGCAAGAGGCGGAGGACACGGAGCGCCGCAACCTGTGGGTTCTGGACGCCGAGACGGGCGAGAAGCGCATTCTGCTGAGCCACGACCAGCTCACGCGCCTGGCTCCGGCGGTGGACGACGCCACCACGGACGAGCGCGAGCGGGAGCGGCTGAAGCGCTACTCGGTAGCGTCGTACCTGTGGTCGAAGGACAGCCAGTTTCTGCTGCTGGTGAGCTCCGGGCAGCTCTACCTGTATGACATCGCGGCCGAGCGCCCGCGGGCTGTGGCGCCTGAGCACAACGGCGTGCGCGACCCGCAGTTTTCGCCCGACGGCCGCTGGATCTCGTTCGTCTACAAGCACGACATCTGGCTGGCGCCGACCGCCGGAGGCGACGTCCGGCAGTTGACGCGGGGCGGGACAGAGGACGTTCTGCACGGCGACCTGGACTGGATCTATCCCGAAGAGCTGACGCTGCGTTCGGGCTACGCCTGGTCGCCGGATTCGCGGCACGTGGCCTTCTATGAGATCGACCAGCGGCAGGTTCCGCGGCAGCCGATCCGGACGCTGGACGGCTGGCGTTCGACGGTCGACATGCAGCGGTATCCGTTCGCGGGCGACCCGGGGCCGAAGGTGCGCATCGGCGTGGTCGAAGCGCGGCCGAGCCGCGGCGGCGAAGTGGTTTGGCTGCAACTGGACGCGCCGGAGTACGTGCCGCGGATCGCTTGGGCGAACGACGAGACGGTGGCGGTGCAGACGCTCGACCGGGCGCAACGGAGGCTGCAAGTGGTGGCCGCCAATGCGGCCTATGGGCATGCGCGGTTGCTGTTCGAGGAGACGGACCCGCACTGGATCAACATCACCGACGACTGGCGCTTTCTGGGCGCCGACCGGGGGCTGCTGTGGACCAGTGAGCGCTCGGGGCTGCGCCGCATCGAGCGCCGCGACGACGAGGGGCGGCTGCTGGGCGAGGTGACGTCCGGCGAGTGGGAGGTACAGCAGATCGCGGGCGTGGACAAGGAAGGCGGCTGGATCTACTACGTCTCCAACGAAGCCAACCCGATCGGCGCGGACCTGTACCGCATCCGCTTCAACGGCGAGGACAAGGAGCTGTTGACCAGCGGCGAGGGGACGCACACGGTGCTGCTGAACGCGGACTTCACGGCCTTCAGCGACGAGTTTTCGACGCTGACGGACCCGGGCGGTCTGGACGTGGTGCAGATCGAAGGGGGCAAGCGCTTCGAAGTGCACCGGGCGCGGGACATCGAGGGGCTGATCGAGCCGGAGCTGTCGACGATCGAGGGCGCGGACGGCGGGACGATCCGGATACTGCTGCTGAAGCCGAAGAAGATCGAAGCCGGGCGGAAGCTGCCGTTGCTGCTGTACGTCTACGGCGGGCCGCACGCGCCGACGATTCGCGACGCCTTCGAGGCCGGGCGCTCGCGGGGCTTGTTCCACCAGTATCTGGCGCAGAACGGCTATGTGGTGGCGCAGGTGGATGACAGGGCTTCGGCGTTGCGCGGTCATCGGTATGAGGCGGCGCTGGAGCGGGATTACGGTCCGACGGCTCTGCGCGACCAAGTGGCTGCCGCCGAGCATCTGAAGAAGTTGCCGTTCGTGGACCCGGAACGGGTGGGGCTATGGGGCTGGAGCGGCGGAGGCTTTTCGACCTGCTTCGCCTTGACCCACTCGAAGACGTTTCGGGCCGGGGCGGCGGTGGCGCCGGTGACGGATTGGCGGCTGTACGACTCGATCTACACGGAGCGCTACATGGGCCGCCCGGAGGACGAAGCCGAAGCTTACCAGCGCACCTCGTGCGTGGAGGCGGCGGGCGACCTGCACGGCCGGCTGCTGCTGGTGCATGGGACCGCGGACGACAACGTGCACGTGGAGAACACCCTGAAGATGACGGACGCGCTGATCGAGGCGGGCAAGCTGTACGACTTGCAGCTCTACCCCGGCAAGACGCACGGCATCGCCGGGGACGAGGCGCGGCTGCATTTGTACCGCACGCTGGAAGGGTTTTTCGGGCGCTGGTTGCGATGAGCCCGGAACCTGCCCTTGGCAAGGCTCACGGCGCCGAGAGACGCAGAATCCCCTCGTGGGCTGACTGCGTCAGATCGGCGCCCTCCTCGCCGTAAGGCGCCTTGCGGCTCGGTCGCGCCGCCACGGCGGCTTCGTAGGCAGCCAGCGCCTCCGCCCGCCGCCCTAGGCTCTCCAGCGCAGCCCCCAGACGAGCCTGCGCGGCGTGATACCCCGGAGCCGCCGTCACCGCCCCCTGTAAGTATTTCGCGGCGGCTGCGGCGTTGCTGAGAGAGAGCATGAGCTTGCCCAGGTGGTAGAACGCGTCGGCGCAGGACGGGTCCGCGGCGAGAATCCGGAGCAGCTCCGCTTCGGCCCGCGCGTCGCCCTTGCCGGCCAGAGCCACTGCGTGCGTCATCGCTGCGTCCCGGTCGCCCGGCGCCTGCTCGAGAATGACGGCTGCGATCTGGGCTGCCTCGTCGTAGTGCTCAGCTCGCAGAAAATTCGCGGCCCGCGTGTTGAGCCGGCTCGAGTCCAGGGGAGCCGCCCGCTTCGCGGGGGGAGGCTGCGGGCTTCGCCCCTCCGTGGTCGCCTCGAAGGCTGCCAGGACCCCGGCAGCGGCGGCCTCGTCGCCGACGACTACCGACAGCGTCGCCGAATCTTCCCCGAAGAGGGCTTCCAATGCGATCTCGGGGCCGAATCCGTAGCTGCGCACGCGCACGCTGCGGTAGGACATGGTGTAGTGGCCGCGATCGGTCTCGTCGGTGCGGTCGACCAACTCCACGCCCCGTTCCGTCGAGCCCCAGCGCGTCTTGGTTTCCTGGAAGCTGTAGGGTTCGCTGCGCGAATCGTTGAAAACCAGCGCGCCCGACTGACCCAGCCACAGCGCCGCCGTCCGTGCGAATGCTCCAACCCTGTTGTACTGCGGCTTCCAACTGAGGCTCGCGACACGGCTGGCTGACATTCGTCAGATGCTAGCACGAGGCGGGGCGCAGGCTGCCTTCTTGGTGGAGACGGACGTTCTGGCCCGTCGGTCTGCCCTATTCGTTCACGGCGCGGGCGGCTTGCAACCCCGTCTCCAGAGCGCCGTTCATCCAGCCGGCCCAGGGCGAGAGGTGCTCGCCGGCGAAGTGGATGCGGCCTTCGGGGCGGATCGCCGCTTCGAACATCCAGTACGATTGCCCCGGGGCGAACAAGCGCACGGCGCCGCGGGTCCAGGGATCTTCGGCCCACAGGTGCACGACGACGCCTTCGAGGCGTTCGGCAAGGCCGGGCAGGGCGGAGTCGACGAGGCGGATGGTTTCCGTTTGGCGGGCGGCGGCGTCCATGGCGAGCAGGCGGTCCGACGGCGCGCCGAAGGGGTAGAGCTGCAGCAGGCCGCGGCGGCCGGGGCGGTCCCAGGTGGGGTGCCAGACCTCGGCGGGCGCGTCGAGCTGACCGAAGCCGGAGACGCCCTTGGACTGCCAGTAGCGCTCGCTGACCTGGAGGGTGATGCGGGAGAGAGCTTCGTAGGGCATCTCCTGCACGGCGCGCCGCTTGGCGGAGCTCCAGGCGGCGTCGACGCCGCGCAGCAGGCTGAAGGGGATGGCGCAGATGAGGCTGTCGCCGGAGAGCTTGCGGCGCTCGCCGCCCTGCTCGTAGACGGCTGTGACGCCGGCGTCGTCCTGCTCGAGCGCGACGACTTTTGCGCCGTAGCGGATCTTGTCGGCCAAGGCTTTGGCGAAGGCGCGGGGCAGGAGGTCGTTGCCGCCGACGATCTTCTGCTTGGAGCCGTGGCCGTGGCCGCTGGCGATGACGGCGAAGAGGTCGACGGCGGGGTAGTAGCCGGCCGGGCCGAGGCCGAAGGCGTCGACGACGTCTTCGGAGAAGCCGCGGGCGGCGAGGAACTCGCTCAGCGTCATGTCGTCGTAGGGGCGCAGGGCTTCGGGCGGCCAGGCGTCGCGCTGACCGGCGACGGCGACGACGTCCGCCAGGGCCTTGGCGAACAGGCCGCCGGCGCCGAGGGCTCGCTCTGAGGGCGTCAGGCGCAGGGCGGCGGGCAGCTCGGGTTCCTGGTCGGCGGCGTGGAGCAGGCGGCTGCCGCGGAGGATCGTCACGCGCAGGCCCTTTTCGGGATAGAACGGCGCCAAGGGGAGCCCGAAGTGGCGGATGTAGGCGTGGGTCCAGGCGTGGTCGGGCGGGATGCGGGCCGCGCCGAGCTCGCCGTGCAGGCCGTCGCTGAGACTGGAACGGAGGGTGCGCACCCGGCCGCCGGGTTCCAGGCGTCCTTCGAGCACGGTGACGTCGTGCCCGGCGCGGTGGAGCTCGTAGGCGGCTGAGAGGCCTGCCAGGCCGGCGCCGACGATGACGATGCGCTTGGGCGGGCCGGTCCGCACGATCTGCGTGGAGACCGGGTCGGCCGCCGCAGCGGGCGCGGCGGCGGCGAAGGCGGCCAGCCGCAGGAACGACCGGCGGTCGAGAAGGGGGCGCATCCGCCTATTGTGGGGCGGTTTCGGGCGGCCCGCCAAATTGGAAAAGGTGATGGGGCCGATGGGGGCGGGTCAATGCCCCTTGACTGCGAGGGGGACGACCTGTGAGGCCCTCAGCTTCCGATCTCGAGTGACCAGGGGTGCGGCATACGCCATGCTGGTCGCGGCGATCACCTCGTCGGCCGGGTCGCTCGAGAAATCGAGCAGCCCTAGGTGGCGACAGACCCGCAAGTCGATCGGCCAGACTTGAATCCCCGATAGCGCACGGTCGAGGGCGGTGGAGTGAAGATCGACCTCGATTCTGCCTCGCTGGGAAAGCATCGTCAATTCCCAGAGCACAATGGCAGAGACGCCCCAGGACTCCTCGGCGAGGAGATCTCTCTCCCCCGGCTTCAGAGTTCCGCTGAGCGCCCCGACGAGGATATGGGTGTCAAGATTGAGCATCCCACTGGATTCCGGTCGAGAACAGGTCGTCGTCAGGGTCTGTGACCTTGATTTCCCCGGCCATGCTGCCCAGCAGGTGGGCGCAGGGTCCTTCCAAAGGGACGAGCTTCGCGACCGGGCGGCCCCGCTTGGTAATGATGACCCCCTCCGGACCTAAGTTGTCCAGGATCGAGAGGCACTGCTCCTTGAACTTGGAGGCCTGGATCTCCGCCATGAGGCTAGTATAGCGAACTGGTCATCTCAAATGACCAATTCCCATCGAGCCCCCTGATCGTCGTTGAGGCCTTACAGATCCGTGAGGCCTTCCAGGCGGCCGGAGCTGTTGCCGACGGCTTCGGTCTCCACGCCCATCTGAGCCAGCATGGTGACGAAGAGGTTGGCCATGGGCGTCTCGTCGCGGTAGCGGATGTGGCGGCCGGGCGAGAGGCGTCCGCCGGCGCGGCCGGCCAGCAGGGCCGGCAGGTCGCCGTTGTCGTGCCGGTTGCCGTCGCGGATGCCGCCGCCGTAGAGCACCATGGCGTTGTCGAGCAGGGAACCCTCGGCGTCCGGGGTCGTCTTGAGGCGACCGAGGAAGTAGGCGAGCTGCTCGACGTGGTAGCGGTTGATCTCCACGAGCTGGCGGATCTTTTCCGGGTCCTGCTTGTGGTGCGACATGCCGTGGTGCGCGCCGGAGATGCCGATTTCGCCGTAGGTGCGGTTGGAGCCCTCCTTGCCGAACATGAGCGTGACCACGCGGGTCATGTCGGTCTCGAAGGCGACCTTGATGAGGTCGAACAGCAGCCGGGAGTGGTCGGCGAAGGTGACGGGGACGCCGGCCGGCTTGTCCATGGTGGGGATGACGGCGTCGCCGGCCTGCTCGGCCACGGCGATGCGCTGCTCGATCTCGCGGATGGACTCGAGGTATTCGTCGAGCTTGCGGCGGTCGGTCTGGCCGAGGTCGCCCTGCAGGCGCCGGGTCTGCTCCTGCACCAGGTCGAGCAGGCTGGTCTTGTCGGCGCGTCGGCGGGCCAGGGCTTGCTCGTCCATGGGACCTTCGATGTCGCCGAAGAGGCGCTCGAAGGCGATGCGCGGGTTGACGATGGGCGGAAGCGGCTGGGTTTCGGACTTCCAGGAGATGTTGTTGGTATAGGCGCAGGTGTAGCCGGAGTCGCAGTTGCCGGCCTTGGCGCCTTCGTCGAGGCCGAGCTCGAGGCTGGGCAGGCGGGAGTCGCGGCCGATGGCGCGGGCGGCGATCTGGTCGAACGAGACGCCGTTGCGGATGTCGGAGCCGGCGGTCTTCTTCGGGTGGACGCCGGTGAGGTATGAAGCCGCGGCGCGGGCGTGGTCGCCGGCGCCGTCGCCGTGGGCTCGGGCGGCGTCTTGCGCCAGGCCGCTCAGGCAGGAAAAGTCCTTGCGGAAGGGCTCCAAGGGCTCCAGCGCGTAGGAGAGGGCGTAGTCGGCGCCTTCCTCGGTCGGCTTCCACTTCTCGGGGATGGTGCCGTTGGGGATGTAGATGGCGACCATGCGCGTCTTGGTGAGGGCGCTGAGGCGCTTGGCCTCTCCGCGGGTGGGCAGCATGGCCTGCAGCAGAGGCAGGGCCAAGCTCGCGCCGGCGCCGCGTAGAACGGTTCGACGGGAGAGGGTCTTTCCGAGAATCATGATCCGGCTCCTTCAGCGCGCCGCATGGTGAAAAGCGGGCTCTTGGCAATTTCCACGATCAGTCGCGAGAAACGGTAGTCGTCGGCCACGACGGCGTCGCCCACCTGTTTGACGGCCAGGGCGTCGTCGCGCCGCAGGCCGCGGCCCAGCGCGTATGTCAACATCTTCTCACTCAGGGTGCGGGCCAGCTCGGCCTTGTCCTGCAGCAGGATGCCCTTGAGGGCGATGGGGCCGTCGAACTTGCGGCCGTCGGGCAGCTCGCCGCTGGCGTCCACGGGCCGGCCGCCGTCTTCGGCGCGCCAGCGGCCGATGGCGTCGAAGTTTTCGAGGCTGAAGCCAATGGGGTCCATGGCGACGTGGCAGACCGAGCAGGAAGGGTTGGCGCGATGGATCTCGAACTGCCGGCGCACCGACATCTCCGGGCCGATCTTGGACTCGTCAATGGGCGGAACGTCGGCGGGCGGCGGAGGAGGGGGCGCGCCGAGCAGGTTTTCGAGCACCCACAGCCCGCGCAGCACCGGGGAGGTGCGGGTGGGATAGGACGACACCGTCAGCACGCTGGCCTGGGTGAGCACGCCGCCGCGGATGTGGCCGTCGAGCTGAACCTTGCGCATGCGGTGGCCCTTGACGCCTTGGATGCCGTAGAGCGCGGCCAACTGGTTGTTGACGAAGGTCCAGTCGGCGTCGATGAATTCGACGATGCTGCGGTCTTCGCGCAGGATCGTCTCAAAGAACAGCTCGGTCTCCTGGCGCATGGCTTGGCGCAGGTAGTCGTGGAAAGTGGGGAACTGCTCGGCGGCGGGCTGGGCCTCGTCGAGCTTGCGCAACTGCAGCCACTGGCCGCCGAAGTTGTGCACCAGCGCGGAGGCGCGCTCGTCGGCCAGCATGCGGCGGACCTGGGCTTCGACGCCCGCGGCGTCGGCCAGCTTGCCCTGCTCGGCGGCGGCCAACAGCTCGTCGTCGGGCATGCTGCTCCACACGAAGTAGGAGAGGCGGCTGGCGAGCTCGAAATCGTTGAGCCGGCGGACCTGCCCGGGCTCGGGGTCGCGCTCCACGCGGAACAGGAAGTTCGGCGAGATCAGCACGGCCTTGAGGGCCAGTTGCACGCCGGCCTCGAAGGAGTCGCCGCGCGCTTGGGCGGCGTCAACGAGCGCGACGAGCTCGGAGACCTCCTGCTCGGTCGGCGGCCGGCGGTAGGCGCGGCGCGCCAGCGTAGAGAGGATCTCGGCGGCGCAGTCCCGAGTGGGCTGGTCGCAGACGAAGAGCTTGTTCCAGGCGGACTGGGCACGGGGATCGTAGTCGAACGGGCCGCCGACATCGATGCGCTCGACGAACAGGCGGCGGGTGAGGACCTTCTCGTTCTCCTTGTAGTAGTCGCGCGTCTCCTTGTTGACGTAGGAGGGGTCGAACTCGGCGTAGATGGTGTGCCAGCCGGCCTGTACGGGCAGGCGCACGCCGAGGTAGCCGTCGCCGTACTCGCCGTCTTCGATGATCCAGGAGTCCAGGCGCTTGCCGTCGAGGAAGAGAGTGAGGCTGGGGCTGACCTTCTTGGCCTCGCCGCTGCGGGAGTCCTTGAGGCGCAGGAAGAGGTCGTACTCGGCGTCGACCGGGAAGAAGTGGCGGGCCTGGAAGTCACCCGGGTTGAAGGGGTAGCCAAGCGGATCGTCAGGGTCGGTGCGGCGATATTGCTCCTCGCCGTCGGCCACGTACTGCTCGACGGTGGGCTCGGGGGCGGGCCGGAGGTCGATGACGCGGTTGGCGATCTGCTCGGCGGCGCGGAGGTAGCGCTCGGTGAGCAGCGGCGAGACGGAGAGCACGTCGCCGATGGTGTCGAAGCCGTAGCCGGTGTCGTCGGGCGGAAAATCGTCCGCGGGCTGGAAGTGGACGCCGAGCAGGTCGCGGACGGTGTTGTTGTACTCGGCGCGGTTGAGGCGCCGGACGGTGACGCGGCCGGGGTCCACGTCCTGGCCGGCGGCGCGGTCGACTTGCTCGCGCATCCAGGCGATGACGGCGTCGCGCTCGGCCTCGTCGGGCTTGGGCGTCCCCGGCGGCGGCATCAAACCTTTCTGCAGGCGGGAGGCGGCGCCATCCCAGACGTGAGCCGGGGCCTTGTGGAGGTCGGCGAGCTCCAGGCTGAGGCCGGCCATCTTGGCGGCGTCGCTGTGGCAGGCCGTGCAGTGGCGGCCGAGGAAGCCTTGGACCTGCTCGGCGGTGGCGGCGGGCGCGGCCTGCGCCGAGCTTGCGCCGAGGCTCGCCAGCAGAGCCAAACTCAGGAAAACAAAGTGTCCGCGCCCCATCGTCCCACCGCACAGTATAGGGCGCCGGAGGCCCCCGGGCGATGCAAACCTTGACTTGCCTTCCCCGGCATGCGGTACTCTCTCGGTTCCCGCCAGCCCAAGGAGACAATCCCCTCGATGGACGCCGCTTCCTCTCTCAGCGCATTGATCGCTGTGCTGCCGATTCTGGCCGTGATGTTCTTCCTGGTCGTGCTGCGGTGGCCTGCCACGCGCGCGATGCCGGTGGCTTACGCCATGACGCTGAGCTTCGCGCTGTTCTTCTGGAAGGTGCCGGCGGTGCACGCGCTGGCGGCGAGCTTGCGCGGCGTGGTGATCGCGCTGACGTTGCTGTACATCATCTTCGGGGCGATCGTGCTGCTGTTCACGCTGAAGGAGAGCGGCGCGGCGGCGACGATTCGGCGCGGGTTCATGGATGTTTCGCGCGACCGCAGAGTGCAGACGGTGATCGTGGCGTGGCTGTTCGGCTCGTTCATCGAGGGAGCCTCGGGCTTTGGGACGCCGGCGGCGGTGGCCGGTCCGCTGCTGCTGGCGCTGGGCTTTCCGGCCCTGGCGGCCGTGATGGTGTGCCTAATCATCCAGTCCACGCCGGTGAGCTTCGGCGCGGTGGGCACGCCGATCATGGTGGGCATGCGCGAGTCGCTGAACGTGGACACGGTGGAGCAGGCGATCGCCGCGGCGGGCATGAGCTACAACGAGTTCATCTTTCAGGTGGGCGTGTTCACGGCCATACCGCACGCCATCGTGGGGACGTTCATCCCGCTGATCATCTGCGGGATGATGACCAAGATTTTCGGCAAGAACAAGTCCTTTGCCGAGGGCCTGGAGATCTGGAAGTTCGCGCTGTTCGGCGGCTTGGCGTTCACCGTGCCGTATGCCACGGTGGCGCTGACGCTGGGGCCGGAGTTTCCGTCGCTGGTGGGGGCGCTGATCGGGCTGGCAGTGGTGGTGTGGGCGGCTCGGCGCAAGCTGTTTCTGCCCGATGGCGAGCCATGGGACTTTCCGCCGCGCAAGGAGTGGGACCGCGAGTGGACCGGCTCGTTCTCCGGCGATGTGGGCGAGGAACGCCACGCAATGACGCTGGGGCGGGCTTGGACGCCGTATGTGCTGGTGGCGATCCTGCTGGTGATCACGCGGCTGCCGTTTCTGCCGCTGAAGGCCTGGCTGTCGGGCGTGCAGTATAGCTGGAACGACATTTTGGGGACGGGCTTGTCACAGGGCGTGCAGCCGCTGTACCTGCCGGGCTCGATCTTCCTGCTGGTGTCGCTGGCGACGGTTTGGCTGCACGGCATGACGGGGCAGGAGACGAAGAGGGCCTGGGCGGATTCGGCGAAGATGCTGGCCGGCCCGGCTTTCGCGCTGCTGTTTGCGGTGGCGCTGGTGAGGGTGTTCATCGACTCGGACAACAACGCTTCGGGGCTGCAGTCGATGCCGTTGGAGCTGGCCGAGTGGGTGGCGGCGGTGGCGGGCGGCGCTTGGCCGTTCTTCGCGGCGATGATCGGGGCGCTGGGGGCCTTCGTGGCCGGCAGCAATACGGTCAGCGACCTGATGTTCAGCCTGTTCCAGTACGGCGTGGCGGACCGCATCGGCGCGCCGCATTTGGTGATTCTGGGGCTGCAAGCGGTGGGCGGCGCGGCCGGCAACATGATTACCGTACACAACGTGGTGGCGGCCAGCGCCACCGTCGGGCTGGTGGGTAAGGAAGGCTTGCTGATCCGCAAGACGATCCAGCCGATGACGTACTACGTGACGTTCGCGGGCGTGCTGGGGCTGTTGTTTTCGTATGTGATTTTTCCGGACGCGTTCTGACGCCGGGACTCGGCTTGGCGGCCGGTCATCGCAGGCCGGGACGGCCTGCGCGGCTCGCGTGGACGCGCGCGCTACGAGGCGAGCGGCCGGTTTGGGGATTCGAGGGGCCGGCCCACGGTACAATAAACGGTTCTCCTCGAGGAGCTGATTTCCAACCGTGTCTCATCCGCTCAAGCAACACTCCAAGACCATCACCGACGGCGCGACGCGCGCCCCCGCCCGTTCCTATTACAAGGCGATCGGCTTTACGGACGAGGATCTGGCCAAGCCGATCGTCGGCATCGCCAATACCTGGATCGAGTGCATGCCGTGCAACTACCACTTGCGCGAGCTGGCCGAGCGCGTGAAGCAGGGCGTCCGCGACGCCGGCGGCACGCCGATGGAGTTCAACACGATCGCCATCTCCGACGGCATCACGATGGGTACGGAGGGCATGAAGGCTTCGCTGGTGAGCCGTGAGCTGATCGCGGATTCGATCGAGCTGACCGCGCGCGGCTATATGTTCGACGCGCTGGTCGCCATCGTTTCGTGCGACAAGACGATTCCCGGCGGCGCGATGGGCTTGGCTCGGCTGAACGTGCCTTCGGTGCTGCTGTACGGCGGCTCGATCATGCCCGGCAAGTACAAGGGCGTGGACGTGACGATTCAGGACGTGTTCGAGGGCGTGGGCAAGCACTCCAAGGGCCTGATCTCCGACGCCGAGCTCAAGGAGCTGGAAGACGTGGCGTGCCCCGGCGCGGGCGCCTGCGGCGGCCAGTACACGGCCAACACGATGGCGACGGTGATGGAAGTGATGGGCATCTCGCCGCCCGGGTCGGCCAGCGTTCCGGCGACGGCGCCGGGCAAGGGCGACGTGAGCTACGAAGCCGGCAAGATGGTGATGCAGACCCTGGAGAAGGGCATCAAGCCGTCGGACATCTTTACGCGCAAGGCCTTCGAGAACGCCATCGCCAGCGTGGCGGCCACGGGCGGCTCGACCAACGCCGTGCTGCACCTGCTGGCGCTGGCGCACGACGCCGGCGTGGAGCTGGACCTGGAAGACTTCAACATCATCTCCGAGCGGACTCCGCTGCTGGTGGACCTGAAGCCGGGCGGCCATTACGTGGCCGCGGACGTGTGGACGGCCGGAGGCGTGCAGCTCATCACCAAGCGGCTGATCGAAGGCGGCTACGCGGACGGTGACGTGCCGACCGTGGCGGGACAGACCTTGGCCGAGACCGTGGCCCATGCCCAGGAGTCGCCGGGGCAGCAGGTGATTCAGCCGCTGGACAAGCCGCTGAAGCCGACCGGCGGACTGGTGATTCTGAAGGGCAACCTGGCTCCCGACGGCGGCGTGGTGAAGGTGGCCGGCGGCAAGCATCTGGTGCACCGCGGCCCGGCGCGGGTTTTCGAGAACGAAGAGTCGGCGATGAACGCCGTGACGGCCGGCAAGATCCAGGACGGCGACGTGATGGTGATCCGCTACGAGGGTCCCGCCGGCGGACCGGGCATGCGCGAGATGCTGGGCGTGACGGCGGCGGTGGTGGGCGCGGGGCTCGGCGAGACCGTGGCGCTGCTGACGGATGGACGCTTCTCCGGCGCAACGCGCGGGCTGATGGTGGGCCACGTGGCGCCCGAGGCCGCGCTGGGCGGCCCGATCGCGGCGGTGGAAGAGGGCGACATGATCGTCGTCGACTGCCTGCAGAAGAAGCTGGAGATCGAGATCGACGAGGCCGCGCTGGCGGCTCGGTTGGCGAAGGTGGAGAAGCGCGAGCCGCGCTACAAGACCGGCGTTTTCGCCAAGTACGCCAAGCTGGTGAAATCGGCGAAGTTCGGGGCGATCACCGACCCGGACTGGTAGGAGCTCGAGCCGCTCTTGGAGATCCTCGACCGACCAGTTGGTTGGCCGAGGATCTCCTTTTTTGGGGTTCCGGGCGGCCGGTTCAACGGTTCCGCCCGCCTCGGCCGCTCCTCAGATGGAGTCGGGAAGGATTGCTTCGATGCCTGCGTCCGCCGCGGCTTCGAGGTAGCCGAGAACGGCTTCCCGAGTCATGGCGACGGCCTCGGCGTAGGTGGCGCCAAAGGTGGACAGCCCGTTCAGCGACGGGACATGGCTGACCCAGACGTTCTCGTCGGGATCCCATTCGAAGCGAATTTCGAACGCCATCTGGCCGGAGTATAGCATCGGCCGGTGAAGCCGCCTTGCGATCGGATCTCTGCGTCGGCCGGTCCGCGCGGCCCTACCAGACGAAGGGAATCAGCCGCTTAGTGCGGGCGGCGTAGGCGTCGAACTGGGCGCCGTAGTGCTCGGCCAGATGCTTGTCGAGCAGCGGGATGTTGTAGAAGACGAAGAACGACAGCGTGACCAAGGGGATCGCGGCGGCCCAGATCGAGTGCGCGACGACGGCGTAGGCGGCGACCCACAGGATGTCGCCGAAGAAGTTGATGTGCATCGACCAGGCGAAGAGTCCCTCGGTGTAGAGCTTGCCCGCGTTCTCCGGCCGGGCCTTGAACCCATGCCGTTGGAGCTCGGACCCCGTGTTGAGAAAGCAGCCCAAAGCAAAGAGCGCGATGGCGAGATCGTCCGCCGGTCCGAGCGGGTCGGCGTGCGGCAGGATGAGGACGGCGAAGCCGACGTAGTAGAGTGCGAAGGCGAAGGGGATGGTTGCGGCCTCGCTCCAGGGCATCCGGCGCTTCATCAGGTACAGCATGGTGAAGCTCATGCGCACGAAGATGACGGCGGAGAAGGCGAACAGGACCCATCGCCGCGCCGGGATCGCCTCGTCCGCGGGCCCGCCGAACAGCATCCAAGCGGAGACCAGGATTAGCGCCAGCTCGATCCCGATGACCGTGAGCTTCTGGGGCAAGGCCCCGGCTTTTTCGGCGTAGAGGTCCATGCTGCGCCTCTCATGCTACGCCTCGGCGTTCGCGCGAACGCCGTCAGTTCGCGGTGACGAACACGGGGTTCGAGTAGAACCACAGGTCGCGCAGGGCGTTGGCCGTGCGCTCGCTCTCCGCTTCGGCCGGCATGAGGGAGTCGGGAAGGGGATTGCCGCGGGCATCGGTCTCGTTGGCGGTGCCGGGCGCGAGGTTCGTGCCGCGGATGCGGAAGTAGAGGTCGCGGTCGAGCTTGCGCAGCTTGAAGGTCGGGGTCTCGTACCAGCCGTCGGCGGCCTTCTTCAGGTCCTTGCCCTGATAGAGGGCCACGACCTTGGCGGTTGGGTTGCGGTCGTCGGCGTAGGCCGGGTTGGGGGTCTTGCCGTCGGGCAGGAACTTGGGGGCGCGGTCGCCGACCTCGCCGGAGATCAACTGCACGGCGCGGACCTGCGGGGCTTCGCCGGCGGCGCTGGTCGCGGGCGACCGGAAGCGGATCTTCACCTCGACCGGCTTGCCCTTCTTGGCCTCGAGCGTGCCGCCCATGGTGGCGTGCCTCTTCTGGCCTTCGACGCGGAAGTCGAGGCGGTCGATGAGGTCGCCGTGGACGCAGAAGGTGTTGCCGGAGCGGAGGCCGCCGGGAATGTCGGCCAAGGTGTAGCGGCCGTCGCCGTCGCCGTCTTGCACCCAGGTCCAGGTCTTGGCGTATTGGCCGGGCCAGAAATCGCCGTTGAGGGAGTGAAAGTCACTGCTGACGAAGGTCCACCAGTGGCGGCCTTCGCCGAGCAGGGCGTCCCACAGGCCGCCGACCTCGGCGATGTAGAAGCCGGCGCCGCCGTACGTGCCTTGGCCGACGGCGCGCTCCTTGTAGCCGCCGCGGTCAGCGCTGCGCTGGTGGCCGGGCAGGCCTTCGAAGCCGAATACGACGGTGGGGCCGGCGTCGTGGAAGTCGCGGAAGTCGGCCACGGTGTAGGCGGAGGCCCGCTCGGGGTGCGCGAAGACGACCCAGCCGGAGTCGGGGTGATTGCGCTGCATCCAGGCGACGCCGGCGACGGCCTTGGCGTGGTCATTCTCAAAGGACTTGCCGGTCCAGCGGCCGTCGGGGCCGCCGGAGGAGTCCTCGTCGCCGCGATCGAAGCGGTACTCGAACTCGGCGATGGGCGTGGCGTCCTGAGCGACGACGCCCACGCTGCAGTGCTCGTGGCTGGGGACGCTCCACTCCAGGCCGGTGGCGGCCAGGTTGTCGGGCTTGTCGCGGCGCACCCGCTGGATGATGTTCCAGGCGTATTCGCTCAGCGACTGCCAGCGCCACATCACCTGTAGGCTGACCGTCTTCTCTTCGCCGCCCTGCTTGACCTTGCGCTCGATGAGCTTCTTGTCGCCCTTGATAGGGTTTTGGGGGTAGGCCTTGGGGTCGCTCCAGGCGCGGTCCTGCCCGTCGCGATAGCCGGAGCCGCCGTGCTCGGAGTTGGCGGCCCAGCCGAGGCCGTACTCGAAGCCCTTGATGAGGACCTGGTCGGTGGGAAAGGCGCCGTCGGTGAAGGTGCTGTGCTGGTGGAAGTCGCCGGCCATCCAGCGGCCGGGAGCGGCGGCGGGTTTGGTGACGGCGAGGCCGGTGAGCAGAGCGACCGCGATGACGGTCAGGAGGTGAGAGAGGTAGCGGCGGGGCACGGTCGGTTCAACCGCAGCAAGGTTAGCAGACAAGGGTTACGGGACCGCTACCGGGACGGCTAGACTGGCTGCTGGACCACCCGCGCGAAGGAGGCTCGATGGCGAAGACCGACTATCAGTCCGTGGAGGAGTATTTGGCGGCTCAGCCGGAGGCGGCGCGGGCCGCCCTGGAGAGCGTTCGCGGCGCGGTCCGGCGGGCTCTGCCCGAGGCAGTGGAAGGAATCTCCTACCAGATCCCCGTCTTCAAGCTGAACGGCCGCGCGACGCTCTACATGGCCGGCTGGAAGAAGCACTATTCGCTGTATCCGGTGGGGACTGCGGTGCTCGAAGCGCTCGCGGGCGAGTCGACGCCGCATGAGGTCGAGAAGGGGACGATTCGGTTTCCGCTCAGCGAGCCGGTTCCCGAAGCGCTGATCGAGCGGATCGCGCGGGCGCGGGCGCAGGAAGCGGCGGCAGGCAAGAAGGCCCGCTAGAACTGCTGAACCTCGTCGGGGCCGGGCGAGGCGTAGTCGGGGTCCTTGGCGTGGATGCGGACGTCTCCGTCGGGCAGGATCTGCACGTCGAGCGGCACGAGGGTGAGGCCCTGCTCGTTGATGGTTTGGGCGTCGGCGCTGAGGTCCGCGCCGCGGGCGGCTTCGCGCGACAGCGGCGGCACGTTGGCGTTGAAGAAGGCAGTGGACCACCAGCGGCCCTGCTTGTCCTGGAAAGGCGTGCCGTGCCCGAGGAAGCGTCCGGCAAAGCGACGCTCGCCGTAGGGGCCGGTGACCTTGTCGGCGGTGCAGTAGTAGAGGTTGTAGGAACCCTTGCGGCCCTTGTCGGTGGACCAGGCGGTTCCGAACAGCACGTACTTGCCGCCGATCTTGCGCAGCAGGCAGCCCTCGTGGCCGATCTTGCGGTTGGCCGGCTCGACCACGACCGGGTCGCCGGCCAGGTCGGAGAAATCGGCTTTCAGCGGGACGATCTGAGTGTTGCCGTAGACGAGCCAGATGGTCCCGTCGTCGTCGCGGAACAGAGATGGGTCGTGGCGCACGCCGATCTTCTCGCCCAAAGGGTTCTCCCAAGGACCCTCGAGCTTGGCGCCTTGGGTGAGCGACAGGTTGGCGCCGCGCACCGGCCGGGGGCTGGTGTGGACCAGCGCCCAGCGGCCGTCGAAGAAGTGCAGCTCGGGCGCCCACAAGCGCCAATCTTTCGGCGGAGTTTGGGCGAAGGCTTCGGGCCGGAGCTGGTTCCAGACGCCGTCGAGCAGAGAGAACGGCGTGCCGAGGCTGTCCCAGTCGATCAGATCGCGGCTGCGCCAAGCCTGCATCTTCCAGCCGACGATGCTCTCGTCGCGGAGCCCGACGTTGTAGGGGTCGGACTGCTCGCGCGGATCGTTGGGCAGAGGCGTGGTGCCGGTGAGGTAGTAGAAGCCGTCGGGGGCGAGCAGGATGTAGGGGTCTCGAATCCAGCCGGCTTTGACGTAGAGGGCTTTGTCATGGCTTTCGAGGCCGGCGCGGATGGCCGCGGGCGCGTCGACGGGGCGGGGCTTGGGCTGGCTGAGGGCGGGGACGGCGAGCAGCAGGGCGAGGGCGAGGGCGAGGGGACGGTACGTCATGGTAAGCGCTTACACTGTACGCGAAGGCGGGCGTTGGGGCAAGTGGGGCGGGGGAGGGGGAATGGTGACCTGACGCACCAACGGGCTGGGGAAATCGCGGAGCATTTCGTCCAAATGAGCTAGGGTGACGTCTGTTTCAGGCGATGAGCGCCCTGCTCGTCGCTGAATCAGGAGGAATTCGATGCGATTGTTTTTGCGAAATGTTGTACTGTTTTGGCCGGTCGGCGTCGGTTCGTTGTTTGGACAAGGCCCCACGCTGAGCGGTTCCGGCTATTCCAGTCCCGCGATCTGGGGCGTCGCGCCCGGGCAGATCACGACGCTGTTCGTGACCGGACTGCAAACGGTTCTGCCGGAGGGAGGGGCTCAGGCGGAGACTTTGCCGGCCCCGACATCGTTGGCCGGCCTCTCGCTGGAGTTGGCGCAGCCGGGGCGGCCGGCGCTGCCCGTGCCGCTGCTTTCGTTGCGGCAGATTTCGGTCTGCAGCGGAGACGGAGACTCGGCGGACTGCCTGATTACGGCTTTGACAGTCCAGATTCCCTTTGAGCTGCAATCGCCGCCGGAGGCCTCGGCCACGGAGCTGACTCTAATCGAGAACGGCCTGCGGAGCCGGGCGTTTCGCGTGCTGCCGGTGTCGACCCAATTGCACATCCTCAACTGGTGCGATGACCTTCCGGAGCGTAGCGGGGCCGCTTGCGGCGGCATCGTGGCGCACGCGGACGGTGCGCCGGTGACCGCGGATGCGCCGGCCCAGGCCGGGGAGACAGTGGTGATCTACGCCTACGGGTTGGGGACGACCACGTTGGACGTGGCGACCGGCGAAGCGACGCCGGCCACGGCGCCGGGTGCGGTGAACGCGGGCGTCGAGACGGCGTTTGATTTTCGGGCGAACGCGCTGCCGTCGCCGGCCTATGGCGGCTCGGCTCCGTTGTTTGCCGGTTTGACGCCGGGCCAGCTTGGGCTGTACCAGATCAACGTTCGGATCCCGGAGGAGATTCCGCCGGCGCCGGCCTGCTCGCTGGAGACGGGGGTGGTGTCGAATTTGACGATTGATGTGAGCGTCGAGACGAGTGGCGGGCTGTCGTCCGATGGGGCGCCGATTTGTGTCGAGGGGGCGTTGTGAGGATGGCGGGCCGGGGCACGTTGGCCGGGGACGGAGGCTGGGACGGCCTCCGCGGCACGCCGGAGGCGTGCGCTACGGATTGAGCTGTCGTGCTGGAGGTCGTGGGCTGAAGCCTGGGTGTTTCGGGATTGGGACGGAGGCCGGGACGGCCTCCGCGGCACGCCGGAGGCGTGCGCTACGAGGCCGCAAATGGTGAGTAGGCGGCGCCAGGGACGGAGGCCGGGCAGGAATGCCTGGCGCGGCTGGGGGAGTTGCTAGTGGGTCATCGCGTAGATGACGTAGTTGATGGCCATGCGGTAGGCCATCGCCGTGTAGCGCTCGGGGTATTCGGGCCAGTCGGCGTGCTCCCAGGCGTCGCCTAGGTCCATGTTCCAGTTGATCAGCACCATCAGGCGGCCGTCGTCGTCGTAGACGCCGCGCCAGTGCGGGTCTTTGCCATCCTGCTCCCAGGTTTGGCCGGTGTAGAGCATCTGCACGCCGGGGATCTGCTCGCGGGCTTCCACGTCGTAGAGCACGTGGAAGACTTCGTCGTCGGGCGGCACTTCGACCACCGGGCGCTCGGGGAAGATTTGGCGCATGCCGCGCAGGAAGTTTTCCCACTCGACCGTGCCGTGAAAGTCGTCGAGCACCAGCATGCCGCCGCGCAGCAGGTATTCGCGCAGTTTCTCGACCTCTTCGGCCGTCAGGTCCCAGTGGCCCGGCTCGACGGCGTAGAGCCAGGGGTAGTCGAAGAAGTCCTCGTCGGCCGGGCTGACGTACTGCTCCTTGGAGCGGGCGTCGATGTTCGACAGGCGGCGCAGGCCCTGCAGGAAGTGGCGTTCGGCGGCCGGCGAGTCGATGTGCCAGGGGCGCTCCGAAAGCTCCTGTCCGGCGTAGAGATCGGAGTAGACGAGGCGGGCGAAGACGAACTCGGCGGGTTTGGCGCCATCTTCGGGTTCGGGAATGTCGAAGTCCGGGGGCAGCTCGATGCCGCGGTAGGTGCGTTGGGCCCAGACCAGGCCGGCGCCGGCGACGGCCAACAGCGCCAAACTCCACGCCCGTCGACGGACGCCATTCCAGAGGCCCATTGCTTTGAGAATAGCAGGGGCGGCCGGAGACCCCTGCCGGCTGCGGCTACGGCTGCGGGATGAGGGCTTGCAGGTAGTGGTCGGAAAAGTCGGTCTTGACCTCGCACCACAGCAGCTTGTGATCGGACATCTGGTGCTTGCGGTAGTAGTTCTTGAAGTAGGCGATCTTCTGGTCGCGGGTGCGGGCCTCGCCGTCGCTGTTCTGGTCGAAGGCAGGGGGCTGGACCACGTCCACGTACTGCGGGGCGTCTTCGTTGCGGTAGACGCTGGCGAACATGTCGAAGACGCCGGAGGCGCCGATCTCGACGCGGTTGTCGGCGAGCTTGAAGGCGATCTGGTCGTAGTTGTGGTTGCCGGAGAGCGACGAGGGGGCGTCTTTGATGCCCTGCGGCACGGAGAAGCCCTGGCCTTCGAGCGCCTGCATGGTCTGGTGCTCGGGCGAGACGATGTTGAAGTCGCCGAGCAGGATGTAGTTGGCGATGAGGCCGCGGGCCTTCTCTTCGTCCTTCTGGCGGTCGGCGAGGAACTTGGCGATGGACTCGATCTCGTCGCGGCGCTGCTTCATCTTGGCGCTGTTCTCGGCCGCGTCGCCGTAGAAGATGTGGACGGTGCAGAGCTTGAAGCGGAACCAACCGGACTGGAAGGCGACGGTGAAGGGCGAGCGGGCGAACTGGACGTGGCTGGTGACGCCTTCCTCGTCGGGCACGGCGATCTCCTGGCCTTCGGGCAGCACGATCTCGCCGGCCTCCTTCTTGAACCAGACCTTGGCCTTGCGGTAGGCGAAGGCGAGCCGTTCCTTGTTGCCTTTGGAACCGGCGGTGGTGTCGGTGACGAGGTAGTCCCAGTCGCCGCCAAGATGACGCTCGATGAGGGTCTCGAAGTCGTCGAGGTTCTCGTTGACCTCCTGGATGGCGACGAGGTCGAAGTGGTCAATGATTTCGGCGATGTAGAGCAGGGATTCGGTGGTGCGTTTGTAGGCGCCGCCGTCGCCGAAGTGCATGAGGTTCCAGGTGGCGAGGCGCAGGCTGCGTTCGTCGGTTCCGGCCTGGATTTGGGCGCGGAGGGCGGACTTGAGGGCGAGCAGGCGCTCGGCGACGAAGGGGCGGTGGGCGTCGGGTTGGACGTCGCGGATGCGAAAGATATAGCTCATGGGATTCCGGGCGGCCGGAGATAGTTTGCCACGCGGCCGCCGGAATCAAGCAACAAATTTCCGCCGCGCCGAGGCCTCAGCGGCTCAGGCTCTCGAGGTTGAGCAAGGGTACGGAGCCGGAGGTGACCTGCGGCAGCCGGCCGTCCCATTTTTCGATGGCGCGGAGCTGCAGCAGCTCCTTGGTGATGGTCTCGCGCTGCAGGCGCTGGGCGTCGGCTTCGGCGCGGGACGTGGTGACCTTCTGCTCGGCTTCGATCTTGATGCGCTCGAGGTCCTGGCGGGCCTTGAGGGCCTGCTGCTCGGCAACCTGCTTGGCTTCGATGGAGTTGTTGAAGATCTCCGAGAAGTTGAGCTCGGTGATGGAGAACTCGTCGACGATGATGTTGCGGGCGCCGAGGCGGGTGGCGAGCAGCTCCTTGATTTGGGTCGAGACTTGGTCGCGCTGGGTGATGAGGTCTTCGGCGGTGAAGCGGGCGGTGACGGCCTTGACCGATTCCTGCACGGCGGGGTCGATGATGCGGTTCTCGTAGGCGAGGCCGACGGACTGGTAGACGTCGTTCACGGCGCTGGGGTCGACGTGGTAGTTGAGGGCGATGACGCTGGTGACGACCTGGAGGTCGCGCGAGGAGGCCGAGGCCTGGGTCTCGGATTTCTGGATTTTCACGTCGATGGGGATGACGGTTTCGAGGAAGGGGATCTTGAACTGGAAGCCTTCGTCGAGGATGCGGTCTTGGACGCCGCCGAGCTGGGAAAAGACCACGCCGCGCTCGCCGGCGCCGATGGTGGTGAAGCAGCTCGTGAGCAGGATGAGCGTCGCCACGCCGAGAGCGATCTGCCCGAAGCGCTTGGGCGCGATGGAGATGCTTTTCGAGTCGAAGGAGTGGGAGTCAAAACGGGCCATGGTTCGGTTCCTCGCAGGGTCGCACCTATGGTACGGGAGCGACGGGGCAATCCTTGCCGGCTTCGTTCTGGTAGGGTGAAAAAAGGGTGTGGGCGCTACGGGCAGTGATGGCTCTGTGGCTGTGTCTCGGCTTATTGCCGACGGCGGAGCTGCTGGCGGCCGCGACCTCGTCGCAGAGCGTGTGCGAGCACGGCCACACGCGCTGCAAGTGTCCGGAGATGTGCAAGCGCCCGGCGCCGCAGCCCGCTCCGGAACCGAACGCCGCCGGGATGGAAGGCATGGCTTGCCATCGCAACGCGGCGGCTAAGACGACCGAGCCGGCGGCTCCGAAAGGGCCTTGCCTCCGGTCGTGCTCCTCGGAAGAAGAGGAAGCGCAGGCGGCTCCGCTGGCGCAGTATCTCTCGGCGGGCGATTTGGTCGCCTCGGCGCATCTGACGAACCCGGAGAGGGCTCGTCCCGGCGCGGAGGAAGACCCTCTGTCGCCTCCTTCCGCTCGCATTGCTCCTCCTCCTCGACGCGGCTGACCTCTTTCTAGCGGTCAGCGTTCGTTTGTCGAGTCGAGAAGGAGATCTTTGGCATGCATGAGTTGGCATGGGCGCGCCTGAGTGCGCGCCTGCTGCCGTCGCTTTTTATCGCGACGGCGGCGTTGTGGGGGCAGTCCGCTCACATCGAAGTGAGGGTGACGGACCCGAGCGGCGGCGTGGTGGCCGGCGCGGCGGTGACTTTGCTCAACCCGGCCGGCGTGGCGTTGCAGAGCCGCCGGACCGGGGACCAAGGCAAGGCGGAGCTCGACGCGGTAGCGCCGGGCCTGTACCGGGTGGGCGTGACGGCGGTCGGGTTCGAACCGCTGGTCCGCCGGGTGCAATTGAAGGCCGGCGACAACACGGTGGAGCTGGGGTTGGCGCTGGCGACGCTGGCGTCGACCGTGGAGGTGGCGGCCCCGGAGCCGGAGCCACTGAACGCCGAGGTGGTCTCGAACGCCAGGCTGTCCGAGAATCCCTCGACGGACTTGGCCGAGAACCTGCGGTCGACGCCGGGGGTGGCGCTGATCCGGCGCGGCGGCACGAACCTGGAGCCGATCGTCTACGGGCTGCGGGAGACCGAGATCGCCATGGTGGTGGACTCGACGCGCACGTTCGCGGCGGGCCCGGCCCGGATGGATTCGGATATCAGCCATGTGGAGCCCGGTCACATCGACAGTGTGCGGGTGGTGAACGGGCCGTACGCGTTGACCGAAGGCGCCGGCGCGATGGCGGCCCTGGTGGTGGAGACGCCGCAGGTTCCGCGCTTCGATACGTTTCGCATGGGCGGCAGCCTGAGCGCGGGCTGGGGCTCGAACGGTTCCAGCCGCTTCGGGCGTACGCGGCTGTGGGGCGGCGACCGGCGGGTGGGCTTCAGCCTCCGCGCGGCCGGCAACAAGGGCAACGACTACCAGGCCGGGCGGTCGGGCGACAGGCCGGAACAGAGCATTCCCGGCGACTACTCGAACCACCAGTTCGGCGGCAAGCTGCGGCTGAATCCGACTGACTCGCAGGAGATCGCGCTGGCCGGGCTGTATGACGAGCAGACCGGCGTGGACTTCCCCGGCCGCATTCTCAACGCGGTGCTGTTCATCCAGAGAGGGTGGAACGGCTCGTACCTGCTCAAGGACCCTTCGCGGCATGTGCGGGCGGTGAAGGCCAACCTGTACCTGAACAAGAAGAGCCACCGCATGACCAACGACGGCAAGCCGACGGCGATGGACATGCCCGGCCGGACGCCGCCGTTCGCGCTGAACATCAGCCTGCCCACGGAGTCGGATACGGCAGGGGGCTCGGCGTCGGTGGATTTGGAGCCGGCTCCGAAGAACCGGGTGAAGCTGGGCTTCGACTTCTACAACTTGGCGCAGGACGCGCAGCGCTTCATCTCGCGGCGGTCGACCGGGATGCTGCTGTTCGCCGACAACGCCTGGCCGGACCTGACGATCAACGACCAGGGCGTCTACGCGCAGGCTTCGCGGACCTATGAGCGCGGCGAGATCAGCGGCGCGATCCGCATGGACACGGTGCAGGCCGACGCGAACCGGGCCTCGGACTTCTTTTTGGCGAACACGACGGGCTCGCTGAAGCAGAACGAGGTGAACCTGAGCTTTTCGACGGCGGGCCGCTTCAAGCTGGCCAACGGACTGTCATTGGGCGGCGGTTTCGGGCGCGTGGTGCGGACGGCGAACGGGCTGGAGCGGTACGCGGACCGCTTTCCGTCGGCGAAGTTCCAGGTGTCGGCGGAGTTCTTGGGGGACCCCGCGATCCAGCCGGAGACGGCGTACCAAGGGGATCTGAACCTGGAGGCTCGGATCGGCGGCTTGCGGCTGAGCGGCGGGGGTTTCTACCGGCGGATTGACGACTACATCAGCGTGCAGCCGGACCCGAGCCTGCCGAAGCGGCTGCCGCTGAGCCCGCCGACGGTGTACCGCTACGTGAACGGCGACCACGCGACGTTTCGGGGCTTCCAGTTCGGGGCGGGGTATTGGCTGGCTCGGCTGGTGGAGTTGAAGGTGCAAGGGCAGAAGACGCTGGCGGACGAGATCAACCAGGATCTGCCGGCGATCGGCTTCAACGAGCCGGTGATCGGCATTGCGCCGCTGGAGATCACCAGCGCGGCGCGGGTGTATGAGCCGGGCGGCCGTTTCTGGGTGGAGTACGCCGCGCGAGCCGTGTTCGCACAGCACCGGGCCGCTTACGCGCGGCTGGAGACGCCGTCGCCGGGCTTCACGGTCCACGACGTGCGCATCGGAGCGGATCTGCCCTGGCAGGTGACGCTGAACGCCGGAGTGGAGAACTTGGGCGACAAGTTCTACTTCGAACATCTCAACAGCTTGAATCCGTTCAGCGGGCAACGGATTCCGGAACCGGGTCGCAACGTTTACGTCGGAATGACGAAGACGTGGTGATCCGCGCGGAGAAGACGCCGGCGCCCTCCCTGGCTTAGGCGTTCTTTCCGAGGCGGGGCGGCTGTGTGGCGCTGCGAACCCATACAGACCGCCCCGCGCTGCGGGCGCTGCTATGATTCCCCCGATGCGGTTCTTGCTTGGGTTGGCGATGGTGGCGGGGCTTTCCGCGCAATCTTTCTATGAGTCCGAGGCGCCGTACCTCAGTGAAGAGGCGGCGATGATGCGCGCGAGCCAGCTCGACCTGGGCCGCGCGGAGTTTCTGGGCGCGGACTCGGGCGTGGTGGGCGGCTACGGCGAGTTCACCTTGCGGTTTACGGTCGGCCGAGCCGGATTGGCGTCCGGCGGAGCGCTGCGCATCGCCACACAGCACGATTTCGGCTGGGACATGTGGGGCGGGACGCGCCTGCAAATGAAGGACCCGGCCGCGCCGAATTTCTTGGTGATCCGGACGTCCAACAACGCCAAGATCGCTTGGAAGCCCTACCCGCAGGGCGGCGCGGATTCGCTGTTTCGGGACTATCACCCTTGGCAGACGATCAACGAGTTTCGGGTGGAGGACAAACGCTTGAATCCGGGCGACTGGATCGAGATCGTCTACGGCGCGCGCTCGGGCGGGTCGCCGGGCGTGGAGATTCAGCCGATGGACGAGACGGCGTTCATGCAGAAGGTCTACGTGGACGCTGACGGTAAGGGCGAGTTTCTACCGCTGCCCGACAGCCCAACGCTGCGCATTCTGCCCGGCGAGGCGAAGCGGCTGCACGTGATCGCGCAGACGGACGCCGTGGTGGGCGAGCCGCTGTGGATCAGCGTGTGGGCGGAGGATTCGCTGTCGAACCCTGCGTCCGGCTACGGCGGCGTGGTGGATTTGGCGGTGGAGCCGGGAAGCTGGCGGGAGGTTTGGCGGGCCGAGGCGGGCGACGCAGGGGCGAGGCGCTTCGAAGGGATTCGGCTGGAGCAGCCCGGGGTGTACCGCTTTCGGGCGCGCTCGCGCGACGGGCTGGAGGCGGTGAGCAACCCGGTGCGGGTGCATGAGACGGCGCCGGCGGCGCGGATCTACTGGGGCGACCTGCACACCCACACGCGTTACTCTGACGGCCGCGGCACGCCCCGGGAGATGCTGGAGTTCGGCCGCAAGTACGCCTCGATCGACTTCTGCGCGGTGACCGACCACGCCTTCACGACCACGGACTGGATGTGGGAGGAGATTCAGCGCACGGCCAACGAGATGAACGAGCCGGGCCGCTACGTGACCTTTCTGGGCTATGAGTGGAGCGGCGTGACCGACGTGGGCGGCGACCACAACGTGTTCACCGTGGAGGACTCGATGCCGCTGATCCGCAGCTATACCGGCTACAGCTACCGCAACCTGCGGATGTACCACGGTCCGAACAAGCAGGCCGGCCATGTGGAGGACCTGTTTCGGATGCTGGCGGAGAATTTTCGAGATGAGAACCTGCTGGTGATTCCGCACTTCGGCGGGCGGCGGGGCAACCCGGAGTGGCACAACCCGAAGCTGCAACGTGGCATCGAGATCTTCTCCGACCACCGGCGCTCGGAGGACTGGGCGACGACCTTTCTGGAGAGAGGCCACCGGGTGGGCGTGATGGCTTCCACGGACAACCACTCCGGCAACGCCGGCTACGGCGTGCGGCGCACGGCGCGGGAGGTGGGCGAGGATCAGCCGCTGTTCTCGCGGTTCAGCCCGGAGGAGGGCGGCACGGCGCTGATCGCGGTGTACGGGGAAAGCCTCGACCGGCAGGGGGTTTTCCAGGGCGTGTACCATCGGCGGACGTACGCCACCACGGGCGAGCGGATCGTGCTCGAGTTCTCCGTGAACGGCGAACCGATGGGCGGCGAGATCGAGGCCGGACCGGACGCTTCGATTCGGCTGAGCGCGATCGGGACGACGGCGATCAAGACGGTGCGGATCGTGAAGAACGGCAAGATTCTGCACGCGCTGGACCCGGGCGGGGATACGGCGGCGCTGGAGTTCGTGGACCGCACCGGCGCGGCTCCGGGCGACTACTACTACCTGGATCTGGTGCAGGCCGACGGCGAGAAGGCCATCTCGAGCCCGGTGTGGGTGAACTAGCTCAGGGGCGGCCGTAGCGCTGCTCGCGCAGCTCGGCGAGGGTCATCTGCAGCAGGCGCCGGTTGGCGCGCAGGACCTCGCTGACCACGGCCAGGATGAACAGCAGCATGGCGGCGGTGAGCAGCACGGCCGAGAGCACCAGCGACTGCACGTGGCCGGCGCCGCCGTTGACGACGAAGTAATAGAGAAAGCGTCCGACGCCGGCCAGCCCGGCGAGCCCCAGCGCGGCGCCGAGAGCGGCCAGCAGCCCGGCCGTGTTGTAGAGCAGATAGGAGCGGAAGATGGTGAGGGCGCTGCGGGCGACGTAGCCGGCCAGGCTCTTGATGAGGCGGCTCTCGCGCAGGACCTCGGGGTTGATGCGGATGGGGACGCCGACGACGCGCAGGCCGGCTTCGCGGGCGGCGATCAGCGATTCCTGGGTGTAGGTGTAGTCGTCGAAGATGATCAGCCGCAGCATGGCCCGGCGGTTGTAGGAGCGGAAGCCGCTGGGAGTGTCGCGGACGGGAGCGCCGGAAAGGCGGCGGACGACCCAGGAGCCGAGGCGCTGGAGCAGCTTCTTGACGGGCGAGAAGCTGTCGATCGAGTCGATGGGGCGCTCGCCGACGACGATGTCCGCCTCGCCGCGCTCCAGGGGCTCCAAGAGCAAAGGAATGTCGGCGGCGTTGTACTGGTTGTCGGCGTCGAGCACGACGGCGTAGTCGGCTCCGAGGCGGGCGGCTTCGAGCAGTCCGGCCTGGAAGGCTCGGGCCAAGCCCTGACGGCGGTTGAGGTCGAGGATGTGCTCGACGCCGAGCCGCCGGGCGGTGTCGACGGTGGCGTCAGTGCTGCCGTCGTTGACGACCAGGGTTTCGATGCGGGAGACGCCGGGCGCGCTGCGGGGCAGGGCGGCCAGAGTGACGGGCAGGGTCCGCTCCTCGTTCAGACAAGGGATGAGGATGATCAGCTTGGGAGAGGCGTCTGCCATCGTTTTTGGCGGCGAGCCCCCAAGCTAGCAGAGTACGCTGGGGGAAGGTTTGCGTTTTCTGCTCGAATGGGCTCCCGCCGTTCTCGCCGCGTTGCTGGCGTGGAAGGCGGGGGCGGGACGGTTCCGGTTCGATCCGCCGGGTTGGGTGCGAGCGGCTTTGGCGCGTCCGAAGCTTACGGCGGCCGGGCTGACGCTGGCGCTGTGCGCCCTGCTCAGCGCCGTGAATCCCGCGGCGCCTGCGGTGCACGACGAGTACGCCTATCTGCTGGCGGGCGAGACGTTTGCCGCGGGCCGGCTGACGAACCCCACGCCCCGCGGCTGGGAACACTTCGAGTCGTTCCACACGCTGCTGACGCCGAGCTACCAGGCGAAGTATCCCCCGGCGCAAGCGCTATTTCTGGCGGCGGGGATCGCGCTGACGGGATCGCCGATCGTGGGCGTGTGGCTGAGCATGGCGCTGGCGGCGGCGGCGCTGGCGTGGATGCTGCAGCGCTGGGTGGAGCCGGGCTGGGCCCTGCTGGGCGGGCTGCTGCCGGTGCTGCGGTTCGGCTCGCTGGGCAATTGGAACGGGCTGGAGTGGGCTTGGTGGTCCGCCACCTACTGGGGCGGCGCCGTGGCGATGCTGGGCGGCGCGCTGACACTGGGCGGGGCGCGCCGGTTGGCGGAAGAGGCTCGGCCGCGGGACGGCTTACTGCTGGGGCTGGGGCTGGCGATTCTGGCGAATGCGCGCCCGTATGAGGGGCTGGTGGCGGCGGGAGTGGCGGGCTTGGCGCTGCTGATCGACGGCGCGCGGCGGCAGCGGGCGGGGCGGCTGGCGCTGGCGCTGGGGCCGTGCGCGGCTGTGCTGACGGCCGCCGGCTGCGGCATGGCGGTCTACAACCAGGCCGTGACGGGCGATCCTTGGCGCATGCCCTACCAGGAGTACGCCCGGCAGTACGAGGTGAACCCTTCGTTCACGCTGCTGGAGCCGAAGGAGGACCCGCCGGCGTTCCGCCACGAGGTGATGCGGCGATACGCGGAGGAGTTCCAGCTCGGCAGCTACTTGCGGGCGAAGGGCGGGCGCGCGATCACGTCAGAGGATTTGACGTTGCACGCCTCGTTCTTTCTGGGGCCGGCGCTGCTGCCCGCGTTGCTGCTGGGGATGGCGGAGCTGCGGCGGTTCTGGGCGGCGACGGCGTTTGCGATGCTGGCGGCGACGTTTGCCGCGCACTGGATCGTGGCGACGAGCCACTTCTTCCCGCACTACTTGGCGCCGGGGATTCCGGGGCTGCTGACGGTAACGGTGCTGGGCTGGCGCAGGCTGGCGCGGTGGAGCCCGCGCGGGCGCGCCGTGGGCGCGGCGGCGGCCGGCGGATTGGCGCTGGCCTGCGTGGCGGCGTTCGCGCTGTCCGCGGCGCTGCGTTACCGGCATTTGCAGGGCTGGACGGGCGTCCCCGGCGCCAGGAGCCAGATCGAGCGGATGCTTCGGCAGGCGCCGGGCCGGGACTTGATCTTCGTGCGCTATGAGCCGGACCACTTTTTGCACGATGAGTGGGTGTACAACGGCGCGGACTTCGACCAGCGGCCGGTGCTGTGGACGCGCTCGATGGGCGAGGAGGCCGATCGGCGGTTGCTGGAGATCTACCAGGGGCGGAAGGCGTGGCTGTTCGAGCCCGACGCGCAACGCAACGTGCTGCGCCGCTACGCACCGGACGGCGACGAGGAGTAAGCTGCGGGTGTGAGGCTGTTGGCGGGCATGGGTGCGCTGGCGTTGGCTGCGACCGTCGCGGCCGGGGCCGAGGAGCCGGGCGAGAAGCTGTTCTTCAGCTATTGCGCGGCCTGCCATCGCTACGACGGCCAAGAGATGGGCGAGGCCCCGCCGCTGGAGGAAGCGGAGTGGGTGACCGGGCCCGAGTCGCGGCTGATCCGCATCGTGATGCACGGGCTTACCGGCCGCATCGTGGTGCGCGGCGAGACGCATGACCGGGAGATGCCGGGCTTCGGAGAGATCCTGGACGACGAAAAGCTCGCCGAGTTGCTGTCGTTCGTTCGCCGACACTTCGGCGAGCCCAGCCCGGCCATCAGCGTCGAGGCCGTGAAGAAAGTGCGCCAGGCCGACTCCGGCCGGAGCCGCTACTGGACGGTGGAGGAGCTGGAGCGATGAGCTTTCAGGAACGGTTCGACAAGTGGATCCCTCCGCTGTTCGTCCTGGCGCTGGTGGCGTTGAGCTGGACGGGCGTGAAGGGCTCGTTCTACGGCTTTCTGCCGAAGCCGTCGGCGGAGGATCTGCCGGCCTGGCGGACCGACTACGAGGCGGCTCTGGCGGAAGCGAAGGCGACGGGCAAGCCGGCGCTGCTGGACTTTACGGCGGACTGGTGCCCGCCGTGCCGGGTGATGGAGCGAGAGGTGTGGCCCGACGAGCGGGTGCGCACGGCGGTGGACGCGGAGACGATTCCGGTGCGCCTGGACGTGGACGAAGATTCGAGCGCCGAGGCCGCCCGCGCGCACCGGCTCAGCGGCATCCCGACGATCGTACTGGTGGACGGCGACGGCCAGGAGCTGGCGCGCGCCGGGCTGATGAGCGCGCGGGAGATGCTGGAGTTCGTGGGGGCGCGGGGGCGGCCCTAACCGGCCCCGGGCGTCCACAGCGTCCGTTAGGCGTAGACCTCTTCGATGAGGTTTCCGCCAAAGTCCACCAGCTTTTCGTGGCGGCCGTTGTGCAGATACCACAACTGGTGCTGATCGAGGCCCAGCAGGTGCAGCAGCGTCGCGTGGAAGTCCCGCATCGTGTAGGGTTTCTCGACCGCGCGCAGCCCGAAGTCGTCGGTCGCGCCGATGACTCGGCCGCCCTTGGTCCCGCCGCCGGCGAACCACATGGTGAAGCCGTAGGGGTTGTGGTCGCGGCCGTTGCCGGATTGGGACGTCGGCAGGCGTCCGAACTCCGCGCCCCACACCACCAGGGTCTCGTCCAGCAGGCCGCGCTGTTTGAGGTCGGTGAGCAGCGCGCCGATCGGCTGGTCGGTGTGGCCGGCCATCTTCTCGTGGTTGGCCACCAGGTGCTGGTGAGCGTCCCACTGCATGAAGATTGGGCCGCCGCCCGAGTACACCTGCACGAAGCGCACGCCGCGCTCCACCATGCGGCGCGCCAACAGCAGTCGGGTGCCGAAGTCGCGGGTATGGTCCTGGTTCAGACCGTACATCTCGCGGGTGGCGGGCGTCTCCTTCTGCAGGTCCACGGCTTCGGGCGCGTGCGCCTGCATCCGGAAGGCCAGCTCGTAGCTCGAGATCCGGGCGGCCATTTCGCTGTCCTGCCCGGCGTCCATCTCATTGAGCTTCTGCAACAGGTCGAGCGTGCGGCGCTGGCGGGACTCGGTCATGTCCGGCGGCCGCTCCAGGTGCAGGATCGGCGTGGGGCCGGGCCGCAGCAGGGTTCCTTGGTAGACGGCCGGCAGAAAGGCGGCTCCCCAGCAAGGCGGACCACCCTCGGGGGTGCCCTCCGGCTGCGGCATCACCACGTAGGCCGGCAGATTGTCCGACTCGCTGCCCAGCCCGTAGGTCACCCAGGCGCCCATGCTGGGGTGCGTGGCGAACAGGCGGCCGCAATGGACCTCGTACATCGCCGGCGCGTGGACCACGCTGCGGGTGGTGAACGAGCGGACCACGCAGAGGTCGTCAGCATGCTGGGCGACGTGCGGAAACAGCGTCGAGATCGGCATGCCGCTTTGGCCGCGCGGCTTGAACTCCCAGGGCGAGCCGAAGATCGGTTGCGAGCCGTCGGTGAACTGGCCGCCGACCTTGCCCATGCTCTCCGGCATCGGCCGGCCGTGCATCTCGGTCAGCTTCGGCTTGGGGTCGAAGGTGTCCATCGAGCTCGGCGCGCCGACGTTGAACAGGAAGATCACCGACTTGGCCTTGGGCGCGAAGTGCGGGGTCTTGGCCTCGAGCGGGTCCACGCGCTTGGGCGCGGCGTGACCGTCCCGCGCCAGCAGGCTCTGCAGGGCCAGCGCGCCGAAGCCGTTGGCGGCGCCGCGCAGCACGTCGCGCCGACGCAGCTCGCGCCGGATGCGGTGGGCTTGCGCCAAGTCAGGGTCGATAAACGAGCTCATTGCGATTCAGCAGCGCCAGGCAGAAGTCCTGGAGCCGGGTGTCCGGGTCGGAGAGAAACTCGACCGCCAGCGTCCGCTCGACATCGTTCGGACGGCGGGACAGCGAGAGCCTCCAGGCGAGCTCGGCCTGGCAAGTCTTGTCATCCTGGCCGCAAGCGCCCGCCAAGCGTTCGGCGAAGGCCTTGGAGGCGTCCTGGATGAAGTCGCTGTTCAACAGGGTCAGCGACTGCAGAGCGTGGGTGGAGCGCGAGCGCACCGCGCACGAGCTCATGGTATCGGGTTGGTCGAAGTTGGCCAGCAGCGGCAGCCGCACGGTGCGCTTGTTGAGCAGGTAGAGGCTGCGGCGATGGTGCGACTCGGGGTCCGGCGTCACGGGCCACAGGTTGTCCGGCTCGCCCTCGGTAAAGATCAGGTCGTAGATCTCGGGCTCGATCGGCACCAGCACGGGCTCGCCGCCCACGGCCAGGTTGAGCTTGCCGGTGACCGCCAAGGCTTGGTCGCGGATCTGCTCGCCGGAGAGGCGCACGCGGTTGGCCCGCCAGTAGAGCTTGTTGTCCGGGTCGATCTTGGCCTTGGCTTCGTCGGTCGCCACCGCCTGGCGGTAGGCGCTCGAGAGCACGATCATGCGGTCGATCGCCTTGACGCTCCAGCCCAGGTCCACGAACTGGGTCGCCAGATAGTCCAGCAGCTCGGGCTGGCTCGGGCTGGCGGCGCCCAGCAGCCCGAAGTTGTTCGGGTCGTCGGTGAGCGCGGCTCCCATGCGGAACTGCCAGATGCGGTTGACCATCACGCGCGCCGTCAAGGGGTGCTGCGGGTGCGTGAGCCAGCGCGCCAGCGCGGCCCGCCGGCCGGCGGCGCCGCCGGGAACCTCGAGCCCGAAGTCCGGCACGGCGCTGAGGAACTCCGCCTGCACTTCGCCCAGCGGGTGCTGGTAGTCGCCGATCGCCAGGATGTGCGTGATCGGGGGCTCCTTGTCGGTGTTGCCCACGGCGAAGGCGGCGCGCGGCGGCGTGGGCGCCTCCAGCTCGATGGCGTGCAGCTTGCGCCGCAGTTGCGCGCGCTCGGCCTTGATGTCGGCCGGCATGACGGCGAGCATGTCGTACCAAGCGACCTTGGCCTGCGACTTGGCGTCGGAGGCGAGCTGCTTCTCCTCCTCGCTGCGCTGCTCCTCGGGCTTGTCGAGCGCGGCCTTCAGCGCCGGCTCCAGGTTTTGCTTGTTGATCTCGTAAGCCTTGTCGTGCCAAGGCTTCTCCATTTCCTTGAGGGTCTTCTGGATGGGTTCGAGCCGAGCCTCGTGGGCGGCCTTGGCCTGCTCGTAGGCGGCGACCTCCTCGGGTGAGGCGATCGAGACCTCCTCGAGCGTCACCGGCGCGAAGAAGGCCTGCAACTGGTAGTAGTCGGCCTGCAGGATCGGGTCGAACTTGTGGTCGTGGCAGCGCGCGCACTGCACGGTCAGCCCCAGGAAGGCCGATCCGACGCCGGCCGTCATCTCCACCATCAGCTCCTGGCGCAGCATCTCCGGATCGGTGTTGCCGCCCACCACGTGGCGAGGCCCGGCCCGCAGAAAGCCTGTGGCGATCAGCGCCTGGTCGTCTCCGGCAAACAGCTCGTCGCCGGCGATCTGCTCCTGCACGAAGCGGTCGTAGGGCTTGTCTTCGGTGAAGGAGCGGACCACGTAGTCGCGGTAGCGCCAGGCTTGCGGACGCAGCTTGTCGCCCTCGAAGCCGTTGGTGTCGGCGTAGCGCACCACGTCGAGCCACTTCTGGGCCCAGCGCTCGCCGTAGTGTGGAGAGGCCATCAGCCGCTCGACGAGCTCCTCGTAAGCCCGCGGGGAGCGGTCGTTGACGAAGGCGTCCACCTGTTCGGGCGTCGGCGGCAGACCCCACAGGTCGAGGTAGAGTCGGCGGACGAGCATCTGCTTGCCGAGCTCGGGGGAGGGCTCCAGATTCTTGGCCTGGAGCTTGTCGAGCAGAAAGGCGTCGACGGCCGTGCGGATCCACGGCGAAGGATTCGACGGGACGGCCTGCGGCGCGGGCGTCTGGAAGGCCCAGTAGTCGCTCCGAGCCGCCTTGGGCGGGGCCGCCGCCGCGGTCAGCCCGAACAGGATCAACGCCAGCATCGCCAGGACGGCTCGAATCATGGATTCCATTATCGATTGTTGACGCGGTTCGTCCAAGCGCCGCGGCCAGGAAATCCGCGGAGTGGGGAATATCCCCCAGCGCCTGGGGCCTGAAGGGCTTCGCCGAGACCGTCGATGGACCGCAAAGGCTACGCCCGTAAGACCCGCGAGGATTGGCCGCCGATTTGCATGCAATCGTTTTCGCAGTCCTCAAAACCCACTGCGAAAGGGAGGACTTGATCCGATGGAAATGTTTCCGGCGGCGGATCCGATCCCGCTGCCCGCCCCCGTGTGGCTGTTCAAGCTGCTACACGAAGTCACTCTGACTCTTCACTTCCTGGCTGTCGAGCTGTTGATCGGCGGCCTGCTGGTGGGCTTGGCTTGGCGCTGGCTGGCGCGCAGCCGCAGCGACGACGCTTTGGCGCAAGGCTCAGGGATGCTGGCCCACCGGTTGCCCACCGTCATGGCCTACGTCGTCAACCTCGGCATTCCGCCGCTGCTGTTCACCCAAGTGCTCTACGGTCGCGCGCTGTACACCTCCAGCGTGTTGATCGGGGCGTACTGGATCTCGGTGATCTTCTTGCTCATCGGCAGCTACTACGGTCTGTACCTGGCGGCTGCGCGGGTGGAGCGCAAGCAGCCCTGGGGGCTGACCGGGCTGGCTTCGCTGCTGCTGGCCCTGGCGGTGGGCTTCATCTACACCAACAACATGACGTTGATGATCCGGCCGGAGGCCTGGAGCGGCATGTATGAGGCGACCCAGGCGGGCAACCAGCTCAACGCCGGCGACCCGACGGTGTTGCCGCGCTGGTTCTTCTTCCTGGCCGCCACGCTGCCCACGGCGGGCGCGGGGCTGCTGCTGCTGGGCCTGAAGACAGACTTGGCGCCGGCGGTGGGGCGGCTGCTGCGGTTTTGGGGCGGCGCGCTGGCGGCCGGCGGCGCGGCGGCGGTCGGCGTGATGGCGTTCGTGGTGCTCGGCGCGCTGCCGGAAGGAGTCCGCGAGGGCTTGGCCGACAACGCTGTGTACGCCGGGTTCGGCTACGTCTGGTGGGCTGCCGTCGCTTTGCTGATCGCGGTCGGCGCCCGACAGGCGGGCAAGGCCTCGGCGGCCCTGCCGCTGGCGGCCGGGGGCGCTGCCCTGGCGGCCTTTGTGCAGACGCTGGCGCTGGTGATGGTGCGCGACGGCATTCGGGACACGACGCTGCTGCGCGCGGGCTTCGATGTGTGGGACCGGCAGGTCTACACGAACTGGTCGGTGGTCGGCCTGTTCCTGCTGCTGTTCGTCATCGCCGTCGGGCTGGTGGTCTGGATGGCGCGAGTGGCGTTCTCCGCGCGCAAGGTGGAGGAAAAGTATGTCTGAGTCATCGACGACGCTGCCGGCGGCGCCCCTGGACGAGCCCAGCACCCGGCGCACGCTGCTGCGGGTAGGCTTGGGGGCGGCGGCGGCCGGTTACGGAGCGGCCCTCGCCTATCCCGTCTATCGCTATCTGGCGACTCCGGTGGAGCGGGCGGCCGAAGCCGGCGCCGTGACCCAGATCTCGATCCCCAAGACCGACGAGCCGCCGGCCGGTTCGGCCCTGATGCTCCAGTTCGGCGCCCGCCCGGCGATGCTGATCCACCACGCCGACGGATCGCTGGTCTGCTTTGACGCCGTCTGCACCCACCTGGGCTGCACAGTGCAGTTCGAGCCCGACCAGAAGCGCATCTTCTGCGCCTGCCACTCCGGCGTGTACGACATGCGCACCGGCCAAGTGGTCGGCGGCCCTCCGCCCCGTTCGCTGGGCGTCTATCACGTGGAGGCGACCGATGGCGACATCATCATATCCAGGGTCTGAGCCGCGCCCCTCCTCCGGGCTGTACGGCTGGCTGGACCAGCGGCTGGGCCTGGAAGAGCTGGCCGCCTTCGGCCGCAAGAAGATGGTGCCGCTGCACGCGCACTCCTTCTGGTACTACTGGGGCGGCCTGTCGCTGTTCTTCTTCCTCATCCAGGTGACCACCGGCGTGTTGCTGCTGGTGTACTTCCGGCCCGGCCCGGACGCCTACAACTCGGTTCGCCAGATCACCTACGACGTCGAGTTCGGCTGGCTCATCCGCTCGGCGCACAACTGGTCCGCCAACCTGATGGTGCTGGCTGTGTTCGTCCACATGTTCTCGGTCTTCTTGATGAAGGCCTACCGCAACCCGCGCGAGCTGGGCTGGTGGTCGGGGCTGGCGCTGCTGGGCGTGACGATGGTGTTCGGCTTCTCCGGCTACCTGCTGCCGATGGATGAGTTGTCGTACTTCGCCACCAAGATCGGCCTGGAGATCCCGGCGATGGTTCCGGTGCTGGGCCCGCTCATCGCCGACCTGGTGCGCGGCGGCCCGACGGTCGGCGCCGAAACGGTCCAGCGCTTCTTCGCGCTGCACGTAGTGGTGCTGCCGCTGCTGTTCATCCCGATTCTGATGTTCCATCTGATGCTGGTGCAGAAGCACGGCAACGCCGTGCCGCCGTCGGAGGAGGCCAAGGATCCGGCCATGCGGCGGGCGATTCCGTTCTTCCCCAACTTCCTGGCCAAGGACTTGGCGATGTGGCTGATCGCGCTGAACGTGGTCGCCATTCTGGCTTCCATGTTCCCCTGGTCACTGGGGCCGCAGGCGGACCCGCTGACGCCGGCGCCGCTGGGGATTCACCCGGAGTGGTACTTCATGGCCCAGTTCCAGTTCCTGAAGGTGTTGGGCCGGATCGTCCCCGGGCTGGCCGGCGAGTTCGTGGGCATCGGGCTGTTCACGGCGATGCTGGCGGCCTGGGCCTTGGTTCCGCTGTTCGATACGGCCAGCGCGAGCCAACGCAAGGCGCGCGCTGCAACCTGGTTCGGCTTCTGCGCTATCGGCGCAGTAGTCCTGTTGACCGTCTGGGGCTACTGGGAGGTTTGAAGCCGTGAACTATCCGATGTGGGACGTTCCCGTGATCGGCTCGGGCTGGGTGATCGGCATGATCGCCATCTTCCACGTGCTGGTCTCGCACTTCGCCGTCGGCGGCGGCCTCTACCTGCCGCTCGCCGAGCGCAAGGCCCTCAAAGAAGGCCGCGACGACTGGATGGAAGCCGTGCGCATGCACGCCAAGTTCTTTCTGGTGCTGACGCTGGTGTTCGGCGCCGTCACCGGCGTCGCCATCTGGTTCTCCATCGGGCTGGCGAGCCCGGAGTCGACCTCCACGCTCATCCACAACTTCGTGTTCGGCTGGGCGATCGAGTGGACCTTCTTCATCATCGAGATCACGGCGGCGCTGGTCTACTACTACACCTGGGGCCGCATCTCGAACCAACTGCACCTGACCATCGGCTACATCTACGCCGGCGCGGCCTGGCTCAGCCTGGTGATCATCAACGGGATCTTGACCTTCATGCTCACGCCGGGCTCGACCTGGCTGTCCGTCGCCGGCAGCGGAACCGAGCCGTCGGCCTTTTGGTACGCCTTCTTCAACCCCACCTACTGGCCCAGCCTGATTCTGCGGACCCTGGTCTGCGTGGCGCTGGCCGGAGTGTGGGCCATGGTGACCGCCAGCCGCATCGACGGCTTCGAGAAGCCGCAGCTCAAGGCGGAGATCCTGCGCTGGTCGACCAAGTGGCTCGTGCCAGCGTTTACCCTGATGCCGTTCGTGTTCGTCTGGTACCTGTGGTCAGTTCCTGAATCCCAACGCCAACTGCTGCAGTTGGGCGTTTCGACCATCGGCGCCGGAGTGTTCACGCAGGTCACCCGGGCGGCTCTGGTCACGGTGATGACCTCGGCGACGATTCTGGGCATCTCCTACTTTCTGGCCTATCGCAATCCGCGCGACTTCACCTTCGGCCACGCCTGTTCGGTGCTGTTCCTGGCGTTGGCGGCGACGGCTGCGACGGAGCAGGCGCGCGAGATGCTCCGCAAGCCCTACACCATCGGCCAGCACATGTATTCGAACGGGGTGCGCAAGAGCCAAGTAGCGGGCTTCAACCAGAGCGGCTACTTGAGCAATAGCCCCTGGGCGCAGGGAAGCAACGAGACCGGCCGGTTGATGTTCAAGGGGCAGTGCCTGTCGTGCCATACCGTCGACGGCTACCGTTCGATGCGGTCGCTGCTGGCGGGACGCGACCACGACTCCATCGCCAACGTGCTCAAGACCCTGCATCAAGCCGGCGACGATTCGCCCTACAAGGCCTACATGCCGCCCCTGGTGGGTCAGCCCACGGAGATCGAGGCGTTGACGGGCTACCTCACGGAGATGGTCCGCCGGCCCTCGGCCCCCGCCGCCGGGGACAACTGACCGGCGACCCGCTCATGGCGCCGTGGCTCGGCGGCCATGAGCGGGCTTTCTTGCCGGACTACCAGTACAGCTTGAGGCCGATCTGCATCGACCGCGGCTGGTTGACCTGACTGGTCACGACGCCGAACGTGTTGCTGTTGATGTTCGTGCTGCCGACCGAAAACACGGTGCGGTTGAGCAGGTTGAAGGCCTCGCCGCGCAGGTCCAGCCGGAACTTCTCCGTCACCGCGAAGGTCTTCGCCAGGCTGATGTTCTCGTTGAACAGCGGGAACGAGCGAAGCTTCGGGTTGTGACGGGTGGCGTTGCCGAAGTCGGTGGGCTGCGTCGGGAAGATGCTCTTGTCGACGAAGACGTCCACCGCCGGGTCGAACTTGTCGCCCGCGATCGGCGCGCGCCAGTCGTCGTAGGAGGTGATCGTCGGCCGCGTCTCGCGGTTGAAGATCGGCAAGGGGTTGTTGCGCTGCAAGCGGTAGGGCGAGCCGCTCTGGTAGATCTGGATCAGGCCGATGCGCCAGCCGCCGATCACGGCGTTGACGGCCTTGTTGGCCCCTCCCGCAAAGCGCTTGCCCTTGCCGAACGGCAGCTCATACACGGTCGACATCTTCACCACGTGGGTCAGGTCGAACTCGCCGATCGACTTCTCGTTGCGGCGGTTGTACTGGTCCTGCGTCGTACCGTCGCCTTCGTTGTAGTCGTCGGCGTCGGTGATGAGCTTGGAGAAGGTGTAGTTCCACTCGAAGGCTAGGCCGTCGGAGAAGCGCCGGGTCGCCCGCAGCACCATCGCGTGGTAGGCGGAATGGCCGGACTTGTCGCCGCCTTGTCCGCCGGTCTGAATCTGCAGGTACTGCGGGTAGGGCCGGAGCGCCTGATTGACCGAACGCACCTGCTGCACGCTGGGGTCGAAGAAGTTGGCGTACGGTGCGTTGATGCCGGCGTTCTGCGCGGCCGCCGAGGTGATCGAGCCGCGCAAAAGGGCGCCCGCTTGGGTGACGCCGTAGCGCGAGACCAGATCGTTCCAGACCGGAGTCGGCACCTGATTCAGGTTCACCAGGCCGGTCTGGAGACGGGCGCCGATGTTGGCCGTGTAGGCCGCCTCGAACACCGTGTTCTTGGCCACCTGGCGCTGGATGTTGAACGTCCAGTAGTAGTTCTCCGGCGCGCGGGCGGCGTCGGACTGCTGCCAGAAGTGCACGGCCTGGTTGTTGGCGAACGACGGGTCGAGCGGCGCGTTCGGGTCGAGCGTGCGCGGCAGCGGATAGAAGGGCAGGCCCTGATCCCAACGGAACGCCGGCGTGATGCCGTCGTCCTGGCTGTTGAAGCTCCAGTTGCCGATGAAACCGGCGAAGTGGCCGGAGCCGGCCACGGCCGTCACGCGGCTGAACGAGCGCCCGAAGGCCGAGCGGATGGTCGTCTTGGAGTCCAACTGGTAGGCCAAGCCGAGCCGCGGACCGAAGCCCCAGGGCCAGTTCTTCACCAGCGTGCGGCTGTTCTCGGTGCCGTCGCCGAAGCCCGCAAAGCGCAGCGCGCCGGGGTAGTTGTTGACGGCCGGGTTGGGCCGGTCGGGCGTGAAGTCCGAGTACTCGTTCTTGCCCGAGTACGGCGGCGCCGTGTAGTCCCAACGCAGACCGATGTTCATGGTCAGCTTGGGCGTCAGACGCCAGTCGTCCTGCACGTAGAAGCCGGAGTAGTTGTAGATCTGGTTGACGAAGCGCTCCGTCTCGGTGCCGCCGCTGAAGGCCTCGCCGAGCAGGAACGACGCGAACGAGCTGCCCGAGTTGAAGCTCGTGTTGCCGGGGATGCTGGTGCCCTTGAAGCTGAACCCGATGCAGCCGGCGATGCACTGCTCGCCAAAGCCGTTGGCTTCCTGGCGCTGGAACGAACCGCCGAACTTGATGGTGTGCTTGCCCTTGACCACGCTGAAGTCGTCTTTGATGGCGAGCATTGGCTGGCCGGTGCCGTTGAGCGCCGCGCCGCCCCACGAGCTGAACTCCGAGAAGGAGATGTTGGGGAAGTTGCGGTTGCAGTCGATCACGTTGGGGAAGCAGCCCACCTGCGAGCCCCAGTCGCCGTTCACGTCGTAAACCGACGATTGAGACACCTTGTAGAACTTGTTCCAGCCGACCGAGAGGTGGTTGACCATCGTGGGTGTGACCACCCAGTCATAGGTCATGCGGTGGGCCTGGGTGTTGAACTTCTGCACCTGGCCGGTCCACAAGGGCTCGGGCAACCCGGGAGGTCCGCCCGGGCCGGGCCGCTCGCGGAACTTGGTGATGTTGAAAAAGTAAGCGATCCGGTGCGCGTCGTTGAACAAGTGGTCCACCTTGGTAGAGAACTTGTCCTGCGGGCGGACCAGCGTGCCGTTGGTGGTGATCCAGTTGTTGCGCACGTAGTCGCTGGTGCCGAGCACGCCGCCGCGGTTGGGCGTCACGTCCTGCGCGAAGGGAATCACGCCGGCGGCCAACGACGAGAAGCGCGACTTTGGGATCTGGTTGTTCGCGAACGGGTCGCGCATGAAGCCGCCGCTGGGCGAGGCCTGCGTCGTGGCGGGATCGTAGATCTGCAATACGCTGCCCGACGAGCTGACCCAGTTGGAGAAGTCTCCGTTGTACATCTCCGGCGTGGCGATGCTCTGGATGATCGCGTTGGAGCCCTGGCGGTTGCGGAAGGCCTCGTAGGCCGAGTAGAAAAACGTGCGGTTCTTGATGATCGGCCCGCCGCCGGAGACGCCGTAGTCATGCTGCTTGAGCACGGCGCGGGTGCCGGCGAAGAAGCCGCGCGCATCGAGCTTTTCGTTGCGCAGGAACTCATAGGCCGTGCCGTGGAACTCGTTGGTGCCCGACTTGGACGAGAACGTCAGCACGCCGCCGCCGGCTTGCCCGTACTCGGCCTTGAAGCCGTTGGTGTCCACCGTGACTTCCGTAATGGCTTCCACCGAAGGCGCCGTATAGGCGATCTCCTCCTGGTTGGCCGTGCGGTTGGTGTTGATCGACAACCCGTCCATGGTGGCGTTCCAGGCGCCGACCTGGCCGCCGCCCAGCGACATCTTCGAGCCGCTGACCTCATTGGCCTGGGCGGCGATGGTGATCAGGTTGAACGGGCTGCGCAAGGTGCCTGAAACCACCAGCGGCAGCTCGTCGACGAGCTTGTTCTCCACCGACGTGCTGACCTTGGCGTCCTCGGTCTGGACCGTCAACAGGCTGCCCGAGACCTCGATCGTCTCCGACACCGAGCCGAGCTCGAGCGTCACGTCCACGCGGACGGTGGTCGAGGCGGCGACCGTCACCTGGTCGCGGCGGTAGCGTTTGAATCCGTCGGCTTCGGCTTCCAGCCGATAGACGCCGGGATAGGCCGGCAATGTAAAGTCGCCGGTGGCGGCTGACTCCGTGGTGGAGCTGATATTGGTGGCGATGTTGGTCGCCACGATTTGCGCGCCGGGAATGGCAGCGCCGGTGGGGTCGATCACCTGTCCGGTGATGACGCCTTGTGCGCCTTGCGCCCAAACCGACGGGGTGAGCACGCTGAACGCGAATGCAAATGCAATTACACGGACAGCTAGGTTCCGTAGCATTCTAGACTTTCCTCCTCCAAACAACCTCGAAGCCGGCGGATAGACGCCGACTTCCCCCTAGTTCTGCGAACAGAGCGGCTGTAAGATTAGTCCCGCGCCGTTTTCGCAGCAATCCCTCTAAACGAGGAGAATCACGGCGAAAAGGCATGGCGAGGAGAGGCTTTCAGAATCGTAACTCTCTGATTTCAGAAGGCTGGGAGATGCGGGCCGCGTCCGAACGGCGGAAATGACGAAGGCCGGCCGGGGCGCGTCAAACGCCCAGCGACCGGCCTTTTGCCATCCCAACCCGGGGAGCCCGCCCGCGAATTTGCAGCGCAGCTCCGGGCGAGAGCCCCCTGCATCCCGGGGCCCGCCTTTTCCGGTTTACCAGTACAACTTCAAGCCCACCTGCATCGAACGAGCCTGGTTGACCTGGCTCGTCACGACCCCGAAGCTGTTGCTGTTGATGTTGTGGTTGCCTTCGGAAAACACCGTCCGGTTGAGAAGATTGAAGGCTTCCCAACGCAGGTCCAGACGGAATTTCTCAGTGAGCCCGAAGGTTTTCGCCAGGCTGACGTTCTCATTGAAGCGCGGGAACAGCCGCACCTTGGGGTTGAGCCGCGTGGCGTTGCCGAAATCGGTCGGCTGGGCAGGGAAGATGCTCTTGTCGATGAAGCGGTCGACCGAGGGGTCGAAGCTGCCTCCGGCCAGCGGCGCCCGCCAGCCGTCGTAGGAGGTGATCGTCGGCCGGGTGTCGCGGTTGAAGATCGGCAATGGGTTGTTGCGCTGCAAACGGTACGGGAAGCCGCTTTGGTAGGTCTGGATGAAACCGACCCGCCAGCCGCCGATCACGGCGTTGACAGCCTTGCCGGCGTTGCCCGCGAAGCGCTTGCCCTTGCCGAACGGCAGCTCATACACCGTTGACATCTTCACCACGTGGGTCAGGTCGAACTCGCCGATCGACTTCTCGTTGCGGCGGTTGTACTGGTCCTGGGTGGTGCCGTCGCCTTCGTTGTAGTCATCGGCGTCGGTGATGAGCTTCGAGAAGGTGTAGTTCCACTCGAAGGCCAGACCGTCGGAGAAGCGCCGGGTCGCCCGCAGCACCATGGCGTGGTAGCTCGAGTGCCCGGACTTGTCGCCGCCCTGGCCGCCGGTCTGAATCCCCAAGTACTGCGGGTAGGGCCGCAGCGCCTGGTTGACCGAACGCACCTGCTGCACGCTGGGGTCGAAGAAGTTGGCGTACGGCGCGTTGATGCCGGCGTTCTGCGCCGCGGCCGAGGTGATCGAGCCGCGCAGCAGGCTGGCCGCCTGGGTGGCGCCATAGCGCGAGACCAGGTCGTTCCAGATCGGCGTCGGCACCTGGTTCATGTTCACCAGGCCGGCTTGCAGGTTGGCGCCGATGTTGGCCGTGTAGGCCGCCTCGAACACCGTGTTGCGGAAGACTTCGCGCTGCAGGTTGAAGGTCCAGTAGTAGTTCTCCGGCGCGCGGGTGGCGTCGGGCTGCTGCCAGTGGTGCACGTTCTGGTTGTTGGCGAACGACGGGTCGAGCGGCGCGTTCGGGTCGAGCGTGCGCGGCAGAGGATAGTAGGGCAGGCCCTGGTCCCAGCGGAACGCCGGCGTGATGCCGTCGTCGAGGCTGTTGAAGCGCCAGTTGCCGATGAAGCCGGCAAAGTGTCCGGAGCCGGCCACGGCCGTCACGCGGCTGAACGAACGTCCGAAGGCCGCTCGCATCGTCGTCTTGGAATCCAACTGGTAGGCCAAGCCGATCCGCGGGCCGAAGCCCCAGGGCCACTTGCCCACCAGCGTGCGGCTGTTCTCGGTGCCCTCGCCGAAGCCCGAGAAGCGCAGCGCGCCGGGGAATCCGTTGACGGCCGGGTTGGGCCGGTCGGGCGTGAAGTCCGAGTACTCGTCCTTGCCCGAGTACGGCGGCGCGGTGTAGTCCCAGCGCAGACCGATGTTCATGGTCAGCTTGGAGCTCAGCCGCCAGTCGTCCTGAATGTAGAAGCCGAAGTAGTTGTAGATCTGGTTGACGTCGCGAACCGTCTCGGTGCCGCCGCTGTTGGCTTCGCCGAGCAGGAAGGAGGCGAACGAGCTGCCCGAGTTGAAGCTCGTGTTGCCGGGGATGCTGGTGCCCTTGAAGCTGAAGTCGATGCAGCCGGCGATGCACTGCTCGCCGAAGCCGTTGGCTTCCTGTCGCTGGAAGGAGCCGCCGAACTTGATGGTGTGCTTGCCCTTCACGATGCTCAGGTCGTCCTTGATGGCGAGCATCGGCTGCCCCGTTCCGTTCAGCGCCGCGCCGCCCCAGCCGCTGAACTCCGAGAAGGTGATCATCGGAAAGTTGCGGTTGCAGTCGATCACGTTGGGGAAGCAGCCCACCTTCGAGCCCCAGTCGCCGTTGGCGTCGTAGGCCGACGACTGCGAGACCTTGTAGAACTTGTTCCAGCCGAACGACATGTGGTTGACCATCGTGGGCGTGACTACCCAGTCGTAGGTCATACGGTGGGCCTGGGTGTCGAACTTCTGCACTTGGCCGGTCCACAGCGGCGTCGGCAGCCCGGGAGGTCCGCCGGGGCCGGGCTTCAGGCGGAACTTGGTGATGTTGAAGAAGTAGGCGATGCGGTGCGCGTCGTTGAACAAGTGGTCGACTTTGGCCGAGAACTTGTCCTGCGGACGGACCAGGGTTCCGTTGGTAGTGATCCAGTTGTTGCGGACGTAGTCCACACTACCCGCCGCACCGCCCCGATTCGGGGTGATGTCTTGGGCGTACGGGATCACTCCCATCGCGAGCGGCGAGAAGCGCGACTGGGGAATCTGGTTGTTCGCGAACGGGTCACGCAGAAAGCCGCCACTGGGCGAGGCCTGGGTGGTCGACGGATCGTAGATTTGGAGGACGTCTCCGGCGGGGTTCACCCAGTTGGAGAAGTCGCCGTTGTACATCTCCGGCGTGGCTACGCTCTGGATGATGTCGTTGGCGCCGTCACGATTGCGGAAGGCTTCGTAGGCGGTGTAGAAGAAAGTGCGGTTCTTGATGATCGGCCCGCCGCCGGAGGCCCCGTAGTCATGCTGCTTGAGCACGGCGCGGGTGCCGGCGAAGAAGCCGCGCGCGTCGAGCTTTTCGTTGCGCAGAAACTCATAAGCGGTGCCGTGAAAATCATTCGTGCCCGACTTGGATGAGAACGTCAGCACGCCGCCGCCGGCCTGGCCGTACTCGGCCTTGAAGCCGTTGGTGTCGACGGTGACTTCCGTAATCGCCTCCACAGACGGCGCCGTGTAGGCGATCTCGTCCTGGTTGGCCGTGCGGTTGGTGGCGATCGACAAGCCGTCCATGGTGGCGTTCCAGGCGCCGGACTGGCCGCCGCCGATCGACATATCCGAGCCGCTGAGCTGATTGGCCTGGGCGGCGATCGTAATCAGGTTGAATGGGCTGCGCAAGGTGCCTGAAACCACCAGTGGCAGCTCGTCGACGAGCTTGTTCTCCACCGACGTGCTGACCTTGGCGTCTTCGGTCTGCACCGTCAGCAGGCTGCCGGAAACTTCCACGGTCTCCGAGACCGAACCGAGCTCGAGCAGCACATCCACGCGGACCGTGGTCGAGGCCGCGACGGTCACCTGGTCGCGGCGATAACGCTTGAAGCCGTCGGCTTCGGCCTCCAAACGGTAAGTCCCCGGATAAGCCGGCAATGTAAAGTCGCCGCTGGCCGCCGACTCGGTGGCCGAGCTGACGTTGGTAGCGATGTTGGTGGCAATGATCTTGGCCCCCGGAATGGCGGCCCCGCTCGGGTCGATCACCTGTCCGGTGATCACCCCTTGGACTCCCTGGGCCCACCCTGCGGCCGTCAGGCACAGCAGGCCGATCCCCAGTCCGAGCACGCGTACGGCTAGGTTGCGTCTCATCACAATGCTTTTCCTCCTCAACGACGGACTCCCCAAGGGCCGGCCGAATTGGGCCGCGGCCCATCCCCTACTATCGGGAATAGAAAGCTGTCGTAGGGTAGGGGCTCCCCGGAATCGGTACAACCCGAACAGTGGGGTATGAACCCCCCTAATTAAGTGGTGTCTATTCCGGGATGGCGGCGAGCGGAGTATGCGCGCCGGCGGGGAGGAGGAGGCGCTGTTCTCGGGCGACCGAGGCGCAAGAAGCGGAAAGGCGGCCCCCAATTGCAGGGGCCGCCTGGAAGGACCGCAGCGCCTCAGGCGGACGCCTTGGGGACGCGAATGACTTGCCCGGGGTAGATCTTGTCCGGGTCTTGGATGACCTCTCGGTTGGCCTCGAACAGCGCGTTCCACTTGGCGCCGTTGCCGTAGAACTTGGAGGCGATCTTCCACAGGCTGTCGCCGGAGACGATGGTGTAGAAGGTGAACTCGGGCTCGGGCTCCTTGGGCGGCTCGGGCGCGGGCTTCACGCTCAAGCCGGCGTCGTCGACCTTGGCCACGCCCTTCACGTTGCCGGCCAGCAGCACTACTTTCTCCTTGGTCGCCTGGCTGTCCACCAAGCCGCCCAGGGTCACCGCGCCGTCGTCGTACTTCACGGAGAGGTTCTCGACGCGGTCGCCGAGCAGCTTGGTAATGTCGGCCTGAATCTCTTCGGCCTCGTTGCCCGGCATGACCTTCTTACCGAGCTCGCGAATGAAATCAAAAAGTCCCATGGGTATTGCGTCTCCACTGGTTGAGTTGGCTACTCGCAGAACTGCTTGCGAATCTCGAGCGCTTCCGGCATCCACTCGTCGAACTGCCGAACGCGCGTTTCGTGACTGGGGTGGGTGGACAGGAACTCCGCCGGCTGACCGCCGGAGGCCTCGCCCATCCGTTGCCACAGGGCCGGCGCCTCGGTCGGGTCGAAGCAGGCCCTGGCGGCGTAAATCAGTCCCATGTAGTCGGCTTCGGACTCGTGCTCGCGCGAAAACGGCAGCAGCACGCCGTACTGAGCCCCCACGCCGAGCGCGCCCATCACCATATTCTGGGTCTGGTAGTCCATGTCGCTGAGCGCGTAGGTCGCCGCCATCGAGCCGATCTGCACCAGCTTCTGGTGCGCGATCCGCTCGGCGCCGTGCCGCGCGATGGCGTGAGCGATCTCGTGGCCCATCACCACGGCGAGGCCGTCCGGGTTCTGGGCGATGGGCAGGATCCCGGTATACACGGCCACCTTGCCGCCCGGCAGACAGAAGGCGTTGGCCTGGTCGGAGTCGATCAGGTTGAAGTCCCACTCGAAGCCGGGGTCTTCGGTGGAGGCGGCCTGCGCGATGCGGCGGCCGACCTCGCGCACCAGATCCACCTCCGCACCGGAGCCGACCACGCGCTCCTCGGCCAGAATCTGCTGGTAGGACTGCACGCCCAGGGCGGCCTCCTGCTCGCGCGACATGTCCACCAATTGCGAGCGTCCCGTGATCGGAACCTGCTCTTGATTGGCCGTGAAATAGTAACCCAAATACAGCAGAAAAAGCAGGATCGGCAGCCACTTGATGTGGCCTCGCCGCCGGACCGGCGCGCGGCCGCCCAAGCCGCCGAAGGGATTGCCTGACATGGCTGAGCCCTAGCGCGAGAAGAACTTCGCCGCCATGCCGAGCAGGTCGTCGGCCACCGAGCCGTCGCCGTCGGCGTCGAGCATCGGCGTGAGCATGCCCAGCAGGTCGTTGGCCGGCTGTTGCGCGGCGGCGCGGCTCTGGATGCCTTGTTGCGCCGTGTTCTTGCTCAGCGCGCCCATCGCCATGGTGGCGACGATCGGCAGCATCTGCTTGAGCAGATCCACCGGCAAGCCGGTGCTGGCCGCGGCGTTGCCCGCCACTTGGCGGCTGACGTCCTTGCCGCCGAGCAGATGGCCGAGAATGGCGTTGCCGTCGGAGACAGTCTCCGGCCGCGTCAACCGCTCGGGCTGCTGCAAGTACTGGTCGTGGCTGCCCTTTTCGAGCGCCCCCAGCAGCGCCTGCAGGCCCCCTTCGGAGCCGACGTTGCGTTTCAATCCGGACGAAAGCGCCGGCAGGAACTGCTGAATCGCTGCCGTGGCCTGCCTCTCGTCGATGCCGAAATTCTGCGCCAAACCACGCACCGCGCCGCCGCCTTGGGCCTCGAGGATCGTCTCCAGAAGATTCATTTCCGCCTCCCTATGTTCTGAGAAAATCGAGCTTGCCGTGTCTGAATTTTACCCGAAAATCCCATCGCTGCGTCACGCGGATTTCGCGCGGGCCTGGCGCTGCCACCAAACGTCGGGTTTGCCGTCGGGCCGCAGCTTCGGATTGGGGGCGAGCATGCGCCCGTAGAGCTCCGGCCGCCGCGCGTCGATGTAGGAGCGCCCCGGGGCCGATTCGAGCTTGGCCGGGTCGCACAAGGCCGTGACGACCTCGTCGCCCAGGCGCCGGCACTCGGCCAGAATCTCGCCGTAGGGGTCGAGGATGAGCGATCCGCCGGGCTTGATCGTGCCGCCTTCCACACCGATGGGGTTGGCGTAGACCAAGTAGAGTCCGTTTTCGAAAGCCCTCGCCGGCAGCCAGCGCATGAGCCAGCCGCGCCCCTTGGGCCCGTCGAACTCCTGCCGGCAGCGCACCGGGTCGGCCTCGCGGGCCTCCCACACGGCCGGCTCCACCACGCCGCGGCCCGGCATCGGCGAAGGCAAGCAGCCGGTCACGTGCGGCGCCAGCAGAATCTCCACGCCCTCGAGGGCGTTCATCCGCACGTTTTCAGGCAGGTTGCAGTCGTAGCAGATGAGGATGCCGAAGCGGCTGCCGCGCCAATCGAAGACGGTGAAGGAGTCGCCGCAGTCGAGGTGCGGGCTGATGAAGGCGTGGATCTTGCGGTGGCGCGCCACCACGCCGTCGGCGTCCACCAGGGCCCAAGTGTTATACAGCCGGTCGTCGTCGATCTCCACCAAACCGGCGCCGATCCCCACGCCCAGCCGCGCGGCCAGTCGCCGCAGCCGCTCCAGCGAAGGGCTGGCGTCGAGGGGCTCGGCCAGGGCGGCCAAAGCGTCGCGGTCGAGCGTCTCCAGGTAGGTGTAGCCGGGAATGGCGCACTCGTGGAAGCAGACCAGCTCCGCCCCCTGAGCCGCCGCTTCGGCGGCCAAGGCTTCCATGCGGGCGAGATTGTACTCCTTGTCTCCGTCGCGAGCTTCGAACTGGGTGGTGGCGAGGCGTATGGGCTGCATATACGCCTTGGAGTGTGACGCAATCAGCGCAAGGCTTGCCACAGGCCCGCGAAGTTGTCCGTCCAGCGCAGCGGAGACAGCCCGGCCAGCCTGTGACCGGCGCGCTGCACGGGCGGCTCGGCCAGAAAGCTCTCGTTGCGCGTCAAGATCATCCAACGCGAGGCGCTGGCGCCGATGGAAGGGTTCGGCGAGGCGTCAGTGCGGATCGCCGTCATCCCCAGGTGCTCGGCCATGCCTTCCAGCACCGGCTCGAGATCCAAGAATCGGTTGGTGATGTGAAAGACCAGCAGCCCCTTCTCGGTCATCCGCTGGGCGTAGATCTCCCCGGCCTCGGCGGTGAGCAGGTGCATGGGGATGGCGCCGCTCGAGAAGGCGTCCACGATCAGGATGTCGAACAGCGGCCGGCGGTCGGCGGCCAGCTCCTCCTCGAGCCGGATGCGGGCGTCGCCCACCACAACGTCCACGTGCGCCGGGCTGTCGCTGAGGTAGGTGAACTGCGAGCGCGCCACGCTCACGACCTGCGGGTTGATCTCATAGAAGCGGAACTGGTCGCCCGGGCGGCCGTACGCCGCCAAGGTTCCGGCGCCGAGCCCGATCACGCCCACGTTCAGAGGCTCCCCGCGGCGCCGCTTGGGATGCTGCTCGATCGCCAAGGCCGCGCCGCTGTCAGGACCGAAGTAGGTCGTCGGCCAGAAGCGCTGCTTGGCGTCCAGATACTGCGTGCCGTGCTCGGTGCGGCCGTGCGTCAGGATGCGGAAGGCGCCGTTGTGGTCCGCGCCCTCGCTGACCCGTAGCACGCCGTAGAAGTTGCGGGTCAACGCCACCGAGGGCTCGGCGACCTGGGCGTCAAAGGCGTAGCCCACCGTCAGCAGCGCCAGCAGCAGCGCCGGCGGCGGCCCCCACAGCGCCTCCGGACGCAGCGAAGGCGTCCAGGCGCCGGAGCGGACCCAGGCGATCAGCGTCAGCACACAGCAGGCCGCCAACCCCAGCGGATACTCCCAATAGCCCGGAAACACCCGCGGGGCGATCAGCGCCACGAACAGCCCGCCCAGCGCGCCCCCGGCCGCAATCGTCAAGTAGAACACCGTGGCCAGAGCCGCCGGCGGCTTGGCCCGGGCCAGCTCGCCGTGGCAGCTCATGCAAGCCGCGAACAGCGCCAGCGAGAACAGCACGATCTGCACTTCCAGTGGCAGCAGGCCTCCCGCGGCCATCGCCGCGCAGGCGCCGGGAACGGCCACCGCCAGCAGGTAGCCGAACAGCTTCGGCCGGTACCAGCGGTCGCTCTCGAACGTCAGGATGAACGACAGCAGATACAGCGACAGCGGCAGAATCCACAGGAACGGCACCACCGCGATCTCCTGCGACATCTGGTTCGTCGTCGCCAGCAGCAGCGTGGAGCCGCAGGCCGAAAGCGCCAGCCACAGGGTGAGCTGCGAGGCCGTGGCCGGTACGGCTGAACGCGTCGCCACCGGCGCGGGCGCAGCCGCCGCCGTCCGCGAAACCCGCCAGGCGCAGAGGCCGCAGGTCGCCACGAACAAAGCGTACGCCGCTGACCACACCTTGCTTTGCGTCCGCACCGCCAGCAGCGGCTCCACCACGAAGGGATAGCTAAGCAGCGCCAGCAGCGAGCCCGCGTTGGATAGTGCGTACAGCCGGTACGCCGAGCGCCCCGGCATCGACAGGTCGAACCAGCGTTGCACCAGCGGCGACGTCGCCGAAAGCATCACGTACGGCAGCCCGGCCGTCACCAGCAGCAGAAGAAGAATCGATTCGGTCGGATCGTCGAACACCCGGCCCGACCACAGCTCCGCGTCGGGGTCCAGCGGCAGCGCGAACAGCGAAGCCGCCAGCAGCGCCAAGTGCAGCCGCGCTTGCCAACGGGGAGACAGCCGCGAGGCGATGCCGTGGGCGTAGGCGTAGCCGCCCAGCAGCAGCGTCTGGAAGAACAGCATGCAGCTCGTCCAAACGCTGGGACCGCCGCCGAACCAAGGCAGGATGTAGCGGCCGAGCAGCGGCTGCACCTGGAACAGAAGGAAAGCGCCCAGGAAGACGGTGATCGCAAACAGGAACATGAACGGGGCTAGTTCTTCAGACGCAACCGCGGCCTGAGAGTTTCCGCGCGGCGGACGTCTCTACTGCGCCGGCCCGAACGGCCACTTCGCCGTGGTCGTGTAGCCCCCGTCGGAGGCGATCACCTGTCCCGTGATGTAGTCGGCCGCGGGGCTCGACAAGAATGCCGCCAGCCCGGCGATGTCTTCGGGCGCGCCCAGCCGAGGATTCGGCTGCGCTCCGGCCAGCCACTGCTTCATCTCCGGCGGCTGCCACATGGCTCGGTTCAGATCGGTGAGGATGAAGCCGGGAGCGATGCAGTTCACCTGAATGTCGTGCGCGGCCCATTCCGCCGCCAGCACCCGGGTCAGCCCGGCCAGGGCGCTCTTGGTCATCGCGTAGACCGAGAGATAGGGCAGCCCGAGCACGGACATCAAGCTGCCGATATGCACGATCTTGCCGCCCTTGCCGCGCTCGATCATGCTCGCGCCGACCTTCTGCGTCAGCCGCACCAGCCCGTGCAGGTTGGTCTGCATGATGTGCTCGTACTCGTCGTCGGTATAGTCCTGGAACTTCTTGCGGATGTTCGTGCCGGCCACGTTGAGCAGGATGTCGCAGTCGGCATGGGCGGCGGCGCAGGCGTCGATCGAAGCGCGGTCCTTCATGTCGAGCGCTTGGGTCTCGGCCTGATAGCCCTTCTCGCGCAGCGCCGCAGCTTCGGTTTCGAGGGCGTCCGCCGAACGGGCCGCTAGGACGGTGTGAGCGCCCTGCGCGGCGACGGCCTGTGCGATCGCCAAACCGATACCGCGGCTCGCGCCGGCGACGAGGGCCTTCTTGCCGGCCAGCGAGAACATCTTTTCGTAGTCCATCGGGGGTCCTTGATCCGCTTCCGTCTGTGCCGCAGGGCCCCACCATCGTAGCAATCCGCGGCGTACTGAAAGATTTACCCGCGCATCCTCGGCTGGCCCGCGGTCTGCTAGGTTGGTATGATTGCGCCTGGAACGGGGCGCCCGCGATGCCGAATCCCTTTGACTACAAGTTCATTGAGCCCCTTCTGACCATCGCCGAGGTCCGTGGCTCCGCCGTCTTTTGCAAGTTTACGTGCCCCGTCACGGGCCGTTCCGTGTCGGCATCGTTTCCGCTCGTTTCGCCGCCTCCTTCCCACGCCGAGGATCCTGTCGCCCAACGCGGCGTGATCGGCGGCCTGCGCCGCTCGGTGGCCGCGGCCCTCTCGGGCGTATTGGGCACGAGCGAGCACGCCGAAGCCCAGATCGAGGTGGCCGCCGCCGATGAGTCCGGCGCCGCGCACTTGGCCCCGGATGAGGAAGCCCGCCGGTACTCGATCACCCGCGCCTTCCGCTCGGTCTCGAGCTTGTTTCGCTGGGAGCGGCTGAAGCTGCGCTGGGTGGCCGTCGACGCCGAAGAGGATACCCTCACGCGGTTCGAGAGCCAGCTCGCCGTACGCCCCGTTCGCGGCACGCCGGATCTCGAGGTCCTGCTGCGCATGTTGGCCGCCATCGCGCGCGCCGACGGCGTTTTCGGCGAGGAGGAGCGCGGCTTCCTGGCCCCGTTCGCCTCGGCCGGCGGCTTCACCGTGGACCAGATCGCGGCGCAGCCCAATCCCGAGTTCGAAGAGATCGAGACGGTGCACGGTTCGCGCCGCGACAGCGTGCTGATGATCTGCTGGGCGGCCGCCTATGTGGACGGCATGCTCGAATCGCACGAGCAGGAGCTGCTGGAGCTGTTCCGGCGGGCGCTGGGCATTTCCGTCGATCGCGCCGCCGAGCTGCGCAATCGCGCCCAGTACCACTTGCTCGAGAAGACCCTCGAGGACGTTTTCTCGGACTTCCACATGACCGTGGCGGAAGAGGATAGCGTCATCCGCCTGGCGCAAAGACTGGGGCTGCCGTTGGCGGAAACCCAGAACGCGATCCAGGGCTTCCGCAAGCGCCGCGGCTTCGCCTAGGGGCTGATTTTTCAAGACCTTCAACCGGGGGGGATGGTACGCTGAGGGTTAGTTCGCTCGCCATGAGCCGCCTGACTCGTCGCCGGTTTCTGGGCGCCGGGCTTGCCGCGACCGCCGGCGCGCCCCTCGCCTCGGCCAAGAAGAAGCGTCCCGCGCCGGACCAGAACGTCCTGTTTCTGGTGGTGGACGGCTTGCGTCCGGACCTGGGCTGCTACGGCAACGCGGACGTCCTGTCGCCGCGCATCGACCGGCTGGCTTCCCGCGGGCTCACCATGCTGCGGGCCTACTGCCAGCAGTCCACGGCGCGGGCCTCCCGAAACTCCACCCTGACCGGGCTGCGTCCCGAGCGCGCCGGGGCCGACGGCGCCGACTTCCGCCGCTTCGCAGGCGACGCCAAGACCCTGCCGGAGCGCTTTCGCGAATACGGCTACGCCACCGGTTCGTTCGGAAGGGTTTTCGACGATCCCCACACCGACGCCGCCGATTCCTGGACCCTGCCGCCGCACGCGCCGCCTCCGCCCGATCACGGCGACGCCAGTTGGCGCTGCCCCGACGCGCCCGACGACGAGCTGCCCGACGGCCGCGCCGTCTCGGCCGCCATCCAGGCCATGCGCGAGCTCCGGGGCAAGGGGCTGTTCTTCTTGGCCGTGGGTCTGCAGGCGCCGCGCTCGCCGTTCCTAGCCCCCAAAGGCTACCTGGACCTCTATCCCAAGGGGCTCATCAAGCCGACCGAGTATCCCGCGCCGCCGGCGTCCGCGCCGCGCTTCGCCCTGCACGGCTCGGAGACCCTGCGCCGCTTCAAGGACATCCCTGAGCAAGGCGCTCTGCCGGACGAGAAGGCCCGCGAGCTCATCCGGGCCTACTACGCCTCCGTCAGCTACGCCGACGCGCAGGTCGGCCGCCTGCTCGACACCCTCGACCAGCTCGAAGTGGCCGACAAGACCACCGTCGTGCTGTGGGGCGATCACGGCTGCCACCTGGGCGAGCACGGCCTGTGGGGGCCGGCCACGGCGTACGAAAACGCCCTGCGCGTGCCGCTGATCGTTCGCGCGCCGGGCCAGCGCGGCTCCGGCCGCAAGACCTTCGCCCTGACCGAGCTGGTGGACCTGTACCCCTCGCTGTGCGACCTGTGCGAAGTGCCCATGCCGCAAGGGCTGGAGGGCGCCGCCTTCACGCCGCTGTTCGAGGACCCCGACCGGCTCTGGAAACGCGCTGTCTTCAGCCGCCAACCCCGCGAAATCCCCGGCGTCGGCGCAGGCGTGGGCCGCACCATGCGGACCTCCCGCTTCCGCTACACCGAGTGGACCGCCGAGGGCTCTTCGTTCCGCGCCGCCGAGGTCTACGACTACCGCGAGGACCCGCACGAGACCCGCAACCTGGCCCCCAGCCCGCAGGCCGCCAGCTTGGTCAACGGCTTGGCCGGCATGTTGCAGGAAGGCTGGCAGGTCTCGCTGCCGCCCACCGACCCGCGCGGCACGGCGAACTCCTAAACGCGCCCGGCGCGCCGCGCCCCGCCGAAGGTCCCGGATCGACTATGATCGGGGATCTTGATGCAAAACGATCAACTCTCCTGGTATCGCATCATTGCGCCCGGAATCCTGCTGGCGGCCACCGGCGTGGGAGCGGGAGATCTGCTCACATCCACCCTGGCGGGCTCGGAGGCCGGCCTCGCCGTACTCTGGTGCGTCGCCGTCGGCGCCATCCTCAAGTGGACCCTCACCGAAGGCATCGCGCGCTGGCAGTTGGCCACCGGAATGACGATCCTGGAGGGCTGGAGCTGGCGTCTGGGCGGCTGGATCCGTTGGGTTTTTCTGTGCTACCTGCTGCTGTTCACCGCCGTCGTCGGCCGCGCCCTGACCAGCGCCTGCGGCGTGGCCGGGACCGGGTTCTATCAGATCGGCGATGATCCCCAGACCTCCGTGCTCATCTGGGCCGTCATCCACTCCCTGGTCGGCTTGGCGATGGTACTGCTGGGCAGCTTCGCGCTATTCGAGAAGGTAATGTCGGCGCTGATCGGCATCATGTTCGTCACGGTCTTGCTGACCGCCGTGGTCATCAGCCCGGACTGGGGCGCGGTCGCGCTCGGCTTCATCCCGAGCATGCCGGCCAACGGATCCGAATGGGTGCTGGCGGTGCTGGGCGGCGTCGGCGGCACGGTCACGCTGCTCTCCTACGGCTACTGGATTCAGGAGCAAGGCCGCAAAGGCAAGGGTATGCTGCCGATCTGCCGCATCGACCTGGCGGTGGGCAACGGTGTGACGGGGCTTTTCGGCGTGGCCGTCATCATCATCGGCTCGCGGCTGGAGTTGCAGGGGCAGGGCTCGATGCTGGCCCTGGCGATGGCCGATCAGCTCGCCGCCGCCATCGGACCGGCCGGCCGCTGGATCTTCCTGCTGGGCTTCTGGGGCGCGGTGTTCTCGTCGCTGCTGGGCGTTTGGCAGAGCATCCCCTACCTGTTCGCGGACTTCGTGGACCTGCAGAAGGGCCAGTCCGGCCAGCGCGGCAAGACGGATCTGCGCACGCAGGCGCCCTACAAGATCTACGTCTGCGTGCTGGCGATCGTGCCGTTGTTTTTCCTGGAGACCCCGGTCAAGCAGATCCAGCTCATCTACGGCGTCTTCGGCGCGCTCTTCCTGCCGCTGCTGGCGCTCACGTTGCTGATCATGAACAACCGCAAGAGCTGGGTCGGCGAAGGCTACCGCACTCCCTGGGTCTTGAACGCCATTCTCCTCGGCGCGCTGCTGCTGTTCACCTTCCTGGGGCTCAACGAGTTGCTGGCCGGCTAGCTCAACGGCTACGGCCGGCCGAGCGTAGCCGGTCGAGCTCCTTTTCCATGCGCTGGGCCACATCGGGGACTTGCTCGATGCGGTTGTGCATCTCGCCGACGTCCTCGCTCAAGTCATAGAGCTGGTAGGGCCGCTCGAAGGGCTTGCCCAGCGGCTTCTGCCGGCCGCCCGAGCCGTTGCCGGCGATGAATTTCCACTTGCCGTCGCGCAGGGCGAACATGCCGGCCGAGGAGTGGTGGATCACCGGCGCTCGCGAGAACTCTCCCTTGCCGGTCAGCAGCGGCAGCAGGCTGAAGCTGTCCTCCGCGGCGTCGTGCGGCAAGGCGGCCCCGGTGACCTCGGCCACGGTGGCGAAGAAGTCCGTGAGGCAGATGGTGGCGTCGGTGCGAGACCCCGGGCGCACCTTGCCCGGCCAGCGGACCAGGAACGGCACGTGGTGGCCGGCCTCGTAGATGTCCGCCTTGGTGCCGCGGAAGCCGCTGTTGGAGGTGTGGTGCGTTTCGTCGAAGCCCTGGATGGTGGGGTCGGAGACGTGATCCGGCTCGCCGGGCTTCAGGCGATACATATAGGAGCCGTTGTCGCTCGAGTAGAACACCAGCGTCTCCTCGGCCACGCCGGCGGACTCCAAAGCGTTGAGCACCTCGCCGACGGTCCAGTCCACCTGGCTCACGAAGTTCGCGTAGGGGCCCAGCCGCGTGGCGCCGGTAAAGCGCGGGTGCGGCAGCGCGGGCTTGTGCGGCGCCGTGAGCGGGAAGTAGAGGAAGAAGGGCTTGTCCTCGTCGGCGCGCTGCTGGATGTAGTTGACGGCTTCGGCGGTCAGGTCGTCCAGAGCGTCCTGGACGGTCAGGTCGCGTCCGCGGGGACCGTTGCGCAGGAAGCCGGGGAACTGCGTGGCCGACTGCAGCGTGGTGCTGCGCGTGATCTGGCCGTTGCGGATGAAGACGTAGGGCGGAAAGTCGAGCGAGGCCGGGATGATGAACGAGAAGTCGAAGCCGCGCGTGTGCGGACCGTCGGTGAGGCCTTGGGTGAAGTCGATGTCGTGCTCGTCGGCGCCGCGCACGAAGCCCAGCCCGAGGTGCCATTTGCCGACGATGCCGGTCGAGTAGCCCTGCTTTTTCAGGAACGAGGCGACGGTTTCGCGGCCGTCCTCGATGAGCGGAAAGCCATAGCCGTCGAGCACGCCGCTCTTGAGCTTGCCGCGCCAGGAGTAGCGGCCGGTGATGAGGCCGTAGCGGGTGGGCGTGCAGACGGCCGAGCCGGTGTGGGCGTCGGTGAAGGTCATGCCCTGGCCGGCGAGGCGGTTGAGGTTGGGCGTGGGGATCTTGGAGTCGGGGTTGAGCGCCTGCACGTCGCCGAAGCCCATGTCGTCGGCGAGCAGGAAGACGATGTTCGGATGCTGGGCCGGGAGGGCTGCGGCGAGCAGGAAGAGAAGCGGCAGGGCTTTACGCATGGCGAAGGGTTAGTCTTCTACGCGGCGGCGCGCGGAGTCAAGGCGGCAAGGGTCTCGGGAGGGTCCCCGCTCACGCCGGGCATGGGCGCGGGCGGGATTGGTCAACGGCCGAGCTCGAGCAGGGTTAGGCCGGCGGATTCGGCCTCCAAGCGATCGAAGTAGATCGCGGAGCCATCGGGCGAGACGGCGAAGCCGCGCCAGACCCAAGGCAGTTGGGCGAGCACGCGCGAGCGCCCGGTGCGGACGTCGTGGACCTCGGCGGTGGGCGGACGCCTGCGCCCGTTGTGCCGCAGGAAATAGACTGCCTCGCCGGCGGCCTGGAAGCTGTGGCGCCAGTAGAGCCTCGCCAAGGGTTCGGAGACCCCGTCGCGATGGAGGGTGAGATCGCGCGAGTTGCTGACCATGGCGTAGGCGCCCGTGGCGCCCACCGGCTCCAGCATGACGGCCTCCTCGCGGGAGACGCTTTCGCTGGGGCCTTCGGGATACGCCAACGACAGCGGTTGGGGCAGCAACGAGGCGTCCGCGGTGGAGAACAGCAGGGCCGCGCCGTCGGCCCGCCAGCGTGGCGGAAAGGTCCGCTCCGGGCCGGCGGTCAGCGCGCGAATCGCCCCGTCGTTGGCGTTGACGGCGTAGACGTGCTGGCCCTCGGCGTCGGTGGCCGACGCGGCCAGGGTTCGGCCGTCGGGCGACCAAGCGGCCGGGCCGCCGAGCATGCCGATGGCGGTGACGAGCGGGCGCGCGTCCTCGCCGTCGCGGTTGGCGACCCAGAGGCCTTCGGGCTGGCCGCCGCCGGTGGACTCGAAGGCGATGCGGGACCCGTCGGGTGAGATCGCAGGCATGCCCTGCACGCCCGGCATGGTCAGCAGTTTCTCGATGTGTGCGTCGGTTCCCTCCAGGACGGCCCGGTAGAGGTCCACGTCGAGACGGCCCTGGAAGCCCACCAGGCGGGGAGCCGAGAGATCCCGGGACGCGCTGAGGGCGTAGAGATTCTCCGGGGCGCCGGCCAGCTCGACCGGCGGACGGCGGCCTGAAGGCTCGAGCGCGAGCGCCCGCCGGGCGCCGCTGAACTTACCCGTCGTCGCCAGCACGAAGGCGGAATCGGGCGTGAAGGTCGGCGGGCCGGCCCAGGCGCCCTCGCGCGTCAGGCGCACCGGCGCGGCGCCTTCGGTCTGGAGATCGAGGGCGTAGAGATCCGTCTGGATCGGCGTGAGGTTCCGCAGAAAGGCCAGGTGGCGGCCGTCGGGCGAGACCGAAGGAGCGCCGTCCCGCAGGCCGGGGCCCGGCTCGGTGAGCGGTTGCGCCTGGCCGGTCTCGACGTCGATGCGGAACAGGCCGTTGCCCTTGCCCCTCTCCGGCGGCGGCGTGATCAGTGCGGAGCCGTCGGCGGTCCAAGCCAAGTAGGAGCCGAAGCTCCAGGGCGTGAAGCGCGTGGGGATGCCGACCCGCGCCAGCACTTTCTCCGGGCCTCCCTCTGCGGGGAGGATGACGACCTCGGCGACGCGCGAGCCCTCTTCGGCGGCGGTGCGGCAATAGGCGAGCCGGCTTCCGTTGGGAGACCAGGCCGGGGACGTCTCGTTGCCCGCACTGTCGGTGAGCACCCGCGGCTCGCCGCCGGCGACGTCGGCGACGGCCAAGGCGAATCCCGCGGACGTTGCGGTCCTCCAGCCGAAGGCGATCTTGGAGCCGTCGGGCGAGAGGGCGGGGGAGACCGCCAAACCGGGCCAATCCGGGAGGGGCTTGGCCGAGACCAGCGCGGGAGGTTCGGCGCTGCGGCCCCAGCCCAGCCACATCCACCCCCCGGCCAATAGTGCGGCGGCGGCTCCGGCGGCCCACCACGCGAGGCGGCGCCCGGAAGGGCGAGCGGGCGGCGGCGGCAGGTCCTCAGGTTCGTCCGGCGCCGGCTGGAACGCGGCGGGGGGCTCCGAGCGACGGCGTCGCCAAGCCTCGATCTCCGACTTATAGGCGTAGACGGCGGCCCGGCGGCTGCGGGCTTGGCGGTGGACGGGCAGACCTTCGAGCTGTTCCCAGCGCTGCGCCGAACGTTCGGTGGCGTTGAGGTAGGCCGCGATCTCCTTCCACGACTGCAGGATGTCGTGCGGCGGAGACGGCAGGCTATCGTCGGCTTCTTGGTCGGGCAAGGGAGTCCCACCCGTCGAGGGGCCCTGGGGCCTGCCCGGCCGGTGTGGCCTGTCCCACGTATCGTATCAGGCCCCCCGGCGGCGGACGCAGCCCCGGCAGGGAGGACGAAAAGAGGCGACATCGGACGACATCGAGCGTTTTCAGCGGTTTTCGGCCGCGTGTCGTCACTTGTCGGTTGCCGGGCCTCGGGAGGGGTTTCGACAGTGGTGGGGCGAGGAGCCTCATGAGACCGCATTCTTCCTCTTCTACTTCGATGGTTCTGGCCCTGCTGACCCTTGGGGCGGCGTGGGCTGCGGCCGATCCGCTGTGGGCGCAACAGGGCTTCGCGCCCAAGGCGCCGGGGTCGACCTTCAAGACGGATTCGCCGTTCTACTCTGACCCGGCCTTGTCGATTCAGTTCGCGGCGCCCGTCATCCCCGGGGCTCAGAAGCAGCCCGGCCGCTACAAGGCGTACCTCAACGGCATCGACCTGAGCGCGGGCGGGGCGCTGCCGCTGGTTCCGGTGGGGCCGTTGGCGCCTCCCGGGGGGTGGCCTCAGGGGGCCGGCTATCAGTACCCGTTCCGGGATTACTTCTTGGACCGCTACAACTTGATGTCGCCGGTGGTGGCCGACACGGTGGACACCGCGCGCGGTTACGTCATCCAGCGCAACCGGACGCTGCTGTATGACGTACGGCCGGACGAGAACATCATTCCCGCCTCGACGCTGGCGATTCCGCACGGCGTGGGCGTGCAGTTGACGCCGGAGGGACTGGAGAAGCTCGAGGAACTGCACCTGACCACGCTGCCGCGCCGCAACCTCGAGGAGTTCAACGACTCCTTCCGCGCGGAGCTGAGCGCGAGCGGCCTCGAGGACGACCTCGACATACGCCTCTTCAACGGGCAGCAGGTGAACGACGACCGCATCTGCTTCGCCTACTCCGACGTGGCCGCGGCGTTCCCGGCGACCTACGGGCCGGTGACGTCTCTGTTCGCCGACGCCACGGCGCAGTATCTCGCCTACGAGTCGCTCGACGATGCGCTCGGTACGCCGGGAGGAGTGCTGGCCGTGGCCGGCGCCCTCGCGGCGCTGCCGCCGCCGCTGAACGCCTTGGCCGCCCTCGGCGCACAGCAGGCGGTCGACAACGCCTGCGTCAAGCAGGTTCCCGTGCCCGGCGACTTCGAGCTCTGCTTCGCGAAGCTCGAGGCGGACATCGTGGACGCCAATCTGTACTGGGTCAATTCGGTGGATCTGCAACTGGGCGCGCAGTCCGGGCAGGTGGACGCCGACCCGATCGAGCTCGGCGTGGTGGAGGGCTCGGCGAACCTGCTGTTGCGCGACGCGGTGTTGCGCTACAAGTCCGGGCGTCAAGGCTGCGGCTTCCCCGGGATCTTCCATCGTCCGGAAGCCGAGCTCGACAACCAGCAGACGTTCACTGACGCGACGCGCTACAACTTCGCGCGCTGCCCCAACGTCACGTTCCGCGCCGAGGGCGCCGTCAACCGGCGGCCGGTGGGGATCAACCAGTTCGAGCAGACGCCGGTGGAGCTGCTGCTGGAGATCGACGGGACCAACCCGGAAAAGGTGACCTTCAGCCAGCTCGACCCGCAGACCTACTTCGACCTCACCGACGAAGGCGACATGACGGCGAACACCGGCGCTTGCGCGCTGAGCGATCCGCTGCAGGACGCCGCCGAGGATCTGCTGGCCCAGTTCTACCCCGTGATCGAGGCCGCGCTGGGCTCGACCTGGGACGAAGGCTCCCCGAGCCGGCACGCGCAGGCGATGGACCTGCTCTTCCAGCCCTTCGAGGTGGGGACGCAGGAGCCGGCGAAGTACGAGACGCGGTGGCCCTTTCTGGACACCGGCACGGACGACGACCTTCCCTACAGCGGCCCTCCGAACGGCGTGCCGGACGTCTACGGCATCTTCGGGTTGATGAACGCCGAGGCTCGTCCGCGCCGGCAGGCGCTGGTCGTGCCGCCGACGCAGACCTTCTTCCACCAGCACCACGGCTTCGCGCAGGCCGACCGGCCCTCCACGGCGCTGTGGGACAGCCGCTTCGACTACCAAGGCGACGCCTACGACGTGGCTTACACCTTCAGCGTGAACGCGCTCAACCAGATCCTTGGGGCGCAGATGAGCACGGACCGGCTGCGCTTCGACTTCATCGCGGGCGAGATCGACTTGTTGCGGCTGGTGGCGCCGGGCGGGCCCCCGCCGGCCGGAACGCCGACGACGGGCACGGCCTGGGGCCAGTTCCTGCCGCAACTGATGACCTTCCAGAACGCTGAGATCGCGTTCCGCGTGGAGCCGAACTTGGCGCCGTTCCTGTTCATCCACCCGGATCCCGTGCCGTTGCTCGGCCAGCAGCACCCCCCGCGCGAGGGCGAGCTGCCGATGACCTACAGCGTCGGCGACCTGCAGGTGACGGTGGCGGTGCGCTCTGCGCCCGGCAAGCCTTGGGTGGAAGCGGCGCGCTATGCGGTCGACATCTACGACCCCGGCGTGCAGTTGCGGTTCAACAGCGAGCCGCGTTCCAAGACGCTCGAAGTGATTCGTAACGTCGCGCCGTCGGTCCGCTTCCTGCCGTTGTTCTCGAAGATCCCCGGGTGCCCGATCCGCGTTCCGGTGGGCCACGAGGCGCCCGCCGGCGACTGCATGAGCGACCTGAACTCGCGCGTGGCCTCGCTGCTGACGCCGCAACTGCTGGATCGCTTTTACAGCCTGCTCGAAGACATCCCGGGCCCGCAGTTGTGGGACGCCGACGGCAAGGCGACAGTCTATGTCCAGGTGGAGCATCTGTCGAATCTGGCCTGGGGCGGCTCGCGCTACACGATGTTCGGCCGCTTCGGCGTCACCCAGGAATAACCACGGGGAGATCGACTTATGACACGCTTTCTCACATTGCGAGCCGTCGTGGCGACGGCGCTGCTTGCCGCGGGGGCTCCGGCGGCGACGATTTCCTTCACTGGCGCTTTCGACTTCGACAACGACGTGGCGCTGCAGAGCTTCACCGTTCCGGTCGACGGCGTCGTGCACCTGATCAGCCTGGGGGGCTCGGGCGGCGTGAACGCCGACGCGGCGACGATTCCGTCGGGCGGGTTCGACACCGTACTGACGCTGTACAGCGCCGCCGGCGACTTCATCGACTTCAACGACGACGGCGCGACGGTGGCGCTCGACCCGTTGACCGGCCTGCCCGTGGACGCCGAGCTCGAGCTGTTCCTGGTCGCCGGGGACTACCAGTTCGCCGTGACGCAGTACGACAACTACCCGGTGGGCGACCTGATCAGCGGGTTCCTGTACGACTTCGACTCGAATTTCACGGCGTTCTCCGGGTGTCCGGCGGGCGAGTTTTGCGATTTCGACGGCAACGACCGGTCGCGAGAGTGGGCGGTGGACCTGACGCTGCCGGAGGCGATGACGGCCATTCCGGAGCCCGGCGCGCTGCCGTTGCTGGCGGCGGGTTTGGCCGCGACGGCTTGGCTGCGGCGGCGGCCGGGGCATTCGCGCTGAATCCGTCGGCGCGCCGCGGCGGACCGTGCTACTCTCTCAGCGCCATGCGCCGCCCCAAGGGATGGTCCTGCTTCTTCCTGCTCTGGCTGGCGGGTTGCGCCGAGCCTCCCGCGCCGGTGTTCCAGGCCACCGGCATCAAGATCGCCGAGGTCGACCAGGACTCGGCGCTGGTCTGGACGCGGATCACCGCGGCTGAACATCGGGTGGGGCCGGAGGGCGGCGAGCCGGTATTCCAGTACCGGGACGACAAGACCGGCGAGACGACGACGAGCCCCAAGGGACGGCGCGCGGAGGCTCTAGGGCCGTTCCCCGACCAGGCTGCGGTCGACAAGTTCGAAGGCGCGGCGCCGGGCGCGCCGGGGCAGACCCGCGCGCGCTACCGTCTGGCCGGGGAGCCGGACTGGACGTACAAGGGCTGGCAGACGGTGGACTGCGCCCAAGACTGCACGACGGTCTTTCCGCTGGAGGATCTGCGGCCCGGGAGCCGCTATGAGCTGGAGGTGGACGCTCGCCCGGGGCCCGACGCCGATACCACCTCCACCATCGTCGGCGGCTTCAAGACCGCCCCGGCGGCCGACGACCCGGCGCGGGTGGTCTTCACGGTGACCACCGGGACGGCCTACCCGGACCAGGATGCGCCCGGCGGCGGCTACAAGATGTACGCCCAGATGCTGAAGCTCGACCCCAGCTTCTTCGTCCACACCGGCGACATCATCTACTACGATCAACTCGCCAAGAACGAGGCGCTGGCGCGCTGGCACTGGCAGCGGATGTACTCGCTGCCGACCAACGTGGCCTTCCACCGCCAGGTCGCCTGCTACATGATCAAGGACGACCACGATGTGTGGATGAACGACTGCTGGCCGACCCTGCAAAGCCGCTTCATGGGGGATTTCACCTTCGCCCAGGGGCAAAAAATCTTCCTGGAACAGACCGGGATTCAAGGGCCGACGTTTCGCACCATTCGCTGGGGCAAGGACCTGCAGGTCTGGTTCCCCGAGGGCCGCGACTTCCGCAGCCCCAACACCATGGAAGACGGCCCGGAGAAGTCGATTTGGGGAGCGGAGCAGAAGGCTTGGCTAAAGAAGTCGATGGCTGAGTCCGACGCCACCTTCCGGGTGCTTATCAGCGCCACTCCGATCGTCGGTCCGGACCGCGGCAACAAGAACGACAACCACGCCAATAAGGGTTTTCAGCACGAAGGCGACGAGATTCGAAGCTTTCTGGCGGGGTTGAAGAACGCCTACGTCGCCTGCGGAGACCGCCACTGGCAGTACGTCTCGCAGGACGCCGAGACGGGCTTGCGGGAGTACTCCTCCGGCCCGGCCAGCGATGAGCACGCCGGGGGCTTTTCGCAGGACCAGCGCACCGAGGAGCACGCCTATCTGAACGTGATCGGAGGGTTTCTGGCCGGGACCGTCGAGCGCGTGGAGGGCAAGCCGCAGCTCACCTGGACGCACTACGGCGTGGACGGCTCCGCGCTCCACCAAGAAGTCAGGCCGGCGGAGTAGCGGGCTTCGGCCAAGTCGCGGATCTTGAACATCATGGCGCGCTCCATCACGAAGTGCGCCGGCTCGAAGAACAGCCACTGCCCCAGCGGCCCGCCGAACGGCTCCCGGCCGGCGCGTGACCGCATCACCAAGCGGCAGGAGTGGTCGTCAATCGGATCGAGCAGGAACGACCAGAGGCCGTGACGAGCCTCGCCGCCGGTGGCCACCTCCTCGGCGTCCTCGGGCATGATCAGCGTCATGGCGCGCTCGGGCTCGAGCCATGCCACCAGCATGCGGGCTTTGCCGGCGTAGCGCTCGCGCGGGGCCATCCAGATGATGTCGCCGACGGCTCGCTGCTGCCACTCCGGCACAATCCAGTCGACGTCGGGCATGTCGCAGCCGACCAAATTCTCGAGCGCCGAGTAGCTATAGAATCCCCCGCGGTCCTGCCCAATCTGCAAGATCCAGGGCCAGACCGCCGCGGCCGGGGCGTCGATCGCAATCGCGCGCGTCGCCTGATGCGCCGGGTGGCGGCAGTACTCGTCCCCCGGCCAGTTGCGTTCGACATCGCTCCGACTCGCCCCCCAGCGCAACATGCGAGGGCGAATGAGGCCAATATAGGCGGCGGCCAGAGCCCCTCCGGCCGCCGCGTTGAGCATGCGAGACATTGTTCACGATGGTATCCCACTCACCTCTAGACAGACCTCTACGCAGGGCCGGCCTGCTGCATCGCCCAGACGACCAGGATCGCCAGAGCCATGGCGGCCGAAACGATCGTCAAGGGGATGCCCACGCGGTCGATCTTGGTCATCCGCGAGGTCCTTTGGGATTCCTTCGGGTCCACGGCGGGGCCTTGGCCCGTGAAGCGCACGGCGAGAATGTCGTGCAACCCCATCGTCATCCGCATGTAGGCCAGCACCACGACCGTCGTCGTGACCAGCACCCAGCCAATGATCAATGTCGTCAGTTCCATTGCTCTACCTCCGCTTTCTCGAGTGGCATAGAAAGCAAGCCGGGCGCCAAATGGAGCGAGGCGTCCGAAGGCCGCTTGGAGGGCGAAGGTCCCACCGAAGTGGGGCAAATCGCGCACTCGGCCGGGGCGAAAGGCGTTGCTCCCGGCGGCGCTCGGGCGCCGCACTGCGCCGACTCCCTCCCCGGGGAACGCCGTGAGCGGGCCTGCTATGCTGCCGAATAGTCGTGCACGTCGCCGATCAGATCCGCGAGCTCTTCGACCGCCCCGACGCCGAGGTGGATTTGGGCCGCGCCGCCGCCACTCTGGCCCGGCTGGAGTACCCCGACGCCGACATCGAGGCCTGCATGCGCCGCATCGACGCCTACGCCGGCAAGGTGGGCGCGCGGTTGGACAAGGGGCGTCCGCGGGAGACGGCCGTCTCGGCCATCAACAAGCTGCTGTTCGAGGAGTTGGGCTTTCGCGGCAACCGCGAGGACTACTACGACCCGCGCAACAGCTTTCTCAACGACGTGCTGGAGCGGCGGACCGGCATCCCCATTTCGCTGTCTGTGCTCTACCTGGAGATCGCCAAGAGGCTCGAGCTGCCGATCTACGGCGTCGGGCTGCCGAGCCACTTCGTGGTGAAGTACGACGACCGCTCGCGGCTGTTCTTCGTGGATCCCTATCACGAGGGCCGGGTGCTGAATCAGCAGGGCTGCCGCGAGCTGGTGAAGACCCTGCACGGGCGGCCCGTGGACCTGCACGACCTGCACTTCGCGGCCGTCGAAAACCGTTCCATCGTGCTGCGGATGCTCAACAACCTGCGTGCGATCTACCTGTCGGCGCGGCGCCACCGCTTGGCGCTCGAGGTGCTGGATACGATTCTGGCGCTCGAGCCGGATTCGGCCGAGGAGATCAAGCAGCGCGCCTGGGTGCGCTATGAGCTGGGCGAGAGGGGCTCGGCGCTGCGGGACCTGGAGCGCTACGTCGACCTGCGGCCCAACGGCGCCGACGCCGAACAGGTGCAGGACTGGATGAACAAGCTGCGGCGTACGCTGGCGCACCTGAACTGACCCGGCCCGTTCCCCGGCCTCGATTGACACCTTTGCGAACCGGCCGATACGCTGGGCCTATGCTGCTGCCGGCCCCGTTCGTTCACTGGATAGCGCGTGAGTTGACGCGGCGTCTGGGGGCCAGCGGAGCGCTGGAGCTGAAGACGCCCGCCGTCGCCGTGCAGGCCTTCGAGGAGATCCTCAACGACGCCCTGCGCGTGGAAGAAGAGATCAACGCCGAAGCGCGCGCGCTGCTCAACCAGTACACCGACTTCATGCGCCAGAACGGCATCACCTACACGGAGATGTTCCGGAAGGTGAAGCGCAACATCCTGGCCGAGCGCAAGATCACGCCGGTGGCCGGGCGGGAAGGCGATACGAAGATCTCTCGGGAGAAGCTGCTGGAGCTTTCGCACGAGATCGCCGGACGGCTGCCGCGCCTGCAAGGGGTGCGGGTGGCCAAGGGCTGGAACGCCGTGCGGCTAGAGATCGGCCGGGAGCTGACGAACATCCTGGCGATGGAGCAGAAGATCGACGAGCGAGCGCGGCAGACCATCCAGAAGCAGAAGCGCGAGATCGTGGAGGGCGGGGAAGAGTGGCAGGTGCTGCACCGCCGCTACTACGAGCAGGAGATGGCGCGGATCGGGGTGGACCTGCGAGCGCCGGAGACGCCCGAACACCGCTAGCCCGGCCGCCGACGGCAAGCCGTTGATTCCGAGCTGTTTACTGAAATCTTACTTTACAGCTCTCGGGCGGCTCTGGTAATCTTCCCACGGATCGATTTTCGCGGTCCGAAACGCCATGATGCACTTCTCGGCGCCGCGAGGTCCCGCATTGGCGGGGGCCTTGCTGCTTTCTTCCTGCCTGCTGCAGGCTCAACCGGCGAATCCGGAAGGGCTGGAGCTCTTCGAGACCAAGATTCGGCCGGTTCTGGCGAAAAACTGCTACGCCTGCCACTCCGCTGAGGCCAAGACCCGTATGGGCGGGCTGACGGCGGACACCCGCGAGGGCTTGCGCAGCGGCGGGCAGCGGGGCCACGCCGTGGTTCCCGGCGACGCCCAGGCGAGCGTCCTGCTCGAAGCCATCCGCTACGACGGCAAGCTGAAGATGCCCCCGATGGGCAAGCTGCCCGACGCCGTGATCGCCGACTTCGAACGTTGGATCGCGATGGGGGCGCCGGACCCGCGCGAGGGCAAGACGCAGGCGGCCTCCACGATCGACGTGGCGCAAGGCCGGCGATTCTGGGCGTTTCAGCCGCCGCGGCGGCCCAAGGCGCCCGAGGTCCGCGACGCGAGCTGGCCCCGCGGAACGATTGACCAGTTCCTGCTCAGCCGGATGGAGGAGAAGGGGCTGCGGCCGGTGGCCGACGCGGACCGCGACGCGCTGTTGCGGCGGGTGAGCTTTGACCTGACGGGGTTGCAGCCGACGGTGGAGGAGGTCGAGGCGTTTCGGGCCGATCCGGCGCCGACGCCGGAGGCCTTTCGGCGCGTCGTGGACCGGCTGCTGGACTCGCCCCAGTTCGGCGAGCGTTGGGGGCGGCATTGGCTCGATGTGGCGCGCTACGCCGAGTCGATCGGCCGCACCCGCAACGCGCCGTTCCCGCTGGCCTGGCGCTACCGGGACTATGTGATCGACTCGTTCAACCGGGACAAGCCGTACGACCGGTTCATCCGCGAGCAGATCGCCGGCGACCTCATGCCGGCGGCCGACGACGCCGCAAGGCGCGAGCTGCAGATCGCCACGGGCTTTTTGGCGCTGGGGGCGCACGACCTCAACGAGCCGGACCGCAAGCTCTTTCCCGCCGACGTGGCCGACGAGATGATCAACGTCACCACGCGCAGCGTGCTGGCGCTGACGGTGGGCTGCGCGCGCTGCCACGACCACAAGTTCGACCCCATTCCGCAGAAGGACTACTACGCCCTGGCCGGCATCTTCCACTCCACCCAGGTGCGACAGGGGCTGCGGCAGCGGCCGCAGTTCAACGCCGCCTACTTCGACCGTTCGTTGGCCGTGCCGTTGGCGGGCTTGGAAGAGTCTCAGGACCCCGAGTACGAGCGCCTGTGGGCCGAGCTGCGGGAAGCCGAGAAGGCCAAGGACCGCGACCGCGTCCGGGCGCTGGCCAAGCAGATCGGCTCGTTGCAACTGCCCGGTAACTTGGCTATGGGCGTAGCCGAGGCCCGCAAGGCGGTGCACAGCAAGGTGAACATCGGCGGCGACCCGCATGAGCTGGGCGAGGAGGTTCCGCGCGGGTTCGTGCAGGCTCTCTATGAGCCCGAGGCGCGGCTGCCGAAGATCCCCAGGAAGGCCAGCGGGCGGCTGGAGCTGGCCGACTGGCTGACGCGGCGCGACAATCCGCTGACGGCGCGGGTGCTGGCGAACCGCGCTTGGCATCACTTGTTCGGCCGCGGGCTGGTGAAGACCGTCGACAACTTCGGCAAGATGGGCGAAGCGCCCACGCACCCGGAGCTGCTCGACTACCTGGCGGTGCAGCTCATGGACCAGGGCTGGTCCGTGAAGGCCTTGATCCGCGAGATCGTGCTGAGCCGGGCCTACCAGCTCTCCACCGATTTCGACGAAGACAACTTTCAGAAGGAGCCCGACAACGCCCTGGTCTGGCGCATGAATCGCCGCAGGCTGGAGGTGGAGGCGCTGCGCGACGCCGTGCTGCGGGCCAGCGGCGAGCTGAGCCTGGCGCGGCCGGAGGGCTCGCCGGTCTCCGGCTGGCGCCGCAACGAGCTGGTGCGGCCGGGCAACAAGCAGATGCAGGCGTGGGAGACAGAGGTCTCCTACCGCAGCGTCTATGTGCCGATCGTGCGCAACGTCGTCAACCGCTTCTACGAGACGTTCGACTTCCCCGAGCCCAGCGAGACCCATGGTGCGCGGGACGTAACCACGGTGGCGCCGCAGGCCCTCTTCCTGATGAACAGCGACTTCACGCTGCGCCAGGCGGCCGTGGCGGCCGAGCGGACCTTGGCCGCCGCCTCGACCGACGCCGAGCGGATTCGGCAAGCGTATCGCCGGACGCTCTCCCGCGACGCCTCCGAAGCCGAGGTCGCCGCCGCGGAGAGGTTCTTGGCGGCGGTGAAGGAGGGCTACAGCGAACCGCCCGCGCCGGCGCGAGCGGGGCGCAAGGCGCGCAAGGAGAAGGCCGGCGCTGACAAGGCCCGCAAGCGCGCCGCCAAGGGCAAGGCCGCCCGCAAGGCGAAGGCCGACGCCGGCGAAGCCGAGACGGCCGGCGCCGCGCCTGCGGTCGGCGCCGAGCAAGCGGCTTGGACGCGCTTCTACCACGCGCTGTTCAACAGCGCCGAGTTTCGCTACAGGGGTTGACGGCGACAGCAGGGGTGATGGGGGATCGAAAGCGATGAGTTGGAGCCGACGCAATTTCTTGAAGAACACGGCCTGCGGGTTCGGCTACACGGCTTTCGCCGGGCTGGCCGCCGAAGAGCTCGCCCGCGCCACGGGAGCCGAGGCGCCGTTGGCGCCGCGCCGGCCGCACTTCGCGCCCAAGGTCAAGCGGGTGATCTTCCTGTTCATGCAGGGCGCGCCGAGCCAGCACGAGACCTTCGACTACAACCCGGAGCTCGAGCAGGCCGCCGGCCAGACCGCCGCGGCGGACGGCGGCTCCAAGCAGGCCGGCAAGATCCTGCCGTCGGTCTACAAGTTCAACAAATGCGGCGAGAGCGGCATCGAGATCTCCGAGACGTTCCCGCACCTGTCCAAGCACGCCGACAGCCTGTGCCTGCTCAACGGCATGGCGACGGATACGCCGGCGCATCCGCAGGCGTCGATCTTCACCCACTGCGGCAACATCACCTTCGTGCGGCCCTCGATGGGCGCTTGGGCCCTCTACGGGCTGGGCACGGAGAACCAGGATCTGCCCGGGTTCGTGACGATGAACCCCGCCCCGGTGGGCGGAGCGCTGAGCTACGGCGCGGCCTTCCTGCCGGCGAGCTTCCAGGGCACCCGCATCAACATCGCCAAGGGACAGGACCCCATCGACAACATCCGCAACGCGCGGCTGTCGCAAGGGGCCCAGCGAGCCGAGCTGGACTTCGTGCAGCAGATGAACCGGGAGATGCTGGAGCGCTCGCGGGTCGACAACGAGGTCGAGGGCGTGATCCAGTCCTACGAGCTGGCCTTTCGGATGCAGACGTCGGTGCCGGCGGTGATGGACGTCTCCAAGGAGCCCGAGAGCGTGCGGGCCATGTACGGGCTTGACCGCAAGGAGACCCAGGACTTCGGCACGCAATGCCTGCTAGCGCGGCGGATGGCCGAAGCGGGCGTGCGGTTCATCGAGCTGGGCATGCAGGGCTGGGACCAGCACACGCAACTGCGGGCCAAGATCGCCTCGAACTGCGCGGCGATCGACCAGCCGATCGCGGCGTTGCTGACGGACCTCAAGCAGCGGGGACTCTTTGAAGACACCCTGATCGTGTGGGGCGGCGAGTTCGGCCGCTCGACCTTCCAGCAGAACAACTCCGGCGACGGCCGCCGACACAACAACCGCGGCTACTCGATGTGGATGGCCGGCGGCGGCGTGAAGGGCGGCCTGCGCCACGGCCGCTGCGACGCCACCGGGCAGGCGGTGGAGGGCAAGGTGCACCTGCACGACCTGCACGCGACCATGCTGCATCTGCTGGGCCTGGACCACAAGCGGCTGACCTACCGCTACTCCGGCCGGGACTTCCGCCTGACCGACGTACACGGCCGCGTGGTGGAAGAGATCCTGAGCTGAGGGGCAAGCGCTCGGCGGCTTACCGCCAGCTCGGCGATTCCCAGATGCGCTGGATCTCTTGCTGGACGCCGGCGATGAGCTCCTTGGCGTCGCGGTTCTTGAGGCCTTCGGTGGGGACCGGGTCGCCCACCCGCAGCTCGGCTCGGCCGGGGCGCAGGTGCGTGGACGACGGCGCCAGGATGCTGCGCGTGCCCACGATCGCCATCGGCACGATCGGGACGCCGGCGGCGATGGCGATGTAGGCCGCGCCCGCCTTGAACGGCCGCATCACTTCCACGCGCGTCCGGCCGCCTTCGGGGAACAGCAGGATCGAATAGCCCTCGCGGAGCTTGTCCGCCGCCCGGCCGATGCTCTTGTGCGCCTCCCGCGGGTTCTCGCGGTTGACGGGCACGTGGCCGGCGCGGTTGAGGTGCCAGCCCAGGAACGGAATCCCCCACAGCCCGTGCCGCGCCATGATACGGAACTCCCTGGGCATGTTGCCGAACATCAGCGGCGTGTCGATGAGGCTGAAGTGGTTGGAGACGAAGACGTACGGCTGGGCCGGGTCGAGGCGCTCGGCGCCGATCACGTCCACCTTCACCAGGAAGACCTTCAGCAGCATGCGGGCCCAGGTCACGGCGACCTTGTGTTGCAGCTTGCCGCTCGAATCGAACAGCGAGCATACGAAGGACAAGGCCCCCATGGCGATCGTCGCCACGATCAGCCAAGGGATCATGATCAGCACCGAGCGGGCGTGGCTCAGAAACTCTCGCATGGAAACATTCGGTCCGGGCCGGAGGGGACTGCTGCGGCGGCGCCGAGGGGACTCTCGGGAACGTGGACCATCTCCTAGTCTGCCAGGAGTAGCGGTCGAATTTCTCCCAGCAGGAAGATCGAGCCGGCGACCACGAGCAGCGTGTCGGGCTCGGCGCCTTGCCGCGCCCTGCGCAGGGCTTCGGCGGCGCTCGGGACGCACTCGATCTCGGCGTGGAGGTGATCGGTCAGGGAGAGCAACGTCTCCGGGCTCACCGCGCGGGGCAGGGCGGCGCGGGTGAGCAGCACGCGGTCGGCGAGCGGGAACAGCAGGCCGGCCACCTCGTCGACGGCTTTGTCGCGGGAGGCCCCATAGACCAGCCGGATCTTCCGGTCGGCGTGGAAGCGGCGCAGGTGGGCGGCCAGCGCGCGCGCGCCGGAGGGGTTGTGCGCGGCGTCGAGCAGCGCCGGCGGCGGGCCCTCGAACCACTCCAGGCGGCCCGGCCACTGCGCCGTCTCGAGCCCTTGGCGGATGGCCTCGCGCTCGACGCCGAGGCGCTCGAGCGCGCACCAAGCGGTGACGGCGTTGTCCACCTGGTGCTCGCCGGCCAAGGCCAGCCGGGCGGCGAAGGAGCCGTCGGTGGCGGCGATGCGAAAGCGTCCGCGGGAGTCGGGCGCGGGCGGCTGCAGGGGCAGCTGTTCCGGCGCGAACACCAGGTCGGTCCCGAGCTCTCCGGCTCGTTCGAGCAGCGCCGCGGCGGCTTCGGGCTGCTGGCGCGCGGAGACGGCCGCGCCGCTCGGGCGCAGGATGCCGGCCTTCTCCCCGGCGATGCGCCGCAGGCCCTTGCCGAGCCAGGCCTCGTGGTCGAGGTCGATGGCGGTGATGACGGCCAGCTCGGAGTCGACCACGTTGGTGGCGTCGAGCCGCCCGCCCAGGCCCACCTCGATCACTCCCCAGGCGACGCCGGCGTTGCGGAAGGCGCAGAAGGCCGCCGCCGTGACGGCCTCGAAAAGAGTGGGGTGGGAGCTGCGGTCGGCGTCGACGGTGAGGGCTTCGATGGCGGCGCGGACCTCTTCAACAGCCCTTACGAAGGCCTCGTCGTCGACGGGGGCGCCGTCGATCTCGATGCGTTCGTTGAAGCGGGTCAGGTGCGGCGAGCTGTGGAAGCCGGTGCGGAAGCCGGCGGCGCGCAGCCCGGAGGCGATCATGGCGGCCGTCGAGCCCTTGCCGTTGGTGCCGGCCACGTGCACGACGCGGAAGGCTTTGTCGGGGCGGCCCAGGCGCTCTACCAGGGCCTGCATGCGCTGGAGGCCGAGTCCGGCCCCGCCGCTCTCGCCCAGCAGCGACAGCAGGTACCGTATCGACTGCTCGTAGGTCATGCGACGGGGCCGCAGAAGAAGCCGAAGGCGCGGCTGAGATAATCCCGCATCTCCGTGCGCGGCACCACGGCGTCCACCATGCCGTGCGTGAGCAGGAACTCCGCGCGCTGGAAGCCTTTGGGCAGCTTCTGGCGGATGGTCTGTTCGATCACGCGCGGGCCGGCGAAGCCGATCAAGGCGCCCGGCTCGGCGATGTTCAGGTCGCCCAGCATGGCGAAGCTGGCGGTGACGCCGCCCGTGGTGGGGTCCGTGAGCACGCTGATGAACGGCAGCTTGGCGTCGCTCAAGTGCGTGAGCGCGGCGGAGATCTTGGCCATCTGGATGAGGCTGGCCATGCCCTCCATCATCCGCGCGCCGCCGGAAGCGGACACGATCACCAGCGGCGCCTTGCGCTCGATGGCGCGCTCGATGGCGCGGGTGATCTTCTCGCCCACCACCGACCCCATGCTGCCGCCGATGAAGCGGTATTCCAGGGCGGCGACCACGACCGTGCGCCCTTCGATGCGCCCTTCGGCCGTGATGATGGCGTCCTGGAGCCCGGTCTTGGAGCGCGCCTGTTCGAGCCGCTCGCCGTAGGGCTTCTGGTCCACGAAGCTCAACGGGTCCGTGGCGCGGAGCCTTTCGGCGAACTCCTGGTAGGCGCCGCCGTCAAAGAGCTGCTTGAGCCGCTCGGCGGCAGTGATCTTGAAGTGAAAGCCGCACTTCGAGCAGACCGACTGGCCGGCTTCCAGGTCCTTCTTCCAGATGATCGCTCCGCAGGAATCGCACTTGATCCAAAGCCCCTCGGTCCGAACCTTTTTGGGCTCGGGCAGCGGCTGATCTTTATCCTTATCCTTGCGAAACCAAGACATTGGGCGGGAAGGCCTCCGCCCGATCATAGCAAGAGCGGCGCCGCTGTCGATTTCCTCGGCGATAATGACGCCGTGCGGACTGTCTTCAACTTCGTGGTGTTCGCGGCGGCCCTGCTGGGGCTTGCCTACGTGGCGATCGAGCATAGCGACCGCAGCGACGAGACCATGCAGAAGGAGCTCGAGCGGCAGGCCCAGCAGCTCAGGGAACAGGCCGAGGATCTGCGCGACGCCGGCCTGGAGACGGCGGGCGACGTGGGCGAGCAGGCCAACGCCCGCATCGAGTCGCTGCTGGCCGAGTCTCGCCGGCTGCAGGCCCGGGCCGACGACGCCGCGCGCTCTCTCCAGTCGCGGGGAGAGAAGGCCGTGCAGCGCACCGAGAAGCGGCGCAGGAGCGTCGCGGACTGGTTCGACGACGCCGCCGACGGCGCCAAGAAGGGCGTCGACGACCTGCGCGATTGGATGCGCGCCCGGCGCCGTGATTGGTTCGGCGACTAGCCTTGGACGGGCGGCCCGCTGTGCGAAGATTGAGGGCCGGAACACCATGCGGAAACTCAAGTGGGGCGTCCTGAGCGTCGCCAAGATCGGAACCGTCAAGGTCATCCCGGCCATGCAGCGCGGGGAACGCAGCGAGGTCGTGGGCATCGCCTCGCGCGACCTGGGCCGGGCGCAGGAAGCGGCCCAGGCGCTGGGCATCCCCAAGGCCTACGGCTCCTACGACGAGCTGCTGGCCGACCCCGAGATCGAAGCCGTCTACAACCCTCTGCCGAACCACCTGCACGTGGAGTGGTCGATCCGCGCCGCCGAGGCCGGCAAGCACGTGCTGTGCGAGAAGCCCATCGGGCTCGACGCCGCCGAAGCGCGCAAGCTGCTGGCGGCCCGGGACCGCACCGGCATGGTGATCCAGGAAGCCTTCATGGTCCGCGGCCATCCGCAGTGGCTGCGGGCGCGCGAGATCATCCGCAGCGGCGCGATCGGCGAGCTGCGGGCCGTGCAGGGGTTCTTCAGCTACTTCAACGCCGACCCCGCCAACATCCGCAATCAGGCGGACATCGGCGGCGGCGGCGTGTATGACATCGGCTGCTACCCCATCGTCGGCGCGCGGTACCTGTTCGAGCAGGAGCCCCGGCGGGTGTCGGCGCTGCTGGAACGCGACCCGGTGATGAAGACCGACCGGCTGGCGAGCGCCTTGATGGAGTTCCCCGGCGGGCAGGCGAGCTGGATGTGCTCCACCCAACTGGTGGGCTACCAGCGGCTGCAGGCTTTCGGCACGAAGGGGCGCATCGAGTTGCAGATCCCCTTCAACGCGCCGCCGGACAAGGCCTGCCGGCTGTTCGTGGACGACGGCTCGGGCCTCGGCGACGCCAGCGCCCGCGAGGAGCTGTTGCCGGTGTGCGACCAGTACACCATCCAGGGTGACCTTTTCTCCGAGTGCGTCCAGGAGGGGAAGACCCCGGAGTTCCCCTTGGAGGATACTGTCCGGAACATGGAAGTCATCGACGCCGTGTATCGCTCGGGGGCTACCGGCCAGTGGGTGGAGATCGCCGTCTGACGCCGCGCTCGAAGTAACTGCAACCGGGGCTTCGGGCGTCGAAGAGAGTAGCAATGATACGCACCGCCCTGATCGTGTTCGCCGCCGTCGCGACCTTGGGGGCGGAGTCGTTGCTGCCGCCGCTGGAGCCGCAGCAGGCCGCCGAGGCGGCCAAGATCGTGGCGGGCTTCGAGGCCAACCCGCGCGGGCCTTTCTACCGCATTCGCTGGTTCTGCCCCGACGGCAAGGACTACCCGCCGTCCCCTTACCCCTGCGAGAAGAAGGGAACCGGCCGCCAGCACGCCACGCTGAGCGCCGAAGCGCTTCAGCTCGAGAAGTGGAACATCGACGTGGGGACGATCTTCGCGGCGATGACGTTCGACGAGTTTTTCGACGCCGCCCGCGACCACCATCGCCTCAAGGAGCTGGTCGCTGAACGCTACTTGGAGGAGACCCAGGACGGCTGGATCTACCGCAAGGCTTACACCTATCGCGGCGCGCGCCAGGCCGAGGACGAGGAGCGCGACGGCCGACGCCTGTTGATCCAGGCCTTCAGCCGGCCGGATTGGCTGCGCAAGCGGTTGTTTCTGGCGCAGCAAGTGGCCGGCGCGGTCCCGCACGGCTTGCCGTCCAGCGCCCTCAAGCGCGCCCGCAATCTGGCCAAGGCCGTCGCGGACGTCGATCCCTCGTTCCAGCCCCTGCGCGCGAAGATCCATTCGTCGCCGGACTTCGAGCAGGACCGGGTTGCGGTGGAAGACTACATCAAGACTCGCCAGCCGACCGAGGCCGTCCAGAAGATGCTGCGGGAGCTGGCTGCGATCTTGCAGGAAGAGAACGCCGGGCGGCTGCTCTCGGCGCGCCTGGCCGTGGTCCGCAAGCGGCCCGACAGCCCGCTCAGCCCCCTGGTGGAGGCTTTTGCTGACGCCCTGCGGCGCAACGAGGACGAAGCCATCCACGCCGCCGGATCGCGGCTGAGCGCGGGGATCGTCCGCGAAGTGCTGCAATCGACCGACGGCGCCGGCAACCTGGAGCTGCTGGACTTCAACGCACTGGTGACGGAGGCGAGCTTCCGGCACGGCTACGACCCCCACGAGGCCCACAGCCATACGCGGCGCGAGCTGCTGGAGCAGATGCGCAACGACTTCTACTACGCCTTCGGCGCCGGGCTGCTCTCCGAACGCCAGCTCGGCGCTCTGGAGCAGCGCCTGGACGCTCTGCTCAGCGACCCGCAGCCGGCCGCGGACGAGTACTTCGAGGCCGTGCGCTACTTGAGCCGCGCCGCGGAATGGTGCCGGGCGACGGCCGCGCGCGAGTTTTCGCCGGTGGAGCAGCGCTTTCGGGCCTTCGAGCCGCGGACGGCCGGGCTGCTCGACCACCTGTTGCGCAGCTCGCCGGCCCTGCCGCTCTCCACCCGCGCGCAGGCCGTGGTGGACGACGCGGCCCGGGCCGCCGGCCTGCGGCATCAGATCTTCGGCAGCGATTCGGCCGCCGGCGTCTTCGGTCTCAACCCGGGCCGCGCCCTGGCCCGGCTGGAGATTCTCGACAGCCCGGACCAGCCGATCCACTCCGACCGGATCTACGTGATCCCGGAGACGGTCTCCGACCTGAAGCCGATGGCGGGCGTGCTGACGCTGGATTCGGGCAACGCTCTCTCGCACGCGCAGTTGCTGGCGGCCAACCTGGGGCTGCCGAACGCCGTGGCGCCGTCGTCGCTGCTGCCCGTGCTGCGCGAGCACGTCGGGCAGGAGGTCCTGTTCGAAGTCGGCCGGCGCGGCGAGGTCACCCTGCGGGTTCCCGAGCCGTCCGAGCTGGCCAAGCCGGCGCTCAACGAAGCGCCGGCCCGCCGCTTGAGCCTGGACGTGAGCCGCCTGAAGCTGGAGGTCCGCGACCTGCTGCGCCTGGAGGACTTGAGCGAGACCCAGGCGGGCGTGACCTGCGGCCCGAAGGCGGCCAATCTGGGGCGGCTGGCGCAGATGTTTCCCGGCCGCGTCTCGCCCGGCCTGGTCGTGCCGTTCGGCGTCTACGTCGAGCACATCCAGCGGCCGATGGAGGGCGACACGGTGCCGCTGGCGGCGCGGATCTCCGAGGCGTTCGATCGGGCCGAGCAGATGCGCGCCTCCGGGGCCCCGGAGCAAGAGGTCCAGGCCTACATCTACCCGCAGCTCGACCGGTTCCGGGCCTGGATTCGGCGGATGCCGTTCGAGCCGGCCTTCGAGGCCAAGCTGCGCGCGGCCCTGCGCGGGACGTTCGGCGCGGACCGCTCCTACGGCGTCTTCGTGCGCAGCGACACCAACGCCGAGGATCTGCCGCAGTTCAGCGGCGCGGGCCTGAACCTGACCGTGCCGAACGTCGTGGGCGAGGAGAAGATTCTGCAAGCGATTCGCGACGTATGGGCGTCGCCGCTGCAGGAGCGCGCCTATGACTGGCGCAGCCGCATGCTCGACCGGCAGGACCGCGTCTACCCTTCGGTGCTGCTGCAGAAGACCGTGCAGTCGGACAAGTCGGGCGTGATCGCCACCGTCAACCTCGACACCGGCGCCCGCGACGAGATCACCATCAACGTCAACGAAGGCGTCAGCGCGGTGGTCGACGGCGGCGTGGCCGAATCCCTGCTGCTGGGGCCGAACGGCAAGGTCACGCTGCTGCAGCAGGCGCGGGCGACCTACCGCAAGGTGGCGCGGCCCGAGGGCGGCTTCGCCATCGTGCCGCCGATCGGCGACGCGGCCGTGCTGCAGCCGAACGAGATCGAGCAGGTGCGCGCCCTGGTCGCCGAAGTGGAGGCCAAGTATCCGCCGTCGATGGGGCCGGACGGCAAGCCGCTGCCGTGGGACATCGAGCTGGGGTTCCAGGGCGGGGAACTGCGGCTGTTCCAGATTCGCCCCTTGGTGCGCTGGCGCTCGCCCCAACCGATCCGGAACAGCGCGCCCGTGAAGCTCGACGAGGTTCTCTAGCGATGCGCCTGCTTGCACTGGTGTTGGCGACCGCCTGCGCGGCGGCGGCTTATCCGCTCGACGGCGCCGAGGCGACGGGCATCCGGCGGCTGGTCGGCTACAAGCTGGCGGCCGAAGGCAAGATCAACCGGACGATCGCGCTCAAGCCGGGCTGCTATCTCTCGACCGAAGACATCCGCCTGCATTTGCACGGCGCCAACGACGACTTCGACCTGGGCCCGGCGACGCCGCGCGACCCGGAGCTGCAAGCCGGCCTGGAGAAAGTGATGGCGGGCCGCGACCCGTCGTACTCGATCGCGCTGCTGGATATCTCGAACCCGCTGCGTCCGCGTTTCGCCGCCGTGCGGCCGGAGGTCAAGCGCATCCCGGGCAGCCTGGGCAAGCTGCTGGTGGCGACGGGCTTCTTTGACGCCCTGCGGCTGCGTTTTCCGGGAGATACGGACGCCCGCCGGACTTTTCTCCGCGACACCAAGATCACCGCCGACGCCTTCGTGCACACCGACGGCAAGACCGTGCCGCTCTACGACGCGCAGACCAAGACCTTGACCAACCGGCGGGTCGAGACCGGCGACGTGTTCAACCTCTACGAGTGGCTGGACCACATGCTGTCGCAGAGCTCCAACGCGGCCGGCTCCGAGGTCTGGAAGGAGGCGATCCTGCTGCGGAAGTTCGGCGCGGATTACCCTCTGACGGCCGCCCAGCAGGAGAAATTCCTGAGTGAGACCCCCAAAACCGAGCTGCGGGACATGGCGCTCTCGACGCTGGAGACCCCTCTGCACGACGCCGGCATCGACACCGACAATTTGCGGCTGGGCACGATGTTCACGCGCAACGGCTCGGCCCGCATTCCGGGCACGGCCAGCTACGGCAGCCCCTGGGAGCTGATGCGCTGGCTGATCAAGCTGGAGCAGGGCAAGATCGTGGACGAATGGTCGAGCCTCGAGATCAAGAAGCTGCTCTACTTCACCCGGCCGCGCTACCGCTACGCCTCGTCGCCGGCGCTGGACGACGCGGCGGTGTTCTTCAAGTCGGGCTCGCTGTTCCAGTGCGAGCCGGAAGAAGGCTATACCTGCAAGGCCTACGCGGGCAACAAGCTGAATCTGATGCACTCGGTGGCGATCGTGGAGCGGCCGGGGCAGGTCTACCTAGTGACGATGACGTCGGACGTGCGCAAGGTCAACGGCGCGGTGGAGCACCAGACCATGGCCACGCTGATCGATCGGCTGCTGCGGAAGTAGGGTTTCCGTGGTGGAGCCGGACATTCCTGTCCGTCGGCCATTGCGCGGGGAGCGCCGCGCGGGGTATCGGGTGATAGAACCCGAGCAGTCCTTACCTTGCGAGAGGGATCTCAATGGACTTCCGAGACTTCGGTGGAAGCGAGCAGGAAAGGCGGCAAGCCGGCGAGAGCCTTCGGCGGATGATCGAGGACGCGGAGCGAACCGGCGTCAGCAGCCGCAAGATCCCGGACATCATGGAGACGGTGGAGGCCGAGCTGCCCGCCGATGGCGGCTATGAGCTGACAGTCGATGATGCATGCCTCTCGAGCGGCTCACCTGGAATGATCGGTCGAAACCAATTGGCGCACGAGCCCGTAGAAGAGCGACATGCCCGCGCGCCCCAACCTATTCCTCGTAGCCGCCGTTTGCTGGGTCGCTTGGGCGCCTCCTAGCCCCGCCGAAACGATCGTCATTCGGGCCGGCAAGGTCCTGGACGTCCAGACCAGGGAGGTTCTCACCGACCAAGCCGTCGTCGTCTCCAAACAGCGCATCGAGATGGTCGTCCCCTACGCCGAGTACAAAGCGCCCGCCGACGCCCGTCTACTCGATCTCTCCGACGCGACTCTGCTGCCGGGGCTGATCGACAGTCACACCCACCTGCTGCACGAGTCCGACATGGACCGGGCGAGGGGCGACGACGACCTGCTGCTCGAAGCCGCCCAGATGAGCGAAGCGCAGCGGGCTTTGCTGGGCGCCCGCGTCGCCGGCGAGATGCTGCGGGCGGGCTTTACGACGGTTCGCGATCTCGGCAATTCCGGCGTGAACGGCGACGTCGCTCTCCGTGACGCCATCGAGGCCGGATGGATCGCCGGCCCCCGGATGATGGTCTCCACGCGTGCGCTGTCGCCTCCGGGTGGGCAGTTCGGCCGGTTGGCCCCGGCGGCGCAAGGGCTGGTCGAGCGGGAGTACGCCGTGTTCAGCGGCGTCGAAGCGGCTCGCCGGGCGGCGCGCCAAGCCTTGGTCGACGGCGCGACGTGCTTGAAGGTGATCGTCGGCGACCACGGACGCCCCGTGTCGGTCGAAGAGCTGGGGGCCATCGTGGAGGAGGCTCGGCGCATGAGCCGGGCAGGCTTCGGCGAGCGGCCGGTGGCGGCGCATGCGGTGGACGACCTCTCGATTCGCACGGCCGTCGAGGCGGGCGTGGACTCGATCGAGCACGGCTACGGGATCTCCGAAAAGACCTTGCAGTTGATGGCCGAGAAGGGCGTCTACTGGGTTCCCACCGAGGAGAGCGTGGACGATCCGGTCCTGCCGGTCGTGGCGGCCCGGCTGGGTCTCTCCGTGGAGCAGTTGTTGGCTCGCGGCGCCGACTATCGCGACCGGAAGCATCGGCTGCTGCGCCGCGCCGTGGAACTGGGCGTTCCGATCGCCTCCGGTTCGGACAGCTACACCAAACGGCCGGGCTTGGATCGCGGCCAAGCGGCCAAGCTCGTGCTGCACGCCTACCAGGAGGCGGGGCTGGACCGCTGGGAGATCCTCCGCGCGGCCACGGTCAACGCCGCGAGCTTGCTGGGTTGGCGGCAGCAGGTGGGACGGATCTACCCCGGTCGCTTCGCGGACCTGCTGGCCGTTCAGGGCGACCCTTTGGAAGACATTCGCGCCCTCGACGGCGTGCGGTTCGTGATGAAGGGCGGCGCCGTGGTCGTGGAGAAGTGAGGCGGAGCCGAGTCAGCGCCCCGGAGGTCCGCTCGCTCGGCGCGCGAAGACGTAGGCCCGGCGGCTGGGATGCTCCACCCCCGCGTACGGCTCCCGCTCCACGACCTCGACGTCGACAAAGCCGCTGCCGGCGAGCTGCGCCGAGACCGCCTGGGGGTCGTGAAACACGAAATCGAGACGGCCGGCTCGGCCCAGGAACTCTTCGAGCGCGATCACCTGGTCCCCAACGTGAAACGCCAACAACAGGAGGCCGCCCGGGGCGAGCGCGCGGGCCATCTCCCGCAGCGCCAAGCCGAGCTGCGGCGGCGTGAAGTGAACGATCGAATAGAAGGACAGCAGACCGTGGGCGGAGGAGTCCGGAAGCGGCAGTGCCAGCATATCCCCTGCGAGGAAGTTGATCGCGGGATGCCGGGCTCGCGCCTGTCCCAAGAGCCGGGGCGACAGGTCGATCCCTTGCGCCGCCGCTCCGCAGGCGTGTAGAAACGCGGTGGTTTGGCCCGGGCCGCAGCCGAGGTCGTAGACGGCCCCGCCCGGGCGAACCGATGCGGCGAAGCGCGTCAGCAGCTCGCGGTCGAGCGGCTTGTGCGCCAGCTCGTCCGAGAACTTCTCCGCGTACTGCGAAGCGACCTCGTCATAGGCGGCGCGGACGGTCTTCGGGCTCTGCATCGGCGTCTCAGGGCTTGGTCGACCCGGATCGCAGCCACTCGTTCCAGCGGGCGGCGAACTCCTCGTCGCTCACACCGAGCGTCGCGGGGAGGTCGCCGTAGCTGGTCAGGAGCCGAACCGTCACATTCTCGCCCCAGGAGGCGCGCAAGAACGAGAGGATCGACGAGCCCACGGCATAGATCTTCTGCCCTTTGCCGCGGTCGCTGAGCTCGGCCAAGCTCGGGTAGCGGCCGTCCTGCATGTAGGGCAGGCTCAGCGCGTCTTGGCTTTGGCCGGCTTCGTAGCAAGCGACGGCTTCCCACAGCCAAACGGGCAGGGTCGAGAACTTGCGGTCGAAGGCCGCGGCGTCGAACGGCTGGGGCTCTTGGTCGATCAACAATTGCAGGGTGATCGCGTGGGCCAGCTCATGGACGGCGTTCGCCGCCGTACGGTCGCCCTCCCACAGTACGTGCAGGACCTCCGGGCCCTCCACGTTGCCGGAGGCTCCCCAGTGGCCCGTGGAGCGGGCGTAGGCCCAGCGGCTGTCATACAGCGTCACCCGGATCGTCGCCGGCGGGGCGGTCCCCAGGTCGCGGCCGATGCGCTCGTAGCCTTCTTCCAGGCTCTCGGCCAGACTCCGGACCTCCTCCGGAGACACGGCGCCGTAGCGGATCTCGAAATGCCCTGTCTTCTCGCTGTGGGCGCCCACGCCGCTCAGCGCGATGCGGTCCGCGAGGAAACCCGCCGCGCCCAGCGCGAGCAGCGATCCCAGGACGATGGCCGTGCGGCTCATCAGCAGGCTCCGTCGCCCGAGCTTACTCGGGGGCCAGCTCCGAGGGCGCGCCGTAGCGCAGCGTCAACGCCTTGGGCTTGCCGGCGCCCAGGGTCACCACCACGAGCCGATCGTATTCGGTGGGAGTCAGAGCGGGCGTCTCCGCGCCCAGACCGGCGACGAGCTGCGGCAGCTTGTTCTGGTGGCTGACGACCAGGGTGGTCGAGCCCGCCGGCGACGCTTTGAGCTTGTCGACCAGGACCTGGATGTCGTCGGCCGGAATGACCGTGGGCTGAATGTTCAGCGTCTCGGCCAAGGGCTTGGCGGTATCGACGTTGCGCTCGAACTGGGAGGTGTAGATGGCGCTGACGCCGGCGTCGGCCAGGGTGCGGGCCAGCTCGCGGGCGCGGGCGTGGCCTTGCTCGGAGAGCGGCACGTCGCCGTCTTCGCCGTCCTTTTCGGCGTGGCGCACGAGCAGGATCTGGGCAGGCGCTTCGGCCGGAGGCGCGGGAGGCGGCGCGGCGCAGCCGAAGAGAGTGAGGGCGAGCAGCGAGCAGGCGACGAGTTTCCGCATGGTTTCGTCCCCCCAGCATAGCCTGACGGCCGTCCGGCCCGGCGCGTCACGCGCCGCCGCTCACTGGGGCCGCAGCTCGCGAATCCACCCGTTGCGAAAGGCGACCGGGCCGTGGTCGCCCTGCAGCAGCAGCGGCGCCACCGGGCGCTCCTCCCAGGGCGGAACCGCTCGGGTGGAGTACAGCAGCTCGTAGTTGCGCTGGACCTCCACGCCGTTGAGCAAGACTTTGAGGAAGCGAGCGTTCTCGACCTTCTTGCCGTCCTGGAAGCGCGGCGCGCGGAACCAGATGTGCACGCTCTGCCACTCGCCCGCGCCGCGGCTCGCGTTCACGCGCGGCGGCGAGCCGCCCACGCGGCCCTTCTTGCCGCGGTAGGCGTAGATCGCTCCGTTGTCGGTGACGGTCAGGTCGCTGTCGGCCACGCCGACGCTGTCATAGAGCTGGATCTCGTAGTTGCCCATCAGGCAGACCCCGGCGTTGGTCTTGCGCGACATCACATACTCCACGTAGACCTCGGCGTCGGCGAATTCGCGGTCGCTGACCAGGTTGGCGGACTTGCCTTCGTGGTCGGCGACAACGGCGGGCGTCAGCGGCGAGCCGGCCGGAAAGGCCTTAGCGAGCAGAAAGTGGTCGTCGGACGGGTCCAGGGCGATCAGCGCCGGAACCGTCCAGTCCCAAGGCCGTTGCGGACGCGGAGAGTAGTCCTGCGGATGCCAGCCGGAGAGATCCTTGCCGTTGAACAGCGGCGTCCAGCCCTCCGCGGGGTTCTCGAACGAGGACCGCAGCGCCAGGAACTCCGGCGTGGGGCCGTTGGCAGCCTCGAAGTCGGCGGCTTGGGCGGCCAGGGAGCCGCCGAGAAGGGCCAGAAACAGGAGGCTTCGCATCGCGGGGTCTTCTCCTAGCCGAACAGCTCGTGGATCGGCTCCACGCCTTCTTCCACCAGCCGCACGCTCCCTCCGTCGGCGGTGGGCGCTGCGGCGTCCGGCGCGACGCCCAGGGCATGGCAGACGCTGGCGGCGATCTGCGCCGGCTCGATCGGCCGCTCGGCGGGCTCGGCGCCCTTGGCGTCGGAGGCGCCGATGACTTGGCCGCCCCGCACTCCGCCGCCCGCCATCAGGATCGACCAGCAGTTGGTCCAGTGGTCGCGTCCGCCGGCCGGATTGATCCGCGGCGTCCGGCCGAACTCGCCGGCGGCGACCAGCAAGGTGCGCTCCAGGCGACCCTCGGCGGAAAGGTCGTCGAGCAGCGCCGAGAAGGCCCGGTCGAACATCGGCCCGACTTGGCCGGCGTAGGCGTCGATGGGGCTGAACGGCGCCGTGCCGTGGATATCCCAGGTGATCTCGTCGAAGACCGTCTCGAACATGTTGACGGTCACAAAGCGCACGCCGGCGCCCGTGAGGCGCCGGGCCAGCAAGCAGCTCTCGCCAAAGCGATTGAGGCCGTAGCGGGCGCGATCGTGGTCGGCGACCGCGCGCAGATCCAGGGCTTGGCGGGCCGCCGAAGAGCTCACCGCAGCGTAGGCGGCCTGAAAGTGCGGATCGTCGAGGCGCGGGTCGCGGGCCTGCTCGAGGTCGTGGACGGCGCGGTCGGCCTGTTCGCGCCAGGGCGTGAAGCCGGCGCCGTCGGCCGAGAGCACGAAGGGGTCGCAGGCGGCGCCCAGGCAGCCGGCGTCCTGCCCGTGGGACATGTTGCCGCCGGTCGCGCCGATCGGCGCCGGCAAAATCACCGGCGGCGGCGCGCCGTCGAGCCGGCTCAACGAGCAGCCCAGGTTGGGACTCTGCTCGCCACGGCGGATGCTCCGTCCGGTCTGCATCAACTGATGCCCCACGTCGTGCACCGCCGAGCCGTCGTGGTGCAGCGTCCGCAGGATGGCGTAGCGGTCGGCGCGCCGAGCCAGCCGCGGGAAGATATCGCTGATCTCCACCCCGGCGACGTTGGTGCGGATCGGGCGGAAGGGCCCGCGGATCTCGCTGGGCGCGTCCGGCTTGGGGTCGAAAGTGTCGAGCTGGCTGGGGCCGCCGACCAGGTTGATCCAGATGACGTTGACGCCGGAGTCGGCGACGGCGCCGCGGGCCTTCAGGCCGGCAAGCTCGCTCAGGCCCAGCAGGCCCGCCGAGCCGACGCGCAGGAAATCCCGGCGTCGCCAGCCGTCGCAAAACTCCACCGAGCGGTGATGATCGAGCCGAAACATAGGCGTCCCCCTGCTTGGGGGCCATTCTACAGCAGTTTGGGGTTCGGCTCGGCGCGGGTTGCAATGGCGGGGGGCTAGCGCGGATCATCGAAGCTGGGCTCGCAGCCTTTCCCGATGCTTCTCGTCCAGCGCATACGCGCGGCGCTTCGCAAGGAGCTCCGGCCGATGCTCTCTGTCGCCGTCCCGGTGGTGATTGCGGAGCTGGGCTGGATGTCCATGAGCGTCGTCGACACGATCATGGTCGGGCGGCTGAGCGCCGAGGCCATCGGGGCGGTCTCCATCGGCGCGGTGCTGTTCTATACCGTGGGCGTGTTCGGAGCCGGGATGCTACTGGGACTGGACACTTTGGCGCCCCAAGCCTACGGCGCGGGAGACCTGGAGGACTGCAACCATTCGCTCATCCAGGCGGCCTACGGCTCGCTCGTGATGGGGCCTCTGCTGATGGTTCCGATGTTCGTGCTGCTGCCCTGGTTGGACCGTTTCGGCCTCGACCCGGAGGTGGCGCGGCTGGCCAAGCCCTACACCGAGGCCCTGTTGTGGAGCGCTCCGCCGCTGCTGCTCTACATGGCCTTCCGGCAGTATTTGCAGGCGATCGACCGGGTCAAGGCCGTAATGTTCACGTTGATCTCGGCGAATCTGGTGAACGCTTTCGCCAACTGGCTGTTCATCTACGGCGAGTGGGGCATGCCGGCCTTCGGCGTGGCCGGCGCGGGCTGGGCCAGTTGCGCCTCGCGCATCTATATGTGCGTGGCGCTGTTCGTCTATATGCTCTACGACGCCCGCAAGCGGAATACGGGGCTATGGGAGGCCAAACTTGGGCTGGATTTCCCTCGGCTGCGGCAGTTGGCCGGGCTGGGCTTTCCGGCGGCCATGCAGAGGGCGCTGGAGATCGGCGTGTTCGCGCTGGCGACGGCGATGGTCGGCACGCTGGACGCGGTCTCGCTGGCGGCTCACCAGATCGCCCTGCAGGCGGCCAGCGTGAGCTTCATGGCGCCGCTGGGAATCTCCTCGGCGGCGGCCGTGCGGGTGGGACAGGCGCTGGGGCGCCGCGATCCCGAGGGCGCGCACCGCGCCGGCTGGACGGCGCTGGGGCTGGGCGCGGCCTTCATGCTCGTGGCCGGGCTGGCGTTCGTGCTTTTCGACGAGACCATTCTGCGGATCTTCACCAACGAGGTCCACGTGATCGCCATCGGCTCGACGCTGCTGTACATCGCGGCCGCCTTCCAGCTCTTTGACGGCTTTCAGGTGGTGGCGACCGGCGCCCTGCGCGGCGCGGGAGACACCCGCACGCCGCTGGTCACCAATCTGGTCGGCCACTGGTTCCTGGGTCTGCCCGTCGGCTGGTGGCTTTGTTTTCGGATGGGTTGGGGCGTGGCCGGCGTCTGGGTCGGCTTGTCGCTCGGACTGATCTCGGTGGGCGCGGTGTTGGCCTATTTCTGGTCCACCAGGCTGGAGAAGTTCCGCAGCCACGTCAGCCGCTTGCCGCAGCCGGCCTCGCCGCTGGCCTGAGCGAGCGATACTGGACGGACGGGCCGGCGTCGGCCGAAGAGTTTCTTGATGTCTCTCCCGGCCCTGACGTTGCCGATGCAGTGGGTCTTCTGGCTTTCGGTCCTGGCGACGGCGTACCTCTATTTCGGGTTCCCGCTGCTGCTGGCGGTTTTGTCGAAGCTCTTCGCCCGGCCGGTCCGCAAAGGGCCGGTAGAGCCTTTCGTCTCGCTGTTGATTCCGGCCTACAACGAGGCCGACGTCATCGAAGAGAAACTGGCCGCCTGCCGTCGGCTGGACTACCCGGCAGAGAAGATCGAGGTGGTGGTCGCCTCCGACGGCTCCACTGACGCCACCTGCGAGCTGGTGCGTCCGCACGCCGACGGCGCGCGCGTGCGGCTGCTCGACTTCCAGCAGAACCGCGGCAAGCTGGCGATGCTCAACGCCGTCGTGCCGGAGCTGCACGGGGAGATCGTGGTCTTCTCCGACGCCGCCAGCATGCCCTCGCCGAACGCCGTTCGCGACCTGGCGAGCAATTTCGCGGACCCCGCCGTCGGCGCCGTCAGCGGCGTCTACCGCATCGAGAACCGTGACAGCCACCAGCTCGGCCAGCAGGCCGGGTTCTACTGGCGCTACGAAACCTGGATCAAGCAGAAGGAGGCGGAGATCGGCTCGATCCTGGGCGCGCACGGCGCCCTGTACGCCATTCGTCGCGAGCTGTATCCCCAGCTCGACCCCGGCGTGATCAACGACGACTTCGTCATCCCGCTGCGCATCGCCCGCGCCGGCTGGCGGGTGGCCTATGAGCCCGCCGCGGTGGCTGTGGAAGAAGCGCACGAGATGGGCGGCTTCGGCAGGCGCATCCGCATCATGACGGGCAACATCGAGCAGCTCACCGAGGTGTTCGGCTTCTTGTGGCCGCCCAAGCAGTGGCTCACGCTGTTCTTTCTGCTGTCGCACAAGGCGGGCCGGATGTTTGCGCCGCCGGCGATGATCGCGGCCCTGGTCGCCAACTCCTTTCTGCTCGACCAGCCGCTCTACCAGCTCACGATGGCCGGACAACTGGGCTTCTACGCGCTGGCGGCCGCCGGCGGGCTGGGGCTGCTGCCGATCAAGGCCCTGCGGCTGCCGTACTACTTCACCATGATCAACCTGGCCGCGCTGGTCGGGCTGCTTCGCCTGCTGACCGGCCGGCGGGCCTGGAAGTAGGGCAGTCTCGCTGAGGCCGGACTTCTCGTTCGGCTCTCGACTAAAATCCAAGGCGCCATGCTCCCGCGCCGAACCTTCCTGCTGGCCGCCGCAGCTTCCGCGGCCTCCGCCTCCGAAGCCCCCATCTCCGCCGCCGTCTACGGCTTGGGGCACGCCCACGCCGCCGGCAAGGTGCGGACGCTGCAAAGCCTGCCGGAGTACTCCCTGGTCGGCCTGTGCGAGCCGGAACGGCCCGATCTGTTCGCCAAACCCGACTTCGCCGGCCTGCCGAGGCTGACTGCTCGGCAAATGCTCGACGACCCCGCCATCGAGCTCATCGCCGTCGAGGCTGACGTGCAGCACGGCCTGGCCTACGCCCACCAGGCGGTCGACGCCGGCAAGTTCGTCCACCTCGACAAGCCTCCCGGTCAGGACTTGGCGTCCTTGCGAGATCTTTTCGACAAGGCCGCCGCCCGAGGCCGCATCGTGCAGATGGGCTACATGTGGCGCTATCACATCGCCATGAGCGACGCGATTCGCCGCGCCCGCTCGGGCGAGCTGGGCCAGATCTACGGGATCAAGGCCACGATCAACAAGCCGATCACGCCGCAGGAACGGCACGAGCTGGCGGCCTTTCGCGGGGGCATGATGTTCGAGCTCGGCTGCCACCTGCTCGACCGCGTAGTCGACGTGCTGGGCAAACCCTACAGCGTTCGCGGCATCCTGCGCCACGACGCGGACGCTGGCGACGGCTTGGCGGACAACACGCTGGCGATCCTGGAATACGACCGAGCCCTGGCGGAAGTCTACATCGCCGCCATGCAGCCCAACGGCAACGCCTACCGCACGTTCCAGATCCTGGGGACGGCCGGTACGGCCACCGTCCAGCCGTTTTCGCCCGACGGCCGCCTGGAGCTGGACCTCGGGGACGGCCCGCGTAAGGTTCCGCTGCATGTGCCCGCGGACCGCGGGCGCTACGACGAGGATTTTCGGGAGATGGCGCGTGTCATCCGCCACGGCGAAAAGCCGAGCTACTCCGCCGAGCACGATCTGACCGTTCAGGAGACCCTGCTGCGGGCCTGCGACATGGCCGGCTGAGACCGCTCCGCGAAAATTCCTTTCAACGTTTGCGGGCCGCGAGGAGTATTCCCTTGTAACCAGTCTTTTGGAACAAGCGATGAGCCTCAGCCCCATCTTCGGCGACGCGCTCCTGCTCTGGATGAGCCGGGCGGAGTCGCCGGGCGCCGAAGAGTCGGCTGGGCTGGCGCGCCGGGCGCGGGAAGGCGACTTGAACGCCTTCGACCGGCTGATGCAGTTGCACGAGCGGAGGGTCTTTCGCACGGCCACGCTGCTGCTGGGCGGCGCGCAGGACGCCGACGACGCCGTGCAGGAGACGTTCCTGCGGCTGTTCCGCAACCTGAAGAGTTTCGACGCCGAGCGGGCCTTCGAGCCCTGGCTCTATCGCATTGCGGTGAACGTCTGCCGGGACCTGGCGCGGCGGCGGCGCTGGCGGCAATGGGTTTCGCTCGATGGCTGGCTCTCCGGCGGAGGCCCTGAGCCCGCGGCGGCCGGGGGCGACCCGCGGACGGCCGAGATCGCCGCCGCCCTGGCCCGGCTGTCCGAGCGCGAGCGGGCGGCCGTGGTGCTGCGCGAGGTGGAAGGGCTGAGCGCGGCGGAGGCGGGCCGCGTCTTGGGGATCTCCGAGGGAACGGTCCGCGCCCACGCCAGCCGCGGCCGCGCCCGTCTGCGCGAATGGCTGGGCAAGGGGGCGCGATGAACGACGAGCTCAGCCCCCTGCGCGCGATCGCGCCCGATCCGGAGCGGATGCTGGCGATGCGGCGGCGCGTGCTGGCGGAGATCGCCGCCGATGCCGAAACGGTTTGGCCGGGCCGGCTGTGGGCTGTGGCCGCCCTCAGCCTGGCGATGGCCGTGTGGGCGTTCTGGCCGCGGCCGAGGACGCTCGAGTTTTCCCTGCCGGCGTGGACGATCGAGCCGCCGGCGTTCGCCTACCGGCTGACGCCCCCGCGCCGGCCGATGCCGCGCCCGAGGCCGGCGAAGCCCTCGGTCCGTCCGGTCGACGAGCCCGCCATCGAGGTCGTGGGGCAGACCGAGGGCGGCGTGCAACTCCGGATCGCCTCCAGCAACCCGGACGTGATCCTGTACTACTTTCTCGACAACCCTGGAGAGTGACTCATGCTGCAACGTTGGATTCTACTCTTGATGCTGATTCCCTTGGCCGTCGCTCAGGAGGCGGAGAAGAAGGAGACGGCGCCGCCGAAGGAGCCGCTGGAGACGCGCATCGTCAAGGTGCATCACATCGCTCCCAGTGAGCTGCCTCAGCTGTTCGCCGGCAATCAATTCCGCGTCATGCCCAGCAATGCGCTGGGAGTCGTCTCGCTCACCGGAACAAAAGAGCAGGTCGATTGGGCCGCCCAGCAGATCCAATTGCTGGATCTGGCGAGCGTGAGGCCAAAGACACAGGAGGTCAAGAAGAACGTCGAGGTCATGGTGCACTATCTCGGCGCGGATGTGGGGACGCAGGCGATCCCGGCCGGAAGCCGTCTGAACGCCGTCGTTGAGCAACTACGGGAGAGCTTTCCCTACGACAGCTTCACGCTACTGTCCAGCTACATGATTCGCGCCGTGGTCAGTGGCGGCGCCAAGGTCGAGGCGTCGGGCGCAATGCCGCCGATGGGCTACGAGGCGCCTGATCCGAATGCGGGCCATCGGCCGGTGGCGGCCTATGAGATCTCATTCGAGCTCCCCATGCTCGAGGGCGAGGAGCCCAATCGCGTAGCGATGATACGGAGGCTGAGGGCCCATTGGAGGTTCCCGGTTCCCACCGACGACAACGGACGATTCGAATACAGGGATGCCGAGATTCAGACCAACGTCGACTTACCCGAAGGCAAGCTGGTCGTACTGGGCAAGGCCGGCCTGCCCGGCGAGGACAAAGGCATCTTCCTGGTGCTGGAAGCCCGGCCCGTGGACTGAGGCCGGCCCGGCGGCCTTCGTGGGGCCGGACGCTCCCTGTCCGGCCTCCCCCTTGGGGAACTTCCTGCCGCCTGTCGGCGTCTTAAGGGATGCGGCGGCGCGTGGGATAGAATACGAGGGAGCGCCTCCGGGCTCGAGCCCCCACGAAATGTTTGATACCGTTCTAGCGAAAGTTTTTGGCACCAAGCACGATCGCGAGGCCAAGCGGCTGCAGCCGCGGGTCGAAGCCATCAACGCTCTCGAGCCTGCCATTTCCTCCCTCTCCGACGAGCAGCTCCAGGCCAAAACCCCGGAGCTGAAGCAGCGTCTCGCCAACGGCGAAACCCTGGACGACATCCTCGAAGAAGCCTTTGCCGTCTGCCGCGAGGCCGGCAAGCGCGTGCTCGGCATGCGCCACTACGACGTGCAGCTCATCGGCGGCATGGTCCTGCATGAGGGCAAGATCGCCGAGATGAAGACCGGCGAGGGCAAGACCCTGGTCGCCACCCTGCCGGTCTACCTGAACGCTCTCGACGGCAAGGGCGTGCACGTGGTGACGGTCAACGACTACCTGGCCCGCCGCGACTCTGAGTGGATGGGCAAGCTGTACGGCTTCCTGGGCCTGACGGTGGGCGTGGTCGTGCACGACGTCTCCGAGGAAGAGCGCCGCGCCGGCTATTTGGCCGACATTACCTACGGCACCAACAACGAGTTCGGCTTCGACTACCTGCGCGACAACATGAAGTTCGACCTGGGCGACTGCGTCCAGCGCGGCCACAACTTCGCCATCGTCGACGAGGTGGACTCGATCCTGATCGACGAGGCGCGTACGCCGCTGATCATCTCGGGCCCGTCGGAGGAGTCGACCGACAAGTACTACAAGATCAACCGCGTGATCCCGCTGCTCGAGCGCGGCGAGGTGATCGAGGGCCACGACGACCCCCGCGACCGCACCTACACCGGCGACTACATCATCGAGGAAAAGCACCGCACCGCGTTCCTCACCGAGCAGGGCGAGGCGAAGGTCGAGCAGGCTCTCGGCATCGACAACATCAACGACCTCAAGAACTACGAGGTCAAGCACTGCGTCGAGCAGGGCCTCAAGGCCCACGTGCTGTTCCACCGCGACCAGAACTACGTGGTCAAGGACGGCCAGGTCATCATCGTCGACGAGTTCACGGGCCGCCTCATGCCGGGCCGCCGCTGGTCCGACGGCCTCCACCAAGCGGTGGAAGCCAAGGAGCGCGTGAAGATCGAGCGCGAGAACCAGACGCTGGCCACGATCACCTTCCAGAACTACTTCCGCATGTACGACAAGCTGGCCGGTATGACCGGTACGGCCGACACGGAAGCGGCCGAGTTCTCGAAGATCTACGACCTCGAAGTCGTCGTCATCCCGACGAACAAGCCGCTGGCCCGCAAGGAGTTTGCGGACATCGTCTACCGCACCGAAGACGAGAAGTGGCGCAACGCGGCCAAGGAGATCAAGGAGTTCCAGGAGCGCGGCCAGCCGGTGCTGGTGGGCACGGTCTCCATCGAGAAGTCTGAAAAGCTCTCCAAGTTGCTCAAGAAGCAAGGCGTGCGGCACCAGGTGCTCAACGCCAAGCAGCACGAGAAAGAAGCCAAGATCATCGCCCAGGCCGGTCGCAAGGGCGCGGTGACGGTTTCGACCAACATGGCCGGCCGCGGCACGGACATTCTGCTGGGCGGCAACCCCGAATCCCTGGCCGACGACCACTTCCGCAAGATGGGCGAGAACCCCGAGGAGATCTCGCCGGCGGAGTACGCCGCCATCGTCAAGAAGTTCAAGGCCGACACCGACGCCGAGCGCGACGAGGTGAAGGCGCTGGGCGGGCTGCACGTGCTCGGCACCGAGCGGCACGAGTCGCGGCGCATCGACAATCAGTTGCGCGGCCGCGCCGGCCGCCAGGGCGACCCGGGCTCCTCGCGCTTCTACCTGTCGTTGCAGGACGATCTGCTGCGCATCTTCGGCGGCGAGCGCATCCAGAACCTGATGCTCAAGCTCGGCATGGAAGAGGATGTGCCGATCGAGTCCGGCATGATCAGCAAGCGCATCGAAGCCGCCCAGAAGGCCGTCGAGGCGCAGCACTTCGAGTCCCGCAAACACATCCTCGAGTACGACGATGTGATGAACAAGCAGCGCGAGGCGGTCTACGGACTGCGCAAGAAGCTGCTCAACGGCGTCAACCAGAAAGAAGCCGTGCTGGACCGCATCGGCGCCGTCGTCGGCAGCCTGGTCGAGAGCCGCTGCCCGGCCAAGACCCACCCGGACGCCTACGAGATTCCCGAGCTCTGCCAGGACATCCTCACGCAGTTCGGCGTCTCGATCGAGCACCTCGAGTTCGACGATCTCGACCCGCAGGGCATCGCCGACGAGATCACCGACTACCTGTCCAAGGAGTATCAGCAGCGTGAGGACCTAATCGGCGCCGAGCGGCTGCGCTATTCCGAGCGCATCATCATGCTGCAGATCATCGACCAGCAGTGGAAGGACCACCTGCTGCAGATGGATCACCTGAAAGAAGGCATCGGGCTGCGCGGCTACGGCCAGAAGGACCCGCTCATCGAGTACAAGAAGGAGTCCTTCACCATCTTCGAGGCGATGATGAACCGCTTCGAGGAAGAGACCCTCAAGTTCCTGTTCCATCTGCAGCCGCCCGAGGGCGGCGGCGCGACCGCGCAGCGGGCGCAGCAGGGCCGCACCTTCGAGGTGCGCGAAGAGGAGGCCGAACCGGCCGCCAACGGGACCAACGGCGCCGCACACCCGGAGGCGCCCTCGGCGATGGAAGCCACCATCGACGAGTTCACGCGCGACGTGCGCCGCAAGAAGGAGCGCGAGCTGGCCCAGGTCTCCCTGGCCGGTTCGGGCGGCCAGTCGGCCAGCGCCGTCAAGCAGGTGATCTCGAAGAAGGTCGGCCGCAACGATCCTTGCCCCTGCGGCAGCGGCAAGAAGTACAAGAAGTGTTGTGGAGCCACTGCATGAAACGATGCTCGTCGGCGGCGCTGATCCTGTTGCTGTTCGTGGCGGTCGGCGCGGCCCAAGCGGCCCTGCTGCCGGAGGCCTTGGGCGAGTTCACGCGCAAGTCCGTCGAGCCCGCCACCACGCCGGACAAGCCGCTGTTCGACGAGTTCGGCTTTGAAGAGGCCGAAACCGGCGTCTACGAAACCAACGACGGCCGCCGGGCCGTCATCACCGCCACCCGCTACTACGACGACACCGGCGCCTACTCCGCCTTCGAGTGGCTGCGCGCGCCCGACGGCCAGGCGGCCGAGCACGGCAAGCGCGCCTGGAAGGGGCCGGACTCGACGCTGATCCAGCTCGGCAACTACTTGGTGGAGATGAGCGGCGACGCGCCGGTCGACGAGCACGTCGAGCTGATGCTGGCCTACTTGCCGAAGATCCGGGTGACGGTCGATCCGCCCGTGCTGGCCTACGTGCCGCAGGCCGACGTGGTCCCCGGCACCGAGCGCCACATTTTGGGACCGGTGGCGCTGGAGCGCCTGGCGCCCGAGGTCTCGCCGTCGGCGGCCGGATTCAACTTCGGCGCCGAGGCCCATTTCGCGGAGTACCGGACGCCCGCCGGGCCCACCCGCATGCTGCTGTTCAGCTACCCCACGCCGCAGATGGCCCGCGAGCAGGTGGAGCAGATGTACAAGGTCGACGGCGTGGTCGCCAAACGCACCGGGCCGCTGATCGCCGCGGTCGTGGCGGCGCCTTCGGCCGACGAGGCGCAGCGGCTGCTCGCCAAGGTGCGCTACGAAGCCGAAGTGACGATGGACTACGCCGAGCCCAAGCGCCACGACGACCCCTACCTGCTGCTGATGGACATCGCCGTGCTCTGCGGCATCCTGGTGCTGCTGTGCATCGCCGGAGGCCTGCTGGTGGGCGGCGGCCGCATCCTGGCCGGCAAGGTCGCGCCGAGTTCGATCTTCGCCGCCGGCGAAGCCGAGTCGGTCACCCGGCTGCACATCGAAGACTGACGGCGCGTTTGGCGCCTGCGGCTGTAGGATAATCGATATGGCCGGCTGTCACCGACCGCCCGTCACCAATCGCCCATGATGAATCGCAAGGACTTCCTGAAAACAGGGTTAGCCGCAGGAGCGCTGGCGGCAGCCCCGGCCGCCTCCTCGGCAGCCTCCGCCGCGCCGGCCCAGGCAAGCGGCCAGACAGCGGACCTGGAAAAATACCGGTTTCACCCGCATCACCGGTTCTCGAACGACGAGCTGGTCATTGAGCGGGAACAGCAGGGCAAGCCGCATGCGGGAAAAGTCCTGGCCGCCATCCAGCCGCATTGCGACGACATCCCGATCTTTGCCGGCGGTCTGGTCGCCAAGCTGATCCACGAAGGGTACAAGGGCTACCTGATCCGCACCACCAATGACGATTCCGCCGGAGCCGGCCGCACTCGCGCCGAGTCCATGTTGAACGATGAGCGGGACACTGCGGCCGTCGCCGAGGCGCTGGGGCTCGAGAGGGTTTACGACCTCTCCTACCGCAACCACAACCTCGACGAGATCAACATCAAGGAGCTCACGGCGCGGTTCGTGTTTCTGATCCGGAGCCTGAAGATCGATACGATCATCAGCTACGATCCCTGGGCTCCGTACGACAACAATCCGGACCACTACATCACCGCCCGGGCGGTGGAAGCGGCCTACACCGGGAGGCTCGACTATCCGGAGCAGTTGGACGTGGTCGAGCCGCACTCCATCCGCGAGCGGTACTACTTCACCCGCCGCGGACCGCAATTCATCAACCGGATCGTCGAGATTACAAGCCATATCGACACCAAGGTGCGCGCCAACATGTGCAACGTGACGCAGGGGCCGGCGGGGCAGCACGGACGGCGTCTGAAGCAGCAATTGGCTGAAAAAGGAATGAAGCTGCCGATCCTGGGCGACGACGATGAGACGGCGGATTTCAACTACATCAAGCACTTTGTGCTGGATACCGACTCGGAAGCGCAGCGCCTGACTCCTTCGGACCGGGAAGTAGGCCGTCCGTTCGGCCTCGAGTGGGCCGAGCGCTACTACTACAGGGGCCCGATTCCGTCGACGATCGACGACTACGTCAGCAAGAACGCCGTTCGGCTCTGATGGCTGGGCGGCCCCGTGGCGCGCGCCTCCAGGCGAGCCGCGTGGGCCGTCCCGGCCTACGTTCCGAAAGGTCGTCCGTAGCCTGCCGGCAGTCACCATGTCGCGCCAAGCGCGTGTGGTCGGGGAGGGCGGAACCGGGTTTCCCCCGGTTTCCCGTCCCACCGCCTAGCTCCGCTCTTGCCAAAATTCCCGAAGTACGATATGCTCAGCTCGTGGCGGCTACTGGCCGCCGCGCGTACGTAGTCCGTCTTTTTTTGAGGATTACCTTCACGATAGTCGCGATCTGAGGGCTCAGTACTTCCCAACGATCATTGGGCCCAACGGGTATCGCGCCGCGCCACGGCGACGCCGGCCGATCCTTTGCGAAAAGCGACACAGGAACAAGGAGTTCGCCAATGTTACCACTGAGAGATATCGTCTCCGCAATCCGTCGTGAGCGAATCGTTGGAGATACTGGTCTGGGCCTAAACCTCGGCGGAGCCAAGTTCGTTGGCCCAAGGGACAAGGTCTCTTATTCTTCGGGAGATGCATCCCCCAACCCGGGCGGGCGCGACGTTATCATCGAGATCGTACGGGATTCGTCTGGTACCTTACGACCCGTTCAAGTTATACCGCCCGAAGATGATCATAAGTGACAATTCAACTCATCTTCTGATCACCCTCGGTCCCTCGGGAGCCCCCGGTAGCGTTCGGCTTGAGCCGCATTCGAGTTCGGTCCTAGCCGACTGGGGCCCAGCAAGTCGGTCATCGGCCATTTTTCCGCTCGCGCTCACAAAAGAACGCCTGAGCCATTCGGTCGCGAATAACTTTCCGGGTAGGCATTGGCTCACGATGCTCGGACCGATACCTCCTTCTCGCGTTCGTGCTCTTCTACTGCCGCCCGATTCTCAAGCTTGGCTAGCCCTCGGTTTCCTCAATATCGTCATCCACTCGAAGGACCCAGCATCGGCAGATGCCGTACTCCGCTATTGTCGCGATCACACCCTGCAATTCGAGCAATGGGAAATCCTCGACGGCAAGGTTATATCTCCCCCCAATACCTCAGATCGAATAGCTCGTGACCGTGCGATTCGCGACACCCTCGTCACCTTAACGACAATCACGGACGACGAACCCTTGAACGGTCTCCTTTCTGATTTCGCCGCTATTTCTCTTACTGCTAGTGAGCTATCCAGAGCAATAGCTCCGACCTGGTTTGCTAGCGATGTCTCGCACTCATGTATCCAATTGTCACATCACCTGACTAGCGAGAAGGATCCACATACACAGTTCACCATCGTTACAAATTCCACCGCCGCTCTGGAAAGCCTCTGCTGCCATGCATTGGCTGGAGCTTCGCCGATACACCAGTCCTCTGGCCATCCTCGCTTCTACTCCCTCCTCGGCACGGGCATTGCGGAGATGGCTCTGGCCCGCCTTCGTGCCTTTGTCCAGGAGATCGTAGGAGAGGCGCGCATCCCGAGCCAACTCAAGGGTTTTGCGTCACGACCGGTCATCGGCTCCTTGGCGAGACTTCCCACTGACGATCCGATATGGACAGAGACCTATATCATCGACAGATCGAGCCTCGCGTCAGCAACCGCCGCCGCGGACCTGGGGTCCGAGCCTATTTATCCCCTCTTGACGTATCTCAGCGACATCGACCACTTCCGTACGACCGGCTTGACGTTGAGTGCGCCCCGTCCGATCTTGACTTCGTGCAACTCCCTCTCGTGGACCCTTCTGACATTGACTCACGAAATCTCGCATTGCTTCATTGACGGTGTTTTCAACGCGTTGCTTCCAGAATTCTCTCCGACTGATGGGATAATTTCTGGTGATGCCGCCCTGGCGTTGAGTCTTATTGAGGGAGCTACTCGGCCTGACAACTTGCTTGATTCCATTCGTCAATATCTCCTCTTGACTTTTCTTACGCTCGCCGGCAAATCTGACGCTGGCAATCCAAGTAGGCTAATCGTAAAGAATCTCGACAGTGATAAACTTGCTAACATTATTACCCGTCATTACGAAGAGGTCACGGAGATTATGGTGCACGTGTTTGACTTCCTGTATTTTTATCGCGGTCAACCTCAAAAATATATTTCGAGCATATGGCATTCGTGGGGGGTTATACCAGATGTGGGTAATCGAGTATCTTTCTATCTTATTCGCACGATCGCCGCCGTTGTCGCGCTCCACATTTCAGACCCCGGGAATTCCATATATAGGGCTCGCGACATCGTTCGAGCGCATCTTGTGGCGATCAGGGATGCCAATCCAGGCTTGGCCCATGTGGCGAAGGCGGTTAGTTTGATTGACAACGACTGGGCTTTAATAGAAGAGCGCGTTGGGCACCGACTGCCTCTGATTCAAATTGTGAAGACTTTTCTTTACTCCGAGTCGGTTTCGGCTCAACTGCATCGCGACATCGTGCCTAGCCGAAGCAGAAGAAAGTTAGATCCACAGATTCGTCCTAATAGATTCCCTGATGCCCCAGTTGAAAGCCCACTGGAGTTTATAGATTCATTTACGAGTAATTGTGCGCCTAGATCGGATCATTCAGCGTGGATTCTTACAATGCTGGCATTTTGCGAACCACGGTATGACTAAGCCCCTTACTCGCCTCAGTGGTTACTTGCTCCACTATGGATGGAGTAGTGATGCCGCCGCCACTTCGCTAGTGTTTCCCCCTGAGTTCAGAATCTGTTCGGCTGTAAATGAGTGGGGGTTGTATTACTATGACTCTCCGAGGGCGCTTTTGGGCGAGGAGTATGTTGTTGAATCGTCACCACCTTACACGTATGAGATTCTGATTAAAGTGGTGAGTGGGTATGTGCTCTTGCTAGCGCAATCGAAGCGAATTGCCCAGGATGCGCTCGACGTAATAAAGAAGTTCGGAGTTCCGTTGTTTAATATTAAGATCGATACTGATTTTCTGACCCAAATAATCTCTGGATACTATCGAAGTCCCAATAAATCATCGGATTCTCGGGGGTTTTATTCTGGGCCGTCCGGTGCTGCGCGCCGAGAGCTGGAGTCGCGTTTTGCCCTGGTTTCTGTGTATTGCGTCGTGCCTGCGTCGCTTGATCAGCGTATTAATAATATTGAGTTTTCGGGATCGGACATCGGCCATGGAGAGTTGTTTAGAGCCAATATGAAGTCCCTGACATCAGTCTCATGCGAACTTCGCAGATTAGCTAGTAGCGATGACCTGGTAAAAGTGGGATCCCTAGGGCATATCTCTATGAGAGTGGCGCCTTCGCCTGCGACGTTGCATACTTTGGATAAAGTCATCGAGCTGTTGCGAGAAGCCCAATTGCTTTCTCCGTATTTTGCGTGAGTGTGCCATTGGGGCCTTTTGCAGGGGGTAGACGATGCACGTACGACGGACCTTTGCGGAACTCTCAGTGGAAGAGATTTTTCTCCCTTGGGTGGCTCACTTTCTTCGGCGCGGTCGGCTCGCGCTTGTCCTAGGATCGGGTATTAGCTACGGATCGGACTTGCCAAGCTGGGAAGTGCTTCTAGATAGGATGTTTTCCGCAGAGTCCGTTGGTAAGCCCGATACAACTGACCTCAAGCTCATGGCGGAAATGTTTCGAAGCCGCGTGTGCAAAGGTGATCGAGAAGTGTTTCTCGAGAAGGTGCATGCTGCGTTGTATGAGTCGCACAATCCAGATCTGGCGGTGCTTCGCCGCGAAGAGACGTTGACGGCGTTGTCGAGTTTTCTATTGTCATCAAAACGCGGAACGGCAACAAATGTGGTGACGTATAATTATGATGACCTACTTGAACGTTATCTCGTTTCCTGCGGCTTGGCCGTCGAGCCAATTTTCGATCCGTCGCATTGGATTAATGATGTTGATGTCTCCATTCATCACCCTCACGGATATTTGCCATTCAATGATAAGCTGCCGAGGAGCTTCGACATCGTGCTCGATCGTAGATCATATAATAGGCTTCTAACTGAAGGGGGAGATAAGTGGATTGAAGAGATATCAACGATTATGCGCACGCATTTTTGTCTGTTTGTTGGAATTTCTCTGAAAGATGAGCGATTCGATGCAATAATCGACATGGTGGGAAGTCGACACATCGCCCTAAAAGAGGGGCATGCTGCGTGGGGAGTTGCTTTCAAAACCGCCGGGGAGTCCGTCGACAGTAGTGCATGGGCGGATCGAGGCGTATACGCGAAGGAGTTGGGCAGTTATACGGAACTCCCCGATGCACTGCTGCGGATCGTGAGAAGGGCTGCTGAAGTCCAATTGGATGAGTTTTCGAGCTAGAAGGCCAGTCAGTCGGCTTGGAGAGCGATTAGCGAGTATTGTTGGATTGTCCACGCTGCCGACCCCTGATTGAGGATCCAGGCCCGCTGGTGCGAATCCAGTTACAACTACCATAGGGAAGGATGAGCGGGTGTGGGTACACCCAAGGGGCAGTTCCAGGATGGAGCCCGATCTATCATCGATAGATCGTCGTGCAGCTTGACAGCCCGGCTATCCTGAAGGCGTGGCTCCGGTCTCAGGCGCCAAGAGGCAAACTCCCGAGAACCTGACAGATCCGGACAGTTGGCCTCCAAGTCAAGGCAGTTCGGTGGCAGCCAGCCAATTCGCGCAACAGAGCCGCAACCGTCAGGTTGCGACCACGGAGGCCTGGAACAAACCTTGGTCGCGGGCTTACGCCCGCGGCTCCGTCAGCCCGGATGCCATCGGCAAGCGCCGCCCCTTGACACCGCCGGTATCCTGAAGGCGAAGAGCGCTGGGCAATCGGCAACCGCCCGGCGCACGCCTGCAGGTCTTCCCTTCGCCCTGACCCGGGAAGGGAAAAAGTGAGCCGTAGCGGCCTTTTTGGCGTTTGAGGCCCATCAATCGAACGCCCGCCTCGGCCTACGCGCCGTAATCCGATCGTCAGCCGGCTGAAAGAGATAGACAGGGCTCCGGCGTAAAGGAGCCCACCCCATTCCCAGGCCAACGCCCGGCCGATCCGTCCCAAGGACGCGCCGGGCGTTCGGCTTATCCATCCAACGGCGCTCGCGCGCCGGAGGTCCATCTCCGCTCACTCTTCGTCGCCCTTCCAAAAACAAAGCTCCGCGACAAACCGCGACATTTCGCGACATTCGTGGCGTCAGGCCCAGGTCTACTCCACCGCCAAGGCTGTCGCCACCGGCTTGCCCTTGCCTTTCTCCAGCCCGGCGATCTCCACTTTGATGCGGTCTCCCAGCGCGCTCACGCCGTCCACTTGCAGCTCGTAGCGTCCCTTGGCGGCGGCGTAGACGCGGGCGGCCAGCTCGTCCGGCTTCAGGTCCAGCTTCTTGGCGAAGAAGTAGGCCCCCCCGGAGCCGCCGGCCGCCTTCTCAAACAGCCCGGAGTCGGCCCCCTCGCGATAGACGAAGTGGATCTGGACGCCGCGTCGGCGCGCCAACTGCAGCACTTCCCGCAGGCCGGTCTCGCTGGAGCCTTCCACGCCCGTCGCCATCACGATCGCCGCGCGGCGGCCCACGGTCCCCTCGAAGCCGCCGTCGAGTACGGCGTACAGCGCGTCGAGGATGCGCGGGTTGTTGCCGTAGCGCACCGAGCCCCAGGCCCTCAGCAGCAGATCCTTGCTGCCGGTGAAGTCCTGCAGCAGCGTGGCGGACTGCTCGAAGGCCACCAGGGCCATCTGGTCGCCCTGCGCCAGCCGCTCGATCACTGGCGCCACCAACGGCCGCACGCCCTCGCCGATCGCGCTGGCGTCGGCCAGCAGCACCACGTCGAGCTTGTCTTCGGAGTACTCCGCCTCCACCACGCGCAGCGGAGTGGAGCCGTCGGACACGGTGAAGTTCTGCGGGCCGAGGCCGCGCAGGACCTCGCCGGTCTTCTCATCGAAGGCCGTCACCCACAGCTTGGCGTCCTGCGCCGCCAGCATCCCGGCGCACAGCAGCGCAGCCACGCACAGCCGCGTCGGGGCCGCCAGCCGCCTCACCACTTCTTGCCGCTCCGCACGTTGAACCGTTGGGCTGTGCCGCGCTCGACGACCACGATCGCTCCGTCTTGGACTTGTACGTCCGCCACGCCTCGAAAGGTTTCAGGGATCTCCAGCAGAAAGGCCACGTACCGCGTCTCGGCCTTCTGGCGCCCGCCGATCCAGCGGTAGGTCGGCGTTCCCCACAAGGGGCCGGCCGAGACGACAGCTTCCATCGAGGCGCCGAACGGCGTCGTGCCGATCTCCATGCCGCGGGCCTTGGTCTTGCCCTCCCAAGGGATCGGCTTGTTGCGGCCGTTCTCCTGCCAGTCGCCGATCCAGGGGAAGTCCGCCGTCTTCCAGATGTAGCCGACCAGCGCGCGGTAGTCTTCGTTGTACATCGTGAACCAGGCCGTTTCGCGAGCCGGGTCCATGCGGTAGCCGACGTAGGTCCCTGCATTGGGCGTGGGCTGCAGGGGCCGCAGGCTGGTCGGGGAGCCGTCGGCGGCCTTGCCTTCCGGCCAGGTCACTTCGCCAGGAGCCAGCGAGTTGGTCTCCTCGCCGCCGCGCCGCACCTCGCCGCGCGTCGCCGACATGTCCAGAAAGGTCTTGCCCGGTTCGGCGAACGGCGGGCCGAACGTCACGTGCTCCACCCACATCGCCGGGCGGTCGTAGTCGGTCAGGCTCTGCACCCACTCCTCGAAGTAGACGACTGACTCGCCTTTGCGGATGGTCAAGGCGCGGCCCACCTGGTACTGCGTCTTCGGCAGGTGTGCGGAGTACCACAGCACGGCTTGGTTCTCGTCGGACTCCACCCGGTCGAGCTTCCATTCGCGGGCCAAGGCCTCCCCGTGGCTGCCCAGGCCGTTGGCGGTCTCGTCGGGCGACGGTACGCCGAAGGTGGGAAAGTTCATCAGGTGGCCCATGTAGCCCGACTGCAGGATCTTGTTCGGGCCGCCGCCGTACACGGCGTCATGCTGGGCGGGGTCGTACTCCCAAGGCTCGATGGTGGGGAAGTGCGGCACGCGCATCGGGTTGACGGCAAGGCGCGGATCGTCAGACAGGAAGCGCAACTCGGCGATGTGGCCGGCGCCGCGCAGAGCGGCCACGCGGATCACGCCGTTGTCGAGGATGTAGGCGTCGCGCCCGTGGACCTCGCCTCGCTCAAAGTGAGGCGCCTGGGCGAAGGAGGCGGAGGCGAAGAGCAGCAACAGGAGGGCGCGCATGTACCACACAACATCCTATACCGCTGGAGCAGGCTGGTTAGGCTCGCCCCACCATGAGCAGCAGGCGACGCCTCCAGGATATAGTCTGCCTTGGAAGTTGTTTCGACCAAGCGGTCGGTCCCATTTGGTTGTACAGCTCAATCTCGTGTTTACGGAAAGCGTACAGCTCCTCAAAAGCCGCGGAGTCGCCCCGCAGGAGCGGCTCGCCATACCGTTCGAGATACCACGCGAAGGCTCTGAGGCTCTGACGGAGCGAGAGGCCCCCACCGTGGCGCCACCAATCTCCTTTCTTCGTTTGAGGATCTTCGGAGAAGCACCGCACGATCGATCCAATGTCACAGTGACGAGCTCGGTCACCCTCGTCCTCGGGCCGCATGATGCTCAAGCCGAGGAAGAATCCGTAGTCGGATACTTCAACGCGTATCAAGGCGCGGCCGTTGGTACATCTGACGAGGTCGACTTTGGGCTCCTCGATCGAGAAGCCGTGCTCTCGAATCAGGAAGTAGAGCTCTCGCCGGACATCGCCCAGAAGGTTCGTCGTGTCCAGCCGTCTCGGCCCTGAGCGGGGCCACACTCCTACTTCCGCCCCAGGCCGAACTCGTTACCCATCTCCACGACCTTACCGTTCTTGAAATGGATCTCGATGTACTTGGAGCCGCTGACCGGCTCGCCGTTCGGGTCGAGGAAGGTCGCCACCTTCTTCTTGGTCTTCACGTCGAAGATGTCCGGCGTGTGCGACCAAGCGTACTTGCCGTCGAGGCTGAACGCCACCCAGCCGTGCCCGCCTTGGCTGAGCTCGACGTGCGCCTTGGGCGCGGGCGGCATCTGCGTGGCGTCGAAGATGAACAGGTGCTGACCTTTCTGGTCGCTGATCCACAGCTCGGTCTCGTCGGGCGTGAGGCCCGCGCCGTGGGTGCGGTTCGGGATCTTTTCGCCCGGGGCGAACACTCGGTCGAGCACCTCGCCGGTTTGCAGGTTCACCACGTCGAAGCCGATGTGGTCGCCCAGGCAGACGTAGCCGATCTTCTGCTGGCTGTCGAAGGTATAAGGGAAGATGCCGCGCTCGCCCACGTTGGGGATCTCGCGAATCAGCTTCTCATCGGCGGTATCAAAGATCGAGACCATCGTGCGGGTGCCCAGGTAGAGCCGCTTGCCGTCGAGACTCACAATGCTGTTGTGCGCCTGCGGACCGACGGTGATGCGCTTGATGAGCTCGCCGGTCTCGCCGTTGAGCACCAGCAGGCCGCTGTCGTCGCCGGAATACCACCAGCCGGTGGGCACGTAGACCTTCTTGCCGTCGAGGGTGACCGAGGAGCGATCGGCGCCGGCGTCGAACGTCTTCTCCCAGACGACCTTCTCAGTCTCCACATCGAACATACCGACGCGATGGTTGGTGGAAGAGTAGTAGACCGCGTGTTTGGCTACATTGCCGGCGAAGCCGCGCAAGCCTTCCTCGAAGATCGGGACGGGGATGAAGCGGACGAACTTATGGCCATGGTCGATGTCGTAGACATAGATGCCGGCGTCTTCGGCTCGCCCCTCCTTCTGGGCTCCGTCGGGCTGGCTCATGTAGAGGTAGCGGCCGTCCTTGGGCTGGGAGCGCGTCGGGCCGGGTAGCAGCAGAGCGAGGGAGAGGAGGGAGGCGATCGACAGGGTCCGCCGTAGCATGGCTGGAGTGTACTGCCGGAGGGGATCGGAAGCAAGGCTTCAGAATCGGCCCGCGTCTAAGGTCTCTTTCGCGTCCCTGGGGCATAAACACGAGCTTTATGTCGTGTTTTGGGTTAGGCTGAGACTCGTGTCGGCCAACCCGCAACCTGCTGTGTCCGTGGAACCCCTGTCTCTGGACGATCCCTCGCTCTATCTGAATCGGGAGCTGAGCCTGCTGCAGTTTCAGCGTCGCGTGCTCGAAGAGGCTCAGGACCCGCGGCTGCCGCTGCTCGAGCGGATCAAGTTTCTGGCCATCGTCAGCTCGAACCTCAACGAGTTCTTCATGGTGCGCGTGGCGGGTTTGCTCGACCAGGTGGCGGCCGGCGTGTGGGAAGGCAGCGGCGAGATGCCGCCTTCCGAGCAGCTCAAGTCGATTCGGCCGGAAGTCGACGAGTTGATGGCGCAGAGCCGCGAGTGCCTGCAGGATGAGATCGAGCCGGGGCTGGCCGAACGAGACATTCGGGTGGTGAGCTACGGCGACCTGACGCCGGAACAGAAGGCCTCGGCCGACGCCTACTTTGCTGAGAGCGTCTTCCCGACCCTGACGCCGCTGGCGTTCGACCCCGGTCGGCCCTTTCCGCACATCTCGAACCTGTCGTTGAACCTGGCCGTGGTGATCCGCCGCCACGACGGCGCCGAGCGGTTCGCGCGGGTCAAGGTTCCCAGCAACATGCCGCAGTTGGTGCGGATCGGCCCCAAACCGTACGGTCGCAGCGCCAACGGCGAGCTGGTCTTCGTGTGGCTGGAGCAGATCATCGCGGCGAACTTGCGGCTGCTGTTTCCGGGCCTCCAGATCATCGAGACCCACCCCTTCCACGTCACGCGCGACGCCGAGATGGCGATCCAGAAGATCGAGGCGGACGACTTGCTCGAGACCGTGGCCGAGGGGGTCAAGCGGCGGCGCTTCGGCTCCGTGGTCCGGCTGTGCGTCTCCAGCGATATGCCGGAGCACATTCTGCGGGTGCTCAAGCGGAACCTCGAGATCACCGAGCAGGACGTGTATCGACTCAACGGCCCCTTGGCGCTGAACCGCTTGATGGAGCTGATCAAGATCGACCGTCCGGACCTGAAGGACACGGCCATCGTGCCGCGCATTCCGCCCGGGCTCAAGGCCTTCGGCAAGGACGAGAACATCTTCTCGGCCGTGGACCGGCAGGATATCCTGCTGCACCACCCCTACGACTCGTTCGAGCCCGTGGTGGACTTCTTGCAGCAGGCCGCCCGCGACCCCGACGTGCTGGCGATCAAGATGACGCTCTACCGCGTCGGTCGGGACTCCCCGGTCGTCAAGGCTCTGCTCGAAGCGCAGGAGAACCACAAGCAGGTGGCCGTGCTGGTGGAGCTGAAGGCTCGCTTCGACGAGGAGCCCAACATGGAGTGGGCTCGGCAGTTGGAAGACGAGGGCGTCCACGTGGTCTACGGCCTGGTCGGCCTCAAGATCCACTCCAAGATCGCCATGGTGGTGCGGCAGGAAGGCTCGCGCATCCGCCGCTATGTACATCTCTCCACCGGCAACTACAACGCCGTCACGGCCAGCCTCTACACCGACATCGGTTTTCTGACGGCGGACGAAGAGATCGGCGAAGACGCCACGCGGCTGTTCAACTATCTGACCGGCTACGCCGAGGAGCATCACTACCAGAAGCTGCTGGTGGCTCCGGTGTCGTTGCGGGAGCGGCTGGAAGCGCTGATCGAGCGAGAGATCGAGCACCAGCACCAGGGCCGGCAGGGACGGCTCATCCTCAAGACGAACGGCCTGGTCGACCGGCGGATGATCAAGCTGCTGTACCGCGCCTCGCAGGCCGGCGTGAAGTGCGACCTGCTGGTGAGGGGCATCTGCTGCCTGCGTCCGGGCATTCCCGGCGTCAGCGACAACATTCGCGTCATCAGCGTGGTGGGGCGCTTCCTGGAGCACAGCCGCATCTACTACTTCCACAATGCCGGCGACGAGGAAGTCTACCTGGGCAGCGCGGACCTGATGCCGCGCAACCTGAACTTCCGCGTGGAGACGGTCTTCCCGGTGCGGTCCCAGGCGATTCTGAGGTACCTGCGCGACGACGTGTTGGAGACCTACTTGGCCGACAACATGCGGGCGCGCATCATGCAGTCGCACGGCGGCTACGCGCGCGCCATCCCGCTGGAGGGCGAGAAGGTCGTGGACAGCCAAGCGACGCTGATCGAGCGGGCCGGCAAGTCCGAAGTGCGGCGGCCCAAGCTGCTGTCGCGGCCCATCAGCAAAGGCTGGCTGTAGGCCCGGCGCGCGCCGCCAAGCGCAGTGAATGCTCTCGATATGACCGAGCTGACTCGGTGGCTCCTAGCCGTTTCCGTGTGGCTTCTGCCCGTTTGCGGCGGCGTCGCGCAGACAGAGCAAGCCCCGCTCATCCGAAGCGATCGGCTCGCAGCCATCTATGCCTACGGGGCGGCGGCTCACACTCCGATTGGGCTGGAGATCGTGGATTGGACGGTTCTCGAGCGTGAATCGTCCACCCGATGGGATGGGCGCGAGCCGGCTCTCGCCGTCGTGCGGCGGATTGTGGGAGGCGGCTCGCAGCTCGTCGTTGCGGAAGAAGACGGCGTCATTCTCGTCCGTTCGTCTACTCGGTCGCGGAACGCGCTGGATACGGTGATTTCCGACTTTGGAAGCCACCGGGCGAATCTGCCCATGTTGAGCTGGGCGCTCCACGAAAGCCTGAGACAGACGCTGGACCCGACTCCCCGACCGGGCGTCGCCGGGAGCATGGGCATTCCGCCCGGAACCCCATCGATCGGCCCCTTGAATCTCCACGATGGATCGGTCCGAACGATTCTGTCGAAGATCATCACCGCGGCGCCCAACGGCGGCCTCTGGCTGGCGGACGGCGGCGTGCAGGCGGACGACTCCCTCGATGCGCCGCTCTGGGCTATCGTCAGCTACAACCAAGACTCAGTCCAGGCCTTGGAAGCGCTCGATCGGTTCCGCCGGCAGAGAGCAAGCCTTCGGCGCGGGATGTCGGTCCCTCAGTAGTCCCGGTTCGGGCCGACTCTCCGCCGGAGGCAGGTCAATCGCAGTTGATGGCGCGTGAGGGGTCGATGCGGACGGCCCGGCGTGCCGGGACCGCGGAGGCTGTCGCCACAACAGTCGCCAGGAGCGCTGCAACGCTAACGATGACCAGCGGGTCCAGCGCGCTCACGCCGTAGACCTCGTTGGCGATGACCTTTTGCAGGGCGGCTGCCCCAACCGCGCCGAGGAGCAGTCCCGCCCCCGCTAGAAGAAAGCCCTCGCGCAAGACCAAGTTGACGATGCCGGAGCTGGTGCTCCCCAGCGCCATCCGGATGCCGATCTCGCGCCGCCGTAGGGTGACGTGGTAGGCCAGCAGGCCGTAGATCCCAATAGCCGATAGGAACAGCGCCACCCCGCCGAAGCCCATCGCCAGGGCCATCGCCGTGCGACGCGACGCCAGCGAGAGATCCGCTCGCTCGTCCATCGTGTGGACGTCGAACAGGGCCAACTCCGGGTCGATCCGCGCCATCGTCTCGCGCACGGCCCGCGTCACCGCGCTCGGCTCCGATCCGGCGGCGGCCTTCACAGCGATGGTAAAGAACGATTGCGGCGACTGCGCCAGGGCGAAGTAGTAGGCGCCGATCAAATTCCCCGACCCCTCCAGGCTATCGAGCCGTACCGACGGCACGACTCCCACCACGGTCAGCCAGCGGGTGTTCTCGTTGGTTTGCAGGATTTCCTTCGCATTGTCCGGCTGATACAGGCGTCGGCCGATGGGATCCTCCCCCGGCCAAAATCGTTCGGCTAGGCGCTCGTCCACGATGATGGCCGGCGTGGCGTTCTCGTCGTCATGCTCGTTGAAGAAACGTCCTTTGACGAGCTGGATGTCCATCGTCTCAAAGTATCCCGGCGTCACCCGCAACTGTCGCGGTGAGACGACGGACTCGCCTGGCTTCATCTGATAGCCCTCGGCGAAGATGACGCTGTTATTGTTATTGCCTCCAAACGGGATGGTGTTGGTAGCGCCGGCCGACTCGACGCCCGGCAGGGCGCGGATCGCCGCCAGGGAGCGCCGCAGCAGCGTCCTGCGGTCTTGATCTTCCGGGTAGGCTGTCGAAGGGGCTCTGGTGGAAAGCGTCAGTACTCCTTCCGTTCGAAAGCCGGGGTTGACGCGAAGTAGTTCGCGGAGGCTGGCCGCGAGCAGCCCCGCGCCCAGCAGCAGCACGAACGCGAAGCCGATCTGAGCCGCCACCAAGCTCTGCCGCACACGGTTGGTCCCTCGGCCCGTCGAGCCGCCCCGGCCGTCAGCCCGCAGGGTCTGGCTCAAGCTGGTTCGGTAGCCCTGGGAGAGAGCCGCGCAGCCGATCAGCAAACCGACGGCCGCGGCGATTCCCAGCGCCGCCAGCGCCACCGATTCAGTCATGTGGATTTCGGCGGCGCGGGGCAACTGCTCGAGACCGAACGAGCGCAACGCCTTCAGGAGCGCCGCCCCGAGGGCGACGCCCAGTGCGCCGCCGGCCGTGGCGGCCAGCACGTTCTCGAGGATGAGCTGGCGCATCGACTGGGCGACCCCGGCGCCCAAGGCCTGCCGGGTGGCGAGCTCCTTGCGGCGCAGGGTCAGGCGCACGAGCGACAGGTTGACGATGTTCAGGACTCCGATCAGCAGCACGAACAAGGCCCCGCCCCACAGCAGGTAGAGAATGCTGCGTACGTCCCCGACCATCATCTCCCGCAGTTGCAACACCTTGGTGTGGAACTTGGCGTCGATGAGGAGTTGGCGCAGCTCGGGTTCCTTGTCCAGATTAGCGGCGTTGAGCACGTCCACTTGCGCCTGGGCCTGCTCGAGCGTCGCTCCGGGCTTGAGTCGGCCCACGTTGTAGAAGTTGTTGTTGTGGTGGCTCAGCTTGTCCTCCGGGGTGAACGTCTGCGGCGTCCACAACCGGATGTCGGGGTCAACGAACAAGAAGTCTTGTGGCATCACGCCGATGATCGTGTGCGGCTTGCTGCTCAACCGCAGCTCCCGTCCGACCGCGCTAGGATCACCGCCGTAGAGCTCCTGCCAAAGCCCATAGCTGAGGATGACCTTCGATTCCGAGCCGATCTCGCCCTCTTCCTCGTCGAAGGTTCGGCCCAGCGCAGGCGGAACCTGCAGCAGCCCGAACAGCGACGGCGTGGCCGTCATGGCGTCGACCCGTCGCGGCGCCCCGGCGATCTCGATCGTCTGGCCGCCCATATTGAACATGGCCTGCTCCTGAAAAACCGAGATCGCTTCCAGCCGGTCAAAGTAGTCGCCCGCCCCGCTATTGAACGAATCAGTCACCCCCGCGCCCGGGTAGCGGTTGGCCATCAGCAGGATCGACTCCGAGTCCGGGACCGGTAGCGGCCGCAACAGGACCGAATCGACAATGGTGTAGGTAGCCGAGTTGGCCGCAAAGCAAACGGCGATGGTGGCGATAAAGGTGGATGAGTAGGCTCTGTCCCGCGCGAGGGAGCGGACGCCGTGGCGGATGTCGCGAAGCAGCTCGTGCATGTGAGGGGAATTCCTTCCAGCGACATACGACGGTGGCGCCCGCGATGTTCCCCGCTCATCCAACGTATCGTTGAATCCGTCGCTTGGCTTGGCGCTGCGACGCGCCTCGGGCTGACCCTATACTGGGTTAAGTGTTGCGTTGGCTTTGGCTTACCGTCGCGGCCGTGCTGTTGGCGACGTCGACGGTCGCGATCGAGCGCGAACCGCGCGACGCATTTGAGCAGCGTCGCCGAGCCTTGGCGGAGCGTTGCGACGACGGGCTGATCCTCCTCTTCGGCTTTCGTGACGAAGAAGGCCAGTCCGGGCGCGACGGATTCCGCCAAGAGAACAATTTCTACTACCTGACCGGCTGGAACGAGCCGGGCGCGGCGCTGCTGCTGACGCCGGCCTCGGGCGAAAAGGAGTACCGCGAGATCCTGTTCCTGCCCGGCCGGGACCCCGCACACGAGCGCTGGGACGGCCCACGTCTCGACCCGGGCGACCCCGCTGCGCGCGCTCTGACGGGCGTGGCCGAGGTCGCTCCGATGGACGAGTTGGCCGAGGAGGTCTCTCGGAACCTGAGCCGCTTCGGCAAGGCCTGGGCGCTCTCGGCCCATTCCCAGCACGGCGAGATGCAGCCGCTGCAACCCGATCCGGCGGAGCGCCTGGACCCTTTGCTGGGGACGGCGCAGCGCGGCGACGTGCGGCCGATTCTGGGCGCCATGCGGCGCGTGAAGTCTCCCGGCGAGGTGGCTCTGCTGGAGAAGGCCGTGGCGGCGACGGCGGAGGCTCATCTGGCGGCTTGGCGCGTGGTCCGGCCGGGGCTGGCGGAGTATCAGGTCTATGCCGCGATGGCCCCGGTGTTGCTGGAGCGCGGCTGCCTGCGGCCGGCTTACCCGCCCATCCTAGGCAGCGGTCCCAACAGCGTGATCCTGCACTACACCCGCAACACGCGCATCCTCGAAGACGGCGATCTGCTGCTGGCCGATGTGGGCGGCGAGTACGGGCACTACGCCGCCGACATCACCAGGACCATCCCTGTGAACGGCCGCTTCAGCAAGCGTCAACGAGAAATCTACGATCTGGTGCTGGCCGCACAAGACGCCGTGGTGGCGGCTGTGAAGCCCGGCATGCGGCTCACCGGCGGCGGTCCGCAGAGTCTGTCGCGGATCGCCGAAGAGGTCTTTCGGAAGAAGAGCCCGCGCCTGGCGGCCCAATTCCCTCATGCCGTGGGACACTACGTGGGCCTCGACGTGCACGACCCGGGGACGCTGCGAGAACCGCTCGAGGAAGGGATGGTGATTACCGTGGAACCAGGCTTGTATTTGGCCGACGAAGGACTTGGCGTGCGCATCGAGGATATGCTGGTAGTGACGGCCGACGGCGCGCGGCGGCTGGGACCCCGCATGCCGCGCGAAGCCGATGAGATCGAAGCGTTTCTCCTTGGCCGGGAGCGTCCGAAGCCCTAAGCGCCGGCGGGCCTCCGAATCGAGTTTTTCCCCCTAGGGGCCGCCCCGAATCCTCGTGATAGACTCCGAAAACATGTCGAGCCCGGCAGCCGCCATCCCTGTCGTTGACGCCGCCCCGCAAGCGCCCGTGACCGTCGCCGCCAAGTCGCAATCCACCGCCCTGCGGTCGATCGTGCTGGTGATTCTGTGCACCTTGATCGGCGCGGCGGCCCAGATTTTGATGCGCTGGGGGGCGGACCATCTCTCGAGCGAAACCGGCCTGATGGGCTTGCTGACGAACTGGCCCCTGCTCGCCGGCTACGCCTGCCTGGCGGCCAATACGTTGCTGCTGGTGGTGGCCTTGCGCGAGGGCCAATTGTCAGTGCTGTATCCGATCATTGCGCTGACCTACGTGTGGGTCACGATCCTGTCGCCGATGCTGTTTCCGGACGAGCTGAACCTGTACAAGATCGTCGGCGTCGGCTTCATCGTGGGCGGCGTGTCATTGATCGGATTGGGGAGCCGGCGATGAGCCCCACCCCCGTTTCGTCGATGGCGCTGGTGCTGTTCGCCAGCCTGATCGGCTCGTTCGCCAGCGTGCTGCTGAAAGCCGGCGCCAACCACCTGCACCGCTCCCGGGAGTCGCTGAAGACGGCCATCCCGCGGCTGGCCGCCGGGGTGGCGCTGTTTCTGCTCTCGTCGGTCTTCTATATTTGGGGCATCAAGGACGGCAGCCTCACCGTGCTGTACCCGATGGTGTCACTGGGCTACGTCTGGACCTTGGTCTGGTCGAAGATCTTCTTCGGCGAGCCGCTCAACAAGACGAAGCTGGCCGGCGTGGGCTTGGTGCTGATCGGCGTAATCTTCATCGCCGCCGGCAATCGCTGAGCCCGCCTGCGTCAGCGGTCGGTCGGCGGCATCGTTGTCAGGGCCGCGAACAGGTCGATCGCGTACCAGAGGTTGGCCACCCGCAGATTCTCGTCGGCCGCGTGCTGGTTGTTGTCGTGGTTGGCGATCGGCGTGATGACGGCCGGCTTGCCCAACTCCGTGAACAGGTGCAGGGGCAGAGTGCCGCCCATGCCCGGCGCCAGCACCAGCGAGCCTTCGCCGAAGGCCCGGTCGGCCGCCGCACGCGCCGCACCGATGACGCTTTGCGCGAAAGGTTCCGCCATGGAGGTGCGCGCCGCCACCGAGCCGCCCTCTCCGCCGGTGACCTTCACCAGCCGCGAATGGGCCAGTCGTTCCTCCATCGTTGGCTCGCGCTCCACGATGTGGAAGCCTTCGGCGCGGATGTGATCGAGGATCAGCCCGCGGAGCTGCGCCACGGTGTTGCCCTTGACCAAGCGGACGCCCAGTGCGGCCACGGCGGTATTGGGAATGACGTTGCGCGCCAAAGACCCGGTATTGCCGCTGCTGATGCCGCGGACGTTCAGCGCCGGCGCCAGCAGTCGCTCGGGCAGGCTCTGGGGTTGGCCCTCGGTCCGCGCCAACCCCAGCTCGCGCTTGAGCTCGGCGTCCCAGTCCGGCATGGTTGCGAGGGCGGCGCGCTCCTCGGCTCCGATCGGCTCGAAGCTCTCGTACCAGCCCTTCACCAGCACCGTCCCGTCGTCGTCCTTCATCGAAGCCAGCAGCCGCGCCAGGATGTTGCCGGTGTCCGGCGCCCAGTTGCCGTAGTGTCCCGAGTGCAGATTGCGTGTCGCGCCGTAGACGGTGATCTCCAGGCCGAACGAGCCGCGCACGCCGAAGACGAGCTGCGGGCGGCCGCTGGCGTGGGACGGTCCGTCGAAGAAGAGCCAGCCGTCGACGGCGTCGAAGACCTTCGACTCGTTCCGTAAAAACGCGCCCAGGTGCGGCGAGCCGGCCTCCTCCTCGCCGTCGAACAGGAACACGAGGTTCGACGTGGGCCGGATGCCGGCTTCCCCAAAGGCTCTCAGAACCGTGAGCGCCGCCGCGATCGGCGCCTTGTCGTCTCCGGCTGACCGTGCGTAGAGGCGCCACTCCGGGTCGACCGGCGCGCCGTCCGCCGGGAAGTCGATCGGCTGTCCGCCGGACTCCAGGGCCCGTGAATAGAGCGTCGGCTCGAACGGCGGGTGGGTCCACTGGGACGGGTCGACCGGTTGGCCGTCATAGTGGGCGTAGACGCCCAGCGTACGCTGCGCGCCGGGAACTTCGAGGACGCCCAGGACCGCCGGCGAGGCGCCTTCGGCCTCGAGCAGGCGGCTCGCGACGCCGACCTCCCGCAAGCGGTCGCGGATGAAGAGGGCCGTGCCGCGCGCCTCCGGCGTGAAGGCCCGGTTGGGGCGCCGCAGCAGCTCCGAGAAGTCCCGCAGAATGGCGGACTCGTGCGCTTCGCGGTAGGCGCGCGCCGCCTCGGGGCCGGATTGGGCAAAGGCGGCTGTCGCCCATGCGACGACGACTAGAGCGAGGGCCAGGCGAGGATTTCGCATCGAACGAGGCCGCCTTACCACTCTTTGAGGCGGATCTTGCGGTACTCGACCTGCATCGGAGGTCCGACGTGGACCTGCACGCCGATCTGGCCGTCGGCCGGGCGGTGCGGCGCATCGTCGTCCACGACTTGGCTCATCAGGCGGCCGTTGACGATGTGCGTGAGAATGTTGCCGCGGACGATCAGGTGGATCTCGTTCCAGTCGTCGGTGACATACCCGGCCAACTCGTCGGCATCGGCGAAGGTGGACAGGATGATCGGCTTGCGGCCGCCCACCACGTGGGTCTGCTGGCCCCGGACAGCCAGAAAGCGGCGGCCCTTCTCCTCGTAGTTGTTGCCCGTGTAGCGTTTCTTGCCGTCGAGGTCGCACTGGTAGCCGCGCATGGCGAAGCGGTTGGAAGGCGTCACGGGGTCGGGAATGACGACGCTGCGGTAGTTGACGCCGGAGTTTCCGTCCGGCGTGATGCGGTAGTCGAGCTTGAGCTCGAAATCGCGGGGCCTGCCGTCCTGCCAGATGATGAAGGTGTTGCTCTTGACGACGGTCTGGGGCGTGATCTCGCCCACCAGCGAGCCGTTCTCGACCCGCCAATAGGTGGGATCGCCCTTCCAGCCGTCGAGCGTCTTGCCGTCGAAGATGGGCCGGAAACCGGGCTCGTCGCCGTCGAGCAGCTCCGGCCGGTCGCTCTGTTTGGGAACGTAGGGTTCGGACTGCTGAGCGGCCAGGGGCGCCGCCAGCAGGGAAACCAGAAAGGGCCGTCGCGCGAGCATCACCCGGCGATTGTAGCGGAAGTGGCTGCGCGCCCTCGGCCCGGATCTCGCCTCAGCGCCGACGAGCCGGCTCGTGTCGTGGCCCCATCAGGGACGTCACCGAACCCTCGGATCTGTTCTTGCACATGCTGACGCTGCTCTGCGAACGAGCTCTTGCCCTACGGCCGAACCGGCGTGCCGTCCGGCCGCCGGACGATGGGACGGAACCACGGTTCGTCGGGCAACGGGTATTTGGCGGCCGCCGCTTCATCCAACTCGACGCCGAAACCGGGCGCTTCGTTGACGACCATGTAGCCGTTTTCGAACTTCGGCAGGCCCGAGAACACTTCATGCGTCTCAGGTCCCCAGTGGACCTGCTCCTGGATTCCGAAATTCCAGATCGCCAGGTCGATGTGGGCTTGCCCCACGTGACCGATCGGGGACGTGTTGCCGGGGCCGTGCCAAGCCGTCCGGACGTTGAACCACTCGGCCAGCCGGGCCACCTTCATCGCCGGCGTGATTCCGCCGATCTGAGACAGGTGGATGCGGATGAAATCGATGAGACGATCGGTGATCAATCCCAACCACTCCTGCGGATTATTGAAAAGCTCGCCCATCGCGATCGGGCACGCCGTCTGTTGCCTCAGAATCTTGAAATAGGCGATGTCCTCCGGCGAGAACGGGTCTTCGATAAAGAAGGGCCGATACTGCTCAAGCTCCTTGACCAAATTGATCGCGTCGATGGGAGGAAGCATTTCATGAATGTCATGAAGGAACTCCGGCTCATCCCCGAACTCGGTGCGCGCCATTTCAAAGATCTTAGGAACGATCTTCATATAGGGCCGAATTTCCGCAACCGTATCGCTGGCGGCTCCGAAACCCGCCGCGCGGAAGTCCGGGTTGGGCTTGGCCAGTTGCGGAGAACCGTAGGCGCCTAGCTGAATACGAATATGACGAAAGCCCTGTTCTCGGAGCCGGGCGATGCTGTCCTTCAGCGCCGGCATGTCCCCTCCGCTTGCATGCCCGTAGCAGTCGACAGCGAACCGACACTTACCGCCCAGCAGCCGGTAGACCGGCAGACCCGCCCGCTTACCTTTGATGTCCCACAGGGCCTGGTCCAGACCCGCCAGCACGGTGTTCAAGATCGGTCCGTTGCGCCAGTAACTACTGAGGTTTACGGTCTGCCAGATGTCCTCGATATTATCCGGGTCCTTCCCCCGCAGCAGCGGGTCCAGATATTCCTCGACGGCGGTGGTCAGCGTAGCGTAGCGCCGCACTCCCGTCGCACAGCCAATGCCCCAAAGCCCGGGCTCGCTAGTTTCTACCTTTACGATGCCAAACCCTATCCCATTCGGATGGGTATTGATCATCTTTACCCTGGTAATGTTGATGCGCTCCATCGCCGGCGTGGCGGCGCTGAAATCCGCGGCGCGCGCTTCATTTTGGCACAGGGAGGCGCCAACGACGCCCGCGGTCGAACCGGTAGAAAGAAGCGACAAGGCTGTCCGTCTATTCATGCGCTGAAGTATATTTGATGACCGTCGTTTCCGCAATATTGGGAGCCCCCGCCGCTCGCGGCCTGGATCTCAGCGGGAAAGTGAGCCCAATGGGAGCTGCAGATCCGGGACGGCAGGTCCTTGGCAGTCCGCTATCCCGATGATCCCAGGCCCGCAAACGAGAGAGGGGGCTTGGCGGCGACCCCGAGGCTGAAGGCCTCGGGGTCAGGGTCCCTGGCGTCAGTGGGCGCCGAAGTAGTAGAAGCGCTCCTTGACGATCTTGCCGTTCTTCCAGTGGCGCACCGCGACCTGCTCCATCTTCACGCGCTGGCCGCCCTTGAACGTCACGTCATAGACCCATTCGGCGAACGAGACGTTGTCGCCGTAGGCCTTGGCGAGGATCTCGGCGCCGTGGAACTGTTCGACGGAGCCGAAGAACTCCTCCTCGCGCTTGCGGTTCACGGCTTTGCCTTCGAAGGTCTTGCCGTCGCCTTCGACCATCACGACGTCGTCGGCGTAGAACTTGTCGAAGGCCTCCAGGGCCGTTCCGGTGAGGATGGAGTTGTCCACTTCCTGGTCGAGTTGCTTGAAATCACTCATGGCTTGAATCTCCTTGCGGTTCGCATTCAGGGGGCGGGGCGGCATGAGCCGCCCGGATCGTATCGAGTAGGCGGATCAGGGTTCCGAGATCGTCGTCGGAGAGGTCTCCGACGGCTTCGCGGTCGATCCGTTCCACGGGTTCGTCGAGGCGGCAAAGCAGCTCCGCCCCGGCGGGAGTCAGAAAACACAACACCTGGCGACGGTCGCCGGAGCAACGTTTGCGTTCGGCCCAGCCCTTGGCCTCGATGCGGTCGAGCAGACGGGTCACCCCGGGGGTCTGCTCGATCATGCGTTCGGCGATGGTCAGGGTCGGAATGCCGGTTGCTCCGGCGCCGCGCAGGATGCGGAGAACGTTGTACTGCTGCGGCGTGACGCCATGGGGCTCCAGAACGTGCGCGATCAGGCGTCGAACCAGATCGGCGGTCTTGAGAAGGCCGAGCGCGGCTTCCTGCGCTTTCGACGGGAAAGGCCGCTGTTGCCGGATCTCATCCTGAAGGGCGCTGCGTTGGGGCTCCACATCAAGAATGATGTCATGACGATGAATGACGCGTCAAATATTTTCATGGCCAGCGATGAAAGCGCAGCTCGAGCCGGCCTTCGCCGGCGGGCAGGCGAAGCAGTTGGAGGCCCGACCCGGGCTCGGGCTCGATCGGCAGCGGCCGGCCGTTCCAGGAGGCTCGCCAGCCGGAGAAGGCGTAGGTGAGCAGGCGGAGCCGGACCGGAGTCGTGGCGGAGATTCGGTAGACCCGGCGGCTGGGGGCGAGCGACTCCAGCGCGACGTCGGCGGAGCCCTCGATGACCTCCCAGCGGCCCGGGGCTCCCGGAGGATAGATGCGGCGGTCGGCGCCGAGCGGCCGCATCTCGATGCGATTGCCCAGGTAGGCGGCTCGCACGGCGGGCTCGACTTGCTCGAACTCGTCGAGCTCGTAGACGCGGGAGAGGTCGCTGGGAAGCTTGGTCGGCTGCCGCTTGGCGGGCAGCGCCAACGGCGCGAAGGCCAGGGCGATCAGCCCCGCCAGGACGCCGAGGCCGCGCCGCTCCGGCGCCGGGGCGGCGGCCCAGCCGGCGGCGCACAGCACCGCCAGCGGACCCTGCCAGCGCCAAGCAAACTGGAGCTTGGAGAACCCGGGAAGCGAGGTCAGCCACTCGCCGACGGGAAACAGGTTTGCGCAGGCGACGAAGCCGACGACGGCCGGCAACGCCGCCAGCGAGGGCGGCTTCGGTTGGCGACGGAGGACCCAGGCCAGCAGCGCGGCCAGGACGAGTTGCGCCGCGGCCAGTGCCTGTCCGAAAGCGTTGGTGGTCGCCCAACTCCGCTCCAGCGCCGTGGCTTCGGCGCGCGGCCCGAACCAGAGGCTGCGGGCGTAGGGGTGGGCTTGGGCCAGAAAGTCCGTCTGCGCCTCGCCCGCGACCAGCAGCATCGGAACCCAAAACCAAGCCGTTGCGGCGAGCGCCACGAGGCCGGCGAGCGCCGCGCGGATCAGGGCCGGCCGGTCCAGCGCCCGGAACCACCAAGGGGCGCCGACGAGCAGCAGGGCCAGCAGCATGTAGGCGCTGAGCGTGTGCGTGAGAATCAGCCCGGCCGCCGCGATGGCCAGCACGGCGGCGGAGCGGTTGGGGCGGCGGCCGGCGGCCAGGCGATCCAGCGCACCCAGCAGCAGCGCAATCCACGCCAGCGCCAGGAACTGCGGATACATCCCCCGAGCCAAGCTGGGGAAAGTCGCCCCGGGCAACAGGAGCGCCAAGGACGCCGCCGAGGCAGCCAAGCGGGGCGTCGCCCAGCCGCATGCGAGGTAGAAGACTCCGCCGAACACCGCCGTTGTCGCCAGCAGAAACGCCAGCCGCAGGCCCTCGACCGGGTCGCCCACGAGCTTCGCCAGCGCCGCGCCCAGGCCGGCGAACAGCGGAGGGTAGAGCACGAAGCCGGGGCTGCCGCGGCCGCCGTTGGCGGCGGCGTCCCAGGAAGGCAGGATCTCGCCGGCTGCCCAGCCGGCGGCAAAGGACTCCTGAGCGGCCAAGTGATAGCCCTGGTCGGCGAGCGAGCCGAAGGCGGGCGAGCGATAGACAGACTGGCCGTAGACCAGCAGGACCAACAGCAACGCGCCGCCGGTCCACAGCGCGCTATGCAGCCTCTGGGACATCGCTTCGCGACGGCGCCTAAGGCGCCAGGAAGAGCTGGACCGTGTTGCTGCGTCGGCCCCCGGCTTCGATCTCGAGCCGCCCCAGCCCGCCCCGCAGCGAGCTCGGCAGTTGCGCCTCCACCCAGTAAGCGCCGACGTAGCCGCCGGCCAGCGAAGCGCCGACGACTTCGAGCGGAACGCCATCGAGAAAGGCGGAGACGGCCGCGACCACGGCGGGCGGGTTCTCGGTGGGCGCCGCCACGCCGGCCGGCCAAGTCGGGTTGACTGCGCCGAGGCCGGCCGATAGGATCAGCACGCGTGAGCCGGGGCGGGCCGGACGCGTCAGGTCGAGCAGGCGGCCCGTGCCGGCGTCCACCACCAACGGCTCGCCGTCCGTGGTGAAGATGGCCGGGGCCAGGGATTGGACGGGAAAGCGCAGGGTTTCCACGCCTTCCGAGGTCGACAGGCGCACGGTCGCCGCACGGCCTGCCGCGGCGTCGAACGGCGCCTGGATCTGCGACTCCTCCGGCGAGGCGAACAGCACCGGCGCCGGGGCGCCGTCGATGGTGGCCGTTCCCACCGCCGCGCCGACTACCGTCAGCAGGCCGCCCGGGGCGACAGGCCGGTCACTGAGATCGGCGGCGTTGAGTAGCCGCAGGGAGCGCAGCACGTCCGGCGCGCGCCGGCGGTAGACGCCGTAGCCTTCGAGCGAGACGTAGAGTTGGCCCGTACGGGAGTTGACGAAGAGGTCGCGCGGCGCCGCGACGGGCAGCTCGTCGCCGACCGCTTGCCAGCTCGTGGCCGGCGTTGGGCTGCGCAGCGATGCTGACGCGAAGAAAACTCCGTCGTCGCCGGCCGCGTAGACGGCTTCGCCGTCGGCTGAGGCCGTCGCCGCCCGAATCTCTCCGGCCGGCAAGTCGGCGGTCAGGTCGTCCCACAATCTCCCGCCATCGACCGTGCGGAAGACGCGTCCGCCGGACGGGCCCGCGAAGACGGCGATCGCCGCCAGCGACGCGCCGGGGTCCGCCCAAAGGTCCACGACGCTGCGACCGTCGCGCGGCAGTCCCTCGCCCGCGGGCCGCCAGGAGGCTCCGGCGTCGGCGGAGATCCACACCCGGCCGTCGCGCATGCCCACGAACTGCAACGGCTCGGGGCCGCCAGAGACGGCCAGAGCGGTGACGGCTTCCTCCGATCCAGCGCGGCCGGAGCCGCCGACGGCGCCTCCAGCGAGAAACACCTCAAAGGCCGTGCGCGCGTCGGCGGGGGCCGCCGGAGAAGGTTGCGCGGCTAGAATCCAGCGGGGCGCGCCGCCCGGCAGCAGCGCCGGCCCCAAGCCCTCGATCTCGAGCAAAGGCGGAGCGCCGTCATCGAGCGGGCGAAAGAGCCCGGCGGGGAAGTTGGGTAGCGTCGCGTTGAGCCCCACCCAGGTCAGACCGGCGTCGGCCGAGCGCCACAGTCCGGCCTCGGTGGCCACGAAGATCCGCTCCGGGTCGGCGGGGTCGAAGGCGATCGCGGAAGGCGTCGCGCCGATCATCGGCAAGGCCGCCTCGTCGGTCAGCCCGACCCAGGTCGCGCCGTCGTCCTCGCTGCGGTAGAGATCGTCGGCTAGGGCGTAGAGCCAACCGGCCCGGTAGGGATGCCGGATGGTAAGGGCGTCGGGCACTCCGGGCGGGGCGGCCTCGGCCCTCTCCGGATGGAGAAGCGTCGTGGCGTCGATGGCTTCGACGGCGCGCCAGCTCGCACCTTGGTCGGAGGACTCCCAGGCCTTGCCGCTCGCGGTGACGGCGGCCAGCGTGCGGCCGTCGACCGAGACGCCCACGAAGCTCACGCCGGCGCCGCGCGGGCCGGCCAAACCGGCCGTCAAGCCGTGGTCTCCGAGCAGCGTCCAGGGCCCTTCGGCGCGCAACGGCCCGGCCGTGGCGAGACCCACAACCACTGCGACCGCCAACGTTCCTCGAAGGAGCATACGGACCAGGGGGCTACCGTAAGAGGACGCGCCGCGCCCCCGACGGCGAGTCGCGCTACCGACCGTGTCATCCCGACACGGTGGTATGTCCTAACCAGACTAGCGCACGGCCATCCATCGACGGAATCGAAAGAAAACCCGAGACTTCGGCGCCGCGCCCTATGGTTTTTCGCGTGCATGAGTGACGGCGCCCGCGATAATGGGGTTTCGGGAGTCTCGTGATCGCCCGCCTCCAAAGTTGTTCTCTGGCCGCGCTGGCGCTGCTTCTGGCGCCGATGTATCTGCATGCCCAGATCGCCGCGACCGAGGCGCCCACGGCGGCGGAGGTCGTGGAAGCCCAGGGTGACGTCTCCGTCATTCGGCATGAGCAGGAGTGGGCTCTATTCACCGGGGACCGCGTGGCGGTGGGCGAGATGATCCTCACCGGCGACGACGGCTTCGCGCACCTTGCCGTGGAAGACGGCGCCGACTTTCTGGTCTATCCGAACTCACGGGTGATTTTTCGGAAGAATCCCGGCAATCTACGCGACCTGATCGACGTGTTCCTGGGCCGCGTCAGAATTTACATCGAGAAACTGGGCGGCCAGCCGAACCCGCATCGCATCTTCACGCCCACGGCGGTCATCTCGGTGCGCGGCACCACCTTTGATGTGGAAGTCAACGAGTATGAGACGACCGTAGTCTCGGTGACCGAAGGCTTGGTGGGCGTGCGGCACCGCATTCTGCCGAGCAACAAGGAGACGCCCGTCGGGGCGGGGCAGTCGCTGACGATCGACGCCAATACGCCGCTGGCAAAGGCCGGCATGGACGGCGTGAAGGCGGCGAACATCGCCGAGGACGTGGCCCGCATCGCCGCCTCGATCTGGCAGCAGATCGGCAATCGCACCGGCAGCGGCGGCGGAACAGGCGGCGGTACGACTCCGACGCCGCGTCCGGTCCCCGGCGACGAGCAGGCCCCGGACCCGCCGCCGGCCGCACCGCCCCCGCCGTAGCGCGCATCGAGCTTGGTTAGCGGGCGATCTCCCACTGGGCGTGGAGCTGTTCGTAGAGCTGGTAGGCGGCTTGCACTTGCTGCTGCTCGGTCCCGGAGGTGGGCAACTCGGCGGCGTGGCGGGCTCGAAAGTCCGCGATGAAGTTCAGGTACGTCTGAACGTTGTCACAGATCAATTGCTCGGCTTCGGCGGCGCTCAGTCCCGCCGCTGTCAGCAGCGCAATGGCGCTCGCGTAGCGCTGCGCGCAGGGAACCTCCGGCGGGTTGGAAGAGTAGGCGACCGCCCGCCAGACCTCCCGGAGCAATGGGTGAGTTGCGTTGCGCGCCGCGATTCTGGCGTCGAGACGGGCGTACGCCTGATTGCCCGCGGTCGCTTCGGCCGGCGTGCTGGGCACGGCGCCGTACTGTTGCAGGTAGGCGGCATAGTCGGCCTGCGGCCCGCCGTTGTAGATCTGCTCGGGAGAGAGGTAGGGGTCGAACAACAGCCCGCTCGCGTAGAAGCTGTCGGTGTGGAAGCAGGCCAGCCGCTCGGTCGGAAAGTCGATCCCGCCGTGGAAGCCGAAGTCCGTGGCGCCGGGAATCCAATCATAGAGTTTCGTGCGGCGCACGGGGATGTTGAGGAGCCGCGCCAAGTGGACCATGAAGCCGGCGCTGGTATGGCATCCGGCCCAAGCCCAGTGCCGGGGAACCATGCCGACCGGCCCCTGCCCGCCGGGATCGATCCTTCGCCGGAAAACCGTCTCCACCGGGGCGTATCCCATATAGCCGTAGGCTGCGACCACGCCGTTGCTGGAAGGGTTGGAGCCGTGCAGGATGTGGTCCATGACCCAGCGCGTGAGGGCAAAGATCGTCGTTCGCTGGTTGGCCTGGATGAATGAAGGGCCGCGACGAACCGAGGGGTCCGACCCGGTCAGAAAGGCGAAGGACTGCACGGGGTCGCCGAGGATGGCGTTGGCCACAACGCCCTCGTTGAGGCGGAACAGGGCGCCTGTCGCGTCCTTGGGCTGGTAGAGGTTTTCGCCGCGAAACAGCAGATCCAGGTCCGACTGGGAGTAGCCGTGCAGCTTCCAAGGCGTCTGCTTGTGGACCTGCACCCAGAGGCAGTGCGCGAGGTAGGACAGGTAGGCGTCGACGGCGTCGTCCCGGCTGATCGTGGTCCACATCTGCAGCGTCTCGGGCCCAATCCGCGTTTGGCCGGTGAGCGGGTCGATCTGCCAGCGGTAGGCCAACGGCGCGGACTCCCCGGCGGCGATCCAGCCGTACATCCGGTGGAGACGGCGGTCCAGGTCCGCGGTCGGCGGTTCCGCGTCCCACCGGCGGTAAGGAACCGCGTTCGCAGGCTGGGGCGACCAGGAAATGGCGTCTGCGACGATGGGCTGGGCCTGCAGGTAGTCCTGCCAAGCGTTTCGCATCACCGAGACGTCCACGATGGCCGTGCGCGCCAATTCCGGGGCGGCATAGCGCGGCGCAGACCCCGCCGGCGCCGCGGCGTTGCGGGCTGGGTCGAAGGCCGGGTCGATCGTAGCCAGAGCGTAGGCCCCGGAGCCGTCGGCGAACAGCACGCGGTCGTTGTCGTAGAAGCTGAAACCCTGGATCGCGCTGTTCTCGATGTAGGCCGGACGATGCAGCACCGGAGGGTTCGAGGGGGCGCCGGGGCGGGGATCGGTTCCGAGCGAGAGCTTGATGAGGCGCCCCTTGGAGCCGACGCCGCCCGACAGGAACAGAGCTCCGTCGGGGGAGAGTGCAAAGTCTCCATTCCAGTCGATTGCGGGCGGCACGTCGAACCAGGGCGTCTCGTCGAGCGCGCCTCCGGCGCCAAAGTCGATGCGTAGGATCCGCCGGGCGCTGAGGTCGGCGGTGTAGAGGCGGCCAAAGGGATCGAACGCCAATCCGCCCGTCGGTTTGCCCTTGGTCAGCAGCAGCGTCTCGGCCCGGTACTCGAACTGGCCGGCCCTGACGGGCGTCGGGCGCAGCCGAACGATGCCGCGGGTCTGCGCCGCGCGCGACGCCTCGCTACGCGCGACCAGGATGTCTCCCTTGCGCCAGGGAGGCGTGTCCGGGCCGCTGCGCTCCGGCTCGAACAGCGCATAAGCCAAGCCGGAATAGCGGACGTCCGGCTCGGCGGGGAAAGTGTGGGCGAGGGCGGCGGCGGCCCCTGGGGAGAGCGTGAAGACGTTGCTCTCGCCTCGGGACGTCGTCCCCAGGACCGCGATGGAATAGGATGAGTCCGGCATGGTGAAATTCCAAACAATACTCGATCCGCTCCGCGGAACTCCACGGAGCATCTGTGGAAATTCGGCGCGTTTTCGGGGGGCTCCGGGAGGGCGCTCCACCGGGTGGATCCTCGACGTGTGGAGCTAGAGACGTGTGGAGTTAGAATCGAGACAACCGGAGCATCGGCTTCATCGAGGGTCCCAAGAATCGTATGAGCGTCCCAGTTGGTACGGAGTTGAGCCGGCCGTTTCTCCCGGCCAAGAATTTCCAAGAGTCCAAGCGTTTCTATGAGGCGTTTGGCTTTGAGAAGGTTTTGGATGGCGAGGTCGCGATCTTCCGAATCGGGGCGAGCAGCTTCATCCTCCAGAATTACTTCCAAAAGGAATGGGCGGAGAACTTCATGATGCAGCTCGTGGTGGACGACCTCGACGCTTGGTGGTCCCACGTTGTGTCACTGGATCTGCCCGCGCGGTTCGGCGTGCCCGCCCCCAAACCGCCGGCGATGCAGCCCTGGGGGCTGCGAATCGCCTATGTCGTCGATCCTTCCGGCATACTCTGGCACATCGCGCAAAGCCGACCGAAGGTCGAGCACGATCGATAGCTGGCGGCCGGCGGCTATCGGCTCTGTCCTAGAGCCCAAGAACCTCGACGCCCTGCTCGAACACGATGTCCACCGGGATTGACGCCGCTTCCAGGCGGTCCAAGTCCGCCTGGAGATCCGGGCCGATCCGGCCCATCTCGGCGACGAACGCCGCGGCCCCGTCGTAGTCTCCATCGCCCTGCAAGGTGAGGATCTTGCGTGACAGAGCTTCGACAGCCGCGGCCATGGCGTCCGGGTTGACCCGGTAGGTTCCCGTGGCCTCATCGCGGGAAAACGCCCCCATCTGCGCGAAGAAGTTGAAGCGCAGGAGGTTGGCGACGCCGTGCGCGCTGGAAGCGCCGAAGCGGATGGAGCGGAAGATGCCGGCCAGGAAGGTGACGTAGTTGTCCATCAGGTCGACGTCGTCGCCGAGCTCGCCCATCTCCATGAGCTTGGTGACCATGTAGACGCCCAGGATGTCGGCCTTGCCCTCTTCCAGGGCCGAAGCCTTCTCCTTCATGGCTTCGCGCACCATGCCTTTGCCGGTCAGGGTCTGCTTCACGCCCAGGCCGTGGGCCACCTCGTGGAACATCGTGTTGGCGAAGAAGGCGTCGAAGTCCACGTGCTCGCGCTGGTCCTCGGCGATGAGCACGCCGGCGATGGGGAGCAAAATCTTCTCGAACTTGGCCCGCATGGCGTTCTTGAGCTGCAGGCGGCGGGCGCCCTTGGCGAGCTGGACTTCCTCGTCGTTGGGCAGGTTGATGGCGATTGTCTTCGCCCCGGCGTTGCAGTCGCCGGCGTAGTAGAGCACGTCGTAGGCGTTGAGGTCGGAGTCCGCGCCGGGATCTTCCTTTTTGTACTCGGGCGGTACGGGCAGCCCCTGTTGCAGAGCCGGCAGCAGCGCGGCGTACTTGGCAAGCCGGCCGCTCCAATCCATGTCCTTGAGCAGTACGTAGGCCTCGAATGACGCCTTGTAGCCGTAGAGCTGGTCTTCGTAGGTCTCGATCGGTCCGATGACCAGGTCGATCTGGTTGGACTTCATGTCCATCCAGGCCATGTCTGACGGCTGATAGTCGTCGTGGACGAGGGCGTCGGCGCGCAGCGTCAGGTACTTGCGGAAGCCTTCGTCCTCGGCCAGCGCGGCGGCCTCGCGCAGCTTGCCCGCGGCTTGCTCGAGCTCCGGGCCGAAGACCTGGCCGTAGGGCTTGGCGACCAGCGCTCCGCCCTCTCGCTCGACCACCGTGTAGAGGCTCTTGAGCGCCTTGCCCTCATCGGAGGAGGCTGCGACGGCGGCCTCGAACTCCTGCTTGGTCACATCGTGCGGATAGAGCTCCGCGCCGGGCGGCTTGGGGCCGACGCCGGGCAGGAACGGTTCGTTGTCGCCGAGACGGTCCCAGGGGCCGTAGTTGATCTCCGCAAAGCGCCGCGCGGCGCCGTCGAGCGAGCTCAGCAAGGCCTGCTTGTCGCCGTAGGCTTGGCGCCAGAACAAACCGTCCATGATCTGCGCGGCCTCGATCAGCAGCGGCAGCATCTTGCGCTGGTTGGCGCTCAGGCCTCCCAGGTCGGCTTGCAGGCGAAACGGGACGTATTGCTCGACTTTGGTTTCTAAATTCATGGCGGGCGAGGGGGTTGATTCGGGCGGGTCGCCGCCGCAGCGGGTCGAAAGAATGAGTCCGCAGAAGGCGGCGAACTGGCGACGATTCATGCGCCCCATTATCGTACTGCGAGGAGAAGGACCGGAACCGGCAAACAGAAACGGGGCCCTCTTCGCGCCCGATGAAGAGGACCCCGTTACCGCTCGGGCCGAGCTTGCGCCCTGCCCAAACTCGAAAGAAACCGGGAAGTCGGTCGGAACGGGGCGATTCCCAGCGCCCGATAGGGTTTCACCCCGTTCCTCCCGTCATGAGCCGAGCCGTCGCCGGCTCGACTCAAACCCGTTTCGCAAACCTTGGTGGGCTGGACGAGGTCTCCAACGCGCCCGAATGAAAACCTCGCCCAGTCCCTTGAACAGAGCGCCCGCCCTGCTCAAACTCGTAACCGGAGGGTGTGGGAACGGAGTCGCCATGGAGCGCCCGAAACCATGAACAACCCCGTTCCACCCTCAAGGAGCGGTTGGCCGAAGCCGCCCGTCCTCAAACCCGTTTCAAAGGGCGATCGGAGCAAGGTTCCCATGGAGCGCCCGAGAACCACCGAAACCTTGCTCCGCCCTGAGACCGGCAAGCTCGCTTGACCGGCCTCAAACTCGCTGGGCTTCCGGAGCGAGGTTTCCGTGGAGCGCCCAGAACCACGGAAACCTCACTCCGCCCTGAGGTCGGCAGGCAAGCCCGCCGGGCCTCAAACTCGCTGGGGCTTGGTAGGAGCGAGACTGGCGTGGAGCGCCCAGAACCACGCCAGTCCCACTCTGCCCCGAGGTCAGAAGGAAGAGCCCCGCTGACCTCGAACCGTTTCGGGGCATTTGGAGCGAGACTTCCGTGGAGCGCCCAGAACCACGGAAGTCTCACTCCGCCCCGAGATCAGCAGGAAACCCCACTGACCTCAAACCCGCTTCGGGCTTTTGGAGCGAGGTTTCCGTGGAGCGCCCGAACCACGGAAACCTCACTCCGCCCTGAGATCGGCAAGCCAAGCTCGCTCGACCTCAAACCCTTGGTCGGCTGGTACGAGGCCCCCTAGCGCCCGATCAGGGGACCTCGCCCGCCGTCTGGATCAGGAGCCGAAGCTCCCGGTCCAAACTTCTCTCAGCGCCGCGCCAGCGCTGCAAACTTCGGCTTGCTCAAGTGACCGCTGACCTTGTCCTTTTCGATGCCGGTGACCACGATCTCGTAGGGCCGGTCGGCGCCGGTCACGTAGAACTCGACCGGCTCGTTGAGGTACTTGTCCTTCTGCACGATCACTTTGTCATCCGCCAGAATCTCGACCGTGTAGCGGTTCTTGCCCACATCCACGCTCTTGAGCCGGATGTGCACGTCGTCCACCCGCGTGCGCTCCTTGCTCTTGTCCAGTTGGAAAGGCGTGACGGCGCGCTCGTTCTGGTCCCGGAGCCGGGCGATGTCGGAGGCATGCTCGTCCATCCGCGTATTTACGCCCAGCAACTGGTCCTGGGTATGCAGCAGCACGTCCTCGGTTTCCATGAGGTCCCGCCGCGTGTCGTCGATCTTCGTGGACACGCCGGCCACCTCGCCGCGCACGACTTCCAGTCCTTGCGCGTTCGTAGCGGCCTTATCCTTCACGCCGCCGATTTCCTGCAGAAACATGTCCTGCTGTTCCTTCTGCTTGGCCGCGACGACCTTGGCCACATCGGTGGCGCGCTTCTGCGACTCGTTGCGGGCCTGCGAATAGGCGTTGCGCGAGGTGTCGTCGATGCTGGCGCGTAGCTCAGCCAGCGTTTGCTGCTGCTTGCTGTGCTGTACGGCCAGGCGCTCCTGCAGCGCGCTGATCTCCATCTCCAGGGACTCGCGCTGAGATTCAGCCTTTCCTTCGACGTAATTCACTTTGGAGATCAAGTAGATGTTGAATGCGAGCGCCATGATCGCGACTCCGGCGAGACCGAGCTTCATGGCCGTTCCGCCGGGACGGCGGCTCGGCTGCATGGGCTGGGAAGAGCTGGATTGAATCGAATTCATGGCGGCGGATCTCCTGTTTGAACCTTTCGTCCTCGTGCCTCCCAATAAGGCACACGGGGGGCCAAACTCAGGAGCGGATCGAGAGAAATCGGCTATCCCACGCAGGATGAGAGGGTTAGTGCTTTGGACCCCGGGCAAGGGCCTGCTTTTGGCGGTAAACGAGTCGTAATAGCGTGAGGAAATTTTTGCGGGAACGGTGCGAAAAATTTACCGCCGGTATACTCTTTACCGATGCGCGCGCTCGTTCTCGCCCTGTGGGCCGTCTGGATCTGCCAGGCCGCTGAACCGATTCGGCTGATCGTGCGCGGCGACGACTTCGGCTATACCCACGCTTCGAACATGGCTTTGGAGAAGGCTTTCGAGGACGGGGTGATGCAATCGGCGAGCCTGCTGACGCCGGGGCCCTGGTTCAGCGAGACCGCGCGCATCATCCGGGGGCATCCGGAATGGAGCGTCGGAGTCCACCTGACCATCACCAGCGAATGGAACACCCTGCGCTGGCGGCCGGTGTCTCCCATCAGCGCCGTGCCGAGTCTGGTGGCGCCGGACGGCTATCTCTATGGGTTCGGCTACCGCGCGCCGCGGCCGGCGGACTGGAAGGCCGACGGCGCTCCCTGGGCCGAGCACGCTCCCAACCCGGTGGAAGCCGAGCATGAGTTTCGCGCGCAGATTGAGCGCGCTCTGGGGCTGGGCCTCCAACTGGACTACGTGGACTGCCACATGGCGATGGCTTGCCGCGAGGACTTGCTGCCCATCACCCAGAAGCTGGCGCAACAATACTGCCTGGGAATCTCCGGCGGGGGGATGTTCGGTGAGAAGCGCTTCAGCCCCAAGTACCCGGATACGACGCGGGCCGGCATCAAGAAGGCTCTGCTGACGGCTCTAAGAGAGCTCGAACCCGGACTGTATCTGTACGTGGGGCATCCCGCCGAGGATGCGCCCGAGCTGCGGGCCGTGGATACGAACGACGGCGTGTGGTGGGCGGAGCGGCGTAGCTCCGTGCTGGCGGCCTGGACGGACCCCGAGGTGCGCGCGGAGATCGAGCGCAAGGGGATCGAGCTGGTCTCGATCGGGTCCCTGTTCGACAAGCAGGCCTGCGCTCCTCGCTAGAGCGCGGTCCCGGGTTCGCTGAGCCGGCTTCGTACAATTGAAGCTTCATGAGTACGCCCGATCCCGCCCGGCCGCTCGAAGCCGGCGACCGCTTCCCCGAAATCATCCGGCAAGGGCCTGACGGCCGCGCCATCGCTCTGTACGAGTTTCTGGTGGGCGAGCCGGCCTTGGTGGCCGTGTCGTCGTCGGTGGTCGCCGACGCCGCCACGCTGATCGCCTTCGACCGCCTGGTGAGCGAGCAGACCCACTACAACGCCGCGATCGTGGCCGCGGGGGCGCTGCCGGAGTTGCAATCCTTCGTGACCGAGAACCAGATCAAGACTCCGGTGGTGGTGGACGACGGCCGCGCCGTGGCGGCCTGCTTGGGACGGGCGCCTAACCGGCCGGCGCGCTTCTTCGCGCTCGATCCGACGGTGCGGATCGACGCCGTGGCGCAGACCGTGGACGATGCTGCTTCTATCGCGCCGCAGGCCAACGAGGAAGCGCGCGCCTGGCGCATCGTCGGCTCGACGGCCCCGGTGCTGATCGTGCCCAACGTCCTCGAGCCCGAGCTGATCCAGGCGTGCATCGACGCCTACGAGTCCGACAACACGGAGTCCGGGATGGTGCGGTTCGTCGACGGCGCCATCGAGCTGGTCCCGGACGCCGCCCGCAAGGTGCGGCGCGACCACACCGTCGAGGACCCCGATCTGCTGAATCTGCTCAGCGACCGCATCGCGCGGCGGGTGCTGCCGGAGATCCAGAAGGCCTTCTTCTATCCGGTCACACGCTTCGAGAAGTTCAAGGTGGTCTGCTACGAGGCCAACGAAGCCGAGCGGCAGGCCGGCTACTTCCGCCTGCATCGCGATAACCTCACGCCGGACGCCCGGCATCGGCGCTTCGCGATGACGCTCAACCTCAACGCGGGCGAGTACGACGGAGGATTTCTGCGCTTCCCCGAGTTCGGCCCGGAGCTCTACAACCCGCCGACCGGGGCCGCCATCGTCTTCTCTTGCGCCCATCTGCACGAGGCCACCGACGTGACGCGCGGCCGACGTTTCGCGCTGCTGACCTTCTTCTTTGGCGAAGAGGCCACGCAAGCGCGCCGGCAGGCCGAGCAGCAGCAACAGCAGTAGCGAGACCCCTAAAAGGCAAGCGGCCGAACCCGAAGGCTCGACCGCTGCTGGGGGGCGGGGCGCAAATCCGGACTAGTCGGCGGCTGCGGCTACGGGGACGGCGGTTTCGGCCACGAGGGCCTTGGCCCCTTCGTACAGGCCGCGGACGCTGTTTTGATAGTCCGGCGCGTAAAGGCCGTTGACGCCGTTGTCATGGAACGTGCGAAGGGCCTTGTGAGCGTCCACTACGACGGGCCGGAGGTCCGCCTTCAGGTGATCGATCTCGCCGCGCTCGGCGGGGGTGGCCTTGGCCTCTATCGCCGTCAACGACTTCACCGTCGCCTGCAGGTCAGCCAAACGGCTCAGCGAGCGATGCAGCTCGGTGGCGTGGGCGACCTTGGAGTACTTGAGCGGCGTGCGCGCCAGCATTGCGAGGTTGTCGGCGCTATGGCGCAGGGCCTCGGCTTCGTGGTGCGCGACTTCGATCTGGTTGCGAATTTCCGTGGAAACTCCCGTGTCTGCCGCCGTCAAGGCCAGCGGCGCCAGCAACAGTGCGGCTGCCGGAAGAGCCCAGTGGCGCACGTGTAACTTATTGAACATCTTACATCTCCTCGCTTGGGCGCTTGCTGATGAATCCAGCGCCTCGCCTTCTTCTTGTTAGGCGCCTGGGGGCTCGATTTGGTTGCAGGAAATGCAGTTAAATGCGCGTTAAATGGATGCGATCTCACATTGACGATCCGGCCCGAGCGGGGCGGGCTGGGGCCGGCCGGCCGGCTGGTTTATACTCGCAGTGTGAAATCGCCCCAAACAGGCCGGCGGCGGACTCGCGCGGCGGCGACGCTCGCTCTGCTGTGTTTGTTGTCGGCGCTAGGATCTCTGCCGGCGGCCGAGGCTCCCGCCCGAGCGCCCAAGGGCAACGTGGCGCCCTACTACCCGACTCCGATCGAGGTCGCCAAGGCGATGCTCGAAGAGGGCGGGCTGCAGCCGGGGCAGTTGCACATTGACTTGGGCAGCGGCGACGGACGCCTTGTGATCCTGGCGGCGCGGAACTATGGAGCGCGCTCGGTCGGCTACGAGCTCGATCCCAAGCTGGTGATCAGCAGCCGCCGTCAGATCGACGAGATGGGCCTGGCCGAGCAGGCCAAGATCATCCAGCAGGACCTGTTCCAGGCCGACCTCGCCGAGGCCGACTTGGTGACGGTCTATCTGTTGCCGCGGGCGCTGAAGATGCTCCGGCCAATCTTCGAGCGCGAGCTCAAAAAGGGCGCCGTGGTGGTCTCCCACGACTTCGAGATTCCGGAGTGGGAGCCGACCCGGCGCGTGGAGCACGACGAGCAGAACGAGATCGACGGGTTGCCGCACACGATCTATATCTACCAGCGGTAGCCGACCCCTCTCCCATGGTGAAATTTTCGAGAAGACGGCTGCTGGCCGCCGCGGCCGGACTGTCCTGGGGCTGCCGAGGCGCGGAGGTCGCCACCGAGGCGCCTGCAACCGAGTCGCTCGCCGCCGAGCCGCCGGAAGGGCCTGAGCTGCTGGCCACCTACTATCCCACGCCGTTACCGGTGGTGCGGCTCATGCTCGAGATGAGCGGCTTGCGCCCCGGGGACCTTCTCTACGACCTGGGCAGCGGCGACGGCCGCATCGTACTGATGGCGGCCCGCGAGTTCGGCGCCCACGCGGTGGGCTATGAGATCGATGAGCTGTTGATCGCCGAGAGCCGCAGCGCCATCAAGGCGGCCGACGTCGAAGACCGCGCCGAGATCCGCAACGAGGATCTGATCCTGGCCGACTATTCCGCGCCCGACGTGATCTCGACGTTCCTCACGCCGGAAGGCTTGGCCAAGGTCACGCCCCGGCTGGAGCAGACGCTGCGTCCGGGAACGCGCTTGGTCGCCTACAAGTTCCCCTTGCCCGGTTGGACGCCGGAGAGGGTCGAAGAGCTGGTGGACGAAGACCCGGAGATCCCCTTGCACGAGGTCTTCCTGTATCGCTGGGGATAGGGTCGAGCCGCACGCGGGCTTAACGCCCGTGGCGGGAGCGCAGCAGCTTGCCGGACTCTTCATCCACGGCGGAATACACCAGCCGGGCGCCGTCCGGGCTGACCGCCAGGCCCCGCCACGGCCGCTCGATCGTGAGCAGCGACTGGGGCTCTCCGCCGCTGAACGGCCGGCGGTAGAGGGTGGCGCGGCCGCTGCCGTCGTGCTCACGCGCCAGGAAGCAGAAGAACTGGCGAGCCGCGTCAAAGGATTGCGGCTGATACACCCAACCCACCCGCACGCCTTCGCGCGAGCCCCTGCGCGCCGCGATCAGGGCGCCTTCTCCCATGTAGAAGACCGCGTGCTCTCCGCCGGGCGAGAAGCGGATCGACAGAGCGCCGCGCGGAGACGCCTCCTCCGGCTCCAAGGCGTCGGGGTCGAACCGTAGCAGCGCCCGTCCTCCGCCTACGTCCGAGGCGACATACGCGGCTGCGGATTCCGGCCAAGTGGGATTCTGGTAGATGTACGGCCCGCTGGTGATGCGCTTGGATTCCCCGTTGGCCGCGTCGACCAGGAACATATGGAGTCCCATGTCGTCGCGGGCCGACCCGAGCAAGCGGTCCCCCTCGGGCGACCAGGCGAACGAGCCGCCGATGTCGCCCAACTGGTCGGTCAACATCCGGGAATTCGAGCCATCGGCCTCGGCAATCCACAGCGCCGGGGCGCCGGAGCGGTCTGACGAAAAGGCCAGTAGGCGTCCGTCGGGCGAGAAGCTGGGATACTCGCTGAGGCCGTCGGACGGCGCGATCCGCTGGGGTTTGGCGTCCGGGTTGGTCAAGTCGAGCAGCCAGAGACTGGTGCGGACAGCCGCGGAGGGGTAGATGATCTCGAGGTCGCCCTCCGCGGAGTGGCCGATCGAGAGCTCGAAGGCGCGACCCTCCGGCTCCAACAGAACCTTTGGCGGCCGCTCTCCGCGCGGGTCGAGGCTCCATAGCCGCCGCTTGGCGCCGTCCGCGCCTCCCATCCAGGCCCAGACTTCGCCGCCGTCGGGTGAGAAGCGCGGGCTGGTGGCCCAACCAATGTCGCCTGCCAGCAACGTGGGAAGCTTGGGATCGCCTCCGATGTCCACGATATAGACGTGCGAGCCGGCCGCGCTGCGCCGCAGGAACGCCAACTTGTCGGCTTCGGGAGAGACGGCCGGGCTGGCGTCGCCGCCCGAGCCCCTGGCGCCCGCTGTGAGCTGATCGAGACGCTTGCCGTCCAAGTCGAATCGAAACAGGCCTTGTCCGGCCGAGCCCGGCGTATCGGGCGCAACCAGACTCGAACCGTCGGGCCACCAAGCCACCGACGGGCCGGGCCAGGGGTAGAAGGAGATCGGTTCGGTCACGCTCGCGACGAGCTTCTCGGCGCCGCCGGCCGCTGGAACCAGCAGGATGTCCATCGCACCGCCTGTCCAGCGGCGGCGGCTCCAATGGTGCCGCGTGAAGGCCAGCGTCTCGCCGTCCGGGGACCAAGAGGGCCCAAGGTCGTCGTCCGGACTTTGCGTGAGGCGGCGCGGCTCGCCGCCCGCCAGGTCGACCACGTAGACGTCGTAGTCCTGCGCTTCCGGCGTCCGCCAGCAGAAGGCCAGCCGGGTCCCATCGGGCGACAGCGCCGGGGAAGCCTGCAGCCCGGGGAGGTCGAGCAGCGGCTCGGACGGCCCGAAGGCCACGTCGTCGCCCGACGGCCATAGGCTCCAAGCCGAGACCGCCGCGACGAAACAAGCCGCCGCCGCCGCGATGGCGAGCGTCCGCGCCCGCCGCGGTTCCTCGTCGGCGAAGGCAGCCGATTCTTCCGAGGGCTCGGCGATGCGTCCCTGTTCGGAACGGCCGCGCCGCAGCCACTCATCAATCTCCGAGCGATAGGCGAAGACCGCTGCGCGCTTGCGGAAGGGCAGTCGGTGGACGGGCAGGCCGTCCTGCCTCTCCCAGCGCTGGACGGTCCGATCGGTGGCCCCCAGATACGCTGCGATCTCCTTCCAGGAGCTCAGCACCTGATCCGACGATTCCGGAGCAGGCTCATGCGGCGGAGTCTGCGACATCCTTGGGCTGTTGCGACGACCGAGCCGCCGACCGCTCCAGCGTAGCGGGCTTCGGATCGACCCGGCAAATCGCGAACCGGCCGGCCGTCAGCAGTGGACTAGGAAGCTTCGATTTATCAATGACATGCGGGGGCAGTGTCGGGACTGTCGTTTCTGTCGTTCGGTCCGGAGCGGCGCTTGTCGCGTATTGTCGCCTCTGGTCGGTTGTAGGGCGCGCCGGGGGCTGATTCCATGGGGAGGCCGCCCTGGGGAGGGTCGGCGGAGCTCACTCATGACTTTCATCCGATTCATCGCACTCGTCGCCGCCGCCTCTCTTCCGGCCGTGGCGCTCACCATCGACGACTTCTCGACGAGCCAGACTCCGGCCGTCACCGGCATCGGGAACTTCGCCGCCGGCGGGGACATCCTGGGCGGCGAGCGAGACGTCAATCTCGCCGACGGCATCTCCTTCGAGGCGACCGGCGGCGAAGCGACGATCGTCGCAACCAGCCCGACCGGGACCGGCGTGTCCTCTTTCGCCTTTCTGCTCTATGACGGAAGCGACGCCAGCAATGTCGCCAGCTTGGGCCTCGGAGGCGCGGCTGTCGATGAGGGCGGCCTGGCGGACCGTTTTCTGCTCGACTTGCTCGAGATCTCCGGGACTACGTTGTCGACCATACTGCGCGTCGAGATCTACGAGACCATCAACGACGGCGCCGGTGCGCAAGTGGACCTGCCGTTCAACGTGTCGACTCCGACGACGATCGAGATTCCTTTCGCCTCGTTCTCGCCGTTCGGACTAGGGGGCGACTTCAACAGCGTCGAGCAGATCAACCTGTCCTTCAGCAATCTGGTGGACGGCCAGCGGATCGTCTTCGATAACTTCCGCACCGGGACCGCCGTGGGCCCAACAGTTCCGGAACCCGGCACGGTGCTGCTGCTGGGCTTGGGCCTGCTGGGGATGGCCGCTGTCCGCCGCAAGCGGTAGGCGGAGCAGGCTCTCTCGAGGCCGGGGCGCGCTCGACGCGGTCCCGGCCTTACTTTGTTGCCGCCAATTAGCGCCGCGTGCCGGGGCGGGGCGATTGGATCTGGAACAGCGTCTTGCCGGCCGTCACGTACAGCGTCTTCAGGTCCGGGCCGCCAAACGCGGCGTTCGTGATCGTGTCCTCCCAGACCGGATAGAAGTCGATGCGCTCGCCCGAGGGCGCGAACACGTGCACGCCGGCCTGGGTGTCGAGCGTTTCGCTGGTGCCTCGCGTGCGCAGGAGTCCGGCGCAAACCCACAGATTGCCTTCCGCATCAATCGTCATGCCGTCGCCCGAGCGCCCCGGATAGAAGTCGTGGAAGACCCGCATGTTCGACACGGTTCCGTCCTCGGCCAGATCGTAGGCGCGAATCATGCGGGCGTGGTCGGCGTCCGGGTGCGCCTCGATCAGATAGAGGATCTTGTCGTCCGGTGAGATGATGACGCCGTTCGGCATTTGGATGTCCGGCGAGGACAGGATGCGGTCGATCGTCCCATCGGGATCGATGCGGTAGACGGCGAATACGCCGGTCTGATCGGGCTCGATCGTCTCGCCGGGACGGTCGGAGAAGTACAACCGGCCCTTGGCGTCGAAGGTCACGTCGTTTGGTTGGTGCAGCCGCTTGCCCTCGTAGCTGTCAGCCAGGACTTCGACCTCGCCGGTCTCCACGTTGGTGCGAGTGATGCGCGGCGGCGTAGTCTCGCACGAGATCAGGCGCCATTCGGAGTCGAACAGCAGGCCGTTGGCCCCGTGGGCGTCGGCGCGGAAGGTCTCGTAGTGGCCGTCTTCGGGAAAGTAGCGCATGGTGCGGTTGGAGCGCATCTCGCTGAAGAACACCGAACCGTCCTTGTAGACGGTGGGCCCTTCGGTGAAGGTGATCGAGGCGGCCACCTCGACTCGGGGATCGTCCGCCGAAGCTTTCGGAGCCGCCTCCGGGGTCGGAGCCGCGCTGCAACCGAGCAGCGAGAGGAGCAGAGTCGAGGCCGCAATGGAGCGCATCGCCGCCCAGTATAACCCCGGCCGGAAACAGCGAACAGGCGTCCTGCTCTGCTAAGCTTTCCCGAGCCATGGAGCTTCATCCCCTACTCGTTCTAGCCATCGCCATCTGCGTCGTTTTCCTCCTGATCATCCGTATGAAGATCAACGCCTTCGTGGCGTTGATCACCGCCGCCATGACGGTGGGCGTGTTGTCGTCGCAGGTGGGTTGGGGAGAGGTGATGCCCGAGGTCGCTTCGGCCTTCGGACGAGTTTGCGGCGGCATCGGCATCGTGATCGCCCTGGCGGCGCTCATCGGCCAGTGCTTGATGGAGTCGGGCGCGGCGGACAAGATCGTCCGTGTCTTCGTGCGCAGCTTGGGTGAGAAGAACGCCTCCTTGTCGCTGATGACCAGCGGCTACGTGCTGTCCGTGCCGGTCTTCTTCGACACCGTCTTCTACCTGTTGGTGCCGCTGGCCCGGGCCATGCGCGTGCGGACCGGCAAGAACTACCTGCTGTTCCTGATGTCGATCTGCGCCGGCGGCGCGGTGACGCACTCGATGGTGCCCCCGACCCCGGGGCCGCTGGCGATGGCCGACACATTGGGCATCGACCTGGGCGTGATGATTCTGGTCGGTGCGATCGTCGGCGTCCCGATGTCGCTGGTGGGCTTGGCCTTTTCCAAGCTGCGCAACCAGCAGCTCGATGTGCCGCTGCGCGAAACCCCGGGGATGACCTTGCAGGAGCTCGAGATTCTGGCCGCTAAGCAGGAAGGCGAGCTACCGGGCTTTGCCCTGTCGATGTCGCCGATCATCCTGCCCGTCATCATGATCACGCTCAACACCCTCAGCGGAGCCTTGGGCGTGCAAGGGCCTCTGGCGGACTTCGCCGCCTTCATCGGCAATCCGAACTTCGCGCTGCTGGTCTCGACCGTGTTGGCGGTCTACATCCTGATGAAGCAGAAGGGATTGGCGCTGTCGGAGATGCAGGGCACGGTGGAGACCGCCTTCGCCTCCGGCGGCCTGATCATCCTGATTACCGCGGCCGGCGGCTCCTTCGGTGGCATGTTGCAGAAGGCCGGCGTGGGTGCGGTGCTGGGCGAGATGAGCGCACAGATGGGCGTCCCGATGCTGATGATGAGCTTTCTGCTCGGCGCCCTGCTCAAGGTCGCCCAGGGCTCGGGCACGGTCTCGATGATCACCGTCAGCGCGATCATGGCGCCGTTGGTGCAGACGGGCTTGCCCTACAACCCCGTCTACATCGCCTGCGCCATCGGCTCGGGGTCGCTCGTGGGCTCCTGGATGAACGACTCGGGCTTCTGGGTCTACACCAAGATGTCGGGCCTGACCGAGGCCGAGTCGCTCAAGACCTGGACGCCTTTGCTGGCCGTGCTGGGACTGACCGGGTACGTCGTCTCGCAGATCTTGTCGATCGTTTTGCCGCTGCAGTAGCCCGGGCTACTGCAGGTCCGCGTAGAACTGCCGGGCCTGGCGATAGATCTCCAGCACCTCGTCCCGCTGCGCTTCGTTGGCGAAGCGCGAAGAGTCCGCTTGGGAGTCGGCGATCAGGTCGTCGATCCAGCGGATGAAGAAGGCCGCGTCGTCCTGGGTTGGCCAGAAGCCCTGCAGTCGCAGCGGCTGGGAGTGCGCCATGCGGATGGTGGACTCGTTGCGCGTGAAGGCGCGGGCCGCGACCCAGGTGTAGAGGCCCTCCCGCAGGGAGACTTCGGTCTCGAAGCGAGTCTTGCCGGGCGGGGCGGCGAAGGTTTCGATCACCACGCCGTTGGCCACGATCTCCACCTTGTCCAGCGGCTCGCGTGAACGCACGTCGACCTCGAGCGAAACGCGCCGGCCGGGCATCTCGGTCGCTTCGAAGAACAGCATCGGGCCGTTGGTGACAAAGCTGCGGCCCTGGCGCAGGTTGCGGTAGAACGGCTCTACGTCGAACGGCTCGCGGACCTCAACGTAGAGGCGGTTGTAGCCGACCGGGTTGGGCAGCACCCCTGAGGCCGAACCCGCCGAGGCCGGAACCTCGAAGCCGAGGTTCCAGAAGCGATAGTTGATCTCCAGGCTCGCTTCCACAAAGCCCTGCAGCCCGGGGTAGCGTTTGGCGTCACGCGCACGTCCCCAGGCTTCGTTGTCGAGCATGCCGTACTGCTCGAAGTGATTGTGCAGCAGGCCGATCGAGTCCGGAGTCGCCAGCGCCATGACCACCGGCGCCTCCAGCCAGAAGGGTTTTTCCACTTCGATCCAGGGAAAACCCGTGGGTACGTAGCGCTGGGCCACGGCCTCGCGGATGAACTTCAGCCCCGGCGGATACCAGCGCCCCGGAACCTTCAGGTCGATCTTCTGGCGCAGCATGTGCAGCATCCAAGCGCCGCCGCCGCGCTCGTCCTCGGCGTTCAGGATAGTGTAGAGGTGGCGGCCGTCGACCTTCACCACCGGGTTCGCCGGCCAAGCGCTCTTCTCGAAGGCGTCACGCTGGTTCCAGAGGGTGAAGACGACTCCGAGGTTGAGATCCTCGGCCTGGATCAGTTTGGGGACGTCCTCGAGCGGGCGGTGGATGTGGAAGTCAGCGGAGTACCAGCCGAGCTCGTTCATGTCGATCCAGCGCGCGGGGCGGATCGTCTTCTCGATCGGTTCGCCCGCCAGCGTGATCTCCTCCTCGACGCGCTCGAACTCCGGACCGCGCTCGACGACGACGAGGTAGCGGCCGGCGGGCAGGTCCATCACCTGAGGGCCGCGTCCGACGAACGAGCCGACATACCAGGGTTCGCCCGACGCACGGTTCGACGCCGTGATGTCACGCAAAGCCCCCAGGGGCTGGTGCATCTTGCCGTCGGGACCACGGACTTCGAAGCGCGCCCACGCCTCGGCGCCGCTCTCGTCCAACACGTTGAGCCGCAACTCCGCCGCGGGGGAGACGGCCGCCAGGCTCGCGGCCGACACAAGGATCAGGACCAGTCGCACGATAACTCTCCAGCATGAGTCTATCGGCGGAGGCGGCTATCGGCCCGCAGGGTTTCGACCGATCCCGTCGCGCCAATTCGCCTCAGCGGCTGCTGATCTCGCGGTTGGCCAGCAGCTCGACCAGGGCGGTGAGCGCACGCAGGTCCCGCAGGTCGGCGGTTTCGGCGGAGGTGTGCGAGGAGCGCAGCGGGAAGCTCAGCGGAATGTTCACCGCGCCGTACTGGGTGAACTTCGAGCCATCGTTGCCGCCGGCGGTGACGCCGATCTGCACGGGGATCTGGGCTTGCCTCGCGAGCGCCAGAACATCCTCGACGGCGGCCCGGGGCGTGAGCCCGGAGTTGTCGAGCGCTCGCAACGCGGCGCCGTCGCCGAGCCGCAGATAGCCCAGCCGCTTGGGCTCGAGCGGCGAGTCGGAGGTCACCAAGCTGTCCACGGCGTAGACCCGTTCGGGCGGATGCGCCTTGGCGAAAGCCTCGGCGCCGAGCAGCCCGACCTCCTCTTCGCTCGAGAAGACGAACCAGACGGGCGCGCCCTCGGCTGCGAGCTTGTTCCCGTCGAGCGCCAGCAGCGCCAGCAGCAGCGCGGCGCAGCCGGCCCGATCGTCGAGCGAACGTCCGTTGATCCTCTCACCCAATAAGCGGATGAGCTTCTTGGGTGGTGTGAGGGTCTGGCCGACCTCGGCCCCCAAGGCCTCGGCTTCGGCCTGCAATCCGGGACCCAGCCGCACGGACCCTGCGCGCTCCATCCAGGCCGTTCGAGCGCCGTTCGGCGTGCGCAGGATCAGGGGCCGGAAAGCAAAGAGCTCATCGCTGAGGCCGCCGCGCGAGTCGACGGCGATGCGTCCGGTGGCGTCGATGCGGGAGATCCGAAAGCCGATCTCGTCCATGTGCGCGATGAAGACGGCCTTGGGTTCGTCTCCGCGACCCAGCCGCACGATCAGGTTGCCGGCCTCGTCGGTCTCGCTGCGCTCCCGAGCCCAGGCGGGCAAGCGCTGCTGAATCAGCTCGCGGACGGCGCCTTCGTCACCGCTGACGCCGGGCGCTTCGATCAGCTCGGAGAGCAGGTCGAACAAGGGGTCGGGCGGGGAAGTCGGCCTTTGCTCGGCCGGAGCGGGTCGGTGGCGGCGCAGCGCGGCCGTCCAGTCGGTGTCGCTGGAATCGCCGGCGAACGCCGCCAGCAGGCCTGTCGCCTGTCCCAACTCCTCCCAGGAGTAGTACTCCGCGCTGGAGCCGGCGTTGGCCGGACCCAGGTTCACGGCGGCCGCCGGAGCGGGCCAGGGGCTGGCGGTCTCGAATGGTCCGAACGAGAAGGTGGCGGTTGCGCGGGGATGGATCTCCACGGAACGCTCGCGGCCGAGCGCGATGAGGTCGCGCAGAATTTGGTCGCCGCCCGGGCTCGCCGCCGCTCCCTCGAGGCCGTCGTTGCCCGTGGGCCGCAGCGCCACGATGCGATCTGGCGGCTCGGCGGCGAAGCGGCGCAAGGTCCGCAGCAGCCCGGCGTTGTGATAGTGCTGCTGGTCCGCGAAGACCAGCGTTACGCGTCCCGCCGGAGGATTCTGGCGCCAGCGGTCCGCCAGAGCCAGTAGAACCGCCGCTCCCGCTTGGCTCGAAAGCCAGGGGCCGGCGAGGCCTTCCCGTCCGAACGGTACGGCTCCCTGCCGCAGCCGAACGCGGTCCAGCAAGGTCACTCCCGCGGCGGCGACCTCGTCCGCCGAGGCGGCTCCGATGTCCACATAGAGCCTGTCCAGCGCACCGCCCGTCGACGCGCCGCGGTCGCCGGCGAAGTGGACCGAGGGGGCCAGAATCACGCCGGGGAGAGGCGACCGGCCCCAGCGCAGGATCTCGACCGGCTGGCCCTGCCACAGGCCGTCGAACTGATAGCTCGGCGGCGGCTCTGCCAGCCGCTGCAGCCGCAGATAGCCGTCTTCGGTGACGCCGGAGACGGCGTAGCCCGGCTGGTCGATCCCCGCCACGAGCAGTGTGTGCGGTGAGCCGTTGCCGTAGGAGATGGCGGCCGAACCGGTGGCGTCGACCGTCGCTTCCGGGCCCAGGCGCTCGCTCACATAGGCGACGGGTTGCGCCCGCCGGTGCAGGATCTCGAGATCGGTGGCCGTTTGGGCGACGCACAGCGTCGGCCAGGCCAAAAGGCAGCACAGAAAGAGCCGCATCGGCCCTCCCAGCGTAACCCAGGGCGGCCCACGGTGAAACCATCCGGCGAGAATGGGCCGTCTGATAGAGGAAGAATAAGGGGGCGCAATGCTGCGAAAGGTATCTGTGTTTCTGGCCTGTTTCGGGCTGCTGTCGGCCGTCGCGCCGGCCTCTCAGGACGGCGACTTGCCGCGTTTGCGGGAGATCGCCAAGGTTCTCGAGAAGACCGCCGCCGACTTCTCCGACCACTTCGACCACGAGCTCGACAAGAGCTTTCTGGACGACACGCCCCTGAAGGGCAAGCTCGATGAGCGCGCCGAGAAGCTCCGCAGAGCCCTTGACGACGTGCGCGATAAGCTCAAGGGCGGCAACCTCGCAGGGGCGGGCAAGAAACTCGACAGGGCCCTGCAACTGGCCAACGACATCCACCTGGTGATGAAGGAGCGCCGCTTCAGCCACCGGCTCGAGAACGAGTGGGCCGAAATCGTCGACAACCTCAACGTTCTCGCGGATTACTACGGCATGCGGCCGCTGCTCTAAGGGCGGGCGTGCCGGACTAGGGTTGCTTCAAGAACACCAGCACGTCGTCGAACCGGGCCGGCTTGCCGTACTCCCCGTACTGCTCACGAGCCTTGGGGTCGGGCCCGCAACGGAGGCAGATGACGGCGCAGGCGTCGTCGAACCAGCCCTTCGGGCGGTAGCGGTTCGACGGGTTGAACACTCCGCTGAGCCGCAACTGCGTCGCCGGGTCGGCCTCCAGCAGGGCGATCTGCACTGCGTACTGGCCGAAGTCCCGCTGGGCATCGATGGCGACGCGCCGGCAACCTTTGTGCAGCGCGTATTCGGCGGCCAGATACTGCTCCACCGACTGGCCGCGAAACTCCAGAAAGTATTGCTCGTAGCGATCCGCGGCGAACACACTGTTCGGCCCGGACAGCGGCCGATTCTCGTTGTCGAGCGCGATGGGAAAGGCGTAGCTTGCCGCTCCGACCAGAACGGCCAAGCCCAGCCAAGGGCGGCGCGGCGCGCCCAGCATCATCCCGATCGGCGCACAGGCCAGCAGCATCAACGGCGTATGCATGCGTGCGTGCCAGGGCTGCCACTTGAGGATCGCGCAGAAGGTGACGAACCCCAGCAGGACGCCGATCGACAGACCTGCGGCCGCGTCCAGCCGGCGCCGCCAGAGCAGCCACACCGCCAACGGAACCAGCAGCAGCGTCTGCAGGAGATTCGGAGCGATGACCTCGTGGTGCGGATGGCCGGTGACGTGGAAGGCTCGGAACGGCTCCCGGTTGAAGCTCGTGTCCGGGTCGTGCGGGTCGATCCCCAGCGCTTCGTGCCAGCCGAGGATCGTGTCCACCAACTCCTCATTGCGCTCGGGCGTGGTCGCCAGTTCGAGGAAGGCGTTGCGCAGCAGGTTCGAGAGGAGTACGTCGGCGCCGAAGCGCTCGTTGGAGTAGCGGCTGACGCCGCCGCCGTCGGACGATCCTTCGCCAAGCGGGTGTCCGTTGTAGGCATAGTTGCGGACGGCGTGAGGCAGGTTTACCGCCAACGCCGCCACAGCAATGACGGGGCCGAGCCGCAGCAGGGCGCGGCGCCCGCCGGCGTCGAGCCCGAGCAGGACTCCCACCGCCAAGCCGGGCGCGAACAGATAGGCCGTGCCCTTGGTCAGCAGGGCAAAGCCGGCCGCCAAGCCGGCGGCGAGCGCGCTGCCGCGGGATCTGGTTTCGGCCGCCTCCAGCGCGAAGCACGCCGCCGCCACCAAGAAAAACCCTGCCGTCAGGTCGTTCTTGGCCCCGGAGGCCTGCAGGATGGCATTCGGCGCAACCGCAACCAGCCCGGCCGCGATCGCCTGACCCGCAAAACCCGCGCCGAGCAAAGCAGCCAGTCGCGAAACCCCCGCGATCGAGCCGAGAAACGAGGTCCACTGCACCAGTTGCACGAAGCGGTCCCCGCCTCCCAGCGCGAACATCTGCGCCATCATGTACTCCGCCATCGGCTGCAGAGAGAGCTCTTGGTAATAGTTCGCCGGAAAGAACTCGACTGAGCCGTTCTGCAGCCAATAGACGACCCGCGGCAGGTGGTAGTAGAGCACGTCGGCCAAGTTCGGAGCGCCGTAGACCGCAGAGAGAAACGCCGCCGAGGCGCTGAAGGCCGCTACGACGACCGTGGTCGCCAGCAACAGCGTGTCCAGCCAGGGGCGCGACATCCCGCCAAACGGAGAGGAGAGCTCTCGCCAGCGGACGCAAGCCAGCGCCGCCAGGGCGGCCAAGCCCCATCCGACCGCCAGCGCGGGCTGACCCAAAGCCCCGAACAGGCTCAAACCTTCCGTGAGTAGCCAGACCCAAAGGGCGCCGCCCAGCAGGGCGAGCAGAAACCCCCTGCGCCACTCCGACCCGCGGCTGACGAGCGCCAAAAACAACGCCGACAGGGCAAGCGGGGGCAGCAGGGCGGGCATCACAAGGTCCCCAGTTTACGGACGCCGCCGGGGGGACGCAATGCCGCGCGGACCGGCCCTTCAGCGTCGCGGAGGCGCGGTGGAATCCCGCAGCACCAGCTCCGGCTCGATCACGATCGGCCGCCGCGAGGGCTGTCCGCTCTCGCCCGGAACCAGCGCGTGGAAGATCAACTGACCGATCCGCTGGCGGGGGATGTTCACCGTCGTCAATGCCGGATAGAGGTACTCGGAAAGCTCGATGTTGTCGAAGCCGGTGACCGAGACGTCCTCGGGCGTTCGCAGGCCGGCCTCGCGCAGCTCGCGGAGCACGCCCACGGCCATGAAGTCGTTGGCGCACATCACCGCCGTGGGGTCGAAGCCGGACGCCAGCAGTTGCTGCATCGCCTGCCGCCCACCGGCGAGGCTGTCGTTGCTGGCCGCCGTGGCCGACTCCACGTCGGGAAAGCCGGAGACGGTCGCCATGAAGGCGTTCTCGCGCTCTCGCAAAGGGTCCAGTGCACTGTGGTGGCCGATAAACGCCATGCGGCGATGGCCCAGCGAATAGAGATACTCCACCGTCCGCTGCATGGCTTTCTCGTAGCGCAGCTCGATGGTCACGCCGACCGGCGGCGTGTGGACGGAATCGAACAGCACGACCGGCTGGTTCCAGTCCTCGAGCATCGCCACGGCCTCGTCGTCGCGTTCGGAGACGATCAGCGCCAGGCCGGCCAGCGGCCTGCCCAACATGCGTTCCACCGCTCCCGCCAGTCGCTCCGGGCGGTAGTCCGTGTTCTCGTAGATGAGCTCGAAGCCCTTGCGCGTGGCTTCCTCTTCCAGGGCGTGCAGGATGTCGAGGAAGAAGGGGTTTTCGATGTTCGAAACGATCACGCCCAACGCATTGGTCCGTCCGCCGGCCAAGCTCTGGGCGAAGCGGTTGGGGCGGTAGTGCAGCTCCTTGACGGCCTGCAGCACCCGCCGGCGCGTCACGTCTTGCACGACCCCTGGTTTGTTGAGGGCTCTCGAGGCCGTCGCGATCGAAACGCCCGCCCGTTCGGCGACTTCTTTGAGTGTCATAGCAACCTGCTTTCGTTGCGCTATGCGCGGTTTACGTCAGTCTCCACGATCGTTGGGGCGCTTTGACAGACCATCCGCTCCCCGCTACACTTGCGGGGGCGTAAACGCTTGCAAGAGCGAAAATTATGAAGATCCTACCACGTTTGGCCACGCTCGCCTTACTACTCCATTGCGTATTGCAGGCGGCGGAACGACCGAATGTCGTCTTTTTCATCTCCGACGATCACGGATATCTGGATTCACCGGTGTACGGATCGAGGGCCGTGCGGACGCCAAATCTGGAGAAGATCGCCGCGGCCGGCGCCAAGTTTACGAACGCATTCGTGGGATCGCCCTCGTGCGCACCGTCGCGAGCCATCCTGCTGACGGGCCTGATGTCGGCCCGCAACGGCGTGGAAGCCAACCACACCGCGCCGCGCGAGGGTTTGAAGGTGTTGCCGCAAACGATGGACGCGCTGGGCTACGACGTAGCCCTGTTCGGCAAGGTCGCTCACGGCAAGGACCCGCGCTGGGACCCCTATGTTCACGATGCGGTGATCCGCCACGGCCCTCTCGATCTCGACCTGCAGCCGGAGAAGGTGGTCGAGTACCTGGAGGGGCGCTCGAAGGACAGGCCGGCCTTTCTGATGGTGGGCACGCACAGCCCGCACGTTTACTGGCCGCCCAACAACGGCTACGACCCCAAGGAGGTCGAGCTGCCGCCGAACTTCATCGACACGCCGGAGACCCGCCGGTACCGCACGATGTACTACACCGACATCAGCTTGATGGACGAGCGCCTGGGCGTGGTCTACGACGCCGTGCGAAAGCATCTGGGCGACAATACGCTGTTCGTCTATACCTCCGATCACGGCGCGCAGTGGCCCTTCGGCAAGTGGAATCTGTACGATTCGGGCATTCGTACGCCGTTGCTGGCCGTCTGGCCCGGCGTGATCCAGGCCGGCTCCGTCAACCCCGCGCTGGTCAGCTTCGTAGACTTTCTGCCGACGTTCGTCGAGATGGCCGGCGCCCGCCCGCCCGGCTGGATCGACGGCCGCTCGTTCCTGCCGGTGCTGCGCGGCGAATCGCGTAAGCACCGCGACGAGGTCTACGCCACGCATTCGGGCGACGGTCGCATGAACGTCTATCCCTGCCGCGCGATTCGCACCGAGCGCTACAAGTTGATCGTCAATCTCTACCCGGAGTTCCGGTACACCACGCATATCGACAAGGGCAAGAATCCCGACGGTCTGGAGTTTTGGTACTCGTGGGAGGACGCCGCGAAGCAGGACCCGGCGGCGGCCCGCATCATCCGCGCCTATCATGAGCGACCGGCCGAGGAGCTCTTCGATCTGTCCAGCGATCCGTACGAGATGCACAACCTGGCCGACGACCCGGCGCTCGCGGCGCTGAAGGGCGAGCTGCGCGCGAAGCTAGACGAGTGGATGGCGCTGCAGAACGATCAGCGCAAGTATTTTGCCGAGCCGCGCCTGCTGGCCAACCCCGAAGAGCCGGCCCAAGGCGCTCCGCCGGAGCGGAGGTAAGAGGGAATGCGCGGACTGTTCCTTTTTCTGCTGCTGTGCGTTGGGGCGGCGGCCGCCGAGCGGCCGAACATCATCGTCATCCTGGCCGACGACATGGGCTTTTCGGACATCGGCTGCTATGGCGGCGAGGTTCGGACGCCGAACATCGATGCGCTGGCCGAGGGCGGCGTGCGGTTCCGCCAGTTCTACAACGCCGGTCGTTGCTGCCCCACGCGGGCTTCGCTGCTGACCGGTCTTTACGCGCACCAGGCCGGCATCGGCCACATGACCAACGAGCAGGACTTCCGCTTCGACCAGGGCTACGGCGCCTACAGCGGCCAGCTCAACCGCCATTGCGTGACGATCGCCGAGGCGCTCGAACCGGCCGGCTACCGCACGCTGATGGCCGGCAAGTGGCACGTCGGCACCTACGAGGGGATGTGGCCGGTCGACCGCGGCTTCGACCGTTATTTCGGGATCATCCGGGGCGCGGCGAACTTCTTTCGCCCGGCCCCCGATAAGCTGCTCACGCTCGACCGCGAACGCGCCATACCCGGGGCGGGCTTCTACGCCACCGACGCCTTCACCGATCATGCGATCGAGTTCGTCGAGGAATCCGACGACCTCGACGACGACCAGCCCTTCTTCCTCTACCTCGCCTACACCAGCCCGCACTGGCCGTTGCACGCTTGGCCCGACGACGTGGCGAAGTATCGCGGCAAGTACCTGCAGGGCTGGGAAGCCCTGCGCCAATCGCGCTTCGCCCGGATGCGGGAGATCGGGCTGCTCGACGGGGCTTGGGAGCTGACCGAGCCCAACTCCCTGCCGTGGGACATTCTGCCGGAGAGCCTGCGCGACGAGATGGACCACCGCATGGCCGTCTACGCCGCCATGATCGACCGCATGGACCAGAACATCGGCCGTCTGGTGGAGGCGCTGCGGCAGCGGGAAGAGCTCGACGACACGCTGATCCTGTTCCTCTCTGACAACGGCGGCTGCGCGGAGGGCGGCATGATCGGCCGCGGCCCCGCGTCGAATATGGTCACCGGCGAGGGCTACAGCCACAGTTACGGCCAGAGTTGGGCCAACGCCTCGAACACGCCGTTCCGCCGCTTCAAGCACTGGGTGGACGAAGGCGGCATCGCGTCGCCGCTGGTGGCGCAATGGCCGGCGGCGATCGAGGGCGGCGGCCGCTGGATCGACGAGCCGGCGCACCTGATCGACCTGATGGCGACGGCCATCGACGTCTCCGGGGCCAAGTACCCCAAATTCTACGGCGGCCAGGAGATTCAGCCCTACGAGGGCAAGAGCCTGCGGCCGGCGTTTGCGGGCCGGCCGATCGACCGCGAAGCGATCTACTGGGAGCACGAAGGCAACCGAGCGGTGCGGATGGGCAAGTGGAAGTTAGTCGCCATGCACGGCGAGGCCTGGCGGCTGCACGACATGACCGCCGACCGCACGGAGATGCACGACGTGGGCGCGGCCAACCCGGCGATCCGTAAGAAGATGATCGGGATGTACGAGGCCTGGGCCGCCCGGGTGGGCGTGCTGCCCTGGCCGGTCGAGCGCAAGAAGGGCTATCAGCCGCCGAAGCTGCGGTATCCCACGATGGCCGACTACTGAGCGGCCCGCCTCAGGCCTGGTGCTCGGGGTGTGTGCAGCCGGGGAACTCTGCCAACGCGGTGTTGCCTTGGTACTGCAGGTCGTCGTGGATGCCGATCTTCGAGGTGTAGTAGCCGTCGATCGTCGCCCGCTTGAGGGTGCGGAAGAAGCGCTCCAGCTCGGTCTTGGGCGCGGCCTCGTTTTCGGCCATTGCGGCCACGACCTCCTCCTGCTGCGGCTCGGAGATCTTACGAAAGGGCTTGCCGAAGCGTCGCTGGGACTCCTTGTCGACCGCCTGCAGGCCTTTGGTCCAAGCCGTCCGGCCGGACGCCGGCCCGTCGCTCGCCATTACGTCGATGTAGCGGTTGACCAGCGCCGCGCCGGCGCCGGGGGAGTGGTCGTCGGCGGGGATGAGGATCTCGGTCAGACGATCGAGCGTCGTCATCTGGTCGGCACTGAAGAACGACGGCTTGTAGGCCTGCGCCGTCTGGGCCTGGGCGATCGTCACCAAGCCTTCCGGCGCCAGAAAGCCCGCTGCGATGAGGCGAAGGACGAGTCGACGTTCCATCAGAGCGTGAGTATACCCTACAGGCCCATGCGTTCGAGCTTGCGGTAGAGGGTCTTGCGCTCGATGTTGAGGATCTTGGCGGCCCGCGTCTTGTTGCCGCCGGTCTGCGCCAGGACCTTGCGGATCTGTTCCTCTTCGGCGTCGGCCAGCGACTGCACGGGGCGGTCCTTGGGCTCGGAGCTGTCGAGCGCCTCGTGCACGGCTTCGGCTTGAATGCTCTCCACGGGGCTTAGTACGACGATCCGCTCGAGGGTGTGCTGGAGCTGCCGCACGTTACCCGGCCAGGCGTGCTCCTCGAGCGCCCGTAGCGCCTCCGGCGTCAGCCGGACGTCGCGGCCGTAGCGCTGGTTGAACTGGCCCAGGAAGAAGCCCGCCAGCACCCCCACGTCGCCGCGCCGCTCTCGCAGCGGCGGCACCGGGATGTGGATGACGTTGAGTCGGAACCAGAGATCCTCGCGGAACTCGCCGTCATCCACCATCTTCTTGAGATTGCGGTTGGTGGCGGCGATCACCCGCACATCGAGCTTCTTGGCGCGCGCCGAGCCCAAGGCGCGGACCTCCCGCTCCTGCAAGAACCGCAGCAGCTTGAGCTGAAAGCCGGGCTCGATCTCGCCGATCTCGTCCAGAAACACCGTGCCCCCGTCGGCGGCTTCGAACAGGCCGGCGCGGTCGCGTTCAGCGCCGGTGTAGGCGCCCCGCACGGCTCCGAACAGCTCGCTCTCCATTAGAGAGGGGGCGATGGAGCCGCAATCGACCGCCACAAAGGGCCCGTGGGCGCGCTTGGAGTGGCTGTGCAGCAGTTGCGCGATGCGCTCCTTGCCCACGCCGGACTCGCCGGTAATCAGCACCGGGGCGTCGGTCGGCGCGGCCCGCGAGATCGTCTTGTAGACGGCGATCATCTGCGGCGAGAAGCCGACCATCTCGGTGTGAGGGATCTCCGGCGCCGGAACCGAGCGCGCCTCCTGCTCAAATAGCCGCTCGGCCCGCTGTACGGCGTCGAGGAGCTTGGAGAAATCAAACGGCTTTGCCAAATAGTCAAAGGCGCCCCCGGCCGTCGCTTTCATGACGGTCTCGATGGTGCCTTGCCCGGTAATCACGATCACTTGGCAGGAGGGGTTGTAATCCTTGGCCGCCTTGAGCACATCCAGGCCGGTGCGCTCATCGAGATAAATATCGGTCACCACCAGGGGATAGATTCCGTTGGCGAGCTTGCGGAGAGCCTGCTCGGTGGAATCCACCGCTTCGACCGAATAGCCCTGCGATTCGAGGCCGAGCGTGCAGGTCGTGGAGAGAGAAGGATCGTCCTCCACGAGGAGGATGTGAGGCTTGTCAGGCATGTCGGGCCGCTTTTGGTTCCAATTCCAGAACGCCGCGCGGCAAGGACACGGTAAAGCAGGAGCCCTCGCCGGGTTGACTCTCGACCGAAATCGAGCCTTGGTGTTGTATGACGATCTCCTCGACGATCGCCAGACCTAGTCCGCTGCCGTTTTCTCCCGACTGCTGCGCCGTGCGGGCGCGATAGAAACGTTGGAAGATCTTACGAAGCTCGGAGGAGTCCATCCCGTAACCTTGATCGCGTACGGCAATCAAGATGCGGTCCGGAGAGGACCAGGCGCGGACGTCGATCGCTGTCTCGGCGGGCGAATATTTGACAGCGTTCGAAATCAAATTATAGCAGGCATATTCGAGTAGCTCGTGGTCTCCGTCGACCCTGAGATGCGGCGGCGCCTCGCAAGAGACGGCGATGCGTTTGCGGTCGGCCAAAGGCCGCACCCTTCGGACGCACTCTTCGAGCACGTCGCTCACCGAGACGGCTTCGCGGCGCAGCTCCAACTGACCGGCGCTGAGCCTCTCCACGCTGAGAAAGATCTCCACCATGCGGGCCAGCCGCTGGGACTCCTTATGGATCAACTCGCCGATCTGACGCTGTTTGTCTTCGGGCAAGCTGAAGCGGCTGATGAGCTCGCTCGAGCCTTGGATGGCCGTCAACGGCGTGCGCATCTCATGGGTGACGTAGTGGACGGCCTTTTGGTAGCGGTTGGTCTGCGCCTCGGAGACTTCCAGTTGCCGCCGCACGACCAAATAGTGGTACGAGGCGCCGGTGAGGAAGCAGGCCCACGCGACGAAGGTCGTCTGGGCGGCCGGGAAGACCAGGTCCTGCTGGAACAGCAGCGCCGGCAGAGTCTGCGCCAGCGCCAACAGGCCCGCGCCGGCGGCCACGGCGCGCCAGCCCGACAACCGGCGGAACAGCAGCGCGAACGCGCCCGCCAGCAACAGCGCCGCCGCCAGCGCCGTCGAGGGCGCGACCGGCCGCAGAAACTCGCCCCGAGCCAACGTCTCATACACGCTGGCGTTGATCTCCACGCCGGCCATCGGCTCGCCGAACGAGTACGGCGTCATCAGATAGCGGTCGAGGCCCCCGAGCACCAGCACGCCCACGAAGACCGCTCGGCCGCGCACCGCCTCGGCGGCGGAGGGATCCTCCAGCACGGTTTGCAGCGACAAGCGCTCGATCGGCGAGGCCGGGTTGGCGTAGCGCAGCAGCAGCTCTTGGTCCCGACGATAGGGGGCGGGGATGAAGGCGTCGCCGACTTGCAGGCCGTCCTCGGTTTGCAGGATATCGGTCGCGTCGCGGGCCAGCCGAAAAGCTTCCAGGCCCAACGCCCAGCGCCGCTCGCGCCCGGCGGCCTTGGCCAGCAGGATGCGGCGGCAGACGCCGTCGGCGTCCGGCTCGGCGTGAACGTGCCCGAGGGCGGCCGCGGCGCTCGAGAAGGGCTCGACGGGGTTCTCCCAGCCCTGTCCGTCAGCGCGCAGATTGGCCGCCAGGACGGTGGGCGGCTCGGTGGCGATGGCGCGGGCCAGTGCTTCGTTCTCGGCATCGTCGCGTCGCTCAGACAGCACGATGTCGATGGCGATGGAGGCCGGCTCGTAGCGCTCTAGAATTTGCAGTGCCTCGCCCACCGGACGGCGCAAATTCATCAGGCCGCCCGAGGCGGCCAGCGTGCGTTCGTCAATGGCGAGAATAACGGCCGAGGATTGCCGCGCAGGGGGAGGGAAGAGCCGCAGCAGCAGGTCGTAGGTCCAGTAATCGAGCTGGCCGCCGATGGGCGTGAAGCTCAACAGCAGCCCGAACAGGGCCGCCCCGCCGAGCGCGGCGGCGTACGCCCAGAGCCCGGAATAGCGGGACACTCGAGAGTCGCGACGCGGTTGCGTCAGACCTCCGGCGGCGCTCCGATGAGCAGCTCGTCTCCCTCGGCCACGCCGTCCTTGATCAGAACGTGCGTCGTGTTCTGCTCGCCGAGGGTCACGTTGCGGCGTTCGAACTTCTGGCCCGTGCGGACCAGTACGAACGAGCCCTTGTCATCCTCTCGGATCGCTTCGCGAGGCGCCAGCAAGCCGGAGGAAGGATCTTCGAGGAGAATGTCTGCGCTGGCCGACAGGTCCGGGATCACGCGGGTGTCGTCGGAGTGGATGGCGATCTCCACCGGCACCGACTTCACGTAGAGGCCCGAGCCGCCGCGTCCGAAGCCGCCGCCGCTGGACTCGGACGCGATCGCCCCGATGCTCACCACGCGGCCTTCGAGCTCCAGCTCCGGGTAGGCGTCCAAGTGCACCTTCGCCGTCTGGCCCATGTGGATCGAGTGCACGTCCACCTGATTGAGCGAGGCCGTCAAGACCATGTGGTCGAGGTTGACAATGCGCATGAACAGGGCGCCGGGATAGATCTGGTCGCCCTCGGCGGCCTGCTGGAACTGTCCGCCGCCCTTGTACATCGGCTCGATCACGACCAGGCCGCTCACCGGGGCGGCCACCTTCATCTTCAAGAAGTCGTTCTGGTGACGCTGCAGATGGAGCACGTCTTCTTCCACGCCGATCTCGGCGGCCCGCAGCTCAGCCTTCTGGGATGTCTCCTTCAGCTTGCGCTCTTCCTCGAGCTGCTTCCAGGTCGCCTCGGCTTCCTCTGCCGTATTCTTCAGAACCTCGGCTTCGATCTGCGACCGGACCGGCGCGGTGCGCAGGTCCAGCTTGGCCTTCTCGTACTCGGCCTGGGCGGTCACGGCGGCCTGCCGGGAGGTCTCCTGCTCCAGCAGGATGTCCGCCTTGCGCTTGGCTACCGTCGCCTTGCTCTGCACCACCGCCGAGGTGCGGTCGTCGATGTGATCTTCCAGCCACTTGAGCTCGAACTCGGCCACGTTGTCGCCGGCATGGACCATCGAGCCGGGCTCGGCCAGCGACATCAGTGTGAGTGAGCTGCGGCCGGCGTCGCGCGGACCGCGCATGCGGGGCGAGGTAATCGCCGCGAACTCGGTCGCCGTGATCGTGCCGCCCACGCGCAGCTTCTTGTCGAGCTCGCCCGCCTTCACCACCACTGTGTTCGCGACCGCCACCGGGCCGCTGGGGCCGCCGATCTTGGCCTGGTTGGTCAGCGCCCATGTCGCTGCGCCGCCCAGAATGCCCAACAGCAGCAGCCAGGGACCCCAGGAGCCCTTCTTTTCAGGAGGAGTCGGGTCGGGCGCGCCCGGATCGCTCTCCGGCGTCGTCTGCGGCAGGGCCGGCTCGGGCAAGTGCGGAGCTGCGCCAAAGAAGGTCAGGTGGAATGGCAGGGCGGGCGCGTTCATGGATTCAGTACAGCTAGAGATTATCGATATGGATGTTAGCAGACGGCTTGGTCCGTTCGGTTACCGCCCGATCATCTAGACGCCGTTTTGGTCCGGTCAGGTTACCGCCCTGGAACGGCGCGTGCGGGAAAAGTCGGCTCCCGCAGTTCGTGTTGTACACTAACGGTCTTTTGCGCTTCTCCCGACGCCGGCCTTGTGAGCTCGGGCCCGAGCCGGGGGCTGTAACGTCCGACCTCACTCACGAGTCCACGACAAAGTACCAAGAAGGAGCAAGAACCCCATGGCCTATACTCTTCCCTCACTGCCTTACGCGCTTGACGCGCTCGAGCCTCACATCGACGCGCGCACGATGGAGATTCATCACGGCAAGCACCACGCCGCCTATATCTCCAAGGTCAACGCCGCTCTCGAAGGACACCCCGATCTGGCCTCGCAGTCCGTTGACGACCTGATGCGCAATCTCTCCAGCGTGCCCGACTCGATCAAGGGCGCGGTGCGCAACAACGGCGGTGGTCACTCGAACCACTCGCTGTTCTGGACCATCATGGCGCCCAACGCCGGCGGCGCCCCCACCGGCGACCTCGCCGACGCCATCACGCAGACCTTCGGTTCGTTCGACGAGTTCAAGGCGAAGTTCGGCGATGCCGCCGCCAACCGCTTCGGCAGCGGCTGGGCTTGGCTCAGCGTCGACGGCGGCAAGCTGGCGGTGGAGTCGACCCCGAACCAGGACACGCCTCTGATGGAAGGCCGCACGCCGATCCTCGGCCTCGACGTGTGGGAGCACGCCTACTACCTCAACTACCAGAACCGCCGCCCGGACTACATCTCGGCGTTCTGGAACGTCGTGAGCTGGCCCGAAGTCGCCAAGCGCTTCGCCGCCGCCAAGTAATCGGACCCGGTCGAGCCGGAAAAACGAACGGGGGAAGCCAAGCCGGCCTCCCCCGTTCTGCTTTTCCCGAAGATCCCGCTAGTGGCCGAGCAGACGCCGGAGGGTCGCCGCGAGCTCGGTGCGCGGCACTTCTTGCTGGCCGAAGCGCGCCGCCTTCCACTCCTCGTGACTCTGTACGGTCTCGGACTCCTCGCGGCCGACCTCCATCTGCTTGAGGGTGACCACGCCGCGCGCGGCTTCGTCGCCGCCCATGATGACCACATAGGGGATCTGCAGCCGATCGGCCCGTTGGAGCTGCTTGCCCAGCTTCTTCGGCCGCCCCACGTGGATTTCGGTCCGCACGCCCGCGCGCCGCAGCTCGAAGGCGATCGCCAGGTACTCGCTCATCAAGCTGCCGTCCATGGCCGTCACCAGCACTTGGGCCGTGGTCTTGGGCTGCGAAACGCGTTTCAAGTGCACCAGCGCCGCCAGCAGCCGGTCCACGCCGATCGAGGCCCCCGTGGCGGGAATCGGCTGGCCGCCGAAGCGCGTCACGAGGTTGTCGTAGCGCCCGCCGGCGAAGACCGACCCGAACTCGGGAGCGTCCAGCAGGTTTGCCTCGAAGACGGGGCCGGTGTAGTAGGCCAGCCCGCGCGCGATGGAGACGTCGAGCATCACGCGGTCGGACCCGTAGCCCAGCGCCTCCAAGTGATCCGAGATGGTCTGGATCTCATCGAGCTCTGCGGTCGCGCCTTCGACCGACGCGAACAGCTCGCGCACCTTGCCCAGCGCTTCGGCGCGGGTCTCGCCCGTGATGCCCAGAAAAGTCTCGATCTGCGCCGCCTGCCTGTCCGACAGTCCCAGGCCCGAGATCGGCGCGCCGGATTCGTCCGTATAGCCGGTGGTCAGCTCGAGCTTCACCTTCGGCAGGCCGATCTTGTCGAGCTTGTCGAGCACGCGGAAGACGTGGACGCCTTGATCCTCCGGAATACCCGCGTAGGAAAGGAGCAGGTTCAGGATCTTGCGCGACGAGAAGCGTACCCGGTAGCGGCCGACCTGCAGCGCGTCAAGCGTGTCGCACATGGCGGCCATGATCTCGACGTCGGCGATTTCCGACGGCGCCCCGACCGAGTCGATGTCGAACTGCGTGAACTGCCGGAAGCGGCCGGGCGCCGGCTTGTCGGCGCGCCACACCGGAGAGACCTGGTAGCGCCGGAAGGGGAAGTCGATCTGTTGTCCGTACTGCGAGACCACGCGCGAGAGCGGCACGGTGAGGTCGAAGCGCAGTCCCAGGGCTTCTTCTTCCGGGTTCGTCACCCGGAACATCGACTGCTGCGCCTCTTCGCCCGCCGAACCCGACAGCACGTCGAGGTACTCGACCGCCGGCGTCTCCAGCGGCGAAAAGCCGTAGCTCTCGTAGACGCCGCGAATGACGTCGAGCATCCGCTGGCGAGGAATCATCTCCTCGGGGAACAGGTCGCGCAGACCGCGGGACAAACGCGCTTCGATCTTCATCTCGGAAAGCCCAGGGTAGCACCGTAACCCGCGACCCGATTCTTCGCCCAAACGCGCCGCGGGCGGTGATAAGCTGAGCCCGGTTCCGTACGGAGGACGCCAGCCATGACGAGACGAGAGGTCCTGCGAGCCGCGCCCCTGGCGCTGGCAGCGAGTTGGGATTTGCGGGCGGCTGATTTCTGGGACAAGACTCCCGACTTTCGCGATTGGTCGATGGAGAACGTCCAGCAGATGCTGTTCAAGTCGCCCTGGGTATCGCAGGTCGCGCTCAGCCCGCCCGGCGGCTCCGGCGGACCGGGAGGCGGCGGCGGAGGCGGCCGTGGCGGCGGCGGCTTCGGCGGGGCCGGCGGCGGCGCGGGAGGAGGCGGCGGTCTCGGCGGCGGAGGCGGAGATACGGACGGCGGCGGCGGTTTCGGCGGCGGTGGCGGAGGAGGCGGTGGCTTTGGAGGCGGCGGCGGTGGCGGCCGCATGGGCGGCGGTGGCGGCGGTTTCGCCCAACGCCCGCTCTATGTGCGCTGGCAGACGGCGCGTCCCGTGAAGGAAGCCATCCTGCGGAGCCGCATGGGCGCCGAGGGCGGAGAGATCACGGCCGACCAGCAGAAGTTTCTCGATGCTCCCGGCGAGCACTACATCGTGGCGGTTTCGGGCTTTCCGGCCCGCATGAGCCGTTTGGCCGAGAACGCCGGCCGTCTGGCTCCCGAGGCGCACTTGGAGAGAAAGGGCAAGGACCCGCTGGCCGCCGTCAAGGCCGAGGGCCGCGCCAACGAGCAAGCCGTCGAGCTGTATTTCTTCTTCCCCAAGACCGACCCGATCGTGCTCGACGACAAGCAGGTCGAGTTCGCGCTCACCCTCCGCATGGGCGGCGGTCCCGGAGCGGGGCAAGGGCGGCGGCAGCCCGAGGGCGAGGCCGGGCAGGAAGCCGAGCAGAGCGAAAACCCGCGGCGAGGCGGCGGCCTGCCGATCAAGGCGCGCTTCAAGCTCAAGGACCTGGTCTACAAAGGCGAGCTGGCCCTATAGGACCGGCTCCGATCCCAGACGGGGCGGCTTACTGGGAGCCGGCGGCGCCCTTGGCGATCTGCTCGACCCGGAAGAGGTGATCAGGCGTCCACGCCTCGGCAGACCAGCGGAAGCCGTCGCGGAAGACCAGCAGGGCTTCGTAGTCGGTTTCCCGGCGGAAACACACCTCCACGGAGGCGGGTGCGGTGAACCCCTCGGTTCGCAGGATGACCTCGGCGTGCGTCGGCAACGCCTGCTCGGACGCCACGATGGCGTCGTTGGGGCCGATCTGCTCGAGATTGACGACGCCCGGCAACTGCGACTGACCTTCGATGAAGATCTCCAGCAGATGCGAGCAGAGGTGGCGGTTCGGCATCGGTCGAGTCCCGTCTGCTGGAGAAAATACCACGTTCGCGGGGCTGGAATTGGTACATTGCTCGACGTGTCGCGCTGGATTTTTCGGTTGGCCGTCGCCGCTCCGCTGGTCCTGGCCGCCCCCCTGGCCGGGGCTGACCTGAACAAGGAGGCGGCGGACGCTCTGCGACAGGCCGTGGAAGTCTTTCGGACCCAGGTCTCCACCGGCGGCGGCTACCACTTCCAATACGCCGAGGACTTGAGCTATGGCCGCTCCGAGCACGCTCAGGGGCCCACCCAGGTGAGCATTCAGCGAGCCGGCACGCCGCGCGTCGGCATGGCTTACCTGGAAGCCTATGAAGCCACCGGCGACCGTTACTACCTGGAAGCCGCGCGCGAGACCGCCGGGGCTCTGGTGCGGGGACAGCTCTGCAACGGCGGGTGGGACAAGCTGATCGAGTTCGACGCCTCCAAGCGGAAGGACTACCCCTATCGCGCCGACGGGCCGTGTGAGAACCGTCCGGAGCTCGACACCACGCTGGACGACAACGTCAGTCAGGCGGCGCTGCGGCTGATGATGCGCGTGGACCGCGAGCTCGGCTTCAAGGACGAAGCGATCCACGAAGCCACACTGTTCGCGCTGGAGTCTCTGCTGAAGGCGCAGTATCCCAACGGAGCCTGGCCCCAGCGCTACGTGCGCTTTCCCGATCCGGCCGAGTTCCCCGTCAAGAGGGCCTCTTATCCGGAGACCTGGGCGCGGGAATGGCCCGGCGAGGACTACCGTTCGCACTACACGCTCAACGACAACACTTTGGCCGACATGATCGACGCCTACCTGGAGGCCGCCCGCATCTACGACCAGCCGCGCTACCTCGACGTCGCGCGCCGCGGCGGGGACTTCCTGCTGCTGGCCCAGATGCCCGACCCGCAGCCGGCTTGGGCGCAACAGTACGATCGGGACATGCATCCGGCCTGGGCCAGAGTGTTCGAGCCGCCTTCGGTGACCGGCGGAGAGTCGCAGAGCGCGATGCGCGTGCTGCTGACGATTTACCGCGAAACCGGCGACCGCAAGTACCTCGAGCCGATCCCCAAGGCGCTGGCGTATCTGAAGGCTTCAGGGCTGCCCGCGGATCCCCATCCGCCCGCGCGCAAGGCACGGACCTGTCCCCCAGGGACTCTCTGCCTGGCGCGCTTCTTCGAACTGCACACCAATCGCGGGCTGTTCATCACCCGCGGCACGATGATCCGCGTGGCGGGCGGCGAACTGGTGCGCCCGGACGGCTACAAGGTCACTTATGACGACCACCACACCATCACGCACTACGGCATGTGGATCAGCGGCCGGCCGCTGGCGGCGATCGAGGCCGACTACCAGCGCTTGAGCGCCACTGACCCGGCGAGCATTCGGCGGCCGGCTCGGCTGCACGGGCTCTCGCCCTGGTCGGGCGATGCGGCTCCGCCGAAGCCGAGTGACGCCGAGGTACGGCGCATCCTGGACTCGCGCGACGGACGCGGCGTCTGGGTCGAGGACGGCGTGGCGGGCCGGGCCGATCGCGTCGCCAGCGTTTACGCCGCCGAGCCCATGGTGGTGCGCATCGGAGGCCGTACGATCCCCCTTCCCGACGACGCCACGGTGGAGGTCTTTCGCGGTTCCGCGCCGGTCGTGGAGAGGATGATCGTGTCGGAGACCTTCGCCAAGAACATCGAGGCGTTGGCGGCCTACCTGCGCTAGGCGTTGCCGTCGCCTATCCGCTGCGGTATGCTGTCGATTGGTTGCGTGAGATCTCGCGCGGCCCTTTCCCCAGACAAACCGGTTTCCGCCACGAAGCCCGGTTGTATCTGTCCCCTCCCCGCCGTCCAGCGGTGCATTCATGACGATTTCCGATCTCAAGCAGAAGACGATTACCGAGCTTGCCGCCATCGCCCGCGAGCACGAGATTCCCGGCGCCAGCGGCATGCGCAAGCAGGAGCTGATCTTCAAGATCCTGCAGGCCGTGGGCGAAAAAGACGGCCTGATCACGGCCGAAGGCGTGCTCGAGATCCTGCCGGAAAACTTCGGCTTTCTGCGCTCGTCGGACTACAACTATCTGCCCGGGCCCGACGACATCTACGTCTCGCCCACCCAGGTCCGGCGCTTCTCCTTGCGCACCGGCGACTCGGTGGCCGGTCAGGTGCGGCCGCCCAAGGACGGCGAGAACTACTTCGCGCTGGTGCGGGTCGATTCGATCAACTTCGAGCCGCCGGAAGTCGCGAAGTCGAAGATTCTCTTCGACAACCTCACGCCGTACTACCCCACCGAGTCGTTCAAGCTCGAGACCGATCGCAAGAACTACTCCGGGCGCGTGATGGACTTGATGACGCCGGTCGGCAAGGGCCAGCGCGGCCTGATCGTCGCCCCGCCGCGCACCGGCAAGACGATGATGCTGCAGTCGATCGCCAACTCGATCACCACGAACCACCCCGAGGTCGTGCTGATCGTGCTGCTGATCGACGAGCGGCCCGAAGAAGTCACCGACATGCAGCGGTCGGTCAACGGCGAGGTCGTCAGCTCGACCTTCGACGAGCCGCACACCCGGCACGTGCAAGTGGCCGAGATGGTCGTCGAGAAGGCCAAGCGGCTGGTGGAGCACAAGAAGGACGTGGTGATCCTGCTCGACTCGATCACCCGCCTGGCGCGCGCCTACAACACCATCGCTCCGTCTTCGGGCAAGGTCCTGTCTGGCGGCGTGGACTCCAACGCCCTGCAGCGGCCCAAGCGCTTCTTCGGCGCGGCGCGCAACATCGAGGAAGGCGGCAGCCTGACCATCATTGCGACGGCGCTGGTGGAGACCGGCAGCCGCATGGATGACGTGATCTTCGAGGAGTTCAAGGGCACCGGCAACATGGAGGTGCACCTCGACCGCAAGCTGGTGGACAAGCGCGTGTTCCCGGCGATCGACATCCACCGCTCGGGCACCCGCAAGGAAGAGCTGCTGCTGGCGCCGGACGTGCTCAACCGCGTGTGGGTGCTGCGCAAGG
>WGMB01000015.1 GCA_016125275.1 Acidobacteriota bacterium | reverse complement strand
GCTTGAGCACGCGGTGCATTCGCTCGTGTCGCCCGTTCTGCTCCGGATGGCCCGGCTCGATGCGTTCCGGCAAAATGCCCAGCCGCAACCACCACACGCTCAACCGGCTCAGGCCTCCGACGCCGGTCGCAGCAAACGGCGTTCCGTTGTCCGAACGCATCCTCAGCGGTAGCCCGTATTCGCGGAACGCCGCCTCCAGCAGGGGTTTGACGTGGTCTGTGTCGCCCCTGTCCAGCGCCTGGCAGCGCAGCAGGTAGCGCGTGTGGGAGTCGCTGAGCGTCAACGGATCGCAGCGTCGGCCGTCGCCGGTGAGAAACCAGCCCTTGAAGTCGATCGCCCAGGTTTGGTTGGCCGCGGCGGGCTTGACGAGCGGATTGGAGGGACTTGCGCGCCGCCGGCGCTTGGCGGGGCGCGTCAGGCCACAGCGTTGCAGGACGGCGCCGATGGCGGAGGCCGACGGCCAACTGCGTTCGGGACGTTCGCGATCGAGCCAGGCTCGGATTTTGCGCTCGCCCCAGCGCGGATAGCGGGCGCGGACGTCGACGATGGCGTCGACCGTCGGCCTGTCGATGGCGCGCGGCTGGTTGCGCGGCGCGCGGGAGCGGTCGGCGAGACCGCCGACCCCGTGAAGCTCATACTCGCGGAGCCACTTGTAGGCGGTCTTGCGACTGACGCCATAGCGTTCGCAGATCTCGCTGCGAGATCGCAGCCCGGCCTCGAATTCTTGGATCAATTGCAGTCGTTGGTCTTGCACACGAGTCTCCTTCCAGCCCAAGGTCCTCCCTCCTCGCTCACGCGGGAGAGCTTCTCTCGCTCTGTTACCCATGTGCTTGGGGTGTTCTGTTACCTATCTGCTCGGGTTGTACCGGTCATCTACCCAGGGCTCACGCCCTGGGCTATTGTTTATGCCGCCCCTCCGGGGCTCTGGCGGGCTCTCGCTTTGGCGAATCGCCCTGGGAGGAACGGGGTGGGCGCTCGGGTTTTCCCCGGACTGAAGTCCGGGGCTGGTGTTCCGGCTCCTTGTTCCGTGAATCGCAGGGATTGAGGAAGGGCTGCGCGCGGCGGTCATGCCGGCTCTGCGGGACTTTGGCGGGCTCTCGCTTTGCGGGTCGCGTTGTGAGAAACGGGGCCGGCGCTCTGCTCTACCCATGGCTACGCCCTGGGCTATTACTTACGCCGCCCCTTCGGGGCTTCCGACGGGCTCGTGGGACGTCGCGGTTGACCCAGGCCTTACGGCCTGGGCTAGGGGAATGCCGTCCCTGCGGGACTCTGGCGGGCTCTCGCTTCGCGAGTCGCGTTGTGAGAAGCGGGGGGGCTACCCAGGGCTACGCCTGGGGCTATTACTTACGCCGCCCCTGCGGGGCTTCTGACGGGCTCTCGCTTTGCGAATCGCGTTGGGCGGGGGTGGCTCGGCTTGGGGACGGCGGGCCGTGGTGGAAGGAAACCCCACCTTCACAGGTGGGGCTCTGTTTCGGTTGGAGAGGCGGAGCGGGTTGGTTCGATGGGGGCTCGCTAGCTGATATCCTTGAGGTTCAGCGCGGTTTTCCCATGCAGTTGGAGAAGGTTTATGAGCCGGGGCTCTTTGAGCCCAAGTGGGCGGAGTGGTGGGTCGAAGAGGGCCTCTTCACCGCTTCCACCGACCCTGATCGCCCCACGTTTTCCCTCGTCGCGCCGCCGCCGAATGTAACCGGCGCGCTGCACATGGGCCATTGCTTCGAGATTGCCATGACGGACATCTCGATGCGTTGGCGGCGCATGCGCGGCGACAACGTGCTGTGGCTGCCCGGCACCGATCATGCCGGCATTGCCACGCAGATGCTCGTGGAGCGTCACTTGCGGGAGCAGGGCATTGACCGGCGTACGATCGGCCGCGAGAAGTTCCTGGAGCACGTTTGGGAGTGGAAGGAGAAGTACGGCGGCACGATCGTGGGGCAGTTCAAGCGCATCGGCGCGAGCTGCGACTGGTCGCGCGAGCGCTTCACGATGGATCCGGGCCTGTCGCACGCGGTGCGCGAGGCCTTTGTGCGGCTGTGGGAGATGGGGCTGGTCTACCGCGGCGAGTACATGATCAACTGGGACCCCGGCACGCTGACGGCGTTGTCGGACCTGGAGGTCGAGTACTCCCAGCAGGCCGGCCACCTGTGGCACTTGCGTTACCCCGTGGTGGGGTCCGACGAGCACATCGTGGTCGCCACGACCCGGCCGGAGACGATGCTGGGCGATACGGCCGTGGCCGTGCACCCCGGCGACGAGCGCTACAAGCATCTGTGGGACAAGAAGGTGCTGCTGCCGATCGTGGGCCGCGAGCTGCCGGTGATTCGCGACGAGTTTGTGGACCCGGAGTTCGGGACCGGCGTGGTGAAGATCACGCCGGGGCATGACCCGAACGATTTTGCGGCGGGCAAGCGGCACGGGCTCGAGATCATCACGGTTCTCGACGAAGAAGCGAAGATCAACGAGAACGGCGGCCAGTACGCGGGCATGGATCGCTACGAGGCGCGCAAGGCGATCGTGGCGCGGCTGCAGGACGAGGGGCTGATCGAGAAGATCGAGGACTACACCAACAACGTGGGCCGCAGCCAGCGGTCGAAGGAAGTGGTGGAGCCGCGGGTTTCGACCCAATGGTTCGTGCGGACCAAGGGCCTGGCGGACCGCTCGATCGAAGCCGTGCGCAGTGGCGAGATGAAGATCGCTCCGGAGCAGTGGGAGCGCAACTTCTTCGAGTGGATGACGAACATCCGCGACTGGTGCGTGAGCCGCCAGCTCTGGTGGGGACACCGCATTCCGGCGTTCTACTGCGGCGATTGCGGCGAGGTGATGGTCCTGCGCGAGGACCCGACGAGCTGCGCGAAGTGCGGCTCGGAGAAGATTACGCAGGACGACGACGTGCTGGACACCTGGTTCAGCTCGGGGCTGTGGCCGTTCTCGACGATGGGCTGGCCGGAGGATACGGTCGACCTGAAGACGTTCTACCCGACGTCGTTGCTGATCACGGGCTTCGACATCCTGTTCTTCTGGGTCGCCCGGATGACGATGATGGGCATGGCGATGACGGACAAGGCGCCGTTCCATCAAGTGCTGATCCACGGGCTGGTGCGCGACGCCGACAAGCAGAAGATGTCGAAGACCAAGGGGAACGTGATCAACCCCTTGGAGATGACCGAGAAGTACGGCACCGACGCGGTGCGCTTTGCGCTGATCGCCTCGGCCGGGCAGGGGTCGGACGTGGTGCTCAAGGAAGAGCGCATCGCCGGCTACGCCACGTTTGCGAACAAGGTTTGGAACGCGGTGCGGTTCGTGTTCCTGAGCCTGGAGAGGGCCGGGGCGCAGCCTTGGACGCCGGAGAATCTGGACGAGTTCGAGCCGCTGCCCGATGAGCAGACCGGCGAGGTGTCGCTGGTCGACCGCTGGATTTTTTCGCGGCTGGACGAGACGGCCGAGCTGGCCAATCAGCACATCGAGAAGTTCCGCTACCACGAGGCGGCGAACGTGCTGTACCAGTTCTTCTGGAAGGAATTCTGCGACTGGTATATCGAGCTCAAGAAGATCGAGTTCGGCGAGGACACGGGCCTGACGAACGGCTGGAAAAACATGCTGGCGGCGCTCGAGAGGGCCTTGCGGCTGCTGCATCCGGTGACGCCGTTCATCACCGAAGAGCTGTGGCAGAGATTGGCGGAGAATACCGCCGGGCGGCCGAAGTCGCTGGCGCTGGCGAGCTATCCGCAGCCGAAGGCCGGCCGGCGCGATTTGGCGGCCGAGCGCGAGGTGGGCGCGCTGCAAGAGGTGATTTCGGGCATTCGCAATTTGCGGGCCGAGATGAACATTCCGCCGCGGGAGCCGCTCAGCGGCACGTTGTTCTCGCCGGACGCCTCGGTGCGCGAGCTGGCCGCGGGTCAGGCCGAAGCGCTGGAGAAGCTGTGCGCCGTGAGCTTGCAGGCGGCCGAAGGCCACGCGCCGGAGGGCCGGGCGATGGCGCACTCGGCGGATTTTGATTTGGCCGTCGAGCTCCCGGAAGAGCAGAAGAAGGCTCTGAAGGGGAAGCTCGAGAAGCAGATGGCGCAGCTCGAGAAGGGGCGGATCGGTTCGGAGCGGCAGCTCTCGAATGAGGCGTTTCTGGCGAAGGCGCCCGAGAGCGTGGTGGCATCCATCAAGGAAAAGCTGGCTGACTACGCCTCGCAGATCGAGCGCATCCGCAAGACGCTCGAAACGCTGTGAGTCCAGTGAGCGGTGAACGGTGAGCAGCGGTTGGGAGCATCCGGAGATTCGGCTGGCCGTGGAGCGCGCGCTGGCGGAGGACATCGGTTCGGGCGATGTGACGACAGAGGCCTGCGTTGCCGCTGACGCCGAGGCGAGCGGCTACTTTTTGGCGCGTGAGCCGATGATCGTGGCCGGGCTGCCCCTGTTGCCGCTGATCTACGACGAGGAAGAGCTGACGCTGGAAGCGGCGGAGGGCGACGGCCTGGTGGACGGCATGGTCTTCGCTCAGGTGCGCGGCAAGGCTCGGCGGCTGCTGACGCTGGAGCGCACGGCGCTGAACTTCTTGCAACGCGCCAGCGGCATTGCGAGCCTGACGCGGCAGTTCGTGGTGGCGGTGGAAGGGACGGGCTGCCGGGTGCTCGACACGCGCAAGACGACGCCGGGGCTGCGGCGGGTGGAAAAGCTGGCGGTGGCGGCCGGGGGCGGCGTGAATCACCGGGTCGGGCTGTTCGACGCGATCCTGATCAAGAACAACCACATCACCGCGGCCGGCGGCGTGAGGGCCGCCCTGGAGCGCTGCGCGAATCGCGGCGTGCCGGTGGAGATCGAGGTGCGCACCTTCGAGGAGCTGGACGAGGCGCTGTCCGCCGGGGCCCAACACCTGCTGCTGGACAATTTCTCCCCTGAGCGGGCGCGGGAGGCGGTGCGCCGGGTGGGCGGCCGCGCCAAGACGGAAATTTCGGGCGGGGTGACTCTCGAGACGGTTCGCAGCTACGCCGAGGCCGGCGCAGACTTCGTTTCGGTGGGCGCGCTGACGCACTCCGCGCCCGCCTGCGACATCAGTTTTCGCTTACGCCCGAGCCGTTGAAGGCGACGCCCAGCCGGAAGGCCTTTTCACCGAAGCGGCAGTGCCGGATGCGGCCTTCCGAGGCCAGCCGCACCTCGCCCTCGGGCCCTTCCAGATAGCCATGCACGGTGACCTTCGCGCCGGTGGGCAGCGGGCTGTGCATGTGCAGGCCCACGCCGCCGGCGGAGTAGTCCGCCAGCGCGGCGCTCATCCGCCGGCCGGCGTATTCCACGCGGAGGTCCCGCACGCTGAAGTCTTCGCTGCGATCGCTGCGGCGCCGCTCGTCGAGGCCGACCGGCGGCCCCGCGGCGACCGCTGTCGCAGCCGCGCTCTTGGGCTGGGAGGCCTCGAAACCGCGGGTCGCCGGCGTCGAAGACGGGACGATCGCCGCGATCGGCGGCTCCTCGCGCTGGCAGCGCAGGTACTCCGCGCCCGTAATGGGGTCTATACCGAAGGAGGTGCGGATGGCGGCGATGTCGACGCCGCGTTGCCGCAGCCAGGAAGCCACCGAGAGCAGCTCCTCGTCCGGCGTCTCCCCGATGACCAAAACCCTCTGGCGGGTGTTGATGCGTCCGACGTTGCCGGCCAAGAACTGCTTGAGCTCGCGGCTGGCGGCGGGCGAGAGCCGCTTCCAGAAATCATCCGGCGACCACGAGGCGATGCGACCCGCGGCCGTGATCGCGCGCGACAGCGGCGACTCTTCCGCAGAGGTCTCGATGACCGCGGCGACCGACGCTCCGTCACGATCCACCGCCAGCAGATCCACCGGGCTCGAGCCGCTGGCCAAGGGCACATTGACTCCGATCACGAAAAGGTCCTCGCCCACTTCGCCAAAGAATTCCTTGGGCGAGTTGACGATGAAGTCGGTCAAATCATAGAACTCGGCGATCGGCTTGGAGCGAAGGCTCTCGAAGGCGATCAGCCGCTTTCCTGCACGTTCCACCCTTAGCATGCGGCACTCCTCACAATGTTGACTTGAGCACGCGGGGCGCCAATCCGGGCAGGTCTTTCGCTCAGCGTGAAATAGGGGGTTTTACTTAGATGAGCGCTTGCGGCCGCTCGGGGCAGCCTGCGGGGCGCGTCAGAGATTGCGGATGTTGGCGTCATGTTGGCCTAGGAGGGCGACCCGCTCATGCGCTGGGCCAGGTGATTGAGGCGGACCGCGGCCCGGGACTCGAAGCCGCTTTCGAGCAGGCAGCCCGCCAGCGGAAAGCCGCTCGAGCGGACGCGTTGCATTGCTCGCTCGACGTCGTGGCGCAGCGTGGAAGGGGGGTCGGTGACCAGCAAGCCGGCTTGGACGACGCCGGCCCGGGCGAACGGTTCCCACAGCGGGTCGTTCGCGCCCGGCAGAATGGCCAAGATGCCCGCGTAGCGCCGCTCCAGCGCACGCAGCAGGCTGCCGACGCGTTCGGCGCAGCGTTCTCGCTTTATGCGGGACGACGGAGGGGTCCCGGCGGCCAGTATGGCTACGCCCGGGAACGCTGCGTCGTGGATCAGGGATTCCACGCGGGCGTCGGGGTCGGCGAGAATCTCGCCCAGCCCGCGCCGGGAAAGTTGCAGCAGCCGCGAGAGCCCCGAAGTTCCCCAGTTGGCTTCCACCAGCAGAATCGGCCCGCCGGCGTGGCGCGCCATCCATTGCGCGGTCGAGGCGGCCACGGCGGCCAGCGGGCGGCCTTGCAGGCTTGCCAGCCCCAAGCGCGAGATGCCGGCCAGCTCGGGCTTGCCGGTCGCCGTCACCAGAGCTTGCTGCCAGCCGGATTCGCTCGGGACGTCGGCGGAGGGCTCGGCGGGGATCGCCTCGTCCTGCGAGGGCGTTCCATCGAGCAGAGGATCGGGGGCGAGCCGCTCCTCTCCGGCCAGCGGGTCGAACAGGTCGCCGGCAGCGTTGGCCTTCTCGAGGAGCTTGTAGTACTTGGCCATGGGGATGGTCAGGCGAGGGAAGCGGGCGCAACGGGCGTCCCGCCGCGCTTCAGACGACGCGCAGCCCCCTTTGCAGGGCGATCGGCTGCGGCCGTTCGAGCGCCCGCTCGGGCGGCCTCGCGGCGGCGGTTCCGCGAGCCTCTTCGGTCTCCGCCGCCGTCGGGACGGGCGCCGTGAGCGTCCAGTCCATGTCGCGCGACGCTTCCTCGATGAGCTCGGCGCCGACCGTCGTCTCTCCATCGGCCCAGGCCAACGCCAGGGCCTTGTAGCAGAGCTGATTGATGGTGCGCGGCACGCCGCCGGAGACCTTGGCGATGGCCGCGACGGCGGCTTCGTCGAATACGGGCTCGGTGCGGCCCGCGACCTCCAGCCGGCGGTTCACGTAGGCCTGGACGTGCTCGGGGGTGAAGCGCGGAATGCGGGCGACCACACTCACGCGCTGCCGGAACGACTCGAGCTCCGGGCGACGGAAGAGGTCGTCGAGCTCGGGCTGGCCGGCGATCACGATCTCCAGCAGATTCATGTTCGTGGAACGGAGATTGCTGAGCAGGCGCACCTGTTCCAAGGCTTCGTCGGACATCGCCTGCGCCTCGTCGAACAGCAGCACCAGCTTGCGCCGCTGCTGCGCCAGCTTCTTGAGGCAGAGCTGCAGGTGTGCGACCTGCTGGAACTCGCTTTGCTCGGACGGCAGGCGCAGACGCTTGGCGAGATCGCCCATCAGGTCCGTGCGGGAGCGATAAGGGTGCGAGAGCAGCGCCACGGCGGCGCGGTCCTTGAGGCGCGCGGCCAGGTAGCGCAGCAGAGTCGTTTTGCCCATGCCCGCCTGGGCGATCAGCGCGGAGAGGCCGCGCCCCTCGAGAATGCTCAGGTACAGCGCCGAGAGAGCCTCGCGGTGCTCGGGGCCGAAATACAAGAAACGGGCGTCGGCGGTAACGCCGAACGGATTGCCTCGCAAGCCGAAGTGTTCAAGAAACATGGGATGGCGTTTCCTCGGTGAGCACCAACACTCGGGTTCCGGTCAGCTCCGCCAGCTCCGTCGTATCGCGGACCGGCTCGGAGCGACGTTCCAGTCTCCAGGCCGCGGCGGCCCCGCAAAGCAATGCCAGCAGCCCGATGGCGGCCAGCCGTAAGGCCGAAGCCGTTTTCGCCCAACGCGGCGCAACCGCCGGCGAGCCCTGCGCCTCGAAGGCCAGCGGCGACAGCCGGCTCAAGGCCGCAACCGCCCCTTGCAGCGCCATCGGCGCTCCGGCGCGAGTCCTGTGCAGGACCGAGATGATCAAGCTTCGGGTTCCGGAAGGCTGGGCGTCCAGGAGGACGTCTTCGGGCGAGGCGGCCCCGGCGCTTGCGGCGGCCTCGACGGACTCTCGCTCTCCGATCAGCTTGATCAGGCGGGCCTGGTCGCCGGGCAGCAGCTCCTTTTGGAATTGCAGGCGCTGGGTGGCTTCATAGGCCGTGGGGTTGAGCCACAGCCAGACGGCGTACGGCGTCATCGCCAGCAGCGTAAAGGCGACCAACGCCCCTTTGCGCGTCCAGACGGCCGACGCCAGGTCGACCCAGAACGAGCCGCTGCCGCGGCGTTGCGCCCAACGAGGCTGCTCGGCCGACTCCTCGACCGGCGACAGCCGCCAAACCGGCCGCGGCGACGAGCCGCCGCGGGAGCCGCTCCTGGAATCAGGCGACAAAGTCCGTCTCCCCGTGCCTTACGATAGCGCGGCCCCGCGAGCGGCCCTCGTCCGGTGAATTCCGCTCGCGCTCATGCAGCCGGCACAAAGAATGCAGACGTTCAGCCAACAGGGCGGATTCCTCGGGGTTGGGAAAAAAGTCCAGGGCGCCTTCCCTGAAGGCTTCAGCGACATCGCTCTGCGAAAGCCCTCCTCCGACCAATACGATCCGCAAGGAAGGCTGCCGCCGGCGCAGGAGGCGCACGGTCTCCGCCACTCGCGGCAGCCCGGTGCACTCCAGCGCCAGCACGTCGATGGCGTAGGGCGCCGGATGCAGCATCGCCACCGACTCGGCCAGGGTGACCGGGTGGCGGCGCTTGAGGGCCGTGATGAGGGTCCAGTCCGCAGAGATGGAATGGCCGATCAGACCGACGTGACCGGCGTCACGCGCTGGCTCCGGCGCGGCGGCCGGCGTCCAGGTGGGGGTTTCGATCCAACTCATACTACTCTTGCATTCGCTCTCGAAAGGATGCGTTCGTCGACCGGAGCGAATGCACGCGCCGGACCAAACCCCGGCGAAAGCCTGCGAAGCAAGGGCAACTTGCAAGGGATCAGTTTGTTAGACGCGCTGTTACGGCGGCTCTCAGGGCTCTCGGCGGCCCGCGCGCTCGATCAGGGCTGATGGCAGGGTCAGACCCAACCCGACAAAACCATCCGGAGTTCAGGGTTCCCGGGCCGGCGCACGAGGCCTGTACGGGAGCCAATACCTTAGTGTCAAAAGCTCACATTTTTGATTTGCCCAACACTCAGCAAACTGTGATAGTCTGTTGGGAGATCGGAGTTCCGGGCGCCGAGGCCGAGCAATGGCCTCGCCGGGACCGGAAGCTCGGAACAGTTCGGGCGATCGCCCAGGCTGCAAAACAAAGGATTCGAGACAGTTTCTTGCCGCCGCCCGCAACAAGCCGCCGGGTCGGTCTTGCGCGGCGGGGCGACACACGGAGGTAAATCCCAAGATGGCTCTTAGACCCCTACACAATCGCATCGTGGTGGAACGGACCGAGAAGAAGGAACAGAAGTCCCTGGGCGGCATCATCATCCCCGACTCGGCGAAAGAGAAGCCGCAGGAAGCGGTGGTGATCGCTGTCGGCCCCGGCAAGCTCGATGACGATGGCAAGCGCCAGCCGATGGACGTGAAAGTCGGCGACCGCGTTCTGATCGGCAAGTACGCCGGATCGGAAGTGAAGATCGACAACAAGGAAGTTGTGATCCTGACCGAGGACGAAGTGCTCGCCGTGATCGGCGACGGCTCGGCCTCCAAGGCCGCCTAAGCGGCGCGATCCGACAAGGAGACGAAATCCCATGGCTGGAAAGAAGATCATTTACGGCGAAGATTCGCGGCAGGCCATTCTGGCCGGCGTCAACAAGCTGGCCAACACCGTCAAGGTGACCCTGGGCCCCAAGGGCCGCAACGTCGTGCTCGAGAAGAAGTTCGGCGGCCCGACGGTGACCAAGGACGGCGTGACCGTTGCGAAGGAGATCGAGCTGGAAGACAAGCTCGAGAACCTGGGCGCGCAGATGGTGCGCGAGGTCGCCTCCAAGACCTCCGACGTGGCCGGCGACGGCACCACCACCGCCACGGTGCTGGCCCAGGCCATCTACCGCGACGGCGTGAAGTCGGTGGCCGCCGGCTCCAACCCGATGGCGATCAAGCGCGGCATTGAGAAGGCCGTGGCGAAGGTTGTGGACGCGATTCACGAGATGGCCAAGCCGGTCGAAGGCAAGGCCGTATCGCAGGTTGCTTCGATCTCCGCCAACAACGACGACTCGATCGGCGGCATCATTGCCGAGGCGATGGAGAAGGTCGGCAAGGACGGCGTGATCACGGTCGAGGAAGGCAAGAGCATGCAGACCGAGCTCGACGTGGTCGAGGGCATGCAGTTCGACCGCGGCTACCTGTCGCCTTACTTCGTGACCGATCAGGAGTCGATGGAAGTTTCCCTCGACCGGCCCCTGATCCTGATCCACGAGAAGAAGATCAGCTCGATGAAGGACCTGTTGCCCGTGCTCGAGCAGAGCGCGCGCGCCGGCCGTCCGCTGCTGATCATCGCCGAGGATGTCGAGGGCGAGGCCCTGGCGACTTTGGTCGTGAACAAGCTGCGTGGCACGATCTCCGCCGCCGCCGTCAAGGCGCCGGGCTTCGGGGATCGCCGCAAGGCCATGCTGGAGGACATCGCGATCCTCACCGGCGGCAAGGCCATCATGGAAGAGACCGGCATCAAGCTCGAGGGCGTGCAGTTGGACGACCTGGGCGAGGCTGAGCGCGTCGTCATCGACAAGGACAACACGACCATCGTCGAGGGCGCCGGTTCCAAGGACGCCATCCAGGGCCGCGTGAAGCAGCTCCGGGCGCAGGTCGAGGAGACCACCTCGGACTACGACCGCGAGAAGCTCCAGGAGCGGCTGGCGAAGCTGGTGGGCGGCGTCGCGGTGATCCGCGTGGGCGCTTCCACCGAGACCGAGATGAAGGAGAAGAAGGCCCGCGTCGAAGACGCGATGCACGCCACGCGCGCGGCCGTCGAAGAGGGCATCGTTCCGGGGGGCGGCGTTGCGCTGCTGCGTTCGGCGACGGTCCTCGACTCCTTCCAGCTCGCCGACCATGACGAGCAGGTGGGCGTTTCCATCGTCCGCCGCGCGCTGGAGTCGCCGCTGCGCAACATCGCGCAGAACGCCGGCCAGGAAGGCGCGATCGTCGTGGGCAAGGTGCTCGAGAACAGCACCTCGACCTGGGGCTTCAACGCTCTGACCGAGACCTATGGCGACATGGTCGAGGCGGGCGTGATCGACCCGGCCAAGGTGACCCGCACCGCGCTGCAGAACGCCGCTTCGATCGCCGGCTTGATGCTGACGACCGAGGCGACCGTGAGCGAGATCCCGGAGAAGAAGGCCGCGGCCGCTCCGGACCCGCACCACGACGACTACTGATCCTGAAATCCTTCGGGATCGTGGGAAAGCGGACGGGCCGGCGGCGACGCCGGCCCGTTCTGCGTTTTCAGGCCGCGAAGTGGAACGAGTAGAGGTCGGCGTCGCGCAACACAAACCGCAGCCGCACCGGCCGGCCCGCCAGGGACCCGAGGTCGGGACCGGCCGCCCACGGGAACGCGCCGTCGACCTCGTCGCCGAACAGCTCCACCGCGTCGGCCAGAGCGAAGCCCGGCAGAGCGCTCCCTGCGGCGTCCTGCACTTCCACGCGGATCGAGCCGGCGGCGGAGGTCGCGTAGTTGAGCAGCAGCCGGTCGCCTGTGAAGGTCAGCGGCTTGGTCACCAGCTCGCCTCCGCCGAGCGGTGCGAAGGCCGAGGCGAACCCGTCGATGCGCAGGCTGTAGCGTCGCAAGCGGGCGTCGCCGCTGGTGAAGTAGCTTTCGGTGGCGAACAGCGAAAGCTCGCGGGGAGCGTCGTCGAACCCCGAGTCGGTCTCGATCGCCTGCCAGGCCAGGTAGTTGTCGCCGTAGGACCAGTTGAAGCGCGTCCGCAAGCCGGGCCGTAGGAAGGCTTCGGGCCAGCGGTGGAAGCGCAGCCCGTCGCGGCTGGTCATCAGCAGGGAGTCCGTCACGGCCGTGCCGTAGCGTTCGCTGACGGCGCCGCGCTGACGCCGCAACTCCTGCTCGGGCAGGCGGCGCGTGGGTTCGGTCCAGCCGCGGTCCACGTAGCGCGCCGGAAAGCCGATGTACAGGTGGGGCGCACGGTAGTAGGGCCGCACTCCGTTGGTGTAGAGCTGCTCGATGGGAGCGTCGCCGTAGTCCAGCCAGACCGGCTCGGACCAGTGGACGAAGTCGTCTGACAAGGCCATGCGGATGCCGCGGTTGTCGTGGTCGAAGTCGCGGATGTAGGCGCGGTAGCGGCCGATGTTGGGGTCCCAGAAGGCCGTGTTCTGGGTGTCGAACTTGCCCGTGGTGAGAATGGGGCCGTCGCCGATCTCGGTCCAGCGCAGCCCGTCCGCCGACTCGAAGGCGTAGAGCCCCTTGGGCTCGCGCCCGTAGCCTACGGCCTTGTAGCGGGCTTGGGGCCGGGCGGCCGGGTTGGCGTCCAAGAACGGGTTGAAGTCGTGCGGCTCTCCGCCGTGGACCTGGTCTATGACGATGTTGTTGTGGCGCGAGCCCTCGTAGTCGAAGAACCCGAGGTCGGGCTTGTGCCAATGGATGCCGTCGACGCTCTCGGCATAGGCGATCTTGAGCGGGTGGGCGGCCTTGGCGTCGTAGGTATGGTTCCAGGCCTTGTAGTACATGCGGTACAGCCGGCCGTCCTGGAAGATCGTGTGATAGCCGCTGCCGGAGCCTTCCCAGGGCTCGTCATGCACCAGGGCGATCTCGCGACGCTCGGGATGGTGCAGGCGCAGGCGGCAGTCGCCCTCGAAGCGCTCGATCAGAAAATCATCGATCAGCAGCTCGCGGCGGTCGCCGAGGGCGATGGGACCGGGCGCGGCCGGGGCTGGGGCGGGGAAGAGGGCGGGAGTCAGCAGGCTCCCGCCGAGGGCTTGGGCGAATCGGCGGCGGTTCATGGGGAGCGCTGTGATCGTAGCGAAATCAGCGCTCCCCGGGAACCTGGTTCGCTCGCTACTGCGACAAGGTGAAGTTGATCTGGACCTTGGTTTGGACCTCGATGGGATTGCCGTTGAGCAGCGTCGGCTTGTAGCGCCACTGCCGGACGGCCTCGATGGCTGATTTCACCAGCCGGGCGTCGACGCCGTTGGGTTCGGCGAGGAGCTCGGTCGGTACGCCCTGCTCGTCGATCACCGCGTCCAGCATGACGGTTCCGTGGACTCTCTCGGCGCGGGCCTCCGGCGGGTAGGCCGGTTGGACTTGCTTGAGGAGTCTGGACCTCTGGACGGCGCCGCCGACGCGAATCCGGGTTGGCCGGCCTCCCGGGCCCGACTGCGCGACCCTCGGCCCCACGGTGATGATTTCTTCCACGCCCGCCACGTCCAACGTGACCGCTTCGGTGGCCGTGGCTCCCGCGACGACCGTGATGCGGCTCTTGCGGTACGGCGCGAAGCCGTCGCCGAGGACCAGCAGGGTGTAGGGGCCGGCGCCGCTGGGCGCGAGCCGGTAGCTGCCGTCGGAGCCGCTGGCGGTCTTGGCGACGGCTTCGCTGTTCTCGTCCAGCAGCAGGACCTGAGCGCCGGGGACGCGGGCTCCGCTGGGGTCGCTGATCACGCCCTCCACGGCGGTTCCGCCGGATTGCGCCAGCGTCGGCCGGACGTAGAACGTGAGCGCGAAGCCGCAGAAGACGACGGCGGACAACGCCGCCCACTGCACTCTGGGCAGGACTCCGCCGCGTTGCGGACCGCCGGCCAGCATCCGGTCGACGCGACGAGCCACAGGGGCGGCGCCGGCCATGGCGACTGCTGCGGAAAGGAATCGCCGGGAATGGGCGCCCATGCCGGCGGCCACCTCCAGCAAGGCTTGGGCGTACTCGCGACGGTCTCCCAGAGCCAAGGAAGCCTCGTCGTCACAGGCGAGCTCGGCCTCGGACACGATTTGCCGTTCGAGCCACCAAGCCAGCGGGTGGAACCAAAAGACGGCTTTGTTCAGCGCCGCCAGGGCCATGACGGCGGGGTCCCCGCGCCGGATGTGCGCGGTCTCGTGCGAAACGACCGCCGCGCGCTTGGACTCGCTCCACTCGCGCCAGCCGGCGGGGAGCAGCACGGCGGGCCGCAGCCGGCCGACCACGAGCGGCGTCCGAACGGCGGAACTCTCCAACCAGCGGGCGCCGGCGGCGAGCGGAGCCTCCAGCGGCGTGGCCGACGTCAGCAGGCGCCGCAGCCACAGGGCGCCGAGCGCCCAGCGCAACAGGAACCAAGCCAAGCCCGCCAGCCAGACGCCTCCCAGCCAGAGCCGCCAGGCTTCCGACGGCGCCACCGGCAGAGCCTGCGGGGCTCCGCCGCCCGCCGTCACGACCATGTAGATGGTCTGGCTGACGGGCAGGTCAATGCCGGTCGCGGGGACCCGTACGCCGGAGCCCAGCGAGAGCAGCATGATCGCCGCGGCCAAGCTCCATACAGCATGTCGAAGGGCCGGCGCCTTCGCGCGGAAAGCCCACAGGCCGGCGCCGCAGAGCGCGGCCAGGAGGAGCGACTGGATCGACGCCCTCCAAAGATTGTTCGTCACGGCGACGGCCGCCGCTTGCATGCTCTCCATTTCGATCATGACTGGGCCCTCTCTTCGGATTGCTTTGCTTCCTTCAGGCGATCGAGCAGACGACGCAGCTCGTCGGGCTCGATGACTTCGTTTTCGACCATGCCGGCGACGAGCTCTTCGGCGGAGCCGCGGCAAAAGGCGTCGATCACGCGGCGCACCGCGTCGATGGCCGCCTGCTTGCGGGCCCGGACCGGCCGATAGCGGAAAACCCGCCCTTCGGTTTCGTGGTCCAGGTAGCCCTTCTCCTCGAGCCGTCGCAAGATGGTGCGCACGGTCGAGTCCTTGAGTTTGTGCTCGGGCTCGAGCGACCGCCGAACCTCTTCGGCCGTCGCGGAGCCGCGAGCCCAGATCGAGTCCATGGCCCTTTGTTCCAGGGCGCTGATTGGTTTGGGATCGCTCATCGGTAAACGTTACATCATGTAACGCTACAGATCGTAACGGTGACGGTCGGGGCCTGTCAAGAAGAAACTTTGGGGGAGCGTCAGGGCCGCCGCTGGGCGAGCCAAGCGTGGAAGATGGCGACCAGCGCTTCGCCGCGGGTGGAAGAGCCGAGGTCGTCGACCTCCACGCCCAGCGCGGTCCGCGCGAGCTCCCGCCAGCGCGCGGCCAGGGCGGGGTCGAGCGGCCGATCGGGCTCGACCTGGTGGCGGGGGCGGCGCAAGCCCCACTGGCCGGTCGAGCGGCCCTGGGATTCGGGCTCGGCCGGCGCGTCAGCCGCCGTGAGGCCGTGGAAAAAGCCCTTCGTGCCCAAGAACTGGGCGGCGCGGAAGAGGTCAGAGGCCTCGCCGGGCTGTTGGACGCGGGCCTGGAAGGCGCCGCCGGCGGGGTCCCAGGCGGGGCGGGGGATGGTGCGCTCCGCGGCCAAATCCGAAGCGTAGATCGTCATCGCGCCCAGCTCATGCAGGCGCAGTTGCAGGGCCGTCACGTCGACGTTGGCCGCCGCGAGGCCCTGGCGCAACGCCTGCGCGGCGCCCAATCCGGAGGCCTGTCCCAAGGCCGTCCATACCGGCTCCATCCGGATGGCTGAAAATCCCACGTGGCTGGCCGACACGGGCACGGGCGCCAGCAGATTCTCGACCTCCGGGGGAACCATCACGCCGTAGGGGACCTGGAACGGCGGGATGCTGACGCCGAAATGCCCGATCTGGGGCTCGGTGGGCGACGGCGCCCAGACCCCGTGGCAGTTGAGCGAGTAGTCGCCGATGGCTACCGAATCGGGCTGCAGGACGGCGCGGGCGTCGCCGGGCGCCTGCGCCACATCGTTCTGGGTGAACACGCGGCGGCCGACCATGCGGCGGCCCTCGCGGACATACAGCGCCGGGGTCCAGTGTCCGCTGTCGGCGTACTCGTCGCGGGGCAGTCCCCAGCGGCTCATCTCCTCGCGCCAGTCGGCGGGCAGCTCCTCGTCATTGGCGAGGAACCAGAACAGGCCCAGCGAATAGCTCTTGTAGTGGTCGAAGATCTCCTGGCGGACCTGCGGGCCGCCGGTCGGCCAGGGGTGATTGACGTTCTCGATGGAGAGGCTGATGGGGGTGTGGAAGTTGTCGTTGAAGTCGGCCTTGGCGTTGGGGATGCGGCGCACCTTGAGCACGTAGGCGCGGGGATCGCCCAGTTGGCTGAGGGACTTCAGCGAGCCTTCGGCGATGTAGCCGAGGATGGGCGCGTAGCGGCTGCGGTCGTAGTCGGCGGGCTTCTCGATCGGCATCCGGTTGGCGGGATCTTCGGTGAGGCAGACGCGGAAGTTGTAGGTCTGCACGTAGTTGTTGGCCTCGTCGAAGGCCAAGGGCTCGCCGTACTCGGACTTGGCCTCGCAGCCGACGCGCGTCGGGACGCCGGAGGCGGCGATCAGGTCGCCCTCGTAGGTGGCGTCGATGAAAAACCGCGCCCGGAGGTGCGCGAGGCCCCCGTCCGGCTTGGCGAAGTCGGCGGACTCGATGCGTCGCGGCCCTTGCGCGGCCGTCGCCTGAGTCTGGAGAACGCGATGGTTCAGCAGGACTTCCACGCCCGCTTCGGCAAGCATCTTTTCGAAGACGGCGCGGGCGACGCCGGGCTCGTAGTAGCCGCCCAGCACGGAGTCGATCACCTGCTGCGAGTCGGGCCCGTGGGCGGCTTTGTAGTGGTCCTCCACGCCCTGCATGAATTCGCGGAAGGTTCCGCCGAGGGCCTCAAAGGACTTGAAGTCGGTGTTGGAGAGGCCGCCGGAAGCCAGGCCGCCGATGTGGCCGTCGGGCTGCACGAGCAGGACGGACAGTCCCTCGCGCGCGCCATTGACGGCTGCGGCGACTCCGCTCGGCGTCGCTCCGTAGACCAGCAGGTCCGTCGCCGGCTGCTCCGGCGGCGCCGAGCCGCAAGCTGACAGCAGGACGAGGCCGAGCAGCGCAAAACGCATCGACGAGAGGATCGCACAAACGACCCTCCCGTCGAATCTCGCCTATACAGGCTGAATCAGGGCTTGGCGCCGGGCGTGCCCGGGGGCGGCTCTTCCGGCGGCGGGAAGCTCAGCAGAGAGCTCTTCTGCATGTCCGTCAGAGACTCGTAGGCGTCCTCGAGGGAGCCCTTGGAGACGCCTCGCTTCTGCTCGCGGGCCCGCAGATACATCGTCGTCAGAGCTTCGCCGAAGTCCGTCGATTCGGTGAAGCGCGGGGCCTCGCCGAAGATGAACAGCTTGAAGGCGTCGGTCACGCGCTCGGCCCACATGCGGGCGACCCATTTGGGGTCGTCCTGGCCGGAGAGCTTCACGTCGCCCTCGGTCACTTGGATCAGCATCCGCTGCTCGGTCTCGTCGATGTTCTTCTGCACGATCGAGGGCAGCTTGGCGGACTCCACGTCGAGGGTGACGATCCGGCCGGGGTTCTCCACCAGCTCGTTGATCGCCTCCTCGATGGCGGCGACGACTTCCTTGGCGCGATTGGCGGCGCCGCCCTGCATCGGGTCGTCGATCTTGAACACGGCGACTTCGTTGAGCTTGATGGCGATCGGCACGCCTTCGGTGATGCCCTCGTTGGGCAGCAGCTCATAGGTCACCTTGGGCGGCTGAAGGTCGGCCTGGAAGCTTCCTCGCTCGAGGTAGCCGACCAATCCGGCCACGCCCAGCGTCAGGGACAGCACGGCCACCGAAACCGGTTGCCGCATGATCTCCTTGAAGCTGCGCTGGCGGTTCTGCTCCTCGAGGTTGTGAAACTCTTCCGGCGGGCCGGACGGTTCCCCGGCGACGGGCGGTTGGTTCGACTGATCCACGTGCGGCTGATCCATGAGAGGCTCTCGACGACGGTAGACCTGATGGTAGCGCAGGCTGCGTCCTCAACCACACAGACGGATGCGGCCGGGCGAAGGTTGCGCCGTGGGGTGAATCGCGGAGCCCGAACCGGCGTTTTTGCGTAGACGGATCTCCATTCGATTAAGGGACATAGCCTTCGCCTGGGGGTTTGCCCCCTTCGGTTCTGTCGGGGACCGGACCGCTGTTCTAGGCCAAACTTCGGAGGGAAGATCCCCACAACCCCCTGTTTCGCGTTGCGCGGCCTGTGCCCACAATAGTGAGCGAACAGCTCGGACTAGCGCTGCTTGGCGCGGACCCGTGCGCCCAGGCGTGAGTCAGTCGGTTCGAGGGGACCCACAGTGTTACCGCAGGAGAAGGTGGACGAAGACATTCGGGATCCGCGCCAAGCGGCCGTGCTTCTCAAGGAGGGCGTGGTCGCCTTCCGCGCCGGAGACAAGGAGCGCGCCCGGGAGATTCTGGCGCAGGCGGCGGAGAACGATCCGCACAATGAGCTGGTTTGGATGTGGTCCGCCTCGGTCGCCCGCAACCGGAGGGAGGCGCTGGCCGCCCTCGACCGCGTACTCGAGCTGAATCCGTCGAACGAGAAGGCGCAGCAGTGGCTGCAACGCTTACGGCCGGCCCCGCCCGCTTCCGCCCCTGGAGCGGCCGAGCCCGCGCCCCCAAAGAAGCCTCCGCTGACCGTGGAATCGGCCGAGGGTGAGGAGTCTGGTCCGGCGCCCGCCGCTCGCGCGGAGAACACTGTTGCGCCGGAGGCCGCGCCGCCCGCTGCGGCCAAGGTCGAACCGGCTGCGAGCCCGTCGCCGGCGCCGCGTCCGACGCTGGTGGAGAAGCGCCCTGCCGAGACGTCTCTGCCGCCCCCCGCCCGGCCCTCGCGGCATTCGGCGGAGGAGGACGACCCGATTCGAGCTCTGTTCGCCGGCGCGGGCCGTGCGAGCGCTCCGCCCGAGGAGAGCCGGGAGGAGCCCGCGACGGAGCCGGTTCGCGAGGATGAAGCTCATCGCGAGCCCGAGCAGCAGCAGGAAGCGGCCGAGGAATTGATCGCAGCCGTCTCCACCGTCGTGGAGGAGAGCCCGTCGCGAGAATCAGGGGGCCCGGAGGCGACCCCGCGACAGGACGAATCCGCCAAGCCGGAATCCTTCGGCGTGGGCTCGGGAGCGGCCGTCGCCCCGGCCCGGGAGGAGCCCGCGAAGGTCCACGCCCACAGGGCAGACGAGGCGGTGGTCGACGCCGTCCAGCGCTTGGGCGGCGTACGGCCCATCTCCACTGAGACCTGCCTGCTGTGCGGCAAGCGCTCGCTCGAAAACGGGGTCTGCGGCTTCTGCCGGGCCGTCAGCGACATCTCCCAGCTCGACGCGATCTCGCGCAATGACCAGGTCGACCGCACGGTCATGCTGGCCGCCGTGGAGCGCTTTCGCAAAGAGCTCGAGGCCGGGCAGAGCTTCGAGGCCAACTTGGGCCTGGCGCTGGCCTATCTGAACCTGAAGCAGTCCAACGACGCGCTGCCTCGTCTGCGGGAGGCCTGCCGGCTGCAACCCGAGCACGCCGAGCTGCAGCGGCAGTACGAGCGGCTGAAGGCTCGGCCCCTGATTCTGGCCGTGGACGACAGCAAAACCGTCCAGAAGATGATCGCCGGGGTGCTCGAATCCCAGCTCTACCGTGTGGTGCTGGCCGAGGACGGGTTGCAGGCTCTGGCCCGCCTGGACGACGAGACGCCGTCGCTGATCTTGCTCGACATCACGATGCCGCGGATGGACGGCTACCAGGTGTCCCGCATCATCACCGGCAACGCCGCCACGGCTTCGATTCCGGTTCTGATGCTGTCAGGCAAGGACGGCTTCTTTGACCGCATTCGCGGCAAGATGGCGGGAGCCTCCGGCTACCTCACCAAGCCGTTCGATCCCGCCGACCTGCTGGAAACCATCCAGCGCTGCCTGAAGAACTGACCGCCGGGGCGGTAGGCTACCATCGAATTCGAGCGATGGAAGCGGTCCCTTTTCGCGTCCTACAGGCGGCGACCCCCTACGAGTCCCTGCGCAAGCTTCCCGCCGTCGCGGCGCTCGACAACATCCGCAGCCTGCACAATGTGGGCGCCTTCTTCCGCACGGCCGATGCGGCGGGCCTGGAGAGTCTGCTGCTGGGCGGCTACACCGGCGCTCCGCCGCACCCGGGCGTTGCCAAGGTGGCGCTGGGGGCGCAGGACTCCTTGCCCTGGAAGCATGCCGGCGATTTGGCCGCCGAGCTCAGCGCGCGGCGCGAGAGCGGCTGGCAGATTGCAGGCGTCGAAACCGTAGCGACGTCGGTGGATCTCTACGACTGGGTTCCGCAGTTTCCCCTCTGCGTCGTCTTCGGCAACGAGGTCGAAGGATTGTCGGAAACGGTGAAGGAGGCCTGCGACGTCTACGTGAGAATTCCGATGCTGGGCGTCAAGCAGTCGCTCAACGTTTCAGTGGCGGGCGGCGTGGTGCTTTTTGAGCTGTTGCGCAAGTATCGGCGGATGCTGGAGGCTGCGGCCGGGCGGAGGCCGGCCTAGGCGGTGCGGATCGCGCTCGACGCGACGCCGCTGGTGGAGCCGGCGGGCGGGCTGGCGCGCTACGTCGCCGAGTTGGCCCTGGCTCTTGCGCAGAATCAGCCGGACGACGAGGTGCATCTGCTGAGCGACCAGACCGAGCTGTGGTGGGACCCGCGCCTGGAGTCGCTGCCGAACGTGCGGCGTGAGCCGGGGAGCGGCTGGGCTCGCTCCAAATGGTGGAGCCTGGGCTTGCCGCTCGAGCTGCGCCGCCGCCGGATCGACGTTTTTCACGGAACCGATTTTGCGGTCCCTTACGTGCCTGTGACTCCGTCGGTGATGACGCTGCACGATCTGTCGCCCTGGAAGCCGGAGCCGCTAAGGCCGCCGGGCTCGGAGCGCGTGCGGCGCAGGACGCCGCGCCTGCTTCGTCTGGCGCGACGGGTGATTACGCCGACCGAGGCGATCCGTCGGGAAGCGATCGCCGCCTTCGGCCTGGCGCCGGAGCGGGTCCAGGCCGTGCACCACGCCCCTAGCGAAGCGCTGGCCGCGCCGGAGCCGGCTCGGGCCGGCGCACTGCGGGCCGCCCTGGGAGCGCCGCCGCGCTACCTGCTGGCGATCGGGGCGGGCAACGAGCGCAAGAACATCCCGTGTCTGGTCGAAGCCTGGAAGAAGGCCCGCCGCAGCGACGCGGAGCTGGGTCTGGTGATCGTGGGGGCCGGCGCCGGTCGGTACGCCGCCGAGGGCTGTGCGGCCCTACTGGCGCTCGAACTCGCCGACGACGAGCAGACCGCGGCGCTGTTGTCCGGCGCGCTGGCGTTTGTTTATCCTAGCCTCTACGAAGGCTTCGGCCTGCCCGTCGTGGAGGCCATGCGCTCCGGCGTTCCGGTCCTGGCCTCTCAGGACCCGGCCGTGGTGGAAGCGGCGGGCGGGGCGGCTTGGCATTTCGATGCGCGCTCGTCCGACGAGCTCGCCGGGCTGATCGGCAAGCTTGCGAGCGATCCGGCGGCTGCCGAGAGCCTGAGGATGCAAGGCTACCGCCGAGCCGCGGAGCTGTCTTGGCGCAAGACTGCGGAGGCGACCCGCAAGATCTATGAGCAGGTCCTTGGCCGAGTCTGACCGAGCGCTCTTGCTCTCGCCGGAGGCGCCGTACCCGCTGCACGGCGGCGGCTCCATGCGAACCGCCAGCCTATTGCACTACTTGGCCGAGCGCCGGCCGGTGCATCTGGTCCGCTTCTCCGAGCAACCCGAATCCGAGCCTGGCCGGGATCTGCCGGCCGATTTGGTCGACGCCGTCGACCTCGTCTTGCTGCCCCGGCACGGCCGCAGCGCCATCACGCGGGCTTCTCGCAACGCCCGCCGCCTGGCGATGGGCCGTCCGCCTTTGCTGGACCGTTTCGGCCAGCCCGAGACCTTGCGGCAGGTGGAGCGAGTAACGCAATCGAAACGGTATTCCGTGGCAATTGCGGAACACTTCTGGTGCGCCGGGTATCTCCCTTTGCTCCGCCGCCGTGCCGAGCGCGTCGTGTTGGATTTACACAACGTCGAGTCAGCTTTACACGCTGCGTGCGCACGCACCGAACCCTGGCCGCAGCGCTTGGCGCACCGAATCTTTCAGCGCCACGCCGAACGCTGGGAAAGGCGGCTCTTTCCGCTGTTCGATTTGATTCTGACCACCTCACAGCAAGACGCCGAGCGGGTTCTACGCATCAGCCCCACGGCTCGCGTCGCGGTGTATCCCAATGCGTTGCCGCTGCGGCCGGCCCCCGTATCCCAGGGATCAAACCAACGGGAAGTGATCGCCTTTTCGGGAAATTTGGAATACCATCCCAATATCACGGCTGTGAGATTCTTCCGAACACGGATCTGGCCGGAGCTGAGCAGGCTCAGGCCCGGCTTGGTCTGGAAACTGATTGGAAAGAATGAGCATGCGGTGCGAAGCCTGGTCCAGGGCGATGCCCGGATCGAGCTCACCGGACCGGTCGATGACGCTCTTCGCGAGCTATCCGGCGCGGATGTAGCCATAGCCCCCTTGCTGGCGGGCAGCGGAACTCGGGTTAAAATCATGGAAGCCTGGGCTGCGCGGCGTGCTGTTGTTTCCACGCCGATCGGCGCCGAAGGTCTACCTGCGGAAGACGGAGTGAATATCGTTCTGGCTCGAAGCGCAACAGATTGGGTGGGAACGGTGGTTCGCTTGCTTGATGATCCCGCGTCGAGGGCCCGGCTTGGCGCGGCGGGACGGGAGACGTTCGAGCGTGAGCTGTGCTGGCCGGCGGCCTGGGAACGCCTGGATCGGTCTCTCGGAATCCTTCAACACGCCGCTTGGAGTCGCGGCGGCCTAGTGACGGCGGAATAGCTTTGTCGAGAATCCGGATCGCAGTCGACGCACACGCCATCGGGCGACGCCAGACGGGCAATGAGGTCTATGTTCGCAGCCTCATTCAGCGCTACCCCCGGCTCGCGCCGGAGATGGACTTCATCGGCTACATCTGCTCGGAAGAGGCCCGCGAATGGGCGCCTGCCAGCTTCGAGCTCGCCAAGGTGGCCGGCAACCCTTTTGTGCGGCTGGGCTACGACCTCAGCGCCAAGCTGCGGCGCGACCGGCCGGACGTGGTGCACGTGCAGTACACCGCGCCGCTGGCCTGCCCGGCGCCGATCGTGGTGACCATCCACGACGTGAGCTATCTGGATCATCCACAGTACCTGCCGTACACCCGCGCCAAGCAGCTCCAGATCACCGTGCGGCGGACGGTGCGGCGGGCGGCCAAGATCATCACGGTCAGCGAGTTCTCCCGGCAGCGCATTGCCGCCGCCTACGGTCTCGACCCGGCCGAGATCGTCGTCACGCCCAACGCCTCGCAGGACCACTTCCGGCTGATGAACCGCGAGTCGGCGATGCGCAAGGTGCGCGAGAAGCTCGGTATCGATCGGCCCTACCTGCTCAACGTGGGCGACCTGCACCCCCGCAAGAACCAAATCGGCATGGTGCGCGCCTTCCGTGAGCTGCTCGCCGCGCATCCGGAGCTGCCGCACCTGCTGGTGATGGCGGGCAAGCACACCTGGTTCGCCCCGCGCGTGATCGAGGAAGTCCGCCGCTGCGGGCTGCAGGAGCGCGTGGTGTTCACCCGCTTCGTGGACGACGAGTTTCTGCCCACGCTCTACAACGCGGCGGATCTGTTCGTCTTTCCCTCCTTCTATGAGGGCTTCGGGCTGCCGGCCATCGAGGCCATGGCCTGCGGTCGTCCGGTCGTGTGCTCCGGCGCCACCGCGCTGCCGGAAGTGGTCGACGGCGCGGCTTTGCTGTTCGACCCCGCCTCGACGGGCGAGCAGATGCGCGCCATGCGCGACGTGCTGATCGACCGCGAGCTCTCCCAGCGCATGGAGAAGAAGAGCCTCCAGCGCTCGAAGTTCTTTGACTGGCGGGAAACCGCGCAGCGTACCCTGGACGTCTATCAAGAAGTCGCCGGCGAGCGACGACAGACGCGGAAAGTCCGCGAAAAGGAGCTGGTCGTCCGGTGAATCTCTCCAGTTTTGTTTGCACAGCGGCGGCGCTTGCCCTGGCTCTGCCGGTGGGAGGGTTTGCGGAACAGCCCCAGGCCACCCCCTTCAAGAACGGCGAGGTGCTGCGCTACGAGGTCGTCTGGCCGAGCGGTTTGTCGCTGGGCGAAGCCGAGTTTCGGGCCAACTCCAACCAGAAGGGTTGGGAGCTGAAAGCCGAGATCTCCGCCAGCCTGCCGAACTTCGAGGTCTTGGACCAGTACGAGGCCTCCGCGGACTGGAACCTGTGCTCGCAGCAGCTCAAGCGCGACTCGCTGCATGGTTCCAAGCAGACTCACGAGGAGGTCGTCTTCGATCAGAAGGAGCAGAGGGCCACGCGGGAGTCTCTGGGCGGCGGCGGCGTGAGCGAGTTTTCCGTGCCGCCTTGCGTGCGCGACGGGTTGACCTATCTGTACGCTCTGCGGCGGGACTTGGCCGCGGGCCGCATCCCTCCGCCGGACGACCTGAACTTCGGCGCGATGTACGGCGTCGTGGTCACCTACGCGGAGTCGCGGGACGTGGCCGTGCAGGGCGAAAACCGCGAAGCCGACCGCATTCTCGTCGACCTCAACGGGCCGCAGTCCTCCCATCACTTCGAGATCTTCTTCGGCAAGGATGACGCGCGCACGCCGTTGTTGATCAAGGTCCCCTTCAGCCTCGGGGTTTTCTCGCTGAAGCTCGTGGAATGAAGCTGGCCGTCTTTACGCCGCTGCGCCCTGTGAAGTCAGGGATTGCGGACTACTCCGCCGCGCTGCTGCCCGAAATCGCTCGCCACGCCGAAGTGACCGTCTTCGTCGACGGCGCCTATGAGCCGGAACCCTTTCCGCCCGAGCTCGGCATCCGCGTGCGGAACTTTCGGGAGTACCGGCCGGAGGAGTTCGACGAGACCCTCTACCAGTTCGGCAACAACCCGTTCCACATCTACGTGTACGATACGGCGCTGCGCCATCCCGGCGTGGCCCTGCTGCACGAGCTCAACCTGCACCATCTGGTGGCCGACGCCACCATCAAGCGCGACGACTGGGACGGCTACTTGCGCGAGGTGGCCTACGAGGGGACGCCGGAGGACGTGGCGTTTTCCCGGCGCGTGCGAGCCCTGGAAGTGGGCCCCGACTACGAGGGGCTGCTGCTGAACAAGCGCGTGCTCGAAGCGGCCAAGGCCGTCATTGTCCACAGCGACTACATGGTCGAGCGCGTGCGCGAAGCCGCCGCCGGCCTGCCGGTCCACCGCATTCCGCACGGCGCCTGGATCCCGGAGGTCGACCGGCTGCGCTACCGCGCCAAGCTGGGCCTCGACGAGACGAACCCGCTGATCGGGATCTTCGGGTTCCTCAAGCCGTACAAGCGGATTCGCGAATCGCTGCGCGCCATGCGGCGCTTGGTGCGGGTGGAGCCCCGGGCGCGGATGATTCTGGTGGGCGAGGAGCACCCGGAGTTCCCCGTGCGGCGCATGGTCGATGACCTCGGCCTCTCCGAGTACGTTCGCCACATTGACTACGCCCCGATCGACGACTTCGTGCAGTACCTGGGGGCCTGCGACATCTGCCTGAACCTGCGCTACCCCAGCGTCGGGGAGACCTCCGGCACGCTGCTGCGGGCCTTGGGACTGGGGCGCGCCGTGATCGTCTCGGACGTCGGGGCGTTCGCCGATCTCCCCGACGAAGTGTGCCTGAAGGTTCCCGTCGGGCCGGGCGAGACGGACCTGATCTTCGAGTATTTGAACCTGCTGATCGCGCGGCCGGAGGTGCGCCAGGCGCTGGGTGCGCGCGCCCGGGACTACGTGGCGCGGGAGTGCGCCTGGGGGGCCGTGGGGCTGCGCTTCGCGGAGACCCTGCGGAACCCGTTGCTGGGTGGTGCGGAAGACTTGTTAGCCGGTGTCCCCGAGAAACCTGCGGAAGAACCCGAGGTGGTCGATGCGATCCCCGAGCCGGCTCCGCCGCCGCCGGAGCCGGCGCAAGAGGCTGCTTCCACCGAGGACACGCCCGATTCGGCTGAGTTGGCCGAAGAGATCCGCTCCTGGGTCCACGACCGCGCCAACGACGCGGTTTACGTCGAGACTCACTTGACCCGGTTGGTCCGCACGCTCGAGCTGACGCCTCCCGGCGGCGCCGACGACTCCGCGCTCGAGATGGGCGCCTACCTCCACATCACCCCCGCGCTGCAGACGCGGCTGGGCTACGGCGAGGTGCGCGGCTGCTATTTGGGGCCCGTGGGGAAGATCGACCGTCGGCGGGTGACCTCCTCTTCCGGCGCCGCGTTCGAGTGCGAGATCGACCACTTCGACGCAGAGAAAGACCGTTATCCTTATCCCGAAGATCGCTTTGCGACGGTGCTGTGCTGCGAGCTGCTCGAGCACCTGTATGAAGACCCGATGCACCTGATGCAGGAGCTCAATCGAGTGATCCGGCCGGGCGGCCATCTGGTGCTGTCGACGCCCAACGTGTGCAGCCGTCGCGCGATCGCGGCCATGCTGCTCAACTATCACCCGGGACTGTTCCACCACTACGTGATTCCGGACGAAGAGGGCAAACGCGACCCGCGCCATGCGCGCGAGTACGCCCCGCGTGACGTGCAGGCCCTGTTCGAGGCGGCCGGTTTCGAGATCGTGCGGCTGGAGACGGCTCCTTACCTGGAGCGCCGTTCGCTGGAGCACGCCTGGGTGGACCACCTGCTGGACCGCTACGAGCTGCCGAAGACGCTGCGCGACGACGCCATCTTCGCCGTCGGCCGCAAGGTCGGGCCGGTGCGCTCGCGCTATCCCGCGGACCTCTACGTCGGAGGCGAATGATGCGCGCCGCTTGGTCGCATCTGGAAGCCGACCTCGACGACCACACGCTCCGGGTTCGCGCCGTCGTCGCCAACCGTTCGCGCCAGGACTGGACCTCCGAGGCGGGCGACGCGCTGGGCTGGCAGATCTACGACCGCGACCAGGAGACCCTTCTGGCCGAAGGCCCGAGAGCCTTGCTGGGCGCGCCGGTGGCGTCTCGCTCCGAAGCCTCGCTGGAGTGGGCGGTGCCGTTGCCGCCCGAGGACGGCCGCTACGCGGTCTTCCTCTCCCCGCAGAGGGAGGGGCAGGGCTGGTACTTCGAGCAGGGCTCGCCATTCGGCCTGATCGAGGCCGACGTGCGCAACGGCCGCGCGGAGCTGACGCGGCAGTCGGTCATCAGCCTGCGCGGCCTGGGCCGCCGGCGATTGGTCCGCAGCGTGGGACGCGCGCTGGTCTACCCCTGGCGCTCGCTGTGGGCGAACCGTTCGCTGATTCGCTCGATGGTGCGCCGCGACGTCATCGGCCGTTACGCAGGCTCCTACGCGGGAGCTTTCTGGACCATCATCCATCCGTTGATGATGATGCTGACCTACTGGTTCGTTTTTGGGCTGGTGCTGCGGGCGCGGTTCGCCAACGACGACCGGCCGGGGGCGTTCGTGCTGTATTTTCTGGCCGGCATGCTGCCGTGGTTGGCGTTTTCCGAGGCGGCCGGCCGCGCCCCGACGGTCGTGTTGGAACACGCCAACTTCGTGAAGAAGCTGGTGTTTCCGCTGGAGATCCTGCCGGCGAATCTGGTCTTCGCCGGGCTGTTCAGCGAGCTGTTCGGGCTGGCGATCTTTCTGTGCGGCATGCTGATCTTCGGACGCGACCCGAGCTGGACGGCGCTGTGGATTCCGGCGCTGCTCGTGCCGCAGGTGCTGTTCACGATGGGGCTGAGCTGGTTTCTGGCCGGGCTGGGCGTACTGTTCCGCGACCTGGGGCAGTTCGCGGGATTCCTGCTGACGGTGTGGTTCTTCATCACGCCGATCTGCTACCCGGAAGAGTCCATGCCGGCGAACATGCTGTGGCTGCTGGAGAAGAATCCCCTGTACGTGCTGGTGCAAGCGTACCGGGCGGTCCTGCTGGAAGGCCGGGCCCCGGCGCTGGAGCCTCTGGCGGCGGTCACGGCGGTTTCGCTGCTGGTGTTTCTGCTCGGCCACGCGTGGTTCTATAAGCTGAAGAAACAGTTTGCGGATTTGTTGTAGGAAGTGAGCGGTGAGCCGTGAGCAGTGAACAGTAGTTCGTTGCCGCCGGCCGCCGTCTTCGCCCACTGCTCACCGCTCACTGTTCACTGTTCACTTCCGTGCTCCTGGCTCGCAACATCTCCAAGCTCTACCGGCTCTATCCCAAGCCGTCGGACCGCATTCGCGAGGCTTTGCCCTTTGCCGGGCCGCGCCATGAGGAGTTCTGGGCCTTGCGCGACGTCAACATCGAGGTCGCCCGGGGGGAGGTCTTCGGCGTGGTGGGGCCCAACGGCGGCGGCAAGTCCACCCTGCTGCAGATCCTGTGCGGCATCCTCGACCCCACCACCGGACACGTCGTGCGTCGCGGACGCATGGCCGCCCTGCTCGAGCTGGGCGCCGGCTTCAATCCCGAGTTCTCCGGCCGCGAGAACATCCGCATCAACGGCGAGATCATGGGGCTGACGCGCGACCAGGTCGAGGCCGCCATGCCCTCCATCGAGCGCTTTGCCGGCATCGGGGACTTCATCGAGCGGCCGGTCAAGACCTACTCCAGCGGTATGCACGTTCGGCTGGCCTTTGCGACGGCCATCCACACCGACCCGGAGATTCTCGTCGTCGATGAAGCCCTCGCCGTGGGCGACGCCGTCTTCGCCAACCGTTGCGTGCGGAAGTTCGAGGAACTGCGTGAGGCCGGCGTGACCGTCGTATTCGTCTCGCACGACCTCGGCTTGGTGAAGCAGCTCTGCGACCGAGCCATCTTCCTGATGGACGGCCGCATCCAGGCCGAGGGCGAGCCCAAACACGTCATCGACCGCTACGTCGGTTCCGTGCTCGAGAAGCAGAAGGCCGAGGTCGCCGAGAGCCGCCGGCTGGGGGCGCTGAACGCCAGCCATCGCCACGGCGACCGTTTGGCGGAGATCATGGAGGTGGAGTTGCTCGGCCCCGACGGCTCGCCGACCCGGGCCGCGGTCAGCGGCGAGCGGCTGACCGTCCGCATCCGGACGCAGTTCCGCGCCGACCAGCCCGCGCCGATGGTCGGCGTGCTGGTGCGCACCCGCACCGGCATGGAAGTCTTTGGGACCAACACCAAGATCGAAGAGACGCCGCTGCCGGCTTGCCGCGAGGGCGACCGTCTCGACATCGAGTTCCAGTTCGAGTGCGCCTTGACTCCCCAGGAGTACACCCTGACCGTCGCGACCCAGCATCCTTCCGGCCATAGCCACGACTGGCTCGACGACGCCATCGCCTTTCGCGTGCTCGACGCTCGCGCCCGGGCCGGGGTCGCCAATCTGGCCGTCACGGTGCAGGTGAAGACCAGCCCCGCAGCAGAGGTTCCGGCCGAATGAGCGCCGGGGAGGGCAGGGAAGCTCCCGGCCGTACGTTGGCCGTGGATTGGGGCCGCCGCCGGATCGGCTTGGCGGTCTCCGACGAGCTGGGCCTCACGGTGCGGGGCCTGCCGACCGTGGAGCACATCCACCGCGAAGCGGACTTGGCGGCGATCGAAGACGTGGCGCGGCGGCTGGAGGCGCGCCGGCTGCTGGTCGGCCGCCCGGTCCACCTCGACGGCCGCGCGGGCGCTTCCTCGCGCGAAGCGGCCCGTTTCGGCAAGGCCCTAGCGAAACGCTGCGGCCTGGAGCTGATCTTATGGGATGAGCGGCTGACCAGCGTGGAGGCCGGCGAAAGGCTCCGCGAAGCCCGGCCGGGGACGCGCGTGGAAAAGCCGGCGGTGGACCGCATGGCGGCCCAGATCCTGCTGGAAGACTATCTCCGCGCCCAAGACGCAGCATGCGACGCATCCTCCTGATTTCGTTGGCGTTCGTGGTCGTGGCGGTCGGCGCGGCGGCGCTCGCCGGGGCGTACGTCTGGCGCGCTCTCGAGCGGCCCTACGCGGGCTTCGAGGGCGAGCTGCTGTTCGATTACGCCGAGGGCACGCCCACCCGCGCGCTCGCTCGCCAACTCCAGGACGCCGGCGTGATCGAGTCTGAATATTGGTTCCTGGCCGCCCGCGCCTTACGCCCCGGCGTGACCTTACAGGCCGGCGAATATCAGTTCACCGAGCCGGCTTCCGTGTGGGACGTCTACCGCAAGCTGGCCGACGGGCGGGTCTACCTGCGGCCGCTCACCGTTCCCGAAGGCCTGACGCGCTTCGAAGTCGCCGCCCTGGTCGCCGGCGCCGGCTACGGGACCGTCGACGAGGTCACGGCGCTCACGGCGGACCCCACGCCGGTGAAGGACCTGTTTCCGCAAGCCAAGACGCTGGAAGGCTGCCTGCTGCCGGAGACCTACTTCTTCGCCCGCTCGGCCTCGGCGGCCTCGGTGATCGGGGCCATGGTGGACGGGTTTCGCAAAGCCTTCGAGAAGGCCGGGCAGGGCAAGAGCACGCCGCTCGACCCTTACCAGGTTCTGATCATGGCATCGCTGGTGGAGAAGGAGACCGGCGTGCCGACCGAACGGCCCCTGGTCTCGTCGGTCTATCACAACCGCTTGCGGGATCACATGCTGCTGCAGTGCGACCCCACCATCATCTACGGGCTGGTTCTGGAAGATCGCTACAAGGGAGTGCTCTATGAGCCGGAGATCCGCGATCCGCACCCCTACAACACCTACGTGCATGCCGGTCTGCCGCCGGGCCCCATCGCCAACCCGGGGAAGGCCTCGCTGGAGGCGGCCTTCCATCCGGCCGAAAGCTCCTTCCTCTACTTCGTGGCCGAGAAGCGAGGAGCGCCGCAGCATGTGTTTTCAAAGAATCTCGCGGCCCACAACAAGGCCGTCGCGCAGTACCGCAAGACCCGCGCGCAAGAGGCCCGCTCGCGCTGAGGGATCGATCGCCATGAAGCCGTCGATACGCTCGCTGCTGGCCGCCTGGATTGAAGCCGAGCAGCCGGCGCGCATCGACCGCGACGCTTTCGCGGCGCTGAAGCGAGCCGTAGCCGCCGGGCTGCCGCAGGGGCGCCGCTTGTCGGACCGCTACTTAGTGGACCTTCTGCTGGCGACGGACCTGCCCGTGGAGCGTTCCCTGGGAGGCATCGCCGTGGACCTGCGCGGGCGGCTCCACACCAGCCGTCCGGACGAGGCCCTCGACGCCCTCGCCGAGCTCGGCCGGGAATACGAGGCGGCCGGCGCCGAGCGACGCCGGGACCTTCGGGACGCCGTGTTGCGCGCCAAGGACCGTTTGCGTCCGCGGCTCGCCCGGCCCAGTGCGGACGCAGAGGCCTTGGAAAGGCTCTGGCAAGGGCTGTTGACTTGGCTCGAAAATCCCCTGGTGTTTGCTCCTTGGCTGGCCGCTATGCGAAAGGCGAAGGCCCGAGAGAGGTTGGTAAACTGATTTGTTGGCCCTTTCGAATCGAGCTCGCGCGGTCCGCGAGCGACTTCTCTGGATTCCCGCTTTGCTGCTGAGCCTGCTTGGCGCGGGATGCTTGTCGCACACGACGAAGGTCGAGCCGCCTTCGACGGCGCTGCTCAACGCCTCCCTCGACGACTTGCTGGGCAAGATTCGCGAGCTCGCCGAGATACAGTCGATGAAGGCCACGGTCGACCTGCAGTTGACCTACCTCAACGACGAGCGTACGCGGCAGAAAGAGCTCAGCGAGACCCGCGGCTTCATCCTGGCGCGGCGGCCCGGACACATCCGCGTTCAGGCGCAGGTGCCGGTCACCGGGCAACGAGCGCTGGACATGACCTCCGACGGCTCGACCTTCCGGGTCTTCCTGCCCTGGCAGCAGCGCTTCTACGAGGGCGACAACAACCTTGCCAAGCGGTCGGAAAAGCGCACCGAGAACATCCGTCCGCAGCACATTCTGCAGCCGCTGCTGGTGGACCCGGTCGGTCCGAATGAGACGCCGGTGCTCGACCAGGTCACTGAAGGCTTCCGGCACTACTACGTGGTCTTGTTGCTCGTGCCCCGGGACGGAGAGCAGGGGCTGCGCATTTCCCGCAAGCTTTGGTTCGACCGCACGACGCTGATGCTGTCGCGCATGGAGATCTGGAACGCGGACAACCAAGTGGCCACGCTGGCTCGCTACCGCATCTGGACCGAGCAGGCCGGCGTCCCCTCGTTCGCTCAAGAGGTGGTCGTTTCACGCCCCTTGGACGGTTACGATTTGGCGATTCGCTTCGTCAAACCCGGTATCAACGAACCCGTTCCCGACGACTCCTTCGTGCTCGAGCCGCCCAAGGGCGTTGACGTGCAGGTCGTCGGCGAGGACGATCCGCCTCCCACGACCTAGCCGCCGGCGGAAGGAACAGGAAGCACCGTGAGTCACGAACCCATCGTCGAGATCCTCGACCTGCACAAGACCTACCACATGGGCGGTGTGGACGTTCACGCGCTGCGCGGAGTGAACCTGCGGATCGAACCCGGCGAGTTCGTGGCATTGCTGGGGCCGTCGGGCTCCGGCAAATCGACCCTCTTCCACGTGATCGGGGGCCTTACCCCACCGACCCGGGGCGTGGTCCGTGTGGCCGGCCGCGACTTGTCCAAGCTCACGGACCGGGGCCGCACCGAGCTGCGCAAGACCACCGTCGGCTTCGTCTTTCAGAAGTTCAACCTGCTGCCCACGCTCACGGCGCTCGAGAACATCACCATCGCGCGCGACATCGCCGAGAACAAGGAACCGATCTCGCAGCAGTTCCGCAACGTGCTCGAGATCCTGGGCATCGACCGGCGGCTCGAACACCGCCCCTATGCTCTCTCCGGCGGCGAGCAGCAGCGCGTTGCCATTGCCCGCGCCATCGTCAACAATCCGCCGATCCTGCTGGCCGACGAGCCGACCGGCAATCTGGATACGAAGAACTCCGAGCTGGTGCTGGAAACCCTGCGCGAGCTCAATCAGGCGCTCGGGCAGACGATCCTGATGATCACCCACAACCCGGAAGCCGCCGAGGCTTGCTCGCGGCGGCACATCGAGATCCGGGACGGCCTGATCATCCGCGACGACTGATCCGGCCCGTCCCGGGCTCCCCGCCGGCCCCTACTGGCCGATCAGGATGAACGCCCCCGGCGGCGTCGCCAGGTTGAGGAACGGCTCTCCCACGATCAACTGGATCTGGATGTTGCCGAGCACTACGTCAGCCGGCACCGTAAAGCTCACCTGATACAGGCCCGCGTTGAAGGGCTTAACGCCGGCATAGAGCGGCGTGATGTCGCGCGCGCCCAGCCGCACGATCACTGGCCGCGCCGTGGACGCCGCGCCCGGCGGCAGCTCGCCCGGGCCGTAGCGCGGAATCGTGTCGGCCAGGCCCGTCACGTAGAGCGTGACCACGTCGCCGGGCTTGGCGGCCTCGAAGATCGCGCCGGGCAGCAGCCCCGGCTGCCCCACCAGTCGCTTGGTCGTCTCGTTGACCGCCGCCACCGGGTTCACGCCGGTCTGCGTGGAAACGAAGAAGAAGAACTCCGGCGCCGCGGCTACCGTCTCCACGTCCACCGTGCCGCTCAGCAGCGCGTTGGGCTCGTCGCAGTTGCGGATCACCCGCACCGGCAGGGTGGAGCCTCCGTTGACCGGCGCGACGGACTGGAAGTTGATCTGGGTGTCGAAGACGGCGAACAGCGGCGCGCGCTGCCCGCCCATCTCCACGCAAACCCCGCCGAGCTTTGTGGGGAGCCGGCCGTTGACCAAATCCGCCCCGCCGGCCACGCGCGCAAAGCCGTCCGGCGCGAACCGTTGCCCGAAGATCGTCAGAATCTGGTTGTACGAGGCCTTGGTCACGAAGGGCTGGCTGAGGCCCGCGCCCACCAGGCTGCTGATGGTGGGCAGCCCCGTCGCCTGGCCGTAGATGGCGTGCACGATGCCGCGGTTGTTGTCTTCGCCGGGGGCGGACACCGCCAAGTCGGCCGCGCCGTCGCGCCCGAAGTCGCCCGCCACCAGGGCCCAGCCGAAGTCGTCGCCGGCCTCGGGCGGGTTCGTGCCGTCCAACCCGTCCACACCCTGCATGAATCGCTGGTTGCCGGCCGCGGTCAGACCGCCCAGCGAGCCATAGATGACCTGCACGATGCCCGAGTTGTTGGCTTCACCGCGCACGCCCACTGCCAGGTCGGGGAAGCCGTCGCCGTTGAAGTCGCCCACAGCCAGCGCCGAGCCGAAGCGGTCGCCGGCGTTCTCCTGATCCAAAATGCCGTTGGCGCCTTGCCGCCACTGCACCGCCGGCCCGGTCAGCCCGTCGGCGGCGCCGTGCACCACGCCGACCCGGCCGCGGCCGTTGTCTTCGCCGAGGGCAGCGATGGCGGCGTCCACGTAGCCGTCCTGGTTGAAGTCGCCGGTCGCGATCACCTGCCCGAAGGCGTCGCCGTCCTGGCGATCGTCGGCGAATAGACTGTCTTGGCGCAGGAAGACGTCCCCGTCCGGCGTGATGCCGCCGGCCGCGCCGAACAGCAACTGCACGCCGCCCTTGGAGGAATCCTCGCCGGGGACGCCGACCAGCAAGTCGTCGAAGCCGTCTCCGTTGACGTCGCCGGCCGCCAGGGCGTAGCCGAAGAAGTCGCCGTTGGTCTCGTCGCCCTCCAACCCGTCAGCGCCCTGCCGGAAGCGCTGGCTGCCCGTGTTGCTCAGGCCGCCGGTGCGGCCGTACATCACGTGGACCAGTCCGCGGCCATTGCTGCGGTTCGGCGTACCGATGGCTAGGTCGGCGAAGCCGTCGCCGTTGAAGTCGCCGGTCGTCAGCGTCGTTCCGAAGGCGTCGCCGTTGGAGCGCCCTGCGCCGGCGAGGTCGTCGGTATTCCACACCTGGTTGCGGGCCGAGGCGATGCCGGCGGAGGAGCCGTACAGAATGGCCACGATGCCCTGGGCGTTGTCTTCGCCGGGCACGCCCACCGCCAGATCCGCAAAGCCGTCGTTGTCGAAGTCGCCCGCCGCCACCGACGAGCCGAAGCCGTCGTTGCGCTCGTCGTTGCCCTCCACGCCGTCGTGGCCCTGGATCCATTCCTGCGATCCCTGGCCGGTCAGCCCGGCCGCCGCGCCGTAGACGATGTGCACGGCGCCGCGATTCTGACCGTTGTTGTCGCCGGGCGATCCAATAGCCAGGTCTAGAAATCCGTCGCCGTTGAAATCGCCGGCAGCGAGGGCGTTTCCGAAGAAATCGTTGACGTCCGGCGAGCCGGGCAAGCTCGAGGCGCCTTGTGCGAAGACTTGATTGCCTTGAGTGGTGAGCTGAGCCGAAGCGGGGAGAGTAGAGCAGCAGAGCGCGACGAGGACGGCAAAACTACGCATTCCAATGACGCTAGCCCTATGCGTATCTTCCGGTCAAGCCCGCGCGAGGGCCGTGTTATGCTGAAGGCGTCAGTTGAAACGGTTTCCAGGCTAGATCGGCAGGACGAAGGTCGCTTTCTCTCTCGTTGGTTGCATCTCTCGCTTTCCATCTGCAGCTTGCCCTTTCATAACTGGTAGTGTTCGAGGAGACAACGAAATGAAGCGACTTTACGTCGGAAATCTGGTTTATGGAGCGAATGAAGAAGACATTCGCAACGCTTTCGCCCCCTACGGCGAGGTGAGCTCCGTTCACGTCGTCATGGACCGTGAGACGGGCCGCTCGCGCGGCTTCGCTTTTGTGGAAATGGCGGACGGCGCGCAGGCCGATCAGGCCATCGAGGCTCTCAACGGCTGCGACTTCGGCGGTCGTGACCTGGTCGTGAACGAAGCGCGTCCCCGTCCCGAGCGGACCGGCGGCGGCGGCGGCTTCGGCGGCGGTCGCGGTGCGGCCGGCGGCGGCGCCGGACGCCGGCGCGAGCCCCGCTGGTAAGCGCCTCTCGCCTTTTGAAAACGAAACGCCCCCGGCCTCGCCGGGGGCGTTTCTGCTTCGCACCGCGGCGTCCCTATGTGCTAGCTTGCTGCTAGTCCCATGTTGAACCGCCGCCAGTTCTTGCAGTCCGCCGCCGCCACGGCTCTCACCCTGCCGGGAGCGCGCGCCGCGCAGGGCCCGCGCAAGGTCGGGCTCATCGGGGCCGGCTGGTACGGCAAGGCGGACCTGTTGCGGCTGGTGCAGGTCGAGCCCATCGAGGTGGTCGGCGTCTGCGACGTCGATCGCAACATGGCCGCCGAAGCCGTCAAGCTCATCGCCACGCGCCAGAAATCGGGCAAGACCCCGCCCGTCTTCCACGACTACAGGGACTTTCTGAACCGCCAAGAGCTCGACATCGTGCTCATTGGCACGCCGGACCACTGGCACGCCCTCACGATGATCGAAGCGGCCAAGAAGGGCGTCGACATCTACGTCCAGAAGCCGATCAGCGTCGACATCCGCGAAGGCCAGGCGATGCTCGCCGCGGCCCGCAAGTACAACCGCGTCGTGCAGGTGGGCACGCAGCGGCGCTCCACGCCCCACCTCATCGAAGCCCGCGACCGCATCATCGGCGAAGGCCTGCTGGGCAAGGTGTCGCACGTCGAAATCTGCTGCTACTACCACATGCGGGCCACCCAGAATCCGCCGGACCAGGCCCCGCCGGAGTACCTGGACTACGAGATGTGGACTGGCCCGGCGCCGATGCGGCCCTACAATCCGCTGGTGCACCCCCGTCGCTGGCGGGCCTTCATGGAGTACGGCAACGGCATCGTCGGCGACATGTGCATCCACATGCTCGACATGGTGCGCTGGATGCTCGACCTCGGCTGGCCCAAGCGAGTCAGCTCGGTCGGCGGCATCTACGTCCAAAAGGATTCCAAGGCCAATATCAGCGACACCCAGACGGCCACCTTCGAGTTTCCCGAGCTGCCCGTGGTCTGGACCCATCGCACTTGGGGCGTTCCTCCGGACCCGGATTATCCCTGGGCCGCGTTCCTCTACGGCGAGAAGGGCGTGCTCAAGGCCAGCGTCAACGGCTACGACTTCATTCCGGTCGACAAGAAGGCGCCGAAGATCCACAAGGATGTGACCTTCGAGCTCGAGCAGTACCCGGAGGACAAGACCGAGAAGGACCTGGAGAAGCACGTCGCGCCGGCGATCCGCGGTCACATGAAGGACTTTCTGGCCGCCATCGACAGCCGCGGCAAGCCCGTCGCAGACATCGAACAGGGCTACATCTCCACGGCCACCTGCATCCTGGCGAACTTGGCCATGAAGCTGGGCCGCACGCTCGAGTGGGACCCCGCCAAGGGCGAGATCGTCAACGACAAGCAGGCCAACGAGCTGCTGGCGCGGCCCTATCGCAACCCCTGGAAGCACCCGCAGGCCTCCAAGGTCTAGCCGCCGGCGGACGGCCCCGCTGTGCTCGAACGCCGCGCATTGACGCTGCTGGTCCTGCTGACGGCGCTGTTCTATTGGCGCTACACCCTCAGCGACCGCTTCACGTTCCTTGAAACCCCGGACGGCGCCAACCAGGTGCTGCCTTGGCTCGACATGCAGGCCCGCGCCTGGCAGTCTGATCGCGCCTTCCCGCTCTGGGACCCCTACCAGTGGGGCGGCCAGCCGCTGCTGGGGCTCATGCAGCCCGGCGCGGCCCTTCCTCCGAACTGGCCTCTGTTCCTGGCGCCGCTGGGCGAGGACGGCCACATTCAGCTCCGCTACATCCACTGGCAGCAGACGTTGCTGCGGCTGCTGGGCGGGCTGTTCGCCTTTGCGCTGGCGCGCCAGTTGCGGGTGAGCCGGGCCGGCGCGCTGCTGGCCGGACTAGGCTTTGTCTGCCTCGGCGCTTCGGCTTCCAGCGGCTGGCCACAGATCACCAACGGCATCATCTGGGCGCCGGCGGTCGGGCTCTTCCTGGCGCGCCTGCTGGCGGCGGAAACTGTGTCGGACAGGCTTTGGCAGGCTGCGCTGTGCGGGGCCATGTTGGGGTTTGCCGTGCTGGGCGGCCATCCGCGCGCGCCGTTGTTCCAGGCGTTCGCGGTCGCGGGCGTTCTGCTGGCGGCGGCCATCATGCGACGTCGAGCGTCCCTACTCGGCGCCCTGGCCGTCGTGGCCGCCTCCGCGCTGGCCGTGGGGGCGTTGCAGGTTCTGCCGGCCTGGGAGTTCGGCCGTGACGCCGTGCGCTGGGTGAACCTGGAGCGGCCCCTCCGTTTTGACGAGCCGCTGCCCTATTTTGTGGACGAGGCGCTCCGGCTCAATCCGGTCCACTTGTTCGCCGTCGTCATTCCGATCGTGCCGGGCCCTGGGGATCCCTACTTGGGATGGACCGTCCTGGTCTTGGCCGGATTCGGCCTGCTCCACGGCCGGCGAACGCCCGGCGTGGCGGCGCTGACGGCGGTGGGCCTCGCCGCGCTGCTCTATTCCTTTGGGCCGCAGACCCCTCTGCACGGCTGGATCTACGGCCTGGTCCCGCTGGCGGAGAAGGCTCGGGGCGCCGCGCACGCCCTGTTTCTGTGGGAGCTGGCCGCCCTGCTGCTGGCGGCGCGCGGGCTGGACCGGCTCGAGGAAGCTCTGGCCGACCGCTGGCCGGTTCGGCTGCTCACCGGGTTTGCCGCGGTGGCCGCTGCGGCCGTCCTGCTGGAGCTGGTCCTGGGACGGCGGGGCGATCCGGCGCAGGTGGTCTACCACGGCGAGTTCGTGGCCTTCAGCGCTTTGGCCGCCCTGTTGCTGGCGGGAGTCCTGGCCGCCGGCCGACGGCAGGCCCTGCCCAGGAATGCCATGCGTCCGCTCCTGTTGGGCTTGCTGCTGCTGGAGGCCGGCGCGGCTCACTGGCTGGTGGTCGCCGAGCAGGACGACCCCGTTCGGGCCGTCTACCTCGAGCGTTTGCAGCAGCCCGCCGGGGCCCTCGCCTTCCTCAAGACGCAGCCCGGCCCCTTCCGCTTCGAGCTGGTCCCCGGCGGCGGCGGAATCAATCTGGGCGACTGGCACGGCCTCGAATCCATCGAGGGCTATTTGACCGCCGTCAGCGGCAACGTCTACGACCTGATGGACCAGACCGGCTGGACCGAGGGCCGCCTACTGCTCAACACCGTCTACACCGTCGCGCGCGAGCCCACGCGGGACGAGCAGATCGAAGTCTTCGCCGATGCGGACGGCTGGAAGGTCTTTCGGAACCCCGACGCCCACCCCCGCGCATGGTTCGAGGCCGACGGCTCTTGCTCCTCCGACCAGGCTGCCGTCGAGATCGCCGAAAAAGGCTTCCAGACGATGACGGTCGAGGTGGATTCGGCTTGTCCGGGCCTGCTCGTGCTGGCCGAAGTGTGGGCGCCCGGCTGGCGGGCCGCCGTCAACGGCGCCGATCGTCCGGTCGAGCAGGTTCACCGCGCGCTGCGGGGCGTCGCACTGGAGGCGGGACGAAGCCGCGTCGAGCTGTCCTACCGCCCCACGACCGTCGTCGCGGGCGGAACCCTGACGGGAACCAGCCTGGCCGTGCTGCTCGGCGGCGCCGCTTGGCGATGGAGGCGACGCCGGCGAACCAAGGCGGGGGCGGCGGCAGTGTAAACTATCGGGCTTATGTCTTCGACCACCCGCCGCGACGCCCTCAAGGTCCTGGGAGGCGGCGCCGCCTCGTCCTTCCTCTTCCAAGGTTGCGGTTCCAAACCCACTTACCCCAAGCCGAACGTCCTGTTCGTGATGACCGACGACCAGCAGCACAACGAGATGTCGTGCGCCGGTCACCCCATTCTGCAGACTCCGAACATGGATCGCCTGGCGAAGGGCGGGGCCCGCTTCCAGAACGCCTTCTGTACGAATTCGCTCTGCGCGCCCGGCCGCGCCACCGTGCTGACGGGTTGCCTGAGCAACATCCACGGCATCCGCGGCAACTCCGAGATGGCCGACAAGGTCGAGGAGCTCAACCCGGACCTGCCGACCTTTCCGCAGGTGCTGCGCGACAACGGCTACCACACCGGGCTGATGGGCAAGTGGCACATACGCCAGAATCCGCGCGGCTTCGACGACTGGAACATCCTCCCCGGACAAGGCGTCTACAACGACCCGGAATTCATCCACAACGGCGAGAAGCGGCAGGAAAGCGGCTACGCCACCGACATCACCACGGACTTCGCGCTCGACTTTCTGCGCAAGAGCGCCAGCGGCGGCCAGCCTTGGTGCTTGGTCTACCAGCACAAGGCGCCGCACCGCCCCTTCACGCCGGCAGAGCGCCACGCTCACCTGTTCGATGACATCGACTGGCCCAAGCCGTCCACCTACGACGACGACTACGCCACGCGCCGGATCGCCAAGGAAGCCGAAGACATGCGATTCGACATCAGCCTGGCGTCCGATTATGCCGATGAGATGCCAAAGAACCTCTCAGCGGCGGCCAAGAAGGACTGGATCTTCAACCGCTTCGTGAAGGACCACCACCGGGCGACCTACGGCGTGGACGAGAACTTGGGACGAATCTTGGACTACCTCGACCAGACCGGCCAAGCCGAGGACACGATCATCGTGTTCACCACCGACAACGGCTTCTTCCTGGGCGAGCACGGCTGGTACGACAAGCGCTTCATGTACGAGCCGTCGCTGCGGATTCCGCTGCTGATCCGCTACCCGCGTCGCTTCAAGGGCGGCCAGGTCCCTGAAGGCTTCGCGATGAACATCGACCTGGCCCCCACGATCCTCGATGCCGCCGGCATCGCCGTGCCCGAGCAGATGCAGGGCCGCAGCCTCGTGCCCCTGCTGGAGGGTGAGGCCCCGTCGGATTGGCCCAAGGAAGCCTACTACTCCTACTACGAGAACTCCTGGGCGTTTCGCGACATGGCTCGCGAACAGATGACTGATCCGAGCTTCGCGTACTGGACCGCCCACCGCGTCGGTCCACATCGTGGAATCCGAACCGACCGCTACAAGCTGATCGAGTACTATACCGAGGGTCCGTACTGGGAGCTGTTCGACCTGCAGCAGGATCCTGACGAGCTGGTGAACATCTACGAGGAGCCTTCGAGCCAGCCGCTGATCGCCGACCTCGAACCGGCGCTGCGCCGCCTTCAGCAGCATTATGGCGACAATGGTTAGCGTGCGGGCGCTACCTTTCTCGGGATCGAAAAAATCAAAATAAATTGAACATTGTTGTACATGCTGCGAGTTTGCGGCTAAAATAGCGCGCAGGTTAATCGGAATCATTCGTCCGACCGTCCGCAGAGGGGGCGAGATGGCACAATGATGAGTGCGGCGCCGAGTCAGCGAGTTTTGATTATTGATGATGATGAAGGCGTTCGTCGGTTTGTGACAACGGCGCTGACGAGGCAAGGCTTCGAAAGCTTGGCCGTCGAGACCGGGGAGCAAGGCCTGACGGCGGCCGCCGAGCAACAACCCAGTGCCGTGATTCTCGATTTGAGTCTCCCCGGTCTGGGCGGTCTCGAGATTTGTCGCAGAATTCGAGCCTGGTACGAAGGCCCGATCTTAGTCATATCCGCGAACGGCGAAGAGTCGACGATTGTCCAGGCTTTGGATCTGGGCGCTGATGACTATCTGACTAAGCCATTTCGGGTCAATGAATTAGCAGCGCGACTGCGCGCCCTGTTGCGAAGGGCCGCGGCCGATGAAGAGCAACTGATGGTCATCGAGGTCGGGCCGATTACTGTCGATTTGGCGCAGCGGCGAGTATTCCATGGCGACACGGAAACTCGTCTGACCAAGACAGAATTCGATATCTTGGCCTGCCTGGTGCGACGGCAGAATCGAGTCGTAACGGCCGAGACGATTCTGGCCTCGGTGTGGGGGCCGCATCACGGTGAGTATGCCCAGACTCTGCGGGTGCATATCGGTCACATCCGCCGTAAGATCGAGCCGCTACCGTCGTCGCCGCGTTACATCATCACGGAACCGGGAATCGGGTATCGTTTCTCCATTCCTGATGACAAGGCTTCAGGAGCGTACGCGTAGGAAGAGATAGCCGCCCAATGTGGCAAACAGCACGGCCGGGGCCCACGCCGCCACGACGGGCGTCAGTTGGCTCGAACGGCCTAATTCCACAAAAAAATCGCTGAGCGCAAAGTAGGCGATCGCCGCCGTCAGGCTGAAGGCCACGGGAGCCAGAGCGCCGCTGCGGCCCGTGACGAGCGCGAAGGGCAAGGCCAGCAGCGCCATGGCAAAGGCGAACATCGGAAACGATAGCTTGCGGTGCCAGAGCACCCGCAACTCGGTGGTCTCGAAGCCGGCTTGCGTCAGATCGGAGATGTAAGCTCCGAGCTCCCGCCAGTTCATTTGTTGGTGCTGACGGGCTTCCTTGCGGAAGTATTCCGGCGTTTCGGCGATGTCTGGGAAGGACCGGGCGTCGAATGGTTCGAACTTGACGACGCGACTGTCTTGAAGCGTTCTCACCCAGCCGTTTTCAAACACCCAAGCCTGAGCTTCATCATTCCAGCGAGCCTTCTCGGCATACAGGTGTCGCTTGAGCTCGAAGGGTTCGCGCTGGAAATCATAGATGAAGACCGGACCCATTTCGCGCGCGTTCCAATCCGAATAGCGGTGATAGAAAATGCGCTCCGAAAGTCCGAATGTCCATTGTCTGTCCGCCCGCAGGAAAGTTCTGGGCGGGCGGCCCTTGATTTCGTCGCGGATGGCGTCTTGGCGACGATTCATCTGCGGCAGCCAAAATTGATCCAATGTGAACAGTAGCCCGCTGAAGCCGAGAGCCAAGGCCAGGATGGGCCTGGCCAAGCGATAGAGGCTTACGCCGCAGGCCCGAAAGGCGATCAGCTCCTGGTGTTTGGCCAGGATACCAAAGCAGAGCAGGGTGGCCGTCAGCACCGCCAGCGGCGCTGTCTCGTAGATCAAGAAGGGCGTCAGGTAGTAGATGTAGGGCGGGAAAAGCGCGAGTTTCCCGCGCTCGAGCATGTCCGATAAGAGCTCAAAAAAACTGAATACGACCCAAATGGAGACAAAAGCCGCCAGCATTACTCCGAAGTAAAAGACGAAGTTCCGCAGCACGTAGACGTCGATAATCGTCAAGAACGGCTCGAACGCGGCCCCCCACCCGAACCGCCGGGCGCCGCCTTCCGGTGCGGCCGGTTCCGGCTCCGGCGCCGCTTCCTCCGGGCGATACCGCTTCATCTCGCCCGTATCTGAAAGCGATTGCACGCGATTGACGGCCTGTCGCACCCGTCCGCTCACCCAAGCGAGCAGGTCCGTGCGGTTGGGATTGTCGATCTGGCTGAGCATCCGCCAAGCCAGCGCGGCGAACACGGCGTTGGCGATCCAGACGGCGGCAAAGGGCGGCAGCAGACCGCGGTCGGCCAGCGCCGTGCCGGCCAGCAACAGCATGTAATACGAGAAGCCCATCGTCAGCGCGACGATCACGCCGGTGGAGCGTCCGGCTCGCTGAGTGGAGATCGCCAGCGGCGCCCCGGCCAGCGGCAGCAGCAGGCAGGCGAACGGCAGCGCAAAGCGTTGGTGCAGCACCAATCCCGCCTCGATGCGCTTCTCGCCGGAGCGCGAGGCCTCCCACAAGTCCTGCGTCCGCATCTGCGTGAACGGCCGAATCCGGCCGTCGAACTGGTCCGGTTTGGTCTCGATCACCTGGTCGCCGAGCTCGAAGACCTGCGCTTGATACTGCTTGGGGTCGAACGATTGCTCGAAGATGCTGGCGTGCGGCAGGTGAAGTTGCAGCCGATTCTCCTCCGGCTGCGGGATCACCACGGCCGAGTCCGCGATGGTGATGCGGGGACCGTCCACCTCGGCGTCGATGCCGGAGACGGACCCGCGCGACTTGGGGGCGCGGGTGTCGGCCATGAACAGGCCCTTCCAGCGGATCACCTCGCCCGGCTCCACGTCGTGCACGTAGACCACCAGGTTCGGAAAGTGTTCGATGAAGACTCGGGGCGGAATCTCGGCGGTGGCCTGAGAGATCTGGAGCTTCTGCGCCGCCGCCATCGCTTCGCGCGCGGCCCAGGGGCTCAAGTCGAGCGTCACCCAGCCGCAGATCAGGCCGCCGAGGAGGCCGAAGGCGACGATCGGCCGCATGATTCGCAGCCCCGGCACGCCGGCCGCCCGCATGGCGATGATCTCGCTGTCGGTCGAGAGTCGGCCGAGACCCAACAGCACTCCCACCAGGATGCCGACCGGGATGGTGTAGGGCAGCGGAAGCGGTAGATTCAGCAGCACCAGCCGGCCCACTTCCTCGGCCGGCACGTTCGAGCGGACCAGCAAGGCCATCACCTCGCCCAGCCGCTGGAGAAAGAGGACGAAGCTGAACAGCAGGACGCCGACCAGCGAGCTGGCGGCGATCTCCCGAAAGACATACCGGAAAAGGATCGTCACGCCCGCGCCTAGACGGGATTCTAGCGCAGCCGGCCCCGGCCTCGTCCGGCCGGGTCCTGCGCGATACACTGGTGCGGCATGGGACGAGTTGCGCTGCGCGTGCAACCCGGCGCCGCCAAACAGCGGGTGGTGGGCCGCATCGGCGAAGCCTGGAAAGTCGCCGTCGCCGCCCCGCCGGTCGACGGCAAGGCCAACGACGCCTGCATCCGGCTGCTGGCCGAAATCTGCGGCTCGGCTCGCTCCCAGATTACTCTGCTGCACGGCGCAAGCAGTCGCAGTAAGCTCTTCGAGATCAAGGGGATGGACGACGACGCCATTGACCGGCGGCTGTCGGACGCGACGAACTGACTATGCTCAAGCTCACGGAAATCCAGGAACAGCTCCGCGTCCAAGGCGTCGACGGCTGGCTCTTCTACGACCACCACCGCCGGGACCCCATCGCCTACAGGGTGCTCGGGATCGAGGCCAACGACCACGTTTCCCGCCGTTGGTACTACTGGATTCCGCTGGAGGGCGAACCCGTCCGGCTGGCCCACCGCATCGAGCCCTACCGCCTGGACGCCTTGCCCGGCGACAAACGGCTCTACTCCGGCTGGCGCGAGCAGCGGACGGCGCTGGAGGGGATGCTCGCCGGCGCCCGCCGGATCGCCATGCAGTATTCGCCCGACTGTATGATCCCGCACGTTTCGTTGGTCGATGGCGGCACGATCGATCTGATTCGCGGTTTCGGCAAGGAGGTCGTCAGCTCGGCCGAGCTCGTGCAGTTCTTCGAGGCGCGCTGGGACGCCGACCAGCTCGAAATGCACCACGAAGCCGGCCGCCGTATCGACGGCGTTCTCGACGAGGCCTTTGCGCTGATCCGCGAGCGCACTCGCTCCGGCGGGAGCGTCCACGAGGTCGAAGTCGCCGATCTGATCCGCGCGCGATTCGCGAAGGCGGAGATCTTTTCCGATTCCGGCCCGATCGTGGGCTGCGGTCCGCACAGCGGCGATCCCCACTACGAGCCCTCGGCCGAGAAGGGCGTGGAGATCCGTTCCGGCGACTTCGTGCTCATCGACCTGTGGGGCAAGCTCGCCCGGCCGCGCTCGGTCTACTACGACATCACCTGGACGGGCTTCTGCGGCGACACGCCGCCGGAGGCCGTGCAGAAGGTTTTTGAGATCGTCACCGGGGCTCGGGACGCCGCCCTGGCCGCCGTCGACGCGGCCGTGCGTGAAGGTCGCGCCGTCGCGGGCCGCGACATCGACGACGTGGCGCGCGGCTTCATCACCGACGCGGGCTTCGGCGAGTATTTCGTCCACCGCACAGGCCACTCCATCGGCGAGGACATCCACGGCGCCGGCGCCAATCTCGACAACCTCGAGACGCAAGACGACCGGCCCTTGATCCCCCGCACTTGCTTCTCGATTGAGCCAGGCATTTACCTGCCCGAATTCGGGGTGCGCAGCGAGATCGACTGCTACGTCAGCCAGACCGGCGCAGTCGCCACGGGCCGCGTGCAGCGGGAGATCGTCCGCCTCTAGCGGTTCGCCGAGCGAAAAGTGCGCCAAAGGGCACAGGGGCGGGCGTTTGGGGCTGGTTCTGAGCGCCGCGAACGGGTACCATGGATGGTATGAAAGGCGAGCTGTACCAACAGCTGCGGCCGATCGGTCTGATTCTGCTCGGATTGATCTGTGTGCAGGGCGCTTGGGCCGCTGAAAACGGCCGGCCGGCCCCTGCCAATCAGACCGATTCTGACCGCGCCCAGGCTGCCCCGAACGGCAAGGCCGATTCGGCGGCGAGCGCCAAACCCAAATCCACGGAGAATCCAGCCAAACCATCCGGCGAAAAAACGGCCGCCGCGGAGCAGTCCGGGGCCGAAGGCCAGACCGCCGAACAGGCCCCCATCGACCGAGCCATCAGCGTCTTCCGTAAGGTGACCGAGGAGCAGGGTCTGCGGCCGGGTTCGGCCCGGAGCGGCAAGCGCTCCGCCGGTCCGGCCCCGTCCTGGCATGGGCGCGTCTACGAGTACATCCGCAACAACTCGCTCGACGCGGTACCGCATGAGGTCACCCAGCGCGGCGGCAATCGCAACATCCTGCGCCGCAACCAGTTCGGTTTCTCGGTTTCCGGCCCTGTCCTGATCCCCAAGCTCTATGACGGACGCCGCTCGACGTTCTTCACGCTCTCCTACGAAGGGACGCGCGAGAGCGAGGGCCAGAGCTACCTGCTGACCCTGCCGACCGCTCCGCAGCGCGCCGGAGACTTCGCCGACTTGGTCAACAAGGCCGGCGACCGGCTGACGGTCTATGACCCGGCCTCGACGCACCTGAACTCGGCCTACGACTCCACCCAGCCGGTCTCCGCTTCGAATCTGCAGTACGCCCGCAATCCGTTCCCGAACAACAAGATCCCGGTGACGCGGCTGGACCCGGTGGCCCTGGCGATGGCCAAGGAGCAGCCCCTGCCGAACACCTCCGTCGGGCCCTTCCTGCAGAACAACTACTGGACGAACCCGCCGCAGCAGAACATGCCCGACGGCATTCTCGCCAAGGTCGACCACAGCCTCTTCGAGCGCCACAAGCTGACCTTCGACTTGGCGTCGTCGAACGGTTTCCAAGGACAGCCGAAGCTCTACCAGACGATCGGCAACCCAGGCTCGCCGGATCGCACCTTCGTCGACCGCCGCGTGCAGTTGCGCGAGACGTACTCGATCTCCCCGAGCATGATCTACCAGGCGAACTTCACTGCCGCTTCGCAGGTGGTGGACGCGTTGCCGGTGGAGCAGGACGAGAACGTTCCGCAGGAGCTGGGCCTGGGCGGCGTCTCCGGCTCCGCTTTTCCGACGATTCGCCTCAACGGCGTCTACGGCCTCGGCGCGCCCAACGGCTCCTATCGCCGCAACGCCTGGAATCGGTACGAAACCAGCCACCAGCTCACGCTACGCCAGGGCAAGCACTCCTGGCTCGGCTCGATCGGGCTCAGCCGCTATCAGCTCAACACCTTCGAGCAGGAGTCGCCCTCGGGCTACTTCACTTTCTCGGAATCCCAGACGGGCTTGCCCGGCATCAACAACACCGGCTCCTCGTACGCCAGCTTCCTGTTGGGCCGCTCCGAGACCGCCCAGGTCACTGACATCGTGCAGCCTTCCTACCTCCGCAAAACCGTGGTCGGCACCACGCTGCGGGATGAGGTGGAGGTGTCGAGCAATCTGACCCTGACCCTGAGCATGGGCCTCAACATCGAGGGCCCGCGGGTCGAGAAGTACGACCGGCAGTCGACCATCGACCTCAACGCCATCAACCCGGAGAACGAGCGGCCGGGCGCGCTGGTGTTCGCCACCAAGGACGGCTACGGCCGCGCCTTCCAGCCGATCCGGGCCAAGCTCGAGCCGCGCGTCGGCCTCGCCTGGAGCCCCACGGCCAAGCGCAACACGGTTGTCCGCGGAGCCTTCTACCAGTACTACACGCAGAACCCCCTGCGCACAGGTCCGTTCGGCACCCAGGGCTACAGCGCGTTCCGCAACTTCGTCTCGCCGAACCGCCAGCTCACGCCGGCGGCCGTTCTCGGTGACGGACTCCCGGAACCCCAGTACCCCTTGCCGGACCTGCGCCCCGACGCGGCGAACAATACCAACGCCGATCTGATCCCGCAGACCGGACGCACCCCGCGCTACCACTACGGCTACCTCTCGGTGGAGCGCCGGCTGCCTTTCGGCATGACCGTGCGCGCCCGGGGCACTTCGTACCGCGGCAAGAACATGCTGATGGACGGCGATGAGCTGGGCCTCAACCGCCCCTCGCTGGACGTGCTGCAGTATCGCGATCTGCTCAACACGGAAGCCTTCCGGCGGACGCTGCGTCCGTATCCGCAGTACCAGCAGATTCAGCTCGACAATCAGTATCCCGGCGGCAAGTATCTCTACGATCTGGGCGACTTCAGCCTGGAGAAGCGCACCGGCCAGGGCCTGTCGTTCGACTTCGGCTATCAGTTCCTGCGCCGTTACGACGACTACTCCGGCCCGTCGATCCAGGACCCCTACGACCGCGCCAGCGCCTGGGCGCGCACTCGCGGCAACCGTCCGCACCGCGTGTCGTTCAATTACGTGTATGAGCTGCCGTTCGGCGACGGCAAGTCGTTGCTCAACCACGCCGGGCTGCTCAGCAAGATCGTCGGCGACTGGTCCTTGAGCGGGTTCACGTCTTGGATGAGCGGCGACCCCATCGTCCTGACGCCTTCGTTCAACAACACCGGCGGCATCGTGCAGGGCTTGCGCGTCGATTCGGTCGACGGCGTCGACCCCCAGGTGGCCGACCAAGGCCCGGCGATGTGGTTCAATCCGGCGGCCTTCATCAACCCGGCGGACTTCACCGTCGGCGACGTGCCGCGGACGCATCCGACCCTGCGCAATCCGAGCTGGCAGAACCACGATTTGGCCATCAGCAAGCGGCTCCCGATCTCGTCGGAGAAGAGCCTCGAGCTGTTGTTGCAGAGCTTCAACTTCCTGAACAAGGCCAACTGGAATGATCCGGACTCCGAGATCGGCACCGCCGACGTGCCCAACGTGAACGCCGGCCGCATCATCGGCTCCCGCGGCGGGCGCGTGCTCCAACTGGGCATGCGCTACAACTTCTGAGGAACGGCGCGGGTGCGTAGCAACTTGTCGTGTCGTTGAGAGCGGTTGTCTTTGGCGGAGTGGTTTGGGCCCTGGCGGCCGCAGGCGCCGTTGCGGCGGATCTTCGTGTCGCCGCTTGGTTGACTGACGCCGATTCTGCCGCCGCCAAGCTCGAAGCCGCCGACTTCCAGGCGACCGTCAACGCCGCAGACGTTCCCGTGCAGGCCGCGTTGGGGCCGGGCGATCCCCTCATTGTGATCGTCGTCCTCGACATGGTCGGCGACCTCAATCGCATTGACGCCGCGCGCGGCGCGCTCGCCGCCTACATCCAGTCCATGGGCGACAACGCCTACGTGGCTCTGCTGCAGGCGCAGGACGGCTTGCTCACGCTGCAAGACCCCACGCAGGAGCGGGAGCAGTTGGTCGAGAAGCTGATGGCCTCCTCGGTGTCCGGTTTTCCCGGCCTGCTCGACTCGGTCGAACAGGTGGCAGGCATCGGCGATTCCATGCTCGCCCAACCCGGCGTGCGCGTCGCCGCGCTCTACCTCACGGACGGGTCGATCGGCGCCTACCGCGGCAATCTGGTCAACACGGTCGTGAACCCCAGCGACAGCGGCGACCTGAGCCGCCGCTTCGGCAGCCGCCTGATCCAAGAGAAGATGTCGTCGTTGCATTCGAACTTGCAGCAGTTCTCCACGCCGCTGTTCTTCGTGCATCTGGAGGAGCGGACGAACTCCCAGGACGTGGCCTACCAGAACGGCATCATGCAGTTCGCCACCGCCACCGGCGGCCAAGCCTGGTTCGCCCGCGGCCTGGTGGACGTGGAGCAGCTCGTTCGTGGGGCCTTGGCGCGGATCGACGCGCACTACAGCCTCACCCTTCCTCTGCCGGCCGACCTCACCGGACCGGCCGAGCTGCGTCTTACCTCGGACAAGGGCGCCGTCGAACACCGCGCCCAGCTCTTGATCCACTCGGCCTCCGGCGGCAAGAAGGGGAAGAAATCCAAGCAGAAGCGCAAGCGCGGCGAGTCCTGACCGCGGACACGCTAAACTCAGAGGTTGGCGCAAACCATGGCCAAGTCGAAAACTACGCCCGATTCGAAAAAGGGAGGCGTTCCGTCGCCGGACCAGTGGTTCGTTCCCGTCTTCCTGGCCTGGCTGGTGCCGGGCGGCGGCCACTTCTACTTCAAGCGCTGGAACCACGGCGGCCTGCTGCTGTTCTCGGTCGCCGGCATGTTCCTGTTCGGACTGATGATGCGCGGCCGCATGTTCGAACCCAGTGACGGCAGCCTCTTCGACGTGATCGTCACCTACGGCGGCTTCCTCGGCGACCTCGCCAGCGGCCTACTCTACTTCCTCGCCACTTGGCTCGGCTATGAGCAGCCCTACCTGGCCTCGCAAGTGGCCGACTACGGCACGAAGTTCCTAGTCTGCGCCGGCCTGCTCAACGTGCTCGGCATGGTGGACGCCTACGAGATTGCCGTGGGGGAGAAACCCTGATGTTCTTGAAGCTCTCGCATCTCGAAGCCGCCCTGCTGTTCGCCGTGTTCACCTCGATCGTCATGGGAATCGTCGGGCGCGACACGGACAAGGAACGTCTGCGCTACGGGCTGTACTGCTTCGGGTGCTTCGTGGCCGCGATCTTCGGCCTCTCCTGGCTGATGTACCTCGGCCACCGCTAGGCGGACAGCCGTGGAGAGCTACCGCAGCACGTTCATCGCGGTGGCGCCGGACACGACGGCGGTCGCCGGAACCGAGCCTCCCGAGCGCAGCGGGCCCAAGACCATCGCACGGCTCGAGTACGAGCTGATCTCCTCCCAGCCCTACGCCCTCACCCAAGAAGAGGTGCTGTTCCGGGTTCACACCGCGCGCCGAGGCTTGCCCTCGCAAGAGGTCTCAGCCCGCCGTTCCCAGCTCTGGAACGAGTTTTTCTCCAAACCCATGGCCTGCCTGCGGGCTTCTCCGCTACCCAAGACCTACGGCTGGGGCCTGCATTTCGACGCGAAGGGCCGCGTCGCCTTGGTGGGGGTCGAGAGCGCCGAGTACCGGCGGCTGTCCGCCGACGCCTCGCTCGCGCAAGTGCCGGCCATGCGCAGCAAGCGCCACTAGGATCGGCCGGCTCGATCTTTCAGGGCTGGACTTCCGGCAGGGGAGGCTTCGATTTCGAACGGCGCTTGCGACGCCGGGCGGCCACGTCCGCGATCGTGGTTCCTTTCAGATACTGCTGGATGGTGTCCCGTACCGGCCCGAACCGAGGCAGCTCGCCCATCCCGTTCTCGATCCGTTCGATGCCGTCGAGCGCCTCGATCACGTCCCACAGCCGAATCTTCTTTGCCGGCCGATTCAGCGCGAAGCCTCCCGTGGGGCCTTTGGCGGACCGCAGCATTCCTTGGCGGGCTAGCGTCTGCAGGGTTTTGGCCAAGAAGAACGCCGGAATCCGCTCCTCTTCCGCCAGCAGACGGCACATCTTTTGAGAGCCTTCCGGCAGCTCCGCCAGGGATCCCAGCGCGCGAATCGCGTACTCGACGGAGCGGGAATACAACATCGCGAACCCCCAATGATACAGGAAGGGCGCGATGCCGGCAGCCGGTCTCTATTGCACCACCACGATCGTGGAATTCGACTCGAAGCCGCCAATGTTGACGTGCATCGTTTGCTCGCCCAGCGGCGTAAAGTACGAGGGCTCGATGTTCATCTGCAGCACCCCGACCATGCCCGGCGCCAGGCCCAGGAAGGTGATCCGGGCTTCGGCTCCGCCGATGTAGGCGTGCGCCTCGGCCGGCGCAAAAATCAGCGGGCTGGCCGAAGCCGCGCGTCCGCTGGCCCAGCTCGGCGCCACCGACCCCTGGCCGGTCATGTACACCGTCACGTTCTTGGTGCGCGTCAGCGGTGTCGTCGCCGTCACGAGCTGGCCGTTGTGGTTGACCGCGATCGCCCGGTTGCCCTCGAAGGTGAAGATGCCCGGCGCGCTCGCCAGAATCTGTACCGGGCTCGGCGCGCTCCGGATGCCTCCCACGGCAACCACCAGACGCACCCGGGCTCTGCCGGCCACTTCGAACGGCATCTGGAAGTTGATCTGCCCGTCGCTGACGTACAGCAAGGGCGCCTCGGCGATGAGCTGCTCGAACTCCTCATACACCAGCACCTTCACGCCGGACGCTTCCGTCGGCAGAGCGTCCCCGCGCTGGCCCGTGTAGCCCAGCGCCAGCCCCTGCGCCGGTCCCCCCAGGCTCGTCCCGAAGATCACGCCCAGCGCTCCCGGCGCCAGCTTGGCCTGGTAGGTCGCCGCCTGCACCACGCCGCCGTCGGAGATCACCGGGGTGGGGAAGGGCTGCGGCGAGACCGTCAGCTTCGCTTCGATCCGCTGCGCCGGCAGCGTCGTGCCGCTGGCGGTCACCACCACCGTGAAGGCGTATTCGCCGGCCGCCAAGCCCGCTGTGTCCACGGACACGGCCACCTCTTGCGGGGCCGTCCCATGCGTCGCCGACAGCTCCACGCGGTCCTTCACGCTCCCTTCCACCGCGGCTTGCCACAGCAGCTCGCCGCCGCTCGAGGTGATCTGGATCATCTGCGGCTCCGGCGAGGCTTCCGTCGCCACCGCGGCGAAGTCCAGCGTCGAAGGAGCGGCCGTCAGCGACTGCGGCAGCGGCGGCGAATCCGCCGTCAGCACCGCAAAGTTGTCCAGGGAGTTCCGTTCACGGCTCCAGGCGTGCTCGGCGCTGATCTCGATGCGCACCACGTTCGCCAGCACTTCCGGAAAGGTCGCCGCGCCCGACTCCAGCGTCCAGTCCGCGGCCCGTAGATAGGCCGTCTGATGGCCCCAAATGTTCAGCGGAACCGCGCCGTCCCAGCGGTAGATCGATCCGGCGCCAAAAATCCAGATGCGTACCGGGTCGGTTGCGCCCAAGAACGAACGGTGGCGGTAGTCGAACTCGAAGCGCGGCTGATTCAGGCCCGTGTAGATGCCCAGAAACTCCTGCGGCGCCACGAAGGCGTCCGCATTCGGGCCGCCGTGATCCCCGGTCTCCGCGATCGTGATCCGTCCGCCCGGGTTGCCCTCTTCCTGGTCCCACAGGAACATCGAGTCGCGGTCGCCCAGCGTGGCGCCTTCCAGCTCCTCGTCCTGCGGATAGTTCCGCAACCAGCGGTCGAAGCCGCCCGAAAACGTCGAGATCGTCGGCAGCACCGGCTGCGGCGGCGCTTCGCCGCGGACCAGGATGCGGAAGTTGTCCAGCCCGTTCGTTCCCGGACCGAAGGTGTAGCTGCCGCGCACCTCGATGCGCTTCGGGTTCGCCATCGTGTCTTCGAACGAACCCGTCCCGGCAAGCTTGTTCCAAAAATCCCGGCGCACCGGCACGGAGACCAGCCGCCATAGCGGATCGACCTGCCCGGTGAAGAAGTTGTAGTCCGTCGGAATCGACGTGGGCGGCTGCCCGATCCAGCGCCAGGAACCCTCGTCGCTGTAGACCCGCACCTCCACGCCGAAGTGCGGCTCGCGACCGCCGGTAATGCGGGCCAAGTCGAACTCGATGCGTGTCTCGGAATTCTCGATCAAGTTGACGTTGAACTTGTCCGGCGCCACGAAGAACTCGTCCGGCCCCTGGCCCACGTCGCGAATCGCGATGAAGCCGCCCGGGTTGCCGCGCTCTCCGTAGTACTCGAACAGAGACTTCGGGTCGCCCACCACCGTTCCCGGCAAGGGACTCAGCGTGGCGTTGCGCGTCCAGCCTTCGGCGTCCACGTCAAACTTCGATTCGGCCAGCGAGTACAGCTCTTCCACCGGGCCGCCGCTGACGGTGGCTTTCATGGTGCCCTCGATGGCTTGGTTCTCGGCGCGCCGCAGGAATCCGATGTAGTACGTTCCCGGCGAGAGCGGGGGAAACACCTGATTGGAGACCGTGATGCGCGCGATGCCCAGATTGTCGGGCATCGTGAAGTACGAGGCGCGCTTGGGGCCGTAGGTCTCGAGCCCGGAGTTGGGGTCGATGCCCACGTCCAACCCGTTGCGCACCATCAGCTCCACCGGCTCGTTGGGCGCCGTGCGGAACTCCACTTCGAGCGACTTCGCCCCCGGCGGCACGTAGATCGTGAAGCCGTCGGCGCCGTTGACCACCGAGAGGTCATCGCCTGCAAATCGTGTGAAATAGATTTCGCTGCCGTTGGTTAACAGCGTCGTCGCCTGGCCCGGAACGGCGATCACAAGACTGCACAGCAAGAGCAGGCCGATCGACGCGCGGCTCGGCGCAAAAGGGGGGGATAGGCGCCTATTCATCGCGATCTGTACTCGCCCATGATCCGCATTCCCTGGATTACCAAGGAATCGGGAGTTCACCTAAACCGCTCTACGGTTTTGGCTTACCGGTATGGACCGGGGACTACTGCGCCCCTGTGGCACTGATCGGCGGAGAGCAGGCGGAAGTACATGCTTGACAGCGGCCGTATCCTGAAGACGGAAAAACGGGCGATCGCGGAGCGAGAGCCCGAATCAGCCCCGCGAGAAGAGGTTCTTCGATCGCGCGTTGACGCTTGGTCCGCGCCGATCCCCGGGGCCACAAAAAAATTCACCGCGACATTTCGCGACATTCGGGCCGACCGACCCCGGCGAACGCAGCCCCAAATTTCCCTGCGGGACCCCTGCCGCCTAGTCCGGCAGTGCGAACGCCACCACGCCGCGGCTGGCTGATGTCGCCACGTATTGCTTGCCGTTGACCGTGTAGGTCATGGGCGAAGAGTGCCACATGGCGTCCATGTTGAAGTGCCACAGCCTCTCGCCGTTGGAGGAGCGCACGGCCGCGAAGGCCCCCGAATCGTCCCCGTAGAAGACCAGCCCGGAGTCGGTCGAGAGTACGCCGCCCCACGTCCGCCACCCGCCGTCACCCTGGTAGACGTCCCACTCCACCTTGCCGGTGTCCACGCTCAGGGCGCGCAGGTAGCGCTTCTTCTTCTCCCCCGGCACGTTCTTGGCGGAACCCCCGAAGAAGCCCTTGCCTTGCTGCCAGGTCTCTTCGCGCTTGTTGTAGATCTGGCAGTATTCGGTGGCCTGGATGACGAACAGTCCGGTTCGCGGGTCGTAGGCCGGCGAAGGCCAGTTGGCCGCGCCCGCCATGCCCGGACACACGATGTTGCCGGCGAAGGTGGGCCGCTGGTCGTCGGCCAGCACCGGGCGGCCGTTCTCGTCGATGCGCTCGGCCCACGTCATCTTCTCGACGAACGGCTCGGCCCGCAGCAGCTCGCCCGTCACGCGGTCGAGCACGTAGAAGAAGCCGTTGCGGTTGGCGTGCAGCAGCAGCTTGCGCGGCTTGCCCTGCCAGTCGCGGTCCACCAGCACAGGCGTCTGGTTGGCGTCCCAGTCGAACTCGTCGTGCGGCGTGTACTGGTAGTGCCACTTGAGCTTGCCGGTGTCGGGGTCGAGCGCCAGCATCGAGTCGGAGTAGAGGTTGTCGCCCTCGCGCTCGTCGCCGTTCATGTCCGGGCAGGGGTTGCCGACCGGCCAGTAGAGCGTGTCGAGCTCGGCGTCGTAGGTTCCCGTCAGCCACGTGCCGCCGCAGCCGTGCGGCAGCACGGAACCCTTCCAGGTTTCGCTCAGCGGCTCGCCGGGCAGGGGAACGGTCCAGAAGCGCCAGCGCTCCGCGCCGGTATTGACGTCGTAAGCCGCCAGGAACCCGCGGATGCCTTCGTCGCCGCCGCCCACGCCGCCCAGCACCAGGTCCTTCACCACCAAGGGCGCGAGCGTGCCGCCGTAGTGCTCCCGGTGATCGGCCATCTCGGTTTCCCACAGCAGCCGGCCCGTCAGCCGGTCCAGCGCCACCAGGTGCGCGTCGTCGGTGGCGTAGAAGACCTTGTCGCCGGCCAAGCCCACGCCGCGGTTGGCGCCGGTGCGGGCGTCGCCCATGGCGTCGGGCGTGCGCGGACGCTGCCAGGTCCAGATCTCCCGGCCGTGCTCGGCGTCGAGCGCCATCACGGTGTTGGCCGCGGTCACGTACATCACGCCGTCGGAGACCAGCGGCGTCATCTCCAGGTCGCGCGGAGCATTGGGAACACGGATCACCCACGCCGGGCGGAGCTCCTTCACATTCTCCGGCGTGATCTGCGTCAAAGAGGAGTGCCGATTGCCGCGGATGTCACCGTTATAGGTGGGCCACTGGCCGGCTTCGGGCTCGACGATTCGGGAAAACGGCAGCGCCCCGGACGAGCCGCCGGCGCGCAGCGAGGCCAGCTTGCCGGTCTTGCCGTCCTGGCGGCTCAGGAAGTCCGCCAGAACCTCCACGGCCCCGGGCGTCAGCTTCGAGCCCATCAGGGACTTCTCTTCCCAGGTGGCCGAAGCCACGTCGTCCATGTCGAGGAACCGGAAGCGGCCGTCAAAGGTCTGCAACTGCAAATCGAACAGCGAGCGGTTGCGAGCGAAGGCGCGCAGCTTCTCGCCATCCCGGAGCGTCAGCGACACGACCTCATAGCCCGGCTCGATGCGCGCCGAAGGGTCCTCGAGCGAGGCGACGATCTCGCCGCGCGTTCGATCCGCGCCGATCGACGACAGGTCCGGCCCGATGACCTTCGCCTCCGCCGACCGCACGTGGCAGTTGGCGCAGCCGGAGGAAAAGAAGAGCTTCTCGCCGTCCGCCACGCCCGCCTCGCCGCCCAGCGGAGGCGTCTGGGAGGCCGGGGCCGTGAGCGAGAGATAGAAGGCGACGAGTTGGCCCAGGGCCGGCTCCGGAACCTCGAAGCCGGGCATGCCGCGATCGGGCACGCCTTTGCGGATCAGCTCCTTGACCTGATCGGCGTCGCGCCGTTGCGCAAACCCCGGCGTCACGACGTCAGGAGCGCGCGGCCCGCCTTTGCCGTCGCCGCCGTGACAGCCGCCGCAGCGGCTCTCGAACTGGGCGCGGCCCGCTGCGAGATCGGCCGCCGATTGGGCGGAAGCGGCCACGGCAAAGAGGACGACCAGCAGGGTGAGTCTCATAGCGAACCATGAGTGTCGCGCAACACGGAAAGGAACGCCACAGCGGACTCGGCGCCCGGCTGATCCGCCGAACTGTCAGCAACGGTACGCACCTCGGTTTGGAGCCCGTCTCCCAGGCCGATCGGCGATTGACACGGGGCGGCGGGTCCGCTACGATACGCAGCGACTGTTATAACAGTTCAGCCCCATGAAGAGCCCCAAATCCTGCTTTCAGTCCGGCCTCAACCGTCGTCATTTCTTGCGAGCGGGCGCTACTGCGCTGGCCTTGCCCGCGCTGGAGGCGCTGCCCGCCTCGGCGGCGCCGCAGAACGGCGTCCGTACGTTCGTCTCGGTCGGCACCTACCTCGGTTGGCACGCGCCGGCGTTCTATCCCAAGCAAACCGGCGCCGGTTATGAGATGCCGCCGCTGTTGCAGCCGCTCGAGGAGCACCGCGAGCACTTTACCGTCTTTTCCGGGCTCGACCACCGCGCTCCCAACGGCCACGAGGCCTGGTGCAACTATCTCACCGGCAACGTCCCGGGCTCCTACTCGGTGGATCAGATCATCGCCGACGAGCTGGGACAGAAGTCGCGCTTCCCGTCGATCCACCTCATCGCCGGCGCCAGCGAGCACACCAACGGCCGCCAGATGAGCTACACCAAGCAGGGCGTGCCGATGCCGGAGATCGAGCGGCCCAGCGTGCTCTACAAGAAGCTCTTCATGTCGCAGGCTGACCGGGCCCGCGCGGAGTACGTGCTGACGAGCGGGAAGAGCGCCTTGGATTCCGTGGTGGCTGACGCCAAGCGGCTCCAAGCCAACCTGCCCGCCTCCGACCGTGACAAGCTCGGCGACTACTTCGAGTCGATCCGGTCGGTCGAGCGGCGGATGAACCAGCAGATCTCTTCGATCAACGAGCCGATTCCGCAACCGAACTACAAGCTCCCGGAGTCCGACCCGATCACCCCGAATCTGCTGATGGAAGCCGAACAGGTCTTGTATGACTTGATGGCTCTCGCGATTCAAACCGAGTCGACCCGCGTCATCACCTTCGGCCTCTACGGGCTCGGCCAGGTCTTCACGATTGACGGAACGCCTCTCTCGGCGGGCTATCACGCGCTGTCGCACCACGGCAACGACCCCGCCATGGTGCGCGACCTCGTGAAGCTCGAGGGCGCCCACATGCAGCGGCTGTCCGGCTTCCTCCGGCAGTTGCGCGAGAAGAAGGACGCCCAGGACCGTCCGCTGCTCGACAGCACCATCGTGCTCGTCGGCACCGGCATGGGCGACGCCAGCCGCCACAGCAACCAGGATCTTCCCACTCTGGTCGCCGGCGGAGGCTTCCAGCACGGCCGGCACTTGGCGATCGACCGTTCGGCCAACGACGCGCCGTTGCTCGGCGATCTCTACATCACGCTGATGCAGCGGCTCGGCATGGAGACCGAGACGTTCTCGAACGCGTCGCGGAACATGAACCAGCTTTTCAGCTAAGCCATGAAGAGATCGATAGCACTCGGTGCGGCGGCTCTTCTGCTCGCTGCAGGGACGCTTAGCGCCAACGAGTCCGCGACCATTCTCTCCGGACCAGCGAAAACGCTCCAGACGCGCTGCCTGATGTGCCACAGCGCCGCGGTGCAGCAAGCCGGCGTAAACCTCGAGCACAGCTCGATCGATTGGAGCGCGGAGGAGAATCGCGCGCTGTGGGAGCGCGTGCGCAACGCGGTGGATCAGAAGCGCATGCCGCCTCCGCCGCTCGACCCCCTCGTGGATTCCGAGCGACAAGAGCTCGTGTCGTTTCTCTCCGACGGGCTGGCGAAGAACACGCCTTTCGGCGGAAGCCTGCCTCGGCGCTTGAACTCCGCCGAGTACGAGGCGACGATCCGCGACCTGTTCGACTATCCGCAGTTCGAGCTGCCGATGGGCTTTCCTCCGGACATGACGTCGCACGGTTTCGATAACGTCGCCGAGGGGCTGGCTCTGTCGCCGCCGCTGATGGAGGCCTACGCCAACACGGCTTGGGAAGTGGCGGACTTCCTGTTTCCGCCGCCCCGCGCCGAGGCCAAGCAGCGTAGTTGGGACTCGCCGCCGGAAGACATGGTGATCAGCTTCTCGGCCTCCACCCTGCACGACGGCGTGATGCGGCTGGTCTCGCGCAGCATCGACATCATGCGGAGCTGCACCTGGCCCAGCCGGGTGGAGATCATGGATTCGGGTACGTACCGGATCACGCTCACCGCTTCGCAGTTCCGGCCGAAATCGAAAGAGCCGATGCTGCTGGAAGTCTACGCGCGCGAGATCACGGCCAGCGATCGCTCCAAGATTCAGGCTTTCCGCCTGCTCAAGACGATCGAGGTGACTTCCGAGTCGCCGGAAACCTTCACCTTCGAGGCCGACCTGTATGAAGGCCAGACTCCCTTGATCCGCTGGGAGAATGCGGAGCTCGATCACACGCCCGAGAAGCTCGTCGAGCTGTATACCAAGCGTTTTCGGGAGAACCCGCGCTACTTGGCCGCCTACCAGACGGCCCTTTTCAACGAAGACGGCTCGCGGAAGTCTCTGGCTCGCCTGCGCGGCCGCAACGGGCACTTGGTCATCCACGAGCTGATCGAAGACGAGTCGCTCGACATGTCGCACGCGACGCTCGATTCCGAGCGGACGAAGGAGTTGATGAAGATCATCGACTCGGTCGGCGGTATGCAGAACCTCGGGGACACGCTCGCCCACGAGTACCACGACAACGGCCCGGCGCTCCAACTCCACGCGCTGAAGGTGGAGGGACCGTTGAAGATCGTCGACGGGCCGAAGGACATCCAGCGCAAGGAGATGCGGCTCTCGCTCGCCGGCGTGAAGCCCGAGGACCTGCCGCGCGAAGAGTATGCGCGGCGGATGCTGGAAACCTTCCTGCCGAAGGCGTTCCGGCGCCCCGTGGACGACGCGACGGTCGACGGCTACCTGGCGATTGCGAAGGAGCATTGGGCGCAGGGGCATACGCTCGACGAGGGTATTCACCTGCTGCTGCGGAACATCCTGATTTCGCCGCGGTTCCTATATCGTGGGCTGCAGCCGGGCAAGTTGGATGATTACGACTTGGCTTCGCGACTCTCGTACTTCCTGACCAAGGGGCCGCCGGACGAGGAGCTGCTGGCGGCGGCGCGCGCCGGTAAGCTGTCCGACCCGGCGGAGCTGCGAGCGCAGGCGGAGCGCCTTCTGCCGACGACTCCGAAGGCGCCGCTGATCCAAAGCTTTACCGGCCAATGGCTCGATACGCGCAAGCTCTCGTCGATCATGCCGGACGCGAAGTTCGAGTTCTCCGAGACGGATATTTCGATCGCCCGTCAGGAAGTAGACGCCTTCGTCACCGAGATCCTGAACGAGAATCGGCCGATGACGGACTTCATCGACCCGGACTTCACCTTCACCTCGAAGAACTTCGCGGCAAAGGTCTACGGACAGAAGGTGGAGACTTCGGACACCGCCGATGGGCGGGCGGTGCAACGGATCCCCATGGAGCGCGGCGGCCGTTACGGCGGGCTGCTGGGCCAGTCGGCCATCATGATCGCCACGGCGAACGGCGTGGACACCCAGCCGGTGCTGCGCGGGGTGTGGGTCCTGGATCGCATCCTGGGCATGCCGTCGCCTCCGCCGCCCAAGAACGTACCGGCCCTGACGCCGGACGTCGCCGGCGCCAAGACGCCGCGCGAGCTGCTGGCGGCCCATACCAAGGAAGCGTCTTGCTCGGTGTGCCACAACCGGATCGACCCATTCGGCTTCGTGCTCGAAAACTTCGATCCGGTCGGACGCTGGCGCGAGGAGTGGCCCAAGGCCAACGTCCCGGTCGAGTCCGCCGCGGTCTTGCCGGACGGCACGAAGGTCCAGGACGTGACGGACCTCAAGCGCTGGGTGGTGGGCAACATCGACCGGTTCTCCGAGTGCTTCGGGGGCAAGCTGATGACCTACGCCACCGGCCGGGCGCCGAACTACGCGGAGCGGAAGGAGATCGAGTCCATCGTGGCCGCCAACCATGAGCAGGGCAACGGCGCGCGGGACTTGGTGCTGGCGCTGATCCAGAGCGAGACCTTCCGCACCCGATGACGCCCACGACTCGCACGCGGCGGGACGTGCTGGGAACGCTGGCGATGGCGGCGCTGGGGGCTCGGAGCCTCCGCGGCGCCGCCACGCCGCAGCGCCCCAACGTCCTGTTCATCCTCACCGACGACCAGTCGCACCGCACCGTCGGCTGCTACCCGGAGTCCTACCCCTGGGTGCGTACGCCGAACATCGACCGTCTGGCGGCGCGGGGCGTGCGGTTCGAGGCCTGCTACAACGGCGCCTGGTGCATGCCCGCCCGCGCCACGCTGCTCACGGGCCATCACCAGTACGGCATCGAGTCGATGAGCGACCAGGGGACGTATCCGGGCAGCACTTACGACCCCGAGCAATGTCCGTTCTGGCCCAAGGCGCTGCGGGCCGACGGCTACTTCACCGCCCACATCGGCAAGTGGCACACCGGCGTCGACACCGGCTACGGCCGCGACTGGGACTACCAGATCGTCTGGAACCGCCCGAAGTACCCCGAGACCAGCGCCAACTATTACTACGATCAGCCGATTACCTACCAGGGCGGCCGGACGGAGATCCTGAAGCGCTACTCCACCGACCAGTACACCGACTGGGCCGACGAGTTCCTGCGCGGCGACGGGCGGGACGCGGACAAGCCCTGGTACCTGTGGCTCTGCTACGGGGCGGTGCATGGGCCCTATACGCCCGCCGAGCGGCACAAGGACGCGTTGCAGGGCGTGGACTTCGACACGCCCGCGGACATCTTTCCGCCGCGCCCGGGCAAGCCCGACTGGGCGCAAGAGGTCAACCACTGGAAGAAGGGCCCCAACGGCGTCCCGATGGCCGGCGGGCGCACGCTCACCGAGTGGGTGCGGCAGTACCACCAAGGCGTTCTGGCGCTCGACGAAGCCGTCGGGCGCTTGATGGCCACGCTGGAGGAGACCGGCCAGCTCGAGAACACGCTGGTGATCTTCAGCTCCGACCAAGGCCTGGCGTTCGGTCAGCACGGCTTTCGCGGCACGAAGGTCGCCGCCTACGACGCCAACATCCGCTCGCCACTGATCGTCTCGATGCCGGGCCGCATCCCGGAAGGGCGCGTCTGCAAGACGCCGGCGGGCGGCGTGGACCTGTCGCCGACGATCTTCAGCTTCCTCGGCCTGGAGACGCCGTGGGAGATGCACGGACGGGACCTGACGCCGCTGTTGCAGGACCCTGAGGCGGACTGGCCGCACCCGATGCTGCTGGCCGCCACCGAGCACCGCTTCGGGTCGGAGACGAACGTGATTCCGCGGGGCGACAAGCCGGAGAAGTACGTGCGGGGCGAGACCGTCTACCACGTGGACGTGCCCTGGTACGTGATGCTGCGCGAGGGGCGGCTGAAGTACGTCCGCCCGCTCATCCACGACCTGGAGGAGCTGTACGACCTGACCGCCGACCCCGACGAGCTGGACAACCTGGCCGTGAAGAAGGAGCACCAGGAGACGTTGCGGCGGCTGCGGGCGGCGGCGATCAAGGAGCTGCGGCGGACCAAGTGCGGCTTCGTGGACAACATGCCGGCGGTGCGGGAAGCCTCCGCCTGAGCCGCCCCGGTTGACCGGGCGGGTCGGCCGCCGGGCGCTCAGCGTTCTGCGGAAAGGGTTTGCTCGAAGGCGCTCCAGGGGACGGCGGGGCCGTGGATGGGCGCGATGGTTTCCACTTGCAGGCCGATCTGCTCGACGTTGGTCTTCAGCGCGCGGTGCAAGGACGGCGGGCTGAGCGGCGGGCCTCCTCCGTCGACCGGGTCGAACAGGTCGGCCTCGATCAGGATCTTCTCGTTGGGCAGGTAGGCCATCAGCATGCCTTCCACGTGGTCGGCGAGGCCTTGGACGTAGTGCAGCTCCAGCAGGCGGTCGCGGCCCCCTAGGATGTACTTTTCGTCGACATCTTCCATGGTGTAGCCCTCGGAGATCTCCGTGGGGGGATAGAGGGCCATCAGGTCCGGCGCGAGCGTGCGCGGGGTGTAGTTGAGCAACTCGGTCTCGTAGAACAGCCGGTTGCGCTGCTGCGTGATGACCGTCGCTCCGATGTGCAGGTAGGTACGCAGCCCGCCCAGGTGGTCGTAGTGCGCGTGGGTGTTGACGATGAAGCGGATCGGCTTGTCGGGGATGAGGCGGACGGTTTCTTCGATGACCGCCAGCGAGCGCTGCTCGTCGAGAGGGGCTTCGATGACGGCGATGTATTTGTCGAACTCGACCGCGACGCTGTTGTGCGAGCCGCCGCCGAGCAGCCAGACGCCAGGAGCTAGACGGCGGCTCACGACGGGCGGCGCGGCCGGCGCTTGCCGGGCGGCGGCGGGGACTTCGGGCGGGGCTCCGCACTGGTTGACGCGGATGTCCGGAAAGCTGCCGCCGAAGCCGTTGTGGCCGCCGGAGATCAGCGGAACTTGCCGTTCGTCGTCCCAGCCGTCGTGGTGGTGCCAGCCGGCAGGGAACTCCACGCCGTCCACCGTGCGCCAGTCGGTGTACTCGTGCTCGTAGTTCATGTCTCCGAGCACGGAGTGGGGGACCCAGGTTTGGATTCGCTGGATGCGGTTCTGGCGGTTGACGGTGGCGTTGACGCGGTACTTGCCGAGCACGGTGATGGAGACGACGATGGACTTCTCGATGCCCGCAGTGGTGGCGCCGTCGCGTCCGCTCTCGGGCATCTCCCAGCGCCAGACTGCGGTGGGGTTCGCACCCGGCAGACGCGCCGCGCGGACGAAGCCGTGCGGGTTGAGCCAGATGTCGAGCTGCCATATCTCGGCGTCGGCGGCCGAGGCGGCGACGGGCGCGCCGCCTTCGCCGTCGATGGCCCAACCCTGGGCTCCGACGACCGCGAAGGTCTGGCGCGGATGCCGCTGCAAGGGCGTGCCGCCGAGCCAGCCGGTTCCGTACTTCCAGGAGCGTGGGTTGTGGCCGGGAGCGCGGGTGAAGGTCTCGACCGACGAGCCTGCCTGGTAGTCGATGGTACGGGTGTAGCCGGCGAGGGGCTCGCCGTGAGGCCAGTCGGTGTCTTGGGTGATGTTCTGGCCCACCTTGCCGGCGTAGCCCTCGCCGGAGAACGAGACGCAACGGAGTTTGTCCACCCCCATTTGGCGGGCGACGGCCTGGAGCACCGGTTCGGGGTCCACGTGGCCGGGAGACTGGGCGGAGAGGGCCGCGGGCGCCAATAGGAGAGCGATCGAGACCGGAAGACAGCGCATGGCCTCCAGAGCTTACCAACAACCCGAGATTGCATAACCGGAGGACGCGATCTCGTGCGCCGGAGCGCCCGCTCTATCCATCGGGGCTTGCGCGTCCAGGTCCGAGAGGAAAGAATCATGGTGCATGCGCAATCATCCCCTGAGACGCGCGGTTGTCTCAGCGCTACTTGGCGTGGTGGCGGCATCCGGCCAGTACTTCGACCTATCGACCAACGGCGACGGCTCCGTCGTCTACTTCACGACCCAGCACGCACGCTCCCAAAGCAACGAGCCGTTGCAGGGGCGAATCTACAGATTCGTCGACGGGCGTCTCGAGCTTTTCGCCGCCCGTGAGAAGGACATGCCGGCGCCCGCTGTCCCGGGAACATTGACGCTCAGCAACTACTACGACCTCCGCTTTCCGTCGGTATCCAGCGATGGCGGAACCATTGCATTCATGGGCAGCCGACTTTGCAGCGGCAGCGCCGCCTGCGCCGGCGTCCCATTGCAAGCCTCGACGATTCGACTGCCCGACGGGGGCGAGATCGAGGTTCTCGGCCGCGTTACGGTGAGTCCGAACGGGCGCTACGCGCTGCGCGAGGGCGGAAGCCCCTTCGTGAGCTCCGGCGTCCTGAATCTCGAGACGGGTGTGGAGACAGAGACGCCCGCAATAGACTCCGCAGGCTTCGCCCGCGGGACGCGGATCGCGGACGACGGAACGTTGGTGAAGGCCGACGGCAGAATCGTGTTGTATAACTCCGGCGCAGCTCGGGCGCTGACGAAGTCTACAGAGGAAGAGGTTTCTCAAGCTGTCATCGACGCCGAAGCCCGCACGATCGCCTATGTTTCCCGCTGGCCAACCTATCCGGAGACGGCCTTCACCCGGCTGCGAATCCTGGATATTGCGACCTCGGAGAGCCGTACTCTCGTTGAGGGGCTAGGTGAATTCGCCGAGCCGCACATCTCCGCTGACGGCGCGCGGGTCTTGTTTCGGTCCACGTGTCGTTTCGACGACTCAGGGAGCGTCGGCCCTCCGCAGCTCTTCGTTGTCGAGACTGACGGCTCCGGACTCGTGCAGTTGACGACCGCCGCGGAGGGGGTGCAATCCGCAGTGCTCTCCGGCGACGGTCTCATAGCCTATGCGGTCACAGGTCTGGGACGACTGATCCGGATCGACGTGGAAAGCGAGGTCGAGACGGAGCTGATTCCGCGGACCGTCACGGCCAGCAGCGCCGGATTGGGATCGACTGCTTTTGCGGGCCCTTCCGCGCCGGGCTCGCTGGCAAGCCTTACGGGCGCCGGATTGGTCGAAGAACCGCTCCCTGCGAGCGGCTTCCCGCTGCCGGAAAGGCTCGGTTCGTTTCGGCTACTACTGAACGGGCAGCCAGCGCCCTTGCTTTCGGTGACGCCCTACGAAGTTATCTATCAAGTGCCCTCGGAGCTCGAGGGGAATCCACCCGGGTCCGCCATCGAGCTTCGGATCGAGACGTCCGCGCAGGATTACCGGTCCCCGTTCCAGCCGATCCTTGTCGGCGCCACCCTGGCCCCCGCCCTCCGGCCATCGGTCATCCCGATCTCCGGCGAGTACGGTAGCGTCGGCGGGTACGGCTTTCCGTTGTCGTTGGCGGCCGACGACGAATATCGGCTCGTCACGGTCGCGAACCCGCTTTCACCGGGCGACATCGTCCACGCTTACGCCACGGGACTCGGCGCCGTCGAGCCGTCCGTCCCTACGGGGGAGCCCGCTCCCATCGACGGACCTGTGTCGCGAGCCATCCTTTCATTCCAGTGCGGCACGTCGTGGACGGGCGTGCCGGTTCTGTTTGCCGGCCTGGCTCCCGGGTTCGTCGGCATCTATCAAGTCTCGCTACAGATTCCGGCTGGACTGCCGAGAGAGAGTAGCGTTCCGGGGGTGATTCAAGTCTCGTGCCGCCATCTCGATGAGCGATTGTATGGCGGGTCTTTCGAGTTTCATTTTCCGATCGAGGATTGAGCCCTTCGCCAATCGCGGCTATTGGGCCGGCACGAGCCACTGTAGAGCGTTCCGTGCCGCCGCTGGGTTGTGGTTTGCTTGGTCGAAGCCCTCTGCTAAAGGGGAAAGCAAGCGCGTTACGGCCTCGGGAGCAGCGCCGTTCCTCCCTTGCAGGGCCCGCTGCAGCGCCCAGGCGGTCAACGGATAGTGCAGCTCGCCGCCGGCGGCTGACTCTTCCAGCAGGCGAAGCTGTAGGGCGGTCGCCAGCGGCCCGTGGGCTCCCCAGCCCCGGATCGCGTCGCTGTCGAGGAGCTTGGCTTCGTGGGCCAAACGGCGCTCGTGCGTCATTTCGGCCAGGGCGGGGGACCAGCCGGCGCCTGGAGCGGGGGCGCGCGGCGCTCCCCGCAGCAGGCTTTCCGGCTCGGCGAGGGCGGCGAAGACGTCCGGGTTGGCGAAGGGCGACAAGACCGAGCGCAGGGTGGACTCCCAACCGCCGCGCCGGTCGTCGACGTCGATCTGCAGGGCGCAGTGTTCCAGCAGCAGGTACACGTGGAAGCGGTCGGCGTGCGCCTGGTCGGCGGAGAGGCGGGCTTCTCGCAGCCGCATCGTCTGCCCCACGCTCGGCCAGGACCCGGGAAGGGGTTCCAGCAAGAGCCCGAAGTCGTGGATGGGGAAGTCGCAGCCTTTGACGACGTACGCCGAGCCGAAGGCCCCGGGGGCGACGCGATCGGCTTCTGAGAGGAAGGATTGCAGGAAGCGCTCGCGCTCCGGCGGCCAGAACCATTCGCGCCGGGGACCGTCGACACGGACCGGGAGCGGGGCCGGCCCGGCGAAGTGAGGGCTGTGCATCAGGCGCGCGTGGAGGCGGTCGAGCAGTCGCAGGACCAGCGCGAAGCAGTCCTCGAGCAGCGTGGGGTCGTCCCGCAGAAAGCGCTGGTCCGCCATCCGACGAAGCCGCTCCGCCATGGCTCGCTCGGCTTCGTCGAGAGACGGGCCGACTCGGGCGAGGACCTCGCGGCGGCCGAATAAGAGCGTCCCTTCCAGCAGCGCCAGCCGGACCTTGAAGAGCTCGACGACGACCTTGTAGCAGACGGCGTTGCGCACGACGGGGTCCCAGCGGGCTTCGCCCGGGCGCAGGATCTGCCAGTTGAACAGGGTCCACCAGTAGCGCAGCTCCTGGTAGAGGGAGCTTTGCAGCGAGCCGGCCTCTGCGGCGGGAAGAGCGGCGCGATCGTCGGCGCCGTAGAGAACCTGCCAAGTCTGGCGGCCTTCGGCCAGGCGGTAGCGATGCCGGGTGGTCGAGCAGTTCGCCGACAGGGTCGGCCGGTCGAGGATCTCGGGGCTCTCGTCGAGGAGCGGCAGCAAGCGCTTGGCGCGTTGATAGCGCGCCAGGGCTCGGTCGTTTGCGCCGGGGTCGGAGGGGTCGGTAATGACGGCGAGGTCGATGTCGCTGATGCCGGGAACGGTTTCGCCCTTGGCCAGGCCGCGACGGACGTAGACGCTGAGCACGCCGGGGTCTCGGCCGACAAAGCGGGCCGCCGCGACCGCTGCTGCGCGGTAGAGCCCGCGGTAGAGGCCCAGCAGAGGTTGCCGCGAAGTGACCAGAATGAGCCGCCGCACGAGCCGACGCAGAGACCTCCCCGGGCTCCGGTCCCTGCCTCGCGGAGACTCTTCGGGGTCAGATCCGGCCACGGCCGCCTCGGTCGGATTTGGTCTGTACGCTAGGTTGCACTGGCGTGGTACCTTCTTAATTTGTCGCTCTGCGCCCCAGCGATTTCCCCGACCCCGGTGTCGGTGATTGTGCCTGTCCGGAATCGGCCTCAGGACATCGCCCGTTGCCTGGATTCTCTGCTCGCCTCGGACTATCCGACGTCCCGGCTGGAGCTGATTTGCGTGGACAACGCTTCGACCGACGCGACGCCTGCCGTCCTGAGAGGATACAACGGCCGGGTGAGAATCGTTACAGAGCCGACGCTGGGACCGGCCGCCGCCCGCAACGCCGGGGTGAGGGAGGCTTCGGGCGACCTGATCGCCTTCACCGACTCGGATTGCGTGGTGGACCGCGAGTGGGTGCGCCGGATTGTGGCGCCGCTGAGCGATGAGTCGATCGGCATCGTCGGCGGGCGGATTCTGGCGCAGGAGCCTTGCAGCAGCGTGGGACTGTTCGGCGAGATGATCCATGACCATCGCCGGGCGATTCTAGGCTTTACGCCGCCCTACGCCATTACCATGAACATAGCCATGCGCAGGGACGTGCTGCGTACCGTGGGCGGCTTTGACGAGAGGCTGCTGCGGGTGGAAGACGTGGACTTGACGCTGCGGGTGCTGCGGCAGGGGTTCCGTCTGGAGTACTGCGATCAGGCGGTGATCTACCACCGTAACCGTGACACGGTCCGTAGCCTGATGCGCGAAGGCTTTCTGCACGGCTACTACGCGCCGCGGATCGATGAGCTGCACGGAGACTTCGTGGGCGAGTTGGTGCGGCGAGCGCGGGCGGCGCCGCCGGCGGAGCCGATTCCCGCGGTCGTGCCGCGGATCGCTCCTTGGAAGGCGCGCCTGTTCGCGAAGCTTTTCTACACCAGCCGCGCGGCGGGCAAGGCCGCCAATCGACGCTGGGCGCGCCAACTGCCGCAACCATGTACGACGAGCGGCATCTGAATCTGCTCCGAGAGCTGATCGTCTCGGAGTACAAGCTCAAGGATCAGAGCACCTTTCTCGGCTTCGTCTGGAGCTTCCTGCACCCTCTGCTGCTGCTGTTGATCCTGTTCCTGTTCTTCAGCTTTCAGGTGGGCGCGGGGATCGAGCACTACGCGGTCTACCTGCTGATCGGGCTGATCCACTACACGCACTTCTCGAATGCGACCAGCGCGGCGCTGCGGGCCCTGCGCTCGATCCGGGAGCTGACCGCTGAGGCGGTATTTCCCAAAGAGCTGATCGTGCTGAGCATGGTCGCCTCGTTGAGCATCGAGTTCGTGATCTCGATGGCGATCGCGTTGCTGATCGCGCTGCTGACCGGGGTGGAGCCGCGGCTGAGCTGGCTGCTGATTCCGCTGTCGATCCTGGTGCAAATGCTGCTGGTGGTGTGGGTGAGCCTGGCGCTGTCGAGCATCTACCCGTTCGCGCGCGACGTGGACCACGTCTACCAAGTGTTCCTGCGGATCCTGTTCTTCGCCACGCCGATCTTCTACAAGCCGGAGCTGGTGGGCGAGGGCGTGGCGCGGACGCTGATCGCGCTCAACCCGCTGTACTACGTGATCTCGATCTCGCGCGATGCGGTGTTGCGGGGCGAGGGGCCGTCGCTGGGGTCTCTGGCGGCGTTCTGCGCCATCAACGCCCTATTGCTGGGCGCGGCGCTGTTCCTGTTCAAGCGGCTGGAGCCGGAGTTCGCCGAGAATGTCTGAGCCGAGGCCGATCAGCATTGCGGCGCAGGACGTGTCGAAGGACTTTCGCTATGGCGGTTCGGAGACGCTGTTTCGGCTGCTGCGGCGGGCCGTGTTCGGCGGCAAGATACGGGCGAGGACGTTCCGGGCGCTGACGGACGTGAACCTGGAGGTCGCCCGCGGGGAGATCGTCGGCATCGTGGGCAACAACGGCGCCGGCAAGACGACGCTGCTCAAGACGCTGGCGGGCATCTACCGGCCGACCGAGGGCCGCGTGCGGGTGGAGGGCGCGGTGTCATACTTCGCCGGCCTGGGCGTGGGGCTGGTGGGCGACCTTTCGCTGCGCGACAACCTCTTCCTGTACGGAGCGATCTGCGGCATGCGGCGGTCGAAGGTGCGGGAAGTGTTTGACGAGGTGCTGGAGTGGGCGGAGCTGACGGAGTTCGTGGATGCGCCGCTGCGAACCTTGTCGACGGGGATGCGGGGCCGGTTCGCGTTTTCGGTGGCGCGCCACGCCGAGTCCGAGAACCTGTTTCTAGACGAGGCCTTCACGGCCGGAGACGCCCGCTTCAAGGACAAGTGCAACCAGTTCTTCGAGCAGCGCCGCAACGGTCCGCAGACGATTCTGGCGGCGACCCACAGCTTGGACTTCGCCCGCCACTACTGCACCAAGGCGCTGTGGATGGAGTACGGCAAGAAGCGCGCCTGGGGCGATGTGGACGCAGTGCTCGACGAGTACTCGGCGTCGATCGAGAGCCGCTGAGGCGGCCGCGGTCTACAGCAGGCCCTCTTCCCAGTTTTCAATGATGTGGATGGTCGCCCGGCGGGCGGCGGCCTCGGCGTCGACGTCGGCTTCGAGCGTGACGAAGCGACCGCGGGCGTCCACGTCGTAGTCCCAGGTGGTTCCGTCGAGGTTGCGGCGGGCGAAGAGCTTGACCGGGGCCGACAGAGAGACGGCCGGGGCGCGGGCGACGTTGACGGCGAACAGGGCGCCGGTGGTCTCGTAGTAGACCTCTCGGCCGTCGCGGCTCCAGCGCGGTTGACAGCCGCCGCCGTCGGAGGCTCGCCAGCGCTGCTCGCCTTCCGGAAACGAACGCACGTAGACCTCGAAGCGGCCGGTCTCGTCGGAGCAATAGGCCAGCAGAGAGCCGTCGGGCGAGATCTGCGGCATCTCCTCGTTGGCGGCGGTGGCCAGCAGCGGGCGGTCGGAGGCCTCGCGGCCGGGCCGGGCGTCGTGCAGCCAGATATCGGAGCCGGAGCCGCTGGAGCGCCGGAAGACGATCAGCGGTTCTCGCGGGGAAAAGTCCGCCTCGCCCTCATCGCCCGCGGTGTTGCGGGAGGCCAGCAGGGGGCTCGCCGCGCCGCCGCCGGAGGCGTCGCGCACACGCAGGCTGGCTCCGTCGCGGATGGAGTAGGCGACGCGGTCTCCGGAAGGCGACCAGGCGGGGGCCGCGCGGCGGCCTTCGTCGAAGCTGAGCCGGCGCTTGCCGTCGCCGTCAACGTCGTGAATCCAGATGTCGTAGCCGTCGGCGAGTGAATCGCGGGCGGAGACGGCGACCGAGCGGCCGTCGGGCGAAAAGGCCGGAAAGTACATCAGGGCCTGGGGCCTACCGGCCGAGCCAAGGACGGCGCCGTGGCGGTCCAGCAGCACCAGGCGCTGCGGCGGCGGGTCCTGCGCCTGCACCCCCACCAGCAGGCCGTCGCGCGACACCGAGGCGTCGCGGAGGCGTTCGGAGACCAGCGCCGGCGTCCCGTCGGTCTCGAGGCTGCCGAGGTTGAACGGAGCGCTCCAGACGCCGCCACGGTCGAGGCTGGCCTGGTAGAGGATGCGGCGGCTGGAGCCATCGTAGACCGGCTTCCCGCCTTCGACCAGCGTACGGACCTCGCCGGTGCGCAGGTTGCGGACGGCCACTTGCCACAGGTCGCCGCGCACGGCCGACAGCAACAGACTGTCGGTATGCTTGGGCAGCAGATGGGGGTGGACTTCGAAGCTGCCGGGCTCGGGGGGAGCGATCTGGACGGCTTCCCCGCCGTGCGAGGGCGCCTGATAGAGCCCCACGGCGCTCCAGCCGGAGGAGAACACGACGGTCTCGCCGTCGTCGCTCCAGCTTCCGCCCACGAAGAACGATCCGGGGAGGCGGCAGATCAGCGCCGGGGCCTCGTTGCCGGCTACGGGAATGCGCTTGAGGTCGTTGCCGGAGGCGAAGGCCAGGTAGCGGCTGTCGGGCGACCAAAAAGGCCCGGGGCGCACGCCTTCCGTCCCGGCCAGCTTGCGGGGCTCGGGTGCGGACAGCGAGCGCACCCACAGCGACGGCGGTTGCTCGCCGGAGACGTAGACCAGGTAGCGTCCGTCGGGCGAAACGGCGACGGCGCCGTCCTGCTCGGTGGGGCTCAGAGATTCCGGCACAACCGTAAACCAGCGCAGGGAATGCTCCCGCGCGGGGCCGCCGCCGCGCCACAAGCCGGCCACCAACAGGATGGCGGCCAACATGCCGGCGGCGAACCAGAAAATCTTGGGCCAGGAGCGCGCCGGGGAGACCGGGGCGTTGGAGACGGGTCCCTCGACGGCGGAGGTCGCCGAGGACTGCGCCGGGAGGGGTGCGGCGGAGTCTCCAAGGCGACCGGCCGACGAGCGCAAGGGCCGGCGCACCGGGGCGGCGACCGCCTGGTGCCGCGCAATGTGCAGCCGGCGGCCCAGATCCTCGAGCTCCGAGGCCAGCGCCAGGGCGGTCTGGTAGCGCGCGGCGGGCTCCTTTTCGAGCGCCCGCTCGACCATCGCGCTGAGCTCGGGAGAGACGTCCGGCAGGATTTCCGACAGCGGTTGAGGGTCTTCGTTGACCACCCGGTAGAGGATCGCTTGGGGGTACTCGGCCTCGAACGGCTGGATGCCCGTGAGCATCTCATAGAGCACGCAGCCGAAGGCCCAGATGTCGCAGCGGGCGTCGGCGGAGACGCCGTGCGTCTGCTCCGGCGCCATGTAGGCCGTGGTGCCGAGGACCTGCTCGCTGGTCGTGAGCCGCGAAGCCCGCCCCAGCAGCGCCAGCCCGAAATCCATGATGGTCGCCCGCCCGTCGGGGCCGATCATGATGTTGGCGGGCTTGACGTCGCGGTGGATAACGCCTTTCTCATGGGCGGCGGCCAGCCCGGCGGCGACGTCCTGGGCGATGTTGAGGGCGTCTTCGAACGGCAGGGGCCCGTCGGCCAGGCGCCTCTCGAGGCTCTCGCCCTCGAGGAAGGCGAAGGCCAGAAAGGTCTCGCCGTCGGCTTCGCCGACTTCGTAGATCGTGCAGATGTTGGGGTGGTGGAGCGACGCGGCGGCCTTGGCTTCGCGCAGAAAGCGCTCCTTGGCCTGCGGGTCGTCGAGCATCCGGGGCGACAGGAACTTGAGCGCCACCACGCGGTCCAGGTTCGTGTCTTCGGCCTTGTAGACCACGCCCATGCCGCCTTCCCCGATCTTTTCGAGGTTGCGGTAGTGCGAGATGCTTCGCCCGATCATGGACGCTCGAACGACAAATTTGAGGATAGCCGATCCGCCGCTACTCGGTGAGGATGGCGCGGATCAGCTCGGGCGGCGTGCGGTCGAACCAGGGGTCATCGGGCAGCTCGGCCAAGGGCGTCTCTACGCGCTTGAGGCTGTGGCCGGCGGCGTAGAGGGGGATGCTGCGGAAGCGGCAGACGAGAGCCAGCGGCAGGGTGCCGACTTTGTGGACCAGGGCGCCGTCGGGGTCGAAGCTGTCCACGCCCACCAGCGCCAGGTCGGCGCCCACGGCCGCGCGGCCCATGGCGGCGTCAGGAAACAGCGTCGTCTTCAGGCCGGGCAGTCGCTCGGCCAGCGTGCGGCCCTCTCCGCCCGGCAGCGATTCGAAGATGCGGACCTCGCGAGGCTGTAAGCCGGGCAAGGCCTCCCGGACGGTCGAGCCGTGGGAGAGCGTGAGGATCACGGCGTCGCGGGGCAGCGCTTCCCGCAACTTGGCGGCAATGCTGCGGTTACCCTCCACCAGCGAGGTTCGCAGTGTTTCCACGACGGCGGGGCCTTCCTCGTCGAGCCGCCGCGCCACGTTGCGCAACAGCGCGATGGCCGGATGCATGCGGCGCAGCTCGGCGGCCAGCGAGGCCCAGTTCCCTCCGCGTTCGGCCCACTCGCGGGCGATCGCCAGGGCCTCCAAGGCCAAAGCCTGAGCGCCGTTGTTGCGGTCGTGGCGAAGGGCTTCGAGTCTGCGGTCGAGATCCGTCACGGTCTACGCCAGCAGCTTGTCGACGACGCGTCCGCCCACGTCGGTGAGCCGGAAGTCCCGGCCGCGGTACTTGTAGGTGAGCCGCTCGTGATCGATGCCGAGCAGGTACAGGATGGTCGCCTGGATGTCATGCACGTGCACGGCGTCGTTGACGGGCGAGAAGCCGATCTCGTCGGTCTCGCCGATCGACTGCCCGGGCTTGGTTCCGCCGCCGGCGAACCACATGGTGTAGGCGTCGATGTGGTGGTTGCGGCCCAGCGTATCGCGCTGCTCGCCCATCGGCGTGCGGCCGAATTCGCCGCCCCAGACTACGAGGGTGTCTTCGAGCAGGCCGCGCTGCTTGAGGTCGCGAATGAGCGCGCCGCAGGCCTGATCGGCGGCCAGGCAGACTTCGTCGAGGTTGTCGTCGAGGTTCTCGCCGGGGCCGCCATGGTGGTCCCAACTGGCGTGGTAGAGCTGCACGAAGCGCACGCCGCGCTCGATCAGGCGCCGCGCGAGCAGGCAGTTGTTGGCAAACGACTTTTCGCCTGGAACGGCTCCGTACATGTCGAGCGTTTCCTGGCTCTCCTGCGCGAAGTCGATCAGCTCCGGGCCGCTGGTCTGCATGCGGTGCGCCATCTCGTAGGCCGCGATCCGGGTCTCGATCTCGGGGTCGCCGAAACGGTCGAGGTTCATGCGGTCCAGGTCCACCACGGCGTCGATCGTCTCGCTCTGGCGGCGGGCGTCGAAGCCGGGCGGGTTGGCCATGTTGAGGATGGGGGCGCCGCCGCTGAGGAAGGGCACGCCCTGGTGGGCCGTGGGCAGAAAGCCGCTGGCCCAGTTGAGCGCGCCGCCGCGAGGTCCGCGCGGGCCCGACTGCAGGACGACGAAACCCGGCAGCTCCTTCGATTCGCTGCCGATGCCGTAGCTCACCCAGGCGCCCATCGACGGCCGGCCGAAGATCGGCGAGCCGGTGTTCATCATGATCTTCGCCGGGGCGTGATTGAAGTTCTCGGTGTGGACCGAGCGGATGAAGGTCAGGTCGTCCACCACCTGGGCCGTGTGGGGCATGCACTCGGAGACCCACTGACCGGACTGGCCGTGCTGCTTGAACTCGCGGCGCGTGCCCAACAGCTTGGGAGCGGCCTTGGCGAACGAGTCCATGAAGGCGAAGCGCTTGCCCTCCATCAGCGACGGCGGCATGGGTTGGCCGCTGAGCTTCTGGAGCTCCGGCTTGCGCTCCCAGAGCTCGAACTGACTCGGCGCGCCCGCCATGAACAGGTAGATGACGTTCTTGGCCTTGGGCGTATGGTGGAAGCCCGTGGCGGCCTCCGCCTTGGGGGCGGCGAAGACCTGGTCGCCGGCCAGCATTGAAGCCAGGGCGACCTTGCCCACGCCGACGCCGCAGTCGGCAAAGAGCTGACGGCGAGTGACCTGGTGCAGAAGCTTCTTCTTCAGATCCATGGTCTCTTTCTCCCTCTAGCTATTGGCGCGTGACGAACTCGTCGAGGTTCAGCAGCACCCGCGACGCGGCCGTCCAGGCGGCCTCCTCCGCGGTGGAGCTGCCCAGCGCCTGGCGGGCCTGCTCGCTGGTGCTGAATTCATCGGTCATGCGCGCCAGATAGGCGTCCATGCGTTGTTGCTCGTCCGGAGCCGGCGGGCGAGCCAGACAGGTTTCAAAGGCGAACCGCAGGCGTCCGTCGCGGTCCTCTTCCGCCGCCAGCACGCGTTTCGCCAGCGCCGCGGCGAACTCGGCCTGGGCCTGGTCGTTGAGCAGCGTCAAGGCCTGCAACGGCGTGTCGGAGCTGTTGCGCCGCGTGGTCGCTTCCTGCGCGTTGGGCGCGTCGAACAGCGTCAGCCCGGGGTGCGGCGCCGAGCGCCAGAAGAACGTATACATGCCGCGCCGGTAGCGGTCGGGGCCTTCGTCGGCCTTCCACTGACGATCGACCTGCGTGAACTGCCCGGCGCCGGCCGGCTGCGGCGGAAAGACGCTGGGGCCGCCGATCTTGTCAGTGAGCAGGCCGGAGGCGGCCAGGGCGGCATCGCGGATGATCTCCGCTTCCAGACGCGTGCGATTCTGGCGCGCCAGCAGGCGGTTGGACGGGTCGACCTGGGCGGCGTTCGGGCGGGCTTCCGAGGATTGCCGATAGGTGGCCGAGGTCACGATCAGCCGGTGCATGCTCTTCATGCCCCAGTCGCGGCGGATCAGCTCGGAGGCCAGCCAGTCGAGCAGCTCCGGGTGGCTCGGCAGAGTCCCCTGGGAGCCGAAGTCGCCTTCGGTCTCCACGATGCCGAGCCCGAAGTAGCGCTGCCACATGCGGTTGACGGTCACGCGCGGCGTCAGCGGGTTGTCCTCGGAGATCAGCCAGTGCGCCAGGTCCAAACGGTTCAAGGTCTTGCCCTGGGGCATCGCCGGCAACACGGACAGCCCGCCGGGCTCTACCTCGTCGCCGGGCCGGGTGAAGTCGCCCTGGATCAGCACGTGGGCCTCGCGCGGCTCGGGCAGCTCGCGCATGATCATGGTGGACTCGATGCGGGGGAACTCGCCGCGCAGCGCCTTGATGCCGTCCTCGCGGGCCTTCCAGGCCGGGTCGCGGGCGGCGAAGAAACGCTGCAGCGTGCCACGGTCGACGGTGGAGCGCTGCTCCACGGGCGTTTCCAAGACCGCTTGGACGCGCGCTTCGAGCTCGGCGTCCTCGCCGGTGGCGAAGCGCTTCCAGTCCTTCTCGAGCTCCTTCTGGTAGTCGAGCAGCTCGGCTTCGAGAATGGCGATCTGGCCCTTGAGGGCGTCGCGGCGGGCGAACTGATCGGGCTCGCCGAATTCGAGCAAGGGGTCCATGGTGCGGCTGGGGCCCTCGCCGTCGGGGATATTGCCGCCGAGCTCGTCGATGTTGTTGAAGAAGGCGTAGAGCTGATAGAACTCGCGCTGCGCGATGGGATCGAACTTGTGGTCATGGCAGCGCGCGCAGCCGACCGTCAGTCCCAAAAAGGCCGCTCCGGTGGTGGAGACGCGGTCGACGACGGCTTCCACTCGGTACTGCTCGTAGTCGATGCCGCCTTCCTGGTTGATCATCGTGTTGCGGTGGAAGCCGGTGGCGATGAGCTGTTCCTGGGTCGGGTTGGGCAGCAGGTCGCCGGCGATCTGCTCCACGACGAACTGGTCGAACGGCATGTCGTTGTTGAGCGCGTTGATCACCCAGTCGCGGTAGCGCCAGATGGAGCGCGCGCCGTCGATGGAATAGCCGTTGGAGTCGGCGTAGCGGGCGATGTCGAGCCAGTGGCGTCCCCAGCGTTCGCCGTAGCGAGGCGAGTCGAGCAGCCGGTCGACGAGGCGCTCGTAGGCGTCGGGGCGGTCGTCGGCCAGAAAGGCTTCGATCTCGGCGGCGCTGGGGGGCAGGCCCAGCAAGTCCAGGCTGACGCGCCGGATGAGGGTGCGCCGGTCGGCTTCCGCCGAAGGCTTCACGCCTTTCTCTTCGAGCTTGGCGAGCACGAAGCGGTCGATGGGCGTCCGCACCCAAGACGCGTCCTGCACCGCGGGGGGCTCGGGCCGGCGCACCGGCTGGAAGGACCAGTGCGAGGCCGTGGCGCGGACGCGTCCGCCGGCGTCGCCCCAGGCGGCTCCATTCTGTACCCAGGCCGTGAGCGCCTGCACGTCCTCGGCCGCCAGCGGGCCGGTGGGCGGCATTTTCAGGTCGCCCTCGCGGCCGACGGCTTGGAGCAGGAGGCTCTCGGCGGTCTGGCCGGGGATGACGGCCGAGCCGCGGTTGCCGCCCAGCATCGCCGACTCGCGCGAAGCCAGCGAGAGCCCGCTCATCTTGGTCTGATCGTTGTGGCAGCCCAGGCAGCTCTTCACCAGCAGCGGCCGGATCGTCTGCTCGAAGAACTGTATCTGTTCGGGCGAGCCTTCGGCGGCTCGGCCGACCGAAGTCAGCAGGCAAAAAGCGACCAGAAACGTCTTCGACCGGCGCATGGGACAGCCTCAGTATACGGGACCCAGTGGCGCAGGGCCCCGTATTTGCCAGGGTTTAGCGAGCTTACCAGGGTTTGGGGCGCTTGGTGAGCCGGCGGCCCTTGTTGGCGGCTTCCTCGGACCGCGCCGCGCCCACGCGCATGCCTTCGGCCAGCCGCTCCTCGACGTTCTGCTCGGTGACCACGTCGAGGAACGCAATGTTCGCGTTCTTACAGGCGGCCATGACTTTCTGGCGGGCGGCCTCGACCTCTTGGTTGTACGGCGGGTCGTGAACCTCGGGATAGCCGAGCGAGAGGCCCATGTCGCCAGGGCCCCACTCGGCGTAGCCGATGCCGGGGACGGAGGCGATCTCCTCGGCCTTCTCCATGGCGTAGCGGTCCTCGATCTTGAGCCCCAGCAGGACTTCGCCGCGAGGGTTGAGGGGCCACACGTCGGCGCGCTCGAGGTACTCCTTGGGCGAGATTCCCCAGACCTTGGAGGCATGGCCCTGACCGCCATTGCCGCGATAGCCCTCGCCGAGCGGACCGTCATCAACGCCCTTGCGGTAGTGCGGAAAGCGGGCGCAGCGTACGAATTCGCGCACGGCTTCGGGGTCTCGGGCGTGGCAGAGGGTGACGCCGTGCACTCCGGCGGCCAGGATCTGCTGGATGACCCAGTGGTTGGCGCGGACCGTTGCGGCGTCCCAGCCGGAGATCGGCAGCACGACCTGCACGGCGGGCGTGCGGTGACCGCTGGCGGTGGGGCCGCCGAGCACGAGGCCGGCCATGAATTCACGGAGCTCGCTGGGGTCGTAGGGCCCAAACTCCATCTCGTAGATGATGAAGTCCTCCCAGGTCTTGGCCAGCGCGAGGCCTTCCTTGAAGCCTCCCTGGCTGCCGCCGCGGCCGGCGGTGTAGTAGTAGATGGGCTGGTCCTGGCTGAGCAGGTCGATGGCCTTGTTGACGCGGGTCGGGGCCGCGGCCCGGGCTTGGCCGGCCGACGCGGCGGCTACGGCGCCGCCGGCGAGGGCGGAGAGCATGGTCCGTCTGTGCATTCCGGCTATCTTACCGGAACCGCATCGATTCTCGATTTGGCCCCCGGCGCTAGAATCAGGACGGGGAGAGCGAGCTGCAGCCCCTTGCCTGGAGCGCCGATATGAATTTCGAAGGAGCCGCACCCGTGGTCGACGAAACGGTGAAGGATCTCGCGGCCGCCTATCTGTGGATGTGGCAGGCGCTCGAGGTCTTCGACCCGGATCGCGACGCCTGGTCGGAGCCGACGGACTTCGGCAACCCAAGACAGCGCGTCGCGCGGGCTGAAGAAGGCGTCAAGCGAGTCGTGGAAAGATCCAGGCTGACGCCTCCGGAGTGGACGGAAGATGTGCGTAAGTACCGCGAGGCGGCCGAGGCCCTGGAAGCGGGGGCTCCTTTCGACGAAGCGATGCGACGACACAGCGCTCGGCTCTTGACCGTCGGCAACGACCTAGCCGGCAAGGTCGTTCGTTGGGCCCGACCCGCGGCTAGCCCTGGGTCTTGATCTCCGGGCGGACCAATTCGAAGCTCGGCTTCATCTGATGGTTCTTGATCGGCTCGTTCTCGACGATGTATTCATCGTCGACGACATGCCAACTGGGGAACACATCCCTCAATTCCATCATCACAGGCTGAAAGAGCTTGACCTCCCCGGCGCAGGCCATATCCACGACCCCCAGCGCTTCTGCGGCGGCTTCCGCGCCTTCGTCGAAGCCGATCAAGATCCAGCTCCGCAGCCGAGCCGTGAGCGAGCTGATCTTCTCGTAGTCTTCCGCCCGCTTTCCGCGCCGGGCCACCCGCTCGAGTTGGGCGAAGATCTCCAGCGGATTCGAGCTCAGCTCGTTGTCCGGCGGATTGATCGACGTGGCGAACCAGAAACGGATTCGCCCGTTGTTGATCAGATCCGCCACCCTCAAACTGAGCTGCGCCTGGGTCGAGTAGCCGCTCAAGGGGCTGGTGAGCCGCTCCGCCATCTGGGTTGGAGCTCAGCGCTTGGGCGGCATGCTCGGGCGCATTTCCACCAGGCTGGCGAGGTTGCGCCGGGGCGTCTTGATGAGGTGCACCGCCATCGCGGCGATCTCGGCCGGGTCGAGCTTCCAGTCCGCTCCTTCCGAGCCGCCGGGGCGGAAATCGGTCTGGACGCTGCCGGGCATGATCTCGCTGACGCGGATGCCGTCGAAGCGCAGGTCGATCATCGACGCCTCGGTAAAGCCGACCAAGCCGAACTTGGAGGCGTTATAGGCGGCGCCGTTGGCGAAGGGGTTCTTGCCGGCCAGGCTGCCGATGTTGAGGATGAAGCCGCCGCCGCGCGCCTTCATGCTCGGCGTCGCCGCCTTGACGCAGTAGAAGACGCCGCTGAGGTTGGTGTCGATCACCTCGCGCCACTGCTCGACGGTGATCTCATCGACGGGGGCGAAGTGGCCGAGGCCGGCGTTGTTGACCAGCACGTCCACGCCCCCGAAGCGGTCGGCGACGAAGGCGAAGAAGGCTTCAACCTCCTCCCAGCGGCCGACGTTGCAGACCTTGCCGATGACGTCGCCGCCGTCGGCGGACAACTCGGATGCGGCCTGATCGAGGGCTGCGGCGTCGCGCCCGCAGATGGCGACGCGGGCCCCTTCGGCGAGCAGCGCGTGCGCGATGGCGCGGCCGATGCCGCGCGAGCCTCCGGTGACGACGGCGACTTTGCCTTGTAAGCTCTCTGTCATTTTGGTTTCCTCGCGCGACGCTCGATCGCCGCCCCTCCTACGCTACAATAACCCTGCTCGCGCGGAGCAAACATGGCGGAAGACCTCGTACAGTCGATCGAGCAAACGCTGCAAGAATTCCGGCAAAAAACGGAAGCCTTGGCGCACGAGTTGGGCGAACAACTCAGCGCCGTCGCGGCCGAAACCGCGCGTTTGCACGGCGAGGCGACGCGCGACAGCGGCGAGCAGGCGACGGCCACGTTCGCGCAGTCCCTGGCCGACGCGACCCGCGCGATTCGAGCCGAGGATTCCGTGACCGGCATCGCCACGGCGCTGGTGGAAGGGACGGCCCGCTTTGCCGGCCGCAGCGCCCTGTTCATCCATCGGGGGGACCAGTTGCTGGGCTTCCGAGTGGCGGGGAAGGCCACGGCCGAGCAGCAAGAGGCCTTCCAGCGGCTGTCGATTCCGATCAATCAGGCGACGGCTTTGGGCCACGCCATCGACTCGATCGAAGCGACCGTCAGCGACGGCGGCGCCGGTCAGATGTCACAGCAAGTGTCCGACCTGCTCGGGCTGGGCGAGGCTGACCGGGTGCACCTGTTCCCGGTGGCGTTGCGGGACAAGGTGTTGGCCGTGCTGGCCTGCGACGGCGGTCCGCGCGAGGACGACGTCGAGCCGAAGGAGCCGCCCACCCCGGCCATCGAGATTCTGGTGGCGCTGGCGGAAGCCTGGATCGAGGCGGTCGGTACGCGCCGAAAACAGAACGCCGCCTAAACGGTTTGGCGCCTCGGGACCGAGTCGGTACACTAGGAGAAGGCTTGTCCGGCAAGCCTGAGCGCTCGATCAACGATGTGGATCAGCCTACGCTCAGCGGCATGGATCGTCGGCTTCGGGGTTTTTTGTGCGACCCTGCAGGCGACCCCGCCCGAGCTGCGTGTGCTCAGCGCGGCCTACCAGAAATCCGGCTCCGCCGCCGACCGTGAAAAGCTGGAGCGGCTGGCGGAGAAAGCTTCCGCTGCGGACCGCCGGCTGATTCTTCTGGCGCTGGCTTCGGGCGACCGGGCCGCGGAGAAGTGGGCCGAGGCCGCTCATGAGCTCCACAAAGCTTCCGAATCGGCCGGTCCGCTGGGCGACTACGTCGACTATCTGCGGGCTCACAGTCTGGCCCGGGCCGAGCGCCATGAGGACGCCGCCTGGGTTTTGCGGTCGTTCCAGAAAGATCACGCCGGCAGCCGCCTGATTCGTGACGCCAACCGGCTTCGGGCCGAGAGCCTGATCCGCGCGAACGGACTGCCGCAGGCGCAGGCTCTGCTCGAAGACCAGCAAGCTCCTTTCTCCGAGCCCGTGCGCTTCTACCTGCTGGGCCGCGTGCAGGAGGAGCGAGGCTTTCTGCCGGAAGCTGTCCAGACCTACCGGCGAGCCTACTATTTCTACCCCTTCAGCGACCAAGCCGACGCCTCCGAGCAGCGCTTGGACCTGCTGCGCGTCAAGCTGGGGACGCGATACCCGGACCCTCCGGCGAAGTGGCGCCTGGCGCGCGCCGACGCGCTGTACACCGGCGGAGACTACGCCCGAGCGGCGAGCGAGTACGCCCGCGCTTGGCCCGGCCTCGACGGGGTGGACCAGCAGCGGGCCAAGGTGCGGCTGGGCGCGGCGGACTACCGCCGGGTGCACACGACGGCGGCGCACGATTGGCTGTCGGGCGTGCGCGTAACCGATCCGGAGCTGGCGGCCGAACGGCTGTACTACCTGGGCGAATGCGCCCGGCGGCTGAAGCGGACATCGGAGTTCTTGTCCCGAGCCGAGGAGCTGTCGCAGAAGCATTCGAAGTCGCCTTGGACCGAGGAAGCGTTCTTCTCGCTGGGCAACTTCTATCTGCTCGAAAAGGATGAGCAGACCTCCCGCAAATGGTACGAGCGGGCGGCCAAGAGCTTTCCGAAGGGGCAATACTCGGACCGGGCGCACTGGAAAGTCTGCTGGCGGGCTTTTCTGGACGGCGACCCCCGCGTGCGCGATCTGTTCGAGGAGCACGCCCGGCTGTATCCCTCGTCCGGCCAAGCCTCCGCCGCCATGTACTGGCTGGCGCGGCTGATCGAGAGGGACGGCGACGCGAGCACGGCGCAGGGTTTGTACCGCTCGATTTCCGAGCGCTATCCGCAGTATTACTACGCCTGGCTGGCCGAGCAGCGGCTGCAACCGGGGGCCGCGCCGCAGCTCACCGGGTTGGCCGCCGACCTCGACAAGGCTGCGCCGCCATACCGCAAGCTGCTGGATTCTCCGAGCGCCGCCAACGCGCAGTTGATCGAGCGCGGCCGACTGCTGTTCGAGATCGGGCTGGACGACGACGCGCGCCGGGAGCTCTCCTCGGGCGACTACCGTTCGGCCGACGCACACTGGATCGGCCTGGAGCTGGCGCGCCAGTCCGCCGCCAACGGCGATCACTTCCAGGGCATGCGCTACATGAAGCGCTACGGGTTCGGCTATCTGCGGATGCCGATGTCGGCGCAATCGAGGGAGTTCTGGGAGCGGCTGTATCCGTTGCCGTTCGAGGACAGCCTGCGGCAGAGGGCTCAGCCGCATGGGTTGGACCCGTATCTGGTGGCCGGGCTGATCCGGCAGGAGTCGGAGTTCAATCCGCGGGCGGTGTCGAGAGCCGGAGCGCGCGGGCTGATGCAACTGATGCCTTCCACGGGCAAGGCTCTGGCGCGGGAGCTGGGCGTGTCGGGGTTCTCGACCGGCAAGCTCTTCGAGCCGGACGTGAGCCTGCGCTTCGGCACCTACCACCTCAAGCAGGTGATCGATAAGTTCCAGGGCGAGCTCGAGCTGGCTTTGGCGGCCTACAACGCCGGCGCGTCGCGCGCCGAGGACTGGATCACCTGGGCGGAGTTCCCCGAGCCGGCCGCCTTCGTCGAGACCATCCCCTTCACCGAGACGCGTGGTTACGTGCAGGCGGTCCTGCGGAATCGCGAGACCTACCGCAAGATCTACGACGGAGCGGCGGCGATGCGCTCCACCACGCCCTCGCGCGAGCAGATCGCCGGCGGCGAATAGGCCTCCGGCCGCCGCGTGCTACGCTCGAAACGTAGATGTCCGCGCCTGCCGTCGAAGTCCGTGATCTGACGTTCCGCTATGGCGACCGAGTGGCCCTGAACGGCGTTTCGTTCGCCGTGGGGCAGGGCGAAATCTTCGGCCTGCTGGGCCCGAACGGCGGCGGCAAGACCACGCTGTTCCGCATCCTGTCCACGTTGCTGTCGCCGGCCGCCGGCCAAGCCCGCATCTTCGGGCTCGACGTCTCGGCCGAACCGCTCGAGGTGCGGCGGCGCATCGGCGTGGTCTTCCAGAACCAGAGCCTGGACCGGCGGCTTTCCGTGCAAGAAAACCTGGAGTGCCAGGGGCGCCTGTATGGGCTGACGGGTGCGGCGTTGAAGGACCGCATCGGAGACGCTCTGGCGCGGACGAAGCTCACCGATCGCCGCGGCGACAAGGTCGACACCCTGTCCGGCGGGTTGCGCCGCCGCGTCGAGCTTGCCAAGGGGCTGCTGCACCAGCCGCAACTGCTGCTGCTCGACGAGCCGTCGACCGGCGTGGACCCGGCCGTGCGCCTGGACTTCTGGGAGCACCTGCAACGTTTGCGCTCGGAGTCCGGAGCGACGATTCTGCTGACGACGCATTTGCTCGAGGAAGCCGACAAGTGCGACCGCCTGGCCATTCTGGATCGCGGCTCGATCGTGGCGACGGGGACGCCGGCGGAGCTGAAGGAAGGCATTGGCGGCGACGTGATTACGCTCACGGCTCCGGACCTGGAAGCTGTGCGGGAGAGTCTGGCGGCGCGCTTGGGCGTGAGCGGCCAGGTGGTGGACGGCGCGGTGCGCTTCGAGCACCCGCGCGGCGCCGAGGCCGTGGCCGGGCTGATGCACGCTCTGCCGACATCGGTGCAGTCGATCTCGGTGGCCAAGCCGACGCTCGAGGACGTCTTCATCGCCGCCACCGGACGCAGCTTCGGCGAGGACGAAGCTCCAGCGGCTTGAGGCGCGAACCGTCGGCGCGCCAGGGTCGCTAGAATAAAGGGCGTCGATGTCTCAGCCAGCCGTTGCCGCTCGCCCGTCCGAAGCGATCGCTCCAGTTTCGAATCAGCCCGCCTCGCACCCCAGCTTCTGGTTGGGGGTGATGACGCTGTGGGCGCGGGAGTTTCGGGGCTTCTACCGGCAGCCGGCGCGGGTCGGCGCGGGGTTGGCCACGCCGCTGATCTTCTGGGTGGCGTTGGGCTCGGGCTTCGGCTCGTCGCTGCGGACGCAGTCCGGCGGCGGCTACATGGAGTTCTTCTTCCCCGGCGCGGTGGCCCTGGTCGTGCTGTTCGCGTCGATCTTCTCGAACATTTCGATCATCGAGGACCGGCGCGAGGGCTTCCTGCTGTCGGTGCTGGTGGCACCGGTGTCGCGGTCGGCGATGGCTCTGGGCAAGATCCTGGGCGCGACGACGATCGGGGCGGTGCAGGGGCTGTTTTTTCTGCCGCTGATCCCGCTGCTGGGGCTGCCGCTGAACGCTATGGGATTGCCGGAAGCCGGCGCGCTGGTGTTGGCGATGGCGTTCGGGCTCACCGGGCTGGGGTTCTTCTTCGCCTGGCGGCTGAACTCGATCCAAGGGTTTCACTCGATCATGAACGTCGTTCTGATGCCGATGTGGCTGCTGGCCGGCAGCTTGTTTCCCATTGACGGCGCCTCGTTGTGGATGTCGTGGCTGATGCGCCTGAATCCGCTGTTCTACGGCGTGACCGGGCTGCGGCGCGCACTGTCCCCGACGCCGGTGACGAGCGGTCCGGATCAGGCGACCTGCTGGGTGGTCCTGCTGGCCTTCTGCGCGGCCACGTTTGGGATCGCCGTGTGGGAAGCTTCTCGGCGCTCGCCGGAGAACGCGAGCTAAGCCGATGGAGGTCCATCAGCTCCCGGCGCTCAACGCCACCCTCAACTCCATCGCCACGCTGCTGCTGCTGTTCGGCTACTACTTCATCAAGCAGCGGGACATCGAGCGCCACAAGCTGTGCATGACGATGGCGTTCGTGACCTCGTGCGTGTTCCTGGTCTCGTACCTGATTTATCACTTCCAGGTCGGCTCGGTGCCGTTCACGGGCGAGGGCTGGATTCGGCCGGTCTACTTCACGATCCTGATTTCGCACATTCTCCTGGCGGCCGTGATCGCTCCGCTGGCTGCGATGACGCTGTATCGCGGCTGGAAGAAGCAGTACGACAAGCATCGCCGGCTGGCGCGCTGGACCTGGCCGCTGTGGATGTACGTGTCGGTGACCGGCGTAGTCATCTACATCATGCTGTACCAGTTGTAGGGCGCGGGCGGCGGCTGTTTCGGCGGGGTTCCTGCTAAGCTAGCCGGCGAAACCGTGACCCGGCTCCCGGGTCGCTTCCCTCGGCTCTCGAGCGCGGGCGGCGACCTCTTGCTGAACGCGTCAGCCGTTCTCCTTGCAGCTTGGCAATCTTGGGGCTCGCGCGAGGTCCTCGACCCGGACGGCGTGGCCTACCTCGATCTCGGCGCCGCCTGGATCGAGGGCGACTCCTCGGCGCGCTGGAACCCCTACTGGAGCCCGCTCTACGCCTGGATCGTCGCCTGGGCCGAGAAGCTGTTCGAGCCCGGCCCCGAGGGGCTGGCGCCGCTGCTGCATGTGGTCGGCTTCGGGATCTTTCTGGCCGCCCTGGCGAGCTTCCGCTTCCTGTTGCGAAGAGTGGAGCCGGACGGGGGGAGTTGCGCCTGGCGCTGCGCCGCCTATGCGCTCTTTCTGGAGGCGACGCTGGGGAGGATCTCGCTGGCGCGCACGACTCCGGACCTGCTGCTGGCGACGTTGCTGTTCCTGGCCGCCGGTCTCGCGCTGGAGCGCCGGGCGGTCCGGCTGGGGGCCGTGCTGGGGGCGGCCTATCTGGCCAAGGCCGCCGCGTTGCCGCTGGCGCCGGTCTTCGTGCTGTCGGCTTCGCGCCGCGGCGGCTTCATCCTGCGGTCCGCGGCGGCGTTCGGGCTGGTAAGCGGCTGGTGGATTGCGGGGCTGTCGCTCACGGAAGGCAAGCTCACGTTCGGAGACGCCGGCAAGCTCAACTACGCCTGGAACGTGTTGGGCGTCGAGCGGCCCTACTATCCGCCGACGGCGCGGCTCATCTTTGACCAGCCGGCGGCGTACGAGTTCGCTGAGCCGTTCGCGGTCACCTACCCGCCGCACTACGGGCCTTCGCATTGGTACAGGGGGCTGGCGTTGTGGTGGGACGCCGGTCTCCAATTCGAGCGCCTGCGCGGGAGCTTCGGCAAGACCGTGGGCTTGCTGCTGGGGCCGCACCTGTTTCTGCTGACGGGGCTGATTGGGCTCAGACCGTCTTCGCGGCCGGCCCTGCTGGCCTTGGCCTTGGCTGGGTTGGCGCTGTATCAGCCGGTCTTCGTGGCCGAGCGGTACGTGGCCCCGTTCGTCGCACTGTTCTGGCTGGCTTGGCTGCCCGAAGACGCAGAGAAGTCTCGGCTGTTCCAGGTCGCGGCCGTCCTGTTTCTGGCGGCCGTGCTGGCGCGGGTGCGCCCCGAGGAGCCGGCCGGTCCGTCGCCGGGCGTTGTCGCCCAAGCGCTGCGCGACGCCGGCGTGCGGCCCGGCGATCCTGTCGCCGCCGTCTGGCCGGACTCTCCCTACTTGTGGGCTCGCCCGGCGAAGGCGCGCATCGTGGCGGAATCCCGCGATCCCCAGGGCTGTTTCTGGAGAATCGAGACGCCACGGCGGGAGGCGCTGCTAGACGCCTTTGCCCGCGCCGGGGCGGTGTGGGCCGTCGCGCCCTCGCCTGCCAGTCCGTCTGCGGCGCCCGGTTGGCGGCGGGTCCGGGAGACGCCGTACGTCCTGCTCCGCCTGGATCCTCAGTGAAAGTCGTGCGACTGGAGCTCGAGGTCGATGCGCCCCAGAGGGTCCACGCGGTCGGTCTTCACCGCGATCGTGCCGTCCACCTTCTGGAGGATCCCTTCGCCGAGCAGGAACGACTCGTTCAGCACGACCATCCGAAAGTCCTGAAAGACGTCCGGGTTGAGGATCAGGTTCGAGACCCCGGTCTCGTCCTCCAGGGTGATGAAGCAGAAGCCCTTGGCCGTGCCCGGCCGCTGACGGGTGATGACCGCGCCGGCCACGCGCACCCTGCGTCCGTGGCCGATGCGGTCGAGGTCGCGGGCGCTCGCGACGCCTTGCTCGCGCAACTGCTCTCGGAAGTAGAACAAGGGGTGCGGTCCGGTGGTCATGCCCGCGCCGCGATAGTCCGCATCCAGCCGTTCCAGCGGTGTCATGGCCTCCAGCGGGCCGGGCTCGCCGGCGCCTTCGTCGAGCGATTCGAGCAGCGGGCCCGCCGGCCGCCAAGCCTTCTCGATCTGCCACAGCGCCTCGCGCCGGTGTACTCGCTCTCCCAGGGAGTTCAGCGCGCCGATCTCGGCCAGCACGTCCAACTCGTCCTTGGCCGGACGCACCCGGCGAACGAAGTCGTCGATCGAGCGGAAGGCGGCCCGCTCGCGTTCGCCGACGATGCGCTCGGCCGAGGCGCTGGCCAATCCCGAGACGTACCGCAGCCCCAGCCGCACCTGGCGATCCTCCGGCACGAAGCACTCGACGCGGGAGACCGTTACGTCGATCGGACGCACCCGCACGCCGTGCCGCTGGGCGTCCTTGACGAGCACCGCCGGGGAGTAAAACCCCATCGGCTGGCAGTTGAGCAGCGCCGTGACGAATTCGGCCGGATGATGGCGCTTCAAGTAGGAGCTGGCGTAGGCCAGCAGAGCGAAGCTGGCGGCGTGGGATTCCGGGAAGCCGTAGAGCGCGAACGAAGTGATCGAGAGCACGATCTGCTCGGCCGCTTCGCCGATGATGCCGTTTTGGGCGAGGCCGGCGCGCAGCCGCTGCTCGATCTCCTGCATGCGCTGCACGGAGCGCTTGAAGCCCATCGCCCGGCGCAGCTCTTCGGCCTCGCCGCCGGTGAAGTTGGCCGCCACCATGGCCATGCGCAGCAACTGCTCCTGGAACAGCGGCACGCCCAGGGTCCGCTTTAGAATCGGCTCCAGTGAAGGATGCGCGTATTCCACCGGCTCGCGCCCGGCCCGCCGCGCCAAGTAGGGGTGCACCATATTGCCGGTGATCGGCCCCGGCCGGATGATCGCCACCTCCACCACCAGGTCGTAGAAGTGGTCCGGCCGCATCCGCGGCAGCGTCGCCATCTGCGCCCGGCTCTCGATCTGGAAGACTCCGACCGTATCGGCCTGCTGGATCATGGCGTAGGTCTCAGGGTCGTCGGGCGGAATCTGCGCCAGGTCGAAGGAGCCGCCGCGGGAGCGTATGATCGTCTGCGCTTCCTCGAGCGCGGCCATCATGCCCAGCCCCAGCAGGTCGACTTTGATGATGCCGAGGTCGGCGCAGTCCTCCTTGTCCCAGCCGACGACTACGCGGCCCGGCATGCGGGCGTTCTCCAGCGGCACGACGGCGTCGAGCATCCCCTGGCAGATCACCATGCCGCCCGAGTGCTGGCCCAGGTGCCTGGGCAGCCCCTGCATCTGCATGCACAGCCGCAGTAGGTGGCCGACGCGCGGGTGGTCGGCGTCAAACCCGGCGGCCTTGGCCTGGGTAACCAGCTTGTCGTGGTCGTCGGTGTACTCGAACGAGTGGATGCACTTCGACAACCGCCCGATCATCTCCTCGGGAAACCCCAGCACCTTGCCGATTTCGCGGACGGCCATCTTGCCGCGATAGGTGATGACGTTGGCCGTCATGCCGGCCCCGCGCGCACCGTAGGTGCTGTAGACGTGCTGGATGACGGCTTCGCGCTGGTCGCCCGAAGGGAAGTCGATGTCGATGTCCGGCCACTCGCCGCGCTCCTCGGAGAGGAACCGCTCGAACAGCAGCTCCATGCCCACCGGGTCGACCGCGGTGATGCCCAGTGAGTAGCAGACCGCGGAGTTGGCGGCCGAGCCGCGGCCCTGGCACAAGATGTTGCTGCGGCGGGCGAACTCGACGATGTCCCACACGATCAGAAAGTAGCCCTCCAGCTCGAGTTGCTCGATCACGCGCAGCTCGTGGTGGATCTGCCGCAGAGCCTTCTCCCGGTGAGGCTTGTCGCGATAGCGCTCGGCGGCGCCGCGCAGCGTCATCCGGCGCAGGAACGACGTCTCCGTCTCGCCCGGGGGCAGGGGATACTGGGGGAACTCATAGCCGAGGTTGTCGAGGGTGAACTCCAGTCGCCGGCCGAGCTCGTCGGCGTTCGCAATCGCCTCGGGCAGGTCCCGGAAGAGATGGTCCATCGTCTTGGGCGGCTTGACGTAGCGCTCGGCGTTGGCCTCCAGCAGCCGTCCGGCTTGGTCGAGCTTCTTCTTGAAGCGCAAGCAGGTGAAGGCGTCCTGCAGACCCTTGCGCGCGGGCGTGGCGAAGCAAGGGGAGTTGGCGGCGACCAGCGGCAGCCCGTGGCGCCGGGCGAGCTCGATGCGGGCGAGGTTCTCGCGCTCCTGCTCGCGGCGCAGATGGCGGTTGATCTCCATGTAGACGTTGCGCCCAAAGATGCCGCGCACGGGGTCTTCATCGCGCAGGTCGCTGAGTAAGGCCACCAGCCCGCTGGAGAGCTCCTCGACATCAGCCCAGCGGGCGCGACCTTCGCCCTTGGGCGAGCGGGTGTTGATGCGGCTGAGCAGCCGGCAGAGGTTCTGGTAGCCGAGCCGGTTCTCCACCAGCAGCGTCAGGCGGCGATCGAGGACGGCGTTCTGGGTCCCCTTCTTGATCCCCGGCTGATGGAGGCTGACCGAGGCGCCCACCAGCGGCCGCAAACCGGCCTTGCGAGCGGCCGTGAAGAAGCGCGGCGCACCCGTGAGAGAGTCCCGGTCGCACAGAGCGATCGCTTCATAGCCCAGCCGGGCGGCTTCGGCGACCAGATCCTCCGGGTCGGAGGAGCCCTCCAGAAAAGAGAACCCCGAGACGGCGTGGAGCTCCGTCGGCACTCCTCTATATTCGCCTATTGTTCGCCTCTTGGCGAATGCGTCCTAGTAGCGTAGAAAGGCGCCGATGCCGTCGCCCCGCTCGCGCAGCAGGTCCGATGCTTCTCCCCAGACGAACTCGACGCGCCCTCCGTCCGCCAGGGTCCGCTCGAGGATGCGCTCCAGCAGAGAGCCCTCTTGCCGAGTCTGCCCCTCGTCGAGCCAAAGCGCCATGTCCGGCAGATCGCTCCACTTGGGCCGGAAGTCGCCGGCGACCAGCAGCTTGTCGATGCGGCCTTCGCGCAACGTCGCCAAGGTCGGCTCCAGCCCGAGGACGGCAGCGTGGTTCTTGGCTGCGTCTTGCACGAGATTCTCGACCATCTGCTGCTCGCCCTTGCGTTCGATGGCGGCTTCGATCTCTTCGGCGACCTCGAGGATGTCGTCCCGCTTGGCTTCCACCCAAAGCGCGACGGACCCGACGACCTTGCTCTGCAAGCGTTTCGGCAGGAGCCGCTCGACCTCTTTGCGGCCCTCCAGCGGTCCCGCCAGAATCAGCCGGTCCCAACCCAGGCGCCGCTCAGAATCGATCAGCGCTTCCACGACATCCATGGCATGCCGCCTGGCATGCTCCTCGGCGCGGCGGCGGAAGTTTCCTTCCGACCATGGGTGATCCGAGCCGGGGGACTTGGGTGGAGACACCCGATCCGACACGAAATCCGCGACCTCTTCGATTTCGCCCAGGCCGATGAGGAAGAGCCGTGCGCGACTCCGGTCGACCAGCGCCACGGCGAAGCGCTCGTACTCATCGAGAGCCTCCAGCAGAGGCAGCAGGTAAGGTTTCGAGCCCCACTCCAAGGTTTCGCGGAGGGGTTTACGCACATCCCTGCGCCAGAGCTCGCCGCCGGCGGCGTCGCACAAGATGATGAGCGCCTTGCCGCGCGGCGCGTCCCCGGTAGTCAACTCCTGCTCCAGGCGGTCGTAGGCCGCCCGCAAGGCCTGTCGCTCCTCAGCGGGGCAGGACTTCTCCACCATTCGGGCAAGGTTCTTGCAGCGAGGGACATAGTCCCGGTTCCAGTTGATCTGATTCTTGGGGTCTACGTTGAGATAGGCGCTCAACACCGGGCCCTTCCAGCGCGTGCATGCGATTTCGAGCTCTCCAAGAAGATCGTTCTTCGTCATAGCCTCCACCTCCTGATCCGGCCTGCGGCTCCGTGGCGTGGATCACTCACTCTCCGCTCCTGGTGCACGTCAGGCGCCGAAGATGGTTCCTGCGTCTTGCTACAATTGCCGCCCATGCAACGACGGCAATTCCTCGTTTCCGCCGGAGCCGCAGGCCTGAGCGCGCTGGCCTGCTCCGGCCCGAGCCCCCAGGCGGAAGCGCCGAAACGCCCCAACGTGCTCGTGCTCTACACCGATGAGCATTCGGCTTGGACGCTGGGCGTCTATGGCGGCAAGCTCATCGGCACGCCGCACCTCGACCGCATCGGGCGCGAGGGCGCCGTCTTCCACAACTACTTCGTCAACTCCGCCGTCTGTACGCCCTCGCGCGGCTGCCTGGTCACCGGACGCTACCCCCACGCGCACGGGGCCTTCACGAACAACGTGCCGATCCACCGCGACGAGGTGACGATCGCGGAATGCTTCCGCCGGGCAGGCTACCAGACGGGTTTCGCCGGCAAGTGGCATTTGGACGGAGAGCCCCGGCCCGGCTGGATTCCCGCCGAGCGCTCCATGGGGTTCGAAGAGTGCCACTGGATGTACAACCGGGGCCACTGGAAGCGCGTGGTCGAGAAGCCCGAAGGCTGGCCGGACAACCGCTCCGAGGCCAGGGTCGGCAAGGAGGTCATCCAGCCCGACGAGCCGGACGGTATGCCCGACATCAACTACGACGTGAACGCCGAGGGCGAGTTCTTCACCGACTGGCTCACCGACAAGTGCATCGAGTTCTTGAACCGCGAACGCGATCAGCCCTTCTTCTATTACCTCTCGATCCCCGACCCGCACACGCCCTTCAGCGTCCGCGCGCCGTACGACGCCATGTACAAGGCCGAGGACATGCCCATCCCGGAGACCCTCTACGAGAAGGAGCTGCCGGATTGGGCCGAGAAGGCGCGCCAGGGGGAGCTGAAGAGGGAGAAGGCCAAGTCCGCCGACGACCCCGTCCGCGAAGCCCATCTGCGCCAAGTCCTCACGCAGTACTGCGGCATGGTCAAGTGCGTGGACGACAACGTGGGCCGCATCCTGGACGCGCTGGAAGCGAAGGGAGAGCTCGACAACACGCTGATCCTGTTCACCTCCGACCACGGCAACTACCTGGGCGAGCACGGCTTGTACTTCAAGAACCAGCTCTACGAGACGGCCTATCGGGTGTCTTTCCTGATGCGGATGCCGGGTACGATTCCGGCGGGCACGGAGGTCCCCGAGTGCGTCTCGGCCGTGGACGTGCAGCCGACCGTGCTGGAGCTGTGCGGCGTGGAGGGCTCAGGCCGCGAGCAGGGCGGCAGCTTCGCCAAGCTGGCCCGTGGCGAGAAGGACCCGGCGTGGCCCAACCGGGCGTTCCTGCACCACAGCTCCTTGGAGAGAGCCGGAGTCTTCACGCCGGAGTGGGAACTGGCGCTGGTCAAAGACGGCGACAGCGTGCTGTTCGACCGCAAGAACGACCCGTTGCAGGAGCACAACCTGTTCCGGGACCCGGCCCATCAGGTGACGGTGCGCGAGCTGGTGGCGGAGGTGGTGGATCACAACTTCCAGGTCGGCGCCCCGGCCTACGCTTGGCTGGAAGAGATCGTGTAGAGGCCAGAACGGAGGCCAGTCATTTGCGATTGATTGAGCAGTATCAGGCCGAGTTTTCGCGACAGCTTGCCTCTGGGGGCGGGTCGCATGAGATCTCAACACAAAACACATTGGCGTGGTTTGCGAGCAAAGGCAAGGCGATGTATGAGGATGCTTTTGCCCACGAGACGCAAATTTTGATCAATACGACGTCGGTAAAGACTTCGCTCCTGGAGCAAGGATTTCCAGACGGCTGGTCAGACTACGAAAGGAAAGCAAAGAACGAGACATTCTACAAGGCGAATGCCAAAATTTTTCTTGGTCAGGTAGAAGCGCTTGACGCCGACAGCCCATCTAGTCCTACGCCAGATAGCTGGCAACACAGATACGAGATAATCAAGAGTCTTCTTCTGGGTAGTATTGCCCTTCTGAATGACTGGGCTTCACACACCCAGCAGATTGATGATGTGTATAACGTTTGGCGCGCAGGCGTGGACCACCCCTCCTTGATATACCGTGGCGCTGTTGCGCTGAGTCGCGGCGACGCAGGCCATTCTCCTTATGCCGCGGTTAGCTTGCTAAGAGCAGCAATTGAACTGAGACTCCGGTGGGCATTCGGAGTCCTCGGGAGAATAGAGCCGAATGGGGGAGTCGCGCCGATAGCCATGTCGACATTGTTGGCAGAAGTCAGTAAACAGAAGAATAATATCCGCTTTTCCGTTGACTTTGATCATATCTGTCGATTATACGGATGGTGCAATATCCACATGCACGCCGGACTCAAGCTCTACGAGTGGTTGCCATTGTTTGCGCTTGATTACCTGGACCCTCTGTTTTCCGCCCAGCCATGTACCACAGGGATTAGACCAGGTGTCAGTCTGCATGCGGGAATCCGGACTACGTCGGTAGTGTTTGATGCTGTTAGAGGTGCGCTAGAGCCATCTGATGGGGGGGTGATGCTTGTACGACCCGAAAGTTGTCATATAGTTATATCTGAGTAAGGAACGCGCTGTGGTCCGTTCGTCGCCAACCGGGTCGACAGATGGCATTTCCGAGTCCAGAGGGGAGGCACATTCGTCTCGGCGGCCCAAGCAGGGACGCAGCTTCCGGCCGCGCCAACCACTGGGTGGCTCAGTAGATCTTGACCGGGGCCGTCCACGGAGTGACTCTCTGCTACGCCCGTGACTCCGAGGCCGTCCGCGACTTCGTGCGCTGCGTCCGCTTCCCACACGACCGCGAGGCGTCGATAACAGGCTGCACGACCCGGCCCCTCAGGTCGTTGCGCCTCACGCTAAACTGCAATACACATGGCAATAGCGCCTATCCGCGGCACCCTGGTCATCCTGCTGTTCCTGACGGCGTTCCTCTGCGCCGTCGCGGCGTCTGCTCAGGGCCCCGTGCTGCTGGGGATGGGCGATAGCGTGGGCGAAGGCGTACAGTCCGCTGACGCCAACCTGTTCACGCAACCTTCGAGCTATTTGTCGATCATCGCCGGCCAGGCGGGCGTCCCGTTCCCGCTGCCGCTGATCGTATCGAACCCGTTCGGTTGGACCGGCTCGGCCGACGGTCGCTCGCGGCTTGATCCGAACCTGCAGGCCGCCAATCTGTCGGTCTCCGGACAGAGACTGCACGAGTTGTTGCGCGAGCAGGCGGACGGCGTGATCGACGCCGAGGTCGATCTGGTGCTGGCTCCTCGCCTCGGAACGCAGATCGAGGTCGCCGAGTCGCTCGATCCGGGCTTCATCATCTGCTTTGTCGGCGGCAACGACCTGCTGAATGCGCTGACCTCGTTCGACCAGCTCAACGGCACGCAAGTGACCCCCGTGGCCGACTTCGAGCGTGACTATCGGGAGCTGATGACGCGGCTGGGGGCGCTCGGCAAACCTGTCGTCGTTGCGAACCTTCCTGACCCCGACAAGTCCGCCTTCCTGTTCGACCGAGACGACCTGATCGCTCACGCCGGCGGGGACTATGGGCTTCCGGCCGGCTCCTACACAACCCTCATTGAGGCCGCTCTGCTTCGCCTGGGCTTGGATGACGGCACGAACTTGCAGGACCCGAACTGGGTGCTCGATCCTGCCGAGGCCGCCGCGCTGGTCCAGCACGCCGAGGCGTTGAATCAGGTCATCGCCGCGGAGGCTGCGGTCTTCGATTTTCCTGTGGTCGACTTGAACGCCTTTACGGACGAGATCATCCAAAACCCGCCTGTTCATGCAGGCGTGACGATCTCGACGCGGTACTTGGGAGGGCTCAACAGCATCGACGGGGTCCATCCGTCGAACATCGGGCACGCGCTGCTCGCGAATGAATTCATCAAGGTGATCAACCGGCGCTATTCGCTGAAGATTCCCAAAGTGCCGGCCCGCGTTCTGAACTTGATTGCGTTCCTCGACCCGTTCGTGGACCTGGATGGCGACCGGCAGGTCCGCGGCAGGCCCTTTGTGGGCCTGGGGGAGACGGTAGCGTTCCTGATGGGCGTCTCCGGCGATCCCAGCGAGGACGTACCTCAGGGCGCCGTTGCGCCGGCCGGCGCGCGCGACATTCTGGATCTGTTGCGGAGCCTGCAAGGCGGCTCCGCGGCTCGGCAAGGCGCTGTATCGAAGCAGGAAGCCGCGGGGCTGCTGGCTGGAGCGCTCGGAATCCGGCGCTAGCGGGCCGGAGGCTCGGGCCAGGGAGATCAGGCCAGCAGGTCGATCGAGCTCTGGGCGATCTCGTCCGCGGTCTTGGCCAGCTTCAACGAAGTCTCGTACTGGCGTTGCGCCTGGAGCAGGCTCACGGCGGCGTCGGACAGTTCCACCTGCTCAGTCGCCGCCACGGCCGTGATGTCTTCCACCGGCGCGGAGGCCCGCCGCACCTGCTGGGCGGCCGACTGCACTCGCGTGGAGGACTCCAGCAGAGCCGACTGGGCGATGGAGCCGATCGTCATCGAGACCTTATCGGCCATGGACGGCTCGCCTTGAACGGCCTACGGCGTCCAGCCCTTGCTGAAGTGCGGCCGGGGCTCCGCGTGCTGCTCCGCCATGGCGGCCTCCAGCTGCTGCACGATCTCCGGCTGGTCCCCGGAGAGATCGCGCGTCTCGCCGATGTCCTCGGCCAGGTTGTAGAGCTCCAGAGGCTTGCCGGCGGCGGTGCGGATCCCTTTCCAGTCGCCCAGGCGGACGGCCTGATAGACGTCCTCGAACTGTCCGCCGGGATGCTCCCAGTACAGGGGGCCGTTGCGATCGGGCTGCGCATTTTCGCCCAGCAGCGTCGGCGCGAAGGAGACGCCGTCGATCGCTTGCGGCGGCTGCGTCCCGGCCAGCTCGGCGAGGGTCGGCAGAACGTCCCAGAAGCCGATCGGTCGATTGCTTTGGACGCCCGGCGCGATTCGCCCCTTCCAACGCACCAGGAAGGGAACCCGAATGCCGCCCTCGTAGAGCTGACCCTTGCGACCTCGCAGCGGACCGTTGGAGTCGAAGGTCTCCAGGTCGCCGTAGGGCGGGGAAGGGCCGTTGTCGCTGGTGAAGATGACCAGAGTGTTCTCGGCCATCCCCAGCTCATCGAGCGTCTTCATCACCTCGCCCACTTGCCGGTCGAGCCGGCTGATCATGCCGGCGTAGGCCGCCAAGGGCTCCGGCTGGGCGGCGTGTTCGCCCTGGGCCGGGATCGGCTTCTCGTCGAACCGGCCGTGGAAGGGCGCCAGGGAATCTTCGGGGACCTGATACTCGCCGTGCGGCAAGGTGTAGGCCAAGTACAGGAACAGCGGCGACTCGCGGTTCTCGGGCGACTGGTCGCGTAATGCCTGAGAAAGCCGCGCGTGGTTGCGCAGAAAGGCCAGCGCCTGCTCGTGGATGACGTCGGCGGAGTACTTGCCCTGGGCCACGCCGCGCTGGTTGCCTTCCAGCGGGAACTTCTGGTCGTTCTTCCACAAATACTCCGGGTAGTAGAAGTGGGCGTGCACCTGGTGCAGGTAGCCGAAGAACTCGGTGAAGCCGTGCTCCCAGGGGACGCCGGTCGTGCCGATGTCTCCCAAACCCCACTTGCCGAAGCCGGCCGAGACGTAGCCGGCCGGTTGCAGAACCTGCGCGATCGTCCAGTCGTCGGCCTGGATGGGATTGCCGCCGCCGTTGGCGCGGACAGGCGAGTGTCCGGTATGCAGGCCGGACATCAGCACGGACCGGGACGGCGCGCAGACCGCGCCGCCGGAATAGGCGTCCGTAAAGAGCATCCCCTCGGCGGCCAGCCGGTCGAGATACGGCGTGGGGACGACGGTCTGCCCGTAGGGCCCGGTCTCTCCGTAGCCCAGGTCGTCGGCCAGGATGAAGACGATGTTCGGGCGGGCCGGGCCGGACGCCTCGGGCGGGGCGCCGCCTCCTCCGCAACCGAGAGCGCCGAGCAGAGCCGCCGGCGCGATCCAAGAGAACAGAGCCCTGCGCATCGATCCATTGTAGGCCGCCGCCTCTTCGCGGGAAGGCGAGCCGGTCGACTAAGATGGGATCAGTCTCCGCCGAGGCTTTTTTGGGGGCCGGCGCGGCGACTCCCGGAATCCATGAAGCCGAAACTCCTGCTCCGCGGCCTGCAGGCCGGCGACAAGCCCGCCGCCGGCTATTTGTTGCTCGGCCCGGAGGTCTTCTTTCGCGATCGTTGCCTCAAGGCCCTCAAGAAGGCCGTGCTCGGCGACGACGCGGGCGAGGACGGCTTGGTGGAGATCGATCTGCGCGATCAGTCGCTCTCGCGGCTGCTAGATGAGACGCGCACCTTCTCGTTGTTCGCCACCTCGCGGCTCATTCTGGGTCGCAACGCCGACGGCTCCTTGCCGCGCGGCCGCGCCAAAGCCGGCAGCGATCCCGCAGACGACCTCAAGGACTACTTTCGGGACCCCACGCCGGGCGTCACCGTGGTGTTCGAGTGCACCCGCTACGATCCGGCCGACCGGGACGACAAGACCAAGCTCGAGCGTGTGGCGAAGATGTATGCGTCCGTGCCACAGGTGGTCGAGCTGGACCGGCTGACCAGCTCCGACGCCCTGAAGGGCTGCGCCTTGCTGGCGGACAAGATGGGGCTCGACATCGACCGCGACGCCCTGGCCGAGTTGGTCGAGATGCTCGGCGCGGACATGGCTCGGCTGGAGAACGAGCTGGTCAAGCTCAAGCTCTACAAGCCCGACGGGCCGGTGACGCGGCAGGACCTGGAGCTGATGACGCCGGAGGCCCGCCAGAGCGGCGCCTTCGAGCTGACTGACGCGCTGGCGCGCAAGGACCGCGGCCGGGCGCTCGAGCTGATCGACACGCTCAGCCGCACCGGCGCCTACTGGCCGATGCAGATTACGCTGCTGGCGAGCCTGTTTCGACAGGCTCTGGCGGTGAAGGAGCTGGGGGGAAGGAATCCGCGCGCCTTGGCCGGCGAGCTCAGTCGCCGGGGCGTGAGGATTTGGCCCAGCCGCGCCGAACAGCTCGCCGGAATGGCGGCGCAGTTCTCACGGGCGGGCCTGCAGGAAGCGTTGGTGGCGTTGTTCGAGGCGGACCGGGACCTGCGCAGAGAGCGCCCGGACGACCGCCTCATCCTCGAACAACTGGTGTTGCGATTGACCGCTTAGGCGGCCGCTTTGACCGACTTGACGCGGGCCGACAGCCGCGACTTCATCCGGTCGGCCGTACCCTTGTTGAGGCCGCCCTTGCGGACAGTCTTATCGATCAGGCTGACCGTCGGCGAAAACAGCGTCTGCGCCTCGGTCGACTCGCCGGCCTCGATCGCCTTGATGAGCTTCTTCACCTGGGTCCGCAGGGTGCTGCGGTTGTGACGGTTGATCGTGTTCCGCTTCTCGGTCTGGCGGATCCGCTTGATCGCTGATTTATGATTGGCCATCTTCGTTCAAACAAACCAAAGGCCCGGACGCACCCGGACCCACTCTTTCCAGACTAAGTCGCTCGGCGCAGCCCTGTCAACGGTTTCGGCGGCATTCTGTTTCTGCGGCATTCCGCGGGAATCGGGCCCCCGCTATACTCGCAGGTCGATGCAACTCGGCCTGGGACTCTACCGCCACATGCTCACGCCGGAGAACTTCCGGTTCGCCAAGCAGGCCGGAGCGACCGCCATCGTCGCCCATCTGGTCGACTACTGGGCCGGCAGCGCCGAGATTCCCGCCACGGACGCGCACCGCAACTGGGGCGTGACGCGCAATCAGGGCAAGCTGTGGACGGTGGAAGAGCTCACCGACCTGCGGCGCGCCGTCGAGGCCGAAGGGCTGCGGCTGGCGGCCATCGAGAACCTGGACCCCTCCCATTGGCACGACGTGCTGCTCGACGGCCCGCTCAAGCAACAGCAGGTCGCCGACGTGCGGGAGATCGTGCGGCGGATGGGCCGGGCGGGCGTGCCTTGCCTGGGCTACAACTTCTCCATCGCCGGCGTGTGGGGACATTCCCGCGGTCCTTGGGCGCGGGGCGGGGCGGAGTCGGTGGCGTTCGAGAACCCCGAACAGCGTCCGTTGCGCCGCGGGGAGGTCTGGAACATGACCTACGATCCGGAAGCCGCCGAGGGCTCGATCGGCGAGGTGACCTCGGAGCAGCTCTGGTCCAGGCTGCGGGATTTCCTGGAAGCGGTCGTACCGGCGGCCGAGGAAGCCGGCGTGCGGCTGGCCGCTCACCCGGACGATCCGCCGCTGCCGACGCTGCGCTCGACGGCCCGATTGGTGTATCAGCCGAGACTGTACCAGCGGCTGCTGGACTTGGTCCCCAGCCCGTCGAACGCACTGGAGTTCTGCCAGGGGACGATCGCCGAGATGTCCGAGGGCTCGGTCTACGAGGCGATCGAGCAGTACGCTCCGCAAGGCAAGATCGCCTACGTGCACTTCCGCAACGTGCGCGGCAAGGTCCCGCGCTACCACGAGGTGTTCGTCGACGAGGGCGACGTCGATATGGTGGAATGCTTGCGACTGTACGCCAAACACGGCTTTGACGGGGTGATGATCCCCGATCACACGCCGCATCTGACGTGCGACGCCGGCTGGCACGCGGGGATGGCCTACGCGTTGGGGTTCATGCGGGGGGCCATGCGGGCTTTGGGGCTGGCGTGACGGTTTTCTTCTCCAACCTGGTCACCGAAGTTCGCGGCGCTGCTCCAGCCGGCCTCGCAGCTCTTCTATCACGCTAGGCCCGTCGAGCAGCTCGCCCCGCGCCGCCTGTTCATAGCCCACTCGGATCTTCTCCCGAATCTCCGCCCGCGCTTGCTCCTCCTTATGCTGCTGCTCCTGCAGGGCCTGGAGCGCGGCCTCGAGAACTGCCGCCGCATCCGAGTAACGCACGGTCCGCACCTGCTCGTCCAGCAGTCCTTGCTGCTCCGGGGTCAACGGGCGGCGTGGGCCTGTTAACCTCGGGCGGCCGTCCATCGTTCCAGGTTCAAAGGAACGAGCCCCGAGGGGCTTAGGAGGATCTACTTTGTTCTTGCCAGCCGCTTGGTTGTTTCAGGGATACATGCCCATCGCCGGGATGGTCTTTGTCTGCTTGATCATCTTCGTCGCTCATCGCAGCAAACGCCTGCGGACCGAAGCGCAACGCGACGTGCAGCTTGCGCTGCTCAACAAGTTCACCACGGCGGAGGAGATGACCCGCTTTCTGCAGACCGACGAGGGGCGTCGATTGGTTGATCAACTGGCCCTGCCGTCCGAGGACGACCCCCGCCATCAGGCTGTGGGACTGCTGATTCCCGGCTTCGTGCTGACGAGTCTGGGGCTGGCCTTCGTGGTCCTGCATTGGGTGATGGGGGCCGACGGGTACCTGGTTCCCGCCATCATCACCGGCTTTCTGGGGCTTGGATTCTTTGGCGCTTCCGGCTTGGCGCTCTACCTGCACCGGAAGCTGAGCCTGACGAAGAGACGCTGACGGTGGCCTCCGGCGCTCCCATCCCGCGCCAACAGCTCGAGCGGCTCTACGAGTCGCTCGGGCCTCGGCTGCTGCTCTACCTGCAACGCCGCACCGGAGACCCCGTGCTCGCGGCGGACATCGTCCAGGAGGTCTTTCTACGGCTGCTGGAAGCTCCGATTCGCGCCGACTCGGCGGCGGAGGTCCGCAGCTACCTCTACCGCGCGGCTCAGTCGAGGCTGATCGACCGGCTGCGCCGCCGCCAGCGCGAGCGCCTGTTCCAGTGGCGCCCCTGGAGCGAGCCGACCGTCGAGACCCCAGACGCCACGGACTTCGAGCGCGTCTTCCGGAGCCTCAAGCCGCGGGAGAGCCTGCTGCTGTGGCTGGCCTACGTCGAAGAGATGAACCACAATGAAATTGCCGAGATCGTGGGCGTGCAGGCGGGCAGCGTGAAGGTGCTGCTGTTTCGGGCTCGCCACCTGCTGCGCGCGGCGATCACCCGAAAAGGCTTGGCGCCGGAGGGAGCCGTATGACCGAAGAGCAAGCCAAGAGCTGGGCAAAGGGGCTGGCCGAGACGGGCGTGCGGCCGGAACTTCCGCCTTTTGACGCCCTTTGGGCTCGCAAAAGGCTGGAGGAAGAATTTGCGAGCCGGCAGCGAATGACCCTGCCTTTGGATTGGGCGACGGCCGCGCTGCAAAGCGCAGCCGGGCTGGCCCTGGCCTTCCTCCTGTCTTTCTGGCGATAGGATTTCGAGGCTACTTCCACTCCACCCAGATCGGACTCGACCAGGCCACCTCTTCGTTGGCCTGCTCCACGCGCACGTAGTACCAGTGCTCGCCCGGACCGGCGCCACGGTCCAGAAACTCGAACTGGGCGTTTGCGGACCCCGGCTCGGCCTTGTAGACGTACTCGCCGTCGCGGATCAGGTGAACGGCCGCGATGTCGCCCGTCCCTCGCACGCGTACCCGGAACGGCGTCGGCTCCTGCTTGCCGCAGTCGTCCCCCATCAGGCATTCGCCCAGCCGGTATTCCAGCGTGATGTTGTCCGTGGCCCCGTAGGTATGGCGGTCCTTGATCGCCTGCCAGACGTCCTGCCGGTCCGTCGAAGGGGCCAGGACCATGGCGTAGGAGATGTGCGTCGACATGTGGTCCGAGCTGGCGATCACGCCGATCTTGTAGCCTTTCTTCCAGGCGTTCCAGACCTCGCCGGACTTCTGCCAGCCGCCGGCCTGCTTGCCGTCGGCTCGCTTCCAGCGCGGGCCGCCCTCGACCTCCGAGCTGATGCGGTCGCCCTGGTAGATCTCCACCACGGCGTCCACTTGCGGGTCGAAGGCGTGCCAGTCCGTGCCCATGGCGGTGGAGCCGGAGGTGTGCGGGATGGCCAGGCCGCCGGAGGCCCGGACGGCTTCGTGCAGCAGACGGGTGTCGTTGTCGACGTTGCCGCCGAAGCTGTTGGAGTTGAAGGTCAGCAGCTCGCCGTCGGGCGTGTCGGGCAGCAGGAACTTGGGGTCCTCGCGCTGGAAGAACGGCACGATCGGGTAGTCCCGCTGGGTGTAGAGCATGTTGCGGTGGCCGTGCGGATTTCCCACGTTGCGCTCGTAGGCGTAGAGCGTGGAGAAGCGGTCGGGAAAGTGGTACATGTCGGCCATCTTCTGGGTCATGAAGTTCCAGAAGTCGTTGCCGCCGGCCTGGTGGTCGGTGGATGCGCCGAAGTCCATCGCGGCGGCGTCGATCATATAGCGGTAGAACTCCGGCAGGGAGCCGTCGGGCAGGCCGCCCTGGTCCGGCGACAGCTCGGTGTGGCGGTGCAGGTCGCCGCGCAGAATCCGCAGGGCTCGACCGTGGTAGTCGATGCGATCGTTGCGGATGAAGCGGACATTGTCGGCCTCCTCCGGGTCGGCGGGGCGGATCTTCATCATCGGCGCTTCGAAGGCCGTCAGCTTCGGGGGCGGAGCGGCGCCGGGCAGCTCCATCGAGCCGGCGGCGACGCGCGCGGCGTGCGGCTGCGAGCCGAACGCCCAGTCGCGGTTGTCGTGCGGCCAGAAAGCCCACAGCCGGCCGCCGGTCGCCGCCAGGCTCAGACGCGTCGACTTGCGGTTGCCGCTCGGCGCCAGCAGAATCGGGTCGCCCCAGCGGTCTCCCTCCAGCCGCGACAGATAGTACTCCCAGTAGACGCCCGCGAACATGCCGCGGCGGGCAAAGCGCCGCTTGAAGCTCAGCCAGGCGCCGCCGTCGGGGTCGAACCACAGCAGCGGGGCCGAATGGGCCGAGTTGCCGGCTTCGAGCGCGTCAGTGAATTGAACCTTCGGCGGGGCTTTCCACTCCTCGCCGTCGAGGATGGCGATCTCGGTCTCGCGGTTGCCGGCCAGAGGGGCGCCCGGCGAGCGCTCGCCCAGGAAGAAGCCGTAGTCCTTGCCCCAGTTGACCGCGTCGGTCTCCCAGGCCACCCAGGGCCGGTTCTGCCGGTCGACCGCCACGCTCACGTGGGCCTCGAAACGCGGCGTTCCGATGACCTGCCGCTCCGGGCCGAACCCCGCGTCGGGCGAAAACCGGCGCAGGTAGACGTTGTAGTCCGCGTCATAGCGGTCCCAGGCGATCCAGACGGCTCCGTCCGGCCCGGCGGCCAGGGCCGGCGCCCAGTTGTTTTCGACCGTGTTGGTGACCGCCAGCGTTTCAGACCACCGGCCGTCGCGCAGATACCGTAGCTCCACCTGCGAGGAACGGCCGCGCAGGGCCTGCCAGGCGACGTAGATGGTTCCGTCCGGCGCGCGGGCGATCGCGGGCTCGATGTCAGGCAGGGGATTGTCAGTCAGCCGAACGCGCGCGCCCCAGCGGTTGTTCTCCCAGGGCATGGCGTACAGATCCCAATTGCCGGGGCCGTCGACGGTGGGCCGGTGCGACCAGATCATCCAGGGCTTGCCGTCGGCGTCGTGCTCCACCTGCGGCCGCCACAAATCTTGCTCCGAGCGGGGGACGGGCAACAGCCGCGTCCACTCGCCGGTCGCCAGACGGCGGCGATAGTTCAGCTCCTCGCGCTGGTCGTGGTAGCTCATCCAAATCGCGGACATCGTTCCGTCCGCCGCGGCGGCGATCGACGGGAAATCGTGCTGGCGCATGTCCGTGCCCGAAAGGTCCGTCGTCGGCGGGATGCGCTGCACGCGCGCCTTGCCGCCCAACTGCGGCGTCCAGACGCCGAAGCGCAGCCGCTGCGGCTGGATGGAGAAGCGGCCGTCCTCGCCGGCGTCCACCTCGAGAGTCGTGGCCGGACCGCCGCGGCCTTGCACCAGCAAGCCCTTCGGCATCACCACCACCTGCATGTCGCTGGCGCCTTCGGAGTTGATGATCGTGCCGGTCTCCATCCGCTCGGGCTTCACGAGCATGCGCCAGCCTCCGGCCGGCAGCACCTTGTCGGGCGGCTCGAAGCGATAGCCCTCCACCTGGAAGATGTCGCCTTGCCGGACCGTAAGGCCTCCTTGCCAGAGCTTCTCGCCCGATTGGCCCACGCCCAGCAGCACCAGCACCTGCCAGAGCTCCTGCTCCGGAGTGCCGCCCGGATGGTCCACGTAGTAGGACATCGCCTCGTCGCGGGACTGCCCGCCAAGGATTCCCGCGCAGACCGCGGCGATGAGGATCAGACGCTTCATCGCTCGCCATTGTAGCCGAGCTATCTCCTACGGCTCGGAAGCCGAGCTACAATGGCTGCTGGCCGCCTCGGCGGCCGACTTCCCCCGATGGCGAACGCAGACCTCATCAAACTCCTCCGAGAAGACATTGACGGGTGGAACCGCTGGCGTCAGGATCACCCCGACGAAGAAGTGGACCTCAGCGGCGCCAACCTCGAACGCTGCGATTTGGCCGTGGCCGACTTGGCCGGCGTGAACCTTTCGGGCGCGAGCTTGATCATGGCCAATCTCAAGGCCGCCGACCTGCGGGGCGCCGACCTGAGCGCCGCCAACTTGGTGGGCGCCCGCATGATCGGCGTCGACCTGGTGAACGCGGACCTGAGCGGCGCGGACCTGCGCACGGCCGAGGATCTGACCGCCGAGCAACTGCGCGAGACCAAGGGCAATCACGAGACCAAGCTGCCCGACTACATCGACATTCCCCGCTCCTGGGCTTGATCCGCCCGCTCGGCGGAGAAAAAAGAGCCGGCGCTTGGGTGCGCCGGCTCGAGAGTCTCCATGAACGAGTCAGAAGCGAGGATCGAACCTAGAAAGTGACTTTCAGCGCCACCTGATTGATTCGGGGGTCTCCCGAACCCCGGATGCCGCCGAACCCGCCCGAGCTCACCGAGGTGGTCGGAGCGTTGAAGTTGGTGTGGTTGAAGGCGTTGAACATTTCCCAGCGGAACTGCATCCGAATGCGCTCCCGGATGGGGATGTTCTTGAAGAAGCCCATGTTCCAGGTGGTGAGCATCGGCCCCGTGAAGGCGCCCTTGCCCACGTTGCCGTACTGGCCCACTCCCGGCAGCGCGAACTTCGAGGGATCGAGAAAGTCGACGCACGGCGCTTCGCCGGCGCGGCAGCCGCCCGGACCGCGCGAACCGGTTCCGAGCTCGTCGGCGTTCCCCAAAAAGACCGCCCGGTCGCCGCCCAGCGCCGTCAGCGACTGATCCTTGCCGGCCTCGATGGTCAACGGCGCCCCGGTCTGTACCTGGTACACGCCGCTGGCTTGCCAGCTTCCAAAGATCCAGCGCACGGCCGGCGCGGCATTGGCCAGCGAGGGCAGGTCCCAAACGTAAGAGAGCACCATGCGATGGGCGTGGTTGAAGTCCGACGGGCCCGTGTTGAACGGTCCGTAGCGCGGGTCGTCGAACGGCACGGGGCCTTTGGCCGAGACGCCGGTGGTGTTGGAATCCTGCCCCAGGCCCATCGTGTCCAGGCTCTTGGAGAAGGTGTAGTTGGCCAGCAGCGTGATCTTGCGCAGGAAGGCCGGTCCGCTCGCCGAGCCTGCGCGCTTCTCCACGCCCACCTCCAGGGCGTTGAACGAGGAGTTGGCGGCGTTGCTCATCATCTGAATGCTCGAGAACTGCTGGAAGCGGCGCCGTGCGTCGGACCCCAACGTGCTCCCCGGGATGTAGACCGCGTTGTTGAGCTCGATGTTGTTCGACAGGAAGCTCGAATGCGAGCCCACGTACGCCAGCCGCAGCAGCGTGTCAGTGGAGAGCTGCCGTTCAAAGGTCAGGTTCCACTGGTAGATCGTCGGCGTGACGAACTTCTTGGAGGGGTCGAATGTGACCGCCAGTACAGGGCGCGGGAAAGGGGCGTCGGACGAGGCGGGGAAAGGCCGCGGAAAGAAGTCCGGAGAGATGCCGGTGCCCTGCCAGGGATTCGTGAAGCCGCCCTGCGGATCGGTCTGCGTGATCTGGGTGCTGAACGGCGTGAGGATTTCGAAGCGGTTGTTGCTGATGGCCGCAATGCGCGCTTGGTAGAAGACGCCGCCGCCGCCGCGGATGACCGTCTTGCTGGAGTTGCCCAGGGCGTAGGCGAAGCCGGCGCGAGGGCCGAAGTTGTTGAGGTCGCGGCTGGTACCGCTGCCGGAGTTCGGGAAGCCGGCGTCGCCGGGGTAGAACAGCCCAGGGGGCGCGTTGGGGTAGACCTGCGAGGTCTGCCCGGCGTAGTAGGCGTCCGGACGGAACTGCGCCGCGCGGCCTTTGGTCTCGTTCCAAGGGATGAGCGGGTCCCAGCGCACGCCGTAGTCCAGGCTGAGCTTGCTGTTCACCTTCCAGGTGTCCTGAATGTAGAGCGAGGGGAAGACGTTGAAGGCGTCCTTGAAGTCCCGGTCGCCTTGTTTGAAGGTCCGCAGCTTACCCATCATCATGCTGGCCAGCGCGTTGCCCGTGATGTCGTTGGTGAACGAGAACTGACCGTAGGCCTGGAAGAAGTTACGGATCACAATGTGGGCGGTCTGGAACTGCCCGCCGAAGGAGATGCTGTGCGAACCCTTCGTCCAGCGGACGTTGTCCCGGACCTCCGTCACCACGCGCGGGAAGGCCGCCTGGGTGTTGGCGCCGACGCTGAAGAAGCCGGAGGCATTGACCGACTCGATGGCCGAAGGAGCGCCCTGCGGCTGCGAGATTTGCACGCCGAAGTCCGTGACGCTCGGCACGCCGTCGGGCTGGCCGCGCATGTTGCGGTCGCGTGAAAGCGTCAGGTACAGCTCGTTGATGAGCGACGGCCCTTGGATGTGGGTGTGCGTGAAGCCGAAGTTGTCATACCGGATGTCGGAAAAGCCGGTGAGTTTGAGCAGGTCGCTGCCGTCATAGGCCGAGGCGTTCTTGAAGCGGTCGAAGAAGTAGCGGCCGGAGATGCGGTCCTTTTCGCTGAACTCGTGGTCGATGCGGGTGACGACCTCGTCGTACTCCTGCCGGATGCGCCGGTTGTAGATGACGCGGCCGTTGCCGCCGGCGTTGGGAATGTAGTCGAGGAAGTTCTGGATCGACGGGTCGAGCCGCGATTGCGGGATGAGGTTGTTGGCGAACGGCGTGCGCGAGACCGGGTCGATGACCTGCACGGCTTTGCCCACCGGGTTGTTGGGGCTGTTGGCGTCGAGCAGGGCCGAGAAGTCTCCGCCGCGGTTGGCGTCGGTCGGCACGAAGCTGCTGAGGCCGTTCTGCACGCTGCGGATGCGCGTGCCCTGGTAGCCCGCGAAGAAGAAGGTGCGGTTCTTGATGACCGGGCCGCCGATGGTGCCGCCGTACTGCGTGCGCTTGAGCGGATCAGTCTGTGAGGCGAAGAAGTTGCGAGCGTTCAGCGCTCCGTTCCGGTGGAAGCCGAAAAGAGTGCCGTGCACGTCGTTGGTTCCGGACTTGGTGTGCGCGTTGACGACCGCTCCGGCGTTCTGGCCGAACTCAGCCTTGTAGTTGCTGGTCTGGACGCTGAACTCCTGCAGCGCGTCGGGGAAGGGGAACGGGGCGTTGACGTCGGTGTAGATGTCGTTGTTGTTGGCGCCGTCGAGGTTGTAGCTGACCATGTTGGCGCGGGCGCCGTGAATGGCGTTGGTCTGCGCGCCGGGAAAGGTCTTGGTGTTGCCCTGATCGATGCCGTTGCTGGGCGCTTCCACGGCGCCGCCCACCAGCAGCGTGAGCGTGGCGGCGTTGCGCCCGTCGAGCGGCAGCTCGACGATGCGTTTCTCTTCGATCACCTGGCTCAGCGTCGGCGTAGCGAAGTCCGGGCTGACGGTTTCCGAGACGACGGTGACGGTCTGCACGGTCTCGCCCAGGTCGAGAGAGATCTGCAGGGAACGGTTCTGATCCGCCAGCAGCGTCACCTGGATGACGTCGGTCTTGAAACTGGTGATCGAGGTGGTGATCGTGTACTGAGCCGGCCGCAGGGCGTTGGCGACGAAGCGCCCGTCCTCGCCGGTTTCGAGCTCGCGCGACAGCCCGGTTCCGGTTTCGGCGATGACGACGCGCGCCCCGGGTAAGACCGCGCCGGAAGGGTCGACGACGACGCCGCTGATGGTCGCCGAGCCCTGAGAAAATGCTTGAATCGCAAAGAGTCCGCAAAGAGTTGTCAGAAGACAAGCCTTCTTCATGGAAGAGCCTCCCACACCGCCAGCGATGTGACGTCTCGTACGGGCGAAACGTCGCCTAAAGGGACTGAATATGTCCCTTCGACCAAAAAACTGGGGTCAAGTTATCACCGCCAATTTTGGAAGTCAAGACGCGGAAGTGTAAGGCCGGTGACCTATCGAAGGCTAGCTCTGCTGACTGGGAGGCGGTTCGGCGATGGCGTATCGTGCAATTGCAAGCGCTGGAAAGAGAAAGTGAGCGGGCGTGCGCCGGGCAGTGCGCGTTTACAAGTGTGTATAAAAACGCACGCCGGTCGAAATATGAGGAAAAAGCGAGCGCTTAGTCCAGCTTGACCCGCACGTAGCGCACCTTCTCCCGTTTCCAGGTGTAGGTGATATGCAGGGAGCCGTCGCGGCCGGTGACGATGGCGGGATAGGAATACTCGCCGGGCTGATCCTCGAGCACGACGGCCGTCTTCCAGCTTTTGCCTTCGTCGTCGGAGATTCCGAGGTAGAGCGGCGTGCGGCCGGTCTCGGTGTGGTTGTAGACCAGGGCGAGGCGGCCGTCGGGCAGCGCCGTGGCGTCGATGCCGGAATTGTTGTGCGGCAGTTCGGTGCGCCAGACGGGGCTCCAGGTCTCGCCGCCGTCGAAGGAATCGGAGTAGCCGATGCGGCCCACGTTGCGGGTGCGCAAGAACATCCGCAAACCGCCGCGGATGGGCACGATCGTCGGCTGGATCACGCCCTGCGGCTCGTCGGGCAGCGTGATCGGCCCGAAGCGGGCCCAGGTGCGGCCCTGGTCATGGGAAATCTCCGTCCAACCGGCCCAGGCCTCGTAGCTCTCGACCGACGTGCCGCTGACGATCGTGCCGTCGGGCAGCAGCAGGGGCTTGTTCTTGACCGGGCCCAGCAAGCCGGCCGGCATGGGCCGCCACTCCGACCAGGTGCGGCCGTCGTCCTCGGAACGCCGGTAGGCGCCGGTCCACTCCCGCGGGCTGGGTCCGTACTTGTAGTAGAGCCAGGTCACGCCATCAGCGCTGCGAAACAGCACGGGGTTCCAGGTCGGCATGTCCTTGTGGCGCGCCATCTCTTGCGGCGCGGACCAGCCGTCGGCGGTGCGGCGCGACATCCAGATCGCTACGTCGGGCGCTTTCTCTTTCGTGCCGCCGAACCAGGCCGCCAGCATATCGCCGTTCTCGGTCTCGAGGATCGTCGAGGCGTGGCACTGCGGGAAGGGCGCCGTCTCGTAAACGAACTCCTTGACGACTTGTTGACTCATTGCAGGCAAGGCGAGCAGCAGAAAGAGCAGGATGCGCATCCACGGCATCTTATCAGGGACGGCGGCGATTTCGGCGGGTCCGAGGCCGTGCTATGGTCGCGGGTATGCTGCGGTTGTCCGTGCTGCTCGGGCTGCTGGCCTGCGTCGGCGCGGCGGCTGAGCTGGAAGTCCGCAGCGGTCCGGAGCTGGCCGCCGCCGCCGCGCGGGCCCGTCCGGGCGACCGCATCCTGGTGGCTCCCGGGGAGTATCCCGGCGTCGTGCTCGCGGCCCGGGGCGTTCGCGGCAAACCCGTCCAAATCGAGGCCCTCGACTCGTCCCGGCCTCCCGTGTTCACCGGGATGATCTATGCTCCCAACTGCGCCTGGGCGACCTTCCGCAATCTGGAGGTCCGCGCGGCCGGCGGGGAGCCCTTCAACGGCCTGAACGCCGACGACGGCGGCGACGGCTCCCCGGCCGTCGGACTGGTCTTCGAAGGCCTGCGCTTCGTCGTCGAGCGGGGCAACGGGCTCAAGCTGGCCGGCGTGGACGAGCTGGTCGTGCGCTCGTGCCGCTTCGAATCCTGGAGCGGCGCCGCGCTGGATCTGGTGGGTTGCCACCGAGGCCTCATCGAGGACTGCCGCTTCGTGACGGATCGGCCCGTCGAGCACGGCGTGCAGATCAAGGGCGGCTCGGCCGACGTGGTCGTCGCCCGCTGCGAGTTTTCCGGACCGGCGGCGCGCTGGGTGAACATCGGCGGTTCGACCGACCGCGACCTGCTCCGGCCGCGCGACGCCGTCGCCGAGGCGGCCCGCATCCTGGTCGAGGCCAACACGATTCGCGGCGGCCTCACCGCGGTCGGCTTCGAGGCCGCCGACGCCTCCATCGTGCGGAACAACCGCATCGAGGACCCGACGAAGTTCGTCTTCCGCATCCTGGACAGCACCCGCTTCGCCCAGGGCTTCGTGGGCTGCCGCAACGGGCGGATCGAGAACAATCAAGTGATCTACGACAGCGCCGAGCTGGCCGCTCTGTTCAACCTGGGGTTCGGCGCGGACTGGCGATCCTTCACGCTGCGCGGCAACGCTTGGTATGACCGTGCGCAACGGCTGCCGCCGCGCTGGCCCGGTTGGCTGCGGTGGGCGCTGCCTTCGCTGGCGGACCTGCCGTCTCCCGAGATCGGCGGCTCGTACGGCGTGGCGCCGGAACCCCGCTAGCCAAACGAGAGAATCCGCCGCCAGGCGCTGGTGCGCGGGTGGTCGGCCTCGTACCCGGCCAGGCCCGCCGCCAGCCGGTGGACCTGTTCTCCGAAGGGCGTATCGCGGCTGACGGTGCGGCCGTCGAGGGCGGCTCGGTTGACGGCTTCGTAGTTGTTGGGCAGCGACCAGGCGACGCTCATGCCGGTCGCTTTCTCGACCTCCTGCACCGGCGGGGCGTTGCGCGAGTCGGCGCGGTTGACCAGCAACTGCACCTTCTCCCGGCGAACGCCGAGGTCGTCAAGATCCTGCAATCGCCGCCGCGCCAAGTGCAGCGAGGTGATCTCCGGCGTACACACCAGGCAGATGGTCGCGCTGACCCGCAGCACTTCGGCGCAGGCCGGATACAGCGCCGCCGGCATGTCGGCCACGACAAAGGGAAAGTGCCGCCGGGCCGATTCCACGATGCGGGGCAAGGCGTCGAGATGGTCCCCGGTCAAACCGAACGACCCTTCCGGCGCCGTCAGCAGGCGCATGTTGCTCCACGGGGCGGTGATCTTGTTCCAAAGATCGTCCAGCGTCTTCACGTGGCCGGCGGCGTCGAGCAGGCTGTACTCGGGCCGCAGTCCCAGCCGAAAACCCAGCGTGCCGCACTGTACGTCGCAATCCATCAGCAACGCCGGCCGCCCGATGGCCGAGCTGATTGCTTCGCAAGTGTGCAGCGCCGTCGTGGAAGCCCCGTCCCCCGGCTGTCCAGGCATGAACGTCAGCAGTGCGCCCTCGACTTGCCGGGGGGCGGCCACGGCGAGTTGACGCAGCGTGTTGCCGATTTCGGTCGCATTAAAGGGGGGCGTCCAATAGTCGGTCGCCCCGGCGCGCATGGCGAGCCGTATGCCGGTGGTCGATTCGGCCTCGCTGGCGGCGATCAGGCCGACCTGCGGTTGCAGGTCCTTGGCGGCCTGCAACAGCGCGATGCCTCGCTGTTCGTCCGTCAGGCCGACGATCAGCAGCCGGATGGGCTCTCCGTCGGGCAGCAACAGCCGTTCGAGCTCGCGCAGCTCCGGGTAGCTGCTCAGCAGACGCACTCCGAGCCCGAAGTCGCCGCGCTGGAGCAGCGAGTACAACTGTCCGGCCCAACGAGGGTCGGGCCAGACGATGAGGACTTCCGCTGACATGGCGCCGGATCTTCTGGTCAGATCGGCCTTTCGGGGCTTCTTCGTTAACAATCGGGCGAGCGCCCGGCGTCGCCTCAGGGCTCGGCCGGAGCTTGCTCGGCGACGGCTGAAGCGGTGACTGCGTCGATCAAATAGAGGCTGCGGGCGTAGCTGGCGCGGGCCTCGTTGTAGGTCTGCATCACGTCGTTGAAGGCGCGCTGCACGTCGAGGAACTCCACCAGCGTGGCTTCTCCGCGGCGGTAGGAGTACTCGGTCGTCTCGCGCACCTCCTTCGCCTTGGTCAGCATGCCTTGCTCGATCTCGCCCAACACGCCGCGCGAGGTGGAGTACTCCTGCCAAGCGGCGACGACCTCGGAGTTGATGCGGGCTTCCAAGGCGCGGATCTGCGCCGCGGCCTGGGCGGCTTCGCGCTCGGCCCGCACGATCTCGCCCTGGTTGCGGTTGAACACCGGCAGGGGCGCGCTGAAGAAGACGCCGATCGAGTTGCCCATGCCGTTGACGCCCTGCTGCCGGCGGTACTCCACGCCGGTGCTGTAGTCGACCTTGCCTTGCGCGATCTGCAGCCGCAGGTCGGCCTGGTTGCGCACCTGCGCTTGGCGTACCTCGAGCATGTCCGGCCGCAGCGTCTGCGCGCGGCGCCGCACGTCGGCCATGTCGAGCTCGCCTTCGTCGCGGCGCAGCGGACCGGTCACGTCGAAGTCGGCGACCACGTCAGAGCGGCCGAGCAGCAACTGCAGGCGGGTGTTGGCCTGCCGCAGTTGCAGGTCGGCTTGGCGCACGGCCGTCTCGTATTGCATGGCGGCCAGCCGCGAGCGCTCCAGGTCGACCCCGGCCAGGTCTCCGACCCGCACGCGCTCGGTGTTGACGGCGACGATCGCATTGAGGCTGCCGAGGTTCTCGCGGGCCAGCAGCAGGCTCTCCTTTGCCAGTTGCACGTCCACGAAGGCGCTCTCCACGTCGAAAATCAACCGCCGCAAGGAGTCCTGGAACTGCAGCGCGGCCAGGGAGCGGTCGACAGCGCCGACCTGCATGCGCGCGGCCCGCTTGCCGCCCCGCTCGAGCACGAAGTCCGTGCGGAAGGCGTACTCGTTGGGGCCGGCGTTGTTGATCGAGTTGTAGCCGGTGCCCAGCACGTCGAGGTGGTCGCCGCTGAGCGACATGACGGGGTTGGGACGCAGCCGGGCGGTGATCTGACGCGCCTCGGCGATGCTCACGCCGTAGCGCGCCGCGGCCAGATCGAGGTTGTCGGCGACGGCTTCGTGGATGGCGTCTTCGAGCGTCAGCGGCAGAGCCGTCTGGGCCGCGGCGAACGGCGCGCAGGCCAGGGCCGCCAGGCCGAGGGCAATAGACTGGATGGCCTTCATGGCGTTCAGAGCTCCTCTTTGTCCGGTCCGGCGTGGAACATCAGGTAGACCGCCGGCAGCACGATCAGCGTCAGGATCGTGGCCGAAACGAGCCCGCCGATGATGACCACCGCCAGCGGACGCTGCACTTCCGAGCCGATCCCATGGGACAGGGCCATCGGCAACAGTCCCAGCATCGCCAGCAGCGACGTCATCAGCACCGTCCGCAAGCGCGTCTGAGCCCCTTCGAAGACGGCCGCGAACGGCGCCGCGCCCTCCTGCTGGAGCTGGTTGAAATAGCTAACCATGACCACCCCGTTGAGCACCGCTTGGCCGAACAGGGCAATGAACCCGATGGCGGCCGAGACGCTCAGGTTGATGCCTGTGAGGTACAGCGCCAGGATTCCGCCCACCAGCGCGAAGGGCACGTTGAGCAGGATCAGCGCGGCGCTCTTGACCGTCTTGAAGGCTTCGAACAGCAGCACGAAGATCAGCACGATCGAGATGGGCACGATCATGATCAGCCGGCTCATGGCGCGTTGCTGGTTCTCGAACTCGCCGCCCCAGACGATGTTGTAGCCGGCCGGCAGCTTGATCTGGCGGTCCACGGCTTCCTGCATCTCCTTCACCAGGCTGCCCATGTCCCGGCCTTTGATGAACACGCCGATGGCGGCGGCGCTGCGGCCGTTCTCGCGGCTGATGTTCATGGCGCCTTCCTGCACGCTGATGGTGGCCACCTGATCGAGCGGGATCTGCGTTTGCCCGGCGGTGTCGAGCAGCAGGCTGCGGAGCGAGTCGGTGTCGTTGCGTTGCTCCTCGCGCAGCCGCACGACCACGCCGTAGCGCTTCTCTCCCTCCCAGATCTGCGTCGCCGGCCGGCCGCCGAGGGCGGTCTCGATGACGTCCTGGATGTCGGCGACGTTCAGTCCGTAGCGGGCGGCGCGCTCGCGGTCGATCTCCACCTGGAGCTGTGGAATGTAGCCGGCGCGATCGACGAACGCCCGGCCGACGCCGCGGATCGGCGTGATGACCTCGAGGACCTTCTGAATCTCCTGCTTGAGGACGGTGGAGTCGTCGCCGAAGATCTTGATCACGATCTGGCCGTCGATCTGCGAGATCGATTCGAGCACGCTGTCGCGGATGGGCTGCGAGAACGTCGGCCGGACGCCGGGCATCTCGTCGAGCATCGTCTCCATCTGCGCGATCAGCTCTTCCTTGACCACGTGCGGACGCCATTCGGTCAGGGGCTTGAGCTCCACCAGGATCTCGACCATGTTGATCGGCTTCGGATCGGTGCCGTCGTCGGGGCGGCCGGCCTGCGAGACGACGCGAGCCACCTCCGGGATGCCCAGCAGAGAGGTGCGCGCTTGGTGCAGCGCCCGGTTCACCTCGCCCGGCGAGACGCCCGGCGGCAGGGTGAAGTTCACCCAGATGCTGCCTTCGTTGAGCTCCGGCAGAAACTCCGAGCCGATCATCGGGGCCAGCGCGAGCGTCGCGGCCAGGGCCAGCGCCGCCCCCAGCAGCACGGTTCGCGGGTGTCGCAACGCCCCCCGCAGGGTCGTGCGGTAGAGCTTGTGCGCCACACGGACCACGAAGCTTTCCCGCTCCGGCTGGTCGCGCCGCATGAAGTAGACGCACATCACGGGCACCAGCGTCAGGGAGAACAGCAGCGAACCGATCAGGGCGGAGGTGATCGTGTAGGCCATCGGGGCGAAAATGCGGCCTTCGTGCCGTTGCAGGGCGAAGATCGGCAGGTGCGCCAGGATGATGATCAACATCGAGAAGAAGGTCGGTCGGCCGACCTCCGAGGCGGCTTCCGCCACCAGCTCCTTGAACGAGCCGTGGAAGCCCTCGTGGTGTGAGACGCGGCGGAAGATGTTCTCCACCACGATCACCGCGCCGTCGACGATGATGCCGAAGTCCATCGCGCCCAGCGACAGCAGATTGGCCGGAATGCCGATCAGCTTGAGCCCGATGAAGGTCGCCAGCAGCGACAGCGGAATGATGACCGCCACGATGGCCGCCGGCCGGATGCGCCCCAGGAACAGGAACAGCACCAGCGAGACCAGGAAGGCGCCTTCGGCCAGGTTCTTGAACACCGTCTTGAGCGTGTTGTCGATCAGCCAAGCGCGGTCATAGTAGGGTTCGAGGCGCACGCCCTTGGGCAGGATGCTGGTGTTGAGCTCCTCGATCTTGGCCTTTACGCCCTCGAGCACGTCGGAGGGGTTCTCGCCCTTTCGCATCAGGATGGTGCCGTTGACGATGTCGTCCTTGGCGTCCATGCCCACGATGCCCTGGCGCTGCTGGTGGCCCACGCCGACCTCGGCGACGTCTTCGACCAGCACCGGCACGCCGGCCCGCTCGGCGACGACCACCTTGCGGATGTCGTCGATGGAGCGCAACAGGCCCACGCCGCGGATGATGAACTGCTGCTCTCCCTGCTCGATGTAGCCGCCGCCGGCATTCATGTTGCCGCGCTCGAGCGCTTCGAAGAGCTGGCGCAGGTTCACGCCCAGGGCCCGCATCTTGGTGAGGTCCGGCATCACCTGGAACTGCTTGATGTAGCCGCCGCGACTGACCACGTCGGCGACCCCGGGCACGAGCTTGAGGTTGCGCTCGACCACCCAGTCCTCAATGCTGCGCAGCTCCATGGCGTCGTACTTGTCGGACTTGAGGTAGACGCGGTAGATCTCGCCGATGGGGCTCGACAGCGGCGCCAGCTCGGGGCGCAGGCCGGCCGGCAGATCCACCGTTTGCAGACGCTCGAGCACCTGCTGGCGCGCGAAGTAGTTGTCGGCTTCGTCGTCGAAGGTGACGTAGGTGGACGACAGCCCGTACTGCGTGTGCGAGAAGACGCGGACCGAGTGCGGCAGGCCGCTGAGGGCGATCTCGAGCGGAATGGTCACCTGCTTCTCGACTTCCTCGGCGGCGTGACCGGGATAGAGCGTCACCACGGTGACCTGGATGTCGGTGACGTCGGGAAAGGCCTCGATCGGCAGCGTCCGGAAGGAGAAGACGCCGGTTCCGATGAACAGCGCCAGCAGCAACAGGACGAACAGCGGTTGGTGGACCGCGAAGAAGATCACCTTGCGGAGCATGGCCTTACAACGCCGCCTTGAGGTAGATGGAGCCTTGGGTGACGATGCGTTGGCCGGCCTGCACGCCGCCGGCGACGGTGAAGCCGCCGTTGTGGGGCTGACCCAGGTCGACCGGCGTGGAGCGGAAGCGGCCCGGGCTCTCTTCGACGAAGACGAAGTCCTGGGCGCCGATGCGGATGATGGCCGATTCGGGAATCCAGGGCGCGTTGACCATCCCGTCGGTGTAGTGCAGGCGGCCGTACATCTCGGGCCGCAGGCGTCCGGCGGAGTTGTCGAGCTCGGTGCTGACCTTGATGGTGCGGGTCTCGCTGTCGACGGTGTCGCCGATGCGCGTAACGCGTCCGCGGAAGGTCTCGTTGGGGTAGGCGATCAGCTCCAAGCCGGCTTGCCCGCCGAGCTTGCAGTAGCGGATCTTGCTCTCGGGCACCTCGGAGGTCGCCCAAACGCGGCTGAGGTCCGCGATGGTCGCCACCGGACTGCTGATGTCGTTGCGGAATTCGCCTTCCACCACATCGACCTCGAGCACTTTGCCCGACAGCGGCGCCGCGACGGTGGCGGTCTGCTGGAAGCGTCCTGCCTGCAAACCCAGCAGCTCCAGACGGCGGCGGGCCTGCTTGCGCGCGTTCTGCGCCTGTGCGACGGCGGATTTCGACAGGGCCAGGGTGGTCTTGGCGGCGAGCACTTCCTTTTGGGCGACGGCTTGGTGCTCGAACAGGTCGGTCAGGCGCGCCAAGTCGCTGTCGGCCTTGGCGGCGCCCAACTCGGCTTGGCGCACGGCGAGCTCGGCCTGGGCGTAGTCAGACTCGGCTTCGGCGACGTCGGGACTTTCGATGGTCAGCAGGGGCTGGCCTTGGACCACCGCATCGCCGAGCTTGACGAGCACTTTGACGATCCGGCCGGGCGTCGGCAGGACGGCATGCGCGATGCGGTTGGGGTTGGCTTCGATCTTGGCCGGGGCGGTGACTTCGTCGGACGGCGTCGGGCGGTCGCGAACCTCCTCGATGTTCATCTGCCGCAGCTCGGGAGCGTTCGCACCCATGTCGACGACCCCTTGTTCGACGGCAGGAGCGGACGGCGCGGAAGCTGCGGGCGGCGCCTCGGCGGGCGGTTTGGCGGACTCTTCGCAGCCGGCCAGCGTCAAGGCCAGGGCGGCGGCGATCCAGAGGCCGCTTCTCGGGTGGAAACGGCGGGCTCGACTCGGTAAGGATTTCATGGGCGCGGGCGCCGCCACGGTGCGGCGGACGGAGCTGGGTGTGACGGTCTGGGGCTGAAAGGAAGACTGCGTTCCGCCGACAGAACGACAATCCTGGGGCTGCTATTCGCGGGGAACGCGAACAGGCGGAGTACGAACGCTTCGGGCGAGGTCTCCACGCGGCGCCTCTGGTTCAGATCCGAAGGGATCTCACCACTTCAGAACATCCGAAAAGCGAGAAATGGGCGAGGGGGTACAGCCCCCGGAAAGGCCGCCCAAAGGGCGGGATGGCCGGATCGATCCCCCTGCCCAAGGGGGAATTGGAGATCCCTTACGCAGGTTTATGCGGGTGATTTCGTACGCTGCAGGCGAGGGGGCCGGGGCTCTGGGGGCGGACGCTCGGCGAACCGGGGGCGGCCGCGGCGGGGGGAAAACGAGCACGGGGCGAGAAGCGCCTCGGCGGCCTCTCCTCGCCCCGTTCGAAAGCCAGTGTGCGGGCCTCAGGCCTCGACGACCTTTTCGGTCTTCTCGTCCCAAGCCAAGTACTTGCGCGTCCGGTAGGACTCCACCGCCATGTGGCAGCCGAGCGCGCCGTAGAAGCCCATGTCCACATCGCACTTCAGGTCGGCGCCGTGGCGGATGGCGTTGTGTAGGTTGTGGTGGTGCAGCGCCACGCTCTCGGCGCCGCCCTTGGCGTGGGAGGCCGGCTTGACCTGGTCGGCGAAGAGCTTCTCGGGCGTGATCTCGAAGCCCTCGCTGGTGAACTCGAGCGTGGCCTTGTGACCGCGGATCAGGTGCTGCACCTTGCGCTCGTTGGCCATGGTGGAGATCAGCAGCACCGACATCTCGCCGCCGCCGGGCAGCGGGTACTCGAGCATGGCGTTGAAGGTGTCAGGAATCTCGGCGGGGCTGTCGCTCCAGAAATGCTTGCCGCCGGTGGCGACCACGCGGGAGGGGCCGGTGAGCCGGCAGGCCCGCAGGATGCGCGTCAGCCGATGCACGAACAGGTCGGTCGCGATGCCGCCGGAGTAGTCCCAGTAGCGCCGCCAGGCGAAGAAGCGGTCCGGGTCCCAGTCGCGCTGCGGCGTAGAGCCCAGGAAGGTCTTCCAGTCCAGGTTCACGCCGGGCTTGGCGTCGGGGTCGATCGGCCGCGTCCAGAAGTCCTCCACGTGGTTGCGCGAGTAGTCGATCTGGGCCAGCACCGGGCGGCCGATGGCGCCTTCGTCAATGTACTGGGCGGCGGTCTCGTAGGAGTTGTCGGACAGGCCCTGCACGCCGCACTGCAGCTTGATGCCGGCTTCCTTGACGCGCTTGCGGACCTTGACGCCCTCGGCGATCGTGCGCGTCAGAGGCTTTTCGACATAGATGTGGTAACCCTGGTCGATGGCGTCGAGCGTGCACTGGGCGTGCCAATGCTCGGGCACCGAGATGGTCACGTAGTCCAGGCCCTTGTGCTCGAGCAGCTTGCGGTAGTCCTTGTAGGGCGTCCCGCCGGTGAGCTCGGCCGCCGCCTCGCGGCGCTTGTCGTAGAGGTCGCAGACCGCCACGATCTCCACGTTGTCCTGCTCGGCCAGCGAGAGCAGCGCCCGCATGTGGCCGGTGGCGTTGCCGCCCGCGCCGATCACGCCGACGCGCAAACGATCGTTGGCCCCGATGACGCGAGGCGGCGCGGGGGCGGCGCCCAGCTTGTGGGCCGTGACGGCGGCTGCGGCGGAGCCTGCGAAGAAGGAGCGGCGGGAGATCGTGTCAGACATGGGTCTGGAGGCATTGTAGCCCGAGCGCTCCGCCGCACGTCGCCGAATCTGGTCAACCGCGCCTCTTCCGGCTAGTCTGTGGCTGAGGTCCGCGAGCATGGCCGACGTTTTTCTCAGCTATTCGCGCAAGAACGCCGCCGTCGCCGAAGTTCTGCGCGGCCTGCTCGAAGCCGAGGGCTGGAGCGTGTGGTGGGACCCGGAGATCCGGGTGGGCAAGGTTTGGCGCGACGAGCTCGACAAAGCGCTCGACCAATCCCGCGCCATCGTCGTGCTGTGGACGCCGGAGGCGGCGGCTTCGGAATGGGTCCGTAAAGAAGCGTCGTTCGGGCTGGATCAGGAGAAGCTGTTCGGCGTGCTGGCCGAGGACTGCGGCGTCCCCGAGCCTTTCCCTCAACGGGAGATGGCCGTGATGCCCGGCTGGCGCGGGGCTCCCGACCACCCGGAGCTGTTGCAGCTCTTCCGCAGCCTGGCCGAGAGGGTTCCGCCGTCGCGGATTGACACCGTACGCCCGGGTTACGATTCGCGGTTCCTCGGCGAGGATCGGCGCGTGCCCTGGCCGGCTGTGCACGGCACGGCGCGGCAACTGCACTACCTGCACTTCAGCGTGGTGATGAACCCGGCGCGGCGGCTGGCCTGGTACGTGGCCTACAACGTGGACCTGCAGCAGAAGGAAGGGGCTGTGGAGCGCGCCGACCGCTGGATGCCCGACCCTCTGGTGGCGCTGGAGCTGCAGCCCTCCGACGAGCACTTCAAGCGCAGCGGCTATGACCGGGGCCACCTGGTGGCGCGTTCGCACCTGACCTGGGGAGCGCCGCGGCAGGCCTGGATCTCCTCGCACCAAGCCTTCTTCTGGACCAATACGGCCCCGCAGCACCCGTTCGTCAACCGCGGGAGCTACTTGGCGGTGGAGCTGTGGGAACGGGCCTTGGCCGAGCGTAAGGGCCGGCTGGCTGGCCTCTGCGGTCCTGTGTTCCACCCTGACGACCCGCCGTTCCGCGACGAGCAGCGCGGCGACGACGGCTTTGTGGCCTACGGGACCTACCGCATCCCGCGCGCCTTCTGGAAAGTCGTGTGCGGCCTCGACGACGAAGGCGCGCTCGCCCTGCGGGCCTTCCACTTCGACAATCCCAGCCCCGACGAGCGCGTCCGCGCCGGCCGACCCCGGGCGCTCGACTTCGCTGTGCCGCTCGAGAGAGTCCAGCAAATCACCGGCCTGGAGTTCGCACCGGAGCTGTTGGCGGCGCCGCCCCTGGCCTGACCGCCCGGGCGGCATTCGCTTGGGATACAATGCGCTGGCTATGGCCCGCATCGACGAAATCGCCCCCGATATCTTTCGACTCTCCGTGCTGCATCCGCAGGTGGGGATGCAGTTCAACCACTTCCTGATCCGCGACGACGAGCCACTGCTGATGCACGCCGGCTTGCGGGGCATGTTTCCGGACTTGAAGGAGGCCGTGCTGAGCCTGATCGAGCCCGGGCAGTTGCGCTGGGTGACCGGGAGCCACTTCGAGGCCGACGAGTGGGGCGGTTTGAACGACTGGCTCGCCCTGGCTCCGAACGCCGAGCCCGTCTGCGGCTTCGTGGGCGCCATGGTCAGCCTGTATGACTTTGCGGCCCGGCCGCCAAAGGTGCTCCAGGACGGGGAGGTCCTCGCGACCGGCTCCAAGCGCTTCCGGTTCGTCGCCACGGCCCACGTGCCGCACGGCTGGGATGCGGGCGTGATGTTCGAAGAGACCGGCGAGACGCTGTTCACCTCCGATCTGCTGCATCAGGACGGCGATCCGGTGGCGCTGACCGAGGACGAGGCGGTTCTGGAGCGCAGCCGGGAAACGCTCGAGCGCTACCAGCAGGGGCCCTTCGCCAACTATATGCCCTACACGGACCAGACCGGAGCGGTGGTCGAACGCTTGGCGGCGCTGGAGCCCAAGACGCTGGCGGCGATGCACGGCTCGTCGTTCCGAGGCGACGGCGCCAAGATCATGCGCGGCGTCGGCGCCACGCTTCGCGAGGTTCTGCGCGCCTGAGGCCCGCGGGGCGCTGGGCGCTGTCGGCGCCGCTTGCTTGATACACTACAGGGCTTCGATGCGCTTCTTCGCCGCCCTTGCGATCTGGCTCGTCGCCGCCGCCCTGCTCGCCCCGGTTCTGCTCGGCTGGTGGGCGCCGCCGGAGGCGATCAGCGATTTGGCGCGCCTGCTCGACGACCAACTCGCGCTCACGTTCACGATCATCGCGATCATCTTCGTGATCTCGCAGGCGGCTCTGGGCTACGCCGTGCTCCGCTTCGGCCGAGAGCGCGCCGAGCCGGCCGCCTACTTCGAGAAGAACGACCGCTGGGAGATGCTGTGGACCACCGCGGCCTCAGTGCTCTTCCTCGGCCTGGCCTTGATGGGCTACTCGGCTTGGGCCGAGGTGCGGTTCGACTCGGCCCGGGTGGACCGCGACGCCGACGCCTTGCAGGTGGAGGTGGTGGCGCAGCAGTTCGTGTGGAACTTCCGCTACGCCGGCGCCGACGGCCGCTTCGGCCCCATCGACCCCAAGCTGATCGACGACTCGATCGGCAATCCGGTGGGCGTGGACCGCTCGCACGCGGACGGAGCCGACGACATCATCTCGCCGCGCCTGGTGGTGCCGGTGAATCGCGAAGTCACTCTGCTGCTCAAGTCCAAGGACGTGCTGCACAACTTCTTCGTGCCGGAGCTGCGCATCAAGATGGACACCGTGCCCGGCCTCGTCGGGCGGCTGCCGTTCAAGGCCGACAAGCTCGGCGAGTACGAGATCGCCTGTTCGGAGCTGTGCGGGCTGGGGCACTACCGCATGCGGGGCTACCTGGAAGTGGTGGATGAGCAGCGCTACAAGTCTTGGATGATGGAACAGGTCTCTTACCTGCCATAAGTCATGCCGGAAATCTCCCAATACGTCGAGGTCGAGCGCCACGCGCCTCCGCAGGGGTTCCTCTCCAAGTGGGTCTTCTCGACCGACCACAAGGTCATCGGCATCCAGTATCTTGCGTTGGCGATCGTGGCGGCCTTCACGGGGATGGCCCTGTCGCTGCTGATGCGGATCCGGCTGGTGGCGCCGACCGAGCCCAAGGCTTGGCTAGAGGCGCTGTTCCCGGCGGGCGCTCCGGGCGGGCTGATGACGCCGGAGTTCTACCTGGCCGTGCTGACCATGCACGGCACGATCATGGTCTTCATGGTCCTGACGACGGCCCCGCAAGGCGGCTTCGGCAACTACTTTCTGCCGATCCAGATCGGGGCTAACGACATGGCGTTCCCGCGGCTGAACATGCTGTCGTTCTGGCTCACTGCGCTGTCGTTCGTGGTGCTGGTGGGCGCCTTTCTGGTGGAAGGCGGCGCGCCGATTGCCGGCTGGACAGCGTATCCGCCGCTGAGCGCGCTCGACGGCGCGGCGATCGCCGGCAACGGCCAGGACTGGTGGCTGGTCTCGATCGCCATCTTCTGTCTGGCGTCGCTGCTCAGCGCCCTGAACTTCATCGTGACCACGCTGGAGATGCGCACCGAAGGCATGACGATGTTGCGGCTGCCGCTGACGGTGTGGGGCTGGTTCTGCACGGCCGTGATCGCGTTGCTGGCCTTCGGCGTGTTGCTGGCGGCGGGCATTCTGCTGCTGATGGACCGCAACTTCCAGACGAGCTTCTTCATTCCCGGCGGGCTGGTGATCAGCGATCAGCTCGTGGATCGTTCAGGCGGTTCGCCGATTCTTTGGCAACACTTGTTCTGGTTTTTCGGTCACCCGGAAGTGTATATCGCGATTCTGCCGGCGATGGGCATCGTCTCGCACGTGCTGGCGACGTTTTCGCGCAAGCCCGTGTTCGGCTACAAGGCGATGATCCTTGCGATGGGAGCCATCGTCACGCTGGGCTTCGTGGTCTGGGGACACCATATGTTCGTCAGCGGCATGAGCCCGTACTCGGCGTTCGTGTTCTCGCTGCTGACGATGGCCATCGGCGTCCCCTCGGCGATCAAGACCTTCAACTGGATCGGCACGATGTGGGGGGGCAATCTGCGCTTCACCGCGCCGATGCTCTACGCCATCGGCTTCGTCTCGGTGTTCGTGGCCGGCGGCATTACGGGCATCGTGCTGGGGCAGCCGACGCTGGACCAGTACTTCCACGACACCTATTTCGTCGTGGCGCACTTCCACCTGATCATGGGCGTGGCGACCGTGCTGGCGATGTTCGCCGGGCTGACCTACTGGTTCCCCAAGATGTTCGGCCGACACATGAACGAGACGCTGAGCAAGATCCACTTCTGGCTGACGTTCTTCGGGGTCTACGCCGTGTTCGGACCGATGCACTTCCTCGGTGCGATCGGCCACCCGCGGCGCTACGCCGAGACGACCGGGCTCAACTATCTGGCCGAGGGCGGCGCCGACTTCCTGCACATGTTCATCACGCACTCCACCTACACGCTGGTGGCGGCGCAAGCGCTGTTCCTGGTGAACGTGGTGTGGAGCCTGTTCGCGGGGAAGAAGGCCGCCGGCGACAATCCCTGGCAGGCCACGACGCTCGAGTGGGCGACGGCCACGCCGCCGCCCTATGATAATTTCGCCGGCCGGCTGCCGGTGGTGACGCGCGGACCCTACGAGTACAGCCTGCCGAAGGCCAAGCGCGACTTCGCCATGCAGTGCAACAGCGACGACGCGGTGTTCGCGCCCGAGCCGGCCGCCGGAGATTGATCGACCATGGCAGTGACCGCAGCGCCAGTCGAGTTGGAGCGCCCGCGGCGAGAGACCGCCGAGCGACCCACCACCGGCGGCGGCGGATTCCGTCCGAGGCCTCCGAAAGGCTTTGGGGGCGGGGGAGACGGGTCGTCCGGGGACGGTTTTCAGTCCGGTGACCGCCTGCGCTTGGCCGTCTGGATCGGCATTGCGGGCATCGTGATGTTCTTCGCGGCGATCTCGAGCGCGATGGTCGTGCGGCGGATCTCCGACGACTGGCGCACGCTGCCGATGCCGCCGGCGATCTGGGTGTCGACGACGCTGCTGCTGCTGTCGAGCGGATCGTTCGAGGTCGGACGCCGTCAGCTCAAGCGTGGCACCTTGCGGGGGCTGCGCTGGGCCGTGGCCGCCACGGTGGCGCTGGGCCTGGGCTTTCTGGGAGCGCAGTTGGTGGGCTGGTCGCAGTTGGCCGAGCGGGGAGTCTTTTTGGCGAGCAACCCGTCGGCGTCGTTCTTCTACCTGCTGACCGGCGCGCACGCCTTGCACGTGGCCGGCGGACTGGCCGCCCTGGGCGTGCTGGCGGTGCGCGTGCTGCGGCCGGACTCGGGGGCGCCGCGCACGTCGATGTTCGCGGCGGCGGCGCTGTATTGGCACTTCATGGACCTGTTGTGGCTCTATCTGTTGGCGTTGCTGGTGATGTGGGGTTAGAGGATGGGGACTACGGAATGAGCGCTCACGCACACGCGGAGCACGTGACTCTGGCGGGCCGCCCGATGCTCGGCGTGGGGCTGAAGAAGCTCGGGATGTGGCTGTTCCTCATCTCCGACGCTCTCACCTTCGCCACGCTGCTGATCTGCTACAGCTACTTGCGGATTGCCAACGAGTGGCCGCACGCGTTCGAGTTCTCGCCCGGCATTCTGTTCTCGTCGCTGATGACGCTGATCCTGCTGTCGAGCAGCCTGACGATGGTGTTTGGCGTGGCGGCGGCTCACGACGGCGACCGCAACGCGGCGCGCCTGTGGACGCTGCTGACGGCCCTCGGCGGCGCGGCTTTCGTGGGACTCCACCTTACCGAATGGAACCACTTGATCCACGAAGGGGTGACGCCGTTCGAGAACCCCTGGGGCGTCCCGCTGTTCGGCGGCTTCTTCTTCCTCATCACCGGCCTGCACATGACGCACGTGGTGATCGGCGTGGGCTACCTGCTGGTGGTCGCTTTGGGCTTTGGGGGCGGCAAGTTCGCCGCTGAAGATGTGGAAGTCGCCGGCCTCTACTGGCACTTCGTGGACTTGGTGTGGATGTTCGTGTTTCCGCTGATCTATTTGCTGTCAGTGGCTCCGGGGAGCTAGGGAACCTTCATGGAATCGGCGCAATCGCAACGTCCGTTGATGGTCAAGGTTTGGCTGGGGCTGCTGGGCCTCACGTTGATCGAGGTGCTGCTGGCGTATATCCACGTCGGCCCGCTGCTGATGCTTTCGGCCTTGATGACGTTCTCGGTGGTGAAGGCGGTCATGATCATGGCCTACTTCATGCACCTGAAGTACGACAAGCCGGCGCTGACGTGGATGCTCGCGCCCGCTTTGGTCGCCTGTATCCTGATCCTGATGGCGTACCTGCTGCCGGACGGCTATCTGCTGCTGGAGAACCGTCCGTGAGGTGGCTGCGCGCGGGGCTGCTGGCGGCGCTAACGCTCGGCCCGGCCTTCGGGCAGTGCGCCATGTGCCGCGAGGCGGCGCGGTCGCAGCGGCAGCAGGCCGTGGACGCGCTCAACTCGGCCATCCTCTTGCTGGGCGCGCCGCCGGCGGTGATCCTGTTCCTGGTGGGACGGCAGGCCTGGCGCCGCCGCGACTCCTAGACGGCGCGTCCTTTCTACGACGACCAGCCTGCCGCCCGGCGCGCCTGATCGACGTAGTCGCGGATCTTCTCCGCGTCCTTCACGCCCGGCCGCGCCTCCAGCTTCGAGCTGGCGTCCACGCCCCAGGGGGCCGCTTGGCGGACCGCTTCGGCGACGTTCGAGCCGTCGAGCCCGCCCGCCACGATTACCTTCTTGTACTCCCGCGCAGCCGCCGCCTGAGCCCAGGGGAAGGTGCGGCCCGCGCCGCCGTAGCGGTCGCCGGCGGGAGTGTCGAGCAAGACGGCTTCCACCGGATAGACGCTGACCGACGCCGGGTCGAACTTCTCGGTCACCGGCAGGGCCTTCCAGAGCCGCAGGTCGTGGAGCTCGGCGCAGAAGTCCGGCGTCTCGTCGCCGTGGAGCTGCACGATGTCGAGCTGCGCGGCTTCGACCAGAGCGCGGATCGTTTCCGGCGTCTCATTCACGAACACCCCGACGCGCAAGACAGAGCGCGGCGTGACGGCGGCGACCAGCGCCGCCTGTTGCATCGTCACGGCCCGGGGGCTGCGGGGATAGAAGATGAGCCCGATGGCCGTGGCGCCGGCGCGCGCCGCCGACAGGGCGTCTGCCGGCTGGGTGATGCCGCAAACCTTGACGATCTGGAGCGTGGGGGGCGCCAACCCTTACGGTAGCGCTGTGCGCGCCTAGTTCGCCCGGGCCAGAGCGACCTCGAACAGCGCGTCGCCCAGATCGCTCTGCCCGACGACCTCGAGCGTGGCCGCGTCGAAGACGGTGAGCAGGCCGCTGACGCCGTCGAGGTGCGCGACGAAGTCGCCGCTTTGGAAGACTGCCAGATCGTCGCCCGAGCCCAAGCGCCGAGCGCCCGGCGCCGCCGCTACGAGCTCGACCGTAGCGGTCGCCACGTCCACCACCGCCACGCCGACGGTTTCGAAGTCCGTCTCCGACTGCGGCGCGCGGGCGTCGGAGACATAGACCTTCGTGCCGCGCGGGTGCATGGCGATCTCGGTGGCTTCGCGCAGTGCGGCGCGAGATTCGGCCTGGCCGGGGAGTCCGGCGATCGTGGCGGTGAGAGTGGCCGAGCGGGTATCGACCACGTGGAGCTTCGTGGCCGACCCGATCCCGCCGAGGACGAACAGCAGAGCGCCGTCCGGCGTGAGCCGCATCTCGCCCGTCCGCCCGCCGGAAGGCAGCGCGACCTGCTCGAGCGATCGCCCCGAGGCCAGCTCCAGGAAGAGCACGAACTGTTCGCCGGTCAGCCTGGAATCCTCGAAGACCGAGACGGCTACATATGCCGTCGAGCCGTCGGGCGACAGGGCGACCGAGGTCGGCCAGAAGGCGTCGCCGAGGTGGATTCGCTTGTCGAGCCGGCCCGCCACGGCGTCGAGCACCGTTAGGTGATTCGGGACGGGATTGGTCGGAAAATCCCTGCGGTCGGAACCCCGCGAGACCACCGCCAGGCGGGTCCCGTCGGCCGAGGAGGCCATGTCCTGAGGCTCGTAGAAGGCGGTCCCGAGCCCTTGGTCGATGTCCACGCGCGCGAGGTAGCTCAGGTCGTCGGCCCGCAGAAAATCGACGGTCCGGGCGGCGGGCTGGAAGCCCCCGCCGGCGCTCACGGCCGAGCCGGCCGCGTTGAGCGCGCGCAACTGCAGGGTCGGAGCCTCGCCGGGGCGTCCGGGCGGAGGCGCCAGCCGCCGCCACAGGCTGGTCGGCTCGGTCGGTTGGATCGTGCGGGCCTCGGAGCCGACGGCCTCGATGCGGGGCTGGAAGACCGGAATCCCCGCCGCCTGTCCGGGCGCATCTTCCGGAGCCAGTTTCGGATCCGCGGACAGGGGCTTCGGCGAGTAACTCATCTGCTGGAACCATCCCCGGGCCAGGTCGAGGCTGACCTCCAGGCTCAGGATCTCCAGGCGGTCGCCGCGCTCGCGCGCCTTCTCGAGGTCCTTCGCAATGTCGTCGGCCAGCTCCGGCAGTGTCCAAACCCAGTTGATGGGGTCGGTCCATCCGCCGCCGGTCTGCGCCGCTGCGCGAGGCGCCGGGGCTGCGAGCGCCAGCAAGAACGCAGCGGAAGCACATGCTGCTCGGGCCCCGGATGACGTCTTGGCGCTCATTGGTAGCGAGGGACCTGCAGCGCGGCCGAGGCGGCGATCGCCTGGAGGAAGTCCAGGCCGGGCGGCGGAGGGTTTTCGGTCCGCCGCTCGAAGATCAGGGCCAATCCGGCGTCGGGCCCCGCCTCCGCGGCCGGCAGGCGACCGAGCACGGCCGTCGGGATCGTGAACGACGTGGCGCCGTCAGGAACTCGGCACAGGAACCGCGCCGTTGCGTCGTCAGCCCGGCTGCGCGCGTGGCCGGCGATCCACACCGAGACGCCGCCTTCCGCGGGAGGCGCCCAGGTCAAAGTGGCTTCCCGGGCTCGATCGACGACGGCCAGAGCCGCGCGGTTGTTCCAAGAAGCGGCGGCGGGGGATTGCAGCCCGACCGTGAAGGCCGGCGCGTCGGTCCCCCCGGTAACTCCTGCCGTGAAAGGGCCGGCCGCATCGAGCAGAGAGGCCGAAGCGCCGTTCGCCGCTGAGCTCGCCACGCCCGCCAATCCTCTCCCAGGAGAAGGCAAGGCCATCCCCAAGGAGCGGCCGCCGCGCTCGATGTATGCCGTGGCGCCGGCGTCGAGCGTTCGCACGGGAGGGAGGCCGCTCTCGGCGTCGCCGCGGCCGGCCGAAACCGCACAGGCGCCGGCCGGGGGCGGGGAGTAGAGCGGCTGGTAGGCCCACGGGCCGCCGCGCTCCTCGGTGAAGAGGGCCTCGAGCGTGTCGGCGCCGACCGGGCCGGCCGTTGTCGTCAGCCGCCCGCGTGTGACCGTCAGCCCGCCCAGCTTGCCGCCCTGCCGCAACGCGGCTCCGGCGGCGCCCTCGGCGTCGCTGCACGGTCCGCCGTCGCCGCTGAGGCTGATCGTCACGTCGTTGCTCACCACGGCCGCGCCGGTCCGCACGGCGACCGGAACGTAGCAACCCAGCGGGGCGTCGGCCGGAATCTCGAAGACGATCTGGTCCACCCCGGCGCAACACGGGCTGCGTCCGGAGTAGAGCTTGTGCGTCACGGCTTTGCCGCCTACGAAGATCTCCACCTGGATCGGCAGGTCGCCCGCCTGCGGGGCCACGTTGTCGGCGTTGAGAGCGGGCCCGAGCCCGGTGGCCCACAGGGTGACGACCTGCCCCGGCCGAGCGGTCCGGGTGGCGGAGTTGATCGGCTGGTTGTCGGCGGCGAGGTAGTTCTGGACGATTCCCGGACCGAAGCCGGCGCTGCTCACCGCGAAGACGCCGACGCTCGAAGAGACCACCGCGGCCGGTGTGAAGTTGCCGGCCTGCCCGTCGGCCCGCACGCGAATCGAGACCGCGCCCAACGGGGCGTCGGAGGGCATGACGGCGTTGATCTGACTGGCTGAGACGAACAACGGCAGGGCGTCCGCGCAGGCGCCGCCCTGACAGACCTCGACGGCGACGCCCGCCAGCGTCGTCTGGAGCGGAAAGGCGGACACCGTGGCCGGCGTGGCCGGGCCCAGCTCTCGGCCGAACAGCGAAAAGATGGAGCCGCGCGCGATGGAGCCGTTGGGCAGGCCCGCCGGAAGGTAGCTGGCGGCATTGACCACGCCGCGATGGAACACGAACGGGGCGGCCGCAGCGCCGTGCGCCGCCGCCAAGACCCCAAGCCAGAACGGGAACCGAAAACGCAGACGCCCCACGCCCGTCGCCTCCCAGCCGGCCACCAGAGTAGCACCGGGCCGATGGCGGCGCTACGGGCCCCCGCGGAATCCCCAATAACCAAACGCGCGTTCGCAGCGCCTTGACGTGGGACAAGCTCTCGGACCGCTCCCAGGCAGTCCCGTGTCACAATACGGAGTTTCCTAAAGCCCTCATGCGCCAGGCGTGGTTCTGTCTCCTTCTGCTGTCGGCCTCCATTGGCTGCACCGGCCCCTATTCCGAGTCCGCCGAGGCGGTTGCGACGCCCCCGGAGGAGCAGCCTGTCGACGTGCGCGTGATGCGGGTGGAGGAGCGCTCGATTCCGGAGGTCGTAATCGCCAACGGAGAGCTCTACGCCGAGGAGCGCGCCACCATCGGCGCCAAGGCGCCGGGGCGGATTCTCGAGCTGCCCGTGGATCTGGGCAGCGTCGTCAAGGCCGGACAGGTGCTGGCCCGCATCGAGCCCCAGGAGTACGAGCTGCGGCTGGAGCAGGCCGAGGCCCTGGTCCGCCAGACGCGCGCCCGGCTGGGCATTCTCGACAGCGACGACGATAACGTGACGCCGGAGGACACCGCCATGGTCCGCCGCGCCGCCGCCGCCCTCAAGGAGGCTCGCTACATCTACCAGACCTCCGAGGCGTTGTCGAAGGAAGGCGTCATCTCGAAGATCGAGTTCGAGAAAGCCGGCGTCGGCCGCGACGCCGCCGAGGCTGCCTACCAGAGCGCGCTCGAAGAGGTGATGCAACTGCGGGCGCAGCTCAGCGAGCGCCGGGCGCAGGTGGCTCTGTCGCGCCAGAACCTGGAGGACTGCATCATCCGCGCGCCCTTTGCCGGCGCCGTGACCGAGCGCATCGCCTCCATCGGCGAGTACATGCCGGTGAACGGGCCGGTGGTGACGATCGTGCGGCAGAATCCGCTGCGGCTGCGGCTGGAGGTGCCGGAGCGCTCGGCGGCCAAGGTGCGCGTGGGGCAGCGGATCGACCTGTCGGTAGAAGGCGGCCTGGGCGCTCATAGCGGCCGCGTGGTGCGGCTGAGCCCGGCGTTCGAGTCCGACAATCGCTCGCTGCTGATCGAAGGCGAAGTGCCCAACGAGCGCAGCCTGCTGCGGCCCGGCGCCTTTGCCGAAGGGCGCATCGTGGTGGACCCCGACGCCCGCGGCCTGGCCGTGCCGCGCGACTCGGTGCTGAGCTTCGCCGGCGTCGAACGCGTGTTCGTGGTGGAAGCCGGCAAGCTGGCCGACAAGGTCGTGCGCACCGGGCGTCTGCTCGACGAAGACCAGGTGGAAGTGCTCGACGGCCTCGACCCGGGCGTCGACGTGGTCCTGAAAGTCAACGACCGGCTCATCCCCGGCCAGCCGGCCCGAGTGCTCTGACGCCATGCAAAAGCTCGCCGAAGTCTGCGTCCGCCGCCCGATCTTCGCCGTCATGCTCGTGATGGCGATGGTCGTCGTCGGGGCCGTCTCCTACCCGAAGCTGGGCATCGACCGATTCCCGAACGTCGATCTGCCGATCATCAGCGTCCGCACGACGTTGCTCGGCGCCTCGCCGGAGGAGATCGAATCCACCGTCACGCGGCGCATCGAGGACGCCGTCGCCACCGTCGAGGGCATCGAGAACATCCGCTCCACCTCGACCGAGTCGCTGTCGATCACCACCGTCACCTTCAATCTCAACCGGGACATCGACATCGCGGCCCAGGACATTCGTGACGCCGTGGCCGGCGCCATCACACTGCTGCCGCGCGACACCAAGCCGCCGCTGATCAAGAAGCTCGACGCCGACTCCTCGCCGATCCTCACGCTGGTGCTCTCCGGCGACAAGACGCCGCGCGAGCTCTACGAACTGGCCGAGAGGACCGTGAAGGACTCCATCGAGTCCTCCGCCGGGGTGGGCGAGGTGACGCTCAACGGCGGCCAGAAGCGCGCCGTCAACGTCTGGATCGACGCCAACCGTTTGGCGGCCTACAAGATTCCGATCGTCCAGGTGCGCGACGCGATCGCCCGCCAGAACTCGAACATTCCGGGCGGACGCATCGACGAAGGCCCGCGGGAGCTGGTGCTGCGGACGCTGGGACGCTTCCCCGACGCGAAGCTGTTCAACGACCTGGTGGTGGCCGTCATCAACGGCGCTCCGGTGCGGGTCCGCGACATCGGCTACGCGGTGGACGGCAACAAGGAGCAGCGGACGGCTTCGATGTACGACGGCCGGCCGGCGGTGTCGATCGAGGTGCGGCGGCAGTCCGGCGCCAACACCGTGCAGGTGATCCAGTCGGTCAAGGAGAAGATCGAGCGGGTGCGCGAGCTGCTGCCGGCCGGCGTGGATCTGGACTTGGTGCAGGACCAGTCGCGCTACATCGAGGCGGCCTTCCACGAGGTGCAGTTGCACCTGATCCTGGGCTCGATCCTGGCGTCGCTGGTGGTGATGCTGTTCATGCGCAACTGGCGCGCCACCATCATCGCCGCCGTGGCGATTCCGGCGTCGATCATCGCGGCCTTCGGCGCGATGTACTGGCTGAACTTCACGCTCAACAACATCACCATGCTGGCGCTGACGCTGATGGTGGGCGTGGTGATCGACGACGCCATCGTAGTGCTCGAAAACATCTTCCGGTTCGTGGAAGAGAAGCGCATGCACCCGATGCGGGCGGCCGTGGAGGCGACCAAGGACATCGGACTGGCCGTGATGGCCACCACGTTCTCGCTGATCGTGGTGTTTCTGCCGGTGTCGTTCATGTCGTCGGTCTCGGGGCGCTTTCTGTACCAGTTCGGCATCACGGCCACGGTCGCCATTCTGGTTTCGCTGATCATCAGCTTCAGCCTTACGCCGATGATGAGCTCGCGGCTGCTGCGGGCGGGCGAATCGCAGGAGCACGACGGCTCGCGCGGCGGGCTGTACGGCGCCATCGAAGGGATGTACATGCGGATGCTGGGCTGGTCGATGCGCCACCGGGTGGTGGTCGCGGCGCTGGCCTTGGCGGTGATGGCCTCGGCGGTTCCGCTGTTCCAGATGGTGCGCATGGAGTACATCCCCACCAACGTGGACGAGGGCGAATTCGAGATGAGCGTCTCGGCGCCGGAGGGCACCAGCTTGTCGTCGATGCAGGCGGTGCTCGAGAGGGTTTACGAGGAGCTCGACAGCCTGCCCGGCGTGCGCCACGTGATCACCCTGGTGGGCACGGGCTACCTGCAGAGCGTCAACAGCTCGCGGGTCTACGTGCGGCTGGAAGACGTCGAGGACCGCGTGTTCTCCCTGGGCCGGCTTTGGCAGATGACGCTCGAGGGCCGGCCGATGGACGCCTTCAAGAACATCTACGCCCAGCGCGACGTGATGGCAGCGGTGCGGCAGCGGCTCAAACGCTTCTCGGACCTGCGCGTCCGCGTCGGCAACATCCGGGTTCTCTCCACCGGCACGGCGCCCTACGATCTCGACTTCGTGATCCGCGGTCCGGACCTGCAGGCGCTGTACGAGTACTCGGAGAAACTCCGCTCGATCGCCAACCAGACCCCCGGCCTGGTGGACGTAGACACCACCTTGCGGCTCAACAAGCCGGAGCTGCGGGTCTTCATCGACCGCGACCGCGCCGCCGACCTCGGCGTGGACGCCTCCGACATCGCCGAATCCCTGCGGTTGATGGTGGGCGGCGACGACGAGGTTTCGCGCTTCCGCGACGAGAAGCTGGCCGAGGAGTACGACGTCGAGATTCGCTTGCAGGACAGCGACCGGGGCTCCACCGGCGCCGTTTCGAAGCTCTACGTCCCGTCGTCGAAGGTCGGGCTGGTAAGGCTGGATTCGGTGGTGCAGCTTCGCGAGGACGTGACCGCCTATCGCATCGAAGGGCTGGACCGGCAGCGTCAGGTGAGCCTGCGCGCCAACATTACCGGCGACTACGCCCTGGGCGACCGCTTGCCGGTGATGCAGCAGGCCGCGGACAGCCTGAACATGCCGGCGGCCTACTCGACGACGGTGATCGGCAGCGGCGCCGAGTACGACCGCACGACCCGCGAGTTCCTGCTGGCGTTCCTGCTCTCCATCGTGTTCATGTACATGATCTTGGCTTCGCAGTTCGAGAGCCTGGTGCACCCGATTACGATCCTGCTGAGCTTGCCGCTGGCGGTGCCGTTCGGGTTCCTGTCGCTGTGGATGTTCGGCGAGACGCTCAACCTGTATTCGGCGCTGGGCATTCTGGTGCTGTTCGGCGTGGTCAAGAAGAACTCGATTCTGCAGGTGGACCACACCAACAACCTGCGGCGTGAGCACGGCATGGACCGGCTGACGGCCATTCTGCAGGCCAACCGCGACCGCCTGCGGCCGATTCTGATGACCACGCTGACGCTGGTGGCCGGCATGATGCCGTTGGCGCTGGGAACGGGCCCGGGAGCGGAGGAGCGGCGCTCGATCGCCATTGTCGTCATCGGCGGCCAGAGCTTGTCGCTACTGCTGACGCTGATCGTCACGCCGGTGGCCTACTCGCTGTTCGACGACCTGGGCGCGCGCTTCCGGCGCACGGCCGCCGAGCCGGCGCCGCTCGAATCGCACGTCTAGACGGCCCGAAGCGGAGGCAGCGGCGCGGGCGGCGGCTGGGGTATAATCCCCGTCCATGCCTCGTCGCCTGTTCTTCGCCGTCCTCCTGCTGACCGCTCCGCTCCTGGCCCAGAACGCCACCCAAGCCGGCCGCTTCACGGTCGAGCATCCCACGCTGCTCAACCTGGGCTTCGAGTGGGAGATCTCCGGCGACGCCAACCGCAACGCGCAGGTGAGCGTCGAGTTCCGCAAGGTGGGCGAGACGGCGTGGCGCAAAGCGCTGCCGCTGGTCCGCATCGGCGGGGAGAGGGTCTTCCGGGCCCGCGAGCACCTGGACTACACCGTGCCTGACGGCTTTGCCGGTTCGATCCTCAACGTCGAGCCCGGCACGGAGTACGAGTGCCGCTTCGAGCTCAGCGACCCGGACGGCGCCTCGGGCCAAACCAAGCAGACCGTCAAGGTCAAGACCCGCAGCGAGCCGCAGCCCTACGCCGGCGGACGCACATTGCACGTCTACCCGCCGGCCTGGGAGGGCGAGAAGCTCGAGCCGAGCTTTACCAGCGTGTTGCAGGCCTACTACGGAGCGGGGCTCGGCGACTGGAGCGTGGTGTGGGAGCGTAGGGCGCAGCCGGGCGACACGATCCTGGTGCACGCCGGCCTCTACAAGAACGATCGGCTCAACTACGTGGACCCGATGATGACGCCGTTCGACGGAACGATGTCGCTGACGCTCAAGGGGACGCCCGAGAAGCCGATCACCATCAAGGCCGCCGGCGACGGCGCGGCCGTGTTCGACGGCGACGGCAACCATCGCATTTTCGAGGTGATGGCCTCGCAGTACCACATCTTCGACGGGCTCACGCTGCGCAACACCGACGTCGGCATCTTTGCCGGCTCCAAGGAAGTGCTGGGCGCGGTGGGGCTGACGGTGAAGAACTGCCGCTTTGAGAACGTGGGCTTCGGCGTGTGGACCGAGTACGCCGGCTCGAGCGACTTCTACATCGCCGACAACATCTTTCTGGGCCGCAACGAGAATCAACTGCTCATCGGCTGGACCGGTCCGCTGTGGTCGCCGGTCGGCCCCTACGGCTCGCACGAGATGCGCAGCTACTACGCCGTCAAGGTCTACGGGCCGGGCCACGTGATCGCGCACAACGCGATGGCCTACTTCCACGACGCCATCGGCATCTCCACCTACGGCACGCCGGAGAAGGACCCCCACCGCCGAGCCTCGTCGATCGACATCTACAACAACGACATTCACATGTCGGGCGACGACTACATCGAGACCGACGGCGGCGTCCACAACATCCGCGTGTTCAACAACAGAGGGGTGAACGCGGCGCACGGCGGCTACAGCTCGCAGCCGGTCTTCGGCGGCCCGGCGTACTTCATGCGCAACATCCTGTACCACGTGCCCTCCGGCGTGGCCTTCAAGTTCTCCGGCAAGCCCGCCGGGCTGTTCGTCTGGAACAACACGCTGGTGGGCGAGCAGGTGGCCGGCGACCCATCGTCGAACGTGCACTGGCGGAACAACCTGTTCTTGGGGAGGGGCACGGAAGGCCGCGGCGTGATGCGCTGGGCCAACGCCACCGACGTCTTCAGCAGCGACTACAACGGCTACCGCCCCAACCCGGGCGTGGAGGCGCAGTACAGTTGGCTGGCGCCCGCGCCGGGCCGGACGATGTACGAGCCGCAGCGCTCGGACTGGAAGACCTACCCCACGCTCAAGGCCTTCCGTGACGCTACCGGCCAGGAGGCGCACGGCGTGGAGGTCGACTTCGATATCTTTCAGGACCTGCGCCCGCCCGACCCCGCCAAGCGGCACCAGATGTACCACGCCATGGAGCTGAACTTTCAGTTGAAGCCCGGCGGCAAGGCCGTCGACGCCGGCGTGGTGATCCCCGGCTTCAACGAGGACTTCAACGGCGCCGCGCCGGATCTGGGGGCGCTGGAGGTCGGCAAGCCCTTGCCCGTGTGGGGGCCGCGTTGGCTGAAGGGACAGCCGTTCTACCGCTAATGGGCGCGGCCGGCAGTGGCGTCCGACGGCCCACTGAGCCCGCTCTCCCTCGGTGGAGACGGACGTTCCTGTCCGTCTTCTTCCTTCTGATCGCAGCGTATCCCCTCTGCGCCGCTCCCGGCCCGAACATCCTGCTCATCCTGGCTGACGACCTGGCCTGGTCGGACCTGGGCTGCTACGGCTCGACGATGTGCGAGACGCCGCGGCTGGACCGCTTGGCCGCCCAAGGCCTGCGCTTCACTGACGCCTACGCCGGCGCTCCGCTGTGCTCGCCCGCCCGGGCCGCGCTGATGACCGGCAAGACGCCCGCGCGGCTGCACTTCGAGTTCGTGACCAAGTGGCGGACCGACGCGGTTCCTACCGGGCCGCTGCATCCGCTCACGCCGCCTCCCTACACCTACGACCTGCCGCTGGAGGAGCGCACGATCGCCGAGGTGTTGCGCGACGCAGGCTATCGCACCGGAATGGTCGGCAAGTGGCACCTCAACAGTCACTACCGGGTCTACAACGGCTGGTCGCCCACCCACGGACCGCTGCAGCAGGGCTTCGAGTGGGCCCGGGAGACCTTCGGCTCGCATCCCTGGGCGTTTGCCTCGCGGGCCCAAGACCGCTTCGACGATCTGCCCTCGGGCGAGTACGCGCCCGACGGGCTCACCGACGCCGCGATCGAGTTTCTGCGCACGCGCGACGAACGTCCGTTCTTCCTGTTTGTGTCGCACTTCTACGTGCATTCGCCGGTGAGGGCGCGCGGCGGCTGGCTGGTCGAGAAATACCGCCGCAAGCTGGGGCCGGCGGCTTCGGAGAACGAGATCCTCTACGGCGGCTTCGTGGAGACGCTCGACCACCACGTGGGCCGCCTGCTCGACGCTCTCGACGAGCAGGGGCTGGCCGAGAGCACGCTCGTCGTGTTCGCCTCCGACAACGGCGGCAACCCGGACTTCTCGGTCAACGCGCCGCTGCGGGGCGGCAAATGGAACCTTTACGAAGGCGGCGTGCGGACGCCGTTGCTGGCGCGTCAGCCGGGCGCCTTCGCCGCCGGAGAGACCCGCGCCACGCCCGTGAACGGCCCGGACCTGTTCGCGACCTTCGCCGATCTGGCCGGCGCCGCCGAGCCCCTGGAAAGGCTCGACGGCCGCAGCCTGCTGCCGGTGCTGGCTCGCGACGAGGCGCCGGAGCGCGACCTGGTGTGGCACTTCCCCTACTACCACCCCGAAAAGGGCTACGAGGAGGCTCTGCCCGCCATCGGCGTCGACGACGGCGAGAAGAGCCGCACCCGCCCGCAGGCTTCGCTGCGGCGAGGGCGCTACAAGGCGCTGTACTTCTTTGATACGCAGCAGGCCGAGCTCTACGACCTGACCGCCGATCCGGCCGAGCAGCGCGACCTGGCCGCCGCCGAGCCCGGCAGGGCTCGTGAGCTAACCCAGCGTCTGCTGGACTACTTGGAACGCGTCCAAGCCCGCAAGCCCCTCCCCAATCCCGCCTACGCGCCCTGAAGCGATCGTTTCCCGTTTTTGGGCGCCGAGGGTTTTTGCAGACTCGTTCCACATTCTGAAACGGTGCGTCCGATATTCCTTGACTTGCCTTGAAGTAGGGAGTAACTTCGTCCCGGATTCAGGGAGCGCCCGGGGTACGGGGCGGCGTCTCCCATCACGGGGATAGAGTGGGGCATCTGCCAATTCACGAAGGATTTCAGCCGGTCAAAGTCCTGGCTAAAGCGTTTGCAATCCTGGAAACGCTGCAGCAATCGCCTCGTCGTTCGGGCCGTCTCAAGACGTTGGCTGAAGCCGTAAAGATGCCCAAAGCGACGGTGTTTCGGCTGCTGCGGACGCTGGAAGAGCTGGGCTATCTGGAGTACGACTCCGAGACCGAGAGCTATCAGCTCACCGAACGGCTGCGGCAGCTTGGCGAGCCGGGCCTGGGGCCGACGCTGGCGCGGCTGGCGCGGCCGGCCATGACGCGGCTGGTGGCCGAGTTCGAGCAGACCGTGAACATGGCCACGGTCGAGGCCGGGCAACTCATCTACAAGGACGTGCAGGAAGGGCTGCGCAACGTGCGGATGCGGCCGATTCCCGGCGTCTTCCTGAGCTGGGACAAGACCGCCCTGGGCAAGAGCATCCTGGCGTTCTTCCCGCGCGACCGGGCCATCAGCCTGTTGCGGCTGACGGCCCAGGAGATCGAGCTCCGCGGCAAGCAAGTGCTGTGGGACGAGCTCGGCCGCGTCCGCAAGACGGGTTTCGCCCTCGACTTGGAGGAATCCGAAGAGGGCCTGTGCTGCGTGGCGGCGCCCATTCTGGGGCAGGTCGGAGCGCCCGTCGCCGCCATGAGTGTTTCGGGCAGCTCGAGCGTGCTCACCACGCGCGCGCTGCCCAGGATCGGAGCGCGCCTCGTGGAGGAGTGTTCCGCGGTATCAGCGGCGTTGGGCTACAGGGGTGGTCCCAACGCTTGGCCCATGGCGGCCTCCGAGGCGTCGGTGCGGGGCGAGTCCCCGGTCGGCCTTCGCAGGGTTCCGTGAGCCGATTCGCTGCGCATTGTTGGGGAAGGTGTACATGCTGAGAGCTTTGATTCTGCTGTTGATGACGGCCGCGATCGCCGTCGCCCAAAGCGCCGGTTCGGCCACTCTGGTCGGAACGGTCGCCGATTCCAGCGGCGCCGCGATTCCCGGCGCGCACGTCACGGTTCGCAACGAAGAGCGAGCCTTTGTCTACGAAGGGGAGACGACCGTCCAAGGCGACTACTACATCCCCTATCTGCCGTCCGGCACCTATCAGCTCGAAATCGCCGCCGACGGATTCAAGACCTTCGTGCAGAAGGGCATCGTCCTGCGCACCAATGAGCAGCCGCGCATCAACGTGGCTCTCGAGATCGGCAGCATCGCCGAGTCGATCACCGTCGAAGGAGCGCCGCCGCTGCTCAATACCGAGACGGCGGTCAGCGGCCAGGTGCTCGACGGCTCGACCGTGCAGAAGATCCCCGTGATGCAGAAGTTCGTCCACCGCGTGCTGCTGTACATGCCGGGCGTGTCGAACATCAACGGCCAGCACGCCGTCGGCCAGCGCAACCGCGCGATGGGCTACACGCTCGACGGCATCAACGCCAAGGAGCCCTCGGTGGGCCAGGTGGGCGACTACACCCGCACGCAGATCGTCAGCCTCAACTCCGTGCAGGAGTTCAAGATGTACACCACCGGCATGCCGGCCGAGCACGGGCACTCCGGCGGCGGCCAGTTCAACGCCGTTTTCCGTAGCGGGTCGAACGAATTCCACGGGGATTTCGACATGCGCTACACGAACGGCAAGATGATTCACCGCCACTTCTTTGAGCGCGACCGCCGCAACGGACCTTTCGACTACTACGAATGGGGCGGCGGCGGAGGCGGTCCGATCGTCAAGAACAAGACGTTCTTCTTCGGCGGATTCCAGCAGCACAACGAGCAGCTTTCCGAGAACTTCCGCGGCGACGTTCCCAGCCTGGAGATGCTGAAAGGCAACTTCGACTTCGGCGCCGGGACGTTCCCGATCTATGACCCGCGCTCGACCGTGCAGGACGCCAACGGCAACTGGACGCGCACGCAGTTCGCGAACAATCAGATTCCGCAGACGCAGTTCGACCCGGTGGCCCGCAACCTGCTGGGGCTGAGCCCCTGGAAGGACCCCACCGGGACCGGCTCGCTGACGCCCAGCGGACCGCAGCAGAACTTGGACATCGAGGCCGACGGCGCCTACAAGTTCGAGCGCTTCGACGTGAAGATCGACCACCAGTTCAGCTCGAACCACAAGATCTTCGGCCGCTGGTCGCTGGTGCACGAGCGCAGCCCGGGCCGCCCGGCGCGCGAGATCCGCGAGCTGCAGTTCCAGCCGACGTTCGTCACGCCGCGCTTCAACCGCAACATCGTCGTGTCGGACAACTACACCTTCAGCCCGACGATGATCAACGAGTTCACGTTCGGCACCAACCGCTACCACTACCGCCGCTCGCCGCAGACCTTGGATCAGGACTGGGCCGGCCAGTTGGGCATTCCCGGCGTGAGCGCGGAAAACTTCCCGGAGTTCCGCAACAGCTCCGGCGGACGCTACTACAACCTCGGCCAGGGTGGCCGGGAGGAGTCGATCGGCGAAGACTACACCATCAAGGAGAACGTGACGAAGATCTTGGGCCGCCACACGCTCAAGATGGGCTACGAGTTCGGCCACACGCGCTACACCTCCACGCCGCAAGCCACGCCGACCGGCCAGTACAACATGTCCGGCACGGAGTTCCCCTTCAAGCCCAACACCGGCAACCAGTTCGCCAACCTGCTGCTGGGCGGCGTGGGGCAGGGCATCTTCACGATGAACACCGCCACCTGGCAGCCTCGCTTCTGGTACCACGGGGCGTTCATGCAGGACTCCTGGAAGGTGCGCGACCACCTGTCGCTGGAGCTCGGCCTGCGGTGGAACTACGAGTCGCCGTTCCAGGCGGCCAACCAGTCGCAGTTCGACCCCAACGTCGTCGACGCGGTCAGCGGCCGGATGGGCGCCATCACGCACCCGACGGGCAATCTCGCCAAGAGCGACTGGAACAACTTCCAGCCGCGCCTGGGCCTGTCCTGGAACTTTGCCGACAAGTGGGTTTTCCGTTCGAGCTACGGCCTGATCACGATCGACCTGCTCACCAACGGCATCAACCAGAACTTCGAGGAGTTCTTCGCCACCGCCGCCGTGCAGGCGCCTCCGGGAGACCCTCGGCCGGCGTTCTACCTCTCCGACGGCCCCGGCGCGATCAACTTCGTGACCAACCCCGACGGCAGCGTGCCCTTCAGCGGCTCGAACTACTCGGGGCGCACCGCCTCCTGGTATGACCCGAACATGCGGATGCCGTACATCATGAACTGGTCGGGCGGCTTCCAGTACCAGATGACCAAGACCTGGCTGCTGGAAGCGCAGTACCAGGGCTCGGCCGGCGTGGGCCTGCTCAACAACTGGGACATCAACCAGATTCCGCTGAACATCTCGAACGATCCGACCGAGCTCAACGCGATCTTCCGGGCGACGCAGAACTACAAGCCCTGGAACCAGTTCGGCTCGATTCAGCACTACAGCAACTACGGCCACAACACCTACCACGGCGGCACGTTGCGGATGGAGAAGCGCTATTCGGCCGGAACCACGTTCAGCGGCTTCTACACCTTCTCCAAGGCGATCGACGGCGACGACGACGATGGCGCTGCGACCGGCGTCACCTTCTACAACCGGCGGCTGGAAAAGGCTCGGGCCGGCTACGACATTCGCCATCGCTTCGTGGGCGTGCTGACCACCGAGCTGCCCTTCGGCAAAGGCCGCAAGTGGCTCAGCGGCGGCGGACCCGTCAACGCGGTGCTGGGCGGCTGGAACTTCGCGATGACGCAGACGATCCAGAGCGGACCGCCGGTCTCGTTCAGCTTCGCCGGCAGCCCGTACAACTATCTGCCGGGCGTGCGGCGGCCGAACCAGGTTCTGCCGAACGACGACATCCTGGTCCACAACTGGGACATCGGCACGGAGCGCTTCATCCGCGCCGACCAGAACCGCTACTTCACGGCCGTCACGGGCTCGGACGGGAAGCTGACCTTCCCCGGCTTCGAGTACCCGGCAGCTTTCCAACCCGGCACGGTGGGCCGCAACACGGTCCAGGCGCCGTCGATGTTCTGGATGCAGTTGTCGCTGTCCAAGCAGTTCAAGTTTGCCGACCGCTATACGCTCGAGCTGCGCTGGGACCTCAACAACGCCACCAAGCAGGCGCAGTTCGCCAACCCGGACACGACCTTCAACTCCGTGAATACGGCCAACTTCGGCACCTTCAATGGCACGCGCGGCAGCTTCTCGGACGTGGGCACGGCGCGCATGCACCACATCGCCGTCCTGCGCTTCATCTGGTAGCGTGACGAGCGGGCAACAGGGGGAGGCGCCGGGTTCGGCGCCTCCTTCGCCGTTTGGCCCCGGTTCCGTCCGCTGTGCGGCTCGGGCGATAATCGAAAGCGTCGGCCCGAGCATGCGCGGTCGTCGAGCTTGGCGGCATGGCCGAAATCAACTACTGGAACTACTTCACCGAAGTCGAAGAACACTTTCAGCAAGCCCGGGGCACGGGCTTGTTCCTGCTTTCGCCCCTGGACTGGGCCTTGCTGGAGACCTGGAAGGACGCCGGAGTGCCGCTGGAGGCGGTGCTCAAGGGCGTGGAGAGGGCCTTCGAGAAGTACCACAAGCGCAAGCGCCGATTCGGGCAGGTGAATTCGCTGGCCTATTGCGCGCAGGAGGTGCTCGACGCCGCCCGCGACCTCGAATCCGGTAGCGCGGGGGCGGACCGGCGCGGCGAGGACCAGGGCTTCGAGCCGGCGGCGCTGGCAGAGTTCTTTCGCAGCAGCGCGGAGCAGGTCCGTATGTCACGGGCGCCCGCGGAGATGCGCGAAGGCACGGCGGCGTCGCTGGATCAGTTGGCCGTCGCCGCCGAGGACGGCTCGCTCGACCCGCTCGAAGCCGTCGAGCAGCGCCTCAGCGTGATCGAGGAGCGCCTGCTGGCCTCCTGCCGCCAGAGCTTGAGCGAGGACGAGATGCTGGAGGTGCGCCAGGAGATGGATGCCCAACTCGCCCCCTACCGCAGCAAGATGCGCGCCGAGCAGATCGCCCTGCTGCAGCAGCAGTACCTGCAGCGAGCCCTGTTCGAGAAGGCGGCCCTGCCGCGGCTGAGCCTGTTCTACCTGCGTTGAGAGCGGCTACCGCTCGAAGAAGAACTTCTCGGCCGTCCGTACGAGGATGTTTTCCTTGTCGGAGGCGCTCAGGAAGTCCGCGCGCTCGCGGATCAGGGCCAGTGAGGCGGCGTAGGTGTGCGGCGGCTGCACTTGGTAAGGGCAGTCGGTCTCCCACATGCACCGCTCGGGCCCGAAGGCTTCCACCATGCGGCGGATCAGCGGCAGCAGGTCCGTGTACGGCGGCCCCTCGCTCGACAGGGCGTAGAAGGCGCCGAGCTTGAGCAGAATCCGCGGATGCTTCGCCAGAGCCGTGAGGGCGTCGATGTGCGCCGGGTCCGGGGGCTTGCCGCCGGCGCCGATGCGCGCGATGTGGTCGATGATCACCGGCGTGTCCGGAAAGCGCTCGCTCATCCGGCCGATCTCCGGCAGGTGCTCGGGCCCGACCAGAAAGCTCGGCGCCAGGTTGTGCTCCGTTCCGGCCTTGTAGATCGCCTCGAACTTCGGATGGTCCATCCACTCGCCGGCGCCGTCCTTGCTGTACTGTCCGCCGCCGATGCGGAAGGCCGAAACCTTGTGGCGGGCGAGGTCGAGCATCGTCTCCACCGGCGTCGAGCCCTCGTCGGTGATTCCCAACAGGAGCCCCGTGCCGGCGAAGTTTTCGGGATACTTCTCGATCGCTGCCAGCATATAGCTGTGGTCGCTGCCGTAGAACGACATCTGGATGAGGTTGATGCGGTTGACCCCGACCGGCTTGCAGTGGGCGAACAGCTCTTCGGGCGTGAAGCTGGGCGGCTTCATCGCGGCCGGGTCGCGCCCCTCGGGCAGGGGGTAGGCCGCCACGTCGGAGGTCCATACGTGGACGTGCCCGTCGATGATGCGTCCGTCGAGCCCGTCGCCCGCGGGCTGTGTTTCCGCCTCCGGCTCCGGGGCGTCGGCGCAGGCCCCCAGGGCCGCGGCGCCCATCAGGGCGAGGCATTCACGACGGGTCGTTCGCATCGGCCTATCTTAGCCGACGCGAGGCTACTGCTGGCGCTCGAAGATGGAGCTCATCAGCTCCGTCAGCCGCTCGGTCAAAGGCCGCCGGCGCCACTGGGCGTACTCGATGTTGCGGCTGCGGCGAAGGTCTTCGCGGAACCAGCCTTCGACCGTCTGGGCCAGCTCCGGGCCGTAGACCGCCACGTTGATCTCGTCGTTGATGCCGAACGAGCGCGGATCGAAGTTCGTGGAGCCGATCGCCGTCCACACGCCGTCCACCACCATGGCCTTGGCGTGCATCATCGCCGGGCCGTACTCGTGGATCTTCGCCCCGGCTTGCAGCAGCTCGCCGTAGTGGCGGCGGCTGCAACGGCGGGTGAAGAAGGGCACCGACGACCGCCCCGGCGCAAGCACCTCGATCTTCACGCCGCGCTCGCGCATGGCGCGGATCATCTCCGCGCGCGCCGAACCGTCGGGCAGGAAGTACGGCGTGGTGATCAGCACGGACTCGCGCGAGGCGCGCAGCAGCCGCTGGAACAGCACACGGGCCCGGGTGGAGCCCCCGTGCGTCGGCGAGCTGTTGACGGTCAGTGTGGGCGCGCCGTCGCCGTCAGGCTCAGGGTAGTCGCGCTCGCGGCCCAGCAACTCGCCGGTGGCCTCCAGCCAGTTCTCGGCGAAGGCGGCCTGCAAGCCGGTCACTGCGCCGCCGGTGATGCGGAACATCGTGTCGTTCCATGGCGGCCTCTTGCCGCGTCCGCCGTCCCAGTAGTCGGAGACGCCCGCGCCGCCCACGAAGGCCGTCTCGCCGTCGAGCACCAGCACGTTCTGGTGATTGCGGTGATTGACCAGCGGCCAGCTATGCCAGCGCAGCGGGTGGTAGAATTCCACTTGCCCGCCGGCCGCCATCAATCTGCGGAAGCGCCGTTTCGTCATCCGCAGGCTGCCGAAGGCGTCCAGCAGCACCCGCACTTCCAGGCCCGCTTCGGCTTGGCGGGTCAACTCCTCGACGTAGCGATCCGCCATCATACAAGGGTGGAAGATGTATACGTTGAGGTGGATGCTGCGCTGCGCTCGGCGGATCGCCTCGAGCTGCGCCGGATAGAAGGCGTCGCCGCCGCGGAAGCCTTCCACCGAGGCCGCATGGTGCACCGGCGTATCGAGCATCGAGCTCAGCAGCGTAACCAAGCGCTCCGGCGGAGCATCTCCCAATACCCTGTACGGCGGTTCCGGTCGGGCCAGCGCGGCGGCTAGGCGACTCAGCTCCACCAAGGCCAGCAAGCCGGCAATGATCCACAGCCCAATGTCCATTCAACCCCACCCCAACGCTGAGCCCAGGCCGGGAGCGACCATTCTATCCCTTCGATCCTCCGCGTCGCCCGAGTGTGACGGAACGTCCAGGAGCTGATCGCTTGCGCCTCCGGTTGATGAGCTATAACATCCACCGCGCGATCGGGCTCGATCGGCGGTTTCGGCTGGACCGCGTGGGGGAGATCATCGCCCACCACGACCCGGACATCGTGCTGTTGCAGGAGGTGGACGACGGCGCTCCGCGCTCTCGCCATCTCGATTTGGCGCACGAGCTCGCCGAGCTGCTGGGCTATGCTCACAAAGCCGTCGGCCACAACGTCTCGCTGCGCAAGGGGCGCTACGGCAACGCCACCCTCAGCCGTTATCCCATTGAGCGGGAGCGCAACATCGACCTGACGATCGACACCCGCAAGCGCCGCGGCTGCCAGCACACGACCATCGAGATCGAAAAGCCCGGCGCGAACCCCCATCGCTTAGAGGTCTTCAACCTGCATCTCGGCCTGTCGGCCCAGGAGAGGGCGCGGCAGGTGGGCGAGCTCGCCAAGTCCAAGGAGTTCCGCGACCTGAGCGAGTCCGAGGCCTGCGTGGTCGGGGGCGATTTCAACGACTGGCGGTCGCTGCTGCACCCGACCTTCGCCGATGTGTTGGGCTTCCACAGCGTGACCCACGAACCGGGCTCGCACGTGAGCAAGCTGCGGACGTTCCCGTCGTTCTCTCCGCGGGGCGGGCTGGACCGGCTGTACTACCGCGGCCCGTTGCGGCTGATCTCGGCGGCCACCAGCCAAGTCATCGCGGCGCGGGTGGCCAGCGACCATTTGCCGCTGATCGCCGAGCTCGACATTCACGACTGAGGGGCTGACTCCTTCAATCTCGTCGTGCGGCAGCGTTGGCCCAACGCATTGATGCTTGCCAAGGGCTGGGAGGCCAGCGACCACGGCGGTTTCGAGGCCTTCGTGGTCGCAACCTGACGGTTGCGGCTCTGTTGCATGAATTGGCTTGCCTGTCACCGAACCCGCTCTGTGTTTCCGCCCGTCCTTTTGGAATGGACAGCCTCTTGCATAGCTTTGCTTTCCGCCATGCTTCCTCGAAAGCCCGCTCGTGTCGCCGCACTCTCAATCCTGGCATTGCGACTTGGCGTCGCATCTCCTGCAATTCACTTTGAGCCCGCCGAAAAGGACGCGAGTCAGTCTCTATTCACGGCACTCACCGGCTCCGGAGTGGTGGAGTTCAATCATCGTGGCGTGGTCTTGCCTGACTCCGTCGAACTGCGATTCGCCTGCCCCTTCGCTGTATTGCGGCCGGAACCAGAGAGCCCCCTCGCAGGACGCAGCCACTATCTCGTGGAAGGCGGCGCCGAATCGGGTCGGCGAAACGTCGGGCACTACGGCAAGCTACGCTATCGAAACGTCTGCCCCGGCATTGACGCCGTGTTCTACGCCAGCGAAGGAGGCTTGGAGTTTGACTTCATTGTCCAGCCCGGCGCCGACCCTTCGGCCATCGCCCTGAAATTCCCCGGCAGCGTGTCGAAGCGCCTCACTCTCCAAGGTGACCTTCTGATCCGGTCAGCAGCGGATGAGATTCGGCAGCGGAGGCCGGTCGCCTATCAAGACGCCAATGGACGTCGAGAATATGTTTCGGCCGGCTACATCATCGGCACGAGCAGCGTTCAGTTTGTTGTCGGCTCGTACGACAAGACACGACCGCTCATCATCGACCCCGTTATCGAATTCTCTTCGATTCTCGGTACGGGATACCCAACCGACATCGCATACGGCGATGACGGGTCCATCTACATCGTAGGTTCGGCGAATCCGGAGGAGTTCCCGACAACGACGAGCCGGGTGGGGACAGGCAGCAGCTTTTTAACCAAGCTCGACCCCACCGGCTCCGACATCATCTATTCCACGTTCTTCGACCAGGACACAAACGTCTATGCCGTCGCCGTGACCTCCGACGGGTCTGCCGTCGTCGCGGGGTCGGCGGGCGGTGACGGTTTCGTCGAGAAGTTGTCTTCTGACGGGTCGGCGATCGAGTTCAAAACAAGCCTTGGCATAGGCGCAGCACACGCCCTCGAGATCGACGACCGGGGCGATATCTACGCGGCGGGGTTCACGACGCAAGCCTCCAGTTTTCCCGCGACTGCTCGATTTCTAAACGACACGCGAGCAGGTCTGAGAGGGGCGGCGCTCATCCGATCGGACGATCGGGGCGAAACGTGGCGCCGGTCCGACGATGGTTTGCCTGCCGTTCGCGTGGTGAAGATCGAACCTGCGCCGAACCTCCCAAATCTGCTTTACGCAGCCACTTCAGTGGGGCTTTTCAGAAGTCAGGACGGCGGCGCCTCCTGGACCCTCTCCTTCAGCCGGAGAGCCGGAGTTCCGACAGCATACGGTGTGTGGGCCTCTCCGGCCGAACCGGGAATAGCGTACGTGCTGCTGGCCGCGGGCGCCCTCTATAGGACGACCGACGAAGGACGGACTTGGTTCGAGTTGCCCCGGCAACAATGGCGTCCGTCGGCGCTGGCCGTCGATCCAGCGACGCCCGGAAAGGTCTTTGCCGCCTCCCGAGACGGCGTTTACAGAAGCGAGGACGGCGCCGAAACCTGGACCGGGACGATTCTTGCGCCAGATCCCGCTCAAGGCCTCATTGATCGCCTCTGGGTTCCTCCAGCCGATCCTCACATTGTGTACGCAGGCAGCTCTTCGGGCGGCGTTCTGTGGAAGTCAGCCGACGGAGGCGACACGTGGACGCATATTGGCGAATCGGCAATTCCCTCAGTCGCCGTCCTGTGCGGTGATCCGTCTTCCGCCGATATCATCTTTGCCGGTAGTTCCGACGACGAAGCCGCTCTGAGGAAGTCCGAAGACGGCGGCCTCACGTGGCATCCCTCCGATTCCGGAATATCAGCCGATCTCGGCATTCGGCACTGCATCGTTAGCCCGGAAGACCCCGATCTGGTCGTTGCGACCGGCGAGACCCTCTACCTGAGCAATGACGGCGGGCGCTCTTGGCGGCTGGCGAGCGAACGACTGCGCGGCCTTTCCTTGGGCGGAGCGGCGCTCGACCCCTTTGATGCGAATCGAATTTGGGTGGGAATGACATCTGTTGACGACGGCCCTTACTCGGACGCTTTCGCAGCCAAGATCGCGGGCGATGGTTCGGGCGTGCTCTATTCCGTGTTGTTCGGAGGGGCGGACGATGACGTCGCGCACGGTATAGCAGTTCGTTCTGATCACCAACTCGTCGTCACGGGCCGCACCAACTCCATCGACTTTCCCGTGAAGAAAGCTCTGCAGCCCGAACTGGCTGACGTCGGCCCCTCCGCTGACGGCTTCGTCCTCCAACTCGACGAGACAGGGGACTCGATCGTTCGCAGCACGTATTGGGGCGGGAGATCAGACGACGGCGCGGGGGGCGTGGCCGTCGACATGGAAGACCGTATCTATATAGCAGGCTGGACCTACTCGACGGATTTTCCCCTTGTCAGCCCCATGCAAGATACGCTTCAACCCGGGCGAGACCTCTTCGTCACTCGCTTCGATTTGGATGTAGGCCGGGCGGAGTACTCAACGTTTCTCGGCGGCGCGGGCTATGAAGAGTTCGGAGGATTTGCCGTTGATGCCTTGGGACGAGCTTATCTTTCGGGTTATGCGAACGGCCCCGACTTTGCCGTAACCGACCGACCCTTTGTTCCTTGCGTGGGCAATCCAACGGACTCGCGCGACAGCGCCTTCGTATTTCGTCTCAGTGCGCAGGGTGATCGATTCGAACGTTCCATCCTCTTCGGAGGCGAGCTTGATGACCGGGCCTCGGCAATGGCGTTTCGCGCGCCATTCGGAGTGGCCGTCGCCGGCTGGACTAAGTCCAGCGACTTTGTCACAGGTCCGCGCGGCTATCTGGGAGCACAACGCTCGGGGCATGACGTGTTCGTCACTGCATTCGATCTCGATGCTCCGGCGGCTGACCGCTCATTCTCGGTCGATTGCATAGCCAACGCTGCCAGCCTTCGCTCAACCGCCATCGCCCCCGGCGAAATTGTCACGCTGTTCGGAGCCGGGCTCGGCCCCGCTCAACCAATCGCTTTTCAGTTGGACGACGAAGGGCGCGCGCCGCGATCGCTCGGCGGGACCCGCGTCCTATTCGACGGCGTCGAGGCGCCCCTGCTCTTCGTCAGCGACGCGCAGATCAATGCCATCGTTCCGCAAGCCGTGTCTGGTCGAGAGGAGACTTCAATTGCGGTAGAGCGCCTCGGTGAGCGAACCCGAGCGGTGCGTCGTCGAGCGGCCCCGACGTCCCCAGCGATCTTCGTCGACTCGCAATCCGGTTTCGCCTTGGCGCTCAACGACGACGGCAAGATCAACGGGTCGAACCCCGCGGACGCCGGGAGCGTGATCTCCCTCTTCGCGACCGGCTTGGGACTGCCCGACCAGCCGCTACCGGATGGCGCTGTCAATCCGCTGGATGCGAAGCCGACCGACAGTTCCGTGACCGCTACGATTGCGGGACTTCCGGCTGAAGTGCGGTACGCCGGTCCGGCGCCCGGTTTGGTTCAAGGCGTGTGGCAGGTAAACGTTCGTATCCCCTCCGCACTCGCCAGCGAGTCATTGGTTCGGATCTACGCCGGCGAGGCGGAAACGCCTGATGCGCGCATCAATATCCGGTATCAGAGGCCGTGAGCGGTTCGGTAAAGGGCAGGCAATTCGCCCATCGGAGCCGCGGTAGCGCTTACTTCAGGGCCACGATGCGCAGCGGGGCGCCCGAGCCGCCGCCGATCTTCATCGGCAAGGCAATGATCCAGGCGCCCTCGGCGGGGACTTGATCGAGGCCCGTCAGGTTTTCGAGCAGCGGGATCTGAGCCGCCGCCAGGGCGCGGTGGCTCAGGAACTCCGTCGAAGGGCCGTGGTCGATGCTGGCCGTGTCGATGCCCACGGCGTGGACGCCGCGCTCGGCCAGCGCTCGGGCGGCGTCTTCGCCGAAGCCGGGGAAGTGCAGGTTGTCGGTCGCTCCGGGCGTGTCGTCGCCCATGTACTTCTTGGTGTCGGGCCAGAAGCGGCTCCAGTCCGTCCGCGCCAGTACGATGTCGCCGGCGCGAATCGGCCCGTGCTTGCCCTCGTAGGCGGCGATGTCGGCCGCGTTGATCAGATAGTCCGGGTTCGAGGCGCAGGCGGCGGCCACATCGAGCACGGCGGCCCGGCCGACCCATTGGCTGATGGGCACCTCGTCCACGGCGCGCTTGCCTTCGCCGAAGTGGATGGGAGCGTCGGCGTGCGTGCCCAGGTGCTCGGCCGAGGCGTAGTCGAAGGAGCTGTAGAAGAAGCCCTTCTCGTTGACGCCCCAGGCGCTCTGCTCGTGGCTAAACGGCCCGCCGGTCGGCCAGTAGATCGTGTCGGCGTCAAAGGAATGCGTCAGGTCCACGACCTCGGCCTTGGACAGGTCGAACCCCGCCGGCGCCGGCTGCTCCGGAGCTGGGGAGGAGCAAGCGACCCACGCTCCGACTGCAACGAGGGCGATCCCAACCTGAGCGGTGCGTTTCATGACTGAAGCCAGTCTACTACCCCACGGAACAAGCCGCCGGACGGGGCCGGAGGGTAACAAAACCGCCGCTCGCTCCTCTACCGGGTGACGGCGGTTCCGAAACGACCGAGTCCGCCGTCCAGAGGAAGAAATCATGCTGATCCGAATAGCCACAGCTTGCACGCTCGCCATGGCGCTGATCGCGCCGGCCCTGCACGCTGGAACCCACACCGACTTTCACAAAGCCGCCCAAGTCTCCAACCTGATGTCTCGCGTCAAATCCAACGCGGTCGACATTCGCGAGCAGGCCGGCCGTCTCCGCAGCTACAACCGCACCCCGGACCTCTACAGTTGGGAGCTCCACGCCGATGAGCTCAACCGCGTGCGCGGTGAGTTGGACCGACTCGCCGGGCTGATCAAGGACCTCAAAGCGCTCGAACCGAACATGACGCTCCGCCAGTCCGCAGCCTTCAACCAGGTCGTGACCTCTTCGGCCAAGGCCTCCGACGCCGCCCAGAACGCCATCAAGATCCTCAACACCCACAAGGAAAAGCTTCGCGTCGCCAGCCCGGACTATGAGAAGGCCGTGAACGGCATCTACGACAACGCGGACGAGATCGCGGCGCACGCCGATACCGTCGAAGCCTGGTCGGACCTGATCCAAGACCTGAAGGACGCGTCGGATGACTAGCCCCGCTGCCGGCTTCGCCTTTTGGACGTCCGCCGCGCTCGATGCGCCGGCGGGCGTTCGTCGTTCCGAGCACGTTTGAGGCCCGCTAACCGCGCCATGAAGATCTACACCAAACTGTTGCAAGTTCTCGAAGCCCATCAGGTGCGCCACATCTTCGGAGTTCCCGGCGACGCCATCAACCCCCTGATCGAAGCGATCCGGGAGCTGGACGCCATCCGCTACATCCACGTGTCTCACGAGGAGGCCGGGGCGTTCGCCGCGAGCGCCGCGGCCAAGCTGACCGGACGGCCGCAAGTCTGTGCCGGAACCGTGGGGCCGGGCGCGATTCACTTGCTCAACGGGCTGTATGACGCCAAGAAGGACCGGGCGCCGGTGTTGGCGATCGTGGGCCAGGTGGCCGGCGAATACATCGGCAGCTCCTACCACCAAGAGGTGGACCTGCACCGCCTGTTCAGCGACGTCGCGGACTATCTGGTGCAGATCAACGATCCGGCGCAAGCCCCGCAGGCCTTTACGGAAGCCTGCAATGCGGCCGTGGCGAACGGCGGCGTGTCCGTCGTCATCGTGCCCCATGACGTGGGCTCCGGTGCGGTGGCGGACTTTCCGGTCACGGCTTTCGAGGCGAGCGAAGCGGGCCGGCTCACGGCCTCGCCGGAGGTCCTGCGCAAAGCGGGCCAAGCTCTGGACCGGGCCGAGCGCATCTGCTTGCTCGTGGGGGAAGGCTGCCGTTCCGCCCGGGAGTTGCTGGCGCCGCTGGCGCGCCATCTGGCGGCGCCGATCGTTCTGACGCTCAAGGCCAAGGACTTGCTGCCCTGCGAGAGCGAATTCGTGGCCGGCGGGCTCGGCTTGTTGGGGAGCAAGGCCGGCGTGGCGGCCATGGAGGGCTGCGACCTGCTGCTGATGCTGGGGACGGACTTCCCATACAAGGAATGGTTGAACGACGACTGCGAGGCGGTGCAGGTCGACACCCGGGCCGCCACGCTCGGCAAGCGCCGTCCGGGCGCCCTGGCCGTCCATGCGGACGTGGCCATGGTGGCGCCCTGGCTGCTGGAGCACGTGAAGGCGAAGCAGGACTCGTCGTTGCTGGAGGCGATGCGGTCGAGCAAGGCGTCTTGGAACGAGCGGATGGACCGGCTGGAAGACCTCGGGCGGTCCTCGGACGTCATCCACCCGCAGGGGCTGGCGAGGCTCGTCGGGGACCTGGCGCGCGACGACGCCATCTTCACGTGCGATACCGGAGAGGTGACGGTATGGTGCGCCAGGCATCTGCGCTTACGGCCCGGCCAGCGGTTCTCCCTGTCGTTCAACCTCGCTTCCATGGCTTACGCCATGCCCGCGGCCCTCGGAGCCCAACTGGCGTTTCCCGGGCGGCAGGTGATCTCGCTGTCCGGGGACGGCGGCTTCAACATGCTGATGGGCGACTTCCTGACCGCCGTCAAATACGAGCTGGCCATCACGGTCGTGGTCTTCAACAACGGGAAGCTGGGGCTGATCAAGATGGAGCAGGCCGCCGAGGGCTACCCGGAGTCAGAGACAGACCTCCGCAACCCGGACTATGCCGCGTTGGCGGACGCCATGGGCGGCAAGGGCTTCCGCGTCAACGGCCCGAGCGAGCTCAGGCAGAAGCTGACCTGGGCCCTCGAGACTGACGGCCCGACCCTGCTGGACGTCCCTGTCTCGCCGGACGAGATCACTTGGCCGCCGAAGATTCAGCCTTCGCAAGCGCTGGGGTTCGGGCTCGCCAAGCTCCGAGAGTTGGTGGGAGTGTGACTCGGCATGCGACGGCTCTTTCAACTCTCGCTCGCCCTCGCCATCGCTCTCACCGTGCTAGTCGGGCTGCGCTATCCCGGCGCGTACTGGGCGATGGTGGTGGTGGCTCCGCTCGGCTTGCTCGGGATCTACGACATGGTCCAAAGCCACAACTCCATCCTGCGCAACTTTCCCGTGCTGGGGCATTTTCGGTACTTCTTCGAGTTCGTCTCGCCGGAGATTCAGCAGTACTTCATCGAGCGCAACACCGACGGCACGCCCCTGTCGCGAAACCACCGCCGCATCGTCTTCGAGCGGAGCCGCCACAGCGGCGCCACGCATCCTTTCGGGACCGAGCTGGACCTGTACGACGAACGCCACGTAGCCCTGCGGCATTCGATGTATCCCGCCAAGCGGCTCGAGGAGCCGCCGCGTGTGACGATCGGCGGACCGGAGTGCCGCCAACCCTACTCGGCGTCGCTGTTGAACATCTCGGCGATGAGCTTCGGCGCGATCAGCTCCCACGCCATCCTGGCGATGAGCAACGGGGCCAAGATGGGCGGCTTCTACCACAACACCGGTGAAGGCGGCCTCAGCGACTACCACCTGCGGGGCGGGGGAGACCTTGTGTGGCAGATCGGCACGGCCTACTTCGGTTGCCGCACCAAGGACGGGCGCTTCGACCCGAAACCCTTTGAGGAACAGGCCAACAAGGCGCAGGTGAAGATGATCGAGCTGAAGCTTTCGCAGGGCGCCAAGCCCGGGCACGGCGGCGTGCTGCCGGCGGTCAAGAACACGCCCGAGATTGCACGCATCCGAATCCTCCAGCCCCACACGATGGTCGTCTCGCCGCCCGGCCACCCCGAGTTCTCCGACGCCCAGGGAATGCTCGAGTTGATCCAACGCCTACGAGAGCTCTGCGGCGGCAAGCCGGTGGGAATCAAGCTCTGCGTCGGCCGGAAGGACGAGCTCGTGGAGCTTTGCCGGGCGATGCAGTCGGCGGGAACCGCTCCGGACTTCATCACCGTGGACGGGGCCGAGGGCGGCACGGGCGCCGCGCCGCTGGAGTACTCCGATTCGGTGGGGCTGCCGCTGATGCCGGCGCTGGCATTCGTCGACCGGACGCTGCGGGACTTCGATCTGCGGGACAGGGTGCGCGTGATCGCGAGCGGCAAGGCCCTGACGGCCGTGTCGATCATCGAGCGCGTGGCCTACGGCGCCGACCTGTGCAACTCGGCGCGGGCCTTCATGCTGTCCGTCGGCTGCATCCAGGCGCAGCGCTGCGATACGAACAAATGCCCGACGGGCGTGGCGACGCAGGACCCGATGCTCGTGAAGGGTCTGTCAGTGGAGGACAAGAAGACGCAGGTCGCCAAGTTCCACCACAACACGCTCGAGGCCGTGCTGGACCTGATGGCCTCCTGCGGCGTCACAGACCTTGGGCAGTTCCACCCGGAGATGTTCATTCACGGCGCGCAAGCCGCCAAGGAGTGAACGAGGCGATCGGGCGGCAGGGGAGGAGAGCTATTCGGTGCGCGTGACGGTCTCGTGCAATTGTGTGTCGCTCTCCACCCAGCCGTCCTTGAGGGTGATCACGCGGCTGCCGTAGGCGGCGTTCTTCTCCGAGTGGGTCACTTGGATGATCGTCGTGCCTTCGCGGTTGAGCTTGGCGAACAGCTCCATGATCTCCTCGCCCTGCGCGCTGTGCAGGTTGCCGGTGGGCTCGTCGGCCAACAGCAGGCGGGGCTTGGCGATGACCGCGCGGGCCACGCCCACCAACTGCTGCTGCCCGCCGGAGAGCTGGCTGGGGAACAGGTCCTTCTTGCCGACGATGCGGAAGCGGTCGAGCGTGTCGGCCACGATCGCCTCGCGCTCCTTGCGAGGCACGTTGCGGTAGGTGAGCGGGACCTCGATGTTCTCGTAGACCGTCAGATCGTCAATGAGGTGGTAGGCCTGGAAGACGAACCCGATGTAGCTCTTGTTGAGCTCCACGCGCAGCTTGGGCTTGAGCCGGTGCACGGGCTCGTGCAGGAAGTGGTACTCGCCGGAGAACTCGCCGTCGAGCATCCCGAGGATGGCGAGGATCGTCGACTTGCCGGCCCCGGAAGGCCCCATGATGGTGACGAACTCGCCTTCCTGGACGTCGAGGTTCACCTGCCGCAGCACGAACGTCTGGCCGAAGCCGGCGCGGTAGGACTTGGTCAAGTCGCGAAGCTGAATCACAGACACACTCTCCCGTCGATTTCCGTAAGGGACGCGCGAACCCCGGTCCGGTTAGCCGGCCGGAACGCGATCCCAGCCCCAGGGGATATCAACGGAGACGTCTCCGATTTGTTCCCCCGGGCTTGTGGCCGCAGGCTGCATTATTGCGCGTCGACCGCGGAGGCCGCTTCCCAGTGGGCGTCCGGCGGGAGCGGGGGGGCGTCGGCCGTTCGGTTCAAACCGGCGCCGCTTGGCGATCTATAGAAATGTTGAATGTAACCCGGTGGACATTTCTGGGTTGCGCCCGCTTGTTCGGCGCTGTTCACTAGGGAAGAGCCCCACGTAGTTGTGGTGGCTTGGCGAGCGCCGCCCGCGGAGCCGCCACAAACGGCTGCCGGTAAGGCGGCCTCGACCAGAACGGCTCTTCAACCCTTGCAGGAGAATCGAGACCTTGACGTTCACCGCATCCTCTGAAACCGACCAGCAGGCCGCTTCCGCCACTCAACGCCGTCTAGAGCCGGAGCGCGCTCCCGTCAGCGTCGCTCCGGGCGACGGCATCGGCCCCGAAATCATGGACGCCACCCTGCGCGTGCTGAGCGCAGCCGGCGCCGCCATCGGCGTGGAGCCCGTCGAGATTGGCGAGCAGGTCTACCGCCGCGGCCTCACGTCCGGCATCGACCCTCAGCTCTGGGAATCCATCCGGCGCACTCGGGTGCTGCTGAAAGGGCCGGTGACCACGCCGCCCGGCGGCGGCTGGAAGAGTGTGAACGTCAGCCTCCGCAAGACTCTCGGTCTCTACGCCAACGTGCGCCCGTGCCGCAGCTACCACCCGTTCGTCGCCACCCACCACGCCAACATGGACTTGGTTGTGATCCGCGAGAACGAAGAGGACCTCTACGCCGGCATCGAGCACCGCCAGACGCGGCAGGTCACCCAGTGCCTCAAGCTCATCACCCGGCCCGGCTGTGAGCGCATTGTGCGCTACGCCTTCGAGTACACTCGCCGCCGGTCTCGGCGCAAGCTGTCCTGCCTGGTCAAGGACAACATCATGAAGATCACCGACGGCCTGTTCTGGAGGGTCTTCGAGGAGATCGCGGCCGAGTACCCCGATGTCGAGACCGAGCGGCTGATCGTCGACATCGGCATGGCGCGGGTGGCGGCCCATCCGGAGCGCTTCGACGTGATCGTGCTGCCGAACCTCTACGGCGACATCCTCTCCGACATCGCCGCCGAGATCTCCGGCTCGGTCGGGCTGGCAGGCTCGGCGAACATCGGCGAGCATGCCTCGATGTTCGAAGCCATCCACGGTTCGGCTCCGGACATCGCGGGCCAGGGCATTGCGAACCCGTCGGGCTTGCTGCTGGCGGGCGTGAAGATGCTGGCCCATCTGGGGCAAACGGAGGCGGCGGAGTTGGTGCACAGCGCCTGGCTGAAGACCATCGAGGACGGCGTGCATACCGCGGACATCTTCGACGCGGGCTCGAGCCGCCGCAGGGTCGGTACGCAGGAGTTCGGAGACGCGGTGATCGAGCGGCTGGGGCAGGGGCCGGAGCAGCTCAAGGCGCCGGCCTACGTCCCGGGTCCGCGGATCGAGACCGCTGAGACGCGAAAGTCCATCGAGAAGAAGGAGCTGGTGGGAGTGGATGTATTCCTGGATTGGTCCGAGGGCGGCCCGGACGACCTGGGCCTGCTGCTGCGCTCGCTCGCCGAGCCCCGCCTGCCGCTGCAGATGATCACCAACCGCGGTGTGAAGGTCTTTCCGGACGGACAGCCGGAGACCTTCTGCACCGACCACTGGCGCTGCCGGTTCCAGGCTCCCGAAGGGGGTGTGGAGCATGCCGAGCTGCTGGCGCTGATGCAGCGGATCGACGCCCGCGGTCTGGACTTCATCAAGACGGAGAACCTCTACACCTTTGACGGCAAGCCCGGCTTCTCGCTGGGCCAAGGCCAGTAGATCGAGCTCGAAAGGCCGGGCGCGGGGACCGTGGCGTGTTCGTTCCCGCCCCCGGCTGAATGCCTGTGGGCCGCGCCGCGTGGGCGCAATCCCGTATCGTGTACCTGATGTCCGTTCGTCAGCTCGTCTTTCTGTTGGTTCTCGCCGGCGCCCCGCTCGCGGCCGGCCAGCCCTGGCCGCAAGGTCCCGGCCCGCAGGGCGATTTCACCGCCGGCCCCACGCAGGCTTCGGTCGAATGGAGCGTCTCGCTGGACCGCCACATCGCTTGGCGCACTGAGCTGCCCGAGACCGGGCAGTCCTCTCCGGTCGTGTGGGGCGACGCCTTGTTCGTGACCACGATGAAGCCGGTCTCCGCCGATGCCGAGATCGGCTCGGACATCGTGGTGTGGCGGCTGTCCGCCAAGACCGGCGCGGTCGTGTGGAAGCAGGAGGTGGAGGGCGAGTACGCGACGCAGCTCAGCGCGCCGTTCGGCGACGCCAGCTCGCCGGCGCCCGTCACCGACGGCAAGCACGTGTGGGCGCTCAACCCCGCCGGCCGGCTCGCCTGCTTCGATATGGACGGCAAGCTGGTCTGGAGCCGCAAGTCCGTGTCAGTGGTGCGGACGCGCCCGGTCCTCCACAACGGCCTGCTGCTGTTCCACCGGCAGGAGTATCTGCCGGACGACGTGGGCCACTTTACGGCGGAGAACGTCGACGCCCCGCGCGAGCGCTGGACCCAACTGCAAGCCCTGGACGCTGCTACGGGCGAACCGCGCTGGCTGAGCGAGTGCGGCGTCAATATGGGGGCGCTGCCGCTGGTCCAGCGGCGCAAGGACGGACTGGAGGTGCTGGTGGTTGGGCGCGGCGGGGGCCACGGCCCGCCGGAGAAGCCCGAAGGCGTTTCGATGATCCGCGCCGACAACGGCAAGACGCTCTGGACCTTGCCGTTGGAGGGCTTCATGTCCACCCAGACCTACCCGCTGTTCGACGGGCAGGCGCTGGTCTTCCACGAGAGCGAGCACCTGTGGGTGGACGAGCGGACGGGCAAGATCACCAAACGGGTTTCGGTGACGAAGGACGTTCCGGTGCGGCGCTGGACGCCGGAGGGCCGCCGCACGGTCCGCGAGACCCTGGAGGAGCACGCCCGGCCCATCACCCAGCAGTCGAACCTGCTGGTGGGGCCGTACCACTACTTCCGCGCCTACGACCGCAACTACCTGGGCCGCGTGGATGCGCGAAGCGGGGCGGTGGAGTATGTGGAGCTGCCGCTGCAGGTGTTGCGCGAGCCCGGCAAGCCCGAGCAGACGCTGTGGAGCGCCGCCCAGGGGGAGGGGAAGCTGGCTCCGCTGGAACAGAAGCGGTTCCGCGGCAACATCGCCTACACGTCGCTGCGGCACAACGAGGTCCGCAACTCGCGGGGATTGCGGGTGATGGGAGACGACCGCGCGATCGGCAACGGCTGGGGGCACACGGCGTCGCCGATCCCGACGGCCTTCGGCGACCGGCTGTATGTCCCGATCCTGTCGGGCTTGGTCTTCGTGATCGACGCTTCGGCCGAGACGCTCGACGAAGGGGCTGTGCTGGCCATCAACGACCTGGGCCCGCTGGGCCAGGCGTTCACCCGCGCCAGCGTCACCACCGACGGCGTTAGGATCTACGCCCACACGATCCGCGAAGTGCTGGCGATCGAATGATTGGCGCGGTGGCGACCTTAGTTTTTCTCAAAAAGTGAGCCAGAGTGAGCCAAACTGAGCCAAAGTGAGCCATCCGCGGCCCGGTTTGGCGGGCTTGGCGGCGGTTGTGGGTCGAAAGTCGCCGGCGGATTGCCGTTGGCGGCGACTTTCAGCGCGGGGTTCCCGCCGGCTGGGATGGGTTGGCCTCAGCATGGGGAAGGCCGCCTTGCGGCGGCCTTGTTGGTATTAGGGTAACGCGGGGTGTCAAGCTTTGTGGTTGCCGGTTCGGAGGGTCGTCGGGGACCGACGACCCGGCACGCCGGAGGCGTGCGCCACGGGGCTTGTGAAGAGATTTGATCCCGGCGGGCTAGACTGTATGAACACCGCCGCTGCGTTGGTGTGGGTTCCGGCGGCGCGGGCGATTGGGGCGAGGAGGATGGCGGCATGAGGCGGGGGCTGGGAGGCAAGTTGTTGGCGGCGGCGGGGCTGCTCGCGGGGCTCTACGCCTTGTTCTGCGGGTTCTTCTTCTGGGCGATGAGCCAGCCGCCGGATGAGTTCGGGCTGATCGTCAAGCAAACGCCGAAGCCGCTGATGGCGATTCTGCCGTTCCGTCCGCTGTGGAAGGCGGCGCGGGCGGGCGATCTTTCCGTCGGCGACGCCGCTCCGGATTTCGAGCTGCCCAAGTATGACAAGAGCGGGATGGTGCGGCTGAGCGACTTTCGCGGGTCGAGGCCGGTGGTGCTGGTCTTCGGCAGCTACACTTGACCGCCCTTTCGCCGGGAGGTTCCCGAGCTCAATCGTCTCTACGAGCAATATGGCGACCAGGCCGCGTTCTTCGTGGTGTACATCCAGGAAGCGCACCCCAGCGATCTGTGGCAGGTGCAGGCGAACGTGCGCGACGAGGTGGTGTTCGCCAGCCCCAAGACGGACGCCGAACGCATCGACCTGGCGACGGCCTGCGTGCGCAAGCTGGGGATCAAGATTCCGGCGCTGATCGACGGGATCGCCGACGGCGCCGAGCAGGACTACACCGGCTGGCCGGATCGCCTTTACGTGATCGACAAGGACGGGCGCGTGACGTTCAAGAGCCAGCCCGGCCCGTTCGGGTTCCACCCGGCCGAGATGGAGAAGGCGCTGGTGAAGACCCTGGGCGGCGGGGCTGAGGCGGCGGCGCGGCGCGAGGATTAGCGCGCCGGCCGTTGGCGTTTCGCCGCTTGGTCTCGGAACGTGCGCAAGACCTGGGCGGTGGGATGGGGGCCCAGGGCGTCAGACGCGCTGAGGACGGCCTCCAGCCTGCCCTGTTCGGCCAGCAGAGCGGCGGCCTGCGCGGCCACGGCGGCGTCAAAGGAGCGCAGAGCCTCTGCGACGGCGGCGGGCTCGGCGGCGCCGCGCAGGAGGCCTTCGGCCAGCTCCTTGGCGGTCTCGAAGCGGCCGTCGCCATCGCCGTCCCAGGCGAGGGCGGGGGAGATTCCCAGCGTGGCGGGCGTCCACTGCGGCGTGACGGGCTGATAGGGCCGGTTCAGGGGCCAGAACGGGACGGCCGGGTCGTCGCCGAGCGCCGCCACCGCCAACCAGGCGTCGTGGCGGAGCCGGGGCGGCTCGATCTCGCCTTCCCACTGGAGGCCGCCGGCCGCGGGCCCGTCGATGGCGATCTCGGCGATCGTTTCTCCGTTGGAGAACACGACCAGACGCCGCGCGCGGTTCCAGGAGGGGCCGTAGACACGGGCGACCAGGCGGTCGCCGCGGCGCTCGAGGAAGGCCGCCAGCCCGTAGCTGACCGCGGTTTCGCCGCGGGAGAAGGCCGCCGCCACCGACTGTGGGGTCAGGGCCTCGTCGCCGACGTGGACGTAGGTGCGGGCTTGTCCGACCAGAGTGGTAGTGACCGTGTGGGAGTCGCTGCTTCCGACGGCGTTGAGGCGCGCGCCGCGGTTGAGATGGCGCATCCAGTCGGCGACCAGCCGGAGGGGCTCGGAGTACATGGCGCCGGAGTTGACCGCCTCCAAGGCGTCGCCGGGAAAGACCCGCCCGTCGAGCGACCGCGCCGTGAGCTCGTCATAGTGCGAGGGGTCGAAGGGCCTGTAGCCGCCGTGGGTGTCGCGCGGGTGGTTCCAGACGGCCACAACGGCGTTTCCGCCCGGCAAGGCCCGCCAGAGCTCCTCCCAAGGCAGAGAGGGGCTGGGCAGTGCGAGGCCCGCAGGCCACGGGAAGAGGTTGAAGTGGCCGTGCCGGGTGGTGAACTCGACGCCGCGGATCGAAACGAAAGCGCCGCCGCGGTCGTGGATCGTCTCCAGGCGGTTGTGCTCGGTGCTGACCGCCCAGGCCAGGCCTTCGCCGGCGACGGTGACGGACCGTTCGGCGGCGGTGGCGTCGCCGTGGCCGGAAAACTCCAGGGTGTGCAGATGGGTGTCTCCGGCGGCCCAGCCGGGAATGCGGACCTCGCGCTCGAGGCGCAGCTCGAGGTCGTGGCGGGAGCCGCGCTCCACGCGCAGCGCCCGCCGGGCGTAGCCGTACTCGAAGCCCCGGCTGGCCCAAACGACCAGGTCGCCGGCGGGCGCGGTGAACTCCGCCGTCCCGGACGCCGTGTAGACCACGCCGGTGCGGACGGCCAAGTCCGCGCCGGCGGGGGTCCCGACGGGCAGCAGGGCGTCGTGGTGGGTGAGGGTGATCCGAGCCGGAAGGGCCTGGCCGCGCTCGTCCACGACGCGGACTCGGATACGGCCGGCGTCGAGCCACTGCGCCAAGGGGCCGGGCAGCAACTCCACGTCGTCGACGCGAATGTCGTCCGGTCCGCCGCCCTGGCGTAGCGGTGCGATGCGCAGCTCATTGCCTGAGGGGCGGAGGAGGCCGGCGGGGACCTCGAAGGCTTGGACTTGGAGATGCTCGTCCGCCGGCAGGGCGCCGAGGGACGAGCCGTTGAGGAAGACGCCCCAGTCGGGGCGCTTGACGTCGTTTTGCCGCAGCCGCAGGACGGCCGGACCCTGGGAGGGCCCGGCGTCCAGACGGCAGAGCAGGCTCGGCGAAGCCTCCGGCGAGGAGTCGCTCCACTCCGGAGGACCGGCCAGGGCTCGCAGGGAATGCGTCCCTTGGCAAGTGTCCGCGCCGCGGGCGGCCCCGGCGGTTGCAAGCGCCGCCGCGGCCAGCCAGAGGGAGGCGGTCTCGAAAGAGGTTCGCCGAGTCATGCCTAGAAGCTCAACCGGCCCGACACGCGGATCACCCGGGAATCGGCGGGGCCGCCGACGGTGGAGGTGATGTAGCCGTAGGAGCCGCTCCCGACGCTGGCGTTGGGATTGTTGAACGGCGGCGTGTTGGTGAGGTTGAACAGCTCTCCGCGCAGCTCCAGGTTGTACTTCTCCGCGAAGGTGAAGCGGCGGAAGAGGCCCAGGTTGAGGTTGACCATGTGCGGTCCGCGCAGGGTGTTGCGGCCGGAGTTGCCGAAACGCACGTCGCGCACGGCGGCGAAGGCCGAGGTGTCGAACCAGGGGTTGCTGCCGACGCCGCCCAGGGTGGCGACTTCGGCCTTGACCTGATCGGCGACCTGGGTGTTGCCGGGGGCGTTGAGGGAGGTGGCCGAAGCCGTGACCGTGTAGGGCAGGCCGGTGTAGGCCGAGAAGATGCTGTTGACCTGCCAGCCGCCGAGCACGGCCCGGGCCACGCCGGGCTGGTTGAGCCAGGGCTTGCCCTTGCCGAACGGCAGCTCGGCGGCGATGCTGGTCACGAACATGTGGGTTCGGTCGAAGTTGCTGACCGCCCGGTTGCGTTCCAGGGCCGACTGGGCGTTGAACATGAGGCCGCTGTCGCCGTCGGTGTTGTAGTCGATCGACTTGGAGTAGGTGTAGGAGGTGGTCAGCACCACGCCGTTGGCGTAGCGGCGGTTGAGGGTGGCCTGCAGCGAGTTGTAGTTCGCGGTTTGGAACGGAACGATCGCTTGGGTGGAGGCGTTGCGGCCGAACAGCACGTTGAGCGGGCGTCCGGCGGAACCGGCGCCGGGGACCTGACCGGCGTTCATCTCGAGGTAGGCCGTCTGGCGGATGCTGCGCGTGCCGACGTAGGCGGCGGAGGCGACGAAGGAGCCGGGCAACTGCCGCTCGAGGGTGAAGTTGAAGCTCTCCACGTAGCCGCGGTTGTAGTTCCCCGGCAGCAGCGTCTTAGTGTAGGCGTCGAGCGGCAGCTCGACCACGCCGCTGGAGAGGTCGATGGGATCGAGCGCCGGGATGCCTTCGGCCAGCGTGCCGGCGGCGGTGTAGGAGCTCGAAGAGTTGATGGTTTGGGCGATGGTGACCGGGTAGGGGTCACGCATGGCGCGGGAGAACGGGTAGGGGTCGCGGCTGATGCCGAAGCCGGCGCGGGCGACGCTCTTGGGGTTCATGCGCCAGGCCAGGCCGGCGCGCGGCGCCCACTGGTTCTTGCCGGGCTGGGTGCCGGCGTTGCAAGGAACGCCGCCGATGCAGCCCAGGTAGACCATGTTGTTGGTCAGGTCGTAGCGCTCGATGCCGCGTCCGTCGGCCCGGCGGATGATCGGGTAGTACTCCCAGCGCAGGCCGAGCGTGATCGTCAGCGTGCGGGTGGCCTGCCACTGATCCTGGGCGTAGAGGCCGGACTGCCACTCGCGCACGGTCATGGGGTTGAAGTTCTGGTAGCTCTTGCCGAGCGAGGCCGGCAGGCCGAGCAGATAGGCCGCATAGGAGTTGGCCTGGGTCGGGGCGGCGCCGCCGTTGAGGCCCGTCACGCCGCCGGCGAAGGTGAAGCCGCCGCGCGGGCCGAAGCCGCGTTGGGGCTGGTAGTCGCTCATCGACGTGTTGTTGAGGTCCATGCCGAAGCGCAGGTTGTGGCCGTTGCTCGAGTAGGCCACGTTGGCGACATAGGTGAAGACGTTGTCGTTGCGGAAGGCCGGCGTCCAGGCGTCCGGGTTGCCGAAGGTGGGGAAGCCGGAGACGGCGAACGACGGCATGCCGCTCTCGCGCGGCGTGGGGCCGTTGGTCCCGGGGATGCCCAGCAGGTCCAGGCCGTAGTTGACGCCGTAGTCCTGCTCCAGAACGTTCTGGCCCAGGCGGCTGAAGCCGAAGTTGGCGTCGAACATCCAGGCCGGGGTGAAGGCGCGCGTAAAGCCCACGCCGACCACCTGCACCAGCGTGTGGCCCTTGCCGGAGCCGCCGCCCGGCACCAGGCCGGAGCCGAAGGCCGCGCCGAGGCTGGGCTCGCCTTGCACCGTGGCGTCCATGACGCTGTACTTGCCGAACAGAGTGGAGCGGTCGTCGACGTTCCAGTTGACCTTGGCGTCGACGTTGTGGCGGTCAAAGGGCACGCCGCCGGAGACGAAGTAGTTGTTGGCCGTGCCGGAGAGGTTGGGCAGCGGCAACAGCTCCTGCAGGCGGAGCGCGGCGGGGTCCAGCCGGGTGGTGGGGATCGTGTCGTTGGCGAAGGCCTGGCGGTTGCGGCCCGAGGCGTCGCCGGTGAGCGGGTCGTAGATGGAGGCGAGGCCGTTGAAGTCGCCCGCGCGGTAGCCGGGGGTGGGGACGGAGGTGATCGTGGAGTACTCCTGCCGCTGGCGCATGCCCTCGTAGCTGCCGAAGTAGAAGAGCTTGTTGCGCACGATCGGTCCGCCCAGCGTGCCGCCGAACTGGTTGAGGATGTTCTTCTGGCGGTCGGGCTTGAGGTAGAAGAAGTTGCGGGCGTTCATGGTGGCGTTGTTGTGGTGCTCGAAGGCCACGCCGTGCAGGTCGTTCGTGCCCGACTTGGTGATGACGGTGATGGCCGCTCCGCCCGCGATGCCCTGCTCGGCGGCGAAGCTGTTGGTGGTAACGTTGACCGTCTCGATGGCTTCGGCGGGCGGGTTGTAGAGGGTGTGGTGCGGCAGGTAGGGGAAGGTGCTGGTGGCGCCGTCGATGCGCGTGTTGTTGGTGTTGCGCGAGGAGCCGTTGATGTTGGTGGTGAGCGACCGCGCCGGGCTGTCGATCATGGCGTTCTGGAACTTGGTGGGGGTGGCGCCGGGAACGGTGTCGAGCAGGCTCTGGTAGTTGCGGTAGCCGGACAGGGGCAGGTTCTGGATCTGGCGGCTGGAGATGTCGCTATGGGTGTCGGCGCGGTCGGTCTGCAGCGCCGAGGCGTAGGCCGAGACCTCGACGGTGGTCGCCGAGGATTCCAAGGCGAGCTGAAAATCAACGCGGGTCTCGACGTTCGCCCGGATCTCGACCGAGGAGCGCTCGGAGAGGCTGAAGCCGGGGGCCGTCACCGCTACGTCGTACTCGCCGCCCTGCAGATCGCGCAAGGCGTAGAACCCTTGTCCGTCGGTCTGGACCGTGCGTTCGCGTCCGGTGGACAGGCTGCGCACCACGACCTCGGCGCCGGGGGCCGACGAGCCCGAGGGGTCCGTGACGTTGCCGAGCAGAGTGCCGTAGAGCACCTGCGCCTGGGCGGGGCTGACGAGCGCGAGCGCGATCGCGAGTGCTCCGATCGTGCGGAGCAGTGGGATTGCACTGCTGAGTTTCACGTTCAATGTATTCCTCCAAGAAGGCGGGAAAGGGGCCTTCTGGAGCCAGGATAGGGTCGGCCGGGAGGGCCTCGGAACGTGATATTACGGTAAGAAATGCTGTGTTTTCAGTGAGAAGAAGGGCGGGCGGCGCGGGGGTTTCGCTGCGCGAAGTCAGAAGCCGCTGGAGGCCAGCGTGTCGATTTCGCCGGACTCGTGACGGCGGACGGCGATGAGCTTGGGGGGCGTGGTGGAGGAGCCCATCACCTTGGATTCGAGCAAAGCCTCGAAGTCGGGAATGGCGCCGCTGTCGGTGGAGCCCACTTGTTGGAGGATGCTGTCGAGGATGACCGGGCTGGTGACGGCTTCGGCGGCGGCCTGGGTGCCTTCGCTGCGCGTGCCCATCAGAATCAGCACGCGGCCGGTGTGGGTGAGGTTCGAGGCCAGCGCCACCAGGGAGTAGACGTTGCCGCCGACCGAGTTCGACGGCGCGGCCGGGTAGGTCGCGGCCTCGCCGGGCAGGGAGCGTCGGTTGCGGAACGCGGAAACCCTGCGCACCGGGTCGTGCTCGAACTGGAAGTTCAAGCGGTCCTCGAATAGGCTCAGCCAGGGGCAGGCGCGGGGGCTGCCGACCAGAATCACGTTGCCTTGCTTGAAGCCCTCGATGCGCATGTCGCGGGAGGCTACGAAGCGGACCTGGCTGAAGCGATCCGGCTGGGCGCTGATCAGGCGGGTGGCGATCTGCAGGGAGAGCTGGGTGGTGGCGGGCACCGGGGAGCCCTCCGCCACGCCGCCGGCAGCCAGCGTGCGGCCGCGATCGTTGGCGTAGGCCTCCAGGCTCGGCGTGCGCTTGGCGGCCGTCGCCGCCGCCAGAAACTCGATGTCTTCAGAAACGAACCAGGTGGTCGCTCCGCCTCCGGCGACGCCTTCCCAGAACTGCGAGCGGGCCGCCCCGGAGGCCAACGGATCGCCGGTTAGCCAGTCGCGGGAAGACCCCAGCAGGAACCCGACCGCCAGCAAAGCCGCCACCGCCAGGAGCCTGCGGAGACTACCGCTGTTTGGGGGCGCGGGCGGGGCTGATGGGGCCGGTTCCGGCTCCGCGGCTTCGGGCCGGGCGGTGCGAAACACCAGGGCGTAGTTGCCTTTGGGGATCTCCACGCGCAAGGGTTCGTCGCGGCCCTCGCCCTCGAAGTACTCGGCGAGCTTGCGGCGGAGCTGGGTGACGCCCATGCGCACCACGTTGTCGTCGTTGGTGTTGTAGCCGGCCGGCCGGCCGTAAACGGCGCAGCCCACGGCCGGCTCCTTGAGGCCTGACGGGTCGTCGAACGTGGCCGCGCTGAGGTACGCCAGCAGCTCGCGCAGCCGCGTGGAGCGGCCGAGGGTATGGGACTGGAGCACTCGCTCGATCAACGCCCGGCGCTGGGCCGGGTCGTCGGGGTGAAACGAAGGCTCCTCGGACGAACGTGTGGATGCCGTGGCCATCTCCGCGTTTCAAGGCCAGACTAGCGCAGTCCCGTTACAACGACGTGACGCGTCCGGCCGGGGCGGAGACGGCCCATCGGGCGGCGCGGCCGAGGGCGGAACGGCCGCGCCGAGGGCGCCAGGGGGATCAGGAGCCGGTTGCGCCGAGCGGTACGACGTCCACCGTGTCGAGGTTGCCGCCTCCGGCGGCTCCGCCGAGGATCAACACGGCGTCCGGCTGGAAGGCGAGCCGGTGGGCCACGCGGGGCGCCCCTTGGCCGGCCTTCTCCCAGGCATGGCCGGCCTCGTCGAGCCGCCAGAGCGCGCCGTCGGAGACGCTGACGTAGAGGCGCCCGCGATGGACGCCCACGGCCGGGGCGAAGCCCACCGGTCCGGGGCCTTCGGGCAGCTCCGGCCCGTCGCTCCATTGCTGCGTGCGCGGATCGTAGATGGAGACGGCGCGCTGGATCTGGTTGTGGTCGTTGAAGCCGCCCACGACGTAGAGCTTCCCCTGGAAGGCCGCCGCCATCAGCGCCCGGCGCTGGAACGGCGCCGGGATGCTGCGCCAAGCGGGCTCCTTGGCGGACAGGTCCATCTCCAACAGGTCCTCGGCCCACTCCTCGCGGTTGCCGAGCATCGTCCAGCCGCCCACCACCAGCAGGGAATCGCCCAACACGACCAGATCATGCGAGGAGCGCGGCGCGGGCAAGGGCGGGATCGGTTCCCAGCGATTGGAGGCCGGGTCGAAGCGGGCGCAGTCCGCCACGGAGTGGTTGTCCGCGGGCTGGCCAGGGGCGTTGCGCGGCTCCATGCCGCCCACGCGATAGATCAGACCGTCGTGGGCGGCGAGGTTCATGCCCTGTAGCGCGGGGCCGGAGGGCAACTCCTCCCACCGCGGCTCGCCTTGGAGGCGCACGCGGTGGAAGCGGCCGGAGACGGCTTCGGTGGAGTAGACGTGGGTGGGAGCGATGTGGCCTCCGTAGATGTACAGCCAGCCGTCGGACTCGATCGCGCCGAAGCTCGAGGTCGGCTCGGGCAGAGTCAGGACGCCTTCGGCGGGCGGGGTTTCGGGGCCGGCGGCCTGGACGCTCGACGAGGGCGCGTCAAAGACGAGCGTGGCGTAGTGGCGAACCTGCTCGTAGCGGGCGCCGTCGCGCTCGCCGGGCGCGTCTTCCCAGTAGCGAGCCCAGGCTCCAAAGCGCCCTTTCTGGGTCAGCGGCTGGGTGCGGCCGTCGGGGCCGGTTTTCAGGACCTGGGAGGAGCCGTCCGGCAGCAGGACGGTGATTTCGGCCGAGCCGAGCGGCTTGCCGCGCCCCAGCAGCAGCAGCTTCACGGCGCCGGGCTCGCCTTCGGGCACGATCTCGACGGCCGCGTCGTCGCCGACCCGGGAGCTCGCCTCGAAGGCGTCGCCAACGATCGCCTTCGGGTAGTAGAGCAGCAGGTGCGCCTTGCCGCGATTCATGACCCCGAGATCACTGATCCCGTGGACGAGGCGGTTGCCGCCGCCCGGCAGGGGCGTGGCGTAGACGTCGCCGTCCAGCGTGAGCGTCAAAGGCGTCTCGTGACCGGCGGCGTCGCGGAGGAAGAGCTTGGAGCCGGCGACCATGCCGACGTCCACGTTGGGGTCCGGCTGAATCGTCTCGCTGAGGAACACGGAGGCGGCGGCCCCGTCGTGCCGCGGAACGATGAAGGTGAAGTGGGCCTGCGCCAGGCAGGCCGTCAGCAGCAGCGCGACCGCGCCGGCGGCTCTCGAAAACATGGCTCTGTGGATCATTGCGGATGTCTCCTTGTGGGGAATGGCGGGCTAGCGGGCGCTGCTGTCGAGGCTCAGCTCGACGCCGAAGCGGAAGTCGCGGCCCGGTTGGGGAACGGTCTCGAACAAGCCGTAGTAGGTGCGGCCGCCCAGGTTTTCGAGCCCGGCGTAGAGGTTGACCGAGGAGACGCCGGCGGGCAGATGCGCGCCCAAGCCGCTCTCGCCGCGGATCAGCTCGTAGCCGGCGCGCCAGGTGAAGACGGTGTAGGCCTTGATGGGCGTGAAGCCCTCGGGAACGCGTTGGCTGCCGGGAACGGCGACCATGCCGAGCTCGCTCCACAGCCGAGATCTTTGGGGCGACCAGCGCAGGCGAGCTTGGGCGACCAGCGGGGCGATCAACGGCAAGGCCTGGCCGGTGACGAGGTTGTCGCCGCGCTGCCAGGCGACGCTGAAGGTGGGCCTCCACTGTGAATCCAGCGCCTGGGCCGAAAACTCCGCGCTGGATTCCACGCCCTGGATGCGGGCTTCCTCGATGTTGATGTTCTGGTAAATCGGCTGGCCCGCGAGCGTCGGCTGGCCCTGGAATGTGCCGGCCGCCGAGCTGATCAGGTTGTCCAGGCGGTTGCGGAAGTAGTTGACGGAGACCTTCGCCGGGCCGCTGCGGAAGTGCACGCCCGTATCGAGCTGCAACGATGTCTCGGGCTCCAGGTTGGCGTTGGGGACGATGAATCCGCCCACTGATCCGCGGCCGAAGAAGAAGCGTTCGAACAGGTTGGGCGCCCGGAAGGCTCGCCCGAGGTTGGCGCTGAACAGCCAGCCGCCGCCGGCGTCGACGCTGGCGCCGAGGTTGCCGCTGACCGCGCTGTCGGTCTGCCGAGCGGGCAGGACGGCGCTCACGCCGGGGTCGAAGCCGGGCGTGTCAGACGTCTCGAGCACGAAGCGGTCGCCCCGCAGGCCGCCGGTGATGCGGAGCCGCCGGGTGGCCTGGAACTGGTCCTGCAAGAAGATTCCCGAGCCCGAAAAGCTGGAGTTGGGGACGCTGGGCGCGGCGTCGAGCACGATCGGAGACGGTCCGGCGCCCACCATCGTCTGGAGCCGGAAGTCTCGGTTGCGGTCGCGGTAGTGGGTGACGCCGTAGGTGAGCACGTGGCGGGACGAGGGCAGCGAGGTCGCCTGGACGTCGAAGCCGGCGCTTCCCACGTCCGTGATCGTGTCGCTGAGAATCTCCATGCCGGGACCGGCGGCGATCCGGTTGAAGAACGAGCGCGTCTGGCTCTGGCTGTAGACGTTGGCGCGGATCGAGGACAGGGCGGACGAGTCGAAGCTCTTCTGGTATCCGCCGCTGTACTTGTTGAGCTTGCTGAAGGGGAACTCGGCCAGAAAGACCGGGTTGGGGTCCAGGCTGGGCAGGCCGAAGTTGTATCCGCCGTGGTGCAGGAACTTGAACGAGAAGCTCTGGTCGGAAGAGGGAAAGATCTTCAGCTCGCCGAGGGCGCCGCTCTCGTCCGCGCCGGAGAAATACACCGTCGCGTCTTGTGTGCGGTAGTTCTGCAGCGCGCCGACTGAGCCGCGGCCGCGTACGCTGAACCAACGGTTGCCCGCCGAGAGCTCAGCGTGGGCGCGCCGGCCGTCGCTGTTGGGCAGCGCCGTGGCCCCGAGCCGAGCGCCTACGCCCAGCCCGTCCCGGCGCCGGCCGCTGTGGGTGCGGATGTTGATTACGCCGCCGAAGGCGTCGCTGCCGTAGAGCACCGAACCCGGGCCGCGGACGACCTCGGCTTGCTCGATGTCGGAGACGTCGACCAGGGCCGTCTCGATGCCGCCCTGGCCGGTGGAGGTGCGATTGTTGTTGAGCCGCTCGCCGTCGACCAGCACGAGGATGCGGTTGCTGTCGAGCCCGCGGATGACCGGCCGGCCGCGAAAGGCTCCGGCGTTGACCCAGCTCACGCCGGGCGCCTCGAACAGGGCCTGCGCCAGGTTCGTGGGCATCTGCTCGCGCAGCCGCTGCCCGGAGAACACGGAGGTGGGCAGCGGCGAGCTCTCGGTGTCGGCCTCCTGGCGGGAGGCCGTGACGACCACGCCTTCGTGCAGGCCGGCCGGTTGCAGCTCGAGGTCGGCGGTGACGCGGGGGCCGTCGATCTCCACCTCGGCGGTGCGGCGCTCGAAACCGGCCGCGTAGGCTTCCAGGCGGTAGGGGCCCGGCGGCAGGTCCGTGAAGCGGAACCGCCCTTGGCTGTCCGAGGACGCGAAGCGGGTCGGGGCGGTCTCGCGCGCGCCTTGCCGCAGCAGGACCCGCGCCTCCACGATCACGAAGCCCTGCGGGTCGCGGATCGTTCCGTCGAGCTCCGTCGCGGGCAGGGAAGCGGCCAGCAGCAGCGCCGCCAAAACGCCGCGCCGCCAGGGCTTTCGAAAGGGCTCGCTGAAGCAGGACGTCCAGTCCCGCACGAGCGCGCGGCGGGCTGAAGCCCGCCCAAGTTGCCGCCAATCCATCGGCTCACCTCGCTTGTCTTGTTCAAGCCGGCAGCCGTAGAATTGAAGCGGTCTACGGCATACCGTCGTCGATCCGAGCCCCGTCTGACGTTCTCCGCCAAGAGTTCGCGTCAGGCGGGGCTTTCGCTTTTTGTCTCGACCCGGCGGCGGCGCGCTTTGCGAGCCGCCGGCCGGGTTGGGGTAAACGATCGCCAGTCTAAGCGATCTGCAACTGAGTGTCAATCATGTTGGCCGACGCGGGGCCGGCCGGAGGGAGGCGCCGGGCGGAAACTGCTGTAGGCAAAGAGATATGGCGTGAGCCGGCGACGGCCGCATCCGTGCCGGACGCTACATTTGGGAGGGGAAGAGAAAAAAGGAGCAGCCGCGAGGGAAACCGGATGACCGGCGTAGCTGGTTGCGTAGAGAGGATGCCCTCCTCGCGGCTGCTTTGCCCCATGCGCCGGAGGTCAAACGGCGCCGGAGCGAAATGGACAACGGGATCGAACAGAGCCCGCCTCGTTGCTGTTCCGGTCTTTGGATTGCAGCTCGGAGGCGGTCTCGAAAGTAAATGTTACTGGTTTCGGTCTATAGATGCAACTACGTGGCAAATAATCGGGCGCTTGCTAGCGCGCCGGGGCTTCTTCGGCGCGCCGGACCAGGATGCGCCGCGCTTCGGCGAACTGGTCGAGCACGTGGGTCTTTTCCTTCTCCGAGCGCCAGCCGGGGTGCGCCTTGGCCTGCTCGGTGATGTCGTCGATCCATTCCACGAAGTACTGCGCGTCGGTGCGCGACCGGATCTTTTGGTCGCCGCAGAGGATGTAGGTGGGGCCGGTCTCGCCGACCACGAAGGAGTCGTCGATGGGGTGGATCATCCGGTCGGCCGAGGCGCGAACCGTGATCCAGGAGCTCTCGTCGACCGGAATCCGGCGCGAGAAGCTGACGCCGCGTTCGCCTTGGGGCCAGGGCAGCGTCTCGACGACCTTGCCGTTGCGGAAGATCTCGATCTTGTCGAGGGGCGTGACGGAATCCACGCGACCCTCCAGCAGGACCTCGCCGCCGCCGGCCGGCAGATGGATCTCGCCGCCGGGGATCTCGCCGTTGACGGTGGTGCGCACCAGGGGGCCGTTGGTGACGAAGGTGCGGCCTTTGCGGATCGCGTCCACCCAGGCCGGCCACTCGAGCTTTTCGCCGAGGTAGGCGTAGAGGCGGGAAGAGCCGAGGATGGGCGTCGCGTGCAGGCTGAGGATGGAGTCCTCGCCGGCCGTGGCTGTCACCCGGAAGCCGCAGTTCAGCGCCCGGTGCCAGACCGGCGCGGTGAATCGGAAGTGGCCGGCGCTGGTGAGCACTTCCATGTAGTCCAGGGTTTCGAGCGCCAGGTCCACGGGGAAGCCGCGCGCCACCGCATAGCCGGCCGATTTGGGGTCGCGGGAGAAGGGGTGGACGTAGCCGCCGAGGGCCCCTTGGGCGCGGCCGAGCCGGAACATGTCCGTATTGCTGGGGTAGAGGCTGTCAATGGCGGTGCCCTCGTAGCCGGTCAGGAACGGCGAGAGCAGGTGCTGGGTGAGGTTGATGAAGTTGAGGTGGCCGTAGAAGGGCGGCCGGTACTCCTGGTCGAAGAACAGCAGGGCTTCGGGCGACGAGAGCGGGTGCGGCTTGCCGGTGTACTGGTCGGGGTCGAAGATGCGGTTGTCCTTGTTGGCGACCTTCTGCCCGACGACGTCGAGGTCCTCGCCGCGGGCCATCATCATCAGGTTTTTCGGCGTGTTGTGGAGGTTGCCGCCGTAGTTCATGTGGACGTGGTCGCTGCCGGAGTACCAGCCGGCGGCGTTCATGCTGGTGAACCGTTGGAGGTCGACTTCGAGCAGCGAGACCTTGCCGGGCTCGATCGTGACGGTTTGGGAGAAGGGCAGGTACTCGACGCCCTTGGCGGCGTCCACCAGGGCTTGGCCCGCCGGCAGGTCGACGGTGAAGCGCCCTTCGGCGTGGAAGAAGTCGCGGTGCGCCGCGCGGCCTTCCACGCGCTGGTAGGCCGTGGGCGGGGCGTAGGCCTTGCCGTCGGAACCGGTCACGTAGAGGCGGGCCGCGCCGGGTTCGCCCTGGTTCTTGACGACCACTTCGAGCGAGCCCATCGGCCGGCGGTAGACGCGCCGGCGGATCTCGACCTTGCGCTCGCCGCCGCCGAAGGTCCGCAGAATGCGCAGCTCGCTCACGCCGGGCTCGTTGGCGATGTAGGCGATCCATTCGCCGTCAGGAGACCAGCGCGGGTCGAAGTGGTCATAGCGTCCGAAGGTGAGCTGGTAGGGCTCGCCGCCCGCCACCGGCAGGACGTAGAGGTTCACGTGTTGGCTACCGCGGTGCGAGGCGTAGAGCACGCGCTTGCCGTCGTGGGACCACTGCGGGCTGGTGCGGTAGAGGGTCTCCTCGCGCAGCAGCATCTTCGCTTCGGCCATGCCGCCGGCCTTCACCGGCACGCGCCACATCGCTCCGGAGCCCAGCGGGATGCCACGGTTCGAGACTAGGATCATCTCCTGGGAATCGGGCGACCAGGTGGGCTGGATGTGGTCGTCGTAGGGCTTGAAGTACAGCCGCGAGCGGCCGAAGCTGTTCTCGGTCGTCACGTCGACGGGAGCGCCGAATTTGCCGTTGTCGAACGGCAGCATGCGGACCTCGTATTCGCCCTTGGCCGCCGTGCGGACGAAGGCGAGCCGCTTGCCGTCGGGCGACCAGGTGGGGTCGAAGCTCTGGCCCTCGGTCCGAATCGTCTCGCTCTCGCCGGTGGCGACGTTCAGCAGCTTCAGGTCGATGCCGTCGGCGTCCTCGGCGGTGTAGGCGATCCAGCGGCCGTCGGGCGACCAGGAGGGCGAGGAGTCGTAGGTCGCCGAGGCGGTGAGCTCGTAGGCGACGTCGTCGTGGACGCCGATCTTCCAGATCGAGCCGGACATCGCAAAGGCGATCTCCTTGCCGTCGGGAGACCAGGCGGGCCGCCACGGCGTGGACGCGGTCTGCGGCAGATAGTAGCTGTAGACATAGCCGCCGGCGCCGTTGCCGCGCACGAAATGGCGGGGTTGGCCGGCGAGCGGAGCGACGGCGAGCAGGGCGAGAAAAAGGGCGATTCCGTTCTTCATGGTCGTTGTCTATTCTGGGTAGGCATGTTGGTCATCGACTGCCACGCGCACATCTATTCCCCCGATGAGCGGCGCTATCCGCCGCGCGCGGAGCCGATGCGGCCGCCGGCCGGCAAGGGTTCGGTGGAGGATCTGCGGCATGAGAGCCTGGCCAATGGAGTCCACTGCGTGCGGGCGGTCCATACGGTGTCGTTCTACGACTACGACAACCGCTATCTGGCCGACGTGGCCAAGCGGGCGGACCCTTGGCTGGCCGGCGTTTGCACACTGGATCCGGATCAACCGCATGCGCCCGATACTCTCCGCCAATTGCTCAGGGAATTCAACGTCAAGACGCTACGCAGCATCCCGTCCCGCCGCGAAGATACCTTCGACTCGGCCGGGGTGCGCGCGCTGTGGACGATTTGCCGCGAGGAAGGGGCCACGATCGACATCTTTCTGATGCAGCCGAAGATGATCGAGAGCGCCTCCAAGCTGCTGGCTGAGTTCGACTCCGTGACGGTCGGGTTTTGCCATTGCATGGACCTGAAGGTGGGACCCGATCTCGAGGAAAATACGGCGCTGGTGTGCGGCATGGCCCGTTTTCCGAATTTAATCGCGAAGGTCGATTTCATTTCGACCGGCACGCAAATGGGATATCCCTCGAGCGATCTGCACGACGCCGCGCGCCAAGTCATACGGGCCTTCGGGCCGGACCGGTGCGTGTGGGGCAGCAACTACCCCAACGCCGTCTGGACTCCCAAGCTGAGCTACAGCGAGCATTTGAAGATCTTCCAGCAGGCGCTGCGCCTCTCCGACGAGGAGAAGCGCTGGATCCTGGGCGAGACGGCGCGGCGCGCCTGGTTTCCGCATATCGAGCCGGAAGCCTGAGCGGTCATCGCACGGTCCGCACGAAGACGAACTTTTGGCCGTCGGCGGTGACGTCGTACTGCGTGAGCCAGGGCGCTTCGTCGGGAAAGTTGCCGCGGAAGCCGTCGGCGGAGAAGAGCTTCTTGGCGGTTTCGGGTTTGGGGATCTCGCCGTCGACCACGGGCATCGCCATCACGGCGTCTCCCATCAGATAGAACAGCTCCTTGCCGTCGGCGCGCCAGCGGACCTGCCCGCCGCCGCCGGCCCAGCCTTGCGCCAGGTCGCGAGTGACCTTCACGGCCGCGCTCGGGTCCGAGGCCGGCGCGACAAAGACCTCCCACAGCCCCTCGGGGTTGGCCGACCAGGCGATCCAGCGGCCGTCGGGGGAGTAGCGCACGCCGTCGGCCCAGGCGGCGCCGGAAGGCAGCAGCTCGCGCTGCTCGCCGCTGTCGAGCGTCAGAAGCAGAAGCTTGCGGCCTGCGGGCTTGGCGTGGGTCAGCACCAGTAGACGGTCGTCGGGCGAGAGCGCGCGAGGATACTGCGAGTCCGGCGTTTGCAGTACCGGTTGCGGCTCGGCGGCGCCGTCGAGCGCCACGCGGTAGAGGTCGTAGTTGCCGCCGCGGGTGCTGGTAAAGACGATGGCGGCTTCGTGGTGCAGCCACAGCGGGAAGTTGTCGTTGCCCTTGGCCGGCGCCAGCGCACGCTTCTTCCCTGTGGCGACCTCGTGAATCCAGATGTCGCGGTCGTTGACCTCGCCGTCGCGGGCCGAGACGGCGATGTAGCGGCCGTCGGGCGAAATTTCGGGGAAGAACATCGAGTTCTGGACCGCGCCGACGCGTCCGAGGACTTCGCCGCTACGGTCCACCCAGACCATCTCCTGCGGCATGTCCCGCGGGCCGGGCTGTTGGGCCGAGGCGGCCAGGGCGACGGCCGCCCCGGCGAGAAGGAGTCGCCGCAAGGGCTTCATCGGGAGGCCTCCGCCGCGCGTGCGTTCATCTCTTGCAGCGCTTGCTCATAGAGCGCTCGGGTCTGCTCGCGCTCCTCGTCGTTGTTCCAGGGCCCGGTCGTCATGGCGCGTTCGAGGGTTTGGGTGATCAGGCCGGCGAAGTACTCGGCGTCCTCTTTGGAGCGCACCGGCTGGTCTCCGAGCAGGACCCAGACGGGCATGGTGGCGGCGAAGGGAAACGGCCGCCGGATGGGGTCGCGCTTGTACTGGGCCCGGACCTGCGTCCCGATCCAACTGCTCCCGTCGACGGAGACCTTGCGGGCGACCTTCACATGGCGCGAGCCGGGCTCGGGCTCGATGGTTTCCACCGCTTGGCCGTTGCGCAGGATCTCGATCTTCTCGACCGGGGTGATGGAAGAGACCTCCACCTGCACGGTCAGCTCGTGGGCGCCCGGGGAGAGCCGGATGGCGTCGCCGGGTTCCTTGCCGTCCACCGTCAGGCGGACCAGGGGGCCGCTGGTGACGAAGGCCTTGCCGGCTTGGAAGTCGGCGATCCACTGGTCATAGTCGAGCTTTCGGCCGGAACGCACGTAGACGCGGTTGGAGCCGAGGATGTAGCTGCGGTAGAAGTTCGGAAAAGCGTCCTCGCCGGCGGAGGCGACGACCTTGTAGCCGCAGTTCCAGGCGCGGTAGAGAGGCTGCATGGAGTCGATGTTGTTGGCTTCCACGAAGTCCACGTTCTCCAGCGCCAGGTCCACCGGAAAGTGGCTGCCGGCGCCGTGGGCGTAGCCGGCCAGGCCCCCCTGGGCGCGGGCGGAGCGGGCCGGCGTGGTGTTGGTGGGGGAAAGGCTGGCGACGATGGTGTTCTGGTAGCCGACGTAGTCCGGGATCACCAAGTGCTGCTTGAGGTTCAGATAGGCGGCGTGACCCCAGAAGGGCGGGTGATACTCCTGGTTGTGGAACAGGATGCGGTCGGCGACGCTGACAAGGTCCGGGCGGCCCGAGAAGTGCGCCACGTCGGGCAGCCGCTGCTCCTTGTTGCAGATGAGGTTGTTGAGCACGTGGATATCTTCGGCCTCGGCCTGCTCCATCAGCCGTTTCGGGGTGTTGAAGTAGACCCCGGCGTAGTTCATGTGGAAGTGGTTGTCGCCGTCCCACCAGCCCTTGGCGGCCATGTTCTCGATGCGCTCGAGCTCGATGTCGAGACTGGCCGGGGCGTCGCCGCTGACGGTGATCTCGCGGTCGACCGGCAGGTATTCGAAGCCGCGCGAGACGCTCAGGCGGGTGAGGCCCGGGGGCAGCTCGATCTCGAACGACCCGTCGGTGTGGAAGTAGTGGTACTCGCCCTCCTGGTCCATGTGGTCGAACATCAGCCAGTCGGCGCGAAACCAGCTCTCGGTCGGCGCGTAGGCCCGGCCGTCGGCGGCCTTGAGGTGGACCCGGGCGCGCATGGGCTTCTTGGTTTGCTTGTCGAGCACGCGCACGCGCAGCGAGCTCATGGGCCGTCGGTAGGCCAGCTTGTCGATCGGCACGCGCTCCATGCGTCCGCCGAACCAGTGCCAAAGCCACAGGCTGGTGTCGCCGGTCTCGTTGGAGATGAAGGCGATGCGGTCGCCCTGCGGAGACCAGCGCGGCGTGGTGCGGTCGAAGTCGCCGTAGGTGAGCGGAAAGGCGTCGCCTCCGTTCGGCGGCATGGCCCAGAGCTGCTGCCACTGGCGGCCGAGGTAGGAGCTGTAGACGAGCTTGGCGCCGTCGGGCGAGAGCGTCGGCCGGGCCTTCCAGGTGGTCTCCTCGTAGTGGAAGCGCCGCAGCTTGGCGCCGGGCTCGGCCTTCATGCGGTAGAGGCCGCCGGAGCCGTGCTTGTTGTCGCGGTTGGAGACCAGGATCAGCTCGGAGCCGTCGCGGGTCCAGGTGGGGTGGATGTGCAGCGCCCACTTGCCGTAGTAGACCGTGGGGGGAATCAGCTCGAAGTCTTGGGTGAGGGCCGTCGGCTCGCCGGCGGCGCCGTCGCGCAGCGGCATCACGTAGATGTTGTAGTTGCCGTTGGGCCAGGTGGAGACGTAGGCGATCTTGGAGCCGTCGGGCGACCATTCCGGCTCCACGTTGATGGAGTTGCCGGAGGTCAGCTCACGGGTGGAGCCGTCGGCGAGGTTCAGCAGGCGCAGGTGGATGGTCTCATTGCGGTCGGAGGTGTAGACGATCCACTTGCCGTCGGGCGACCAGGCCGGCATGGAGTCGTAGCCGGGGCCGCTGGTGAGCTCGTGCGCGGTGGTCTCGCCGAGCCGGATGCGCCAGATGGAGCCCTTCATGGCGAAGGCGAGCTGGGTTCCGTCGGGCGACCAAGTGGGGAAGTTGGGGCCGTTGGTGATTTGCGGCAGGTAGCATTCGAGCGTGTAGGGCTCGCCCGTCATGATGCGGGAGAAGATGCGTCGCTGGCCCTGGCCGAGGGCGAGGGTCGCCGTCAGCGCCGCCGCGGCGGCGAGGGCCAGCCAGCGGCGGCCGCGACGGGCGGCCGGCAAGGTGTGCGGAGTCTTCATGGGAACGATCCTGGGAGCGCGCAGGGGTGCGCCGTACGGACCGGCGGACCCCTGCGCCCGGGCGTTGTCTCGCCCGATCAAGCCAGCGCGTCGAGCAGACGGTCGACGTCGCTCATGTTGTTGTAGATGGCCGGGGAGAAGCGCAGCCGATTCTCGCCCGCCGAGGTCACTTGGATGTTGGCCTTGCGCAGCACGCCGAGGGTCTTCTCCAGGTCCTTGACCTGGACGACCACCAGCAGGCTCTCCGCGTCGGGCGGCGTGAGCATGGTGTAGCCCATCGACGGCAGCTCCTTCTTGAGCTTGTCGGCGAGGGGCTTGACCGAGGCGTACATCTTGTCGACGCCCCAGTCGAGCATGCGTTTGAGGGCTTCGTACTGGCCGGCGTACCCGGCCCAGTTCACGTTGCCGGGCTCATAGCGGCGGCCGTCGTCGGGGGCCTCGTAGGGCATGTCGCCGCCGGAGCTCGCGTGGCTCACCCAGGGTGCGTAGTTGAAGTGCACGTAGCCGGGGAAGCTGAGGTCGTGGACCTTGGAGCCCTGCAACTCCTCGCGCACGTACAGGAAGCCGGCGCCGCGCACGCCCTGGAGCCACTTGTAGTTCGAGCAGGCGGCGAAGTCGAGCCCCAGCGCCTTTACGTCCACCGGAACGCTGCCGGCGGCCTGGATGATGTCGGCGTAGACGTACGCGCCGTGGGCGTGCGCCAGGTCGCTGATGGCCTTGGCGTCTTCCACCCAGCCGGTGACGTTGGAGACCAGGGTGATGGAGACCAGCTTGGTCTTGGCGTCGATGGCCTTCTCCATATCCTTCAGGTCGATCCGCCAATCGCGGTGGCGGACGATGCGCACGTCCATGCCCGCCTTGCGGCGGCCGACGTAGTCGTGGATCGAGCCGGCGTAGTGGAAGTCGTTGGTGACGAGGTTGCCGCCGGACTCCTGGATGCCGAGCCCGTTGACGACCGCCGCCTCGCCGGCCTTGGTGCATACGACCAGCCCGATCTCCGAGGGTTTGGCGTTGATGAGCTTGGCGAACAGCGGCCGGATCTCGCGCTGGATCTGCGAGGCGTACTCGCCGCGGCCCTCGCCGGGGCCGTACATGTGGAAGTCGTTGTACTTGCGGACGCCCTCCGCCGTGTAGGTGGACAGCGGCATGTGCGCGGCGGCGTCCAGGTAGACCGTGCTTTCCGCCCGCGGAAACTGGCTCCGCACCCCGGAGAAACCCGAGGCGCTGAGCGCGGCGGCGCTCGCCGCCGCGCTCGAGACGAAGAATTGTCGTCGATTGATGCTCATGTCCTCTCTCGTTGCGGCCTCAGAACTGGAAGCGCAGCGCGAACTGCATCTCCCGGCCCAGCCCCGCGCTCGTCACTTGGCCGAACTGGCCCGAGCTGATCTCGAGCGTCGGCGGATTGAACGGCGGAGTGTTGGTGAAATTGTAGTTCTCCCAGCGCAGTTGCACATTCTTCTGCTCGGAGATGTGGAAGTTCTTGAACACGGCGAAGTCGAAGCTCACCAGCCCCGGCGCCCACAGAATGTTGCGGCCGGCGTTGCCGTAGTGGCCCCGGGCCGTGGCGAAGGCGGAGGTGTCAAAGAACTCCTGCAGCGTCCGCTGGGAGCTGTCCAGACGGCCGTCGGCGATGCGGTCCGGGCGATGGGTGCAGCGCGGGCAGCCGTCGTCGATGGGCTTGAGCGACTGCGTGGGATGCATCGGCAGGCCGGTTTCGAGCGTCAGAGAGCCGTTGACCTGCCAGCCGCCCAGCAGCTTCTTCTTCCAAGTGTCGTGGCCCTTGAGGAATGGCAGCTCCCACAGGAAGGCCGTGGTGGCGCGGTGGCGCTGGTCGGTTTCCGCCAGGCCCTTTTCGAGGCTCCAGTTGTAGGGATCGTTGTGGCGCTGGGCGCCGCAGCAGGCGAACGAGCCGAACATGGTCTTGGACCAGGTGTAGGTCTGCAGGAAGGTCATGCCGTTGCTCATGCGCCGCTCGAGCTTGGCCAGCAGGCCGTGGTAGGTTCCGGCCGTGTCGAGCGAGATGTTCTCGATCGGGCCCCAGTCCGGGTAGACGCGAGTGGTGGTGCCTTGCACGTAGGGGTTGACCGTGCGCGGGGAGTCGAAGTGCGCGGACTTCGAGCCGACGTAGGCCAGCTCCATCGTCAGCGAGCCCGGCAGCGCGCGCTGGACGTTGAGGTTCCACTGGTGCACGTCGCTGACGCCGCGCGCCGTGTCGGCCGAGTTGATCTCGCTGTTGATCGAGAGGGCGCTGGCCTGGTCGGCGTTGGCCATGTGGATGCGCACGTTGCCGGCCGAGTTGAGCTCGTTGATGTTGAGGTTGTTGGGCGGATTCGCCGCCAGCGCCGGCATGAACATGTTCATCATGTTCACGTTGTAGAAGAGGCCGTAGCCGGCCCGTACGACCGTCGAGGAGCCGCCGAAGGGGCGCCAGGCCAGGCCGATGCGGGGCGCGAACAGCTTCCGGCTGGGGTTGTTGAGCGGGCCGGGCGTCAGCGGGGCGGGGTAGAGGTCCTGCTTCTCGAAGTCGAAGTTGCGGGACTGTCCGCCGCTGTCGACGATTGAGGAGTTGTACTCATAGCGCAGGCCGATGTTCATGGTCAGCTTGGAGCTGAGCTTCCAGTCGTCGTTGATGAAGTTGTGGAAGCGCCAGAAGCGCATCCGGGGATAGGTGCCCGGGTCGGCGCCGGGAGGGAGATTCGGCGTAAAGCCCAACCGCACCTGCTGCGGCTCGTCGAGCAGGAAGTCCGCCCAGGCCAGCCGGCCGCGTTCGGTCGCCGTCACGCCCGCGATGTTGCCGGAGTGGATGCCGGTGAAGTTGAAGGCGCCCTTGACGAACGAGACCGTGCGCCGGTCCACGCGCAGCCGGGTGTACTCCGAGCCGAGCTTGATGGTGTGGCTGCCCTTGGTCCAGGTGAAGGTGTCGGCGATCTGGCGGGACTCGTCCCAGATGGTGTTGATGTCAGTGTTGCCGAGCGAGGCCACGCCGGTGATGGAGATCGACGGCAGGCCGGTGTCGATGGGGTTGTCGGTCTGCCCCGGAATGCCGAGGTCGCGCAGGATGTTGAAGTCCGTGCCGCTGACGTCGTCCACGGCCTTGAAGACGTCCCGATTGAAGGAGACCCGCAGATCGTTGAGCATCGTCGGCTTCAGGATGCGGGTGTAGGTGAGCGTGGCGTTCTGCTGCCGGCGGGGCCGCCGCTGCACGAAGAACGGGTTCGGGTTGATCGGGAACACCGGCAGGTTGACCGTTTGGATGCCGTAGCGGCCGAACAGCCGGTCCTTCTCGGTGAAGTTGTGGTCGATGCGCACGAAGTACTGGTCGTCGTTGTCGGCGTTGCGGGTGGCGCCGGTGTAGTTCTGGGTGCCGTCAAAGCTCGACTGCGCGATGTTCGGGCTGGGGTAGAACTTCATCAGGGCCGTGGCCTGGGGGGCTATCCGCGACGACGGGATCTGGTTGTTCGGGAACGGCGATCCGGATTGCAGGTCGAGAATCGGGAGCAGGCTGCCATCGGCGCGCTGGAAGTACTGCTCGGTGAGCGTTCCGGTGCGCATGGAGGCCGAGGGATACACCGCAAAAGTCTGGGTCGAGCGCCGCTCGCGGTAGAGCTCGGCGTTGAAGGTGAAGAAGGTGCGGTTGGGGATGATCGGGCCGCTGATCACGCCGCCGAAGGTGTTGCGCCGCAGGGGCTTCTTGTCCGCCGTCGGCGACTCGAAGAAGTTCTTGGCGTCGAAGACCTGGTTGCGCAAGAAGTGGAACAGCGTCCCGTGGAACTCGTTGGTGCCCGGGCGGATGGTCGCCACGATCTGGGCGCCGGACTGGGTGCCGTACTGCGCCGAGTACCAGCCGGCTTCCACACGGAACTCCTCGATGGCTTCCACCGAAGGCCGCATGCGCACCGCGCCGTGGATGGCCGTCTTCAGCGGCGCGCCGTCGAGCAGGATGGCGTTGTTGTGCACCTTCTGCCCCATGGCGGCGATGCCGAAGCCCGGGCCGAAGCCGCTGGTGGTGACCGACGAGGCCGGTCCGCGGCTCATGCCCGGCGCCAGCAGGGCCAGGCGAAACAGGTTGCGGTTGCCGGGCAGGGGGAGCTGCCGGATCTTGGCGGCGTCGATGACGGTGGACAGAGTCGCGTCGTCGGTCTGGATCGTCGCCGTCGAGGCCGTGACGGTGATCTCTTGGGTCAGGTCGCCGACCTTGAGGCTGGCGTCGACGCGGGCCCTCTGGTCGACTTCCAGTTGCAGGTTCCGCACGACGAAGACGGCGAATCCGGGCGACTGCACGGTGACCTCGTAGACGCCTACGTCGAGAGAGGTCACCTCGTAGTCGCCGCGCTCGGACGTGGCGGTCGTCCGCTGTTGTTGCGTCCCCGTATTGAGGATCTTGACTTCCGCGCCGGGAATCGGCGCACCGGACTCATCGACGACCGTGCCCAGAATGACCGATCGCGACTGGCCGAAAAGGCCTACGGAAAAAGTGAAGAAGAGGAGCGCGGCTGCGCACCTTGCAGTTGACATCGAATCCACCTCGCGCACGAACGGAACACAAACGCCCGAACAAACGGTAGAAACCTGCTCTAGACAGCAGCGCGGCGGAGCGCAGGGACCCGCTTGGGCGCCCGGTCGAGAAGCCGATGGCAGGGCCTCGCCGGGCGACAAGCTCTACGATCCACGAGGATCATAGACAAAAGGGAATCGATAATCTAAATCGAGAGCTTGCGATGTGTCAACTCAGAACGGAAAGAATTTGGTCCACGTCGTCCTGGTTGTTGAACACGGAGACCGAGAACCGCATGTGATTGCCGAAACGGCCCAGAGTGAGGGCGGAATTGGGCCCGCGGAGGGACATGCGGATCTTCTTGGCCGCGATCGCCGCCTCGATCTTCGCGCGCGTGGCGGCGGGGTCAGGGCACAGCACGGTGAGGATCGAGGCCGGGGCCGGGTCGGGTGTGATCGGCGTGTAGCCCAACTGCCCGAGCTCCTTGCGCAGCCGCCCCAGCAACCCAGCGGCGTGGGCGTGAATGCGGTCCACGCCGAGCTTCTCCATGTATCGGAACGAGGCGTGCTGGCCGGCGTAGGTGATCACCGAAGGCGTGCCGACCTCGAACGCTCCCGCGCCGTGCGGGGCGTGATTGATGAACTCGGGCTGCCCTTTCTGGGGGGCGGCGGTCCAGGGCGAATAGTTCAGGTCCGGGTGGCCGGTGAGCTCGGTGGGCTTGAGCACGCTCTCGGCCAAGCCCTCGCGGACGTACAGGAAGCCGCAGCCGTGTTCGCCTTGCAGCCACTTGTACATGGCGCAGGAGGCGAAGTCCACGCCGGCGGCGTGCACGTCCAGCGGCGTGGCGCCGGTCCCCTGGATGATGTCGGCATAGAGATAGGCGCCGTGGGCGTGCGCCAGGTCGCTGAGGGCCTTGAGGTCCTCGGCGTGTCCGTTGACCGAGGAGATCCAGGAGACGGCGATGAGCTTGGTCTTCTTGTCGACGACCCGCTCCATCGCCCGTGGGTCGGTGTGCCAGTCAGTGTGCTTGACGATGCGCACGTCGAGGCCGCGCTCGGCGCGCGAGAGGTAGTTGGCCAGCGAGGCGCTGTAGTGCAGGTCGTTGGTGACGACGTTGCCGCCGCGCAGATTCAGCCCGTTGACCACGAAGTTCTCGCCGACGGTGGTGCTGCCGGCGAAGGCGATCTCGTCGGGCTTGGCGCCGATGAGCCGGGCGAACATCGGCTTCACTTCGCCGAGGCCGGTCTCCCAAAAGTCCTCGCGGCCTTCGCCGGGGCCCTTGTGCAGGTAGTCCATGTAGCGCTGCATGCCGGCCACGGTGTGGTTGCCCAGCGGGTGCTGGGCGGCGCTGTTGAAGTAGGTCTCGTTGAGCGCCCGCGGAAAGTCCGCACGCAGGCGGCTGAAGTCGTCCGCGGCGCCGGCTGCGGCCGGGGCGGCGAGAGTGGCGGCGAGAAAGTGACGGCGATTCATGGCTGGCCTCGAGGGTGACGCTCCGTGAGCCTGGGCGCAACGGCGCGCTCGGCGGCTCGGGAGGAGTTACCGGCGCCGGCGGACCCCATCGGCCGGGACGAGGTCAGGGGTCGCATCGCCGGCGAACCCGTCCAGCAATTGTAATCGCGATATCGGTTTATCGGGAGATGGAAAATCCGCCCGGAGGCGGATTTTCTGCGCGAGGCTCGAAAAGGGGGCCCAAGGGATCAGGCGCCGCGCTGCGGGTCGACAGTTCAGGCGTCGCGCCGCGGGTCGACGGTTCAGGCGTCGCGCCGCGGGTCGACGGTTCAGGAGCCGCGCTGCGGGTCGACGGCGTGGATCAAGCCGGTGGCCTGTTGGCGCAGGGCCGTCAGCGGGGCCATGGTCTGCTGGACCGATTCGAGAATGTGCGGGTTCAGGCCCGTGGCGCAGTGCAGCCGCAGCAGTGCGTAGCGCCAGTGGAAGGCCGCGTAGGACTGGAACAGCTCGGGCAGGTAGGCCGGATCGTTGCTCACCGGCGCCAGCAGGCGGCAGATCGCCCACACCTGCAAGTAGTCCGTGCGCAACTGCTGCAGGTACGACTTCAGCACCAGGCGGCGCGCGGCGATCAGCCTCTTCTGCAACGCCGGCTGACCGGCCAGCGACTCGAAGTCAGCCCGGCTGAACAGGCGCTCCATCGCCCGATAGGAGGCCTGGGAGCCCTCGACGTTGAGCTCCGAGAGATCCGGGGCCGGAGGCTGGTTGAGCAACAGCGCCGCCATGCCGACGGCGACGAAAAAGGCCAAAGCGAGCAGAATGCAGATGCCGATCAAAGGTTTCTTCTCCTCCCGCGGCGTCCTGGCAGGCGGGAACGACTCTCGTTCTTCAGCTCTATCCTCCCCGACGCCGTGCGCCCCGACAATGGACCCAAAGTACCGGCGGCCTGGTACGGACGTTGGCGGTTGGGGGCCGGCGGGCCGCGGCGCTACTTGGCGCGGCCGCGGACGTGCGTCGGCAGGGGGAGGTAGTCGTTCTCGAGGATCATCCAGCGCTCGAGCTCCACCTGCAGTTGATGCTCGATGAGCTTCAGCGAGTCGTCGCCGGCCAGGTTGCGCAGCTCGTAGGGATCTTCCTGGAGGTCGTAGAGCTCGACGAGCGGGCGAGGGTTCTGGAAGAACAGCCGTTCGTGGAGGCTGGAGAGCTTGCCGTCGCGATGGGCGGCTTGGACGGCCAGCCAGGCTTCCTTGTCGGGCATGTCCACCGGCGTGTAGGTGCGCTCCGGCAGGGCGTTGTAGATGAAGCGGTAGCGGCGGGAGGTGATCGACCGCGAAAGGTCCAGGCCGTCGGTGCGCGTGATGGGGCCGGCGTGCCAGCCGCGCTCGGCGAAGACGTATTCGCGGCCGGGGAAGGGTTCGCCGAGCAGGGCGGGCAGGAAGCTGAGGCCTTCGGCGCCGTTGGGCGGCTCGAGTCCGGCGGCGGCCAGCATGGTGGCGCCCAGGTCGATGCCGCTGACCATGGCGTCGGTCACCGAACCGGCCCGGATCTTGCCCGGCCAGCGGACCAGCAGCGGCACGTGCGTGCCCCGGTCCCACAGCGAGCCCTTGCCGCGCAGCAGCGACTCGCCGTTGTCTCCCATGAAGATCAGCAGCGTGTCGTCCTTGATCCCGCGCCGCTCGAGCTCCTGGTCGATGAGGCCGAAACCGGCGTCCAGGTCGCGGACCTCGTCGAGGAAGCGGGCGTAGTCGACGCGCACCTCGGGCAGGTCGGGCCAGTCCGGCGGCAGCTCCAGAGCGGCCGGGTCGATGTTCTCGTGGTCGTCGCCGAAGGCCCTGTGCGGCTGGTTGAAACCGAAGTAGAGGAAGAAAGGCTTGCCGGCGGGGACCTCGTCGAGGATGGCCGAGAACTTCTCGCCGACCTTGGCCAAGTTGGCGCCCTTGGTGCTGGCGGACCGCACGAAGTGGTCGAAGCGCTGATCGAGGCTGCGCATGCCGGCCTGCCGCAAGGCTTCTTGGATGTGCTCGGCGTCGCTGATGCGGCCGTCGAGGTGCTGGTGGCGGCCGTCGAGGCCCGCCCAGTAGCCGTTGGCGCGCAGCACGTCGGTGAAGAAGGGCACGTCCGGCCGGGCCGGCTGGGCGAAGCGGGTGACGCCGATGCCGACCGGCGAGCGGCCCGTGAAGATCGAGATGCGCGACGGCGCGCACTGCGGCGCCGCGGTATAGGCTCGGTCAAAGCGCATGCCCTCGGCGGCCAGCCGGTCCAGATTGGGCGTGATGTCGAAGCGCTTGCAGTCCCGGCAGCCGTAGGCGCCCAGGTGCGGCACGCTGTGGTCGTCGGAGAGGATGAGCAGGATGTTGGGCCGATCGGCGGCCGGGGCGGCGGCGGCCCAGGCGAGCCAGAGAGCAAGGGCCGGCAGCAGGGCGCGGAACGGGCGGCGCATGACTGGCTACTCTAGCGCGGCGGCGCCCGGCGGCGCCCGCGCTTGTGCGATGATGGCCCGTCGGTGCTGCGCTCCCTGCCGATCGTCGCGCTCCTGCTGCTGGGCTCCTGCGGCCTCGAAACCCGCGGGCCGTTGCAGTTGCAGCTCGGTCATGTCGCCAACCCCGGGTCGTTGACCGACGACTCCGCGCAGGAGTTCGCGCGCCGCGCCAACGCCAAGCTGGCCGGCCGCGCGCACATCAACGTTTTCGGCTCCAGCCAGTTGGGCGACGACCAGACGCTGCTGCTCAAGCTCAAGCTCGGCACGGTGGACTTCTCGGTGCCTTCGACGGTCATGTCGACCGCCGTGGACGCCTTTGGGTTCTTCGAGATGCCGTACCTGGTGGAGGACCGGGAGCACCTGAAGCGCATCCGCGAGGAGATCTTCTGGTCTTCGATCGCGCCGCGGGCCGAGCCGAAGGGCTACCGCATGCTGGCGGTTTGGGAGAACGGCTTCCGGCAGATCACCAACAACCGCCACCCGATCGTGCGGCCCGAGGACTTGGCGGGCATCAAGCTGCGCACGCCGCGGGGCCGCTGGCGGCTACGGCTGTTCCAGTCCTACGGGGCCAGCCCCACGCCGATGTCGCTGTCGGAGGTCTTCGTGGCGCTGCAAACCGGCGTGATCGACGGGCAGGAGAACCCGCTGAGCCAGATCTACAGCTCGCAACTGCACGAAGTGCAGAAGTATCTATCCCTCACCAATCACGTCTATTCGCCGGCGTTTCTGGCCGTGGGCGTGGAGCGCTGGGAGAGCCTGCCCGAGGACGTACGGGCCCCGATCGTGGAAGCCGCTCTGGAGACCCAGGACTGGGTGCTGAGCTCGGCGGCGCAGATCGACCGGGACCTGCTGGCGAAGCTCGAAACCGAAGGCATGGCCGTGAACGCCGCCGACCGCGAGGCCTTTGTCGCGGCCAGCCAGACGATTTACCGGGAATTTGGAGCCGAAGTCGAAGGCGGCGCGGAATGGATCGAACGCGCGCTGGCTCTGGGTTCTCACTGAGAAACGCTACAATCTTCCGAACCCATTCGCCGAACCCGCCGAAAAACCCCCTTGCGACGCACCCTGGAAAAGTTTCTCGAACACCTCGTCGTCGTTCTGATGGCGGCGATGGCGCTCGTCGTGATCGCGGGCGTGGCGTTCCGCAAGTTCGGCGCGCCGCTGCCTTGGTATGACGAGGTGGCGCCGATCCTGCTGGCCTGGCTGACCTACTACGGCTCCTGCCTGGCGGCGCTGCGGCGAGCCCACATCGGCTTTCCGAAACTGGTGGCGAAGGCTCCGCCGCGCCTGCGGCTGGCGATGATGGCGGTGCGCGAGCTGGCCATCGTGGTCTTTTTCGCCATCGCGGCCTGGGCCGGCTGGCGAGTGATGCTGGTGCTCGAAGACGCCTCGCTGGTGAGCCTAGCGTGGCTGCCGGCGAGGGTCACGCATTCGGTGATTCCGCTGAGCTCGTTGCTGTTCATCGTGGCCGAGCTGTTGACCTTCGCCGCCTGGCTGCAGGGCGAAACCGAAGCGGAGGAGGCCGAGGAATGAGCCTGCTCGTGATGCTGGCCGCGATGCTGGCGATGATTGCGATCGACGTGCCGATCGGCGTGGCGCTGGGGCTGGTGGCCGTGGCGGCGATGACGCTGACCTGGGGGCCGCACGTGATTCCGAACATCAGCCTGACGCTGATGGATTCGGCCACGAACTTCACCCTCATCGCGATTCCGCTGTTCATTTTGGCGGGAGCGATCATGAATACCGGCGGCATTTCGCGCCGGCTTTTGGCTTTTGTCTCGTCGCTGGTGGGGTTCGTGCGGGGCGGATTGGCGATGGTGACGATCGGCTCGTCGATGCTGCTGGCGGAGATTTCCGGCTCCGCGGTGGCGGGGGTGGCGGCGCTGGGGTCGATCCTGATTCCGGCGATGCGCAAGCGGGGCTATCCGGCGCCGTTCGCGGCCGCGGTCACGTCGTCGGCGTCGACGCTGGCGGTGGTGATTCCGCCGTCGCTGCCGATGATCCTGTACGCGGTGATGTCGGGCAGCTCGGTGGTGGAGCTGTTCGTGGCGGGCATCGTGCCGGGTGTGGTGGGCGGCCTGCTGATGATGGCGACGGCCTATTGGATCGCCCGCCGGCGAGGCTATCCGGTGGAGGACGCTTTTGACTGGAAGCGCGTGGCGGCCAGCTTCAAGGACGCCGCCTGGGCGCTGCTGCTGCCGCTGATCGTGCTGGGCGGCATCTTCTCCGGCTGGGTGACGGCCACAGAGGGCGCCGGGCTGGCGGTGCTGGCGGCGCTGCTGATCGGCGGCTTGGTCTACCGCGAGCTCGACTGGCCGCGGCTGCGCAAGGCGATGATCTCCGGCGGCATCCAGACGGCGGTGGTGATGCTGCTGGTGACCACCTCGGGCTTGCTGGGCGACTACCTGACGCAGGTCCAGGCCCCGCAGCGCTTCGCCGCGACGCTGATGGACGTGACCTCGGACCGCTGGGCGATCCTGGGGCTGCTCAACATCTTCTTCCTGCTGATCGGGATGTTCCTGCACTCCGCGGCGGCGATCATCCTGGTGGTGCCGATCGTGATGCCGCTGGTGAACGCGGCCGGCATCGACCCGGTGCACTTTGGGCTGATCGTGACGCTGAACCTGGCCGTGGGGCAGCAGACGCCGCCGGTGGCGTCGGTGCTGGTGACGGCCTGCTCGGTCGCCAAGACCGACATTTGGGACGTGACGCGCGAGAACGTCTGGTTCATCGCGGTGCTGCTGTTCGTGCTGTTGCTGATGACGTATGTGCCGGCGCTGCCGATGAGCTTGGTGAGCTTTTTCTACCGGTAGGGCCGCTCGGGTTAGGCCGGGGCCGGCAGGGTTCCTCGGGCTTGCAGCTCCAGGGGCAGCAGGGCGGCGTAGAGCGTCTCGTGGCATGGCGCCGCAAAGCCGGACTCGCGGGCGTAGCGCACGATCGTTCCGGTCTGGAAATCCAGCTCCGAGGGCAGGCCGGCGACGATGTCGCGGTGCATCGACGAGGTGGCTTCGGCGGGCAGCACGTCCAGGCGGGCCATGACGCGATCGGGCAGCGCCGGGTCGAGCGGCACGCCGCGGACGCCGGCGAGCTCGGCGACCTCGACCATCGTGGCGCGCAGCAGGCGGCGCATCTCCGGCAGGGTGCGGACCACGCCGGCGGGCTGCCGTGAGGCGGCGCCGACCACGCCCATCGGCTCCACGTAGAGCAGCTTCTCCCACATGGCGGCGCGGATGCTCTCCGGCGCGACGACCTTCATGCCGGCGGTGGAGCCCAGCTCGGCGAGGATGCGCTCGACGCGCTCCGAGCGGGAGCCGTCCAGCTCGCCCAGCTCGATGGAGGGCTCCAGGCCGCTATGGAGGATCGTGGCCGGCCCGGTCTTTTGGGCGAAGATGCGGCACAGCCCGCCCAGCACGCGCTGCGGACCGAAGACCTCGCCCAGCAGCGTGGGAGCTTCCAGGCCGTTCTGGAGCGGCACGATCACCGTGTCCGGCCCGGCGAGGGCGGCGGCGGCGAGCGCCACGTCGCGCACCTGCCAGGCCTTGACGGAGAACAGCAGCAAGTCCACCGGGCCGATGCGGGAGGGGTCGTCGGTGACGGCCGGCTGCGCGATGTGGAAATCGCCGGCGATGCTCTGCACCCGGAGCCCGTCGGATAGCAGGGCCTCGAGCGTGGCTCCGCGCGCCACGAATCGGACGTCGTGCCCGGCCTGCAACAATCTCCCGCCGAAATATCCGCCCACGGCGCCCACGCCGACCATTGCAATTCGCATGAATCCATTGTCGCGCGAAGCCATAGTCGGGGTTTCGATCGGGGCGGCGCCGTGGTATTTGGGAGCCGCCGTGGTATTTTCTGAGATTCATGCGAGCGCCCGCGAAATCCCGGCGCCTAGCCGCGCTCGCGATGCTGCTGTGCTGCGGCGCCCTCTTCGGGCAAACCGAGGACTGGGCGTCGCAGCGGGACGGCTTTGTGAAGTCCGCCGAAGCCGCCGCCGAAGCCGAGCGCCTTGACGAGGCTTCGAGCTGGTACGAGCAAGCGCTGGAGGCGGCCAAGAAGGCCGGCGACGGCCCCGCCGAGCTGGCCGGCCTGCACCGGCGCCACGCCGAGATGTTCGAGCGCAACGGCAGCTACGCGAGCGCTCGCGAGCAGTACGCCAAGGCCCTCGCGATCCAGAGCGCCGACCCCTCCCTGCGCGTCGACGGCGCCGACACCGTCATCTCCATGGCCGAGATCGCCTACTTCGAGGACGATCTGGACGAGTGCGGGCGGCTCTATGGCGAGGCCATTGCCGTGTATGCGTCCGAGTATGGCCGTAGCGCCCCGGAGACGGTCGAGCGCCGGTTGTGGCTGGCCGGGGACTTGGCGGATTCGGGTCGGCGGGAGAGCTGTGACGAGGTCGTCGAGGCGATCGAGCGGGAGTGCCGCGAAGACTTTGGCGAAAGCGAGGAGCTGGCGGCCTGCCTGGATCTGATCGGCGACTACGCCGACTCCTGGCTGGAGACCGAGGAGCTAGCGGACTACTATCGCAACGCGCTCTCGGTGCGGGTGACGGTGACGCCCGAAGACTCGCCCGAGCGCGTGGACGCCCTGCTCAAGGCGGCCGATTCGCTGGCCTACCAAGGCCTCGACGAGGAGGCCGTGGGCATCTACCGCAGGGCTTTGCGGGCGCTCGGGCGGCGGCCGGACGCGGCGCGCGAGGCTCAAGTGCGGGCGGGGCTGGGCGAGGCCTTGGCCTCTCTCGACAATCCTGTGGAGGCCGCCGGCGAGCTGGACGAGGCGATCGCTCTGGAGGAGGCCGGCGACGCCGACCCGGAGACCCTGATCGACCTGCTGCACGAGGCGGGCGACGCCTTCCAGAACGCGGAGATGCACGACGAGGCGATCGCGCGCTACGAACGCGCCGCCGCGTTGGCGCGAGAGCATCCGGAGATCGAGTGGGTCTCGAGCGACTCCTTGCGTTTTCTGGCCGAGGCCTATTTGCTGGCCGGGCGCCCTTATGACAGCCACATGGTGCAGAAGGAGCGGCTGGGAGCGCTGGAGGCGGCCGGCAACGGCTACTCCCTGGAGGCCGCCGACGTCTGGCAGAAGATCGGCGAGATCGCCTCCCAGACCCGCGAGCACGACGTGGCGGTGGACGCCTACGAGAGGGCCTTGGCGATCCGCGAAGCCCAGTGGGGCGCCGACAGCCAGAACCTGATTCTCCCGCTCAGCCAGTTGGCGCAGGCCTACCAGGCGGCGGGGCGCCCCAGGGACGCCGAGCGGACCAACACCCGCATCGCCGGCATCGGCCTCCTCCTGATGCGTGACAAGATCGCCGAGCGCTGGGCGGAGTTCCGGCCGTTCGGCCTGCCCGGCTGGCTGGTGGCGCTGGTCGGCTTTGTGGGAGTAGGGGGCGCGGTGGCGGTGGGCGGGATCGCCTTGAGCCGCCGGCTGGCGTATGTGGCTCCGGTGGAAGCGCCGGCGGTCTCGGTCTGGGTTCCCACCGATCCCGCCGTCGCCGTCCCTGCGGCTGCAAAGGTTCCTGTGGCGCCGGCGGCCCCGGTCGAGGGCTTTCAACTTCTTGGGGTCGACCGGGCGCCGGCGCAGCACGGCTCGTTCGAGGGCCAGGGCGGGGAGCTGTTCGGCATCTGGATCGTCAACACGCTGCTGACGATCGTGACGCTGGGCCTCTATCACTTCTGGGGCAAGGTGCGCATGCGCCGCTACATCTGGGCGCACGCCGGGCTGGCCGAAGACCGTTTCGCCTTCCACGGGACGGCGCGGGAGCTGTTTCTGGGCTGGCTGAAGGGCGCGCCGCTGCTGCTCTTCGTGCTCTACGGGCCGACGATCGCGCAGTTGGCCGGGGCCGCCGAAGGGGCTGTTCAGGGCATCGTCCTGGCGTCGTTTGCGCTGGCCTTGCTGCTGTGGCCGATCGCGGAGGTGGGCGCGCACCGCTACCGGCTCACGCGGACCTCCTGGCGCGGCGTGCGGTTCTCGTTTCATGGCAGCCCTTGGCGCTACCTCGGCCTGTACCTGCTCAACTGGCCGCTGTGGCTGCTGACGTTCGGGCTGTGGACGCCGTTCTTCAACTCTCACAAGCGGCGCTTTTTGATCGGCCACATGCGCTTTGGCGATTCACCGTTCGCCTGCGACGCGCAGGGCGGCGACCTGTTCGGCCGGTACTTCTTGAACTGGCTGCTGTTCTTTCCCACGCTGGGGATGTACAGCTTCTGGTACCGGGCGTACCGCGAGCGCTATTACTGGTCGCGCACGACGTTTCGGGGCGCGCGCTTCCGCTCGACCATCACCGGCTCACAACTGTTCGAAATCGACGGGGTGGGCACGCTGCTGATCCTGCTGACCCTGGGTCTGGCCTGGCCCTGGGTGCAGGCGCGGCGGACGAAGGTTTGGCTCGAATCGATCGAGATCGACGGCGACTTGGACCTGGAAGGCGTGCGGCAGCAGACCCAGCAGGACGCCGCCGTGGGAGAAGGCTTTGCGGACTTTCTGGGCTTGGACATGGGCTTTTTTGCCTGAGCGCGCGCGATGATCTCCCCGGCCCAGCAGCACTGGCAGGGCGCCTTCTACGACGGCGTGACGCCGCGCCGGCATGACGCCGAGATCCTGCTGTGGGGAGACCACCTGGAGATCCGCACGGCCGCCGCCGAGGACGCCTTGGCCTGGCTCTACGCCGCCACCGAGCTGGCCCAGGGGCAGTACGCGGGCGAGCCGATTCGGCTGGAGCACGGCAGGGAGTCAGTGGTGGTGGAAGACCGGCGCTTTCTGGAGGCCTGGCGGCAGGTCTCGGCCGGAGAGCGACCGCGGGAAGGTTTTGCGGCGGTCTCGTTTCGGCAAGGGCTGCTGGCGATCCTGGCGGTGGCGGCGATCGTGGGCGGCGTCTGGCTGTGGGGCGCGCAGGCGGTCTCCGGGCTGGCGGCGGCGGTTCTGCCGACGGCTTGGGAGGATCGGCTGGGCCGTTCGGTGATGCAGGAGCTGGCGCCGCCGGAGCGGCGCTGCGAGGAGCCGCGGCGGCGCGAGGCGCTCGACGCGTTGACGGCGCGGCTCAGCGCCGCGCTGCCGGAAAGCCCCTACCACTGGGAGATCGCTATGGTGCACGGCCCGGTGAACGCGCTGGCTGCTCCGGGCGGCCACATCGTGGTGTTCGACGAGCTGGTGGCGATGGTGGAGTCGCCGGAGGAGCTGGCGGCGGTGCTGGCGCACGAGATGCAGCACGTGGAGCTGCGCCACTCCACCCGTAGCCTGTTTCGGCAGATGACCCTGGAAGCCTTGCTGGCCGCGCTGGGCGCACAGGGGTCCTGGACGGCCAGCGGCGGCACGCTGCTGACGTCGCTGGCGTTTGCACGGCGGGACGAGTCGGCGGCCGACGCCCAGGGCCTGCGGATGCTCGAAGCGGCCGGCATCGACGGCCACGCGATGGCGCGCGTCTTCGAGAGGTTCGCGGCGATGGAGGGCGACACGGCGTCGCTGGTCTACCTGTCGACGCACCCCGACAGCGCCGAGAGGGCTCGCCTGTTGCAGGAGATGGCGGCGCCGGCCCCGGACTCTCCGACTCCGGCGCTGACGCCCGCGCAGTGGCGGGCGCTGCGGCGGCCGTGCGAGCCGTAGCGCGAGCGGCTTACAGAGCGCGCAGCACGTTGGAGTAGGCGATCGCCAGCGCGGCGACCGTGCCCAGCGTGGCCAGCGTGGCGGCGGCCTTCCACAGCGACTCGATGTTGCGGTTGACGCGCGGCGACGAAGCGATCCAGCCCACAGCGTAGCCGGCCACGAAGCCTCCCAAGTGCGCGGCTTGGTCGATGTAGGGCACGATCAGGCCGAGCACGACGATGATGATCATCCAACGCATGTAGAACGACCAGGCCATGCTCTGGCCGGTGCGCTTGGCGCCGGCCATCAGCGCGCCGATCAGGCCGCACAGGGCGGCCGAAGCGCCCAGGGACTGCGCCGGCGTCCAGAACAGGCTGGCCCAGAAGCCGAAGACGTTCGAGACGAAGTAGATCACCAGATAGCGTGAGGTGCCGTAAGTGTACTCGGCGGCGGCTCCCAGGTCGAACAGCACCCAACTGTTCATGCCGAAGTGGAACAGCCCGGCGTGCAGAAAGCCGGCCGTCGCCAGCCGCCACCACTGGTGCTCGACCAGGATGTTGTAGCGGACCTTGGCGCCGAACAGCTCGGCCACGCGGCCGTCGATGCTGAACAGCGACGCCATGCCCAGCTTCTGGCTGAGCAGCAACATGGCGACGAACATCGCCAGGTTGACGAACAGGATGATGAAGGTGGTGACGTGGGTGTCCGGGATGATGCCGCCGAAGCCGCCGCCCTGGCGCGCGGCCCGCTTGGCGTAGGTTTCGCCCAAGGGGTTGTCGCAGTAGGGACAGATCTTCTCCTTCGGGTCGACGAACGCCCGGCAGTTCGGGCACATGCGCGGCTTGGACATGGAGCGAGGGAGAGCCCCTCATCTTCTCGATTGGACGGGCCTGTTGGCAACTCGGGGGCTCCTTTACACCCGCCCGAGGGCTACGATACGCTTGGAGATCGCGATGGCAAAGACGGAACGAGAGCTGCGAGAGGACATTGTCGAGATCGGCAGGCTCGTTTTTCAGAAAGGATGGGTCGCCGCCAACGACGGCAACATCACGATCCGGCTCGATGAGGAGCGGATTCTGTGTACGCCCACCGGCGTGTCCAAGGGCATGATGAAGCCCGACGACCTGATCATCTGCGACTACGAAGGCAACAAGCTGGAAGGCCGCCTGGAGCGCACCTCGGAGATCGCCATGCACATGACGATCTACAAGATGCGCGACGACATCATGTCAGTGGTGCATGCGCATCCGCCGACGGCCACCGGGTTCGCCTCGGCCGGTCGCGAGCTGAACAAGGCTCTGCTGCCGGAGGTGATCATCGGGCTGGGCTGCGTGCCGACGGCGAGCTACGGTCTGCCGGGGACGCCGGCGCTGACGGACCCGATGCTGCCGCTGATCCCCAAGTACGACGCGCTGCTGCTGGCCAACCACGGCGCCGTGGCCTACGGCAAGGACGTCTGGCAGGCGTTCTTCCGCATGGAGACGGTGGAGCACTTTGCGCGCATCGCCTTTGTGGCGGAAATGCTGGGCGGCGCCAAGGCGTTGCCGAAGGCCGAAGTCGACAAGCTGTTCGACTCGCGCACCCGCTACGGCGTGCGCTCGAAGGCGACGCCCGTGCCGGGCTGCCCGACGACGGCGGAAGATTACACGGGCGGCGCGGTGGGCGCGTCCGGAGAAGAAGGTTTCTACGTCACCCGCGGAGAGCTGATCGCCATGGTCGAAGAAGCCGTGCGGGCCCGAGAGGAGAAGAGGTAACGGACGATGGGCGAATCGCTTGGAATGATTGAGACGCGCGGCCTGACCGCGCTGATCGAAGCCGCGGATGCTTCGGTGAAGGCTGCGAACGTCACGCTGGTGGGCTGGGAGAAGGTCGGCTCCGGGTACGTGACCGTGCTGATGCGCGGCGACGTGGCCGCGGTGAAGGCCGCCACCGACGCCGGCGCCGCCGCCGCCCGTCGGGTGGGCGAGCTCATCGCCGTCCACGTGATCCCGAGGCCGCACTCGAACCTGGGCGACATCTTCAAGATCGGCTCGGCGACGAAGTAGGGCTGCGAAGATGCTGTTGGCGCGGGTGGTGGGCAACGTCGTCGCGACGAAGAAAGACCCGCGTCTGGAGGGGCGCAAGCTCCTCATTCTGCAGACCGTGTCGCCGCAAGGGGAGCTCAAGAAGAGCTCCTATGTGGTTGCCGTGGACACGGTCGGCGCGGGAACGCGCGAGACCGTGATCGCGGTCCAGGGCAGCTCGGCCCGTATGGCGCATGGGCTCAAGGACATCCCCGTCGATACGGCCGTGATCGGCATTGTCGACAAGGTCGATCTCGACGGGGGAGCTTGAGCGGTGCGCCTGGGACGCGTGACCGGTCGGCTGTGGTCGACCATCAAGACCCCCGAGCACGACGGGAAGCGCTTTCTCGTCGTGCAACCCATTGACGCCGCCGGCGGCGACGCAGGCGAAGAGTTCGTCGCCGTGGACGCCATCGGCGCAGGGGCGGGGGAGACGGTCTACTGGGTGCGCGGGCGCGAGGCCTGCATTCCTTTCTATCCCGAACAAGTGGCTTCGGACGCGACGGTGGTGGGCATCGTGGACCGCGTCAATCAGGCGGAGTAGGCGATGCTGCTGGGCCGCGTCACGGGCGAAGTGGTCGCCACGCACAAGAGCTCCTCGCACGAGGGGCTGAAGCTGCTTGTGGTGCAGACTCTGGAGCTGGACGGCACGGAGCGGCCGGGCGCCCCGCTGATCGCCGTGGACTCGGTGGGCGCCGGCGCGGGCGACCGCGTGCTGGTGACGCTGGACGGCTGGGGCGCGATGACGGCCGTGGACCGATTTCCGGCGCCGATTGATTGTGCAGTGCTGGGCGTGGTGGATGAGGTGAAGGTGGAGGGGGGAGACTCGTGAGCAGTGAACTGTGAGCAGTGAGCAGTGGTTAGGATCTGTTTTCCCACTGCTCACTGTTTACTGCTCACTGCTCACTTCCCTTACGCTGTCGCCTTGTCCACCAGACGCTTCTCGACCAACGTGTCGTTGAGCTCGTAGCCCAGGCCCGGCGTGTCGGGCACGCGCAGCATGCCGCCTTTCTCGAGCGGCTCCGGCGGGTTGGTCATTTCGGCGCGCCACTCCACGGCGTCTCCGTAGGAGTACTCCAGGATCAGAAAGTTCGGCAGGGTGGCGCAGACGTGCGCCGCCGCCATGTTGCCGACCGGGCTGGCCGGGCCGTGCGGCGAGCACTGCACGCCGTTGGATTCCGCCATCGCGGCGATCTTTTTGAGCTCCAGCATGCCGCCGCAGTACTTCACGTCCGGCATGGCGATATTGACGGTCTCGGCCACCAGATAGGGCCAGTACTCCTGGACGCCGAATAGCGACTCGCCGCCCGCGATGGGCATGGTGGCCTGCTTCTTGAGCCGCGAGAAGACGTCGATGGGCCGCGAAATCTCTTCCAGGAAGAACAGCTCCAGCGGCTCCATGCGCTTCATCAGGTCGAGGCCGCGCTCGTAGTCGAAGTTGTTGTGGGCGTCCACCAGCAGGTCGTTGGCCAGGCCGATGCGGTCGCGCACGGCTTGGGCGCACTCGATGCCGAGCTTGGTGTGGGCTTCGATCTCGGCGGCGGAGCCGTTGCGCGGCATGCCGTCGAACGAGGCCATCTTGATGGCCGTGAAGCCCGCGTCGATGGCTTGGCCGGCGCGCTCGGCGAAGCCGGCGGGCACGCGGTCGTCGGTGGAGCGGTTGATGTTGGCGTAGTTGCGGATCTGGTCGCGCATCTTGCCGCCGAACAGGGCCCAGCAGGGCACGCCCATGGCCTTGCCCTGCAGGTCGTAGAGGGCCTGCTCGAGGGCGCTGAGGGCGCAGGAGACGGCGCGGCCGCCTTCCTTGTATTGGGGATGGGCGTAGGCGCGGAGCGCTTCGATGTCGAAGATGGAGCCGCGCTTGACGACCTCGGCGTACTCTTTGATCTTGCCGATGGCCGGATCGTCCTTGCCCGAGTGCGAAGCGTCGCCGATGCCGGTGAGGCCGGCGTCGGTCTGGACCCTGATGACGCACCAGGGGCCGCGGCTGTTGACCTCGATGCGGAAGATCTCCACGCCGGTGATCTTGATGGCCATGGCGTTGCGATCGGGCGCGGGTGCGGGGGCGCAGGCGGCGAGGCCGGCCGTGGCGGCCGCGGCGGCGGCCGGAAAGAAGTCGCGACGAAGCATAACGCGCTATTGTACTTGCCTTTCGCGGCGGGGAAAGGGCATGCTCTGCACAGAGTGCAAATCGTCCGTCGCGGGCTCGCGGTCGTCGCCCTGGCGAGCCTGTTGTGCGGCAGCGCAGCCTGCCAGGATTCCGAACAAGTCAGCAACGCCGAATTGATGCGCGCGGTCCAGGAATTGCGTGTGGAAGTGGCTTCGCTCGGCGCCAAAGTCAGCCGGCTGGAAGAGGAGTTGCGCCAGGCGCGAACGGCGCCGCCGACGGCTTCCGTGGCGGCTCCGGCGGCCCGTCCGCCGGGCTTTGCCGCGGCCGCGGCCGGCTCCGCAGAGGGCCAATGTACGGCTTTGACGAAAAAAGGCTCGCGTTGCACCAGAAAAGCGGAAAGCGGCGGGAAATACTGCTGGCAGCACAAGCGCTGAGCCCGACGGTCGGGACTGCCCGTCTCCACCGGGCTCAGCGGCGCAGGATGGTGTTGCCCAGGGCGTCGACGGTGCGCGTCCAGCCCGGCGGCGCGTAGACCGAAAAGAATTCCTGGGCCTCGGACTCGGCGTCCAGCCGGATGCGGCTGGTCTGCTGGGCGACTCCGACCGCCCGGAGGCGCGCCGTGACGGCCTCTTGGGCGCGGCCCTCGTGGCGGTAACCGTAGAGGCGCTCGTGGGCAGCGTCAAAACGGTCGCGCTCGGACCAGGGCACGGTGATCTCGTAGGACTGGCCGCGGTAGCGCAGGTCGATGGAGCGCTCCAGCCGAGCTTCGGCAAAGCCTTCCTCGCGCAGCTCGGCGAGGGCTTGCTGTTCCAGGGCTTGAAAGACCGGCTCGGCGTCGCGGTCGAGCAGGCTGGCCGAGTGGTCGCGCACGAAGTCCGCCGTCAGCATACCCAGGGCGGACAGTACGCCGGCGTGCCGGGGCGCCAGTACCGTCCGCATCTTCAGCCGCTCGGCGAGCTCGCAGGCGTGCAGCGGACCGGCGCCGCCGAAGGCCACCAGGGCCAGCTCGCGCGGGTCCTTGCCGCGCTCCACGGAGATGCGCCGGATGGCCCGCTCCATGTTCGAGTTGGCCGTGGCGACGACGGCGCGGGCCAGCTCCTCGGCGCCGACGCCGGCTCGGGCGGCCATTTGCTCCAGGGCTCGACGGGCGCGCGGCTCGTCCAGGCGCATCCGCCCGCTGAGAAAGCGTTCGGGGTCGATGCGCCCCAGGATCAGGTTGGCGTCGGTGACGGTGACGCGGTCGCCGGAGCCGTAGCAGACCGGGCCGGGTTCGGCGCCGGCGCTCTCGGGACCGACGCGCAGCGCGCCGGCGGGGTCGAACCAGGCGATGGAGCCGCCGCCGGCGCCGACGGTGTGGATGTCGAGCATCGCCACGCGCACGGGGCAGTCGGCCAGCTCGGTCTCCGAGGCGTACTCGAAGCGCCCGTCGTAGAGCGCCACGTCGGTGGAGGTGCCGCCCATGTCGAAGCTGATCAGCCGCTCGAAACCCGCCGCGCGGGCGGCTTCCACCGCCCCTTGCACGCCCCCGGCCGGGCCGGAAAGCACCGTGCGGACGGCCTCGGCCCCGGCCTGCGCCGCCGACATCGAGCCGCCGTTGGACTGAAACACACGCAGCCGCGCGCCGGGGGGCGCGCCGGCGTCGAGGCGGCGCAGATAGCCGGCCATCTTGGGCGAGACGTAGGCGTTGACGGCGGTGGTGGAAGCCCGCTCGTACTCCCGGTACTCGGGCAGGATCTCCGACGACAGGGAGACGAAGAAGCCTCGCTCGCGCAGGGCTTCGCCGACCATTCGCTCATGCTGCGGCGCGGCGTAGCTGTGCAGCAGGCAGACGGCGACGGATTCGGCGCCGGCGCGGTGCAGGCCGGCTTCGAGGCGCTCGACGGCGTCGAGGGTCAAGGCCGTCTCGACCGAGCCGTCGGCCCGCACCCTCTCCGGCAGGCCGAAGCGCAGGGAGCGCTCGACCAGCGGTTGGCGGCCGGCGTCGAGCCAGTCGTAGAGGCTGCGGCGATTCTGGCGGCCGATCTCGAGCAGGTCCTCGAAGCCCTCGGTGGCGACCAGGGCGGTGCGCGCGCCCTTGCGTTCGAGCAGGGCGTTGGTGGCGACGGTGGAGCCGTGCACGAGCTCTTGCGTCTCAGCGGGCAACCCGTCTAAGATTGCGCGGGATGGGTCCTCAGGGGTCGAACGCGCCTTGTAGGTTCGGAGTCGTTCGCCATCCCAGAAGACGAAGTCGGTGAAGGTGCCTCCGGTGTCGACGCCAGCGCGCATGCGTACCCGATTGTAGGCGGTCCGCGGCGCGGCGGCGGCATCCACGGAGCCGGTCCGGTTGGGCGGGCGGGTTTCGGGAAGGGCGTTTTCGCCGGGCGAACGTTCCCAAGGCGGCGGTTCGGTTTGCGCTTTACAGCGGATCGGGCCCCATGGTAGAAATAAGGCCTTACGCGATGCGCTCTCTCGACGCCGACCGCTGGGTTTATCGATTTCCGGGCTGCTAAAGCCCCGGACAGTGGCGTCGTTCCGGCATAGAGCGCTTCGCGGAAGCTGCTTAGGAACCCGCCCACGCTGAATTGGGTGGGTTTTTTGTTTCAGGTGCAACCATGATCATCTCGATGAAGCGAGGCGCTACGAAGGAGCAGATCGACCATATCTGCGAGCGCATCGAAAACTTCGGCTACAAGGTTCATTCGATCCAGGGCGATGAGAGGGTCGTCATCGCCGCGGTTGGAATCGGCGACGTCACCCACGCGTTGGAGTCGCTCGAGTCCTCGGAATTCGTGGAGAGCGCCGTGCCCATTTCCGCCCCTTACAAGATGGTGAGCCGCGAAGTGAAGAAGGAGCACACGATCGTCCCCGTCGGCGAAGGTCGTTCCTTCGGCGGCGCGGAGTTCGGCGTGATCGCCGGCCCGTGCTCGGTCGAGACCGAGAAGCAGATCATGGCCACGGCGGAGTTCGTGGCGTCGCACGGCGCGAAGTTCCTGCGCGGAGGCGCCTACAAGCCGCGCAGCTCCCCCTACAGCTTCCAGGGTTTGGAAGAAGAGGGGCTGAAGCTGCTGCGCAAGGCGGCGGACCGCACCGGTCTGGCGGTGGTGACCGAGGTCATGACCGTGACGAACGTGGACTTGGTGGCCGAGTACGCCGACATGCTGCAGATCGGCGCCCGCAACGTGCAGAACTTCCCGCTGCTCAAGGAAGTGGGCCGCGTGCAGCGCCCGATCCTGCTCAAGCGCGGCCTGAGCACGACCTGCAAGGAGCTGTTGCTGTCGGCCGAGTACATCGTGGCGCACGGCAACTCGAACGTGGTGCTGTGCGAGCGAGGCATCCGGACCTTCGAGACCTCCACGCGGAACACGTTGGACATTCAGGCGGTGCCGGTGCTCAACCAGCTCACGCACTTGCCGGTGATCCTCGATCCGGCGCACTCGTCGGGCAAGCGCGCCCTGATTCCGCCGCTGGCGCGGGCGGTGGTCGCGGTGGGCGCCGACGGCATGATGGTGGAAGTGCACCCGGAGCCGGAAAAGGCTTGGAGCGACGGTCAGCAGTCGTTGACCTTCGACGAGTTCGCCCAGATGATGGACGACCTCAAGCCCTACCTGGAGCTGTGGAAGAACCACCGTCCCGCGGCTTCGCCGGCGGCGACGCTGCAACCGGCCTAAGGCCGCGGCCGGGGACGCTCCGGCCGGGACGACACGGACAAAACCCGGGCCCGGGGCCGCGACGAGCGGTCTCCCGGGCCCTCGCCGTTGGCGGAGGAATCCTGGGCGCGGCTCCGGACCCGGGCCGCCGCCGCGCGCATCTCCTCCCGGCGGCACTCGATGCGCTCACGGGCGTCGCGCAGCTCTTCACTGCGGAGTTCCCGGGCGGACAGGCCCGGCCGGTCGGCGGCGGCCAGGCGCGTGGCGAGGCCGAGGGCGAGCAGGAAGAGGCGTCGCGACATGGAACTCTTTTCGGTCCGGGCCGGCGAACCTATAATGAGCGCAGGGACGGGAAACGAGCCCGCCGGGGAGCGCATCTAGAGGGGTGCGGCCGGCGGATCGGCCGCCGGGTGATGCAACTCTTTGGAAACCTGAGGCGCGGGTCAGTGGCCGGCGTCCTCCTGCTGCTGCTGTTGGCCGCCGTCGCTTCCGCCGACGACGAGAAGAAGCTCGCGCCCGACGAGGGCGACTTGCGGCTGGCGCGGCTGGATCTGCTGGATTCGGCCGGCGGCTACGCGATTCCCGCCGACAGCGTGTTCTACCCCGGCGAGAAGATCTACGTGGGGTTCAACCTGGCCGGCTACCGCGTGGATGAGGACTACCGCATCCACCTGACGTGGCGCGCCGACGCAGAGGGGCCGAAGGGAACGCCGTTCGCGCCCGCCGAGGGCGGCGAATTCAACGTGGAGCTGGCGCCGCAGGACGAGAACTGGGAGCCCTACGTGGAGTACGTGGCGACCCTGCCGCCCTACGCAGGCTCGGGGGTCTACACCATCCACTTGCAGATCGAGGACAAGAAGGCCGAAGCCAAGCTGAGCCGCGATGTGCCGATCCGGGTGGAGGGCACGGACGTGGAGCTGAGCGATTCGCTATCGATCCGCAACCTGCAGTTCGCGCTCACCAAGGGGGGGACGCCGCTGGCGGCGCCGGTGGTGGGGCAGGGCGACTCGCTGTTCGCCTCGTTCTACATCAGCGGCTACCAGACCGGCGAGGACAACCGCTACGACGTCGAGTCGGAGATGTCCGTGCTCAACGACAAGGGCGAGAAAATGATCGACTTCCCGCCGCAAGGCGAGAAGGGCGCGCCGTTCTACCCCCGGCTCTGGCTGCCGGCTGAGTTTCGCCTGGACATGGAGCGCACGATTCCGCGCGGACCCTATACGATCCTGATCGAAGTGCGCGACAAGGTCGGCGGCAAGACCTATCAGGCGCAGGAAAAGTTCGACGTCCGCTGACGCCGCAGCGGCCCCGCGGGCGGATCAGCGCCAGCGATTCCCTTCGCGGACGTGGAAGATGTGGTCCGGCCACAGCGACGGGACCATCTGGGCGTTCCACTGCTCCCAGGCCGCGCCCAGCTCGGCCACGATCTCGGGGTGGTCAGCGGAGACGTCGTACTTCTCGCTGAGGTCGGTGGAGAGGTCGTAGAGCTCCGGCCGGGCTTCGCGTCCCACCCGCACCCACTTCCAGTCGCCTTCGCGCACAGCCGCTTCCACGCCGTCGAAGCAGCGCCAAAAGAGCCGCTGGTGCGGAACGCCGGATTGGTTTCCGGAGAGGTAGGGCAGCAGGTCGACGCCGTCGAGGGGGCGATCGGCGGGCGGGGCGACGCCAGCCGCGGCCAGCGCCGTCGGCAACACGTCGAGGGAGCTGACGGGCCGGGAGTAGGTGGAGCCGGGCTCGATATGGCCGGGCCAGCGCACCAGGAAAGGCACCCGCACGCCGCCTTCGTAGAGCGTGCGCTTGGTCCCGCGCAGGGGAGCGTTGCTGGACTTGTTGCCGGCGGGGCCGCCGTTGTCGTTGAGGAAGAACAGCAAGGTGTTGTCCTTGCGGCCGGTTTCAGCGAGGGCGGCTTCGAGGCGGCCGACGGCGTCGTCGAGAGCCCAGACCATGGCGGCGTAGGTGCGGCGGCCGGGGTCCTCGATGGAGGCGAAGCGGGCCAGCATCTCGTCCGGCGCTTGCAGCGGCGTGTGTGGCGCGTTGAAGGCCAGGTAGAGGAAGAAGGGCTCGTCGTCGGCGCGTTGCCGGACGAACGAGGCGGCCTCGCGGCCCAGGGCGGTGGTGAGGTACTCGGTCTCGGGCACGACTTCGCCGTCGCGCTCGATGGGGATCAGGTGCTGCTCGGTCTGGCCCGGCGCGCCGGGGTCGAAGTAGTCGTGGCCGCCGCCGACGAAACCGTACATGTGCTGAAAGCCCCGGCGGAAGGGGTGGTAGATGGGGTGGGCGCCGAGGTGCCACTTGCCGACTAGGCCGGTGGTGTAGCCGGCGTCGCCCAACAGGTTCGCCAAGGTGATCTCGTTGAGCGGCAGGCCGGTCTCGCGGTCCTGCAGGTCGAAGACCATGTTGTTCTCATGCCCGAAGCGCTGCTGATAGCGGCCGGTGAGCAGGGCGGCGCGGCTGGGGCTGCAGAAAGGGTGCGTGACGTAGCCGTTGTCAAAGCGCACGCCTTCGCGAGCCAATGCGTCCAGGTGAGGGGTTTCGCAATCGGGGCTGCCTTGAAAACCGGCGTCCTGAAAACCCATGTCGTCCGCGAAAACGATGACGATGTTGGGCTTGGCGTCGGCTGCGGGGGACTGCTCGGAGGAGCCGGAGCAGGCCAGCGAGGCGGCGCCGAGGGCCGCGGACCCCAGGCGCGAGAGGAAGGTGCGTCGGTGGAGGGTTTGCGACATGGCCGTGCTCCGCCATGATAGGCGCGCGGGACGCGGCGGGCAACACCGCTGACCCGGGCGGCCAACCGGGTTATACTGGAAAGGTTTGCGTCCGAAACGAGGAAGACAGGAACGAAATGGCTGAAACGACCAACAACGAGAATCTCTACAAGGCGGAGTACCTGGGCAGCGGCACCTTCCGCATCACCAAGCCGAAGCGCAAGAAGACGAAGATCCGCGAGTCGCGCGTGCACCACGGCGGCCAGAAGCGCGGGCGTCGGCACGGCTAGATCGAAAGAAAAAAATGAGCCCCGCTTTTTTGGGGGGGGAGGCGTCTTACCGATGGGCCGTCGGGTCGACAGCGGGGCTCATATCGCAGGAGGAGCCGGCCTCCGTTCCAGTAGAGGGCCGGTTGGATGGAGGCAGTGACCGCGACATTGCGAACAGGATCGACTCCAGCGCTCCTCTCTCCAGCCAAAATGCCAGAGCGAAAGAGCCCAGTGCGAGCCCGCCCGTCGCCGCCAACGACCACAGCAAATCCACGTCAACGCCGTTAGCACTCGGCGGGCCATTCTCGGCGTCCGCCGAAAACAAAGGGTTTATCGGCGTTTGAGTGGGAATATTCCGCGTCGGGGCCGGGTAAGTCTTTCTCGATTGTGTAAGAATTACAACCCCGGACCATGGCGGAATATACCAACTTGGCGCGGCGCTACGTCGTTCGAGGGCGCGTGCAGGGCGTGGGCTTCCGCTACTTCGTGCAGCAGGCCGGAACGCGGCTGAAGGTGGGCGGCTGGGTCAAAAACCGGGCCGACGGCTCGGTCGAGGCGCACGCCGAGGGGCCGCCGGAAGCGCTGGCGGCGTTCCGCGAGGCGCTCGGGAAGGGACCGCCACTGTCGCGGGTGGACGCGATTCACGAATCGCCGACGACGACGGGCGGCGACGGCGTGTTTCGGATCGTCAGTTGAGGGTACGCTGGGTACGATGGACCATCTCAAGAAACTGATCCGGGAAGTGCCGGACTTCCCCAAGCCGGGGATTCTCTTCTACGACATCACGACGCTGCTGAAGGACCCGAAGGGATTCCAGGAGCTGACCAACGCGATGGTCGATCGGTTTCGCGAGGACCCGCCGGACGTGGTGCTCGGGGTGGAAGCGCGCGGCTTCATCTTCGCGCCGCTGCTGGCGTCGAAGCTCGAGAAGGGCTTCGTGCCGGTGCGCAAGCCGGGCAAGCTGCCCGCCAAGACCTCGCAGGTCTCCTACGCGCTCGAGTACGGCAACGATACCCTGCAGATTCACTCCGACGCCGTCGAGCCGGGCCAGAAAGTGCTGATCGTGGACGACTTGCTGGCGACCGGCGGCACCGCCAAGGCGACCTGCCAACTGGTGGAAGAGCTGGGCGGCAAGGTGCACGGGCTGGCCTTCGTGGTGGAGCTGAGCTTTCTGCCGGGGCGCAAGGCGCTGGACGGCTACGACGTCTTCTCGCTGTTGACGTACGACGAATAAGGGCGATGCCGGCGCTGTCGGGCAAGGCCTTTGCGAAGGTCAATCTGGGATTGCGCATCCTCGAGCGGAGGCCGGACGGCTTCCACGAGCTGCGGACCGTGTTCCAGACGATCTCGCTGGCCGACCGGCTGCGGGTGAGCCACGAGCCGGGGGGCGAGGCGCGGGTGGAGCTGCGCTGTTCGGACCCAGCGCTCGAGTCCGACGACAATCTGGCGGCGCGGGCCGCGCGCGAGCTGCTGGCGAGAACGGGCTGCGGAGGAACGGTTCGCATTGAGCTGGAAAAGCGGATTCCGCACGGCGCCGGGCTGGGCGGCGGATCGTCGGACGCCGCGGCGGTGCTGACGGCGCTGGATCGTCTGCTGGAGCCGAAGCCGTCCGGCGCGGTCCTGTATCAGGCGGCGGCGGCGCTGGGCAGCGACGTGCCGTTCTTCCTGCTCGGAGGGCGCGCGGTCGGGCTGGGGCGGGGGGAGGAAGTCTACCCGCTGCCGGAGACCCCGGCGCAGTGGATGCTGCTGCTGGTTCCCGGGGTGCGGGTGGCGACGGCGGAGGCCTATCGAAACCTGGCCGCGGCCCGTGGCGGCGCGTTGACACCGGATCGTAAAGGTTTTATCGTTAGTAGTTTCTGCTCTGGGTTTCGTGCGCCTGAGGCGGCGGAGCCGAGGGTGGGAGCGGACTGGGCAAACGACTTCGAAGAGACGGTCTTCCAAAGCCTGCCCGACCTCGAGCTTTTGAAACAGCGCCTCCGGGAAGCTGGGGCGGCGTGCGCGCTGCTCTCGGGCAGCGGGTCGGCGCTGTTTGGCATGTTTGGGAGTCGGCAGGAAGCGTTGGCGGCCCGACGCCGCTTCAAGTCGCCGGGAAGCGATGCTGGATTGAAGACGCACGTGGTGCGCACAGTGGGGAGTCGAGAATGTCGCCGGTCCTGGAACGGGGAGAAGAGGTAGAGAGTACGAGCGTGGCGCCCGCGATACAGCCCGTTCCTTTGCAGGAACGGAAACGCCTGCGCGTGTTCAGCGGGACGGCCAACACCGCCCTGACGGCGGAGATTTGCGCCCAACTGCATGCGCCGGTGGCGGAGGCCTCGATCCAGACCTTCTCCGACGGCGAGACCTACCTGCAGATCAAAGAGAACGTCCGCGGCATGGACGTCTTCGTGGTGCAGCCGACCTGCGCGCCGGTGGACAAGAACCTGATGGAGATGCTGCTGATGCTCGACGCCCTGCGGCGGGCATCGGCCAAGCGCATCACCGCGGTGCTGCCCTACTATGGCTATTCGCGACAGGACCGCAAGGACAAGCCGCGGGTGCCGATCTCGGCCAAGCTGGTGGCGAGCCTGCTGGAGACGGCTGGGGCGAACCGTGTGCTGACGATGGACCTGCACGCGGCGCAGATTCAGGGCTTCTTCGACGTGCCGGTGGATCATCTCTACGCGGCGCCGGTGATGGCCGAGCAGTTCCGGACGCAGGACCTGCCGGACCTGACGATCATTTCGCCCGACGCCGGCGGCGTGGAGCGCGCGCGCGGCTTTGCCAAGCGGCTGCGGGCCCCGCTGGCGATCATCGACAAGCGCCGCGACAAGCCCAACCACGCCGACGTGATGAACGTGATCGGCGAGGTGCGCGGCCGGACCTGCCTGATCGTGGACGACCTGGTGGACACCGCCGGCACGCTGTGCAAGTCGGCCCAGGCGTTGATGGATCAGGGCGCGGTGGCCGTTTCGGCCTGTTGTACGCACCCGGTTCTGTCGGGCGAGGCGGTGGACCTGATCGCGGCCTCTCCGCTGAAGGAGCTGTGGGTGAGCGACTCGATTCCGCTGACCGAGAAGGCGGAGGCGACGGGCAAGATCAAGCAGTTGAGCGTCGCGCTGTTGTTCGCCAGGGCGATCGCGTCGATTCACGACGAGACGTCGATCAGCGAGCTGTTCGACTAAGACAAGAGGGCGACGAGCCGACGGATGGGCGGAGGGCGCCCCTGGGATAGGCGCGCCAGACAGACAAGGAGCACGGAATGACTGAAACGCTTGAAATCGAGGTAGGCCAGCGCGCCGAGCGCGGCAAGAACGCCGCCCGCAGGCTGCGCGTCCAGGGTCAGGTGCCGGCCACGCTGTACGGCCTCAACAAGGAGCCGGAATCGCTGGCTCTGAGCTCGAAGGAGATGACGCGGCTGCTCTCGCACGTGGAAGAGCGCAACCGGGTGCTGACGCTGCGCGGCGGCGCCGAGGGCACGGCCATGGTCGCCGATTGGCAGGTGGAGCCGGTCTACGGCGAGCTGCTGCATGTGGACCTGCGGCGGGTCGCCGCCGACGTGCAGGTGACCGCGCGGGTGGCGCTGCTGGTGCACGGTCTGCCGTTCGGCGTGAAGAACGAAGGCGGCATGGAAGATGTGATTCTGCGCGAAACGCTGGTGCAGTGCCTGCCCGGCGACGTGCCGAGCAAGATCGACATCGACGTGACCGAGCTGCGCTCGGGCCAGTCGGTACGGCTGAGCGACCTCGACACCGGCGGCAAGTTCACCTTCGTGGCGAACCCGGACACGGTGGTGGTGCGCGTGATCGGCAAGCGCGGCGAGAAGACCACGACCGCGGCTCCGGAAGCCTAGGATCGAGGCGATCGTTCCCCGTTACGCGGCCATGCAACTGATCGTCGGTTTGGGGAACCCGGGTCCGGAGTACGAGCTGACGCCGCACAACCTGGGTTTTCTGCTGATCGATCGGCTGGCCGCCAAGCACGGCATTCGGGTGACTCGGCCGGAATGCAACGCGCTGGTGGGGTTGGGACGCATCGGCGGCGAGGAGGTCATTTTGGCCAAACCGCTGTCGTACATGAATTTGAGCGGCGGTCCTGTCAAAATGCTGCTCAGCAAGTACGGCTTGGGGCCGGATCGGCTGCTGGCCGTGTATGACGAGTTGGACCTGCCATGGGGCGGGATGAAGATGCGGCCGAGAGGTTCGGCCGCGGGACACAACGGAGCGGCGTCGATCATCTCGTCGCTGCAAACCGATGTGTTCTGGAGGCTGCGACTGGGCATCCACCCGGGGCGGCCGTTCGGAAGCGGCGCAAGCTACGTCTTGCGGCCGTTTCGCAAGGAAGAGTTGGATGAGTTGGAGTTGATTCTGGAGCGCGCGGCGGAAGTCGCGGAGCTCTATCTGGCCGAAGGCGCCGATAAGGCCATGGCGGTAGCGAACCGTCGCGCCTAAGGTCATCGCAACGAGGAAGAATGCGAATTTACGAATTGATCTATATCGTGAAGCCGGATCTGCTGGAAGATGAGGCCGACGCCGTCTCCGAGATGGTGAAGGAAGTCATCGAAACCGGCGGCGGGACGATCGACAAAATCGACAAGTGGGGTAAGCGCCGGTTGGCTTACCGGGTGCAGAAGTACCAAGACGGGTACTACACGCTGATGCAGTATTCGGCCGAAGACGCCAAGCTGCCCAAGGAGATCGAGCGGCGCTTGCGCGTGGCCGATCCGGTCATCAAATTCATGACCGTGCGGATCGACGAGGACCTCAAGCGGGTCGCCAAGGTGCAGGCGCAACGCGAGAAGCGCACGCAGCGCAAGCCGACGTTGGCGGTTGCGAACGCGCCGGGCCGTCCGACGGCGGACGCGCCGATGGCGCCGGGCTCTCCCGAGGACGGCGACGAGAGCTAGTCGACGAGCGGAAACCACTTGATATCGAGGATTGAGACCAATGGCTGACAACGATTTCGAGAACAAAGATCGTCGCGACGACGATTCCGATTCGAGGGATTCGCGCGACGGACGCGACGGTCGGGACGGACGAGAGTCCCGGGGCGGACGCGGAGGCGGCGGCGGCGACCGCCGGCGTTTCTTCCGGCGCAAGAAGGTCGACTTCTTCAGCGTGAACAAGATCGACGACATCAACTACAAGGACGTCGACACGCTGCGGCAGTTCGTGGGCGACGGCGGCAAGATTCTGCCGCGGCGGCACACCGGGCTCAGCGCGCAGCACCAGCGGATGCTCAAGCGCGCCATCAAGCGGGCGCGCAACATCGCCTTGCTGTCGTTCGGCGGCGAGGGCTAGGCCCCGGAGCAGGAGAGATCGACCATGGCGACAGATCAAGTCATTCTCAAGCAAGACGTCCGCAGCCTGGGCGACCGCGGGGACATCGTGACCGTGGCGGCCGGGTATGCGCGCAACTACCTGTTCCCGAAGTCGCTGGCGATGCCGGCGACGGCGGCCAACAAGAAGCAGCTCGATGAGATGCGGGCGGCGGCGGCGCGCGAAGCCGCCAAGCTGCGCGGCGACGCCAGCAAGCTGGCCGACACTCTGCAGGGCGCCAAGGTGCGGGTGGTGACCCGCGCCGGAGACTCGGGCCAGTTGTTCGGCTCGGTGACCTCGCGCGACATCGCTGACGGTCTGGAGAAGCAGGGCTTCCCGATCGACCGGCACAAGATCCTGCTGGAGAAGCCGATCAAGGAGACCGGCGACTACGACATCCGCATTCACCTGTACAAGGATGTGAAGCAGTCGATTCGGCTGGAAGTGCGCGCCGAGGGGCGCGAGGACGAGCTGTTCGGCGAAGCCAAGGCGAAGGCGCAGGCCGAGGCCATGGCTGCCGAGAAGGCTGCCATGGAGGCGCAGGCCGCCGCCAACGCCAAGGTTGCGGCGGAACAAGCCGCCGCCGCCGCAGCGGCCGCCGAGCCGGTGGACGGCGACGAGATCGACGCCCTCGAGGACGCCGCCGACAAGGAAGGCTTGGTCTAGGCTGTGTACTTCGATCTAACCGGACAGACAGCCGTCGTGACCGGCGCGGGCCGCGGCATCGGCGAGGGCGTATCATTGCGCCTCGCCAATGCCGGGGCCGCGGTGGCGGTTTGCGACCTCGACCGGGCTTCGGCTCAAGCGGTGGTCTCGAAGATCGAGGCGGCCGGAGGCAAGGCGTTCGCGGTGGAGATGGAGGTTTCCGACCCCAACTCCGTGCAGCGAGCCATCGACGAGGTGCGCAATCGCCAGCAGCGCCTCGACATTTTGGTGAACAACGCGGGCGTGGCCGGACGGGCGGCTCCGATCTGGGAGCAGAACGACGAGGACTGGCATCGCACGATCGCCATCAACCTCACCGGCGTGTTCTACTGCTGCCGGGCGGCGCTGCCGGCGATGCTGGAGCGCAACTACGGCCGGGTGGTCAACATCGCCTCGCTGGCGGGCAAGGAAGGCAACCCGAACATGACGGCCTACTCGGCGTCCAAGGCGGGGGTAATTGCGTTGAGCAAGTCCCTGGCCAAGGAGACCGCGCAGAAGGACATCTGCGTGAACGCCGTGTCGCCGACCGTGATTCGGACGCCGATCCTGGAGCAGCTCACTCCCGAGCAGGTCGACTACATGACCTCGCGCATTCCGCGCGGGCGGACCGGCACGGTCGAGGAGGTCGCCGCCGTGGTGCACTTCCTCTCCAGCCCGGATTGCTCGTTCGTGACGGGGCAGTGCTACGACGTCAGCGGCGGCCGGGCCACCTACTAGGAGACTCGGACCGGTGTCGGTCAGCATCGCGGAAACCAGCTACGGCGGCCACCGAGCGGTCCGCCTCGCCAACGGCGAGGCGGACCTCGTCGTTTTGACGGACGTGGGGCCGCGCATTCAGCGCTACGGCTGGACGGACGGGCCGAACTTCTTCAAGGAGATGACGCCGGCCGAGGAAAGCCGGCTCAGCGGCGAGCAGGGCTGGAAGGTCTACGGCGGCCACCGCATTTGGGTGGGGCCGGAGAGGGCTTCGTACAGCTACGCGCCGGACAACGAAGCGCCGCTGGTGGAGACGGGCGGGGACTGGCTGCGGGCGACGTCTCCGGTGGATTCGGCCGGCATCGAGAAAGAGATCGAGGCGCGGCTGGCGGCCGAGGGTTCGGAGGCGACGATCACGCATCGGCTGACGAACCGCTCGCAGTGGCCGCTGCGGTTCGCGCCCTGGACGCTGTCGATGATGGCGCCGGGCGGCGCGGCGGTGGCTCCGTTCCCGACGCGCGGCACGCATCCCGAGGATCTGCCGCCCTCCAACCCGCTGGTGATGTGGGCGTTCACCAACTGGACCGACCCGCGCTGGAGCCTGCTGGAGCGCTATCTGGTGCTGCGGCAAGACCCTGGGCGGTCTTCGCCGGAGAAGGCGGGGCTGTTCCGGCCGCTCACGGCGGCGGCTTATCTGCTGGGCGGCGACGCCTTCGTAAAAACCTACGAGGCCGAGCCCGGGCTGGAGTATCCGGACATGGGCTGCTCGCTGGAGCTGTTCGCCAACGAGATGTTTCTGGAGATCGAGACGCTCGGGCCGATCCGGGCGGTGGAGCCGGACGAGACGATCGAGCACGTGGAGCGCTGGTCGCTGCACCGGGACGTTCGGCCGGCTGCCTGGAACGACGAAGAGCTCGACCGGGTGGCGGCGCCCTTGTTCGACCGCGGCTGACCTCCTTTCCGGCCATGGCGCGCTATCTGGAAGGCCGTCCGCTCGCTCAGGGACGACTGGGCGTGCTTCCCTCGGCTTTCAACCCACCCACGACGGCCCACGTGGCGCTGGCCGAGGCCGCCCGGCAGGCGGCCGGGCTGGACCAGGTGGCGTTCACGCTGCCGGAACGCTTTCCTCACAAGCAGTTCGAAGGCGCCTCGTTCGAGCAGCGGGCGCGGATGCTGACGGCGCTGACGGCTGGGCATGCGGGCTGGGCGACGGCGGCCACCGAGGGCGGGCTGTTCCTGGAGATGGCGCGGGAGCTGCTGCAGCTCAGCGGCCCGGGCGTCGAGGCGGTGGTGCTGTGCGGGAGGGACGCCGCCGAACGGATCGTGGGCTGGGATTACGGCGAGGGGCCGCCGATCGAGCGCCAGCTCGAGGAGTTTCGGCTGGCCGTGGCTGAGCGGGAAGGCAGCTACGCGCCGCCGGCGGAGCTCGCGTCGCGGATCGTGCGGGTGCCGATGCCGGCGGAAGCGCGGGCGGTCTCGTCGTCGGCCGTGCGGGCGGCGATCGCCGCCGGACGACCGTGGGAGCGGATGGTTCCGCGGCCGGTCGCCGCGGTGATCCGCGAGCTGGGCCTGTACGGCGCAGCTCGGGACCGTTAAATCTACTACGGGTTGGGCTGGGGCGAGGCGGACGAGGGCGTCAACTGGCGGCTGCGGTTGCTGTTGCTCTGCTGCTGCTGTTGCTGCTGCATCTGTTGCATCTGCTCCATCTGCCGGCGCACCATCTCTTGCACGTCGGCGGGCAGGTTCTGCATGTCGGGCGTCGTCTGGCCGGGCAGGGTGGGGACGGTCCCGGGGCCGGTCGCGCCGCCGGTGCCGCGCTGCGGCCGGTCGGCCGGATCGGTGGGGGCAGCCGTCGTCGTCTGGTCGGGCGGCTGGTAGCCGGCGGTGGGGTCGGCGGGCTGCATGCCGGGCTGGGCGCCCGCCGCGCCGAAGGCGCCGGGTCCGGCGGCTCCGCCGAACGCTCCCGGGCCGGCGGCGCCGAACGCCCCTGGGCCTGCGGCGCCGCCCGGCGCGCCGCCCATCATGCCGCCCGGGGTGAGGCCCGGCTGGGTGGGATCGATGTTCCCCGCGCCCTGGCCGCCCATGCCCGCCATCATGCCGGCCATGGCCTGATCCTTGCGGTAGTCGTAGACGAACTCCCAGAGGTTGAACTGCTCCTCACCCTTGTAGACCTTGACGCCCTTGGACTGGGCCTTGGAGGCCACGCCGGCGACGCCTTCCTGGAAGGTTTGGCCCTGTTGGCCCTGCTGTTGCTGCAAGGCGTTCTGGGCGCCGCGCAGTCCGGCCAGGCCGCCGGGGCGGGGCGTGGTGAGCAGCTTCTGGATGACGTCGGCGGCCTGCGGGGCGACTCCGCCGGTGGGGCTCATGCCGGGGAAGCCGCCGGGCGTGGCCGTGGGCGACTGCTGCTGGGAGCCGCCGAGGCCGCCGCCGAGGCGGTTCTGGCGGGCGTCGCGGCGAGAGCCGATGCCGCCGCGCGAGGTGGGCAGGCCGGGAATCGGCATCTGGCCGGGCTGCGCCTGGCCGGCGTTGGCGGGGACGTTCTCGGGCAGCGTCGCGGAGTAGTCCGGCGCGACGGGCTGGCCGTCGGGGCCGAGCTCGGGCTGCTGATTGGCGGCGCCTTCCTGGCCGGGGAACGGTCCGCCGTAGGGGCCCTGGGCGCTGCGGTCGGTGGGATCGGGCGCGGCCGATTCGCGCTCCTTGAGGGCTCGCTCGGCGCCGTCGAAGCCGGTCATCACCGCGCCGGCGCTCGCTTGCATGCGGGCGCGCCGCGCATCGGAGGAGCCGGAGCGGGAGAGCGAACCCATGCCGGAAGACCCGCTGGTGCGCACTGAGTTCGGGTCGCCGCCCTCGGCGCCTTCCTCGTCCTCGAGGTCGTAGACCAGCGAATCCTTGAAGCGGCCGTCGGTCCCCATGTGGATCAGCCGCCACTCGTCCTCGCCGGTGATGGGGTCCTTGTAGCGCCGGCGGAGGTAGCGTACGCCGTTGGTATCTTCCAGGTCGTCGAGCTCTTCGGGGTACTTCTTGTTCTCGCGGAAGTAGAGCTGGATGGCGCGGGCGTATTCCTCGCCGTGGTTGATGAGGCGCTCTTCGCGGACGCGCTGGGCGCTCATGGCGTCGCGCGGCAGGGCGCGCGCGAGCACGATCGCCAGGACGGCGGCGCCGAACAGGATGGCGATCAAGGCGAAGCCGCCTTGGTTGGAGCGTCCGCGCTGAGCTCGAATCTTCATCTCATCCCTTGGGAGCGGTGATCGCGAGCGACTGCTCCTCCTTGAACTGCATATCTTCTATGACGACGTTGGTGAGCCCGATGCGCACCAATTTGTAGCGGTTTTTGAGAATCGAGCCTTCGGAGCCGATCAGCACGTCTTCGCCGTCGAGCAGGAAGGCGCGGCGCTCGCCGTCGCCGGAGGGGGCTGCGTAGCCGTAGTACTTCCAGGTGAGGCGCGGCGCGCGGCGGGGCTGCTCGGCCGGCGCAGCGGTGGGCTGGGGGTTTTGGGCCTTGGCGCGCGCGGCGAACTCCTGCTGGCGCTTCTGAGCTTCGGCGATGGTGGAATCGGGGGGCGGCGCGACGGCCTTCTTGCGCTCGCCGAAGCGGAAGATGTTGCGTTCGACGCCGCCGAAGCTCACGCCGCGGACGGCGGCCAGCCGCGAGGTGGCGAGGGTGGGATCTTCGTTGAGGGGATCGAAGGCGTCGTCGTCATGCGAGCGGCGCCAGATGGGCTCGAAGGCGTTGCCCACGCGGACCACCCGGCGGCGGCCTCCGGTGGAGACGGCGGCGGCCGGGGCGGCGCCCGCGCCGACGTTGCGGGACGGGCGGGCCTGGGGCGACAGAGCGCTCTTGGGCTGGGTGGAGGCGACGGCGCGCGGCGTCGTGGAGCCGGCGTCGCCCGTGAAGAACTGCACGTAGACCGTTCCCAGCGCCACCAGCGTCAGGCCGACCGCCAGGATCGTCTTCTTCTTGTCTTCGGTGCCGATCTTCATAGGTTCCGAACGAAGGCGTCTACGCGCATGGTGATTTGGAGGCCGCCCTCTTCGCGGGGCGCCGCGCCGAGGCGCTCCACGATGAGGAACTTCTCGGAGTGGTCGAGCAGGTTGAGCAACTTGACGAGGTTCTCGTACTCGCCGCGGAAGTTGGCGCTGATGGAGACCATGCCGTAGCGCTCGTTGCCGTCGATGGTGTCGCTCTGGTAGTTGGTCTCGCGGACCTCGACGCCGGCTTCCTTGGCGGCGCGGCCGAGCTCGGTGAGCAGCTCGGAGAAGGTGGTTTGGCGGTCGAAGGTCAGCTCGTCGAGCAGCTCGTCGCCCTCGCCCTGGGCTTCATGGATCGCGGCGGAGGCGGCCCGCAGGCGCTCCACCGAAGCCTGCCGCTGCTGCACCTGCTGGGCCAGGCTGGCGAGCAACTGCTGCTGCTCGAGCTCCTGGTCGGCCAGCGGCCGCACGGCGAGGAACCAAAAGGCGAGCTCGCAGACGGCGACGGCGGCCAGCGCGCCGACGACGCGGTTGCGGGGGACCTTGCGCAGCCAGGCCCCGCCGACCCTGGGCCGATTGTCAGAGTTGCTGGGCATAGTCCACCGTGAGCTGGAAGCGGAAGTAGGGCTCGTTGTCGTTGGGCGGGCTGTAGCCGCGCACGTTGGGCTGCTTGAACTTGTCAGAGGCTTCGAGGGCCGAGACGAACTCGATGAAGTCGTCCCAGGTCTCGGCGCCGACCTGCATCTCGAGCTGCACGTCGTTGTCGAAGGTGACCTCCGGGCGCACCTGCATCATCAGCACGCGGGGCGGCAGGATGGCTTCCAGGTCGGCGAAGGTCTGGGTCCAGGAGACGCCCTTGCGGGTGAGCAACTGGTTGAGGAAGTGCGAGCGGTCGTAGATGTCGACGGTGGCGGGGTCGTTGAACTCGCCGCGCAGCTCGGCCTCCTCGGCGGCGAGCTGCTGGAGCTGTTCCTGGAGCTTCTGGCGGGTCTGGAGCATCTCGGGCGGCATCGTGCGGGCGCCGGAGAAGTCCATGGCAAGGGCGACTCCGGCGGCGAGCAGGCCGGCGGCGGCGAGGCTGCTGAGCAGCCAGAACAGCCGCGAGCGGCCGAACGGATGGCTGGCGAGATTCATGTCGGCGCGCACTAGACGACCTCCCGCGCGGGCCGCTCGGCGACGTAGACGTCGTGCCGTATGCCGTACCAGTCGGTCTGCCAGCCGAGCCGCATCCCCAACTTTTGGACGACGCGGACCGAGCGAAGGTTTTCAGGATGAATCAGGGCGATGATCTCCGGGTAGCGGGTGTGCGTCCAAGCCCACTGGAGGACGCCGCCGGCGGCTTCGGTGGCGAGGCCGCGTCCCCAGGCGGCGCGCTCCAGGCGGTAGCCGACCTCGGGGTAGGAGCCTTCGGCCAGGGGCTGGAGCTTGAGGCCGCAGAGCCCGATGAAGGCGTCGTCGCTCTTGCGCTCGACGGCCCAGTGCGAGAAGCCCTGTTCGACGCCGCGGGCCTGGTCGGCGGCGATCCAGTCGCGGACCTGTTCGAGGGTCTTGACGCCGTTCGAGAAGACCATGACGGCCGGGTCGCCGAAGACCTTGCGATGCAGCGCGGGCAGGTCGGCCTCGGTCCAGGAGCGCAGGCGCAGCCGGGGCGTCTCGACAAAGACCTGGGGCAGGGCGGAGGTCATGCGCGCAGGTACCCCCAGATGCCGGCTTCGCGCGGGCCGACGGGCCCGTAGTTCGAGACCAACGGCGCGACCTGGCAGCCGAGCTCGTGCGGCAGCTCGCGCAGAGCCGGCTCGAGCAGCTCGCCGAAGCCGGCCATGACGATGCGGGCGGCCGGCGCGCCGAGGGTGTCGGCGATGAACACGAGCGTGGGATAGAGGTCGGCGGTCAGGTCCTGCAAGGCGCGGCGCTCGTCGTCGACGGAGTTGAGGGCGGTCTCGACGGTGCGGATCATCAGCAGGCGGCCGCGGTCGACGGCGGCCATGGTGAGGGTGCGGTCGGAGAGCTTGGCAAGCAGCGTCATGCCGCCGGGCTCGAGCAGGTTGAGGGTCGCGGCGGTGGAGCCGCCGACGTAGCCGGGCCAGAGGTCGAAGCGTTCGAGGGCGCGCTCGTATTGGCCGACCGACTCCTCGCTGAGGGCCTGCACGAAGACACGGCGGCGGCCGGCCTCGACCTTGTCGACGCGGTAGGCGATGCGGGCGGAGTCGATGTCGAATGGGACGGATTTGACGAGCCGGAAGCGGATGAGCTTGAGGCGCTCCTCGGCCGAGCCGGGCAGGTCGGTGAAGTCGAGCAGGGTGAGGCGGGAGGCGCCGTCGGGCAGCAGGATGGCGGCCTCGGGACGGGGCAGGGGGCCGAGCTCGACGAGGATCTCCTCGACGGCGGTCTCGACGGACTCGATGTCACGGATGTTGGGGTGGGCGGCGGAGACGTCGAGGACGCCGGGCGCGAAGGAGCGCTCGGCGCGGGCGACGACGTCGAGGGTGCGCGGGTCGCGGCGCACGGCGGTGACGCCGCTCTCGTCGAACTCGAAGACGACGAGGGGGGGCGGGTCGGAGATGAGGGAGGGGAGGGGCATTGTTCGTGAACCGTGAGCCGTGAACCGTGAGCCGTTGGGGCTCAGCCGAGGCTGCGTTCGATTCCTCCCAAGAGTTGGCCGACTCGTCTCGTCATCTGGGTCAGATCGTCCATCGTTGCTTCTTCCAGGTATCCCAAGTCCGTGGCCAGCAGAAGGAAATAGCTCGTCTCGTGCAGGGAGCCGTTGGCGATGCGACAGAAACGCCGGAGCTCCGACTTCGAGTGCCTGCCGTAGCCTTCCGCCAGGTTGGCCGCGATCGAGCTGGCGGCCCTCCGTAGTTGGCTCGTCAGTCCGAAGAGCTCTTCGCGTGGAAACTGACGCGTCACTCCGTAGATCCTCAGTGTGAGCTCGTGAGACGCTTGCCAAGCCTCCGAGTCTCGAAACGATCGCACTAGCATGGGGCGCTCAACCACGGTTCACGGCTCACCGTTCACGGTTGACGACTACTCGATAAACGTCACCTTGTTGATCTCCCTCAAAGTCGTGATGCCGTCGCGGACGCGCTCGATGGCGGATTCGCGCAGGGTGGTCATGCCTTCTTCCCGGGCTGCGCGCATGATCTCTGACGAGGGGCGGCGCTCCAGGATCAGCTCGCGGATGCGGTCGGACATGTCCAGCAGCTCGTGGATCGCCGTGCGGCCGCGGAAGCCCGTTCCGGAGCATTCGATGCAGCCTTCGCCCTCGGCGAACAGGAAGTCGCCCCACTGCTCCAGCGGCAGCCGGGATTCTTCGATCAGCTCGGGGTCTTGCCGGATCTGGCGGGTGCAGTGCGGGCAATTGAGCCGCACCAGCCGCTGCGCCAGGATGCAGTTGAGCGCCGAGACGAAGTTGTAGGCTTCCACGCCCATGTTGAGGAAGCGGCCCAGCACGTCCACCACGTTGTTGGCGTGGACGGTGGTGAAGACCAAGTGGCCGGTGAGCGCCGACTGGATGGCGATCTGCGCCGTTTCCGGGTCGCGGATCTCGCCGACCATGATCTTGTCGGGGTCGTGGCGCAGGATCGAGCGGAGGCCGCGGGCGAAGGTCAGGCCCTTCTTCTCGTTCACCGGGATCTGGGTGATGCCGTGAAGCTGGTACTCGACCGGGTCCTCGATGGTGATGATCTTGTCTTCGTCGGTCTTGATCTCGCTCAGCGCCGAGTAGAGCGTGGTCGTCTTACCGGAGCCGGTGGGGCCGGTGACCAGGACCATGCCGTAGGGCTCGCGGATGTAGCGCCCGAAGCGGCGCTTGTCGCGTTCGGAGAAGCCGATCACGTCGAGCGAGAGCTTCTTGAACTTCTCGCTCATCGACTCTTTGTCGAGCACGCGCAGCACGGCGTCTTCACCGTGGACGGTGGGCATGATCGAGACGCGGAAGTCGATTTGGCGGCCTTTGTAGCGGACGCGGAAGCGGCCGTCCTGGGGCACGCGGCGCTCGGCGATGTCGAGCTCCGACATGACCTTGATGCGCGACAGGATGGTCTCGTGCCAGTCCTTGGAGATCGGCGGCATGGCGTAGTGCAGCACGCCGTCGATGCGGTACTTGATGGCGACCTCGGCGTTGCGGGTCTCGATGTGGATGTCGGAGGCGCGGCGCTCGAGGGCGTTGAAGATGGTGGTGTCGACGAGCTTGATGACCGGCGAGATGTCGTCGCCGCCGGTGAGCTTCTCGATGGAGAGGGTCTCGTTGTCGTTGTCCTCGTCGCGGACCACGTCGAGCACGAAGCCTTCGGTGACCTCTTCGAGCACGCGCTGGGACTGCTCGGTCTTCTTGAGCAGGTCAGTGATCTGGGCGAGGGTGGCGACCTTGATGCGGAGCTTCTTGCCGAGCAGCGCCGAGATCTCATCGAGGGCGGGCAGCTCGGAAGGGTCGGCGATGGCGATTTCGAGGGCTCCGTCGCGTTCGGCCAAGGGCACGAAGTTGCGGCGGAACATGAGCTCGACGGGGATGGAGCGGAAGAGGTTGGAGTCGATGTGGGCGCGATTGAGCTCGATGAACTCGTAGCGGTAGCGCGCCGCGAGCTCCCGCGCGTGCTCGGCCTCGGATTCCGGGGCGAGGATGATGTTTTCCGGCGCTGCCATGTCCCGTCTTTAAGGATGACGCACCGGGGCGGCGAAGCGTGCAGGGAAGTGAGCGGTGAGCGGTGAGCAGTGGGCAGTGGGCAGTGGGCGGTTGGGATTGGGGGTATGATCTCAGGCATGTTATTTCGTGGGCTGGGTTGCTGCTTGTTGTTGGTGGGCGGGTGCTGGGGGCAGGCGCCGTTTCCGATGAGCTATCTGGGCGACATCGGGGGCGACGATGCGGTCTTCACCGAGGCGGGGATGGATGTCGGCGTCGGCCGCGTCTACAGTGCGGAAGAGGGGGTGGTGATCGAGGGGGTCGACGCGGAAGGTTTGCCCTGGCGCGTCTGGCTGAGGACCACGATCTACGGCCGACCCTCCTATCGAGGGGATTTCGACGGCAACGGGCGGGACGACTTGCTGGTGCTGCTGCCGTTCATCGGGAACGGGATGTGCATCGACGGTGGCGGCTTCCTTTTCCTGATGATGGACGAGCGCGGACGGCCGACCCCCTGGGAAACCGGTACGCACGGCTTTCTCGCGGAGCCGGAAGGCCGCTCGCCCATCCTTTTCGACACCGACGGCGACGGCCGAGCCGAGCTGGCGACCAACGAATGCGAGTCGCCGTACGTGGGGCAGGAACGCCGGGAGCAACGCTGGATCAGTGCGGTGTTCGAAGCGGACCTCCCGGACTGGCAGCACATCGAGCCGAGCTCTTTGGCGCCGTACGAATTGGCTTTGCGGCAGAGATATCAGGATCGCGACTTCGCCGATGTGCTCGAAGAGCCTCCTGCTGACGAAGAGCCGTCAACGCCCGCGACCCTGTATGACGGACCCGAGCTGCGCGTGACCGGCATTCTGCCTGGGGGCCGGAACGGGGGGCGGTTGCGCTACTCCGACGGGCGCGTCCGGGAGGGCTGGCCAGTCGTCGTTGAAGACGCCCCGGAAGGCAGGCAGATCCATTTCGCGGAGCCACGCTGGGCGCTCGATCGCTTGTTGCAGGGCGGCAACCTCGTGCGGCTGATTGGAGCGGACCAGGGACCGCAGTATTTGTGGACGACGAGCCGACTAAAGGACCCTGAAAAGGAACCGACGCCGCGGGTTGTCGTGTCGGTCATGGGCTCCGTCCCCATCGAGCTGGCCGAAGGGGCGCCCGATCCGCCCGCAGGGCCTCCGCCCGCGCTCACGCCTGCTGCGGCTAGGCTGCTCGGGGTCTGGGGCGGCGGGCGGGCGGACGGTCAGCTCATCGCGCCGGCGCCCAAAAGCCTGGACATCGGCTCCGATGCCATCCCCAGCGTCGCCCCGCCCGGCTACAGGATCGTCCGGCCCGTGCCTTCGATCCGCCCCGAACCGCCCGACAGGCCTCGCGGGTCTTACTTCAGCCGCGGGGGGCGGTGCTTTCTGCTGCAAGGGACTCGCGAGGCGCCGGTCGTCTACGTTTTGCCGGACTGCAGCCTGCTGGGAGACCTCCAGGCGGGCGCCGAGAGCGGCTTGCGCGTCTTGGATCAGGGCTCGTACGACCTGGCGGTCGTGGACCCGCAGAGCCGCACCATCCGGCCGTCCGCGTGGGCGGCCCCGCCGAACGGTGAGGTGCAGCTCGCCGCTCCGCCGGGTGCGCCGGGCGAGTTGATCGGTGTGGCGTCGTTGGGCGAAGGCAAGGTTGCGCAGTGGGCCTTTGGCGGCCGGACGTACTTCGTGTACCACGACCAGGAGGGGGCTCCGCTCTCGAAACCGGTGGAAGCGGAGGTCGCCGGGGAATTGTTCGAGAGCTCGCGGGACGAGCTGATTTTTCTGCGCTGGGAGGACGATGCGCCGGTGGAGTCGATTCGGGCGCAGGCGACGCTCGAGTGGGTGCGAGGGGAGGAGTGAGCGATGGACGGCGTACGATCGGGCGGGAGGGCGAGTCGGATGGTCTTTCGCTGGGTGGGCTGCTGGCTGGTCTTGGCCGGGTCGGCGTGCGCGCAGGCCCCGCCGCGGTTTCCCGTGCAGGAGATCGCCGAGATTCGCGAGCTGGGTTGGGCCGATCCTCCCAAGTCCGTCGATTTGGGCTTGGCGCGGGTGAGCGTTCGAGGCCCCGGTTCTCTATTCGCGGAGGGTATGGACGGCGCCGGCCCACCCTGGGAGGTTGAGCTCCCGACCAGCAACGGGCCGCATCGGGTCTACAGGGCCGACTTCGACGCCAACGGCCAGGACGACTTGCTGTTCGCCATGGCGTGGGCCGGCAATGGCCGCTGTGTCGAGGGCGGCGTGATGACGGCGTTGCTGTTCGAAGGCGACGGACGGCCCATTCCTTGGACGATCGAGACGCAAGGGGTCTTTGCGGACCCGGCTTCCCTGCTGCGAGACTCAAACGGCGACGGCCGGGCGGAGCTCGTCACCAGCGACTGCGCCTATGCCGACGAGATGCGCGAGAGGCGCTGGCTGAGCGGGATCTATGAAGCCCAAGGCGCGCGCTGGACCGCGTTGCACCCGGACAATCTCGAGCCGTACCTGGCGGTCGCCAAGGAACCCTTTCGAGACAATGACTACGCGGATTGGGTGGAACCGGGGGAGTGGGACGATCCCTTCGCCGCCTCGGGCGCAGGAACCGTCACGGTTGTGGGCATTCTGGGAGCAGAGCTCGGGTGCAACTATCTCTGGGAAGAGCGCGGCTGCGAGGAGATCAATCAGTACACCCGGCTGCGCTTTTCCGATGGATCCATCCGCAAGGGCTTGCCGGTTGTGATCTTCGACGGGCCGAGCGGACGGCAGCTTCGCCGTGACGCACCGTACGCGGCGATCCAAACAGCGCTGCTGAACCAGAGCCCGATCCGGCCGGGTGGTCCAGGGGAGGAGCCCTCCACGCTCTGGGTGGACGACGACCCCAAGGAGCCAACAGCGAAGTTGACGACTCGGATCGAGGTGACCCGGTTCGAGTCCTCGCCCATCGAGGTCAAGGGTGGGAAAACCGGGCCTTCGCCGGGCGCTCACTACTTTGATAGTACGGCCCTGGTGCAGCCCAGCGGCGCCTCTCAACGCAACGTGATACCCGACCGGGGACCGTCGAGCGCCGCCCCGCCGGCAGCCGCTGAGCGGCCCCGGGGAACGTACTTCGCTCGGGCGGGCGGCTGTTTCTTCAAGGAGTACGAACCGACGATTTGGTCACTACCGGACTGTGAGCTCTTTGGAGCGCAGCGCGCGGCCGCTGAGCGGGGCGATCCGACCTACGACGACGGCGCTCAGCAGGCCTGGGTCCTGGATCGTCAGGCTCGGCGACTGACGCTGGTTGGCGCGCAGGGCTTGATCGGCTTGGCCAGAACCATCGATTTCGAGCCCTCGGCGGACGCCGCCGGCCAGATGGTGACGGTGGCGAAGTGGGGAGACGGCTGGTTGGCGCAGTGGAGCTTCGCCGGACGGCAATGGCTGGTGACTCACGATGAAACAGGAGCCCCGACCTCGCAGCCCGCCCCGCTCGACTTCGACGGCGAGGTGTTCCTGGTCGATCAGGACGGCTTGACCTTTCTGCGCTGGCTGAACGGCGCGCAGGTGGAGTCGATCCAGGCGCGGGCGGCGCTGGAATGGGTGCGGGCGGAGCAGTAGCCCAAGGGGCCGGAGATTGCATCAGGTTTGTCCAGGCTGCGATGCCGGCGCGATCTGGAGGAGTTTGCGCAGCCGTTCGGGCCGGGTTCCTAGATCCGCCAGCGTGTAGCGCGCCAGCGTGGTCAGGAAAGATTGCTGGGCCTCGGTCAACACCGTCTTTAGATCGCAACACAGGGCGATCGGACAGGTGTTGACGGTCATGTCAAAACATTCCACCAGGTTGAGGTGCGGCTCCATCTGTTCGACCACGCGCCCCAGGTTGACGTCTTCCGCCTGCTTTGCAAGCACCAGCCCGCCGTTGCGTCCACGGCTGGCGCTCACGTAGCCCAGCGCGGCGAGCTGCTGCACGACCTTCATCAGATGGTTTTTGGAAATAGCGTAGGCGTCCGCGATCTCCTGGATCGTCGACTTGTTCTCACCACGAAGCCTCAGGTAGAGCAGGACTCGGAGGGCGTAGTCGGAGTGCAGCGTCAAATGCATGGGGTGACTCCAATGATGAGGGGCCGGCGGCGCGAAGACCGCGGGCGACAAAAAGAAAGTTCACCGGGTCGCTCAATTCGAGGCGGATCGGGGCTAGACTTTAAAGATGCATCGTGAATACATGTTATCCCAACCTCCCCCCACGCTGCGGGAGTCCAGCATCGAGATCGTGAAGGCGACTGCGCCGGCCGTCGCCGCCAATGCGGAGACGATCACGCGTTGCTTCTACCGGAGGATGTTCGAAGGCGACCCGCAGGTCCGGCGTTTCTTCAACCAAGCGCACCAACATGCCGGGACCCAGCAGAGGGCCCTGGCCGGCGCCATCTGCGCCTACGCGGCCAACATCGAGAACTTGGGCGCACTGGGCCCCGCCGTGGAGCTGATCGCGCAGAAGCACTGCTCGCTCGACATCCAGCCGGAGCACTATCCGATCGTCGGCAAGCATTTGCTGGCTGCGGTGAAGGAGGTGCTGGGAGAGGCCGTGACTGACGAGGTGACGGAGGCCTGGGGCGAAGCATATGGCCTTCTGGCCCACATCCTGATCCAGCGAGAGGCGGAAATCTACCGTGAGCAAGCGCGCGCGAAGGGCGGATGGAACGGGTTTCGCTCGTTCGTCGTGGCCCGCAAGCAGCCCGAATCGAGCATCATCACGTCGTTCTATTTGAAGCCCGCCGATGAAGGCGCCTTGGCCGACTTCCATCCCGGTCAATACATCACGGTCAAGGTCAACATCCCCACCAGGGAAACGTCCCCGCGCAACTACAGCCTGTCGGACCGACCCGGCGTGGGGCACTATCGCATCAGCGTCAAGCGCGAGCTGGGCGCGGGGCCGGAAGGCGTGCATGGCGTCGTGTCGAACTATCTGCATGACCATCTGCACGAAGGCGATCGCATCGACGTGGGACCGCCGTGCGGGGAGTTCACGCTGCCGAGTCTGCAAGAGCTGGCTGACGGAGAGCCGATCGTGTTGATCTCCGGCGGCGTCGGAATCACGCCGATCCATTCGATGTTCAAGACGCTGGCGGACCGCCGGGTCGCCAACCCGGTCTACTTCATCCACGGGGCCCGCAACAGCGCAGTGCATGCTCTGGGCGACGAGGTGCGTGAGGTTGCCGAAACTCTGTCGAACGTGCGGACGCACGTGCGCTACGATGCGCCGCTGCCCGGCGACGTGGAGGATGGCCGTTGTGACAGCGTCGGACTGGTCGACAAGGGCCTGTTCGACGAGCTCCTGCCGAACCCTCGGGGTTGGCACTTCGTTTGTGGGCCGAAGCCGTTCATGAGCGCGGTGATCCATGACCTGCGACGACGCGGAACGCCGGAGTCTCGAATTCGCTACGAGCTCTTCGGGCCGAAGGCGGACATCGGGTAGCCGCCACGAGCCCCGCCGGCGAGACCCTGTAGGATCGGAACTATGCGGCGGGGTTTTGGGTTTGCGGCGGTGGCGTTGGGGCTCGTGGCGGCGCTGGGTTTGGGCGAGGTCGCGGTGCGCTTGGCCGGCGGGGAGACCTGGAGTGTGCAGCCGGACCCTTCGCCCGACCCGTTTGTGCGGATCAGGGAGCCGGATGCGACGCTGGGCTGGCGGAATTTGCCTGGGCGGCATGCGACCGGCGATGGCTGGGTGACGGTGCTCGAGGACGGGTCGCGGCGGACGTCTGAAACGCCTCCGGAGGGCGCGCCGGAGGTTTGGCTGATGGGCGGGTCGTTCCTCTACGGGCAGGGCTTGCCCGATGAGCAGACGCTGGCGTGGCTGCTGCAGGCGCGCGACCCGGGGCGGCGGTACCGCAACTTTGGGGTGTCCGCCTATGGGACGTACCAGTCGTTGCTGCTGCTGGAGGAGCGGCTGGAGCGGCAGAAGGCGCCCGAGACGGTGCTGTACGGGTTGATCGAGCACCATGCGGTGCGCAACATCGGGCGCGCGATGTGGCTGCGGGCGCTGACGAGGCAGGCGTCGAGCGTCCGTCCGCTGCTGCCGTACTGTTCGCTCGACAGCGAGGGGCGGTTGGTGCGGCATCCGGCGGAGGCCTACCCGCAGACGCCTCTGCGGGACAAGCTGGCGCTGGTGGAGCTGCTGGAGCGCTCGTGGGCCAAGCGCCGCAGCGACGGGCGCGAGGCCGACCAGCAGCGCATTACCGAGCTGCTGATCGTGGAGATGGCCGAGCTGTGCCGGCGGCGGGGCATACGGTTTCTGTTGGCGTTGCTGCAGGACGGCGTGGCCGGCGCGGACACTTGGGAGCTGCGGGCGCCGCGCGCCAACGGCTTGCCCTTCGTGGACTGCCGCGTGCCGCTGACGCCGGAGCGGCGGGTGCCGATCGACAATCACCCGAATGCCGAGGTGCAGCGGATGTGGGCGGACTGCGTGGCCGAAGGGCTGGAGACGGGGCCTCCGCCGAAAAAATCATCCGAAAGTGAGCCAGAGTGAGCCAAACTGAGCCAAAGTGAGCCTTTCTTGGCGCTCTGGACGCCTCGGCGAGGCGAAACGCGCCGGTTTTTGCGACGCTGTCGCCGCTCGCTGCTCTCGCCTCCGTCGGCGGCCCGGATGGCGGCGGTCGTGCTGGGTTTGTCGACCTCTCGCGTCCAGGATACGCCCGCGTGTCAAGCCGAAGCTCAGGGCTGCTGGTACCAGTAGACGACGCTGGTGTAGCGGCTGTCTCGGGCAGAGTTGTTGTGGCCGCGCTCGATGGACAGCTTGATGGATTTCTGGAACGGGATCGGGTCCCGGTCGTGCCAGCGGTACATGGTATAGCGGCCCGCTTGCCAGTCCTGGCGCCAAGGCAGCTTCTCCAGGTAGCTGAGGCCGTGGTCGTCGTTGGTGTAGGCCTTGCGGAAGCCCCAGGCGCCTCCAAAGTAGTCTTCCGTGCCGGTGCCGTAGACGGACGGCTTGGCTTCGCCGTCGATCCAGAACATCTCGTCGCCTTCCCACCAGCCGCCTCGTAGGGCGTCCACGGAGAGGACGAGGCCGACGAGGTGGCCGCGGCCGCGGGTCTCGAGGATGAGGTGGTTGTCCGCGCCGTCGGGGTTGACGGCTTCGAAGCCGCCGGCGCCGGGGATGGGCTCCTGGATGGGGCTTTCGGCGAAGCGCGCGTGGAAGCGGAGGGTGCTGGGCGGCTGGGCGTGCTGCTGCCAGTCGATTTGGTAGTAGAGCGAGCGAATCTCTTGGGCGGAGCGGTTCTCGATCTCGACGCGGGCCCCGCGGGCGAAGGGCATGGGGAAGTAGGCGTTGAAGCCGGCGACGTTGGGGTTGGCGAGGTTGGCGTTGAGCTCCGGGCGGGCGACCACGGTGACGAAGCGCGAGCGGATGGGCGCGACGCGGCCGTGGCCGAGGGCGTGGAAGGCTCCGAAGGGCGCTTCGACGGCGGGCTCGGCGTCGCCGTCGAAATAGATCCGCAGCCAAGTGGTTTCCAGATAGCGCGGTTCGTTGGTCGCCAGCGTGAACCAGGTGTGGACGATGCGGCCGGGGCCGGAGAGGTCGGCGACGACGAAGGTTTGGCCGGGGGGAACGACTTTGGCGTCGCGGTTGGCGCCGTTGGCGCGGTAGCTGGAGGAGCGCTGGGCCCGGAAGGACTGCGGCTGATCGATCTGGGCGGCGGCGGCTACGGCCAGGAGCAGCAGCAGCGGGAGGAGTCGGCGCATGGCGGGGCCATTGTACACGGGCTCCGGGCGCTTCGAGAGGGGTGTTGCTCCGCCAAACGCCCTAGCGGCTGGTGGGGCAAGACCCCCAATTTTCTCCGTACGCGGGAGGGTCTCGTGCGCCGGAAGGGAGGTTCCTGCTTTCAGTCAAAGACCGCAGTTTTCGCCTTCAGGACGGCGGGATGGGACTATTTCCGCCCTCGGGCGGGAGTATGGCGCCCGGTGTGCTCAAAGGTTCCTTCTAGCGAGAGACGGCTCCGGCGGTTGGGCGCCCAGGAAGGCTGCCGGCGCAGGGAGGTAGGACATGCGAGAGAGAACCTTCGGGCCGCGGGTGGCGGGTTTCGCGGCTCTGTTTTTTGGAATAGCCGTTCTGCCTGGGGCGGCTCAGCCGGTGATTTCGCAGGGAGGCGTAGTGAATGCGGCGAGCTTTCGGCCCGCCGACTTTCCGGGAGCGGAGCTGGCGCCGGGCGGCATGATCTCGATCTTCGGATCGGGGTTGGGGCCGGCGGCGGGCGTGCAGGCGGGGGCGTTTCCCCTGCCGGAGGAGCTGGGGCCGCAGCGGACGCGCGTGCAGATCAATGAACAGTTGATGTGCCGGCTGCTGTACGTGTCGGACGCGCAGGTGAACTGCCAGTTGCCGTTGGGGCTGGCGGGCGACCGGATTCGGATTCGCGTGATGACGACCCAAGGGACGAGCAATACGGTGGAAGCGCCGTTCGGGCCCATGGGCTGCGGCTTGTTTACCCAGGCGCGCAATGGTCGGGGACCGCTGCTGGCGCAGAACTTTGAGGATGTGGCGGACCCCGCGAACCGGTTTCGGATGAACGGGGTGCGGGACTCGGCGCGACCGGGGCAGGTGATGGTGCTATGGGGCACGGGCCTCGGCGCCACGAATCCGCCGGTAGCGGCGGGCGACCCCACGCCGGGCCAGGCTCCGGCGGTCGAGCAGCCGGAGGTGTTCGTGGCCGGCATGAGGGCTCAAGTGCAATATGCCGGGCGGGCGCCGGGCTTCGCGGGGCTGGACCAGATCCAGATCGTGATTCCGGCGGGCGTTCCGGATAGCTGCGCCGCGCCGGTTCGGCTGCAGCAAATGGACCGGACCAGCAACATCGGCACGATTGCGATCCACCGCAATGGCGGGGTGTGCCGGGACGCGTTCAACATCACCTCGGCGGGCGAGAGCTTTGGGCAGGTGGTGCTGGCCAGCGGCTTGGGCCGGTTGGGGCCGGGGCAACTGGGCGCCGCGGCCGGCTACGGCGGTCCGTACCCGACGAGGCCTTCGCCGTTCAACCCGGTGGGACCGAACAGGGGCCCCGGAGGCGGCGTGCGGAGCGGCGCGGGCGGCGTGGGGAACAACGGCATAGGCCCTTACGGGCTGCACCCGGGGATCCCGTCGTTTGCCGGCGGATTGGGGCTGGGCCTCGGACAGGGGCCGGGCATGGGCATGACGGCGACGGGTCCGAACATGGCCCTGGCGCAGTTCGTGCGGCTGGCGGAGGATGCTTCGCTGGACATCGGCGTGCCGCCGGCGGCGACGGATAGCTGCAACAGCTACCCGATCGGCCCGAACGGGATTGCGGACATCGTGCGAGGGGCCGTGCAGCGTCTGGATGCGGGGACGATCGACGTGACGGGGCCGGGCGTGAGCCTGACGCTGACGCCGATCCAGACGGCCTTGGGTCCGCTCTACATGGCGCCGTTGCCGGCGGCGATCGAGCAGGGCGACTACGCGACCCAGGGCATGGGCGGCGCGGAGGTCGGCGCGTTCGGTCCGGCGACGATGACGGTGTCGCCGCCGGTGACGGTGACGACTTCGCTGGCGGCCGGGACGCAGGTGAGCCGGGCGGCGGGGCTGACGCTGAGCTGGACGGGCGGGGACCCGAACGACCTGGTGGTGATCCACGGGCGGTCGTTCCTGATTCCGCCGACCGTGCAGCGTCCGGTGAGCGACCCGATGCAGTTCCGCTCGCAGGCGTTCGTGTGCACGACGACGGCGGGGGCGCTGTCGTTCACGGTTCCGCCGTGGGCGCTGGCGTTGCTGCCGGACGGGCTGCTGACGCTGAACGTGACCCACATGCCGCCGGCGGAGGGCGTGACGCGCTTCGAGGCGACGGGGCTGGACGCGGGCGGCGTCTTCCGTTGGGTGGACACGACGACGTTCCTGGATCTGGAAGTCGTGCCGTGAGTTTGAGTTGGTGGGGGGGACGGCGGGGCGTCTGGGGATCGGGCGCCCCGCCGTTTTGCGTGTTGGGGGGGCGGTTGATCTTTTGCGGGCGTGCGGGGGTGGGGGTATACTCCACGATGTGAAAGGGCTCGGCGAGGGGATTATCTTTCCCTGACCGTTGAGGAGCTCGCCCAGAGAGTCGGGCTCGATGAGTCAGCCCAAGGCTGAGGACCGCCGCCGGGCGATCTTCGCGCCGGAGTTTTTGGAGGACCTGGCGCACTGGGTCGAGCAAGACCCGACGATGGCGAAACGCCTTCGAGCGCCTCGAGCACGACCTCAGCGGTTGCTGGTCGCGCCGCATCACCCGAGAACATCGCTTGGTCTACCTGGTATCCGACGAAGAAGTTAATTTCCTCCCAGGGCGTTTCCACTACGACTGAGGCCCACGCGGGTCGGAAATGGGACCTGGGCCGCCAACGGGGCTAAAGTAGAGGATTCATGCACGTCATCGAGAACGCCACGTTGCCGGATTCGTTGGGGCGCTTTGGGCCTTATGGCGGACGCTATGTGCCCGAGATTCTGGTGGCGCCGCTGGAGCAGATCGAGCAGGTCTACTTCGAGGCGCGGCAGGACCCCGCGTTTCAGGCCGAGCTCGAGGAGCTGAATCGGCAGTACGCCGGGCGTCCGACGCCTCTGTACCACTGCAAGCGGCTGAGCGAGCACCTGGGCGGCGCGCAGATCTACCTCAAGCGCGAGGATCTGCTCCACACCGGGGCGCATAAGATCAACCACTGCTTGGGCCAGGCGCTGCTGGTGAAGCGGATGGGCAAGAAGCGCATCATCGCCGAGACCGGCGCGGGCCAGCACGGCGTGGCTTCGGCCACCGTGGCGGCGCTGTTCGGCTTTGAGTGCACGGTCTACATGGGCGAGGAGGACATGCGGCGCCAGGAGCTGAACGTCTTCCGGATGCGGCTGCTGGGCGCGCGCGTGGAGGCGGTGAAGACCGGCAGCCGGACGCTGAAGGACGCCGTGACGCAGGCGATGCGGGAGTGGACGGCGAACTTCGAGACGACGCACTACTTGCTGGGTTCGGCGCTGGGTCCGCACCCGTTTCCGGTGATGGTGAGGGATTTCCAGAGCGTGATCGGCACGGAGGCCCGGGCGCAGTTCGGCGAGCGCGAGGGCGGGCTGCCGGACGTGCTGTTTGCGTGCGTGGGCGGCGGCAGCAACTCGCTGGGGCTGTTCCACCCGTTCTTGGACGCGGAGTCGGTGCGGATGGTGGGCGTGGAGGCCGGCGGACGCGGCGACGCGCTGGGCGAGCATGCGGCGCGGTTTTCGGGCGAGGGCGGCGCGCCGGGCGTGCTGCACGGCACGCGCAGCTACGTGCTGCAGGACGAGGCCGGGCAGATCGCGCTGACGCACTCGGTGTCGGCCGGGCTGGACTACGCCTCGGTGGGGCCGGAGCACGCCTATCTGCGGGACCAGGGGCGGGTGGAGTACACCGCCTGCCAAGACGCGGACGCGCTGGCGGCGGTGCGTACGCTGGCGCGGTACGAGGGGATCATTCCGGCGCTCGAGTCGGCGCATGCGGTGGCGGAAGCGATCCGGAGGGCGCCGTCGGCGCCGGGACAGCGCTTCCTGGTGAACCTGTCCGGGCGAGGCGACAAGGACATCGGCATCTTCCGCGAGAACATGCCGGACCTTGATTGAAGCGGCCGGCGCATCGTATGCTCACAAACTGTCGGCTCGTTTCGGCCGGGATTCCGCGATGAACCGGATTGACCAAACATTCGCGCGGCTGCGTGAGGGAGACTCGCGCGCGCTGATCGCGTATTTGACGGCCGGAGATCCGCATCCGGACCGCACGGCGGAGCTGGCGCTGGCGCTGGAGCGCGGCGGCGCGGACATTCTGGAGCTGGGCGTGCCGTTTTCCGACCCGATGGCGGACGGGCCGGTGATCCAGAAGGCGAGCGAGAGGGCTCTGCGGGCCGGGACGACGCTGGAGAAGGTGATCGAGATCATCCGCGAGATTCGCCGGAGCAGCGAGCTGCCGGTGGTGGTGTTCTCGTACCTGAACCCGGTTTTGCGCTATGGTTTCGAGGCGTTTGCGGCTAAGATCGCCGAGGCGGGCGCGGATGGGGCGCTGCTGACGGACCTGAACATCGAGGCGGCCGAGGAGTACCTGGAGGCGATGCGGGCCAGGGACTTGGCGACGGTGTTTCTGGGCGCGCAGACGAGCACGGACGAGCGGCTGCGGCAGGTGGCACAGGCGTCGACGGGGTTCCTCTACCTGGTGTCGACGGCGGGCGTGACGGGGATGCGGGAGACGATCTCGGACGCGGCGATTCCGCTGCTGGAGAGGGCCCGCAAGGCGACGGACCTGCCGTTGGCGATCGGCTTCGGGCTATCGCGGCGGGAGCACATAGAAGCCGTGGCGCCGTATGCCGAAGGGGCGATTGTGGGCAGCGCGATCATGCGGGTGGTGGAGCAGTACGGGGAGTCGCCGGAGCTTGGCGCGAAGCTGGAGGAGTTGGCGCGCGAGCTCAAGAGCGGACTGAAGGTTCCGCAGCCGGCGACGGGAGGAGTGGCGTGAGGGAGCTCAGCGACTGGCGTCGGCAGATCGACGCTTTGGACCGGGACTTGGTGGAGTTGTTGAACCGGCGGGCGGAAATCGTGCTGCAATTGGCGCCGCTGAAGCGCGAGAACCGCATTGAGGTGTTCGATCCCGAGCGGGAGCGGGCGGTGCACGAGAACCTGCGGCGCGCCAACCGGGGGCCTCTGCCGAGCGAATCGGTGGAGAAGATCTTTGACGCCGTGATGGCGGCGATGCGCGAGCTCCAGAAAGCGCCGGCCGGCTCGGAGTAGGGCGCGCCGATGCCGCTCAAGACGGTCACGATCGTCGGCGTGGGGCTGATTGGCGGCTCCTTCGCCCTGGCCTTGCGCAAGGCGGGCTTCGAGGGCCGCATCGTGGGCGTGAGCCGTCCCGCGACGATCGCCGAGGCGATGGAGCTGGGGGTGATCGACGAGGGGGCCCCGCTGGAAGAGGCTCTGCCGGCGTCGGACCTGATCTACCTGGCGCAGCCGATTCTACGGATTCTGGAACAGCTCCCCGAGGTGGCGCGGCTGGCGCGGCCGGGGTCGCTGGTGACCGACGCGGGCAGCACCAAGAAAGCGATCGTAGAGCGGGCCGAGGAGCTGTTCGCGGGTAGCGAGGCGCGGTTTCTGGGCGGGCATCCGATGGCCGGAAAGGAAGGCCGCGGGGTGGCGATCGCCGAGGCTGAGCTGCTGCGGGGCGCGGTGTACGCGATTACTCCGGATGCGCGGCACGCTGGCGACGAACGGGTGGACGAACTGGTGGGCTGGCTGCGGAGGATCGGCTGCAAGCCGCTGGCGATGACGCCGGACGAGCATGACCGGGTGACGGCGATGACGTCGCACGTGCCGCAGATGGTGTCGACGGCGCTGGCGGCGGCGGTTTGGGAGTCCCTGGAGAACCCGACGCAGTTGCAGGTGGCCGGCGGCGGCCTGCGGGACATGACGCGGCTGGCGGGCAGCTCGTACGAGATCTGGGAAGGCATCCTGAAGACCAACGCGGCGGCGATCTCCGAGGGGTTGCGGCGCGTAGCGGCCGAGTTGGAACGGCTGGGAAAGGACCCCGAGGACCCGGCCGTAGCCGAGCGTTTCGCCGTGGCGCAAACGTTGCATAAAAAAATACGGCAATCCTAATATTTCTTGGGACCTGGGCGGAATTTTTGATATTCTGTCCCCGCCTTGATTGAGGCATTCGGGTCTGAATTGACGACTGCAACACTGATTCCACGGATGTCGGTCCCGTCCGCCGGCTCCCAATTGGCGCAGCTCGATGAAGCTGTTCATCTGGGAAACCTGGGGCGGGGAACCGAGCTTTACGAAGCCGGGGACCCGGCTGACAGGGTCCTGATCTTGCGCGAGGGACGGGTGAAGACGTGGGTCCACGGACCCGGCGGCAAGCATTGCCTGTTCCAGATCGTGGAGCCGGGAGAGATTTTCGGCGAAGAAGGTCTGGTGGGCGGCGACGTGCGTTCGGCGTCGGCCGAAGTGCTCGAACGGTCGGCCATCACGATGGTTCCGACGCGGGCCGCGGTGCGGTTTGCGGAGGAGACGCCGGAATTCTGGACGGGTTTTGCGGATCTGTTGCAAAAACGGGTGCGCCGGCTCGAGGAACAGCTCCAGTGGGTGAGCTTTCTGGAAGTGGAGCAGCGCATCGCCCGGCTGCTGCTGCGTTGGACGCAGGACGAGCTGGCCGAATGCGTGGAGCTGCGCCTGTCCCAGAAGGACCTGGCCGGGCTGATCGGGGCGACCCGTGAGACGACGTCGAGCGCTCTGAACCGCCTGCAAAGGGCGGGCTGCATCGACATCCGGCGGCGCTGTGTGGCCGTGCGGTCGTATGCCGGGCTGCGGGCGCATTGCGGCGAGCTGGAGCAGGATCGGGATCACGCTGTGGCGTTGGCCCCGACGCCGTTGGACCGCGTTCGCGCCGTGGGCCGCTAGTCCCGCCGAGGGCTAGGGCTTTTCCCGGTCGTAGATGCTATTCCCGACCCCACCCAGAAGAATTCCGTATGGGGCTGTAGTACTGGCCCGCTGTACGGTAGAGTCCGGTGGCCGAGTTGACGCTGCGGTTGGAACACGTTCGCGCATCCGCGCGGACAGGCTCGTTGCGTCTGGTCTTGCTCACTGAGGGCGAGGTCGCCGCAGACTGCTCCGTCGAGCTGGATTTCGAGGTTTCCGCCGAAGACAGGGAACACATCCGGTGGTACTGGGAAGACTACCTGGACTATCCGGCGGGCGAGGCCCGGGACGTAGCGACTTACACCGAGAGACGGCTGGAGAAGATCGGCGAGGGGCTGTTCGAGGCGGCGTTCGCCACGCCGGCCGCGGCGGCGCTGTGGGAGAAGGTTTCGGCGCGCCTGGCCGACGCTCGGGTGGAGATCATCAGCCCGCCGGCCGAGGGAAGCGAGGACCTTCCCTGGGAGCTGCTGCGGGAGCGCTCGTCGCGGCGCTGGCTGGCGGCGGAGTGCGAGAGCTTCGTGCGGCGGGCGGCGTTCACGCCGGGCGAAGCGCTGTTCAAGCCGGACAAGGCGCGGCGGCTGAGGGTGCTGGCGGTGATCTGCCGGCCCAGCCGCCTGGGCGACATCGCGTTCCGGCCGGATTTTCAAGAATTGGCCCGGCGGCTTTCGGCGCGGCAGGTGGAGTGGGAGATCCTGCGTCCGCCGACCTTCGGCAAGCTCACCAGCACGCTGCTGGAGGCCGAGGCCTTCGGCGAGCCGTACCACGTGGTGCATTTTGACGGCGTGGCGCTGGCGGCGGACCTGAGCGCGGAGGAGCAAGAGGAGACGCCGCAGCCGCGGTACGCCCAGAACGCGGCCCCGGCGGGCGTGGCCGGCTACCTGGCGCTGCACCACGCGCAAGACAGCTCACGGCTGCGGCTGGTGGATTCGACGGCGCTGGCGGAGGCGCTGGGCGAGGCGCGGACGCCGATCCTGGTGTTGTCGAACTGTTGCGAGCTGCGGGAGACGTCCGCGAACGCAGCGGCCAAGCGGCGGGCGGAGATTCAGGAAGGATTTCACCGGCTGGCCGACGAGCTCAGCGCGTTCGGCGTGGCGGCGGTGGTGGAGTCGCCCTATTGCCTGGACCCGTCGGCGGTGGCGGGGTGGTTCGAGACGTTCTACGCCGAGCTCGGCGAGGGGCGCACGGTGGGCTCGGCGGCGACGGCGGCGCGGCGGAAGGCGCAACGCGACGCCCAGCGCTCGATCGCCTTCGACGCGGTGCGGCGGGTGGACTGGTGCGAGCCGATCGTCCACGAAACGGTCCCGTTCCAGCCGCTGAGCCCGCTGGAAGGCCAGCGCTTCGAGAAGCCCTATGTGGAGCGGGAGCGGCCGCCGCTGGACCCGCTGATGCCGGACCCGGAGCAGCCCGGGCAGGTGCGGCGGGCGGACCTCGAAGCGGACCTGGACCGGATGTTCCAGAGCAACTCCACGGTGTTGCTGCACGGACCGCAGGGCAGCGGCAAGACCTCGGCGGCGTCGGGCTTCGCGGTGTGGCTGACGGGCTCGGGCGGGCTGGGGGGCCCGGTGCTGTACAGCTCCCTGCACCTGCACCGCTCGCTGGTGTCGCTGCTGGACCAACTCGCCGCCCACTTCGAGGAGGCGCTGGAGAGCAACGGGCTGCAGTGGGAGCGGATGCAGCCGGAAGAGCGGCTGGATACGGCGCTGTACATCCTGAACCAGATTCCGGTGCTGTGGATTTGGGACGGGCTCGAGACCGTGGAGGGGCCGGAGGGGTCCGGCTTGGACCCTTGGAGCTTCGAGCAGAAGGAGCTGCTGAAGGAATTTCTGGAATCGGTGACGGAAACGCAGGGGCGTTTTCTGCTGCTTTCGCGGCGTGAGGAAGAGTGGCTGGGCAAACGCGTGCAGAGGTTGCGCACGGGCGAGTGGAGCGCACGGGAACGGCTGCAACTGGTGCGTTCGGTACTGACCGAGTGCGGTGCGCCGACGGCGGGGCTGGAGCAGTGGGACCCGATCGTCTCGTTCGGCCGCGGCAACCCCTTGGTGACGCGGCTGCTGGTGCGCGAAGCCCTGCACGAGGGGCTTCGCTCGAAGGAGCAGCTCGAGGAGCTGGCGCGGCGGGTGTTCGAGACCGGCGGCGCGCTGGTGGGCGGCGACGCGGCCGAGGACCCGGCGACGGCGGCGCTGAGCTACGTGCTGTTCAACGGCTTCAGCGACGCCGAGCAGGACGTGCTGGCGCTGCTGCACCTGTTCCGCACGACGGTCGACGTGAAGCTGCTGGCGCGGATGACGTCGTCGCCGCAGCCGTGGGCTCTGCGGGAGCTGCAGCCGCAGATCGAGCGGTTGGGGTCGAGAGAGGAGGAGTCGCCGCTGGACCGGGCGAGGGATTTCGGCCTGCTGGGGTCTCTGGCGAGCGGCGTGTATCGGGTGGAGCCGTGTGCGGAGGAGCCGCTGCGGGCGCTGTTCGAGCGGCGGTTTCCGGTGACGGTGCGGCCGTCGTTGGGCGCCTCGTCGGGGCTGAGCGGACGCCGCTCGGCGAGCGGGAGGAGCATCAGCGACCGGTTGGGGGCGGCCTCGAAGGCCCTGCCGACGGGGGTGATCGCCCGAGCGCTGCGGACGAGCGACTTGCAGACGCTGGAGAAGGACGCCAGCGAGGTGGACTTGGCCGTGGAGGACGAACCGGCCGAGCAGAAGGCGGCGACGGCGGGCGAGGAGCGCACGACGAGGGCCTTCGTGGGGGCCCTGGGCGAGTTCGGTCATGCCGTCGCCGACGCCGTGGAGGCGGATGAGGAGGACGTTCCGCCGCAGTTGCAGTGGAACGAGAGCAACCTGCGGCAGGCCTGCCGGGCGGCGCGCGAGAGGGGCTGGTGGAACGAGATCGTGGGGCCGGTGCGGGGACTGGGCGCGCTGTACCTGGTCGCCGGCCGGACGAGCGTGTGGCAGGACCTGACCGAGGAGCTGGCGCCTTACTGCCTGGACCCTGCCACGCGCGGGCCGCTGCCCAAGCGCGACACCTTTTGGCGGGCGGTGATCGAGCAGCGCATCCAACTGGCGATGAAGCAGCAGGTCTTCAGTTGGGCCGGAGAACTGCAGAAGGCGGCGATGAGCTGGGACCGGGCGCAGGTGGAGGCCTATCTCCAGCGGCCGGTGGAAGAGCTCGACGCGGTGCAGTTGCGGGCCGTGCGGCACTTGGCGGACTCGCTGTTCCGGACCAGCGCCATCGCGCGCAACGACTCGCGGCCGCTGTACAAGGTGGAGAACGAAGCCGTGGAGCTGGCCGAGCGGCTGGGCGACGCGCAGAAGGCTTCGGACTGGTGCTACGAGCTGGGCGCGAACTACACGGAGATTCGGGGCATACGGGACTTGGCGCGCGCCGAGCGCTGGCTGCGGCGGGGCGCGGAAACGCTGCCGCCGCACGCGCCCGAGCGAGCGCGCTTTTTGGCGGCGCTGGGGCTGGTGGCCTGGGAACGGTTCCGCACGGCGCGCGCCACGGACCGGCCCGAGTCGGAGCTGATCCGGCACTTGACCGACGCCCGGCAGTACTACCTGCGGGCGGTGGAGCACGACGCCGCCGACGACTTCGCCAGCCTGGCGAGCCACAACCTGCAGTACGGGCACGCTTCGTACTCGATGGGAGACATCGACCGGGCTTTGCCGCACTATCGCGAGGCGATCCGCTTCGACCAGCTCCAAGGCAACACGTTCGGGGCGGCCAAGACGCGCTTCAACCTGGCGATTGCGCTGCGGGACGTGGGGCGGCTGGGCGAGGCGCGGCGGTATGCGGTGGCGGCCTTCGGGGAGCTGCGCAAGGTGTCCGGCCCGATTTCAGAGGACCTGCTGGACCGGGCGCGGCGGCTGGTGCTGAGCCTGGAGGAGCTGATCGAGCAGAAGCGCAAGAAGCGGACGCGCAACGGCAAGGCGGCGCCGGCGGCGGACCGGTGGTAGGCTGACGGCAGGGGCGCAAGACGCCCGTCAATGAGCGAAAAGAGACATTGAAACCCCTTCGAAACAGGGCTGTTGGATGGATTGACTTGGTTCCGAGGCTGGGCTATAGTCGGTTCAAATTCAGCCCCATGCGAGGAGCCAAGCCAAGGCTTTGACGACAGCCCAGGTCAACTTTTCCCACGGAATCGAAGCGTTCTTTGGGACGCACGACGAGAACATACAGATTCTCGAGTCCTCGTTGGGGGTCCGCACCCACGTTCTGCCTGACAGTCTGGAGATCACCGGCCAGCCGGAATCGGTGCGGCGGGTGCAGGACATCATCGCCGACTACGAGAGTCTGGTGCGGGAAGGGCACCGGCTCAGCAACGGCGACGTGAAGGGCTTTCTGACGGTGGCGGCCGAGGACGGCCAGGTCAACTTCCGGAATCTGGTGCTGACCAGCCGGCAGCGGCTCGTGGGCCGCAAGGCGATCGCGCCGCGCAGCCTGAACCAGATGCGCTACTTCGAGGCGATGGAGCGCTGCGATCTGGTTTTCGGGATCGGCCCGGCCGGTACGGGCAAGACCTATTTGGCGGTGGCGCAGGCGGTGAACGCACTGCTTTCGAAGCAGGTGCAGCGCATCATCCTGGCGCGGCCGGCGGTGGAAGCCGGCGAGCGGCTGGGCTTTTTGCCCGGGACGCTGCAGCAGAAGGTGGACCCGTATCTGCGTCCGCTGTACGACGCTCTCTACGACATGCTCGACGCCGAGCGGGTGGAGAAGCTGGTGGAGCGCAACGTGATCGAGATCGCGCCGCTGGCCTTCATGCGCGGGCGGTCGCTCAACGAGAGCTTCATCATTCTGGACGAGGCGCAGAACGCGACGGCGGAGCAGATGAAGATGTTCCTGACGCGGCTGGGCTTCGGCTCCAAGGCCGTGGTGACGGGCGACGCGACGCAGATCGACCTGCCCAGCGGGCGGCGCAGCGGCCTGCTCGACGCGATCGACGTGCTGCACGGCGTGCCGGGCTTGTCGTTCGTGTACTTTACCGACAAGGACGTGGTGCGCCACGACTTGGTCCAGCGAATTGTTCGCGCTTACGACCGATATAATCAGAAAACGCTCTTCCCGACGCCGGTGCAGGCCGACTACACGCCGGAGCCGGAGGAGCCGTCCGGTTCCGACGCTTTCGCGAATGAGACCTCCCCCCACGGATTCCGACAAGACTGACGGTCCTAGTTGGTGGTATCGCAACCGCCAACGCCGCGTGGCCGTCGATGACGCCGCCATCCGGGCGTTCCTGGAGCAGCTCGACGACAAGCTCGCCAAAGGGCGGGAGTTTGCGGTCCTGATCGCCTCTGACGAGGCGGTGCGGACGGCGAACCGGCAGTTTCGCGGACTGGCGAAGTCGACCGACGTGCTCTCGTTTCCGGACGACGAGGACGGGCCGGGAGGCGAGGGCGAGCGGCTGGGCGACATCCTGATCTCCGCCAAGCGCGCCGCATTGCAGGCCACCGAGCTGGGCCATTCCGTGGAGGAAGAGGTCAAGACGCTGATTCTGCACGGGCTGCTGCACTTGCTGGGTTGGGACCACGAGATGGATTCGGGCGAGATGGCGGCCGAGGAGAAGCGTTGGCGCCGCAAGCTGGGGCTGGCGGCGGGGCTGATCGAGAGGACGCAATGATCCTGGCGCTGGAGATCCTCGTCGCGGCGTTGCTGTGCGGCGTGGTCACGCTGGCCGGTTTTCTGACCCAGCTCTACGTGGAGTCGCTGCGGCTGCGGCCGCATCCGGGCGCGCGGGCGTTCGCGGTGTTCGAGGAGGTGCTGCAGCCTCGGCTGAAGCTGGAGCCGACCGAGGGCGTGCGGCGCTACACGATGCTCAAGCAGGGGGCTCTGATCGTGCTGACGGTGGCGTCGATCCGCATCGTGTCGAGCGACGAGCTGAGCCTGGCCACGGCGGCCGAGGCGCTACTGATGACGTTTGCGGCGCTGGCGGTGTTCGGACACATTTTGCCGTCGGTGCTGATTACCCGGACGACGGGCGAGTGGGCGCGGAGCCTGGTGGGCGTGGCCCGGGCGCTGGCCTGGACGATTGCGCCGCTGGTGGTGCTGACGGGCTTTGCCAAGTCAGTAGCCGAGCTGGGCGGCGAAGAGACCAAGCCGGAGGCCAACGGCTCGCCGGGGGACATCCAGGTGTTTCTGGACGTGGGCGAGGAAGAGGGCTTCATCGGGCAGGAGGATCGGCAACTGATCCAGTCCGTGGTGGAGTTCGGCGACAAGACGGTGCGCGAGGTGATGACGCCGCGGCCGGAGATCGCCGCCTTGCCGGCGGATTCGACGATCGAGCAGGTGCGGCAGGCGCACATCGCCGAGGAGTACTCGCGGATTCCGATCTACGAGGGCTCGATCGACAACATCATCGGCTTCGTCCACAGCCGGGACACGCTGGAGATCGACCGCGAGCGGCGGCAGACGACCAAGGCGCGGGAGCTGAGCCGGCCGCTGACGTTCGTGCCGGAGACGAAGCTGATCCACGAGCTGATGCGGGAGCTGCAGCAGCAGAACGCGCAGATGGCGATTGTGGTGGACGAGTACGGGCAGACGGCCGGCCTGGTGACGATGGAAGACATGATGGAAGAGATCGTCGGCGAGATTCGCGACGAGAGCGAGCCGGACCTGGACGTGGTGGAGTACCCGGACCGCTCGTTCGTGGCCTCGGGCAATCTCGATTTGGACCGTCTGGCCGAGCTGGTGGGATTTCGGCCCGATGAGGACACCGAATCGACGACACTGGGAGGATTGGTCTGCGAGCAACTCGGGCAGGTGCCCGATCCGGGCGCGAAGGTGCGGCTGGACGGCATCGAGATCGAGGTGCTGAGCGCGGACGAGCGCCGGGTGCGGTCGCTGCGGGTGCGGCGGGCGCAAGACGCCGAGGGGGTTCCGGCGAGGCCCCAAGAGAGAGCTTCTTGAAGTCAGGATTTGTCACGATTCTAGGCCGGCCCAACGTCGGCAAGTCGACGCTGCTCAATACGCTGGTGGGTTCGAAGGTTTCGATCACCAGCCCCAAGCCGCAGACCACGCGGGACGCCATCCAAGGCGTGCTGACGCGGCCGGAAGGCCAGATCGTCTTTGTGGACAGCCCGGGGATCCACTTGGCCGAGCGCGAGCTGGGGCGGCGGATGCAGCGGGAGATCGACCGCGCCGCGCAGGGCTGCCATTGCGTGCTGGTGGTGGTTGACGCCACCCGCCGGCCCGACCGGGGCGACCGGGCGGCGATCGAGAAGGCGGCGGCGCTGGGGCTGCCGACGCTGCTGGCGCTGAACAAGATCGACCGGCTCAAGGACAAGCGCGAGCTGCTGGGACTGATCGTGGAGTATCAGGGGCTGCATGATTTCGCCGAGATCGTGCCGCTGTCGGCGCTCAGCGGCGAGCAGACGGACCTGCTGGTGAAGCTGCTGCTGGAGCGGCTGCCGGAGTCGCCGCCGTTCTATCCGCCGGAGTTCATCACCGATCAGCCGGAGCGGTTTCTGGCCGCCGAGCTGATCCGCGAGCGGATTCTGCACGAGACCAACGAAGAGGTTCCGCACGCGACGACCGTGGCCATCGAGCGCTGGGAAGAGCACCCGCGGCTGTTGCGGATTGCCGCAACGGTGTATGTGGAGCGGGCGGGGCAGAAGGCGATCGTGCTGGGCAAGGGCGGCGCAATGATGAAGCGGATCGCGACGGCGGCGCGGGAGTCGCTGGAGGCCTGCTTCGAGCGCAAGGTCTTCCTGGAGATTTTCGTCAAGGTGAAGCCGAAGTGGCGCGACCGGCCGGGCTTTATGCGGACGTTGGACCAGCGCCGCTTCGCCTTGGATGCGGTGACGCTGGACGACGAGGAGCCGGATGGGCCGCTGCTGTTCGACGACCCGGACGACGAGGGGGGCGAGGACGGTCCGGATGAGGACGTGGAGGCGGCCGAGGGCCCCTCTGCGGCGGAAACAGATCCGTTACGATAAGACAGTGCTTCGGAGATCGTTTCTGCAACGGTCCGTGTTGGGCCTGCTGCCGGCTATAGCCCTGGCGGCCGAAGAAGAAAAGGTCAGCGACGACCTGCTCTATGACCGCGTCAACCGCGAGCTGATTACGGACCGCGAGCTGGGCGCTCGGCAGTTGAAGGTGGCCGTCAAGGACGGCAAGGTGACCATCACCGGCTTCGTCGAGTCGGAGAAGCAGAAGAAGAAGGTCGAGAAGGTCGCCAAGAAGGTCAAGGGCGTGGTGGCGGTAGACAACCGCACGACCGTCCGCCCGGACCTCTAATCCACAACAGCCCTAGCCTTTGACGGCGGCGACGACCTTGGCCGGGTAGTCGGTGATGAGCCCGTCCACGCCGAGCCGCAGCAGGCGGCTGATTTCGGCGTCGTCGTTGACGGTCCAGGCCCAGACTTCCAGCCCCTGATCGTGGACGTCCTCGATGAGCTCGCGGGAAGCGAGCCGGAACTGCGGGATGACGACGTCGATGGGCGCGTGGTGCCGGGCTTCTTCGTCCTGCGTGCGGTTGTAGATGTAGCCGAGCTGAACCTCGGGCAGCACGTCGTGCATCACCAGCAGCGCCTTGGCGTCGAAGGCCGAGACCACCATCTTCTCCGGATTGGTGTACTGCCGAATGAGCTCGGCGGCTTCGGACTCGAAGCCGCCAGTCTTGAGCTCGATGTCGATGACGGTGCTCTTGCCGAACTTCTCGAGGGCCTCTTCCAGAAGAGGGATCGAGCGGCCGGCTTCGGAGGCGATGAGGTCGGCGTAGGGCGTGTTCTGCACGGCGCGGTCGCCGACGACGGAGTCGTGGACGACGACGAGCCGGCCGTCAGCGGTCTGGCGCACGTCGAGCTCGATGCCGTCAGCGCCTTGGCGCAAGGCTTCCTCGAAGGCCGCGATGGTATTCTCGGCCAGGCCGGCGGCCCCGCGGTGTCCTATTACACGCACCTTGTTCATCCACAACCTCCCCGTCCGCACGACGCCCGGGTGTGACCCCAGCCGCTGCCTCGACCCGGCAGGCGGCCGAAGCCGCGCCGGCGAGTCGCCGAGCTATTCAAGCTGGTTAGGCTCCAAGACCGCGCCGCCGAGACGCGCGACGCGGAAACGCACAAAGACGCGGGGCGCCCGAAGGCGCCTGCCATCTTCACGAGTTTCTATAACATAACACGACCGTCAGGGGTCGCAGACGGGGAGTGCTCAGAGAGTCTGGAGGTCTTTACCCGGCTTGAAGCGGACGGCCTTGCCGGGAGGAATGACGACCTCTTCGCCGGTACGCGGATTGCGGCCGATGCCGGTCTTCCGTGGACGGACGTTGAAGACGCCGAAGCCGCGGAGCTCAATGCGTTCGCCTTGCTCCATGGCGCGCTTCATGGTTTCGAAAACGGTTTCGACCGCCATCTCCGCTTTGGTCTTGCTGAGGCCGGTGCGGTTGGCGACCTCCATGACAATGTCGTGTTTGATCATTGGTCAGTAGGACGTAAGGTATTGGGGGGATGAGAGTTCCATGCTATTGAAGCCTTTTCGGCATTGTCAAGAACGGCGGCGGCATGGACGCCGCGCGGAAGGCAACGAATCGCACGCGATCCGCTACTGCTTCTACCAGGATCGCATGGTACGATAATCGACGACGCATGGTGAACGTGCTGTTTGTAGCTGCGTGCTGACAAAAGCCCCGCTCTCTGGCCTCTTGCAAACCAGCAACGAGTCGCCGGGCGAGCCCGGTTCGCGCCGCGTCATCGCTTGGCGGGCTCCGTCGAGCCCGTTTTCCCAGCATTGCTCCGAATTTCGCGCATCGTCCGGTGGGGCCGGTGCGTTGGAGATTTGGTCGTCACTCAACCCGTAAGTTTCAGGAGGCAGAGCTATCTTTCGCAGACGATTTCGACCGTTTCGCCGCGTTCGTCGCCAGAATGTGAACGAGACCATCAGGGCCCGCGAGGTCCGGGTAGTGTTCCCGGACGGCGCCACGGAGGTATTGCCGACGCCGGTCGGCATCCGCAGGGCCAAGGACATGGGGCTCGATCTGGTGGTGGTCTCCCCGACCGCCATTCCGCCCGTCGCCAAGATCATCGACTACGGCGAATTCTCCTACCAGGAGAAGAAAAAGAAGAACGAGGCGAAGAAGAAGCAGCACAAGATCGAGGTCAAGGAGGTCAAATTCCGACCGAATACCGACGACCACGATTACGAGTTCAAGAAGAACCACGCGCTGCGGTTCCTCGAAGAAGGCAACAAGGTCAAGGGCACGGTGTTCTTCCGAGGCCGGGAGATCACGCACCCCGAGGTGGCGGAGAAGTTGCTTCTCCAGCTCGTGCAGGATCTCAAGGAGCTGGGCGAGCCGGAGGGCCGTCCGCGGCTCGAGGGCCGCACGATGCACCTGATGTTCGGCCCCAAGAAGAAGCCGAAGAAGGTGGAGCCGAAGCCGAAGGCCGCTCCGAGCGAGCGTCCGGCCCGTCCGGCGCCGACGGCCGCTGCTGCCGAAGACGAGGACTACGACGGTGACGCCGAGGATCTGGATGAGAATACCGAGCTTGGAGACGAGGAGCGCGAATACGACGGCGACTCGGATTCCGAGGACGGGGACTACGAGGACTCCGACGGCGAGGAATACGAGGATTCCGACGATTCCGAGGACGAAGAGTCGTAGAAAGATGGCTCCGCCGGCGAAGTGACGGCGGCGGGCTCGAAAGACTGGCTAGAGAGGGGCCGGGCGGCGAACGTCCGGCCCTTTTCGCTTTGGCGAGACGCTCAGCGTGGCGGCTCTTGCCAGGGGAGGCCGGAGGTCACCGGGCAGAGCTTGGCGACGGCGGCGTCGAGACGGGCGCCGAGGTCGGCGATCGCCTCGGGTGTGAGGGCCTGCTGGATCTGCTGGAACAGGCTGCGCTCCTCGGCGCGGATGTGTTGGGCAAGCAGCGAGGCGAGCTCGGCGAGGCCCTCGGCGGTGGGTTCGGCGCGGAGAGCGTCGACCAGGCGCTCGATGCGGCGATGTTCGCCGATGAGGGCGTCGAGGAGGCCGGGCTCGGCCAAGGCTTCCCGCACCGCCGGGAAGAGCAACTCCTCCTCGACCTGGAAGTGGCCGGCGAGCTCGACTTGCCACATCCGGAGAACGTCTTCGGCGAGCCGGCGGACGGTTTGCGGGGAAGCGTCGGCTTGGAGGGCGCGCTGGAGGACGACAGTCAGCGCCAGGCCGTGCTGGTGCTGGTGAGAGAGCGGGCGAAGGGCCGGATCACGCCACATAGGAGCAAAGAGAAGGCGTCCCGGGGCCTGGGAGGGCTCTCCGGGACGCCGACGGGCCGCCTAGACCTTGTTGGGCGGCGGGACCTCGAAGCCCTTGCGATACTCCTTGCCGAGCATCTGGTTGGCTTCGTTGTCGTTGGTGAAGCGGCCAGCAGCGGAGTCGAACTCGAGGACCTTGCCGCGGCGGAAGGTGATGTTGCCCAGGTGGGCCAGCGCGGCGGCGGAGTGGGCCGTCTCGACGGGGCCGTTCTGGTCGGACGTCTTGCGGCTGCGCACGGCGTCGACGAAGTTCTCGAAGTGCTTGGTCGGCGCCGAACCCTTGGGGCCGGGCTCGTTCTTGCGGCCGAAGTAGAAGGCGTAGTCGGTGTAGCCGCTGATCTCGAGATAGCCTTCGGAGCCGTAGAAGAGGTTGCCGTTGGCGGACTCGGTCTCGTGGTTCGAGCACCAGAAGCGCACGGCGACCTCGCCGAACTTCTTGCCGTTGTCGAACTCCATCAGCGTGGAGAGCAGCTCGGGCGTCTCGCGGTAGTCGTCCCAGAGGTACTTGCCGCCCATCGAGGTGATCTTGGTGGGCAGGCCGACGTCGAGGCCCCACTGCAGCATGTCCGTCTCGTGGATGCCCTGGTTGCCGATCTCGCCGTTGCCGTAGTCCCAGGTCCAGTGCCAGTTGTAGTGCACGTGGCGCTTGGAGTAGGGGCGGTACTTGCCGGGGCCGACCCAGAGGTCGTAGTCGAGCGTGGAGGGCGGCGTGGCCTTGGCCGGGAAGTCCTCGAGCTTGGGCCGCCACTTGAAGATGTTGATGCGGCCCATGTAGACGTCGCCGATGATGCCTTCGCGCATCTTCTGGACGGCTTCCTGCACGGCCTCGGAGGAGCGCAACTGCACGCCGTGCTGGACGATGCGGTTGTACTTCTTGGCGGCGGCGACGAGGCTGAGGCCTTCGTTGAAGGTGTGGGTGGCGGGCTTCTCGACGTAGACGTCCTTGCCGGCCTGGCAGGCCCAGATGGCGGCCAGGGTGTGCCAGTGGTTGGGAGTGGCGATGGTGACGACGTCGATGTCCTTGTTGTCGAGGACGCGACGCAGGTCCTGCACGACCTCCGGCTTGTGGCCGAACTTCTTCTCGAACTCGCCGGCGCGCTGGCGTGCGATCTCGAGGTCGGGATCGACGAAGTGGGTCACCTGGACGTTGTCGAGCGGCTGAAGGCCGTTGAAGTGGCTCTGGCCGCGGCCATTGACGCCCAAGACGGCGACGCGAATGGTGTCATTGGCTCCCAGGACTTTGGCCCCGGCGGCGAAGGCGGGGGACGCGAGGGCGGCTCCCGCCGCACTTTTGACGAACGTTCTGCGCTGCATGGCAAGCTCTCCTGTCGGACGAAAAATCAGCCTTATGGTAGCGCCCCGGGCGGCGGGCGACAAATCTTTCGGAACGCGGCGCGGAATGGGCCGCCGTCTTGGGGCAAAAGACCCAGCGCGAGCGGCGCGGGGCGGCCCGCGGGGCGCGGGCGGGGCGGCCGGGATGGCGCCTGCCGTGCACTACCAAAAAGGCTTGGGAGGTATGTCATGAGCCGCCGATGGATGGGATCGCTCCTTTTCGTGGTGGCCGTGGTCGCGGATCCGCTGTTCGGGCAGGGCGCCGACTCCTACAGGGGGGCGGAGGCCCTGCGTGCGCGCGGTTGCACGGGATGCCACAGCCTTTTGGGACAGGAGGGGGACGGCAGCGCGCCGGATCTAGGGCGTCCGCGCGGCGGGGTCTTCTCGCCTGCCGAGTTTGCTTCAGCCCTCTGGAACCACTCCGAGGCGATGTGGGACGCCGCGGCGCGCAAGGACATGGCGCGGCCGACGCTGGACCGGCAGGAGGCGCGGGACATCTTTGCGTTCCTGTACTCGGTGCGCTACTTCGAGCCCTCGGGCAAGCCCGAGAGGGGGCGCGCGGTGTTCAGCGAAAAGGGCTGCTACCGCTGCCACGCGCTGGTGAAGACGGACGCGGGGGGCATCGGCCCGGCCGTCGCGGACTGGCCGCTGCTGGACGACCCGGTGCGGTTCCTGGAAGCGATGTGGAATCACGGCTCGGCGATGCTCCAGGAGAACGAGCTCGACGGCCGGCCCTGGCCGGAGCTGAACGTGCGGGAGCTGTCGGACCTGATCGCCTACATCTACGCCATGCCCGATCTGCCGCCGCGCCGCGGACGGTTGCAACTGGGGCCGCCGCAGGCCGGAATGAGGCTGTTCGACGACCTGCACTGCGCGGAGTGCCACACGCTGCTGCCCGGCGACAAGGACTTGGTTCCGCTGCTGGCTTCGCCGCGGCGCCAGATGACGCTGACGGAGCTGGCCGTGGAGATGTGGAACCACCGCCCGATCATGGACGAGTGGGCGGAGGAGACCGGGAAGGAGATTCCGACGCTCGAGCGCGGGCAGATGGGACAGTTGCTGTCGTACCTGTTCGAGGAAGGCTTCTTGGAGGAGCGCGGCGATCCGGCGCTGGGCCGGAAGGTCTTTGAAGGCAAGAGCTGTGCGCGGTGCCACGAGGCCCAGCCGCTGCCGAAGAGGGAGTGGAGGGCGACTGACGTGGTGGCGGGCGCTTGGGCTCACGCCCCGAAGATGCGCGAGCGGATGCGCCGTGAGGGCGTAGCGTGGCCGAGCCTATCGGCCGCTGAGCTGGCTAACCTGATCGCTTGGCTGAACGGCCGCTGAGGGCTTGGCGGCGATGCTGCGGCAAGAGCCCAGCAGGGCGGCGAAGGGCGAGTGCTGGCGCCAGCGAAACAGGGTGCGGATGCTGTTGGGCGGAGGCGGGCCGGTGGGAAGCTCAGGCAGCCCGCCTTCGAGCTGCACTCCGGCGGCGGTGGCGATGCGATGCAGCCGCCCGCCGACAATGTTGGCGATCTCCTGCATGCCCGAGAGCTCGAACTCCTCCTCGATCTCAGATTCTTCGAGGCCGGCCAGCTCGGCGACGAGCCGGCGAGCCATCTCGCGGTCGGCTTGCAGGGTCAGCCGCCAGACGATTTCGTGGTCTTGCCGGAGGTCGATCTGGCTGACCGACGGGGCGCTCCAGTCCAGGTCGTCGGGCAGGGGCGTCGCCTCGTCGCCGGTCATGACGCCGAAGGCCTGCCGGACCACGGAGATCAGGTCCTCGCGGTACTCTTCCATGCCGGGCAGAGCCAGCGGCAGGTTATCGAGCAGATGGGTGATGGACTCGGCCAGGGGACCGGGCGAGAAGGTCTTCTGGATGGCGCCGATGTAGCCGACGGGCTCTTCGCCGTCGAGGGGGCCGACGGAGATGAGCCGCGGAGGCGGATCATAGCGGCGGCTGAGGCTGGTCGCCAGGAAGTTGAGGCGGCTGCCGAGCAGGTCGGGGTCGAAGAGCACGACTTCGGGCTTGGGGCCGTTGGCCTGCTGGATGAAGGCGGCCAGGGTGTGGGCGGCGATGACTCGGCGGTCGGGGCTGAGGGCTTCGGCAAGGGTTTCGCAGAAGGCTTGGTCGCGGTGGGCGACGAGGCAGACCGAGCCGTGGCGCTGCAGGTCTCGCGAGGCGCGCCGCGCTTCGGCGAGCGCCCGTCGCAGCCGCTCCTCGACCATGGGCTGCTGGAAGGGCTTGAGCAGATAGTCGGCGACGCCGAGGGCGATGGCGCGTTGGACGGTGTCGGACTGGCTGATGCTGCTGGTCATGACGATCGGCAGGTCGTCATAGCGCGGGTCGGCGTGCAGCATTTCGAGCAGCTCGATGCCGCTGGGCGAGACGACCCCGAGGTCGAGCAGCAGCAGGTCGTAGCGGACGGCGCTGAGCTTTTCCAGGGCTTCCGCGCCGGTTGCCGCCACGGACACGACCCCCAGGCCGATCTGTTCGAGGGTGCGGCGGAAGTAGGTTTGCAGGAACGGGTCCGCCTGCGCGAGCAGGGCGCGCAGGGGCTGCGCCGCCGGTCCGGCCGCGGGGCTCAGGACTGCACCTCCAGCAAGTACGGATAGGCCGCGGAAACCTGCGTCAGGGCGGTCTCGGGGTCGTCGATCGGCAGGTTGCGGATGAGGGCCCGGACGGCCTTGGTCTCGTCGGTGGAGCCGTCCGGCCGCAGGCCCAGCAGCAAGGAGAGGCGGTGGCCGGCGCGGACGAGCGTGACCAGATCGCGGCTGTTCAGCGAGTCGTCTCCGTACTCCGCCGCGACGGCGCTGAACTCAGCGGGCAGTCCGTAGTGGTCGACCAACCAGGCCCCTACGGCGTGATGGTCGGTGTCAAACAGCGACCGCTCGGATTCGATCAATGAGAACTCGTGAGTTCGATTGAGATCCAGCATCTGGGCGTAGGCGCTCGGGTAGGCGGCGCTGAGGGCCAGGCAGCCGACGTTGTGCAGCAGGCCGGCGGTGTAGGCCTTGCCGGGGCGGATCTGGAAGGCGCCGGCCAGGGCTTCGGAGAGGACCGCAGTCGAGATGGCGGTCTCCCAGCAGGTGTGCAGCACGGGGTATTGCGCGACCGGTTCCAGCAGCCCGCGTAGGCAGAAGGCCAGGGCGAGGCGGTGCGCGCGGCGGAGCCCGACGGTGGAGACCGCGCGCTGAATGTCAGCGATCCGGGGACCGCGGCGGTAGTGCACCGAGTTGGCGACGCGCAGGATCTCCGCGCTGACCGGCGGGCTCTGGCGCAGCAGGCGGGTGATCTCTTGGATCGAGGACTCCTCGTCCTCGAGCATCGAGACGAGCTGTAAGGCGGCGGTTGGGAGGACGGGCAAGGACCGCAACGCCCAGGGAGGTCTCGGCTCGCGCCGGATCGATGCCAAGCTGCTGACTTGCATGCTGGGGCCCGAGTTCCACGAGAGCCCGTGAGGAGTATCGGCCGCTCGGAGGCAAACCTTGAAGGGCGGCTCGAAGGCCCTAGATGCGGTGGAAGGCCTTGAGGATGTCCTTGAGGCCGTAGCGCAGGGCGATGGGGCGGCCGTGGGGGCAGGCCATGGGGCACTCGGTCTTGGCGAGCTCGTCGAGCAGCCAGCGCATTTTGGCCGGATCGAGGGGCATGTTGACCTTGATGGCGGCGTGGCAGGCGATGGTGGCGGCGATTTGCGATTGCAGACTGTCGAGCGAAACGGAACGGAGCTCGCGCTCGGGGGTTTCGAGGATCTCGTGCAGCAGGCTCTCGATCTCGGGCGGGCTCAGGGCGGCGGGAGCGGCCTTGACGGCGATGGTGCGGCTGCCGAAGGGCTCGATTTCGAAACCGTTGCGCTCGAGCTCTTCATTGAGGCGGTCGAAGACGAGGTCCTGCCCGGGTTGCAGGGTCAGGATGATGGGCATGAGCAGGCGCTGGACCTCGGGGCGGCCCTGGCGCCGGCGCGCCACGACCTGCTCGAACAGGATGCGCTCGTGGGCCACGTGCTGGTCGATGATCCAGAGGCCGTCGGGCCCGGCGGCGACGATGAAGCTGTCGCGGATCTGCCCCAAGGGGCGCAGGCGGTCGAGGGAGGCCAGCGACTCGAGCCCTTCGCCGGGGCGGTCCACCAAAGGGGCTCGGCTGTGCGGACGAGGGTCGATGGGGGGCAGGCCGGCGGGGTCGAAGATGGGCGACGGGGCGGCGGCTTCGGAGGGCGCGGGGCCGGCGGCCGGAGGAGCGCCGAAATCTGCCGGCGGCGGGGCGCCGAAATTCATGGCCGGGGCGGCGCCGAAGTCCAGGCGGCCGCTGGGCGGGGCTTCGGAGCGCAGGCGCAGCTCGGGAGCGACCTCGCCGGGCTCGTCGGGGGCGGGGGACTCGCGGTCCAGCCGCTGGGAGGCTTCGGAATAGGGCAGGCCGGCGGCGGGCTGGGCGGGCGAGGCCGGCAGGGGCAGGGCCGAGACCGGCTTGGACTCGAACAGACGCTGGCGCAAGGCGTCGCGCACGAAGTCGTGGATGAAGGACTGGTGGCGAAAGCGCACCTCGGTCTTCGAGGGGTGCACGTTCACGTCGACCTCGTCGTAGGGAATGTCGAGGAAGAGCAGGGCGAAGGGGAAGCTGCCGGGCGGGATGACGTTGTGATAGGCGTTGGAGATGGCCTTGAGCACGACGCGGTCGCGGATGAGGCGGTTGTTGACGAAGACGTAGATGGAGTTGCGGTTGAGCTTTTGGATGTGGGCTCGGGAGACGTAGCCGCGCAGCCGGAAGCTCTGGCGGACGGCGCGGCGCTCGGCGGCGTCGGCGGGGTCTGTGAACGGACCCGGGGCGGGCGAGGGGCCTACTTCGAGCTCCCGCTCGATGGGGCGGAGCTCGACCAGGTCGTCGAGAACGGCGGAGCCGAAGACCTGGTAGACGCGGTCGCCGAGCTCGGTGACCGGGGTGACGTTGAGCAGCGGGCCGTTCTCGTTCGACAGGTGGAAGGACTTGTCGAGGTGGGCCAGGCTGTAGTGGGTGACCAGGGCGGCGACGTGGGCCAGCTCGGTCTTTTCGGTGCGCAGGAACTTTCGCCGCACGGGGACGTTGTAGAACAGGTCCTTGACGGCGATGGTGGTGCCGGGCGGCAGGGCGGTCTCCTGGACTTGGAGCATGCGGCCGCCGGCGATCTCGATGCGGGTTCCGATCTGCTCATCGGCGGCGCGGGTTTCGAGCGTCAGGCGGGAGACGCTGGCGATGGAGGGCAGGGCTTCGCCGCGGAAGCCGAGGGTGCGGATGGAGAACAGGTCGGCGACGTCGCGCAGCTTACTGGTGGCGTGACGCTCGAAGGCCAGCAGAGCGTCGTCTTGGCTCATGCCGCAGCCGTCGTCGGAGATGCGGATCAGGCGGCGACCGCCGGCGACGGCTTCCACGCGCAGGCGCGAGGCGCCGGCGTCGAGGGAGTTCTCGAGCAGCTCTTTGACGACCGACGCCGGCCGCTCGACGACTTCGCCGGCGGCAATCTTGTTGGCGATGTTGTCCGGCAGAACACGAATTCGACCCATTCCTTTGCCGGATTGTATCAAGGGCCCGGATCGGCTCCGGAGCCGCGGCGCCGCCGGATGGTTATTGCACAATAGGTGAGGACAACGACGTGCCAGCGCCTCTCGCCAACGTACGCTTGCTGGGTCCCGAGCGGGAGCAGTATCTGCAGAAGGTCCGCCAGACGCTGGGGGACCTGCGGGCGGCCCTGACGCGCATCGGGCTGCAAGGGGCCGAGGACGAGGCCTTTCGCAACTCGATCCGGCAGTTGGACGACCTGTTCCTGCTGGTGATCGTGGGGGAGTTCAACTCGGGCAAGAGCGCCTTTGTGAACGCCCTGCTCGGCCGCAAGGTTCTGGAAGAGGGCGTCACGCCGACGACGGCGAAGATCCAGGTGCTGCGGGGCAAGGACGCGGCGGCCTCCGGGTTGGCCGTGGACGAAGGCGTGCTGCAGCTCACCGCCGACGCGCCGATGCTGGAGGATCTGACGCTGGTCGATACGCCGGGGACCAACGCCATCGACCGCGAGCACGAAGCGCTGACGCGGCACTTCATCCCGCGGGCGGACCTGGTGCTGTTCGTGACCTCGGCGGACCGGCCTTTCACCGAGAGCGAGAGGGCCTTCTTGGCCGGCATCCGCGATTGGGGCAAGAAGGTCCTGATGGTGGTGAACAAGGTCGACATCCTGGAGACGCCGGAGGACCGCGAGAGGGTGAGGGCGTTCGTGGCGGAGAGCTTTCGGACGCTGCTGGGCGAGACGCCGGAGATCTTCCTGGTGTCGGCCAAGCAAGCTTTGCGGGCCAAGCAGAGCGAGGACGAGGCGGGCTTGGCGGCTTCGGGCTTCGCGGCGATGGAGGAGCACATCCGCTCGACGCTGGACGAGCAGGAGAGATTTCGGCTGAAGCTGCTGAACCCTTTGGGCGTGGGGCTGCGGCTGAGCGACGCGGCGGCGCGGACGATCGACGCGCGGCTGGAAGTGCTCGAAGGCGACATCCGCAGCGTGGAGGAGATCCAGGGCCAACTGGCGGTCTACGAGAAGGACATGGAGGCGGGGTTCGCGTTGCGGATGAGCGACATCGACCTGATCCTGCACCAGTTCGAGGCCCGGGGGCACGACTTCTTCGACGAGATGATCCGCATGGGGCGGGTGTTCGATCTGCTCAACAAGGCGAAGGTGCGCGAGAACTTCGAGCGGGTGGTGGTGGCGCGCGCGCCGCAGCAGATCGAAGACAAGGTGCACGACATCATCGACTGGCTGGTGACGTCGGACCTGCAGCAGTGGCGGGCGATCCGCGAGCGGCTGGAGCAGCGCCGTAGCGAGCATTCGAGCGACATCGTGGACAAGCTTTCGGGCGGCTTCGAGTATGACCGCACGCGGCTGCTGGACACGGTGGGCAAGTCCGCGCAGGACACGCTGAAGAACTACGACAAGGCGCGCGAGGCGGCCCGCATGGCGGAGTCGGTGCAGGGCGCGGTGGCGAACGCGGCGCTGCTGGAAGTGGGCGCGGTGGGGCTGGGCGCGGCGGTGTCGCTGGCGGCTTCGTCGTCGGTGGCCGACTTCACGGGCATCGCGGCGGCGGGGCTGATGGCGGTGGTGGGGCTGTTCGTGCTGCCGCACAAGCGGGGCCAGGCCAAGAAGGAGCTGCGCGAGAAGATTTCGACGTTGCGGCGACAGTTGGAAGAGGCCGTGGAAGGGCAGTTCCGCAAGGAGATCCAGCGCAGCCGTAGCCGCATCGAGGAGACGATCGCGCCGTACACCCGCTTCGTGCGCGGGGAGCGCGACCACTTGCAGGACCGCCGCCAGGAGCTGGAGACGCTGGCGACGCAGGCGAGGGCTCTGCGGAGCCGCCTGGGAGGACGCTGATGGCGGTTGGGATTCGACGGACAGGCATGCCCGTCTCCGGCAGAGCGGTCTTGTCCGGATGGCTGCTCTTGCTTGTTTTCGCCGCGCACGGGTTGGGACAGACTATGCCTTCGATCGAGTACACCTTGCGGTTTCCGGCGCCGGAGACGAACTACTTCGAGGTCGAGGCGTCGTATCCCAGTGACGGGCGGGCGGCGGTGGAGCTGATGATGGCGACCTGGACGCCGGGCTCCTATCTGATTCGCGACTACGCCGGGCGGCTGGAGCGCATCGAGTCCGACGCGGGCGTCGGGAAGATCTCGAAGAACCGCTGGCGGGTGGAGACCGGCGGCGCCGGCCGGGTGCGTGTGCGCTACCGGCTGTACGCGCGGGAGATGACCGTGCGCACGAACTGGGTGGAGAAGGATTTCGCGATTCTGGTGGGCGCGGGGACGTATGTGACGCTGGTGGACCCGGCGACGAACCGTCCGGCGGCGCTGTCGCACAGGGTGCAGCTCGAGATGCCCGCCAACTGGCGGCATTCGGCCAGCGGCATGGCGGCGGGCGAGACGCCGCACTCCTACGTGGCGCAGGATTTCGACGAGCTAGTGGATTCGCCGATTCTGGCCGGCGAGCTGGACGTCTACAACTTCACGATCGACGGCAAGCCGCACGCGCTGGTGAACCTGGGCGAGGGCGGCGTGTGGGACGGGCCGAAGTCGGCCGAGGGCGTGGAGGCTGTGACGCGGGCGCAGATCCGCTTTTGGGGGCAGGCGCCGTACCCGCGCTACCGCTACCTCAATGCGATCACGCAGTCCGGCGGCGGGCTGGAGCACAAGACGTCCACCTTGCTGATGACGGACCGCTTCTCCACCCGGACGCGGGCGGGCTTCGTGCGCTGGATGCGGCTGGTGAGCCACGAGTTCTTCCACACCTGGAACGGCAAGCGGCTGCGGCCGGCGGCGCTGGGGCCGTTCGACTACGAGCGCGAGAACTATACGCCGAGCTTGTGGGTGGTGGAGGGGCTGACCTCCTACTACGAAGGGATTTTGCTGGCGCGGGCCGAGGTGATCGACCACAAGGAGTTTCTGGACGGCCTGACCGGCGACATCCGCAGCGTGCAGACGCGGCCGGGGCGGCTGACGCAATCGACCACGGAATCGTCGTTCGACACCTGGGTGAAGCTGTACAAGCGCAACGACAACGCGTCGAACGACGAGGTGAGCTACTACGCCTCCGGGGCGGTGATCGGGTTTCTGCTGGACGCGCGAATTCGCGCCGCGACCAAGGATCGCCGTGGGCTGGACGACGCGATGCGGCTGGCGTACGAGCGCTACTCCGGGGAGAAGGGCTTTACGGAGCAGGAGTTTCGGGCGCTGCTGAGCGAGACGGCCGGAGAGGACCTGTCGGTATGGCTGGCGGGGGCGCTGGATGAGCCGGGGGAGCTGGACTTTTCCGAGGCGCTGGGGTGGTTCGGCCTGCGCTTCGAGCCGGTGAAGGAGCCCGACGAGAGCAAGGAGACGCCGGCCTGGCTGGGGGTGAGCACGGCGGTGAAGGACGGCCGGCTGGTGGTGACCGGCGTGGAGCGCGGCGGGCCCGGGTATGAAGGCGGGCTGAATTTGGACGATGAGATTTTGGCGATCGGCGACTACCGCGTGCCGCCGGCGGGCTGGGAGGCTCGCTTGAAGCAGTACCAGCCGGGCGACACGCTGGACGTGCTGGTGGCGCGGCGGGAGAGACTGGAGCGCATTGCCGTACATGCGGGCGCGGCGCCGCGGGAGAGCTGGAAGCTGGAGGTCGATCCCGAGGCGACGCCGGAGCAGAAGGAACGCTTTACGGCCTGGCTGACGGGGCCGCCGGAGAAGGTGGACGACTAGTCCGGGCTGCACGATGCGACGACGGCTTGGTTTCTGGGCGCTGACGATCCTGCTGGCGGGATGCGGGCGGGGAACCGACACGATCGTCGTCGCCTCGAAGAATTTCTCGGAAAACCACTTTTTGGCCGAGCTCATCGCGCAGCAGATCGAACGCAAGACGGGGCTGACGGTGGAGCGGCGGATGAACCTGGGCGGCACGTTCCTGTGCCAACAGGCTCTGGTCTCCGGCCAGGCGGACGTCTACCCCGAGTACACCGGCACGGCGCTGACGGCCATCCTGCAACATGCTCCCGAGAAGGATCCGGCGCGGACGCTGGAGATCGTGCAACAGGAGTACGCCGAACGCTTCGGGGCGGAGTGGCCGGTGCAGTTCGGCTTTGACAGCACGTTTGCGCTGCTGGTGCGGCGGGACGCGCCGCCGAGCCTGCGTACGCTGTCGGAGCTGGCTCGGCTGGCGCCGGAGATGACGATCGGCATGAACTTCGAGTTCCTGGAGCGCGAGGACGGCTGGAGAGGGTTGGCCGACGAGTACGTGCTGGAGTTCGCCGGGCCTCCCAAGACGCTCGACCTGAACTTGGTGTACCAGGCGCTGGCGGCGGGCGAGCTGGACGTGGCGGTGGGCAACGCCACGCACGGGCTGATCGAGCGGCTGAACCTGCGGCGGCTGGAGGACGACCGCCACTACTTCCCTCCCTATGACGCCGGGGCCGTGGCGCGGACCGAGGCCTTGGAGGCGCATCCGGGGCTGCGGGAGGCTCTGGAGGCGCTGAACGGCACGATCTCGCTCGAGAAGATGCAGGAGATCAACCGCGAGCTGGACGTGGAGCAGCGGCCGGCGGCGGAGCTGGCGCGGGAGTTTCTGGAAGCGCTGCCCTAGCGGGCGCCGACCTGCGGGACCGGGCTGGTGTAGACTGCCTGGAAGCGATAGACGATATGTCCGGTCCGCGTGCGCTCCCGCTCCTGCTTGCCGCTTTGTGGCTGGTTCCCACGGTTCCGGCCGAGGTGGACTTTCAGCGGCAGGTCCAACCCATCCTCAAGAAATGCCTGCCGTGCCACGGGCGGGACGAGCACGCCCGGCAGGCGAACCTGCGGCTGGACTCATTCGAGCACGCCACCGGCAAGAGCGGCGGCCATCCGGGCATAGCGCCGGGAGACGCGGCCCACAGCCGCATCGTGGCGCGCGTGCAGGACGACAAGAACCCCATGCCGCCCGGCGGCGAGAGGCTCTCGGCGGCCGAGATCGACGTGCTGAAGCAGTGGATCGACGGCGGCGCAAAGTACCAGCAGCATTGGGCCTTCGAGGCGCCGGCGCGTCCGGAGCCGCCGACGGTCTCGCAGCCGGACTGGGTGCGCAACCCGATCGACGCGTTCGTGCTGGCTCGCTTGGACAAAGCACATCTGAAGCCCTCGGTTGAGGCGGACCGCTATACCTTGGCGCGTCGGCTGGCGCTGGATTTGACCGGGCTGCCGCCGGAGCCGGAGCTGGTGAAGGCGTTCGTCGAGGACGAATCGCCGGAGGCCTACGAGAAGGTGGTCGACCGGCTGCTGAACTCGCCGCACTACGGCGAGCGCTGGGCGCGGGTGTGGCTGGACTTGGCGCGCTACGCGGACTCGCAGGGCTATGAGAAGGACGGGCTGCGGACGATTTGGCCCTACCGCGACTGGGTGATCCGGGCGTTGAACGCCAACATGCCGTTCGACCGCTTTACGGTCCTGCAGTTGGCGGGGGATTTGTTGCCGGTTCCGACCGAGGATCAGCTCGTCGCCACGGGCTTTCATCGCAACACGATGACGAACACCGAGGGCGGCACCGACGACGAAGAGTTTCGCGACGCCGCGGTGAAGGACAGGGTGGCGACGACCGGGCAGGTGTGGATGGGGCTGACGGTGGGCTGCGCGCAGTGCCACTCGCACAAGTACGACCCGATCTCGCACCAGGAGTTCTACCAGCTCTACGCCTTCTTCAACCAGACGGCGGACGCCGACAAGCCCAACGACGAGCCGAAGCTGGAGGTGAGCGACGACGTGACGACGCTGATCTTCCGCGAGCTGCCGGCGGACGAGCGGCGCGAGACGCACATCCACGAGCGGGGCAGCTTCCTGTCGCCTGGCGCGCTGGTGGAGCCGGCGACGCCGGCGGCGTTCGAGCCGTTCCCGGAGGAGTTTCCGCGCAATCGGCTGGGGCTGGCGAAGTGGCTGGTCTCCAAGCGCAACCCCTTGACGGCGCGGGTGCTGGTGAACCGCCTGTGGTCGCGGTTGTGGGGCATTGGCATTGTGGAGACCGAGGAGGACTTCGGCACGCAGGGACTGCCGCCGTCGCACCCGGAGCTGCTCGATTGGCTGGCGACGGAGCTGATGCGGCTGGATTGGGACATGAAGGGCGTGCTGAAGACGATGGTGATGTCGGCGACCTACCGCCAGTCGTCGGACGTGACGGCGGCGATGGTGGAGAGCGACCCCAAGAATCGCCTGCTGGCGCGGGGGGCGCGCTTCCGGCTGTCGGCCGAGATGGTGCGCGACCAGGCGCTGGCGGCCAGCGGCCTGCTCAACGAGGAGCTCTACGGCGAGCCGGTGATGCCGTGGCAGCCCGACGGCATCTGGCAGGTGATCTACAGCCCGATCCGCTGGACGACGAGCGAGGGCGACGAGCGCTACCGGCGGTCGCTGTATACGCTGTGGCGGCGGACGTCTCCGTACCCGGCGATGACGACCTTCGACGCGCCTTCGGGCGAGGTCTGCACGGTGCGGCGGATCAGCACGAACACGCCGCTGCAGGCGCTGGTGACGCTGAATGACCCGACGCTGATGGAGGCGGCGCAGCGGCTGGCGCTGGCGGTTGCCGACGACGACCGGGAGCGGACCGCGCGCACGATGTTCGAGCGGGCCTTGGTGCGTCCGCCGACCGAGGCCGAAGTGGAGAGGGTGCTGGCCCTGCAGGCCGAGGCGCGGGCGGAGCTGGCCGGCGACCGGGAGCGGGCGCTGGAGCTGGTGAACTTTGACCGGGTGCTCTACACCGACGAGCGCACGGCGACGCTGGTGGCCGATGTGCGCGAGGCCGAAGAGGGCCGAGGCCCGGCGGCGATGTGGCGCTACACGACCGAAGACCCCGGCGCGGACTGGATGCAGCCGCGCTTCAAGGATTCCAAGTGGGAGAAGGGTCGCAGCGCCTTCGGGCGGATGTTCCGCAAGGAGTCCGACAAGGAAGACCCGAACGAGAAGCTCTCGATCGCCACGCCGTGGGAGTCGGACAATCTGTGGTTGCGCACGGAGATCGACGTCGATGAGAAGGAGCTGACGGACTTTCGGCTGTACGTGCGGGCGTTCGCGCACTTCGAGGCGTTCGTGAACGGAGTGGCGGCGGCGGATTCGGTGCAGGAGACGGGCACGCACGTGGACTACAAGCTGACGCCGCAGGCGGCGGCGACGGTGCGGCCTGGCAAGAACGTGCTGGCGGTGCGGGTGTTTCGCAGCCGTCCGCCGGAGAGCGGGCAGCATGTGGACATCGGGCTGACGGCGGTGCGTCCGCCGCGCCTGGAGGCTCAGGGCGGCGACGAGGTCGAGCGGGCGGCGTGGGTGGTCGCGGCGAACGTGCTGTTGAACCTGGACGAGACGCTCACGCGGAGATAAGGGACCCGGAGAGAGAGATGCTGGACCGATTCCTCCAAGCTCGTCATACGACCCGCCGGCACTTTTTGGAGAAGTGCCAGATGGGGCTGGCGGGGATGTTCTTGGCCGAGGCGGCCGGGGCCGCGCCGAAGGCTTCGGCGGAGAATCCGCTGGCGCCCAAGCAGCCGCACTTCGACCCCAAGGCCAAGGCGGTGATCTATCTGCACATGGCCGGCAGCCCGACGCAGCTCGAGCTGTGGGACCCGAAGCCGACGTTGCAGAAGTACGACGGGCAGGACTGTCCGCAGGAGTTGCTGGAGGGCAAGCGGTTCGCCTTCATCAAGGGCGTGCCGAAGCTGCTGGGTACGCCGTACCAGTTCAAGAAGCACGGCCAGGCGGGCACGGCGGTGAGCGAGCTGCTGCCGCACTTTTCGACGGTGGTCGACGAGGCGGCGGTGATCCGGTCGATGACGACGGACCAGTTCAACCACGCTCCGGCGCAGCTCTACCTGCACACGGGCAATCCGCGGCTGGGCTATGCCTCGATGGGTTCGTGGGCGACGTACGGGCTGGGCACGGAGAACCAGGATCTGCCGGGCTTTGTGGTGCTGGTGAGCGGCAACTCCACGCCGAGCGCGGGCAAGAGCTTGTGGGGTTCGGGCTTTTTGCCGTCGGTGTACCAAGGCGTGCAGTGCCGCACGCAGGGCGACCCGGTGCTGTACCTGAGCGACCCGGAAGGGATGAGCCGCACGTTGCGGCGTAAGACGCTGGACGCGATCGGCGACCTGAACCGGATGCAGGAGGAGCGCTTCGGCGACCCGGAGACGGAGGCGCGGATCGCGCAGTACGAGCTGGCCTACCGGATGCAGATCGCGGCGCCGGAGGTGATGGACATCTCCAAGGAGTCCGATGCCACCCATACGCTGTACGGCACCGAGCCGGGGCAGGTGTCGTTCGCCAACAACTGCTTGCTGGCGCGGCGGCTGGTGGAGAACGGCGTGCGGTTCGTGCAACTCTACCACTGGGGCTGGGACCACCACGGCTCGTCGCGGCGGGAAGACATCCGCTATGACCTGCCGAACAAGGCGCGCAGCGTGGACCGCCCGATGACGGCGCTGATTCAGGACTTGAAGCAGCGCGGGTTGCTGGACCAGACGATCATCGTGTGGGGCGGGGAGTTCGGCCGGACGCCGATGCGCGAGAACCGCGGCGGCAAGTACACCGAGTACGTGGGGCGGGACCACCATCCGCACGCCTTCACGATGTGGATGGCCGGCGGCGGGATCAAGCCGGGGCTGAACTACGGCGCGACCGACGACATCGGCTACTACGTGGTGGAGAACAAGCTGACGCCGCGGGACCTGCAGGCGACGATATTGCACCAGTTGGGGCTGGACCCCTACAAGCTGAGCTACGCCTACCAGGGGCTGGACCAGCGGCTGATCGGGCCGACCAACGAGGCGCGGGTGGTGAAGGATTTGCTGGCGTAGCGAATAAGCTTTTGAGGGCATCGATGCGAGCACCGCGATTCCTGTTCAGCAAGGATCCTTCGCCATGTTGTGGGGCGAAAGCTCTTCTGGTGCGGAGCCGTGAGGGCGGGATGGTATCGAGCAACTGTTTGAAGTGCTTCGAAGAGAGTTCGTACGTCAGATGGGAGCAGCTTCCCGATCTGATCTGCGAATGTTGCGGAAAGGGACTGTCAGCCGTGATATTTGATCGCAATTACCACTACAAGTGCGGGGCGTGTGGGAGGATCTGGAAGCTCGCCGACCACGTCCCGCACTGGTCAGAGCTGTTCCCTTACCACGGCTTGGCCGCGCATGGGGACTTCGCGGGGCAGTGACCAGTCGTCGGCAGGCCTGCCAGCAGTTGCGTGGATTGTGATGAGGAACAGCCGCGCCGTAACCACCGGCCGTAGCCCGACCAACGAGGCGCGGGTGGTGAAGGATTTGCTGGCCTGAGGCTGGCTGACCGAAGAAGGGCGGCACAAGGTCTCGGACCTCGCGCCGCCCTTGTTTTTGGCCGTCGGCCGTGGTCAGGCCGACTGGCGGCGGCCCCGGCTCAGGCGGATCTGGGTTTGGCCCTTCTCGCCCTTTTCGGTCCAAGCCACGAAGACTCGGCCCAAGGTTCCGCCGACGATGCGCGGGTAGGAGATCGACGACTGGTGGCCGGGGACGAGCTGCGGCTTGGTGGTCGAGCCGTCGTCGAAGGCTTCCAGGACCCAGGCTCCGGACGGCGCCCAGCCGTCCTGCTGCCCCGCCGCGCGCCCTTTGAACACCATCAGCACGCGGCCGTCGTCGGCTACGGTCAGATCGGGGTGGTTGGCGTCGAGGATCTCGGCGGAGACGATCTTGGCGGGCGCGAAGCTGAGGCCGCCGTCATCGGAGTAGCTCAGCCGGACGCCGGAGTTGGAGCCTTCTCCGTCGGAGTACCAACCGATCCAGAGGCGGTCGCCCTTGACCACCATGGAGGCGCCGGAGTGCGGGCAGCCGTCGATCTTCCAGTTGTCGGCGGCCACGCGGACGGGCTCGGAGAAGGTCTTGCCGCCGTCAGTGGAGGTGGCGACGCCGATGTCGCGGATGCTGCCGGGGAAGACCTGGCGCCAGGAGACGTGCACCTTGCCGCCGGAGCCGAAGGCGATGGAGGGCCGGCAGCAGGGGCAGACGCCGTGCGCCACGGCGACGTTCGGCTGGACGGTCTTGCCGCCGTCGGAGGATTTGCCCAGGTAGACCGAGGAGGTTCCCGGGGGACACTTGGCGCGGTCGCGTCCGTCGAGCCAAACGGCGTAGGCTTCGCCGCGGGGCGAGACGCCGAGGGACGAGAAGGCGTTGGTGGAGGGCTCGGACTTGTCGGTCACGCGCACCGGCTCCTCCCACACGTGGCCGAACGCGGGCGAGCGGGACAGCAGGAGCTCTGTGCCGAGCTCGCCGCCGGCGCTGCGTTCCCACAGGGCGTAGGCCTCGATGCCGGGGCTGAAGCCGAAGCTCGGGGAGTTCTCGCCGTGGGAGCTGACGGCGGCGCCTTCAGGGCTGATGGGCGTGGGCGGGGCGAAGGAGTCGCCGCCGTCGCTGGAGGTGGACATGCCGAGGCTCGAGCCGGCGTGGCCGCCGGAGACGGCCAGCAAGTAGACCGCTCCGGAGGCCCGCAGGGCGAGCTTGCCGTCGCGAGTGGGCTTGCCGTAGTGCGCCAGCGGCGCCGAGGGCTCCGGCTCGAAGTGATACGCGGGGCCCTGGGCGGGCTCGTTGCGGGCGGCGGCCGACAGCGGCGAAGCGGCTAGAGGAGCCGCGGCGGCGAAGAGGAACTTTCTGCGCTTCATGGACTCTCTACTCCTCATCAGAAGACGAAGCGCAGCGCCAACTGGATGCTGCGCGGGTTGAAGGCCTCGGTGTAGCGGCCGAAGTTTGGGTTGTACCCGGTGGGCAGGCCGCTGGTCGCGTCACGCTCCACGCTGAGCACGTTGTCCATGGAGGCGGCGTTGAAGTTGGTGGTGTTGAACAGGTTGAAGGCCTCGACGCGGAGTTGGGCGTTGACCTTTTCGGTGACCGCGAAGTCCTTGTGCACGGCGGCGTTCCAGTTGAAGAGGCGATCGCCGCGCTCGCTGTTGCGGCTCAGGGTGCCGAGCGTTCCCGCGGTGGGGGTGATCGCGACGGCCGTGGGCAGGCCGCCGACCACGGTGACGGCCTGCGCGGCGTCCGTGGTGCGCAGCAGGGAGCCGTCGATGGCGTGGACGCGGTTGTTGTCCGAGCCGTTGCCGTTGTCGGTTCCGCTGAACAGCGTGAACGGCGCGCCCGATTGCAGGGTCGTGATGCCGGAGACCGCCCAGCCGCCGAGCCAGCGGTGGGAGCGCATCCAGGGCAGCCGCCAGAGCGTGGAGAAGGTGAGCATTTGCGGGGTGTTGAAGTCCGACACGGCGTGGTCGAGGTTCAGGTTGCGCTCGTTGATGGGGATGATGCCCCGGTCGGGCTGGGTATTGCCGGTGGTGAGCTCGGAGACATCGTCGATGAACTTGGACCAAGTGTAGGCCGTGCGGAAGGTCAAGTCCTTGAGCCGCTGGGTCAAACCGATCTGCAGCGCATGGTAGTTGGAGACGGCGGAAGTTTCCAGCCGGCTGACCAAGCCGACCGACGGATCGGGCCGCAACTCCTGCGCCTGGTCCTCGCCGCCGTTGGGCAGGCGGGTGCGCGAGAGCTTGGAACCCACCGTGCCGACGTAGCCCACCGAGAGCGTGGAGCCGGGGTTGCCGAGCTGGCGTTCGACGGTGAGGTTGAAGTGCTGGGCGTAGGAGGTGCGCGAGTCGGCCGAGGGGTAGACCAGGCCGGAGGGTAACTGCTCGCTGGCGCGGCCCAGCAGGTTGGGCATCTGGGGCCGGAAGGCGGCCAGGGTGCGGATGTTGGGCGGGTTGAAGCGCGTCAGCCCGATGAAGTCCATCTCGGCGGCGTTGTAGAACAGCCCGTAGCCGGCGCGGACGACGGTCTTGTCGAGGGCGTTCCAGGCCAGGCCGATGCGCGGGGCGAAGTTGTTCTTGTCGGTGGGATAGCGCACGTCGGCCGGGATGCGGTCGTGCATCTCGGTGGGCGAGGTGTAGAGCTCGTAACGCAGGCCGAGGTTGACCGTGAGCGACGGGCTGATGCGCCAGTCGTCCTGGGCGTAGGCGTCCCACTCCCAGCGGCGCAGGCCGATCAAGGGGTTGCCCTCGAGCTTGGTGTAGCTGAGCGGCTGGGCGGCGAGGAAGGAGCCGATGGACGGGAAGAAGATAGTCCCGGCGAAGGCGTTGTTGACACGTCCGCCGTCGGCGCGCGACTGGCGGGCCGAGGAGCCGACCTTGAAGGTGTGGCGTCCGCGGGTGAACGACAGGTCGTTGCTGAGCGAGTAGACGTTGACGGCCAACTGGGCGCCCATGAAGCTGATGGTTCCGGCGGGGCTGAGCCCGGGAATGATCATGAAGCCGATCTCGCCGTTGACCGACGGGTCGCCGATCGCCAAGGGCTCGATGAAGTCGTCGAACTGGCCGAAGCGCATGTAGCCGGCGCGCAGCTCGTTGACCACCGTCGGCGTGGGGGCGTAGGTGTGATGGGCGGTGATCGACTGCGTGCGGCGCTTGGTCTTGACCCTATGCCCGACGAAGCCGGCGAGGTTCTGGATGTCGCTGGCGTTGTCCGTGAAGTTGTTGCGGATCATCAGCGACTGCTTGTCCGTCAGCGCGGTATCGAGCCGGAACAGGTAGGTGTACTGGTCCGACGGGGACGGCACGCCCATGGCGAAGATGCGGGAGCCGTTGGGCGACACCGGGTAGAGGTCGACCAAGGGCTTGACCAGCGGGTTGGCGCGGGCGCGCTCGTCGGCGGTGAGCGTGCGGAAGTTCGAGATGGCTTCGCCGCGCTCCTTGTTGGTCTCGAAGTTGCCGAAGAAGAACGTACGGTTCTTCTGGATCGGCCCGCCGAGGGTGAAGCCGGCCAGGTTGTTGCGGTTCTTGGCCTTTTCGACCTCGAAGAACTGGCGCGCGCCGAGGGCCCGGTTGACGTGATACCAGTAGGCGCTGCCGTGGAAGTCGTTGGAGCCGGCCTTGCTGACCAGGCTGACGACGGAGCCGGAGTTGCGGCCGTACTCGGCCTTGAAGTTGTGGGTGATGACTTCCATGCCGGCGATGGCCTCTTGGCTGACCACCTGCTCGGTCCGGCCGCGGCCGGCGATGAAGCCCGTGGTGGGGTCGTTCACCTGGATGGAGTCGATCATGTAGTTGTTGTTGCGTGGGCGCTGCCCGTTGACGGCGAAGGGCCGATGCGCCAGCTCCGAGAAGGCGACGCCGGGGGTGGTGAGCGCCTGGGAGTAGAAGTTGCGGCCCGAAAAGCCGTTGCCGGCGACGGGCAGGTCGTTCATCTCGCGCTGATCGAAGGTGCGGCCGCGCTTGGCGTCGTCATCCTGCAGGGCTGTGATGTCGGCCGTCACCTCGATTTCGGTGGAGACATCGCCGACCTCGAGCTGAACGCGCAGGTCGGGGGTCTCTCCGATGCGGAGCGGGATCGGCTCGGTGCGATAGGCGCGGAAGCCTTCGGCGACGACCTCGACGACGTAGGCGCCGGGGTCGAGCGCCGGTTGGTGGAAGCGTCCGGTCTCGGAGGTCCTGGTATGCCACTCGGTCTCGCGCTCTTGGCTGCGGATGGCGACATCGGCGCCGGCGACCGCCTTGCCTTGAGGGTCGAGCACGAGGCCCGACAGGGCGGCCTTGATGTTTTGGGCGGGCGCGGGAGCGCAGGCCCACAGGGCTATCGCGAAGGTCAGCAGACCACTCGACAGCCCGGTTCGAATCCAGAGCATGGGTTGTTTCCTCGAATCCAGTCCATCAGCCATCGGCCCGCCGGCAGAGCGGCGAGCCCCACAGCGACGCACGCCGGACCGAGACTACATGGAGGCGCGGAGCGGCGGCGGAACGCGGGATCGCTAGGAGAAGAGTCGAGGCGGAGGGGCGGGCGGAACGCGCTCGGCGCCGGGCGCGTGAAGGACGTCAGGGATCGGCGCGGTAGACAGCGCCGGAGAGCGCCACAACGGATCGTGCCAAGCGGCGGCCGGTTCGGCCGGGTCGGATGAGAGGGCGAGCTCAGGGTCCTGACGTCCGCACTGGTTCATTTTGCAGGCGGGCTTTGGCTCAGGCTCCTGGGCGGGAGCGGCTTGACGGTGGCAGGCAGGGCCGTGGGCCGCGGCCGGAGCGGTGCGGTGACCGTCGGACTCGTGCTTCGCCCCGCGCTTGCACATTTCGGGGCAGGTGCAGCCCTGGCCGTGCATGGAGCAGATGGACGCAGAGCCGCCGGAGAGGGCGAGCAGACCCGGGGCCAGCGGCCCGGCCAGCAGGGTCACGGCGAGAGCCGCGGCCAGCAGGCCTCGCGTCCATGGGGCGGCGACGAACATCCGAACAAACCATTGTCGCCGCCCCGCGCCGCGGTGTCACGTCCCGGGGTTGGGGGAATGCGACGCCGCGAGGTTCGGGCTGAGGTCGCGGCTGGGTCCTAACGTCGGCGAGGCCGATTCCGACGCCTGGCGAATGATCGCCTGGATGGGGCTTGTCCGCGTGACTGTCTGCTCGCCCGGGTGCTGGAATTCGAGGCAGAGCCCGACTCCCAGAAAGCCGGTCTTGAGGGCGCTGCCGCCCCAGGTCGAGCCCAGGATGTTGACCAGCACGGGCTCGGGGCAGATCTGCGAGTGGCCGGAGATCTCGGCCGCGCCGTAGCCGAGATAACGGACGGAATAGAGGTGATTCTTGGTCCGAATGTCGAGGGTCTCTCCGGGGCGGATCTCCCGTAGATAGATCCCTTCGGACTCGGATGCGCTTCGACCAATTTGAGTCAGCGTCATGGGCTTTCTCCTTTGCCCCCAACGGCTGGGCGTCCACCGCCCGGGGTCGTTACCTACTGCTTCACGACCGTGGTGTTGCAAGTGTCGGTCCGAACGCAATAAATGCTTGAGAATCCGGGAGTTTTGCTAATTTGCGAAAGTTGTATCGAGGAAATGAGCCGGTAGAAGGTACCGGGGAAAGAAGTTTCTGCCCAGGACGGGGCGCGGAGGAGTGGGGGGAAAAGCGAAACGGCCCAGGGGAGCGCCCTGGGCCGTCGCGGGGTACGACCCGAGCAGATAGGTAACAGAACAACCCAAGCACATGGGTAACAGATCGAGAGAAGCTCTTCCGCGTGAGCGAGGAGGGAGGACCTTGGGCTGGAAGGAGACTCGTGTGCAAGACCAACGACTGCAATTGATCCAAGATTCGAGGCCGGGCTGCGATCTCGCAGCGAGATCTGCCAACGCTACGGCGTCAGTCGCAAGACCGCCTACAAGTGGCTCCGCGAGTATGAGCTTCACGGGGTCGGTGGTCTCGCCGACCGCTCCCGCGCGCCGCTCAACCAGCCGCGCGCCATCGACCGGCCGACGGTCGACGCCATCGTCGACGTCCGCGCCCGCTATCCGCGCTGGGGCGAGCGCAAAATCCGGGCCTGGCTCGATCGCGAACGCCCCGAACGCAACTGGCCGTCGGCCTCCGCCATCGGCGCCGTCCTGCAACGCTGTGGCCTGACGCGTCCCGCCAAGCGCCGGCGGCGCGCAAGTCCCTCCAATCCGCTCGTCCATCCCGCCGCGGCCAACCAGACCTGGGCGATCGACTTCAAGGGCTGGTTTCTCACCGGCGACGGCCGACGCTGCGATCCGTTGACGCTCAGCGACTCCCACACGCGCTACCTGCTGCGCTGCCAGGCGCTGGACAGAGGCGACACAGACCACGTCAAACCCCTGCTGGAGGCGGCGTTCCGCGAATACGGGCTGCCGCTGCGGATGCGTTCGGACAACGGAGCGCCGTTTGCTGCGACCGGCGTCGGAGGCCTGAGCCGGTTGAGCGTGTGGTGGTTGCGGCTGGGCATTTTGCCGGAACGCATCGAGCCGGGCCATCCGGAGCAGAACGGGCGACACGAGCGAATGCACCGCGTGCTCAAGC
>WGMB01000017.1 GCA_016125275.1 Acidobacteriota bacterium | reverse complement strand
GCAGGGAGGCGGGGTGAGCCGAGACGACGGGTCCGGGGAGGGAGCGTCGGGGTGGCAGGGAGTGGCCTGTGGATAGTGCCGCAGGGCTGGGTTCACTCGCCGGGAGGTTGCACTTATGTTGGAGCTGCGCGCCGGAGTAGCAAGATGTGCCTTTGTACGTACAAGAACTTCGTTCTTGCCCGTACAACCAAAGGCCATCTTGGCAAGGGGAACCCATGGTTCCCCGTTGCATCCCCTCCTGGCGCGCGTGTCGACCGAATGCAGGCTGGTTCATGACCCGTGCGCGCAAAGCCGCCAACCGCTCGCAGCGCCTCATCGTCCGGCTGACCGATGAGGAGCGCGCCGCCATCCGAGCCGCCGCCAGCGACGCCGGCTTGGGCGTCAGCGAGTTCGTGCGCCGGGCCGCGCTGGACCGCCGGGTTGTCGTGCGCAGCCAGAGCGCCTACGGCATGGCGCTGGCCAGCCAGCTCCGGCGCATCGGCGTCAATCTCAACCAGCTCATGCCCATCGCCCACCTCGACGGCGAGATCCCGCCCGAGCTGCTCCAAGTAGCGAAGAAGATCGAGCGGCTGCTCGACCGCATCCTCGAGCGGGAGGCTTTGGGGAAATGATCCCGCGCGAAGCCGGACGCGGCCGTTCCTTCGTCGGGGCGGGCAAATACTACCTGCACGACCGCGGGGCCGAGACCTCCGAGCGCGTGGCCTTCACTCACACCGAGAACGTGCCGACGGGCGATCCCCACAAGGCGCTCAAGTGGATGGCCTGGACGGCGATCCACGCCGACGAGCTCAAGCGCGACTCCGGCGCCGCGCCGACCGGGCGGTCGTGTGCCCGCCCGGTCTTCTGCTTCAGCTTGGCGTGGCACCCCGAGCAACAGCCGAAGAAGTGGGAGATGATCGGCGCCGGCCAACAGGCGCTACAAGCGCTGGGGCTCGACGAGCACGAGACGGTGATGGCGGCGCATCAAGAACGCCAGCACCCGCACCTGCATCTGATCGTGAATCTGGTCCACCCGGAGACGGGCAAGGCCAGTCGCTTGTCCTACTCGCGGCTGAAGCTGTCGCGCTGGGCCGAGGAATACGAGCGCGAGCACGGGGTGATCTACTGCGCCGAGCGCGTCGAGAACAACGCCAAACGCAAGGAAGGCGAGAAGGTCCAGCATCGCGAGCCGGAGCTCGACGTCAAGGCAAAGATCACGGAGCTCTACCAGACCTCGGACAGCGGAGAAGCGTTTCGCGCGGCGCTCGCCGAGAACGGCTTCACGCTGGCGCGGGGCAAGCGCATCGTGCTGATCGACCGCGACGGCAAGATCCACAGCCTGTCGCGCCAGATCGACGGCGTGAAGGCCAAGGACATCCAGGCCAAGCTGCAGGGGCTCGAGCTGCCGGAGCTGGACGCGGCCCGGGAGCAAACCAGCCAAGGCGGCTCGAAGGAGCCCCAGCCGCAGCAGCCCGAGGCCCAGCAGACGAGCGACGAGGAAGAAGCGGAGGCCGAGACCGTCGATCGCGACCAGCAAGACCGCGACTGGCAGGAGTCGATCATCGACGCCGGCATCGAGCACGACCAGAAGCAGCCGCCCGCGAAACCACGCCCCTCACGCCCGCAGCCGCGGCGGCCGGAACCCAGCCCGTTCCGGCTCAACGCCCTGCAGGACCGGCAGATCGCCGAGCTGGGAACCTTCTACACGAAGAACGCCTCGGCCCGTCTCAAGATGGAGGCGACGTTCGAGAAGCAGTACGGCGAGCACGAGCGCTCGCTCCGCCGCGACATCGAACATCTGGAGAACGTGCTCGAAACCTCCGGCCGGCTCCGCCTCGGCTGGCTCAAGCTGACCAGACAGATCCCCAAGAACCCCCGCGAAGAGCTCGATAACCTCCGCCGCTCCCTCGACAACATCGAGTGGCGGAAGTCCGAAGCCGTCTCCGCCCTCAACAGCGACGTCGAGCGCCAACGTCAAGCGATCGAAGCCCACCACGCCGAGGAACGGCAACGGCTCCAACCCAACGGCGAGCCACAACTGTACGACGAGATTCCAGAGCCGTTCGCCTACCGCCCTGACGACGGCTTCGACGAACAGCCGGACGACGACTTCGGCCCGTCGTTCGAGTTCTGACCACCGCCCTGGATGCAATCCGCAAGAGAACGCCTATTCCACGCGGTAGGCCCTAACCGCGCATATCACCTGCTTGAGATGCCTCCGAGCAGGTACGGATGAGCCACGGCGACGAAACCCCGGTCGACCCGCGAACGCTCCCTGGTCGTCGGCTCTTCGCCAGCAACCAGGCTCGTCGCCGAGTCTGGCTAAATTGGTATCGAATCACCACTTTCGTCCCGTAGTTCGCTCCCAGTCGGTTTCCGACAACGTCGGCAGCTTCTTCGCTCCGCGCAAGGGCTTCAAAAACTGCTCCTTCGGCGACATCCCGCGCCCTCGCTCTCGGTGGCCGTCATTGAAGACGAACCATTTGAAGTGCTCGGATTCGGGGTCGCGCTGGTCACCGGTGGTCGGGTACCGTACTTGGTCGGCTTCCGGGGCGTTCGCCCAGTCGCCGACTAAGACCAGTTGGTTGTGGACTTCAGTCGGAACCAGTCCAGCGCTTCTGACTCGCTGCCTCAGCTCGTCAATTCGCTGCTCCTTGGAGTCGGCTACGCCTTCCTCTGCTTGGTATCGCTCCATAGGCCACGCCCCCCGCTGCTTGGCTTCTCGTCCGATCGCGGACAGCCAGCAAGGCTCGTATCTCCGGCCTCGTAGTCCCCCGAGCGTATATCGCCGCTGACGATCGACCGGGAACACGCCCAGGACCTCGATCTTGACCGAACCCAGGCCCAGCGGCTTGCCCATCCCCACCTTGTGATGAAAACCAGGATCGGGCTCGAGCGCGTACAACAGCAATCCGAGCTCATCCGCGGTCAGATTGTAGTAGTCGATATGAAAGAACAGATAGAGTCCACGCTTCAGCGGGCGGACGGTATTCTTTTGGTTCCTGCTCTTTGTGTCATCCACCGTTCGCCATGGCGTCTCGCTTCCTTCGGATCGGCCATGCAGATACAGTTTGCGCCCCTTCGGCAGGTGCTCCCTGAGTGTCAGATCCCGCTTTTGAATGTAGGCGTGTCCCTCCCGGCGACGAAAGTAGAGCACAGGACAAGGGAGCTTCGGAGAGCTCAGGATCTTGAGGGTCACCGCCGGGTCCAACAGATTTTGGCTGGGACCCACACCATGCGCGAAAGCGTCCGCGAAGCGTAGACGACTCGCCAGCTGCAAGGATTTGGCCGGGGCGGCCTCGCCCTTCGGAACGTCTTCGACCAATCCGAGAATCCTTTCTGCTATCGAAATCTGATCTCGACGGTTTGAACAGAACGGAAGAAGCTCCCGGTCAATTTGCTCGAAGAAGCGGTGGGCCGTGGCAGCGTGGCCGCTCTCTTCCACGCGTCCTCGCCAGATGGAAGAGAGTGAAACCTCCGTGACGCGGCCGCTGCGATCGACGTTGAAGTAGACCATGTCGCCGGTCTGGAGACGCAGCCTGAAGCCGGCGTCGCTTTCGCGGTTGGGCCGGCTCTCCAGCGGCTCAAACGGTAATGCGGGATCCGCGTCCGTTCGTTCATCGGCCAACTGTTCGAACCGCTCAATCACATACTGCTCGATGGGGACGTCGGGAACTCCCGGATCTGGCACCGGCACCCACAACTCGTGCTTCTTGGTGTGCGGGATCTGGTCGACTCGGCTATTTGGCCAACAACCGAGCACGCGAACCATCCCACTCATAGCGGTATCTCGCGGATCAGCTATCTGTGAGACGGCGTAGCGGTTTGCCTTCACATGAAGGGTCCGATCCAGGTTGACTTTGTCTCCGTTCCATGCCAGCTGCTTGACCGGCATAGGAACAGCCTGATTCGGCCCCAAGGCCGTACGATGCTGGAAGTCTCTGTCTGTGATTTCCTCGCGGGTTCCAAAATACACCTTGAACCGAGGACCATTCGGAAACAGATGCCGGAATCCGGGCGGAGCTTTGAAGGAACGCCCGCCGTCAGCGCTCTCCAGCGTCGGCAGACACATTGGCTTCAGAGAGTAACGCGCCGCTGCACCTTCACCCTTTTTGACGATCAAGCCAATGGCAGAGAGTGACTCGGTCATTTTCCGCCGATACGAGAACGGCCGATCCGTCAGCACGCGGAGCGGCGCGACCGAAGCCGTCTCGATGATCGTGCCGATCATCCCACGCAAGGTGGATGCGGGGATTGCCGGAATACCGCCTGGCATATAGGGTTCAATGTTCTTGGGCTCGTTGCCGCTTGGCGGATGCTTCGCTCCGATCGCCACGGGAGTAACGGTATGGAGGCGGACCACGACTCTGCCAGAATGAGTGTCCGGCGCGAACCTAGAATGCAGGGATGTATCTTCGCCCAGCTTGTCCTTAGCGGTCCAGAAATGCTTGCGACTCTCCGAGGATGGCGCTTCAACTTCGACAAAATGATACGGATTGTAGAAGTTCGCCATCACTTCTCTCCTCCCGCCACTGAGGCCAGCGCCTTCAGCAAGCTCGCATCCCATTCCTCGAGCCTCGGCGAGCTTAGCGCACTCTCCTTTCTTTCCAGGATCCCGCCGAGCGTTGCCGCATCAACTCCATCGCCCAAAACTTCGACGGTCGCCCGAAAGGCCCCGTAACCCTTAGCCGCCCCAAAGCCGATTCGACCGTCACCTTCCATCCAGTCGCGCAACACGTAGGCCATCATCAGCCATCCCCAAGGGCCAATAATCTCGGTTGAACCAACACTCCAGCGGTCGAGCCGAAGGCGCAGCGTGCCTAGAAAGCGCGGCTTCCATAGGGCGTCTGCGCTAAACTTCAGCCTTTCGGCGGCCCCGCCAGTAAAGCGGTCGATCGCCACAAACTCCTGCCGATGTTCGACGGGGTCACCGTCGATCTTGAAGTCGTCTATCTCGATTGGCGAGCGCCAACCCGTGGAGCCGAAGAGGCGCTGGAAATGCGCCAACTTAGTGAGGTCCTCCTTGTTGCTCGCACCGAGACGCCTGAGGGGCATCTCATCCAGATCCTGGTCCGTGCTCCGCGCAAGTGTCTGCCAGATACGTCGAGCCTGTGATCGCAAGGCCCCGCGAATCGTCGATGCAGGCAGGTACGGCCGTTCCTCTCGCTCAGAACGAGCCGTGGAGTGACCGACCCCGTCCGTCCTTCCCTCGACACGCTTCTCCTGGCGTGTTGGATCGTTGACCAACATCGCCCCCGAGAAATTGAGCGTCATCTTGATTGTCACCACGTCCTTTGCCGGCCCGGTTCGCCCGGGCCCGGATGGGCGCAACCATTCCCTTAGAGCCTCTCTAGCGACGGACCTCGTTGAGTCCCGCCAGGGTCCCAGCGGTTGCTGCAGCCACTCCCTTACGCTCAAGGTCTTGACTTCGCTCGGCTCCCAGACAACCTTGCCCCAACCGTCCGCTACGTCCGCGCCTACCCTCGCTGAGTCCGTTTCATCGCGAAATGCGTTCTGCAAAACGAATAACAGAAAGCGACGTTCGTCCTCGCTTACGCATCGTCCTTCGATCGTCCAGGAGAATACGGAACCGGGAATCAGGTACTCCAGGTGATACAAGAGTCCGTCCTGCGCCGCGCCGGTGTTTGGATCGATTGCAACCTTCGGCGTCAGGCAGGTTAGTCGATCCTTGCTCCAGAATCGGTATGCCCGGTTGGTGGGTTCGATCGCCCTGGCTAGTGTGGCGTCACAGAAGGTGACCCTACCGCCGACCGCTGGGGACCCAAAGACTGCGCCGATGAGGTCCTTGGCCAACCCTCGGGAGACAGCCCAAGCCCGCAGGGCCCCTTTCAAACTTGTACCCGGCAGGGCCGGCCGGCTGTCATGGTCCATGAAGACCGTGGCGTACTTCGGCGTCTGCGCCCACTTCTCCTCGATCTCTTTTGGGTAGGTGCGTTCGTCTTTGTGAATTTCGCGCGTATTGCCGTCGCCCAGATGGAGGGCCGACAGGGTGGTCAGGTTGCCGATCAGTTGCCAGCGTTCCGCATTGCGCGGGGTATTGCCCGAGTACATTAGACGCTTCCTCCCAGCCGGAACGGCTCGTCCACCGCAATCTCGCCGTACCCGTTCTCGGGCAGATAGGGACAATCCCGCCATTGCCAGTCAGGGTCGTCGGTGATTCCGTAGAAGTGCCGCACGGACTCGGCCAGGGGAAGCCCTTTCCGCCTCCATTGCGCGAGCAAGCTCGCCGCCTTTTCCTGCCTGCCCTCTGCGCCCGCCAATAGGAAGGTCGAACCCGCGTCGCTGAGCAGGTACGGCCGATAGTCCAACCCCTTCGCGCTGAAGCGAGCCAAAAGGTAACTCCCACCGGACAGGGAGCACCGTTGGAAATAGTCGACGAGGATCAAGGATCCATCGCTGAGCTCAGACCATGCGGCGCGCAGTTCCCGTTCTAGGACCTCCGCATCCGTCATGCCCAATGTTCCGTCCTTGGCAAGTTGCCGCCCCGGGGCGGTCAGCAGCGCAGGGGTCTGTAGCGTCACACAGTACGATCCCGACGCTTGGACGCCGGGGGCTTGGCAGGCCGTGACCTCGACATTCGCCCAGGCTTTGCTCTTGCCCAGCGGCCCTAGCCCAAAGCTCTCCAGTAGCTGCGTCAACTGCTCCCGGGCTGTCGGGGAAAGCCCCGATAGGTCCACCGTGCACACCCACTCCCGTGAGAACGGCTCGATCATCCTCCAAGCGAACAAGCTGCCGCCCTGGTCGTCCACGCCCTCATCGGCTCTTGCCTTTGCACTGTCGAACCTTGTGCGCACACGAACCTGTCGATGAAGCTTCGGCCAGCCGTAGCAGCTCTCGACGAGATCCCGGATGCCATCCTTCCAGTCGATATCGAAGGCCCATGGCTTCCCGCACTCCCCAACCGGCGGAGCACTTCCGCGAAGCGCATCCCCAAAGGCGGGCATCTTCGGGTCCGACGAGTACGACACCAGGGACATCGGCCAGCGCGACGGCCGCCTTTCCCCCAAAGCGGTCGGAAAGGCATGAGTGAACCCTACTCGGCTCAACTCCTCTGACAGCTCCCTATAATGGTCCGGATCGGCCGATATCATCGTCGCCACGGCCCCTTTCAGGGCGCCGCCCGGGACCACCTCTTCGGACTCGAACCAGTTGTCCGCCACTCGAAGCTTCGAGAAAATCACTGGCTCGCCAAACTGCAGTCGCAGTTCCAGCCGATCATGCCTCTCCAGTCCACTCGCCGCCTGTTGCCGACGCTTCGAGACGTGCACGCTGGTCCCCATGACTCGGCCGAACCCGGAAGACCGGACGCCCCCAACGGCGTGTAGCCAATGCAATCCTTTCTGGAGTGACTCCACAACCTGGTGTTCGGACTCGTCGTCGGCCGCCAGCCACTTCACCTCGCCTTTGAAGGTCACCGGTTGACCGCTGGCATACGGCGATTCCAACACCTGCAGCATTGCCTCATCCGCTGCACCCCGTTCATCATCGATCTGGATTCGGGTCCGGCTCGGGGAGCGCTTCGCCGGCTCTGTGCTCCAATCCACAAAGTCGCTCCACTTCATTCGACCGCGCTCAGGTCGGTCGTCGGACGCCTTCGGAGATTCGTCGCCCAACCACCGGCTGATCAACGATTGATACTCGGGCTCCACCTCCGCAAACTCCTGCCAAACCTCTCGGACCAACCCCTTGATCAACGAGCCTGGTAGATAGTACCGAGACTGGTTCAGCGCGAACTTCGCCTGCGCCATCAGGGCGTCAAAACCGGGCGCGCCAACCGACGACGACTGGCTTAGGACGGGCCCTCTGACGTGGATTTCGACAGTCGCCGTCACGCACTTCATCGCTGCTCTCCAGCCGCGTAGTCCCAAAACTCCAACATGTGAACAAAGGCGACCGGTCCACCAACTCGCTCGATGAGATTCCCGATCGGCTCCGTGACGACGTCCGTTCCGCTCCCCTTAGATTCGACGAGCTCCCTAACCGCCTCTTTCGCATCCAACGGATCCCCGTTTAGCGCCTTTTCCACTGTCTCGTGAAGCTTGCGCCGAGACAGCGTGGAGCGCCAGCAATCCATGTTGTCCCCCAGAATCTCGACTGCCTCTAGTCCTACCTCTAAACGCCCGCCGACCTTCCCGTACCGGTCCGTCAGAAAATCCCCCAAGTCCTGCCCAATCGCGTCGAAACTCTCCAGCACCTGCACCATCGCGAAGTTGCCTTTGTTCCCGGTCGCCGCCCTTGCCCGCTCCTTGGCCTCATCCGCCAAGTCGCTCGCCAACCGCTTGATCGCGTGGATTGGCGCTTTGTAGTGGCAGAATACAACGCCGCCGCCGTACGTCAGGGGCATTCCCGTCTTGGGGCGCTTCCATTTCTGGGCGCACTCGTAGAACTTGCGCAACGCCCGCCAGCCCAGCCACGCCGGAGTGACGAAAGTGACCTCGTCGCCTCCATAAACCACAACCTCAATCTGTAGTCCGTCATCCGAAAACCAGGAACCAGGATCCTCGCTGAGAAGGTCGTGGAAGAACTGCCGCTGATCCCGCTGAACGGTCTCGGAGAATTCCCGTTTCTCCTCCGGCGTCTTACACTCGTCGGCCGCCGCCCCAAAGTCGTTGCCGTCAAAACGCAACACTGCGATCTTATGGTGTAGCCGGTGGCCCTCGCCCCGTTCGTGACTCGAGAGCTCGTCCAGCGTCTGGGTTACCCGGCGGTCCGCGCCCAAAATCTCCGCGATCACGCGGCTCTTCTGGCCGCGGCCCCACTCACTTCGCGCAGCGGTAAAGTCGCTCTCCCCGTTTTCGCGACGGGCCGGGCGCAGCTTGTCCGTCCGGCAGACCGCCCGTTGATGGAGCTTGGGGTACGCCACCGACGCCGACCTCATTTGCGCTAACCGGATCCCGGCCGTCAACTCCGCAACCTTTTGAGAGAGCTCCTCTGGCACGCCTTCCTGAACGGCCTTGATCATGATCGTGGCGTGCGCGAGAACCTGCCTCTGGATCTCTGGGGCCGCATCCAGTAGCGCGCTACGAACGATGCGTTCCACATCCTCCGGCCCCGAACCCCGCACGCGCAGCAGCCCCTTGGAGGCCCCGGCGGTAATCAAGTCATCAGGCGCCAAATCGAGCCCCTTCGCCGCCAGTACTCCAATGTTCAGAATCGCCAGCCCGCCACCCCGCGTGGCACTCAAGTCCTCACAGTCGGAGAACATGTTGTCGAGATTCACCGCCTCGATGGCGCATAGATATGTCATAGACTTCTTCGATCCCGGAATTTTCGCCAGAATAGCTCCAACAGGTGAAATGCAGTATAGGACGCCAGGAGTATCAGCGTCAGCGTGCCGGCAGTAGCCAGCTCTACCCACATCGCGTGGGTAAACAGACGCGCCGGCCACTGCAGGATATCGCCTAGCCTCGAAGTCGTTACAAAGCTCTTGGCCGGCTCTAGTATCAGGTTAGCTCCGAGAAAACTTAAAAGCAGGCTCATCGGAATGAAGAACCAGTTCACTCTGTTCCAGAATTTGTCGCGGCGCCGTTCTTCCCGAGCTGTCACCCAGGCCCCCAACAGAGCCTTATCCTCCAGTACGCTGCTATACAACTCCTCCAATCGCAGCTTTTTCTTGACTTTGGCGTAGAGATCCTGCGGCTGAACCTGATTGCTAACTTCCGGGAACCAATACCGGCTGGAAAAGACCGCCATCGCAGCCTGCAGCTCTTCCACCCTCTCCAGCAGCTTCCGCTCATCCCGGCACACCACGCCACTACCATCCAGCCGGATCTGCGGCGTCGCATCCGCCACTCTGTCTTGGAGCGCCAACAGGCTGGCGCGCTGAAACTGCGCCACGAAATACATCTGCGCGTACTGCCGCCGCCAGCTCTTACGTATCCTCTCTACATACGGCGGAACCGCACCGGGCGGCAGCCCTTTCACGCTGGCAAGCACCTTCTCGCCCACCACGTAGCGGTGATCCTGCTTCAGATCCTCGGCCTTCCTTTGATCCCACCAGCGATCGTAGGCCGTCTCGTGCAGCGCCTCTGACAAGAAGGCTTCGGAGTATGGCGAAAAGCCGAACTCGTCGGCCTCGGCCAATGCCATCCAGTCGTCGTTGGAGAGCTTGTGGATCTCCTCCACTCCCATCCAAACCATCGCGGACATCCGGTGGTCGCTCAGCAAGTGCGGCCCGATCTCCAGATCCAGCAACGGATGCAGCAGGCGTCTCCAGTGCCCCAGAATCGGCGGCTGCCGATCGTCGAGGGCCTTCTTCAACTCGGCGCCGCGCCCCTCGGCGGACGGGTGCAACTTCTCGAACGGCGTCTCCGCTTCCTCCGGCTCGATGCGAATCCTTTCATACGCCCCCCCGACGCGCCACCCTTTCACGCGGTCATCTTCTTCGACCGCCTCATAATACTGCGGATAGATGGCTCGGAATTTCGAGAGCGCGTTGAGCGCAAACCGCCACGTTGTCGGCGCCGTCGCCGTCAGATCCAATGTCACAAAGGCGAGCCCGTTATCGGCTACATACAGTCGCAGGTCCCGGATCGCAAATTCAATCTGGCAGTCGGATTCCTCGATTCGGAGCTTCTGATTATTCGATCGCGCGCTGCGATATAAGTCGAAGGGCCGTTCCGGACCTCGTTCGGCCGACCCAGCCGAATCGCCGTACAAGAACCGCCGAACCGAGGGGTGGAATTCGCACCACTCCGCGTAGGCGAACCCATCATCCTGGTCCGTACAGCCGCGCCGAAGCGGATCAAGCGACTCCTGCCAGGCGGATTGAGCCGTCAACTGCTGTTTGATAGCCTCTCGACCGACCCCGTCTTTGGATTGTTCTTCACTGATCTCAAACGGCCAAAACAGAATGAGATCGAATATGTTGATTTTGTGGGACATCGTGGGCGCGATGAACGACAAATCAGGACCGGGAGTCCGCCAGCGTACGCCGATAGACGAAACTCTGTCAATAGAGGATCGCGAGTATTTTTTCCATGTACCCCTTTCTTACTGCAGCCGCTCTTCGATCCGCCTTCATCCGCGTCGCCGAGAACCACGGCGCTGCCGGGTCCGACGGCGTGTCTGTTCCGGCCTTCCAGCGCGATCTCGAGTCCAGCCTCGTCGCCCTCCGCGAGTCTGTGCTCGACGGCGACTACTTCGCCTGGCCCCTGCGGCAAGTCGTCATCGAGAAGCGCCCCGGCTCGGCCCACACTCGCACGCTGCTCGTGCCCGCTGTCGCAGACCGTGTGCTCCAGACGGCTGTCGCCCGCTATCTCGAGCCCCTCGTCGAAGCCGAGCTCGAAGACTGCTCCTTCGGCTACCGGCGCGGCCGCGGCGTGCTGCACGCTGTCCGGCGCGTTCGGCAGCGCTACCTAGAGGGCTATCGCTGGTTGCTCGACGCCGACATCCACGACTTCTTCTCTTCCGTGGATCGGGACCTCGTCGTTTCCCGCCTCGCTCCCCTCGTACCCGATGAGCTCGCCCTGCGCCTCGTTCGCCTCTGGCTCGACTACGCTGTCTGGGACGGACTCCGGCTCCAGCGCCCCGACCTCGGACTGCCGCTCGGCTCCGTCATCTCACCGCTACTCGCCAACCTCTGTCTCGACGCGCTCGACGAAGCCTTACTCGGCGCCGGACTTCAGATCGTACGCTACGCCGACGACTTTGTCGTGCTCGCCAAGAGCCGCAAGCAGGCCGCGTTGGCCCGGGAGGTCTCCGAACAAACACTGGCGAGCCTCGAGTTGCGGCTGCACCCGGAGAAGACCGCTATCGTCCGCTACGACGACGGCTTCAAGTTCTTGGGCGTTGTCTTTATGAAGGACCTGCTGCTCCAGCCCCTGCGTACGGGCGGGCCGAAACGGCTTCGCGTCCTTCATTCGGCCAGGTCGTTGCCGGAAAGTTTCTTCCCGGAGAAGGAGAAACGCCGGCTGCGCCGCTACAATGCGTGGTGACCGGCCGAAGGACGTTATACCGCCTCGCGAGCGCTGAGATTTCCGGAATCGTTGCCGGATCTCATTGAAAACAGAATAGATAGCATAACTGTCCGCGGAGGTTGCCGCAGGGGGGAGGTTGCGGAACCATTGATTCCAAAGGAGTTGTCGACGATTCTGGAGTTCCGTAGCGGTCCGCCGAGCCTCAGCAGTGGCTCGAATACCGGGGTTGCGGAAAACGGCCCACTAAGCGTATCCTTTTCAATACCTTGCAAGGGGCAGGGTCCCGGGGCCCTCGCTGATCAAGAAGCGATTGAGACTCGTATCGGTCAAGTAGCTTCGCGCCTGGCGCATTCTTTGTCCCGGGGCCCTCGCTGATCAAGAAGCGATTGAGACGAAGAACAGGGCTGGCACCGCCGCTTCCGCAGCGAAGAGTCCCGGGGCCCTCGCTGATCAAGAAGCGATTGAGACGCGTCCGTCATCGCCACGATCTGGCCGGTGTCCACGTCCCGGGGCCCTCGCTGATCAAGAAGCGATTGAGACCGCGCCAGTTTACCTGCTGGAGCTTCGCGATGAGACCGTCCCGGGGCCCTCGCTGATCAAGAAGCGATTGAGACTTGAAGTGGTTGTCCATCGGCATGGCCATGAGGCCGTCCCGGGGCCCTCGCTGATCAAGAAGCGATTGAGACGTAGATGTCGGGCTCAATCTTCGACGCCAAAAGGGCGTACGTCCCGGGGCCCTCGCTGATCAAGAAGCGATTGAGACGGGTTCGCTCTGGACGGTGGTGGACTCAAGTACCACCACGTCCTGGGGCCCCTCGCTGATCAAGAAGCGTTTCCATTCCCTTGACCCCTCGTAGCCGGTGTGCCATCCTCCCGCCGTGGGCGTAGTCTACATTCGGGAGCAGGGCGCCGTTGTCCGCAAGCGTGGCGGTCGACTGCTGATCGAAAAGGACGATCAGCGCCTCGCCGAGATCCGCCTCCGCGAAACCGACGGCGTAGCCGTCTTTGGCGCCGTCCAGGTCACCACACAGGCCCTCTCCGAGTTGCTCGATCGCGGCATCGGACTCACGCTCTACACGCGCACCGGCCGACTCAAGGGACATCTCGTCCCCGCTGAGCCTGGCAACATCCACCTTCGCCTCGCTCAATATCGCGCCGCCACAGACGCCGGCGCCGCCCTCCTGCTCGCCAAGGCCGTCGTCCAAGCCAAGCTGCGCCGAGCCGCCGCCCTGCTCTCCGACTACCGCGACCACTACCCGGCGGCGGCGCTGGAGACGGCCGTCCGGGCCCAGCTCGACGGCGTCGACCGCGCCGAACAGGCTGCTGACCAAGCCACTTTGCTTGGGGTGGAAGGCGCAGCCGCCCGCTCCTACTGGACGGCCTTCGCCGCCCTCAACCGCAGCGATCTCGCCTTTGACGGACGCAACCGCCGCCCTCCTCGCGATCCCTTGAACATCCTGCTCAGCCTCGGCTACAGCTTGCTGCTGGGTGAGATTCGCTCGCTGGCGGAAGCCGCCGGCCTCGAACCCCACCTCGGCTTTCTGCATCAGCCGGACCACGGCCGCCCATCGCTCGCGCTGGACCTGCTGGAACCGTTTCGACCAGCCGTCGCGGACCGTCTCGCGCTGACGCTCGTCAACCGGCGGCAGATCGACGCCGCCGACTTTGCTCAGGACCTCCGGCCCGGCCGCGGCGGACGCCTCCGCCTGTCACCTGACGGCTTCAAGCGTTACTTACACGCCTATGAGCGCCTGCTCACCGAACGCCGCGCCGACGCCCCACGCGGCTGGCGCGCCGCTCTGGCCGACGCCGTCGCCGGCTTGGCCGGCGCCCTCCGCAGCGACCTAGAAACAGGTCTCCCGGCGCAGACCTGGGGACCGGCGGTAACGCCGGAAGAATCGGGGCCGCGCCAGATATCCGATGCTCGACCGCTCCGGCTCTGACGCGGTGGAGGGCCGAACGGATGGATCATCCGGGCGCTGGAATAGCCTTAAAGTTCCGGTAAAACGCTGATTGCAAACGAGATGGCATAACTCTTCTGACGGGCGGAAAGCAGGGGGAGGTTGCGAATACGTTGATTCAAAGGGACTTGCGGTCGTCCCGACCGATTGGGGGACGCTCGCTGGGGCCCTCGAACGGGCTCCATTTGTGGGGTTGCGGAAAACAGCCCCCTAAGTGTAGATTTTGGAGTGTCTTGCAGAAGGCAGGGTCCCGGGGCCCACGCTGACTAAGAAGCGATTGAGACCGTCGTCTCGCCACGGCAACGTGTAGAACTTGTGGCGTCCCGGGGCCCACGCTGACTAAGAAGCGATTGAGACCCCTTGGTCGTGCGCCCAGAGAGTGCGATGGCCAGCGTCCCGGGGCCCACGCTGACTAAGAAGCGATTGAGACCCAGTGCACATGCTCATGCGAAAGCGTCGATACGTAGTCCCGGGGCCCACGCTGACTAAGAAGCGATTGAGACACCACGTCGGCTCGATGTGCAGCAGGTCGAGAACCTGGTCCCGGGGCCCACGCTGACTAAGAAGCGATTGAGACTGGAGCGTTGCTTCAAGCAGGGATACATCTACTCCGACGTCCCGGGGCCCACGCTGACTAAGAAGCGATTGAGACGTGGGGAAGACCATCCGCATGGTCACCGCTGAATGGGTCCCGGGGCCCACGCTGACTAAGAAGCGATTGAGACTGGTGTTTGCTCAAGAGTATCCCTCCTATGAGCACAAGGTCCCGGGGCCCACGCTGACTAAGAAGCGATTGAGACAAGCGGCGGCGGGAAGACAACAAAGACTCTTGGACAATGTCCCGGGGCCCACGCTGACTAAGAAGCGATTGAGACCTTGTCGGCGATCTGGCTGGTGTCCACGGTGTCCACATGTCCCGGGGCCCACGCTGACTAAGAAGCGATTGAGACATTGAGAAACGTTGCACGAACTGGCCGCCCGTACAGGTCCCGGGGCCCACGCTGACTACGAAGCGACTGAGACTAGTAGAACGTCAGCAGGTACCATGTCTCCGCCACCACGTCTCGAGGCCGACGCTTGTCCGGCTTCTCCGCCCGTCCAGTCGTCGGCCGCGGAACCAACATCGGTCCCCCTCCGTCAAGAAAGCCAGTGCTCTATCTGATCGCCTATGATGTCGTGGACGACAATCGGCGCACGCGCCTCTTCGAAGCTCTCAAGGACTTCGGCCGGCCGGTGCAGCGCAGCGTTTTTGAATGCGATCTGGAGGATGGCGGTCTGGACGAGTTGCTCGAAAGAATCGACTTCGAGGTGGATCGCGCGGCCGACTCTTGCCGCATCTACAAGCTCTGCAAAGCGTGCGCCGCGGACGCGATCGAGATTGGCCGACCGACCCGTCCGGACGAGCCCCAAGTCTGGATCATCTGAAGCTCAATCGAGCCCGCAGGCTCGACAACGCGCTGATTCTAAACGAGATGGCATAACTTGATCGGGACATCGAGAATCGGGCCAGGTTGCGAACTCTCTGATTCCAAGCAACTTCCGGTCATCCAGCCTCGACGGGCGCGCTCGGAGCGACGCTTGGAGGAGGCTTTTTCTGGGGGTTGCGGAAAACCGCCTACTAAGTGTAGATTTTGGAGTGCCTTGCAGAGGGCAGGGTCCCGGGGCGCCCGCTGACTAAGAAGCGATTGAGACTCGCCGTCTTGGCCGGCGCCGCGGTGACCTCGTTCGCGTCCCGGGGCGCCCGCTGACTAAGAAGCGATTGAGACTGCCATTTACGAAGGCAAGGCTTGTTTCGAGCAGCCGCTCAACGTCCCGGGGCGCCCGCTGACTAAGAAGCGATTGAGACCTCTCGAATTGGTACTGTTTTCTTCATGACTCTTTCAGTCCCGGGGCGCCCGCTGACTAAGAAGCGATTGAGACGGGTCTCGCCGTTGGTGTAGAGGGTCACGATTTCCTTGTCCCGGGGCGCCCGCTGACTAAGAAGCGATTGAGACTCCTGGTTGATCGCGAAGGCATTGTCGAACTCCACCGTCCCGGGGCGCCCGCTGACTAAGAAGCGATTGAGACAACCGACGCGCATGAGCCCTTGAAAAACAAAGCGGCGCCACGCGCCGGCCACGTCGCCGTTGTATGCTGGCTGCTCATGGCTGCGCTCGCATTTTGCGATCCCCGCTGTCTGGCCCTCCAGCCACTGTTCGTGGAGATCGAAGCCCTGGAGAGGGTTCAGTTGCCGGACTACGCGGGCGCCTTCTTCCGGGGCGGCTTCGGGAATCAGTTGCGTCGAGCGGCCTGCTCCACGGGCGCTCCGAGTTGCGCCGGGTGCCCGGCAACCGTTTCCTGCGCGTACGCCCAGATCTTCGACACGCCGGTGGCTCCCTCGGCCACGGTCCTGCGCAAGTACCCCCACGCACCTCGCCCGTTCACGCTCGCCCCGCCGCTCGAAGGCGCCCTCGAACCTGGCCAACGCGCCTATTTGCGCCTTACTTTGATCGGTCCGGCGGTCGCCTGGCTGCCGCACTTCATTCCGCCGCTCGAACGCATGGGCCTCGACCGCCGGGCCGGCCGCTTTCGGCTCCGCCGTGTTTACAACGAAGCAGGTGACGCCGTGTTCGACGCAACGGTTCGAGAGCTCGTCGAGCCCTTGCCGCGCTGGACGCCCCAACCGCTACCGGCGCCACCGGACGCCCTGCTGCTACGGTTTGAGACGCCGCTGCGCCTGCGCACCAACGGCCGCCCCAACTTGGAGCCCACGCTGCTGGATGTACTGCAAGCGTTGTTTCGTCGATTGCACTTGTTACGGGCTCTCTACCAAGGTTTCGCGGAGGGCCCCGGCTGGCGGACGCCGCTGCTGCAACAAGCCGAGCGAGCTGCCTCGCGAGCCCATTGGCGCCGCTTCGACTGGAGCCGCTACAGCCATCGACAAGAGCGTTGCATCGACATGGAAGGAGTGATCGGGGAGATCGAGGTCCGCGGCGACGACCTGGCCGCCCTGGCCACCTGGCTGCGCTTCGCGGAGCCGCTGCACGTAGGCTCGTCTACCAGCTCGGGCCTCGGTCGGTACAGCCTCTGGGTGCGATGATTCAGCAGCCTGGTTGGCGGACGTTCGTCAGATGGGTGCAGCGAGAGATCCTAGTTCCCCCAAAGGAGAAGAACGCGAGGACGCCTCTCAAGGCGAAGCGGGTGCGCCCATCAGGTGAACGAGCAAAGGCAACCAGGAGCTGATCATCGCCCCTTTTTCGGCAAGCCGGGGCCGGGATGAGGGTTCTGGGAGCAGGTCAAGAACCCGCGTCCTAGTTTCGTTCTTGGGGTTCCATCAGGGGTTCCATTAGTTGCTTCTGTTCGTGCGGTTGTCCAACCAGACGAAGCCGTGGTTTCAATGAGTTATCGTTTCGCGGGCGCACCTTCACGCCTGCATGGCATGGAAGAGGTCGTGGGTTCGAATCCCACCAGGTCCACCAATCCCCCTTCCCTTAGCTAGTGAATCCCGTCTTCCCCCAGGGGCGTCGGTTAGGATTCCATTCCCGACGAATCTTGTCGGCCAGCTTGAACGGGGAATCGCCGTTCTTTGCCCTGAGCGTCGGTGACGGGGCCGGTAGAGCCCCTGCCCACCCAGCTCAGGACGCCGGACGGCTGGACGCGCGGGGCGCCCGGCTCGCTGTCGGGAGTCGAGTCGAGTGGATCGCCGACGTGCGGGCCGTCGATCTGGACCAGGCCCGCGCGAGCGAAAGTCCCGTCGAACCCCGGCTCTTGATCCACTCGTCCAGACGGCAAGACAGCGCCACCGGCCTGCCGGCCGGTCTGGCTCCGGGAACGTACCGGTTGCTGGTTGCCAATAAGTTCGCGCCGGTCGGCGTCGGCGAAACCGAGCTGTTTGTGGACGCGATGGCGGTCGCGGTGGGGCCTGGAGCCTACTACGTGCCGTAGAGGCGATTTTTCTTCAAAATGTGAGCCAGAGTGAGCCAATTTCGGCTCGGTTTGGCGGGCTCCGCGGCGGCTGCTGATCGAAAGTTGCTGCGGTTTGGAAGCCCCGGCGATTTCGAGGCCGGGGGCCCTTGCGCCGGGTTGGGCCAGCCTTGGTTGCCCTTAGGGTAGCGCGGCGTGTCAAGCGAGGAGGGTCAAGGTTTGGGCTGGGATGGGCTGGTCGTGGCGGCGACGCCGAAGGAGAACTCGCTGCTGAGCACTTGGAGCTCGTGGGTCAGCTCGAAGACGCATGCGAATCCGGCTTGGTCGCCTCGGACGAAGCGGGCGTCGCTGAGGATGACGCGCCAGCCTCGCTCCGTCGGCTCGACCCACTCCAGAGGGTAGATCGAGAACTGCCGGTAGGAGCGTCCCAGAGGGGCGGCCCAGGCCGCTTCGACGGCTCGCTGTTGGGGCGGGCGGTCGAAGCGTTGCAGGCTGCGGCGGTCGACGGCTGCTTCGGTTGAGGGTTGGAACGGTCCGACCCACTGGGACGCGCCCTCCTCGACGTAGACCACGCGAACGGTGGGCTCGAAGGGGGCGGGGAAGGCGGCGATGCGGTCCGCCGGCTCGCGAGCCAGAGCGGCCAGGGCGGCGTTGCGCACCTGGGCCTGCCAGAGAGCGTAGCCCGTGACCGCCAGAAGCCCCGCAGCGGATGCTGTGCGAAGGGCGCGGCGGCCCGACAGCAGAGGGGCGGCGGCGGCCAGCGCCAACGCGGCCCAGAGCCAGGGCTCGATGACGAACAGCAGGTTTCCGCTGGACCAAGAGGCGTCGAAGGGCAGCCAGGGCCGTATGGCGTAGGAGTTGGTCCAGTCCAGCAGCGGATGGGACGCGGCGGGGACCAAGGCCCAAAGCCAGGCCGCGCCGAACGGAGGCGCCTGGTATGGCGTTCGTCGATAGCGGGCCCAGAGCCGCGCGAAGAGCCGGACCAGGAGGACGGAGAGCGCCGCCATGACCGGGATGGCCACGACGGCGTGCGTCAGGTGGCGGTGGGCGACGAGATAGGCGGCCGGGGTGAGGGAGACAATCAGATCGAGGTCGGGAGCGTTGGCGGCGACGACCCCCAGCCACTGGCGGCGCGGCAGATTCGCGGGCATGGCGACGCGCGCCAGCAGCAGCCCGACGAGCGAGTGGGTGAGGTTATCCATGGAGAACCGTGGCCGCTGCGGTCGTCACGATCCTCTCCGGATAATCCGCGCAATAGGGTTTGGGCAGCAGGACGCGGGCCGTTTCAGGCCCCATGCGGACGCGCGCGGGGAGGCGTCCGGCCAACTCGCCGTCCACCTGCACGTAGACGTGCGGCGAATCGGTCGCCAGCATCTCCACCTCGCGCGCTTGGCGCCACTTGACGCCCTGGAACAGCTCCAGCGTCCGCGTGAGCACGCCGGCGAGATAGCCGGTATAGACCAGCGGCGAGGCGGAGCGGAAGCAGACGACATCGAAGGCGTCTTCCAGTAGATGCGCCTGCGGCGTGAGCACCAGGCGCCCGCCGTAGACGCGGCTCTTGGAGACCACGGCGAGGGTGCTCTCGAGGGTCTCATGCCCCACGCGGAGGCGCAGCTTCTCGAAGCGGCGAAAGAGCTGGGTGGAGGCGCTCCAGAAATAGGCGATGATGCCGACGCGCTTTTTGAGGTCGACGTTGAGGCGGTAGACGGCGCTGGCGTCCACGCCGGCTCCGCACATGAGCAGGAAGTGCCGGCTGCGGCCTTCCTTGGGGAACTCGACCGTGCCGAGCTCGACCTCGCAGGCGAGCAGCTCGGGGAGCTTGGCGGCGGCCTTGACGGGGTCGACGGGGAGGCCGGTCTCCCAGGCGAAGACGTTGGCGGTGCCGGCGGGCAGGGGGAGCAGGAAGGCTTCGGAGCCGACCAGGCCTTGCAGGGCCTCGTTGATGGTGCCGTCGCCGCCGCAGGGCGCGATGAGGTCGCAGCCGGCGTTGACGGCTTCGCGGGCCAACACGTCGGCGCGCCGGTCGGGCTCGGTGGGGATCAGGCGGACTTCGGAGACGTACCGGCGCAGCTCGGCGGCGGCTTCGTCCACGCGCTCGACGGCATGCTGCAAGCCGCCGCCGGCCGCGGGATTATAGATGATGGCGGCCCGAGCAAAACGCATGCAAGTCACTATGGTAGTACGCCCATGAAGGAACCCGTTTCGGTGGAAAATCCCTCGGAAGAAGCGCTTCGGCTGCGCGCAGAGCTGCGCCGGCACGAGCATCTTTACTACGTTCTCGACCAGCCCGAGATCTCCGACGCCGAGTATGACCGGCTGATGCGGAGACTGCAGGAGATCGAGAAGGAGCGCCCGGAGCTGCTGACGGCGGACTCCCCGACACAGCGTGTAGGCGCTCCGCCGCGAGAAGGGTTTCAGCGAGCCGCGCATTCGGCGGTGATGATCAGCCTGGACAACGCCTTCAGCGACGACGAGCTGCGGGAGTTCGACCGGCGGGCGCGGGACCTGATTGACCGCGAGACGATCGAGTACGTGGGCGAGCTGAAGCTCGACGGCATCTCGATGGCGACGCGCTTCGAGGGCGGCGCCTTGCAACTGGCCCTGACGCGGGGCGACGGCGTGGAGGGCGAGATCATCACGGAGAACGCCCGGACGATCCGCTCGCTGCCGCTGCACGTGGACGCCGAGCTGCTGCGCAAGGAGGGGGTGTCCGAAGACTTCGAGGTGCGCGGCGAGGTGGTGATGCCCCGCAAGGCCTTTGAGCGGTTGAACGCCTCGCAGCAGCAGGCCGGCGGAAAGACGTTCGCCAACCCGCGCAACGCCGCGGCGGGGTCGCTGCGCATGCTGGATTCCAAAGTGACGGCCGAGCGCAGGCTGGAATTCTTTGCGTACGCGCTGCTGGTGAACGGTTCGGCTCGGCTCGACAGCCAGTGGGAGACGCTGGAGACGCTGGGCCGCCTGGGATTCAAGGTCAACCCCCATCGCGCGCGGCTGGACGGTATCGAGGCTTGCGTGGCCTACTCCCATGAATGGCTGGAGAAGCGGGACTCGTTGCCGTATGAGATCGACGGCTTGGTCGTGAAGGTCGACTCGATGGACCTGCAACGGCGGCTGGGTTCCACGTCCCGCGCGCCGCGCTGGGCGATCGCAGTGAAGCTGGCGGCGCAGCAGGCCGAGACCGTGGTGGAGGACATCGACGTGCAGGTGGGCCGGACGGGCGCCATCACGCCGCGGGCGCTGCTGGCGCCGGTGCAGGTGGGCGGCGTGACGGTGTCGCGGGCGACGCTGCATAACGAGGACGAGATCGGGCGGCTGGAGCTGCAGATCGGCGACAAGGTGCTGATCGAGCGCAGCGGCGACGTGATTCCGAAGGTCCTGCGAGTGGTGGAGCCGGGCAAAGACCGCAGGCCGTTTCATATGCCGGCCGAGTGTCCGGTGTGTAAGACCGAGCTGGTGCGGGAGGAAGGCGAGGTGGTGCGCCGCTGCGTCAACATCAACTGCCCGGCGCGGCTGAAGGAGTCGATCCAGCACTTCGCGTCCCGCAAGGCCATGAACATCGACGGCGTGGGGGAGTCCCTGGTGGAGCAGCTCGTGGACAGGGGGCTGGTGGGCAGCGTGGCGGACCTGTACAAGCTGACGGTGGAGCAGGTGGCGGGGCTGGAGCGGATGGCCGAGAAGTCCGCCACGAACGTGGTGGAAGCCATCGACGGTTCCCGCAAGATCGCTCTGGCGCGGGTGATCTACGGCCTGGGCGTGCGCTACGTGGGCGAGCGGACGGCGCAACTGTTGGCGGACTACTTTGGGTCGATCGATGCGATCGCCAAAGCTTCGAAGGAGGAGCTGGAAGAGGTGGAGGAGGTGGGGCCGCGGATCGCGGAGGCGATCGTGGACTTTTTTGCGGCGCCGCGCAACCAGGAGCTGCTGGAGCAGCTTCGGGCGGCCGGGCTGCAACTGGAGCAGGCTCGGCCGTGCGGTGCGGCGGGACCGCTGAATGGGAAGACGTTTGTGCTGACCGGAACCCTCCCGGAGCTGACCCGCGACGAGGCGGCCGAGAGGATTCGCGCCGCGGGCGGCAAGGTGACCGGCTCGGTCAGCGCGAAAACTGACTATGTGGTCGCCGGCGAGAAGGCCGGTTCCAAGCTCGACAAGGCGCGCAAGCTGGAAATTCCGGTCCTTGGCCAGGAAGAGCTGCTGGCTCTGCTCGACGACGGTGCGGCATCTTGACGCGGCGGCTCAGCAATTGCCGAGGTCTTCGACGAAGGCGTCGACGCCGCTGAACCCCCCGGCCCGCATGGCGATGGCCAACTTTTCCAGAGCCGCTTTGTGAATTTGTGAGACGCGGCTCTCATTGACGCCGAGCTCGGCGCCGATCTGCTTCATGGTGCGTTCCTTGCGGTAGTAGAGGACGATGACGCGGCGGTATCGCGGCGGGAGGTCTTGCAGCGAACGGTCGATGGCGTCCTTGAGCTCCCGGTGAGCGAGCAGGCGATCGGGCTGACGTTCGGGGGCTTCGGTCGCCTCGACGAAATGCGTGGCCTCGGGCTTCTCGACCCGGTGCGCGGGCGTGGAAATCATGCCGGCCGAGTGCAACTCGGTCTTCTGCTTGTGGAAGAGCTTCGGCGAGATGCCGATGGCGTGGGCGACTTCTTCCTCGCTGGGCGAGCGGCCGAGGCGCTGAGCCTCTTGCTGGGTGGCGACCTCGAACGCTTTGAAGCGCTTGCGCAGGTCGCGGGAAGCCCAGTCGAGCTGCCGCAGGCTGTCAAGGATCGCGCCGCGAATGCGGTGCTTGGCGTAGAGATGGAAGACGACGTTCTTGCTGGCGTCGTACTTGTCCACGGCGTCGAACAGGCCCAGGACCCCCGCATGGACCAGATCGTCGAGCTCGATCTGGACCGGCAGGCTTTCGCGAACGCGCGCCGCGATCGCCCGGACCAGCGGCATATGCTTCAGAATCCTCTCTTCTCTGGTCAACGACGGCGGCTGGGGCGGCGGGCCGCTCTTCCTCGCTCGTTGGACTGCAGCTGCGCTGTCAGTAGTCATTGTTGGATTGTTCCCTCCTGCTTCCGTACTTATCGGCGCCTCTTCCGAGACTTGAAGGTGGAATATGCATGGCGCTGGCCACTTCCATAGGACAGCCGTAAGTCCCCGCCGGACAATGGGTTTAGGCGACTGACACGGGCCGGTCGAAGGTCAAGGAATTGACGGCGGGCGTCAGATTTTTGGCAGGGTGACGAAATCGTGGCGGTCCGGAGGGGCGAAGGGGGTCCTTGGGCGGAGTCTCGCGAGCGGTCGAGCCGGCGTCGCGGCGAAGTCGGTCCGTCGGACGCCCAGCTCATTTCATCTTGGAATGGGATTTTCAAAACGGGAAATGCCGGGAATGTCGGTTCCGTGGCGTTCTGGGGCCTTTTCGCCCGCCGGAGCATTCCCAGGTCGGTACGTTTCTTTGGGAGTTGGAGAGAGGACGTTGCAGCGCAAGTCAATCCTGATATGTTCTTTACAGTTGATTTGCCTCAAATTCGTCTGAAATGTGCGAGATTTCAATCCATGAGCCCAGAGCCGCCCTACTTTGGCATTCAGCCGCATGACTCCCTCAGCCGCAGGCCAGCGCCCGCCCCGATCGGCGGGAAGGTCGTCTGGGGGAAGAGCGCCGCGTTTCGGCGCGTTCTCGAACAGGTCGATTTGGTGGCCTCGCACGATACCTCGGTGCTCCTGCAGGGTGAGACCGGGTGCGGCAAGGAAGTGGTGGCGCGTGAGATTCACCGCCGCAGCCGGCGCAGCGGGCGCTCGCTGGTGACCGTCAACGCGGCGGGCGTTCCGGCGACGTTGCTGGAGAGCGAGTTCTTCGGGCACGAGAAAGGCGCCTTCACGGACGCCGGGCAGGCCCGACCGGGTCACTTCGAGCAGGCCGACGGCGGCACGCTCTTCCTGGACGAGATCGGCGAGCTTCCCGTGGCTTTGCAGCCGAAGCTGTTGCGGGCGTTGCAGGAGAGAGAGGTGAGCCGGCTGGGCGGAGCCACCGTGCGCAAGCTCAACGTGCGGGTGATCGCAGCGACGAACCGGGACCTTTGGTCCGAGATCGACGCCGGCCGTTTCCGGGAGGACCTGTTCTACCGCGTGAGCGTGTTTCCTATCCGCCTGCCTTCGCTGCGGGAGCGGACCGAGGACATTCCCGATCTGCTGCGGCACTTCGTTCGAACGTTCTGTGAGCGGGACGGTCTCGAGGCGATGAGCGTGGACTCCTATGCGTTGGAGGCTCTGTGCCGCCGGCCTTGGCCGGGGAACGTGCGGGAGCTGCAGAATGCGGCCGAGCTCGCGGTGATCCGGGCGCAGCGGCGGCGGACCCTGTACCTGGAGGACTTTCCGAGCCCGCGCAAGGAGCCGCGGATGGCGGATACCTGCGAGACGGCGGAGCTCGACGATCAGGGGCTGAATTATCACGAATTGGTTGCGAACTTTGAGCGGAAACTGATCGAGACGACGTTGGCGCGTACGAATGGGAACAAGTCGCAGGCGGCCGAGGCCCTTCGGCTGAAACGAACGACCTTGGTGGAGAAGATCAAGCGGTTGGAGCGCGAGACGCGCTCGGGCTGGGTGGCCTTGGCCGCCTGCTGCCTGAACCTCGGCGCCTTGCCGCTGTAAGAGAAGCGTCGGGCCGGACGCTAGAATGAGGCGGTGGCAGTGACACCCCCCGCCGACCTTCCCCGCACCCTGGGCCAACTCCGTAAGAGCGAGGCATACAGCGAAGCCCGCGTGGCGCGACGATCCGTGAAGGATGAGATCCGCGCCAACTTGATCCGGAAGCTGCGCGCCGACGAGCCGCTGTTTCCGGGCATTGTGGGCTACGACGACACCGTCGTTCCGCAGATCGTGAACGCGCTGCTTTCGCGGCACGATTTCATCCTGCTGGGACTTCGCGGCCAGGCCAAGAGCCGCATCCTGCGCCAGCTCACCACGCTGCTCGATCCTTGGCTGCCGTTCGTGGCCGGGTCGGAGATCCACGACAACCCCTACCGCCCATTGTCGAAGTTCGGGCGGGACGCCATCGCCGAGCAGGGCGACGCGACGGCGATCGACTGGCTGACGCCGGACGAGCGCTATGTGGAGAAGCTGGCGACGCCGGATGTGACGATCGCGGACATGATCGGCGACCTGGACCCGATCAAGGCCGCGCGCGGAGCGCACCACCTGGCCGACGAGATCACGATCCACTTCGGCTTGCTGCCGAGGGCCAATCGAGGGATCTTCGCGATCAACGAGCTGCCGGACCTGATGGGCAAGATCCAGGTCGGACTGTTCAACATCCTGCAGGAGGGCGACGTCCAGATCAAGGGCTATCCGATCCGCCTGGCGCTGGACGTGATGATGGTGTTCTCGGCCAACCCGGAGGACTACACCGCGCGCGGCAAGATCATCACGCCGCTGAAGGACCGCATCGGCAGCGAGATCCGCACGCACTACCCGCTGGATGTGGACCAGGCGGTGGAGATTACGCGCCAGGAGGCCTGGACCGACCGCGGGGAGGCGACGCTTCCGCTGCTGGTGCCGGACTACATCCGCTCGATCGTGGAGCAGATTGCGTTCGTGGCGCGCGAGGACTCGAAGATCGACAAGCGTTCCGGCGTCAGCCAGCGGCTGCCGATCTCGTGCATGGAGAACGTGGTGTCGAACGCGGAGCGGCGGGCGCTGCTCAACGGCGAGGCCTTGGTCGTGCCGCGAGTGGCGGACGTGTACGCCGCGATGCCGTCGATTACCGGCAAGTTCGAGCTCGAGTATGAAGGCGAGCTGCGGGGCGCCGAGAGGGTGGCGCACGAGATGATTCGAGCCGCCGTGGCGAGAGCTTATGACGAGACGGGCCGCAAGGGAGCCGGGCGCCAGATCGTGCAGTGGTTCGAGATGGGCGGCACGCTGAAGCTGGCCGTGGACGCCCCGGCGGCGCAGGTGGTGGAACAGTTGCAGGGCATCCAAGGCGTCTTCGAGGCGACCGAGGGGCTGCTGCCGGAGGGGCGCGACGAGCCCGAGGCCTTGGCGTCGGCGGGCGAGTTCGTGTTGGACGGGCTGTACGCCCACCGCCGGCTGACGCGGTCGGAAGAAGTGGGCTACGCGGCGCAGCGCGAGAAGCCGAAGAAGCCCCAGGGCGGACGCCGCGCCAGCTTGGACGTGGACGACTTCGGCCCGACGTTCAACTGACGGCGCCGAGCCTCAGGCGGTCTTGTCCGGCGCGTAGCACAGGTCCAGCAGACTGCATTCGACGCAGCGGGGCTTGCGGGCCAAGCAGACCTTGCGGCCGTGCCAGATGATCTGGTGCGAGAAGAGGATCCAACGGTTCTTGGGCAGGATCGCCATGAGGTCCTGCTCAATCTTTTTGGGGTCGGTGGCCTGCGTCAGGTCGAGGCGCGCGCTGATGCGGGCGACGTGGGTGTCCACGACCACGCCGGTCGCCTTGCCGTACCAAGTGCCGAGCACGACGTTGGCGGTCTTGCGGGCGACGCCCGGCAGGCTCAGCAGGTCGTCCATGTTGGAAGGCACCTCGCCGCCGAAGCGCTCGGTGACGCCCTTGGCGGCCCCGATGATGGACTTGGCCTTGTTGCGGAAGAAGCCGGTGGTCTTGACCAGCTCTTCGATTTCGGACTGATCGGCCACGGCCAGATCGTGCGGGGTGGGGTAGGCCAGGAAGAGCTCCGGCGTGACCATGTTCACGCGCTTGTCAGTGCATTGCGCGGAAAGGATCGTGGCGACCAGCAGCTCCCAGGCGCTGGTGTGGACGAGCTCGCACTCGACGTCAGGGTAGTCCTGGTTGAGGCGGCGGAGGATCTTGGAGACGCGGCTCTTGCGCTCGGCCTCGGTTTGAGGGCGCTGGACGGCTTTCTTCTTGGACATGGGACCGGGGGGAGAAGGCGTTGATCTTAGCGTATCGAGCGGCGGCCCGCCAAATCACAAAAAGGGGCCGGACGAATTTCGTCCGGCCCCCCTTGCCGGAGGCGCGGGGCCCCGGCGGTTGACGGTTGGGTTCAGCCTCTAAAACAGGTACTTGAGGCCGAACTGGATTTGGCGGTTGGCGTTGACCTCGCGCATCGAGGTGACGCGGCCGAACGAGCCGGTGCCCAGCGTTCCGCCCGGGTTGGCGAACTGAGGGGTGTTGAAGGTGTTGAACATCTCGGTGCGGAACTGGATGCGGTGATTCTCGTTGTAGGGCATCGCGAAGTTCTTGCCGAGCTGGAGGTCCCAGGTGTGGACGCCGGGGCCGACGACGGGGTTGCGGGGCGCGGTGCCGTAGCCGCCGCTGCCGGGAACGTAGAGGCCGGGGCCTCCCTCGTACGACGAGCGCACGAAGGCCGTGGTATCGAACCAGAGGGCCGGGTCCGGATTGTCGAGCGTCGGGTTGACGCCGAAGTTGTGCGGCCGGGACGCTTCCTGGCCGCCCTTGTTCTGGCTGTCGCCGGACTGGTTGACGGGGAACGGCTGTCCGCTCGACAGAGTGAGCAGGCCGCCGAACTGCCAGCCGCCCAGTACGGCCTTGGAAATGCCGCTCCACTGCTTGTTGGGCAGGATCTCCCAGACATAGCCGATGACGGCGCGATGCCGGATGTCCTCGACGCTGTTGGCGCGCTCGGCCGTGCCGCGATTGCGGGCCGACTGGCAGCCGCAGCCGCCGCGGTTGATCGTCTCGTGGATGTCGTCGATCATGTGGCCCCAGGTGTAGGCCGCCGTGAGGCTGAGGCCGTTGGTCAGCCGGCGCTCGTAGCGGGACTGCAACGAGTGGTAGGTGCTGAGACCGTCGGACAGCATCATGCGGATGGTGGCGAACTCGGGGTAGGGGCGACGGTCCTGCACCGCGCCGGGGCCGGGGTCGGGCTGGTTGAAGTTGCGGACACTGGTGTCGATATCCGTGCCCTTGTTGGCCACCCAGCCGACCTCGAGCACGTCGTTGCGGGTGAGCTGGCGCTGCACCTGGAAGCTCATGTTCTGGATGTAGGCGTTGCGGCGCTTGCGGTCCGGCGGCACGCTGACGACGTTGAAGAAGGGGTTCTCGGGGAAGATCTCCGCCGGGGCCGGGTTGTCGATGGTGGCGACCGGGTTGGTGGCGGTGTTGAGAACCGTGACGCTGCCGCCGGCGGGCGGGTTGAGCTGCAAGATGTTCATGTTGTCGAACTGTCCCGCCGTGCGGAAGATGCCGTAGCCGCCGCGAATGACGGTCTTCTCGTCGAAGCGATAGGCGAAGCCGAAGCGCGGCCCGAGGTAGTTGTACTGGTTGACGTAGGGCTGCTCGAAGGTTCCGGGGGTCTCCGGGAAGAGCCGCAGCGGCCCGGGCACATCGAAGCGCAGGGTGCGGGTGACGCCGTTGGTCTCCTTGGGCAGGCCGAACAGGTCGTACCGCAGGCCCATGTTGAGGGTCAGCTTCTGGGTGGCCTTCCAGTCGTCCTGGAAGTAGAGGCCCGTGCGCCACTGGGAGACGTTCGACAGCGGCACGCCCTCGGGCGTGAGCACTTCGCGCGGGAAGCCCAGCATGTAGGCCGCGGCGGCGTTGTTGGCGATGTCAGACGTGAACGTCATGCTGCCGAAGGGCCAGTTGTTGGTGGTCGCCTCATCCTTGTGCAGGCGCACGTCGCCGCCAATCTTGATGGAGTGCTTGCCGCGGAAGATGCTCAGGTTGTCCACCCACTGGTAGGTGCGGCTGTTGTCGAGGTTGGAGGACGCTGCCAGCTCCTGCATGCCGAGGTAGCCGGTGATGTTGAGCGTGGGGAAGCCCTGCTCGTCCGGCCGCAGCGGACGCCCGTTGGGGCCGCCCTGCAGGAAGTTGTAGATGCCGAGGTCCTCGATGCGGAAGTCGGTGTTGCTGCGCGGGTTGAGCCGGCGGATGTTGCCCTTGTGGAAGCCGAACCGGAGCTCGTTGACCATGGACGCCGAGATGGTCTTGACGTACTGCGCGCCGAGGCTCTGGTTGGGGAAGGTGCGGTTGTCCGACGAGAAGTAGGGGTTCAGGGAGACGGCCGGGAAGTCTCGGCTGGAGTAGATGTAGTGGAAGGTGAACTGGTCGGTGTCCGTGAAGTTGTGGTCCAACCGCGTCAGGTACTGGTCGATGATGACCTTGTCGCCGGTGAGGCCGGCGTAGTTCTGCACGCCGGGGGAGTTCGGCAAGGGCATCCAGTTGTTGATGAGGTTGACCGAGACGGGGTTGAGGCGGCTCTGCGGAATCACGTTGTTGGCGAACTGCTGGCCGCTGAAGGGGTCGATGACGGCCGTGGAGACGCCGGAGAAGTCGCCGCGGCGCTGAGCTTCAGGGACCACGATGGAGGTTTGGGCGTGCTGCTTGGTGTCACGCACGCCTTCGTAGCCGCCCATGAAGAAGGTCTTGTTCTTGATGACCGGGCCGGCGATGATGGCGCCGAACTGGTTGCGGCGCAGCACGTCCTTCTCGAGCGGTTTGGGCCGGAAGTAGCCGCGGGCGTCGAGGTTGTCGTTACGCAGAAAGTCGAATAGGCTGCCGTGGAAGTCGTTGGAGCCGGAGCGCAACTGGACATTGACGTTGGCGCCGGATTGGCCGCCGTACTCGGCGGAATAGTTGCCGCTTTGGACCTTGAACTCCTGCACAGCGTCAATCGAGGGGTAGAAATTGACGAACGGAGAACGGTTGTTGACGGCCGTAATGCCGTTGATATTGACCTGCGCCCAGACGTCGCGATTGCCGGCGGCGACGATGCGGGTGCGCTCGCCGTTGGACTCTTCCTTGATGATGACGCCGGGCGTCATGGTCGCCAATTGCAGGAAGTTGCGGCCGTTGAGCGGTAGGTTGACGATGCGCTCGCGGCTGACGACTTCGCCCAGGGTGGCGGACTCGGTTTCGAGCAGAGGGGAGGCCGAGGTGACCTCGACGGTCTCGACCACGTCGCCGATTTCGAGCCGGAAGTCCAGGCGCACCTGCTGGCCGACTTGCACGACGACGTTGGGCGTGTGCGAGGTGCGGAAACCGGCCGCGCCGGCGTCCACGGTATAGGTTGCGGGGCGCAGATAACGCAGCTCATAGGAGCCTTCCGCGTTGGTTTCCAGAATCCGCTCGAACCCCGTTTCCGGTTGGCGGATGGTGACGGCCGCGCCAGGGACGGCGGCGCCGGTGGCATCGGTGACAAGGCCCAGAATGGCCGTGTCGGCCGATTGTGCAACGAGCATGACCGGGGTCACGCAAGCAGCGATCGACAGGAGGAAGGGGAGACGCACAAGCGCCGGAACGCGTCCGGCGCGGAAGCCTAAGCGAGTCACAGGGACCCTCCAAAAAGGAACGATCGAAAAAATCGTGAGCGACCGGCTTCGTGGCGGAATTCAGACCGTCCGAACTGCTTGATCGGCGGCCAGCGCTTTCTGGAAAGGTACCTTGGTTTTGGATCGGGGTCAAGGAAATTATCGAGAATTGTTTCTTGAAGAAACCTAAAGATACGGTATCTTTTGGTGATAGTCCGACCCCTTTTGCAGGGTATGCGCCAGCAGCAGGATCTCAGGCTCCCCAAACAGCTTGCCCGTCAGACTCAATCCGAGGGGTTCGCCGTTGGAGGCGAATCCGTTGGGGAGAGAGATTTCCGGGTGGCCGGTGAGGTTCGTCAAGCCGAGGTCGCTGCCGAGGAAGAGGTCGAGGTCGGCGAAGACCTCCTGCTGGAGGCGATCGATGATCCGCCGCCGGACGCGGTTGGCCTGAATCCACTCGAAGGCCGGGACGAAGCGATGCAGGCGGGAGGAGTCCGGCCGGCGGCTCTCCTCGGGGGCGGCGCGCATGGAGGCGTCGCGGTCGCCGCGGTGCAGGCCGTCGAAGGCCGCGACGGCTTCGACGGTGAGGATGAAGCCGAGGGGATCGTCGGGCAGAGACGGCAGGTCGATGGGCTTGGGGTCGATACCGAGAGTGCGTAGCAGAGCCAAAGAGGCCTCGTCGGCGCGGCGCTGCTCCAGCCGGTCCTCGTCGGCTTCCCCCTCGACGAGCGATCGCAGATAGCCGACGCGCAAGGTGCGAGGGTCGCGGCCGGCGTCCCACGAGAAAGGAACCTCGGGGTAGGGCGACGGGTCCCGCGGGTCCGCGCCGTTGAGGACGTCGAAGACCAGCGCACAGTCTTCGGCCGAGCGACACATGGGGCCGATCTTGTCCATGGTCCAGGAGAGCGTCATGGCGCCGAAACGGCTGACCCGGCCGTAGGTGGGCCGCAGGCCGGTGACGCCGCAGCGGCGCGACGGCGAGATGATGGACCCGCGGGTTTCGGTGCCGATGGCGAAGCCCACCAGGCCCGCGGCGGTGGCGGCGCCGGAGCCCGCAGAGGAGCCGCTGGAGCCGTTTTCGCGGTTCCAGGGGCTGCGCGTGCGGCCGCCGAACCAGCGGTCGCCCTGGGCCAGAGAGCCCATCGAGAGCTTGGCCAGCAGGACCGCGCCGGCGGCGGTGAGGCGTTCGTAGACGGCCGCGTCGAAATCCAGCCGCTGGTCCTTGTAGGGAGAGGCGCCCCAGGTGGTGGGGTAGCCGCGCACGGCCAGTAGATCCTTGGCGCCCCAGGGGATGCCGTGCAGAGGCCCCCGGTAGCGTCCGCGGCGGATCTCCTCGTCGGCCTGGCGGGCTTGGTGCAGGGCCAGCTCCTCGGTCAGCGTGACCACGCAGAACAGCTCCGGGCCGTACTTCTTCAAGCGCGAGAGGTAGAGCTTGGTGAGCTCGGTGGAGGTGATCTCGCGCTTCTCGATCAAACGCGCCAGATGGGTGACCGGCAGGAAGGCCAAGTCCTCGTCGCCGGCGGGCTTGGGGGCGCGGATCTTGGAAGGCTTCCAGACGGGTTTGCCCTGAGGCGGCTGGAAGCCCACCGGCAAGGGGTTGAAGACGAAGGCCGGCGGCGCGTGGTTGGGCAGGTTTTCGGCGGTCAGGGCGGCGAAGTCCGCCGGCAAGCCGTCGGGCTTGTTGAGCTCCACGACGATCTTCTCGATCTCCTCGTCGCTGAAGTCGAGCCCGGCGATGCGGGCTGCGCCGCGAACGTGCTCGGCGGTGAGGGTTTGGGCCTCGCCGGCGACGGCCGTGAGCGCCCCGGGCAGCAGGGAGGCGCCCAGGCCGAGCGCGCCGAGGCCGAAGGTGAAGCGGCGACGGTTGTGGGCGAGGGCTGACGGGGAGGGGCTGGGGGCGTCCGGCATGCTCTTTTATACCGTGTGCGAGCATGGAGGACGACATGCGTTTGCTCTCGATCGCGCTCCTGTTTGCGACCGTCGTACCGGCCTTGCCGGCGGCGGCGGCCCCCCTCGAACCGCTGGGACTGTCCCTGGAAGGCTACGAGTATCCGTATCCGGTGGAGTACCTGGAGATCGAGATGCAGCGGCAGACGCTGACGATGGCCTACATGGACGTGAAGCCGGCCAGCCCCAACGGCCGGACGGTGCTGCTGTTGCACGGCAAGAACTTCTGCGGCGCCTACTGGGGGACGACGATCGAGGCGCTGACCAAGGCCGGCTTCCGGGTGGTCGTTCCGGACCAGATCGGGTTCGGCAAGTCCAGCAAGCCGGACACGCTGCACTATACGTTCCAACTGCTGGCTCGCAACACCAAGGCCGTGCTGGACCACATCGGCGTGATGCGGACGACCGTGCTGGGCCACTCCATGGGCGGGATGCTGGCGACGCGCTTCGCGCTGATGTACCCCGAAACCACCGAAAACTTGGCCCTGGTGAACCCGATCGGGCTAGAGGACTGGAAGCTCAAGGTCCCCTACCAGCCGGTGGAGTGGTGGTACGAGCGGGAGTTGGGCAAGAGCCTGGAGAACATTCGCGAGTACCAGAGCAAGAGCTACTACCACGGGACCTGGAAGGAGTCCTATGAGCCTTGGGCGGAGCTGCTGTACCGCTGGACGCTGAGCCCGGACTTCCGGCGCCTGGCCTGGAACAACGCGCTGACCTACGACATGATCTTCACGCAGCCGGTGGTGTACGAGTTTCCGCAGGTGCGGGCGCGGACGCTGGTGATGATCGGCCAGCTCGACCGCACGGCGCTTGGGAAGAACCTGGTGTCCAAGGAGGAGGCGGCGACGATGGGGCGGTACCCCGAGCTGGGCCGCGCGACGGCTCGGGCGATTCCGGACGCGAAGCTGGTGGAGCTCGACGGCGTCGGGCACGCGCCGCACTTGGAGGCGTTCGAGCGCTTCCGCGACGAGCTGCTGGCCTTCTTGGACGAGTAGCCGGTCAGGGCTGGTAGCGGGGCATCCGCCGCCACTCGCCGGTCGAGCCCACGTTGGGGTCGACGCCGGGATCGTCCGTGCCGAGGACTTTGCCTTGGCTGTCCACCCAGTAGTGCTGGTAGGTCCCGGGCAGCTCCACGGGGACGCGGTTGTCGAAGGGGTTGGTGTAGGTCTGCACGCCGCCGAGGTTCTCGCGGTTGTAGAAGTTGATGCGGTCCTGCGAGGCGTTGCGGGCGTCGGTGGTCTCCTGCCAGTTGCGCTGCGACCAGGCGCGGTACTCGCCGGCGGCCTTGGCGAAAGCGGTCGAGTTTTGCAGGTTCTGCGCCATCACGCCGCGCATGCCGAAGGCGCCTCCATTCGTCGCGGACACCTGCTCGGCGACGGCCGGCAGCCAGGAGGCGTAGCCGGGCCACTGCGAAGCTTCGGACAGTGCAGCCGTCATGGCCATCACGGCGGAATCGTAGGCCGGGGCGATGTGGCACTTGGCGACTCCGCGGCAGGGGACGCCGCCCACCTGGTAGACGACATCGACCTCGTAGGCTTGCTGGAAGCCCGTGACGGGCGTGGACGGGCGCAGCGGGCTGAGCTGCAAGCCCTGCGGCTGCAGGGCCATCATCTTCTCGTAGATGAACTGGGCGGGCGGGTAGTTGATGGGATAGCCCGCGTTGCCGACCATCACGGTGACGGCCTTGTTGTCCGGGGCGTGCAGGGTGAGGGCGAACTGGCCGTTCTCGCCGACGCGCCAGCCGGGAGGAAGGGCGTAGGAGAAGAAGGAGCCGGCGCCGATCTGAAGCTCCGCGGGCTTCGCTGCGGCCGGCGGCGCCGTTCCGCCCGGGGGCGCCGCTGTGCGCGTAACGGGTACGACCGGATGCAATTTGCTCATGGGGTCCTCGACCGGAGCGGAAGAAGCGGCGGGCTGCTGGGGAACCGCGGGCGAACAGGCGCAGGCGACCGCAGCCGCGAGGACGACGCCGACACGAAGGGACGCCAGGACGGGCATGGATGGTGGGGAAGGCTCGCTCGACGGCGCCCTCCAGCAGCCAGTCTATTTCCGGAGCGTCAGACTCGGCAATCGCGGATTCGGGGGACGAACGGAAAACGGGGGACGGCGCTCGCAATCGGCGCGTCCCCCGTTGGGTTCATCAGGAGTCGGCCAGGTTAGGGGACGACCTTGATGAGGTTGCCGGTGGCCAGCTCGGTGACGTAGATGTCGCCGGTGTCCGGGTCGAGAGCCATGGAGGTGGGGGTGACCAGATCCGACACCACCGCTTCGCCGTTGGGTGAGTCGTACTTCATGAGGCGGCCGGGGCCGTTCTGCAAGAAGTCGTTGCTGAACTCGAGGGTGTAGAACCGGGTGCGCTCACCGGCGCGCTCCTGCACGGCCACGTCCACGGCGGTGGTGAGGCTGCCGATGAAGGGCTCGAACTCACGCGCTTCGACGTCCACGAAGGAGACGGCGGCCATGCCCTGCGCAAACGGGAAGCCCGTGAGACGGGTTACCAGCAGGCCGCGGGAGTAGGCGCGCACGGAGGTGGGCACGAAGTCGCTGACCGGAGGGCCGAACGGCAGAGGGTTGGCGAGCTTGGGGAAGTGCAGGAAGCGCTGCGAGCGGCCGGTCTCGGTGTCGATACGGACCAGGGCGTCGAGCGAGGCGTCATTGAGGAACAGCACGCCGGGGAAGCGCGGGCTCAGCGTCACGCCCCAAGGGTTGGAGGGGCGGTAGGGGATGTTGGGATCCGGGATGAAGGACGGGAAGTCCGCCAGCACCTCGACGGTGGCCGTGGCGCCGTCGGCGTTGCCGAGCTCCACCGAGTAGCCGTCCGCCAGCACCATCTGGTCCTCGGGGCGCATCACGAAGGGCGACATCAGGTTGTCGACGTCGGTCGAGAAGTCGATGCGCAGGACGGAGCTGAAGATGGGCGAGGCATTGCCGGCGGGGTTCGGGATGCCGGCGCCCTCGGAGTCCGAGCGAACAGCGTCGCCTTCGCCGATGGCCAGGTACAGGGTGGCGCCGTCCACGGCGACGCCGGTGGGGCCGGAGGCTTCGCCTTCGCCGGAGAGGCCCGCGGGCAGGCCGTCGAGCAGGGTCGAGCGCATGCCGGTGGAGCTGACGATGGAGACGCGGCCTTGGTTGATGCCCGGGCCCGACTCCGAGACGACGAACTTGCCGCCTTCGGTTCGGACGATCTTCTGGGGGGCGATGAGGCCGGAGGAGAAGACCGATTTGGTCTGAGCGGCGAGCGGATTCGCCGCTACAGCGAGGGCGCTGAGCGCAAATAGGGCGAAACGAAACACGGGATTGCTACTCCTTACGATCAAATGCCGCGGCCAAAATGCCGCTGATCGCTCGCGGGCGCGAGAAATCGCTTGATTGTACCGCAGCGTCAACCGGCGACCGGCGCCAGCAAAGCCGAAGGCCGCTGCGTTGTGTGCCATATCGCATTGCGGGCCACCTGCATTTGCTTGGGGAGATCCGCCGTGATCCGGTCTCCGGTTTGGGGGTTGATTTCCCAATAGGGAGCGGCGGCGGAGCAGATCGTCACGCGAATTTTGTGGCCCTTGTTGAAAATATGGCTCAGCCAGGCGACGTCGAAGGTCGCCTCGTAGACTTGGCCGGGCTCCAGGAACTCTTCGCGCTCGAAGCCGTTGCGGAAGCGGAGACGGCGCACCATGTCCGTGAGCAGGATCGAGCGGCCGTCGGGGTAGACGTCGGTGACGCGGACGATGGCGTCGGCGTCCCGCGCGGAGGAGGAGAAGAAGAGGCGGGCGCGAATCATGCCGGTCCACTCGACCGGCTTGCTGAGGGTCTCGCTGGTGAAGGTGCGGGCGCCGGAATGCATCTCGAGCTGCCGCTGGTCGAGGCCGGACTGCGGTTGAGCGCCTTCGAGGACCGGCGGGTTGTAGGGGTCGCTGACCCATTCGGTCGATTCAGCCGAGGAGCTCGCGGAGCCGGTCGCCAGCCGGCCTTGGTCGAGCAGCAAGTAGGGCGTCTCCTTGGACGGCGGCGGCCAGCTCTGGGCGTCGCGCCATTGGTGACCGGGTGCGCCGGGCTCGCCGCAGGCGCCCATGACGTAGTAGCGGATGGGGGCCGGCTGGTCCACGCCGTTGGATTCGCCCTTGAGGTAGTGGTCGAACCAGCGCATCTGGTGGTCGACGACGGAGAACTTGGCGACATCGGGGAACTTCAGCTCACCGACCTCGGCGGCGTCTTTGTTGTAACGGCCGTGCACCCAGGGGCCGAGGATGAGCTGCTGCTTGCCGGGGTGGGCCTTGTGGCGGCCCTGGAAGGTTTCGACCACGCCGAGCGAGACGCGGTCGAACCAACTGCCGATCAGGAACGACGGGGCGGACATGGCGTCCCAATGGAGGGTCGTGTCCTCGACCTTCCACCAGTCGTCGTAGACGGGGTGGGCGAGCTGGTCGGCGAGCAGGGCTTCGCCGTCTTTGACGGTGGCGCCCGCCGTCTTGTACATGCCGCGGAGGCGCAAGGGCCGAGCGGCGCCGCCGATGCGGTAGCCGTGGTGGAAGAGGCTGGCGCCGAAGTCCACCATGTATTGGGCGTGCAGGGCCTTGGGCTTAGAGGCGGCCAGGAAGTTCTGGGCGTAGCCGCCTTGGGAGGCGCCGTAAGAACCGACCTTGCCGTTGCACCAGGGCTGCTGGAGAAACCAGTCAATGGTGTCCGCGCCGTCGCGCTGCTCGCCGAGCCCGAGGGCCCGGTAGGCCAGGAAATGGCCCTTGGAATCCTGGGCTCCGCGGAAGTTCTGGGTCGCTACGACGTAGCCCTTGGCGGCGAACTCAGCGGACTCGATCCGGGTGCGGTCGGCGCGGATGGGGGCGTAGCGCTGCTCGTAGATCACGGGCCAGGGGCCTTCGCCTTCCGGGATATAGAGCCAAGTGGAGAGCTTGACGCCGTCGGACATGGGGACCCAGGCGTGCTTCTCTTTGACGCCGCCCAGGTTGAGCTTCTTCGGCCGAGCGGAGGAGACCGCGGCTGCGGCGGGAAGGGCGAGAAAGGTTCGGCGGAGCATGGAATTGGGAAGGTAGCACATTCGCGGGATGGGGGCTCGCCGCGGCGGCTGGGAGAGAGGGCCGGCGTCCCGGATCGAGGACGCCGGCCCGTTGCCCGGACTCAGAACGCGAACTTCAAGCCGAACTGCAGGCTGCGCGGATCGGCGGCGCTCGAGATGACGCCGAACTGAGGCGAGCCCAGGGCCCGGCCCGGCTCGTTGAAGTTGGCGTGGTTGAAGAAGTTGAAGGCCTCGAAGCGGAACTGCACGTTGTAGTGCTCGCCCCAGCGATGGTTCTTCAACAGGGAGACGTCGAAGTTGACGATGCCGGGGCCCTTGAGCAGAGCGCGGCTGGAGTTGCCGAACTGCAGGGTTCCCGGCGCCGACACGGCGGTGGTGTCGAAGTACCGCTCGACGGTCTGCTCGGACTTCGGCAGGGCGGGGTTGCTTTCGACGTTGACCCTTTGCGGCCCCGGCGTGAAGGCCGAGCCCAGGCCGTTGGTCTGCGTCGTCAGGCCCATCGGGCTGCCTTGCTGCAGGGTGATGATCGTGCCGAAGTTCCAGCCGCCGAGGACCGTCGCCAGCACGCCGTCATGCAGGAACTTGCGGTCCTTGCCCAGCGGCAGCTCGTAGACCGAGCTCCACACGAGGCGGTGGCGGACGTCGTTGCCCGACAAGGCCTTCTCGTTGTGGCGGTCGTAGTAGTTCTGCATGCCGAGGTCGGACTCGCCGGCTTCCTGGCCGGAGTAGACGTCGTCGATGAACTTCGCCCAGGTGTAGTTCATCAGGAAGTTCAAGCCGTGGGAGAAGCGCTTCTCCAGCTTGAGGTTCATGCCGTGGTAGCTCGAGTTGCCCCACATGGGCGAAACGCGCGTGACGGCGTTGAACTGCGGGTAGGGCCGCAGCGCCTGCATGTTGCCGCTGCGCCAGAGGCTCGGATCGACCTGGTTGAGGCTGACGGACGGCCCGGGCAGCTTGTGGCCCACATTGCCGAGATAGCTGGCCTCGAAGACGGTGTTGAAGCCCAGGGTGCGCTGGATCGACATGTTCCACATCTGGGAATAGCCGAGCTGGCGTTGCTGATCAATGAGCTGCGGCGAGTAGACGGCGGCTTGGCCCGGGGCCACCGCGCCGAAACCGGGGCCGAGCTCGGGCCGCTGGACCGTCGGGAAGCCGTCACGCAGCAGGAAGGGGGCCGTCACGCCGTTGTCGGGCGTCAGGAAGTCGCCGTCGAGCGAGAAGCCGGCGGCCATGTTGTTGGAGCCCGGCAGGGGAGGTCCGTAGAAGATGCCGTAGCCGGAGCGCACGACGGTCTTGTTGTCGCCGAAGGGCTGCCAAGCGAAGCCGACGCGGGGCGTGAAGTTGTTGTAGTCGCCCTGGTAGACGGTACGGCCCTGTCCGTTGAGGCCGGCGAAGGTGATGACGCCGGGGCAGTTGCAGACCGGGTTGGTGGCGGTCAGGTCGAAGCCGTTCTGGCGGTCGAGCGCGTCGATGCGGGGCGTGTGGGTTTCCCAACGGACGCCGATGTTGAGGGTGAAGTTGGAGCGCACCTTCCAGTCGTCCTGCACGAAGCCGGCCCAGTATTTGGCCCGGCGGTCGATGCGGTCGAGCGTGCGGACCTGGCCGCGGTGCAGGTAGCCGGCCAGCATGCTGGCCATGGCGTTGCCAGTGTTGCCGGTTCCGGGCAGGTTGGTGCCCTGCGGCTGGAAGGTGAGCACGCCGGACTCCCACTGGTTGAAGTTCTCGGCGTTGCGGGAATAGCGGAACTCGCCGCCCATCTTGACCGAGTGCGAGCCCTTGAACCAGGAGACGATGTCGACGACGTGGTGGTCCCAGATGGGGGTCTGCGTGCGGCCCTGGTTGGTGGCGCCCATGGCGGTGAAGCCGGAGACGTTGACGCGCGGAAAGGCTTCGCCGGGCACGCCCTTGAGGCCGAGTTTGGCGGGCCAGCCGCCGTCGATCTCGAGCGGTCCGGTGATGAAGTAGCGCGGCTGGATGTTCACGCGCAGGTCATTGATGACCGTCGGCGCGAAGTTGTGGAGGTGGTTGAACAGGTAGCTGTAGGCCCGGCGGTCGGAGAAGTTGCCGAACGGGTCGGCTTCGGGCCGCGAGAAGACCGGCGTGTTGTTGGTGGGGAAGTCGTGCAGGATGTAGCGGAAGCTCAGCCGGTCCCGCTCGCTGAAGACGTGATCGACCTTCAGAGTCAGCGTGGAAAGATTGAGGGCGTTGGTGCGGTTGCCGACGAAGTTGTTGGCGCCGGCCTGGTTCGACGGCGCGCGGTTGGCTTCGGGGTAGTAGTCCATCAGCGCCAGGCCGACCGGGTCCTGCTGGGAGCCGGGGATGATGTTGTTGGCGTACTGCTGGCGGGTGGCGCCGCTGAAGGGGTCGAAGATGCGGGTGAGCGCGCCGGCGGCGTTGGTGGTTTGCGAGAAGTCGCCGATGCGCTGCAGGGCGGTGGGCGTGGTCAGCAGGTTGGTGACGCCGATGCGCTGCTTCTGCCACTCGTTGTTGACGAAGAAGAACGTCTTGTTCTTGATGATGGGGCCGCCCACGGCGAAGCCGAAGACGTTCCAGCGCAGAGGCGCTTTGTCGGCCGCGAAGAAGTTGCGGGCGTCGACGGCGGAGTTGCGCAGGAACTCATAGAGCGAGCCGTGCAACTGATTGGTGCCCGAGCGCGTGGAGATGGTGATGACGCCGCCGGAGGAGTTGCCGAACTCGGCCGAGTAGCCGTTCTGCTGCACGCGCAGCTCCTGTACCGATTCCACCGGCGGGTTGAACAGGGCTTGCGGGTTCTCGAGGGCGACGTTGGCGGAGTTGACGCCGTCGATCATCCAGTTCTGCTGGTCGCCGCGACCGCCGGCCACGGCGATGCGGGGGCGGATGACGCCCTTGGAGACGGTGACGGCGTTGCCCATCAGGGCGACGAGCTCTCCGGCGCGGCGTCCGTTGAGCGGCATGTCAGTGACGGTCTTGTTCTCGATGAACTGGCCGACGGTAGAGGTTTCGGATTCGAGCAAAGGAGCGGAGCCGGTGACCTCAACGGTCTCGGTGACTTCGCCGACCTCGAGCGAGATGTCGAGGCGGGTGACGCGTCCGAGCTCGATGGTGATGCCGGACTGGGTGAAGGCGCGGAAGCCGGTCAACCGGGCGGTGAGCGAGTAGTGGCCGGGTTGCAGCAGCGGGACGGTGTATTCGCCGGCGGCGCCGGTCTCGGCGGTCAGCACGACGCCGGTGTCGGCGTTGCGCGCTTCGATGGTGACGCCCGGCAGGCGGGCTTGGCTGGAGTCGGTGACGAGGCCGGTGATGGAGCCCGTGGACCCTTGGCCGAACAGAGCGGCCGGAAGCAAGCCGGTCGCCGCCAGAACGAGGGCGAGTCGACGCCTCGGTCTGGTGGAAGTGGATGGTTCAAACATGGAATACCCCCTGAAATCAGGAATCTGCTTTGCAGATCTCGATCGAGATCGGTCGCGGGAAAGCAGAAAGCGGGGGGTAGGGTACCGCGTAGGGGATGCCGGTAGATACCGGTGATGTGGGGTGTTTGGCCTCCCGAATCAAGTGGGGCTTTCGGGCGGATTCAGTAATTCGTGCAACACAGCCAAGTAGCTCCAGACATTGTCCTCAGCGCCGTTGGTGAGCCTTTTGTGAGCCTTGGCGGCCGGGGCGAGCTGATTGTCGCGGACGGTCAGGACGTAGAGCCCGGCAAAGATTCCGTCGTCCGGACGGCTCCACTCGCCGCCCCAAAGCCGCCGGATGACTTCACCAAGATAGGCTCCCCAGAGTTGGGAATAGATGCGGAGGGTCTCGTCGGTAGGTCCCTTGCGGATGAGGCGGCTCAGGCCCTGCGGAATCTGCCGATGCTGGCGGTCCATGAGCCGATCCAGGGCCTTGACGCTCTCGAGGGAGTAGTCGAGCTCGACGTCGAAACGACTGCGCGCCGTAGCGACCGCCTCCTCGGCGCAGGCCGCCATGGCTGCGGCCGGATCGGGGGCTTCGCTCATCGCGTCCAAACCAGGTAGAAGAGGTAGAAGACGAAGCAGGCCGCGAACAGGAATGCCGCGGCCGCTTGCAGCGGCGTGTATCTGCCTTTTTTGCGAGGCGGCATCGGGCCGTCTCGTGGCTAGAGGGCCTTATCGATGGCGGCGGTCAGCTCGGCCGACATCGGTTCCACGCCGGGCTCGAAGCGCCGGATGACCTTACCGTCCTTGCCGACGAGGAACTTCGTGAAGTTCCACGGCACTTCCTCGCCGCCGCCGGTCAGGTACTGGTAGAGCGGGTGCTTGTCCGAGCCCTTGACGGAGATCTTCGAGAACATCGGAAACGTCACGCCGTAGGTGCGCGAGCAGAAGGTCTTGATCTCGGCGTCCGACCCGGGCTCCTGGGAGCCGAAGTTGTTGGCCGGAAAGCCGAGCACGACCACGCCCTTGTCCTTGTACTTCTCGTAGAGCGCTTCGAGGCCTTCGTACTGGGGCGTGTAGCCGCAGCGGCTGGCCACGTTGACCACCAGGACGACCTTGCCGTCGTAGGAGCCCAACGAGGTCTCCTTGCCGTCGATGGACTTCATCGTAAAGTCGTGAATCGAAGAGGCTGCCAGTGCGCTCATGGCGATCAGGGCTCCCAAGCTCGAGGTGAGAATCGAGTTCCGCATGCGGCCTAGTATAGCGACCGCTCAGTGGGCGTTCGCATCGCGCTGCCAGACTTCGTGCAGCTTGGTGAGGCGCTCGACGACGTCGGGGTGGTCGGAGGCGATGTTGCGGCGCTCGGTGGCGTCCTGCGCCATGTTGCTCAGGAAGGTCTTGTCCGCGCCTTCGACGGGCGTGCGGTCGGTGTCGCGGGCGTTGACGACCAGCTTCCAGTCGCCCTCGCGCACGGCCCATTGGTCGCCCTGCTGCCAGTGGAAGGCTTGGTGCTGGGAAGCGGCCTGCTTGTCCTTGACGAGGGGCAGCAGGCTCTTGCCGTCGATGGAATGGTCGGCGGGCAGGGAAGCGCCGGTGAGCTCGGCGACCATCGGCAGGATGTCCAGGGAGGTGGCGAACTGGTCTCGCGATTCGTCGGCCGGGAACTCGCCCGGCCAGCTCACGATGGCCGGCACGCGGATGCCGCCTTCGAACAGGCTGAACTTGGCGCCGCGGTAGGGGCCGGCGCTGCCGCCGCCGAACATGGCGCGCTCTTCGGTGGAGTGCCCGTGGTCGGAGAGGAAGACGATGAGCGTGTTCTCGGTCAAGTGCAGCTCGTCGAGGAAGTCCAGCACCTCGCCGATCTTCTCGTCGAGCGTCGAGACCAGGGCCGCGTAGTGGTAGCGGTTCTCCGGCATCTCCTTCTGCTCGAAGGCCTGCTTGTAGTAGTCGCGCCAGGCGGCCGTGCCCTGCACGGGATAGTGCGGAATGTTGAAGGGCGCGTAGAGGAAGAAGGGCTTGTCGCGGCTCTGCAGCAGGAACTCCTTGATCTCGTGCACCATCTGATCGGGAAAGTACTCGCCCTCGTGGTAGATCTCGCGGTTCCCCTGCCAGAGGTCGTGGACGTTGGGGCCGACCCAGTAGAAGAAGTGCGAGTAGTTGTCGATGCAGCCGCGCTTGAAGCCGTAGAAGTAGCGGAAGCCCTGGTCGAGCGGCCCGTCTCCGTTGACGTGGCCGAGGTGCCACTTGCCGATCAACCCGGTTTGGTAGCCGGCGTCGCCAAGCATTTCGGCCATGGTGATCTGCTCGGAGGGCATGCCGACGGCGTCGATGCCGACGTTGCCGGGGACGCCGGCGCGCTGCGGGACGCGCCCGGTGAGCAGAGAGGCGCGGGACGGAGAGCAGACCGGCGCCCCGACGTAGAACTGCGTGAAGCGTACGCCGCGGCGAGCCAGGCGATTGAGGTTCGGCGTGTGGAGGTCCTTGGCGCCGAAGACGTTGACATCGACCGTCCCCAGGTCGTCGGCGAGCAGGATCAGCACATTCGGCTTCTGGGCCGGCAGAGAGAGCGTGAACAGGGCGGCCACGAGGGCGATACGCAGCAACATCGGCTCCACTATAGCTTGCGGCTGTAGCTTGCGACCACGAAGGGGGCGCGCCGCCGGCGGCGTGGGGCGCGGGGGGAGCCCCGCGCAGTGCTACGATACCCCCGATGCGCCGCCGAGACTTCCTCCGCTCCTCCGCCACGGCGGCCGGGTTGACCGCCCTGAGCTACTCCCGCGTGCTGGGCGCGAACGACCGCGTGAGCCTGGGCTTCATCGGCTTGGGCAATCGCGGCGACCAGGTGCTCGACGCCTTCCTGGAGCACTCCGACAGCCAGATCGACGCGCTGTGCGACCTGCGCCGCGACTACATGGACTATCACTATGAGCGCACGGCGAAGCGCGGCGAGCGGACGCGCTATCAAGACTTTCGCAAGCTGTTGGACAGGAAGGGGCTCGACGCGGCGGTGATCTGTACGCCGGACCACTGGCACGGGATCATGATGATCGAGGCGTGCCAGAAGGGCCTGGACGTCTACGTGGAGAAGCCGCTGTCGCTGACCGTGGTGGAAGGCCGGCGGATGGTCCAAGCAGCGGAGCGCTACAAGCGCGTGGTGCAGGTGGGCACTCACCGACGGTCGCTGCCTTGGTGCGCGGAGATCGCCCGGACCTGCCGCGAGGGAGGGCTCGGCCCCATCAGCGCGGCGGAGGCCTACTACATCGCCAACGACTGGCCCAACGGCATCGGCAACCCGGCCGACTCGGCTCCGCCGGCCGACGTGGACTGGAATCTGTGGATGGGGCCGGCGCCGGAGGAGCCGTACAACGTCAACAAGACGTTCTACCGGTTCCGCTGGTTCTTCCCTTACTCGGGCGGCCAGATCACGAACATGGGCGTGCACTACCTGGACATGATCCAGTGGAGCTTGGGGCAGCGGGTGCCGAAGCGGGTGGCGGCCTTCGGCGGAGTCTACGCGGTGCAGGACAACCGAGAGATTCCCGATACGGCCAAGGTGATCTGGGAGTACGACAAGGCGCTGGTGAGCTTTGACCAGATCAACGCCAACGGCGCGCAGCCGGGCAAGGGTCAGGAGTTCGACTTTCGCGGCGCCAAGGGGACGCTCTACGCCTACTCAGCCGGGTACGAAATCGTGCCGGAGGTGATTCAGGAGAAGAATCGCTTCGCCCGCACGCCGCTCGATCGCGAGACCGAGAAGGGCTGGCGCAAGGACGCCAAGACTCTGATCGAGCCGAAGCTGGTGGAGAAAGGCCCCCGCGGGACGGAGCACCACACGCGAAACTTCTTGGACTGCGTGAAGAGCCGCGCGCAGTGCAACGCAGACATCGAGACCGGCCACCGGTCGACCTCGGCGACGCTGTTGGCGAACATCGCGCTGAAGACCGGCGAAGCCCTGGAATGGGACGCCGAGAAGGAAGAGTTCACCAACCACCGCGAAGCCAACGCTCTGCTGCACTACGAGTACCGCAAGCCCTGGGCGCTGCCGGACGTGTAGGCGCCTATCGGCGCAGCTCGCGCGCGGCCGTCTCGGCGTGATCGAGGATGACGGCTTCGATGCTGGGGCTCCACTTGCCGGGCATGCCGTAGTAGGCCTGCGAGCGCTCGGCTTCATACCCGCCCTCGGCCAGGATTTTGGCCGTGGGGATGTACGACATGACGTCGTTGGAGTAAGCCAGGACCCAGGTGGAGCTCTCGCCCAAGCGCTGCTTGAGCTGGATGGCGTACTCCACGGTGACCTCTCCGCCGAGGGCGATGAGGGTCAACTGGTCGCCGAGGCCGATCGTCTGCACAGGGTACTCGTAGTCGGTGGGGGTGACGCCGCGCTCGACGTAGTACTGCGCCAACTGCTGCTCAGGGCCCTCCAACTCAGCGGCTCGCCGGCGCCACTCCTCGGCGGAGGGGACGGGTTCGAGCTCGATGTCGAAACGTTCGAAATGGGTGCGTAGCGGGCCGCTCAGTGCGAGGCCCTTGTTGCGGAACGCTTGGTCTACGGCTGAGGCCAGCTCACGGCCGTGCTGCTCGGCGAACTCGATTGTGCCGCGCTCCTTGGGGTTCTGGTCGCCGGCGCAGCCGAGCGCGAACAGCGCGACCGCCCCGGGGTGCTCGGCCTCGAAGAGCTGCTGCGCCACGCCGGCGTAGTCGCCATGCAGCTCCATGTGCTGCCCGGTCAAGGTGGTGTTGTGGGACACGTAGGAGAACAGCGCCGCGATCAGTCGCCCGTCGGCGTCGGTCACCTCGAGCGCGGGCACCGAATGGTCGGTCGGACCGCCGGGGTTGTCGCCCAGCTTGACGGCTCCGTCGGAGGCCTTCTGGCGGCGGTTCTGCGAAAAGCCGGCTTGGCCGACGTGGTAGCTCAGCTTGGCCGGCGCCAGCTTGTCGAGAGCCGCTCCGATGAGGTCCACGATCTGGTTCTCGAGGTACGCCGTGTAGCGGGCCGTGCGCTGCTCGAGCTCGGGCGTTGGCGGCTGCATGAGCGGCAGGTTGTCGCCGACGGCGGGGCCGGTGTGCGTGTGGGAGGAGTTGAGCAGCAGCCGGTCGCGGCTGAGCTGATACTGCGAGTGAGCGCGGGCGGCGATGTTTTCGGCGACGCCGCGCGAGAAGCCGATGAGATCCGTGGTGACGATCACCAGGCGGCGTCCGTCCTCGTCCTCGATCGCCAGAGCCTTGGCTCGCAAAGGCATCAGCACGCCTTTGGCGGGTTCGGTGCGGTTGCCGTAGCCGGACATCCACACCGATTCCCGGGGCGTGATGGACGTTGACGCCGCGCCGGCCTTCCAGCCGGCGGCGCAGAGCGAAGGCAGCAGAAGGAGGGCGAGGAACGCGTGACGCATGGCGGCGTCCTGAAGTTTACCAAGCTCCCACGAACGGCGTATCGCCGGCCTGCCCCCAGGTGAAGACGCGGTCGAGCATCGGGTTCCACGTGCCGCTGCCGTCGAAATCGAGATACCAGGTCCCGGAGCTGAAGACGCCGGGCTTGTCGCGGCCATCGCCGTTCCAGTCGCCGACGACGGTCTCCGCGCCGGTCCAGCCGAGGCCGAAGACGCGGTCCGCGCCGCTGAGATTCCAGACGGCGTCGCCGTCGTAGTCCAGGAACCAGTTTCCTTCGGAATAGACCGCGACGGAGTCGCGGCCGTCGCCATCCCAGTCGCCGACCACGGGTTGGGCGCCGGTCCAGCCGAAGCCGAAGAGCTTGTCGACAGTTCCGCCGTCCCAGACGTAGTCGCCGTCGTAGTCGAGGAACCACGATCCCTCGGAGTAGAGGCCGGCTTTGTCGCGGCCGTCGCCGTTCCAGTCGCCGATGACGAGCTGTGCGCTCGGCCAGCCGCCGAAGCCGAAGGACTTGTCGACGGTTCCGCCGTCCCAAAGCGTGTCGCCGTCGTAGTCGAGGAACCAGAAGCCGTTGGCATGGATGCCGACGGAGTCGCGGCCGTCGCCGTCCCAGTCGCCGACCAGGGGCGTCACGCCTGTCCAGCCAAAGGGGAACTGCTTGTCGGCGACGCCGCCGTCCCATTGGCCGTTGCCGTCGTAGTCGAGGAACCAGAATCCGTTGGCGAAGACTCCCACATCGCGGCGTCCGTCGCCGTTCCAGTCGCCGCTGACGGGGGTGGCTCCGGGGAAACCGAGTGCGAAGCTGCGGTCAATGCCCGGATCGAAGACTCCGCTGGCGTTGACGTCGGCGCGCCACAGGCCGGCGCGATAGTAGGCGACGGCGTCGCCGCCGGGGGAGACGGCGCCGGGTTCGACCTTGTAGCCGGCGATGTTGTAGCTGGGAGCGAAGGTGTCATCCCCTTCGTAGCGCACGGTGAGGACGCGATGGCCGGGCAGGGCAGGGGTGATCTCGCAAGAGCCCTTCGGCCCGGAGTCCACGCAGACGTGATCGCCGTCGGCGACGGTGACCTTGCCCGTCGGCGCGCCGGCCCAGGATTTCACTTCGTAGGAGACCAGGACGGGCGCGCCAAAGACGCCGGTCTGCGGAGTGGTCATGGTGATGGCGACTTCGGTGAGGTATTTGCCGCCGGGGACGGGGGCGCCTTCCCTTCCTTGATTGCCGCCAATTCCCAACTGGCCCTCGAAGTCCGCGCCCCAACTCCAGATAGAGCCGTCCTCTCGGAGAGCCAGGGCGTGGTACAGACCGCCGGAGGCGGCGACCACGCCGTTCATGCCCGGAATGGGACTTGGGATGTCGGGGCCCAGAGAGACTTGTTCGGAGAGAAGGGCAAAGGCAGAACCGCCCCAGGTCCACACTTCGCCGCTGTCGGTGACCGCTACGCTCTGTTCCCCCGGAGCGGCGATGAACGTGACGCCGGCCGGACCAGGGATCGGGATGGGGGTCTTGCTCCGGTCGATTCCGCTTACGCCGAGCTGGGAGCGGCCATTGTAGCCCCATCCCCAGACGGTCCCATCGCTGCCCAGCGCGAGACTGTGCAGGTTCCCTGCCGCTACGGCCTTGGTTTCGCCGAGGGAGCTCACCGGGCCCGGAGAGTAGAGGTCGACCATGGAGCCTTGGCCGAGTTGGCCGTACTCGTTGTAGCCCCAACTCCAGGCAACGCCATTCTTCGTGACTGCAAGGCTATGACTGTAGCCTCCATGTACACCGAGGACTTCAGTGAGTCCAGGGACCTCGAGGGGAGTCGCGACCTGGGTGTTGGATCCGTTGCCAAGGGCGCCGTAGCTGTTGTTGCCCCAGGCCCAGAGGGCTCCGTCGGCGGTAATGGCAAAGCTGTCATCTTGCCCGGCGCCAATGGCGATCGCGCTGATCGGAATGATCGCCTCCACGGGAGCATCGCGTTCATCCTGCGTCCCGTCGGCGAGTTGCCTGTTGAAATTGCGGCCCCAGCCCAAGATTCCGCCGGCGTCGGTCAACCCGAGGCCGTGACCTCCGCCTGCGGCGAGCGCCGTGAGCCCCTGAGCTCCGGGGACCGCTTTCGGTGTTGCGCGCGATGTGTGCGTCCCGTCTCCGAGTTGTCCCTCTTTGTTGTCACCCCAAGCCCAAGCGTTTCCGGCGGTGTCCAGCGCCAAGCTGAATCTGCCCTGTCCGCCTGGCCCGGCGAGCGCCGAAAACCTTTGAGTCGTATCGACTTGGATCGGAAGCCGGTGGACGGCGGCGGTCCCCGCGCCAATCTGACCATAAGCATTCCAACCCCACCCGCTGACGGCGCCGCTTTGGGTCACTGCCAAGGTATGGGCGGCGCCGGCAGCTACGGACGCGACCGATCCTGGGATGGGAATCCGAACGGGAGTGAGTACGTCCATGGGCTGCGCCTCTCCGATCTGTTGGAGGCTGTTCCAGCCCCAGGCCCAGATCTCGCCGCCCTTGGTCAACGCGACGCTGAACCAATGGCCCGCGGCGACCGCTTTGCAGTCCTGAAAGCCGGGGACTTGAACCGGGCTGCTGTACACACTCACACTGCCGTCTCCGATCTGTCCGTGTGAATTGCCGCCCCAGGCCCAGACGGTTTCATCGGCGCGTAAGGCAATCGCGTGATTGAATCCGGCGCTGATAGCGACCACGTTCGTCAAGTCGGAGAATCGGGCCGGCAAGGAGTGTGGAGCTGCATTGTCCGGGGCGCCCCATGCCCAAATTTCCCCTGAGCTTGTCAGGAGATAGCTGGACATGAGGGTGGCGGCCACGGCGATGGCGTTTCCGGGCCCCGGCACGAGGATCGGCCCGTTCGAAGCCTGATACGAGCCGTCGCTGACTTGTTGATTGTTGTTCAGCCCCCAGGCCCAAACGGCCCCGGATGCTGTGGCGACAAGGCTGTGGTCACGACCTGCTGCAACCGCAACCACACCGGTCAAACCCGGCACTCGGACGGGCGTTAGCCGGTTGATTGTCGTGCCATCGCCAAGTTGACCTTGGTAATTGGCGCCCCATGCCCAGACGCTGCCATCTTGCCGGACGGCCAGACTATGGCCCCATCCGCCTGCGATTTCGACGACATCCGACAATCCCGAGACCAGAACGGCCCCGGTGCGGAAGTCCGTGGTTCCGTCGCCTAGTTGGCCAAACTCGTTGTGGCCCCAACTGACGACGGAGCCGTCTTCGCGAAGAGCCAGGGTGTGGAATCCACCGGCGTCGATTTTGACGATCTTGGGTTGGGCGGCCCAGGCCGGGCCGCCTCCTTCCAATAAAGCAAAGCAAAGGGAGGCTGCAAGCAATGGTAGGCGCATCAATATCACAAGCTGATTGAATCGCCTTTGCGGGAATGCAAAATGCGACGTTGGAATCAGCAAGGATAGTCTAAGCTAGCGGCGCGTCTGAAATCGTCGGCCATCGAACATTTTGTGTAAGAAATGTTTCGGGCCGAGGCGGGCCAACCCTTACCAAGCGCCCACGACCGGAATATCTCCCGGTAGTCCCCAGTCCACAATGCGATCCTTGGCGGCCTCCCAGGCTCCGCTGCCGTCGAAGTCCAGGAACCAGGAGCCGGCGGAGAACAGCCCCACCTTGGCGCGGCCGTCCGCGTTCCAGTCTCCGATGACCGGTACGGCGCCGGTCCATCCGAGCGAGATCGTGCGGTCTTGCTGGGCGGTCCAAACGCGGTCGCCGTCGTAGTCCAGGAACCAGTTGCCGCCGGCGTAGACTCCGGCCGAGTCGCGGCCATCGCCGTTCCAGTCGCCGATTACAGGCTGCACGCCCGCCCAGCCGAGGCCGAACTGTTTGTCGTTGACCCCGCCGTCCCAACTGTAACTGCCGTCGTAGTCGAGGAACCAGAAGCCGGTGGCGAAGACCCCGACCTTGTCCCTGCCGTCGCCGTTCCAATCGCCGACGATCAGCGTCGCCCCCGGCCAACCCAGGCCGAACACCTTGTCGGACGAGCCGCCGTCCCACGTGAAGTCGCCGTTGTAGTCCAGGAACCAGAAGCCGTTGGAATGGACTCCGACCGAATCGCGGCCGTCGCCGTCCCAGTCGCCGACAACCGGCGTCGCCCCGCTCCATCCGAAGCCGTAGAGCTTGTCGGCCGCGCCGCCGTCCCAGACGCCGTTGCCGTCGTAGTCGAGGAACCAGAAGCCGTTGGCGTAGACGCCGGCCTGGTCGCGGCCGTCGCCGTTCCAGTCGCCCGAAAGCGGGGTTGCTCCCGGAAAGCCAAGGGCGAAGCTGCGGTCGGTTCCCGGCTCGAAGGAGCCGCTGCCGTCGACATCGAAGCGCCAGATGCCGCCGCGGTAGAAACCGGGCTTGTCGGCCGACGTCGACGAGGCGTCAACGAAATAGCTTGCTGTGGCGGCGCTGGCGGCAAAGACCCCGTCGCCGGAATAGGCCGCCTTCACTTGCCGCGGTCCGCTCGTGCCGGCCGTCAGTGTGCAGGAACCCGCTTGGACCGTGGCGCTGCATTGTTGGCCGCCGTCGGAGACGGTTACGCTGCCCGTGGGCGTTCCGGCCCAGGATGACACTCCATAGGACACGACATAAGGCTGCCCGAGAACCCCCTGGACGGGAGTCAGCAGCGAGATCGTGGTTTGCGTGAGGTATCCACCGGCCGAGACAGGCGTCGAGTGGCCGGCGGAGCCGCCCACGCCGAGTTGGCCGTCGAGGTCCAGGCCCCAGCTTTGGATGGCGCCGTCGGACCACAGAGCGACGCTGTGGGCGGCCCCGGCGTCAATGGTTCCAACGCCCTGCAAGCCCTGAATCTTCACGGGTGTTGAGCGACGAGTCGTGGAGCCGTCGCCGAGTTGGCCGTCGCTGTTGTCGCCCCAGGCCCAAATCTCGCCGTTGCCGTCTCGGGCGAGGCCGTGGAACCATCCGGCCGCCACATCCTGAATCCCGGTCAAACCCGTGACCTGCACGGGCGCTCCGGCGGCGTTGGTGGTCCCATCGCCGAGTTGGCCGTAGAAGTTCATTCCCCAGGCCCAAACGCGGCCGTCCTGCCCGAGGGCCAGGCTGTATTGGAAGCCGGCGGCGACTTCCTTGATGTTGCTCAGTCCGGTGACTTGCACGGGAGTCGGGGCGCCGATCAGTTGCGGCAATTCGCCGCCGAAGATCGGGTTGGCTCGCCAGGTCCAGACGTTGCCCGCGGCATCGATGGCGAGGCTGTGGTCCGAACCGGCGGCAATGGCGGAAATCATCGGCAGGCCGGTGACTCGCTGCGGAGACAGAACGAGGGAGCCCCAGGTCCAGACACTGCCGTCGAGCGCGAGGGCCAGACTATGGCTGCCCCCCGCCGCGATCGCCGCTATGTTCGTGAGGCCGGGGACGGTTGCGGGTAGGGGGCGGCCGGCGTTCGTGCCGTCACCGAGTTGTCCGGAGACGTTGCTCCCCCAGCTCTTGACCGTCCGATCCTGCTGGAGAGACAGACTGTGACTTCCGCCTGCTGCGACAGCCAGCACACTGGAGAGGCCCTGGACTTGGACGGCCGCGGGCCTATCGATGACGGTTCCATCGCCGAGTTGGCCGCTCTCATTGGCGCCCCAACTCAATACGGCGCCATCCGACCTTCGAGCCAAGGTGTGAAAGCCGCCGGCATCCACCTGTGTGACTTGAGGCTGGGCCCCAATGGCGAGTTGTCCGGCAAAGACGATGCAGAAGAAAACCAGCAGTCTCAATGTCAATGAATTATCCCACCTGCCAACTCATATATCGATAAATTCTCTCTAAACTACAGAGCGAACGAATTGACGGAGAGCCGGCCGTGAGGCGGGCTCTGCCGCTACCAACGTCCAACGAAAGGCTGATCGCCGGCCGTTCCCCAATTCAACACGCGATCAATGCTCGCGTTCCAAGAACCGCTTCCATCGAAGTCCAGGAACCACGTCCCAGAGCTGAACACCCCTGCCTTCTTGCGGCCGTCGCCGTTCCAATCCCCGATGACGGGAATGGCTCCGTTCCAGCCGCCGAGCCCGAGAACGCGGTCCGGGGCGCCGGGGGTCCAAAGGGTGTTTCCGTCGTAGTCGAGGAACCAGAAACCTTGCGAATAGAACCCGACGGAATCCCGACCGTCGCCGTTCCAGTCCGCCACCAGGGGCAGGACGCCGGCCTGGCCGAAGCCGAACTGTTTGTCGTTGACGCCGCCGTCCCAGCTGTAGCTGCCGTCATAGTCGAGGAACCAGAAACCCGCCGAGAAGACGCCGACCTTATCGCGGCCATCGCCGTTCCAGTCGCCGATCACGAGCTGAGCCGAGGGCCAGCCGAGACCGAAGATCTTGTCGTTGACGCCGCCATCCCACTGATAGTCGCCGTTGTACTCCAGGAACCAGAAGCCGTTGGAGTAGACCCCGACGGAATCGCGGCCGTCGCCGTCCCAATCGCCCACCAGAGGGGTCGCTCCGGCCCAACCGAAGCCGTAGAGCTTGTCGACGGTTCCGCCGTCCCAGAAGCCGTCGCCGTCATAGTCGAGGAACCAGAAGCCGTTGGAGAACACGCCGGCTTCTTTGCGGCCGTCGCCGTCCCAGTCGCCGACGAGGGGCTGTGCGCCTCCGAAACCGAGGAAGAAGCTCAAGTCCGTACCGTTTTCGAAGGCTCCGCTGCCGTTCACGTCCAATTGCCAGAGGCCGGAGCGATAGATGCCGGGCTTGTCAGCCGTATTCGTGGCGCCGGTCGTGTCCACCGTGTAGGGCGCCAGATCGTAACTGGACGCGAAGTCGTTGTCGCCCTGGTAAAGGGCCGTCAGGATCGGTTCCGCCGTAAACCCGGCGGTGATAACGCAGGAGCCCGTTTGCACCGAGGCTACGCAGGACTGTACGCCGTCGCTGATCGTGACGTTGCCGGTGGGCTGGCCGGCCCAGGAAGTGACGCTGAACGACACAAGATAGGGGGCCCCGGGCAGTCCCGTCATGGGCGTGACCATCGTGATGGCGGTGTCGGTCCAGTATTTACCGCCGGTGATGATCGTCGGCTCGAGGTGGGTGGCGTTCTGGCCGACCTCTCCGTCAGGATCGGCGCCCCAGCTCCAAACCGTGCCGTCGTTGCGCAGCGCCACGCTGTGGTACAGGCCGGCCTTGACCGATGCGACGCCCGACAGGCCCGCGAGCTGCGCCGGGGTCAGTTGCTTCGGCGCCGCGCCGTCGCCGAGCTGGCCCGTGATGTCGGAGCCCCAGGCCCAGACCGTACCGTCTTCGAGCACCGCCAAGCTGTGCCGCTCGCCCGCGGCGACGCCCACGGCGCCTTCCGGGAATGCGGGGAGCTTCACCGGAAACAGACGCTGCGTGGTCGTGCCGTCGCCGAGTTGGCCGAAGGAGTTGTCACCCCAAGCCCACACCGCGCCGTCGTTGGTCACAGCCAAGGTGTGATCCACGCCGGCGGCGATGGTCTTGGCGTTGGAGAGCACTTGCACGGGCGAGAGCACGTCAGTGGTTCCTCCATTGCCGACTTGGCCGGCCGAATTCTCGCCCCAGGCCCAGACCGCTCCGTTGGACTGGCGGGCCATGCTGTACCACCAGCCGGCGGAAATCTCGGAGATGTTGGACAGGCCGGGAATCGTTGCAGGGGTCTTGCGGCTGACGACGGTTCCGTCGCCGAGCTGGCCGTCGAGGTTCTCGCCCCAAGCTACGACGGTGTTGTTGCCCGCGGGTTTGATGGCCAGGCCGTGTCCTTCGCCGGCCGACACCTTCGTGACGCCGATGATGCTACTCGCGTTGACGGGGCTGAGCCGGCGGGTCGTGGTGCCGTCGGCGACCTGTCCCCAGAAGTTGCCGCCCCAGCCGGCGGATGTGTTGTTGTTCTTGGTGGCCAGGCTGAACTCGCCGCCGGTCGCCATGCCGGTTACGCCGCTGAGCCCGACAACGGAGACGGGGGCGAGGCGATCGGTCGTCGTGCCGTCGCCGAGCTGGCCGTTCTCGTTGTCTCCCCAGGAAGACAGGCCGCCGCCCGCGCCGCGGGCCAAGGTGTGGTGCGAGCGCGCGGCGATCTCGGCGATGTTGGACAGGCCGCCGACCCGCATGGGCTTGTCGTATTCGCCGGTGGAGCCGTCGCCGAGCTGGCCTTGGTGATTCGATCCCCAGGCCTTGACCGCGCCGGAAACCAGCGCAACCGCATGGCTCTCGCCGATGTCGACGGCGGAGACGCCGGTGAGACCCGTGACGGCGACAGGGGGAGAGACGGAACCCGCCACGCCCGCGCCGAGCTGCTTGGCGCGGTTGTCGCCCCAGGCCCACACGCTGTTGTCCGACCGCAGCGCGGCGCTGTAGAGCAGGCCGGCCGTAAGGCTCTGCACGCTGTTGAGGTTCGGTACGGCCGTGGGGATGGTGATGTTGATGGGGCCTCCGGTGGAGCCGGTGATCTGGCCGCGGCTGTCATTGCCCCAACCGACGACGGTGTTGTTCGAGAGCAGGACGAGGTAGTGGTCCGCGCCGGCGGCGACGTCGGACGCGGCTGTGATGCCGCTGACCTGCGTCGGGGCGCCGACGGGAGTGTTCTGCGAGTCCGAGCCCCACTTCCAAACCGTCCCGTCGGTCTTGCGCGCGAGCAGGATGCGGCTGTAGATGCTGATGCGGGAGATATTGGTCAGGCCGGCGATCGGCGCCGGAGCCTGCGTATTCGTCCACATCCACACGGAGCCGTCGGTCATCAGCGCAAAGCGGTGGTCATCGCCGGCCGCGACCGCCGTCGGGACGCCGCCCAAACCCGTCACCTGCACCGGAGAGGCGGCGTTGTTGGTGTAGGGGTCGCCGGAATAGATCGCGCCCCATTGCCAGACGGTGCTGTCGCCCTTGAGAGCCAGGCTGACTGAGCGACCGGCGGAAACCGAGCTGACGTTGGTCAGTCCGCTGACCAGGACCGCTCCGGTTCGGCTGATCCGGGTGCCGTCGCCAAGCTGGCCGAAGTCATTGTCTCCCCAACTGACCAGCGAGTTGTCCTGCCGCACGGCCAGGGTGTGGTATGGCCCGGCGGACAGCTTTGTGAAGACGGGTTGGGCGGCGCCGGCATGGGCATGGAAATTTGCCAGCAGCAGCGCGACGAGAAAGAAGGGTTGGGCGAAGTGGATCAGGCGCACGCAAGCCAATAATATCGATTTCCGGGCGGCCAACGGCCATGTTTCGCTACCAGACCCCGGGAAACGGGATGTCTCCGAGCCGGCCCCAGGCTGTCACGACGTCGATGAGCGGGTTCCAGGTTCCGCTGCCGTCGTAGTCGAGAAACCAGTTGCCGGCGCCGAAGACGCCGGCTTTGTCGTGGCCGTCTCCATTCCAGTCGCCCACGACGACTTGGGCGCCGGGCCATCCCAGGCCGAAGGTGCGGTCAGCTCCGGAGGGGTTCCAGAGGGAGTCGCCGTCGTAGTCGAAGAACCAGAAGCCATTGGCGTAGACGGCGACTGCGTCGCGACCATCGCCGTTCCAGTTCCCGACCAAGGGCTTCGCACCGGCCCAGCCGAACGGGAAGATCTTGTCGACGGTTCCGCCATCCCAGACGTAGTCGCCGTCGTAGTCGAGAAACCAGAACCCATTTGCGTACAGGCCGAGCTTGTCGCGCCCGTCGCCATTCCAGTCGCCGATCTGGATCTCGACGCCGTCCCAACCGCCGAAACCGAAAACCTTGTCGGTCGTTCCGCCATCCCAGAGCGCGTCGCCGTCGTAGTCCAGGAACCAGAACCCGTTGGAATGGACGCCGACGGAATCGCGGCCGTCGCCGTTCCAGTCTCCGACGACGGGCGTTACGCCGGCCCAACCGAAGGCGAACTGCTTGTCATTGGTTCCTCCGTCCCAATGGCCGTCGCCGTCGTAGTCAAGAAACCAATAGCCTGCGGCGAACACCCCGACATCGGTACGGCCGTCGCCGTCCCAGTCTCCACGGACCGGCTGGGCTCCGGGAAAACCGAGGAAGAAGCTTCGGTCCGTGCCTGTTTCGAAGACTCCGTCGGCATTGACGTCGAGGCTCCAGAGGCCCTCGCGATAGAAGCCGGGCTTGGAGGCTCCGGGGAGGCCGGCGGCCTCCGTGGGATAGGGCGCCAGGTCATAGCTGGATGCGAACCTGCTGTCGCCCTCGTAGTGCGCGGTCACGATCGGATGGGGCGTGGACGGGGCAATCGGCTCGCATGCGCCGGCCTGAACGGTTGCCAAGCAGGAGTGAGCCCCGTCGTTGATCGTGACGTTGCCGGTCGGGTCACCGGCCCATGATGTGACGCTGAAAGAGACCAGGTACGGCTTGCCGGGGGCGCCTGCGGCCGGCGTCAGCATCTTGATGGCCGTCTGGGTCAGGTATTTCCCGCCGGGGATCGGAGTGTTCTCGACGTAGCTCTCGTTCTGGCCGAGTTGGCCGGTTGAATCGTCGCCCCAAGCCCAGACCGTTCCATCTTCCATCTGCGCGAAGCTGAAGTTGGGTCCCGCTTCTACGGCCACTGCGCCTGCGAGGCCGGGCACGAGGGTCGGTTGCGGTCGATTGTCGCTGCCGCCGTTGCCGAGCGCGCCGTATTCACCAAAGCCCCAGGCCCAAACCGTACCGTCCTCACGCACGGCCAGACTATGGCCCTCGCCGGCCGAAATCCCTAGAACCGGCCTAGCCAACCCGATGACAGGACTGGGAACCGGGCTCGCTCCGGTATGGCCATTGCCCAACTGCCCATATGTATTGTCGCCCCAAGCCCACAGGCTCCCGTCATCTTTCAGCGCCAGGATGTGGCTGCCGGATGACGCCATTGCGACCACGTTGGTCAGACCGGCGACCATCGTGGGAACCGTGAGATCCGGTCCTCCGGAAGGATCACGCCCCCAAGTCCAAAGCGAGCCATCGGATCGAAGGGCGGCGCTCCCGGCGGGGCTTGCTGCTATCGCCGTTACCGAGGCGAGTCCCGCGACAGGGGCCGGGGTCGCTGTGTCTATTGTGGTTCCGTTGCCGAGTTGACCCCATCGGTTGTAGCCCCAGGTCCAGACGGCGCCGTCGCGATCGAGGCCGAGACCGTGCCAGTAGCCGATTTTTGCCTGGGATAGCGCAGGAAGAGCAGTGGAGGCTGACGGGATGAGAACCGACGCCACGGAGCTTGCGCCGCCGCCGAGTTGGCCGAAGCTGTTTTCACCCCAGCCGTAGAGGTCGCCACTTGTCGTCACGGCCAAGCTCGAGGCTGCCGCGGCTGCTATGTCGGCGATTCCCATCAGAGAGCTGACCGGGGCCGGCGCGAGCCGGGGCGTCGTCGTGCCATCCCCGACTTCTCCCGAACGGTTGACTCCCCACGACCAAACTCGGCGATCGTCGCCGAGGGCGAGCGCGAAGGTCGGTCCGGCGGCAAGGCGCGTAATTCCGTGCAGGCCGCCAACTCGGACGGGCAGGGTGCGGGATGCTGTCGTGCCGTCGCCGAAATGGCCGAAAGCCCCGGATCCCCACACTCGGACGCTCCCTCCCGGGAGCACCGCAATTCCCTGGTAGCGGCCAAGGTCGAGCGAAGATACGCCCGTCAGTCCGACGACCGGCGCCGGGGGATAGCGCGCGGAGTCCCCGTAGTCGCCCGGCGGTAGACCCGCGCCCAGCCGTCCGAAAAGATTGTCACCCCAGGTGAGCACGGTTCCGTCGCTTCGCAACGCCGCACTAAAGTCGTCGCCGGCTGACAAAGCAGAGACGTCCCCGAGGTCTGGGACTGGCACGGGAACGCTCATGGTTGCTCCGAAATCGGGACTGGTCCACGTCCAGACGGAGCCATCCCGCGTTCGCGCAAGGAAGTGATTGGTCCCGGCTGCGATGTCCGCAACGTCAGTCAGACCATCGATGATCAATGCAGGGCCGTCGAACCCGCCCTGTCCGTTCCCGAATCGCCAGACTGTCCCATCGCTCGCGAGCGCGAGCGCGATGCGGGCGAACAGGTTGATCTTTACGACCCCGGCCAAGCTCGGCTTTGCCTCGGGCGTTCCGAAATGGGGCCAAGTCCAGACGGCGCCGTCAGCTCCTAACGCGATCGAGCCGAGGTCGCCGGTTTCCACGGCCACGATGCCGTTGAGACCTTCGATCTGAACCGGCGCATTGTCGATGAGCGATGGATCGGCCGAGGGGCGTCCCCACTGCCACACGGAACCGTCCCGGCGGACGGCCACGCTGGTGGAGCCCGCGGACACCGCGAGAACGTCCGTCAACCCCGGCACGAGAACGGCGCCCGTGCGGTTGACCCTTGTGCCGTCGCCTAGTTGGCCGAACTGGTTGGCGCCCCAACTGAGGACGGATCCATCCTCCCGGAGCGCGAGAACATGAGACGCGCCTACGGAGACCTGGGTGATCGGCGACTGCGCGGCTAGTGGTTGGCCGCAGGTGAGGATCAGCCAGAAGGCGGCGGCTAGGCATGAACGCGGGCGCATGGAAAATTGCATGTTGACCCAGGCCGCGGATTCTCAATGACAGTTGCGGCAGCCCGGCGGAGAACTGATGGTACTCAAAACCTTGTCCGCGGGGACGATCTCTACCCAGCCTGGCTCGAATTCGAGGACGGAGGGCTCGTGCTGACTGAGTCGAGGGCTAGAAGCCGAAGTTTTACATCGCGCAAGCCCTGCTGATGTGATACCTTTGGGTATCACATGGACACCCTAGGGTGTCGTTTGAGAGTCCTGGAGGCGAATGATGGCTTCTCTTGCGAGTGCTTTCGAGCGGTACACGAACTGGATCGTCCTGATCTTGTTTCTGTTTTCGGTCAATCTGACCATGGAGGCCGGAGCCTATCTCCTCGATGAGGGAGCCGGCGACCGCCTGCGCGCTTGGGCGCAGTGGCCCGCCCGCGCCGGCCTGGTCCTCCTTGTCGTGGCGATGATTCTGGCCCGCCCTCTCAAGCAGCGCCGGAGGGAGGCGGGGCGTCGGGCCTTTCAGGATGACTTCGTCACTGACGCGCTCAAACGGTCGGCGTCGATCGCCTTCCTGACCACCCTCTGCTTCGTCGCGTTCCTCGACGGCGCGGCGAACCATACCGATCTCCCGGCCGACTTCTTCATCAAACTGCCGGGAATCTCACTGACGGCGGTGTTCAGTCTCTGCTACTTCGCCCTGAGCTTTGTGGCTGGCCGGTCGAACGATCACGAGCCGGCGGCATGAGCGACGAGCTCGAGAACCGCATTCGTGTGTTTCGGGCCGAACGTCGCATCAGTCAGGCCGAGCTTGCCGACGGCATAGGGGTCTCGCGGAAGACGATCAGCACGATCGAAGTCGGTCGGTTCATCCCCTCGACGGTGGTCGCGCTGAAGATCGCGCGATACTTCAACGTCCCCGTCGAGGAGATTTTCTCGCTGAGCGACTGAGGAACGGCCCCAAGGCCGCCGTCAGCGGCTGCTGCTACTCGAACACCTTGTCCGCGGGGACGATCTCGACCGAGCCCAGCTCGAGCTTGTAGGCGGCTACGGCCTTGTCTTCCTCCAGCACGTCGGCGGGGGGCGGGGAAGCGTAGACCGGCTTGGCGGCTGCGCCCGATCGCAGGGCTTTGGCGAAGCCCTGGGCGTCGGCCGTGATGACGACCACGTTCAGGTCGGTCGAGCGAAGGTGCTTGCGGATGGCTTCGTTGACCTGCTCGGTCGTCAGGCCGGCGAGCTTCTCCTTGAACCAGCCGTTGAACGGCGGCAGGCCGTAGTACTTGCTGTCCAGCGCGTAGCCCAGCTCCAGCGTTTGGGTTTGGGTGAGCAGGTTGACGAATTTCGACAGGAACAGCTTGGTGGAGTCGAAGTCCTCTTCGCTGAGCCCCTGCTCGACCAGCCCGTGCAGCTCGAACAGCGCCAGCTTCAGCGCGAACAGGCCGTTCTCCGGGGTCACGGGTCGAATCCACATTTCGAAGATCTGGCGCTGCCGGCCGAGGTTCGGGTCCGGCTGGAATTGGAACATGCCGTGCGGAAAGTACTCGATGTAGGCGTAGTCGCCGTAGTTCATGCCGCGGATGGCTCGGATGCGCTGGAACAGCCGTCCCTTGGAGGAGCGGTGCTGTCCGAAGTAGCTTTGGGCGACCTTGAGGGCCGGCCAGTCCGGCTTGGCGCGGTTGACGTCGATCGGAAAGCCCAGCGAGATCAGTGTGGAGCGGGTCTCCTTCTGGACGATACGGACGTTGAGCTTCTTGACGCGGGCCGGGGCAGGGATCTCGACGGCGGACGGCGCGCCTTCCGGCAGCACGGCGAAGTCCGCCGCGACCTTGTCCAGGAACTCCTGCGGGTAGCCGCCGGCGAGCGCCACGGTCACGTTGCCGCGGCGGTAGTTGGCGGCGTAGAAGGCCTTCACGTCGTCGAGCGTGAGCGACTCGATGCCGGAGCCGGTCCCGATGTCGGGGTGGCCGTAGGGATGCTTGGGGCCGTAGATCTCGGTCTGCAACAGCTCCTTGCCCAGCTCCTCTTCGTTGCTGCTGCGCAGCTCCAGGCGCAAGCCGTTGAGCTGCTCGTCCTTCAGCCGCTGGAAGTCCTCGGGACGCCAGCCGGGTTCGAGCAACATGCCGCGCAGGATGGCGTAGTAGGCGTCGAGGTTGTCGCGGTGCGTCTCGCCGGTGAAGACCGTCATCTCCTTGTCGACCTGCGCGCCGACGGAGGTCGCCATGGGAAACATGGCCTCGATGATCTGGTCGTAGGTCTTCTCGGCCGAGCCGCCGCGGCTCAGCATGGCGGCTGTCAGGGCGGCCGCGCCTTCCTTGCCGGCCGGGTCCGAGGCGGCGCCGGTGTTGAACAGGATGCGGAAGCTGACCAAGGGGGAGTCGCCCGGCAGCGCGAGAGTCTGGACGGTTTGGGCCGAAGCGGTGGCGGCGGCCAGCGCGGCCAGCGTCGCGAGGGTTGCGATTTTCATTGTCCGGCCTCCCCTTCGGCCTGGTATTCGAGGCGCGTGATCGTGCGACCGGTCTCGATGAAGTACTTCTTGGCGGTGGTCTGAATGGCCTCCGCCGTCACAGAGGAGTAGAGCCGGTAGCGCTTGTTGATGGTCTCGGGCGTACTCCGCAGGCCGAGGTAGTGCGCCAAGGTGTCAGCGATGGCGCCGGTGCTGTCCATGCCGAGGGCGAAGCTGTAGCGCAGGTGCGACTTCACGGCTTCGAGCTTGTCGGCGGGGATGGGGTTCTGCTTGAGGTCCTCGAAGGTCGCCAGGATCTCGTTCTGGACCTTTTCCACGTCCTCGGCCTTCTTCACGCGCGCGATCACGCCGAACGGATAGGGGTCCACGTGATCGGGATAGTCGGGGGCCAGCAGGTCGACGATCTGCTGCTCGATCACCAGCTTCTTGTAGAGCTCCGAGCTCTCTCCGAAGGCGTAAAAGGAGATCAGGTCGAGCGCCGCCGAGTCGACGATCTCGTCGTCGTAGGCCGGGGCCTTGAAGGAGATTTCGACCAGGGGCAAGGTCGGCGCGTGGAAGTCCACGCGGACGGAGCGGGGGCCTTGCTGCACGGGCTCGCCGGGGATCTTGGCTTCGTAGTCGCCGCGCTTCCAGGGGCCCCAGTACTGCTCGATCCACTTCTGGGCCTGCGCGAAGTCGAAGTCGCCCACGACGGCGATGGTGGTGTACTCCGGGCGGTAGTAGCGGTCGAAGAACTGCAGGCCGTACTCGTACTGCTCCGGCATGGCCTCCACGTCGGCTTCGAAACCCATGGTGGTGTGGCGGTAGGTGTGCTCGTCGAAGGAGGTCTGGCGCAGGGCTTCGTCGAGCTTGCGGAACGGGTTGGCGAAGTTCTTGTTGTACTCGCCCAGTACGGCGCGCGTTTCGGTGCGGAAGATCTCCTCGGTGTAGTGGAGATTCTGGAAGCGGTCGGCCTCCATCTCGAGGATCTTCTCGAGATCCTCGGCCGCGAACAGCGCGTGGTAGACGGTGCGGTCGTCGGAAGTGTAGGCGTTGGTCTCGGCGCCGGCGGCCTGCATCACCTCTTCCCACTTCTCGGGCGGGTACTTCTCGGTGCCGCGGAACATCATGTGCTCGAACAGGTGGGCGAAGCCTGTCTTGCCCGGCTCGACCTCGTTGCGCGAACCGACGTGGACGACTTCATAGAGGCCCACCAGGTTGGGGTAGCCACTGTCGACGAGAACCACCCCGAGGCCGTTGGGCAGCTCGTGACTTTCCCAGCGATAGGGGAAGATGGCGCCCTCCTCGGGCGGCGATTGGGAGCCGCAGCCGCCGAGCAGCAGCAGTCCGAGGGCGAGGGCGAATGCGCTCCGCATGAGGCTCATCGTAGACGATTTATCGCGGCACGGTCAGCGCCGATCGGGGCGGAATTGGTTGCTACAATCAGGAATTGGAACTTGCGCGCGGTCTCATGGTTTCGGATACGTCTGGTACGAAAGTCTCGGTGGGAGAGTTTGTCCGTCATCTCAACGGGCAGATGATCCCTGTCAACAAATCGGTCAGCTATTTCTCGGTGATCCCGATGGAGGGGCCCGACCTGCAGCGTCTGATCTACGATCCGGCGGCTGCGGCTCCCCCGAAGTTGTTGGAAATCCTGCGGGATCTGCGGATCATCCTGGTCGGCTACCTGGAGAAGCCCCGGAAGGGCTCCGAGGCGGAGGGCCCGCTGATGGCCTTCCAGGCGCCGGCGGAAGCGCGGCGGCTGTACTCGGCTTCGTACGAGCACGAGGGCGCGGAGTACGTGTTTCTGGCCGTGAAGGACGGCGACATCGCTGACAGCCACGATACGCTCTATGACGAGCTCTCGGCGCTGCTGGTGGAGCACGCCGGCGACGAGTTCTTGCGGCCTTTCCACGACCTGCTGCGCGAGGAGCTGGGCGAGCAGGTGCGCGGCGAGCTGGAGGAGCGCGGCTGGAAGCTCAAAGAGCAATTGCTGCGCCGCCAGGCGGACGCCACGCGCGACACGAAGCTCTTCCGGGCCTACGCCGATCAGGCTCTGATCGATACGCTGAGCCTCTACTTCCACGGGCTGTGCTGCGACATCGACGTCGACGCCGGCCCGCTGCAGTTGCCGAGCCGCACGATTCGGCGGCGGCTCGAGACGTTGCGCGACATGCTGAGTCCTCCGGCCGGCGTGGCGCTGTTTCCCGAAGAGCTCAAGCAGCCCCTGTAGCCTTTCAGCCAACTCATGCAAATTCAGACGGACGATCAGCTCGAAGAGGCGTTGTCGCGCCCGACCGAGGCGGACCTTGCGGCGGTGCGGGAGCTCGGCGACGAGCTGCTGATTCTGGGCGTGTCGGGCAAGATGGGGCCCAGCATGGCGCGGCTGGCGCTGAGAGCGGCGCAGCAGGCCGGGGTGAGCTTGCGCGTCCGCGGCGCAGCCCGCTTCTCGGACCCCGCCGCGCGGCAAGAGCTGGAAGCCATGGGCGTGGAGACGATCGCCTGCGATCTGCTCGACCCGGACGCCGTGCAGGCCCTGCCGGACTCGCGCAACGTGCTCTACATGGTGGGCCAGAAGTTCGGCACCAGCGTCAACCAGGGGCCCACTTGGGCGGCGAACACCGCGGCCCCGGCGTTTGCCGCGGCGCGCTTCCGGACGTCGCGGATGGTGGCCTTCTCGAGCGGAAACGTCTATCCGCTGGCGCCGGTGGGCTCACGCGGACCGGTGGAGTCGGCGGCGACGTCTCCGATCGGCGAGTACGCCTGGTCGGCGCTGGGGCGGGAGCGGATCTTGTCGTATTCGAGCGACCGATACGGCTTTCCGCTGACGATCCTGCGGCTGAACTACGCCATCGACCTGCGCTACGGCGTGCTGCGCGACATCGCGGATCAGGTCTTCGAAGAGCGACCGATCGACCTGTCGATGGGCTATGCCAACGTGATCTGGCAGCGCGACGCGAACTCGGTCGCCTTGCGATCGTTCGCTCACGCAGCCACGCCGCCGTTCGTGCTGAATTTGACCGGCGTGGAGACGATTCGCGTTCGCGACGTGGCCGAGCGTTTTGGCGAGCTGTTGGGCAAGGCTCCGCGCTTTACGGGCTCGGAGGCGCCGACGGCGCTGCTGAGCGACGCCACGCTGTGCGACACGATGTTTTCAGCGGAGACGGTGACGCTCGACTGGATGATCGAGCAGGTGGCGGGCTGGATTCAGGCCGGCGGCGCCACTCTGGGAAAGCCGACGCACTTCGAGCAGCGCGACGGCAAGTTCTAAGGGCCCGGGGCCGGGTCGTCTAGTCCAGGTCGAATTCCCGCACGGGCCGGTCGATCTTCTGGCCCTTCTGTTTCTTCAGCAAGTCGGCAAAACGGCGGTCCATTGCGGCCTCTTTGCGCCGATTTTGCTCGATGGTTTTCTGAAAGACCTCCTCGCGTTCGGCCTCGCGCCCCTTCAGCCGCGCCAGCTCCTCGTCGAGGCTCTTGGGGCCTGCGGCGGGCTTGCCGGGGGCCATGGAGACGGCTGTTTGCGTGTGCACGTCGACCTCCAGCTCGGCGCGGCAGCAAGGGCAGGTCACCCGCAGGATGCTGTCTTTCATCGCTTCATCCTACAGGAGGTCGCCCACTAGGTCTCAGCCTTTCGCCGTGGTGCGTACCAGAAAAGCAGGCCTTAGAATTCTCGATAGGAGTTCCAGGCTTCGGAGAAAGGACGGGAATGGCGTTTCGGGTTGGGCAAGAGGCGGAAGGGTATCGATTTCTGCGCGTGTTGAGCGCGGACGGGTCGGCGATGGTCTATGAGGTGGAGAACCTGAAGGCCGGCCGCCGCGAAGTGCTGAAGCTCCTGCCGGCCGAGCTGAACGACGATCCCCACTTGGTCGATCGCTTCCAACGCGAGGCGGCCATCCACTCGCGGCTCGACCACCCGGGAATCGCCGAGTTCTACCGAGCCTTCGAACTTGACGGTCAGTACGTGATGACCACCGAAGCGGTCGAAGGGCGAGCCCTCGAAGATCGCTTGGCCGAGGGGCCGGTGGACCTGCTGGAAGCGCTCGACATCGCCATCGAGACTTTGGACGCGCTGGCCTATGCGCATCGGCACGACGTGGTGCATCGGGAGGTGACGCCGGCCACGATTCGGCTGATGCCGGACGGCGGCGTGAAGATCTCCGGTTTTGGATTGGCGCGGCAGGCGGCCGATCCGCGGCTGACTGCGCCGGGGACGATGCTCGGCTCGATCTACTACATGTCTCCCGAGCAGGTGAAGGGCTTGGGCGAGCTGGACGGCCGTTCGGACATCTACTCGCTCGGCGTGGTCCTGTATGAGATGGTCGCCGGTTCCCGACCGTTCGAGTCGCGCAGCCAGTTCGACATCATCCAGGCGCACGTGATGAAGCCGCCGCCTCCGCTGGAGGACCTGCGGGAGGACCTGCCGGAGGCGCTGTGCGCTGCGGTGATGAAGTCGCTCGAGAAGTTTCCCGGGGACCGCTTCGATTCTGCTGAAGGGTTTCGGGAGGCGTTGCAGGGCGTTCGGAAGCAGATTCGATTGCAGGACGCCGAGCCCAAGCCGCTGAAGGTGCGTCCGCCGATGGAGGATCTCGAGGATTCCATCCGGGCGGAGAAGGGCGCGCCTGCGTTGGTGGTGCCGTCCCGGCGGGGCGCAGGCAAGGCGACGACGCCGGAGGGGCGAAAGGGCGCCTTCGCGCAGGCTCAGCCCGCCGCGGCGCAGTTGAACGCCGCACAGACAACGGGGGCGCAAACCGAGGCCAAGGCCGCGTCCGCGCCGGCGCCGTTGCCTCCGGCGGGCGCAGCCGGCGCTGCCGCCGCCACCTGGGATGGGGACCCGGAGGGCTGGAAGACGCGCGACCTCGTGGTGGTCGGCGTGCTGACCTTCGTGATGGTGATCGCCTTGGTGATGGCGGCGCTGGTTCTGCTCAACGGCTAGGCAGCGCGACCGGTTTGCCGGTTTGCGGGCGAGGTCGTTTGTGTTTGCGTCTGTTGCGGGGCATCTGATTGAATGAGAACGGTGACGGGGGACCGCCCGATCCGTCCGGCGAGCCAGGAGCTGACGTGGAAGAACATCTCAAGCAGCTGATGCAGCAGCTTGGCCACGCGATCAACGAATCGTTGTCCGAGTCGGAGACGATCGCCGAAGTCATCGGCGAGATCAAGCGCGAGGGGTACGACGTGTACCTCGTTCTGGAAGCCACGATCGGCTTCAATCGCCGCGAAACCAACGAGGATGGGGACGGCAGGGCCGACGACGACCAGGACGGCGAGTTCTCGTTCTCCGAGCAGGACCAGGCCTTCCTCAAGGCCCTCAAGATCACTTCGAGCGACGACTAGCGCGCCGCTCGACAGCTTCGCCTAGTCGTCCGACTTTGCAGCCGCCTTCTTCTTGGCGGCTTTCTTCTTGGTCGCCTTCTTGCGGGCGGCCTTCTTCTTCACAGCCTTCTTGGCAGCCTTGGGGGCCTCGGCGGTCTCGGCCGCCTTGGCCGGGGCCGGCTTCTCAGCGGCCGGTTCGGGCTCGGAGCGCTTGGGCTCAGCGGCGGGCTTGGTCTCTGGCTCCGGCTTCGCTTCGGTGCGCTCGGAACGCTTCGGGCCGACTTCGATGGGGGCGCGCTCGCGGTCCTTTTCGCCTTCCGGGCCGCGGCCTCGGCCGCCGCGACGACGGCGGCGGCGACGACGGCGCGGGTCGGACTCGGAATGGTCGCCGTCCTTGGCGGCCGGTTCCTTGTCATCGCTCACCGGCTCTTCACTGGCCTTGGCGCTGGCGAGGGGTTGGTGCAGATCCGGGCCGGGGTAGTAGCGCAAAATGTCCTTGCCGTCGGCCTCGACCTTCAGCAAGCCCTTGTCGCAGGCCAGATTGACGAGCTCGCCGAACTCGTGGAAGCCGAACTCGGCCTCGGCAAAGTCCGGCTCGGCAGCCCGCATCAGCGCCTCGACTTCCTTTTCGGGGATGCCCATCTCCAGCAGGTGCACGTTGTCGGACAGCACTTCCTGCAGGATCGGCAGGGCGTCCTCGCGTTCCGGACCCCGCGGCGCTTCCGCTTTCTGCTCGGTCTCGCCGGAGATCACCCGTTCGACCACCAGGTGGCTGTCCACCGTCTTGACGACGATGTGCTGCTGCTCCTCGAGCTTCTCCATCAGGCCCGAGAACGACGTGACGCCGTAGTCCCGCTCGGCGAAGGCCGGGTCGAGCTGCAGCATGGTGCTCTTGATCAGGCCCAACTGCGCCTGGACGCCGCGAATCTCGAGGGCGCTGAGTGCTCGATCGAGCAGCGACAGCGCCTGGGTCAGCGGCAGGGCAGCCCGCGGCGTCACCTGCGGACGCGCGCCGCGCTGGCCCGAGCCGCGGCGGCTGCGAGGCAGCAAGTCGAGCAGCGACTCGTAGCTGATGAACTCGTGGCAGTTGCGTTGCAGGATCGTGGAAGTGAACTGCCGGCCGCCGACGACGTAGACGCGCTTGTTGTACTCCTTGAGCTTATTGACCAGCGGCATGAAGTCGCTGTCGCCCGAGACGATCGCGAAGGCGTTGATGTGGTCGCGGGTGAAGGCCATCTCCAGCGCGTCGAGCGCCAGGTTGATGTCGCCGCCGTTCTTGTCCCCGCGCGGCGTCGAGTCCCGCTGTGTCATCTGCACGCCGTACTCGGCGAAGGCGCGGGTGGCCTCGGGGTGGTGCCCCCAGTTGCCGTAGGCGACCTTGGAGACAATCTCACCGCGCTGATTGACTCCTTCGAGGATGCAGGCGATGTCGAGCTCTCGGTTCAGCGTGCTCTTCACGCCGATCTCGATGTTGTCGTAATCGATGAAGATTGCGAACTTCAGCTTTTCTTCCACGTTGGAACGATTATATCCCGGTTTTGAGAACGTTAGCTCTCGAATCTGTTTTCAAGAGGACTGTCTTGTTTGTGCGATGATGCGGCGGATGTCGATGCGAATGAGGATCTTCGCGGCCCTGGCGGCCTGGGCGTGCCTGGCGACGGCCTCCGCGGAGCCCTTGCGGGTGCTGGTGACGGCCCACTCGCAGACCGGCAACACGATGGCTCTGGCGGAGGCTTTGGCCGAGGGCGCGCGCGACGTGGAAGGCGTGGAAGCGACGGTGAAGAGCGTGGCGGAGGTGAGCCGCGCCGATCTGGAGGCCGCCGACGCCATCGCTCTGGGCTCGCCGGTGCACATGGGCGACGCCGCCGCCGAGGTGCGGGCGGCGCTGGTGCGCTGGAGCGGCGATTTCGGATTTTGGGAGAGCCGCGGGCTGGAGAACAAGGTGGGCGCCGTGTTCGCCACAGGGGCCTTGCCCTCCAACGGCAAGGAGCTGACGATGATGAGCCTGGCGACCGGGCTGCTGCAGTTCGGGGTCGTGCTGGTGAGTCCGTACGGCAGCCTGGGCGCTTCGGCGACGACGTACAAGCCCGACCCGGGCGTGGACGAGGCGGAGAAGAAGGTCGCCCGCGACCTGGGCCGCCGGTTGGCCGAGGTCGCGGGACGCATGAAACGCGGCGCGGGCGCGGCGGCGCCTTAGGCCAGCGTCTTCTCTTCGCGGGGAGCGTACCAGTTCACGCCCCGGGTGGCGTACATGACCGCGGCCAGGATCAGCAGCAGCCCCAGAGACCCGACCAGCAGGGCGTAGTCCTGGAGCTGGATCAAGACGTAGAGGTAGGCGTACAGGCCGGCCGTCGTGGCGGTGACGGTCAGCCCCTGGCGGGCCTCCGGCAGGACCGATTTGGCGTAGAAGGCCACCAGCGCTACCACCGAAACCGCCGCCAGCAAGTAGGCCGAACCGAAGCCCAGATGCTCGCTCAGGCTCAGCTCCAACAGGTAGAAGAGGCAGAGCGCGGCTCCGATCAGCCCGTACTGGATGATGTGGATGCGCGCGCCGGCCAGCACCTCGAACAGCCAGATGGTCAGGAAGGTCAGCCCGACGAAGAGCACTTCGTACTTGAGGCTGCGCTCGGTGCGGCGGTAGCCGTCAGTGGGAGTCAGCAGGTCGAAGCCGAACAGCGACTGGACCACTTCTGGGGCCTTCGCTTCTCCGTTGCGCCAGCTCTGGGGGTAGTTGCGGCCCAGGTAAGGGATGTTCCACTCCGCGGAGAACGCGCCGGCGTCGATCTGCCGCTCGCCGGGCAGCCAGGCGCCCTGGAAGCTGGGGTCCGGCCAGTCGGCGGAGACCTGGGTGATGGTCTGGCGGCCCAGCGGCGCAAAGTGCAGGGAACCGCTGCCGTTGAGCTGCAGGTCCACACGGAAGTCGCTCGTCTCGCCGTCGAACGAGCCGACAGGGGCATGGATGCCGGCGCGTTCGGAGGCCCGGAGCCCGAGGCCGGGCTCGAACGGAACCGTCCGTCCGCCCCAGGAGAGGCCGGCCTCGTTCTGTATGGCGCGGACGTCGCTGATCTCGAAGGCGATCTCGGCGCGGCTCCAGTCGAGTGACTCGGGCTCGAGCTCCCAGCCGGAGACGTCCGGGCGGTCGAATGACCCGGAGAAGGTCACCTCGGCCCGGTAGACCGGCGCCTCGAAAATGCCTCGGTAGCGGGTTTCCGTGGCCAGGTTGGCCTTGATGTCGAGCGCCCGGGGCAGGAAGGTCGCGTGGCTCTCGGCGATCACCTCTTCGAGGTTGCCTTCCTTGTTCCTCTCCACCCTCTTGTAGCGGTAGGGCACCACCAGGAAAGGGCCGATGGCGTCCTGGGCTCCCCCCCAGCCGCGGCTGATCTCTCCGACGGCCTCGCGGCGGGTGTTTTCCCGTTCCCAGACGAGGTTGGCGATCAGCAGGACAGGGACCTGCAAGACGAGCAGCAGGAGGCCGATCACGACGATCTGCACCAGCGGCGAGCGGCGCAGCGAGGAGAGGGTGGAAGTGGGTTCCGTCATGAATCAGATCCTACGACAAGTACTTTGCAAAGTAAAGTCACTTGGCGTGTCCCAGCGAAGAGGGGTTCGCGCTCCCCGGCGGCGTCAAACGGCCGTTACCCTGGGGCGGGGGACTGCGTCTGAGACAGGGAGGGGGATGGACCATCACAATGCTGCTGCGCTGGACGCTGTTTCTCGTCGCTGTATCCTCGCTGGCCGCCGCGCCCGCCGTTGAAGGGGAGTGGCCGCGCTGGCGCGGTCCTTTTGACAACGGAGTCGCACGCGGCGACGCTCCCACCCGCTGGAGCGATACGGAAAACATCGCCTGGAAGGCGGACGTGCCCGGCCGAGGCCACTCCTCGCCCGTGATCTGGGGCGATCGGCTGTTTTTGACCACCGCGGTCGCGACCGGGAAGGCCGCCGAGGGCGGGGAAACCCAGCCGGAGCAGGCCTTTCTGGTGATGGCCTTCGACCGCAAGACGGGCAAGAAGCTGTGGGAGCGGACGGCCGCGCAAGAGGCGCCGCATGAGGGCTACCACGACTCTTACGGCAGCTTCGCTTCGAACTCACCGGTGACCGACGGCGAGACGCTGATTGCGTTCTTCGGCTCGCGCGGCGTGTACGCCTACGATCTCGACGGCAAGCTGCTGTGGAAGAAGGATTTTCCTCCGATGCGGATGCGCATGGGGTTCGGCGAAGGGACCGCGCCGGTGCTGCATGGCTCCACGCTGCTGCTGACGTTCGACCACGAGGGCGAGGACTACATGGTGGCGCTGGACAAGTCCACCGGCGAGCAGATTTGGCGGGTGGACCGCGATCAGCCCAGCGGCTGGGCCGCGCCGTTGGTGATCGAGCACGGAGGCAAGACGCAAGCCATCGTGGCGGCGCCGTCCACAGTGATCAGCTATGAGCTCGCGACGGGTAAGATTCTGTGGCAGTGCTCGGGGCTGGGCCTCAACACGATCCCTGCGCCGGTGTATGACGGGCGCCGCGTGTTCGTGATGAGCGGATTCCGCAACCCCAACCTGCTGGCGATCGACCTGGACAAGGCCGAAGGAGACATCACGGGGAGCGCGGCCGTGCTGTGGACCAACCAGCGCGGCAACTCCTACACGCCGTCCCCGGTGCTGCAGGACGGCATTCTGTACATGCTGACCGACAGCGGGATGCTCAGCGCGCTCAACGCCGAGACGGGCGAGCCGTACTACGCGCAACAGCGGCTGCCCAAGCCGTACCGCTTCAAGTCCTCGCTGGTGGCCGCCAATGGCAAGCTCTACATGGCCTCAGAGGATGGGGACGTGGTGATCGTGAAGATGGGCAAGGAGTACGAAGTGATCGCCACCAACACGATCGCGGACGAGTTCTTCATCGCCACGCCGGCGATCGCCGAAGGCGAGATCTACCTGCGGGGCAAGAACACGCTGTACTGCATCCGATAGAGTGACAGGAATCGGCTATTGATCGTGATCCGCTTGGGTTCACCGCCCGTGTGTCCAGTAGCCTCAAGTCCGCCCAAGTATTCGAACCACCTGATGAGCGTGGTGGCGGCTCGAGCTCCCTGATAGACTCGATTCGCTGGGCTAGATCGACCTCTGAGGACCCACAGTGGACGAATTTATCAAAAGCGGCGCTCTCGTGGTGGGTGGCATAGTTGTCAAGTGGCTTGTGGATCTGATCATGCGAAAACTTGATCGAAAACACGAGTCCACCGTGCTGCAGCTTGAACGAGACAGGGAAGCGCTGGAAGTCACTAAACTCGAACGCGGCATCAAGGCCTTTGAGTATCGAAAGCTGCTAAGGGAGTCAGGGCAAGACCCGGAGAATTTGAATGCAATTGAGTCGCGGATTGTTCAAGTCCTTGGTCCTCTCCAGAAATCCGACGGTGAGCTGGTCTTGTCGTGCGTTATCTCGGCGGTTCAGGTGACGGCTCGTTCTTCTTGTATATCGGATGGAATGGGCGATATTATATTTACTTTTACCGGTGGAAAAAGTGGTAATCTTCGTGGGCCCTTTAAGGTGTCCCTTACCCTGAATGTAAACTGCACGAATTATAGGGATGGCGAGGGAGCGCTTGATGCCGAATGGCTGCCCGCCGGGCGGCCTGGAACGGTTGTCCGGGGGTGCCTCTTACACAGGCAAGCTATCTCGTTTGATAATATTATGATCGAGGAACCTGGTGGGGCTCGGTCGACTCAGTACAAGATAAGGAACGTCAGGGTCAATGCGTCGCAGGTAAGCCATTCATTGTTTGAAAAGAGAGCGAGTGCGTTTTCAGGTACGGTTTTCGCCTTCTGTGCTTTTGAGTCAATGGGTCTAGAGCGCAGGCCTCCAGCGGTTACGAACGACATGATTGTGCTAGCTCGCCCTGTGATGCCTTCCGTTGTCTCGCGTCATCGTCCATACGTCTATTCTCCGTCGGCCCAGGGGCGTCTTGTTCTGAGTGGTCGGGCCGGTGTCAAAGATCCAGTGAAGACATTTCCCGCAGTTGTCAGAATTACCGAGGGGTACTCTGGAGCTTTTAGAACTCTCGAGGAGGAGTGTGGTGGCGTCGAGTCGGCGCATGTGGATTCAGGGACCAGAGTCCTTATTCGCTTCTTCGGAGTTCCCCAGAATATTCGATTGTTTGTTTCGATTACGGATGTTCCCGGTGAGTCTGCAACGAGAGCCGATGGATCAGAATCGCGCGGGGGAGGCGATGAAGCGCCATGGTTAGCGCTTGTATCAGGGGCGGATAGCAATGGAGCAGGTGGCAGGGTTATCGATGAGCTGGTCGTCGCGGGAGATCGGGCTGAAATCGCGGAAGTACATTTGTCGGGTGGGTTTGGGTTCGCAGTCTGGGAGTGGATTGCTCCTGGAGGACCTCGACGGAATCCTAGAGAGGGTTGCCTTGGTATCTCGTTCGAATCAACCGCGACTGGTGACGATGTCGAGGGAAGGTCCAGTACGTTGGCGTGTACGCTAGCGCCGCTAAGCACAGTTACTGTTGCTGGAAGCGCGCCGGTACCTCGATTTATCGATCTTGCCGGTGATCCTGCTCCATTCTTTTGTCAGCTTGGTCCGTTTCTCGATGAGGAGTAGTACCCCCGACTCGGTCCGCTAAGGGTCGGATGCGTAAAGGGCAGCTTGAAACGCCTATTCGACCTCTTGGCAGACGTCAGAGGATGGGGCCGTCGTGATCGCGATCGCCGACGGCGAGATCTACCTGCGGGGTAAGAACACGCTGTACTGCATCCGCTGAGCAGGGGCTCAGTCCAGGTTGGCGAAAAGGTCGGCGACGGAGATTTGCAGACTGGGCGACAAGGCGGACTCGTCGATCGAGCCGCCCGCCCGGCTTGTGGAGTTCGGTTCAATTCGACGATATGGGTGATCAGGCGCCGGTGCGCCCTGGCGGTCGGCCAGGCCTGCCGCCAGGGAACGTCCGCCGTGCCATGGGGATCGCCCTAGATTGCTACACTTGGCCAAAGCGCGTCCCGCCGGAATGAAGTCGATTAACTGGTACCAGGCGCGCGTCCGCCTCGCCCGTCTCCTCGGTTTCGAGCTCCTGCACAGCCAGCAACGCTATTGGAAGGCTCTCGAGGAGCTGGTGCGACCCGGCGTCGACTGGCTGGACTTGGGCTGCGGCTGGCAGATCACCCAGGACTGGGCGGCTTCGCTGGAGCGGCAGGCCGAGTTGGCGCGGCGGGCCCGGCGCTTTGTCGGGGCGGACCTGGATCCGGGGATGGCCAAGCATCCGTTGCTGGACGATCGGGTCTTCGGCAGCGGCGAGGCGCTACCGTTTCGCGACGGCAGCTTCGATCTGGTGACCGCGAACATGGTCGTCGAGCACCTGCCCGATCCGGCGCTGGTCTTTGGCGAAGTGCGGCGCATCCTACGGCCCGGCGGACGATTCCTGTTCCATACGCCCAACCTGCGCTACTACGTCATTCGAACGGCCTCGCTGGTTCCGGAAGCGGTGAAGAAGCCGATCGTGCGGCTTTTCGACTCTCGCGAGGACGAGGACATCTTCCCGACGCTCTACCGCGCGAATACGCCGGAGGACGTGCGGCGCAGCTTGGCCGCTGCCGGCCTGCAGGAAGACTGGGTGCGGCTGGGGGGATCGGTGGGCGAGCTGCAGGGTCTGGGCCTGCTGGGCCTGCCCGAGGTCCTGATCCTGCGTCTGCTCGAGACCGACGCGCTGCGCCGCTACAGCGTGACGATCATGGCTTGCAGCCGGCGCTGACCCGGCGCTATGCCAGGTCGATCCGCTTCAGGCGGATGTCCTCTTCCTTGAAGACGCCCAGGCCGAAGTTGCCGGCGAGCTCGATGTGCTCGACTTGGCCGTTGAGCCACTGCGAGTGCTCGTCCGGCTTCATCAATGCGATGGGCAGCCGGCCGACCTCGGCGCGCTTGGCGTCGATCGCCTTCCAGCCGATGTGATCCACCGCCACCGGATCGGTGGCGAAGTACATCGTCTTGTGCTCCCAGGCGTAGTGCTGCACCGTCGTGCCGGGGCCGCCGTGGTAGGCCGCCTTCACGCCGTCCAGGATGTTGAGCACGACCTTTTCGCGGAAGATCGGCAGGTCGACGACGGCCGGAATGAAGAGACCGCAGGCGTTGGCCGTGGTGGTGACGTGGCTGCGATTGACGTTGTTGGTGAAGCCGTGCGAGAGGTTCTTGAGCGACAGCGTCACGCCGGCCGACTGGTGGTGCTTGAGGATCGGCACGTTGACGACCTTGTTGACGTCCTTGGTCAGGAACTTGCAGACGTAGGAGTGCCGGATGTGGGGATCGTCGAGCGAGAAGTCTTCCTTGTACTCCGGATTCACCAGCGGCATGTTCATATAGACGTCCGGGTCGTAGCCGTCCATGTCCATCTGAACGTTGAGGTACTTCTCCGAGGCGTAGGCGGTGCGGACGCCTTCGGGCAGCCAGGACGCAAAGCCGGCGTTCACGAACTGGTCGTGGTAGCGGTCATAGGCCACGATGTCCTGGCGCTTGACTCCGGCCGACTCGAGGCCCGCGATGATCGCGCGGGTCAGCTCGGGGGAGGAGATGACGGCCGGCTGACCGACGGGGTTGAGCTTGATGCCCACCACGTCGCCGGGCTCGAAGAACTCGCGCCAGGCTTCGACCGGCGACGGCGCATGTGTCAGCTCCATCATGCCGCGGTCGACCATCTGCTGGATCGGCTCCGCCTGGAAGACGTTGTCGATGATCGAGCCGGGATGCTCCACCGCGACCACGCGACCGGGATACAGCCCCGGAATGCCCAGTTTCGGACCGCTGCTCGCCGACGAGGAGGTCGAAGAAGCGGTCTTGGCGGCCTCCTCGGCTTTCTGCGAGCAGGCTACGGCTGCCGCGGCCACGGATGCGGCCAGAAATCCACGACGATCGAAACGCATGACGAAACCCTCCCGGTGTTGGCGGTCTCATTGTACCGCCGCCCCTGTTTTCAGCCCAGGTCGACGCGCTTGAGGCGAATCTTGTCGTCGTCAAACACGCCGAGCCCGAAGTTGCCGGCGAGCTCGATGTGCTCGACCTGGCCGTTGAGCCAGCGCGAGTGCTCGTCGGGTTTCATGAGCGCGATGGAGGCGCGGCCGACCTCGGCGCGCTTCTCGTCAATGACCTTCCAGCCGACCTTGTCCATGGCGACCGGGTCGGTGGCGAAATAGAGTGTCTTGTGCGCCCAGGCGTAGTGCTTGACGGTGGTGCCGGGGCCGCCGTGATAGGCGCCCTTGATGCCGTCGAGGATGTTGAGCACGATCTTCTCCCGGAAGATCGGCAGGTCGACCGCCGCCGGAATGAAGAGGCCGCAGGCGTTGGCCGTGGTGGAGGCGTGGCTGCGGCTGACGTTGTTGGTGAACCCGTGCGAGAGGTTCTTGAGCGCCAGGGTCACGCCGGCCGACTGGTGATGCTTGAGGATCGGCAGGTTGATGACCTTGTTGGTCTCCTTGGTGAGGAACTTGCAGACGTAGGAGCGCCGCAGGTGCGGATCGTCGATGCGGTACTCGCCGACGTAGCTGGGGTGGATCAGCGGCAGCTCCATATAAATGTCTTCGTCATAGCCGCCCATGTCGAGCTGAATCTTGGGGCTGACGGGCGAGCCGGAGGTCCAGCGGACGCCTTCGGGCAGCCATTCGACGAAGCCGGCGCGCTGAAACTCCTCGCCGTAGCGGTCGTAGGCAATGATGTCCTTGCGTGGGATGCCGACGGCCTCGAGTCGGGCGATGATGGCATGGAACATCGACGGGTCGGAGATGACGGCCGGCTGGCCGACCGGGTTGAGCTTGATGCCGACCACGTCGCCGGGCTCGAAGAACTCGCGCCAGGCCTCGACGGGCGAGGGCGCGTGGGTCAGCTCCATCATGCCGCGGTCAAGCATCTCGCCCACGGGGCCGGCCTGGTAGGCGTCGTCGGCATAGCTGCCGGGGTGATGGACCGCGACGACGCGGCCGGGATAAGGGCCGGGAATGCCCAGCTTGGACTTCGATCCGGAATCGGCGGATGCAGCGGGCTGCGGGTTCTCGGCGAGGCGGTTCGAGCAAGCGGCGGCTGCGGCGGCCAGGGAAGCGGCGAGCAGCTCGCGACGATCGATCGGCATGGGGTTCCTCCGGGCTCTTTGGCCCACATTATACTGCCCTTCCGGGCTCGGCCCGGATGGGCGGCGGTCAGAAGATTCGCTGGCGGCCGAAATCGCTCTCGGTTAGGATAGATTGCGAAACGAAGTGGCCGATTGTGAAACGAAGGAGCCCGACTCGAACGCGAAACCAGGAGAAGGCCGTGGAGCCGTCGGATTCTAACGGCCGCGGGGCCGCTGGGACGACGAACGACCGCTACTACTCGCAAGCGGTCGGCCGGGCGTTCGAGGCGCTCGAGCTAATCAAGGGCTCGTCCAAGCCGCTGTCTCTGCAAGAGCTGACGGCGCAGTTGGGCGGGGCCAAGGCTTCCATCTTTCGGCTGCTGCACACGCTCGAGGCGGTGGGATACGTGACCCGGGACGAAAGTGGAGCCTACACCCTTTCGTCGGACATCCGCGCCCTGATCCCCAAGCAATTCGTGCGACCGCTGGTGAGGGTCTCGCAGCCGGTGATCAAGCGTTTGGCCCGCGAGCTGCGTGAAACGGCCAGCGTGGCGGCGCTGTTCGACAACCACATCGAGGTCGTCGCCGTGGCCGAGAGCCCGCAGGTGATGCGCATGGGCAATACGGTCGGCCGGATCATACAGCCGCACGCCAGCTCCTTGGGCCGCAGCATCACAGCTTTCCAGTCCGAGGACCGGCGCGACCATTTGCTCAGCAGCTACGGCATCTACAGGTACACGCCGAAGACGATGACCGACGAGCTCGAGCTGCGGGCTGAGTTCGAGCGGATTCGCGAGCGAGGGTACGCCGCCGAGTTCGAAGAGACCAACCTCCAGGGCTGCTGCTTCGGCGTCCCGATCCTGGGCGAGGACGGCCACGCCCAGGCCTCCATCAGCGTGGCCATGCCCGTGCTGCGGCTGCAGGACGGGGCCCATCAGGCCCACATCGTCGAGCGGCTGAAGCAGGCCGCGGAGACCATCCGAAAGGCCTTGACCTCCCGCCGTTCTCTGTAGCCGCGCCAAGGGGGCTGCGACTCCTCGTTCCGGGGCGGCGGATGTTACATGCGCGGAGGGGAGCGTTCGTTGACACGGCTTCGCGGTGATGATACGCTTTGGACCGCATTCTGAAAGGAAGGTTCCAAAAACAAAACATCAGTTTCAGATTGTGTCGGGTCCGTGACGGAGCAATCGTTACGTGACCCACACGAAAGATACGCTCGTCTCACATCCACCAGGTGGCTTGGAGAGCCTCTACCCATGCAGAACGTACTCACTCGGCTAGTCGCCCTGACCTTGTTGTCGGGCTTCGGCGTGGCGTCCTACGGTCAGGACGTCCGCGCCACAGTCACCGGACAAGTGTCCGATCCCTCCGGCGCGCCGATCCTGGGCGCTACGATTACCGTGACCGACGTTTCACGCAACGCCTCGGTCACTACGGAAACCAACGCCAGCGGCATCTACGTCACGCCGTATCTCGTTCCCGGCACGTACACATTGACGGCCGAGGTCGAAGGCTTCAAGCGCTTCGTCCGCGAGAACATCGAGTTGCAGGCGCAAGACCGCACGCGCGTCGACGTTGTGCTCGAACTGGGACAGGTGACCGACTCGGTCACCGTCACCGATTCCGTTTCGCAGCTCGAGACCGAGACGGCCAGCCGCTCGCAGGTCATCAACAGCGAAATGATGAAGAACATCCCCACCCAGGGCCGCAACCCCTTTCAGTTGGCGTGGTCGGCTCCCGGCGTCATCAAGCAAGGGCGGTGGCGCTACCTGCGGTCGTTCGACCGGGCGGGCATGTCGAACTTCTCCGTCAACGGCGGTCGTAACAAGGAGAACGAGGTGCTCATCGACGGCATCTCGAACGTGCGCGGCAACCGGGACGTGATCCAGTCGCCCACGATGGAGACCGTGCAGGAGTTCAAGATCATCACGAACATCTACGACGCGCAGTATGGCCGCACCGGCGGCGGCGTGGTCAGCATCGTCACCCGTGGCGGCAGCAACCAACTGCACGGCAACCTGTTCGAGTACTTCCAGTCCGAGGAGCTCAACGCCAATCAGTCCGAGCTCAACCGCGTCGGTACGCCCAAACCGCCGATGAACATCAACACCTATGGGTTTACCGCCAGTGGTCCGGTCGTGATTCCGAAAGTCTTCGACGGCCGCAATAAGCTGTTCTGGCTGATCTCCTACGAGGCCATGAAGCAGCGGTCGGCCGATCCCGGGGCGGCGACGTTCCCGTTGCAGGAGTGGCGGCAAGGCGACTTCTCGACGCTTCAGAACACGGCTGGGTTGCCGGTGACGATCTACGATCCGCTGACCACCGCCGCGGACGGTACCCGCACCCCCTTCCTCAACAATCAACTGCCGCAGAGCCGGATGGACCCGATCTCGATTCAGGCCCTCAGCTACATGCCTGGTCCGAACTCCCCTGGTTCCGGCCCCGCGCACTTCAACAACTACATCTATCCGTCCCGCTGGGTCGCCGACATGGACCAGTGGAGCGGCCGCATGGACTTTCAGCCGACTGACAAGAATCGCTTCTACTTCCGATACGGCCAGAATCCGTTCTCGGAGTACCGGGCCCTGGTCTGGGGCGGGTCCAACGTGGCTGAGCCGACCGGCAACGCGCCGCTGAATCGCAACGGACGCACGTTGACTTTCGACTGGACCTCGACGCTGTCGCCCTCGGCGACGTTCAACCTGCGCACCGGTCTGGCGCGTTGGGAAGAGTCGAGCGGCAATAGCTTCGGCGCCAACTACGACCCGCGCCAACTTGGATTTGCTGACGCGCTGGTCTCTCAGTTCACGCAGTACCAGTTTCCGCGGTTCGAGCTGGGAACCTATCAGGCGATCGGTTCGAGCAGCCTGCGCAACTCGGGCGCCTACGATACGTACACGATTCAGCCCAACCTGAGCCTTGTCCACGGGCGTCACTTCATCAAGACGGGCGTGGAACTGCGCCGGTACAACCGCAATACGCAGAACCCCGGACTCGCCAGCGGTCTCTACCAGTTCGATCGAGACTGGACGCAAGCTTTGGCGACGCAAGCCACGGCGAACTCGGGCAACGAGATCGCGACGTTCCTGCTGGGCTTTCCGACCGCCGCCTACGTGGACCAGAACATCAATCCTTCGCTCACGAACAACTACTACGCCACGTTCGTCCAGGATGACTGGAAAGTCAGCTCGCGGCTGACCATCAACGCCGGCGTGCGCTGGGACTACGAGGCCCCGCTGCGGGAGCGCTACAACCGGATGCTGCGCGGATTCGGCTTTGATCAGCCCAGCCCGCTCAACAACTCCGTATCAGGGCTCAACTTGATGGGCGGCATCTACTTCGCCGGCGTCGACGGCCAGCCGGTCACGGCGTTCAATCCGGACAAGAACAACTTCCAGCCACGCATCGGCGCCGCCTACCGCGTCACCAACAAGTGGGTCGTCCGGGGCGGCTACGGTCTCTACTACTTGGGCCAGGACGAGAGCGGCTCGAACCAAGGCTTTAGCCAACGGACCAACGCCATCGTCAGCCAGGACGGTAACTTCACGCCGGCCGTGCACCTCCAAAATGCATTCGCCAACCTGCCTGGCGGGCGGCTGATCGCTCCGATCGGCTCGAGCGAAGGTTTCGGCAGCTTCATCGGCCAGAACGTGACGGTGAACTACCTGGATCGGCCGTTGCCGTACTCGCATCAGTTCTCGTTCGACATCGAGCGCGAATTGCCGGGCGGTCTGCTGGCGGAGGTCGCCTACGTCGCGAACCTCACCCGCAAGTTCCCTGTGTCGATCAGCAACGTCAACGTCATTCCGTCCGCGGAGATGGGACGGCGGACGGCGACCGGCGCCATCGACACCGCGTACTACAACGAGCAGATCCCGAACCCGATGGCCGGCCTCATCCCGAACAACGCCTCGCTCAATGGCAACACAATCGCGAGGCAGTTCTTGCTGCGGCCCTACCCGCAGTACGGGAATATCCAACTCCAGAATGCGCCGATCGGGCGGCAACGCTACGATAGCGCGCAGTTCAAGCTGACCAAGCGCTACGCCAACGGGTTGACGTTCCTCGCCAGCTACGTGATCGGCAAAACGCTCGAGCAAGCCAACGTCTACAACAACCAGGATTTCGTGATTGGCGACGCGGCTGCGACGCGGCTGGAGCGGCGCTCAGCCGCGGAGATCGACATCCCTCAGAAGTTCAGCCTCACGGGCGTGTGGGAGTTGCCCGTGGGCAAGGGCAAGGCGTTCGGGGGCGACATGAACCGAGCCGCGGACTTGCTGCTCGGCGGATGGCAGCTCAACTGGAACGTCACCTACTCGAAGGGCTGGACGGTCAACTACCCGAACGCTCTCCAAGCGGTGACGGGTAGCGCCAAGCTCGATGGTCTTGGTCCGAACTACGAGATCTGGGACACGTCGTTGTGGAATGGTCCGGACGGCAAAAGGGTCAGCGCGCTGTCTCCGTTTGAGCTGCGCACGTTCCAAAGCCGTTTCGGGGACGTTCGGACGCCCGGCTACCAGAACTGGGATGCATCGCTGGCGAAGTTCTTCGAGATCAACGAGCGGGTTCGTCTGCAATTCCGCTTTGAGATGGTGAACGCGCTCAACCATCCCTGGTTCTCCAACCCGAGCGGTAGCGCCACCAATGTCAGCAGCGCGCAGTTCGGCACGCTGCAGCCGACGCAGGACAACCTGCCGCGCTTCATCAAGCTCGGCCTGAACCTGCGCTGGTAAGGCGACCTAGATCGACTGGACGGCGGGCCGGGGGGGCGAGCAGTCGTCTTCCGGCCCGTCGCATTTCTCGGCATTTGCCGGGCGATTCTCCGGTTGGCTATCCTGGGCCAGCCGGACCGGCCGCCCTCTGGGGCGGTTGCCGCAGCCCGGGCGAGCGTTTTTCTGAAGCGGGCCACGCGAAATGGTTTCGGCGCCCCTTCCAACGCAGCCCTCCGCGGCGAAGCCTTGGTCCGCGCAAGGGGTCCCTTCCCATGGCTGTGAATCGCGAACGCTTCTTCCGTCTCTCCAGCCGCCTGAGCCGGCGCGAGATCCTTGCCGGTGCAGGCGTATTGGCCGCCGCGGCCGGCGCCAAGGCCCAGAAGCGTTCCGGCGGCGAGCTGCTGGCCTACGTCGGGGCCATCACGGACACCCTCAACGGCAAGGGGATCTACACCTTCAAAGTGGATTTGGAGAGCGGCGCGCTCGAGCCGCTGGAGTCCTACGTCAGCGGGGATCGCAATCCGAGCTGGCTTGCCTTCCACCCCGCCGGTACGCACCTGTATGCGGCGAACTCGGTCTCGACCGTCAACGGCCACAACGGCTCCGTCAGCGCCTTCGCCATCGATGCGTCCAGCGGAGGGCTGAAGCTGCTCAATACGGTCGACGCGAAGGGCTCCGGGTCGACGCACTGCAGCGTACACCCCTCGGGCGACTGGCTCTTCGTCGCCAACTACGGCGCCGGTAACGCCGCCGTGCTGCCGATTCGCCCGGACCGGACGCTGGGCGAGGCGACCGACGTGGCGAGCATCCCGGTGGACCCTCCGGCGTTGGGCAAGCAGCCGGCCGCGGATGCTCCTGCCGGGAGCTACGCCATCAGCGGGCACGACAGCGCGCACGCGCACCAGATCGGCTGCGATCCGGCCGGCAACTTCGTCTTCCTGACGGACTTGGCGACGGACCGGACGCTGGTTTTTGCCTTCGACTCCAAGGCCGGCAAGCTCACTCCCAACACGCCGCCCGCCGTCAAAGAGGCGGAGGGCGCGGGCCCGCGGCACTTCGCCTTCCATCCCAACGGCAAGTACTTCTACGTCATCAATGAGGAGGCCTCGACGATGACGTTCATGACCTACGACGCCGCGAAAGGGGTTCTCACGCCGCGGCAGACTCTGCCGACGCTGCCGCCCGACTTCGTCGGCACCACCTATACCTCCGAGGTCGTGATCGCGGCCGATGGACGCCACGTGTACGGGCTCAATCGGCTGCACGACACCATCGCGATCTTCCGCGTGGGGGGAGACGGCCGGCTGACCTTCCTGGGCGAAGAGTGGACGCGCGCCGACTACCCGCGGCACGCCGCGATCGAGCCTACCGGCAAGTTCCTCTACGTGTGCAACGACCGAGGGGACAGCATCACCCGCTTCCGCATCCAGGGCGGGGGACAGCGGCTCGAGTTCGCCGGCTATACGCCCGTGAGAATCCCCAGCTTCATCGGCTTCCGCCGGTTGCCGTAGTTCCGACCGCAAGGTATCGTTTGATTCCTTGAGTTTTCGTGTCGGCTTGTCGCCAATTGCGGGGAATGCTGCGCTACATTCCGAAAAACTGTCGCGAAATATGATCGCGGCGATTGCGTTACATCTGCAAATCATTTACCCTGGGGCAGGGTCGGACGGCTCTTGAAGGCCCCGCGATAAGCCCCCCGGCGGGCCGAATTGGCGTTGGATCGATCGATCAACGCCGCTCACCCTAGCGCCCACGCTCGCAACCCGCATGCAGAATTGGCATGCAGGGCTAGGAGCTGCTGTCGCATATCGGGTCAGATCACAACAAAACGCGCTCCCTTCCGTGCTCGAGAAGGGTTCAAAGGAGAGAGAGATGTATCGCTATGTCCACTGGACATCCCTGAGTCTTCTTGTGTTCAGCCTGCTGTTTGTCGTTCCTATTGACACTAGAGCTCAGGACTATCGAGGCAGGGTGCAAGGGTCCATCACGGACCCGACGGCCGCCGCCATCCCCGGCGCGCAGATCACGCTCCGCAACATCAACACCGGCATTGATGTCTCGCGCGAGAGCGACGCCTACGGCAACTACCGTATCGACTTCGTCGAGCCGGGCTCCTACCAAGTGATCGTCGAAGCGGCTGGGTTCAACCGCTTCGTGCAGGAGAACGTGACCGTGCTGACCCGCGGCGACATCACGGTGAACGCCGTGTTGACGCTGGGCGACGTCACGGAATCGATCACGGTGGAAGAGAACCCCGTGCAAGTGGAGTTCAACACCACCACGATGGCCCAGACCGTGACCAGCCGCATGCTGGCCGATCTGCCGGTTCTGGCGCGCAACCCGTTCACGTTGACGCTGCTGAATCCGGCCGTTGTGAATCGCTATTCCGACGTGGCGCACCGCAATCCGTTCTTCATGCAGTCGTCCACCGGCGTCGATATCGGCGGCAGCACGGGCGGCAAGAACGAGCTGCTGCTCGACGGCGCCCCGATCGGCGTCGACTCACGCGGCTCCTACGCTCCGCCGATGGACGCGGTCCAGGAAGTGACCGTCGAGCAGAACAGCGTGGACGCCGAGTTCGGCTTCAGCGCGGGCGGCACGATGAGCCTGTCGATCAAGTCCGGCACCAACGAAGTCCACGGCACGGCTTACTACTTCGGGCGCAACCCGGCGCTGAACGCTCTCTCGAACCGTTACACGCGCAGTGAGAACGTCGTGCGCAACCACGTTTGGGGCGGCACCGTGGGCGGCCCGATCATCAAGAATCGCCTGTTTACGTTCTTCTCCTACGAGGGCTGGAAGAACACCCAGCCGCGGCAGCGCGTGAATACGCTGCCGACCGACCTGGAGCGGAACGGCGACTTCTCCGACACCTTCAATACGCTGGGCGGCCTGCGGACCATCTACGACCCGCTCACCACGCAGTTCAACGCGGCGGCCAACACGTCCAGCCGCGACCCGTTCCCGAACAACACCATTCCGGGCTCGCGCATCGATCCGACCGCCAGCATGTTCATGAGCGACGTGTGGCAGCCCAACAACGCGGGCGACAACATCACCCGGGCGAACAACTTCAAGCTCACCTACCCCTGGTGGCAGAAGTACTGGAACATCTCCAGCCGCACCGACTGGAACATCTCCGACAAGCTCAAGACCTACTTCCGCTACAGCATGTTCAACACGCGCTTGGACAACGAGCGCTACGCCGACTCGCCGGCGGTGCCGTCGGACAACGGCGGCCTGATGGACTCGGTCAACGCGGCGGCCGACATCGTTTGGACGATGAACGCCACCACGGTGGTGAACTTCCGCTTCTCCACCAGCTACCTCGAGGACGACTACAACTCCGAGTGGGCGAAGGTCGGCGAGGAGGGGTTGCAGCGCCTGTGGGGCGGCAACGAGTGGTACAAGAGCTACACCCAGGACATCCCGGCGATCTACTACCCGAACATGAACGTTTCCGGCAAGGGAACCTTCGGCAAGAGCAGCACCTGGTTCTACCGTCCGCGAAAGACCTCCTTCCAGGGCTCGATCTCCAAGTACCTCGGCAAGCACCAGATGAAGTACGGCGGCGCTTTCCGGCACTCCTGGGGCGCCAGCACGACGCCGAACCTGATGCAGTTCATCTTTTCGCCCAACGACACGGCGAACACGTTCCTCAACCCGAACACGAACCTGTCGGGCGACGCCTGGGCGTCCTCCCTGCTCGGCGTGATCGGCAACAACTCCTACGCCCGTTCCAACCCGGTGCAGGACATCATTCGCGACCAGTACGCCGTCTTCGTGCAGGACGACATCAAGCTCAGCCGGCGGGTGACGCTGAACTTGGGCTTGCGGTATGAGTACGAGACGGCTCCGACAGAGCGAGACGACAAGATGTCGCGGTTCCTCGACCTGTCCAGCCCGATCAGCGAGCTGCAAGGAGTCACCCTGCCCGATCAGGCGTTGGCGTTGGGCGCGAATCCGACCTTCAACGGCGCCTGGGTCTTCACCGATTCCGACAACCGCAACCTCTACAAGGCGCAGAAGAACCTGTTCCTGCCCCGCGTCGGCATCGCCGTCCGGCTCTCGGACCAGATGGCGCTGCGCATCGGCTACGCCCGCTACGCGGTGCCCATGGTCAACGCCATCGGCTCGAGCTGGTACATTCCGGCCGACGGCTACACGGCGGTCAGCAATCCGCTGCCCGTGCAGCAGGGCGTACCGCAGGCTTCGCTGTCGGACCCGTTCCCGGCGGGCGTGAATTCGCTCATTCCGGTGGCGGGCAAGAGCCGCGGCCGGTACGAGAACCTGGGCCAGTCGGCGGCGTGGTTCCAGCAGAACATGAAGGTCGGCCTCAACGACCGGTTCAACTTCAGCGTGCAACGGCAGTTGCCGATGGGGGTCGTCGCGGACCTGACCTACTTCGTCAACATCGGTCAAAACGCGCCCAACCCGAGCATCTGGGGCGGCGCCGGTTCGGTCGTGAACCAGAACCTGGTGGATCCGAACATCATCTACAGCGCCGGCGCGGCCGTGGACAAGACCGTGGCCAATCCGTTCTACGGCGTGATGACGGCGGACACCTTCCCGGGCCAGTTGCGCAACCAGCAGACGGTGACGGTGCGGCAGTTGTTGCGGCCCTACCCGCAGTACGGCGACCTGAACATCGACTTCGCCAGCGGTTTCCGCAACCGCTACCAGGCGTTGCAGTTCAAGGCCGAGCGCGCCTTCAGCCAGGGCTACACGTTCACCATCGCCTATAACTACGCCTACGAGAAGACCGATGCGTACTTCAACGACATCGACCAGTACAACGACAACAAGACGCTGATCACCAGCAACAATCCGCGGCAGCGGATCAGCATCGGCGGCGTCTACGAGTTGCCGGTCGGCAAGGGCAAGCGGTTCCTGCAAAACGCCCACCCGGTGGTCGACGCCATCCTCGGCGGTTGGTCCACCAGCCACATCTATCGCTGGAACTCGGGGCAGTTCCTGCGGTTCGGACAATTGGACGTCTCCGGCGATCCGGTGATCGACAACCCGACTCCGGCGCAGTGGTTCGATACGTCGGTGTTCAAGGTCGCCACGCCGTACACGCCGCGCACCAACCCGTGGCAGTACTCCGGGCTGACCGGCCCCATGTACTGGGACTGGGACGCGACTCTGGCGAAGAACTTCCAGGTGAACGAGCGTTACCGCCTGGAGCTCCGCCTGGAGGCTTACAACCTGACGAACTCGCTGATGCATCCGAACCCGAACGTGACGGTCACCAACTCGCAGTTCGGCCAGTCGGTAGGACAGGCCAACTACGGCCGCGAAGTGCAGTACACGCTGCGCCTGCACTTCTAGGGTCGGAAGGGCTCGGCGCGGCCGGGCCCTCTCCGCTGTTTTCGGCAACGCCCGCGCGGTCCTCAGGGCCCGCGTGGGTTTTGCCTTTCAGGGGCGCAATGGTGTGGAGCGGCGGTGGGCCGGCGTGCCATAATTGCCGACGCTCGCAGGAGGTTCGTTCATGTCCCTGACCCGCCGTGATCTCGCCCGCTTCGCCCTCGCCGGCGCAGCCGCCTTTCCCGCCGCCCGGAGGTCTTCGGCCGCGCCGGCTTCGAAGACGCCTCCCTGGGGGCCCGGCATCAAGATCTCCTTGCAGCTGCCGAATACCTACGACGACGACTATCTGACGTTCGCCAAGCAGATTGGCGTGGAGTACGTTTCGATCGGCGGCCGCAATACGTCGTACGAGTACTTTCAGGGGCACAAGGACCGCGTGGAGGCCGCCGGGCTGAAGATCGCCAACATGGGCGACACGAGCGTGCACAACATGCCGGAGGTGACGCTGGGCCTGCCCGGCCGCGACGCCAAGATCGAGGAGTACAAACGCTACCTCCGCAACCTGGGACGGGCCGGCATCCACTACACGACTTATGCCCACATGGGCAACGGCATTTGGAGCTCCGAGCGCGAAACGACGCGGGGCGGGGCGCCGGCGCGGGCCTTCCACCTGGCTGATGCCAAGGGCTACTGGGCCGGCGAGGTTTTCGAGGCTCCCTTGAGCCACGGCCGCAAGTTCACTCAGGACGAGTTGTGGGACAACTGGGCGTACTTCATCAAGAAGGTCGCTCCGGTTGCCGAAGAGGTCGGCGTGCGCATCGGCGTGCACCCTGACGACCCGCCCGTGCCGGAGCTCGGCGGCGTGCCGCGCCACATGTTCGGCACGTTGGCCGGCTACAAGCGGGCGTTCGAGATTGCCGACAGCCCCAACGTCGGCGCCTGCTTGTGCTGCGGCACCTGGATGGAAGGCGGCGCGCACACCGGCGCGAACGTGCTGGACGCCGTGCGGGAGTTCTCGAAGATGGACAAATTGTGGAAGATCCACTTCCGCAACGTGACCGGACCGATTCCGGACTTCGTGGAAACTTACGTCGACGACGGCTATACCGACATGAAGCAGTTGATGCGGACGCTGGTGGACGTCGATTTTCGCGGTATCCTGATCGCGGATCACGTGCCGCAGATGGTGGGCGACGCCAAGACGGGTTGGGCGTTCAGCCTGGGCTACATCCGGGCGTTGTACGACATGGCCAAGGAGGAGAGGGGCAGAGCCTGAGCAAGGCTTTGCCGCAGATTCGCGGACGGGCGGCGTTGGGGGGCGCACCCGTGGGTCGGGACTTCAAATGGTTCGAGAGGCCCATGGAAGAGAAGAGCTACGCACCTCCAAGCAACTTCATGGACTTGCTGCTGGATGCGGTCTGTGTGGTCAGCCGCGAAGGGCGTTTCGTCTTCGTGAGCGCCGCCGGACGAGACATCTTCGGCTACGCGCCCGAGGAGATGATCGGCAAGCCGGTGATCGGCTTCGTCCATCCCGAGGACCGCGCCAAGACGCTGGACGCGGTCAGCGAGATCGTCGGCGGCCGGCGGATGCTGCACTTCGAGAACCGCTACATCCGCAAGGACGGGACGGTCGCAAACATTCTCTGGTCGGCTCGCTGGTCCGAAGCGGACGCCCTGCGCGTGGCCGTGGCTCGGGACATCACCGAACGGAAACGCTCTGAGTCCAAGCAGACGGCGATGTACGCCATCTCCGAAGCGGCCAACGCAGCGGAGAACCTGCCGGCGCTGTTCCAGTGCATCCACGGCATCGTGCGGTCGTTGTTGCCGGCGGACGACTTTACTGTGGCCTTACTCAATCCGGCGAGCGATGAGCTGACCTTTGCCTACCGCGCCCACCGGAGGCACTCAGCCGACCGGGAGCCTTCGGCGGAGCTCGGCCTGCTGGTCGAGACGGTAATCCGTACCGGGAGGTCCCTGCCTTCGTCCCCATCCGGGGAGTGCACGCCGGACCGCCGCAACCGACTGGCGGTCCCCCTGGAGACGCCGGGCGGCGTGATCGGTGCGTTGGCCCTGCAGGCGGATGCGCCGGACGCCTACTACAGCGAGGACGATAAGGAGCTGCTGCAGTTCGTGTCCCTGCAAGTGGCCGCGGCCGTGGAGCGGAAGCGGACGCATGACCGATTGCAGTACTTGGCGCAGCACGACCAGCTCACCGACCTGCCCAATCGCGCGCTGTTCCAGGATCGGCTCCAAGGGGCTCTGGCGCGGGCGCGACGCAGGCAGGGGCGGTTGGCCTTGCTGCTGCTGGACATGGACAAATTCAAGGACGTCAACGACACCTTTGGCCACATCACCGGCGACGACTTGCTCAGGGAGGTGGCGGTGCGGTTGAAGGCGTCGATTCGAGCTTCGGACACCGTGGGGCGCTTGGGAGGCGATGAGTTCGTGGTCCTGCTTGAGGATGTCGCGCGCGCCGAGGACGCCGCCATGGTCGCGGGGAAGCTCCTGGAGATCCTCAGCCGCGGCTACGACGTGCACGGACGGACGCTGCAGATCATTCCCAGCATCGGGATCGCAATCTTTCCCGAGGACGGCGAAAACGATGAGGAGTTGTTCCGCAGCGCCGACAGCTCGATGTACGCCGTCAAGAAAGGACGGTCCGGCGAGAGTCCGGACTGAAGCGCTAGAAGACGTTCCACTCCAGCCCGCCGCGGAGCCAGCGGCCCGGCTGCGCCAAACCTTGAAACGCCTGATGCTGCGTGTCGAGCAAGTTGCTGGCCTGCACGAAGGGGTGATACTTGCCGCGGTTCCAGCCGATGGAGACGTCCCACAGGGCCTTGGTCGACTGCCAGGTTCGCTCGTAGACGCCGAGCTGCGTCTTCACCAGCAGGCCCGGCCCCCACACGCCGCGGTAGCCCATGGTCGCCTGGTGCGTGGGGAAGTTGAAGACGTAGCGCGATACTGCGTCCGTCGGCAGGTCGCGGGAAGCCGTCAGACGGGTGTAGTTGCCCCACACCTCGGCTTCGGGGCGAAAGCGCTTCCGCACCTGGATCTCTCCCCCGGTGAAGGCGAGCTTCTGGAAGTTGAGGGCCTGAAAGATGGTCTGGCCGGGATCGCGGACGTAGTCGATCGTGTTGTCTTCGAGCCGCCGGAAGACGGTCATCGACACCGTCGTGCCCTCCGGGGCGTACCAATCGAGGCCGCCCTCGAAGTTCAACGCCTGCTCCGGCTTCAGGTTGGGGTTGCCGACGTTGCCCGGGTCGGAATAGTAGAGGTCCGTATAGGTGGGCATGCGGAACGCCGCCCCGATCTGGCCCCGCACCTTGACGCCGCGTCCGAGCCAGTAGCCGGCGGACATGGTGGGCAGCGTCTGGATGCGCCAGCGCCTCCAGGCTTCCTCGCGCAGGCCGAGCGACACCGTCAGCCTCTCCGTGGGACGCAAGTCCAAGACTCCGAAGATAGACGCCCGATGGCGAAGGTGATTGCCCAGGCGGTTGCTCTCGATGTCCTCGGCCACGTACTGCGCGCCGGCCGACCAGCGAGCTTTGGAAGTCCAGTCGCCGGTGGCCGTGTAGCCGCCCTGCCAGGTGTCGAGCATGTGCTGGCTCTGGAAGACGTCCGGATCGTACTTGTACAGGATGAAGTGGTCGGTATGGCGTCGGTAGGCGAACTGGAAGCGCTGCTGGAGGTTTCCGCCGCGGCCGAGCGTCTGACTGGCCGAGAGGAACTTCGTGCCGGTCTTCTCCCAGGAGTTCCAGGGGCCGTAGAAGTCCTTGGCGCCGAACGGACGGTCGTTGGCGGCAAACAGGATGCTGGTCGTACCGACCGAGGTATCCAAGTAGGTCTGGGTCGACCCGGAGACGTTGCGAAAATCCCGGCCCTCGGCGAAACCGGTGGAGAAGTCGCGGGCGAGGGACGCAGTCTGCGTCCAGATGCCGCGCCGGATCGCGCCGTAGCCGGCTGTGCGGTTCCAGCCGAAGTCGCCGATGCCGCCCATCAGCTTCAGCTCACTGCCTTCGGGTTTGCGGGTGACGAAGTTGATGGTGCCGCCGATGGCGTCCGAGCCGTAGAGAGTGGCGCCGCTGCCGTGGAGGACTTCCACCTGCTGCACCGATTCGAGGGGCAGGGGCAGGTCGAGGGCGTGGTGGCCGGTCTGGGCGTCGCTCACGCGCATGCCGTTGATCAAGACGAGTACCTGGTCGAACCCGGAACCTCGAATCGAGAGGTCCGCCTGGGTCCCGTCCGGGCCGCGCTCGCGCAGGTGCACGGAGGAGTCTTGCTTGAGCAGATCGGCGAAGGACCACGAGACGGTATCACGCTCGGCCACGTTCAATACCACCAGGCTGCGGTCCACTTCGGACAACGCGCGGGGCTCGGGATCTCCCGTCACGACCACCGTCGCGGCCGTCGGAGCGATCGTGTGAAGCTCCACGTCGAGCACGTCGGCGTCCGGCGCGAGCGTTTCGGTAACGGCCGTGAAGCCGCCCGCTGAGATCCGCACCTCCGATCCCGGCGAACACAGCTCGGCCCTGCCGCGTTGATCGGTGACCGCCGAGCCCCCGTCGGAGGAGACCCTGGCTCCGGCGACCGCGAGGTTGGCCGGGTCCGTTACCGTGACGCGTACGCAGCGCGGCTGGGCGCACACGATTCCCGCGGCCGCAAGCCCCCAAGCGGCCAGCACGAAGATTTTCTGCATCCTCCGATTGTAACGATGCAGTTGCTCAGGATTCTCGTGGGGGGCGAGAGGCGCGGGAGGCGTCGTGACTCCTCAGAGAGCGGACAAACTGGCCGATGAGCTTCGTTGGGCGAGTCTCGCTCGCAAAGTCATGAGTCGTACTATCCTTACAATCCTTCTCGCATCGCTCGGCCTGCTGATGGGGCCTGAGGCGACGCTCCTGCACGCCGCCAAAGTCAGCGGCGCCATCTTCACCACTCGCGTGGACGGCTCGGTCGTCAACGAGAACCACTTCACGTCCAAGTGCGACGTGTACCTGGACGGCGGGCCTGGCCCGAACGCGCCCGCCAAGGCCGCCGGCCTGCCCGACGGCGACTACTACTTTCAGGTCACTGATCCCAGCGGAGACGTTCTGCTGAGCACAGACCCCGTCGCCAACCGCCGCTTCCGCGTGGCCGGAGGGGTGATCGTGGCCTACGTGGGCGACGGCAGCGGACCGCCGCATCCGACGGGCGCGGATCTGGACCACTCCGAGATCGGCGCCATCACGGTGGGGCTGGCCAACGTTTCCTGTACTGCCGACTTCCTGGATACTCCCAACGCCGGAGGCGTCTACAAGGTTTGGGCGACGCCGGTCGCTCAGTTCCAGGGCGATCCCAGCCAAGTCGCTCCTGCTTGCAGCGGTGGGTGCTCGTACGGCTTTGTTCACTCGAAGTCGAAGACGGACAACTTCAAGGTGCAGCCTTCGATCTCGACGTTCTGCATTCGAGTGAACAAGGAGTTCTCGGAGTTCGGACCAAGCGGCCCGTACTTTCCGCGAGCGGGCTGGCTGATCGAAGTGCAGGACAGCGACGGGGTGATCAACAGCCGGGTGACGGCGGATGAGACCGGCGCGGTATTCGGACAAGCGGAGTTCTGCGGCCTCACGGCCGGGGCCTACATCGTGCGGGAGGAGCAGCAGGGGCCCGACGAGGTTAGCGGACTGGTTGTCAACGGCGTGGAGCTTCCGCCGGAGCGCTCGTACTCGTTCGAGTGGCAGCCGGGCGACCCGGAGCCGGAGATCACGTTCCGCAACTTCCTGTTCGGGATCATCGGCCTGAACGCCCCGGACCGGACGGCCGAGCCGCTACTGGAGTTGCTCTTCCTGTAGGCGGAGGCGGGCCTACAATAGAGGGTTTGGGACGCTACCTTCGGCTGCTCGGGCAGTACTTTGCGCAATACGGAAAGGTCCGCCTGGCCTACAAGGCGGACTTCTTCGTGTCCGTGGCGACGACGCTGGTCGCCACGTTCTTCGGCGTCGCGCTGGTCTTTCTGCTGTTCCGGCGGGCGCCGGAGATCGCCGGCTGGAGCTTCGACGAGATCCTGTTCCTGTACGGCTTCGGCCTGATTCCCATGGCGATGTTCAACGTCGTCAGCGTCAACCTCTACTACTTCGGCCAGGTGTACATCGTCGAGGGCAAGTTCGACAGGGTGCTGCTGCGGCCGGTCCACTCGCTGTTCCAGGTGATGAGCGAGCAGTTCAGGCTGGAGGCTCTGGCCGACGGCGCCGTGGGCCTGGGTTTGGTGATCTGGGCCGGAGAGCGGCTGGGCTTCGTGTGGACTCTGAAGGCTCTGGCCCTGGGGTTGCTGGGGATCGTCTGCGGGACGGCCATCTACCTGGGCGTCTTCCTGCTGCTGACCACGGTCTCGTTCTGGGTGGAGGACCGCGTGGGGATTATCCCGCCGGTTTACAACATGCTCACGTTCGGGCGGTACCCGCTCGATATCTACAATCCGTTCATTCGATTCCTGCTGAGCTGGGTCGTGCCGTTCGGCTTTGCGGCCTTCTATCCCTCGGCGAAGCTGCTGGGGCACCATGAGCACGACACAGCATTCCTCTGGCTACCCGCCGTGGCGGCGGTCAGCGTGGGCGTAGCGGTGCTGGCCTGGAATCAGGGCGTGAAGAACTACTCGAGCACGGGCTCCTGAGCCGAGCCTATTTCACGATGCCGAGCTCTTTGAGCTTGGCGCCCATCTCCGGTTCCTCGAGCTCGATCATCGGAAAGCGGTGCAGGATCTTGCCGTCCTCAACGGCAGCGGCATAGGGCACATCCTCGAAGGCGAAGGTCTTCTTGAGCAGCTCCAGGTCCGGAGAGATCTTGACCTTGCCGACGAGACCGGCGTCTTCGAGAAAGCCCTGGGCGAAGTCCGGATCTTGAGTAGGGACTCCCAGAAAGTCCGCCTGGAACTCATACTTCGACAGAGCCATGCCCACGTCCAGACAGTGCAGGCAAGTGGGGTTGAAGAAGTAGATGAACTTCTTGCCTTGGTCGAGCTGATATTCCTGGCCTTCGACTTGGATCGTGGCCGGCACGTCGCCGCCCGGTTGCGGGCCGAGCTTGTCCCAGCCGAGAGCGGCTCCGGCCAAGACCAGGACGCCGACCATGAGCCCCTTGAGCTGCCCCAGGCGCGCCATCTTCGGCGCGAAGACAGCGGCGATGAGAGACACGGCCACCATCGCTCCGTCGCCCCAAAAAAAGAGCGGACCCACCGCGCGCTCCACCCAGGGGAAGCAGGAGCAGTCGGCGCCGCGGAGGGGTTCGTAGTTGATGCCGACGTAGGCCATAAACACCAGCAGCAACACCGTCGAGAACAGACCGCCCAGGCGACGCCAGGCCGGCCGCAGCAGGAGCAATCCTGCAAACAGCTCGCCGCTGGCGACGGCCAGCGTCGCCGGAAGCGTCAGGGCGGCGGGTACCAGCAATTGATTCAACTTGACCTGGAAACTGCTGATGTCGCTGAGCTTCCAAAGCCCGGCCACCAGCCACAGCGTTGCCATCAATAGGGCGGCCGTCCATCCGGCGGCGCTCTTCCAACCCGTCAGCTTCGAATCCATAGCGCTTGTGAAGTACCAGACGCGCCGAGGGGCGCTTGGTAAGGCCCTTTGAGTATATCCTTTCGTCATGGACGGATCGGCGCTCGGCGACACGCCCCGCTGGGCCTTGCTGGCGGATGACCTTTCGGGCGCCTGCGACTCCGCGGTGGCCTTCGCCAAGGCCGGCTTCCAGGCCCGCTTCGAGCTCGATGCGGGCGGGGCGGGGGCTGACGCGGAGCTGCTCGCCCTCTCCACCGAGAGCCGGGAGTTGGCGCCGGACGAGGCGGCGCGGGCTGTGGGCGATGCCTGTACCAGGCTGAGAGACGCCGGCGTCGCGCTCGTGTTCAAGAAGATCGACTCGGTATTGCGCGGCCCGGTAGAGGCCGAGATCGCGGCGGCGGTGGAGGCGGGCGGCTTCGAGGGCGCAGTCGTGTGCCCGGCCTTCCCGTCCCAGGGCCGCGTGGTCCGGGACGGCCGGTTGTACGTGCACGGCGAGCCGGGTCCGGCGGCGCCTGCCGGAGAGCTCTTGGAGTGGCGCGACGCGGTGACCGACGCGGATCTGGACGGGCTGGCGCAGGAGATCTTGCGCAGACCGCGCCGGCTGGCGGTGGGGTCGGGCGGGCTGGCCGCCGCCTTCGCCCGCGCCTTGGGCGCCTTGCATCACCGCATGGCCTTCGATCCGCCTCCGCCGTGGTCGGCGCTGCCCACGGGGTTCTGGATCGGCTCCGAGCACCCGGCGACGCTGGCGCAGTTGGAGCAGCTTCCGGAAGGCTCTCTGATCGAGCGGGTGGACATGCACCTCGCCGAGACGGATGTGCGGCCGCTGGTCGGCGCGCTGGCCCATCATCGCATCGGCGCGCTGGTCCTGTCGGGCGGAGCGACGGCCCGGCGCATTCTGGACGGGCTGGGGGCGCAGGCGATCGAGATTCGCGGGGAAGTCATCGCCGGGGCCCCTTGGGGTACGATCATCGGAGGGCTCGCCGACGGATTGACCGTCGTGACGAAGTCCGGCGGGTTCGGCGACGACCGAGCCCTGGTCCGCATCCTCGAGATTCTCAGCCCATCATGAAGCCGCGCATCGCCATCAGCCTCGGAGACCCCGCCGGGGTCGGCCCGGAAGTTGCACTCAAAGCCCTCAATGATCCGGAAGTCGCCGCGCTGGCGGACTACTCCATCGTGGGCGACGCCTCTGTGATCGAAGACGCTCTGGAGCTGTACGGTCTGGCTCGGCCGGCAGCGCGGATCGTGGACCTGGGTTTGCTGGGCGCCACCGACTTCGAGGTGGGCAAGATCTCCGGAGCGTGCGGGCGCGCAGCGGTCGAGTACGTGCGTCGCGCCGCCGAGCTGTGCGTGGCCGGCGAGGCCGATGCGATGACGACGGCTCCGGTGAACAAGGAAGCCGTGACGTTGAGCGGCATGAAGTTCACCGGGCACACTGAGTTCATCGCGGAGGTCACCCAGGCGCGGGACTCTCGCATGCTGCTGGTGAACGACCGGCTGCGCGTGGTCCACGTCACCACCCACGTGTCGTTGCGCAAGGCCTGCGACGCGACAGTGGAGCGGATCGTGCGCACGCTGGAGCTGGCTTCGGAAGCGCTGGGTTGGCTGGGTTTTCCGAACGGCCGCATCGCCGTTTGCGGCTTGAATCCGCATGCCGGCGAGCACGGGTTGTTCGGCGAAGAGGACGAGAAGACCATCGTGCCGGCGGTGCAGGCCGCCCGCGAGCAGGGCATGAACGTGGAAGGCCCGGTGCCGGCGGACACGGTGTTCCTGAAGGCCGCCCGCGGCTCCTACGACTTGGTCGTGGCAATGTACCACGATCAGGGGCATATCCCGGTGAAGCTGCTGGACTTCGAGCGGACGGTGAACGTGTCGCTGGGGCTGCCGATCATCCGCACCTCCGTCGACCACGGCACGGCTTTCGATATCGCCGGGAAGAACGAAGCCGACGCCACCAACATGAAGGCCGCGCTGCGGCTGGCGGCGACGATGGCCGAGAACAAGGCGGCCGGCTAGGGCTTCAGGCGCCTTCCTCGAGAATCCGGTCGCAGGCCCGCAAGCACAGGGCGGCGATGGTGAGTGTGGGGTTTTTGTCCGGATTGGTGACGAACGTCGAGCCGTCGACCACGGACACGTTGGGCGAATCCCAGAGCTGGCCGAAAGGGTTGGTCACAGAGTCCTCTCGATGGGTGCCCATGCGGGCCGTGCCGAGCTCGTGAATGTGCGCTCCGCCGGGCTGGATTCCGCCGCGACGGCGCTTGGCGGAGGGCGGCGGCTCATAGACCTTGCCGCCGGCGGCTTCGATAAGGTTGCGGAACTCGGTCTGGATGTCTTCCGCCATCAGATAGTCGTTCTCGGTCCACTCGAAGTGGATCTTGACAGTGGGAATGCCCCAACGGTCCTTGCCGTTCGGGTCGATCTCCACGAAAGACTTCTCGTTGGCGAAGGACTCGCCGGCCGTACCCAGGCGGACGTAAGCTCCGAAATGCTCGCGGGCGGATCGCTTGAACGCCTTTCCGTGGCCGGGCAAGGTGTTGGCGAAGTCCGCGGCGGTCCCCAGCAGCGGCATGGCGTAGCCGCCGAAGACTTCGATGTGGTAGCCGCCGGCGAACTCGTTCTTGCGGTCGTACTTCCACCAGGGGATCATCACGTGGCCGCTGTGGACGCCGTCCTCGTTCACGCGCGGCCGGTCGAGCAGTTGCGGCAGCAGGCCGAAGGTGCCCTCGACCGCGATGGTGTCGGTGAGGTGCTTGCCGAGGTGTCCTGAGGAGTTGCCGAGGCCCTGCGGGTGGTGCGGCGAGTGGGAGTTGAGCAGGAGCCGGGCGGTCTCGATGGAGCTCGCCGCCAGGACGATGCGCTTTCCGCGGATCTGCTTCTCCTCACCGGTGCGGGTGTCGATGTAGGAGATTCCGATGGCCTCTCCGGACGAGTCCGTGAGGACTTCGCGGGCCATCGAATCGGTCAGCAGGGTGAGGTTGCCCCCGGCCAGGGCCGGGTCGATCTGATACTGAATGGAGCAATACTTCGAGCCCGTCATGCAGCCTCGATTGCAGGCTCCGCACCAATGGCAGGCGGGCCGGCCGAGAGCGTTGCGGGTGAGCACGGCGCGGCGGATGGGGATCATCGGCATGCCGATCTTCCGCGCCCCTTTGCCGAGCAAGACCTCGTGGCACTTCGGCTTCATCGGGGGCAAGAAGTCGCCGTCGGGGAGGCTGGGGATGCCTTCCTTCGTGCCGCAAACGCCCATCAACCGCTCGGCCTCGGAGTAGTACGGCGCGAGGTCGCTGTAGGCGATAGGCCAGTTGTCACCGTAGTCGTAGCGGTCTCGGCAGCGAAAATCCCATTCGGCCATGCGGTAGCTGTGGCGGCCCCAGTTGTTGGTGCGGCCCCCCAGAACGCGCGCTCGCCACCACTGAAACTCCTGCCCGGCGGCCACGCTGTACGGCTCGCCGGGCAACTGGTTGCCGCCGAGCAGGGCGTTCATCGAGCGCCCGCGGTCGTCGAACTCATAGGGCCAGTTGTGAGAGCGGTAGTCGGTGGACGGGTTGAGGCTCGGGCCTCCTTCGAGCAGGGCCACGTCGAGACCGGCGCCTGTGAGTCGCTGGACGGCCGTACCGCCTCCGGCGCCGCTGCCGACGACGACGGCGTCAAAGACCTTGGGGGAACGGGCGACTTGCATGACCGCTCTTGATGGTAGCGCTGCATGGGGGGCGGGTTGGACCGCCCGGGAGGGCGGGGAACCGGCGCATCCATGGCGGTCTCGGTGCGGAGTTTCACACAGTTTGGCCGTTATTCGCGCACGACGGCCGGTTTGGCTACAATCGAGGGTCACCGTTCGCACCGAGGTTCCCTGTCGCAATGTCGATCCTAGGCCGCCTGCTCGGCTACATCAGCATGCTCGCCAATCTGTGTCTGGCTCTCCTGTTGCTCGGAGCCGGGTTGGTGGGTGCGTTGAGCGAGTCTTCGATGAAGGTGGACCTGATTCCGGCGTCCCCGGAGAGCATGGCGCAGGTCTTGATGTACTCGGGGCTGGGCGGCCTGATCGCCGTGGTCTTCGGCCTGCGGCCGGGACGCCTCTCCCGCTCCCTGCTGGTGCTGTGGAGCCTGTTGGTGACGGGGATTCTGATCTGCGCCTTCTTCCGCCCGTCGTACCGCTTTGACGGCGAGGAGCACTTCCGGCTCGGCATCTGGATCTTTCTGGGTTCGCTGCTGCTGCTGATCGGCAGCTACTGCCACTGGAAGGCCGGCGGCGGCGAGAAGCGTCGCTAAGCGCGGGCGACGATCACCTTCAAGACATCGAGATAGACGTTGCGGACGCTGAGGATCTCGAATCCGGCGGCCGCGACGTTGCGCGTCGTATTGCGGTTCATGGACGGGCCGAAGCGGCGGCTGAGCGGCGTCATCAGGTTCAGCATCACGTTGAAGGGGAACCAGCCGCTGCCGGTGTGCTCGAACATGCGCAGCTCGCCCCCGGGCCGTAGCAAGGAGCGCAGCGCCCGCAGCCCCTCGACCGGGTCCGGCACTGAACAGAAGGTGCAACTGGTGAAGACCTGATCGAAGCCGCCGGGTTTCAGGCTGGGCTGCTGGACGTCGCTGCGCAACAGCCGAATCTGTCCGTCGTAGGCAGCCGCCCGCGGGACCGCCTTGGCGATCATCCGCTCGCTGATGTCCATCGCGGTGATGTTTCGGCCGGTCGGGAAGAACTGGATGTCGAGGCCGGTCCCCACCGCCACGAACAGAATGCGGCCGGGGCCCATGGCGCCGAAGACTTCGCGCTTTGCGGCGGCCCAGCGCTTCTCCGGGCCGCGACCGTACTTGTCATACGATCCAGAAGCCCGGTCCCAGATCCTTTCGGCTATCGAGGCCATCGCGCTACATTCCCCCTCAGCCAGAGGTTCAACGCCGTCGAGTAGAGGATCGACCCCGCTCCGCAGGCCGCGCCGAGAACGGCGCCCTGGGCCGCGGAAACCCCCTCATGGGCGCCTCGCATGGCCACCAGCATCCCCGCTGCCATGCCCGTGAGCATAGAAGGCAGCATGACCTCAAAGGCGCCCAGCCAGATCCCCGCCACGCTGCCCGCCACCGAGGCCAGCAGCATTCCGCCGAACATGCCGGCGAGCATCGCCGCCGCGCCCGGCCATCCCGGGATGAATACGAATGCACAGAGCATGCCCAGGAAGGCTCCGAGAGCGGCGTTCCACAGGAAGTCCGCACAGAAGTAGCGCCAAGTCATGCAGGTACAAAGGACCGGGAGGACGGAGTCGAGGCCGGCCTGCGGCGAAGCGAACGGGCCCGCAGGAAGCCCATCTTACCAGCGTTATATTGGGGCGTGATCCGCACGCTCGCCGTCTCCGGGTATCGCTCGCTGCGGGAGTTCGTCCTTCCGCTCGAAGCCCTCACCGTGGTCACCGGGCCGAATGGCAGCGGCAAATCGAACCTCTACCGGGCGCTGCGGCTGCTGGCAGACGCAGCGCAGGGGCGCGTGGTGGCGTCACTCGCCCGCGAAGGGGGATTGGCGTCCACCCTACGGGCCGGTCCGGAGTCGTTCTCCCGAGAGGTCCTGCGCGGCGACCAGCCCCTGCAGGGGCTGGCACGCAAGGCCCCGGTGAGCCTGCGGATCGGTTTTGCCGGCGACGATTACGGCTACGCCATCGACTTGGGTCAGCCGGGGCGCGGCAGTTTCTTCAGCCAAGACCCCGAGATCAAGCGCGAGGTCATCTGGAGCGGTCCAGTGTTGCGGCCGTCCGCTGTGCTGGCGGACCGTTCCCGATCCGTGGTGCGCATTCGCGAGGACCGCGATTGGGCGGTCGCCGAACAGGACCTCGCGACGTTTGACAGCATGATGACCCACTGCACCGATCCGCGGAGAGCGCAGGAGATCCTGATGCTGCGCGAACGCCTGCGCGGATGGCGCTTCTACGATCAGATGCGAGCCGACGCAAGCGCCCCCGCGCGGCTGCCGCAAGTGGGGACGAGGACTCCGGTTCTGGCCGACGACGGCTCCGACCTGGCCGCTGCGATTGAAACGATCCGTGAGATCGGCGACTCCGCCGCCCTGGATGAATCGGTCGCGGACGCCTTTCCCGGCTCATCGGTCGGCGTGGCGGGGAACGGCGACTGGTTCGAAACCGAGATGCGCCAGCATGGGCTGCTTCGGCCGCTGAAGGGCTCCGAGCTCTCCGACGGAACCTTGCGCTATCTGTTGTGGGTGGCGGCGCTGCTGACCCCGCGTCCGCCCTCCCTGCTGGTGCTCAACGAGCCGGAGACCAGCCTGCACCCCGATTTGCTAGCGCCCCTGGCCCGCTTGGTTGCGCGCGCCGCGGAGCGTTCGCAGGTGCTGGTCGTCTCCCACGCTCGGCCGCTGATCGAGGCGTTGGGCGAAGCAGGCGGGCGAGTGATTGTGCTCGAGAAGGAGTTTGGGCAAACCCGCGTCGCCGGGCTCTCCCAGATGGACAAACCCAGGTGGCAGTGGCCGGCCCGCTAGAGGCTGGCCACTGGACGCTGCTAGAGCATCGGCTGCCGGGCGCCCTCTTCGAACGCTTCCCGTTCGAGGTCGGCGAATCGCCGCACCAAGTCTTGTTCGTTGGTGGCCGAAGATCCTCGCTTTGAGGGCCTCTCGGACGCCTCGTAGTCGGCCAGCAGATTGACGTCGTCGCGCAGCAGCGCCGCGAGAGCCTCCGCGGTGAGCGGTCGGCTCGCGAGGTAGCCCTGGATGGTTCCGCAGCCGTAGGCTCGCAACAGCTCGAGCTGTTCGGGCGTCTCTACGCCTTCGGCCAGAGACGTCATCCGCAGGCTGTGGGCCATCGAGATGATCGAACGCGCGAGCGCTGCGGCCCGGCGATCGGAGGCGATGTCCTCGACGAAGGACTTGTCGATCTTGAGCGTGTCGAACTTCAGGCGTCGCAGATAGCCCAGCGAGGAGTAGCCGGTGCCGAAGTCGTCGATCGCTAACTGAATGTCCATGCAGAAGAGGCTGTACAGGCTGGCCGGAGTGGCGTCCAGGCTGCCCATCAGGGCGCTCTCGGTGAGCTCCAGCTGCAGCCAGCGCGGGTCCAGGCCGCTCTCGGTGAGGGTCCGGCGGACCGTGGAGGCGAACTCGTGATTGCTGAGCTGCTTGGTGGACAGGTTGACGGAGATCTTGATGGGGCGCAGGCCCTCGTCCTGCCAAGCCTTGTTCTGCTCGCAGGCCCGGCGGAGAGCCCACTCGCCGATGGCGCCGATCAGTCCCTGTTCCTCGGCCAGGGGGATGAACTCGGAGGGGGAGACCAACTCGCCGTCCGAACGCTCCCAGCGGATCAGCGCTTCGGCTCCGCAGATGCGGTTGTTGTCCAGCGAGATGAAGGGTTGGTAGAGCAGCTTGAGCTCGTCGCGTTCGATAGCCCCCCGCAGGTCGTTCTGCAGGCTCCACAACCGGCGGGTGCGCACATGCATCTCCTCGTCGAAGAGCTGGATCTGACCTTTGTGCGTGCTCTTCGCGTGGTACATGGCGATGTCCGCGTTGCGCAGCAGGTCCTCTGCGCGGTGCAGGTTGGAGGCTGACAAGGCGATGCCGATGCTCGTGCCGGTGACCAACTCCTGTTCGCCGACCTGGAAGGGCTGGCCGAGGACCTCTTGGATGCGGCCGGCGTGAACGAGCGCTTCGGCTTCGTCGAGGACGTTGCGTACGATGACCACGAACTCGTCGCCGCCCATGCGGGCAACGGTATCCTCGGGGCGTTTGGCGTCACTGAGCCGGCGGCCTACGAGGCTCAGCATGCGGTCTCCGGCGATGTGCCCGAGGCTGTCGTTGATGTCCTTGAAGCCGTCCAGGTCCATGAACATCACAGCGAACCCGTAGTTCGGGTTGCGGTGACAGCGCGAGATCTCTTCGCGCAGGCGTGCGAGCAGGTAGTGCCTGTTCGGAAGGCCGGTCAGCTTGTCGTGGGTGGCGTCGTGCAGCAGCTTGGATTCGAAGCTCTTCAGGCGTCCCAGGTGCATTTGGGAGCCCAGGATGCGCTCTGGCTTGCCGCCTTCGCCGAACAAGGCCTGGCCGCGGTTGAGGACCCAGCAATAGCCCCCGTCACGGCTGCGAATGCGGTGCTCGGCTTCGAAGGTGGGCTCGCGTCCCTCGAGGTGATCGGTCAAGCGGTCGAGGGTACGGCCCAGGTCGTGGGGGTGGATGAGGTTGAACCAGGATTCCGGAGAGTCTCCGATTTCTTCGTGGGCGTAACCCAGCATCTTGGCCCAGCGGGGGGAAAAAGCCATGCGGTCCTGGCGCAGGTCCCAATCCCAAAGCCCTTCGGTCTCACCGCGCTTCTCCAGGACGCGCGTCGCCTCGGAAGCCCGCAGGAGGCGGGCCTGATGCGTGTCCTCGAGCTCGGCCTGCAGGCGGGAGACCTCCTCGGTGAGCTGCCTGCGCTCGAGATCGAGCCGCTGCCACTTGACGGCGATCACCCAGTGGACTCCGAGAGCCGCCAGCGTGATGCCCGGGCCAAGCCACAGAATCGCCGCATGCGGCGCCTCGGCGCTCAGCGGCGGGCGAATCAGCCAGCCCGCCACCGCCGTGGAGCTCAGCGCCAGCATCCAGGGCGAGGAGACGCCGAAGGTGGCCGCGGCGAGGCAGATCAAGCCTGTGGCGGCCGTGGCGTCAAGGTGATAGTCGGTGAGGAACAACGCGAGCACGGCGTTGGCCTGCAAGGCGCCGAAGACGCTGTCCGAAAGGTCGTGGCTCTTCCAAAAGATCCAGCCGGCGGTCAGGGCCGCCACCGCGGCGAGGATCGAGTACTGGACGAGGGCCGGCGCGGAGAGGGCGAGCAGGCCGACGGCGTAAGCTGCCAGCAAACCGGCTAGGACGCGCGCGAGCTGGCGCTGCAGGCGCTGGGCCTCCGGCCGGGGGGCCGGAAGACGCCCTATAGTTGCGCTGGTCTCGGCCTTTTTCTGTGTGAGCTCCAAAATCAAGTCTCCGATTCAGGTTGTCCACGCCTTCACGGCGACATCGTGGCGCCGCGTGGGTCTGGCTCTGAACGCCGGCGGATCGGTCCGTCGGTCGCTGCGCAGCTCGAGGGGGAGGGAATAGCGCCAATAAACCGAATGAAATCGCGCAGGGCCAGGACTCGCGTCCGGAGAAGGAATAGTAAGAGGAAGCCAGGAGAGAGTTCGCCGCCGGACCGGCGGACGAGGAAGCGGCACGATGACGACGCCGAGTCGGCCGTCGTCATCCGCGAAATCGAAGAAAACAGCCCCGCGCCAACCTGGACGGCGACATGGCGGCTGGCATGGCCCGGGGCGGCGGCCGGGATCTGCGCCAATGCGACTTCTCCTTCCCTACGAACGCTAACCGCTGGTCGGGGTTAAGCGCTATAGGGGAAATCGCTGAGGGGCCTTAGTACGCGGCCTCGGACATCTCCAGGGAGATTCCCAGTGCAGGGTTCCGCGACGGCCGGCTGGTTCGGCTAGAAGCTGACTTCGCGATGGATCAGGTGCAGGATGTTGCCGTCCGGATCACGGAAGAAGGCCAAGCGATTCGTGCCGGCCTGGACGTGATCGAAGATCTCGACGCCCTTGGACTCCAGGTCCTCGATGGCGGCTTCGTAGTCGTCCACCGAGACGGCCAGGTGGCGCAGACCGGGGGTGCGCAGGCCGGCGTCGAGGGCGTCGCCGGCGGAAGGGATCAGCTCGAGCATGGTTCCGTCCGCCGCGCGCACGAAGACGTTACCGCTGTAACGGTGGACGACGGGGAACTCCAGAACCTTCTCATACCAGTTGCCGAGCGCCTCGGGATCGGGGCTCGCGATGGCGGTGTGCTCGATGCCTTTGTACACGGGATACGTTCCTCCTCAAGGAAACATACAGAGTACCGCAGCCGGATAGGACGGAGGCCCCGGGAGCGCGGTCGCCGGGGCCTCTCGGCCGAATCCATTGCGAGGTCCCGGCTAGTAGAAGAGGTACTTGCGCCAGGAGGCCTGCTGCGTGCCGAGCTGTCGCATCAAGCTGCGGTTGGTGTGCAGCGTGAACGGCTTGGGGCGGCGCTTGAGCAGCATGTTCGCCTCTTCCGGGAGCCTGTCGCCCTTGCGGTTGTTGCAGCGGCGGCAGGCGGCCACGAGGTTCTCCCAAGAGCTGGGGCCGCCGCGCGAGCGCGGCAGCACGTGATCGAGCGTCAGGTCTCCGGCGCCGCAGCTCTTGCCGCAGTACTGGCACTGGTAGTGGTCGCGCATGAGGATGTTCTTTCGCGACAACGCCCGCGTCTGCCGGGGAATGCGGCGGTAGTCGAGCAGCCGAATCACCGAGGGTAGAGCCATCGCCCGCGTCGCCGAGCGCAGTTGCTCGGGGTTGTTTTCGTGAGCTTCCGCGAGGCCCTTGAACAACAAAACCAGCGCTCGCCGCGCGGCGCAGACATGAATCGGCTCGTAACTTGCGTTGAGCACAAGCACGGGGTTTCTGAGGAGATTCGCTGCCATGGTCGTCCTGAGTCCCTCTCACTCCGTCCGGCCGAGCGCCGGATCACGCTCTCATCCAACCTCCAACCGATCGGGTACCGCGCGTGCCAACGTCACCGCCACCACGCTGCGGGCTCCCGCCCGTTTCAAAACTCGAGCGCAAGCGTCCAGGGTCGCGCCCGTGGTCATCACGTCGTCCACCAAAAGGATGCGGCGGCCCGAGGCCGCCGACTTGTTCTTCACTTGAAAGGCCCCACGCACATTGACGAGCCGCTCGGCGCGGGTCCTGCCGGCCTGCGGCGCGGTCGACTTCACCCGCCGCAAGAGACCGGGCTCGAATGGCAGCTTCCAGATCCTGGCCGCTTCCCGAGCCACCAAGGCTGACTGGTTGAAGCCCCTCTGCCAGCGTCGCCGCCAGTGCAGCGGCGTCGTGGTGACCACATCCGCCTCCGGCAAGCGCGGACCGAGAGCCGCCAGCCGACGGCCCAGCTCGCTGCCAAGGGCGTCCATGCCTTCGTACTTGAGCAGATGGATGAGGCTGCGAAGCTCGCCTTCGTAGCGGCCTAGGCTCAGGGCTCGGTCGTAAGCCGGCGGCGCCAGCTCACAGGCCGGGCAGAGCCCTTCGGGCCCGATCGCTTCCGCTCGCGCGAACGCCAAGCCGCAGCAGGTACAGGCGTTCTCCGCGGCGTGCGGACGGACGCCGTCCCAGCAGGCCGCACAAACCGGTGCGGACGACCAGCCGCCCAGGGGCAGCTCACAAATCTTGCAGGTGTCTGGAAAAAAGGCCGTGGTGAGCGAGTGGGTCAGGCTGCGGAGCAGCTCACCCGATTTCGAGGTCACAGTCGCGCTGGCAACGCTACTCGAGAATTCTCACCTCATCGGCCGCGCCTGTTGCACGAAGACGGTCTCCGCAGGCGCTTCATCCGTTCACCCATCATCATAGGAGCCTGCCGCAGGAGTGTCAACCTGGGTGGGGGCTGGAGTAAGTTGCTTGAATTGAGATGTTTACTGTTTGGTTTCGGGCCCTTCGGTTACCAATGGGTTGCGGCGTTCGCCCAACCGTCCCGGGCCCTAGAATAGGAAGACCATGAGCTTCGTGTTTTCCGATGCCGATCGCACCGTCAACCTGGAAGGCGTCACTGTCCACCTGGCGCATCCTGACGAATTGCCCATTCGCTGGATCGGCCAGGACGAGCTGCTGCGCCAGTTGCACGCGGCTTGGTTGACGATCGACGAGCGCGACACGCCGATGACGCCGCGCCTACTGGGCAAGCCCGGGGTGGGCAAGACCACGCTGGCCTATGCGGCGGCCAAACAGCTCGGGCGAGACGTCTATATTCTGCAGGCGACGATGGATACCCGTCCCGAAGATTTGCTGATCACGCCGGTCGTGGAAGGCGAGGGCCGGCTGCGCTACGTCGCGAGCCCATTGGTGACGGCCATGCTGACCGGCGGCGTGGCGATTCTGGACGAGGGCAACCGCATGAGCGAGAAGAGCTGGGCCTCACTGGCGCCCCTGCTCGATGCACGGCGCTATGTGGAGTCGATCGTGGCCGGCGTGAAGGTCCACGCGCAGGAGAACTTCCGCATGGTGGCGACCATGAACGAGGACTCGTCGACCTTCGAGCTGCCGGAGTACATTCACTCCCGCCTCCAGCCGCAGATTCTGGTGGACTTTCCCGACCACGACGAGGAGCGGGCGATTCTCGAGGAGAACCTGCCTTTTGCCGACGACGAGGTTCTCGACTACGTAGTGAACTTTCTGCAGGCCGCCCACATGGCCGACGAGAGCTACTCCGCGCGCGACGGCATCAATATCGCCCGCTTCGCCCTCAAACTGTGCGAGATCTCGCGGGAGACTCCGCGGGAGCGAGCGCTGCAAGTGGCCCTGATCCAGACGCTCGGCCGAGAGGCGCTGCGGTATACGCTGCGCTAGGGACGCCGCCGATGGAGCTGTTCGATTCGGAACGAGCCGGCGCGCTACGCAGAGGACGCATCCGCTACCTGCCGGCGGTTCCCGGACGCATGGAGTTTGCCTCCGCCGTCCGGGAGGAGATTCTGCGAGAGCCGCCTTCGGTGGTGGCCGTCGAGCTCCCCATCACCCTCGAGCCTTTGTACTCCCGGGCGATTGAGCGCTTGCCGCAGCTTTCGGCGTTGACCTGGCGAGATCGCGGCGACGATCGCGCGGTCTACGTGCCGATCGAGCCCTCGGATTGTTTCGTGGAGGCGCTGCGGACGGCGCGCGAGCTGGGCCTGACCGTCGAGTTTCTGGACCCCGACACCAGCGAGCGGCCGCATCTGGACGAAATCTACCCTGACGTCTACGCCGTCGAGCGGCTGGGCTTGGCCCGCTACGTGGAGGCCTACCGGCTGGGGAGGCCGGAGCCGAGCCGGGAAGTGCGCGTCCACGCCGAGGGCTTGGCGTGGAGGATGCAAGGCTGCGACCCGGAGGCGGAGATCCTGGTAGTCGTCTCCCTGAACCTGCTCGACGCGTTGCTCGAAGCCATGGAGCGGCCGCAGGCTCAACCGCTGCGGAAGCTTCGACGCGAGCAGCCGCGACTGCTGAACCTGCACCCGGAATGTTTGGCCGAGGTTCTCACGGACCCTCCGTTCTTGCAGGCCGTCTATGAGGCGCGGCGAAGGGGAGGGCTCGATGATTCGGCTCCGAGGGTCGATCGCGTACAGCAGACCGCCGTGGGCTTCGAGCTGATCGAGCGGCCCAAAACCGATCCGCGAGAAGAAGCCCTGCGGGAGGCCGCACAGGAGGGCTTGGGGCGACCGCAAGTCCACCTGCGGCTGTTCGGCGTGGCGGAGACGTTGTACGAGCGCAACGCCGGCGAAACGCTCGCGCACTGGCAGCGCCGTCTGTGGGCGCGCTATTCGCGCAACCTCGCGCTGGTCCAGAACCAACTATTGCCCAGCCTGTTCGACATGACCGTCGCGGCGCGCTCGATCGTGGACGACAACTTCGCCTGGGAGCTGTGGGAGGCGGCCGGCTGGTATCCGCATCAGCGCATCGACAGCGATCTGATGAACGTGAAGATCTCCGGCGAGGAGATGTTCCTGGATACGCGCAGGATCCAACTGCGCCGGCGGTTCCGCTCGAAGAAGGGCCGCGCTCGCCCGCTGGGGCTGCGCGGGCGCAAGCGAGAGACGGAGCCGGGCGAATGGAAGAAGCAGTGGAAGGGCGGCGGCATCTGCTCCTATCCGCCCGAAGACCTGCGCATCGAGGAGTACGGCTTCTATCTCAAGAGCAAGGGCAAGGGACTGTTGTCGGAGGAGCGTTCGCGGGTGGAGCCGTTTACGACCTCGTTGCGCGACGGCATCGACCTGCGGGAGACCCTGCGCAACTGGCATGACGGGCGCAAAATCTACGTCCGCGAGAACCAGCGCGTGCAGGGAGATGTGGGCGCCGTCGTGCTGATCTTCGACGAGGACCGGGACAACCGCTATCCCTACGCCATCACTTGGCTGGGCGAGAGCCAGAACGAGTCCGACATGGCCTTCTACGCCACCGACCCGTTCGAGAACGTGGTGGGACCGGGCATCGGCCGCGCCGAGTACGGCGGCCTGATGCTGATGCTGCCTTCGCAGCGGATGGGCGACGTGTGGCGCGACCCGGACTACTCGTTTGCGGAGTCCAAGCCCGAGCGACTGCTGCTGGCGGCGCTGGACTATTCCCAGGAAAAGATCATCGTCTACGCCGCGCCGAAGCCGCCGCGGTCGATCTTCAAGTCGATTGCGGCCCGCATCGGCCGACAGATCGTGTACATCCCTCTGGGGCAGCTCTCGCCGCCGACCCTCAAGAAGTTGCGGGTGATGCACGTGCTCGACGGTCACGAACGGCGGACTTCGGCCGGCGAATATCTCTGGTAGCCTGTCTGCTGATGCGCACCCTGTTTGGGCCCGCCGGCCTCCTCGTTCCCGCCGTGTTGACCTTCGCCGCCGCGTTCGTCGCCTGTTCCGAAGCCCCTCCGCCTCCTCCGCCGGCGGAGGCTCAGCGCCTGGAGGTGCAGATTCCGCGCGCCGACGGCTCCCAGCAGCCGGCCTTCGTGATCCTGCCCGCCGGGTTCGATCCCCAAGGCGAGAAGCGGCCGCTGGTCGTCTCGCTGCACTCCTGGAGCGGCGACTACACCCAGCGGCAGAAGGAGTTGGAGGAAGGGACCGTCGAGAGGGGTTGGATCTACCTGTTCCCGGACTTCCGCGGAGCGAACGACGACCCAGACGCCTGCGGCTCCGAGGCGGCGCAACAGGACATCCTGGACGCCGCCGCCTGGGCGCAGCGCGAATATCCTGTGGACCCCGACAGGGTCTACCTCACCGGCGGCTCCGGCGGCGGTCACATGACGCTGCTGATGGCGGCCCGGCATCCCGAGCCGTGGAAGGCCGCCAGCGCTTGGGTCCCGATCAGCGATCTGGTCGCCTGGTACGGTAAGCACGCCGAGGAGCGCTACGGAGAGATGATGCGCGCCTGCACGGGCGGGGCTCCGGGCGATTCGCCCGACGTGGACGAGGAGTATCGCAAGCGTTCGCCGCTGACGTGGCTGGCGGAGGCCGCGCCGAAGCTGCCGCCGTTGGATATCGCCGCCGGCGTGCGGGACGGGCACGAGGGGTCGGTGCCGATTCGGCATTCGCTCGAGGCCTTCAACGCGATCGCGAAGGCTGTCGGCGGGGAGCCCGTGACCGAGGAGGAGATCGCGGAGCTCAGCGCGGGTCCGGAGGCCCGGCTGGCCTCGCCGAAGCCTTCCGATCAAGTCGAGGACGCCGCCTTCGGCCGGGCGATCTACCTGCGGCGCGAAGCCGGCCCGGCGCGCGTGACGATCTTCGAGGGCGGCCACGAGGCCATCGCCGCCGGCCAGTTGGACTGGCTGGCGCGCCACCCCTGATTCGCCAACACTATTGGTCGCGGTGGACCGTGTCCGGCGAGAACGCCGGAAGGCAAACGGCGATATACTCCGCGCCTTCTTCCTCCGGCGTGGAATAGCGAATCCACTCGCCGGCTCGGGTGATGACGGCTTGGCCGGCTTGCACCTCCAGGGCGCCGTCCTCATGCTCCACGCGGAGCAAGCCGTTGAGGACGATGGTGAACTCATCGAACTCGGGGCGCTGGCCCGGTTCCTCCCAGCCGCCGGGGCTGCGCATGTGGGCGACGCTGACCGAGGAGTCCTCGGAGTTGACGCGGCCGATGTATTCGTCGATCAGCTTGGGCTTGGTCCCGGCGGCTTCGACGCGGGTAGGGTGCGCGATCAGAGTGGGCATGTGCTCTACCGATCTTACGGTTTCGACACCGGCGGATGGGTGAACACGCCGACCGGGCCCGGCGCGCGTTCGCTGAGTTGGTCGGGGCCGCGTTCGAGCCGCGAGTCCCAACGCTTGGCCGCGGCGACGAGGCGCCGGACGACGTCCGGGTGTTGCGCGGAGATGTCGTACTTCTCGCCCGGATCGTGCTCCAGGTGGTAAAGGGCGGGCGGGTCGTGCGGCGTTGGCTTGGGCTCGGTGTAGCCGGTCTGGGTCCAGAAGTGGATCTTGTAGGGGCCTTCGCGGTAGGCGAAGAGCTCTCCGCCGCGGTAGTAGACCATCTCTTTGCGGGGGCTGGGCTCGCCGCGCAGCAGGGCGGGGGAGAGGTCGTAGCCGTCGAGCGTGCGGTCCGGCGGTTTGGCTCCGGTCAGCGCGGCCACGGTGGGCAGAATGTCGAGCGTGGAGCCGATGTCGCGCACGACGCCGCGGCGGACCGAGCCCGGCTGCCAGAAGATGCCGGGCACGCGCATGCCTCCTTCCCAAGTGCAGCCCTTGCCCTCACGCAGCAGGCCTGCCGAGCCGCCGTTCTGCTCGAACGGCAGCCAAGGGCCGTTGTCGGAGCTGAACACGACCAGCGTGTTCTCGGCCAGACCGTGGCTCCGAATCGTGTCGAGGACCTTGCCGACCGACCAGTCCAGCTCTTCGACGACGGCGCCGTAGACGCCGCGGTCGCTGCGGCCGGCGAAACCCTCGGAGCGGAACAAGGGAGTGTGGGGGAAGGTGTGCGCGAAGTAGAGGAAGAACGGCTGGTCAACGTGCCGTTCGATGAAGTCCACCGCCCGGGCCGTGTAGCGGCGGGTGAGGGTGGTCTGATCGGCGGGCTTCTCGACCACCTCCTCGCCGTCCATCAGAGGGATGTCCCACAGCGAGGGGTCCTTGGCCTCCATGGCGGGACCGCGCCCCAGCTTGGTGTCGTACTGCTTGTTGTGGTCGTTGGAGGAGACCAGCCCGAAGTACTCGTCAAAGCCCTGGCGGGTGGGCAGATAGCCGGGCATGTGGCCCAGATGCCACTTGCCGACCATGCCGGTGGCGTACCCGGCGGGCTTGAGCATCTCCGCAATGGTGACCTCGTCGAAAGGCAGGCCGCGCAGGGAGCGCTCGGCGAAGACGCGCGGGTTGCCCATCGTGCCGCTGCGTAGCGGGTGGCGGCCGGTCATCAGTCCGGCTCGGCTGGGCGTGCAGACCGAGGCAGCGACGTAGAAGCTCGTCCAACGGCTGCCTTCGGCGGCCATGCGGTCGAGGTTCGGCGTACGGATGCTGGGGTGGCCGTAGACGCCTAGGTCGCCATAGCCGAGGTCGTCGGCGTAGATGATGACGATGTTGGGAGCGGCGGCGAGCGACGAGGCTGCCAGCAGGGCGAGAGGGAGCAGGAATCGCAACATGAGCTAGGGAATCGTAGCAAACCTCGGGCGAGTGGCCCGCCGGCGTCTTGACCTGAGCGGCTCGGAAGCGCCACCATACCGCGCGTGCCTGACACGCCGCGCGTCCCCGGCCTCGATCGCCGTACGTTTCTGTCCGCCGCCGCCGGCGGGTTGGCCGCAAGTCTGGCCTCCGGCCGGCTCCAGGGCCAGTCGCGTCGTCCGAACATCCTGTTCGTGATGACCGATCAGCAGCGCTACGACTCGCTCGGCGCCAACGGCAACGAGCTGGTTCGGACGCCGAATCTGGATCGACTGGCCGGCCAGTCGGCGAACTTCCACCGTTGCTACGTGCAGGCGCCGGTGTGCGTGCCGTCGCGCATCACCTGGTTTACGGGCCGCTACCCGCACAGCCACCGCAACCGGGTGAACTACACGCCGCTGCATGCCGACGAAGTCCTGATTCAGCAGCGCTTGCGTGACGCGGGCTATCGTACGGCTTCGGTGGGCAAGCTGCACTTCTGGCCCCCGACGGCCGAGCACGCCCGCCAAACCGGTTTCGAGAAAGTGCTGCTGCATGACGGGGTGCCGCCGCTCGACGGTCAGAGCGACTATGTTCGCTGGCGCAAGGCGTCGGACCCGGACGCCGCGGTTTTTCAGCACCGAGCCCTGGTTTCGCCCGCCGAGCCGGGGAAGAACCCTTACAAGGCCCGGATCGCCGACGAGTTTCACGAGACGACCTGGACGGGGCTGGAGACGCGTCGCCTGCTGGGCGAGCTCGCCGCCGGCGAGCACCCGTTCTTCCTGTTCAGCTCGTTCTTCCAGCCGCACTCGCCGTTCTATTCGCCGGAGCCGTTCGACTCTCTGTACGACGACGTGGAGTTTCCGCTGGCCGAGCCGACGACGCGCGAGGAGATCGAGCGCTTGCCCGCGCCGCTGGCGTCCTTGATTCTGCGGGGCAAGCCGGTCCACGACGTGGACCGGGAGCGCCTGCAGTGGGCCTGGCGGAGCTACCACGCCGCCATCGCTCAGATCGACCGCGAGGTCGGGTTGCTGCTGGACGCGCTCGAAGAGTCCGGTCAGGCCGACAACACGATCGTGGTCTTCTCCACCGACCACGGTGACCAGATGCTGGAGCACGGGCTGATGGGCAAGAACTGCTTCTTCGAGTCATCCATACGGCTGCCGTTCCTGCTGCGCTATCCGGCCAAGGTGCGGCCCGGGGATTACCAGGAAATGATCGAGACCACCGATCTGCTGCCGACGCTGTTCGAGCTGGCCGGTCTGCGGGAGCCGTACTCCTGCCAGGGGCGCAGCTTCGCCGGGCTGGTCACGGGCGGGCGCTACGAGGCGCGCGACGCCGTCTTCTCGGAGAACATCATTCCGGAGGTGATCACCTCCGGATCGCTCGATTTCGAGTTTCGGAAAGGCAAGGGCGTCAAGGGCGTGCGCCACCCGGACGCCAAGATGATTCGCACTGAGCGTTGGAAGCTGGTTCGTTACGGCGGCGGCGAGGGCGAGCTCTACGACATGCATGCCGACCCCGGGGAGCGGCGCAACCTGTACGCCGACCCCGGCAGTCAGGCCGTGGTGCGAGAGCTCGAGGACCGCATCCTGACGTGGCTGATGACGGTCGACGAGACCGACCAGATCGCGCCGCGCTGGCAAGAGCTGTAGGGTCTCGTCGACCGAACCGGATCGCTCGTCAGCAGGCGGCGCAGCGGAGCCACTTGCGCCCGTCGCGGGTCAAGAGCTCGTCGGCGGCCTTGGGTCCCCAGGTCCCGGACTCGTAGTTCGGGAAGTTGCGCGGCGGCAGCGCCTTCCAGACGTCCATGATCGGCGCCACGATCTTCCAGCTCGATTCGGTCATGTCGGCGCGCTGGAACAGCGTCGCGTCGCCGAGCATGCAGTCGTAGAGCAGCCGCTCGTACCCGGTGGAGGGCGTCGCGCCGAAGTAGTCCTTGTACTTGAAGTCCATGTTGACCGCGTCGAGGTGGACGACCGGCCCAGGGACCTTGGCGCCGAAGCTCAGGGAGATGCCCTCGTCCGGCTGCAAGCGCAGAATCAGCCGGCTGGGCGGCAGCCGGTCGACGTCGGTCTTGCGGAAGAGCATGAACGGCGCGCGGTTGAACTGGATGGCGATCTCGGTGGCGCGACCGGGCAGGCGCTTGCCTGTCCGCAGGTAGATGGGGACGCCGGCCCAGCGCCAGTTGTCCACCGTCAGCTTCATGGCCACGAAGGTCTCGGTGGTGGAGTCGTCGGGAACGCCCTTCTCCGAGCGGTAGGGGATGGCGTTCTCGCCGTTCACCACGCCCTCGCCGTACTGGCCGCGAACGGTCATCTGCAGAACTTCCTCGGGCGTCATCGGCGTGATGGAACGCAGCGCCTTGGCTTGCTCGTCGCGCACGGCGTCGGCGTCGAAGGAGACCGGCGGCTCCATGGTGGTCAGTGAGATGAGCTGGAAGATGTGGTTCGGCACCATGTCGCGCAGGGCGCCGGAGGTGTCGTAGTAACCGCCGCGCTCCTCCACGCCGATGCTCTCGGCCACGGTGATCTGCACGTGGTCGATGTAGCGATGGTTCCAAAGCGGCTCGAAGATGCCGTTGGCGAAGCGGAAGACCATGATGTTCTGCACGGTCTCCTTGCCCAGGTAGTGGTCGATCCGGTAGATCTGACGCTCGGAGAGGACCTTGCGGACGTCCTGGTTGAGCTTGCGAGCCGAGTCGAGGTCGGTGCCGAAGGGCTTCTCGAAGATCACGCGGCGCCAGCGGTCGTCATCCTCCTGCGTCATGCCGGCCGCGCCGAGCTGCTCCACGGCCTCGGCGAAGAAGCGCGGGGCGGTCGCCAGGTAGTAGAAGTAGTTGCGCTTGGCGCCGTGACGGTCGCTGACCTCTTCCATCAGCGCCCGCAGCCGGCCGTAGGCGTCGCTGTCGCCGATGTCGCCGGCGAGGTAGTAGAGCCGGGGCTCGAGCCAAGCCCAGGTCTCCTGGTCGAAGCTCGAGGCGCCCAGCTCCTCGGCGTCGCCGCGCAGCTTCTGGCGGAACTCGTCGTGGCTCATCTCGCTGCGGGAGACGCCGATCACCGCGAAATGCTCCGACAGCAGCCCGTCCTTGGCCAGGTTGAGCAGGGCGGGAATGAGCTTGCGCTTGGTCAAATCTCCGGACGCTCCGAAGATGACCATCACGCAGGGGTCCGCCGGTTGACCGGCCGCTCCGTTTGACATCAAGTTCTCCTGTTCGTACCGATCCCGCTCAAGCCTTCGGCGCCGCGGCCGCCAGCGCTTGGCCCAGCCGCTCCAGCCCTTTGGCCACGTTGCCTTTCAGGTGCACCCGCAGAGCGCGCCGCCGGCGTTCGACGAGTACCGCGAAGTCGCCACGCGCTTGGGCCGCCTTGACGACGCCGAAGGTATAGGACTTGCCGGGGACCGGAGCGTCGCGCGCGTCGTCGCAGGTCACCTGCAGAAAGACGCCGCTGTTGGGGCCGCCCTTGTAGGCCTGCCCGGTGGAATGCAGAAACCGCGGTCCGAAGCCGAGGCAAGTCGCCGCCCGGCGGCCGTCGCGAACGGCGTGGCGCGCGCGCTGCAGGGTCTCTACATGAGCCGGGCTCATCTCCACGTAGGCCAGCAGTCCGAAGTAGCGCCCGGGCTGCAGGCTGTCGAGATGGGCCGCCAGCAAGCTCTCCAGCGAGTCCGCGCCGCCCGCCCGCGCCGTCAGCAGCGCGGCGTTGAAGTCGTCGGCGTAGAGCTCCACGTCCGCGTCGGAGTAGAAAGGATACTCCGACGCCAGCCGTCCGGTCTCTTCGTAGGCGTTAGTAAGCTTCTTGGCGACGTCCTTGCTCGCCTGCACGTCGGGTTGGTTGAACGGGTGGATGCCGAGGACGGCGCCGGCGACGGCCGTGGCGATCTCCCAGCGGAAGAATTCCGCTCCGATCTGGAAGGCGTCAGCCAACTTGATCTTTGCCACAGGATGTCCGGCGGCCTCCAAGGCGGCGACTTCGGCGGCATGGGGGAGGTCCTCGCCGAGCTGCAGCACGGCGAAGACGCGGTCGTCGCCGTAGCTCTCGGGCGGGCCGGGCGTTTCCAAGTCGACCGGGATGATGGCTTTGCCGATCTTGCCGGTGGACTCCGCAATGAGCTGCTCCAGCCAAGCGCCCAAGGGCAGGAGTCCGTCGGAGGCGATGAAGGTGAGCTTGTCGCGGCCCTGGCGCGCCAGCGTCCCGAGCGCTAGGCCCAGCAGAACGCCGGGATTGTTCGCGGGATCGTCGCGCCGGCAGGCCCGGGCCATCTCGTCGGCGGCCGTCAGCACTCTCTCGATCTCGAGGCCGGCGGCGGCGCCGGGAACCATTCCAAAGTTAGACAGCGCCGAGTAGCGTCCGCCGATTGCGGGCACTCCGTAGAAGATCTTTCGGTACCCGTCGCGCCGGGCGACCTCCTCCAGATGGGAGCCCGGATCGGTGATAGCAACGAAGCGGTCTCCGGGGGCGGCTCCGATCGCCTTGCCGGCGCGATCGAAGAAGTAGCTGCGCATAATCTCGGGCTCGAGCGTCGAGCCCGATTTCGACGCTACGATGAACAGCGTCTTCGTCAGGTCCAGGTTCTCTTCGAGAGCCAGGAGCTGGGCGGGGTCCGTCGAGTCGAGGACGTGCAGCGAGTCGAGACCGAAGACCAGGCTCAGCGTCTCCGGGCAGAGGCTCGAACCGCCCATCCCGAGCAGCAGGACGGAGTCGAGGCCGGCTTCGCGGACCTCTTTGGCGAAGGCGTGCAGCGCGCCGGCCTGCCCCAACTGGGGCGTCACGATGTCGAGCCAAGCCAGCCATTGGCCTTCGTCCGCGCCCGTCCAGACGGACGGGTCCTTGGCCCAGAGCCGCCGCACCGACGCTGCGTCGCGCCAGCTCTCCAGCAACTCATCCCAGTCGGGCCCTAGGTTGGCAGGCAATGCGAGAGTGTTCATCGACTTGGTTTTCCTTGGTTTCAACGAAAGAACAGCATGTCCCCGCGCCGGACCGCTTCGTACGGCCGGCCGAGACGGCGCACCGCCCGTTCGACGCCGTCAGCCTCTGCGGAGTTGGTCCGGATAGCCAACCGCGGCGCGAAATGCTCGATGGTTCCCTTGGCGCCTTCCAGCACAGCCAGGGTTCGCCCGGGAGCGTCGATCGCGAGGAAGTCGACACGGCGAAGACCGAGCAGCGGCAGCATCTCGTCCAAGGTGGGAGCGGCGGAACGCTCGCGCGCTTCGAGTCGGGCGGCGAAGACGCCGAGGGCTTCCGGCGAGTCGAGATCGGAGGGGCGCACCACCTCCAACCGGCCGGCTTCGATGGCGTCGCGAAACCGCCACGCCAAGCACGCGGTGCGCCCAGGGTCCTCGTCGATCAGGATCGCTTTGCCTGCGCCCTTCGCCAGGGCGTAGCGCAGGAAGACGCCGTCGTCGGAACCCACTCGGACCACGAAGTCGCCGGGCTCGACGGAGGCGCCGGGAGCCTCCATCGCGCCGCGAAGCCAGACGTTGCGGATGCGTCTTTCCAAGATTTTTACTTGCCCGGATTCCCCGCCCAATGGTCCGATTGGCGTATCGTAGGACGCCGCGCAGGGTGAGCCTTGGGGCGCGGAGGTCTCGGCAACGGTGCGCCAGCCGAGGGCGTCTCTCCAAGAAGCGGGGGGCAACAGCCTAAGCGTGGCGGACCATCCCAACGAGGCCGGATTTTCGGCTAACTGGGTCCAAAGGGCGACTGGTTTCCAGTCCCAACCGCCGACGCGCGAGGCCAACGCCCCGAACACGACGAGACCGCATGCCAACATGACCGTTGGAAGAATCCGACGCATGACGGACCGGGCTAGCCCAGTGTATCACCGCTTCGGACGGCCGCCCGGCGGTCGGCGTTGCAAACGACAAGCGAGCGCGTTACAGTTTGGATCGTATCTATTCAGATACGCAATCGGGTCGAACAAGAGTACAAAAACAAACAGATGAGCAGTGAACTTCGCGTTGGGGTCTATGTTGATGTCGAGAACATGGCGCGCAACGGCGGGTACGGGATGCGCTATGACGTACTTCGTGAATTTGCGGCGCGCGGGAACGCCGATCCCGTCAGATTGAACGCCTATGTAGCGTTCGACTACGCCCGCTCCCAGACGGACCAGCAGTACCGGGACAACGCCTTCAACTTCCATTCCGCCCTCCGGGATTTCGGCTACAAGGTCATTCAGAAACCCGTGAAATGGTACGTGGACGAGTCAGGCTCTCCCTACGGCAAGGCGAACGCGGATCTGGACATGGCCGTCGATGCCCTGCTGCAGTCCGAGAAGCTCGACCGCGTGTTGCTGGCGACCGGCGACGGCGACTTTGTCCAGGTCGTGCGCGCCCTACAGAATCGCGGATGCCGCGTGGAGGTCGTGGCTTTCGCCAACGTCTCGGCGGAGCTGCGCCGAGAGGCGGACATGTACCTGTCGGGCTACCTGATCCCGAACATGCAGCCGCTGGGCGGAGAAGGCCGCTGGGGCGACGTGGGCTCCCGGGTCCGTGGCGTCTGCTATAGCTATTCGCACGATCGGAGCTTCGGGTTCCTGCGGTTCCTCAAAGAGATCCGGCCGGGCCTGTGGAACATCGATACGCGGCGCGACAACTCGCCCTACGCGAGCGCCTTCGCGCACGAGTCAGAGTTCCCGAAAGAGATCGACGTGAACAAGCTGCCGAGCCGTGAGCACGTCTTCGAGTTCACGCTGATCTCCTCGGACAGGGGGTTGCAGGCCAAGGACCTGGCGGTCACTCGGCACGCCTGAATGGAGATCGATCCCGAAAGGTTTTCGGGTTTGAAATCGTTCGATTCGACGGGTACGGCGCCGACGCTGCGGCCTCGAGACGGAGAGCGTCCCCGGCCGGGATTGCCTGGGCTGCCGGCCTCTTTGCCGGGCAAACCCATGCCGTGATTCGCGGCCGCTGGCGGTCTGCTACTATCTCTGACCAGTGAAGTTCACTGGCTCGGGTTGGTGCGCCGTCGTTCCGGTTGGGTTCTTGCTGCTCGGCGCGGCCCTGGCGTCCGCCGCACGAGCCGAGAGTCTGATCGACCGGCACATCTTCAGCAAGCTCGAAGCCGACGGCATCGAGCCGGCGCCGGACGCGTCGGATAGCGAGTTCTTGCGGCGCGTCTACTTGGATCTCAGCGGCCGGCAGCCGACGCCGGACGAGGTCCGCGCCTTTCTGGCGAGCACGGACCCCAACAAGCGCGCCGCGGTCATCAATGCGCTGTTCCCTCCGCTGCCTCGCGTGGGTCTGCGGAGCGACTTCAAGAAGCCGCTGCTGGACCGCTGGACCTACTACTTCGCCGACCTGTTCAAGAACGGGCAACTGCTCGAGGAAGGCATCAACGTCTTCCGCGACTACATCTACAAGTCGCTGGTGCTCAATACGCCGTACGACGAGTTCGTGCGGGAGATGATCACGGCCTCGACGGTCTCCACCTGGACCCATGGAGCCGCGAACATGGTCGCCCGCTGGCACGTGTTCGAGTTCGACGGCTACATGGTGAACCATGAGGACACCTGCGACGAGATCGTCATCAACACGTCGAAGGTGTTTCTGGGGTTGAACCTCGAGTGCGTCTCCTGCCACGACGGCAGCGGACACCTGGAGAAGATCAACCTCTGGCTGGCGAGCCGCAAGCGTGACGAGCTGTGGCGCCAGGCGGCGTTCTTCGGCAAGACGTCGATTCTGCCGACGTTCGGCCGGAGCCCGCAGTTCTCCGTGCGGGACACGGAGAAAGGCTACAGCCTGGAGACCAAGAGCGCGCTGCGGCCGCCGCGCTACAAGGCGTCCTTGGAGCCGACTTTTCCGATGGGCGGCGCGCAGCCCGAGCCGGGGGAGAACTGGCGGGAGGCTTACGCCCGCATCCTGACGAGCCATCCGCAGTTTGCTCGCGCCACAGTGAACCTGTTTTGGGCCGAGCTGATGGGGGAGGGCATTGTCGATCCCCCCTTCGACTTTGACCTGGAGCGCCAGGACCCGTCGAACCCTCCGCCGGCGCCGTGGACGATTCAGCCCTCGCACCCGGAGTTGCTCGACGAGCTGGCCGATGCTTTCGTGGAGAACGGCTATGACCTGCGATGGTTGCTCAAGACCATCGTCAGCTCGCGGGCCTATCAGCTCTCAGCCGACTACGGAGCCGATTGGAAGCCGGACTACGAGCGGCACTTCGCGCGGCGCAAGCTCCGACGGCTGTCCGCCGAACAACTCTTTGACGCGGTGGCGGACATCACCGGCGTGTCGAGGGAGATCCAGATCCGGTACGACGACCAGAAGGTCACCCGCCTGTTCGAGACGCATTCGCCGATGGACCTGGACCGCGGCGCCAGCGAGAACAAGGATTTGCTGGAGGCTGCGGCGGAGTTCGGCCAGTGCGACCGCTACACGCGCGAGCCGAGCCGGGCGCCGAGCATGACGCAGGCGGCGCTGCTGCTGAACTCGCCCTTGGTGCGCAATTGGGTCAAGGTCGCCAAGGACAGCCGCCTCGACAAACTGCTGCAGGCGGAGCCGCCGCGCTCGAACGCCGAGATCGTGGACGAGATCTACCTGGCGGCGCTGTCTCGGCCGCCCAGCGCCTCCGAGCGGGAGGTCGCCGCCGCCCACATCGCCGAGTTCCGCGCCGCCGGCGCCGAAGACTTGGTGTGGAGCCTGATCAACAGCCTCGAGTTCTTGCGCTACTAGCCATGCAGACGCCGCGTTCCATCCCCCGCCTGACCCGCCGCGATGCGTTTCGCCTGGGAGCCCTGAGCCTGTTTGGGTATGAGCTGGCTCCGGTCCTGGCGCCGCTCAACGTCCACGCCCAGGAGAAGGCCGATCCGCGTGGCTCGGTCGACAGCGTCATCTTTCTGAACTTGCGGGGCGGTCCCTCGCAGATGGACACCTTCGACGCCAAGGTGGGCTCGTGGACTGCCGAGGATTTCGACATCGGCACGGCCTCGACGGGCATCCTGTGGCCCAAGGGGCTGCTGCCGAAGCTCGGCGAGCGTCTGGACCGACTCGCCATCGTCCGCTCGATGGAGGCTTGGGACACGGTCCATAGCCGAGCGCAGTTCTACCTGCAGACCGGCCATCAGTCGAGCCCGGCGCGCAACGCGGAGATGCCGTCGATGGGCTCGGTCATCGCCTACGAGTACCGCGACCGGCGTCGGGACGGCGACTTTCTGCCGCCGTTCGTGGCCATGAACTACGACGCCAAGACGATGTACGGACCGCTGCTCAAGGAGGGCTGCCTGCCTGCGGAGTTTGCGCCGCTGACGCTCGATCTCTCGCAGAAGAGCCTGCCGTTCCTGCTGGCTGAAGAGGACAGGCCGCAGTTCGAGCGGCGCTGGGATCTGCTACAACGGCTGGATGGCCGGCGCGCGGCTTTGGACGTCGCCGGGACACAGAAGCTCGATCAGGAGCTCGACACCTACGCCGACAGCGTCCGCCGCATGATGCTGGAGCCGAAGCTGCGGGACGTTCTGACGATGTCCGACGCGGATCGCGAGCGCTACGGTTCGAATCCGTTTGGCGACGCCTGCATCCTCGCCCGCAACATGGTTTCGGCGGACGCGGGCGCTCGCCTGGTGATGGCGACGCACAAGGATTGGGACCATCACTCGAACATTGACCCGGGCCTGCGCAAGCTGTGTCCCCAGCTCGACGCGGCGTTCTCGGCGCTGCTCGACGACCTGGCGGCCATCCGGAAGCCGGACGGCTCCACGCAGCTCGACCATACGCTGATCGTGGCGATGGGCGAGTTTGGGCGAACCCCGGGCGAGTTGACTCTGACCAAGGGCCGCGAGCATTACGCCGGGGCCATGAACGCCGTGTTCGCCGGCGGAGGCGTGCAGGGCGGCCGAGTGGTCGGCAAGACGGACGATCTTGCCGCCAAGATCGTCGCGACGGAGTGGTCGGCCCAGCGCTCGATCTACGTGGAAGACGTCTGCACGACGATCTATTCCGCGCTCGGCGTGGACTGGACCAAGCGCATCACCCACACGCCTTCGGGACGGGATTTCGTCTACGTGGACCCGGCGGCGGGCACGGGCTACTACCGCTTTCAGGAGATCGGCGAACTCTATAGTTGACGGCCGGCGACGTCCGCGCGTCAGGGATGAGATTGTCGCAGTTGGCGCTCCAGGACCTCCAGCAGGTCCTCGATGCGCAGGGGTTTGTGTAGCGCGTCGTCAAAGCCGAAGGGCATCTCTCCGTGGATGTAGCGCTCGGAATCCTCGCCGCTCAGGGCTACGATCACCGTCCGGATTGGTCCTGTCTCGTGGGCGCGGATCTGTCGGACGGCATCAAAGCCGTCCATTTCCGGCATGTGGAGGTCCATCAGCACCAAGTCGAAGCGTCGTTCCCCCATGGCGGCGATGGCTTGGAGCCCGTTGTAGGCGAAGTTCGTCTCGCAGCCGAGACGTTCCAGGACGCTCCCCGCGATTCTTCGGTTCACGGAGCTGTCGTCGACGATCAGGACCTTGAGGTTTCGATAGTCTCCCCCCCACGGGCCGACTGCGAGACGGGCTGATTGGTTGGGCTGCATCGGCTCTCGGTTGGATTTCGATCTGGGGCGCGCTTCTCATATCGGCCCCGTTGAGCCCAATTTCAGAAAAATGACGGAAAGAGAAAGAACTGCGGACGGTTTCGCTCGTCGGAACGCGGGAGGGGCGGCGCGGCTAGGGCCGAGGGCCGAAATGCTGCTGGGTGAAGCGCAGGAAGACGTCCCAATCCGCCGGGACGGTTCCGTGCCCGCCGTGGTGCATCAGGTACGACAGGTCGTGCAGGATCGGCTCGTTCGGCGGGGGGATCTGGTCGGTCTCGAGCGACCGTTTGCCGAGGAGTTCGTAAACGGGACCCGCGGCGACGGCCGCCTCGAACTCGCCTCGTGGATCGGACCACTTGTCCGAGTCGCCGGTCTGCAGCAGCACGGGACGGGGGGCCATTAGGGCGACCAGCATGTGGGCGTCGACCGGAAAGCCGCTCACATCGTCCGCGTACCGGCCGTAGTTCTCCGCGAGCTTGGTAGCCGTAGCGCGCGGCGAGGTGCTGCAATCGCTCGCCGTAGTTGCGCCGCGCCAGCGCCGCTCCGCCCTCGCCGGAGCAACTGGCAATGACGGCGGCGAAGCGAGAGTCGCGCGCCCCGGCCCACAGCACCGTCTTCCCCAGGCGGGAGACGCCCATGAGCGTGACGCGCGAGGCGTCGACATCCTCGTCGGTCTCGAAGTAGTCAAGGGCGCGGCTCAAACCCCAGGCCCAGGCCGCGATGGCGCCCCATTCATCGGGCGCGGGCTTCTCCTGGCCGTCCCGGAGGTACAGGTTGCGGACGCCGTAAGGCAGGCCGCCGTCGAAGTCGGGCTCGATGTCTCCGTAGTAGACGGTGGCGATCCCAAAGCCCTTGTCGATGAAGGCCTCCACCGGCAGGCGGCCGAAACGGCGGCCTTGGCTGGCGGGGACGCGCTGCTTGTCACGGTTCCAGATGGTTCCTTCCTTCACGTGGGGATCGTCGACGGTGTTGGAGTTGGCGGTGAAGCTGACGTTCAGCAGGACCGGCACCGGGCCGCCGGCGTTGGCCGGGACGTAGAGCAACAGGTCCATTTGGGGACCCTTTGGGTCCTTGGAGAAATAGATCGTCACCTGGCGCCGGACGGCCTTGCCGCCCAGGGCGACGCCGAAATCCTCGAACACGTCGTAACGGATGTTTCGTGGCGCCGGCGCGCGACCGTACTGGTTCTGCTCGAAAAGCTCGACGATCTCGGGACGACGCTTGTCCAACCAAGTGCGGGCGTCGCGCACGGGTTCGCCGTTCTCCAGTCTCAGCAGGTCCGGGAGGCGGTAGTGGCCGACCCGGGCCTCGGTGTAGTTGACGGGGATGCCGGCGACCTCGTCGTCCGGGTAGTCGACGATCTGCGCCGGCAGCGCCGCACAGGCCAGCGCAAGCGAAGCGAGGGCTGGAAGAGGGAAGGATCGTCGGAGCAGCATGGTGAAGCGGCCGATCGGAGCATAGCGGCCGGGGGCCGTGGGTGCAAGCCGCGCGGCCCGCTCTTCTCGCGATGTCGGCCGTTCAACCGAACAAGCGGACCGCAAACCATCCGAGACCGCCCGCCAGCAGCAAACCGGCGGCGATCCTGCGGAACAGGGTCTCTCCGAAGTCTTTGGCCAGCTTGAGGGCCAGCAAACCCAATCCCGTCAGCAGCAGCGCTTCCGCGGCGGAGGCCCCGCTCAGCACGGCCGCGGCGCTCATCTCGCTGTGGCGCAGAAAGACGCCGAAGTAGATGCCGTGGAACAGGCCCATGCCGGCGGCGACGAGCCAACGGGCGCCGGCTTGGGGCAGCAGCAGGATCTCCGTGGCCAGATAGGCCACCGTCAGCGCACCGGCCGACTCCACGAAGCGGGCCGGGGGATCCCAGTCGCTGAGCGTGAGCCCGACGGCGGCGAGCGCCTGGGCCGCCAAGAAACCCACCCCGATGGCGACGAGCTCGCGACGGCTGCGCGCGGCGACGGCCAAAGCCAACAGGAACAGCAACTGCGCCGGCCCGCTCAGCACGCGTCTGGCGCCGGCCGCGGCCGTCTGGAGAAACTCCTGGAGCGGCGTCAGGGGTTCCAGGCGCACGGATTCGCGGGTCGTGGCGTAGTCAAAGACCTTCTGCTCGGCCAACTCGCCGCTGACGACCCGTAGGATGTGGACGTGGTTGGCGACGGTCGCTTCGGCGAGGCGGCAGTCGATCTCGAGGACTTCCGGGACGCTCGGCAGCTTGTACACGGCCCTGCAGACCAAGGCGCCTTGCTGCGGATCTTCCTCGCAGGAGCCGCTTTCGCGCACGGCTGGCGCTGACTCCACGTGGATCTCGAAGCTGTCGAGCAGCGCCTTCGCGGGGTCTTCGAGGTGCGAGACCTCGTAGATGGGCATGCGAATCTCGAGCTCCGCCCGGTCACCTTCGACGCGCAGCTCTCCGCTCGACATGCTCAGCACGTGCGCCCGCGCCGGGCCCAGGATCGCCAACAGGGCGGCGACGGCGACAAAAATTCGGCGGATCCGGGATGGGAGGCGCAAGGCGCTTGGCGGATGCGGACACGGCTCCGCTGGACAAGGATAGCGCGGAGAGCGCCTGGTACGCCGAGCGTCGGGGGCCGTTTGCGGACGACGCCCGCCCCTCAACAAGGGGATGACGAGGGGATACAATGGTGCCGGCGCCATGCTCGCGCTCGTTCTCAAGAATTTGCTGCGCAACCCTCGTCGCACGGTTCTGACCGCGCTGAGCGTGACGTTGGCGACGCTGCTGCTGGGGGTGCTGCTGTCGGTCTACGCCGCCTTCTACCTACGGCAGGGCTATCAGGAGCAGGGGATTCGGCTGATCGTTCGGCACAAGGTTTCGTACTTCGTGCCGATGCCGCAGTACTACGAGGACCAAATCGCCCGCGTGGACGGCGTGGAAGAGGTCTGCATCTTCGACTACTTCGGCGGAACCTACATCGACCGGCGTCCGGAGCACCAGATCCCGCTCTCGGCCGTGGAGCCCCAGAAGATCTTTCGGGTGCGCACAGAGTCGATCGTGGCTCCGGAGCAACTCCAAGCGTTTCAACAGGATCGGCAAGGGATGGCGGTGGGCGCCTCGTTGGCACAGCGGGTCGGCCTCACGCTGGGACAGCGGATCATCATCCAAGGCGATCGCTATCCGGTCGATCTCGAGCTCCATGTACGAGCGATCTACGAAGGCCCGGACGACATCGAGGCGTACTATCACTGGGAGTACCTGCAGGAGAGCCTGCCGCAGGAGCTGAAGGGGCAGGCGATGGTCTTCTCGGTGCGGATCGACTCGCCGGCGGACGCCGGCCGGATCTCCCGGGAGATCGACGAACACTTCCGCAACGCTCCAGCGCCCACCCGCACCGAAACCGAAAAGGCGTTCTTCCTGGCCTTTATCAGCCAGATCGGGGACGTGAAGACGTTCATCCTGTCGGTGGCGCTGGCGGTGGCGTTCACACTGCTGTTGGTTACGGGCAACTCGATCGCCATGACCGTGCGGGAGCGCACGCGGGAGTCGGCCGTGCTTCGAACGCTGGGGTTCCCCGGGCCGCTGGTGGCGGCGCTGATCGTGGCGGAGGCGGCGGCCACGGCTGCTGCGGGCGGCGCGCTGGGGGTTGCGCTGGCGTTGGGCGCCTCGGCGGCGATGCGAGGCGCTTCGTACTCGTTTCTCCAGGGCTTCGGCTTGCCCTCGTGGGGCGGACCGGCGTGTCTGGCCGCCGGCATCGGTCTGGCCGGCGCCGCGGCTGCTCCGCCGGCGCTCCGGGCGGCGCGAATGGAAATCGTAAAGGCCCTGCGGCGACAGGACTAAATCAAGGGGCCCGGCGTGTTAGTCTGGCGAGAGCGGGTACGTGCGAGCCGTACGCTCTGGCAGTCCGAGAGAGGTCGCATTCCGTACGATCTACTGTCATCCCGCAAGAAATCCGGTTTGACAGTAAGAGTTCGCCATCGTTACGCTGGACACTTAAACTCCCGCGAAAAATTGGCGAATGGCAGGAAAACGCGTGTTTGGGTCGATTAGACTAGGGGATCGGCCCAGGGTCGATAACGTACGAGGTCATTGAAGGATGCCGCAGTTCTTTCCGAAAAGCGCGAACATGCTGGCGCTGCTGACGCTGGCGATCGTGGCGCTGGGGGCCGGTGGCGGTCTAAGCGCGTTGTTGATCACCTCCCGCTCGCCATACAACACCCAGCAAGGGATGCCGATCGGCCAGCCCGTCCCTTTCAGCCATAAGCACCACACGACCGGATTGGGAATCGACTGCCGTCACTGCCACTACTCGGTGGAAGTGAGCGGTTTTGCGGCGATTCCTCCGACGAAGACCTGCATGACCTGCCACTCGCAGATCTGGAACGAGGCGCCGATGCTGGAGCCGGTTCGGGAGAGCTTCCGGACCGACGAGTCGATCGACTGGGTCCGCGTGCACGATCTGCCGGACTACGTGTACTTCAACCATTCGATCCACGTAAACAAGGGCGTGGGCTGCGCCACCTGCCACGGCCAAGTCAATGAAATGCCGTTGATGTGGAAGGCCAACACGCTGCAGATGCAGTGGTGCATGGATTGCCACTGGAACCCGGAAGTCAACCTTCGGCCGCGCGACCAGATCACCAACATGGATTGGCAGCCGCCGGCCGATGCTGAAGCTCGCCAGGCTCTCGCCACCCAGTTGGCCGAGGAGTACGACGTACAAAGCAAAGTGAGCTGCTCGGTGTGCCATCGATGAATTCCACGCAAAATACGTCCACCCCGCCAACCCCGGAGGCCGTGATGGATCTGGCGGCGTTGCGCGCGAAGCTCGCGTCGCATACAGGTAAGCGGTACTGGCGGAGCCTCGAAGAGGTTGCCGATACTCCGGCGTTTCAGCAGACGCTGAAGAGGGAGTTTCCGTCCGAGGCCTCGGTGTTCACCGATCCGGTCGGCCGGCGGCGCTTTCTGCAATTGATGGGCGCCTCTCTGGCGCTGGCCGGCGTGACGGGTTGCACGCGGCAGCCGAAAGAGTACATCGCTCCCTACGCCGCGCAGCCGCCGGAACGCATTCCCGGCATTCCGACACGGTACGCCACGGCGATGCCGTTTGGCGGCGTCGGCGAACCGCTGCTGGTCGAGTCGAACGAAGGGCGGCCCACCAAGGTGGAGGGCAATCCTCGGCACCCGGCGAGCATGGGCGCCAGTAGCATCTTCGCGCAGGCTTCGATCCTGACGATGTATGACCCGGACCGTTCGCGGTCGGTGATCAATCGCGGTCGCGCGTCGGGCTGGAAGACTTTCCAGACGGAGATGCGCCGGCAGATGTCGCTGCGCGAGGTGGAGCGGGGCGCTGGTCTCCGGATTCTTTCCGAATCGACGACTTCGCCGACCATGGCTGTCTGGATGGGCAAGCTGAAGGCGGCTCTACCGGAGGCTAAGTGGCATCAGTGGGAGCCAGTCGGTCGCGACGGCGCCCGCGCCGGTTTGCAGGCCGCATTCGGCGGGCCGACCACGCTGCGCTACGACCTGAGCAAGGCCAAGGTCATCCTGTCGCTCGACGCGGACTTCCTGTCGACCAATGGCGCCGGCAGCGTTCGCATGATCCGCGACTTCGCGGCGGGCCGCAAGCTGGAAGAGGGCGGTAAGGCCGGCGGCATGAACCGGCTCTACGTCGTGGAGCCCGGTACGACGACCACTGGGTCCAACGCGGACCACCGGCTGCGCCTGAAGGCGTCGGCTGTGCCGGCCTTTGCGGCGGCCCTGGCGGCGCAATTGGGCGTCGACGGCGGGGAATCGGTCGAGCTGCCGGAGAAGGCGAAGGCTTGGATCGAGCCGTTGGCGAAGGATCTGGAGAGCGCCGGTGCGGCGGCGGCGGTCATCGCTGGTGATCAGCAGCCGGCCTACGTCCACGCCGTGGCGGCAGCGATCAATGCGCGCCTCGGTTCGCTGGGCTCGACGGTCGTCCCAATCGACGGGCTGGAAGTGGAGCCTGTTGATCACCTTGCCTCGCTGCGCGAACTGGTCGAGGCGATGGACGGCGATGCGGTCTCGACGCTGGTGATTCTGGGCTCGAATCCGGTGCTGACCGCGCCGGCGGACCTGCAGTTCGCCGAGGCGATGGGCAAGGTTGATTTTCGCGTGCACCTTGGCTTGCATGACGACGAGACAGCCGAGCTGTGCCACTGGCATCTGCCGCAGTCGTACTATCTCGAGTCCTGGGGCGATGTCCGTAGCGCCGACGGCGGGACGATCATTCAGCAGCCCTTGATCGAGCCGCTGTACGACTCGAAGTCCGAACTCGAGATGGTCGCGATGATGCTCGGCGACGAGCGCACGGCCTACGACCTCGTGCGCGAGACGACGATGGCGCGCTGGGGCTCGTCGGGCGAGGCCTTCGAGAAGGTTTGGCGCAAGGCGCTGCACGACGGCATGACGACCGACCCTCTGCCTGCGCCGAAGGCGACGGGCGTCGTGGCGGGCTGGGCCTCCGCGGCCCCTCGGTCGGCGACCAGCGAGGGCCTCGAGCTGGTGATCCGTCCGGACGCTTCGGCTTGGGATGGTCGCTACAACAACAATGGCTGGCTGCAGGAGTTGCCGCGCCCGCTGTCTCGGCTGACCTGGGACAACGTGGTGCAACTGAGCCCGGCGACGGCGGAACAGTTGGGCGTCCGTAACGGCGAGATCATCGAGCTCGGCGCGAACGGTCGCAAGACCCGCGGGCCGGTCTGGATCGTGCCGGGGCAGTCTGACGACACCGCCCTGGTGACGCTGGGCTACGGCCGCAAACGCACCGGCAAGGTGGGAACCGGCGTCGGTTTCGACGTGTACCCGCTGCGTACCTCTGAGGCTCTTTGGGTTTCGCCTGGGCCGACGCTGTCCAAGCGCGGGGCCAGCATGTTGATGGCCTCGGTGCAGGAGCATCACTCGATGGAGGGCCGCGGTCTGATCCAGATCGCCAGCGCCTCCGAGTACTCCGCGCATCCCACGTTTGCCCAGGCCGCGCACCATGGCGGTGGGGAGCACGGCGAGCATCAGCCGGGCGTAGGCGGTCCGTTCGTCGGCAAGGTCGGCAAGCCGCAGACGGCGGAAGAAGCGCCGCTCGGATTCCAGAAGGGGCGCACGCAGGGCGTGAACTACTCGGAAGAAGCGAATCCGATGTCGTTCTACCCTGAGTACGACTACACCGGGCACGCCTGGGGCATGGCGATCGATCTCAACGCCTGCGTCGGCTGCAACGCCTGCATGGTGGCCTGCCAGTCCGAAAACAATATCGCGGTGGTCGGCAAGGAGCAGGTCTCCAAGGGCCGCGAGATGCACTGGATCCGCATCGATCGCTACTTCGAGGGCGATCTGGACGATCCGGAGACGGTCCACCAGCCGGTCAATTGCATGCAGTGCGAGAACGCGCCGTGCGAGCCGGTCTGCCCGGTGGGCGCGACTGTACACTCGTCGGAAGGCACCAACGACATGGTGTACAACCGCTGCGTCGGCACGCGGTACTGTTCCAATAACTGCCCCTACAAGGTTCGCCGCTTCAACTTCCTGCTGTACTCGGACTTCGAGTCCGATTCGCTGAAGTTAGGCCGGAACCCTGATGTCACCGTCCGCTCTCGCGGCGTGATGGAGAAGTGCACCTACTGCACGCAGCGCATCAGCCAAGCGCGGATCGTCGCGGCCAGGGAGCAGCGCAAGATCGGCGACGGCGAGATCGTGACCGCTTGCCAGGAAGTTTGCCCGGCCGGCGCGATCGTCTTCGGCGACATCAACGACGATTCGAGCCGCGTCACCCAGTGGAAGAAGAGCGAGCGCAACTACTCCTTGCTCGCCGAGCTCAATACTCAGCCCCGCACGACCTACTTGGCGCGGGTGCGCAATCCAAATCCCGAAATGCCCCAAACCAGCTCGGCTGGCTCGGAAGGCCACGCGGCGGAGGCGTAAGGAAAGTTGGCGACCAACGTTTCACCCCTGCAATCGGAACCGGTCATCGGGCCGAACCAGACCTATGGTTCGGTGACCGATAAGATCGCGAATATCTGCCTCGGCAAACAGGCGCCGCCTGTGTTTTGGTACATCGGCCTGCTGACCGGCCTGGCCCTGATGGGCGGACTGGGGCACGGCGCTCTGTGGCTGTTTCTCAATGGCGTCGGCGTCTGGGGCTTGAATATCCCGGTCGGCTGGGGCTTCGCGATCATCAACTTCGTTTGGTGGATCGGCATCGGTCACGCCGGCACGCTGATCTCGGCGATCTTGTTGCTGTTCCGACAAGACTGGCGCACGTCGATCAACCGCTTCGCAGAAGCGATGACGCTGTTCGCGGTTTCATGCGCCGGCTTATTCCCGCTGTTACACGTTGGGCGTCCGTGGTTGGCCTTCTGGCTGATGCCGTACCCCAACACGATGAACGTGTGGCCGCAGTTCCGCTCGCCGCTGGTTTGGGACGTGTTCGCGGTCTCGACCTACGCGACGGTTTCGGCGCTGTTCTGGTACACCGGCTTGATTCCTGACCTGGCGACGATGCGCGACAGGGCGACAGGCAAGGTGGCCAAGACGATCTACGGCATCTTCGCCCTAGGATGGCGCGGCTCGGCTCGCCACTGGGAGCGCTATGAGATCGCGTACCTGATGCTGGCGGGTCTGTCGACGCCGCTGGTGGTCTCGGTGCACACGGTCGTCTCGTTCGACTTCGCGGTCTCGGTGATTCCGGGTTGGCACGCGACGCTGTTCCCGCCGTACTTCGTCGCGGGCGCGATTTATTCGGGCTTCGCGATGGTGCTCACGCTGGCAATCCCGGTCCGCTACTTCTGGGGCCTGGAAGACTTCATCACGATGCGGCACATCGACGCCATGGCGAAAGTCACCTTGGCGACGGGCTTGGTCGTGTTCTACGGCTACATGATGGAAGTCTTCTTCGGCTGGTACAGCCAGAACGAGTACGAGCAGTTCATGATCCTCAACCGCATGTCGGGGCCGTACGCTCCGATGTACTGGATGCTGATCTTCTGCAACGGCTTGACGCCGCAGCTGCTTTGGTTCAAGAAGGTGCGCTTCAATATCCCGTTCCTGTTCGTGATCTCGCTGATCGTGAACGTGGGCATGTGGCTGGAGCGCTTCGTGATCGTCGTCACGAGCCTGCACCGCGACTTTCTGCCCTCGTCGTGGGACATGTACTACCCGACGTTCTGGGACTGGATCATCTACATCGGATCGATCGGACAGTTCCTGGTGTTCTTCTTCTTGTTCCTTCGCTTCGTGCCGATGATCGCCATCTTCGAGGTGAAGCACTTGGTTCCGCTGAGCAAGAAGGCCTAAGGGGCGAGGAGACGAATCGATGAGCAAGCTCTTTGCAGTGGCGGCTGAATTCGACTCGCCCGAAGCTCTTCTCGAGGCGATCGGCAAGACCCGCAAGGCGGGGTACACGAAGATCGAGACCTACACGCCCTTCCCGATCCACGGATTGCGCGAGGCGATCGGGTTCAAGAAGCCGATCCTGCCTTGGATCGTGTTCGGCGCCGGCTTGACAGGCATGTGCGGCGGCTTCTTCCTGGAGTACTGGGTGCAGGTGCTCAACATGCCGTACAACATCGGCGGCAAGCCGTTGAACTCCTGGCCGGCGTTCATTCCGATCACGTTCGAGACGACGGTGCTGTTGGCTTCGTTGACCTGCGTCTTCGGCATGTTGGCGTTCAATGGGCTCCCCCGGCACCACCACCCGATTTTCAACTACCCGCGGTTCGCGGAAGTGATGAACGACAAGTTCCTGTTGACGATCGAAGCGAAGGACCCGAAGTTCGATCCTACGGCGATCCGCGAATTCTTCGCCGCCGACCTGGGTTCGAGCGAGGTGCATGAGGTTGAGGATGAATAGGACGATCCCGGCGGCGCTGGCCGGACTGGCGCTCCTGGCGGCGATGGGCTGCCGGCAGGACATGCACGACGGGCCGTACCTGGAGCGGCTCGAGAAGTCCACGTTCTTCGAGGACGGGCGGGCCTCGCGGCCGCCGGTCCCGGGCACCGTGGCGGACGGCGAGTTGCACGCAGACGAGCACCTCTACACGGGGTATGTCGACGGCGAGCCGGCGACGACGTTTCCGTTCGCGGTGACGCGCGAAGTGGTCGAGCGCGGCCGCACGCGGTTCGAAATCTTCTGCCGGCCTTGCCACGGGAGTTTGGGCGACGGCTACGGCACGGTGGTGCGCCGGGGCTTCCAGCAGCCGCCGTCGTACCACATCGACCGGCTGCGCAATGCGCCGCCAGGACATTTCTACAACGTGATCGCCAACGGCTACGGACGGATGTACAGCTTCAACGACCGCATCCAGACCGAGGACCGCTGGGCGATCGTGGCCTACATTCGGGCTTTGCAGCTCTCGCAGTCCACGCCGCTGGGCGACTTGCCGGAAGGCGTGGTGGCGGAGCTGCGCGCGGAGGGGATTCAGTAAATGGCGGACCATCAAGAACTCGCCAACTCGGGGCAGGCCCCGGAAGTCGCCAGCCTGCAAACGCGCGGGATGATTCTCGGCGGCATCGGCCTGGCGCTGTGCGCCGCGGGCTACATGGCTGACTCGGCCCGCTTCTTCGAGGCCTATTTGGTGGGCTATCTGTACTGGCTGGCGATCTCGCTCGGTTGCCTGGGCTGGACGATGATCCACCACCTGACCGACGGCAACTGGGGCTTCCCGGTGCGTCGTGTATGGGAATCGGGCGCGCGGACGATCTGGCTGATGGCCTTGCTGTTCATCCCGATCTTGCTGGCCGGCGATCACCTGTTTCCGTGGATGGCCGAAGGCGCGTTGGAAGATCACATCATCGCCGGAAAGGCCGGGTATCTGAACACGACGTTCTTTTCGATTCGGGCGCTGCTGTACTTCGTAATCTGGGGCGGAATGGCGCTGATTCTGACGTCGACGTCCTACAAGCAGGACTCCGAAGGGCCGGAGCCCCTGGGCGTGCGCCTGCGGCTGACCAGCGGCCCGGGCCTGCTGATCATGGCGATCACGGTGACCTTCTCGGCGACGGATTGGGCGATGTCGATCGACCCGCACTGGTTCTCGACGATCTGGGGCTTCCTGTTCGCCGCCAGCGATCTGCTTGCCGCGATGGCGTTCACCATCTGCATCGCCAAGATGCTGGAGCACTGCCCGCCGCTGAACAAGGCGCTCACCACGGATACGTTCCACGACCTGGGCAACCTGCTGATGGCGTTCACGATGCTGTGGGCCTACATGTCGTTTTCCCAGTTCCTGATCATCTGGTCGGGCAACACGCAGGAAGAGGCGCCGTGGTACCTGCTGCGCATGGATAACGGCTGGATCATCATCTCGGTGATTTTGATCGTGTTCCACTTCATGATTCCCTTCACGGTGTTGCTGACGCGGAAGACCAAGCGCGCCGCCAACGTGCTGGTGAAGGTGGCGATCTTCATGCTGATGATGCGGTTCATCGACCTGTACTGGTTGACGATGCCGACCCTGACGGCGCACGGCGAGCACGGCGCGGGCTTCCATCCGAGCTGGATCGACATCGCGCCGTGGCTGGGCGTGGGCGGTTTGTGGCTGTTCTTCTTCTCGATGCAGTTGCGCGAGCGGCCCCTGACGCCGTTGACCGATCCGCGCCTGCAGCAGGCACTGGAAGGGACCGGAGGTCATCACTAATGGCGCAACAGTTCACGCCGGAGCACATTCACGAGAAGACCGACGCCCAGGTGGGGCCGTTGGTGGCGTTCCTGATCTTCATGGGCGTCACGGTCGCCGCCTCGTTTGGGTTCACCGTGGTCCTGTTCGACTTCTTCACGCAGCGCGCGCAGAGCTTCGATCAGCCGGTCAGCCCGCTGCAGGTGAAGGACGAGACCGCACCGGAGCCGCAGTTGCAGGTGGTTCCGGGTCTGGATCGTCGCCTCGAGCAAGAGGCCGAGACGGAGCGGTTGAACGGTTACGGTTGGGTGGACGAGAACGCCCGCGTCGTGCACATCCCGATCGAGAAGGCGATTGACGTCCTTCTCGAGAAGGGCGTGCCCGTCCGGCAGACGGCGGCTGCGACTGAAGCCGCGGAACCCGCCCAGTAGTTTCTAGGAGAAAGTGTGATGAGCTCGAAGACGATCAAGAAGAAGGTAGTCCGGTCCCTCGCCCTGCGCATTGCGCAGGCGGTGAGCCTGCTGGCGCTTTCCTCGGCGTTGTTCGGGCAGTCGCAGTACGTCAACCCGTCCGGCGCGCCGCCGGAATGGATCAATCCGGCGACGGTTTCGCCGGAACAGCTCAAGGGCGTCACGATCGATCAGCGGCTGAATTCGCAGATCGACCTGGATCTGGAATTCACGGATTCGGAGGGCAAGCGCGTCCGGTTGGGCGACTTCTTCGGCGACAAGCCGGTGGTGCTCTCGCTGGTCTACTACGACTGCCCGATGCTGTGCACGCTGGAGCTGAACGGCTTGCTCAAGGCCATGCGCGCGTTGGATTTGTCGGCCGGCAAGGACTACGAAGTGCTGACCGTGAGCTTTGACGCGCGCGAGACGCCGGAGCTGGCGGCGGAAAAGAAGGACCTGTACGTACGCCAGTACATCCAGGGCGGCTTCTACGATCGCACCAAGCTGGAAGACGGCTGGAAGTTTCTGGTGGGCGAGCCGGAAGCGATCAAGAGCTTGGCGGACTCGGTGGGCTTCAAGTTTCAGTTCGACGAGGCGCGGAACCTGTTTCGGCACGCCAGCGGCATCGTGACGCTGACGCCGGAAGGGCGCGTGTCGCGATACCAGTTCGGCGTGGAGTACTCCGCGCGGGACTTGAAGTTCAACTTGATGGAAGCCTCGAAGAACGAGATTGGCGGGTTGGCGGACGCGGTGATGCTCTACTGCTTCCACTACGACCCGGTGAGCGGGAAGTACGGATTCGTGGTCATGAACGCCCTGCGTGTGACTGCTGGCGTGACGCTGCTGTTGCTGGGCGGCTTCGTGATCCTCAGTCTTTTGCGGGACCGGCGCCGACGCGCCGAGGAGAGCGCGGCGCTCGGCTAGGCGGCCCGGCGAGAGTACAACGAGATGTGGGAAAAGCTCTTTAAGGAACTGTCGTTCTTTCCCGAAGGCGCATCGACGCTGGCATGGGAGATCGACGCGATCTATCTCTTCGCGGTGGCGATCACGGTGGTGTTCACCCTGCTGATCTTCGCGTTGATGGCCTTCCTCGTCATCAAGTTCCGGCGAACGGACGAGAACTTCGTGCCGAAGCCGATCCACGGTTCGGCGCCGTTGGAGATCACTTGGTCGGTGATCCCCTTCGTCATCACGATGGTGCTGTTCGGCTGGGGCGCGTACGTTTTCTTCAAGTACTCGACGCCGCCGGCCGGCTCGATGGACGTCCACGTGGTGGGTAAGCAGTGGATGTGGAAGATCCAGCACCCGGAAGGCAAGCGTGAGATCAACGAGCTCCATGTGCCGATCGGGCAGCCGGTGCGGCTGATCATGACCTCGGAAGACGTGCTGCACAGCTTTTACATTCCGGCCTTCCGCATCAAGCGCGACACCGTACCGGGACGCTACAGCGTGGCTTGGTTCGAGGCGAACAAGACGGGCGAGTTCCACCTGTTCTGCGCCGAGTACTGCGGCACTGAGCACTCGCGGATGATCGGCAAGGTGGTCGTGTTGTCGCAGCCGGAGTACGACGAGTGGCTGCGCACCGAGGAGAACGGCGCTCAGGATACGCCGGTGATGGCCGGGCAGCGGCTGTTCTCGCAGATGCGCTGCGAATCGTGCCACTCCGAAGGCGGCGTGGGCAAGGCTCCTTCGCTGGCCGGGCTGTACGGGACGCAGGTGGTCCTCGCCGACGGTTCGCGTGCGGTGGCTGATGAGTCCTATCTGCGCGAGTCGATTCTCGACCCGAAACATCGCGTCGTCGACGGCTTCAGTCCCGTCATGCCGACCTTCCAGGGCCAGTTGAGCGAGGAACAAGTGCTCGAGCTGATCGCCTACATCAAGACATTGGACGCTAAGTAGTTCCACGAGGAGAACGAAGCATGAGCGCATACTCCCCAGCGGTCCCACAATCGGATTCGATGCCGGTCAAGGAAAAGCCGAACTACCTCAACCACGAGTACGGAATCCTGTCCTGGCTGCTGACGGTCGATCACAAGCGGATCGGCATTCTGTACATGATCACGCTGTCGGTGTTCTTCACGCTGGGCGGGATTTTTGCCGGGTTGGTTCGACTGGAGTTGTTGACGCCGGAAGGCGACCTGCTCTCGTCGGAGGCGTACAACCGGGCCTTCACCGGCCACGGCGTGTTGATGACGTTTTTCGTGCTGGTGCCCCTGATCCCGGCTACATTGGGCAACTTCCTGTTGCCGTTGGTGATCGGCGCGCGTGACGTAGCGTTCCCGAAGCTGAACCTGCTGAGCTGGTACTTGTTTACCGCCGGCGGTTTGATTGCGGGCACCGCACTGCTGACCGGCGGCGTGGACACCGGTTGGACGTTCTACGCGCCGTACTCGAGCACTTACGCCAATGGCAACGTGCTGATCGCAGTTTCCGGCGCGTTCGTGGCGGGCTTCTCGTCGATCCTCACCGGCCTCAACTTCGTGGTGACGGTCCACAAGATGCGCGCTCCCGGGCTGACTTGGTTCCGGCTGCCGTTGTTCGTGTGGGCGATCTACGCCACCAGCTTGATTCAGGTGCTGGCGACGCCGGTCGTGGCGATCACCCTGACCTTGCTGGCGATGGAGCGGATCATGGGCGTGGGCATCTTCGACCCGGCCCTCGGCGGCGACCCGATTCTGTTCCAGCACATGTTCTGGTTCTATTCGCACCCGGTCGTCTACATCATGATCCTGCCCGCGATGGGCGTGATGAGCGAAGTCATCTCGTGCTTCAGCCGCAAGGCGATCTTCGGGTACAACATCATCGCGTACTCGAGCTTGGCGATCGCGATGTTGGGCTTCATCGTTTGGGGCCACCACATGTTCGTCAGCGGTCAATCGACGTTCGCCGGCATGGTGTTCTCGCTGCTGACCATGCTGATCGCGGTGCCCTCGGCCATCAAGGTGTTCAACTGGCTGGGCACGATGTGGGGGGGCTCGATCGTCCTGTCAACGCCGATGATGTACGCCATGGGCTTTATCGGCGTGTTCACGATCGGCGGCCTGACGGGGCTGTTCCTGGCGACGATGGCGATCGACGTCCACGTTCACGATACCTACTTCGTGGTCGCGCACTTCCACTACGTGATGGTGGGATCGGCGATCATGGGCTACCTGGCCGGCGTCCACTTCTGGTGGCCGAAGATGTTCGGCCGGATGTACAACGAAACGCTGGGCAAGCTGGCCGCTTGGTTGACGTTCGTCGGCTTCAACCTGACGTTCTTCCCCCAGTTCATCTTGGGCTACCTGGGCATGCCGCGGCGGTATCACTACTACCCGGATGAGTTCCAGGTCTTCAACGTGCTCTCCACGGCGGGCGCGACGATCCTGGGCCTGGGCTACTTGCTGCCGGTCCTTTACCTGACGTACTCGCTGTTCAACGGAGAGAAAGTGGGCGACAACCCCTGGGGCGCCAAGGGCCTGGAGTGGGAGACGAGCTCGCCGCCGCCGGCCGAGAATTTTGAAGGCACGCCGATCGTGACCGAGCCGGCCTACGCCTACGCGAAAGAGGAGGAAGTCGTTGTCCACTGAACACGCCGCCACGGCTGATCATCATCACTCGCTGGTTCACCACCAGTTCAACGACGCCGAGCAGCAGAAAGAGGCGGCTACGCTCGGAATGTGGGCGTTCCTGATCACCGAAGTGCTGTTCTTCGGCGGTCTGATCATGGCCTACACGATCTTCCGGGCGAAGTACCCGTTGGCGTGGGCCGCGGGCAGCCACGAGCTCGATTATGCGCTGGGCGGCGTCAACACGGCCGTCCTGATCTTCAGCTCGTTCACGATGGCGATGGCCGTGCACTTCGGCCAACTCGGAGACCGGAAGAAGATCGTCCTGTTCCTGATCCTCACCCTGCTGTTCGGTGGGATCTTTCTGGGCGTCAAGGTTGTGGAGTACGGGCAGAAGTTCGAGCACCATCTGGTGCCCGGGTCGCACTTCGAGTACCACGGAGAGTTTGCGGACACGGTGAACCCGAACAATGTCCAGCTCTACTTCTTCATGTACTTCATGATGACCGGCGTTCACGCGGTGCACATGATCGTCGGCGCCTTGCTGCTCGTGGTCTGGCTGATTCCCGCAGCGAACAAAGGCGCCTATTCCGCGGACTACTATTCCCCGATCGAGATGTTCGGCCTTTACTGGCACTTCGTCGACATCGTGTGGATCTTCTTGTACCCCTTGCTGTATCTGATAGGACGGCACGCATAGATGGCTGAGCATCACGGACACAACGATCACACCGGGCACCACATCGTCCCGATCCCGGTTTACGCGGCGATCTTCATCACGTTGTTGGTGATGACGGGTGTGACGATCGCGGTTGCCTTTGTCGACCTGGGACCGTTCAATATTTACGTCGCACTTGGGATCGCGGTCTTCAAGGCGTCGCTGGTGGTGCTGTACTTCATGCATGTGAAGTACTCGAGCCGGCTCACGCAGTTGGCGGCGGCGACGGGGTTCCTATGGTTGGGCATCATGCTGTCGTTTACCCTGGCGGACAACTTCACCCGGGATTGGCAGCCGGTGCAGGGTTGGGCTCCGCAGTTCGTGGATGAAGGCGGGACGCCTCACGGCGCCGCTGCCGCAGGAGAGCACGGCGGCGCCGAGCACGGTGAGGGCGGCGCGGCGGCGGGCCACTAGCCTCGACTCGAGCAACTCAGGGAGAATGCAAAACGGGACGGCCGAAAGGCCGTCCCGTTTCGCGTTCCCGATAGAGGAGGGGGTACTATCGGGGCCGAAGGCCGGCGGGCCGCGTCGCCGTCGCGTCGGGGGACAGCAACGACCGCATTAGACGAGGGGCGGCTACAAACGCGAGGAAGGCGACCAGTGCGGCGCCGATTCCTATCAATAGAGTGGACAGCTCCATAGCGTGACTGAGTCTCCAGGGATGGGTCTCGAGCGGGATGCCCTTTGCCCAATGGCCCCACAGTAACAGTACCGCTGGTGCGAAAGCCCTCCGGGGAAGGCCCTAAGAGCGATTAGGGAGGTGTAGCAGGGAGCTCCCGGTTGGGACGGCTCCCCGCCGAAACGGAAAGGCGGTCAGGCGTCGGCCCGCGCCCGCAAGAACTGCGACTCTTCACTACGTCGCCGCTCGGCATCACGGCTCGACCGTCGGACTCCCGCAGCGCCGACGAAGCTGGCGAACAGCGGGTGCGGTTCCAGGGGTTTTGACTTGAACTCGGGATGAAACTGGCAGCCGAGATACCAAGGGTGGCCGGGCAGCTCGCAGATCTCCACGTAGGTCTTGTCCGGCGTCTCGCCGGAGATGACCATGCCCTTGGAGGTGATCGGCTCGTCGAACTCCCGATTGAACTCGTAGCGGTGGCGGTGGCGTTCCTCGATCCGGGTCTTGCCGTAGCACTGGTAGGCCAGCGTCCCGGGCGAGAGCACACAGGGCCAGGAGCCCAGCCGCATGGTGCCGCCGAGGTCTTCCACGCCCTTGAGCTCGCGCAGCTTGAAGAATACCCGGTTCTTGGCGGCCGGCTCGAATTCGGTGGAGTGAGCGTCCCGGATCCCGCAGACGTTCCGCACGTACTCGATGACCATGGTCTGCATTCCCAAGCAGATGCCGAAGTAGGGGATCTTGGCCTCGCGGGCGTAGCGGATCGCCTCCAGCATGCCGTCGATGCCGCGCTCGCCGAAACCGCCGGGCACGAGGATTCCGTCGAGCCCGCTGAGCTGCTGGTGCGCTTCGGCCGCCGTGATGCTCTCAGCCTCGACCCAGCGGACGTCGACCTTGAGCCGGTGTGTGAGGCCGCCGTGCAACAGGGCCTCCTTCAAGCTCTTGTAAGAATCCTCGTAGTCGACATATTTGCCGACGATACCGATGGCGACCTCGCCGGAGGGGTGGTCGAGCCGCTCGAGCATCTCCAGCCAGGGCGCGAGGTTCCGCGGAGGCGCATCGATTCGCAGGTGCTTGAGCAGGATTTCGTCCACCTGCTGCTCGGCGAAGTTGACGGGGACTTTGTAGACGGAGTCGACGTCGCGGGCGGCGACCACGGCTTCACGGCTGACGTCGCAAAACAGCGCGATCTTCTCCTTGATCTCGCGCGAAATGTCGGTCTCGGTGCGGCAGACCAGCACATCGGGCTGGATGCCGATCGCACGCAGCTCCTTGACGCTGTGCTGGGTCGGCTTCGTCTTGAGCTCGCCGGCGGCGGCGATGTAGGGAACCAGGGTGACGTGGACGAAGGCGGTATTGTCGCGGCCGAGCTCGTGGCGCATCTGGCGGATGGCCTCGAGGAAGGGCAGAGATTCGATGTCGCCGACCGTGCCGCCGATCTCGATCAGCGCCACGTCAATGTCGTCAGTCGCCACCCGCTGGATGGAGGCCTTGATCTCGTTGGTGACGTGTGGGATGACCTGGACGGTCTTGCCCAGGTAGTCGCCGCGGCGTTCCTTGATGAGGATCTTTTCGTAGATGCGGCCGGAGGTCCAGTTGTTCGCTTGGGTCAGGGGAGCGTGAGTAAAGCGTTCGTAGTGGCCGAGGTCCAGGTCCGTCTCGGCGCCGTCTTCGGTCACGAAGACCTCACCATGCTGGAACGGGCTCATCGTGCCTGGGTCCACGTTGAGGTAGGGGTCCATTTTCTGCAAGGTGACGCGGAGACCGCGGCTCTCGAGCAGATTGGCGATCGACGCCGCCGCTATTCCTTTGCCGAGCGACGAGACGACGCCGCCGGTGACGAAGATGAATTTGCAGGGCCCTTGCCGTTCGGCTCGGGCGGTCGGATTGGTGTTCCCAGAGATCGTCATCGCTTCGCTACACCCGCACAGAGACTAGCTCGCCCTGGCTCTGGAAGAGTTTCGCGGCGAACCACGGCGGGCGACGCAACGAGGCGCCTCAGAGAAGAGGAGACAATCCTGCCGATGTGTGGGAGCCCTGCGAAACAGTCGAGCGGTCGACGAGCACGTCCTCGAACGTACCCCCGGGGAGGTACATCTAACTCTAGCATGTTGGAGGCGTGTGCTAGAATCCGGGCATCCGGGGAAGATCAGTTCACAAGACCCGCGGGGACTCACAAGGAGGGCGCGTGATCAAGAGCAGGAGCGGTTGGATGTCGCATGGGCAACTCCCTCTAGTGACGATTACGCTCGGTTGCTTGTTTTGGTTTTCGCCCGCACCGCTTCGGTCCGCCGACGCGAATCTCCCACAGGATCCCGCCGACAAAGCCGCCACCGCGGACGCTTCCGCCACCGTCGAGCTCAAGACCAGGCCGCAGGATTCGGCCCAGGATCGCCAGAACCAACGCGCGTCGGTCATCAAGACGGACGTCGACTTGGTGCTGATCAACGTGACCGTGACCGACCCGATGGGCCGCATGGTCACCGGTCTGGGCAAGGAACACTTCGAGATCTCCGAGGACAAGAACAAGCAGGAGATCGTACAGTTCGGCGCTGAGGATTCGCCTCTTTCTCTTGCGATTGTCTTTGACGCCTCCGGCAGCATGGGCGAGAAGATGAGCAAGGCCCGCGAGGCCGTGGCGCAGTTCTTCAAGACGGCCAACCCCGAGGACGAGTTCTTCCTGGAAACGTTCAACAACCGTCCCGACATGCTGACGGAGTTCACCGACAGCTTGGAGGACATCCAGAGCCGCCTCACGTTTATCGAGTCCAAAGGTCGCACCGCTCTGTTGGACGCCATCTACTTGGCCCTGAACAAGATGAAGGAAGCCAAGAACCAGCGCAAGGCGCTACTGGTGATCTCCGACGGCGGCGACAACTCGAGCCGTTACACCGAGCGGGAGATCAAGAGCTTGGTGCGGGAGTCGGACGTACAGATCTACGCCATCGGCATCTTCGAACCCTATGGGGCGAGGAGCCGGACGCCGGAAGAATTGGCTGGACCGGGGCTGCTCAATGACATCACGGAAGCGACCGGCGGCCGGCAGTTTCCGGTGGAGAACCTCAACGAGCTTCCTGACGTGGCGGAGAAGATCGGCATCGAGCTTCGCAACCAATACGTGCTCGGCTACGTGCCCACCAACCTTGACCGCGACGGCAAGTGGCGGCGCGTGAAGGTGGAGATCCAGAAGATTCGCGGCATGCCGCAGTTGCGCCCGTATTTCCGCAACGGGTACTACGCTCCTTCCCGATAAAGCAACGGAAACGGTTCAGGCCGCGTACAATCGGGAGAATGGGGAATTCGAGAAGAGCCTTTCTGTCCAGCGCTCTGGCCCTCGGCCTCGGCGGCGTGACCGTAGTTGTAGCCCGCGCGCAGAGCGGGTCTGATGGACAGGAAGAGGGCGTGGTTCCCGTCTTCACGGGCGGCACCGAGCTGGTGGTGCTGCATGTGACCGTCGCCGACAAGGATGACCGCATCGTCCCCGATCTCAAGGAAGACTCCTTCGAGATCTATGAGAACGGCGTTCTGCAGCCGATCAAGCTCTTCCGTCGGGAAGACGTGCCGGTTTCCGTAGGCATTCTGGTCGACAACTCCGGCTCAATGCGGGACAAGCGGCTGAAGGTCAACGCCGCGGCCGTGGACTTCGTGAAGGCGTCGAACCCCGATGATGAGGTCTTCATCGTCAACTTCAACGACGACGCCTATCTCGATAGCCCCTTCACCAACGACATCGACCGCATGCAGGACGCCTTGCAGCGCATCGACTCGCGCGGCGGCACGGCGTTCTATCTGGCGATCCAGATGTCGCTGGACTACCTCAACGAGAAGGCCAAGCACGACAAGCGGGTTCTGCTCCTCATCACCGACGGCGAAGACAACGCCAGCAAGCCGAAGCTCGACCTGGAGACGCTGGTGCGCGAGTTGCAGGAGCAGAACAACGCCACCACGATCTATTCGATCGGCCTGCTGAGCGAGGAAGAGAAGGGGTCCGCCAAGCGCGCCGCCCGGGCGATCCGCTACATCACGCGGGCGACGGGCGGGCCGTCGTACTTCCCGGAGACGGTCGACGAGGTACACTCGCTGACCACCCAGATCGCCTACGACATCCGCAATCAGTACACACTGGCCTACACGCCGACCGATCTCGACTCGAAGGGATTTCGCGAGATCAAGATCGAGCTCAAGGGCAAGGCGAAGAAGTACAAGGTGCGTCATCGCCCCGGCTACTATGCGCAATAGGGGTGGTCGTGCCGCCGCTGCGTGAGCTCGCCGCCGCCGCGGCGTTCGTTTGGGACTCCACACGCGGCGCTCGGCTGAGCCCTTGGAAGAGCCCGTACTTGCGCTGGCGCATCGAAACCTACTGGGGTCTGCCGGCCGCCTCCATTCAACGCGAAACCTTCTGGGCCTTCAGTTGGCGCGAGCGGCGTCGGCTGCTCTCGTTCCTGCTGTGGGCGGGGCGGATGCGTAGCGCCGCCCGATAGCCGCGTCGAGGCGCCTCAGATCGAGCCGCGGTGGAAGCGGGAGACGACGTTAGGGTCGGGATAGAGATCGACCTTGGCGTCGCTCTTCCCTTCGTAGGGCAGCCGCGAAAGCACGTAGCGGATGCCCTCCAGGCGGGCCTTGTGTTTGTCGTTGGTGCCGACGATGATCCAGGGGCTGTAGGACGTGTGCGTCCGGCTGAACATCTCGTCCTTGTAGTGGGTGTAAGAATCCCACAGGTCCTGGGCGCGCTCGTCGACGGGGCTCACCTTCCAGTTCTTGAGCGGATTGCGCCGCCGCGAGCGAAACCGCTTCTGCTGAGTCTTCTTGGTGATCGAGAACCAGAACTTGATCATCTCGATGCCGTCCTCGAAGAGCATGTGCTCGAATTCCGGAACTTGGCGCATGAAGGTCTGGTACTGCTCCTCGGTGCAGAAGCCGTTGACCGGCTCCACGACCGCCCGGTTGTACCAGGAGCGGTCGAAGAAGACCATCTGGCCGGGATCGGGCAAGTGCCGGGTGTAGCGCTGGAAGTACCATTCTCCCTTCTCCACCGGAGTGGGTTTGGCTAGGGCCACCACCCGCATGGCGCGAGGGCTCAGGTGCTGCGTGAACCGCAGGATGGCGCCGCCCTTGCCCGCCGCGTCCCGGCCCTCGAAGATGATGGCGACCCGGCGGCCTTCCTCCTGCACTGAGCGCTGGAGCTTGACGAGCTCCACCTGCAAACCCTCCAACTCCTGCTCGTAGCGTAGCGCCGCCAGAATCTTCCCGACCTTGATGTGCTTGGATTTGAGTAGCTTGCGCAGGCCCGCGCCGGAGTTCAGCAGGGCCAGATCGTCGGGCGTCAGAGCCGGCTCGGCGGCCTGGCTCGCGTCGCCTTCCGGGGGCGGGGGAGGGACGATGGCAAGGTCGGAGGACCCCGCCTTCCGCGCCTTGGAACCGCTGGTCGAGTCGCTCATGCGGGGACGGTACCACGACCCACGGACAGCGACAAGAAAACTTCGCGAAAGAGGCCCGAGTTGCTAGCGCTGCGACGGCCGAGGCAACTAGGGCCTTCCCCAGTTGCGTTGCTCCGATAGTCCCGCTTCCGTCTCAGGCCCTTGACTTAGACTATTTCGGTACCAAGGCTCCATTCTATTTCTTCCATTGAACTGGGAGCATAAGAGGCGTCAGAGGTCCCCAAACTATGTTCATGGCATCGATGTTATCCGGCAGAAGTCAGGCCGATCCCGACAGGGCTTTGCAGCGGTTGGCGGGTGCGATCTTGATCCAGGCGTTGCAGGACGCCAGCAATGGGCCGAGACGGCACAGGGAGGAGGCTCTGGAGTGGATTCAGGGGCGTACGAAGTCTGGTTTTACGTTCGAGTTTTGCTGTTCGTTGCTCGCGCGTGATCCGGACGATGTGCGGGAGCGTTTAAAGCAAAATAACGTCATTCCCAAATGGGATTCAACGCTGGAAGACGGTGGCCAAGCCGCGGCATACGCCGCGGGCTTCAATCGGCCGTACTCCTACAGCGGTTCCGCGCTGCACGCCAAGGCGAGCTGATCCGCGGCCGGCGTTGGCTGCCTGGAAGCGCCCCCAGGTTCTCCTAGTCGACGCGCGGTCCGCCCTTGGGGGGAGCGGAACGCGCCGACCAAGCTAGAATAGCGGACGAGAGCTCTTGTCCGTTTCAGCCGAGAAAAGCTCGGCCGTCGTCGCCGAAAAGCCTTCCGTAGCGCGCGATATTGCGCGCGTGTTGGGGGCCAATCAACAGGGTCGCGGCTATCTCCACGGCGCCGGGTGGGTGGTCACCTGGGCGGTGGGCCACTTGGTGGGGCTGGCCGAGCCGCACCAGATCAATCCGGAGTGGAAACGTTGGCGGCGCAACGCCCTGCCGATGTTCCCGGATTCCTGGCCGCTGGTGGCGTCCGAGCAGACGCTCGACCAGTTCGAGGTCGTCCGCAAGATTCTCAACAGCCCGAAGATTGGCCGCATCGTCTGCGCCACGGACGCCGGCCGCGAGGGCGAGCTCATTTTCCGTCTGATTCGCGAAGCCGCCGGGTGCGAAAGGCCCTTCGATCGGTTGTGGATCTCGTCCCTGACCGCCGACGCGATTCGCGAGGGTTTCGAGCGCTTGCGCCCAGGGACCGACTTCGATCGACTGGGAGCCGCCGCGCGCGCCCGCAGCCGGGCCGACTGGCTGGTGGGCATGAATCTCTCGCGCGCTTACAGCCTCGATTACGATGATTCGCTTTCCGTGGGCAGGGTGCAGACGCCGACTCTGGCGATGCTGGTGGGGCGCGAGCTCGATATCCGGAACTTCCGTCCCGAGGAGTACTTCGAGGTCTCGGCGGAGTTTCTGGCCGAGGCCGACAAGCGTTGGAAGGGCGTCTGGTTCCGCGAAGAAGGCGGCAAGCGCCAGTCGCGGTTGCCGATCGACGGCGAAGAGGCCGAGGCGATCGCGGCTCGCGTGCGCAACCAGCCTGCGCGAGTGGAGTCCGCCGAGCGCGAGACGCAGCGCTGGCCGGCGCCGCCGCTGTTCGACCTGACCGAGCTGCAGCGGCGGGCAAACCGCCTGTACGGCTTTCGAGCCGGCAAGACGCTGGAGATCGCGCAGCGGCTGTATGAGCGCGAGAAGCTGATCACCTACCCGCGCACGGACAGCCGTCACCTGTCCAAGGAGATCGCCAAGCGCCTGCCGCAGGTCGTGGAGGCGATCGCCGAGCCGTACCGTGCGGACCTGGTCCCGGAGACCGGCGCGAAGCCGCTCGGCAAGCGCTTCGTGGACGACGCCAAGGTCACCGATCACCACGCCATCATTCCCACCGGCCGGTCCTCCCACGGCCTCGACCGAGACTCGCCCGAAGGCAAGATCTACGACCTGATTTGCCGACGTCTGCTGACGGCTTGGCAGCCCGTGCACATCCGATCGACGACGACGGTCATCACGGCGGTCGGCGAGGGGAGCGAGGTCGTGGACCGCTTTCACAGCTCCGGAACGGTGGTGGAGCAGCAGGGCTGGAAGGCCGTCGACGAGCCGCCTCGGCAGAGTCGGCGCGACGAGGACGAGGAGCCGCAGTTGCCGGCGGGCCTCGCCGAAGGGCTCGCCGCGAAGGTCGTGGACGTCTCGCTCGACAAGAAGAAGACCCGTCCGCCAAAGCGCCTTACTGACGCCACGCTGCTGACCGCGATGGAGTCCGCGGGCAAGGCCCTGGATGACAAGGAGCTCTCCGAGGCGATGCGCGAGCGCGGCTTGGGGACGCCGGCCACTCGCGCCTCGATCCTGGAGACGCTCATCGACAGAGGCTATGTGGAGCGCCAGAAACGCTCGCTGGCGGCCACCGACAAGGGAGTGCGGCTGATCGAGGTCGTCCACGAGAAGGTCAAGAGCCCGGAGATGACCGGCGAGTGGGAGGCCCGGCTCAAGGCGATCGAGCGCGGCGACGATACGCTCGAGAGCTTCATGACGGGCATCGAAGCGTATGTCCGCGAGGTCGTGGGCGAGCCGCCGGCCGCTGTGGCTCCGCGCCAGCCGACGCTGCTGGGCGCGGGCTTGGCGGAGTCGGCCAAGCGCATGCAACGACATGCCACGGTCGCCGACGTACGGCGCGCCGAGGGGCTGTTTGGCAAGCCCCGGTCGGTGGAGGCGGAGCCGGGCCCTGCGCCCGTCCCGTCGCCGCTGCCGGCCGAACGCCGCCAGACGCCGCCAGACGGGCTGCCCGTGCTGCTCAAGCAGGTGTTCGGGTTCGACGAGTTTCGGCCGCACCAGCAGGACGTCTGCCGCATGGTGGTGGAAGGCTCCGATGTGCTGCTCGTGATGCCCACCGGGGCGGGGAAGTCGCTGTGCTATCAGCTACCCGGCATCGCCCGCGGCGGCACGACGCTGGTCATCAGCCCCTTGATCGCGCTGATGGAAGACCAGGTGAGCAAGTTGCAGCAGAGGGGGCTGCGCGCCGAGCGGATCCACTCGGGCCGCGACCGGGCCGCCTCACGGCAGTGCTGCTACGACTACCTCGACGGAAAGCTGGACTTCCTGTTCATCGCGCCGGAGCGGCTGGCTGTGCCGGGGTTCCCGGAGATGTTGGCGAAGCGTACGCCGGCGCTGGTGGCGGTGGATGAGGCGCACTGCATTTCGCAGTGGGGCCATGACTTCCGGCCGGAGTACCGCATGCTGGGGCAGCGCTTGCCGATGCTGCGTCCCGCGCCGGTGATCGGGCTGACGGCCACGGCCACGCCGATCGTGCAGGACGACATCTGCGAGCAGTTGGGGCTGGAGGCTCCCCGACGCTCGATCCATGGCTTCCGGCGCACCAACATTGCCGTGGAGGTGGTGGAGTTGACGCCGGCGCAGCGCATCCCGGCGATGCTCAAGATCCTGCGGGACGCCGAGCGGCGTCCGGCCATCGTCTACGCACCGACCCGCAAGGCAGCCGAGCAGCAGGCGGCGGAGTTGCAGGTCGAGCTGCCGGCGGAGGCCTATCACGCCGGCATGAGCGCCGCCCAGCGGGATCGCGTGCAGGCGGGCTTCCTCGAAGGCGAGACCGAGATCATTGTCGCGACCATCGCCTTCGGCATGGGGATCGACAAGGCGAACGTGCGCACCGTCATCCACACCGGGCTGCCGGGTTCGGTGGAGGGCTACTACCAGGAGATTGGGCGCGCCGGCCGCGATGGGTTGCCCTCCCGGGCGATCCTGATGCACTCCTGGGCCGATCGCCGAACGCACGAGTTCTTCATCGAGAGGGACTATCCCGAGGCGGAGACGCTGGAAAAGGTGTTCGACGCGCTCGACGATCATCCTGCCACGCGCGAGGATCTGGACAACCGCTTGGATCTGGATCCGCAGATCGTGGAGAAGGCTCTGGAGAAGCTCTGGATCCACGGCGGACTGGAGTTGGACCCCGAGCAGAATCTGCTGCGGGGAGCGCACGGCTGGCGCGGCCCCTACTTACGCCAACGGGACCACAAGCTGGCGCAACTGGAGGCGATGACGCGCTTCGCCGAATCGCACCAGTGCCGCATGTTGGACTTGGTGGCGCACTTTGGCGACCAGGAAGACTCGCGGCGACCTTGCGGCCACTGTGACGTCTGTTCGCCGGCGGACTGCGTGGGCCAGAGCCGGCGAGCGCCGACCAAGCAGGAGAAGAATGCGTTGGAGGCGATCCTCGACGCGTTGCGGACGCAGGACTCCCAGGCGGTCGGCCGGTTGTACCGAGAGCTGTTCGAGGGGACCGACATCGACCGCAAGAAGTTCGAGCAACTGCTCAACTCGCTAGGTCGCGCGGGGTATGTAGGCCTGTTCGAGGATTCGTTCGAGAAGGACGGGCGTGTGATCGAGTTCCGCAGGGCTTCGCTGACGCACGAGGGCCGCAGCCTGCAGGGCTCACCCGCCGATGACGTGGAGATCCCCGAGGAAGGGCCTGCGCCGAAGAAGAAGCCCAAGGCGCTCAAGGCCGGCAAAGTGGGCAAGGGCAAGGCGGCCAAGGCCGTGACCGAGTCCGACGCCGATCCGGTGCTGCTGGCCGCTCTGAAGGCGTGGCGCATGGCCGAGGCCAAGCGCATCCGCAAGCCGGCCTTCACGATCTTCCCCAACCGCACGCTGGTCGGGTTGGCGGCGCATAAGCCCTCGTCGGAAGAAGAGCTGATGGAGGTCAGCGGCGTGGGGCCGCGCTTGGCCAAACAGTACGGCGACAAGCTGCTGGCCTTGATCCGCGGAGCCGCCACAGCCCACTGATCAGCGCCCGCCTACCACCACGGCGGTGCAAAGCCACCGCCACCGTTGGCTTTACGTTGTCTTAACATCCTGAAAACAAACAATTCGCGAAATGGCTTCCGCCTTGCTTTGTCTTTGGGGCATTGGAGGTGCGAACCATGCGCAAGAATCTTTCCCTACTCTTGTTGGCCGGATTTTTGGCCGTTTCGCCGCTGGCCGCCAAGCACAAGCACGGCCGCGGGTGCGGGCACTACTATCAGCCCCAACGGGGCTGGCTGTCGATTGAGGTGTTCGGCCGAAACGGCGGCTTTGCCTACCGCCAGGGCCCGAGCCCTTACGGTTACGGCCCCGGCTATGGGCCGAACCCGTATCGCTACTACCAGGATGGCTACTACGACGGCCGCCGGTCGCGGTCCTACTGCCACCGTTCCTGCCGGCACCATCATCGGCACGTCTACTACCACCCGAGCTATCACGGCCGCGGTCACAGCCCGTACGGCTGGTAGGCGCCCATTCTCGGAGAAGGCCCGCGCGTTTGCGCCTCCGCGCGGGCCTTTTTCGTCCATCGAAGGGCTCGTACTGTTGACTGTGGGCGGCGGCTGTCCGATAGTGTTAACGGACCGGGACCGTCCTACCACATCCATGCGTCTTCTCAACGACTTGCGAGTCCTCGCCGCACTAGTTGGAATTTTGGCCGCCGCCGTTCCTTTGGCCGCCGAGACGCCGAAAGGGGAAGACCCGTTCACCGACAAAGATCGCGCCTGGTGGGCCTTCCAGCCGATCGGCCGGCCGGCCGTCCCAGTGGCCACCGAAGAGCATCCCATCGACGCGTTCGTGAGCGCCCGTTTGGCCGCCAAGGGGCTCTCGCTGAACGCTCCGGCGGACAAGGTGACGCTGCTGCGGCGCGCGACGTTCGATCTGATCGGCCTGCCCCCGACCGTGGCTGAGGTCGAGGCGTTTCTGGCTGACGAATCGCCTGACGCGTTCGAAAAGGTCATCGACCGGCTCTTGGCTTCGCCGCACTACGGCGAGCGCTGGGCAAGGCACTGGCTCGACTTGGCGCGCTACGCCGACTCCAATGGGTTCAAGTCCGACGAGACGCGCCCCAACGCTTGGCGCTACCGGGACTATGTGGTCCGCAGCCTGAACGACGACAAGCCCTACGACCGCTTCGTGAAGGAGCAGGTGGCCGGCGACGAGCTCTATCCCGACGATCCCTGGGCGAGAGTGGCAACCGGCTTCAACCGGCACTACCCGGACGAGTCGAACGCGGCGAACCTGCAACAGCGCCGGTCGGAGCAACTCCTCGACATCACAGACGCTTTCGCTTCCACTTTCTTGGGCCTGACGGTCGGCTGCGCGAAGTGCCACAACCACAAGTTCGATCCGATCCTTCAGAAGGACTACTACCGCTTGCAGTCGTTCTTCGCCAACACGGCCGAGGATGACGAGATCTTGATGCTGAGCGGGGCCGAACGTGCCGACTACTTGCGCCGCAGGGCGGAGTGGGACCAGGCCACCGCGTCGATCCGCGCGGAGATGAACGGGTTGCTCGAAGAGGTTCGCCAGGACCGTCAGAGCCACCTGATGTCCAAGCGCACCGACGAGACCAAGGCCGCGGCGGCCAAGGCCCCCTCGGAGCGGACGCCCTTCGAGCGCCAGATGATGGCCAAGCACCAGTGGCAGTTCCTCTATGAGGAGGCTTCGCTGGCCAAGAAGCTCAAGGGCGACAAGAAGGAGCGCTATGCGGAGCTCGAGGTGGAGTTGGCAAAGTTCGCCGACCTCGATCCGGGCGAGCCGCCGCTGGGCATGGGCGTGAGGGACTTGGGCGTGGATTCGCCCGAGACCCACGTCCTGCGTTTGTCCAACTACGCGGCCCCGGAGGAAGAGGTGCAGCCGGGTTTCCTGACGATTCTTGCCCCCGGACCGGCGGAGGTCGCTGCCCGGCAGGATTTGGGCTCCACGGGCCGGCGCACGGCTCTGGCGCAGTGGTTGACGGACCCGTCGAATCCGCTGCCCGCCCGCGTGATGGCCAACCGCATCTGGCACTACCACTTCGGGCAGGGCATCGTCGGCACGCCGAGCGATTTCGGCCGCATGGGCGAGCGCCCGACGCACCCGGAATTGCTGGACTGGCTGACGGCGCGGTTCATCGACGACGGCTGGTCGCTCAAGAGCATGCACCGGCTGATCATGACGTCGAAGACCTACCAGCAGGCTTCCAGCCGACAGGAAGCTGCGGCGTCCAAGGACCCCTTCAACCGGCTACTGTGGCGCTTTCCGCCACAACGGCTGGAAGGCGAGGTGATTCGGGACTCGATGCTGGCCGTGGCCGGCAAGCTGAACCCGGAGATGGGCGGGCCGAGCGTAATGCCTCCGCTGCCGATCGGCATGCCGGAGCCTCGGGGCGGCTGGCGTGCGACGCTCGACCCGCAGGAGCAGTCCCGCCGGAGCCTCTACATCTTCGTTCGGCGCAACGCGCGCTTCCCGATGATGGAGGCCTTCGACATGCCGGACACGCACGAGTCCTGTTCGCGCCGCAACACGACCACCACGGCTCCGCAAGCTCTGGCGCTGCTGAACGATCAGGAAACGATCGACTGGGCCCGGGGCTTCGCCGGCCGCGTGCTGGCGGAAGCCGGCGCCGACCGCGCCCGACAGGTGGATGCGGCCTATCTGCTGGCCTACAACCGCCGGCCGGACGGCTTTGAGAAGGACGCCGCCCTGACCTTCTTTGACAAGCAGCAGGACGTGATCGCCGATCGCATCGCCGCCAGCGAGCCGCTGGCTCTGCCCGAAGCGGCCCTGGACGGCGTCGACCCGGCGGCGGCCGCGGCGCTGGTGGACTTCTGCCACGCGCTGCTCAACTCCAACGAATTCGTGTACACGAACTAGCGCCATGCCCATCAAGATTCCGAGCGAACGATTGACGGCTTCCACCCGGCGGCGCTTCCTCTCCGTGGCCGGCAGCGGACTGGGTGCGCTGGCGTTCGGCTCGCTGATGGAAGGGTCCGGACGGGCGGCGGAGAATCCGCTGGCGCCTCGCACGCCGCACTTGGCCCCGAAGGCCAAGAGCGTCATCTGGTTGTTCATGGAGGGCGGCGCCAGCCACGTGGACACCTTCGACCCCAAGCCCGCGCTGCGGCGGCTCGACGGTCAGCCCGTACCCGATTCGTTCGACCCGCCGAAGATTACGGCGATGGGCACGGCCGGCAACACGATCATGACTGACCAGCGCGAATGGGCGCAGCACGGTCAGAGCGGCTTGTGGGTGTCGAACTGGTACAGCCACGTGGCCCACCACGTCGACGACTTGGCGGTGATTCGCTCCTGCTGGGCGGACGGCCTCAACCACGTGGGCTCGGTCTGCCAAATGAATACGGGCTCCATCCTGGCCGGGCGGCCGTCGCTGGGCGCCTGGGTCACCTACGGGCTCGGCGCGGCGAACAACAACCTGCCAACGTTCGTGGTGCTCGACACCGAAGCGCCCCTCAACGGAGGGGCCAAGAACTGGTCGGCGGGCTTCCTGCCGGCCGTTTACCAGGGCACGCGTTTTCAGAAGGACGGACCGCCGATCCTGAACCTGGCCAACCCGGAAACCGTCGGCGATGCGCAGCAGCGGGGCAAGCTGGACTTTCTGGGGCGCATCAATCGGCACCATGCCGAGCGCCACCCGGGCGAGAGCGAGTTGGACGCGCGGCTGGAGAGCTACGAGCTGGCGTGGCGGATGCAGGCAAACGCCCCGGAGGCGGTGGACATCGCCAGCGAATCGGAGGCGACGCGGCGGCTCTACGGGCTCGACGACGACTTTCTGCGGCCCTGCGCGGAAAAGCTGCTGTTGGCGCGACGGCTCGTCGAGCGGGGCGTTCGCTTCGTGGAGGTCTACGCCGGCTCCTGGGACGCGCACTCGAACATCGAGGGCAACCATTCCAAGTGGTGCCGCTACACCGATCAGCCGATCGCCGGCTTGCTGGCCGACCTAAAGAGCCGCGGCCTGTTGGACGAGACGCTGGTGGTGTGGGCCGGCGAGTTCGGCCGGACGCCTTTCAACGAAAAGGGCGACGGCCGCGACCACAACCCCTGGGGCTTCACCATCTGGATGGCCGGCGGCGGCGTGCAGGGCGGCCAAACGATCGGCTCGACCGACGAGATCGGGCTGCGGGCGATCGACAAGCCCTATCACGTGCATGACATCCATGCCACGGTGCTCGACGCCCTGGGGCTGAACCACCTCTCGCTGACCTACCTGCACAACGGGCGCTCCGAACGGCCGACGGTGAACGGCGGCAACCTGATCGAAGGCCTGTTTGCGTAGTAGCGACGGCGCCTCAGTGGCAGATTTGGCCGCCGTCCACGACCAATGACGTCCCGGTGACGAAGCTGGACTCGTCGGATAGCAGGAACGCCACGCAATTGGCGACTTCCGGCGTTTTGCCGAATCGTCGGAGCGGAATTTTCGCCCAATAGCCCTTGCAGAACTCCGGGTCTTGGCGAGGCGTCGCGGTCAGCTTGGTCTCGATGAACCCCGGGTTCACGGAGTTCACCCGGATGCCGTAGTCGCCGAGCTCGAGAGCGAGCGTCTTGGTGATGCCCATGACTCCGAATTTCGATGCGTTGTAGGCGACCAATTGTTCCTCGCCCACGAGCCCGTTGGTCGAGGAAATATTGACGATGGCTCCGCGGCGGGCGGCCATCATCCGATGAGAGGCCTCGCGGCTGCAGTAGTGCACGCCGGAGAGGTTGATGTCGATGACCTTGCGCCAAGTGGCGTCGTCGGTCGCCCACGAGTCGGCCAGCGGGGCGATGCCTGCGCAGTTGACCAAGCCGTCGAGCCGTCCGTAGGCGGCGTCGATGTCAGCGAACACGCGGGCGACATCGCCGGAATCCGCCACATTCAGCCGGAAGAAGCGCGCCGTCGGCTGCTGCATCCTCGCCAGCCAAGCGGCCCCGCCTGTCTCGTCCATGTCGAGGATCACAACGCTGGCGCCGTCGGCGTCCAAGCGCTCGCAGATGGCGCCTCCGATGTCACCGGCGCCTCCCGTCACCGCAATGACGCGTCCGTTCAAGTCGTACGCCATCGCTAGTTCAGATCTCCCAGCAGGGTCTCGCGAATCGTGACTCCGCCGGACGCCTGGTCGTAGTCGAACAGCATCAGATCGGCCGGATCTCCCACCTGGAGGAAGCCTTCGCGAGCCTTCAGATGAATCTCGCGAGCCGCGTTGACCGTTCCGGCGCGGAGGGCCCCGAGCAGGTCCAAATCCGAAAAGCGGATCAGGTTCTCCAGGCCACGGTCCATGCTCAGCGCCGAGCCCGCCAAACGCCCGGAATCGGTCAGCCGGATGCACTGGTCCTCGGTGAGAGCCACTTCCAAATGGCCGAAGTGATAGATGCCCGGGGCGCAGCTGGCGGGCGGCGCGGCGTCCGTGACCAGGATCACGTGGTTAGCGCCCTTGGCGCGGACGGCGACCTTCACGAAGGCCGGCGGGAGGTGAATCCCGTCCACGATCAAGCCGGCCGAAAGCTCGTCCGCGGCCATCTGCCAGGTGATGTAGTTCGCGTGCCGGGGGATGATCTGGTGAGCGCCGTTACCCAGGTGTGTGCTCATGGTGGCGCCCGCCGCGATGGCGTTGTGAATGTCGGCCTCGGAGGCGTTGGAATGGCCGATCGCCACCACTACGCCCGCCTTTGCCATGTGCTCGATGGTGGGAATCGCTCCCGCCACCTCGGGCGCCAGAGTGACGAGGCGGATGCCGCCCTCGGCCGCTTCCTGAAATCGGTCGAACTCCTCCGGCGTGGCGGCGCGGCAGTGCTGTACGGGGTGGGCGCCGCGGGGCCCGTCGAGCGGAGAAATCCAGGGACCTTCCACGTGAAATCCGACGAAAGCTTCGCCGTTGGGGAGATCCCTGCGCGCCCGAGCCAGATTGCTCAAAGAGCCGCAGATATTCTCATGCGAGCCCGTGATGACGGTGGGCAGGAGCCGGGCCACGCCGGTGGCGATCTGGACGTCAATGGACCGGGCCAGGTCTTCCTGCGGCGTGTCGGGCGAGTTGTAGTCGACGCCGGCGAAACCGTTGACCTGAATGTCGATCATGGCCGGCGCGATCCAGTGCGCCGGGGCCGGACCTGCCAAGGGTTCGATGGCCGCGATCCGTCCGGATTCGACGTGAATTTCGATCGGGCGTCCGTCGATGGGGGACAGACCTTGTCGCTTCGTGGTAGATTGCATCGTTCGGACCGTAGTTTGGCACAGCGGTTTTCTCGGCAACAACACGACGCATGCAAGCCACTATCGGCGATCGGCGGGTCGGCTACGACTCTTTCGGCAGCGGGATTCCGCTGTTGTTGATTCACGCGTTCCCGCTCAACCGTACGATGTACGCGGAGCAGAACAAGGAGCTTGCCAAAGGGGCTCGGGTCGTGTCGTTCGACGCTCCGGGAGTGGGGAATTCGGAGTCGGCGGAAGTGTCTATCGACGGCTTGGCGGACTTGGCCGTCGGCCTGATGGACGCCCTGCACATCCAGACCGCCGTGGTCGGCGGCGTCTCCATGGGCGGTTATGCCGCGCTGGCCTTTGCCCGGCTCTACCCGGATCGCCTGCGGGGGCTGATCCTGGCCGATACGCGCGCCGCGGCGGATTCCCCGGAAGGCCGAAAAGGGCGCCAGGAGATGGCCGATGTGGCCCTGAACGAGGGTTCGGCCGCGATCGCCGAGCGAATGATCCCCCGCGTGCTGGGAGCTACCACGCTGAAGCGGCGCCGCAAGATCGTGGACCGTGTGCGCGGCATGATCGAATCGACGCCGCCGGAGGCGATCGCAGCCCTGTCACTGGCTCTCGGCGGGCGTTGCGATTCCACGGCGCTGCTGTCGGACATCCGCGTGCCGACGCTGGTGGTCACCGGCGAAGAGGACGCTTTGACGCCGGCCTCGGAAGCGCGCGAGTGGGGCGGAAAGATCCGGCACGCCAAGATTGTGGAGATTCCCGACGCGGGACATCTGGCGAATATTGAGACGCCGGATCGTTTCAACTCCATCGTGCGCGAGTTCCTGGAGGGCTTGCCGCCCTCTCGCTAAGGCCTTGAGACGGCGGCGCTTGACAGCCCGCGGTATTCTGAAATCGGGGAGCCGGACCGCAGTCCGGGCTCCCCCGTTTCATTTCGGCGCCAATTTCGAACGCCGAAGTAATAGCCTCAATAGGCAATTTGTATTGGACCCATGAGCTCCACCCACGCTAGAGTGGGGGTGTAGTCGATGGCATCGACTCGGCGCTTTTCTGAAAGCGCTGACAGGCGGGCTCCTCGCTGATCGCCCGCCTCGGTTTCCCGCGAGGGAAGCCTCATCATTCCCGGTTCATTTTCTGGAAGTCGACCTGCGCGCCTCTCACGGCGGGCACTGGGTCGGGGTGTATCGCATCCAAAATCGGTCCCTAACGGGACCACACAGGAGGACTGTATTCCAATGTCGTCAACTCTAACCGCCCGTTTCGCTCGGGAAGCGCTCTTCGTTGCAGTTGTCATTACCTCGCTGGTAGGCGTAGCGCCTGCGCAGAACCAGGGATACGGTCCCCTGCCGTCGTACGAACAGATTACCGATGCCTCGCACCGCGGAAACGGTTCGTTCTGGGGAGGCGCGCCGGTCGCGCCCTCGCAGCAGGACCATCCCTGGCGTGACCCGATCGACCCGATCCAGACCGACCCTCTGCTCGAGCAGCCCAAGGCGCCGTCGTTCACCGGCAGCACCGTGACGCTGGCGCAGCTCAAGAATGCGCCGCCGGCCAAGGCCGTCCGGGAGATGGAGAAGGCGCAGGTCGCCTTCCAGGAGGGCGATGACGTGGAGGGCATCAAGCGCTTGGAGAAGGCCATCGAAATCCACCCCAGCTTCATCGAGGCCCGGAACAACCTGGGCGTTCAGTACTACAAGCAGGGCCGGGTGGAAGACGCCGCCAAGCAGTTCGAGCACGCGCTGGATCTCGACCCCAACGCCCCGCTGCCGCACATCAACCTCGCCGTGGCCTTGCAGGAGATCGGCGAGCCGGACGCTGCGATCCGCAACGCCGAAAAGGCCCTGGAGCTGGCGCCGACCCTGCCGGGCGCGCACTACAACCTGGGCACGCTGCTTTCGCAGCAGGGACGGCGCCTGGACGAAGCCGTCACGCACCTGTCCGTCGCGGAACGGTCGTATCCCAAGGCGACGCTGATCCTGGCGGAGGCCCTGTTGCAGCAAGGCCGCTCCGAGGAAGCGCAGGCGGCTCTCAAGCGGTTCCTGTCCATGCCGGCCGCCGTCAACCTACGATGAAGCGGTGAGCCCGGAAGGGATTGCAGAGGCGGGCGGGCGCATTCGAACGGCGTCCGCCCGTTCCATTTTGAGCCCCACCTCCGGTTTCATCGCGGCTGCCGGGTTCAGTCACTCCGTCACCCCGTCGCGCAACTGCACCTACGGCTGCTTGTACTGTTACGTCCCGACGATGCGCCTCCACGGCGGCCTGCGGCGCGAGGACTGGGAGCGTTGGGGTCAGCACACCACCTTCAAAGCCAACGCCGCCGCCCTGGCGGCCACGCAAACGCGACCCGAGCACCGGATCTACTGCTCGCCGTTGACCGACCCCTACCAGCCTGCTGAGGCCGAGTACCGCTTGATGCCTGGGGTGTTGGACGCCTGGATCGAGCGCCCCCCGGCCGTCGTCGCCATCCAAACCAGATCGCCGCTCGTCTTGCGGGATTTGCACAGGCTCGAACGCTTGGCGGCGCGGACGCGACTGCGGGTCAGCTTCTCCCTCACTACCGACAATGAGGACGTGCGGCGCCGCTACGAGCCCCATTGCGAGACCACCGCGGAGCGGCTCGACGCGATCCGTGCGTTGCGAGCGGCCGGCGTCGCCGTCCATGCCACCCTTGCGCCGTTGCTGCCCTGCAACCCGGAGCGCTTGGCCGAGCTGGCGCTCGAAGTGACGGACCTCGATCTCATCGGAGACCCCTTGCACGTCCGGGCGGTGAAGCGGGCCGGCGCGACGACGCGCGAGGCCGCGGTGCGACTGGCCGGTGTGCGGGGCGAAGAGCGCTGGCTCGACCCGGGCTATCAGCAGGAGATCGTCGCTCGCATCGAGGCTGTGGCCTTACGGGCGGGCCGACGGTTCGGCGTCGGTCCGGAAGGGTTCTCCGTGCTGGCTCGGTAGGGAAGTCCTCAGCCCAACAGGTCCTGCAACTGCTCGCGAAGCCGCTCCAGGTCCCCTTCGAGCTTCTCCACTCGCGCTTCCAGCTCTTCGATCCGTTCGTCCCGGGCGGCCGCTCGCGAGGGCGCGACCGATTCGGCCGAGGCCGGCGGCTCCGCGGGCTCTCCGCTCAGCAGGTGCGCGTACCTCGCCTCCTTCTCGCCCGGCCGCCGTTCGAGCTTCACCGTCAAGGGCCGCGGCGTCTTCGTCGCCAGGTCTTCCAGAGCCTGTTCCACCTCTTGCAGCGACTCGAAGGGGTAGATCCTGCCGGTGCGCTGCCGAATCTCGCCCACCGTCTGCGGGCCGCGCAGCAGCAGCACGCACAGCGCTCCGCCCTGCGCCTTGTCCAACCGCAGACCGTCAAAGAAATTGTGCTCGTAGCGCGGGACGCGGCCGCCGTCCGAGCTGGTGATGCGGTAAGCCAAACCCTTCTGCTTGAGCGTGTCGATGGCGTCGAGAACCTCGCTCTCGCCATACTCCACCACCGGGTCGCGGCTCGTCTTCTGATTGCAGGCGGCCAGCAGGGAGTTCAGCGTGAGGGGATAGTAGTCCGGCGTCGTGATCGCCTTCTCCACCAGGCAGCCCAGCACGCGGACTTCTTCGGCGGAGAGCTCCACGCCTTCATCGAGCACGGGATTCTGGCGCTGTCCGGGCGCCAGAGGCGCCGAACGGATCGTCCGATAGTCCATACAATCCCTGACTCTATCAAGGCTTTGGCATAATCGGGAACGTCTCATGAGCGCACCCCTGTTGACCAACTTCGTCGCCGGCCACGACTCCGCCGTCGACGGCGACGCCATCGACGTCGTCAATCCCGCCACCGGCGAAATCCTCGCGCGGGCCCCCTTGTCGTCGTCGGCCGTCGTGGACGTCGCCGTACAGGCCGCCGCCAAGGCCCAGCGCGAATGGCGGCGCACACCGGCTCTCGAGAGAGCCCAGAGCCTCTACCGCCTCAAGGCCCTGCTCGAGCGGGACTTCGACGAGATCGCGAAAACCATCACGCTGGAGTGCGGCAAGACGCTGGCGGAATCCAAGGGCGAGCTGCAACGGGCCGTAGAAAACGTGGAGGTCGCTTGCGGCGTCCCGACGCTGCTGCAAGGCCAATTCTCCGAGGACATCGCCCGCGGCATCGACGAGCTCATGATCCGGCAGCCGGTGGGGGTTTGCGCCATCATCGCGCCGTTCAACTTTCCCGGCATGATCCCAATGTGGTTCCTGCCGTACGCGGTGGCCTGCGGCAACTCCGTGATCGTCAAGCCCTCGGAAAAGGTGCCCTTGACGATGCAGAAGCTGGTGCAACTGTGCGCCGAGGCGGGCTTTCCGGCGGGCGTGATTAATTTGGTGCATGGGGCGGGGGAGACCGTCAACGCGCTGCTCGATCACCCCACGATCCGCGCCGTCAGCTTCGTAGGCTCCACCGCCGTCGCCAAGCACGTCTACGCCCGCGCCGCCGCCAGCGGCAAGCGCGTGCAATGCCAGGGCGGCGCCAAGAATCCGATTGTGGTGTTGCCGGACGCCGACTTCGAAATGACCGCGAAGATCGCCGCCGACAGCGCCTTCGGCTGCGCCGGCCAGCGCTGCCTGGCCTCCTCGCTAGCCATCACCGTGGGTGACGCCGCCGGCCCGTTCGGCGAGGCCATGGCGGACATCACCGCCTCTCGCCGAGTCGGCTTCGGCCTCGACCAAGGTGTGGAGATGGGGCCGGTGATCAACCATCAGAGTCAAGAGCGCATCGAGGCGCTCATCGGGAAGGCAGCCGCGGAAGGCGCCAGGGTGCGCGTGGACGGCCGCCAGGCCCGCATTGCCGGCATGGAGCGCGGCTCCTTCGTGCGGCCCACGCTGCTCGAAGGACTGCCGCCGGAAGGCGAGGTCGCCCGCACCGAGATCTTCGGCCCTGTGCTGGGCATGATGTCCGCCGCCACGGTGGAAGAGGCTCTGGAGCGCATCAATTCCGGGGCCTACGGCAACATGGCCTGCCTGTTCACGTCGTCCGGCCGGGCGGCGCGGAAGTTTCGCTATGAGGCCGAGGTAGGCAACGTGGGTATCAACGTCGGCGTGGCCGCGCCGATGGCGTTCTTCCCGTTCAGCGGCTGGAAGGACAGCTTCTTCGGCGACCTGCACGCCCAAGGCCGCGACGGCATCCAGTTCTTCACCCAGGAGAAGGTCGTCGTGGAGCGCTGGCCCGAGGAGTGGTCGCGGAAGTTCTGAGAGGGATTGCTACACTCACACACCGTATGGCCAACGAATACGCTGTCGAGCTGGCGACCTCGAGCATCCGCTACGGCTTCGGCGTGACCCGCGAGCTCGGCATGGATCTCGCCGAAGCGGGCGCCCGCCTGGTGATGGTGCTCACCGATCCGCATATCGCCCAACTGCCGCCCCTGGAAAGGACCCTGGAGTCGCTGGAAGACAACGGCGTCGCCTGGAAGCTGTTCGACCGGGTCCGGGTGGAGCCGACCGACCGGACGTTTCGCGAGGCGATCGCCTTTGCCGAATCGTTCCGCTTTGACGCTTTCGTCGCGGTGGGCGGCGGCTCGACGATCGACACCGCCAAGGCGGCGAACCTCTACTCGACTTATCCAGCGGACTTTCTGGACTACGTGAACCCTCCCATCGGGCTGGGCAAGCCGGTGCCGGGCCCTTTGAAGCCGCTCTACGCGATCCCCACGACGGCCGGCACGGGCTCGGAGACCACCGGTGTCTCGATCTTCGACCTCTCGGACATGCATGTGAAGACGGGCATCGCGCACCGGCGCCTGAAGCCCACGCTGGGCTATCTGGACCCGCAAAACACGCTGACGCTTCCGCCGCAGGTCGCTGCTTCGGCCGGTCTGGACGTCTTGTCGCACGCCATTGAGTCCTACACGGCGATCCCTTACACGTCCCGCCAAGCGCCGGACAAGCCGCTGTTGCGGCCGGCGTACCAGGGCTCCAACCCGATCAGCGACGTCTGGTCGCTGCAGTCGCTGCGGATGGTGCGGGAGTATCTGCCGCGGGCCGTGGCCGATCCCGGCGACGATGAGGCGCGCGGCAACATGCTGTTGGCGTCGTCCTATGCAGGAATCGGCTTCGGCAACGCCGGCTGCCACTTGCCGCACGGGATGTCGTACCCGGTTTCGGGCATGGTGCGGGACTACATGCCGCCGGGCTACTCAGTGGACCATCCGATGGTGCCGCACGGGGTCTCCGTGATCCTGAACGCCCCGGCGGTATTTCGGTTTACTGCCTCGGCGAACCCGGAGCGCCATCTGGCCGCGGCCGAGGCGCTGGGGGCGGACGTGAGCCGCGCCAACCCCGCCGACGCCGGCAAGATCCTGGCCGACGTCATCACCGCCTTCATGCAGCGGCTGGACGTGCCCAACGGGCTCTCGGGAGTGGGCTACAGCAGCGCCGACATTCCCAAGCTGGTGCAAGGTGCGCTGCCGCAGCACCGCGTCACCAAGCTGTGTCCGCGCCCCTTCACCGAAGACGATCTGGCGAAGATGTTCGAGGACGCGATGACGGCCTGGTAGGCCGTGCGCCGGTTATCCTGAAAGACTCATGGCGACGAAGACGAAGCAGTACTGGCTGGTGAAGTCCGAACCCCACAAGTACGCCTGGGACGCGTTGGTCCGGGACGGCCAAACCTTCTGGGACGGCGTACGGAATTACCAAGCCCGCAACAACCTGCAGGCGATGAAGAAGGGCGACCAGGTGCTCTACTACCACTCCAACGAGGGCAAGGAAATCGTGGGCGTCGCCAAGGTCGTGAAGGAGTCCTACCAGGACCCCACCACCGACGACGAGCGCTGGGTGGTGGTGGACCTGGCACCGGTGAAGAAGCTCAAGAAGCCGGTGACGCTCGAACAGATCAAGCAGGACGACCGGCTGCGCGAGATGGCCTTGGTGCGGCAAAGCCGCTTGTCCGTGATGCCGGTCACCGAAGACGAGTTCCACTTGGTGCTCGATCTGGCCAAATAGCCTGCGCCCGGCTGCGGCCGGGTCTATGATCGAAAGATAGGCTGACTTGTGGCCGGGATGTTGTTGGAATCAAAGAGCCCTCCGGAGCCGAGAGGCGTTCCGGCATTGATGTCCCAACCCTGCGAGGCGCCGTAATGAGCGAGACGCACGCTGTTTCCGGCGGCGCCCCCAAACCTCTGCTCTTTCTCCGCCGTATCGCCTCGTTCTCTGACGAACGCAGACTCCCGGTTGTGGTGGTGGCGGCTTCGCTGGTTTCGCTGATCGCCTTCGCGGACTATGAGGTCAAGCCCAACGTCTCACTGGGCTATCTCTACATGTTGCCGGTCCTGGTCTCCGCCGGGGCGCTGCGTCGTTGGCAGTTGGTGCTGCTTGCCGCGGTGTGCGCGGTGTTGCGGGAGCGGCTGGGCCCGTTTGACGACGACGACTTCTTCTGGACCCGGGAGGTGCTGGTGTTCGTCGCCTTCGCCTGTTCGGGGCTGCTGACCAAGGAGCTCATCGAGCGCCGGCGCCGCTCCGATGAGTATTCGGCCAGGCTGGAAGCCGAGATCAAGCTGCGCCGTGACGCCGAGGAGCAGCTTCGCATCCTGGTGGAGAGCAACCCGGCGGCGATCTTCACGGTCGACTCGAAGCTCAACATCCTGCTCGCCAACGGCGCCGCGGGGCGTCTGCTGGGATGCCCGGTGGACGAGCTCGCCAAGCGCAATCTGGCGGAGTTTCTGCCTGATCTGCGGCGTGTGCCGCTGGATTCCGGAAAGCGCTTCTTTCGCACCAACATGGAGTGCACCGGCCGGAGGGCGGACGGCTCGCTGTGGGCAGCCGACGTCTGGTTTTCCACCTACGGCACCGCCGGCGGTCAGAGACTGGCGGCGATCGTCCTGGACTTGACGGAAGAGCGCCGCGAACGCGAAGGCGTAGGTCTGGATTCGCTGCTGGCCACGTCGCGGGTGCTGGTGGGCGCGGTGCTGCATGAGGTGCGCAATCTGAGCGCGGCGGCGTCGGTGGCCCACTCCAACCTAGGGCGCAGCCCGGGCGTCTCCGACAGTGAGGATTTCCGGGTGCTGGGGGCGTTGGTGGAAGGCCTGGAGCGCACGGCTTCGGCCGAGCTGGCCGAGTTGTCCCATCGAGAGAGCGCCGCCACCGACATCGCCGCGGTGGTCAACGAGCTGCACTTGATCGTGGAACCGGCGCTCGAGGAAGCCGACGCCACCCTGGACGTGCGCATTCCCGCCGGCGTGCTGGCGCGGATCGACCATCACAGCCTCTTGCAGGTATTGCTGAACCTCTGGCGCAACAGCCTGCGCGCCGTCGAGACCTCGTTGCGCCGAGAGATCCGCGTGGACTGCACGACCGAAGACGATACGGTGCTTGTGCGATTCCAAGACACCGGGGCCGGCGTGCGCGAACCCGATCAACTCTTCCAGCCGTTCCGCAGCGCCTCGCAGGCTACCGGCCTTGGCTTGTACGTCTCGCGCGCCATTGTGCGGTCGTTCGGCGGCGAGCTCTTTCATCAACCCACTTCGTCGGGGGCCCTGTTCGTGATCCGTCTGCGGCGGGCCCAGCCATCGAGAAACAACGTAGCGACGCGAGGTGTCGCCAACCATGAACCCATCGAACCCAACGCAACCGCCCAAGACGCCGCCGATCAGCGTGCTGATCATCGACGACCACAGCCTGTTTCGGCAGGGACTGACTCGTCTGCTGGAGGCTGAGCCGGACTTCATCGTCCGTGGCGCCTGCGGCAGCGTGGAGCAGGGGCTGGAGATCGTCCGGTCGCAGCAGGTCGACATCGTGCTGCTGGACTTCGACCTCGGGTTGCAGCGCTCGTTCGAGTACCAGCAGCGCGCGACCAAAGAGGGGCTGGATCGCCCCGTGCTGATCGTGACCGCCGGATTGAGCCAGATGGACGCCGGCCGGGCCCTGCAGTTGGGCGCGCGCGGCGTCTTCGTCAAGCACGACTCCCCGCAGGCGCTGACCGGCGCCATTCGCCGGATCATCGGCGGCGGCGAGTGGCTGGACCCTCGCTACGCCCAGGCGCGGCATTACGCCGAGGTCCCCGCGGAGAGCGACGGCGGTGCGCCATCGTTCTCCGACCGCGAATCCCACGTCCTGCGGGGCGTGCTGCAAGGCCTGGCGAACAAGGAGATCGCCGCCGAGCTCGACATCTCCGAAGCTGCGGTCAAGGCGGCCCTCCAGCGCCTTTTCCAGAAGACCGGCGTGCGCACCCGCGGCCAGCTCGTGCGTGCGGCGCTGGAGCACTCTCCGGCCGACATCTAGCCCCGTCGGCCGGGAGCCCACGGGACGAGCCCGCCTCGGAGCGGGGCAGTGGTATAGACTGTCTCGTGGAATGAGCTGGGGAATCACGCGACGCCAAGCCCTCGGAACCCTGATCGCCGGAGCCGCCTTGCGCGGCGCGCCGCCGCCGAACACTCGGCAGGCCACCGGCGTGCGGATCGGAGAGATTACGCCGAGCAGCGCCGTCGTCTGGACGCGGCGCACCACCGCCTCCTCGCGGCTCGTGGATGGCATCCCGCGCAAGGGACACGGCAAGCAAGCCCAGCCGGTCAAGCCGGACGAGGACATCAGCGCCTTCGAGGGCGCCTGCCCGGGCGCGGAAGGCTCCGTTCGGCTCATTCTGGAGCCGAAGGGCGGCCGCGGCGGGCGCCGCACGCTCGACTGGGTGGAACTGCGGGCTGACAGCGATTATTCCCACCAGTTCCGCCTGGACGGGCTGGAGCCGGGCGTGGAGTACGAGTTCGCGGTGGAGACCCGCGGCGCGGCGGGCAAGCGCGCCGACGACTCCCTGAGTGGGAGTTTTCGCACCGCGCCCAAGGAAACGGACGCGGCTCCGCTGCACTTTGCTCTGAGCAGTTGCCAGTGCTACGCCCGCACCGACCGTCCGGATGGCTTCGCGATCTACCGCGCCATCGAGAAGCGCAAGCCGGCGTTCCTGCTCTCTTGCGGCGACAACGTCTACTACGACTCCGACGATCCGGTCGCGAACTCTGTGGACGCCGCCCGCTACCACTGGCAGCGGATGTACAGTCTGCCGACGCTGCATTCCTGCCTGCGTACGACGCCCGCCTACTGGCAGAAGGACGACCATGACCTGTACAGCGACGACTGCTGGCCGGGCATGGAGAACCCGAAGATGCTGCCGTTCAACTTCCAGGCGGGGCAGAAGATTTTCCGGGAACAGGTGCCGTCGCCGGCGGACGGCGGGCCCTGGTACCGACGCTTCCGCTGGGGTTCGGACCTCGAGGTCTTCCTGCCGGACGCCCGCGACTATCGCACCCGCAACGACGCGCCCGACGGCCCCGAGAAGACGCTGTGGGGCGAGGAGCAGAAGCGCTGGCTCGAGAACGCCCTGCAGTCCTCGACCGCTCGCTGGAAGTTCCTGATCAACCCGAACCCGATCGTGGGGCCCGACCACGCCCGCAAGAACGACAATCACGCCAACCCGGCCTTCGCCACCGAAGGCCACGAGTTTCGGCTGTGGCTCAAGCAGAACGTCGAGGGCTCGGTGATCCTGATGAACGGCGATCGGCACTGGCAGTACCACTCGATCGACCCGGAAACCGGCGTCGAGGAGTTCGGCTGCGGGGCCGCCAGCGATTCGCATTCGGTCTCCCCGAGCCGCGGCGAGGACAAGCGCTACCACCGCTTCCTGCGCGTCAAGGGCGGCTTCATGAACGTGGCGGTCAATCCAGGCGACAAGGACGAATCCTTGGTCGTGGAGCACTGCGACGTGGACGGCGCGGTGGTCTATCGCCGGGTCTTCCCACGCCGGGCCTAGCCGCGCCGCGGGGCGCTTCCTGACGCCCCGTCCACAAAGCGTTCGCCTCGATACGGTACAATCGCGGGCCGATGCCGAACGACGCCGTCAATCGTCGCCAATTCCTTGCCGCCTCCGCCGGAACGTCCATTGCGCCCCTGCTGATGAATCCGCAGACGGGCAAGCCCTATCGCTCGGTGATGTGTCTGATCGCGGATGACCAGTCCGCCGTCGCGGGCTGCTACGGCAACTCCGTCATCCACACGCCGAACATGGACCGCATGGCCCGGGAGGGGACGCGCTTCACCAACGCGCGCGCCACCACGCCGTCATGCAGCGCCAGCCGCTCGGTGATCCTGACCGGCCTGCAGAATCATAGGAACGGGCAGTTCGGCCACCAGCATCTGCCCGCGAACTTCCACACCTACGACCAGGTGCAGTCCCTGCCGCGCATCCTGAAGGCCCAGGGTTTTCGAACCGGCGTGGTCGGTAAGCTGCACGTGCAGCCCGCGAGCGTCTATCCCTGGGACTACGAGGTTCCCGGAGGCGCCGGTAATCGAGACGTCTGGGACATGGCGCAGAAGGTGCGCGAGTTTCTGAAGCAGTCCGAGGGTAAGCCGTTCTACCTGCACGTCGGCTTTTCGGACCCGCACCGGGCCGGCGGACCCGGCGGTTTCGCGAATCATCGCGACTACCAGAACGTCAAGGCGCGGGAGTATTCCCCGGCGCAGGTGACGGTTCCGGGCTTCTTGCCGGACACGCCGGAGGCTCGCGCAGAGCTGGCGCAGTACTACCAGGCGATCGACCGTCTCGACCAAGGCTACGGCTTCTGCCTGGACGCCTTGCGGGAGGCCGGCCGAATGGACGACACCCTGGTGCTCTGCTTCTCCGACCATGGCATGCCGTTTCCGGGCGCCAAGGGCTCTCCCTACGAGACAGGCCTGCGCATACCCTTGCTGGCGATGGGCCCGGGCGTCGAGAAGGGCGCCGTATCGGACGCCTTCGTCAGCACCACGGACATCACGCCGACCGTCCTCGACTGGTGCGGCGCCAAGCTGCCGGAGAACTACGAGTTTCACGGCAGCTCGTTCGTGCCCGAGTTGCACGGGCGTTCCTCTGGGCCGCGGGATGAGCACTACTACTCGCACACCTTCCACGAGATCGTGAACTTCTTCCCGTGGCGCGGGGTGCGGACGCGCAAGTACAAGTACACGAAGATCCTGTTTCCTGAGCTCGAGATGCCCTTGCCGAGCGACCTCTGGCGCTCGCCCACCTGGAACGGCGTCCGCGCGCGCCACATGACTACGTCGGGGGAGCGGCCGGTGGCGGGCATCCTTCGCCACGCGCCCGAAGAGCTCTACGACATGGACGCCGACCCGATGGAGACCAAGAACCTCGCCGGTTCGGCCTCCCACCAAGCCGTGCTCGCCGAGTTGCGGGCGAAGGTGCGCGACTTTCGGAAGCGCACCGGCGACCCCTGGCTGGGCTACTTCGATCGCATCGAGTCCGCGCCGGAGCCCCTGTGAATCGACGCACCTTCTTGTCCGTTTCGGCCGGAGCAACGCTGGCCGCCTGCTCGCAGTCTCCCGCTCCGGAGGCGCCGCGCCCGCCGAACATCATCTGGATCATGGCCGACGACCTCGGCTGGGCGCACCTCGGCTCCTACGGGCAGACGGAGATCCGCACGCCCCGGCTGGACGCATTGGCCCAGCAGAGCCTGCGCTTCACCAACGCCTACGCCGGCTGCACCGTGTGCGCGCCATCGCGCAGCTCTCTGATGACCGGGCTGCACACCGGGCACACACCCGTGCGCGGTAACTCCGGCGGCCTGCCTTTGCCCGCCGGCGCCGTGACGGTGGCTGAGACGCTCCGGCAGGCCGGCTATGCCACCGGATGCTTCGGCAAGTGGGGCTTGGGCGGAGAGGGCACAGAAGGCGTGCCGAACCGCCAGGGCTTCGACGAGTTCCTCGGGCCGCTGCACCAGATCCCGCACCACGAGTTCACGGTTCCGGCCGAGGATTTCGACGCCTATGCGGGCAAATATCAGGAGCAGCCGTTCATCCGCGAGGATCGAGGCTTCGTGGTCCAACCGCAGCCCGCCGCCGCCTTCGCCGGCATGGTGACGCGCCTGGACCGCCAAGTCGGCGCCCTGCTGGACAAGCTCGAGGCGCTGGGTTTGGCCGAGAACACGGTGGTCTTCTTCACCAGTGACAACGGCTCGGTGGAGTTCCCTCCGATCGCCAACGCCTTCCACGGTACCGGCGTGTTTCGCGGCTTCAAAACCGACCTGTACGAAGGCGGCATCCGCGTCCCGATGCTGGTGCGTTGGCCGGGCAAGGTCACGCCGGGCGTCTCCGACTATCCTTGGGCTTTTTACGACTTTCTGCCCACGGCCGCTGAGATCGCCGGAGCCGAGCCGCCGCCGGGTCTGGACGGCCAGTCGATCCTGCCGACCCTGCTGGGGCAAGGGCAGGAGCCGCCGGCCTTGCTCTATTGGGAGGCCGGACCGGCGCGGGCCGTTCGCCTGGGGGACTGGAAGGCGATCCGTCCGGGCCCCGACGCGCCCATCGAGCTCTACGATCTGGCCCACGACCCCGGCGAGACGACGGACGTGGCGGCGCAGCACGCGGACTTGGTCGCCGGAGCCGAGAAGATCCTCAATGCGCAGCATGTGGATCCGCCGCAGCTCGTCGAACCGGGCTGGCCCTGAGCTATCCTGGACGGAATGTTCCGCCTCCTGCTCGTCTTCGCCCTTTCGGCCGTCGCCGCCTTGGCTCAATCGGAGACTTGGGTCTTTGACAACCTGCAGAAGCTCGGCGGGCACGCCGTCAAGGTCGAGGGCGACCCGCAAGTGATCGACACGCCGCTCGGCAAGGCCGTGGAGTTCGACGGCGAGGGCGACGCCCTGTTTCTCGACGTGCATCCCTTGGCCGGCGCGGAGGTCTTCACTTGGGAGCTGATCTTCCGCCCCGACTCCGACGGCGGAGCCGAACAGCGCATCTTTCACCTGCAGCAGGACGGCGCGCAGAGCCGTTTCCTGTTCGAGACGCGGCTGGTGAAGGGCCGCTGGCTGCTCGACGCCTTCGTCAACTCCGACGTCACCCACAAGAACCTGGCGCTGATGAACTGGGACGTCACCCATCCTACGGACAAGTGGTACCACGTGGCCATGGTCTACGACGGCAAGACCTTCACCAGCTACGTGAATCGCGAGGTTCAGCTCAGCGGCGAGGTCAAGTTCGCACCGCAAGGCCCAGGCAAAACGTCGGTGGGCGTGCGCATCAACCGTGTGGACTACTTCAAGGGCGCCTTCCGCCAGGCGCGCTTCACCCGGAAAGCGTTGAAGCCCTCCGAGTTCCTCCCGATCCCTTAGCCGGCGGCTGCTAGTAGATCTGCAAGATCAAGCACTTGAGGTAGTGCGTCTCCGGGATGGTGAGCGCGATCGGGTGGTCGCGGGCCTGCGTCCGCCGCTCGATTACCCTCAGGCGCTTGCCGGCGTCCAGAGAGGCCTCGGCGACCACATTCAGCAAGTCGGCCTCGGAGAAGTGATGCGAGCAGCTCGACGTGACGAGCACGCCGTCCCGCTCGAGCAGCCGCAGGGCCTTCAGGTTGATCTCCTTGTAGGCGCGGGCCGCCGATTCCACGTGACGCCGTGACTTGGCGAAGGCTGGTGGGTCGAGCACGATCGTTTGGAAGGTCCGCTTACCGCGCTCGTAGTCGCTCAGCAGATCGAAGACCTTGGCCTGCCGCGTGTCGACGTTCTCGATGCCGTTGCGGCGGGCGTTGGAGCGCACCGCGGCCAAGGCCGCCTCGGAGCTGTCGACGGCTTCGACCTTCTCACAGCGGGCCGCCAGATGCAGCGCAAACCCGCCTTGGTAGGTGAAGGCGTCCAAGGCGCGGCCGTGGGCGTAGCGGGCGGCGGCCTGGTAGTTCTCGCGCTGGTCGAGAAAGAAGCCGGTCTTCTGGCCGCCCAGAATGTCGACCAGGAAGTGCAGGCCGTTGAACGTGATCTCGGGCGCGTCGGGCTCCCGGCCGGCCAGCAAGCCCGTCTGCTGTTCCAGACCCTCGTGAGCGCGCGAAGCCGTATCGTTGCGCTCGACGATTCCGGCCGGCTGGTAGAGCTCTTCGAGCGCCGCGACGATCGCGGCTTTCGACAGCTCCATGCCTTGCGTCTGGGTCTGGATCGAAAAATAGTCGCGGTAGCGGTCGATGACGAGCCCCGGCAGCAGATCCGCCTCGGCGTGCACCAGGCGATAGGCGTCCGTGTCGGAGACGACCACGTCGCGGTACTCCTGGGCCCGACGGATCAATCGGCGGAAGTAGCCCTGGTCGGTCAGGCGGGTCTCGAAAGGCAACATCCGCAGCGCGATGGTGGAGGTGGCGCTGGCGTGCGCCCAGCCCAGCCGAACGTTTCGGCCGTCGAGCACACGCACCACCTCCCCGCCCACGATCTCGGGAGAGCCGAGCAGGTCGCTGCGGTACACCCAAGGGTGGCCGGCGAGAATGCGGTCTGCGCCGTGGCGCTGGATACGAACGTCTTTCATGTGAGGCAGCGAACAATCCCAGACTAACAGTCACCGGGGACTGAGAGTCCAACGAGTATGAGCAAGCAAACCTTCCACAAGACGTTCCTGTTAGCCGCTCTGGCTTTGGGGCTGACGACGCTCGGCGTCGCCAAGACCCCCGCGATGTGCGTTGTGGGCCCAGTGAGCCCGGAATCGTACACCTGGGACTTCAAGGCCGAAGGGGCGCAGTTGCTGGCTGACGCCGAGACGCACGCACGGCGCATCAAGCGCTATGCGGCGGACTTGGAAGCCTTCAGCCGCGTTCCCGAAGAGCCCAGTTGGGAGTCCCATGCCACCAATCTCGAGCTGATTCGCCTCGAAGTGAATGCTTTGGGCGCGGACGCCTGCCGGATGTCCCGGATTGGTCGCGTCGTTGATCCCGAAGAGCACGCCCAGATGAATCGCGTCGAGGCGCGCGCCGAGGCGCTCAGCGCTCTGACCAAGAAGGCGATCGCGCAGTTCAACGATTGGCCGCAGCGGGAGACGCTTCGTCCGAGCTACGCCAGGCTGGTCCACGAGATCTACAGCCAAGCGCGTGAGCTGAAGCGCGCCGCGGAGACTCCGAACGGCGGCCACGAGCTGGGCGACTGACCGGAAACGTCCCAACACAACTGAATAGAAAGAGGCCGGACTCGCCAGAGCCCGGCCTCTTCGGTTTGAATTGGTCGTTCCTGGCCTACAGCGACTTGAGGTAGGCGGCGATCGCGGAGGCGTCGGCGCGCGACAGGCGGAACTGCGGCATCGGTCCCATCGGACGGCTGCCGTTGGGGCGCTTGCCGTTCATGAGCAGGTAGACGAAGTCCTCCTCGCTCCAGCCGGGCAGACGGATGAGCGCCGGAGCCCGAGGAGCCCACTTGACCGGCCCGTCCGGGAACGGCGACGCGAACGGGATGGCGTTGCCCGTAAAGTGCTGGCCCTCGATGAGGTCGCCGGTGCGGTCGTGCGGCGAGTGGCACTGCACGCACATGGAGGCGTAGTTGGCCAAATAGCGGCCCCGCTCGATCTGGTCGGTCGGAGTGGTTTCAAACACCTCCGCCGGGGCAATGGCCGCACAGAGCACGGCAAGCAGTGTCAGCGTGAGAAAGCGCATCGAAGTTCCATCCTCGAGGAGACCTTCCATTGTAGAAAAAGCGGTGCCGTTGGCGCTGCGGGGTTTAGAACGTCTCGAAGTTGTTTCGTCCTCCGGCCTTGATGAAATTGTCGTACCAAGGCTGGTTGTGGGGCAGCGGACGCCCGTCGCGAGTCCAGCCATCCGGACGAGGCTCCTGCGGCATCTTATCGGCAGTCTCGACCCGCCAGTTGTCGAGCAAAATGCGGTGCCGGTTGTATTCAGCCTCATAGCGAGGCCGTCCGGCAACGTTCTCGAGCGACGAGGGGTCGACTTGGAGGTCGTAGAATTCCTCGAACGGCCGCGGCTCCTGCAACAGAAAGCGCTGGGCCGGAGTGGTGTCGCCCGCCCGTAGCGCGGCCATGAAGCCCCGCCATGTGATGGAGTTCACAGCGTCCACGCTCGCCCACAGCGGCTTCTGCCAGTAGTAGTTGCGGACCAGCAGGTAGCGCTCCGTCCGGACGGCCCTCGTGAATTGTTCGAAGTCGTGCCAGTTGGCCTCGGCGTAGACGGCTTCGCGCCCGGCCGCCTCGGGATTGCGGAACATCTCCAACTGCGACGAGCCCCCGATGGTCTTGGACGCAACACCCGCGATTTCGAGCAATGTCGGGATCAGATCCACCACGCTGAACAGGTTGCCCTGGAGCTTGCCTTTGGGAACCAGCGGTGGATACCGCACCAGAAACGGCGTGTGGATGCCCGCGTCATACAGCGTCGTCTTGGCGCGCGGGAACGGCATGCCGTTGTCGGAGAGGAAGACGATCACGGTGTCGTCGAGCGCGCCCTGGGCTTCGAGCTCGGCCAGAATCTCGCCGACGTGATTGTCGAAACGCGTGGCCTCATCGTAGTAGCGCGCGATATCTTCCCGGATCAGGGGATGATCGGGCAGATACGGCGGCAGATGGACGTCCTCGGGCCGGTGCGGCTGGGCGATGGCATCTTTGTCGAACGGCCGGTGAGGGTCCTTGGAAGCGACCCAGAAGAAGAAGGGCTTGTCCTTAGGGCGGCTGCGGAGCTGAGCGACCGCTTTGTTGGCCGTCTCGGCGCCGGAACATTCCGCAATGGCGTCCCAGTGGGCGCGCTCGGCCTCGCCGAGGTGCCACTTGCCGATGGCGGCGGAGTGATAGCCCTTGGCATGGAGCGCTCGGGCGAACGTCACCTGATCCGCCGGCAGCGGCAGGTGCAGGTCTTCGGCGTGGGTGTTGTGCGGGTAGCGGCCGGTCAAAATGCTCGTGCGCGACGGGCTGCAGGAGGAGATCGTCAGGAAGGCTCGGTCGAAGACCATGCCCTCCCGTCCGATGCGGTCGATGTTCGGGGTCTCGAGGACGGGATGTCCGTAAATGGACAGGTCGCCCTCGCCCAGGTCATCGGCGATGAAGATGAGGAAGTTGGGGGCGGCCGACAAGGCGCCGGCCAGGGCCAGGCAGGCCCACAGGACGCGAAAATACATGGATCTACAGGATTATAGAGGGCTATGACGGATGCGTTGGCGGTGTTCGCGAAGGCTGCCGTGCCGGGGCGCGTCAAGACGAGGCTCTTGAAGCGCTATTCGGCCGAAGAGGCCGCAGCCCTGCACCGCGCCTGTGTGCTCGACCTCTGGGCTCGATTGAGCTCCCGCTACGCCGGCCGCGTGTGGCTGTTTTGCGACGCTGAGTGGGACGAGTGGCGACGCTTGGCCGGCAATGCCCGGTTTCGGCTGCAGAGCGGCGGCGACCTCGGCGAGCGGATGCGGAGCTGTTTCGAGGGGCTGCAACGCGCGGGCGCCGAGCGCATGGCGATCTTGGGCAGCGACAGCCCGACGCTGCCGCTGGAGCTCGTGGCGCAGGCGCTGGAAGCTCTGGAGGAAGACCGCGACGCCTCACTAGCGCCTACCGAGGACGGCGGCTACTGTCTGATCGCCTGTCGCCGCTCGTCGCCCGCCATGTTCGAGGGCGTGACGTGGTCGACGGCTTCCACCCGCGCCGAGACCGAGGCGGCGCTGGCGACCGCCGGCTACCGCGTGCGACGGACGGCCCTGTGGTGGGACGTCGATGAGCCCGAAGACGTCGACCGGCTCTGCGGAGAGCCCTCGCTGGGGCCCGAGTTGCGCCGATTCTGCGCTGAGCGGCGCTCCCGATAACGCAATTTGCCTCCGGTTTGACTCCAACATTCGTGCTGTCGATCAGGTCGGATTCGGGGTCGCCCCCCGCATGACCCCGGCGCTATCCTGCCGACGCTTCCGCTTGAGTCGGGAGTGACGAGGCCGTGTGTCGGAGGGGTCCGATTGTCTCGTCTTCCATCCAGATGGGGGTGAAGTGCACATGCAAACAGCCAGGAAGCTTTGCGTGCTGGCCGCGATCGTTTTCGCGCCGTTGTTCGCTCAGCAAGCCGCCAACATCAGCGGCATCGTCAGTGACTCCAGCGCCGCGGTGATCCCCGGCGCGGCCATCGTGCTGGTCAATCCCACGACCGGCGAAACTTACAACGCGACGACCAACGAGTCCGGCGCCTACACCATCGCCTTCGTCAAACCCGGCGTCTACAACCTGACGGCGGAGTCCGACGGATTCAAGACGTTCACTCGCACCGGACTGCAGCTCGACACGGCCGCGGCCGTCCGTGCGGACGTGCAACTCTCGCTCGGCGACGTCACCGAGATCGTGACGGTTGAGGCGGACGTGCCTTTGCTCAAGACCGAGAACTCGTCGGTCGGGCACATCATCAAGAACAAGACGATCGCGAACATGCCGCTGATCGACCGGCGCGCCGCACAACTCGTGCGCCTGTCGGGCTTCGTGGTCCAGCGCGGCACAGGCTCCCAGTTCCAGATCGCCGGGGGACGCTCCAACAACGCCATGTGGACCCTCGACGGCGGCTCCACCCAAAACCAGATCCTCGGGACGCCCGGTTTGGACTTCGACCCTCCGATCGAGGCGCTGGAGGAGATGAACGTCGAGGTCGCCAACTACAAGGCGGAAATGGGACGCTCCGGCGGCGGCTTCATCCAGATGACGACCCGCTCGGGCACGAACCAGTACCACGGTGCGCTCTATGAGTTCCTGCGCAACAACGCCATGGACAGCCGCCAGTTCTTCGCCGATGAGAAGCAGAAGCTGCGCCGCAACCAGTTCGGCTGGGCCTTCGGCGGCCCGATTCGCAAGGACCGCACGTTCTTCTTCGCCAGCCAGGAGTTCATCCGAGACATCACGGCGGCTCCCAAGATCGAGAACATTCCCGATCCTGCCGAGCTGCGTGGCGATTTCTCTGGCTTGAGCGCCACCATTCGAGACCCGTTCACCCGGGCCGTGCTGCCGAACAAGCAAGTCCCCGTCAGCCGGATGGACCCGATCGGCATGGCGGTCACGCAGTTCTGGCCGACCCCTAACATCGCCGGCCGGCCGACGCGTTCGCTCAACTACCAGGCGTTCAGCACCACCACCAACCCGAGCCAGGCGCTTTCGGCCCGTTTCGATCACACCTTCAACGAGCGCAACCGCATGTACGGCCGCTACGTGCACAACCTCAACAACCGCACCGAGGGCGCAGGGATCTGGCCGCTGGATGTCCACAACGACACCCGCATCTTCGACAACTCCTACTACAACTGGTCGGTGACGGGCATCACCAACGTCTCCAGCAAGATCGTCGCCGAGTACCGCTTCACATGGAACAAGCGCCGCAATCACCCCGTGATGCCCGCGCAGGGCCAGGGCTGGGCGGAGCGGCTGGGGCTGCAAGGCACCAACCCGGACTACTTCCCGGGCTTCGGCTTCGCGGGCGGCATCCAGCGCATCGGCCGCGCCGGCGGGCAGGAGCGTCGCCAGTTCCCCATCCGCGACAACCACTTCATCACCAACTGGACGTATGTGGCCGGCGTGCACACCATCAAGTGGGGCTTTGAGATGAGGGCCTCGCAGAACGACGACGTCCAGCTCGACTCGGCCGGCGGCTCGTTCAACTTCACCAACAACGCCGCCGGCGATTCGATCGCCGCCCTGCTCTACGGCTACGTCGCCAACGCCGCGCGAGCCGAGACCTTCCTGCTGCGCAGCCGCGCCAACACGGTCGGCTCCTACATCCAGGACGACTGGAAGGTCTCCTCCAAGCTGACCCTGAACCTGGGCCTGCGCTATGACATGGACACGCCGCGCTGGGAGAAGATCGACAACCGCCAGAACTCGTTCGACGAGACGGCCATCAACCCCGCCTGCGGCTGTCCCGGCGTAATCACCTGGTCCGGTCGCGGCGCCCGCGGCGGCTCCAAGTACGCTCACAACTTCGACCGCAACAACTTTGGTCCGCGACTGGGGCTGGCCTACCGCCCGGGCAACAAGTGGGTGATCCGGGCGGGCGCGTCGGTGCTCTACATGGGCGAGTATGACCAGGCGACGCCGATCAACGTGAACGCCGGCTTCTCCGTACGCGGCAGCTTCGCCGGGGTCAACCCCAACGCCGCGGCGTTCCTGCTCTCCGATGGTCTCCCGGCGCTGAACCCTCCCACCGAGGCGGATCTCGTGCCGAGCTTCGGCGCAGTGGCGATCGGCGACGCGCCGGTCTTCGCGGCGGAATACTTTCAGCCGGAGGATCGGCCGACGCCCTACCTGCTGAACTACAACTTCAACATCCAGCACCAGTTGCCCGGGGACATGCTGTTCGAGGTCGGCTACCTCTCGACGCTGGGCCGCAAACTGACCCAGTCCGGCAGCGTCACGTTGAACCAGATCCATCCCAACGCCATCCAGTGGGTGGACCAAGGGGTGAACTCGCAGGTGCTGCGGCCCTATCCGCAGTTCAGCGACGTGAGCCTGCTGGCGGCCACGTACGGCCGGTCCGACTACCACGGCGTCAACTTCAAGCTCGAAAAGCGCTACTCCGACGGGTTGCAGTTCAACATGAACTACACCTTCGCCCGTACGCTCGACGACGTGGAGGGGCGCAACGAGCTGGCCGGCGAGGACGGCAACGCGGCCTTCGCCAACCAGTACGACCGCACCATCGCGTTCAGCCTGGGCGGCAGCCACATCAAGCACCGCTTCATCAGCGCGGTGGTCTGGGATATCCCGTGGGGCAAGGGACGCGCCCACATGTTCAGCAACCCCGTCGTCAACCAGATTGCCGGCGGCTGGACGATCGGCACGGTGATCGAGGCTCGTACGGGGCCGCCCTTCTCGGCGGTCTGGGGCAACGCCAGCCAGATCTACCCCACCGCCGCCCGCGTTCGCGCGGACATCAACGGCGTCTACAGTGAGAACTCCAACTGGCGCGACGACGTGCTGGGGCAGTCCTACTTTGACACGTCGGTCTTCCGGCAGCCGCAGCGGTTCACCTTCGGCAACGTCGGCCGCAACGCCTTCATCGGACCCGGTGCGTTGCGGGCGGACGCCTCCATCATCAAGCAGATCTACATGCCCTTCGAGGGACACAGTCTGCAGTTCCGCGGCGAGGTGATCAACTTCCCGAATCGGGCGAACTTCGCCACCCCCAACCAGAACGTGCAGGCCGGCAACTTCGGTCAGATCTCGGCGCTCACGCCCGGGGCGTCGGGCCGCGTGGTGCAGCTCGGGCTGCGCTATTCGTTCTAGGGGCAGGCCGGAAAAGCGTCGGGCCGGCGACCGCTCTCGCGATCGCCGGCCCGATTTCGTTGCTGGAGCCGTTCCTACTTGATGAACAGCATCTCCTGATAAGTGGGCAGCGGCCACAGGTCGTCGGAGACGATACCTTCGAGCTTGTCCGCCGCTTCGCGAACGACGGCCATCGCCGGCTTGACGGCGTCGCAGTGGTGCCGCGCGTGGGCCAGGGCGCCCTCGTCGGTTTCCTCCGCCATCGCCGCCTCGAGGGCCGCGGTGGTGTCCTGCAGCTCCTTCACCAGAGCCGTCACCTTGTCGAGCGTGTCGGTGTCGAACTCGTAGCCCACGAGCTTCAGGTTGGCGCAGGTGGAGGCGAGCAGGTTCTGGTAGCGCACGGCGGCCGGGAAGATCATGGTCTTCGCCATCTCCACCGTCAACTTCGCTTCGACCTCCACGGTCAGGCAGTACTGCTCCAGGTAGGTCTCGTAGCGGCTCTCGAGCTCGCGCTCGGAGAGCACTTCGTACTTGGAGAGCAGCTCGATGACCTCGGGAGCCTGCAACTGGGGCAGGGCGTCCGGCGTGGTCTTCAGGTTGAGCAGGCCCCGCTCGGCGGCCTCCGCGTGCCACTCCTCGGAGTAGCCGTTGCCGTTGAAGATGATCGCGCCATGCTCGTTGATGATGGTCGTCAGCAACTTCTGCAGCGCCTCGTTCAGCTTGGACGGGTCGCCGCCGGTGGCCTTCTCGAGCTCGGTCGCGCAGTAGTCCAGCGATTCCGCGACGATGGTGTTCATCGCCACCAGCGGACCGGCGATCGACTGGTTGGAGCCCACCGCACGGAACTCGAAGCGGTTGCCGGTGAAGGCGAACGGGCTGGTGCGGTTGCGGTCGCCGGCGTCCTTCGGCAGCGGCGGCAGCACGTCGACGCCGACCGTGAGCGTGCCCTTGGGCAGCGACGAGCTCGCGCCGCCGGCCTTGATCTGCTCGAACACGTCGGTGAGCTGGTCGCCCAGGAAGATCGAGATGATCGCGGGCGGAGCCTCGTTGGCGCCCAGACGGTGATCGTTGCCGGCCGTCGCGACTACGGCGCGCAGCAGGCCCTGGTGCTTGTGCACGGCGCGGATGACGGCGGCGCAGAAAGTGAGGAACTGCGCGTTCTCGTGGGGCGTGTCGCCCGGATCGAGCAGATTGCCTTGCGACGAGCTGCCCATCGACCAGTTGACGTGCTTGCCCGAACCGTTGACGCCGCCGAACGGCTTCTCGTGCGTCAGGCACACCATGCCGTACTTCTCGGCAACCTTCCGCAGCGTGATCATGATCAACTGCTGGTGATCGGTGGCGAGATTGGCCGACTCGAACGTCGGAGCGATTTCGTACTGGCCCGGGGCGACCTCGTTGTGGCGGGTCTTGACGGGCACGCCGAGCTTGAAGAGCTCTCGCTCGCAGTCGAGCATGAACGCCAGCACCCGCTCGGGGATCGCGCCGAAGTAGTGGTCGTCGAACTGCTGGCCCTTCGGCGGAGGCGCGCCGAACAGGGTCCGCCCGGCCGTGAGCAGGTCAGGCCGCGCGAAGAAGAAGTTGCGGTCGATCAGGAAGTACTCCTGCTCCGGGCCCGCGGTGGAAGAGACCAAGGCGCCGTCGGTGTGACCGAACAGGTTCAGAATCCTCTGCGCCTGCTTGTTGAGCGCCTGCATCGAGCGCAGCACCGGCGTCTTCTTGTCGAGCGCCTCGCCCGTCCAGGAGACGAAGGCGGTCGGGATGCAGAGCGTGGTGCCGTTGGGGTTTTCCAGGATGTAGGCCGGGCTGGTGACGTCCCAGATCGTGTAGCCGCGCGCCTCGAAGGTGGCGCGAATGCCGCCGGTCGGGAAGCTCGAGCCGTCGGGCTCGCCCTGGATCAACTGCGACCCGCTGAACTCGGCCAAAGCGCCGCCGGCGCCGTCGGGCGTCAGGAAGCTGTCGTGCTTTTCGGCCGTCAGGCCGGTGAGCGGGTAGAAGACGTGGGCGTAGTGCGTGGCCCCCTTCTCGATCGCCCAGTCCTTCATCGCGAGAGCGACGATGTCGGCGATCGACGGGTCGAGCTTGGAGCCGGTCTCAATCGTCTTCGCGACGGCTTTGTAGACCTTCTTCGGCAGACGGTCCCGCATCACGGCCTTGGAAAAGACGTTGGCCGAGAACAGTTGCTGCGCCGGCGTCTCCAGGAAGTTCATCGGAGGAGCGGACGGCTTGTAGTTCGTAACCGCGGCGATCGCTGCCATGCGGGGCGAACTAGCGGGAATGGAAGTAGCGCCGCCGCCGGTCGGAACGCCGCCATCGTAACTCTTCTTGTTGCTCACAGGAACCTGATGCCTCCAAAACGTAATGGAACAGGGCTAGGCGAGGCGGACCTCGCACCCTGTAGATCCTACGGTACTCAGTGGCTGGGATCGAAGTGAAATCAGGAATTGTGATGCGCCCGATAAGCGCCGCACCGGATTGGCTTCTGGGGCGAACCACCGAGCCCGGAAGGGCGGCGCCGGCTCAACGTTGCCCCAATTGCTGCAATACGTTGCGGGCTTCGGCGTGGCCCGGCTCCAGCCGCAGGACCTCTTCGAGCTCAGCCCGCCCTTCTTCGGCCCGGCCGCCCGCGATCAGCGCGGCGCCCAGGCTCCAGTGGGCTGCCGCGTAGCGCGGATCGGCTTGGATCGCCAAACGGTAGCGCTCGACGGCGGGCCCGCTGCGGCCTTCCATCTCCAGCAGGTTGCCCAGCAGGGTCTGCGCCGGCGCCAAGTGCGGATCGGCCTCGACGGCGGCCTGCAACTGCGCCTTGGCCTGAGGCCAGTCCTGCCTCTGGGCCAGGACCGCCGCCAGGTTGTAGCGCGTCTCCGCGATGCCGGGCTCCGAAGCCGGCGCGGCGACGATCGCGAGGCGCCAGGAAGCCTCGGCGGCGGCCAGGTCGCCGCGCGCCGCCAACAGGTTGCCCAGGTTCGCGTGCGCGGCCGCCAAGCCGGGTTCCAGCCGGATCGCCTCGCGGAACGCCGTCTCGGCCTCGGCGCCGCGTCCGGCGTCCAGCAGGGCCTTGCCGAGGTTGTTGTGATTCTCGGGCAGGTCGGGATCGAGCCGCAGAGCCTCTTGGAGGGATTCGAGGGCCTGGCCGGGGCGTCCCATCGCCTGGTACAGAAAGCCAAGCTCCTTGCGGACGCGGCTGTCTTCGGGAGCCAGCGCCACGGCCTCCTGCAACTGCCGCTCAGCGCCTGTGAAGTCGCCCATCCGCCTCAGCGCCGCGCCCAGCCGGCGGCGGGCGACGATCAGGTCGGGCCTCTTCTCGACGGCTTGGCGCCAGGCGGCGATCGCGTCTTCCAAGCGGCCCTCGGATTCCAGCGCCGAGCCGAGCTCATAGAAGGTCTCCGGCGCCTTGGCCGCGCGGGCCAGGACGGGAAGGCCGGCCTCCACGTTCGACCCCTGCGCCACTTGCGCCAGCGCTCGGTACTCTTCCGGCGGATTCTTGGGGAGGAGTGGGACTACTTCGCCGTGGTAGGCGGTCTCCTTGGGCGTCCGCTCCCGCTTGGGGGCGAGCAGGCCCTTCGCCGGCCGCTTCTGGATGCGGTGGTCGGTCATCACGGCGTGCACGACGTCGTCCGTCCGCCGAGCCGGCATGTGGCAGCCGGCGCAGTCCTCGCCTGAGGGGTGGGCGGCCGGCAGCGAGGCGTGACAGGAGCCGCAGACCGGCGCCATCGCCCGCGTCATCGGCGCCCCGTGTGCGTCGTGGCAGACCGTGCAGCCGAGCGCTCCGGCCGCGCTCTTCTGAAAGCACGCCGACTGCATCAGCCGGTAGGCGCTGCCGTTGATCTCGAACTTGTCGTCCCAGCCCGTCCCCGGAGCATGGTCGAATGTGTAGGCGTAGTCCTCCAGCGCCTCGCCGGCGCGAAACGAAAAGAAGCCCCGGTTGAACGGGTGCAGCAGGTTCGGCAGCGGGCGGCTGGTGCTCTCCAGGTGGCACTGCAGGCAGACGTCCATGCGGCGGTCCGGCTCCAGCTTGGCCGGGTTCACCACCGAGGCGCGCACCTTCTCCGGCGACTCGTCGGCCTGCAAGGCTTCCAGGTGGGGCAATCCGGGCCCGTGGCAACGCTGGCAATCCACGCCCAGCGCCACCTTGCCCTGGTAGACCGGCTGCGTGCCCCGCATGTCGCCCCCGGGTCGCACCTCCGGGTAGCCGTTGTGGCAGAACATGCAGTCGTAAGCGATCAGGCGCTGAAAGCCGTCATGTCCCGGGCGGTCGTAGCCCGGGTTCATGGCCCAGGTCCCGCCGTTCTCCGGATACCATCCCAACGGCAGCTCCACCATCTCGCCGTTGCCTTTGTGATGGATGAAGGTGCGCGCGTGGTTGCCCGAGCCCATCACGTAGTCGATGCGGCGTTCGATGGAGTGGATCCGCTCGCCGCCGGGGCCCTGCTGCCAGCGCTGCTGGAAGAATTCGTCGCCGCGCCGGACGATGGCGTAGGAGCGTCCGGAGGCCTTGTGGTCGTAGCGGGCCTCGGTGGCTGTCACGTTCGCGGCGTTCGGCCGCTCGAAGGCGCGGCCCATGCCGGTCTGCACGAAGCTGTTCCAGATTTCGCTGTGGCAATCGCGGCAAACGGCGGCTTCCACATAGCCGGGGGGCAGGGAAGGCTTGTCAGGATCGGCGGCCGCCTGCTCGGCGACGCGGCCCTCGCCGCACCCCAGCAAAACCAGCCCCAAGACCGCCGCCCATGGCCAACCGCGCGCCATGGGGCGAGTCTAGCATCGTGCTCAGCGAGCCATCTCGAGCAGCGTGTTCACGGTCCGCCAGTTGCGGCCGGTGCTCATCGTGCGCAGCCGGGAGTCCAGCCAGGCGTTGGTGATCTTCGACTTCGCCAGCCCGTTGGGGCAATGCAGGTAGATCGAGCTGCCGACGACTGCGAAACGATCCGGCGGCGAGCGGTCGGGGTCCAAGGCGGCGACGCGGTCCGGGTCCGGCGGGTCCGCCAGAAACACCACGTGCAGCGAGTTCTCGTCGGCTCCTTCGGCCACGAAGGGGTTGTCTCGCACCAACGCTTCGAGCTCCGCGGCCGAGCGCACCAGCATCGGCGGCCGAAAGCCGAAGCGCTCCTCGACGGCGGCGCCGACCACGTCTGGGATCTGTCCCGCCAAAGCTGCGTCGGCGGAGAAGACGATGTTGCCGCTCTGGATGTAGTTGCGCACCGACTCACAGCCGGCGGCTTGAAAAATCGCCACCAAGTCCTTCATCGGCAACTTGTGCTTGCCGCCGACGTTGATCCCTCGCAACAGCGCCACATACATGAACGCAGGATGCCAGAGATCGGCAGGGGATGGGAACGGCTCAGCGGCCGGCGACGAAGATCATCGGACCGCCGTTGCTGATGCGGCGTCGCGACGGCGTGCAGTTGTCGACGCGCCCGTTGGGGCCGCGAAGAACCCGCGGGTCGTTCATCACGTTGTCCAAGACGCCGCCGAACGACGTATTGCGGCGGTTGGATGGGCCGCCGCGCGAAAGGCCCGCGCCCCGCGCCGGGGCCATCACAGTCGGCGTGGAGGCGGCGGAGTTGTAGCCGGGGGTGCTGGCGGACTGCGAAACCATCGGCCCGTAGCCCGTACCGCCGGCGGTCCCGCCGAGCGTTCCGAACTGCCCGAACGCGAGGGTAGGCAGCAGAATCAAACCGATCAGCAGCGCCAAACGCGTCATGCCAGGAGCATACACCCAAACTCGATTTTTCACGGTACGAATTCTTACCGGCGTCGCCGTACGATCTCGAACAGCGCCACGCCCGCCGCGACGGACACATTCAGCGAGGCGATGCGCCCGGTCATGGGGATGCGGACCAGCTTGTCGCACTTCTCCGAGGTGAGCCGGTGCAGCCCCTTGCCTTCGGCTCCCAGCACCAGCGCCACCTTGCCGGAGAAATCCTCTTCATAGATCGTCTGCTCGCCCCGCTCGTCGAGCCCGAAGATCCAGAACCCGGCTTTCTTGAGCTCGTCCAGCGCGCGATTCACGTTCTTCACGCGCACTACCGGCAGAAACTCGATCGCCCCGGCCGAGGCCTTGGCGACCGTCTCCGTCAGCCCCGCGGAACGCCTCTCCGGGATGAGTAGCGCCGTCGCTCCGGCGGCGTGCGACGACCGGATCACCGCGCCGAGGTTGTGCGGGTCTTCCAAGCCGTCGGTCACCACCAGCAGGGCGTCGGGCGCGGCTTCGGCCAGAATCGCGTCCAGATCGACGGTTCCGCGCTCGGACGCAAAGGCCACGACTCCCTGGTGGACGCCCCCGTGGGCCTCCCTGTCCAGCAGAGCGCGGGCCTCGAAGCGAACCGGCACGCCTCCGCGCCGGGCGGCGTCGATCAACTGCTGCAAGCGCGGTCCGCCGGACCCTTTGGCGACCAGCAGGCGGTCGATCGGTCGCTCGGCTTCGAAGGCGGCCGTCACCGCATGAATGCCTATCAGTCGGTCCATCGTCTAACTTCCGTTATCATGGGAGCTTACGCCTAGCGCCTGGGCGCGCCCCGAAATCATCAGCATGCTACGTTTTGAAACCGCCGGCGAATCGCACGGCGAAAGCCTAGTCACCATTTTGACCGGTCTTCCCGCCGGCGTGCCCATTTCCCTCGAGAAGGTCAACCGCGAGCTCTGGCGCCGCCAGCAAGGCTTCGGCCGCGGCGGCCGCATGAAGATCGAGACCGACCGGGCCCACGTGCTCTCCGGCGTGCGCTACGGCAAGACGATCGGCTCGCCCATCGCCATCACGCTCGAGAATCGCGACTGGAAGAACTGGTCGGAGATTCTGCCCGTCGAAGCGCCAACGCAGCCGGAAGAAGGCAACAACCGACCGGTCCTGCGGCCTCGCCCGGGCCACGCTGACTTGGCCGGCGCGATCAAGTACAACTTTCCCGAGGCTCGCTACATCCTGGAGCGCGCCAGCGCCCGCGAAACCACCTCCCGCGTCGCCGTCGGCGCATTCTGCAAGCAGTTCCTGGAGCAGTTCGGCATCGAGGTGCTCAGCCACGTGGTCGCCGTGGGCGCCGCTCGACTGGAGCGCCCGGCGAGTTGGGAAGAGATCGTCGCCCTCAACCAGAAGGACGAGATCCTGCTCAATTGTGTCGACCCGGAAGTCGAGCAGGCCATGAAGGAAGAGGTCGACGAGGCCTATCGCACCAAGGACACCCGGGGCGGCATCTTCGAAGTCGTCGCCCACGGCTTGCCGATCGGGTTGGGCTCGCACATCACCTGGGACACCCGCTTGGACGGCCGGCTGGGTCAGGCGATTCTCTCCATGCAGGCCGTCAAGGCGGTGGAGATCGGCTCCGGGACGGTCACGGCCGTCTCGCCCGGCAAGGATTCCCAAGACACCGTGCACTACGACAAGTCCGGCCGGGAGTTCTTCCGCGGCTCCAACAAGGCCGGCGGACTGGAAGGCGGCATGACCAACGGGCAGGACTTGGTGGTGCGCGGCTACGTGAAGCCGATCTCGACGCTGCGGCAGCCGCTCGAGTCGGTGGACCTTCCAACCCGTGAGCCCGCCGCGGCGGCCTACGAGCGCTCCGACGTGGCGGTCGCCCCGGCGGCCGGCGTCATCGGCGAAGCCATGGTGGCGATCGTGCTGGCCCAGGCCTTCCTCGAGAAATTCGGCGGCGACTCGCTGTTCGAGACCAAGCGCAACTTCGATAGCTACCAGCAGCAGGTCCAGGCCTTCTAAGGTCGCCGGTAGACCCGGCCCCGTTTCATCACGAACGAAGGCTGCAAGGTGGCGGTAATGTCTTCGGCGGGGTCTCGGGGCGTGGCGACGATGTCGGCGGCCTTGCCCGGTGCGACAGTGCCGACTCTGTCCGCGATGCCCAGCAGTTGCGCCGGGCTGAGCGTGGCCGCCCGGATCGCTTCCAGCGGCGGCATCCCGGCTTCCGTCATATAAACGAACTCCTTGGCGTTGGAACCGTGCGGGCTCACGCCGCAGTCGGTGCCGAAGGCGATCTTCACGCCGGCCTTGTAGGCCTTCCGAAAGGTCTCCTGGACTTGCGGTCCGATCGCGAGAGCCTTCGGGATGATCACCGCCGGGTAGTATCCCTGGACCTCCGCCTTCTCGGCCACGAATTTGCCGGCGGAGATCGTCGGCACCCACCAAGCCGCCGTCTCCTGAAATAGCCGGATTCCCTCGTCGTCCATCAGAGTGCCGTGCTCAATCGAGTGCACGCCCGCCCGCAGGGCCCGCCGGATGCCTTCCGCTCCGTGTGCGTGGGCCGCCACGTGGAAGTCGTAGTCCTTGGCCGTTTCGACGATGGCGCGGATCTCCTCTTCGGTGAACTGAGGATTCTGGCCGTTCTTGGCCACGCTCAGCACGCCTCCGGTGGCGGTGATCTTGATGAGGTCGGAGCCTTCCTTGTAGCGCTGCCGGACGGCCTTGCGCGCGTCGTCCACGCCGTTGACCACGCCTTCGGCCGGACCCGGATCGTGCATCAGGTCGTCGCGGACGCCGTTGGTCGGGTCGGCGTGCCCGCCGGTGGTCGCCAGCGCTCGGCCTGCGTTGTAGATCGTCGGTCCCTCGGTCAGGCCCTGCTCGATCGCCCGCGCCAGCGCAATCGACACCCCGTCGCGCGTCCCCAGATCCCGCACCGTGGTGAAGCCTGCCAGCAACGTACGCTTGGCATGGACCGCCGCCCGGAAGGCGTAGTCGGCGGCGTTGAGGCGGAAGCGCTCCTCGTAGGCCTTGGGGTTGCTCTCTGACGCCAGGTGGACGTGCATGTCCATCCAGCCCGGCATGCAGGTGTGGCTGCGTAGGTCGATGGCCTCCTCGCCGGCCGCGGGAGCTGCAAAGCCGGGTTCGACGCGCAGGATCTCGTCCCCGGAGGTGACGATCGAGACCTCTTCGAGCACTGTCAGCTTCTCGACGTCGATGAGCTTCCCGCAGTGGAGCACCGCGGCCGGCAAAGGAGCCAGTGCGCACGAGAGGAGCAGGGCGAGGGTGCGAAGCATGCACCATCGTAGTGCGCTCAGGACGCCGCCGCACACGCGAAAGCGAAAGAAGTGTTGACGGTCTACTGTAGATGGACTACACTCCCGTTCGTGGCTCCCTCCAACAGCCAGACGCGCCTCGTGCAGGGCACTCTGGACATGCTCATCCTCCGGACGCTCGTCTTCGGTCCGTCGCACGGGCACGCCATCGCCAAACACATCCAGCGGACTTCCGACGACGCTCTGCAAGTGGAGACGGGCTCTCTCTACCCGGCCTTGCGGCGGCTCGAGGGCGAGGGCTGGATCGAGGCTCGCTGGGAGAAGAGCAAGGAGCGCAACCGCGAGCTGCGCTACTACCGCCTGACGCCGAAGGGGCGCGAGCGCTTGGCGGCCGAAGAGTCGAAGTGGAAGCAGCTTCTGGAAGGCGTGGCGCGCGTGATGTGGCCCGCCGCGGAGGGTTGAGGGCATGAGCGGTTGGCCCTGGGGAAAGCGCCACGACGACGAGGAGCTCGACCGCGAGCTGGCGGCGCATTTGGAACTGGAGGCCGAGGAGCGACGGGAGGCCGGCCTGGAGCCCGACGCCGCCCGCAGCGCCGCGCGGCGCGACCTCGGCAATGTCACCCACGTCAAGGAGTCGGTTCACGCCATGAGACCTCTCGCATCCCTGGAGCGCTGGTGGAAGGACCTGCGCTATGCCGCCCGATCGCTGGCGCACAACCCCGGTTTCGCGTTCGTGGCGATCCTCTCGTTGGCGTTGGGTATCGGAGCCGTGACGGCGATCTTCACCATCGCCGACCAAGCCCTGCTGCGGGTGCTGCCCGTGAAGGACCCGGACCGTTTGGCGCTGCTGACGTGGCGCGGCTCCTTCATCGGCGGGGCCACGGACGGCTGGGCGGAATCGTTCTCGTACCCGTTCTTCCGCGAAATGGAGGAAGCCAAGCCCGCCGAGCTCTCCGGGCTGGCCGCCCGCTTCCAGACCAGCGCCGCCGTCGACGCGGGCGAAGGCGTCGAGCGCGCCAACGTGGAGCTGGTTTCCGGCGAGTACTTCTCCGTGCTGGGCGTGCAGGCCGCCTTGGGCCGCACGCTGTTGCCCGAAGACGATGACGAGCCGGACGCCGAGCCCTGGGCGGTGGTGGCCTACGACTACTGGCGTGACCGGCTGGGTGCGGAGCCTTCAGCCGTCGGCCGCACAATCCGCATCAACGGGTACCCGATGACCGTAGTCGGCGTCGCTCCGCCGGGGTTCGTCGGCTTCGAAAGGCTTCGCCCTGCCGACCTGTTCGTCTCGTTCCAAATGAACGCCGCAGTGCGGCCGACGTACGACCACCGGACGCGCCGCGACAGCATCTGGCTCAACGTGTTCGGTCGCCTGGCGCCGGGCGTCGACCCGCGGCAGGCTGCGGCTACTCTGGCTCCCGCCTACTCGGCGGTCCTGCGTCGGGACCTCGAGGAGCACCCGCGCAACGCCGAGACCGCCGAGAAGTACGTGGGCAACCGGCTCGAGCTGGTGGACGCCGCCCAAGGCCTGGGCAACATTCGCGAGCTGGTCGCCCAGCCCTTGCACATCTTGCTCGCCATGGTGGGCCTGTTGCTGCTGATCACGTGCGTGAACGTGGCCACGCTGCTGGTGATTCGCGCGGCCAAGCGCGAGAAGGAGATCGCGCTGCGCTGTTCGCTGGGCGCTTCGCGCTGGACGGTGATGCGCGGCGTGTTGCTGGAGTCCCTCTTGCTCGCGGCCGGAGGCGCCGCCCTGGGGCTCGTCTTCGCGCAGCTCGGGTCCACGCTGCTGGTGCGGCTGATCCCGGCGGAGCGGCTGGGGCTCGTGTTCGAGACGACGCCGGACTGGCGCGCGTTGAGCTTTACGGCGGCCGTGGCGCTGCTGACGGCCCTGCTGTTCGCCCTGGCGCCGGCGCTGCAATCGACCCGCGCCGCCGCCGCATCGGCGCTGAAGAACGAGGCGGCGTCGGCGTCGCTGAGCCGGGCGCAGACGCGTCTGCGCCGGGGGTTGGTGATCGGCCAGGTGGCGCTGTCCCTGATGCTGCTCGGCGTGGCGGGGCTGTTCGGCAAGAGCTTGGACCGCATCTTCCAGACCGATCCCGGCGTGGCCGTCAACCGCTTGCTGGCCTTCGCCATCGTGCCCGCGGAGCAGCGCTACGAGCCGGCAAGGTCCCTGCAACTCGCCACCGATCTGCAACGCCGGCTGCAGCTCATTCCGGGAGTCACCTCCGCCAGCGCCGCCAACACGCCGATGCTGGCCGGCGCCAACGGGCAGAACACCATGGCGGTGGAAGGCTATCAGCCCGAACAAGGCGAAGACATGCAGGCCGGAGCCAATCACGTCCTGCCGGGCTTCTTCGCCACCCTGGGCGTGCCGCTGCTGGCCGGGCGCGACTTCGACGAGCGGGACGCCGCCGGGGCTCCAGCCGTCATCATCATCAACGAAACCTTCGCTCGGCGCTTCTTCGGCTCGCCCACCGAGGCGGTCGGCCGCCGCGTGGGCAGTTTCCTCGACAAGCCGCCGCTGCCGTACGAGGTCGTCGGCGTCGTGGCCGACCACAAGGGTGTGGACCTGCGCGAGGAGGAGTTCCCTCGCACCTACTGGCCCTTGCTGCAGGCGAACAAGCCCGACTACATGGGTTTCTACGTTTCCACGCCGGGGGACCCGGCCGCCCTCATCCCGGCCGTGCAGGACGCCGTGCACGAGATCGACCCGTCCCTGCCGGTGTTCGGCGTCAAGACCCTGCGGCGTCAGGTGGAGGAGACCCACTTCATGGAGAACCTCTTCGCGCAACTCTCGGCCGTCTTCGCCGCGCTGGCGACGCTGATCGCGGGGGTGGGGCTGTACGGTGTGGCCGCCTTCTCGGTCGCCCGCAGAACGCGGGAGATCGGCATTCGCATGGCTCTGGGCCAGCCGCGCGGTGGCATCTTCAAGCTGGTACTGTCCGAGGGGCTGCTGCTGGCCGCGATCGGCATCCTGGTCGGGGCGCCGTTGGCCGTCGGGGCCGCTCGGCTGGTGGGGTCGCAGCTCTATGGCGTGTCACCGGTGGATTTGAACGTGGCCGCCGCGGCCGTCGGCGCCTTGCTGGCGGTGGCGGCATTGGCAGGCTACGCGCCTGCCCGCCGGGCGACGCGCATCTCACCCTCCAGCGCCCTGCGTTGCGATTGACCCGGCCGCCCATTGCGGGCCCGACGGGTTTCCCCTACCATTGGCCGCAACGTACTGTCGTTGCCGCTTGATCTCCGAGGGAGGCCCATGTCTATCCGCTTCGTGTCCGGTCCGACGCTCGCCGTCGCGTTGTGGGGAGTGTTGTGGGTATCGGCCGGGTGTGGCGGCGGCGACGCCCCCCTGGGTCCGGTTCGGCTGGTTGACGTCATCGGGCCCGAGTTGGTGGAAGGAACGCCTCCGGGCGGAGGCCTGCCGCCGCTGGCCGCCTGGACCTTCGGCGACGGCGGCGACCTCCACGGATGGAAGGCGGGCCAGGGCGTGGAAGGGCTCACGGTCCGGGACGGCAAGCTGACCGGTCGCACGACCACCGCCGAGCCGGTCCTGTTCGTGCAAGCCCCGGAAACTCTCGATCCCCAGGACGGTCTGTTCGCCATCGAGGTCATCCAGCGCGTGGACCAAGGCGCGCAGGCCCACGCCTCCGCCGCCGGCGGCGAGCCGAAGTTCAAGGAGACCATCCATCCGGCCAACTGGAACATCCACGCCGATCTCCAACCGGGCTCGACCGCCCAGACGCTCACTTTTCGGGACCCTCGCGCCGTAACGATGAGCGGAGCGAAGTTCCTGTCGTTCAGCCCGACCGACGCCGCCGGCGCCACGTTCGAGATTGAGTCCGTGCGGCTCATCTCGCAGCGGGAGCAGCGAGCCTCCACGCCGTCCGGCGTGGGCTGGCAGGGCTTGGGAGGCGTTTATCACGAGACCGTCGTGTCTCGTGCGCCCGAGACCGTTCGGCTGGACGTGGAGGTGCCCTCGGGGGCGATCCTCGATTTCAGCGTCGGGACCGTTGAGCCGCGGCCGGTGACGTTCCGCGTGGACGCCGTGCGGGGCGGGGAAGAGCGGCGGCTGTTTCGCCGGACCGTCACCACTCCCCATCAGTGGGAATCGGCGCGGGTGGACCTCTCCGATCTAGGCGGCGCTACGACGCTGCGCTTTTCGCTGGAGAACGCCGAGGACTTCGCCACGGGGTTCTGGGGCAGCCCCGTGGTTCGCGTTCCGGCGACGGCGGCCCGGGCGGACAAGCAGCCCGGCGGAGCGCTGGGAGAAGCCCCGGCGCCCCTGGGCGTGATCGTCTTCCTGGCGGACACCTTGCGCCGCGATCGGCTGCCGTTCAACGGCTATGAGCGCGCCAACGCGCCGACACTGTCGGCGCTGGCGGCTGACGGCGCGATCTTTTCGGACAACATCTCCCAGGCCACCTGGACCAAAGTGTCCGTGCCGGCCATCATGACCTCGCTCTACCCCACCTCGCACCGCGTGCGGATCATTCCGGACCGCATCTCGGTGCAGGCGAACACGCTGGCGGAATCCTACCGCCAGGCCGGCTATTCCACCGCCAGCTTCCCGTCCAACTCCTTCGCGGGGATGATGACCAACCTGCACCAGGGCTTCGAGGAGTCCTATGAGTCGGATGCATTTCCCCACGACGGTCACCGCGCCAAGACGGCCCGCGCCGTGGTGGACCAAGCGCTCGAATGGCTGGATCGTAAGCACGACGGCCCGTTCTTCGCCTACGTCCACGTGGTCGATCCGCACAGCCCCTTCGAGCCTCGCGACCCGTATCGCTACAAGTGGGCGTCTCGTGAGGACCGCAAGCAGCACGACGCCGACTGGGAGACGCTGACGCCGTTCGTGAAGTCCGACTTCAACAAGGGGCAGCGCGTGGCGATGCTGGCCGATCTGGAGGCTTCGGGTATCGACAAGGATCGCTGGCTGCAGTACGAGCAGGACTGGTACGACGGCTCGATTCTGGGCATGGACGACGAGATCCGGCGCATTCAGGAAAAGCTCGAAGAGTTGGGAATCGCCGACCGCGTCCTGTTCGCGTTCATCTCCGATCACGGCGAGGAGTTCCTGGAGCACGGCTACATGTTCCACGGCCAGTCGGCCTATGGCGAGCTGGCGAACGTGCCGCTGTTCCTGCGCTACCCCGGCGTGATTCCGGCGGGGCTAAAGATCGACACGACCGTCCGCAGCATCGATCTGATGCCGACCCTGCTCCAGCTGAGCGGGATCGAGGCCCCGGCCGAGGTGCAAGGGCAGAGCCTGCTCCCTTTGATAATGGCGGCCTCCAAGGGGACGGACCCGGAGGCGGCCGGTTGGCGTCCGAGCGTGGCTGTCACCGAGAAGGCCCGGGAAGACGACTTCGACAACCCGGGCTCGCAAACCTCCGGGCTGGAATCCTACGCCATGGTCTCGGAGTCCGGCGAATGGAAGCTGATCCACAACGTCGCAGGCCGGGAGCCCCTCCAGCGCGACGAGTACGAGCTCTACCGTCACAAGGAAGACCCTCTGGACCGCAAGAACGTGGCCGCCGAGCACCCGGACGTCGCCCAGCAGTTGGCCGCCCAGCTCGACGCCTGGAAGGGCATGGCGACCCAATCGCAACTGCCGCGGGCGAAGGACGGCGCGGGCGAGAACGCCACGCCGGAACAGCTCAACCAGCTCCGCAACCTGGGCTACATCCAGTAGCAAAACGCACCGTCGTGCGATGCCTCGCCAATGTCCGGGTTGAAAGGTGACTAAAAAGTCACATATAAAAAGAGAGTGCCCGACGACGACCGCGTCTTCAAAGCCTTGGCCGATCCCACGCGGCGCCTCCTGCTCGACTTGCTGTTCGAGCGGGACGGCCGCAGCCTCAATGAGCTGCAAGCCAAGCCCGAGATGACGCGCTTCGGCGTGATGAAGCACCTGCGTGTGCTCGAAGAGGCGGGCCTGCTAGTGACTCGCCGGTCCGGGCGCAGGAAGCTGCACTACCTCAACCCCGTGCCGATCCGGCTGGTGCACGACCGCTGGATCGACAAGTACGCCGAGCCCTGGGCGGCCGGCCTCAGCGAGCTGAAGACAGACTTGGAGAAAACGATGCAAAAGGTATTCGAGATCTACATTAAGACCACGCCGGAGCGCCTGTGGCAGGCGATCACCGACCCGGCCTTGCGCCGCAAGTACAACTTCGGAGTCGTCGTCGAGTCGGACTGGACGCCGGGTTCCTCCTACAGAGGGCTCGCCGGCGGCCAGACGGTCTCGCCGGCCATGGCGATCCTGGAGGGCGAGAATGTCGAGGTCGACCCGCCCCGCCGGCTGGTGCAGACCTTCCGCGCGCTCTGGAGCGATGACGTGAAAGCCGAGGGGACGTCGCGGGTCACTTGGGAGATCCAGCAGGTGGCTGACTCCTGCCGCCTGACCGTCGTTCACGACCAACTCCGCGAGGGCGCCAACGAGGAGCTCTTCGGCGGCTGGATGATGATTCTCTCCGGGCTCAAGACCCTGCTCGAAACCGGCGAAGAGCTCACGACTCCGGGCTCGTTGCGCTATGTAACCGCCTAGGCTTCCCCGGGGCCCCGGCCGCGGTGTCGGCCGTGTTCGGGGCCTTGCTGCGGGTACGGAACCTCACCTGCCCCGCCGGGGTCCGGGTAACGCTTCCAGCCGCCTCCTGTTCCCCCCTCCAGCGTCCCAACACAGCAGCGCGCCCGGAGCGCGGCCGGGTGTGGGCCCAGCCCGCGCCCCGCTTTTCTTGTTCGCGGGCCGACAACTCGACAGGAGACGATTCCACATGAGAAAGACACTCGCTGTGTCCTTGCTGACAGCGGCCTTGCCCTTGGCGCTTCTTGCCCAGCCGACCAACCGGCAGACCGTGACGCTGGTCGCCGACGTTTCCGGCGCGAACGGGGCTTTGCCTGCCGGCGGAGCGCTGAGTGGACGGGTAACGATTGATATGGACTTCTACTTCCAGGCCGACCTGGAAGACGACAGTGCGGAGGGAGCGTCGGACGCCTTCGACCGCTTCCTGGGATTCGTGGACGACGGCGGCTCGACGATCGACGCGTCGGACATCACCGCGGTGACGGTGCGAACGATGGCCGACCTCGATCTGGCCCTGGGTTCCGTGGTGAGCCTCACTGGCGCTGAGATCCGCATGCCCGGAGATTCGACGACTCCGACGCTCGACTTGAGCATTTCGCCGCGGGTGCTGCAGTCCGCAGCCTCCGGCATCACCGGGATGACGCAGTTGAGCACGGATATGGAGATCCAGATGGCGGTGGCGATCGCCCGCTCGCCGGGCTCCTATTCGTTGGCCCTGATGTCCGAGGCCGTGCCGGCCGGCGAAGCCGTCGGCAAACTGCACTACGGGGCGGAGACAAACGATCGGCTCACGCGCCGGCAACTAAGCCAGATCATTACGATGCTCATGTCCATCCAGGCGGACATCGACGAGATCCAGGGCGACGAGCCCCCGACTGAAGAACCGCCGACCGAAGAACCGCCGACCGAGGAGCCGCCGACGGACGAGACTCCGACGGACGAAACGCCCACGGACGAAACGCCGACGGACCAGACGCCCAGCGAGGGCTCGTCCACGCCGCCGGGAGTCTAACCGCCCGCCCGACCGAAACCGGAAAGCAGGCGGGCGTTGCGGCGCCCGCCTTTCTGTTTCCTCTGTGTGACTCACCGGCGGCGCGTTGGTCCGTCCAATCCATTCGGGTAGAATGAGGGACTTCGCGAGATATCACCACCTGCCATGGGGAAGACCTTGACCAAGAACCCAACGGCCGAGCCGGTCGCGCTGCCGGCTGACGCGGCCCCGCCTGCCGCGCAGCCCATCGATGAAGCGCGTCCTCGCGGATTCGTCGCCGAGTGGACTGTCACGATTTTGTTGTTGTTGTTCGGCACCACCACGCTGGTTCAGGCGTTCGTGATTCCGACCGGATCGATGGAAGACTCGCTGCTCATCGGCGATCACCTGCTGGTGGACAAGCTCTCCTATGCCCCGTCGGACGCCGTCGGCAGCATGCTGCTGCCTTACGAAGAACCGCAGCGCGGCGACGTGATCGTCTTCCGCTACCCGATCGATCTCTCGCAGACGTTCGTGAAGCGGGTGATCGGCGTGCCGGGCGACCGGCTGCGCATCGTGGACAAGCAAGTCTTCCTCAACGGCAAGCAGATCGAGGAGCCTTACGTCGTCCACAAGACGGACTACACCCTCGACTACCGCGACAACTTCCCGGCAGCGCCCGATCCGCAGGTCTACCCGCCCGCACATGAGATGCTGCGCAAGCACGTGGAAAACGGCGAGCTCGTGGTGCCCGATGGCAATTTCTTTGCGTTGGGAGACAACCGCGATCTCTCGCTCGACAGCCGCTACTGGGGTTTCGTGCCGCGCGAGAACATCATCGGCAAGCCGTTGATCGTCTACTGGTCCTACGACGCCCCGACGTCGCACCTGGAAGACTCCAGCGTCTCGGTGGCGCACCTGCAGGACGTGCTGTTCAACTTCTTCGGAAAGACGCGCTGGGCGCGGACATTCCACTTGATCCATCCCTTCCCGCTCGAACGGCAATGAAGACGCCCCAGTTGCATGCGGTGATTCTGGCCGGAGGTCGCGGTACGCGCTTCTGGCCCAAGAGCCGGGCCCGCAGGCCGAAGCAGCTCCTGCCTGTCGTCGGCGAGAGGACCCTGTTGCAGCAGGCGGTGGACCGGCTGCGGCCGCTGATTCCGCCGGACCGCGTCTGGGTCTTCACCAACGATCTGCTGCGGCTGCGCATCCGTCGGCAATTGCCGGAAGTGCCTCCCCGCCAGATCATCGCCGAGCCGCTGCAGCGTAATACCGGCCCCTGCATCGCCCTGGCCGCCCGGCTGCTGAGGGAGCGCGACCCGGATGCGGTGATGGCCGTTTTCCCGTCCGACCATCTGATCGCCGACGAGCCCGCCTACTTGGAGATCATCCGCAAGGCCGGCGCCGAGGCGGCCGCGCACCCGCACTTGGTCGTGCTCGGCATCGAGCCGCGCTGGCCTGACACGGGCTACGGCTATATTCAGTTCCCCGAGGGAACCAAGGCCGGCGGAAACAAGGCCGTCAAGGTCTTGAAGTTCGAGGAGAAGCCCAACGCCGAGCGCGCCATCGAGTTCGTCGACGCCGGCAACTACTGCTGGAACAGCGGACAGTTCCTCTGGCGCGCCTCCACCGTGCAGGCTGCCTTCGACCAGTACATGCCCAAGACGGTCGAGGCCCTGTCGGGCCTGCCGCGCCTGGGCTCGCGCGGCTTCTACCGCTCGCTCCGGCAGCTCTATCCGCAGTGCGAGAACCTCTCGATCGACTACGGCATCCTGGAGCACGCCGACAACATCGTGGGATTCCCGTGCAAGGACTTCGGTTGGAGCGACGTGGGTAGTTGGGAAGCCGTGTATTCGCTGGCTCACAAGGACCAGGACGGCAACGCCGGCCACGGAGCGGTCGAACTGCTCGACGCCCGGGGCAACTTTGTCGACGCGCCCGCCGGTAAGCTGGTCGCCCTGGTCGGTGTGGAGGATTTGGTCGTCGTCGACACCAAGGACGCGCTGCTGATTTGTCCGCGGAGCCAGTCGCAGAAGGTCTCCGCGGTGGTCAAGGGGCTCGAAAAGGCCGGCTGGGACTCCCTGCTCTAGAGACGCCTGGTGGATAGCTCGGGCCAGCCGCCGGAACCGGAGCGCAGACGCTTCAAGCTTCCCGGAGTGGGCTGGAAACGCTCCCTGCTGTCCGTCCTGCTGGGCAACGTCATCTACTACGCGATCATTGACGACCTGCCGCGCGCGATCAAGCACAGGCCTTTCGAGTACGACCCGGGCCTGGCGGTGGACTTCTGGATCTGCGTCATGGTCTACGGCGCGATCCGCTTCCTGTTTCCCCGGCTGTGAGGGCCCCAGCCGCGCGCCGGGGCATGGGACAATGGCCCGATGGCTACCGCTTTCCGTATCGCTGTTCTGCCGGGCGACGGCATCGGCCGTGAGGTCATGCCGCCGGCGCTCGAAGTCCTCGACGTCGTTTCCGCCAAGTACGACCTCACGTTCGAGAAGGTCGCTTTCGACTGGGGCACGGATTACTACTTCCAGCACGGCCGGATGATGCCCGAGGACGCCATCGAGCAACTGCGTCCGCTGGACGCCATCCTGCTCGGGGCCATCGGCCATCCCAAGGTGCAGGACAACGTCACGCTCAACGGTCTGCTGTTGCCCATTCGGCGCGCCTTCGACCAGTTCGCCTGCGAGCGGCCCGCGAAGCTCTACGCCGGGGTCCGTTCGCCGCTGGCTGACAAGGCGGCCGGCTCCATCGACATGGTCGTGGTGCGGGAAAACACCGAGGGCGAGTATTCGCAGATCGGCGGCTTCCTGTATCGAGACTTTCCCGACGAGGTGGCCATCCAGACGTCGGTCTTTACCCGCAAGGGCTGCGAGCGGATCATCCGGCACGCCTTCGAGCTGGCCCGCCGGCGCAACGGCAAGAAGCGCGTCGCGTCCATCACCAAGTCGAACGCCCAGGGCTATTCGATGGTGCTTTGGGATCGCTGTTTTGCCGCCGTATCCGAAGAGTTTCCTGACATCGAGACGGAATCGTTGCTGGTGGACGCCGCAGCGATGAACTTCGTCCGCCGCCCGGAATCTTTTGACGTCGTCGTCGGGTCGAATTTGTTCGGAGACATTCTCAGCGACCTGTCGGCCATGCTGACCGGTTCGATGGGTTTGGCGCCGAGCTCGAACCTGGACCCGACCGGGAAAGGCCCGTCGATGTTCGAGCCCGTGCACGGTTCCGCGCCCGACATTGCAGGCCAAGGCGTCGCCAATCCCCTGGCGATGATCCTGAGCGTCTGGATGATGCTCGACTTCCTGGGCGCTCCCGAGGCGGCCCGCGACGTGGAAGCGGCCGTGGCCGCCGTGCTCGCCAAGGGCGAAGCGCTTCCGGCCGATCTGGGCGGAAACGCGGGAACGGCCGCCGTTGCCGCTGCGGTTCTCGCGGAACTGGCCTGAAAAAACTAGGCGGCCCAGCCGATATGAGCTGTGAGTCGCCATGCCTTCGGAATCCGCTAGTACGGTGTTGGTCGTCGACGATGACGAACCGATTCGAGACTACCTGTCGGCGGTGCTGAGCTTCGAAGGCTACAGGACCGAGTGCTTCGGCGTCAGTGCCGAAGCCTTGGAGTACCTCGGGCGGCCGGACCAGCCGGCGGACCTACTGCTGACCGACATCCGGATGCCCGGCATGGGCGGCCTCGAGCTGCTGTCCAGCGCCAAGCGGACCCGGCCCAACTTGCCGGTCGTGCTCATCTCCGGCCTCTATGAGCTGGCGCTGGCCATCGAAGCGCTCGAGTACGGCGCCGACGACTATCTCAAGAAACCGGTGCGTCCGGCGGACGTGCTGACCACGGTCGGCAAGTACCTGCAACATGATACGCGTCAGGAAGAGGCTGCCATCCAGCGCGCCCTCGAGCAGTACCTGGCTAACCGGTCCGACCCCCTGGCGAGCGAGCCGATCCGGACGATCTTCCGCAGCCTCGGCTTTCGCCGCTACGAGACGTTCCAACACTCCAAGCGCGTGGCCGCGCTGTGCCGCCACTTCGGCGTGCACTGCGGGTTGTCGGAGGAGACGCTCAACCGCGTGGAGCTCGGCGCTCTGCTGCACGATATCGGCAAGATCGGCATTCCCCGCAACATCCTGCTCAAGCCGGGGCCGCTGACCGAGGACGAGTGGCGCGTGATGCGTAGCCATCCCTCGATCGGACGTCGCCTGATGGAACCCTTCGCGGAGCTGCACGAGGAGGCCGCCGTCGTCTATGGGCACCACGAGCGCTGGGACGGCTTGGGTTATCCCCAGGGGCTGATCGCGGAACAGATCCCGCTGGCCGCGCGCATGTTCGCGATCGTCGACACCTTCGACGCCATCACGTCGGATCGGCCCTACCGTCCGGCGCAGAGCATCCACACCGCCAAGGCTCTCATCGCCCAGGAGTCCGACCGACAGTTCGATCCCCAGTTGGTGGACATCTTCCTGCGGATCCCTGACTGGGATCTCGACGAGATTCGCCGTCGCCACCCGGACCACGCCGGGGACGGATCGACGCCGGAATGACCGCCTACTTCGCGCGGAACCACAGCACCTGGTCCGGCCGATTACCGGTGATAGGCTCTCCGGCGGCGTTCAGGGTGATCGAGTGGGTGCCCGGCGAAGAGACCAGACCGAGGACCTTTCCCGTTTCGCGATCCAGCCGGAGGATCCAGCCGAGCGAGCCGTTGGGCTCGTCCACGCGGTGCGACGCCAGCCAGATGGAGTCGCCGTCGAGCTGGAGGCAGTAGGTCTTGCCGAGTCCGTCCCACTGGTCGATGTAGCGGCCCTCGCGCGTGAAGCGCTGCACCCGGCCGTTCTCCCTGTCGCCGACGTAGATCACCCCGCGCTCGTCCACCGCCACCGCGTGCGGCAGGTTGAGCTCTCCCGGGCCCGTGCCGGGGCGCCCGAACTCGCGAACGCGCTGCCCGGTCGGGGTGTATTCCAGGATGCGGGCGTTGCCGTAGCCGTCGGCGATGAGCAGATTGCCGTCGGGCGCGAAGGCGATGTCGGCGGTCCCGCGGAAGGCGCTGGCCTTCTCCGGCATCTCGCCCACGTCGATGTGCAGCAACTGCTCCCCGAGCGGGCTGAATTCGTAGACCTGGGAACTGCCGGAGTCCACCGTCCAGACGTTCCCGTTGGGCGCCACGCGGATGCTGTGGGGGATCGTGTAGAGCCCCGCGCCCCACGACCGCAACACGCGGCCTTGCGCGTTGACGGCGACCACCGGATCGGCGTCCGGGCCTCTCTGCAGCAGATAGTGCACGCCGTCCGGGCCGACCGCGACTGACGAGACCATCTCGACTTTCCATCCGGCCATTGGCGGCTGCAGCCGGATGCGGTCCTGCTCCAGGGGCAGCTTGGGGGCTGCGGCCACTCGTTCCAGCAGCAGGCGTGTGTTGTCTTCGGCGCGCGGGCCGGACTGTTGCTGGCCGAACAGGCCGGCGGAGGCGAGCAGGAGCAGGGCGGGCGTGGCGAGACGCATGGCGCCGGGCAGTATACACCGAACGGCCGGCCCGCCGGGTTACCATGGGTACTTCATGCCCAAGATTGGAATTATTGGAGGCAGCGGCCTCTATCACATGGACGCGCTCGAGAATCGGCGCGAAGTGCGGCTGGAGACCCCTTGGGGCGAGCCCTCGGATTCTTACATCCAAGGCACGATCGCCGGCCGCGAGGTCGTGTTTTTGGCCCGCCACGGCCGCGGCCACCGCATCAATCCGTCCAATTTGCCGTTTCGAGCGAACATTTACGGCTTCAAGGAGCTGGGCGTCGAGTGGCTCTTGTCGTTTAGCGCGGTCGGTTCGCTGCGCGAAGAGCTGGCCCCGCTGGACTTCGTGATTCCCGACCAGTTCTTCGATCGGACCAAGGGCCGGCCTTCGACCTTCTTCGACGAGGATGTCGTCGTGCACGTGGCCTTCGCGCACCCGGTCTGCAAGACCCTGGGCGACGTGGCCGAGGCCGCCTGCCGCAAGGTCGGCGTCAAGGTCAGCCGCGGCGGCACCTACTGCTGCATGGAAGGGCCGCAGTTCTCCACGCTGGCGGAGTCGAACTTCCACCGCGCCTGCGGCTTCGACGTCATCGGGATGACGAACCTGCAAGAGGCCAAGCTGGCCCGCGAGGCGGAGATGTCGTACGCCACCGTCGCCATGGTCACCGACTACGACTGCTGGCACGAGGAGCACGACGCTGTGACGGTGGAGCAGGTGATCGAGTACCTGACCAAGAACGCCGCCAACGCCCAGGCCGTGGCTATCGAGGCCGTCCAGAACATTCCCGACGGTCCCAGCCCGTTCGCCAACGCTCTGAGCAACTCGATCCTCACGGATCGCTCCAAGATCTCCGACGCCTCACGGGCAAAGTACGCTCGCCTGATCGGCAAATATCTCTAGGAAAAGGAATCATTCATGTCACTGGTTGTCGTTGGATCCGTAGCCTACGACGGCGTGGAAACGCCGCATGGCAAAGTCGATCGCATGTTGGGCGGGGCGGGGACGTACATCGCGCTGACCGCCAGCTTCTTTACGTCCGTGAAGGTCGTGGCCGTCGTTGGCGAGGACTTTCATCGCGAGGACGAAGCCCTGCTGCGGGAGCACGAGATCGATCTCGAGGGGCTGGAGAAGGTGCCCGGGGGCAAGACGTTCTTCTGGCAGGGCGTCTACTCGCCGGACATGAACGAGCGCGAGACGCTCAAGACCGAGCTGAACGTCTTCGCGGACTTCAATCCGTCATTGCCGGCCGCCTACCAGGATTCTCCGTACCTGTTCCTGGGCAACATCCACCCCAGCCTGCAGAGCCAGGTGCACGGGCAGATGAAGAATCCCCGGTTCGTCGGCGGCGACACGATGAACTTCTGGATCGAAGGCGCCCTCGACGACCTGAAGGCAGCGATTCGTAACTGGGACTTCATCCTCATCAACGACGGCGAGGCGCGGATGCTCTCCGGCGAGTACAACCTGCGCCGCGCGGCCGAGAAGATCCACGCCATGGGGCCGCACACGGTCGTGATCAAGCGCGGCGAGTACGGCGCGATCCTGTTCCGTCCGGAAGGGTACTTCATCGCCCCCGGTTTCCTGCTCGAGACGGTGTATGATCCGACCGGGGCGGGCGACTCGTTCGCGGGCGGATTCATGGGCTACCTTGCCGAGCAAGGCGTGGACGACATCGGCTTCGCCTCGCACCAGCACCTGCGCAAGGCGATGATCTACGGCTCGGTGATGGGCAGCTTCTGCTGCGAGCAGTTCGGCGTGGGCAGGCTGCGCACGCTCACTCGCGACGACATCGAGAAGCGCTTCGAAGAGTTCCGCCGGTTCACGGAGTTCTAGCGTTTTCGCTCCCTACCGACGGCGGACCCGGCACGATGACAGACCCCCAACGGATGACAGTCATGGAAATCCCATTCCTGAAGGCGCAGGCGGTCGGCAACGATTTTCTCGTGGCGGAATGGGAGTCCTTGACGCACGCCGGCTTGCAGGAGCAGGACTTGCCGGAGTTGGCCAAGCGCAGTTGCCACCGGCAGTTCGGCGTCGGCGCCGACGGTGTGGAGGTGGTCTTTCCCGCGCGGTCCGGCGAGGAGGACTACTCGCTGCGGATCTTCAACTCCGACGGCAGCGAGGCCGAGATCTCCGGCAACGGTACGCGCTGCGCGGCGGCATTCCTGATGCGCGACAGCCAGCCCGGAGCCGCGTTGCGGATCGGTACCAAGGCCGGCGTCAAGACGGTCCGGCTCTTGAACCGGGACGGCGTGCGCTTCGACTTCGAGATGGGCATGGGCGTCCCGTCCTGGAATCCGGCGGAGATCGGCTGCGAGTTGGAGGCCGGCGGCTGGCCCCGCGAGGTGGCCATCGTCGATGTCGGCAATCCGCAATGCGCCCTGTTCGTCGAGCACTTCGACTGGGATTGGCGGACCCTCGGCGCCGAGATCGAGCGGCACCCGCGCTTCCCCAAGCGTACGAACGTGTCGTTCGTCCGGCGCGTGGATGAGAAAACCATCGACGTGCGGTTCTGGGAGCGCGGCGCCGGCGAGACGCTGAGCTCCGGCACGGGCTCCACCGGCGCCGCGGTGGCCTCGGTGCTCAGCGGACGCGCCAAGAGCCCGGTGGTGATCCAGACGCCGGCCGGCGAGATGACGGTCCGTTGGCAGACGCCGCAGTCAGAAGTGTCGCTGGAAGGCCCCGCCGAGCTGATCGCCTGGGGCGCTCTCTACTTTCCGCGCTGAGCCGATCGCGGCGCCGTCCGCGTCGACGGCCGTGTCGGTTCCGGTTGATGTTCGATCACGCCGCGGGCCGGTCGAGTCCGCCGCCAGGAGTTCCCCGACATGTCGAAGCCTCTCGCCGGTAAGACGGCCCTGGTTACGGGAGGGTCGCGCGGCATCGGCGCGGCCATCGCCCAGCGGCTTGCCGCCGACGGCGCCGCCGTCGCGCTGACCTACGCCGGTTCCGCCCAAAAGGCCGCCGGGGTGGCGGCCGCAATCGAAGCGGCCGGCGGCCAAGCCCTCGCCCTGAAGGCCGACAGCGCCGACCCCGAAGCCGTCCGCGCCGCCGTCGCCGAAACGGTGCAGGTCTTCGGCCGGCTCGACATTCTGGTCAACAGCGCCGGCATCCTCAAGCTCGGCGCGATCGGCGACTTCTCGCTTGAGGATTTCGACCAGATGATCGCCGTCAACGTCCGGGGCATGTTCCTGGCGGTGCAAGAGGCCTCCCGGCGCATGGAGGACGGCGGACGCATCATCCTGATCGGCAGCGTCAACGGAGACCGCATGCCGTTCGCAGGCGGCTCAGTCTACGCCCTGACCAAGGCGGCCGTCGGAGGCTTCACCCGGGGCCTCGCCCGCGATCTGGGCCCGCGCCGCATCACCGTCAACAACATCCAGCCCGGGCCCGTGGACACCGATATGAATCCGGCCGACGGCCCCTCGGCGGACTTCCTGCGCCAAACCCAGGCCCTGCAACGCTACGCCGAACCCTCCGAGATCGCCGCTTTGGCCGCCTACCTGGCGGGGCCGGAGGCCGGCTACATGACCGGCGCCAGCCTCACCATCGACGGCGGTTTCGCCACCTAGACGCCGGAGTTGGCGTTGAAGCCGCCGTCTACCGGAATCACCACGCCGGTGATGAAGCTCGACAGGTTGGAGGCCAAGAACAGGGCGGTCCCCTGCAACTCGTTGGGGTTGCCCAGCCGGCCCATCGGCGTCTGCGCCAGCACCTTCTGGTAGCGCGGCGTCCACTCGCCCTTCTCGTCCAGGGCCAAGAAGCGGAGCTGCTCGGTGAGGTAGAACCCGGGCGCGATGGCGTTCACGCGGATCCCCGCCGGCGCCAAGTGCACGGCCAGCCATTGCGTGAAGTTGCTGACGGCGGCCTTGGCCGCGGAATACGCCGGGATCTTGGAGAGGGGCCGGTAGGCGTTCATCGACGAGATGTTGATGATCACGCCTCCGCCCCGGGAGACCATGTCCTGACCGAGCTTCTGGCAGGGCAGAACTGTCCCGATGAAGTTCAGGTCGAAGGTCTTGCCGAAGTCGCCCGATTGCAGCGCGAAGAACGAGCTCGGCAGATCCTCGGGCCCGCGCAGCCGCTCGACGCCCGTGGTGGCGGACGCCACATTGCCGCCGGCGCCGTTGAGCAGTACGTCGACCGGGCCGAGCAGCTCGTGAATCCGCGCCAGGGCCGCCTCCAGCGACTCCGCTGACAGCACGTCACACTGCACGCCCACCGCGCCTCCGCCCAGAGCGGCCGCGGCTTCGTCGGCTTTCTCGGCGCGAATGTCCAACAGGGCGACCTTTGCCCCTACGGCCAGAAATCCCGCGGCGAACGAGCGGCACAGCACGCCGCCCCCGCCGGTGATCACGACCACCTTGTCGCGCAAATCACTGAATCCCGGTTGCTCGGCCATGGGGACCAGCATAGCCGCTTGGGCCTCGCTCGGGCGGCCGGGCGGTCGCCGCGTTGTCAAACGGCGCGCGAGTGTGCGCCAATCTCCAAGATGCGGTCCGCGCGGCGGGCCGGCGGGCGAGGAGACCTTATGGGCGAGCAATCGCTGGACATCATCTGCGTTGGCAGGAACTGTATCGATCTCTACTCCAACGACATCGGAGCGGCTTTTCGCGACATCAAGACCTTTTCGGCGTACGTGGGCGGCTGTCCCTCGAACATCGCCGTGGGGACGCGCCGGCTGGGCCTCCGTTCGGCGATGCTGACCGCCGTGGGGCCGGACCCTGTGGGCGAGTTCGTGGTGGAGTTCTTTCGGCGAGAGGGCGTGGGCGTCGATAGCGTCCCCCAGAAGCCCGGCCGCCGCACCAGCGCCGTGATCCTGGGGATCGAGCCGCCGGACCGCTTTCCGATGGTCTACTACCGCGAGAACTGCGCCGACGCGGAGCTGTCGATCGACGACGTCTTGACCGCCCCGATCGAGCAGGCCCGGATCGTGCTGATCGCCGGCACGAACTTGACCCGCGAGCCCTGCCGCAGCGCGACGATCTTCGCCGCTGAGCGGGCTCGCGCCGCCGGCGCGAAGGTCTTTCTGGTGCTCGACCTGCGCGCCGACCAGTGGCACGACCTGCGCGCCTACGGCGTGAACATGCGTCGGCTCGTCCCGCTGGCCGACGTCGTGATCGGCACCGCCGCCGAGGTCAAGGCGGCCATGCTCGTCGAGGGCATGACCGTGGCGGTGGAGCACTCCCAGGTGTCCGACGCCCAGGTCTCCGGCGATCTCGCCGCGGCGGCGCAGGCCGTGCTGGGCTCCGGCGTGGAAGCCTTGGCGCTCACCCGCGGCGCCGACGGCTCCTCGGTACACTTGCCTTCCGGAGAAGTCATCGAGGCCGGCCCGTACCCGGTCGACATCTACAACACCATCGGGGCCGGCGACGCCTTCGCCAGCGGGCTGATCTACGGTTACTTGCAAGGCTGGGACTGGCGCCGCTCGGCGCGCTTCGGCAACGCCTGCGGCGCCATCGTGGTCACCCGGCACGGCTGCGCCAACTTCATGCCGCGCGAGGACGAAGCGCTGGCCTTTGTGGCCGAGCAGGGGGGCTTTTGATGAATCAGTTCGCCGAGGAGATCGCCCGGATCACCGACATCCGCGTCAGCTCTCCCGACTACGGCCTGGCGCATGCCGGCAAGCGCGAGCGGCGCGTCGGCCTCACCGACGACGGTCGGCTCAACATCGTCGCCGCCGACCATCCGGCGCGCCGCGTGGCCGCCGTGGGCTCCGACCCTCTGGCGATGGCCGACCGCGCCGACTATCTGGCTCGCATCCTGCGGGCTCTGTCGTCTCCGCTCGTCGACGGCGTGATGGCCACGATGGACATTCTGGAGGAGCTGCTGATCGTGGCCGGCCAGCGCGTGGAGCAAGGCCACGACGACCCCTTGGCCCGCAAGCTGTTGATCGCCAGCCTCAATCGCGGAGGCTTGGCGGGCGTGAGCTGGGAGATGGACGACCCCATCAGCGGCGCCACGGCGGCGACCTGTCGGCAGTGGAATCTCGACGGCGCCAAGCTCCTGCTGCGGATCTGCGACGAGGACCCCGGGTCCCTGCGTACACTGGTCGCCTCGGCCGAAGCCATCCGCGAGACCAACGCGCTCGAAATTCCCATGTTCCTCGAGCCCTTGGTGATCGAGCGCGTCGCCGGGCGCTTCCAGGTCGTCAAGCGCGCCGAGCCCTTGGCGAAGCTCGTGGGAGTCGCCTCGGCTTTGGGAGATAGCAGCCGGCGGCTCTGGCTGAAGCTGCCCTACTGCGAGGGCTACGAGGCAGTGGCCAAGGCCACCACCTTGCCGATTCTGCTGCTGGGCGGTGAGTCCGCGGGAGATTATCAACCGTTCCTGCGAGAGGTCGCCGCCGGCCTCTCCGCCGGGCCCAACGTGCGCGGGGCCCTGGTCGGCCGCAACATCCTCTATCCCGGCTCGGCGGACCCTCTCGTCGCGGCGGAAGCCGTGGGCGCCATCGTCCACGCCAAAGGTTGAAGCCCGGTGGACCAACGATCGTCGCTCTCCGACCGCGCCGTGGTGATGCTGATCGCCCTGCTTCTGGGGGCTACGACGATCAATTACATCGACCGGCAGGTGCTGTCGGTGCTGGCGCCGACGCTGCGGGATGAGTTCAGCCTCAGCAACTCGCAGTACGCCGCGATCCTCAACGCCTTCATGGTGACTTACGCGGTCTCGTTCCCGTTGATGGGCGTCTTGCTCGACCGTTTGGGCGTGGGCCGGGGCCTGAGCTTGGCGGTGGGCTGGTGGTCTCTGGCCGGCATGGCGACGGCCCTGTCCGCGGGCCCGGTCAGCATGGGCTTCTTCCGGTCTCTGCTGGCGGTCGGAGAGGCCGGGGCTTGGCCGGGCTTTGCCAAGAGCGTCTCGATCTGGGCGCCGGCGCGCTGGCGGACGTTTGCGATGGGCGTCTGCAACAGCGGCTCCAGCATGGGCGCGATGTTGGCGCCGCCGCTGGTCGTGTTCGTCAGCAAGCTCTACGGCTGGCGCGGCGCGTTCGTAGTCACCGGAGCCCTTGGGCTGGTCTGGGTGGTCCTGTTCCAGTGGTTTCGGCGGAGCCACCCGCAGATGGCTCTGGAGGATCGCGGCGGACCGGCTCGAACGGTCGCGGACGATCGCCTCGGCTGGCGACGCTTGATCCGCTACCGCAAGACGTGGGCGATCTTCGTCTGCCGGTTCCTGGCCGATCCCATCTGGTACTTCTACGTCTTCTGGATTCCCGAGTTCTTGGCGAGGGAGCGGGGCCTGGACCTGACGGCGATCGGGGCCGTGGCCTGGATTCCTTTCTTGGTCGCGGACGTCTCCAACTTCACCACCGGTTACCTGGCGCTGCGGCTGGAGCGGGCGGGCTGGGGCGTCAACCGCACCCGCAAGGCGCTGATGCTGCTGGGCGCGGTCGGGTCTCCCATCGGAGTTGCCGCCGCCTATACGACCTCCTTGTTCTGGACGGTCACATTCATCTCGGTTGCCATCTTCCTGTGGATGAGCTGGTCGGTCACGGTGCACACCCTGGCGGCGGACTGTTTCCCCTCGCAAGCGGTCGGCTCGGTGTACGGGCTGGGAGGCATGGGCTCCACGCTGGGCTCGGTCATCAGCACCTGGCTGGTGGGCCGCACGCTGGACCTCACGCACAGCTACACGCCGGTGTTTCTGGGCCTGGGGCTGCTCATGCCGGCGGCCTTCGTCATCGGCGCCACGCTGCTGGGGCGAATCGAGCCTGTGACCCTCGATGGCGGCTCGCCAGGACGCATTTCAGCGGCCCAAGATCCTGCGGGCTGATGTAAGATTGCAGGACCATGCGCCTCGCCGCCTTGCTTTTCCTCGCCATTTCCACGCTTTCGGCCCAAAATGCCGTCAAACCCGGCCGCTTCCACGTCGAGCATCCGACGCTGCTGAACCTGGGCTTCGAGTGGGCCATCGAGGGCGACGCCAACCGCAATGCCACCGTGAAGGTCCGCTTCCGCAAGGTCGGCGCGGCACAGTGGCGCGACGCCCTCCCGCTGCTGCGCATCGGCGGCGAACGCGTCTACCGCGAGCAATACGAGATGCGCTACGTCGTGCCGGACGGCTTTGCAGGCAGCATCCTGAACCTCGAGCCGGCCACCGAATACGAGTGCGAGTTCACGCTGGAGGACCCTGACGGCGTCACCGGAGAAGCCCAACAACGGGTGAAGGTCGCTACCCGCGCCGAGCCCAAATCGTACTCCGGCGGACGCGTGCTGCACGTCTACCCGGCCGACCACGAAGGGCCTCGCGAGGAGCCCAGCTTCATCGGCCTCAAGCACGCCTACTACGGCCCCGGCCGTGGTGACTGGACGTCCGTGCGCACCATGAAGGCGCAGCCGGGTGACACGATCCTCGTCCACGCCGGCCTCTACCGCCCGGATCGGCTCAACTACGTCGATCCCCTCAGCGGCCCGTTCACCGGGACGATCTCTTTGTCCCTCAAAGGCACCGCCGAGAAGCCCATCACCATCAAGGGCGCCGGAGACGGCGAGGCCATCTTCGACGGCGCGGGCAACAGCCGCATCTTCGACGTCATGGCGACCGAGCACCACATCTTCGAAGGCCTGACGTTCCGCAACACCGAAGTGGCTCTGTTCGCGGGTGAGAAGGACGTAATGGGAGCCGTCGCCCTCACCGTCCGCAACTGCCGCTTCGAGGACATCGGCGTCGGCGTGTGGACGGAGAACTCCGGCTCGCACGACTTCCTCATCTCCGACAATCTCTTCCTGGGCCGCGAGGACCAGATGCGTCTGATCGGCTGGAACCAGGCCGGCTCGCGCGCTGCCGGCATCTACCCCTCGCACCAGTTGCGGAGCTTCTTTGCCGTCAAGGTCTACGGCCCCGGCCACGTGATCGCCCACAACGCCGTCGCCTACTTCCACGACGCCATCTGCATCTCCACCTACGGCCCGCCCGAAGACGACCTGGAGCGCCAGTCGTCGTCGATCGACATCTACGGCAACGACATCCACTTGTCGAACGATGACTTCATCGAGTCCGACGGCGGCACGCACAACATCCGCATCTTCGAGAACCGCGGCGTCAACGCGGCAATGAACGGCTACAGCGCCCAGCCGATGTTCGGCGGGCCGGTCTACTTCTACCGCAACCTGCTCTACAACGTGCCCGGCGGTAGCCCGTTCAAGTTCAGCTCGATCCCGGCGGGAATCATCGCCTACCACAACACGATGATCAGCGAGCAGACCACCGGCGGCCCTTACTCCAACGCGCACTTCCGCAACAATCTGTTCCTCAGCCGCAACGCGCCTGGCCGCGGCGTGATGACCTGGGGCAACGCCACGGAGAATTACAGCACCGACTACAACGGCTTCCGCCCCAACCCCGGAGTCAAGGACCAGTACCGCTGGCTGGCCCCGGCCCCGGGCAAGACGGCCTACGAACCGGCCCGGTCGGACTGGAAGAGCTTCGCCACGCTGGCGGAGTTCCGGAAGGCCACCGGCCAGGAGGAGCACGGCGTCGAGCTCGACTTCGACATTTTCCAGGATCTGGCCCCACCGGACCCCTCCAATCGCTACAAGGTCTACCACTCGATGGATCTCAATTTCCAACTCAGGCCGGGCTCGAAGGCCGTGGACGCCGGGCAGGTCCTGCCGACCGTCAACGACGGCTTCACCGGCAAGGGCCCGGACCTCGGCGCCTTGGAAGTGGGGCACCCGGAACCCCACTACGGCCCGCGCTGGATCACCTGGAAGCCGTTCTACCGGTAGGCCGCTTGCCCGGCCGCGGCGAGGCGTGAGACCGTGGTTCGGCGGGACGGCTCGGAAAATTGTCCCCACGGATGAACGGCACAGGCGAACGTCGGACGGATCTGCAGTCCCCGGCCGGGCTGTTGTTGCTCTGGCTGGCCGGTACGGCGGGCCTGATCTGGCTGTGGAGCCTGTACCGCTCTCCCGAAGCCGTGCAAGCCGCGCCCGGCTGGTGGCTGGGGGTGTCCGCTTGGCTGGGGTCGGTCCCGTACCAGGGCGATCCGGCCCTGGAGCTGCGGATTCGCGTCTCGCGGCTGCTCTTCCTGTGGACCGTGGTCTGCTTGGCGCTTTGGATCTACGAGCGCCGCCGGCAGGTAGCGGACATCCTCCAGGCGTTCGCGCGGATGGAAGTCTATCCCCTCAGCCTGGCGATCTTCCGCATCGCCGTCTTCTATCAGATCTCCAACATCCTCTGGACCGAGCTGATCGTGCCCGTGGCGGCGCTGCCGGAGGGCTTGCAGTATCCCCTGGCGACCGGCGTCCCGGACATCGGCTGGCTCGGCGCGCTGGCCTACTGGCCCGCCTACCGGATTCCGCCGGAGTGGGTGCGCTGGATGATGGACGCGCTCGGCGTGGTCTGCTGGTTTGGGCTGGCGGGGCTGTTCTCGCGCCTGTCGGCGGCGCTCGCGGCCGTGCTGCTGGTGCTGGGGTGGGGCTCGATCCAGTGGTACGGCAAGGTGGACCATCACCACCACCTCGTCTGGTTCGCGCTGCTGCTGGCGACCTCCCGTTGCGGCGACGCCCTCTCGATCGACAGCCTCCTCCAGGCCTGGCGCAGAGCGGGGAAGGGAATTACGGCGCCCCCGCCGCCGGGTCGGGCCTACGGCGCTCCGATCGCCTTGGCCATGGTCCTTTTGGGCGTGGCGTACTTCTTCCCGGGGTTCTGGAAGTTCTGGCGCTCAGGGCTGGACTGGGCCTTCAGTGACAGTCCGCTGTACACGCTGTACGGCAAGTGGCGCATGATGGGCGGCGAGCCGATGTCGGCTATCGACCGGCAGCCCTGGCTACTGCAATGGGGCTCGCTGGGTGTGATGCTGCTCGAGATGGCTTTTCTGCCGTTGATGTTCAACCGCCGCACCAGGATGCTGGCGGCGGCGGGCGGGCTGTCGTTCCATCTTGGCGGACAGCTCACCGGGCGCTACGGCTTCGAGAGCCTGATGGGCTGCTACGTGATCTTCATCGAATGGGGCCGCCTGTTCCGCTGGTTCGGAGGCAAGCTCTACGGCGAGCCCCTGGTTTGCCGCTGGACGCCCGCGTCGCGGTGGGAAGCCACGGCGCTCGGCGCGGTCCGCACCCTGGACGTTTTCGGCGCGGTCGCCTGGCAGGACGGGCGGCCTCTTCCCACGCCCGGCCTCGAGGTGGACCGCGCGGGCGGCCTCGCGCAGGGCAGCGAAGCGTTCCTGCTCGTCGCCCGGCGGCTGCCGCTGTTGTGGCCGCTGATCCCGTTGGCTTGGCTCGGCGTAGGGTTCCCCTCCGGGGCCGCTTCGGGCCGCTGGGCTCCGGCCGCCGCCTTGCCCTTGCCCGCGCCGCTCCCCCGCGCCGCCGTTCTGACGGCCGCCCTGCTGCTGACGGGCAACCTGTACTTGGGCGCCCGGCGCGACATGAACGGCTGGCCCGTCGCCTGCTATCCGCTCTTCGACGGCATCTCGACCAGCGTCTACCGCAGCCTCCGGCTCGTGGTGTGGGACGCGGACGGCGAGCGGGAGGTCGTCCCGGACGCCTACCGAGAGACGTTCGGCAACCGTTGGAACATCCTGCTGCTCCGGACGCTGGAGATCAGCGACCCGGAGGCCCGCCGAACCCGCTTCACCCTCCTGTGGAACAAGATGATCGAGTTGGACCCCAAACTCGCGCAGGCGACGAGAGTCCGCTTCCTGTCCATCGAATCCAGCCTCGAAAAGGGACGCTGGGACGAGCCGCCCGCGAACCCTCAGGTCCTGTTTGAATCGGATCTTCCCCTGGTCGCGCGGAGATAGCGGGCGGTTTCTTACGCATCATGTCCCGCTCACCGGCGTCATCCGCCCGCTCGTAAAATGGCGGGCCGAGAGGGCGTTGGATTGCTGTTGGGGTTGCGGATACTAGCACTCATGAAGCGATTTTCGTGCGCAGGGGCGCTATTTCTCGTCGGATTACTGCTGACCAACCAGGGAAGAGCACAGTCCCTCGGCGCCGCGGGCACCGTTGCGGGTACGGTCACCGACGCCACGGGGCGCCCCCTGGCGAACGCCTCGGTGACGATTCTGAACCGTCTGACCAGCTACCGGCACGCCGAGACGACCGACGACGAAGGCGCCTTCCGGTTCACCAACGTTCCGCCCAACTCCTACCACATGGAGATCAGCGCGCCGGAGTTCGCGACCAAGGAGCAGGACCTGGAAGTACGCAGCGCCGTTCCCGTGGACTTGGGCTCCATCGAGCTCGAGGTGGCCGGCGTGAAGCAGGAGGTCACCGTCGAAGCGGCTGGCGCCCACCTACTCGAGAACGTGCCCTACGCCCACAACGACATCGACATGCAGGGCCTCTCCAAGCTGCCGGTCAGCTCGCCCGGCAGCAACCTCAGCGACGCCATCACGCTGAGCAGCGGCGCCGTGGCGGCTGACTCCAACGGCTTCTTCCACCCCTTGGGCGATCACGCCCAGACCAGCTTCTCCGTGGACGGCCAGCCGATCTCCGATCAGCAGAGCAAGGCGTTCTCGACGCAGATCCCGCTCAACGCCATCCAGTCCACTGAGCTCATCACCGGCGCTCAGCAGGCCGAGTACGGCGACAAGACCAGCCTGGTGGTTAACGCCGTTATGCGCTCGGGCTTGGGACGCAAGCCCACCGGTAGCCTCGTGGGGCAGGTCGGCTCGTTCGGAACGTACTCCGAGGAAGGGACCTACGGCCTGGGCAACGAGAAGGTCGGCAACTTCCTGGCTTTCAACATGCTCCGCTCCGGACGCTTCCTCGATACGCCGGAGTTCTCGCCGGTGCACGCCATCGGCAACAACGGCACCCTGTTCGACCGCTTCGACTACAGCCTTTCCGAAAAGGACGCGCTGCACCTCAACATCTTCGCGGCCCGCAACTGGTTCCAAGTGCCGAACACCTACGATCAGCCCAACCAGGACCAGCGCCAGAAGGTGCAGAGCTTCAATGTCGCGCCGGGCTACCAGCGAATCTTCGGCAGCAAGGCCTTGCTGACCGTGAACGCTTTCGCCCGCAAGGACTGGGTGAACTACTACCCCAGCCGCAACGGTTTCGACGACACGCCGCTGACGTTCTCGCAACACCGCACCTTGATGAATTGGGGCGGCAAGGCGGACTGGGCGTATTTCAGCGGTCGTCACAACTTGAAGGTCGGCATGCAGGCGATGCAGACCCGGCTCGGCGAGCAGTTCTCGTTCGGCATTACCGACCCGTTCTACAATCCCGTCTGCGTGGACGCCTCCGGCGATCCGCAAGCGTTGCCTTCGGTCACCAACCCGGACGGTTGCGCCGCCGCCGGCTTCCAGCCCAATCCCGGCTTGCTGCCGGGTTTGCCGGCCTATGACCTGACCCGAGGCGGTTCGATGCTGCAGTTCGCCGGCAGCCGCAACGTCAACCAGTTGGCCCTGTTCGCCCAGGACTCGATCAAGTTCGGCAACCTGCAAGTCCAGGCGGGCCTGCGGATGGACGTCTACCGCGGCATCGTCAACGACTCGGCCCCCCAGCCGCGCATCGGCTTCTCCTACCTGATCCCCCAAACCGGCACGGTGCTGCGAGCCTCCTACACGCGGACCTTTGAGACGCCGTACAACGAGAATCTGGTGTTCTCGAGCGCCAGCGGCGTGGGCGGCCTCACGGCCAACGCGCTTGGCAGCGACAGCGTGCCGCTGCACCCGGGCCGGCGCAACCAGTTCAACGCGGGGTTGGAGCAGGCCATCGGCAACTTTCTGGTCGTTAGCGCGGACTATTTCTGGAAGTACACGACGAACGCCTTCGACTTCGGCACGGTCCTCAATACACCCCTGGCCTTCCCGATCTCGCTGCGCAAGTCCAAGCTCGACGGCCTGGCCGCGCGGATCGGCACGCCGGTGCTGCACGGCTTCCAGTGGCAGACGACGTTCGGCCACACCCGCTCGCGCTACTTCGGACCGCAGATCGGCGGGCTGGTCTTCAACAACGATGTGGGCGGCGACGAGGTCTTCCGCATCGACCACGACCAGGCTTTCCAGCAGACTACGCAACTGCGTTATCAGCAGGGCCGCACCGGTCCCTGGGTGGCTTTCACGTGGCGTTATGACAGCGGCTTGGTGGCCGGCGAGGTGACCGGCCTGGACGACGCCCTCGGCCTGACCGGCGCCCAGCAGGCGGCGATCGGCATGTCCTGCGGCGCGGCCACTCCTTCGGTCGGCGTTCCACTGACGGCCGACCAGTGCACGGCCGCGAACTTCCAGGTGAGTCGCCTATCGATCCCCGACAATCCGGGCGACGACCACAATCCCCCGCGCGTCGCCCCGCGGCACGTGCTCGACATCGGCGTTGGGACCGACAACCTGTTCCACGCCGACCGCTACCGCACCACGCTCAAGTTCGCGGTGACGAACTTGACCAATACGAACCGCTTCTACAACTTCCTTTCGACCTTCAGCGGGACCCACTTCGTCCAGCCCAGGTCTTATCAGGCGGCGCTCGGGTTCGTCTTCTAACGGGGGCGCCGGTAATCTTGGACGTAAGTCCTTTTCTGTTGGCCGGCTTACAGCGTTTCTAGGTAACATCGTGAAACGCTCATGCAGTCCTATGAAGCGCCCGGCGCCGCCCTGGAGTCCGCCCGAAACTCCAGCAAGCCGTCCGGGAAGCCCAAACGATCTGTCGGGTTCCAGGTCCGCGAAGCCGTCCGAATCGACGCGGACGGCCCTCGGATCAATATAGTCCTGCCGGTCTTCCAGTACGCCGAAGCCTTTCGGACGCTGGTGGAACGCATCGCGTGCGAGGCGCGCAGCGGCGCTCCGCCGCTGCGTGTGATCGCCGTGGACTTCGCCAGCACCGAGCTCGACGTGGCGGCGACCCTCGCCGCCTCCGGTCTCGACTTCGAAGTCGTCCGGCGGCCCCAGCCGTTTTCGCGGGTGGAGGCGATCGAGCACGGCGTGGCGGCCGCGCCGGCGGGTGAGATCGTCTTCGTGAGCGACCTGCACGTGCGCTGGCCGGCGAGGGTCTTCTCGCGGATCGCGCGCTTCGTGCGGCCCTCGCGGACCGTCTACTGCCCACTCATTCGGCACGATCTCACGGGGCAGATTCGCCGAGACTGGTGCGGCCTGGCGGCTTTCGCCGTGGATGACGTCCGCTCCGCCGGCTTGGGGACGAACCCGGGCTTCTGGGACCCCGTCGACCGCTGGTCCTACGGTAAGGAAGACGAGATCCTGCTGACCCGCCTCATGGACGAGGACCTGCAGACGATCCGCACCGACGAGGGCTGGCTGCACTTGAGCCACCAGCGAACCGGCTCGGGCTGGTACGCCGGCAAGGGCAATGGGAGCTACGAATGGTCCGCCGAGTCCGGCTGGATCTCACACGACAAGCGCTTTGAGGCTTTCACGGAACGCGTCTGCGCCATTCCCGCCTTGAGCGGAGTGGCGAATCCGGCGCGGCGTGCGGTCCAGGACGCGATTCGGCAGGCCAAGCCCTTCTTGCGCGACGGCGCTGTGATGGAGGTTTCGGACGTTCTCGCGGACGGCGCTGGTCGCTGGAGCGCCGAGGTTCGAGGGACTGAGGCGGACGGGACCCGTGCGCTGTGGGGCGTGTGGGGCGAGACGGGCGAGGACGCATGCGATTCAGCGTGGTGATCCCGACTCTGAACCGCCCGGAGCACATCCGCCGGTCGGTGCGGGCCGCGCTGGACCAGAGTCACCGCGACGTGGAGGTCATCGTCTGTTCCAAAGGGAGCGCGGGACTGGAAGACCTGCCGGACGACCCGCGCCTCCAGATCCTCGAAACCGACGACCGCGGCGTGCCGCACGCCCTCAACCAGGGCCTCGCGGCCTCCACCGGAGACGTGCTGCACTACGCCTGCGACGACGACCTGATGGAGCCCGGGGCCCTGGAGTGGATCGCCGCCAACCTGGGCGACCGCCGCTGGCTTACCGGCAAGACCTGGCTCATCGACGCCGACGACCAAGTCATCGGAATCAAGGGCGGAGAGCCCTGGAGCCTGGCCGGCATGGCCAAACGCAACATCTGCATGCAGCCGGCCGTGTTCTGGACGCGGTCCGCCCTCGAGGCCGTGGGCCCCATGGACGAATCCGTCGGCCACGTCTGCGACTACGACTACTGGATTCGCCTGGGGCTGCGCTGGGAGCCGCTGGTCACCGACCAGGTGCTGGCCCGCTACCGAGTCCACCCCGGCAGCATCTCGGTCTGCCGCCGCGAGGAGCAGGACGCCCTCGCCGACAAGGTCCGGCAAAAGCACCGGGCCGTCTGGCAGTAGCCCTCACTTCGGCTGCGCGAAGGCGTAGAGCGCCTTCTGCGTCCGCAGGTAGATGATGTCGTCGGTGATCGCCGGCGTGGCGTAGATCGGCGCATCCATCTCGTTCACGGCCAGAATCTCCCACTGGGCGGCCGCACGCAGCACCACCACCTTGCCCTGTTCGCTGGCAACGTAGATCTTGCCGTCCACGCCCACCGGAGAGGCGTAGTAGTTGTCGAGGGCGCCGGTCAGCCGACCCTGCTTGAGTACTTTGCCGGTCCTGGCGTCGAGCGAGGTGGCGATGCCGCCGTTCTTGAACAGGTACAGCACATCGTCGTAGACCAAGGGCGTGGGCACGTCGGGCAGCCCCTTCTCGAAACGCCACAGCACGTTCGTCTCGGTCACGTCGCCGCTGCCGCCCAGCTTCACCGCCAGCAGGCCGTTGCGGGCCGCCCGGCGCGTGCGGAAGAACGTCCACTCCCGCTCGTTCAAAAAGCCGTCGCGATCGAGATCGATCGCCCGCCAGCTCCCGGTGGGCTGCCAGGGCTTGGGCAGCTCCGGCTGCGACAGCTTGCCGTTGTGATCGGCGTCCGCCTTCGCCACAACTTCCGGAAATTCCGGCAGTTCCACCTGCTGCCCGGGGTCGTTGCCCGACGTCCAGCCGTTGAAGTAGAGCGTGTCGCCCACGATGACCGGCGCGGACTTGGGCTGACACGTCAAGCCCCGAACGAACCAGATCGGCTCGCCGTCGACGATCGAGTACGCCGTGAGCTGGTACGAGCCGGGCGCGATCACCTGCGTCGGGCCGCTCTCCGGCCGATGGATGATCGGCGTCGCGTAGCCGTTGATGACGTTGCGCGGAACCTTCCACGCCACTTCGCCCGTCTCGGCGTCGAGCGCGATGATGTAGGCGTCGGTGTCCTGGTCGCACACCAGCACTACCCTGCCGTCGGCGTATACCGGCGAAGCGACCACCCCGTGCTGGCTGTTGAACGGGCCGAGCGGGGTCTGCCACAGCTCCTTGCCGTCGAAATCGTAGGCCACCAGCCCCAGCTCGGAGAAGAACACGAAAACCCGATCGTCGCCGACCACCGCCGTCGGGGCGGCCCGGTCATTCAGGTCGTTCATCGGCTCGTGGCGAGCGGCGCGCACCGAGCTCCGCCAGCGCACCGCGCCGGTCGGCCGGTCCAGGCACAGCGTCACCAGCTCCTCGCCGTCGGACGCCGTCAGAAAGATGCGATCTCCCACCAACACCGGCGACGATTTGCCCGGCGGCAGATCCGTCTTCCACAGAACGTTCTTGCCGGGGCCGAACTCGGTGGGCAGATGCGAGCACGAAGGGCACAGGCCCGATCCGTCCGGGCCGCGGAGCTGAGGCCAATCCCCGGCGAAAGCCCTGCCCGCCAGCAGGGGGGAGAGAAGCGAAAGGGCGGATCTCCGAGTCATGGTGCAGAACCCTCGCGGCGCCAGCCTTGTGCAAGCCGCCGCTGCCGGCGCCGCCCATCTGCGGGACTCTTTGGGAACGAAGCGTTCGGCTCGGAACGTCGCGCCGTCCCCCGGTCCGGCGGTGTGCGGCGACAGTTGTCGCCTCGAAGCATAGCAAGCTGGTCGATGAAAAGGTTTCAGCGCGTGTGCGGCGCTCTGGCGGGCTTCGTGCGGAATGCCGCACGGTTCAGCCGGGCGGCGTCTATGATCAAAACAAGCTGCGCCCGCGAAAACCGAAGCAGGCGCGCCGCGGGCGACGGATTTCGAGCTTTACCCCAATGACGAAGTTGCAAACGATGGCGGGGGCCGCACTGCAAGCATGCCTCTGGCTGGCCCTGGCCCCCCAGCCGACGTTCGGACAAGTCCCGGTCAAGAGCAAACCCGGCGCCCTGACCTCTTTGGAGGGACTCAGCGCGGCCGTCCAGGAAATCACCGCCGCGGTCGCCCCGAGCGTGGTGCAGATCCGCGTCACGAGCTATGGCCCCGAACGCTCCGACGGCTACGGAACCAACGCCACCGTCATCGGACGCCAGCAAGCGATCGGCTCCGGGCTGATCGTTCACCCCGACGGCTACATCGTCACCAACGCGCACGTCGTGGAGGGAGCCCAGCGGATTCGCGTCACCATGCTCGACAGGCCCCAGGCCGAAGACGGCGCCTCCGACTCGGTCCTGACCCGCACCCTGGCCCAAGCGACGGCCGAGCCCAAGGAAGCCACCGTCGTTGGGGTGCTCGAAGAGTTCGACATCGCCCTGATCAAGATCAGCGGCAAGGACCTGCCGGTGCTCGAGTTCGCCGACTACCGCAACCTGCGCCAAGGCCAACTGGTCTTCGCCTTCGGCAGCCGCGGCGGCCTCGACCACTCGGTCAGCATGGGCGTGGTCAGCTCGATCGCCCGCCAGCCCGAACCCGACAGCCCGTTCCTGTTCATCCAGACGGACGCCGCCATCAATCCGGGCGACAGCGGCGGCCCCTTGGTCAACACCGCCGGCGAAGTCGTCGGCATCAACACCTTCATCCTCAGCAATTCGGGCGGCAGCGAAGGCCTGGGCTTCGCGATCCCCAGCGCGCTGATCGAGTACGCCGCCACGCAACTGCGCCAGTACGGCCACCTGCATCGCCCCGTCATCGGCATCGGCGTGCAGGCCCTCACCCCCATCCTGGCGGAAGCCCTCCGCATCCCCCGCAGCTCCGGCGTGATCATCTCCGACATCACCGCCAAGGGACCCGCCGACATGGCCGGCCTCAAGCTCAACGACTTGGTCCTGGCCATCGACGGACGCCCCATCCACAACGTCCCCATGTTCGCCATGACCATGCTGCAGAGCCCGACCGACCAGCCCTTGAAGCTCGAGATCCTGCGCGAGGGACGCGCCATGTCCGTCTCCGTGACGCCGCGTGAAGCCGACGGCCTGCACGCCGAAACCATCTCTGACCTCGTCGACCCGGCCCACGGACAGATCCCTCGCCTCGGCATCGTGGCCGTGGAGGTCGACAAACGCGTCGCCAAGCTCCTGCCGGAGCTCCGCAACGCCTCGGGCGTCTACGTAGCCGGTCGCCTCGACGCCGACGAGGGCTCGGCGTCCGGCCTGCGCGTCGGTGACGTGATCCACGAGATCAACGGCTCCATCGTGCTCTCGGTCCAGTCCCTCGAGCAGAAGCTCGAAGCCTTCCAGCGCGGCGACGCCGTAGCCTTGCTCGTCGAGCGCCACGGCTCCTTCCTCTACGAGGCCTTCGAGGCGGAGTAGGGCGCCCAAACTCCCCCTCGGGATCGCCCCAAACGGCGGCGAGGATTCGGGTAGGATCATATCCGAATGCCGCCCGCCGCAACCGTTACCCTCGCCCATCACGGTCTCGAACTGCGCTGCGCCGCCGCGGAGGTTCGCGAGGACCGGCCCGTCGGCGACGCCGACCTCGAGCAGCTCGCGGCTTGGACGGCCCGCTACCGCGACCTCGCCTCCGCCGTCGCACCGGCCGCGGGCCTGCTTGCCCTGGGGCAAGAGCTGTTTGCATGGCTGAACGGGGCTGATCGGTTTCTCGACCGCATCCTCGACGTCGCCACGCCGCCCCTCCTGGTGGAGTTCGCCGTCGGCCGGTCCGACAATCCCCGGGCCCGGACCTTCCTGGACGCTCCTTGGGAGCTACTCGCCCAAGACGGCCGGCACTGGGCGCTCGGCGAGCTCGCCTACAGCCCCGTGCGCCGCATCGGCAAGGCCGCATCGCCGCCGGCGCCCTCGCCCAACCGGCTCAGCGTCGTCTTCATGGCGGCGGCGCCGCGAGGGGCTGACAACCTCGACTACGAAGCCGAGGAGGCCTCCATCCTGGGGGCCACCCGCAGCCTCGGTCTGGATCTGGTCGTTGAAGAAAGCGGCGAGTTGGAACAGCTCGCCGCCGTCGTCGCCCGGGAGCGCCCGGACGTCGTGCAGATCTCCTGCCACGGCGCGCTCGAGCCCGAGCCCGGTTTGCTGCTGGAGGATGAGGTCGGCGACCCTGCCTATACCAAAGCCCGCGACCTCGTGCGCCGCCTGGCTGCGCACCATCCCCGCCTGCTGTTCCTGTCGGCCTGCCAAACCGGCCAAGCCGACCCCGAGCTGGACTCTCTCGCCCGCTCGCTGGTCCGATCCGGGGCCCCGGCGGTTCTTGGCTGGGCTGCGTCGGTTCGCGACCGCGAGGCGGCTCTCTTCGCGGCTTATCTGCACCACCGTTTGGCGGCGGGGGAGGATCTCGCGCACGCCCTGGCCTACGCTCGGCTCGACCTCGCCGGCTCCCAAGAGCTGGAGCCCGACGCCGCCGGCGTCTCGAACGCGCGCGACTGGCACTTGGCCCGGCTCTATCTGAACCCCATGGGCGGCGGCGCCTTGGCGACGGCCTCCGGCCCCCGCAAGCTCGTCAACCGAGGCGCGGGCGTCAAAGCGTTTCTGGACCGCAAGGGAAAGCGAGTGCCCGTCGCCGGCGAGCTCGAGTTCGTCGGCCGCCGCCGGTCCATGCAGGCCATCCTGCGGGAGTTCCGGGCCTCGCGGTCCGTCCGCCGGGCCGGGGCGCTGATTCGTGGCATGGGCCGTCAGGGCAAGTCGAGCGTCGCCGCCAGGGTGGCGCACCGGCTCGAACCCACGCATGAGACCGTGGTGATCTACGACCGCTACGACGCCCCGGCGATTCTCGCTGCCTTCCGCGAGCGCATCGCCACGCCGGAGGTCATGGCGATCATCGAACGCTATGCCGATGACGTTCGGGACCGCCCCGCCCATCTACTGCCCGCGCTGACCGAGCTGCTCGAAGGCCCTTGCGCGCAAGTCAGGAAGGACGCTGACGGCCGGGTCGCTTCACGGCCGGTGCTGCTGGTGGTCGACGACCTCGAGCGCGCCCTCCAGGCTCGGGAGACTGGGCTGCACGTCCTCGCGCCCGAGTACGTCGAGTCCATCCGCGCCGTGGTCGAAGCTTTCGCCAGTGCTGACACGGATTCGCGCCTGTTGTTCACCAGCCGCTTTCTGTTCACGCTGCCCGCCTCCGGCGGCGCCGACCTCGCGACCCAGCTCTACGACTTGCCCTTGCCGGCGATGGATTCGCATGAGGCGCAGAAACAGGCTTTCGCCAAGCTCCGCGTCGAGCTGAGCACGCCCAGAACCGTCGTTTCGGAGCCGGCTCCTGGGCTCTGGTACCGGGCCATTGCGGCGGCTCAGGGCAATCCCGGTCTGCAGGACATTCTGGTCTCGCGCTGCTTGGCGGATGAGGAAGCCGGCGCACTTTGCCTGGATCAGATGGACGACTTTCTGCGCAACGGCTCGTTGCCGTCCGAGCAGAAGGTTCGAGACTTCTTCCTCAGCCTGGCGCTCCAGAGTCTGCTCGATCTGCTTGCTCCCGAGGAACGGGACCTCCTGCGCAAGACACAACTGTTTCAGATCCCCGTACCGCGCGCGGTGGTTCGGCTATTGAGCGCGGACGGCCTCGCCGAAGCGGCGGATCGCCGTATCGAGCGGCTTTCGTCGCTCGGGCTGATCGAGCTCTATGAGAGTCCCAGCCGGGGCCAAGAGCCCGAGCTCGCTGGGAACGCCCTCGCTCAGCCGTTGAGCGGGGAGCTGACGGACCAAGAGCGTCGAGAGTTGGCCCAGCGCGTCACGGGTGCACTGTTCGAGAGTTGGGGCGGCGAGGCCGGCAACCGGGACCGGAGCTATGCGCAGGACAACGAGCTGACTCGGCTGGCTCTTTGCGGAAAGAACGCTTACGTGGCGGCGCGGACGACAGCCGACGCCCTGCGCGACTTGGCACGGCGCTTCGAGTACCGGCAGGCCGCCGAATGGGCCAAGCAGTCCCTGGCCCTGCTGGATGAGGCCGGCGCGCCCGCGTCCGTCGATCTCCTGCGGACAGCCGCGGAGCGCTGCGAGCAAGTGGGCGACACAGTCGAGGCCGACGGATGGATGAGCCGCGCTTTGGAGATGCTGGCCGACCCGGCGAACCAGGGAGACGCCGCCGGTCACGCCGCGACCTTGATCGTCCATGCCCGCGCGCTGGTCGCGAGGGGACGGCCCGACGAGGCCCTGCCGTTCCTCGAGCGGGCCCAAGCGCTCCTGCCCCCTGGTCGCGAGCAAGCGATCGTGCTGGGAGACATCGCGCGAATCCGAGCGGAGAAGGGGGAGGTGGAGGGGGCCCTGGAGCTGCACCAGGAGGAGTTGAAGGTTTACGAAGGGCTGGGGGACAAGCGGTCGCGGGCGGTGACGCTGGGAGACATCGCGCGAATCCGAGCGGGGAAGGGGGAGGTGGAGGCGGCCCTGGAACTGCACCAGGAGGAGTTGAAGGTTTACGAAGGGCTGGGGGACAAGCGGTCGCGGGCGGTAACGCTGGGAGACATCGCGCGAATCCGAGCGGACAAGGGGGAGGTGGAGGCGGCCCTGGAACTGCACCAGGAGAGGCTGGGGATCTTCGAAGGGCTGGGGGACAAGCGGGAGCGGGCGGTGACGCTGGGAGACATCGCGCAAATGCGAGGGGACAAGGGGGAGGTGGAGGCGGCCCTGGAGCTGCACCAGGAGAGGCTGGAGATCTTCGAAGGGCTGGGGGACAAGGACGGCATCGCCAATACGATGTGGTCCATGGCCCGGATCGACCTGCGTCGGCGGCAGTATGAGGCGGCCTTTCCGAAGCTGGTCACGGCCTATCGGATCAATCTGGAATTGGGGCGGCTCGACGGCATCTGTATGGTGGGGCTGGACGTCGGTCAATTGCTGTGCGCCTTCGGCAGTGTGCAAGAGGGCGTTGGTATCCTCGCCCGATCCCGGGACGGGTTTGTGACCCTAGGCCGAATGGAGATGGCCCGCTGGACCCAGGCGCTGATCGATCAGATGCCGGGAGGCGATCCTCCGTCGGAGGGCCCCGAAAGCTCCGACTAGGCCATCGCCCACGCCCGTGGGGCTTGACGCCCGGAGTACCCTGAGGGTGTGCTGCGGAAGGGGCGGTCACGCCGCCTCCGCGGGCCGTCCCGGGCGGGCAAAACGCAAAAAACCTGACAAAATCGGACTTTTGCGCTGTATCTCGTTGATAGCACTAGGGCGGCCCCAGCGCCGCGACTGACATTTGGGCCCGATTCGCCTCGAAAAATGTCAGTTCTGCCCCTGTTTTGGGGCCGTTCCTGTCAGGTTCCTGTCGCCTGGGGCGATGCTTCCGGCCATCCACTAGACTGAGTCCAGGCGCAGGCCATGAAGTTCGTCACGTTCACCAAGTACCTCGGCGACGACCTCGGCATCTCCTCCGAAGACCTCATGCGGGCGCTCTCGGAGTTCTTCCTCCGCAGCGGCTACGAGCAGCAGTTTCGCTTCCAGGAGATGGACGGGCGCGGCCTCGAAGAGCTCCAGCAGGCAATCCGCGAAGCCCTAGAAAGCGGCGACCTGTTCAGCGAGGACCGGCTCGAGGAGATGTTTGACCAGCTCGCCGGCATGGACCCCGAGCAGTACCAACGGCTCGTCGACCGCCTGACGCAGAAGCTCGCCGACGACGGCTACGTGACCATCGGCCAGCCGGGCGAGTCCGGCGAGCGCCGCGTGGAGATGAACGAGGGCGGCGGCGCCGGCAGCGGCGAGCCCGCCGAGGTGCGCTTCGAGCTCTCGGACAAGAGCCTCGACTTTCTGGGCTACAAGACCTTCAAGGACCTGCTCGGCTCACTAGGCAAGTCCAGCCTGGGCAGCCACGACACCCGTGAGATGGCGACCGGCGTCGAGACCAGCGGCTCGTCCAAGCCCTACCAGTTCGGCGACACCCTGAACCTCGACGTGCCCGGAACGCTCGCCAACGCCATGCAGCGCCAGGGGATGGCCGCCCTGGGGCCGGAAGGCAGCTTCGAGCTCGAGTATCCCGACCTGATGGTGCGCCAGTCGGAGTATCAAAGCTCCTGCGCCACCGTGCTGATGCTCGACTGCAGCCACTCGATGATCCTGTACGGCGAGGACCGCTTCACGCCAGCCAAGCAGGTCGCGCTGGCGCTGGCGCATCTCATTCGCACCCAATACCCCGGCGACTCCCTGCACGTCGTCCTGTTCCACGACTCCGCCGAAGAGCTGCCGCTGAGCAAGCTGGCCCGGGTGAAGGTCGGGCCGTTCCATACCAACACCCGCGAAGGCCTGATCGTCGCCCAGCGCATCTTGCGGCGGCAGCGCAAGGAGATGCGCCAGATCATCATGATCACCGACGGTAAGCCGTCGGCCCTCACCTTGGAGGACGGCCGCATCTACAAGAACCCCTTCGGCCTCGACCCCCTGGTCATCAGCCGGACGCTCGAAGAGGTCCACAAGTGCAAACGTCAAGGGGTGATGATCAACACCTTCATGCTGGCGCAGGACTACGCTTTGGTGCAGTTCATCCAAAAGGTCGCGCAGATCTGCCGCGGTAAGGCCTACTTCACCAGCCCCTACAACCTCGGCCAGCACCTGTTGCTCGACTACATGAACAACAAGAGCAAGATGGTGCACTAAGCCGCCGGACTAGGCTGCCGTCGCCGCCGCCCGCTCCAGCTTGGCGTCCAGAGCGCCCTTGTTCCAGCAGTCGCCGCCTTCCACAATGGCGTCTCCCCGGTGCAGGAACCAGGTCATCCCCTGCACCATCTCGGTCTGCCCGCCGACGGTGGCCGTCGCGCGCCACCGCACCACGACCTTGGGGTCTTCCTCGATCACATCGATCACGTCGAAGTGCAGGTCGGGCATAGCCTTCAGCACGTCATGCATCCAGGCGCGGACCTCCTCCATGCCCTTGCAGATGACGCCGCCCTCGAAATAGGCGGTCACATCGGGATGCAAGAACCCGGAGAGGGCGTTCTCATCGCGTTCGTTCCAGACCCTCTCGAAGAATTTGACCGAGCGTTCCTTGTTCAGCATGGAATCGGACCTCCGGGCACAGAGTAACCGAGGCTCCCTCCGATGCGGCACACAAAATCGCCCGCGGGCCCCATTGGCGGCGAGCCTCGGCTCTCATAGAATGCAGCCTATATGGTTCGCTTCATGGCGTTCCTCCTGCTGGCGGGCGGGGCTTTTGGGCAACCGTTCGTCTACTACCGCGGGGCCGTCAACGCGGCTTCGTTCCTTCCGCCGGGCCTTCCCAACGCCGCACTCGCCCGCGGAAGCATGTTCTCCATCTTCGGCCGGGATCTGGGCCCCGCGGCGCCGCAACAGGTCTCGGCATTTCCCTTGCAGGAGACCTTCGCCGGCGTCTCCGTGGAGCTCTCCCAAGGCGCGGCGAAAGTCCGAGCGCTTCCGGTGTATGTCTCCGCCGGGCAGCTCAACGTCATCCTGCCGTCGAACGCCCCGCTGGGGCTCGCTTCGCTGCGGGTGACGTACAACGGCCAGGTCAGCAACCCCATTCCAGTCGAAGTGACCGCGGCGTCCGTCGGGCTGTTTTCGGTGAACGGCGGCGGCTTCGGGCCCGGCATCGTCCAGAACTACGTCTCCCCGGCGAGCCAGCCCATCAACTCCTTCAGCCAAACGGCCCGGCCGGGCCAGGTCTCCATCTTATGGGGCACGGGGATCGGCGCAGCGCCATTCCCCGATTCGGTCGCGCCCATGCCGCAAACGCTCGACGGCTCCATCGAGCTGTACATCGGCGGCAAGAAGGCCGCCATCGCCTATGCCGGCCGCACGCCGTGCTGCGCCGCCATCGACCAGATTGTCTTCACCGTGCCGGGGGACGCTCCGGCCGGGTGTTACGTCCCCGTAGTGGTCCGCAGCGGCGGCGCAACGGTTATCGAACACCGTCACGATGGCCATTCATCCCACCGGCGAGGCGTGCAGCGACCCGCAAAACCCGCTGGAGCAGAGTCGCACCGGCGGCCGAACGGCGATGGCGCAGCTCGCCCGTGAGACTCTCCACGTGGACGTTCGGGTGGATCAGGCCTACAACGTGGTGCTGGATCATCTGCTGGCGGCTTTTCGCGAGTCCGGCCCCAGCGATTTCTACTTCAGCGCCCTGACGGCGCCCCCGCCACCGGGGACCTGCATGGTCTACAGCGCGCGGACGAGCGGCTTCTTCAGCAGCGGCTCAGCGTTCGGGCCACCGGGCGCGCAGATCGATGCGGGCCCCCTGAGCGTGCAGGTCGGCAACGCCACGGCTCCCGCCCCCGCCAACGACGGCTTCCCGGGGACGTTCTACGCGCTGCTCGGCTCGCAGGGCTCGCCGGGTCTCGCGCCGACCCCTTCGCTGCTCAACACCGGACCGTTCACGCTGATCGGCTCGGGCTTCCGAGTCATGCTCGAAAGCGCTGCGGCGATCACTTGGACCAACCGCGACCAGGTGAACCAGATCGACCGCGCCAAGGATCTCGCGCTGACTTGGACGGCCGTCCAGGGCGCGAACCGGGGCGTAGTGATCGTCGGAACCAGCGAGCTCGTCAGCCACAACGGCTCCAGCGGCTTCGTCTGCGTGGCCCCGCCGGGCGCGACGACCTTCAGTGTTCCGTCCTATGTGCTCATGGCTCTCCCGGCGTCCGACGGGGAAGCCTACCGGGTGGCGCGGATCTCCTTGGGGGACGTCCCGCTGACAAGCGCCGCGACGCTGCCCGGCTACGACCGGTCGTACCTAGGCGTGAGCAACTGGTCCAGCAAGACGGCGGTGATCCGATGAGAAACAGGCGACTGACGGCGCTGTTGGCCGCCGTGCTGGCGGCGTCCCAACTGGGGTGCGAGAAGTACCTGACTCCCGAGCTGTACTTCTTCGTGCCTCTGTTCTGGCGAACGAGCGCCACATCGAGCGAGGAAACCAAGGTCTTCCAGCGAGTCTTTGCCAGGGAGCAGGCGAGACGGGAGGAGCGGCGGCTGTATGAGGAGACCATGGTGCGTTCCCTGGCCGCGGCCGCGCAGGCGGCCGCCACGGCCCCTCGCGGAGCGTCTCAGACCAACGGTGCCGCGATCGCCCCCGATACGACCCTATTCGGCTTTACACTGACCGGCATTCTGCGGCAGTTCGACATGAGCGTGGACCCCCCGAAGGCCGTCCGATCGTTGTCGACAGGGCAAAACCTCAAGGACGGAGTCGCCGCGCCGGGCAACAGCTTCCTCTACCTTTTGTCGACCGGGGCGCAATCGGGGACGGGCGGTTTCGCTCCCTCGCTGCGCATCATCGACCTGTCGACGTTCCAGGAGGCCGGTTCGATTGCTCTGCCGACTACGTCGATTCCGTTCTCGCTGGCGGTGACGCCCGACGGCGAAAGCCTCTACATCGCCGCGCCGCTGCGGGGGCAGACTTTCACCGACCCGGTGGGTGTGGACTGCCACCTGATCGATCTGACCTCCCGGACGCTGGTCGAGACTTTCCGTTTCCTCGGCTCGCAGCCGCGGCCCGAAACTGTGGCGACCGCGGACGGCGGACGGGTGTTCCTGACCGCCTATGAGGGCGTGGCGGTGATCGACACATTGACCCGATCGGTGAGCCACATCATTTCGGACGAGGGCTTCAACGTGTTCGGCGGACCCGCGCACATTGCCGTCGACCCGACCGGGACGTACCTATTCATGGCGCCGGTGCGGAGTGGGCAGTCATCCGGCGTGGGCGTCTACGATATTGCGACCTCCACTCGGATCGCGCACACGCCGATCGCCGACCTCAGCACCATGACCATGGCGGTCAGTCCGGACGGCGCCTATCTGGTGGTCGACCACATCGTCAGCGATCCCGCCACGGGCCTCAACGATTTCCCGTCGCTGGAGTTCCTCAGCATACCCTCCGGCAACATCGTGCAGACTCTGCCGTGGAGCGCCTCACGCGAAGATCCGGTAACGGTCGGCCAGTTGTTGCCGATTCCACCGCCGGCGCCGTAGTGAGTCAAGCCGCCTGGCCGCTCAGGTTGGCCTTCAGCCGCTCCATCCCAAAGCGCTGCCGGTCGCGGGCGAAGGCGACGGCGTCCGCCACCTTCTTGCGAGCCTGTTCCGGGTTGGCGTGGACCGCCAGGACGGCCTCGGCCAGCTCAGCGCCGGTCGTCTCCTCCACTTCGAAGGAGCGCAGGCCGACGTCCTTCCACATCGTCCCCTTGATGCCGTCCTCCGGCTGATGCACATAGAAGCAGGGCGTTCCCATCGAGGCCGCGATGATGGGCGAGTGGCATTCGAAGCTCAACACGGCCGCCGCCTCGGCGTACACTGACGCCGCCACGTCGGTCAGCCAGTATTGCTTCCGGCGAAGGACCGAAGACTTCACATCCTCGGGCAACGGATCGTAGAGCAAGGGGTCCATGATGCCCGTTTCGTAGGTCATCTCCGGGCAGAGCAGGATCCGGCCTCCGGTTTGCCGAACCCAGGCGATGATCGTTTCCCGGAACTTGGCGTGATCGGCCTCGGCATGGGCCTCGTTCGCGGCGGTGCGCTGCCGGATCTTCTCCTCGCTCCAATCGACCTTCTTGAACTCGTGATACGGCGTGTAGCGCAGTCGGGGGATCACGCAGAGAAACTGGCCCGACTCGAGGCCGTTCTTTGTTCGGTACTCCAGGGCCGCAGGTTCGTTGCGCACATCCACGGAGAAGGTCCCATCCGGCACGAAGTCGAGCTCGGGGCCCTGAATACCCGCCTGTCTCAAGTTCTCGAGCGAGCGGGTCTCGCGGGTGAAGACGAAGCGGGCGCCTCCCAATACGGCGCGGTAGTCCGGGCTGAGGGCTGCGCTGGCCGCCTCGCCTTCGATCGAGATGGTCACGCCGAAGATGCCGTACGGCTTGCCGGTCCGCTCTTTCCAAGCGGCGACGTGCGAGCGCGCCACGACGCTGGGGCCGGAGCCGTGCAGCAGGAAGTCGGCGCGCTCGAAGACCGGGCCCAAGTCCTCCGGCTCGCCGCTGACGATCTCCACCGCGGGGAACCGGGCGCGCAGCATCTCGCCGACGCCGTTCTCGAGCGCATTCGACCACAGGATGACCTGCGCTTCGGGCAGATGCTCTTCCAGCAGATGCAGCACGCCCGGAGTGTGGGCGATATCGCCGATGTTCTCGGTCTGCCAGCCGGAACGCAGCAGAATGACCGGACGCCGCCGGCTCGTCCCACACGACGCCGTCGCCAGCGCGGCGGCCAGGAACCCTCGCCTGTTCATGACGCTAGTCTACCGACGGCTATTGCCAAAGCACATGGATCTGAGCCTGAGCGGACCAGCCGTTGGGCTTGGACTTGTCCGGAACCTGCACTTTGAAGTTGAAGTTGTTCGCCTTGCCCGCGCTCGACTCGGCCCAGAACCGCGCCGATGTCTTGGTGTTGAAGCCGCACTGGGACGGCGTGCGCAGCTTCTGGATCTCGGTACGGATTGCGCCGATCAGGGCCGGGTAGGTGAACTCCTTGCTGTTGAAGTCGGCGTAGACGTCGGAGATGCGCAGCGAGGGGCCGGCGAACTGGTATACGCGGTGCAACTCGTCGATGCAGCCGTCAACGATGGCGGCGGCCAGTTGCTGCTTATTCAGGCGCACCTTGGGCTTTCTCGGCGCTTTGGGTTTGGTCTTGACCGCGGACCAACCTCCCCCCGACTGCGGCTCCGGGTCCGGCTCAGGGCCGATGCCTGTGGGAGGGGCGATGGTGGCGGTTGGACGGTGGTTTACGGCCTGCTGGAACTGCAGGATTCGCTCGACCTGGCCGAGGAACTCTTCCTGCGACCCGAAGACCTCTCCCTCGAGCCATAGCATGGCGTTCTTGTAGGGGATCAACTGGTCGGGCGGCGCCAGTTTGGCCGCCCACTGGTACGGGGTCAGAGCCTGGGAGCCGACGATGATGTCGAGGCTTCGCGGCGCAATGCTGGGAAATCCGGCCATGACTTCCTCCTCACGTGCCCAACGAGCATAGTGCAGCTCGGGCGGGGCCACAAGGTGGAGCTTTGCGGGAGCGGCGGACGCTAAGAGCCGGCTTCGGCCGCGGCGATCTCGGCCGGCGTCGAGCGCTTGGGCCTCTTTCGCAATTGCACGGCCAGTTCCCACAGCAGTCGCCAGTTCTGCCCGAATGCCTTGAACCATTGGAAGCGGCTGACCTGCGGGAAGTAGATCCCTCGGAAGGCGATGCGCGCCAGCACATGCATGATTCGGTGGCCCACCGGCTTGTCGGCGAGGTAGTCGGCCGCGTAGCGGTTGCGTTCCGGGCTGTAGGACTCGGTCCAGGCGACGCCTACTTCATGGCGGGCCTCGGCGATCGACATCTTCAGCGGCTTGTGGCACATCACGAACGGAGCAAAGTCCATCCAGTGCTTGGGCCGCTCCAGCCGTCCGGCGGCCAACAATCGGTCGTAGAGAGGCGTCGCGGGGAAGGGCGTCAGTTGCCCGAAGACCGGCAGCCCCGGCGGCCAGGAGCGGATCTTGTCGAGCGTCCTTTCCGCCACGCCCGTCGTGTCGTTGTCCATGCCGAAGATGAACGACGTGATGGCGTAGATGTTGCGCCGAGCCAAGTTCTCGAGCACGGCCTGGTAGGTATCGGGCTTGTTGAAGCTCTTGTTGACGTCCTTGAGGTTGGCGTCGTCAATCGACTCCATGCCGATGAAGATCCACTTGCCGCCGGCCTGCTCGATCAGATCCACGAGCTCGGTGTCCGTCAGTAGATTGGCGCTGATTTGGGCCACCCACGGCAACTGCGCGTCGGCCGCGATGATGGCCCGCAGCAGCGACTTGGTGCGCTTCTTGTTGATGGCGAAGTTGTCGTCCACGAAGAAGATCGCGACCTGGCCGCGGTCTTCTCGGGCGCGGCGCTTCAGCCGCAACATCTCGTTGACCACGCTCTCGTTGGAGCGGAAGCGCAACGAGTCTCCGAAGAAGCCGGTGACGGTGCAGAACTCGCAGCCGTACGGGCAGCCGCGGCCCGACTCGATCGGGATCACGCGAAACGACCCCCAGCCGGAGTCGAGCTTGCTGAGCCGCGAGCGGAGGAACTTCGGGACCATGTTGAACTGGTCGAGGTCGAGCTCCGTCCAGCCGATGTCGGGATAATCCTCGAGGCTCGGTTTGACCTCCACGCCCTCGGCGTTGACCGGCTCGTAGAGCTCCTTGAGGCAACCATTGGCGGCGTCTTCCACGATCTGCGGCCAGGTGTTGTCGGCCTCACCCACGGCGATGGCGTCGGCGTAGCGCTTGCCGCCGTCGCGCCCCAGCGGCTCGTCGGGAACCTCGGTAACGTGCGGGCCGCCCATCACCACCGGGACGCCGATGGCGCGGACGGCTTCGGCGACCTTGTAGGCGCGGGCGATCATCCGCGTCATCGCACCGATGCCGACCAGCCGGATGTCGTTCTCGCGGATGTAGTCGCAGAGCTCGCTGTCCGTCATCGGACGGGCGTTTCCGTCGATGAGAAACACTTTGTGCCCCGGCGGGGTCAGCCTCTGGAGCAGAAACATCCAGAGGTGGGGCATGAAATTGCGCGTGATTCCGTTGTCGGGGTTGTAGAGCAGGATGTTCATGGAGTCAGCTTGGGAACCGCTGGATCGACTCGGAGCGGTCAACGTCCAAAACTGGCTCCCCTGGGCGGAGGGGCGAATCCTGAGCGCCGACCCACTGTACACCATTTCGAGGTCTCGGAGCTGTCGGGGTCGGGCGCTCCCTCTGCTAATCTGCCTAGGGTGAAGCGAATCCTCCTGCTCGCGGTCCTATTGCTCACCCCTGCGCTGCCGGCGCAAGACGCCGACCGTTGGAATCTCGGCGACATCTACCCGGACCAGAAGGCTTGGGCCGTGGCCAAGGACGACTTGGCGGGCCGGCTCGACGAGATCACCGCCTGCAACGGAGACATGGCCTCCTCGGCCGCTCGTCTCCGCCAGTGCCTGGATCTGCTCTATGAGCTGCGCAAGGGCGTGGCGCGGATCGGCAGCTACGCGTCGATGCTGTCCGACGAAGACACCCGGGTGAACGAGGCCGCTCAGATGCGCTCCGAAGCGCAGTTGCTGGGCGCGGATTTCTCGCAGAAGACCAGCTTCATCGCGCCGGCCATCATCGCAGCCGGCCGCGCGAAGATCGAGGGTTTCGTCGCCGCCGAGCCCGGCCTGGCGAAGTACGCCTTTCCGCTGGACGACATTCTGCGCTCGGCCGAGCACGTGCGCTCCGAAGAGATCGAGAAGGTGATCGCCCAGATCGGCCCGTTGGCGGACTCGCCCGAGGATGTGCGGCGGACCCTCGCCAACGCCGACATGCCCTGGCCTTCGGTGGCTCTTTCGACCGGCAAGGAGATTCGACTGGATCCCGCCGGTTACAACCAGGGCCGCCAGGCGCCCGACCGCGGCGACCGCAAGCTGGTCTTTCAGGAGTACTGGTCCAAGTACAAGGAGTACGAGCGCACCTACGGCGTGGCCCTGTACTCGCAGCTCAAGCGCGACAAGCTCTACGCCGACCTGCGCAACTATCCCAGCTCGCTGGCCTCAGCGTTGAGCGACGACAACATCCCGGAAAGCGTCTACCGCACGCTGGTAAGGGTCACCAACGAGAACCTCTCCACGCTGCACCGCTACTTCAAGATCCGAGGCCGCATCCTGGGCATCGACGACCTGCGCTACTACGACATCTACCCGCCCCTGGTGGAGACCGGCAAGGAGTACTCCAAGGAAGAAGGCGTCAAGCTGGCCTTGGCCGCCGGTCAGATCCTGGGCGACGAGTACGTCGACGTGATGCAGAGGGGCTTCGCCGAGCGCTGGATCGACTGGTTCCCGCGGCCGGGGAAGCGCAGCGGCGCCTACATGAACGGCTCGGTGGTGGACGTCCACCCCTACCTGCTGCTGAACTACTCCGGCGCGTACGATTCGGTGTCGACGCTGGCGCACGAGTACGGCCACGCCGTCCACAGCTTCATGGCCAACGGCACGCAGCCCTATCCCACGGCGCGGTACTCGATCTTCGTGGCGGAGATCGCCTCGCAGACCAATGAGAACCTGCTGATGGACCACATGATGAAGAACGCCGCCGATGACGAAGAGCGGCTGTTCTTCCTGGGGCATGAGTTGGAGGGCATCCGCGGATCGTTCTTCCGGCAGACGATGTTTGCCGAGTTCGAGGTGCGGGTCCACGACCTGGTCGATCAGGGCGAAGCGCTCACCGGCGCGCGCATGACGGAGATCTACGGCGACCTGTTGCGCCGTTACCACGGCCATGACCAAGGCGTGCTGAAGATCGACGACTTGTTTGCGGTGGAATGGTCAGCCATTCCACACTTCTACTACAACTTTTACGTCTACCAATACGCCACGTCGCAGGCCGCCGCAGCGCAGTTTTCCGACGCCATCTTGAGCGGGAAACCGGGGGCGAAACAAGCCTACCTGGACCTGCTCAAGTCCGGCGGCTCGGACTACCCGATCAACCTGCTGAAGAAGGCCGGCATCGACATGACCACGCCGGCCCCCTACGAGGCTCTGGTGGCTCGGGCCAACCGGGTGATGGACGAGATCGAGAAGATTCTCGACAAGCGGAAGTAGCGCAGCGGGCAGCGCTCGGAAATACAAAGAAGCCCCGACGGGACCCGTCGGGGCTTCTTTGTTTCGAGCCGGACTCGGCTAGCTGCGTGAGGCCAGCAACTGCCGCAGCAACTGGGCCCTCTTGGGCTCGCGCAACTGCGCCAGGGCCTTGGCTTCGATCTGGCGAATCCGTTCGCGGGTCAGCTCGAACTCCTTGCCGATCTCCTGCAGGGTGTGCTCGCGCTCGAACCCGATCCCGAACCGCATCCGCAAGACCCGCTCTTCGCTGGGAGACAGCGAGCCGAGCAGATCGGCGGTCTTGGTCTTCAAGTCGGCGTCGATCAGGGTTTCCACCGGCGAACCCGCGTTCGGGTCTTCCAGCAGATCCTCCAGAGCCGATTCCTGGTCGCGGCCGACTCGCGTTTCGAGCGAGACTGGCGCGCGAGAAATCGAGCGCAGGGTTTCGACTTTGCCCACGGTCGTCTCCATGCGGTCGGCGATCTCTTCGTTCGTCGGCGGGCGGCCCATTTCCTTCTCGAGACCGCGTAGGGCCCGCAAGAACTTGTTGAGCTGCTCGTTCATGTGGACCGGGATGCGCACCGTCCGCGACTGGTCCGCCAGCGCGCGGGTGATGGCCTGCCGAATCCACCAAGTGGCGTAGGTCGAGAACTTGAAGCCGCGGTGGTAGTCGAACTTCTCGGCCGCCCGCGCCAGCCCGATGTTGCCTTCCTGGATGAGGTCCAGCAAGTGCAACCCGCGCTTGACGTACTTCTTGGCGACCGACACCACCAGCCGCAGGTTCGCTTCCACGAGCTCGCTCTTGGCGCGATCGGCAAACGCCTTCGCCACCCAGATGCGAGCCGCGTAATGCTCGATCTCGTCGATCGTCATCGCGCCCGCTTCCGAATCCAGTTTGCCGGCGCGGGCCAGCAGCCGGGGCTTGCTCTGCACCAACTCGTCAGCCCACTCCTTCCACTGGTCCTGCCGGAAGGGCAGGTCGAGGATGGCGTGCTCGATCGCGATCACCTGACGCCCGAGGCTCCAGTGACGCTCACGCTGCTTCTTCTGCGAGGCGCGCTTGGGCAGGGACGCCCCGGCCGCCTTCTCGTAGGCCGCCACGCGGTTCGAAATCTCCGTCAGGCGCTTGCGAAGCACCTTGCTCAGGCGCGTCGCTTGCACGGCTTCCACGCCGGCTTCCAGATACGGCCGTACGTGCTCGGGCTCCTGCTCGAGCGCTTCGGCGATCTCCGCCAGCTTGATCCACAACCAGGGAGTCCGCGCCAAATTCCGGCGCATCTTCTTCTCGCCGCGCTCCATTCGCTTGGCGAGCTTGATCTCACCCTGCTTGGTGAGCAGCGGGACCGCTCCCATCTCGCTTAAATACAGGCGGACGCTGTCTTCCGGAGCCGAAGCCTCTTCGTACTCCGTCTGCTCCACGTAGTCCCCATCGTCGGAGTCGTCGCTGTCGTTGGCGGCGTCCCAAACTTCAGGCGTGTCCTCGGACTCCTTCGAATCCAACGTGGAGGCGTCGTCGAGGCTGTTGATGCGGATGTCTTCCGCTTCTCTCATCTGCAAGGCCATAGTTCCTCCACCTCCTCCGCTAAGGAGATAGATGTGATTGACGCCCTAAAGGTTGCAACCCTTCTGATACAAGACAGGTGCGTGATGATCTCATCGACCGCGTCCCACGGTCCCTCGGTGGTCTCTCTCAGATCGATCGGCATTTTCTTCTGAACGCTTGACCGTACCCGCGTCTCATCCGTTACACCTGGTCGGCGTCTAATCTAGTGACGACACGACAGGCGATTTTGTAGCGCAATATTTTGCAATCTTTCTCGAATCTTTTGATGGATGTGTCTCAGCGAACACAGTCGCCGCCTTCCCCGTCGGTTCGTAGCTTGCGGGCGAAGGGGAAAAGGGGGATGATCGGGAGCGGTCATGAGGACGCTTTTTCTTGTTATTGCGTGTGTATCCGGCTTGGCCGCCCAAGAGGGGGAGCCACGGGCGCCCGTGATCGCGCCGTTTGGCGTGCAACACGGGGCCGCTTCTTTTCCCGGGCGGCTGGCCCCCGGGGGGATCTTTGTCGTCAAGGGGGCCTACCTGGGGCCGAATGAGCTGGTCACGGCGGACGCTCCGTACCCCACGGAGCTGGCGGGGTCGCAACTCGAGCTGCGCTCGGACGTGAGCGGCGAGGTCTTTTCGGTTCCGCTGCTGCACGCCTGGATGTTTCAGCTCGGCGGAATCGTCCCGCTCGATTTCCCTCCCGGTCCGGGGCAGGTGACGGCGATCTACCAGGGACGCCGAAGCGAGCCGGAGGCCGTGATGGTCGCCGAGTCGGCCGGCGCGGTGTTCTCGCTGAGCCAGCAGGGCAGCGGCCGCGCCGTGGCTCAGAACTGGGAGTCGCCGGAGTCGACGCCGCTCAACCAGTTCACCCGTCCCGCGCGGCCCGGGCAGACGATCATCTTGTGGGCCACGGGCCTGAACAACGCGGACGGAGCGCGAAAGGTGCGTGTCGCCCTGACCGGCCGCAGCGGACAGCCTTCCGTCAGCCGCTGGTTCGACACGACGGGCTTTGCGTTTCTGGAGCTCACGCCGTTCTACGCCGGGCCGGCGCCCGGGCTGCCCGGCGTCGATCAGGTCAACGTGACCCTGCCGACCGAAGGCTTGCCGGAAGGCTGCTTCGTCGACGTGTCGTTGTCAGTTGACAACGCCGGATTGGGCTCGACCACGATTGCGATCGCTTCCGGGGATGGGCCGTGCGTACACCCTTGGGGACTCAGCGAGAGCCAGTTGCGGAACCTGGACGAGGGCGGTCAGGTCCGCGTCGCGTCGCTGTCCCTCGTCGACACGGAGTTCCCGAGCGCGAGCTCCGGCGGCGCTGAGCCGCGGGTCCTCGCGCTGGCCCAGACGGAACTGGTCACGGCCGACGCTGCCGGGGGAAGCTACAGCTCGATCACCCCTGTCTTCCCCAATAACATCATTCCTGCGTCCCGGTACGTCGCCTGCGGGGGATTCTTTGCCGCCATCGGGGGCATCATCGGCGGGCCCTATGAACCGTTGCCGCAACCCCCACCCCCCGATCAGCCGTCGCGGGAGTTCGCCGACGCCGGCTCGGCCCTGGAGCTGTTGGGCCCGGACGGCCAACGCTTGTCCATGCCGCTGCAGGCGGAAGGAGGCCCGTACGCACCCGCGCAAACCTATGGCTCGGAGGACGCTCTGGAGCCGGGAGCCTTCACGCCCGGTCCGTGGACCTTGCTGGCGCCGGGCGGGGAGGACATCGAGGCCTTCGAAGGGACGATCCAGGTTCCGCCGATCCCTGTAGTCACGCCGCCCGAACGCATCCGACGGGGCGAGGATCTGCAGGTGTCTTGGGACGGGCAGGGGTTCGCTGAAGACGTCTTGGTCCGCGTGGCGGTGATGGTGAACGGCCCGGCGCCGGGAGAACTGCCCCGTCCGGAAGGGACTTTCTGTTACGCGGCGGGCTCGGCGGGTCAGGTGACCATTCCGAAAGAGGTCCTGGCGCAGTTGCCCGCATCGACGGACGGCTTTGCGGAGCTCGGCGTCACCGTACAGTCGAGCGCGGAGTTCTCCTCGCCCGCTCTGGCGCACGGCTCCGGGGCGTTCCAGGCCTCGCGCTCGATGCAGGTCCCGATCGACTGATCCCGCCGAGGAAAAGGGTTACAATCGTGGCCGCCGGAGACCACGATGACCCGACTCTCGACGCTTGCCCTGCTCGCCGCCGCGGCCCTGCCGCTGCCGGCGCAAACTCCCCTGACCGCCGACGACGTCATGTCGTTCCGCATCCAGCTTGGCGTGGGGGCGACTTCCGAAGAGAAGTGGGACGGCGCCGTGACCGTTTCCGGCGGCGAACTGCTCGAGGTCCGCAACTGGCATCCCCGCCGGGAGGACGAGATGGGTCGCAACGAATGGCGCTTGACGACCCACAAGATGGAGAACTTCCCGTACAGGGCCTACGAGCATCCTCCGAATACCGGCGTGCAGCCGTACTGGTGGGTGCGCGGCGTGATCGTGGACGTGAAGGCCCGGGCCGGCACGCGGCTCAACGTACGCACCGAGCAGGGCCGTTTCGCCTTCAATGTCAACGAGATCGAGGTGGGCCGCAGCAAGCCCTTCCTGGGCGGACGGGCGCTGGTCGATCGCGTGCCGCCCGCCGAGAAGCTCTCTGACGCCGAGCGCCAGGACGACTTCGTGACGATGTTGTCGGGCAAGGGCGGGGAAGTCTGGACGGCGTGGGTGGCCTACCGGGACGGCGGCAACGCGATTCTGGCGCGGCGCTTCAACGGCGCGAAGTGGGAGCCGGCGCAGCAGGTCACCGACGACAAGCAGGACATCTTCCTGGTCAAGCTCGGCCGCGACATCAAGGGCCGCCCCTGGGCGGTTTGGGCCAATCAGGTCGACGGCAACTTCGACCTCTACGCGCGGCCTTTCAACGGCGGCGGCTGGGGCGAGGTGGAGCGGCTGACCGAGGCGCCGCAGCCGGACGTCTTCCACAATGTCGTGACCGACTCGCAGGGGTTCCTGTGGGTGGTCTGGCAGGGGTTCCGCGACGGCAAGTCCGACATCTTCGCGCGCCGCTATGACGGCGACTCCTGGAGCGAGCCCTACAAGGTTTCCGACTCGCCGGCCAACGACTGGGAGCCCGTGCTGGCGGCGGACTCGAAGGGCGGCGTGACCGTCGCTTGGGATACCTACGATAAGGGCAACTACGACATCCGCATGCGGACCTTCTCCGGGGGCGAGTGGCAGCCCGTGGCGCCGGTCGCCGAGACGGCCTTGTACGAGGCCCACGTGTCGTTGCTCTACGACGACCAGAACCGCCTGTGGGCGGCTTGGAACGAGAGCGGCATGAACTGGGGCAAGGACACAGGCTTCGTGCTCAACGAGGGCGGCACGCGCCTGTATGAGTACCGCTTGCTGCGCGTGGCCGTGCGTGACGGCGTGAATTGGAAGGTCCCCGCGGGCGACATCAACAAGCAGCTCCCGGAGGACTACGAGCCCCGCTACGACGACTTTCCGCAGCTCGCCAAGGACTCCGAGGGGAGGGTGTGGGTCTTCGCGCGGCAACGCATCCAGCGCCGCCGAGACACCCAGTCGGAGACGCCGCTGCACCGCGCCGCCTGGGAGATCTGGGGCTCCACGCTCGACGGCGGGCGCTGGTCCGAACCTCTCCATGTCCCCTTCAGCCAGGGCCGCCAGGATGTCCGCTGGGGCCTGGCCTCGGACGGTTCGGGCAACCTCTTCGCGGCCTGGTCGATGGACAACCGAGACTTCGACGAGTGGCTGTTCACGCATGCCGACGTCTACGCGGCCCGGCTGCCGAAGCTCGAGCGCAAGACGGCGGCGCCGCAACTGATCCCGCGCACCGATCCCGAGTTGTTCTTCTTCGATGTGGCGCCGACGGAGAAGACCGATCTCGCCCGCATCCACGACTACACGATCGACTCCGGGGGCAAGCGCTACAAGATTTACCGCGGCGATACTCACCGCCACACGGAGTTCTCGATGGATGGCAATAACGATGGGTCGCACTTCCAAACCTATCGCTACGCCATTGACGCCGCCTCGCTGGACTACTTGATGATCAGCGAGCACAACTCCAGCGCCGGGCCGGACGAGGAGTACATCAACTGGCTGCTGCAGCAGTTCGTGGACGTGCACGCCGTCTCGGGGAGCTTCCAGCCGTTTTACGGCTACGAGCGGTCGATCACCTACCCGGACGGCCATCGCAACATCCTGTTCGCCAAGCGCGGCAACCCGACGCTCGAGATCCTGCCGGCCGAGCGGCAGCACGAACAGGGCGCGGGCCGGCTCTACGCCTACCTCAAGGAGCGCGACGGCATCGCCATTTCGCACACGTCTTCAACGAACATGGGGACGGATTGGCGCGACAACGACCCCGAGGTCGAGCCGCTGGTGGAGATCTTCCAGGGCGACCGGATCTCGTCGGAATACGAGGGAGCGCATTGGGCGGCCAACAGCGAGAACCCCGGCTCGGCGCCGGGCGGATTTCGGCCGCAGGGCTACGTTTGGAACGCCTGGGCCAAGGGCTACAAGTTGGGCGTGCAGGCGGCGTCGGACCACCTGTCCACGCACCTCTCCTACGCTTGCACGATCGCCGAGGACTTCACCCGCGAGTCGATGATGGACGCCATGAAGGCTCGTCACAGCTATGGCGCCACCGACAACATCATTCTCGACTACCGGCTCGAAACCGACGCCGGCCAGGAGTTTCTGCAAGGGGACATCGTGACGGTCGCCGGCGGGTTCCGGCTGAAGGTGAAGGTGATCGGGACGACGCCGATTCGGCAGGTCGACGTGATCAAGAACCAGCAGTTCCTGTTCAACCGGCAAAAGCAGCCGCAGGAGCTGGAGATGGAGTTCGTGGACAACGACAAGAAGCCCGGCGAGGACTTCTATTACGTGCGGGTGATCCAGGAGGACGACAACATCGCCTGGTCGTCGCCGATCTGGGTGACGACCAAGTAGGGCGGAGCGGAGGGGTCCCGCTCGAGAGCATCGCGGGCCGCTGGGATCGGCTACAGCTCCTTGTTACGCAGTTGCGCGAAGTCGCGCACCAGCACAACCGCCACGTACAGTCCGGCCGCGATGCAGGCGACGCAAGCGCCTACCAGCAGAATCGTCATCATCGTGTGGCTCCTTGCCGGCCGCGCGCCCACAGCGCGGCGGCGCCGTAGGCGGCCAAGTTCATCGCCATTCCGAAGACCAGCGACGGTACGCCGTAAGGGTTGCCCAGACCCCACTCCCACACGCCGGTTCCAATGACGCCGCCCAGGATGCCCGCCACGCCGCAGACCTGCGGGGCCGCCCGCCAGAGCAAGCCCACGATGAGCGGCGGCACGATGGTCGGCGCCCACAGCGTGTAGACCAGGGTCAGGGCCTCCACCAGGTTCGGTACGCGCAGCGCGAAGATGATCGCCACCACGCCGATGACCACGACGATCCACTGGCTGTAGTTGAGCAGCGTCTGGGTGCTGGCCTTCGGGCGGAAGTGCTGGTAGATGTCGATGGAGAACGCCACCGAGGCGCTGTGCAGGCAACTGTCCTGCGAGCTCATGATGATGCCGAAGATGCCGGCCAGGGCCAGCCCCAGAATGCCGGGCGGCAGGTAGAGCTCCATGGTCTTCAGAAAGACCGTGTCGCCGCTGAGCCCGGGCAGCGCCACGCCCCCGATCACGCCTACGCTGACCACCACGAACATCCACGGAATCCCAAAAAGGCCTGCGGAGACGAAGCCGCTGCCTGCGTGCTCGGCATCCCGCGCCGAAAGGGCCCGTACGACATACGGGGGCAGGAGCATCTCGCCGAAGAAGAACGTGATGATCAGGCCGGCGAGCTCGATGTCGGAGTACTCGCCGCGCCAAGACAGCCGCTCGGCCGGAAGGCTCGCCGCCAGCGCCGAGAAGTCCCAGGCGTAGCCGGAAAAGAAGATGATGAGCGGAACCGTCGCCGCCAGGGCCGTGAACTGGATGGCGTCGGTCAAGATAATCGTCTTCACGCCGCCCCAGGCCGCGTACAGGATCACCGGCAGCGTTCCGAAGATGATGACGGTATCGGCCGGAATGTCGGTGAAGGCGTGCACCACCTCGCCGAAGCCGCGAGCGATCAGCCCCACCACGAACGACATGAACAGGAACGACAAGGCGCCGGTGAACAGGCGCGCCGTGGGTCCGTAGATCTCGCCCATCACGTGCCCCACGCTGTGGCAGTTGGAGAAGCCGCGCAGCTTCGGAGCCACGAACTTGCCCATCAGGATGGTCTGCAGAGGCACCATCACCGAGATCAGGTACCAGACATAGCCGTGTTGGGCGGCGTTGCCCGCGATCCCCAGTGTGTAGGCCGGGCCGATATAGGTGGCGGCCAAGGTGGCGAAGACGATCGCCCGCGGAATGTCGCGCGAGCCGACCGTGAAATCTTCAAGCAGGCGCGTGCGGCGCGCCTTGACGGTGATGAGGACCAGCGCGCCGATGTACAGCGCGACGACGGCCCAATCGAGCCACTGCATTGCGGAGGCCTAGACCTCGTCCGGGATGATGTAGGGCGCGCGGCCCGAGCGCTTCAGAAGAGCGTCGGCTTCGGGGCAATCGACGAACTTCTCGGCTTTTGGGTCGAAGGTGACTTCGTGGCCCACTCGGTAGGCGATGTTGCCCAAGTGGCAATAGGCCGTGGACAAACGGGTCTCGCGAATCTCGGCGTTGAGCAGGCCACGGTCGTTCGAGCGAATGGCTTCGATCCAGTTGGCGTAGTGGTCCACGTCCGGCAGCGGATCGATCGGAGCTTCCGGCTCCTTGTTGCGGCCCAGGGTGATCTGGAAGTCTCCGTTGGCGGCGATGTGCAGGTGTCCCTTGCTGCCGAAGAAATCCCAGCTCATCGGCTCGGCGGTGTAGAGGCCGCGAATCTCGCCGACAATGGCCGTGCCGTCGGGATACTCCCAGGTGACGTTCTGGGTGTTGGGCGTTTGCGCCTGATCCTTGTATCCGAACCGGCCGCCCCAGGAGCTGATGCGCGTCGGCAGCTCCTTCTGCATGCCCCAGCGGGAGATGTCCACCAGGTGGATGCCGTTGTTGCCGAGCTCGCCGTTGCCGAAGTCCCAGAACCAGTGCCAGTTGTAGTGCACCAGATTGGCGTGATAGGGCTGCTTGGGAGCGGGCCCCAGCCAGAGATCCCAGTTGAGCCAGTTCGGCGGCGGCTCCTCGGGCTTGAAGCCGATCGAGTCGCGCCGGCCGGGGAAGAACCACTTGGCCAGGTACAGGTCGCCGATCTTGCCCTCATGCAGCAACTGCATCGCGCGGCGGAAGTGGCCGTCGGAGCGGCGCTGCGTGCCGCCCTGCACGATGCGGTCGTACTTGCGGGCGGCGGCCACGAGCTGATGACCTTCAAAGATGTCATGCGAGACGGGCTTTTCGCAGTAGACATGCTTGCCGGCCTGCATCGCCCAGATCGCCGTAAGGGTGTGCCAGTGGTTGGTGGTGGCGATGACGACGCCGTCGATCTCCGGCATGTCGAACGCCTCGCGCATGTCCGCCAGCGCCCGGGGGCTGTTGCCGTTGTTCTGCTTGATCCAGCCGGCGGCCTCCTCGGTGCGGTTGCCGTCGGGGTCGACGACGGCTGCGATCTCGAGGCCGGGGACCTTCGAGAAGAACTTCATGTGCTGCGTGCCGCGGCCGCCCATGCCGATGATGGCGATGCGCACCATATCAGGCTTCTGAGCGGAGGCGAGAGCGGCCGACCCGAGAGCGGCGGCGGAGGCGGACAAGAAGGTGCGGCGCTGCATTGGGGCATCTTAGCAAGGCCCCGCTCACCAGCGCCCGCCCATCGGGTACACTGGGCCTTCGTCTTTGGCGACCGCTTTCCGCATCTAGCTACAAGGAGACCCCTACGCCCATGTCTGACGTCCTTACTGGCGCACAGTTCAAGGAGCAGCTTCGCTCCGGCCAGCCGAAATTCGGCCTCTTCGTCAACTCCCACAGCACCACGCTCACCGAGCAGCTTGCGCACTCCGGCTACGATTGGCTGCTCATCGATACGCAGCACGGCCCCATGGACAACGAGCGCCTCTCCGGCATGCTCGCCGCCATCACCAGCGGCGGCGCGAAGTCGATGGTCCGCGTCGGTGGAGTTCACGACCGCTCGGGCATCCAGCAGGCGCTGGACATGGGGGCGGACGGCGTCCTGGTGCCGTACATCAACACGGCCGACGAAGCGCGCGAAGCCGTGAGCTGCTGCCTCTATCCGACCGCCGGCACCCGCTCGGTCTACTTCCCGCAGCGCTCCACCAACAAGGCCGGTCTGCTCGGCTACGTGGGCAACGCCAACAAGAACATCACCGTCGCGCTGCAGGTGGAGACGGCTTCGTGCATCGAGAACATCGCCGAGATTGCCGCTGTTCCCGGCGTGGACCTGCTCTTCTTAGGGCAGAACGACCTGTGCATGTCGATGGGCTTGTATGAGAAGTACGAGTTCCCGCACATGTACACCTCGCCGGAGCTGGGCGCGGCGACCGACGCGCTGATTGCGGCCGCGAAGGCGAACGGCAAGATCCTGGGCCTGTTCCTGTTCGGGACGGCGCGCGTCGGGGAGTTCTTGGACAAGGGCTTTACGTTCATCTCGATCGGCAACGATCTGCACCACGTGCTGACGCAGGCCACCGCCTACGTGCAGGACATGGAGAAGATCGCCGCCGAGAAGGGCAAGACCTGGACCAAGCGGCCGACGGCCTTGATGTAGGGCTCGGACGTGTCGGGGGAGGGACTCGTTCCTCCTCCGACCGCGAGGCCGTCGGAGACTCCGCTAGCATGAGGCTGGAGACGGAAGATGGCGGCAACTCTCGAAACCAAGCGAATCGCCCACCAGCTCGTGGATCAGCTCGATCCGGGCCAGTTAGAAGCGGTCATTCAACTGCTCGAATTGCTGGTTCGGTCTGAGCCCGAGACTCTCACGGACGTTGATCGGCAGGCTGTTGCGACCTCCCGCGAGCATTTTAGCCTCCACCCGGACGGCGGCGTCCCCTTCGAAGAGACAGCTCAGGAACTCGGCTTCACCATGGAGGAAGTCCGGGGCGGCGAGCGCTAACGCGGTGAAGCAGATTCGATTCGGCCCCGGGGTCCCGGCGGAGATTCGGGCGATTCCTCGGGAGGACGCTCTCGCAATCCTGAGGGCCCTCCACCGTTACGGCGAGATGGGCGAAGGGAACGTGAAGGCGCTCACCGGCGATCTCAAGGGTTTGCTCCGGCTTCGCGTGGGCAACTATCGCCTCTTGTTCGACGAAACGGAAACCTCCATTCAGGTTCACCGCGTAGCGGACCGCAAGGACGCTTACAGATAGGCCTGCAGACGCCTCTGGATCGTCAGACCGGAATCACCAACTCCATATTGGGCTGGATCAAGTTCGGGTTGCTGCCGATGGTGGACAGGTTCGCCTGGTAGATGTCTCCCCAACGGTTGAAGCTGCCGTAGTATTTCAGGGCGATCAGCGACAGCGACTCTCCCGGCTTGACGATGTGGAGGGCGCGAGCCTCGGTGCGGCCCGGAACCATGTTTTCCGAGCGCCTGGGAGCGGTCGCATCGCCGGCGTCCAGCATCGCCTGGTCGATGATGGGGCTCAGGATGCCGGTGACGAAGCTCCAACTCGCGGCGGACCCCGCCCGGTCCTGGGCCGGCGTCACTCGGGTCATCCCGTCGATCTCGTGCGGCTCGTACCCGATGTCGATGCCGAGCGGGTTGTTCTTGACCATGCCCTCGTCAATGTAGATGGAGCCGGGCGGCACAAACGACTCCGGCCAGGGCGTGCCTCCCACGCCGCCATGCGTGGCAGGGACGAGTAGGGGGTAGATCTTGGTGTTCGGGCTCTCGAAACGGCTGCCACAGTTGCCGAAGCTTTCGCGGGAGGCCGAAGCCGGATGCCGGAGCACCTTGATGCAGTGCTTGACCGTGCTGACGATGGGCGTATCCGAGCCGGAAAGGAGGGACCAGCCTCCCACGCCGCCCACATAGCTGCGGTCCACCGGATCGAACAGGATCAGGCATTCCACCGGAATTCCGTAGCCCTTGAGGATCTTTGCCGACTCGATGACGGCGGCGGCGCCGCGACTGAATCCGGCGAGAAAGACCTTCGAAACCGAGCTGTCCCAGTAGCGGACGACGTGGTTGACGGCGCTATGCGCCAGTCCGCCGGTTTCGATTCCAAGCAGACCGGGGCCCCGATCGTACTGCGTCTTGTCAGCCCAGCAGGCGTAACGGCTGAGCTTGCTGACGTGACTGTTCTGGTAGACCGGCGTATAGCCGGCGTCAAATCGGGCGAGAGGCGTGGCGCCGGTGCCGTCGACACCTGCAAAGATCAGCATGAGTCCCTTCCTTGGGCTGCTGCTGACCCCCTCTGTCGAGCACCCCGAAACAGGAGGCTATCCCGGTCGGGGAACAGGGAACAAGGGTATCGAAAGACACACTCAGGATTCGAGGACCTGCGCGTCGGACAATAGCCGCTCTCTGAGCTGTTGGTACGGCAAGTCCTGCACTGCCAAGCCACTGTCCATCGCCAAGACGGCCGCCGTGGCCGCCGACTGCCCCAGAATCATGAACACGGGCTCCATGCGCACGGAGCCGTAGGCGATGTGGCTCGCCGACACGCACACCGGGACGAGCAGGTTCTCGACCTCCTCCTTCTTGGGCGTCAGCGACCCGTAGGAGATACGGTACGGGCCGGGGAGCTTCACGCCGACGTCGCCTTCGTTCTGTACGAAGCCTTCGTCAGTGACGTAGCGCTGCACGTTGTGCGAATCGGCCGTGTAGGAGCCCATTCCCACCGAGTCCGGCGTATCGCGCTCGCCGGTGCAGTCGAGCTCCGTCATCACGTACGGGCCGATCAGGCGGCGGGACTCGCGCACGTAGATCTGGTGCGGCCAGTGTCCGGTCTCCACGAACTCGTCCTTCGCCAGCCCCCACTTCGACATCTCGGCGCGGATGTCCGCCGGAACCTTCTCGTCGTTGGCGAGATAGTACAGCCAGCCCTTCTGGTACTGGATGTGTTCGGCCAGGATCTCGCGGCGGCGCTCATAGCCGGCTTCGGGGTAGTCGTAGTTCATCCCGATGTTATCGGTGGAGAACGGACCGTGGTTGTTCTCGTCGGTCTTGCCGTTGGGGATCGGGTCGAACTTGCGAAACACCTCATTCCAACCAGCCTGGAAGGCGCGCGCCAGCAACTCATACTGGTTCGCGTCGTAGCCCTCGGGCTTCTCGAAGGGGACGCGATTCTCCTCCACTTGCGTCAGACAGAGTCGGTAGCAGTAGGCCTGGATGCGGTTGTCGCCCTCGCCGTTGACGCCGGGGTTGCCGGCGTGCACGCGGGGCAGCAAGCCGCTGGAGGGGTCTCCGGGGATGACGTACGGGCTCACACCCTCTGGAAAGAAGTGGCCGTGGTGGCGAACATCCTTCTGGACGCCGTTGTGACGCTCCCCATAGACCGAATTGTCCTCGCGGCCGACGTGAAAGCTCGCCCCGGCGGCGGCCATCAGATCGCCCTCGTACGTTGCGTCCACGAACATCCGCCCGCTGTAGCGCTTTCCGCCGAGGGTGGAGATCGCACGGATGCGGCCCTCGGCCATCTCCACGCCGTTGTCGCGGTCCAGCCACTCGTCCCGGTGTACGGGGATCTCCGCTTCGGCGATCCACTCCTCGAAGACCGCCTCGGCCACGTGCGGCTCGAAGATCCACATCGTGCGGTTGTCGCCGTCGATGGCCGGCGTCCCCTGGCCCTTGTTGCCATATTCCTCGCGGGTCTGCCAGCGCCAGGCTCCGGGTTGCTCGTAGTGCTGCCACACGCGGTGGTAGAACTCGCGCGCCAGCCCGCCGATGACTTCCTTGCGGCCGGAGTCGGTCCAGCCCAACCCGCCGGCGGTCAGCCCGCCCAGATGCGTCTCCGGCGCGACGATCACCACGGACTTGCCCATGCGGGAGGCCTGCACCGCGGCAGCGACGCCCGCGGACGTTCCGCCGTAGATCACCACGTCGTAGTCCGGCTCCGGTTCCGCAGAGCAGGCGGCCAAGGCCAGGGGAATCGTCAAGAACGTGCGTCGTTGCATGGTCAAGCCTTCAGCCAGCGATCGAACCACTCGAACGCCTCGGCCTGCATGGCCCGGTCGAACTTGTGCGGTCCGTCGTAGAAGCTGGTGCGGTAGCGGTCGGCGGCCTCGGCCTTGGCGTAGACCGCCTTCAGGATCTCGTCGGCGCGGTGCATCTCGCTGAGGGTGAACAGTTGGTCCTGGTTGTTGCTCAGCACGAGCGTCGGCCGGGGCGCGTTGAGACCAAGGATCTCCGGGTAGTCCAGGTCGCGCGGCAACCCGGGGATATAGATCATCCAGGTGTGCGTGAAGCACTTGTAGAGCAGGTAGTCGCGCCAGGTAGTCATCATCCCCACCGGGACCGAGCACCGAATCCGCTCGTCGGCGCCGGTCAGGTAGACCGTGCGGAGGCCTCCGCCGGAAAGCCCGCAGCAGCCCACCCGTTCCGCGTCCACATCCGGCCGCGCGCAGAGCACGTCCAGGGCCGCCCGGTCGTCGGCCACGAAGACGCCGGGCCAGGTCGTTCCCCCGCAGAACAGGCTCTTGGCGATCAGGTGCTCGTGGTTGCCGGCGAAGGAGTTGTAGGCGTCGATCTCTTCCGGCGACTCCGGCTTCTTCTCCACCAGATCGCGCTTGATGCGTTCCGGCAGGTCCCCGGCGCGGAAGCGGCGGCTGGCGAAGGAGAATGTGTCGGGCACGAGGACGACGTAGCCGCGCTTGGCCAGCTCGTTGGCCCAGGCCGCGCCGCCGTAGTACTTCTCCTGGTGCTCGATCATCCGGGGGGGCGGGTTGGCGGTGATGCGGGTGATCTTGCGCTTGCCGAAGTACTTGTTGCCGCCGTGGTCGTGTAGCCCGAGCACGGCGGGCAGGGGACCGCGAGCGCCGGCCGGCTTGAGCAGGTAAGCCTCCGTGGCCGGACCATAGGGCAGTTGCCAGCGCAGGGTTTCCACGGCCAGGCCGTCGAACTCGAAGGCGTGCTGGACCTCCACCACGGGCGTGGGGCCGGCGTCCGGGCTGAGCAATGCGTCCTGGTAGCGCGTCCGCGCCCGAGGCTGCCAGTCGCCCAGGCGCCGGAACTCCGGACGGCGGTAGGACAGCCGCGGCGGATCGTCAACCAGTCCCGCCGCCCACTCTCCGTAGGCTCCCAGCATGTTTTCCATCAGCAGGTCCTCCAGCGCCCCAAGAGTATCGCAGACTCCCGGTATCCTAACGAAGATGCCCCGAAGCCTCTGGTTTGCCGCGTTGGCGGCGCTGCTGTCCGCACCCGCTTGGGCGGGCCCGACCGCCGGACAGGTCGCCTACGAATCGCGCTGCGTGCTCTGCCACGGCGGCGACGGCTCGGGCAGCGACCGGGCCCCGTCGATCCTGCCGTTTCTGGCCGCCGGCACGCCGGAGAAGCTGGCCGGGGTGATCACCAAGGGCATTGTCGGCAAAGGAATGCCAGCCTTCGACCTGCCGGCCGAGGAGCTGGAAGCCTTGGTGGGGCACGTGATGTCGCTGCGTCCGGAGGGCGCGAAGACGGAGACCGCCGGGCCGCAGCCGCGCGAGGGCGCTCTGCCGTTGGCCGGCGGCGGAGAGATCCGCGGCCTCATCCTCAACGAGAGCGGCTTCGACGCCCAGGTGCGGACGCCCGACGGCAAGCTCCACCTGCTGCGCCGCGAAGGGGACGCTTTTCGTCCCGCCAAAGCCGACCCGAGCGTCGACTGGCCCAGCTACCACGGCAACGACCAGGCCAATCGGCACAGCCCGCTCGACCAGATCAACAAGGAAACCGTCGCCCGCCTCGCCCCGCAGTGGTTCTTTCCCTTGCCGGGCCTGCGGATGATCGAGGGGACGCCGGTCGTGCTCAGCGGTGTCATGTACGTGACGGCCGTGAATCAGGTCTACGCGCTCGACGCCGAGACGGGCCGCGAGATCTGGCGCTGGACCGAGTCGCGCACGCAGGGGCTGATCGGCGACGCCGCCATCGGGCTCAACCGCGGCGTGGCGGTCGACGGCGATCGGCTGTTCACCGTCACCGACCACGCCCACGTCGTGGCGCTGGATCGCTGGACGGGCGAGAAGCTGTGGGATGCGACCATGGCCGACTACCGCGACCACTATGGCGCCATCGCCGCGCCGCTGATCGTGGGCGAGCTGGCGATCGTCGGAGTTTCCGGCGGCGACACCGGCCTGCGGGGTTTTCTGGACGCCTATCACGTCGAGACCGGCGAGAGGGCTTGGCGCTTTTGGACGATCCCCGCGCCGGGCGAACCCCTTTCGGAGACGTGGGGCGACCCGGAAATCTTGAAAAAAGGCTGCGGCGCCACGTGGCTGACCGGCAGCTACGACGCCGAGCTGGACCTGCTGTATTGGCCGGTTGGCAATCCCTGCCCGGACCTCAACGGCGACCGCCGGCCGGGCGACAACCTCTACACGGATTCGGTGATCGCTCTGCGGCCCAAGACCGGCGAGCTGGTTTGGCACTTCCAGTTCACGCCGCACGACACGCATGACTGGGACGCCCAGGAGCCCCTGGTGCTGGTGGACGAAGAGTTCGACGGCAAGCCCCGTAAGCTGTTGGTGCAAGGCAACCGAAACGGCTTCCTGTACGTGCTGGACCGAGTGACCGGGGAGTTCCTGCTGGGCGAGTCGTTCTCCAACCAGAATTGGGCTGAGCGGATCGACGAGAACGGCCGGCCGGTGCTGGCGGAAGAGTCGGACCCCACGGAAGAGGGTTCGTTCACCTGCCCGGCGATTCGCGGCGCCACGAACTGGATGTCCACGGCCTACAACCCAGGGACCAAGCTCTTCTACCTGCTGGTGCATGACTCCTGCAACGTCTACACCAAGACAAGCCCGGACTGGGAGCGAGGCAAGGGCTGGTTGAGCGGCAGCTTCCGTCCGGCCGGCCCGGTGAACCAGAAGTTCATCCGGGCGCTGGACATCCAGACCGGCCGAAAGGTTTGGGAGTACGCCCAGACCGGCGAGACGAAGACGTACTCCGGGGTGCTGTCGACCGCGGGCGGCTTGGTGTTCTTCGGCGAAGACAGCGGAGCGTTCGCGGCGCTCGATGCTCGCTCGGGAGAGCCGCTCTGGCACTTTCAAGCCAACCAGGATTGGAAGGCGTCGCCGATGACGTACATGGTCGGCGGGCGGCAGTTCGTGGCGATCGCCTCCGGGATGGGCTTCTGGGCCTTCGCGCTGCAATAGCGGACAGTGCCAGAATCAAGCCATGGCCAAAGTCTACGCCCGCAGTCTGGAGAAGTACCAGGTTCTGCTGAACACCGAGGACCACGCGATCCTCGCCGATGAACCCGAGGAGATCGGCGACGGCCTGGGGCCCGATCCGTATGAGCTGCTGCTCTCCGCGCTGGGCGCCTGCACGACCATGACGGTCCAGATGTACGCCCGCAAGAAGGGCTGGGATTTGCAGAGCATGCGCGCGGAGCTGGTGCACGAGCGCATCCACGCCAGCGATTGCAACGAGTGCGAGGAGACCGAAGGCTACATCGAGCGCATCCGCGTGAAGTTGGCGTTCGAAGGCGAGCTCGACGACGAGCAGCGGGCGCGGCTGAAGGAGATCGCCGGCAAATGCCCGGTGCGGCGGACCCTGCTGGGGACGCCGCGGATCATGGACGTTTGAACCGGAGAGCCTCCGCTGGTGGCAGGAAGCGACGGACAGGAATGTCCGTCGCCACCAGAGGCTCTACCCGCCCGTCATCGTCTGCAGCGAATCCCGAGGCTCTTCGTCTCGCGCGCGGCTGTGGATCTCGGCTTCCAGCAGCGCCACGCGTTCGTTCAGGCTCGCCAGGGTCTGGCCAACCGGATCGGGCAGCTCGCCGTGTTCGAGCATCTCCCACTCGGGGTGCTCCACACGCACGCCCTTGACGGCCACCACGCGGCCCGGCACCCCGACGACGGTGGAGTGCTCCGGGACGGGCCTCACGACCACCGAGCCGGCCCCCACTTTCACCCAGTCGCCGATCTTGATGTTGCCGAGTACCTTGGCGCCCGAACCGATCACGACGTGGTCGCCGATCGTCGGGTGCCGCTTGCCCTTGTCATGGCCGGTGCCGCCGAGCGTCACGCCCTGGTAGAGCACCACATCGTCTCCGACAACGGCCGTCTCGCCGATCACCACGCCCATGCCGTGGTCGATGAAGAAGCGCCGGCCGATCTGAGCGCCGGGGTGGATCTCGATGCCCGTCAGCCAGCGGGCGAAGTGGGAGATGAGCCGGGCCAAGAGGTGAAATCCCTTGCCGCAGACCGCGTGGGAAAGCCTGTGCAGCAGGATCGCGTGGACGCCCGGGTAGCACAACAGCACCTCCAGGCCGCTCTTGGCGGCTGGATCGTGGCGGAACACGGTCTCGATCTGCTCGCCGATGGATCGGAACATACGTTCGTTTCGATGCTAGCAGAGCCCGGAGGGATGCGCTTTTCCGAGACAACAGCCCGACGTTTGCTTGCATGAGGAATCTCCACATGCGAACGCCACGACTCCTTCTAGCCGCGCTGCTGTCGCTTTGCGCCCTGTTCGTTCCCTCCCATGCCCAAGATACAGCCGCTGTGGGCGGCATCAGGGGCAGCGTGGCCGATGCTTCCGGAGCGCCCGCTTCCGGAGTGCGCGTCTGTCTCGTCGGTACGGAGCGCTGCGCCGAGACGGGGGACCACGGCTCCTTCTCGATGGACAACCTGCGCACGGGCAGCTATCAGCTCGAGATCGTCGCCCCCGGCCGCCCTGCCTTCGCGACCGATGCCGTGGCCGTGCGCGCCGGTCTGGACGACCGCATCGATGTCGTGTTGCCGCTGATCGATGCGGTCGAGCAGGCCATCACCGTGTCGGAATCGGTCTATGTCGCCCCGGCCGAGGTCAAGACGTCCGGCGTCTTGATCCAGGGCAGCGAGATCTTCCGGGCGGCCGGCGCGCTGCAGGACGTCTCTCGCTACGTGCGTTCACTGCCCGGGGTGGCGGTAGGATCGAACGACTTTCGCAACGACATCATCGTGCGCGGCGGGAGCCCCTTGGAGAATCTCTTCATCGTCGACAACGTGGAGATCCCCAACATCAACACTTTCGCCAACTTCGCCTCCGCCGGCGGAATCACCAGCATTCTCGACGCAAACCTCATCCAGGACGTGACTTTCTTGACCGGCGGTTACCCGGCGCCGTTCATCAACCGGCTGTCCAGCGTGCTCCAGATCGCTCAAAAGGAAGGCGACCGCGAACACTTTGGAGGACGAGCGACGGTGGGGTTCGCCGGCGCCGGGGTGGTCCTGGAAGGGCCGATCAAGAAGCGGAAGGGTTCGTGGATCGTGTCGGCGCGCCGCAGCTTTCTGGACCTCTTCACCAACGACGTAGGCTTCGGCGGAGTCCCCAAGGTCTACACGTTCTCGAGCAAGGCCCTGTATGACTTTAGCCCTCGCGATCGGGTATGGGCCGTAAACATCACCGGGGTGGACAGCATCCGACTGGGGCTGACGGAGGGCAGCGACCTGAGCGAAGAGATCAGTGCGCTCGACATCCGCTATCAGGGTTGGCGAAGCGCTTCCGGGCTCAACTGGCAGCGGCTGTTTGGGAGCCGCGGCGTGGGGCTGCTGGGCGTCTCTCACTCGGAGGCGCGGGTGGATTCGACCGTCAAGGATCTGCTGAAGAACGGGATTCCGGACCCAGGTCTGCCGGTCGACGAAGTGATCGCCGCGGGGCCCATCACCTTTCAGGAAGATTCGCGCGAGGGCGAATCCACGCTCAAGTACGACCTGACGGTGTTCGGCACGGCCTTGGGCAAGGTTCAAGCGGGCGGAAGCTTCAAGGTCTTCAACATCGACTACGACACACGATCGCCGTTGGGCTACGACGGGCCGTTCACGACGACGCCCGACGTCAATCCGATTGACCTGCGGCAGAGTTTCACGGCCTACCAGAGCGGGGCCTACCTGCAGTCCTCCGCAAACCTCACGCAGCGGCTGAACGTGACTTGGGGCGGGCGCTTGGACCAGTACGAGATCTTGAACAAAACGCGGTTCAGCCCTCGCGTCGGCGCAAGCTACCGATTGACGGACAAGCTCTCCTGGCGCGGCAGCTACGGCCGCTACTATCAGCAGCCGCTGTTCCTGTTTCTGGCGGCTTTCCCGCAGAACCGCGGGCTCATCCCGATCCGCTCGGAGCATGTCGTCGCCGGCTTTTCCTATGTCGCCAGTTCTTCCCTCCGTTTCACAGCGGAGGTCTACCGCAAGCAGTACAAGGACTACCCGGGCTCAACCGACTTTCCATCCTTGTCTCTCGCCAATGTGGGCGACACGTTTGACGTGCGCGACATCCTGTTCCCGATGGCCAGCGCGGGGCGGGGCAGAGTGCGCGGGGTGGAACTGTTCGTCGAGAAGAAGTTCACCCGAAAATGGTTTGGGCAAGCCAACCTCGCGTTCTCCAGGACGAGGCACGCGGGACTCGACGAAGTCTACCGGCCCGGCGCGTTTGACTATCCGGCCATCGCCAATGCCGTGGGCGGCTACCGCCTGGCCCGCAAATGGGAGCTCGGGGTGCGGGCTTCCTATTTGCGGGGCCGGCCCTACACGCCATTCAACCTCGAGCTGTCGCAGGAGCAGCGCCGCGGCATCTTTGACCTCTCCCGGGTGAACGGAGCCCGATCGAAGGACTACTTTCGCTTGGATTTGCGCGTCGATCGGACATTCCTCGTCAATGACAAGCCCTTGCTGGTCTTTGCGGGCCTGCAGAATGCGACCAACCGTTCGAACTTCGCGGGACTGAGTTGGGACCGCCGCGAAAATACGGCGCGCTTCGAAGAGGCCCTGAAGGTGTTCCCCTTGATCGGGTTGGATTGGCGTTTCTGATTGACGAACGCGGGAGCTCCTCTCGCGTATCAGTTCGATCACGGTACGGCCACTTCATTGTCCCCGCATTCGCATGAAGAAACAGCACGAAAAGTGGGGATAGAAAGAATCAATTCAGCGCGCCCGCGCGGAGCTGCAGAGCGTTCCAGCCTCAACGGAACGCAGCTCTGTATACGTTTACAGCCCTGTGGGGCTTGCAGACCACGCGCACAACAAAAGAGCCCTCGCCACAGGGCAGGTTACACATTGATTTCTGGGATTCGATGAATCTGCTAACCTTTCGCCGCCATTGATAGGCTGGCGTGGCGGTCTTTGCAATCGGACCCAGCAGCGGCGCGCGTCGGAGGGGCATCCCGGCGCGTGGCGCGACCTACCAATGTTGTGGAAAAGTCCGAGCCGCCCAACGAACTCGTTGGCGCGGGGAACTTCAGGGGGTTCTGTCGAATGTTCATTTCACAAACGCTCAGAGCGGGCCTGCTCGCTTGCTCGGTATTGATCTTCTCGCTCGCGTCGATCCAGGCGCAGAGCTCTCGTGGGGTCATTGTCGGCCTCGTTCTCGACGCGACCGGAGCCGTGATTCCGGGAGCGCGCGTCACCGCCACCAATATGCGGACCGGCATCGCCTTGTCTGCCGAAACCGGTCCGGAAGGCAACTACCGTATTCCGGAGGTGCAGCCGGGCGACTACGAAGTGGCGGCGGAAGCCGACGGCTTCAAGCGCGTCGAGATCACGGGATTGCGCGTGAACGCCGGCTCGAGCCTCACCCAGAGCTTCAACCTCGAGATTGGCGCCGTGACCGAAACCGTGGAGGTGGCCGGCAACGCCCTGATGGTGGAAACCACCAACTCGACGGTCGGTTCCACCGTGCAGGTCGAGCAGATCCTGGAGTTGCCCATGCCCAACCGGAACGTCTTCACACTGGTGAACCTGGTGCCGGGCTCCTACTACAACGGCGGCGACATCGGGCTCGGCGGCGGCCGCACGCAGGCGGCGGGGTATTACATCGACGGCATCAACAACACCCGCGGCGGCCTCGGCGGCCAGGACATCGAGATGACGCCGCCGATCGACTCCATGCAGGAGTTCAAGGTCGAGACCAACAACATGAGCGCCGCGGTGGGCCGCACCGCTGACGGCGTCGTGAGCGCCGTCACCAAGAGCGGCACGAACGAGTTCCATGGCAGCTTCTACGAGTTTTTCCGCAACGACAAGCTCGACGCCGCCGGCTGGAACAACGACGAGAAGCCGACCCTGCGCCGCAACAACTTCGGACTCACCGTCGGCGGACCGATCATCAAGAACAAGACCTTCTTCTTCTACAACGGGGACTTCCAGCGCGAGCGGACGCAGAGCGTACGGACGCGCAGCGTGGGCCTACCGGAGTTCCAGAGCGGCGACTTCTCCAACGCCACGGCTCTGCTGGGCGGCAGCGTGAAGGTCGTGCCGATCCACGACCCCCTCAGCGGCACGGGCACGTTTGATGCGCCCAGGGGCACGACCCAGTTTGCCAACAACATCATCCCGTCCACGCGCTTCGACGCCGTGGCCGCGAAGATCCTGGCCGGCCACTATATCCCGGCGCCCAACCGCCCCGCCAACAATATCCAGAACAACTCGAGCAACTGGCAGGAGAACGTGGGCAACTCCCTCAACCGGGACTACCACACGATGAAGATCGACCACTCCTGGACGGACTCGACCCGCTCCTACGTGCGCTACATTCGCACGCAGCCGGATGAGGACCTGACCGGCTATTCGCAAGGCTACGGCGTTGCGGACCAGGACGGGCTGTCGATCTTGAACCGCCGCACGAATCTGGCCGTGAATACGACGCACGTGTTCAGCCCGACCTTTTTGGTGGACGGCAACATCGGGTTCAACCGCGTAACGGTTGACCGCAAGTCGGGTGATTGCTGCGACACCAACTACGCGCAGCAGTTTGGGCTGCCCGTGGTCTCTGAGGCGGGCGGCGAGGTGTTCCCGCGCTTGAACTTTCAGGGCGGTCTGGTGCCGGTCAACCAGATCGGCGCGGTGGGCAATGGGAACCGCCAGGCGGAATTCACCAACTGGGATTTCATGGCGAACTTCACCAAGACCTGGAATGGCCACACGATCAAGTTCGGCACGGCGTTTACGCGGTTCCAGGGCGGGGAGCTGAGCCGGCCGCAACCCAGTGGCGTCTACGGCTTCGACGGCCGTTGGACGCAGGCCTGGAACAACAACGGCGGGCGCAACAACCAGACCGGCATCCGGCTGGCTGACTTCATCCTGGGGCGGCTAAATACGGTGGACGTGGAGGTGGGCGATCCCATCTCGCGCAGCATTCTCTACTACGCCGGCTACGTGCAGGACGACTGGAAGGTGAACAACAACCTCACCTTGAACCTGGGCTTGCGCTACGAGATCGAGTCCCCGGTGCACGAGAAGACCGGGCGCATGAACGGCTTTTGCCAGTATTGCCCCAGCCCGCTTGCCGGCCAGAACGGCATTCCGGAAGGCGCCATCGGAACGCTGACCTTCCCCAACCGCAACGGCTACGGCAAGTACCTGTGGCAATGGGACAAGAACAACATCGCTCCGCGCTTTGGGTTTGCCTGGCGCGCACTAGGTACGGACAACTTAGTGATTCGCGGCGGCGTCGGACTCTACTACGGCAACCAAGCTTCCCGCAACACGATCCAGATTGCCGCCGCCGGGTTCAACAACCTGTACCAGGCTCGCAACCCGGTGCCGTTCACCTTGGCGGAAGGTATCCCGCAGGGGGCTCTTGACGGCATTCCCGAATCGGAGCTGACCCCGAACTTTGGCGCTCGGGGCACGCGCTTCGAGCTCTCCAGCGTTCAGTTCCTCGACGAGAATCGCGTCTTCCCTTACAGCGAGAACATCAACCTGACTATCCAGTACCAGACGCACGGCTGGCTGTTCGAGATCGGCGGTCTGGCGAATTTGGGGCGGCACGTATCGTTCGGTAACATCAACCTCAACCATATTCGCCCGGAGGACTTGCCGAAGCTGGGCCAGGGCTTTACCCCGTATGAGCTGCGGCCGTGGCAGACCCTCACAAGCGACCAGCCGCAGATCCAGATCATCGCACCGAACTGGGGCCTGTCGAACGCTTGGCTGGGAACATTCAAGGTAGAGCGGCGGCTCGACAACGGCTTCGGTCTCACGATGGTCTACACCCACACGCAGTGGATCGACAACCTCGTCTCGCAGGGCAATTCCTTCGGCGATAACGACCAGGTGCAGAACATCTACAACCTGCGGGCGGAGCGCTCCGGCTCCACCAACCGGATTCCGCATCGGGTGGTCATCGCGCCGATGTACGACCTGCCGTTCGGCAAGGGCCGCAGGTTCGGCAGCAACTGGCACCCGGTCCTGAACGCCGTGGCGGGCGGCTGGCAAGTCTCCACCATCGGGACGCTGCAGTCCGGCGCGCCCTTCGGCGTGACCGTGCTCAACGGCGCCCGGGACATTCTGGGCGACTCGGCCGACGGGAAGGTGCTGCGGCCCGATCTGGTCTCGAGCCAGCTCTACGCGACGGACAAGGGCCAAGCCCTCACGGACGGCAACTTCGGGCTGGCCTGGCTCAACCCTGCCGCCTTTGCCCTGCCGGCGCAGTACACCCACGGCAATGCGTCGCGCACCTTGCCCGGCGTCTACGGACCCGGCATCGTCAGCTTCGACACGATGCTGGCAAAGAACTTCCGTTGGGCGGACCGCTGGCGGGCGCAGTTCCGTTGGGAAATGTTCAACTTCAGCAATACGCCGCAGTTCGGGCTGCCGGGCCAGGATGTCGGCGCGAGCAACCTCGGCTTGGTGCAAAGTGCCAGCGGGCGCCGCATCATGCAGTTCGGGTTGAAGCTGTATTGGTAGGCCGTCAAGGGCCGGGGCGCTGCATTCGTCGCCCCGGCCGTTTCTCAGCTCCAGGCGAGGTAGCGGAGCTGGCCGTCCAAACCGCTCACCTGCAGGCCCGCCCGGGCTGCGTTGACGAGCGGATTCTGGGAATAGCGCACGGCTGTCCGAAGCCTCTGCAGTTTCTGGTTCCCTGAGCGGCGCAAGGCGGTCTCGAGTGAGCGCGGCGAGAACAGAAACAGGTGCGCCTCATCCAGCGCCTCCGACCAGCCGTCCAACGCCAGCCGCGGCTTGAGCCCTTCTGCATTGGGCGTCGTCACGAAGAGAAAGCCCCCCGGCTTGGTCAATGCCCGCAACTGCTCCAGCAATGCCCAAGGGTGGCGCAGGTGCTCGATGACTTCCATCGCCACGCAACCGTCGAACGGCGCCAAGCCCGCGAGCTCTTCCGGCGAGCGAAACGCCCGAAGGCCTTGCTGCGCGAGATGATCGGCTGAAAAGGCGTCCACCGCAAAAACCTCGGCGCCGGCGGCGGCCAGGGCCCGCGACATCGAGCCCAGTCCCGCGCCGAAGTCGACGACCCGGCGGCCGACGACCGGCTCGAAGCGCAAGAGCTGCGCCACATACTGCCGCGCGATGTCGTCCGTGGTGCCCGCCATGTCTTCGGAACCTTCGGCCACGCGCTCGTCGGCGTAGGCGGCGTCATAGATGCGCTGAAGTTCCGCGTCGCTCGGCTGCGGATGCCGAAAGCGCAATCCGCAGGCGGCGCAACCGTGGATGCGGAGCTTCACGGACACGGCGCCGGTCGAGGAAGCCTCGCACAGCGGGCAGAGCAGGGGCTGGTCGGGCATCGTCGAGAACCGTCGGAGTACGGGCGCGCCGGACGCCGCTTTGTTACACCGATCCCGCCCGGGTGGAGAGGGCGCGCCGTTCAGCCGCCGGCGGCGCCCCAGTTCCTACGGCCGCGGCACGTTGATGACGGCGTACGGCTGAGCCGGTCCGATGCTGCGAGATTCAGCCCTTCGAACAGGCCTCTTGGAGACGAGCCGGACTGGAGGCGCATCGGACTCAGATGAAAAGGCCCGCGCGTAGGCGCCGAGGTGGAACGGGTCGACGAGCGTGCTGCTCGTCCAAGGGCTCTGAATCCCGTTGGACTCTTCGAGCACCCCGCGGCGTACCCGGCGAATGAGCTCGTCGATCTCGGCGTAGGGCTGAGCCTCCAATCCTTCGAGCACGTGCTTCATGAACAGGCTGTTGTCGCCCGTGGGGTTGTCGTAGGAGAGTTGGCCGGGGCCTGCGGCGAACGCGATGTAGGTCGCCGGGGGGCCGCCGGCCGCGACGAACTGCAGGTCGCGGGTGACTCCGAAAGCCCGCGATGAAGCGCACACGCCATCCGGCAGGGAGTTCCGGCAGGCGTCGAGAAAGACCACCGTCGCGCCCTGCTGCATCCGCGGGTCGGTCCACAGACGCGCCGAATCGAAGGCGGCTTCGATCGGGCTGCAGGGGTGGAGGTCCGTGGGGGCCAGGAAGTTGCGCCCATTCTCGGAGAAACCGTGGCCGCCGTAGAGAATGAAGACGGCCTCCCCTGCGGAGATCGAGTCCGCAAAGCGATCGAAGGCTGTTTCCATGGACTCCTTGTCGAGGTCCAGGGCGGTGGTGACGGTGAAGGACTGCCCGCTCAGCCAGGTCTCGAGGGCGGCGACGTCGTTGCGCGGATTCTTCAAGCTGGCTGCGTGCCGGTAGACGGAATTGCCGATCAGCAAGGCCCGCCGGCGGGGCTGCGCGCCGTCGGCGGCCAACGCGGCGACGGAACCGAGAAGCAATCCCCGGCGCGTCATTCCGCCACCTCCGCGCGGACTTCGAGGGGGCACGGGTCCGCGACGACCCAGAAGTCGTCTTCGACCAGCAAGGTCAGCCGCGTCTCAGCGAGCAGGTACTGGTGCCTGGAGCGAACGTCGATCCAATCGAGCAGCGCAAAGATCAACCATCGGCCTCGGCGCTTGAATACGCCTCCGACGATCGGCTTAGTCCCCTTGCCGGGAGCCGTGATGGACTTGGGCGTGAGGTTCACGGGGTTGCGGAACGGGCGTCCCATCGGGTCGACCAATCGGTCCGTGGGGGCCCTGCCAATCTGCGTAATCCGCTCGAAGAGGATGATGAAGCGGTCGTGGTCGCGGCCAATGATGCGAAGGCGGCCTTCGATGTCCGTCGACCGAGCGGCAAGCGCAATCGCGTCGCATTCACGGCGGCGAACGTTCAGACACAGGTTGAAGATGACCGGTTCGTAGTTTTCTAGACTCTGGGTCGCGATGGGCTGGGCCAGGCATACTTCCAGCACGGCTCCGGCAGGGATGCGCGCCAGGTCGCTATCCGCGGCGTTGTAGTGTTCGAGAATCTGTCCGTTTTGCGCCTGCGCCAAGGAGGCGATGATCAGGATTACGACCATTGTCAGCGCCAAGCGCTGTAACAGGTCGAGGCCGCCGCGAAGGGCGGTGCGTGGGTAGGATGCCGCTGCATTCCGTGAGAGGGCGGCATGGGCGGGAACCACTGTGTTCATGGACGCTGCTTTCCTCCATTCGATCTGCGGTGGAGCGGGAACGGGCGCTCCAACAACCCGACTCCAAGAGTCCAGCGCATCCGGCCGTCGAAAAATAGAGACTGACCGTCATCGTCGTGAGTGCACAGAAGAGGTCACAGGTTGGAGGAGACGCTCCAGCTAGGCACCCTCCGAAAGGTGGGTGTTTCTCGATAGCTCCCTGTTTTCAGGAAGATCGGGACCAAGGCCAGACGACGAAGGGGCGCCGGATTCAGTAGGTTGACCCTGAAATCAAGCCGCAACTACAATCACGGTCTCTCACCGTGTGTGACTCGATTTGCGCCCATGTCCTCCTTGAAGTCTGATCCGGAACCTTCCAACATTCCTGCCTCCCTTCAAGCCCATCTCGACGAGTTGGCCGATTTCCTCAGTGAAGAGCAGGAGGCCGTTCTGCGTTTCCTCGTTCGTAAGAAGTACGAGGGGCGGTGGAAGGCCAAGCGTCATACCGGCAAACAGATCATGTTCGAGTACTACTGTGAGCGGGCGGGCGAAAACGGGGAAGACAAGCCCCATGGGGCCGAAGACGTCGAGGGGCGGGCCCGACAAGAGATTGGAAGCCTGCGTGGGGCTCTGGAGGAGTACTACCGGGATCATCTGGCGACCAAGGCCTCTATCAGCATCCCCTTGGGTAGAAAAGACGCCTACGAGCCCGAGATTGCATCCGGCCCGCCTCGGGAGATTCCCGTGGATGGCTCCCAGGACTTTCGATACCTAGGGGACAACAACGCCGCCCTGCGGCATCTGCTGAACATGATCCCGGCGGCGGAGGCAATCGAAGACACCGGCGTGCGATGGATCTTGGGCCGGTCCCTCTATGACGAAGACGCTTTGGCTGACCTGACCAAGAGCTTACAGGCCAACCCGAAGTTGGTCTTTCGGTCCGTCACGGGGCCCATTGTGGATGAAGCGCACACAAATGCGTTGTGGAAAGCGTACAGGGACCGTCCGGGACAGGCTACCTTTCGGCGCCTTCACTTTACCGCGCCTCTGATGAACTTTCTGATCGTCCATTTCCCGCCCAAAGGCAGTCAAAAGACGAGGCGCATCGTTTACTTTGGGTACGGCCGGCAGGGACCAGGCGACCGCGCGGATGAGACGGCGGTGTTTTTCTCGGAGAATGACGTTCTGGTCAAGGAGTTCATGCGGCTGTTCCGCCGACTCCAAACCGATGAATTTTCTCGAGAGATTTCCCTAAACGATCCGGACCTATTGGCCTCACGAGATCGCCACAGCGACATTCTGGCGACATTCAAGACTTGGCCGGTGGGCGAGATTACCGATCGGATTCTACGCCCCGCGTCTCGGGTGGCTGTGTGCATCACGGCCTGGCCGACACTCGATGTATATCTTCCGGCTTTGAGGACCGCTCTCGAGAAAGGATGCGCAGTCGACATCGCTTTGTGGGACCGGGACGACGAGTTCGTAGCCTTGCGGGGCACGGCGATCCTGGGCGACCGAGAGTATGTGGCTCGCATGATCGACTACAACAAGACGCAATTGGCGGGCCTGCTCCGGGACTTTGGAGACCGCTTTACCCTGCAGTTTTGCAAGGGCTGGGCTTCGGTCAGCGTGATCTGGATCGACGACCTGATCTTTTGGGGCTCCTATTGGATGAGCGTGAACGCGGTGGAGGGGCCGTTGTTCCTGGCCCACATGGGATCTCCGACAGGCCAGTACCTGCAAAGACAATATCGTGCGATGGTCCCCGCCCCGCCCATGTGGCTGGAGGACATGGAGGCCGGCGCCGCCAAGTAGGGAGCGCCGCCTGCGCGGGGCTCGGGCCGGCCGGGCTTCGCTGCGATATCATGAGCGACCGGAGCCATGCGCCTCCTCGTCGCTTTCCTGGCCGTTCCGTCGCTGTTCGCGGCCCCGTCGTTCGAAGCCGACGTGCTGCCGCTGTTCGAGCAGCGCTGCCAGGTTTGCCACAACGATTCCAACCCCCAGGCCGGCTTGGCTCTCACCAGCCGCGCGTCGCTGCTGAAGGGCGGCAAGGGCGGTCCTGCGATCGTGCCGGGCGATGCGTCGGCGAGCCTGCTGCTGGCCAAGACGGCCGGCGACAAGCCCGCAATGCCCCCTGTCGGCGAGCCGCTGACGGCCGAGCAGCGAGCGCTGTTGGCGGCGTGGATCGATGCCGGCGCCCAGGGCGGGGAAGCGGCCGGCGGCGAGCAGACGTGGTGGTCCCTGCGGCCGATCGAGCGGCCCGCGCCACCCTCGGCCGGCGGCAATCCGATTGACGCCTTCATTCAAGCCACGCTGGCCGAGAAGGGTTTGGCTGCGTCGCCCGAAGCGGACCGCCGGACGCTGATCCGACGCCTCTACTATGATCTGCACGGCCTACAGCCGACGCCCGAAGAGGTCCGGTCGTTCGTGGCCGACGAATCTCCCGAGGCCTATGAGCAACTGGTGGATCGGCTGCTGGCTTCGCCGCGCTACGGCGAACGCCAGGCGCGCTGGTGGTTGGACGTGGCGCATTACGGCGAGACCCACGGCTACGACAAGGACAAGCCCCGCCGCAACGCCTGGCCCTATCGCGACTGGGTGATTCGCGCCTTCAACGACGACAAGCCCTACCGCGACTTCGTGCGCGAGCAGATCGCCGGCGACGCCTTGCGGCCCGACGACCCGGACGCGTTGATCGCGACCGGCTTTCTGGCCGCCGGGCCTTGGGACTTCGTGGGGCACGCCGAGCTGCGCGAAGGCACCCGCGACAAGCGGATCGCTCGGTTGCTCGACCGGGACGACATGGTGATGACCGTCATGTCGACGTTTTCGAGCATGACGGTGCACTGCGCGCGCTGCCACAACCACAAGTTCGACCCGATCCTGCAGTCGGACTACTACGCCGTGCAGGCCGTGTTTGCCGGCGTGGACCGCGCCGATCGGCCGTTCGATCGCGATCCGGCGACGTTCCGGCTTCGTCGGGAGGTCCGGGCGCGACTGGCTCAGAACGAGCTGGCCCTGCGTCCGTTGCAGGAGGCGCTGGCCGCTCAGACAAACGAGGGCGTGGAGGCCTTGGCCGCCGAGGCCGAGGAGATCCGCAAGGCGCGGACGCTGCTCTTCCACGCCAAGACGGCCGGCGAGACGCCCGAGCAGAAGGCCGAGAACCAGCGTCTGGATGGTGAGATCGAGCGCATGGCCGCCGAGGCCAAGAAGTTGGACGAAGAGCGCAACAGCCTCATGCGCGGCCTGCTGCCGGCGGCCGACCGCGCCGAGTTGGAGCGGCTGGAGCAAGAGCGCAAGGAGCTGATTGCGCGGCAGAAGACTCTGCCCGAACCGGAGTCCGTCTACGCCGCCGCTTCGTACTTCGACAGCTTCGGCAAGTTTGAGCCTGCGATCGAGCCGCGAACGGTCTCCGTTCTGGCGCGCGGCGACGTGGACAGCCCGCTGGAACCCGCCGTGCCCGGAGCTCTCACCGCCGTGAAGGTTCTGCCGGCCCGTTTCGAGGTTCCCGACGGCGCTCCGGAAGGCGAGCGCCGCCTGGCCCTGGCCAACTGGCTGGTGGATGAGCGCAATCCCCTGACCTGGCGCTCGATCGCCAACCGGATTTGGCAAACGCACTTTGGCCGGGGGCTGGTCGGCAGCCCGAGCGACTTCGGGCGAATGGGCGAGAAGCCGACGCACCCGGAGCTGCTCGACTGGCTGGCCGCCGGGCTGCGCGACAGCGGCGGTTCGCTCAAGTCCCTGCACCGCCGCATTCTGCTGAGCCAAACGTACCGCCAGCAGTCGGCTTCGCGGCAGGACTTTGCCAAGATCGACGCCGGCAACCAGTTCCTGTGGAGGCAAAACCGCCGCCGGCTCGACGCCGAATCCGTGCGCGACAGCGTGCTGCAGGCCGCCGGACGGCTCGATCTGACCATGTACGGGCCGTCGGACGAGCACTTCTTCTTCATCAACGACCATTCGCCGGTCTATGACTACGCCCGTTTCGACATCGACGCCCAGCCCACGCAGCGCCGCAGCATCTATCGCTTCCTGGTGCGCTCGGTTCCGGACCCCTTCATGGAAAGCCTGGATTGCCCGGACCCCTCCATCCTCACGCCGCAGCGCAACGTCACGCTGACGGCCGTGCAGGCCTTGGCCATGCTCAACGATCCGTTGCTGATCGAGGAGTCTCGGAATCTTGCCAAGCGCCTGCGGGCCGAGGGTGAAGGGCTCGACGCCCAGGTCCGCCGCGCCGTGGAGCTCACCCTCTCTCGCGAACCCCAGCCGGCGGAGGCGAAAACCCTCGAACGGTTCGCGGATGAGCAGGGCCTCGAGAACCTGGCCCGCCTGCTGTTCAATTCCAACGAGTTCTTGTTCGTCGACTGATGCGCAAACCAATCCATCAGAGTCTTTCCCGCCGCGAGCTCCTGTGGAGTTGGGGCGGCGGTTTGGGAGGCGTTGCCCTGGCGCAGATGCTGGGCCGCGAGGGCCTGTACGCGGCGTCGACGAACGGACCGGCACCTAAGGCCAAGCGGGTGGTGCAGCTCTTCATGTCGGGCGCCGCCAGCCAGGTCGACACCTTCGACTACAAGCCCGAGGTGGCGCGCCGCAACGGCCAGAAGTTCGATCCGGGCGGCAAGGTGGAGCTGTTCCAGAGCGACCCCGGCCCGATCATGGCCAGCCCGTGGGACTGGAAGCCGTACGGGCAGTGCGGCAAGATGATTTCCGACCTCGTGCCGCACATCGGCTCGCAGGCCGACCGCATCGCGTTCCTGCACGCGATGGTGTCCAAGTCCAACGTCCACGGGCCGGCGACGTTCCTGCAAAGCACGGGCTTCGTGCTGCCGGGCTACCCCAGCATGGGCGCCTGGTTGTCCTACGGGCTGGGCTCGATGAACGACAACTTGCCGACGTTCGTGGCCCTGCCGGATCTGCGCGGCTTCCCTCCGAACGGGCCCGGCAACTGGTCGGCGGGCTTTCTGCCGGCGCAGCACCAGGGCACGATGATCCGCGTGGGCCGGCCGCAGCCGATCCACGATTTGTTTCCGCCACAGGGGGCCGGGTTCGTCACACCGTCGTCGGAAAAGGCCACGCTCGCGGCGCTGGAGGAGATGAATCGCGCCCACCTGGAGGCCCGGGGCGAGGATTCCCAGCTCGAAGCGCGCATCCAGTCCTACGAGATGGCGGCAAAGCTCCAGCTCAGCGCGCCCGAGGCGCTCGACATCGCCTCGGAATCTCCGGCCGTGCGCAAGCTCTACGGCGTGGACGAGCCGCTGACGCAGGACTTCGGCACGCGCTGCCTGGTGGCTCGTCGGTTGTTGGAGCGGGGCGTGCGCTTCGTGCAGGTGTGGAGCGGCGCGGACAACGGCTTTCCCCGGCGCAATTGGGACAGCCACGAGAACATCGCCAAGGACCACGCCCAGATGGCCGGCGAAATGGACAGGCCCGCGGCGGCGCTGATCCAGGACCTGGCCGCAACCGGGCTGCTGGATGACACGATCGTCTACTGGACCACCGAGTTCGGCCGCATGCCCTGCAGCCAGGGCAGCCTGGGCCGCGACCACAACCCGTTCGCCTTTACCTCTTGGCTGGCGGGCGGCGGCGTGCGCGGCGGAGTGAGCTACGGTTCCAGCGACGAGTGGTCCTACAAGGTGGCCGAGAACGAGACGTTCGGCTACGACGTGCACGCCACCGTGCTGCACCTGCTGGGCATCGACCACCAGCGGCTGACCTACCGCCACAACGGCATCGATCGGCGCTTGACCGACGTCCACGGCCGGGTGATCGACGACATTCTGGCCTGACCGGGCTCGCCACCAAGCGGGCCGGACCCGTTAGCCTAGAGGGCATGGCACTCACAGAATCCACCATGCTCGAGCTGGGAGCCCCCGCGCCGGACTTCGCGCTCCCCGATGTGACCAGCGGCAAGACGGTTTCGCTGAGCGAGGCGACCCGCGAAAAGGGCGTGCTGGTGATGTTCATTTGCAGCCACTGCCCCTTCGTCGTACATATCAACGCGGCGCTGGGCCAGTTGGGCCGAGACTATGCCAACCAGCCGGTCGGCATCGTGGCGATCTGCTCGAATGATCCCGTCAGCCACCCCAAGGACGCTCCGGAGAACCTGCGCAAGCAAGTCGCCGAGCAAGGCTTCACGTTCCCCTACTTGGTGGATGAGACCCAGGAGGTCGCCAAGGCTTACAGGGCCGCCTGCACGCCGGACCTCTACCTGTTCGACGCGAACAAGAAGCTGGTCTACCGCGGACAGTTCGATTCGAGCCGCCCGGGGAACGATGTGCCGGTGACCGGCAAGGACCTCCGCGCCGCCCTGGACGCCCTGATCGCGGGCAAGCCGATCTCCGACCAGCAGACGGCCTCGATCGGCTGCAACATCAAGTGGCGCCCCGGCAACGAGCCGGCGTACTCGGGGTAGCCGCTCAAGTAGCGAGCCGGACCAGCCTGCGATCGATCTGATGAGGTGCGTCTGAGGCGGCTTGGGGGCGAGGGCTCGGAGCGGTGGAGGGACCTACGGCTCGCTTTCGCTTCCCTGGTCGCGGTGAAGGAGACCTGCAGGCGCGCGCCGGGCGGTTGCCGATTGCCAGCAGTCAAGCTGAAGGCGAAAGAGGCGCTGCCGACGAGAACCGTAGGGGAATCCGTGGGAAAGTGTGCCCAGTCCGTAGGCTCCCGGGCGACTTCAGGAAGCCGCGGGAGGCCGCAAGCCCAGCCTATAGGGGCTCGAAGCTGGAATGTCCGATTCTGTCAGGTTTTTCGTTGTTTTTCATGACATCCGGAGCGGCGGGTAGGTCGGTTGCACCTCGTTCCAGGATACTCCCGGCTTCCAAATCTGACCGGCAAACGGGAGCCGAGCGGACCCTTGGCCTCGCCTGGCCTTTCCGGGGCGAACCTCGGGGGCTGTCCCGACGGCCTGTTGGGAACTGTCCCCTTCGTCCGTTACACTAGAACCGGAGGTCATGCAAATGTGGCTCCGTGAACTACAGATCCGCAACTTCCGAAAGATCGATGCCCTCACAGTGAACTTCCCCCGTGGTCTGACGGTGATGGTTGGCGAGAACAATTCGGGCAAGACGACGATAATAGATGCACTGCGTCTCATGTTGTTTTCAAGTCGGGATTTCAACTCTCTCCGGCTTACTGAGGATGATTTCCGCGCTGGGACCGGGCATGCCCCGATTGAGGTGTCTTGTAGATTCACCGGACTTAATGATCAGGATGAAGTTCACTTCCAAGAGTGCCTCGTCGATATCGGCGATGGCAGGTTTGAGATGCAGGTCAATGCGCGCGTCGAATTCAACGAGACGACGAATCGTTGCAACGTGAAGATGTGGGGTGGCGAGACGGAAGGCGGCTCACTTTCTTCAAACCACTACGACCGGACTGCGACGATCTACTTGCAGCCGCTGCGTGATCCCGAACGCGGCCTGCAGCCTGGCCAGAACTCCCAGGTGTCGCGCCTTATCGATTGCCTGACAATGGAAGATCAGCGCGCAGATTTTGAAACAATTGCCAAGGATGCAAATGAGAAGATCCGAGTGCTGAAGCCAGTTGAAGATGCGAGGGTTGACATCAATAAGCAGATGGAATCAATTGCCGGTGCTGAGCTAACCCAGAAGACTGAACTTATTTTTACCGACCCAACTTTCCGTCGTATCATCGCAGGGCTGCAGCCCGAGATTGAAGGACTTCCGTTTGCCCTCAATGGACTGGGTTACAACAACTTGATCTTTACCGCTGCGACTTTGGGGACACTCCGACGGAGCGCACAGTTCTCATTTCGTTCAATCCTTGTGGAGGAGCCCGAAGCGCATCTGCATCCACAGTTGCAGATGCTCCTTCTCAGGCATCTAGCGAATGTCACTGGCGATCGCGAAGGCAACGAGGTGCAGGTCATCGCCAGTAGCCACTCTCCTATCCTGGCGAGTCAGGCCCCGATCGATTCGGTCGTATCCGTCCATGAGTTACATGGTAAGGTCAGTGCCGTCTCGGTCTGCTCCATCGCGATTGACGACAAGAGCAAGAAGAAGCTCCAGCGGTACCTCGATGCGACTCGCGGGGAGTTGTTTTTCGCCCGTCGCATCTTAATGGTGGAGGGGACCGCGGAGGCGCTTCTGCTCCCTGTGCTGGCCAAGATTGCGGGTGGCAACCTGAAGGAGTCGGCCGTAACCGTTCTGAACACCGACGGGATTAACTTCAACGCGTTCATTCCGTTGTTCGGAAAGGAAGGGATTGGTGTGCCAGTCGTGATTCTTACAGACGGTGATGCGACGGAGATAGGTGGAAAGATGTCCGCCGCTGCGTCAAGCTTGAGAGGGCAAGCAGCCCATATTCCGAATCTGTATGTCGAGACTTCGGAAATCACGTTTGAGCATGAACTCGCTCGGTCAGAAGTGCTGCTGCCGCACATGGTATCTGCATTAAGGGAACTACATCCTTTCATTGGAGCAACTCTCGAAACCGACCTCGCGGCCATCACGACGGTAGAGGAGAAGGCTAAGAAGTTCTTAGACGTATTGGTGGATAAATCGGTATCAAAAGGCCGGTTTGCGCAGGAACTGGCTGGTATCTTGGCGGAATGCGACCTAGGCGCGGGTGCGGTCCCAGCTTACATCCGCAGGGCACTTATGCGCCTGGGCGTCATCAGCGAGGAGTTGTGTGACGACCTCCACTGATCAGCTCCGGGACCTGATTCTCGCGCAGAATCCGACAGAACAGCAAAAAGATGCCATTTTTGCCGAGGAACAGGAGTTCCTGTTGCGCGCGGCTCCAGGAAGTGGAAAGACCTGGACGTCGTGTCGACGCTTCATCTGGAGAGCGGCCAACTGGCACTATCCTGTGGGCGGATTGGCCCTCCTGTCGTTTACAAACGCTGCCATCCGCGAGTTCAAGGCCGCCACGATTGACGTAGAGCGTAGGGACCTCCTCTCCGATCCCAACCACGTTGGTACGTTCGACTCCTTTGTCGAACGATACATTCTTGGCCCGTTCGGCCATTTGGTCGTCGGGACAAATAGACGGCCTGGGTTGTTCCCAGGTCCTCGCCCTGGCGATCGGAATAATAAGAATCTGCAGGTGTGGATGGACGGCAACGGCAACCGGAAGATCCGCATCCCGGCATGGGAAGTCGTTCCTTATCTGCAAGGCAGCGCGCTCTGCTTCAAGACCTCACACGCTTTCGGAAGTCGGCCCCTCGTCGACGCCTATCGTCCTATCCACGAACTCCTATCGCTGGGCTTCTACACACATGCGCAGCGCGTGTTCTGGGCATGCCAGCTCTTATTCAAGAGACCTCACATCGCAGAACTGCTCGCCAAGCGGTTTCCCGAGATCATCGTCGATGAAGCACAGGACTCGAATGCGTGGTTGCTTGTCCTCTTGAACCTCCTGCGAGACAGGGGCGCACGGATAACGCTTGTAGGTGATCCGGACCAATGCATCTACGAATTCAGCATGGCGGATGCGACTTCATTGCCAAACCTCAGGGAGAAGTGGTCAATTCCAGAGAAGCCCCTGAGTCAGTCTTTCCGTTGCAATAACCATATCGCCGCTGCCGTTCGCAACGTAGTCGGCAACACCTTCTTCACGGGGGCGGGCAGTGGAGGAAACGAATGGCGGCGGGCTTTTGTTGTCAGCGAGACATCCAAGACGTACTCCGATGGCGTAGCTGCTCTGAAAGATCTCGTCGATAGGGCCAGAGTGGACATGAACTCCGCTGCTGTCGTGTGCCGAGCGCACGGACAGCTTGAATCTCTGCGGGGGAGGGTGAATTACACCAACCTCAAGGGTAAGACGAAGGAGTTGGCGACAGCTGCATTTCTTCGTGATTATCGGTATGACTACCGTGGGGCATGCCGGAGTATTGAGGGGATTGTGCGCGATATCACTGGTGACGACCCACTGTGGGAACGCATTGATGCCGACCCGAAATCGCCCGAGAGCAGGGCTGTGGAGTTGGCAATCTGGAAGTTCGTCAAGGACCCGGACCGCCTCGTCCGAGTATCTCAAGGTGTCGGCAATGCATGGATCATGTCCATGCGAGCCCAATTGGGAAAGCTGATCGATGAGATCGGCGTGCAGTCCGCAGTAAAACTCGGACACCACATCAAAGCAACGGGGCTTTCCCCTGAGCAGAAGGAGTTGCCGCTGTTCGAGTCAGTCGACCCGTTCCCGGCTGTGCGCCAGGATACGATTCACCAGGTGAAGGGCGAGAGCATCGACGCCGTGCTTGTCATTGGCAGTGCGAAATTCTGGAACTCGGTGATGGCGGCGGTACGGAGTGGCGAAAACACTGAAGATCGACGGCTGGCGTATGTGGCAATGACGCGCGCTCGGCACCTCCTCGTGGTCGCGTTGCCGCAGAGTCACTTCGACAAGCATCGACAGGCGTGGGTGGACTGGGGTTTCGAAGTGGCTACACGCTAGCAACCCGTGGCTAAGAACCTAGCCCTGCCCATGGTGTTGTGGGGTAGACTTGCCATGGCGATGGGGATACGCCGCGAACGGCAACGCCAGCAAGACCTGTTCGACCCGACGAGCCGATGGGGACAGCTTCCTTGCCGCTCAAACTAGCGCTCCGCGAGCGTTTGGTGTTCGGCTCGAAGGCGTCCCGGTCGCAGCGAATGTTCTTCGGCCCTCTCCAGGCTGGCGACAAGATCGTCGTCGCCCTCTAGGGGAGCCGCCCGCCGTGGCGCGGGACGCCTGCTGCAACCACCCGAGCCTGCCGTGCCATCGAGGACTTCTTGTCCAGGGGTCTTTCACCGCCAAGTCGCCGAACATGCTCGCACACACGCAAAAAGGCCGGCTCTGGCGAGCCGGCCTTTCCGCTTTCGGGCGAGCCCGAAGGAGTGACTACATCATGCCGCCGTGCGGATCGCCGGCCGGCATCGCCGGCGTGTCCTCGGGGATCTCCACCACCGTGGCTTCGGTGGTCAGCATCAGCGATGCGATCGACGAAGCGTTCTGCAGCGCCGTACGGGTCACCTTGACCGGGTCGATGACGCCGGCCTTGACCATGTCCTCGTAGGTGTCGGTCGAGGCGTTGTAGCCGAAGCTGTCGGTCTTGCCCTCGCGGACCTTCTCGACGACGATGGCGCCTTCCTGGCCGGCGTTCTGGGCAATCCAACGCAGCGGAGCCTGGATCGCCTTGGCGATCACGGTGACGCCGATCTGCTCGTCGCCGGTGGCCGTGAAGCCGTCCAGAGCGCGCGAAGCGCGGATGAGCGCCACGCCGCCGCCGGGAACGATGCCTTCTTCGACGGCCGCACGGGTGGCGTGCATGGCGTCTTCGACGCGGGCCTTCTTCTCCTTCATCTCGGTCTCGGTGGCCGCACCGACGCGGATGACCGCGACGCCGCCCACGAGCTTCGCCAGCCGCTCCTGGAGCTTCTCGCGGTCGTAGTCCGAGGTGGTCTCCTCGACCTGCGCCCGGAGCTGCTTCACGCGGCCCTCGATGGCCTGCTTCGTGCCCGCGCCCTCGACGATGGTGGTGTTGTCCTTGTCGATGACGACGCGCTCGGCCTCGCCCAAGTCCTCGAGCTGCACGCCCTCGAGCTTGATGCCGGTCTCTTCCATGATGGCCTTGCCGCCGGTGAGGATCGCGATGTC
>WGMB01000005.1:5000-384282 GCA_016125275.1 Acidobacteriota bacterium | reverse complement strand
GCAGGGAGGCGGGGTGAGCCGAGACGACGGGTCCGGGGAGGGAGCGTCGGGGTGGCAGGGAGTGGCCTGTGGATAGTGCCGCAGGGCTGGGTTCACTCGCCGGGAGGTTGCACTTATGTTGGAGCTGCGCGCCGGAGTAGCGAGATGTGCATTTGTGCGTACAAAGACTGACGTCTTTGCACCCACGAAATGCGATCTCGCCAAGGGGGGAGTTCCTCCCCCCGTTGCATCCCCCCTGGTGCGCGCTGGGCCGTCTCAACACGTGGAACCGTTATGACTTCGCCGCGCAAAGAGGAAGCCGCCAGACGGACCCGCCGCCTCATCGTGCGCATCACCGATGAGGAGCAAACGCGCATCCGCGACGGTGCGCGCGATGCCGGCTTGCCGGTCAGCGAATACGTGCGGCGCTTGGTCGTCGACGGCCGGATCGTCATCCGGCGCGAGTCCGCCTACGGCGTCTCGGTCGCGCACCAACTCCGCCACATCGGCGTCAACATCAACCAGCAGATGGCGATCGCGCATCTCAACGGCGAGCTGCCGCGCGACTTGACTCGGCTGTGGGCGAAGCTCGAAACGCTGCTCGATCGAATGATCCGCGTGACGGATCGCGAGGTTTAGATATGGTGCCGCGCGAGGCCGGTCGAGGTCGCAGCTTCAAGGGCGCCGGGCAGTATTACCTGCACGACAAGGAAGCCGCTTCTTCGGAGCGCGTCGCCTTCACCCACACCGAGAACGTCCCGACGCAGGACCCGCACAAGGCGCTCAAGTGGATGGCCTGGACGGCGATGAACGCCGACGAGATCAAGCGTCAGTCCGGCGCACCCATGACCGGCCATTCTTGCGGTAAACCCGTGTTTACCTTCAGCCTGGCCTGGCATCCCGAGCAAGACCCCAACAAGTGGGAGATGGTCGGCGCCGGACGTACGGCGCTCCAGGCGCTGGGCCTCGAAAAGCACGAAGCGTTGATGGTCAGCCACACGGATCGACCGCATCCGCACATGCACGTGATCGTGAACGTCGTCGACCCCGAGACCGGCAAGGCCAGCAGCCTCTCGTTCTCGCGCAAGAAACTGTCGGAATGGGCCGAGAAGTACGAGCGCGAGCACGGCAAGATCTACTGCGACCAACGCGTCGAGAACAACGCCAAGCGCCAGCAAGGCGAGTACGTCAAGTACGACGAACCGAAGGTCGACCGCAAGACTCAGGTCACCGAGTTGTATCAGCAGTCCGACAGCGGAGCGGCTTTCCAGGCCGGCCTCGCCGAGCTGGGCTACACGCTCGCCCAAGGCAAGCGGCCTGTCCTCATCGACCGTGAAGGCGCGATCCACAGCCTTTATCGTCAGATCGATGGCGTGAAGTCGGCGGAGATCAAGGCCCGCCTTCAGGGACTCGAGCTTCCGACCGTGGACGAGGTTCGCGGGCAAACCGAACAGGAGACCGACACAGCGCAGGACGCACCGCAGCCGAAGGTGGAAAACCCGCCCGACAAGGAACCGCCGGAGGCGTTTGATCGCGACCAGCAAGACCGCGACTGGCAAGAGTCGATCATCGATGCCGGCATCGAGCACGCGGAAGAAAAGCCCGCGCCCGAAAGGCCGAAGCCGCGGGAGCAGGCGCACCGCCCGCGCCCGAAACCCGGCCCGTTCCAAATCAACGTCCTACAGGACCGCCAGATCAATGAGCTAGGAACCTTCTACTCGAAGAACGCCTCCGCGCGCCTCAAGATGGAGGCGACATTCGAGCAACAGTACGGCGAGAGCGAGCGCTCCCTCCGCCGCGACATCGAGCATCTGGAGAACGTCCTCGAAACCTCTGGGCGACTCCGCCTCGGCTGGCTCAAGCTCACAAGGCAGATCCCCAAGAACCCCCGCGAAGAGCTCGACAACCTCCGCCGCTCCCTCGACAATATCGAGTGGCGCAAGTCCGAAGCGGTCTCCGCGCTCAACAGCGACGTCGAGCGCCAACGTCAAGCCATCGAGGCCCGCCACGCCGAGGAGCGGCAGCGGCTCCAACCCAACGGTGAGCCGCAACTGTACGACGAGATTCCAGAGGCGTTCGCCTACCGCCCTGACGACGGCTTCGACGAACAGCCGGACGAAGATTTCGGCCCGTCGTTCGACTTCTGACCGGCTCTCTAGACCGAGCGCTCTACCGCGAGCCGTTCCATCTCAACGAGACGGAAGCCCGCCTGACGCCCAAACGCCAGGTCCTCGTCAATGGCCCGGACGCCGCCAACGTCCTCACCCTCGACGTCGACCCGGTCAGCTACTGGCTCTACACCCAACGATCCCTTCGACAACCAACGCCGCCGCGAGGCCCTCCAGCCGTTCGGCTTCGAGGAAGGCCTCCGGCGGCTCGCCCAGCAACACCTTCGAGGAGCACCCCATGAACCGACCGCTGTCCCGCTCCGCACTCTTCCTCTTTCTCTGTGGTGCCTTGGCCCCGCTGCCGGGACAGGAGCCCGCCGAGCCCCGGCCGCATCGGAGGCCCCGCACTCCCGCGTCGTCAAGTATGCCGAGCGCGACGTTGTGCCCGTCAACGCCAAGATCCGCTACACGACGCTCATTCATCCTGCCCGAAGACGAGCGCATTCTGGATTTCACCTGTGGCGACAAGGACTACTGCATCGTCGACGGCAACGAGAACTTCGCCTTCGTCAAGCCGGCCAAGGCGGGCGACGCGACGAACGTCAACCTCGTCACAGCCGCCGGCAACGTCTACTCGTTCGTCTTCGCGGAAGTTTCGGAGACCGGCGCCGAGCCCGACCTGAAGGTCTTCATCGAGCCGACCGCTACTTCGATCTTGTCGGCCGCCGCCGGCGAGCCGCGTTTCGTGCCGTCCTCACAGATCGAGGACTACCGCCAGCAGATCGAGTTGGCCAAGACCGAAGCCCGCCAGGCGAAGCAGCAGGCCCAGCAGCTCATCGACAAGCAAGTCAGCGAGTTCCGCTCGAGCTACCCGTCCTCCCTGCAATTCGGCTACAGTTCGAGCGCGGCCGGAAGCCGTTCTTCGTCGACGCGATCTACCACGACGGCCAGTTCACGTACATCAAGGCGTCCCCCGAGGAGACGCCCGTGCTTTACGAGCGGAGGGAGGGCAAGGCGAACCTCGTCAACTTCGATTACCAGGACGGAGTGTTCGTCTTGCCGAAAGTTCTGGAGAACGGTTACCTCGCCATTGGAAGGGAGAAGTTGCCCTTCGCATTGGAGGACTGAGCAGTCGTCCAGACGCGTATTCCTCGCGCCAGACCGTGCAGCGCGTTCGGAACGAACAGGCTCGCCGGCCCATCGACCGACTGCTGCTAATCTCCCTATGTGCCGACGGACTCAACGAGGATCGAGGTTCTGGATGGGCGTCAGCTGAACCGCATTGAGGCCACGCACCGTGGCTTCCTCTATCAGCACCTCTTCGCTACAGGTTGCCTGGTAAGAGCGTCTCGGGCCTTGGATGAAATTGTCGTTGAGCACGATGAAGACCTCGAACTTTTGGCTGCAGGGCGCCATATCTATGCGCAGGTCAAGACCCGGTCCGGAACGCTCCTGGAAAGAGACTTGGAGGGATTCATTTCGCGCGCGAGGGGCCTCGCGATTGCTCACGCGAACGGCAGCAGGCCCGGCACCCCGGAGCTTTGGCTCGTCACGAATGCGGAAGTGTCGAGCGGTCTCGCATCGCGACTGGCCGCCGAGAACATCGCCCTTTGGTCTCCGAAGGCGAGTTCCCGCGATGAGCCATTGTTCCCTCCGCCCCATCCCGACGTCTCCGCGAGCTTCGCATGGTGCGCGAATGCGGCATCTGAGATCGCGTTGACCAGACTCTCACCGGAAACGCTCGTTTGGAAGCTTGCCGCTGTGGTGGCCTATCGTTCGGCCGGCTTGGAGGGGGAGCACACAATTCGCACCTCGGAGCTAGCCGCCCTCTTCGAGCTACTATCCGCGCAGCTGCACCGGTTCCCCGAAGGTCCGGCCGTCTACCGGGTACAGGAGGATGAGCCGGAGCTGGTGGATAGCGAGCACGTCCTACTTGTAGTCTCCATCTCGGGAGCCGGCAAGACTGCTTGGGCCTCCTACAGCGCGCTCCACAGTGGCGCCGCTATCGTCTACTTTGACGCGGTGGGAGTGCCCGACGCTGCCGCTCCCAGTTCATTGCTGCGGGAAGTCCTAGCACAACTTGGGGCCCGCACCGGAATGGACTCGAGGGACGTGATTCAGCCTGGCGCATCGGGTATCGAGGGTCTCCGGGGCGTCAACTTCTCAATAAAACGCGCGGGCATCAGACCGATCATTGTGGTTGACAACGTTCATACGCTAACGGCGCGTACGATCCAAAAGATTGCCACGGTTCTGACGCACTGCCGCCTTGTGCTTCTCGGGCAACCCGCACCGATCACAGCAGAGCTTGAAGCACTGCTGGGAGTAGAGGCTGTCGGTCTCAACGGCTGGTCGCTACCTGCAATAGCAGCCGAATTCGAGTCCGCCCAAGCACCCGTCGCCCCCCGGACCGCCGCCCGCGTGCGGCAATTGACCGGAGGAGTACCGAGGTTCGTAAGCAACGCCGCCACTCTCACCAGAACCTTCTACTCCGGTGACGCTGAGGCATTCTGCCGAAGCGTCGAGTCTTTGACGGATACCACGCGAACCGCCCAGGAGCTTATTCTGAGCGAGAGCTTCAGACGGCTGTCTACCAATGCGCATCTCGCTGTTGCACTGCTGTCCCTCGCGCGCTTCCCAGTTTCAGAGCCCGAGTGCTTGGATCTCCTATCCGCGCATTCCTCATTTCGCTCGCCCGCCGCGGCCGCAGCAGCAATAAAGCAGCTGCGGGATTGGGGTGTGGTCCAGCGCCTCATGTCGGGCGCACTCGTGACACATGACGCCTTCAAGATTATGGCAACGGCTCACTTCGAGACTTTGCAGTCCGAAGTCCAAATGGCGGCAAAGCACAGGCTTGCGGCCCTGGTGGAAAGATCTCTTGGGCCGGGCCAGGTGGAGAGGCTGATGGTCTATTGCCGCCTGCTTCCTCAAATCGGACGAGTAGAGGTACTGGCCGACATCGCGAGTTCGCTCAGTGAACACATCCACGAGCAGGGTCGATCCGCCGAACTTTTGGCGGTCCTTGAAGATGTCCTTGCCTCTTCTGAAGTTGCGCCGCTAGACAGGTTCATGGTCGCCGACACGCTTGCCCTTTGGCAGTTTTATCAGCCGGACAAGATGGGATTCGCGAAGCTTGTGCGGATCATGGAGAAACTGGCCAAGGACCATGATCTTGGAGGAGATACGCCGTCGCGTTTGGTGATGAAGCAGATGCTGGAGGCGGCACTGGATGGCAAAAAGGCAGAGATGAGGGTTCTTTTTTCAAAGTCGCTTCAGCTGGCAGATTCGCCTCTCTTGCGACGCATTGCGCAGTACAACGCTGCCGCCGCCTTCTACATGACCGATCAACCAGAAGAAACTCTAGCTATAACGGCGCCACTAATGGGTGAGTACTACGACATTCTGCGCCTAACCGTAGATCAGGTATTTTCCCACAGTATTGAGGTGCTCGCGAAGTACATTGGTAAGGACTTCGACAGCCTCGACAACGTGAAGCGGCTTGCAGATATACTTGACTTGCGAGCACGGGCTCTCAATGAAGTAGGAAAACCTTCGGTGCTGTGTAGGCTTCACGCGATGAAGTTCTACCAAATCGCGCACGTTCCGATGTCGCTGATGAAAGTCGGTCAGGATGTCGTGAACGAATTCATCGGCCTGCTGCACGACCCTCGGGCGGCTCGCCACCTTATTGAAACGTTGCTGCTTCCTATCGTCCAGGAGTATAGACTTGTTGAATACGTCGTGCCGGTGAGGGCACAATATTCCGTCGTTTTAGCGTATTGCGGAGAGATTGATTCTGCGCGCGACCTAATCCGCGAGCTTGGAGCGTTCGCTGTTTCCGAGGACCGGCGCCGTGAGTTGGAACACCAGGCACAGCTTATTGAAAGCATTGCCGTGGCGCAGTTGGTCATCGAAAGGCCGACTATTGGGGCGCGTGTTCCGATGGTCGGACGAAACGAACGGTGCCCATGCGGCTCAGGGAAGAAGTACAAGAAATGCCACGGAGCCTGACAGGACGCCGATTCAAATAACGCGACACGGTTGAATTGCCTACGTCCCTCGCCAGCTGGGATGTGGGATAGCTTACTCATGGAGCTACGGGCGGAGTTGGTCAGCAATCTTAGCCAGGGTCACATCGTCGCCGCCTGACCAACTGGAGCCATCCGGGCTGAGGTTTGCGTTTGAAGAGCCCTCCTATTGATTGGCGCTGGTCGGCTGTTCCGATCGCTGACGGGTCGACGGGCACGGAGATCTCCAGATGGCAAGCAAGAGAACCACAACCGGCCCCCAGGCATCCGCGACAAGGCTCCCAAACCCCCCGGAGTGCTCTCGAAGAAAGTTCAGGCGTGGGTTCTGATCGGCGTGGCAACCGTCATGGTCTGCGTCCCCGCCTTCTCCGGCGGCCAGTCGGCGCCGCCGCAGAAGACGGCGCTCGAACAAGAGCGGGAGCGGAATCGCTGTTCGCATCGAACGTCGCGCTCGCCTACCGCGAGGACGACGCGCCGACGAAAACCGCAACAGCCCCGAAGGAACTGGGCCTAATACCGGCCGCCACTCCCTGGCTGGCCTATCGCTTACCCGACCGCCTGGCCGCCGGCCCCACCAGCGGTTGCGACGGCGCAATCAGCCAAGCCGCCAGCACAGCCGCAGCCCGAGCCACCACTGACCCAACCAACCGCCAACTCCCGCAGCCGCGCCGCCGGCAAGCAGTACCGCCTCTTCGAAGGCACATGGATCGAGGCCGTCCTCACCAACCGGCTCAACGCCACCTTCACCGGCCCGGTCAACTGCATGGTCACCACCAACGTCTATTCGCACGACCGCCAGCACGTCCTCATCCCCCAGGGCAGCCGTGTCCTCGGCGAATCCCGCCGCGTGGACCAACCCCGCCAGCAACCCGCACCTTCGGCGCCAGCCTCGCCCTCGGCGCCATCGCTGGCTTCAGCCTCCACAACACCAACCAGGGCCTCAACCAATCGGGCATGGACGCCTACCGCGCCGACGCCGCCCAAAACCTCGGTCAGTCCGGCCCGCGCATCCTCGACCGCTTCCTCAACATCCTCCCACCCTCACCATCCGCGAGGGACACCGCGTCAAGATCTACCTCTCGGGCGACCTTCTGCTACCCGCCTACGACCGCCACCAGATGCCCCAGCGATCTGTAGAGAAGCGCACCGCCATGCCCAATCTTAGGAGCCTTTCGCCGCCTTTTGTGACAAGCAACAACCTGGAGGCTCCACCCCTTACCGAACGCTCCAACTCTCCGTCCTCTCCGTCCTCTCCGCCGCTTGCGCCGCCGCCGCCGTCACAACCGGCTGCAGCGACGCCGTCCAGGCCGACCGCGAGCAGCAGAAGATCGAGAGTCTCGCCCGAGTTCAAGCGCCAGCAGCGCGAAGCCGCCGAGGGCGGCGTCGACGGCACGACCGAAGCCCTCGACGGCATGGAAAACGCATTCGGCCCCGGCGCCGCGCCCCAGCCCGACGCCCAACCGCAACCCGACAAACCGCCCGAGGAGACTCCGCAAAGACCAAGAAGCTCGCCGCCCTCGCCCTCCTGATCGTTCTCTCCCTCGCCGTTGCCCTCGGACAGGTCCCGTTCCTCGGCGGCCTGCCCGTCTTCGACGCCACCAACTTCGCCAACGCCATCAAGCGCCACGTGGAGATGATCAAGCAGTACGAGCAACTCATCCCAACTCATCCTTGAGTACGAGCATTTCCTGTGGATGGCCAAGCAGCTCCCCGGCCTGCCGCGCCACGCGCTGAGCTACACGCCGTGGCGCTACTCCAGTTCGACCGACATCTATGGCACGAGCGGAGGCTGGACGCAGGCGATCAACACCGGCGCGGGCGTGATTCCCGGCTACCACCGCGCCGCCGAGCCGCTCCGCACCTTCGGCGCCGCTCTCGCGAACATCCCCGCCAACCAGGTCGAACGTGTCAAGACGGACTACGCCACCGTCGAGCTGACCGACGCGGCGAACCTGCACGGCATCGAGGTGCTCGGTCTACAGCGCGCCAAGGCCAAGGCGAACCAGCGGGCCATCCTGGAGCTGGAAGCAGCGACGCTCTCTACTGCCGACGAGATGAACACGCACATCGCCGTCCTCAATAAGATCAATGCGGCTGGAATGATGGCAGTGCGGGCGAGCCAGGACACGAATCAGTTGCTTGTGGCGGTGCTTGAGCACCAGATCGCGGAGTCGAAGCGGCACCGCGATGCCGAGGCGGCCGAAATCGCAGACCACATTGCGGCCTTCGCTCGGAGCCAAGCGGTTGCGCGCCGCGGCATCAACGGGAGCGCAACCACACTCCGCACATCCACACTCCTATAGTCACTCGCTATCACGGCCCTTCACATTGGCCACGCTTGCCGCGACTATGGACCCACATAGTAGGGGATTAGACTAGGAGCCTCGTCCGTGCCGGCCATGCGACGATCCACGAAGTTTGGCAAGTCAATGCCAGGAGGAAAGAAGTCAGAGTCGATCAACAAGAACTGGAGGCCTTGTCCTTCTCGGTCCCTCGCGAGCTGGTAGATCTCCGTATATAGGGATTGGACCAGTTCCGTATCTTCATCTTCGCTGATGTTCTTTGTGGGGCTGTCGAGAACTAGCAGGCTCGGAACTGGCATTTCGTGTCGCAACGCCACTGCGTGCAGCGCCAAAGCGTAACAGACATTAAAGAGCGTCTTCTTTCCGCCGCTCCCTACATCCCAAAAGCTCCACTCCTGCGCCCCATGGCTTACTGTCGGCCTCCAGTTCCGTGGGTCAAGCGTTACGTCGTCCGTCTCTGACACTCCCGGAAATCCCACTCTGAGCATCACATCCTTGAACTCTTCCGCCACTGCACGGATTTTTTCGTCAGCGCCTTGCAGTCGTGCACGCTCTTCCTCCAACTGGCTTCGCAACCGATCAATGCGGCCCTGCAGAGCGCCGGCTTCTTCCTCCAGATCGTCGATAGCCTCCGGCATGTGCTGGAGTCTCTCAAGCGACCGGACTCGCTCGCTCAACGTCGCTGACTCCCTCTCGACCAAGCGTATGCTCTCCACAAACGACGAGTCGTAGCGCTCAAGCTCCTCCTGCAACTGTTGATCAAGCAGAGCTTTCCTTTCTTCCGCCTGAGCTAGCTGCCGCTTCATGCGGTTCAGCTGCCGCTCTCGGCGACCGATGGACTCGGCGATTCGATCGATGCGCTCGTTGAAGTCTCTCCGTAACGCCTCCAGCTCCAGGGACGGTGCAGCCTGTAAGTCATCTCGGACAGATCCGCAGAGACCGCAAAGTTCTGGAGCCACTTCTCGTGCGGAAACATCAGTACCACACTGCGGGCACCGCTTGTACTCAACGCCCTCCAACACTCGCCCAGCCTGATCGGCCCGTTCGGCCTTCGTCTTCGCGGTGATCAGTTCCGCTCTCAAGGCGATCTGTTCCGCAATGGTCGACTCGGATTCAATCACCGCTCGACGTATGTCATCCACCTCCGATCCCAGAGACCGAAGGGTTCGACGCAGGGAATCGCTCGGATGTGTATCAGCCGATCGTGTCCGCTCTAGTTCGTCCCGCCGTCTCTGCAACTCGCCAAGTGCATGGTTCGCTTCATCGAGTTGAGCTCTTATTTCCAGTTCCGATCCAAGGTCGAAACGGCTCATAAATGATCGAATCTGCTCCACAGCCTGTCGCTTGCTACGCTGTTCATCCAGAGTCGTTGCAAGCTCACTCTCCAACTGACTCAACCGCTCCGAGTGAAGTCCCGTGAAAAAGCGCATTGCGTCCTGGCTTTTCCGGCCTCGGAATGGGTCTTCGAATCGAAAGAAGGATGAATCTAGATGGGCTTGATCCAGATAGCAAAATCTCCAGATATCCCGGATGCTTAACCGCACAAGAGGCGAATCGGCATCTCGAGTTCTTCTACGCACCTTTATCGGCTCGACGCCGGCCAGGTGAAACACAAGATCACTTAAATTAAAGACCTCCGCGTCGAGAACTGGATCAGGCGCAGCGTCGAGTGGAGCACTGATGGAGCCGAGGTCGTCGCCAGGACCAGCCCAAGTCACCCGCACGCTCTGAGTGTCATCGGATGAACGCTCTATTACGCAACGGTGTTCTCCCACAACGACCTCCAGCTCAGCGGCTACGAACTCCTGCTGTATGGCGGGTGTGCGCTCAAGATCACCGCCAAGACAGAAGTCAATCATCCGAGCCACGGTCGACTTTCCGGTTCCTACAGGACCATGTAGATATGTGACGCTCTCGGAGAAGAAGACGCTCTCCACAGTTCGGCGCGTGCGGACAATCAGGCGAACGAGAATGATCCTCATGTCAAGATACGCTCGTTAGATCGAAGGGATACGACCTCGGGAAAAGTGTCATAAATGAACTTCATGAGATTTGTCCCTGTAACGTCAAAATGATTTTTCAGAAGACGCGCACGGCGAATATATGGCTCGAATAGTGAGTTAGCCGCTAGCTCGCGAGCGCTCGCTCGACCCAGATCCGTAGGAGCGATTACTACCTTCCGACCTTCGACACTGACCGTCGCCAGCCCTTTGGCGACCAGGAGATTGAGGAATTCGCGGTAGCGGTGGTCCCATGGGCCGAAGCGATACCGCACCATTTCGGACTCGACGCTGTGTCGCTCATGGTCTTCCAACTGGACAGCCCTGGTTGACCGATTCTTGGCGCTGAGAGCACGCTCAAGCATAACGGGATATCGGAGCAGAAAATCCAGCTTTGCCAGCTTGGTCAATCCATCAATCGACTCGGCGTCTCCGTTCTCGGCAAACGCCTCCAGGAGGATTAGCAAGCGGGCTACATGCAACTCGGAATTCTGGTCCAGGTTGGCGACTGTCTCAACAAAGTCCATCACTCTTGCTCCCAAGGACGCTCAAGGCTCCATTGGATCTTGCACTCTGAAGTAAGGGAGAAGGCGAACCCTTCGAGGTGTTCATTGCTGCAATCGTAGAGCTGACAACCTTCCCGACGCCGCTCAGCAAAGCGGAGGCGCATTTCCCGGAGCATCTGAGGTCCGAACTTGCTCTCCGGTCTCTGGACTGCTTCAAAGCATCGCGCGGCATCGTTGAGGACTACCGAGCGGATATGGCCGTATCTCTGGAGGCCGGACTCGCGCCCGTACTTCTGTGTCCAGACCAGTCCGAGGTAGTCAGCTTTGTCGCGAAGATCGTCAGCGGAGTTCAGGGAGACTGCCGAGAATCCTCCTGCATCAAGTTTTTTCGATAGAAGGCTCGGCTCCCCGGTACCAGGCTCGACCTGGGACTCCGGAGGGCCATCAAGCGGCGCCACACCGTCAGTGTGCTTTTCGAGCAGGGCGATCACGCGATGCTTCCGAAACCTCTTCTGCGCAATCCTTGCGGTCGACCGAGCTTGGCTTGGACGTGCAGTGAGGGGTACGTACGCAGGCAAGACATCCTCGTGCGCTAATGATGACGCCCGGGCACATTCTTCAACGAGCGATTGCGCTGCCCGGCAAACCGACGCGTGCGACCACTCTGATGCGCGCTCCCAGACAAGAGTCAGGGTGGTGACAAGGCGCGTCGAGACGTCGGCCAGCTTTGGGAGGTCGTCGTCCGCCTCCGCCTTTGAGAGGGCGGCTATCACACACTGCTCTGGACATTGGGCCTTCGTAGCGACCTTCTTGACGAAGCGCTTCGCCCCCCGCGGAAGACCTGCGTCGCCCGAGTGTTCCCTGATGCCGCGGAGGACGTGACGGAGGTCTTCCCCGTTCTTCTCCCCGTAGATGGGGTGGTTCGTGAGGAAACGGTATGCGCGGAATCTCTCAGGGAACTGGGCTTCGAGATTTGCGAACCGGGCGCAAGAGCTGACTACAGCTTGGTCGCTGGCCTTCCAAACGCTTTGATCCGATGATCGCGTCTTAACTTGTACCCCCGTGAAGGTGCCATCGGAGTGCCTCAACAAGATGTCTTCGTGGTGCTCGCAAAAGAGCTCGTGGATATCCTCTGTCTCGTCGAGCATGATGCAGCAGGCGACAGCGGCATAGGTCCACTGGAAGCGGTAGCGGCGGGCGGTCTCATCTCCTGCGTCACTGCTGGGACCGAGTTCGCTTGGGGTGCACATTGCGGCTTAGACAATCCTAAGGGGAGAATTTTGCGAAGTGTAACTTCTGAGGTTTTTCGGTGCAAGTGGCTCTCTACTTTCGAGAACATGCCTACCAAACGAAAACGCAGGGGAATCCATGCCTCCCGACAACTACTTCACCGTCATCGTCCAGTCGATCACCGAGCTGCTGACCCGCCATTCCGACATGTTCGTCGCGATGGGCGGGAACCTCTTCCGCGGCCTTACGATCATCCTCATCTCCTGGTTCGGCGCCAAAGTGGCCCTCTCCAGCAAGCACGAGGGCCATGCCTTCCACTTCGGCAACTTCGCCAGCCTGCTGCTCACCATCGCCTTCGGGTTCGCCATGATCACCGACTACGACAGCCCGATCCCGGGCTTCGGCGTCAGCTTCAAGAACCTGATCCTCGACCAGTCGTTCTACCTTGCCCGGCGCATCGAGGTCTCGACCATCGAGGAAACCCAGCAGCGCTTGACCGAGGTTTACCTGACGATGGAGCGGCCCACGCTCCTCCGAGGCGTGTACATTGTGCACTATTTTCTCGTCCTGTGCGCTTCCTGGACCTCTACCCGCTGCCGTTCGACAGCGCCACGATCGCCATCCTGTTCGTGCAGCTCGTCTTCCTGCTGCTGTCGTTCGTCTACGGCGTGCTGAAGATCCCGTCGCTGGTCAACAGCATCTTCTCGGGCCGCTCCGGCGAATCGGCCCTGCGGGAACCACCTGAGGATCGAGCGCGGACAACTGCAGGACCAGAACCCCGCGTCGCGCTGCCCATGGACCGCACAGTTCTCCACACACAAAATATGCGACGTGCTGTGTTCTACTTCGCGCTCTGACACCGTGGCTTCCGCTTCTTCGGGAGCGTCGGCCCCCTTCACTGGGAGGCGGAGGTGTCCATCATGTGAACGAGGGCAAGGCACGCCGCAGACAAGAGCCAGTAAGCGCCCTTCATCCAGTCCTTTTCCATGAAGCTCGTCACAGCGGCTCCGATGTTGAAGGCCACGAGGAGAGCAGGAAATAGGTGATGGAGAATCATCGTTCGGACCGTGCCCCCAGCGTAAGCCTCGCCCGACCAGAGCAATCGACGCGCATGCGGCAGATTGGCGCCGGAACGGGAAAGCGTTCCAAGGAGCAATTGCGTTCCTTTATGCCGATTGAGGACTGTGGCTAACGGACTCTCCCCGTGCTGGTCGACGGGGGCGAGATCCCAGAACTGCTAACGGTCTTGCAACGGTCCCAACGCTCGCCAGCGAAAGCCCGCGATATGCGCTGGCACGTCAGGACCCCCTCTGGTGCCGCATCGACGCTCCACGAAAGCCTGTCAAGTACCTTCAGGTGCTGGTGAGCGTGGCCGGCTCCAGCAACCACGGGCGCGGGCCGACTTCGGTGAACCTTCGGGGTTCCAATTGCGCCTGAGGAACTCGCGGCGTGTCCAACCAAGCGTGTCGGCGGGTTCAGTCAGTTAGGGGCCATGGGGGCGCGTTGTAACGTCTGAGAGCAGGCGAAGACACCCGGGCAGAAGAGCGCGGGCCTACACCGGAGCCACAGGAGGGCACCGCTGCGCAGCGCGATTCTGACGGAGTGATGAGGGGGCAATGCCCTTTCGGCACACTTGCATATGCTGGTCCTACCTATGCCCAAGGATCGGGAATCAAACCGTGCGCCCGCAGTAAGAACTCTTCCGCAATCCGGCCGCTTCGCCTTGCCAGCCCCCGCACGCAGCGTCGCCCCGCCCGGCGGTTCGTTCTACCTCACGCCCAGGACCTATTTCTTCCCGCCGCACATCGCGGCGCTCGTAGCCATGAGTCGCTCCACATTCAGAGCACTCGACCTCGCGTGCCGCAGCGCCCCACCTCATGGTGATCACTGTCCGGCTCATCCTAGGAAAGACGCAACCGACGGCGATCTTCTCGCCGCAGCTCTTGCAAACACAAGTGTGCCTGTAGGACATCGAACCTCCCTCCGACGCACCTTGCGTCACGCAAGCACATTGCCACACTCTCCTTCCCCCCCGCCCATCCGGGGCCGCACGATCCGGCCCGCAGCCGGAAACTGCCGCGCGTACCCACCAAGCGTAACCCCGCTCGGCGGGCCCACCTCCGCGTCACCTCAACCCCCACTGTCGGTCAGCATCCTCATGAAGCAGGTCGGCACTCTTGTCCACCGCACCACAGTGACCACAACGGAGCGACCGTGCACGAGATCTCGAGCCCCACGCGAAAGCCAAGACGGTATCGCTCGCTTTCCGGTAGACGCAGCCGATGGCGATCTTCTCGCCGCGGCTCTTGCAGACAATACTGGGCTTGCGGGCCATTACACCCACCTCCTCACCCCCAACCCCAAACGACGCCAAGGCTTGCCCACACGACGCCGGGGTCATCGTCCTCGATCCGGCGGCGCGACGTCCACCCTTTCCAGCCCACTCAGGTCCTTTAGTTTTCGCTCGAGCCGCGCAGCGTCCTCCGGGTCCGCATGCCGCCGCCAATGCACGTAGCGCACACAGGCCAGCGCCTCCGCCTGCGGATCGCCGGATGCAAGAATCTCGTCGCGCAACAGGTCCAAGGCGCCCGCTACAAGCGTCGGCAACCCTCCTGTTCCCTGTTCGAACGGCCGCACCGCCTCTCCTTCAAACCGAGCCGCCAGATCGGGCCGCGCCCCTGAGCGCGCCAGCTGCCCCAACTTCCACAGCGTCGGAACGTCGGCTGCGAACCGCCGCAACTCGTACTCCTCCACGGTCGGGCAGCCCAACCCCAGCCGTGCTGCAAGCTCCGTCCTTGAGAGCCCCATCGATTCCCGCAGATCACGCAACGTGCTCCGTAATCGCTGTTCCCGGAAGTCCTCGCTCCACATCACAGAACTCCTTGCTCGTATCGTTCTGCGGTCCCACGGCCGCCGGGCCCTGCCGGAACTCGCGTCCCTCCCCATCCTCCCCGCCTGGTCGAAACCATCCCACGCAGAAGCGCCGCCAACCTCACCCGGCTCATCGGACCATCTCGCAACAATCTGCGCAAAACAGTCCACGGCTAACCATAAACGACAAAACCCTGGCTGGCGGTCACGCCGTGGCCAGGGCGCGAGAACACTACTCATTGCACAGTCGTCACGCCCCCCGTCGACGGGGACCAGAAGGGTCTCGTAACCCCTTCTGCACCGGTCGGCGCACGGACCGTCTGATCCGCGACGCCACGTCTGACCCAAGTCGCCGGCTCCGCCCAGCGGCGACTGCCTGACACGATGGCACGATTCGAGGCATGGACTATCGAGTAACGTTATTTTCAAACGTGGAGTCCGACGACAAGGGCAGTGAGTCTTCCTAGTTCGAGCGCAAGGCAACCATCGGATCGATGCGCGACGCCCTCCGAGCCGGAATGAACCCGGTGCCGGCGGCGACCGCGATGAGCAACGCTCCAATCCCTGCGAACGTGATCGGATCCTCCGGACTCACCCCAAACAAGAGGCTTTGCAGCGTACTCGTCAACACGAGGGACCCAGCCATTCCCAGCGCCAACCCCACCGCCGTCAGCCCCAACGTCTGCAAGATGATTCGGCCCTGCAAACTCGCCGCCGAAGCGCCCAGCGCCATCCGAATCCCAATCTCCTGCGTTCGCTCATTCACCGCGTATGAGATCACAGCGTAGATCCCCAGGGAAGCAAGCAGCAGCGCGAAACCCGCAAAGCCGGCCAGCATCATCGCCAGGAACCGTCGCGGTGACACAGCCTTGTCTACAAAGGCCTGCAGCGTCTTGAGCTCGCTCGCCGGCAGGTTCGGATCCAGCGGCCTCAGCGCAGCTCGAACCGCTGCCGCCATCCCTTCCTGGTCAATCGCGGTGCGCACTACCAGGTTCATTGCGCCATAGTCGCCGGTCTGTCGCATGGGCATATACATTTCAGGACCGCCCGGCTGTTCGGGCGACATATGCCTCACATCGTCAACCACGCCCACCACCCGCCGGCCCCCGTCTTGGCTGACGAACTGCCCTACCGCACTCTGGCCGGGCCAAAGAGTGCGAGCCAGGGTCTCATTGATAACCACGACCGGCTCGCTCTCGGCGCGGTCCATCTCGGTGAATTCTCTTCCTTCCCGCAAACGGATCCCGAGCGACTCGAAGTATCCCTCGGTCACCACTCGAATGTAGGGTTCAGGAGGAAACTGGCCCTTCGGGAAGACCTGGCCCTTACCGGAAACTTGCCAGGACCGGTCCCCCGCAAACGGCAACACGTCGGTCAGACCGGCCGTGCGGATGCCCGGGAGCGAGCGGACCCGGCGCAGCACTTCGTCGACATAAGCGTTCCGTTGCGCGGCCCCCGAGAACCGAAGACTCGGGTCCACCCGCATCGAGGCCGCCCTCTCCGGCTCGAATCCCAGGTTCAGGTCGAGCACCCGAAGAAAACTCCGGACCAGCAGCCCCCCGCCCACCAGCAGCGTGCAGGCAAAGGCGATCTCGGAAACCACCAGCCCGTTGCGGACCCACGCATGCCATCTGCCGCCGTTCGAGCCGCGGACGCCCTCTTTCAGCGCTTGCGCCTCCCCGAACGAGCCCACCCGCAGCGCCGGCAACAAGCCAAACAGCACGCCGGTCAGAACCGCCGCTAGAAGGGTGAAGCCCACCGCCTCTAGGTCCAGCCGTACACTCGCCAACAAGGGGATATCGAAGGCGTCCAGATGAGCGATCGCGCGTGTGCCCAGCGCCGCTAGAGCCACGCCGAGGACGGCGCCACAGCCCGAGAGCGCCACATTCTCGGTTAGAATTTGCCGTAGCAATCGGGAACGGCCCGCACCCAGCGCCGCCCGCATCGCAAGCTCTCTTTGTCTCGCACCCAGCCTTGCCAGCTGCAGATTAGAAAGGTTCGCGCACACGATCAGCATCACCGCGCCCACCGCGCAAGCCAGCACCATTGTGGCCGGCCCGAATCGCCCGCTGACGTGGCGCCGTAGCGGAGTCAGCCTCGGCTTCACTGGATTCCTTTCAGGGCTCGGATGCTCGTGTTCGAGCTGCGCCGCCAGCAGCTTGAATTCGGTCTGAGCGTTCTCGACCGTTGCGCCCGGCCTCAACCTGCCGATCGCCTTCAGTGTGTTTCCGAACGCGTTCGTTTCCGCCGTAAGGGGCCACGGAATGAATACATCCACCGGAGTTCCAGGCGCAAAGATGCTGGCAAAATCGAACGACTCCGGCAGTACGCCCACCACCGTCACGGGTTTGGCGCCCAGAGTCAGCGTCCGGCCCACCACGGTCGGGTCCGAAGCAAATCGCCGCCGCCAGAAGCCGTAGCTCAACAGCGTCGCCGGCGGACTGTTGAATTTCTCCTGACACTCGTCCGCAGCGAACGATCGTCCAATCGTCGGCTGCACGCCAAGCAAGGTGAAGAAGTTGCAGGTGACCGGAGAGTTCGTCAGCCGCTCGGGTTCGCCCACGCCGGTGAGTGCGCTGGCGCCCGTGTGAACGCCTGCGAACCCGGCCAGATCGGTGAACGATTTGTTCTGCGCCTGGAGGTCCCGGAAATTGTCCACCTGCATTCCCCACTCCTGGTTCACAACCCACACGAGACGCTCCGGGTCATGGAACGGAAGCGGACGCAGCAGAAGTGCATTCACCACGCTGAACACTGTCGAGCTGGCCCCGATGCCGAGGCCGGCGATGAGAATCACAAACGCGGTGAATCCGGCGTTGCGTCGCATCCCTCGGAAGGCGTGGCGCAGGTCCAGCGCCAGGTCGTGGACCCAGTGTGCGATCCATACAGAGCGAGCATCTTCAGAGGTTCGTGTCATGTTGCCAAACTTCCTCCGCGCTGCAGCGCGGGCTTCCGGCTCCAGCGCACCCTGCGCGATCAGGTCCTGAACCATCGACTCGATATGGAATTCCATCTCTTCCCACAGCAGGAGCTGCCTTTTGCTGCGGGTGAGCCAATACTGCAGACGGCGGCGAGACCGCTTCCACCAGGAATCGGCGTGCATGGCGATTAGGCGAACCCCATGATTCGGGCTACGGCCCCGGTGACCTGGAGGTAGCGCGTGGACTCTTCCGTGAGATGTTTGCGCCCGTCGACTGTGAGCTTGTAGAACCGGGCTCGCCGTTTGTTGGCGGAGAGGCCCCACTCTCCCTCGATCCAGCCATTGAGCTCCAGACGCTGCAGGGCCGGGTAAAGAGAACCTTCCTCCACCCGGAGTAGATCATCCGACAGTTGCTGGATCAGTTGGGCGATGGCATACCCATGCAAGTGTCCGCGCAGGAGGATCTGCAGGACCAACATGTCCAGCGTGCCAGGCAAGAGCTCGGCCTTGGCCTTTCTTGTTCCCATAGACGAACTGAGTATAGTGCGACCGTTCAAGGCCGTCAATGGTGAGTTGAACATTCTTTTGAGAAGGGATCGCAGCAGACAGACGACTGGTCCTTGTTTCTCACTCCCATAGGTAGGCTGGGTAACATGACGGTCGACCGCCGCCGGCAATCTGCCGAGAAACGACGGCCGGCAGGGAGCCAACGGGCCTTGTCAAGCGCCTTCACGTGCTGCCGACGGCAGCGGTTCCGGAATCCATTCGAGCCGCCGGAAGATCCTGCGCGCCGACTGGGCGCCGTATCCGACGCCCGCCCCGTCCGCCGAAGCGCCCCGGCCGCCCGCTTGTGGGATCGCTTGGGCCGCACATCGGATTTTGGTGAGGTCCGGCCGGAGGCTTCGCGGACGCTGGAACTCATGCTTCTGTCGCCCGCTCGATCCGTTTTCGCCTTGCTGGTCTCGCTCGCGTTTTGCCCCACGGCTTGGGCCGCCGACGAACCAGCCCCCGGGGGCGATTCGTCCAGTTCCAAGCCCGCCGGCTCGGAGATCGTTGATCCCTTGGATCCCGTCCGCACCTCCGTGACCGTGACGGCCACGCGCGGGCCCCTCCCGGCGGACGAAACGCCCGTCTCCACCTCGGTGGTGACTCGGGAAGAGCTCGAAGATCGCAATATTCGGCAGCTCGACCAGGCCCTGGTCCTCTTGGAAGGCGTCAACGCCTCTCGCGCCAAAGGCCCGGCCGACAGCGACTTTGGGCTCGGCTTACGGGGCTTTTCCGGGCGGGGCAGCCAATACCGAACCTTGATCCTGCTGGATGGTCAACCCATGAACACCAGCTACTACGGGGGCGTGAACTGGTCGATGTTCGGCGTCAGCGAATTCGAGCGGGTGGAAGTCGCGCGCGGCCCGTTCTCGTCCCTGTATGGCGGCAATGCCATGGGCGGCGTCGTCAACCTGATTACGAGACCCATCGACCGGCGAAAGCTGGAACTGACCGGCCAGACCGGCAGCCAAGACACGACCCAGTACTCGATCCACGGGGCGGAGCAGCTTTTTGGCAAACTCGGGCTCAGCGGCGGCTACAGCCGCTATCAGACCGGCGGCTACTCGGCTGAGCCGATCCTGGGCAGTGCGACAGCCTCGGACGGATCGGGGCTCCCTGTCACCGGCGTCACTCGATGGCTCACCCCCACGAACGGCTTGACCTACCAGGTCGGCGACCAGGGGCGGAACTGGTTCAACCAGGAAGCCTTCCGGGTTCGGAGCGAGTACTCGTTCTCGGAGCGACTGTTCGCCAGCGTGCAGTATCTGCGGCAGGAAAGGAAGTCGGGTTACGACGCCTACTCCACTGATCTGCGGGCGGCCGACGGTTCTCCCGTCGACGCGGGCCGGGTTTCGTTCCTCGACGGAGGAGTCCGCCGCGATCTGACGGTCTCCCCCAGTAGCTACATCGGAGTTCCGAGCGGAACCGAGACGAATATCTACCAAGCGCACGCACTGGCCCGGCTCTCCTCGGCCTGGAATCTGGACGTCTACGCCGGCGTCAATGACATCCCGCACGATTGGTACGTCTTACGCGGGGCCTCGGCGGACCTCCGGGGCGGCCCGGGTTCGTACACCAACACCTTCAGCCGGGGGCTCTACGGCAACGTCCAAGCGAGCCATACGCAGGGAGCCAGCGTCCTCACTTTCGGAGCCGAGACGCGTCACGACAGCGCTCGCAGCGCCGGTCAGAACCTCGACAACTACGCAATCCGCGAAAATTTCAGCCCCGTCTCGACGCAGGCCTTCGGAAAGGCCATCAACCAAGCCGGATACGTGCAATACCAGCGCAGTCTCTTCGAGAGATTGCGCGTCGTGGCCGGAGGCCGTTGGGACTACTGGCGCACCTACCAGGGCGGCAATCAGACCGGCCCGAGCGAGCCCATTCTCGGCTACCCCGAGCGATCCGTGAACGCTTTGACGGGAAAGGTCGCCGCGCTGTATTCGCTGGGTGACAACTGGCAGATTCGCGCGAGCGTCGGCAACGCCTTCCGCGCCCCCACGGTGTACGAGCTCTACCGCAACCTCGTCCTCGGCTCGTCGCTGCTGCTGGCCAATCCGAGCGTCCAGCCGGAGAAGCTGCTGGCCTTCGAGGCGGGTCTGACGCGGCGGCTTGGGGCCGGCAACAGCGTTACGGCCACGTACTTTCACAACAGCCTCTCCGACATGATCTACCGCATCACCGACCTGGACTTCGATCCGTCCGGGCGCACGCGACGGTTGACCAATGCCGGCCGCGGCCAGATCCGAGGCCTCGAGGCCGCCGCACAGCAAAAGCCGTTCTCCTGGTTGCGGCTCAGCGAAACCTATACCTACGTCGACGCGGTCATCGCCGAGAACGATCCTCTCCCCGCAACGGTGGGAGCGCGCATCCCGTGGACGCCTGCTCACACCGCTTCGTACTTGGCCGTCGCGGCCTACAAGAAGTGGACGTTGGCGTGGTCCGGCCGGTATGTCGGCAAGCAGTACTCCAGCGACACGAATACCGACGTCACCCGCGGCGTTCCTCGCGGCTACGATCCGTTCTTCGAGATGGACGGAACGTTGACGTTCGACGCTCATCGGCGCGTCTCGGTGTTCGTCGACGGGACGAACCTCTTGGACCGCAATTACTTCCAGTACTACCGGGCGCGGGGCCGTACGGTGTCCGCGGGCCTTCGCCTGCGGGTGTTCTGAGGGGAGCCGTGCTACGCCAACTGACTGTCGCGACCTTGCTCTCGTGCTCGGCGGCCCTTGCCGCGGACATTCCCAACGCGGTGTTCGTGTTGCGGAACTCGCAGGTCGCGCCCGCGGCTTTCCAGACCTTCCTGGAGCGGATCGGCCCGGGCGCGTGCGACTGCTTGCTTGCCACCGACGGCCACCCGGAGTTGACCGCCGACCGCATCGCCGCAGCGCAACTGCTGTTTCTGGAGCATCCCTCCGAGGCGCTGCTGGATCGTCTCGAAGAGCCTGTTCGAGAAGGGGTCGCCCGCGGGCTGCGGGTGGTCACCGACGTGCCATCGATCGTGCAGCGCGCCTGGAGCTTCGAGCTTTCCGCGCCGCTGGCTCTGCGGCTATTGCCGTACTGGCGCGCGGGGGGAGAGCAGAACATGCTGGGCTTCTTCCTGGCAGCCTATCAGGAGGCGGGAGGCTCTCGTCAGCTCGAAGTTGCGCCGCCTGTCGAGGTCCCCGACACAGGCGTCTACCACCCCGACGCTCCGCGACTGTTTCCCACCATGAGGGAATACCTGTCCTGGTATCGGGCCCAAAAGCCCGGTCTCGGCGCACTCGCCGTGGTCACGTTCTTCCCGACTTACTATCTCAAGGGCGACCTGAAGTTCATCGATGCCGTGGTGGTGGCGCTCGAGGGAGAGGGGCTGGCCGCGGCCGCCGTTGCGGGTTGGCCGCTCCATGAGCTGGGCCCCGTTCTGGAGACGCCGGCCGATGACCCCATCAAGGTGGCGCTGAGTTTCACACTGGCCATCTCGAAGCCGGAAGACGCGGCATTTCTCGAGGGCTTGAACGTCCACGTCATCAACCTGATGACGACCGAGCAGTCCTATGCCGAGTGGGCGGAGGGCGACCACGGCGTGACGCCGAGCCGAGTGGCCACGTCACTGGGTTCGCCGGAGCCGAACGGCGCCGTGGAGCCCATCCTCGTAGCGACGGCCGAACCCGGCGCCGACGGCGGCCTTGACTGGACCCGGCCGATCGACGAGCGCGTCCGCATGGCGGCCCAGCGCGCCCGCCGGTGGGTGACGTTGGCCGAAAAGCCCAACTGGGAGAAGCGGCTGGTGATCCTCTACTACAACAACCCGCCGGGGAAAGGGAACATCGGGGCGAGCTATCTCAATCTGGCGCCGAGCATCCGCGCCGTGCTGGATCGACTGCAGGCGGAGAGCTACCGCGTCGGCCAGAACCTGCCGACGGCGGGCGGCATTCTCGATCAGCTCGAGAGAGTCGGCCGCAACGTCGAGGAGTGGGCTCCAGGAGAGCTGCGCCGGATGGTCGACGAAGGCGGCGTGACGTTGTTGCCGATGAAGACCTATCAGGGCTGGTTCGAGGAGCTGCCCCAAAAATTCCGCCAGTCCGTGAATGACCGGTGGGGTCCGCCGGAGGCTTCTAAGCTCATGGTGGCGACTTCGCGGGACGGCGAAAAGCTCTTTGTCATCCCGGGCGTCCAGTTCGGCAACGTCTTCTTGGGGCCGCAACTGCTCCGCGCATCCTCCGCCGAGTACACCAGCGTCCAGCACAGCACGACCTTGCCGCCGCACCACGGCTACGTAGCCGCTTACCTGTTCTACCGCCATCGGTTCGGGGCTGACGCCGTCATCCACATGGGTCGTCACGGCACGCTCGAATGGTTGCCGGGCAAGAATGTGGGGCAAGCCGGCTGGGACGCTTCCGAAGCGATCTTGGGCGACCTGCCGAACCTGAACTACTACATCATGGACGGCGACGGCGAAGCGATCCAGGCGCGGCGGCGCGGGGCGGCGGTCGACATCTCGCACCTCACCCCGATGCTCGCGCTGACAGGGCAACAGGAGCGCTTCCAGGCGCTCGACGATGCGTTCAACGGCTGGAGAGACAGCCACGCGGACTCGCCGCTCCTGGCTGCCGAGTACGCCAACACGGCCCTCCGAGAGATCGAGCGGCTCGATCTCGGCCGCCAACTCGACGTCGAGAATCTGCCGGCGGAGGAGCTCATGAACCAGGTCCACGACTTTCTGGAGTCCGTGGAGGAAGCGCCGATTCCCCTCGGCCTGCCGACGCTGGGAACGCTGCCGTCGGAGGAGCGCCGTCGCGCGGGATTGTTGGCTTTGCTGACCAACGCCTTCCTGGCCGAGGAGCTCGAAACGGTGGAGCCTTACCTCGATGCATGGCGTGACGCGGTCTTCGAAGGAGTGGCCCCGACGGTTCCGGACTCGTTCGATGAGGGGCTGCGCGAGAAGGTTTTCCGCCTCTTTGACGAAGCGCACCTGTGGCTCGACCGGCTGCAAGAGTCTCCCGGACGAGAGCTCGCCGCGTTGGTGGAGCAGCTTCGCGGCGAGTTTCTGCCGAGCGGCTTGGTCGGAGACCCGCTGGCCGTCCCCGACGCTTTGCCCGCCGGCCGGAATCTGCACCAGGGCGACCCGCGGATGATGCCTACTCCGGCCGGCTGGGAGGTCGGCAAACGTCTGGCGCAACAACTGCTCGAGAAACAGCTCGAGCGCGACGGCAAGATTCCCGAACACGTCTCGATGATTCTGTGGATGGGAGAGAGCGGCCGTCACCAAGGGGCGATGGAGGCCCAGGCGCTGTACCTGATGGGCGTTCGGCCCGAGTGGAACGCCCGGGGCTATGTCGACAGGTTGGCTTTGATTCCCGAGGAGCAGCTCGGACGGCCCAGGGTCAATGTGGTCTTCACGGTCAGCGGCCTCTATCGCGACGGCATGGCGGAGAAGATCATCCAGCTCGACCGGGCGGCGCGCCTTGCAGCCGGAGCGGGCGACAACGCGCTGAGCCGTCGGAACGCGGACGTCCGCGAACGGCTGATCGCCGAAGGCGTGCCTGAAGAAGAAGCGGAGGACCTGGCCGGGGCGCGCGTGTTCACGACGGCGCCCGGCGCCTACGGCTTCGGCATCAGCCGCTTCGTCGAGCAGAGCCGTGACGTGGAGGAGCCGGAGACGATGGCCGAGCTCTACCTGTCGAAGATGAATTTCGCCTACACCGAGAAGTCGTGGGGCCGGTCGGCTCCGAAGCTGCTCGAGAGCCACCTCCGGGACAACGCGGCGATCCTCCATAGCCGTACGTCCAATCTCTACGGAGCGGTCGACAACGACGACGTTTACCAGTGGATGGGCGGCCTGCGCGTGGCTTCCGAATCGGTCGGCGCAAAGCCCAGGCTGTACCTGAACGACCTACGCAAGCCCGGGGAAGAGCGCGTGGAAGACGCGCGCTACGCGATCGCCCGAGAGCTCAACGCGCGGAATTGGAACCCGCAGTGGATCTCCGAAATGCAAAAGGAGGGCTACTCCGGGGCCCGCGAGATGGTGAAGGCCGTCGAGTATCTGTACGGTTGGCAGGCGACGGCGCCCGAGACGATCTCTCCGACGGTTTGGCAGAAGGTCTACGACGTGTACGTCGGCGATGAGTATGACTTGGGCCTGACGGAGTTCTTTGAAGAGTCGAACCCGGCCGGGCGCCAGAATTTGGTGGCGCGGCTGCTCGAAGTCGATCGCCAGGGAACCTACCAATTCACTGACGAGCAGCGCGAGGTGCTGGTCGGGGAGTACGTGCGTCTGGTGTCGGAGCTGGGGCCGGCCTGTTCGGGCAACACCTGCGGCAACCGGAAGCTCCAGGAGCACGTGATGCGGGAAGCCCAACGCCTCTCCCAATCCCGGATCGCTCCGGAGCAGTTGGAAGACTTCTCGAAAGAGATGGCGCGGGCCTTCGAGCCTTGGCCGAGCCCGGTGAAGCCGGCTCCGGCGAACCAGACCACGCGGACGCCCGAACGCGGCCCCTCCCCTCGAGTCAACGACATGAAGATCACCAGAGTGGAGATGACGGCCGAGGAGATCCGTCGCCTGGCCCACTCCGCACGCGACTTTCTGGCCGACAACCTGGCGTTGCTGCTGATCTGCTGCGTTGGTTCGACGGTCGCCGGATGCGTCGTGGCCGCGCGGATGCGTCGCCGCAGGCCGCTCGGCGATCTTCATATCACCAAGACCTAGTCCGGTCGGCGAGACGAATCTCGGTGCCCTAACTGCGATGCATCGCGAAAGCTTGTCAAGTACCGCGTCCGGCGAGGACGGTGTCTCACTGCGGATCAGACTTTGCGACGTTTTACAGGAGCGCCTTGCGCAGTTGCAGGACAACGGCGGCATCCCTGTCAGCGATCTCGGCTGGGTAGCCCTCAGTCAACGAGTTGCATTCTCGGCGCTTGCAGCAAACTGATCAGCCGAGGTCGGATCGGGCCCGTCCCCAATGAGGGAGCTCCTTCCTCTTGACGTCTTCTTGACAGCCGGCGCTCGCCTCTTAACGCCGGGCTAGCGGAATCTCCTGCAGCCTGAAGGTGTAAGCAAATCTGGGTCTGTCGGGCCAGAGTTGGCCCGTGACCACCCGGGAGGCGCTCGTGTTCGACGTGCTGTACATCGCTATCGCTCTCTGTTTCTTCCTCGATTCGGCTCTGCTCGTGCATTGGTCGGATCGAATCCAGTAGGAGGATCCCTCGGAATGGACCCATGGTACGCAATCGGAGCCGGCTTGGCTGTGGGGCTTCTCGTCTACCTCAGCGTCGTCTTGCTCAAGCCGGAGCTGTTTTCATGAGCGGCCAGGACTTTGCCCAGATCGGCTTCTACCTGCTCGTCCTGCTCGCGGCGGTGAAGCCGCTCGGCGCCTACGCGGCGCGAGTGTACTCAGATGGAAACCCTCCGTTCGATTGGGTCCTGGGCCCAGTCGAGCGCATCATCTACCGCGCAGGGGGAGTGACCGCGAAGGCGGAGATGACATGGAAGCAGTATGCATTCGCTCTTCTCGCGTTCAACGGCGCCGGCTTTCTGGCGTTGTACTTCAGCCTGCGATTACAGGGTCTACTGCCCTTCAACCCAAGGGGCTTCGTGGGCATTGAGCCCCACAGGGCTTTCAACATCACCGCCAGTTTCGTGACGAATACAAACTGGCAAAACTACGGTGGCGAGACCACGCTCAGCTACTTCAGCCAGATGGTCGGGCTGACCGTGCAGAATTTCGTCTCCGCAGCGACCGGAATGGCGGTGCTGGCCGCCTTGGCGCGTGGCATCGCTCGGCGCGGAACCGAGATGATCGGGAACTTCTGGGTCGACCTGACTCGGACAACCCTCCACATCTTGCTCCCACTGTCCGCAATGCTGACGATCGCCCTGGTCTCTCAAGGCGTCGTCCAGAATCTGTCCGACTATCGGCCGGCCACAACCCTAGAGGGAGGCCAGGAGCTACTGCCCATGGGCCCCGCCGCTTCGCAGATCGCCATCAAGCAACTCGGGACAAACGGGGGCGGCTTTTTCAACGTCAACTCGGCCCATCCGTTGGAGAATCCGACCCCGGTATCGAACCTTCTGCAGATGCTCGCCATTTTGCTCATCCCGACCGCACTCTGCTACACGTTCGGCCGCATGGTTGGAGACGTGCGGCAGGGATGGGCCCTCCTTGCTGCCATGGCGCTCGTCTTCGTTCCCTGCGTGCTCGTCACGGTCTGGCTGGAATCGGGGGCCAATCCGACACTGGCCGACCTGCCCATCGACCAAGGTCTCGGCAACATGGAGGGCAAGGAGACGCGTTTTGGGGTCGTGAACTCAGCTCTCTGGGGCGTGTCGACAACGGCCGCCTCGAATGGTTCGGTCAACTCGATGCACGACTCCTTCACACCGCTGGGAGGGCTGGTCCCGATGTTTCTGATGCAACTTGGAGAGGTGGTGTTCGGCGGCGTCGGCTCGGGCCTTTACGGAATGCTGATGTTCGTTATCTTCAGCGTTTTCCTCGCCGGCCTGATGGTCGGCCGAACGCCGGAGTATCTCGGCAAGAAGGTCGAGGCGTTCGAGGTGAAGATGGCTTCGATCGCCGTGCTGACGCCACCCGCAGTCGTGCTGCTCGGAGCGGCGATCGCGACCGCTACGCCGGACGGCTTGAGCGGAGTCCAAGAAGCCGGTCCACACGGGCTGAGCGAGATCCTCTACGCCTTCAGCTCAATGGGGAACAACAACGGCAGCGCATTCGCCGGGTACGGCGCTAACACCCCGACCACGAACATGACGGGCGCTATCGCGATGCTCGCGGCGCGTTACTGGGTCGCCTTGCCGGCGCTGGCCATTGCAGGTTCGTTGGCGAAGAAGAAGCTACTCCCGGCGGGCCCAGGCACGCTGCCGACGCACTCGCTGCTCTTCATCTTCTTCCTGTCAGGGGTCGTAGTCGTGGTCGGGGCGCTCGCCTTCGTCCCCGCGTTGGCGCTGGGCCCAATCGCCGAACACCTGGTGGTGGCGGGGAACTGAGGGCCTTCGATGTCGACATCCACCAAAGAACTGAGACTCTTCGACCGCGACATCCTGTTCTCGGCGGGGCGCGACGCCTTTGCCAAGCTCGACCCCCGCGTTCAGGTGCGCAACCCGGTGATGTTCGTCGTGGGAGCAGGCGCCACTCTCACGACGATGCTCTTCTTCGACTCCCTCGACGGCCAAGGCGAAGCCCCGGCGTGGTTCATTGGGGCGATCACGCTCTGGCTATGGTTCACAATCCTCTTTGCGAACTTTGCCGAGGCGATGGCGGAAGGGCGCGGAAAGGCTCAAGCAGAAAGTTTGAGAAAAGCCCGTACATCCACCGCGGCGCGGCTGCTCAAAGATGCTCGATACAGCGATGACTGGCAGGTCGTTCGATCCGATGAGCTCAAGACGGGCGACATCGTCCTTGTTGAGACCGACTGGATTATCCCAGCGGACGGCGAGGTCGTTGAGGGAGTGGCTTCCGTCGACGAAAGCGCTGTCACCGGCGAGAGCGCACCGGTCATTCGCGAGAGCGGCGGCGACCGGTCGAGCGTCACGGGCGGCACCAAGGTGCTTTCGGACTGGCTTGTCATTCGCGTCACCTCGCAGCCGGGTGAAAGCTTTCTGGACCACATGATCGCGATGGTCGAAGGCGCGGCCCGGCAGAAGACTCCCAACGAGGTCGCCTTGACGATCCTTCTGGCCGCCATGACCATCGTCTTCCTCCTGGCTACGGTAACCTTGCTGCCGTTCTCGCTCTTCAGCGTCCAGGCCGCCGGCGCCGGCAAGCCCATCACGGTCACCACACTCGTGGCGCTCCTGGTTTGCCTTATTCCGACAACGATCGGCGGGCTGCTTTCGGCCATAGGCATCGCGGGCATGGACCGCATGCTGCAGGCCAATGTTCTAGCGATGTCGGGGCGGGCAGTCGAAGCCGCGGGCGACGTGGACGTGCTGTTGCTCGATAAGACGGGAACGATCACTCTTGGCAACCGTCAGGCGACCGCCTTCGTACCGGCCCCGGGCGTGGACGTGAAAGAGCTCGCCGACGCCGCACAGCTCTCGTCTTTGTCGGATGAAACCCCCGAGGGGCGCAGCATCGTGGTTCTCGCTAAGAAAAGCTTCAACCTGCGTGAACGGGACATCGAGACCTTGGGCGCAAGATTTGTCCCGTTTTCGGCGCGAACACGCATGAGCGGAGTGGACATCCAGGGCCTGCGTATCCGCAAGGGCTCCGCGGATGCCATCGAGAAGTTTGTCCAGAATGAGGGCGGCTCCTTCCCTGAGGCCATCCGTCGCAGCGTAGATATGATCTCGAAGCAGGGCGGCACGCCCTTGGTCGTAGCCGAGGGGTCGAATACGCTCGGCGTGATCCAGCTCAAAGACGTGGTCAAGGGCGGCATCCGCGAGCGTTTTGGCGAGCTCCGTCGCGCAGGGATCAAGACCGTCATGATCACCGGAGACAACCCTCTCACGGCAGCAGCGATCGCCGCCGAGGCGGGTGTCGACGACTTCCTGGCAGAGGCGACGCCCGAAAACAAGCTGGCGCTCATCCGAAAGTATCAAGACCAGGGCCGTCTGGTGGCCATGACTGGGGACGGCACAAACGACGCGCCGGCGCTCGCTCAGGCCGACGTCGCCGTGGCGATGAACAGCGGCACGCAGGCCGCCAAGGAAGCCGCCAATCTGATCGACCTCGATTCAAATCCCACAAAGCTCCTCGAGGTCGTACGAGTGGGCAAGCAGATGCTGATCACCCGCGGCGCCCTCACCACGTTCTCGACCGCTAACGACGTCGCGAAGTACTTCGCCATCATTCCCGCCGCTTTCGCAAGCGCATACCCTCAGCTCAACGCTCTAAACGTCATGGGGCTGGCCAACCCGTCGAGCGCCATCCTCGCGGCGGTCATTTTCAACGCCTTGATCATCGTCGCGCTGATTCCCGTCGCGTTGCGGGGCGTGGAGTATCGGCCGGACAGTGCGGACAACCTGCTCAGGCGTCACTTGTTGATCTACGGCCTGGGCGGGGTCGCTGCGCCCTTCTTGGGCATCAAGATAATCGACATGATCCTGGCGGCGGGCGGGATTGCATGAAGGAGGAAGTGAGCGTGACCGCAACTTTACGTCAAGCCCTGGGGATGCTGGGGCTGTTGACCCTCCTCACGGGAGTCGTCTATCCGCTGGTCATGACCGGCTTGGCGCGGCTGACGATGTCTTCGCGGGCGGACGGAAACCCGATGGTTCTAGCGGGCCAACTCGTCGGATCGGAGCTGGTCGGCCAATCGTTCGACGATCCCCAACACTTCTGGGGTCGCCCTTCGGCCACCGAGCCCGTCCCCTATCGGGCGGACGCATCTTCGGGCTCAAATCTCAGCCCGTTCGGGAAAGCATTCCACGAGCAAGCGGCCGCCCGGACCGATGCGCTACGGAAGGCTGACCCTGGGAACAACACTCCTGTTCCCATCGACCTGGTCACCGCATCCGCGAGCGGTCTCGATCCGCACATCTCGCCACAGGCGGCGTACTATCAAGCTAGCCGAGTGGCGCATGCTCGAGCCATTTCGGTCGACCGTGTCCGGCAGCTCGTCGACGACCATCTCGAACGGCCGACCTGGGGTTTTCTGGGGCAGCCTAGGGTGAATGTTCTGATGCTGAACCTCGCCCTCGAGCAAGAATTACTGGACCGCCCGAAACCGTCGCGCGGAGCTCAATGAGACCCGACCCGGATCAGTTGCTGCAACGGGTTCGACTTGAGGAGCAGAAGCGAGCGCGCGGCCGGCTGAAGGTCTTCTTCGGCATGGCCGCCGGCGTCGGGAAGACCTATGCCATGCTACAGGCCGCGCGGCGCCTCCGCGAGTCAGGACGGGATGTCGTCATAGGGTATGTCGAGCCGCATGGGCGCCCGGAAACCGAAGCCCTACTCGCCGGCCTGGAGCAACTTCCTCCACAGCGGGTCGAGTATCGCGGAACCAGCCTTCGCGAGCTCGACCTCGATGCGTCGCTCGCCCGCCGGCCGGAAGTGCTGTTGGTTGACGAACTCGCCCACACCAACAGCTCCGGCAGCCGCCACGCCAAACGCTGGCAGGACGTCGAAGAGATCCTCGACGCAGGAATCGACGTCTACACAACCATCAACGTGCAACATGTTGAGAGCCTCAACGACGTGGTTTCCGCCATCACAGGGATTCCTGTCCGTGAGACCGTGCCCGACTTCATCCTGGCTGAGTCCGACGAGATCGAACTGGTCGACTTGCCCCCGGACGAACTCCTGCAAAGATTCTCCGAGGGCAAAGTCTACGTTCCCGACCAAGCCAAGTTGGCCTCACAGCAGTTCTTCCGCAAAGGAAATCTCATCGCGCTGCGGGAAATGGCCCTGCGCAAGGTCGCGGAAAACGTCGATGCGCAGATGCGCGGTTACCGCGTAGCGCACACCGTGCAAGAGACCTGGCCGGTGGCGGAACGTCTCATGGTCTGCATCGGGCCGAGTCCCTTCGCCAAGCAGCTCGTGAGAGCCGCCAAGCGCACGGCGACGCAGCTCCATGCGGCCTGGATCGTCGTCAATGTTCAGACTCCAGACTGGAGTCGTCTCCCCGATGCGGTCCGATCCCGCGCATATGAGGCGCTCCACCTAGCGGAGCAGCTAGGCGCCGAGACCATCACACTGAGTGGCGACAATGTCACCACCGAGGCGCTCGCCTTCGCGCGCTCCCGCAACGTCAGCAAGATCCTCATCGGCAAACCGGCGGAGCCATTGTGGAAACGCGCCCTGCGAGGCTCCATTCTCGATCGGCTCGTCGACCAGAGCGGCGAGATCGACATCTACGCGGTCAGCGCAAGGATCAAGGGAAGCGAGATCGCGCCGATCCACGGGCTGAGATCCAAGATTCCTTGGCGTGAGTACGCTGTCGCGGTCCTAGTCGTCCTCGGAAGTACGCTCCTGGGCCTGTCGCTGCAGCCGGGGATTGACCTTGCGGATGTGGTGATGATCTACCTGCTAGGAATCGTCGGCGTCTCGATCCGAACCTCGCATGGCCCGGGCTTGGCCGCTTGCCTGCTCAGCGCGACCACATTCAATTTCTTCTTCACTACGCCCTACTACACGTTGGCGATCGACCGCGCGCAGTTCGTAATTACCTTTGTCGTGATGTTGATCGTGGGCTTGACGATCAGCGGCCTGACATCTCGAGTGCGCGCCCAGGCGTCCTTTGCGGTCGAGCGGGAACGGCGGACGCATGCGCTTTTTGAAGCGACTCGCTCCTTGTCCGCCGTAGGCTCCGAAGGGGAGGTACTGGCGAGCGCCGCTCGTCAGATCGCCGAGACATTCGAAGCTGAGGTCGCCGCCTTCCTGCTTGGGGAGCATTCTCGGGTGGTCTTGCGGACAACGTCGCACGACGGCGAATGGATCAACGCCCGCGAGATCGGCGTAGCTCAGTGGGTTGCCGACAACGGGCGCCGCGCCGGCCTGGGAACCGCCACCCTGTCCGGCGCGGAAGCCCTCCATCTACCCATCCCAGGCGCTGGAGGGCGAACACTTGGAGCGCTCGCGGTGCGGCCTGCGGAAGTGCACGGGTTCCAGGACCCTGAGCGCATGCGCCTGCTCGAAGCCATCGTCGGGCAGGCCGGGGCGGCCCTCGACAGGACTCGGCTAGCTCATATTGCTCAAGAAGCTGAAGTTGAAGTGGAAACAGAGAGGATGCGCAACGCGTTGCTTAGCGCTGTGTCGCATGACCTGAGGACCCCGCTCGCTACGATTCAGGGAGCGTTGAGCGGCATACTAGAGCGCGGGGAGCGGTTGCCGGCCGACCAGCAGAAGGAGTTACTCGAGACAGCCAGGAGTGAGGCCGACCGACTTAATCGGCTCGTACACAACCTCCTCGACCTGACGCGCGTTCAGTCGGGAGACCTAAAGCTCAATCTTGATTGGCACCCGCCAGAGGAGCTCATCGGGGCAGCCCTGTCACAACTGGAGCGGAGTCTGGCGGGACGCGAACTCTGCATCAGCATTGCGCCGGAGCTGTCGCTCATCCGCGTCGACGGCTTACTCCTCGAGCAAGTGCTGATTAACCTGCTCGAGAACGCTGAACGCTATAGCCCGGCGGGTTCCCCCATCGAAGTCAAGGCAATGCGCGATCCGGGCGTTGTAGTCCTGGAGATCTGTGACCGCGGTCGCGGCTTCACTCCTGGTGAAGAGAGGAGAGCGTTCGAGAGGTTCTATCGCGCCCAACCGACCGAAAGGGGCGGCGCCGGCATTGGGTTAACGATTTGCGGCGCTATCGTGCGCGCTCATGGCGGGACTATCGAGGCCCGCAACCGGGACGGAGGGGGCGCTTGCCTCCGCGTGTCCCTGCCCCTTCCAGAGGACCCGCCACCTTTCGGTCCTGAGGCGCGGGCATGATGTCGCCCCCCAATATCCTGCTGATCGAGGATGACTGCGAGATGCGACGCTGGCTCCGCGTCATCCTGGAGGCTGAGGGATACCGCCTGCTCTTTGCAGAAACGGGTGAGCAAGGTGTGATCGAAGCAGCGGCCCGACGCCCGGAGCTCATCCTGCTCGACCTCGGGCTGCCGGATCTGGATGGCGTGGATGTGATCCACCGCGTCCGCGGCTGGAGCGCCACACCGATCGTTGTGATCTCAGCGCGCGGACAAGAGAAGTACAAAGTGGAAGCGCTAGACGCTGGGGCGGACGACTATGTGAGCAAGCCGTTTGGCGTCGGCGAGCTGTTGGCGCGGCTGCGTGTGGCGTTGCGGCATGCAGCGACTGTTCGAACCGGTACCGAGGCGACTCGTTTCAAGGCCGGCGGCTTGGAGGTCGATCTGGCCGCGCGCTGGGTGCGAGTCGATGGCCAGGACGTCCACCTCACACCCATCGAGTACAAGCTGCTAACGACGCTCGCTCGACACCCGGGGCGAATGCTCACCCACCGCCAGTTGTTGAAGGAAGTCTGGGGCCCGAACTTTGTCGAGCACAACAACTATCTGCGAGTCCACATGTCGCAGTTGCGCCGCAAGATCGAGGAGCAGCCCGCCCGTCCAAGGTACATCCTCACCGAGCCCGGCGTCGGATACCGATTGGCGGAAGACCCGTGATCATCCGGACGTGCGCCCACTGTCACCGTTGGGAAGGCCTACCGCCAGAGGACCGATTGCAGGCCGCAGGGATTCGAAGCAGAAAATCACGCGGTAACCCCCTGCCAATCAGTCAGATACGGGCGGCCATAGTGACAATCGTCGACGCCATCGATGGACGAGCCAATTTTGTCACTACTTTGTCACCATAGACCCGTCAAACCCAGTGAAATCGGAAGGAAGCAAGTGAAGGTCGAAAACGGTGCAAGTCACTGACTGACAAGAGGTTGTGGTTTATCTTGAAGGACTTGCGCGGAGGACCTCAAACGGTTTTCAAGACCGCCGCCTTCGACCGCTCGGCCATTCCTCCATCTTCTATCTTACCTGCTTCCCCTAGCGTCCCCTCGTGGCGGCCGCCATGCGGGGGCTCTCCGGCTGGATCTGGTAGCCTGGGCGGCATGCGCAAGATCGCCGCGTCGCTGCTGCTGGTGCTGGCCTGGGGAGCGTGCTCCGGGATGCAGAAGGGGACGAGCCCGGAGCTCGAGGAACAGTTGCGGGGCGCCGCCAATGCCGGCGACCTGGAGCAGGTGGAGAAGCTGCTGGCCGACGGCGTGGACCCCAACGGGGCCGATGACGAGTTGCACACGGCTCTGATGTGGGCCAGCTTCGAGGGTCACGCCGAGGTCGTCAAGGCCCTGCTCGACGCCGGCGCCGAGGTCGATCCGGCGGACGAGAACCAGCGGACGGCCCTGTTCTTCGCCTCCAGCGGGCCTTTTCCGAACGTGGTCAGCTTGCTGCTGGCCAAGGGCGCTTCGGTCTCCAGCCGCGACATCGAAGGGTGGACGCCGCTGATGATCGCCGCCGCCGAAGGGCAACTTGCCAATGTGGAGGAGCTGCTCGAGGCCGGGTCCGACCCGACCTTGCGGGACGGCGACGGCGATTCGGCGCAGACCTTCGCCCGCAACAACGGGCACCTGCAAGTCGTCGAGCGTCTCGAGCAGGCGCTCCAGCAGAGCCAGTAACTCCCCGACCGCGCCCAAGAAATCGGCCCGGCGCGGGGTTTTCCCCGACGCCGGGCCAGTTCGGCTGAGTCTGCCCAGGAGGATTTACTGCCAAGTCCAACTGATGCCGAAGATCGGGGCCCACTGGTGGAGCAGGCCGCCGTTGATCTTGGCGCCGGGAGCGGCCGCGATCACTTCCTTCGGCACGCCGGTGATGTAGTCGCGGAACTCGACGCGGATGATGGCGTGGCGGGTGACGCGGAACTTCACGCCGACGCCGAAATCGCCCATCGGCTTGTTCTCGCTGGTCTTGGTGAGCAAGGCCAGGTTGCTGAGCGGCTGGAACGGGTCCTCGGTCCCCACGCCTTGGTAGCGCTTGAGTCCGCCGCCGCCGGCGACATACGGCCGGAAGCGCGAGTCGGGGTCCGCGAAGTAATACAGCACGTCATAGTGAATCAGGTGGGCCTGCGAGTTGAAGCTCGCCGACTGCGACCCGGAGGTGAGCTGGAGCTCGTTGCGGGAGTACAGGTAGCGAAACTCTCCGCCCCAGCGGTTGCTCATGTGCTGGCCGAGCACGAAGCCGCCGGAGACGCCCAGGCCCGGCCCGACCGAGCCGGTCTGGCCCGCGCCGTTGGTCACGCCGACCGAGCGGTAGTCGCTGATCAGGCCCAGCGCGCCGATCTCGTACTCCGGAGCGACCTTCTGACCGGCGGCGGGCTGTGCCAGGGCGCCCGCGACCAGTACGACGGCCGTCCACAGCGCCGCCTTCCATTGTTGTTCCATCATCCTTCCACCTCACTCTCAGGCGGCGGGCTCGAGAGCCCGCCGGGGGGATCCGTCCTTTTTTTCTTCTTTTGCGCCTAGTCCACGATCCGAACGTTGACCGTGGCGGAGTTGGCGCCCATGGTGACCGTCAAAGGCACTTCGAGGCCCTTGGGGACGTAGCTGGGCAATAGAACGTTGATCTGGTAGAGGCCGATGTAGCCCGGAGTCAGACCGGCGAACTTGACCTCTCCGGCCACGCCTCCGATCTCGACGGTCGGCATCTCCTGCGTTCGAGTCAGGATCGTCGTCGAAGCCGGCTCGCCGGCCACCGCGATCGGAGTCACGCCGCCCAGCCCGGTCAGGTAGATGACGGCGATCTCGTTTTCCCGCAACGGGTTCGACAGAGTCGACAGGGTGTTGTTTTCCCGGAAGACGGCGGCATAGCGGTTCGAATCCGGACCGCGTACGCCGAAGATGGCCGGGGCGGCCGGGTCGACCTGCTTGACGAAGATGTCACTGATGCCCGAGCGGGTGTGCACCTGTACGCTCACCGGCCCGACCGAGCCGAACGGCATTTGGGCGTTGATCTGATCGTTGGAGACGAACAGCAGCGGCAGCGGCGCTCCGTTGGCGGACACGCAGGTGCCGCCCAACTGCGTCGGCAGAGGGGTGTCGACCGCGCCCACGCTGGAGGCCGCCAAGCGGTTGCCGAAGACCGACACCAAGCCGCCGGAAGCCGTCTTGGTGGTGAAGTCGGCGCCGTTGGTGATGCCGTCGATGCGCGGATTGCCGATGCCGGTGTCATAGCCCACCGGGAACTCCACGATGCCGGCGCTGGAGGTCGAGATGAGGCGTCCGTCGCGCAGCGCCGTCAAGGTCTGCATGAAGGAGTAGTCCGGGGCCGGCCGCGGCGGCGGCTGGGCGGAGCGCACGCCGTTGAAGCGGCGCGTCGGATCGCGGGGGTCCAGCTTCTGCAGCGAGCCGGTGTCGACCTGGCCCGTGCCGGGGCGGGTCGAGCGGACGCCGGTGCCGTCGGGCAGCACCGCGAAGCCGGAGGACTCCTGGGCGGCGCTGTCGTCGGGGAAGTCGCCCTGCGGCGTCAACGAGCGATTGAGGACGTGGTTGTCCACAACGTAGTAGTTGGTGTTCGCTCCGATGGCCCCGTCCAGCGTGGCGAAGTCGCGGCGGCTGATGATGAGCCGCTGCGAGGTCGTCTCATACAGGTAGGTGTCACCGCTCGAGGCGGCGATGAGCACGTCGTCCCCGTCGGGATGGCCCGCCAGGGCGATCTCGCCGGCGGAGAACTGGTTGGTGAAGACGCCGAGCGTGTCCGGCGTGGCCACGGCGCGGGCGGGCAGCGTGAGGAAGCTGAGGCGGTAGAAGCCCAGCGAGCTCTCGCCGGCAATTACGATGTTGCGATTGGTCGCCGCCAATGAGTGCGGGTAGTGCCCCTCGAACAGGATCTCCCACGGCATGAAGACCAGACCCGAGACCTTCATCTGGTTCAGGTCGATCAGCGTCATGTTCTCGCCCTGCGAGTTGGCCACGACCAGGAAGTTGCCTCCGCGGTCCAGGGCCATCCAGGTGGGCGTATTGCCGGTGCGGAAGGTGGCGATCTGGCGCATCTGCGCGTCGTAGGCCATCACCCGGAAGTGCTGCCGGTCGAGCACGTAGAACTGGTCGCGACGCGGGTCCCCGAGGGTGCTCACCAAGTGGCCTTCCACGGGCATGAAGTTGCCGCGCTGGTCGACGTCTTGGATGTTCGCCAGCAGGACGGGCGCGGTGGGGATGTTGATCGCGTCGGTCTCGATGTTGATGATGATGTCGGTGGCGCCCTGCGTCGGACCGACGGCGCCGGGGTCGACGGTGAGGTTGACGACGGCCGGCGTCTCGCCCTGGTGGGGCTCGATGAGGACCGCGGGCCGCGTCTCGAGGATCGGCGAGCTGAGGCTGAACTTCGCCGACTTGCCGCCGGTCGGGTTCTGCAACAGGATCTGCTGCGTGATCGGCTCCCGGCTACAGAAGTCAAAGGTGTAGGAGAGCCGCAACTGGTCGAGCGGGATCTCCAGCATCGGATAGTCGGCCAAGCGGTCGAGCGGCACGTACATCAGGCCGGAATCGCTGACGGCGTAGAGGCTGCGTCCGTTCTCGGCGGGGACGATGCGTCCCACGATGCGCTCGGTCAACCGCAGCCGCTGGCGGACGTAGAGGTTGTCCGAGTCCATGATGAGCAACTGGGCGTACTCGGGGTGCTCGGGAACTTGCTGCGTGTCGTCGGCCGGGAGGTCCTCGACGAACGAGGCGTACACGGTGTCGATATTGCTGTCGATGCCGGTGCCGCCGATGAACTCGGTGTTGCTCGTCGGCGCCTCGGGGGAGTCGGCGATGACGCGCAGGTCATTGCGCATCAGCACCTGGCCGACCATGAAGTAGTCGCCGGTCCGCGAGGCCGCCACTTGGTTGAAGATCGGGTCGTTGACCAGGGAGTCCCGCTGCCGAATCGTCAAATAGCCGACGGGCTGGCGGATCTGGTAGGAGAACACGAACTCCTCGGCGACGCCGAAGATCCAGCGTCGGTCGGCCGAGGCGTGCATGTTCACCGTCACCATCTCGCGCGTGAACTGCGGCGGAACGACCGGCAGAACGACGTTCGAGGAGCCGCCGTCGAGGCTGAAGACCTTCGAAGAGGAGCCGTCGATCGGGTTGAGGATGTGGAATCCGCCCGTGGTCACCACGAGCGCCTTGTTGTCGAGACCGAACTCCACGGCCACCGGCTCCTCGTCAAAGGGGATCAGGCGGCGGTCGCTCGGGTCGTTGAGGTTGATGATGGCGACGCTCGACAACTGGGGCACGCCGACGGTGGCGGGCTGGTTGGTGACGACCATCCAACGGCCGTCGGCGGAGACCGCCATGCCGGAGGCGCCGGCGGGGATCGGGCTGACCTGGAACGAGCTCAGCCTCGTACGGGTCGTCATCGAGACGACTTCGACGCGGCCGCCGGTAAAGTTCGCCGCATAGAGCAGCCCGCGCGATTCATCAACGAAGAGCTCGTTGATCTGGCCGGGCAACTGGACGACCTGCCCGATGGCGTTGCGTCCGTCCAACTGTGCGTAGGCGCGCCCGGCCCCGGCCGACGCCCAGGCGGCTAGGCACAACGTCAGTATCAGTTTTCTTACCAGGGACTCTCTCTGCATCTCTGTTTGCTCCATCCATCCGCGCTCCGCCTGTTTCGATTCCACGGCCGACACAGAGGGACGGGCGCACCGGGAAACGTTTTGCGGGCATGGGCCGCTCGTTTTTTTCTCTCTCGCCGGCCCCCGCCGGCTTCGGGCGCTGGGCGGGCGGTCGTGGTTCAACCGTGACCGCCCGCCAACGCCCTCCGACAGACTGGGACTACTGCTGTGCGCGCTGGCGCCGGCGCATCATGATCAGCGCCAACAACACAACCGCCAAAACACCACAAATGATTCGAACCATACTGGGATCCACGGCTTTTCATCCTCCTTTGCTTAAGCGTTCGCTCTGGTTTAACCGCCCCCGATCTCGGATCAGAAATTCCCCATGATCTGAGGCAGGAAGTCGCGCATCACGCGGACCATCATGGGGCCCACCGTGACGACAAAAAGTGACGGAAGGATGAAGAAGAAGATCGGGAAGACCAGCTTGACGCCGATCTTGGCGGCCTTCTCCTCCGCTTCCTGTCGCATCTGGACTCGCATGTAGTCCGAGAAGTTCCTGAGGGTCTGCGAGATGCTCGTGCCGAACTTGTCGGCCTGCACCAGCACGCCCACCATCTTCTTGAGCTCATCCACGCCGACGCGCTCGCCCAGGTTGTGTAGGGCCTCGGTCCGGCGTTTGCCGGCGCGCATTTCGAGGTTGAGCACTGCAAATTCGTCAGTAATCTCCGGGTGCGCGTGGCGCAACTCCTTGGAGACCTGCATCAGCGCCTGGTCGAGGCCCAAGCCGGACTCGACGCAGATCACCAGCATGTCGAGGGCGTTGGGCAGGCCGCGCTTGATCTGGTCCTGCCGCTTGGAGGCCATCCGCGAGACGATGAAGTTCGGTCCGGCCCAGCCCACGCCGGCGGCGGCCAGCAGTTGGAACGGGGCCATCTCGTCCTGCAGATTGAAGCCGAACAGCACGCCCCCGGCGACCAGGGTGAAGACCGTCGCCAACGACACCTTGACGCCGTAGAGCAGGCGCAGCGCCCGCGGATTGCGGATGCCGGCGGCCAGCAGGCGCCGCTGCAGGATGCCCACGTCGGCCGGATTGGCCGGCACCATGTTGCCGATGCGCTGCAGCAGGTCGCGGAAGCTCAGCGCGGGGTCGCGCACGTTCTGCTGGGCGACCTCGACTTCTCCCATCACCCGCTCGAGGGCCGTCTGCGGCTGCACCCACAGCCGGAAGCCCATCACCGACAGGACGACCGAGATGATGAAGAACAACAGAATGGATGCGAAAAGTGCGCTCATGTCTGGTTCACACCCCGATGTCGGTGAGCTTCTTGATCGACACGAAGCCCAGGAACTGCAAGATGATCATGGCGGCCAATAGGACCTTGCCGTCCGGATCGTCGAAGAAGAACAGCACGTAGTCCGGGTTGGTGTAGAACATCAAGATCGCCACCGTGATGGGGATCATCGACAACACCAGACCGGAGATCCTGCCGTGGGCGCTGATGGCGCGGATCTTGCCGCGCAGCTTGAAGCGCTCGCGAATCAGGTACGAGAGATTGTCGAGCAGGCCGGCCAGGTTGCCGCCGGTGCGCTTCTGCAGACCGACCGCCGAGACGAAGAAGCGCACGTCGAGCAGCGGCACGCGCGTGCCCAAGCGCTCGAGCGCCACTTCCAGCGGCAGGCCCAGGTTCTGCTCCTCGAAGGTGCGGCGGAACTCGATCGACAAGGGCGGCCCGAACTCCTTGTGCAGCATCTCGAGCGACACCGTGAAGGCGTGGCCGGTCCGCATCGCGCGCGCCACGAACTCGAGCGCGTCAGGGAACTGCTCCTCGAAGGCGTGCAGCCGGGCCGCGCGCTTGCGGTAGAGGATGAAGGCCGGCAGCCCGCCGCCGAGGATCACGCCGACGATGGCAATCGGCTGGCCCCGCGGAATCATGTACCAGAAGACGTTGAAGCCGACCACGGCCAGGATCAGCGACAGGTAGATCGTGCGCGCCGGGTCCCAGTCCATGCCGGCCTGCTCGATGTAGTCGCGGAGCTTCTGGTTGAGGTTCTTGCCCAGGAAGTACTGTGCAAAGACCTCGCGCGGGGTCGGCGTCTCGCTCTTGATCAGCGACGGAGCGGAATCGCCCTTCTTCCCCGGACCGGCCGCAGCCTTGCCCGAGACCAGCGACTTCATCTGGTCGATGTCCCGCTTGCGGACCATGCTGTTGGCGAGAAAGATCGTCGCCACCATGGCTCCGGCCAGGAACAGGAAGAAGATGATCAGAAGCGACACAGTCGGTTCTCCTCGATACGCAATCCGGCCCGGCGGCTAGTCGCCGCCCACCTCGACCACTTCTTCAAAGACCTCTCCGCCCAGCCGCAGCCCGGCGGCGAGGATCTTTTCGTAAAAGCGGGGCCGAATGCCGGTCGCCGCAAAGCGTCCGATCACGGTGCCCTCGCTCGACAAGCCGCGCTTTTCGAACACGAACAGGTCCTGCAACATCACCTGCTCGCCCTCCATCGTGGTGACCTCGGTGAGGCTCCGCACGCGGCGCGTGCCGTCGCTGAAGCGCTCGGTCTGCACGATCAAGTCAACGGCCGAGGCGATCTGGGAGCGGATGGCGATGACGGGCATCGACGCGGTAGCCTGCGTCACCATCACCTCCATGCGCGAGATCACGTCGCGCGGCGTGTTGGCGTGCAGGGTGGTCATCGAGCCGTCGTGACCGGTGTTCATGGCCTGCAACATGTCCAGCGCTTCCTCGCCGCGGCACTCGCCGATGACGATGCGGTCAGGGCGCATACGCAGGGCGTTGATGAGCAGCTCGCGCTGCCGGATCGCGTTGCGGCCCTCGATATTGGGCGGGCGGGTCTCCAGCCGCACCACGTGAGGCTGCTTGAGCTGCAGCTCGGCGGCGTCCTCGATGGTGACCACGCGCTCATCGGGCGAGATCAGCGACGACAGGGCGTTGAGCATGGTCGTCTTTCCGGAGCCGGTGCCGCCGGCGACCACGATGTTGAGCCGCGACTTCACCACCGCGCGCAGCAGCTCGAGCATGCCGGCCGTCAGCGCGCGCTTGGCCACCAAGTCGTCCGGCATCAGCTTGTCGGTCGAAAAGCGGCGAATCGACATCAGCGGGCCGTCGACGGCCAGCGGCGGGATGATGGCGTTGACGCGGGAGCCGTCGGAGAGGCGAGCGTCGACCATCGGCGAGGACTCGTCCACGCGGCGGCCCACCTGGCTGACGATCTTGTCGATGATGCGCAGCAGGTGCGTGTCGTCCTTGAAGGTGACGTTGGTCAGCTCGAGCTTGCCCTTGCGCTCGACGTAGACCTGCTTGTGGGTGTTGACCAGGATGTCCGAGATGGTCGGGTCCTGCAGCAGGGGCTCCAGCGGGCCGAGGCCGAAGACCTCGTCGAGCACCTCGTCGCAGATCTGCTGCCGCTCGAGCGAGCTCAGCAGCGTCGACTCCTCGTCCATCAGCGCCATCAAGGCGTTGCGGACCTCGACGCGGACCTTCTGATTCTCGATCGTCGCGAGCGCTTCGAGGTTGATCTTGTCCAGCAGCTTGCGGTGCAGCTTGAACTTCAGCTCTTGGTACTCGGGATTGAGCGTCAGCCGCGTGCGACCGCTGCCACGCCGCAGCCGCTCTTCCCAAGTCAGCTCGCCTTGTTGTCCGTCTCGAAGCCTGCTGGCCATACTCGACATACGATTCCCCTCGATAGCGTCGATCCCGGGGTCTTATCCCTGGGACAGTAGCGCCGACAGGCTCAAGCCGGCCGCCGCCTTTTTCTTCTCTTCGCGCCCTTTGCCCACGATGTCCTTGGCGAAGGCGCGTAGCTCGCGCCCCAGATCCGAGCTGTCCGGAACCGGCTTGCCGGCCGTCAGCGCGCGGTGTACGGCTCCTTCGTCCTCCGGCAGGACCTTCGCGATCGGAAAGTTGAAGACGCGCTCCATGTCCTGTGGTCCCAGCTCGCCGCGGCGGCTCAGCCGATTGAGCAGTAGCGAGAACTGGTCGCGGGAGAAGCCGTCCTGCTCCAGGTGCGAGATGCAGCGCCGGGTCAGGTGCAACGAAGGCAGCTCCGGGTTGCAGACCAGGAAGGTATGGTCGGCGTCCGGGAGCACAGCCTTGGCCTCGGCGCTGTAGGCGCAGGGCAGGTCGAGCACGACCAGCTCGTACTGGCTGCGGGCGAACTCCACCACGCGGGCGTAGCGCTCGCCCGACAGCGAGGCAGGCTCGGGCGAATCCGGCCCCAGCAACAAGTCCACGCCGTTGCGGTTGGTCACGATCGCGCCCCACAGGGATTCGTCGAGCCGCTCGGCGTGCTGCACCGCGTCCAGGACGCTGTAGGAGTGCGTGACGCGCCAGCAGAACGACAAGGTCCCGCCGAGCATGTCGAAGTCGATGAGCAGCACCCGGCGCTTGCCGTCGTCGGCCAGCGCCGCGGCGAAGTTCGAGGCCAGCGTGGTGACGCCCTGCCCCGGCTTGACGGCCGTAAAGGCGAACACCTTGCCGCGGATCGGCGCTTGCCGGGTCTGCGACTCCTGCAGCTTGCGGATGCGCGTGACGGCGGTATGCACCGACTCGTGGTCGAACGGCGGGGCCAGAAACTCCGTCGCCCCGGCCCGCAGCGACTGGATGATCACGCCCGCGTCGTGCGTCTGGTTCAGCCCGATCACATAGATCGGCGGCGAGGCTGCGCCGGCAGTCGAAACCAGCCCCAGAGCCGCGTCCGGGTTCGTCCCCAGATCGACCAGCAACACATCCGGCCGCATCTGCCGCAGCTTGGAATCCAACTGCTGCGCGGTCGGGTACGCCGTCAGGTCCTCGAGCACCTGAAAGCTCTGGCTGCGAGCGGTTCCGGTCTGGAACTGCTGCGCCAAGCCCCGGTCGGGACAAACCATCAGCGCTGCCAATCCTCTGTTCATTACGCTCCTTTCTCCACGGCCGTGCTGGCTCCTGCGGACCTCAGCGCTTCTTCTCGTACGTCGGGTCTTCCTCGACGGGAGGAAGGAACTCGAGCGGCATGGAGAGCTCCGGTTGGGGCTCGCCGGCTTCGTAGACTTCCGGGAACTCCGGCGTCACCACCACCAGCAGCTCACTGGTGTTCTTGGTCCGCGACCGGCTCTTGAACAGCTCGCCGAGCAACGGAATGTTCGACAGACCGGGAATGCGGTTCAGGTTTTCGACGGTACGGTTGTCGAGCAGGCCGCCGACCACGAAGCTCTGGCCCGGCATCAGCTCGACGTCGGTCTCCACGCGGCGGGTCGACAAGGCCGGAATCACGAAGCCCGACAGCGACACGGCGTTGCTGAAGTCCAGAGCGCTGACCTCGGGCTCGACGTGCATCTGGATCGAGCCGCGCGGGGTGAACACCGGCAGGAAGCCGATGCGGATGCCGAACTCGCGGAACTGGATGGTGACCGCGCCGGACGAGGCGCCGCCCTGCACGATCGGCACCGGGAACTCACCGCCTACCAGCAGGTCGGCCTGCTTGCCCGAGGTCGTGATGACGTTGGGCTCGGCCAACAACTCGGCCATGCTGGTGCTCTGCAGCGCCTTGATCGCCGCCGCCAGGTTCAGGTCCGGCCGGACAGCGAAGATGTTCAGGGCGTCGGTGAGCGTGAACGCGCTGGAGGTGCCGCTCAACTGCGCCGGGATCGTGCCGGTGATGGACGGCGGACGCGCCGAGCCGAACTGCTGCGTATTGATCGAGCCAATCGTGTTGGTGGCGCCGGTCGAAATCAGATTCAGGCCGAACTGGGCCAGCGCGCCGCGCTGCACCTCGAGGAAGCGCACCCGCAGCATGATCTGGCGGTCGGCCGGCGGGATCGGCAACTCGAGGTTGCTGACGACGCCGCCCACGCCCATCCCTTGCACCATCGCCACCACGCGCTCCTCGACGTCGGGCCCGGAGACCTTGCCGTTGAGCGTGACCACGCTGCCGGTCCGGTGCGCGCGGATGTTCTCACCCGGGAACGCCTGCCGCAGGTGGTCCTGGAGCTGACGAATGTTGGCCCCGACGGTGATGGTGAAGAAGGTCCGATCGCCGGTGCGCGACCACAGAACCAACGTCGTCATGCCCTCGGCCTTGGCGTTGATGAGCACTTCCCGCGTGGAGATGGCGATGGCGTCGGCCACGGCGTCGTCGGTGATGGCGACGCGCTGGATCTCGTCGGGAATGTCGAGGACGATCGATTTACCCACCGTCAGTGGGATTTCATCGCCCATCGGCGCCGCCTGACGCGGCTCGGCTGCCCACGACGCGGCGATCATCGTCGCCGTCAACGCTGCCGCCAGGGCCGGTCTACGGAATCGATTGGCGAGCTTGGGGGACAAGGACATGGGGTGCACCTGGGACTAGTTCTGGGACTTGGACTGCTCGATGGGCTCCACCGAGCGCTTGTTTCCGCGGATCATCTCGATCTCGAAGATCTTGGGGGCCGGCGGCTCCATCACGACGACTTCGGGTTCCTTGCGCGGAGCCGGGCGCGGCGAGGCCTGAGCTCGCGCCGGAGCCTTCGGCGGCAGCACCTTGCGGAACAAGTCGCGCGAGGTCTTGGCGGCCCGATCTTCGGCCGTCTCCGATTCGTCCTTGGGATTGCGCAGCACGAGCTGAATCCGTCCTTCCTGGGTGGCCAGCGTCAACAGCTCGGCGTCTTCGGGGGTCAGCAGCATGTTGATCACGGGCACGTTCTCGGGTTGGCCGTTGGCGCTGGGCTGCTGCTTCTGGCCGGTCGACAGCACGGTCACGTTCTCGAGCACCGTGGTGGTCAGGCGATCGGCGTCGCCGGTGAGCGTGGCCGACAGCAAGACGTCGACCTTGGACCCAGGCAGAATGAAGCCGGAGACGCCGCTCACTTGGTTGACCGCAATCGCCACGGCGCGATAGCCCTCGGGAATCAGCGGAGCCAAGCCAAACCCGGCTCCCTTCTCGGTAACTCGACCGAGCGTGACCGGCTCATTAGCCAGGATCGGTTGCGTGATCGATCGATCGACCACGTCTTCGATGTTTTCGAAGCCGCCCTGAGGGTAGCCTTGCGCCGGAAATTCCACGACCGTGATGTCATCAGCGGAGATCACCGAGCCCAGCGGCAGCTCGGCGCGAGCCACGACCAGAGTCTTCGTCGCTATCTCCGCCTGGGCGGGCCGACGGCCGACCGTGATCTGGTAGAAGATCGCGGTAATCACCAGCGCCACGAGAATCGCGGCCATCACAACTTGTCAAAAGACGCTTGTCCATAGCTCTTCCTCACTCAGAAACGAGAGCAAAACGCCGAGGCTGATAGCCGGCGCGTAAGGGATGAAGGCCTTGCGGTCGGCTTCGCCCGCCGCCCGCGCCTGTCCTCGCGCCATTCGCCAAAGCTTTTTTGCGACCAGGTAACCCACAGCCATCAGGCCGCCGATGAGCGCCGTCATGATGGCCGCCGTAATCGTTTGCTCGACGCCCAAAATGGCGCCGAAGCCGGCCATCAGCTTCACGTCGCCGCCGCCCATCCCGCCCAGCAGGAAGAAGACGAAGAAGACGAAGAATCCCAGCAGACCGCCCAGCAGAGAATCGCCGACGCCCGACCATCCCCCGAGCCAAGCGTGCAAACCCACGCCGCCCGCCAGCGCCGCCAGCGAGATCAGATTGGAGACGCGACGCCGCCACAGGTCCTCGGCCGAAGCCGCCAACCCGATCGCCACGCTCAACCAAAGCATCCAAATCATCTCGCCGTTTTCCCATCCCCCGGACCGCCCTTACGCCGGCGCGGAAGGTGACATTTCATTGATAAAGCAGCGCCCAACTGACCGACATTCACGGAACCCTGCGATTTCCTGCGTTTCCTTACCTAAGGCGCACTAAGACGATTGCCCTGGGGCCCCTCGGCCTGCTCTAGGGCCACGTCTTGCGCTGTAAACACAGGCTCTTGCGGCCCCTCGGCGGCCTGCGTGGAGGCCCCTACGCGCTCGAACAGCAGCGCGCTGCCGTCGTCATAAATCAATCGCCAATCGTTTTGTTTTTTGAGCAGACTGGCCAACGACCAGTCCACCGGCAACAGGGCCGCTTGGAAGTCGTAGCGCGCCAGCAACTCTTCCCAGTTCCACTGGCCGCCCATCAGCGCCAGATAGTCGTCACGGATCTGCGGGCGGTAGAAGTCGCTGCGTCCGTCGATGAAGGCCTTGTAGCGCGGGTAGAGGCGGTAGATCAGGTAGTCGCCCCACTGGTCAGTGGTCAGCACCCTGCGGCCGACCAAGCGGCTCTGGAGGGCGTCGCAGGCCTCGGCGGGAAAACGCTCGCCGGGGAACTCCGCGCGCACGGCGGGGTCGGCGGAGCGATGCTGCAGCACGAAGAAGGCCACGACCAGGGCGACCAGCGGCAGCCATCCCAGGGCGAGGCCCTGCGCGGAGGACCGCCCGTCGCTGCGCGTTCCACCGTAGTCGGCCGCGATCTCGTCCAAAGTGACCAGCCAGGTGTTGCCGCGCCGAATGCCCTCATGCATCCACAGCGTCAGCTCGCGCGCCAGGAACGGAACCGCCACGAGCATGAACAGCGGCACGTGCCGCACCGACGTCAGCGAAGCGTGCGCCCAAGCGCCGACCAGCAGCGGCCAAGCGAACTCACCGCGGAAGAGTGCGCGCCCACAGGCCATCGCCGACAGCAGCAGCGCGATCTCGAAGAAGCGCATCGACTCCTTCTGGAAGTTGGGAGACTGGAATTCCTGGATGTATTTCAGGATGAAATCCGACTGCAAATACTGCACGATATGCAGGTGCAGATGGTAGGTCCAGGGATTGGCCAGCGTGGCCGCCACGCAGGCCGCCAGCAGGCCGCCGTAGCGCAGCAGCGCGGGCGGTGGAAGGCGCCCCTTCTCCGCCCCCCCGAACCAGTACTGTTCGAGGCTGACGCCCACCGCAAACACGGCCACGGAGATCGGTAGGGCCATGAAGCCACCGTGGACGTTGACCCAGACGGCGGCCAAGGGGACCAGCAGCCACACCTTGCGCGTCGGGCTACGCCGGTCGGCCTCCAGCAGCCACAGCGTCACCAGCAAGAAGGCCCAGGTGACCATGTGGGGCCGGGCCAGCCAGTGGATCGTGGTCACGCCGGAGGTCAGCATCGTGGCCCCGATGGCGACGAACAGGTTGACGCCCAGCCAAAGCTGGAAGCGCAGCAGCAGCGTGGCGATGGCGGCGATCAGGGCGCCGGTCATCAGCGCCACGCCCTCGAGCCCATTGAGCCGATGGGCTATGCCCAGCGCCAGATCCGCCAGCCATTCCCAGGCGTACCACTCGACGCCGGCCATCGTGAACGAGAAGGGGTCGGTCTGCGGCAGCCGCCCGGTGTCGAGCAGGCTCTCGCCGACCAGGATGTGCCAGCCGGTGTCGCCGTCGGCCAGCAGCGACTGCGCGCCGACGCCGGCGGCGAAAAGCCAGCCCAGCACGGCGGCAAAGGTCCAGTCGGAGATCGACGGCAGCCAGCGCGGAGTGGCGACGCCGGGACGCACACGCGGCCCCTCGGCGGTGGCGGCATTGGCCGTCGCGGCGCCGGAGGTCGCGCGAAGCGCGGAGGCGGGTTCCATCGACATCAGTTCGGTCCTAGTACCCAGCGCAGGCGTGAGACGCGTCCGCAAAGAAGGCTTTTCCGGCGGAATCGGAACGAGCCGCCCGGCGGCCCTTGCATCTCGAAAACCCCTGTAAGACCGTGGAAACGGCCTACGCGCGCACTCATCGACAAGTATCGGTAAACCGCGAGAAACAGGAATTAAACGAGAGCCCCTAAGGGTGGTATTCAAACAACTTAGTACTATGGGTCCAGGGGGTCATGGGACTCTCCCCGACGGGCGGCCGATTCGGCTGCGCCCGCCTGCGCCCAGCGGGCCGTTTGCAGGTCCACCACACGCACCTTCCCATCAGCGCTGGAGAAGACGGTCGGCAGCCCCTGGAGGAGCTCGTCGATGCGCGCCCGGACCAGCTCCGGGGCGCTCTCCTGGTCGAAGTCGTCGGGCGCCTGCAGCCAGTAGCGAGCGCCGAGGGCCAGGGCCGTATCCTGGAGTTGCGCCAAGTCGTGGTCGAGGATCGCGCGGTCCTGCATGAAGAAGGCGGCAGTGGATAGAGAGGCCGGGCGCATCCCGCGGCGGTCGGCGAACAGGTACAGAGCGCCGTCCTCGTAGCTGATGACCACCTCGTCCGGGGCTGTGCTGGAGCGCAGCCAGCGGTAGGCCTCCTGCTTGGGCTCGGAGAGCTCGGCGCGCTGCCGCTGCATCTGCGCAAAGCCTTGCGGCGCCTGCCATAGCATGCGCCGGACGCCGTAGCCGAGCAGTGCGGCCAACCCCAGCGCGAAGGCCGCCGCGACGACGCGATCCGCCTTGGGGCCGCGCAGCCAGCTCTGCCTGAGAAGCCGGCCGAGCTCCGTGAGCTGCCCCGCGGCGCCGGCCAGGAACAGCATTAGGAAGGGCAGCCCGAAACGGGTCAGCAAGGGGTAGTTCCACAGCAGAATGATGGGGAAATAGAAGATCGCCGCCAGGTGCAGCGGGTGCAGACCGTCGGCGCGCGCGCGGCGGATCAGTCCCGCCAGAACGCCGACCGAGAGCGTGATGGCCAGCAGTTGCAGCCCGGGAGAGACCAGCCCCGTGGCCGGGAGGAAGAAGACCGCGATCGCGGGATGCTTGAGGATCTCGACCAGGGTCACCGAGACCTGCCGTTCGAGGGTCGCCCAGTCCGGCACGCAGAGCTTCCAGAACTCCCCGTAGCTGCTGTAGTAGAGCAGGTTCTGCCGAAAGCCTTCCCAGGCCGAAGCGGCCGCAGGCAGAGCCGGGCGGCCCATTGCGCCCGCCAGCTTCAGCAGCGGCGCCAGGCAGGCGCTCAGCGTCGCCGCCGCCGGCAACCAGGCTCCGCGCCAGGCGGCCAGCGCGGCGACGCCGGCCACGAAGGCCACCCCGAGCGTGCGGGTCAGGCACGCCGCCCAGAGCAGAGTGATCGCAAGAACCCACCAAGACGTTGCGGCGGCGCCCGCCCGGCGCCGCTCGAGAGCCGCCTGCGCCGCGACGGCGCCGCCGACCGCCAGCGCGGTGAAAGCCAGGTCGCTGACCAGGGTGTTCGACCAGAAGACGACGTAGGGATTCAGCGCCGCCAGGGCTGTGAGGAGCAAGGCCTCGCGACGGCCGCAGCCGAGTTGGCGCGCCAGAGCGGCCCAGACGGCGATCGCCGCGGCCGCGAAAAGCAGGTTGAGCAGCCAAGCCCAGTCCAGATTGGCAGGAAAGTCCGGGCCCGCGAGCCACACCAGCGCGAGCGCGGCCGGATAGAGCGCGGGGTACTTCGTCTGCGGCGGCGCCCCGGGCAGGCTGGGCAGCACGAAGCCTTCGCCCGACGCCATCGCCTTGGCCGTGGAGAAATAGATGGTGTCGTCGTGAACGGAGCCGAACCAGTCCGGCGAGCGCCGCAGCGAAGCCGTAGCGACGAAGACTAGCAGGACGACGGCGACGCCGAGGGTGAACGCGCGGCGAGACATGCGGAGGACCGAACGCGTCCGACGCTAAAAGGAGCCGAGATCCGAATCGCCCGAGGACAGCATCGACAGCTCATCTTCCATATCGGAAGAAAGGCCGCGGATCCTGCGTCCGTACATCGCCAGCTCGAAGCGGTCCTTTACGCCGGTCTTCTCGAAGATGTGCATCAAGTGCACCTTGACGGTGCCGGTGGTGATGCACAATGCGTCGGCGATCTGCTTGTTCTTCATGCCGCGCATCACCAGCGTGAGGATCTCTTCCTCGCGCGGAGTCAGCCGCGGCGTAGAGCGGCGGTTGATGAAGCCGACGAACTGGTTCGAGACCGAACTCTCGATCCAGATGTTGCCCTTGGCCACCGTCCGCAGACAGTCGAGGATGATGCCGACCGGCAGGGTCTTCTTGAGGATTCCGCGGGCGCCGACCTGCAGCGCTCGAAAGGACTCCACCTCGGAGACCTCGGCCGCCCACAGCACGGGCTCGGTCTCCAGATCCCGGGCCTTGAGGTCGGAGATCAGTTGGAAGACAGCCTTCGTCCCCAACGCCTTGTCGATCAGACAAACGCGCGGGCGTTCCCTCTCGATCAGCTCGAGGACGGCGCCGGTCGTCGACTCGGCGCCGGCGAAAATCAAATCGTCGGCGTCTTCGAGACTGGATCGCAGCCCCTCGATGACGATCGGCTGCGTCTCACAAGCGCACACCCCTATCATCAGCAGCGCTCCTTGAGGCCCGAGAAGCCTTGCCGCCCGGGGGAAATCGGCGATTGAACCCGCATCGAGGAGTAGTATGACGGGCGAGGGAAGGGTAACCCCATCCTCTCTAGCCCTTAGGGTTCCCGCCGAAATCCCTTATCCGGACCAGGGATGGGGGCGGCGAAGGGTCGGAAGTCCTACGGCGCGCCGGAACGACGCGGCGTCACACGGTGCAGAGGCGCACGGCCTCGCGCAACGACGTCAGCGGGTCGCGCACGGGGATGAACTCGTGGGCGAAGTAGCCTTCGAATCCGGTGTCGGCGACGGCCTTGGCGATGGCCGTGTAGTTGAGCTCCTGAGTGGCGTCGATCTCGTGGCGGCCGGGGTTGCCGCCGGTGTGGAAGTGGCCCAGGAACTTGGGGTTGTCCTGGATGGTGCGGATCACGTCGCCCTCCATGATCTGCATGTGATAGATGTCGTAGAGCAGCGTGAAGCGCGGCGAATCGACGCGCTTGGCCAGCTCCACGCCCCAAGGCGTGGTGTCGCACTGGTAGTCCGGGTGGTTGACCTTGGAGTTGAGCAGCTCCATGGCGATCGTCACGCCCAGATCCTCGGCTTGCGGGGTCACCTTGCGCAGCAGGGCCGCGCAGTTGTCCCAGGCCTCGGCGTCGGAGATGTCCCGCCGGTTGCCGGAGAAGCAGATCAGGTTCGGCACGTTGTGCTTCTTGGCCAGCGGCAGCAGCCGCCGGAAGTTGGCCTCGATCTCGGCGTGATTGGCGCGCTGGTTGAGCCCGTCGGGGATGGTGCAGATGCCGGACCCCATCGAGCAGATCAGGCCGTACTTTTCGAGCAGCGGCCACTCCTCGGCGGTGAGCAGGTCGATCGCCCGCAGCCCCATTTTGGCGCCGGCGGCGGCCAGCTCATCGATCGACAGGTCCTTGTAGCACCACTTGCAGACCGACTGCTTCAGCCGTCCCCGCGAAGCCGCTTCGGCCTGCAACCCGATCTTCGTGGCCCCCGACAGGATTCCGAAAGCCGCGGCGGAACGCACCGCCTTCCGACGTGTGATCGACATGCTTCGAGAGAGTCTAGCACTGCCGGGCCGAGCCGGCGGCCCGTCTAGTCGCGGCGCAGGAGATAGACCGCACTATCGGCGAACAGGCTCGGCCGCAGCGAGATGCGCCGGGGGCCGCGCAGAAAGTACGACCGCTCGATTCGGATTCCTTCCTTTCGGAGGAGCTCCTCGAAGTCCGGAATCGTAACGAAGTGAATGTTCGGCGTGTTGTACCACTCGAAGGGCAGATGCCGCGTCTTGGGCGCCCGCCCGGTGCGCAGCAGAGACCAGCGCGCCGACCAGTGGCCGAAGTTCGGAAACGCCACGATCGCCCGGCGGCCCACGCGCAGCATCTCCAGCAGGACCTCGCGGGGGTGGTGCGTCTCCTGCAAGGTTTGGCTGAGGATGACGTAGTCGAAAGCGCCGTCGGGGTAGTCGGCCAAGCCGCGGTCGATGTCGCCCTGGTAGATCGACAGGCCCCGGGCCAGCGCCACGCGGACCTTCTTGGCGGAGATCTCGACGCCGCGCGCCTCACAGTCCTTGGACTGCTCGAGCCAGGCCATCAGCTCGCCTTCGCCGCAGCCCAAGTCGAGCACCCGCGAGCCGCTTTCCACGATCTCGCCGATGACTTGGTAGTCCTCGCGCGCCAGCACCTCGGCCACAAAGGGCCGCTCGGGGGCCGTCACGGGTTCCGCGGTGGTCGACATGACCTCATCGCATTATAGGTCCGCGCTTTGCAACGGTCCCGTCAAAGACCGTGAAGCGCGTCCGTGGACGCCCCAACGGCGCCCTAGAGCCTGCGAAAGGTCGCGTCGAGAAAACCGCGCACGATGTCGGTCTGTTCGCCGGCCTCGATCAGGAAGGCGTCGTGGCCGTAGTTGGAAGGGAGCTCGACGTAGGCCACGTCACAGTTCCGGCCTCGGAGGGCGCGGACGATCTCCTCGGACTGGTAGCTGGGGTAGAGCCAGTCGGAGGTGAAGCTGAGCGCCAGGAAGCGGGCCTTGCAGCGCAGTAGGGCGTCGGCCAGCGAGCCGTTTTCGCCGGCGAGGTCGAAGACGTCCATCGCCTTGGTGATGGTGATGTAGGAGTTGGCGTCGAAGCGGCTGACGAACTGCCCTCCGCGGTAGCGCAGGTAGCTCTCCACCTCGAACAGCTCGGACTCGCCGCTGGGGGTTTCGCTCAAGCGGCGCCGGCGCCCGAATTTCTCGCGCATCGAGTCGTCGCTCATGTAGGTGATGTGGCCGACCATGCGCGCCACGGCCAGACCGCGGGCCGGCCCGGGGCCTTCGTAGTAGTTGCCGCCTTGAAAGTCGGGGTCAGCGACGATCGCCTGCCGTCCCACCTCGTTGAAGGCGATCTGCTGGGCCGAGTGCCGGTGCGTGGACGCGATGGGAACGACCGAGGCGCAACGCTCCGGGTACGACACGGCCCACTGCAGGGCCTGCATGCCGCCCATGGAGCCGCCCGCCACCGACAGGAGCTTTTCGACGCCGAGGTGATCCATCAGCATCGCCTGCAGCTTGACCATGTCGGCGACGGTGACGAAGGGAAAGCGCGGGCCGTAGGGCTTGCCCGTGGCCGGGTCAATCGAGGCCGGGCCGGTGGTGCCGCTGCAGCCGCCGAGCACGTTCGAGCAAACGACGAAGTAGCGGCTGGTATCGAACGCCTTGCCCGGCCCGATCATGTTGTCCCACCAGCCGGGCTTGCCGTCGAGGTCGCTGATGCCGGCCGCGTGGGCGTCGCCGGAGAAGGCGTGCTCAATCAAGATGGCGTTGGAACGCGCCTGGTTGAGCTCGCCGTAGGTCTCGTAGGCCACTGTCACGGGGCTCAAGGTCTCGCCGGAAACGAGCTCGATCGAGGGAAACGTTACCGATTGGCGCTGGACGATCATCGACGGGGACCCAATTTCTCAGGATAGCCCCTCCTTTGCCAACGCCGAGGACCTTGCGCTAGCGTCGAGAGCAGTGACCCGGTCGACAGCAACGCTCGCCGCCTGCGCCGTTCTCGGCTTTCAGCTCCTGGCTTCGGCCCAGACCGACGAACGCGCCGCCGCCTGGCTTGCCAAGGCGCAGGCCGCCGCCGGGGGGGCCGAGCGGCTCGCCGAGATCCAAGACGTGGAGCTCGAACGACGCGTCTCGAGCGCCGGCATCCTCCAGAACCTGTCGGGGACGCAGTTGGTCCGCTACATCCTGCCCGGGACGCTGCGGCAGCAGAGCCAGCTCGACTTCGGCCGGCTGGCGGTCTTCCTCTCCGGCGACAAGGGCTGGATCGACGGGCCGCAGGGCTATATGGAGATGCCTCCGCTGCAACTGCGGCAGGCCCAGGGCGAGGTGTTTCGGGCGCGGGAGGCGCTGCTGCTCTCCGACCGCGACGAGTCCCGCACGGTGCGCTTTCTCGGCGAAACCGAGCAGGACGGAAGGGCCGCCGGCGAGTTGGAGATCGCTTCCAAGAGCCTGAACCAGTCCGTCCGCGTCTGGATCGACGCCGAATCGGGCGACCTGTTCCGCATCGCCTACGACGGCGTCGTTTTGCAGGGCCAGGCGCCGGAGACCGTGGAGCTGTTCGGAGACTTTCGGACGCTGGACGGAGTCCGGCTGCCCTACCGCACGTCGATCTCGCAGAACGGCCGGGCGGTGTCGTCGATTCAGTTGCTGGGAGCGCGCTTCAACAGCGGGTTCACGGTCGAGGGACTCTCGCAACGCTAGCTCCCGCAAACTCTTCTGCACGAAGCTCGGGAATCCTCTACACTCTTTAGCGCTGAAGCCGGACTCTGTCCGTACCGGCTCGAAAAGAGAGGAATAGAGAGTCGACCGAAGGAGGATGCCCTAGTGATTCGAAAGCTTCTACTCGCCGCCTGCGGCGCATCGCTACTGTTTGCCGCGGCGGGGATCGCCGCCCACGAGCACTATGAGACCGCCATGAAGGGCGTTGCGAAGGTGATGAAGCCGACCAACGCGGCCATCGAGGCCGGCGACATGGACACCGTCAAGAAGAACGCCGGCATGCTGGCCCGGCACTACTCGGTGATGGCCGCCTGGTGGGAAGGGCACGGCAGCGACGCCGCCACGAAGATCTCCGATGAAGGCATTCAGGCGGCGATGGCCCTGCGCAAAGCGGCCGACGCCGGCGACGCCGCCGCGGCCAAGGCCGCCATGGGGACCCTGGGCGGCACCTGCAAGAGCTGCCACACGTCCCACCGCACCAAGAACGCCGACGGCAGCTTCGGCTTCAAGAACTAAAGACCTCCGGCAGTCCGGTGGGTTCAAGGGCGCCCCGTTTGGCAGCGGGAGCGTCCTTTTGTTTTTTGGCGGCGCGCTTGGTCTCCGCTAGGATAAGAAGCGCTCGCCATGACCCTCGATCGCCTGCAGCAGCTCCGTTCCCGCCGACGCTTCTTCAAGGATGTGGCCAACGGCGTGGGAGCCTGGGCGCTAGGGGACCTGCTGTCTCGCGACGGGCTGACGGCGGCGACGATGGACCCGCTGGCGCCGCGGCAGCCGCACTTCGCGCCCAAGGCCAAGCACGTCATCTACATGTTCATGGAAGGGGGACCGAGCCAGTATGAGCTGTTCGACCCCAAGCCGGAGCTGGCCAAGTGGGACGGCAAGTCGCTGCCGCCCGAGATGACCAAGGATCTGAAGCTGGCTTTCATCAAGCCGACCGCGAAGGTCATGGGCAGCAAGTTCGCGTTCCACAAGTACGGCCAGTCCGGCATGGAGCTCTCCGAGTTGGCGCCGCACCTGGGCGAGGTCGCCGACGACATCACGCTGGTGCGCTCGGTCCACACCGACGCCTTCAACCACCACCCCGGCCAGCTCCTGCTGTTCACCGGCTCGATCGCCCCGGGCCGGCCGACGTTCGGCTCGTGGTCGCTGTACGGGCTAGGGTCGGAGTCGCAGAATCTGCCGGGCTTCGTGGTGCTGTCGTCGGGCAAGGGCACCTCGGGCGGCACGTCGAACTTCTCTTCGGGCTTCTTGCCGTCGCACTACCAGGGCACGCCGTTCCGCAACCAGGGCGACCCGATCCTGTACCTGTCGAACCCGGAAGGCGTGAGCCGCAACACCCAGCGCGCGACGCTCGACTTCGTGAACGACATGAACCGGATGCATCTGGACGAGACCGGCGACGGCGAGATCGAGTCCCGCATCAACAACTACGAGCTGGCCTTCCGGATGCAGATGGAAGCGCCGGACCTGATGGACTTTTCGGGCGAGTCGAAAGAAACGCTCGAGATGTACGGCATCGAGTCCGACAACGAGCACCGCCGCCAGTACGCCACCAACTGTCTGTTGGCGCGGCGGCTGGTGGAGCGCGGCGTGCGGTTCGTGCTGATGATGGACGCCTCCTGGGACGACCATACGTATCTCAACGAGAAGATCCCCAAGCGCATGGACGAGATCGACCAGCCGACGGCGGCGCTGGTGAAAGACCTCAAGCGGTTGGGCCTGCTCGACGACACGCTGGTGATTTGGGGCGGCGAGTTCGGCCGCACGCCGATGGTGGAGATCCGTAAGCCGGAGGAGGCCGCCAACGCCGGCCGCGACCATCACCCGCACGCCTTCTCGATGTGGATGGCCGGCGGCGGCATCAAGGGCGGCTACACCCACGGGGAGACCGACGAGCTGTGCCTGCACGTGACCAAGGACCCCGTGCACGTGCACGACCTGCAGGCGACCTGGCTCAAGCAGCTCGGGTTCGACCACGAGAAGCTGACTTACCGCCACATGGGCCGGGATTTCCGGCTCACCGACGTGGAAGGGCGGGTGGTCAACGAGCTGCTGGCGTAGGTCCTATCGTGGGACGTAGGCCGGGACGGCCTACGCGGCTCGCCTGGAGGCGCGCGCTACAAGCCCGAGGCGTAGTCGTGGCCGAAGCGGCCGTTCAGCGCGCCCTCGATGCTCATTGACAGGGACATGTTTCCGGGCTTGCCGTAGAGGGTGAAGACGCCCTGCGTCATCGCGTACTCCGGCGGGACCTTGCCGTAGAACGTCACTCGTCGCGGCGCCATCAGCCCGGCGGCCTCGGGCAAGTCGGTGTAGCGCAGAACGTCCAGAAACAGAGGCCCCTGGAAGTGCGTGGTCGGCGCGTTCAGCAGGATCGCCTGCGCAATTCCCTCGTCCAGCACGCCGGCGTAGAGGCCGAGCGCGCCGGAGGCTCCGTCGCCCGCCACGGCGACCTCCGCGCCCGGCGCCCGCTCACGCACGACCTCCACAGCCCGCAGCACATCCCACAGCCGCATCGAGTCGACCGACCGGCCCAGGTGCATCGAGTTGCGGAGCATGTCCTTCCAAACCGTCTTCGGCCAGGGGACCTCGCCCACGCCGCGCGGCCAGACGATCAGCAGCGGGTTCGTCTCGGAGCCGGAGACCTGCCGGAGCGTGCGCGAGATGGCGTCCAGATCCTCCCGGTCCGAAGCCACCCAGACCAGCGCCGGTCCCGTGGCGCCCTCGGGTTTGCGCCAGAGGGCCTCGATCGTCACGCCTTCCTCGGAATCGAAGGCCAAGGCCTCGAAGCCCTTCGGGGCGGGCGTCGATCCGGCCCGGATGTTCAGCGGCGGCGGCTCGTCCGGAAAGGCCATGAAGACCTTCTCGCGCAACGTCTTCAGCAGCTCCGTGCGGCGCGTCTCCCACTCGGCCAGAGTGGAGGGCGGCTCGATTCGGTGCGGCGGCGCGAAGACTTCGTGGACCCGGTAGTTGAGGGCGTCCTCGGGGGGATGTCCGCCGAACACCGCCAGCTCCTCCGGGGCGACCTCCTCGTAGGAGACGTCGATCTCCCTCGCCGGCCGGCCCACCAGGTGCTGGTCGAACCACTTGACGGCTTCGGCGCGCAGGTAGTCGGAGTCGGCGTGCCCGGTGTCGACCACCATATTGCGGTACTGCTCCGACCGACCGTAGCTCGAGTAGAGCCGTTTCATCGTGCGCTCGAACTCCTCGTAGCCGGGCACGGGGAACAGGGCGTCCTTGACGCCGTGCCCCATCAGCAAGGGGCGCGGCGCGATCAGGGCGCCCTGGTGCAGCATGTCGTGCATGCGGCTGTTGACCAAGAACATGCAGTCGCAGTGGCCTTTCTGGGTATTGGCTTCGACGTTGGCGGCGTAGGTGCTGATGCCCATCACCGGCACGGCGACCTTCAGCCGCTCGTCGATGGCGGTGGGGAACCAGCTCATGGCGGCGCCGCCCGAGCGTCCGGTGATGCCGAGCTTCGAGGCGTCGATCTCCGGCCGGGTCTCCAGGTAGTCCAGCGCTCGGATGACGTTCCAGACCTCGACGCCGGCCGGCGTGTAGCCGCGCGCGTACCAGTCGTACATCTCGTTGTTGTGGATGCCGTGGTGCAGCGCGAAAAGCTCGGCGATCTGAATGGGGTCGATGATCAGCGCCGCATGGCCGGCCTTGGCGAGGGTGTGCCCGTGGCGCTGGTAGTAGGTTTTGGACCCCTGCGGCGAGTAGGCGTGCCCGCAGACGTAGACGATGCCGGGAACCTTGCCGGTTTCGCCGGTCGGCAGGTAGAGGTTGGCGGTGACGTAGACCTTCGGCAGGCTCTCGAAGGCGATCTTTTCGATCACATAGCCGTCGCGCTCGATGCGGCCGGTGATCTGCACATTCAGCGGCGTCTTGGGCGGCGGCGGCTCCAGGCCCAGCATCTCCCGCATCTCCCGGCGGCGCTGCTCGATGTGCGGCTCCCAATCCTGGCGGGAGCGCATCTCGGCGGCCGAGCGGTCGGTGAGCTTGCGGGCCTCGGCGATCAGGTAGAGCTCCACCATCTGCTGGGAGGCCAGCATCCGCTCGTAGGGATTCTGGGCCGAGGCGACCGCGACGGTCAGCAGGAGCAGGGAGAGGGAGCGCATGCTGGCCGCTAGGATAGCGCGCCGACCCTGCGCCGCCCGCTACACTCTGGAGCGATGCGAGTCTTAGCCCTTTGGATGGGCGCTCTGAGCCTGGCCGCCCTCAACCTGGCCGCGGCGGAGCGCCCCAACATCGTCTTCATCCTGGCCGACGATCTGGGCTACGGCGACTTGGCCTCCTACGGCCGCCCGGACATCCGGACCCCTCGCCTGGACCGTTTGGCCCGCGAAGGCGCCAAGTTGACCGCGCACTACGCCAACGGCCCCGAGTGCACCCCGACGCGGGCCGCCTTGCTCACCGGGCGCTACCAGCAGTGGGTGGGCGGCCTGGAATGCGCCATCGGCACCGGCAACGTGGGCCGCTATGACGACGCGCTCCGTCTGAGCAACGCGCATGAGCTGGGGCTGCCCGCCGAGGAGCAGACCCTCCCGAAGCTGGTCCGCAAGGCCGGCTACCGCACCGGCATCATCGGCAAGTGGCACCTGGGCTTTGACCCGAAGTTCGCCCCCCACCTGCAAGGCTTCGACTACACCTTCTACTGCGCCGGCGGCGAGATGGACTACTTCCACTATCTCGACCCGGCGGCCTATTACAACCTGTTTCAGGACGGCAATCCCATCAGCCGGGACGGCTACTTCACGGATTTGGTAGCCGAGGAGGCCATGGACTTCCTGGAGCGGGAGAAGGGCGGGCCGTTCTTCCTCTATCTGCCCTACACGGTTCCGCACGCGCCCTACCAGGGCCCCGGCGACCGGCTGCCCAACCCCTTGCCGCTCGATTCGCGGCTGTGGAAGCAGAGCCAGGCGCCGCCGGCGGTCTACATCGCCATGATCGAGCATCTGGACGAGTCGGTCGGCCGCGTGCTCGACAAGATCGAGGCGCTGGGGCTCGCCGACAACACCGTCGTCATCTTCACCAGCGACAACGGCGGCACCAAGAGCGCCCGCAATGCCCCGTTCCGCGGCATCAAGGGCGGCACGTTCGAGGGCGGCATCCGCGTCCCGGCCATGGTGCGCTGGCCCGGGGTCATCGCGCCCGGCACGGTCTCCGGTCAGGTCTCGGCGACGTTCGACTTCTCGGCCTCGATCGCCCGCCTCGCGGGAGCCTCTCCCTCGCCCGAGAAGCCCTTTGAGGGAGTCGACATCATCGACCACCTCGCCGCCGGCAAACCGGACTTCGCGCGCACGCTCTTCTGGCGCAAGCCCCGCGGCCAGACCCTCTGGAAGGGAATGCGCGAGGGCTCGCTCAAGTTCGTCAGCGAGACCAACGGCGCGGAGACCAACGAGTACTTGTTCGACCTGGCCGCCGACCCGAGCGAGAAGACAGACCTGCGGGGCGACCGGCCGGGCGAGCTGGCGCGGCTTCGCGGCTTGTACGAGGAGTGGGAGGAGGAAGTCCGGCGGAATCGGCGCGGCAAGCCGTAGGCCCGCGCGCAGGTCACTCCCAGGGCTGATCCTTCAGAAAGCCGGCGTGCTCGACCAAGGGCTCCTCGACGCGGAAGTAGCGGCGGTAGGCCGCCGTCCAGTCCCTCGCGAGGTCACGTTGCGCTACGGCCAGCGGCAGCTCTCCTTGGCAGACGAGATGGCGCAGCCGGTCCTCGAGAGCGTCCTTGGCATGGGCGCTCCACGGCTCGGCGCCGTAGGGCTGCGGCCAGAGGTTGCGGGCGTCGCCGGCCCCGCCCAGCTCGGGGGGAATCAGGTAGTCCAGCTCGTAGGCGCGCGGCTCGGGATCGGCGACGCCGTAGGCCCGAAAGACCCCGACGGCGACCGGCCGCGCGACCGGCAGAGCCTCGTCGGGGACGGGCGAGGCGCAGAGCTCGCGGGCCGAAGCGCTGGTCGCCAGGCCCGGCGTCAGTCGCGGGTCGGGCGCGTAGCGGGCGGCCACGGCGCCGGCCGGGGTCTCGCTCCACTGCACCACCGCCACGCCGGCCACCAGCGCGAGTGCGGCGAGGGCGAGAGCCACGCGCAGGTTCGGGCTCGTCAAGAGGCTCGGCAGCCGCTGCGGCGCCGCACCCTCCGCCTGCTCGGCCAAGCGGCGTCGCAGCTCCGCCCGGGCGGGACCGGCCGGCGGCAGGCGCGCGTCCAGCTCCTCTCGCCGGCCGTCGGCGAACTTCGCCAGGACCGCACGGACTTCCTCGTGAGCGCGTCGGCAGCCGACGCACGTTTCCAGGTGACTCTCGAGGGCGGCGGAGCGGTCCGGCGGCAGCTCGCCCATCGCCAGCAGGACGAGATCCTCTTCGGCGGCATGGTCGGTCGGCCGGCTCATGGGCGCGCCTCCCGCAGCCGGGCCAGCGACCGCTGGATGGACAGCGACACCGCGCCCAGCGATATTCCCAGCGCCTCGGCGATCTCGCGGTAGCGCAAACCTTCCGCCCGTAGGCTCAGGCAGGCTTGGTCGCGTTCCGGCAGGGCGTTCACGACGGCCCTCATCCTCTCATACGCCTGGCGCTCGCGAAGGCGCTCTTCCGGGTTCGGGCGGTGATCCGCCGAGCGGCCCAGCAGCTCGGGCTCGACCGCCGGCGCCGGGTTCGTGTGAACCTTCTTGCGGCGCTTGAGGCCCAAGTTGTGCGCCGTACGGAACACCCAGCCGCGCAGGCTGGTGCGCGGCCGGCCGTTTCGCAGGTGTTGGAACAGCGCCAGGAACACTTCTTGCAGAATCTCCTCGCCGTCGGCCGCCGACAGCCCCAGCGACAGCAGATAGCGCAGCGCCGGAACCCTCAGCTCGTCGAACAGATCCGTGACTTGCTGCTCGATGTCGGCGACTTCTTGCTCGATGCCGGTCGCGTCGCGGAGCTCCACTGCGGGCGCGGCCGATTCCAGGGGTAGAGAGAGCGCGCCCGCGGCGCCGCTCCCCCGCCCCTGTCCGGGCCAGAAGCGTCCGAACTTCACTTTCAACATTCCTGTCGCCCCCAGCTTGTTCAATCTTTTTCGCCGCGCGGCGAAAAAGAGGCTGAACAAAACAGCCCTCCGGGGAATGTAGCCAGTGTACTCCGATGCATTGGTCCGCCCGTAGAACCCTCGTCACCCCGCTGTTTTTCGCCCTGCCCCTGCTTGCCGCTCTGTTGACGGCCGCCCTGTCGGCCCAGGTCATGGACGGCCGCCTCGAAGTGAAGGTGACCGACCCTAGTGGACGGCCCGTTCCCGCCTCGGTGCGGTTGGAAGGCCGGAGCCCGGACTTCTCGGCGACCGCCGAAGCCGACGACGAAGGCCGGGCCGCGCTGCGCCGTCTGCCGCCGGGCGTCTACCAGCTCCTGGTACGCCAGCCGGGCTTTGAGGACGCCGTGGAGCCGGTGGAGATCCGCTCGGCCGTGCCGCAGACCATAGAGATCCAGTTGCAGCTCGGGGCCGTGCGGGACGCCGTCACCGTGGAGGCGGAGCCGCCGCTGCTCGACCCCTTGCAGCCCTCCCGGCCGATGCGGGCCGGCAGCCGGCAGCTCAGCGAGACGCTCGGCACGACGCTGGGCCGCAGCACCATCGACGTCGTCACGACCATGCCCGGCTGGCTGCTCGAAGCCAACGCCGTGCTGCATCCGAGGGGCTCGGAGTACGACACGCAGTACGTCGTCGACGGCATGCCGGTCTACGACAACCGCTCGATCGCCTTCGCGCCGGCCTTCGAGAACAGCGAGTTCGAGGCCGTCAACATCCTGACCGCGGGCATCCCGGCCGAGTACGGGCGCCGTTTGGGCGGAGTCATCGCACTCGACACACGCCGGGCGAACTATCGCGGCCATCGCTCCGCCGTCGACCTGCAGGGCGGCAGCTACGACACCTACCTTGGTTCGGCCTCGCACCAGTACGCCGCCGAGCGCACGGTGGTCTCGCTGGGCCTGCAAGGCGGGCAGACGGATCGCTACCTGGACCCGCCGTCGCTCGAAAACTTCACCAACCACGGCTCGTCGTCGGGCTTCAATGCACGGCTCGAGCAGGATCTCACCGACCGGGACCGGCTGACGTTCTACCTGCGCTCCAACCATGCCGGCTTCCTCGTACCGAACGACTTGGTGCAGCAGGCCGCGGGGCAGCGGCAGGATCGCACTTCGGCCGAGACCGCCGGGCAGATTCACTACCAGCACACGTTCTCTTCGCGGGCGCTCGGCTCCGTACGCGGCATGGTGCGCGACCTCACCAGCCGCTTGTGGAGCAACACGCTCTCCACGCCCGTCTATGTGAACCAGGACCGAGGCTTCCGCGAGGGCGCCGTGATCGGCGACCTGACGGTACAGGGCGAGCATCACACCTTCAAGGCCGGTGGGGACCTGCGGCTCAACAACATCCGGGAGCGGTTTTTGCTGGCCGAGCCCGACGAGCTGCCCGAGACGGACCTGGAGTTTGGCGACAAGCGCCGCAGCACCGAGGTGGGGTTGTTCGTCCAGGACCAGATCCGCCTCGGACGGTTCGCGGCGAACCTGGGCGTGCGCTTCGATCACTACGCCTTGCTGATCGAAGACAACGCCATCAGCCCGCGCGTCGCGCTGAGCTACTACGTGCGCGAGGCCGACCTGCAGCTCTACGCCTCCTATGACCGCATCTTCCAGCCGCCGCCGATCGAGAACCTGTTGCTTTCCAGCGGGGCCGCCGGACTCGGGCTCGACAATGTGGACGACGCCGTCGCGGTGCCGGCCAGCCGCGCCAACTTCTTCGAGGTAGGATTGCGCAAGCCCTTGGGCCGCGCCGTTCGCCTGGACGCCAGCCACTACTGGCGCACCTTCCGCAACTACATCGACGACGATGTCTTCTTCAACACCGGCATCTCTTTTCCCATCACCTTCGACACCGCCCGCATCGAGGGAACCGAGGTGCGGCTGGAGATGCCTCGCTGGAAGCGCGTCTCCTCGTTCGTCAGCTACTCGAACATGATGGGCCGCGCCACGTCGCCCGTCACGGGCGGATTGTTCATCCAAGGGGGCGAAGCCGAGGAGCTGCGGGACGTCGTCCAGCACTTTCCGATCACCCAGGATCAGCGCAACACCGTGGCCGCCCAGGTGCGCGTGGAGCCGCACCGCCGGATGTGGCTTTCCGCCGGCGTGCGCTACGGTAGCGGCCTGCCGGTCGAGCTGGAGGATGACGCCGACGACGATGACGGCGATGGGGACGACGACGAAGACGATTCCCCCGAGGCGCTGGCGGACGACGAGGACGACGACAACCCTGTGCAGCCGATTCCGCAGGCGATCCTCGACCGGGTCAACTTCGAACGGGGACGGGTTCGCCCGAACTTCAGCTTGGACTTCTCCGTCGGAGCGCGCGTATGGGAGCGCGAGCAACGGTCGGCGACGCTGCAGGTCGACCTGCGCAACGCCACCGACCGGCTCAACGTGATCAACTTCAGCGGCCTGTTCTCAGGGACGGCGCTGGCCCCCGGCCGGCAGGTCTCGGTCCAGCTCAAGCTGCGCTTCTGACGCTCGCCCGCCCTCGTCGAGGCCGTCCGCGCACGCTGCGGGGCCGGCTTCGTGGATCGGGACGCCCGGCAGGTCCGGCTCGCAGAAGCCCAGCAGCCCCAGCAAGGTGGGCGCGAAGCTCAGCGCATCATAGGGTTCGTCGACCCGAACGCCCCGCCGCAATCCGGTCGAATCCCCGCCGGCGAGCATCATCACCGAGTGCGCCGAGGCCCGGAGAAAGCCGCCGTGGTTTCCTCCCGGGTTGAACCCGCGGGCGTTGAAGTTCCAATGGTCGCCGGCGAGCACGAGCAGATCCGGCCGGACGAGCTCGCGGCGCGCCTGATGGAAGGTCTCTCCGGGATGCGGCCCCTCGGGCGGCCGAAGCTGCTCGGCCAGGCCGACGACGGCGTTCGCATAGCGTGCCCGGTGGGAGGCGCGCAGCCAGTCCCGCTCCGAACGCCACGCCGCCAGCCACTGCGCGCGTTCGGCCGCGGGAATTGCAAAGCCCGGGTCCTCGTACAGCGCGAGCGGAAGGCCCGGGCCCCACTCCGTGCGCTCGAACGAGATCCGGCCACCCCGGTCCGTCAGATTGGCCGCCGGGATCGCCTTGATCTCGAACGGCTCGCCCCGCACCAGGATCAAGAGTTGGCGATGCGCACCGCCGTAGAGCCAAACCGCGAAGTCCGCCGCCTCATCGCCCGGCGGCAGGCCGGCGAGAGCTTCGACCGGCACGGGAGCGGCGACGAAATCGACCGGGCGGGCTCCGACGCCTTCCTGCACGACGTTGCGGACGCGCAGGTCGCGCAGCAGCCGGAAGTAGTCCACGCGCTCGAAGCTGCGCTCCTCGTCGAGGTTGCCGTCGGCGCCGAGCCGCAAACCGCCGGGCGACAGCGAGACCGCGTAGCGCTGCAATTGACCGATGCTGTTCGGTTCGCCCAGGAAGCGCTTCGGTACGGTCTTCGAGGCGGGCTTTCCGGCGCCGGGTTCGGCCGCGAACAGCGTCCGCAAGGCCTCGAGCGCGTCCTGGTAGTCGGACGCATCGAGCTTCCACGAACGCAGGCGGGCCTTGGCGCGGCGGGTCTCGATCCCGTCGGCGATGTGCGGCAGTTGGGCCTCGAGCCCCGCGATCTGCCGGGTGAGAACGGCCAGCTCGAGCTCGAGGCGGTCGAGGCGCTGTCGGCTGTGGTCCTCGTACGCCCGGATGGCGTCGGCGTACGCCCGCGCGGCCGCGGCCCGCAGTTTCGGCTCCAGGTCCTCGCTCTCCAGTTGCAGCAGCAGTAGGTGGATGCGGTTGAGGTCGCTGTTGCGCAGCGAGATGGCGGCCCTCTCGTTGCCGTCGAGATCGAGCAGGACCGTCGGGTAGTCCTTCGGCGACTCTCCGGCGTACGGTGAGGCGTCGCTGGAGCTGAGCACCTTGTGGACGAACGGATACAGCCCCTTGAGCTTGTAGTCGGCCAACGGGTGGCGGTTGGTGACCACGTGGTGCCGTCCGCCGGCCGCGCCGCGGAACAGCTCCACCAGGTTGTAGCCCTGGCTGTAAGCGTCCGGGCTGGTGTTCATGCCGTGGTCGGAGACCAGCGCCAGGATGGTTTCGTCGGCCAGAGGGCTCTGCTCGATGGCCGACCAGACGCGGCCGACCAGGGCGTCGATGCCTTCGACCACGGCGCGCTGGGCCTGCTCGGAGTTGTCGAGATGGGCCACGTGGTCGAGCTCGCCGGTGTAGAGATCGAGGTAGCGGATCTGCTCGTCGGCCAGCGCCGCGATCAGGCTGCGCTCCAGCTCGTCCTGGATCGACTGCGAGAACTCGAAGCCGGCTTGCCATTCGCCGATCAGACGGCGGGGCGAGGCCAGCGGGAAGGGGCCGCGAACGGCTCGTTTGAGCGTTGTCCAGGGGATGCCGCGCTGGAAGATCTGAAAGCTCTGGCGCGTCGCCGACCACTCGAAACGATCCGCCAGCAGCGGCACCTGCAAGTCGTCGAGCAGCTCGACGGCCGGCATGTCCGCCGCCTTGGAGAACGCCGACTTGAAGTAGAACGGGATGAAGTTCAGGTAGTCGAAAGCGCGCAGGGTGTACCGGTCATACTCGACGTTGCCGTGGATGACCATCGGCCGGCCGGTGTCGAGGATCGACCACGAAGGGACCGAAAGGCTGACGCCGCGCGAGTAGAAATTGGGGGCCCAGACGCCCCGTTCCACGAAGGTGCGCTCGATCCAGGGCAGTGGCGAGCGGCCGGTGTCGGGGTCGCGCTCGGCCAGCATCCGCTCCACCAGCCAGCCCGGCAGGCCGTCGGCCTTCAGCACGACCACCCTGCGGGCTTGGCCGGGCAGCAGCGCCGTCGCCGTCAGCCATAGGGCGAGGGCGAGACCGGCACGGATCAATCCAGGCCGCCTCCCTCCAGGGGAGCGCGGCCGGCGGCCACGCGTTCGGGGCCCTGATTCCTCCAGGCCGCCAGCTCCCGGCGCATTTCCTCGGGGAGCGGTTGGGCGGCGAGCGCACGCAGCGCCTCATCGGCCCGTTTGCGCGTGTCGGAGTCGAGCGACGGCTCGCCGGAGAGCTCGCGGGCGGCCAAGCGAACCGAGTCCAGCTCGACGCCGACGTCGATCCGCGGGCTGGACTCGACGGCGGTCTCCAGCACATCGACCGCGGTCGACAACCGGCGCTCGCGGTCCAGCAGCGCCAAGCGCTCCGGCGAGAGCGGCTCGCGATAGCGGTACAGGCCTACGGTGGCGACCGTGAGCGCCTGGGTCCAGCGCGCCCGTCCCGGATGCAGCAAGCGCGCCAGCTCGCGGCCGCGATCCTTCTCGATCCGCCGCGCCAAGCCGTCCGGCGCCCCGGCCCAGGCGAGCAGGGACTCGTATCGCCGCGTTGAAGGCGACGTCGGCGTCCCGAGCCGCTCGGCCAACTGTTCGCGCAAGGCGGGCGCCACCGGATCGACCGCCTGCGCGGTCTGCCGCACGGCGACGGTCGCCCGCAGCCGGTCACGCCGCTGCACCGGGGCGCCTCGCCTGCTGCGGATGAAGGTCAACGCGAACTGCGCCGCCCGCAGCTCGACGTTGGCGTAGGCGGTCATGCCCAGCACGGTGCGCGGGGCCTCCTCCAAAGTGCGGCGCGCGGTCTCACGCAAGGCCGGCTTCCAGGAGCTGCGGAAGTCGATCAGCAGGAAAGGAATCTTGGGGTGATCGAGGCTGTAGAGAGCCAGCGGGATCAGCTCCTCGCGGCGGACCGCGGCGGCATCGTCGTCGGTACGGCGGCCGTCGGAATCGAAGCGCCAGATCTCGGTGTAGCCCGCCCACTCATGCACGGCCGGATCCTTCCAGGGGTCGGAGATGCCCAAAAACTTGGAGCGAAACGGGCCGCGAGGCGTTTCCAAGTCGGCGCGAGAAACCCAGAGCATCGCGGCGATGGCGGGCTCGTCGTCCATGCCGATCGGCTGGAAGATCAGTCCCTCTTCCTCGGCCCGCTGGCGCAGCAGCTCCCAGTTGCGGCCCAGCGACTGGCGCCTTGCGCTGAGCTCCTGCTCGACGATCCGGTCGAGGCTCGAATCCGGCGCCAGCCCGCCCAAGGTGGAGTCCGCCAGAAACGTCCGCGCCAAGACCTGCTTGCGCTGCTCGGCCGTCAAGCCGCCCGGCGCGGAGGCTTGCTCGCGGAGGAGCATCACCGAGAGGGCCTCATAGAGCCGCACCGTCCGCGACGCCCGCCGGCCCGACCAGTAGCTGCGCGAGGAGATGCGCACGCCGACTCCGCTGGGATCGAGCAGCGAAGCTTGCACGGCCCGCCGCAGCACGGTCTTCCAGACGCCCTTGCCCGGCGCCGCCAAGTCGACCAACGGCTTCGGCATGTCCCCGAGCTCCGGCTCCGGGATGAGCCACTTCATCACGCCCCGGCGCTCTTGACCGGCCAGCAGCCAGACGTAGCGCAGCCGGTCGTTGTTGGGGTCGTCGTCGCCCAGCGTGTCGCGCAGCACGCTGATCACAGGCGTGCGCTCGGCCTCGCCTCCGGCCGGATCGGGCGTCACCGAGAAGAGCGTATGGAGCTCCACGCCGCCGTCGAAGCGCTGCCTCTCCCACTCGGCGTGCGAGGCGTCCGAGGCCGGCAGAGCGGCTGCTGCGAGCAGGAATGCGATCAGTAGAAACCCGTTCATACCGTGTTCGGGGCTGGTCTCATTGTCCGTACATTGCGATTTTGTTCCAGAATCAGCCTCCGAGCGAACGTTCGAAACCAGACCGAAACGGCCGCAGCCCAGATATCAACGGCGGTTGATTTCAATTTCCATTGGAGCTAGGATGTCGGCTTCGAAGCAACTTATCGAACGATGAGCCGATCCGATCCATCCGGCGACTGCGCCACGAAGCTGGCCGTGCTCGCCGACCCGACGCGTTTGTCGGTCATGGAGATCCTGTTGGCCGGGCCGCAGAACGTGAAGGCGATCAACCGGCGCGTTCCGATCGCCCAAAACCTACTGTCGCACCACCTGCGCGTGCTGCGGGACGCCGGCTTGGTGGTCGCCGATCGCGACGGCAAGGCGGTGCGCTACGCGCTGGCCGAGGGCGTTGCGCTGCAGGCCGCCGGCGGAGGCATCAACCTCGGCTGCTGCAATCTTCAGTTCACCAAGATCGAGACCGGAGCCCGATGAACGCCAACTCTCCAGGCATCTTTCCCCGAACCCTTGCCGTGATGGGCGGCGCCTACGGCAACCTCTCGGCGTTGCGGAGCTGTCTGCGCGACGCCGAGGGCTTGCAGGCGGACCTCAAGGCGTTCACGGGCGACAGCATCGGCTGCTGCGGCCACAGCAACGAAGTCGTCGGGATGATTCGCGAAGGCTTCGACCTGTTCGTGGCGGGCAACCATGAGCAGCAGGCGGTCGCTCGCTCCACCAGTTGCGGCTGCGGATACAGCTCGCCGGACGACGAGAAGATCAGTTGCGAGGCCTTTGAGATCGCGACGGCCGCCCTGGGCGACGCCGAACGGGACTGGCTGGCGACTTGGCCGGACCGGCAGGTTGTGGAGATGGAAGGCGGGCGGGTGTTGCTGTGCCACGGCAGCCCCGGACAGACGAGCGAGTTCCTGTACGAATCCGAGCTCGACGACCTGCGCTTGGACGCCTGGCTCGACCAGTTCGGCGTGGTTGGCTTCGTCTGCACCCACTCCGGCCTGCCCTGGGTGCGCCTGCTGGGCGACGGCCGGTTTGCCGCCAACTGCGGCGTGGTGGGAAAGCCGGATCACGACGGCGACCCGGCGGTGCACTACGCGATGCTGCGCCTCTCGGCGGAGGCGCCGCCGTCGATCGAGATTCGCCGCGTCGCCTATGACCACGAAGCTTGGGCGTTGCAGATGGAGCAGGCGGGGATCGCGCCGGTCTTCGTGGAGCCCGTCCGAACCGGGGTTTGGAACACCGGCGTCGCCAGCCTGCCACAAGCGGAACGCTTCCGCTGGCTGCGCGGCTCGCAAAGCCGGAATGGGTCCGCCGGCCGCCGGGCGCGCTGGGCTCCCGAACTGCTGGACGCCGAACGCTGGCGGCCCACGCTCCAGGAGTTTGAGGCCCTGGGGCTGCTCAGCGGCCCGGAGCTGGAGGAGACCTTGCTGCTGCTCGATCCGGCCTTCCCGTTTTTTGGCGCGATGCGCTTGGCCAGCAGCGTCCATGTACACGTGAAGGTGGACGACACGGCGGCCCTGCCGGTGGACCGCATCCTGGGCCTGGGCGGCCGCGAGGAAAACGCCCGGACCGGGTACTGCAAGTACGCCTTCGAGGGCGGGCTGAACCTGATCTTCTCGTCGATTCCGGTGGCGGAAGAAGACCAGCTCGAGCCCGACGAGAACCCGCAGCCGGCGCGCGGCAAGCCCTTCGTGGACCACTTCGGCGTCGACCTGCGGCGCGAGATGGGGCTGGTGCGCGCCGCCTTCGAAGACGCCTCGGGAATCGCGCGCCGGGTGGGCTGGCCGGTCAAGTTTCAGGGCGGCGGCGGTCGCCCGGTCTTCTGCTGCCACGCGGTGGTGGCGGAGAAGTGTTGGATCTACCCGCCGGCCGAGGGATCGCGCTGGACGCGGCCGCTGGAGCTCGCCTACGGACCGCTGGAGATCAGCCAGGAGATGAACGGCTGCGACCTACGGCCCGTCGACCCGAGGCATCCGGCCGCAGCAGCAGCCGCGGCTTGCGCCACGGCCCATTAGCCGATCTTCCGGTCCGCGTTTCATTGCCCCCGCGTTTCATTCTCAAGGAGACTTCATGCCGAGTTATTACCTCTCCGAAGACCTCGCCCGCTTCGGCGACATCGCCCAGACCAATCCCAAGCTGTTCGAGCTTTTTCTGAAGTGGTATGCGGAGACGATGGAGCCCGGCGCTCTCGACTCGAAGACCAAGAAGCTCATCGCCTACGCGGTCGCCAACGCCATCCAAGAGCCGTACTGCATTGATTCCTATGCGGCCTCGTGCGCCGACGCCGGCTGCTCCCCGGAGGAGCTCTCTGAGGCGCTCAACGTCGCGGCCGTGATCCGCGGCGGCGGAACCATCGCCCACTGGGCGCAGACGCTCAACACGTTGACGCGCCAGGGATGAGCCGCCCGCGCCTGATCGTCATCGGCGCCGGGCCGGTCGGCTTGGCGGCGGCGTTGGGAGGCGTCCGGCGGGGCTGGGACGTGACGGTCCTGGAGTCCGAGGAAGTCGGGGCGTCCCTGCGCCGCTGGGGCCCTACGCGGTTCTTCTCGCCGCTCGCCATGAACCTGCCGCCGGGCGCCCGTGCGATCCTTGCCGGCGGCTTGCCGCCCGATGACGCCCTGCTGACCGGCCCGAAGTTTGTGGAACGCATCCTGGCGCCGCTGGCGAGGACGGCGCCGCTGGAAGGCAGGGTCCGAGAAAAGCATCGAGTCGTCGCCGTGGGCCGGGCCGGTCTGACGCGGGGAGACTTCGCCGGCCACCCGATTCGCGCCGAGCGTCCCTTCCGGGTTCTGGTCGAAACGCCGACCGGCGAGCAAACCTTCGAGGCCGAAGCGGTCCTCGACGCGTCCGGCGTCTATCGCAATCCGGCCGCCGTGGGCGCCGGAGGCCTCCCCGCCCCGGGTGAACGCCACCTCGGCGACGCCCTGCTCCGGGACCTCGGCGCGCTGCATGCACTCGGGCCGGGGCTCCGCGACCGGCGCATCCTGCTGGTCGGCCACGGACACTCGGCCGCCAACGCCCTGGGAACGCTCGCCGCGCTGCCCGAACGGGCGCCGGCGACCCGCGTGGTGTGGGCCACCCGCTCGCTCCACCGCCGGCCGTGCGTGGAGGTCTCACCGGACCCCTTGCCCGAGCGCCAGGCGGTGGCCGCCCGGGCCAATGCGCTGGCGGCCGAGCCGCCGCCCTGGCTGCGCGTGGAGCGGCGCGCCTCGGTGTTGGCCTTCGCGCCTCACCCTGACGGCGGCTGGGACGTTGCGCTCTCCGGCGGGCGGTCGGCGACGGTCGACGCCGTCGTGGGCCTCACCGGCTACCGGCCCGACCTGTCGTACCTCTCCGAGCTCGCGCTCGAGATCGCGCCCGCCACCGAAGGCGCCGCCCGCCTCGCCAAGGCTCTCACTCATGTGACCGACTGCCTGTCGCCGCCGAAGCTCAGGCCCGCCGACCTGGAATCGGGCGAACCCGGGTTCCATCTGATCGGCTCCAAGAGCTACGGCCGCGCCCGCACGTTTCTGCTCGAGTCCGGGTACGCGCAGGTCGAGACGATCTTGGACCGGCTCGCGGGCGCCTCCGCGTGACGCGGGCCGGGCAACCGATTCGCGAGAATGAGAGCGTGCAGCCGACGGCCGCAGCGCGCCCCCCACGCCTCGAGTTTCCGCCCGCCGGCGCGGTCACGGGCGTCGGCAGCCTCCCCTTCACCTCTCCCGCGGAGGCCGTTGAAGCCATCGCCGCGTGCTCGCCCGAAGTTCCGTTCTGGCCGCAGTTGCCGCGACTGTCGGACCGCGAGAGCATCGTGGGCCAAGGCCTCGATGCGCTGTCGCCCTGGCTGGAGCCGCGGGCCCAGGGGTACGGCTACCAAGTGAAGCAGGGAAGCATCGACCGGGTGGTGGAAGCGCTGCACCGCAGCGACGGCGCGCTGACCACCGCGAACGCCGTCGGCTTCGCGGCCTTTCAGACGGCGCTGGCCGCGGGCCGGTTTGAGTCGGCGTGCGCGGTCAAGGGCCAGATCGAAGGGCCCGTCACGCTGGCCGCGTACCTGTTCCACCAGGGGCGGCCGTTCCTGGCCGATCCAGCGCTGTTCGCCGCCGTGGCGTTTCACGTCTCGCAGATCCTTTGCTGGCAGATCGAACGTCTCGCCGTCGGCGGGGCGCCGGTGTTGCTGTTCGTGGATGAGCCGGCTTTGTGCCTGCCGGCGCCGTCCGGCGGATTGGTCTCCGAAGAGCGCCGGCTGGCGGCTGTGGCGGCCGTGCTGGACGGAATCCGCGCCCGCGGCGCCTACGCCGGCCTGCACTGCTGCGCGGCGAGCCCCTTGGGCCGCATGCGCAGGGCCCAGCCGGACATCCTCTCGTTCGACGCGCACCAGGGGCTGGAGGAGTTCTTTCGCGACCCGGACGCGCGGGCGTTCGTACGCGACGGCGGGAGGGTCGCCTATGGGCTCATTCCCACTTGGCAGGACCTGGCGGCGGTCGATCCGCGGGCGCTGTTCGCGCGCTGGCTGACCCTGGCCTCGGTTGCCGGCGACCCGGAGGTCTTTGCGGCACGCTCCATGGTCACCGCCACCTGCGGGCTCGGGTTGGTGCGCCCGGAGACCGTGGTGGAATCGTTCGCCAAGGCCCGGGCTGTCGGCGCGCTGCTGCGGGCCCTGGCGGAAGCGTCCGAGCCCGACGGCGAGGATCAGGCCACGGTCTGGGCGGCCGGCGCCGGTTCGTAGTTCAAGTTCGGCGCGAGCCAGCGCTCCGCCTCGGCCTGCGTCATGCCCTTGCGCTGGGCGTAGTCGGCGACCTGGTCGGCGTCGATTTTGCCGACGCCGAAGTAGCGCGCCTCGGGGTGCGCGAAGTACAGCCCGCTGACGCTGGCTCCGGGCCACATGGCGAACGATTCGGTGAGCAGCATCCCGGTCGAGGCTTCCACATCGAGCAAGCTCCACAGGGCGCCCTTCTCGGTGTGGTCCGGGCACGCCGGGTAGCCCGGCGCGGGCCGGATGCCGCGATAACGCTCGCGGATGAGGTCCTCCGAGCTCAGGCCTTCATCCAGCCCGTAGCCCCACTCCTGGCGCACCCTCTTGTGCAGATACTCGGCGAACGCCTCGGCCAAGCGGTCCGCCAGCGACTCCGCCAGGATGGCGCTGTAGTCGTCCTGTTCGGCCCGGAACCGGTCGCACAGCTCCTTCATCCCAATACCGGCGGTCACCGCGAAGGCGCCGACGTGGTCGGGCAGCCCGGTCTCCTTCGGCGCCACGAAGTCCGCCAAGCTGCGGCAGGGCTTCGACCCTTCCCGGTCCGCCTGCTGCCGCAGGAAGTGCAGGCGCTGCAGCGGCACAGTGCGGTCGGAGTCGGCATACAGCTCCACGTCATCCCCGACCGCGTTGGCCGGAAAGAGCCCGTAGACGCCCCGCGCCGTGATGAGCTTCTCCGCGATGATGCGATCCAGCAGCTCGTTGCCTTCCCGGAACAGTTGCGCGGCCTGCGCGCCGTGCTCCGGATGCTCCAGGATGCGCGGATAGAGCCCCTTGAGCCCCCAGGCATGGAAGAACGGCGACCAATCGATGTACTCGCGCAACGTCTCGAGCGGAAAGTCCTCGAGCGTCCGCCGCCCAGTGAACGACGGCGTAGGGATGTCCTCGGACCGCCATTCGATCGGCGTCCGCTTGCGACGCGCCGCCTCGAGGGAGACCATCGTGTGCTGCGGAGCGGCGTGGGACTGCCGCAGCGCCTCGTACTCGGCGGCGTGCCGCGCCACGAAGGCCGCCTTGCCTTCGTCGCTGAGCAGGCTCGTGGCGACCGGGACGGCGCGGCTGGCGTCGAGCACATGCACCACCGGCTCGCTGTAGTGCGGCGCGATCTTGATGGCCGTGTGGGCCCGGCTGGTGGTTGCGCCGCCGATCAGCAGCGGCAGTTTGAAGCCCTGCCGCTCCATCTCGCGAGCCACATGCACCATCTCGTCGAGCGAAGGCGTGATCAGGCCGCTCAGCCCAATCACGTCGGCGTTCTCGGTCTTGGCGCGTTCGAGAATCTTCTCGCACGGCACCATCACGCCCATGTCGATGACTTCGTAGTTGTTGCAGGCCAGCACCACGCCCACGATGTTCTTGCCGATGTCGTGGACGTCGCCCTTGACCGTGGCGAGCACGATCTTGCCCTGCGTCCGCACAGCCTGCCCGGCGGCGGCCATCTCGGCCTTCTCGGCTTCCATGAAAGGCGTCAGGTAGGCCACCGCCTTCTTCATCACACGGGCGGACTTGACCACCTGCGGCAGGAACATCTTGCCGGCGCCGAACAGATCGCCGACGACGCCCATGCCGTCCATCAGCGGCCCTTCGATCACCAGCAGCGGCCGGCCCAGCTCAAGGCGGGCTTCCTCCACGTCCTGCTCGATGTAGGCGTCCACGCCCTTGACCAGGGCGTACGAGAGCCGCTCGGCGACGCCGGCGCTGCGCCACTCCTCGTTCTTTTTCTCCGTCGCGGAGACGTCTCCGCCGGCGGCCTTGAGCATCTCGCCGTGCTCGATGAGGCGTTCGGTGGCGTCGGGGCGGCGGTTGAGCAGCACGTCCTCCACCAGGACCTTGAGCTCGGGCTCGATGTCCTCATACACCTCGAGCATGCCGGCGTTCACAATGCCCATGTCCATGCCCGCGGCGATGGCGTGGTAGAGAAACGCCGAGTGCATGGCTTCGCGAACCTTGTTGTTGCCGCGGAAGCTGAACGAGATGTTCGAGACGCCGCCGCTGACCTTGGCGTGCGGCAGGTTCGCCTTGATCCAGCGCGTGGCCTCGATGAAGTCCACGGCGTAGTTGTTGTGCTCCTCCATGCCGGTGGCGACGGTGAGGATGTTGGGGTCGAAGATGATGTCTTCGGGCGGGAAGCCGATCTCGTCCACCAGGATGCGGTAGGCCCGCGCGCAGATGCGGATCTTGTCCTCGTAGCCGGCGGCCTGGCCCTGCTCGTCAAAGGCCATCACCACGGCCGCCGCCCCATACTTGAGGATCGTGGCGGCGTTCTGGCGGAACTTCTCCTCGCCTTCCTTGAGGGAGATGGAGTTGACGATGCCCTTGCCTTGCAGGCACTTCAGCCCCGCTTCGATCACCTCCCACTTGGAGGAGTCGACCATGAAGGGGACCTTGGCAACGTCGGGTTCAGCGCCGAGCAGTTGCAGGAAGCGCGTCATCGCGGCGACGCCGTCGATCATGCCCTCGTCCATGCAGATGTCGATGACGTTGGCGCCGTTCTCGACCTGCTGCAGCGCCACGCTCACGGCTTCTTCGTAAGCGCCCTGCTTGATGAGCTTGGCGAATTTGGGCGAGCCGGCCACGTTGGTGCGCTCGCCGATCATCATGTAGACGCCGGGCTGCTGCGTGAACGGCTGGGAGCCGGAAAGCCGCAAGGGGCGGCTGGCGACGGCGGCTCGGTCCGCGTTGCGGGCCTCAGCGGCCAGCTCGCGCGGGTGGCGGCCGCCGAGAGCCTGCGCGATCGCCGCGATGTGCTCTGGCGTGTTCCCGCAGCAGCCGCCCGCGATGTTGATGAGTCCGCGGCCGGCGAACTCGCCCAGGTGGCGCGCCATGTCCGCCGGCTCGAGGTCGAAACCGGTCGGCGAGAGCGGGTTCGGCAGACCGGCGTTGGGGTAGCAGGAGACCGCCGCATCCGCCTTCTCGGCCAGCTCGGCCAGGAACGGGTACATCAGGTCGGGGCCGAGCGAACAGTTCAGCCCCACAGACAGCGGCTTTACGTGCTCGACAGCGTTCCAATAGGCTTCGATCGTCTGCGCTGAGATCATCGTCTCGCCGCCGCGCCCGACCGCAGCGGAGATCATCACCGGCAGCTCCTTGCCGTCCTCGTCGAAGACCTCGCGGACAGCGACCAGCGCCGCTTTGGCGTTGAGGGAGTCGAAGATCGTCTCGACCAGGAGCAGGTCCACGCCGCCGCTGAGCAGAGCGCGGATCTGGCGGCGGTAGTCCTCCTTGACCTGGTCGAAGGTGATGACGCGGAAGCCGGGGTCTTCGGCGTCCGGCGAGTTCGACAGCGAGACCGTCAGCGGCCCGATGGCGCCGGCCACGAACCGCCGGCGGCCCGTGGCCGAGCCCACGCGATCAGCCCATTCCCGGCACTGCCGGGCCGACTGCTCGTTGATCTCCCAGGCCAGGCCTTGCAGGAAGGGATCGTCGATGACGCCTTGGTAGAACGCGGGATCCTTGCGCCCGCCGGTCTCGCGGGGATCGTCGACGAAGAACTCGCTCTGCGCGATGGCGGTCGCGCCGAATGTATTGGTCTCGATGATGTCGGCCCCGGCTTCGAGAAACCGTCGATGGATGTCGCCGATCGTTTTCGCCTGGGTGAGCGAAAAAAGGTCGCCGTTGTTCAGCAGATCCTTGCGCGAATCCTGAAAGCGATTCCCGCGGATGTCGGCCTCGGTCATGCCGTAGGTCCGGATGGTCGTCCCCATCGCCCCGTCCAGAATCGCGATGCGGCTTTCGAGGATCTTCGCGAGAGGATGCTGCAGGTGGGTTTTCGTCATGTCGATACGGCGCGTGAACGCGGGGGAGTTCCGGGACAATGCGGGTCGAAACGGGGCTGATTTCGCGGCTCGCGCGCACCCGCCCGCATTGTTTCATCATAGCGGTCGAGCCAGGGCGGGGCCTCCGCTTCGGCGCTACCCGTCAACCTCGGCCAGGGGATAGGCCTCCACATACTCTTCTCCGTTGCAGCCGCGGTAGGTGACCGTGCGGGCTTCCAAATCCACGTCATAGCCCACCACGCCGGCCCGCCAGGACGCCGCCAGGAACTCCGGGAAGGCGCTCCTACCCTCTTGATCGGCGCGCAAAGCCGCAATCAGCGCCTCGCGATCAAATGACGCGATGTCCGCCGGGCCGGCGACCAACGGCGTCCCCTGCACCACCACCGGCCCTTGGTCGGTGAGATAGAGGCTTTGACAAGCCGGCAGGGTCCAAACGTTGCGCGTCACGCCGGCGCGGCGCAGGACCTCGGCCAGATAGGGAAAGCCGCCGCTGGAGGGCCGGCCGGCCATGGCGCGCTTCTGCGCGGACTCCAAGTTCTCAATCGCTTTGCTCATCGGATGGTCTCCTTGCTTTCGGAAGAGGGGGGCGAGTCGGCGGGGTAGGCTACGCCATCGGAACGTCTCGGATTTGATGGAGCTCGGTCAGCTTCTCGAGCAGCCGCCGCAGGGCGGCCATCTCATCGGCATCCAGCCCGCCGAAGAACCGCTGGTCGTTCTCGTCCGCGATGGCGGCCAGCTCGGGGAGGCTCCGCTCGCCTTCGGGAGTCAGCTCGAGCAGTTGGACGCGGGCGTCGTCCGGTTTGGACGAACGAACGATCCACGTTTTCGCATCGAGCTTGTCGAGCACCTTGGAGACGGCCCCGCGCGTCATCTCCAGAGCCTCGGCGAGCTCTCCCGGGGTGATCCCGGGCCGCTGCCGGATACGGCAAAGCACCACCCATTCCGCCACGGACGTTCGCTTGGCCTGCAAGCTCCGCGCGAACGCCCCCGACACATGGTTGGAGACTCGCCGCAGCCAGTACCCCAGGTGGCGCTCCAAGTTTGTTTCCATGGAAATAATATACTTTCCACGGAAACAACCTGTCAACGATCTCGCCGCGGGGGGGGGGCGTTTACAAGTCTTCACAATGCCGCGGCAACGGGCGGAGCCGAGCCGGACGTCCCAAGACCAGGATCAGACCCCGCCCTGCGCAGGGTCGCTGACTTCCGATCCTGCAAACCGGCAAAGGAGAGACCGCTCACCATGTCCCAACCCATCCTGGCTTCCCTCACCCGTCGCGCGTGCCTCGGCGCGCTCGCCGGCTTGGCCGTTCTGCGATCGGCCGATGCGGCGAACCGCTCGCAGCTCGCCGGCCAGTGGCTGCTGAACCACGACGAGAGCGACGACCCCAAGCAGAAGATTCAGGAGGCCCTCGACGGCGCCGGCAAGGGCCGCCGGGGCGGCCTGGCGCGGCTGCGCGGGGGCTCCGATCGCATGCAGCAGGCCCTCGAACGCATGGCCGAGGCGGCCGAGAACCTCTCCATTCAGGTGGAGGGAGACAACGTCACGCTCACGGCCGGCGGCCATTCCCGCACACTCGTCGCCAACGGCGAAACCAAACGCCAGGAAGGCGAGCGCGGCTCCGTGGAGACCCGTACGCAATGGCAAGGCGATTCTCTCGTCACCACCGCGAAGACCGATCGAGGCGTCGAGGCGACGACGACGCACTCGCTCTCCAGCGACGGGAACCGCTTGGTGATCGACCGGCGGATCGAGGGCGGCCGGCTGCCTCAAACCATCGAGCTCCGTATGGTCTATGACCGGACCAGCGGATCGTCCGTGGGCTGACCGGCAGGCGTGCCGGGCCCGGCACGGCGGCGCCTATCAAGGCGCCGCCGGGACGACGCGATCGGTCGCCGTGTCGAGCACCATGCGCTGGACCAGCAGCTCATGGGCGGCGATGCGTTCGCGAATGACCGGCCGGTCGAGAAACTCCTGAAAACGCTCGTCGCGCTCCGCGAGCGCTTCCGTCAGGCTGGGGTAGAGCGGCCGTTGCGCGGCGTCGGCGGCCATCTTCTCGGCGGCGCAATCGGTGTGGGTCGTGAAGACCACGACCTTCGTCCCGTTGGCCACCGCCAGCTCCAGCATCTCCTCTTCCTTGGGCGCCAGCACGGAGCCGGCCAGCCGCAGCACGTAGTAGTAGCGGCGCGTGTCGCCGGCGATCTCACTGGTATCGAGCCGCGCGTCCATGCAGGTCACCAGCGCGACGAGCGGGTGGCGGGCTGAGCGAGGCCAGACCTCGCGCACCGAGGCCGCCCTGTCGTTCTGCCGCAGAAACTCTTCCCAAATCTGCTGCGGCGTCAGCTCCTCGTGCTCGAAGTCGTATTCCTCGAGCGGGTCCTGCAGCCGGTAGCCCAGGTTCACCATCATGCCGCCGAGCGTGAACTCGATGCGGCGGCCCCACTGCCAGAAGGCGATCGCTGCCAGGATCGCCACAACCGTCAGCGCCGTCCCCATGCGCTTGAAACTCACTCACCCCTCCCCAGCGTCCGCCGGACCGGAGCTTGCCCGCGCCACCCTTCCCCGGCGCGGATGTCCGCGGAAGCGCTTATTCCACCCAGATCGGCGAGCTCCAGGCCACCATGCCGTTGTTCTGCAAAACGCGGAAGTAATAGTAGTTCGAGCCCGCCTTGAAATCCGTGTCCCGGTACCGCAGCGTCACCGAATCCGCATTCGGGCGCCGCTCGTAGATGATCTGCTCGTTCTTCACGATCACCAGTTGCTTGATGCGGTCGGTGCCCTTGGCTTTGAGCGTCAGCGTCGGCGCCTGCTCGGACTGCGAGTCCAAGACGTCGCCCATGATCGCCGTCTTGCCGTCGATCTCGGCCTGAAAGTCCAGAATGATGTTGTCGGTGGCGGCATAGGCGTGCCGCGACTTGATCGCGTTGAACATCGACTCCCGCGTGAAGTCCTCGGCCACCAGCATGGCGTAGGAGATGTGCGTCGACCAGTGGTCGGTGGAGGCCTGCACGCCCAGCTTGTAGCCCTTCTTGAGGGCGTCCCAGTAGTAGCCCAACGGGTTGAAGCCCGAGCGCTGCTCGCGTAGCCGCTGCGGGCTGGCCGCCAGCGGGGCGTCCATGTACTCGTAGCTGGCGCGGTAGCCCTGGAAGATCTCGATCAACGGCTCCACTTCCGGATCGTTGTCCGCAAAGTCGGTGCCCTGCGCGGTGCCCGAGGAGTGCGGCATGGAGATGCCGTCGGTCTTCTTGAGGTGCGGGAACAGGATCGGCCCGGTGCGGACCCTCCCCTGGCGCTCATCCGGCGCCACCGGCAGCGTGCGGTTGCCGCGCTTGCCGTAGATCACGTTGCGGTGGCCGTTGGGGTAGTTCACCGACCGCTCGTAGCCGAACATCGGCGCAAACCGCCCCGCCACGTGGAACAGGTCCTTGAGCTTTTCGTCCTGCCACCAGGTGAACTCCATGTCGTAGCCCAACTGGTGGTCGGTCGGCACGATGTAGTCGAAGCCGGCCGCATCGAGCCCGTAGCGGTAGACCTCGATCAGCGAGCCGTCGTACTTGAAGTCCTGCGACACGTCGGTGTGGCGGTGCATGTCGCCGCGGAAGATCTTGTACTTCTTGCCGCCCGCCTCGATGGTGTAGTCGCGGATGGCCGCCACATCTTCCTCTTCGGTCGGGTGAACCGGAACCTCCTCGACGTAGGGCTCGGTGTAGGGCAGGAACTGCTCGGTCCCGTAGGAGGGCGGCGTGGACGATTGGCCCAGTCCGCCATAGTAGATCTCGGCGTTTTGGGGAACCAAATCAGGGAACGGTCGGTTGTCGGTCATCCAGGCGGCGTGCAGATCGCCGGAATCGTCCCGCGTGAGCGCCGGCCGTTTCTCGATCGAGCCCGCCGAGTGGGCCATCGGCACCGGCCGCGTCCAGCGTTCGCCGTCGAAGCGGGACAGGAAGTTTTCCCACAAGATCTTGGCGCCGATCGAGTGCGCCTGGGCCCGCGTCCAGTGCCGGAACACCATGTTCAGCACGCCCTTGCCGTCGAAGGCGATCTGGGGATTCTCGAAGTTCGGGTAGAGCTGGTAGACGTAGAAGGGCTCCAGCTCACGTTTGGGCGTCAGCCACTGGCCGCCGTCCCACATCACCACCCGCAGCGTGCGCTCCTGGTGCAAGGGGATGCCCAGCGGCGGGGTGATGAGGTAGCCCTGGTCCTTGCCCCAGTTCGCGCCCGATTCGTCCCAGGCGACCCACGGGCGACCTTGCGGGTCGACGGCCACGGTGGCGTGCGCCTGGAAGCGGGGGCTCTTGGTGATGCGGCGGATCGGGCCCGCCTGGCCGCCGGAGAACGAGCGGAAGAAGACGTCGTAGTTGCCGCCCTCGTAGCTGTCCCACGCGACATAGGCTTCCGAACCGGCGCCGGCCGCCACGAAGGGCTCCCAGTCGTTGGCCGCCGACTCGCTCAGGCGCACCTCGGCTCCCCAGCCGTCGCCGGTCCAGGCGCGGCCGTAGATGTCGCTCTGCGTCTCCAGGCCCACGCCGCGAAAGCTCTGCCAAACCACGTAGACGCGTCCGTCAGCCGAGGAGGCGGCGCGGTGGAAGGTGTTGGACCCGGTGGCGCAGAGCTTCTCGGCGGCTTTCCACGAGCCGCCGGTCTTGTGGCGGCCCCACAGCTCCCACGCCGTCCCGTTGCGCTGCGACCAGAAAGCCCACAGGCCGCCCGAGGAATCGGCGGCGAGCGAGACGCGCCAGAGGTCGGCGGGGCTCGGCGTCACCTCTTCGGGCTCGGACCAGGCGCCGTTGGCGGCGCGCGTGCGGACGAAGACCCGGTCGGCGCGGTCCCGGTAGCTCACCCAGCCCACCGCCAGCGAACCGTCAGAAAGCTTGGCGATGGCCGCCTCGTCGTCTTCGTAGTCCTCGCTGGTGAGCTTTTCCACCGAAGACGTGGTGGAGGCCATCACGCGGCCCTCGAGAAAGGGCTTGGCCTGGTGGGAGAGCTGGTCGATGCGGAAGGCGAAGTCGCCCTGCTCGGTGCTGACGGAGACGCGGGCGCCTTCGGGAGCCTCGATGGTCGCCCACAGGCCGACCGGCGAGTAGAGCGTGGGCGGCAGCTCGGCCGGGCTCATCTCGTTGTAGTTGACCTTGGGAAAGCCGTCGATCTGCTCGCGGCGCGTGGCGGTCTGCCAGCGGTCGGAGCCGATCACGCTGTCCTCGGCGGAGAAGTGACGGCCCTCGAGCGAGAGGATGCGTCCGCCGGAGAGCCGGATCGAACCGCCCCAGCGCTCGACCTCTTTCGCGCCGACGCCGAGCTCGAGATAGATCGTCACGGGCGCGGCGAGCACGGCCGACGCGCTCGCCAGCGCGAGCAGGATCAGTTTTTTCATGGCTTTCCGGCGCGATTCTAGCACGCCGCGAAAGGCGTTAGCCGACGCTGCGCAGCGCCAGCACGGCGTTGAGGCCGCCGAAGGCGAAGGAGCTCGACAGCGCCGCCTCGACTTGCACGCTCCGCGCTTCGTTGGGGATGCAGTCGAGGTCGCAGGCGGGATCGGCGCCGAGATAGTTGAGCGTCGGCGGCAGGAAGCCCTCCCGCAGCGCCAGCGCCGAAGCCGCCAGCTCGATCGCTCCCGACGCCCCCAGGGCGTGGCCGTGCAACGACTTGGTGGACGAGACCGCCAGCCGATCGGCCAGGGGGCCGAAGACTTCACGGATGGCCCGGCACTCGGCAGCGTCGTTGGACGCCGTGCCCGTGCCGTGGGTATTGATGTAGCCGATCTGCTCCGGCGCCAGCTCGGAATCGGCGACGGCGCAGCGTAGGGCGCGGGCGGCTCCCACCCACGAGGGCTCGACGATGTGGCCGGCGTCCGCGGCCATGCCGAAGCCCACGATCTCGGCCCAGATTTTGGCGCCCCGGGCCTGAGCCCTCTCGAGGGGCTCGAGCACGGCGATGGCGGCGCCCTCCCCCAGCACCATGCCGCGGCGTTCCTTGCTGAAGGGGCGGCAGGCGTCCGGCGCCATCACGCGCATGGCCTCCCAGGCCTTCCAGGTTCCCAGCGTGATGCAGGCTTCGCTGCCGCCGGTGAGGGCCGCTTCCACCTGGCCGTGCTGCACCATCCAGTAGGCTTGGCCGATGGCGTGCGAGGAGGAGGCGCAGGCGCTGGTGGTGGTGAAAGCGGGGCCGGTGACACCCAGATCCATCGTCACCTGCGAGGTGGCGGCGCTGGCCATCAACCGGGGAATCGTGAGCGGGTTGACGCGCGGTATGCCTTCGCCGTAGAGCCGCCGGAACGCCTCGTCGTCGGTCGTCTTGCCGCCGACGCCGGTTCCCAGCACCACCGCCGTGCGCTCGGCCAAGCCCGGTTCGGCAAGCGACAGGCCGGCGCGCTCGACGGCTTCGCGGGCGGCCACCACGGCGAACTGCGAAAAGCGGTCGAGCAGTTGCAGGCGCTTGGGCTCAAAGTGCGCCAACGGGTCGTAGCCGGCCGCCTCGCCGGCGATCTTCACCAGCAGCTTCTCGTGCGGCAGGGCCTCCACGGGACGGATCGCGGTCCGCCCGCTTCGGAGACCGCAGCGCAGGGCGTCCAGGCCCAGGCCGCAGGCGCTGACGACGCCCAGGCCGGTAATGACAACACGACGCTTCATTCCGAGGCGTCCGATTCGCCGCCGCCCGGCTTGGCGGCGAGCAACTGCCGAACGCCCTCGACGACGTCGCGCACGCTGCGTAACTGCTTGGCCTGCTCGTCGGAAACGCTGACGTCGAACTCGCCTTCGACCGCAAACAGCAGGTTCACGCCGTCGAAGGAGTCCACGCCCAACTCCTCGAAGGTCGAGTCGATGGTGATCGTCCCAGCGTCGATTTGTTGGTTTTCGGCGATCAGGCGGATCACACGTTGTACGACATCGTCCATGAGAGGGACATCATAGCGCCTTAACGAGGGTTTCACGCATCTCCGAGGCTGTGACGAAGCGGTATCCTTCGGCGAGCAGGATCGGCAGGATCGTCTCGAGTGCGGCCAGAGTGTTCTGGCGATCGGCGCTGGGAAAGGTTTCCCGGCCGTCGTGCAAACAGATCACGCCGCCCGGCGAGGCGCCGCGCAGCACCCGGCGGGCGATGGCCGGCGCGGGCCAGCGCCAGTCGTTGCCGATCACCGTCCAGCGCACGGCGGTCAGCTCTTCCAGCTCGAGCGCGGCGCGGAGCCCGGGCGCGTGGACGCCGTAGGGAGCGCGAAACAGCGCGGGCCGAACGCCCAGCCGGTCTTCGAGAATGCGCTGCGCCGTCTCGACCTCGCGGCGCACCCTCCATGGCGGCAGCCGCAGCAGCAGCGGGTGAGAGTCGGTGTGATTGCCAACCTCGTGGCCGGCGGCCAGGACCCGGCGCGCGGTCTCGGGACGCCGCTCGACGTTCCGCCCACACACGAAGAAAGTCCCACGAATGTCGTAGCGCGCCAGCAGGTCCAGGAAGGCCGGCGTCTCGTTGCTGGGTCCGTCGTCGAACGTGAGAGCCAGCTCGCGGCCGGCGGCGCCGCCGCGGTAGAAGCCTCGGCCCCAAACCTGCGCCGCGGGGCAGACCGCCGCATAGGCCACCGCAGCCGCTCCGCCCAGGGTGGCCCCGGCAAGGGCGGCCCACGTTCGGCTCGGACCTACAGACTCGTCCCGCATGTCCCGATTCTACAAATGCAGCAGGCGAAGGCGGAGCCGCCAAGTACTATTGCCGCCTCCCGAGTCCGCGTATATACTGAGCTTTCTTTGACGAGCGAACGGCGACCCATGTCGATGCGAACGACCAGGCGGAACGGACACCGCATGACTGCGGAGCAGGAGTTTTACTCTCCGCAACGGGAAGCCGCTATGTTCTACGGCCTGTTTTTGCGCGGCCACTCGGCGGACTCGATTCGGCAAGAGATCGACATCTCTCCCAGCCTGTTCCGCAAGTGGATGCGGGCGCGGGAGTGGGACCAGAAGTTTCGTGACGATCTGCAGAAGATGTACCAGTACCGCAAGCAGGTGCTGGCGATCTTCGACTCGCTGGTCACCAGCGAGAAAGCGATGACGAGCTGGCAGTAGCCGCCCGCCCTTCGCAGCCATCTCCCTTTCTCCTTTCGTTCGAGGCCCGGCGGCCGGTCCTTCCCCTACAATAGGGCCAACCGCAGGAGACATCCCCCATGCCTGACTCGCGCCGCAACTTCTTCCAATCCATCTTCGGCAGCGCCATGGCCGCGGCCCTGGCGCAGCAAGCCATCGCGCAGCAGAGCGGCGCGGCGGGTTTGCCCACGCGCAAGCTCGGCCGCACCAACGAGCATGTCTCGATTCTCTGCCTCGGCGGCTGGCACATCGGAGCGGTGGAGAACAAGGACGAGGCCGTGCGCATCATGCACGCCGCCATCGACGAAGGCCTCACCTTCTTCGACACCTGCTGGGACTACCAGTGGGGCGGCTCGGAGGAGATCATCGGGCGCGCGCTGTCACAGCAGGGCAAGCGCGACAAAGTGTTCTTGATGACCAAGAACTGCGAGCGCGACTACGCCGGTTCGATGAAGTGCCTGGACGACAGCCTGCGCCGGCTCAAGACGGATCGGCTGGATCTTTGGCAGTTCCACGAGATGGTCTACGACAACGACCCGGACTGGGTGTTCGAGAAGGGCGGCCTGCGCGCGGCGCTGGAGGCCCAGAAGGCCGGCAAGGTCCGCTACATCGGCTTCACCGGCCACAAGGATCCCCGCATCCACTTGAAAATGCTCAACAAGCCCTACGACTGGGCGACGGCGCAGATGCCCATCAACGTGATGGACGGCCACTTCCGCAGCTTCCAGAAAGAGGTCGTGCCGGTGTGCTTGAGCAAGAACGTCGGGGTGATCGGCATGAAGTCGCTCGCCGGCGGCCCCGGCCCGGGCAAGGGCCGCATCCCCACCGAAACGAAGCTGACGCACGACCAGTGCCGGCGCTACGCCCTCAGCCTGCCGATCTCGTCGCTGGTCGTGGGCGTGATGACGATGGATGAGCTCAAGGCCGAGATCGCCATCGCGCGCGATTTCAAGCCGTTGCCGGATTCGGAGAAGGAGAACTTGCTGTCGATGGCGCTGACCGAAGGCGCCTCCGACGGCCGCCACGAGCTGTTCAAGTCCACCCAGACCTACGACGGCCCACACCATCGCCAACAGCACGGCTTCGCGGTCTAGACTAGACGCTGGTGTCCATCGCGAACTACAACCCCTTGCGGCGGGTCCTCTTCCACGACGACTTCGACCAAGGGATCAACGGCTGGTGCGAGCTGGTCGGCAACCACGGCGGAGACCTCGACCGCATTCGGCCCGCCGTGGCCGACCTGCGCCCGCCGCAGTTGTCGAGCTGCACGTTCTTCGACATCGGTACTCACGGCGCGCTCGACGGGACCTATTCGCTCAAGCTCGCCACGCGCAAGAAGGCCGGCCATCAAGCCGTCGCCATCAAGCGGCTCACCTCGCAAGCCCGCGGCCTGGTGCAGTTCGAAACCTGGTTCACTTTCAAGGCCGAGCAGCAGTTCGGCGAAGACCTGGCGGATTGGGACGGCAACCAGGACCCCTCGGAAGCCAACTTCGGCGACATCACCTTTTCCAACGACATCTGCGAGCCCGGCGGCGGCCCCCGCTACATGTTCGCCCTGCGCTACCGCAACGCCGACGCTGACGGGCGGCTGGTACAACGCTGGCTCTACAAGACTTCGCTGCACACCACCACGAAGATGGCCGTAGCGGGCCGGGAGATCGAGCACACCGACATCCACGTGCGCGATCCGCGCGACTGGGTGGAGGTCCCCGGCGGGCATCAGCCGCTGTGCTTCAACGAGGTCGCCACCAAGGTCAACTGGCATTACCTGCGCTGGCTATACGACACCAAGGCCCGCCGCAACGTCGAGCTGCAGGTGAACGACCGTACGCTCAACCTGCGCAACATCCCCGTGCCGTTCTACCCGGAGACCTACGAGGGGTTGCCCAACCTGCTGAACTTTCTGGTGGACGTGCGGACCGTGCGCGACGTCCGCAACTTCCTCTTCTTCGACTCCATCGTCGTCTCCGTCGACTGGTAGACCGCCGCATGCTCCGCCGCTCCTTCACCGCCGTCCTCGAGAAGAACGCCGTTTTCGACGGCGACTTTGCCACCGAGCCCTACGAGGTCGGCTGGGCCTCCGAGGCCCGCTTCTTCGTCCGCGTGCGGGAGCTGAGCGAGGGCGCGCGGCTGCTGTGCCGCCCGCAGATCTCGCCTGACGGATTGTTCTGGTGTGACGAGGGCGCCGAGGGCGTGTCCATCGCCGCGCCGGGGCTGTATTCGTTCGCAGTCCGCGAGTTCGGCAACTGGCTGCGGCTGGATTGCCCGCTCGACGGCCGCGCCAAGCTGCTGATTTACTTGGCCCTCAAGTAGCCTCGGCGGGCTCCGGCGCTCAGAACAAGGAGTACTGCGTGCCCGGGGCGACGGGCTCGCGCGGCGAGGGGAGCTCGGCCGGGCAGAGATTGCGGTAGTGCGGGCAGCGCCGGCACCGTGGCGCCGGCCGCGTCTCGAACTTCTGGCTCTGCTGGGCGGCGAACAGCTCCTGGGCCGCTTCTTCCGCTCGCTGCAAAGCCGCCGGGGACAGATCGACCTCCACCAGCCGGTCCGGCCGCAGGAAGTGCAGCACGGCGCGGTCGACCTTTTCGCCGGCTCGCTCGAGCGCCACGGCGTAGAGCTGGAGTTGCAGGGCGTAAGGCCGCGCCCGCTCGTCCAACCCGCCGGTGGAGACCTTGTCGGTCTTGTAGTCGACCAGCACCCGCCCTTCGCCATCGGCGAAAACCAGGTCGATCACCCCGCGCAGCAGGCGCTCGCCGACGGGAAACAGCACCTTGCGCTCTCGGGAAACCTCGGGCGCGGCAGCCGCCCGGCGACCGAGGGCGCCGGCTTGGAAGACGCCGGCCAGGCGGGCCGCTTCGCCCTCGCCGGGCTCGCGCAACCCAGCCAGGATCTCGTGCACGGCCTGCCCAAGCTCGCCGGCAGTTGCGATTCCGGTGGGTTCCGCGTCGGCGGCTTCGACGTCGAAAGGCGGCTCTTCGCCGTCCGTGTCACCCGCTGTGGGTTCCTCCTCCAGCCCCAGGTAGCGCGAAAGGTAGTAGCGCCGCGGGCAGTCGCTGAACACGGAGACCGCGGTCACCGCCGCAGCCGCGTCAGCCTGGCCCCCCGGCGGGAACGGCTCCAGGCGAGGGAGTTGAAACCGCTCGGCTTCGAGCGGCTCGATCGAGAATGGGGGCGGCGAACCCCAGGTGCGAAACAGCCGGAAGCGAACGCCCTTGCGCTCTCCCTCGATCGGCGCGGCGTCCACCGCGTTCAGGTCGATCTTCAGCTTTTCCAAGTGTTTGGAGCTGCCGGTGCGCCGCACCGAGCTGCCCCAGCTCGCGCTCAGGATGAGGCGCTCCTCGGCGCGGGTCAGGCCTACGTAGAAGAGCCGGTTGGCCTCCTCGGCCTCGGACTGCTTGAGCGCGGCGTGCGCGGCCTGGTAGGCGGCGTCTTCCAGCTTCTCGCCGGCGGCGTCGAGCCAACGCCCGCCCAGCCCGGCCTCCGCGCTCACCAGGAACGAGCTGCTGCCGCCGCTCCCGCGGTGCAGAGACGGCATGAAGACGACCGGGAACTCCAGACCCTTGGCCGCATGCAACGTCATCAGATGCACGCCGTCGGAAGCGTCCTCGGGCACGCTGGCCTCGGTCTCTCCATCGACCTCGCCGCGCCGCTCGGCCAACCGCTCCAGAATCTCGTGATAGCTGCGCCGGCCGTCGTCGAGGGCGGCCAGAATGCGACCCAGCTTGGCCACGTTGGCCAGACGCTGAGCGCCGCCCGGTTGGTCGATCAACCACGCCTCGTAGCCGGTGGCGGCGACGATCCGAGCCAGCAGCGCGTCGGGAGAGACCTGTTCACGTTCGGCTCGGAAGCGGTCGAGCAGCTCCCGGAAGCGCCGCACCCGCTCGACCTCCGCGGCGGGGCCCTCCAAGGCGCGCCGCAGCCCGTCGGCCAGGTTGACCTTGGCGGCCTTGAGCCGCAGGATCGCCAGCTCGTCGAGGCCGCCCAAGGGCGAGCGCAGGGCGGCGGCGAGCCGGACCTCGTCGCGCGGATTGTCGAGCACGTAGAGGTAGCCGAGCAGGTCGCGGATCTCCTCGGCGTCAAAGAAGCCGCGCCCGGCGCTGAGCTGGTAGGGGACGCCGCCGTCGCGCAGCGCCTCGGCGAAGGCGTCCAGGTCCGAGTGCGTGCGGCCCAGGATGGCGAAGTCCTTCCAGCGAGCCTCGCGCGTGCGCGGCGGAGCATCCGGCGCGTCCGGACGTACGCTGATGCGCAGGCTGCGCTTGAGCTCCGTCACACGGTGCGCGGTCCAGGCCGCTTCGGCCTTCAGCTTGTCGCCCTCGGAACGGACGATCAGCACTTCGAGGGCGGGGCTGTCGAGCGGGGCGAAAGGGCGCTCGGCGATCAGGCGGCGGTCCTCCACGCCGGGGGCTTTCTCGGTGAGCAGCTCGGCGGCGGCCAGGATCTCGGGCCGACTGCGGAAGTTTTCGAGCAGCTCCACGCCGTGCCCGCCCTGCTCCTGGACTCGGGCGCGATAGTCCCGAAAGACCTGCGGCTTGGCGTCGCGAAAGGCGTAGATCGACTGGTTCAGGTCGCCGACGGCGAACAGCGTCGGCCGGTCGTTCTTGTCGGCGTTCTGCAGGGCGCGCAACAGTCGCTCCTGCAAGGGGTTGGTGTCCTGATTTTCGTCCACCAGCACGTGCCGAAAGCGGGCCGGCAGAGGCGCTCCGGCTTCCAGCAGCTCGATCGCCCGCAAGGTCAGATCGCCAAAATCCAGCCGGCCGGCGGCGCGCTTGGCCTCTCCGAACAGCTCCAGAGCCCGGCGGCAGGCAGCCAGAGCCCAGCGCCGCTCGGCCGGATACGGATGGTCCAGTTGCGGAATCTCGAACGGGGCCTGGCCGATGCCACGAAAGGCTTCGATGACGCCCGCCAGCTCAGCGTGGATCTTGGTGAGCCGGCCGGGGTCTACGATCTGGTCGGAGCCGTGGAAGGCGTGCAGGAAGCGGAAGGCGGCCGCGGGGTCGGCGTCGAAGGCCTCGTTGAGCGCGGCGTCGAGCGCGGCCTGCAGCTCGAGGGCGGCGTCGGCGGGCTCGAGGATCTCGAAGTCAGGGTCGATGGCGGCCTGCAGGGCGTTCTCCCGCAACAGACGGGCGCAGAAGGCGTCGATGGTGGAGATCCAGGCGCGCTCCAGGTTGCGGCGCAGCTCGTCATTGCCGGCCGCGGCGCCCACCAGCCGCGCCTTCATGCTGGCGGCGGCCTTCTTGGTGAAGGTGATGGCCAGAATCTCGGCCGGGTCGACGCCTTTCTCCTCCACCAGCCAGCGGACGCGCTCCACCAGCACGCGGGTCTTGCCGGAGCCGGGCCCGGCGATCACGCAGACGTCGCCCCGCCGCCAGCTCGTGATGGCCTCGCGCTGCTTGTCGGTATGACTCACAGTTGCACCCGGCAGAGGCTGCGGTAGTCGCAGAACCTTCCGCAGTAGTCGCGATCGAGCGGCGCGGCCTCGATGCGGCCGGCGCGGATGGCGCGCACGGCTTCGGCGGTCGTCCGCTCGGCCTGCTCGAGCAAGCCGGCGAGCTGTTCTGGGGTTTGCCGACTGACCTGTTTGCCCAAGTCGAAACGCTCGTAGAGCGACTCGACGGCCCAACCGGCCAGGGCGGCGTCCTTGCGCAGCGCCCACAAGAGGGCTCCGCCGGGTTTCAGCCCCTGGAGCGCCAGGCCGCGCAAGTAGAGCAAGAGCTGGACGGCGTCGCCCTTCTCGTGCTGCGCCCGCAACTTGTTGATGCGGTCGGCCCGTGAATATTTGTAGTCGATGACGACCGCCGCCTCGCCTTCGAGAACCTCGTAGCGGTCGATGCGTCCCTTGATCTCGTACGAAGCCCCTTCGCCCAGGTCGACCACGTAGCGGATGTCGGATTCGTGGGCCGCGCCGGCTTCGACCGAGCGCGCTCCCGGCTGGGCGGCGAAACGCTCGAGGTCCCGGGCCATCATGGCCTTGAGCAGCTCGGTGTGGAAGCTGGGCGGCACGTCGGCTTCGGCGAGCTTGGCGTCGAAGATCTCGGTGAGGATCGCCTCGATGGGTGCGTGGCCGGAAGCGCTCCAACGCGCGACGACCTCATGGATGATCGATCCCTTCCAGAGCGGATCGAGCCTTTCGGAGGCCTTCTGCGGCGGCCCCTGCAAGCGCAACGTGCGGTCGCCGAAGAACAGGTAGGGGCACTGCAGGTAGCGGTCGACGCCGGAGGGGCTGAAGGTCTGGTGGTTGTCGCCGATCCACTGCCGCAGCCGCGGGTCGACGATCTCGGCGCAAGGCGGAGCCGGCGCGGCGGCCGGCCTCAGCGCTTTGCCCCCGACGGCCGGGCGGTCCGAGCCGGCTTCCGGCGGCAATAGGAAGGACCGCAACAGCGGAGCGCCTCCGGCGTCCGCGGCCGGGCGGCTCAGCACCAGACTTTCGGTCGCCCGAGTGACCGCGATGCGATAGAGGAACTCTTCCTCGGCGACCGCTTCGGCCCGCGTGCGGACCTCCACGCCGACGCGGCGCAGCTTCTTGCGCTGCGCGTCCGGCAGCAGCAGATCCTCCTGCACGGCCTTGGGGAACCAGCCCTCGACCAAGCCGGGCGCGAAGACATAGGGGAGCTCCCATTGCCGCGCCTCGTAGAGGTTGATGACGTTCACCACGTCCCGGCGAGAGTCGCTGACGGGCAGGTCGGTGAGCTCCAGCACCCGCTCGAAGACGTCCAGGAACCGCGAAAGGCGGATCTTCTCCACGCCGCCGCGCTCGAGCAGCGCCTTGGCTTCTTCCAAGGCGGCCACGAGGCGTCGAACGGCCTCGGCGTGGGCCCGCAGCTCCAGCACGGCCTCCGGCGCCAGGCCGTCCGGAGCCGCCGGGCGGCGCAGCAGCGCCCGCACGGTCTTTTCGCAACGGGCGCGCCATTCGCGGGCCGTGGCGCGTTCGGTTCGCCAGTCAGCCGCGGATTCGAGACCGTCGAGCGCTTCGACCACCGGCTGCGGCGCGTCGGCGCGGAGCGACTCCAGCCCCTCGCAAGGCAAGCGCCCGCGAACCGCAAAGTCCCAACGGTCCGACTCGCCGCCCGCGACCTTACAGGGAGTCATCCGCAGGGCGTCCAAAGTAGGCTCGCCCGGAAAGCCCTCCGCCGCGGCGCGCAGCAACTCGAGGGCGAAGCGGCCGACGGCGTGCGCGCTGAGCGGTTGCGGCCGGCGCAGCCGGTACGGGATGCCGAGGCCCTCGAAGACGGTCCGGATGGTCGCCTGGTAGAGCTCGGTCGAGCGCAGCAGCACGCCGAAGCTGTGGAAGGGGCGGTTGGTCCGGCGGCGCAGCTCGAGGATCCGCCGGGCGATCTCCTCCACCTCCTGCTCCACGCCCACGGCGCAGACCACCTCCGGCGTGACGCGAGGCCGACGCACTTCGGCCAGGCGCCGGCGCTCCATGCGCGGAAACGAGCCCGCGGGCGGCTCCTCCAGCAAGGTCACCAGCACGTCGGCGCCGCCCACGGCCAGCGACTGCATCAGGTCGCGCTCGCCGGGGGAAAGGTGCACGAAGCCGTCGAAGTCGATCTGGCGAATGGCGCCGGGGCCTTCGATGGCGACTTTCTGGGCCGCCAGCGTCAGCCGTTCCGCAGGCGAAACCAGCCCCCAGGAGCGCACAAAGGCTTCATAGAGCTTGTAGACGGCGGCCACCGCTCGGCCGCGCGCATCCTCGGCCAAGCCCGCGAATCTCTCCGGGTCGCAACGAGCCGTTTGCAGCTCCTGGACCGTCTGCGCCAAGCGCCGCCGAATGCCGTTGGTCCGGGCCAAGGCGCCGAAGAAGTCCGCGGCTCCTTGCTCGACGGCGCGGTCCAGCAGCCAGTCGGCCTCGGCCGCCGAAGGGGTTTTCGCTTCGGGGACGAGCCGCCCGAGCAGCTCGTCGAGCGAGAGGATCAGGTCGCCAGGAACGGTCAGCCCGCGGCGCGCCAGCTCATGCAGCAGGTGCTGCGCCATGCTGGCGGTCGGGGTGACGAGACGAACTTCGGCCGCGCGCCCTTGCCGGAGGGCGGTTTGCAGGCGTTCGAGGCAGAGTGTGGTTTTCCCGCTCCCCGGCGGTCCGATCCACAGCATCGGCTAGTACGCCACCGCATAGGATTTGTTGCGCCGCGGGCCGGCCGCGCCGAACAGCACGCCGCGCTCGGGGTCGACCTGCACCACGGTCACGTCGCCCAACGACCAAGGGCCGGCCGGCCGAATCTTGTGCCCCATCTGCTCGAGCTGGGCGGCGACTTCCGGCGCCAAGCGCGTCTCCACGGCGATGTTGCCGGGACTGGAGCGGCGCGGGAAGAACGACGGCGGAAAGTCGAGGATCTGGATCAACGGCGCCTCGATGGCGCTCTGGGCGTCCATGCCGAACTCGACGATGTTGAGGAACACCTGCAGGTTGGCCTGATCCTGCACGTCGCCTCCGGGCGTGCCCCAGGCCAGGAAGGGCTTGCCGTCCTTGAGCGCCAGCGACGGCGTGAGCGTGGTCCGCGGCTTCTTGCCCGGCTCCAGGCGGTTGGCGCGCGTCGGGTCGAGCCAGAAGCTCTGGCCGCGCGTGCCGAGCACGAAGCCGAGGCCCTCGATGATGGGCGAGCTGGTGAACCAGCCCCCGCTGGGCGTGGCGGAGAAGACGTTGCCGCGGCTGTCAGCCACGCGCGTGCCCGTGGTGCCCTCGGCGTCGGGCCGGAAGGCGATCTCCTCCGGAATCGGCCCGTGCGCCTGCTGCCGCGGCTGGAAGGGGTAGGGGTCGCCGGGCCGCAACGTCAGCGAAGGCGTCTCCAGGCTGATGAGCTTGCGGCGCTCGGCGGCGTACTGCTTCGACAGCAGCCCCTGCTCGGGCACGCCCACGAAGTTCGGGTCGGCGTAGTACCACTCGCGGTCGGCGTAGGCGAGCTTCATGCTCTCGGCCAGCAGGTGCAGGTAGGGCGCGGAGTTGTGGCGCATGCCGCTGACGTCGAAGCCTTCGAGGATGTTGAGCGTTTGCAGCAGCACAGGCCCTTGGGACCAGAAGCCTGCCTTGTAGACGTCCACGCCGCGGTAGGCCGCATGGGCCGGCTCCTCGACCTGCGCGTGGTAGCCGGCGAAGTCCTCCAGGCTCAGCAGCCCGGGGGATTTGAAGCCCAAGGCGTCGGTGCATTCGAAGCCCGCCTGGAAGTCCACGATCTCACGGGTCATCTCGCCGCGATAGAACAGGTCGCGCGCCGCCCGCAGCCCGGCGCTGCGGCCCTCGCCCTTGGCCCCCGCCTCGGCTTCAGCCAGCCGGCGCAACGTGCGGGCCAAGTCTTTCTGCACGATCACGTCGCCGACCTTGGGGACCCGTCCGTCGCGCAGGAAGATCTTGGCGGAGCTAGGCCACTCGGAGTTGAAGCGCGGAGCCAGGTCCTCCACGTGCCCCAGATAGGGTTCGTAGACGGAGAAGCCCTGGTCGGCGATGCGGATCGCCGGCTCCAGCACTTCCGCCAGGCTCAACGTGCCGTACTCATCGAGCGCCAGCACCAGCGAATCCACCACGGCCGGCACGACGGCCGGCAGGAAGCAGTCGCCGGGGATGGCCTCGATGTTGCGCTGGCTGAACCATTCGAGGGTGGCCTTGAGCGGCGCCGGGCCGTGGCCGTTGATCGCCACCACTTTCTTGCGGTCCGCCAGATAGATCAGGATCGGGACCTCGCCGCCGATGCCGAAGCGGTCGAACTCGACCACGGCCTGCGCGAAGACCGTCGCCACGCCGGCGTCCACCGCGTTGCCGCCCTTCTTGAGCATGTCGAGCCCGGCGTCGCTGGCCAGGTGATGGCCGGAGACGACGACTCCGTTTTGGCCCATGATCAGCGGCCGAGTCTGCGCCGCGAGCCAGGCGGCGGGCAGAGCGAAGACGGCGAGGGCGAGGCGCGCGATTTGCACCCCCGCATTGTACTTCCACTGCGGTGAAATCGGCCTTGCTATGCTGACCGAGATGCCGAGTCCGGTCAGCCGCAGAGCCTTCCTCGGCGCCGCCGCGCTGGCCGCGGCGGCTCGGCCGGAGGCTCCCATGAACAAGCTCGGTCTCGACGCCTTCAGCTTGCGCAGCCAAGGCTGGACCCCGTTTCAACTGCTGGACTTCGCCGCCGAGCACGGCGCGCAAATCGTACACTTCTCCGAGCCGCGCTTTCTGGGCTCGTCCGAACCGGCTCACCTCGGGAAGGTGCGCGAGCACGCCGACCGGCTCGATCTCGGCGTCGAGGTGGGCTTCGGGTCGATCTGCCCGACCTCGACGCGCTTCGATCAAGCCGCCGGAACGCCGCGCAAGCAATTGCTCGCCATGCTGGAGGCGGCCAAGGCGCTGCGCTCGCCGATCGTGCGCTGCTACCTGGGCTCGTCCAACGACCGCCAAGGCAAGACGCCGTTCGCGCAGCACATCGAGAACACCATCGCCAGTTGCCGCTCGGTGCGCAGCGAGTTCGTGGACGCCGGCGTCAAGATCGCCGTCGAGAACCACGCCGGAGACATGCAGGCGCTCGAGCTGAAGGGCTTGATCGAGGCGGCCGGCAAGGAGTACGTGGGCGCGCTGCTCGATGCGGGCAACGCCACCTGGACCCTGGAAGATCCGCACCACACGCTCGAGATCCTGGCTCCGCTGGCGGTCACCACCGGGGTGAGGGATTCGCGGATCTGGGAGTCCGAGCGCGGCGCGGAAGTGATGTGGGTCCCCTTCGGCGAAGGCAACATCGACATCGAGCGTTGGCGCAAGCGGCTCGGCGAGCTGCGGCCGGATCTGACCTTCGAGCTCGAGATCATCAACCTGCGCTCGCCGCGCTCGTTCCGCTACAAGGACCCCGAGTTCTGGGACGACTATCGCGACGTGCCGGCCTGGGTGTTCCGCAAGTTCGAGACGCTGGCCGAGCAGGGCCGTCCCTACCAGGCGCCGCAGCCGCCGATGACGAAGGAGTCCGACCCGAAGGGGCTCGAAGAGTGGACGGCGCGGCAGGAGCGCGAAGACGTGGCGCACGACCTGGCCTTCTGCCGCCAAACGCTAGGGCTTGGGCGAGCCTAGGACGCGGTCCAGGAACAAGTCGAGAAAGCGGCGCACGTCCAGGCCCATCGCGGCGCGGACGTTCTCCTGGCCCGAGGGGCGCTCCCGGCGGTCAGCGACCAGCATCCCGGTGGTGAGCTTGCCGTCGGTCTCCACGTCGCAGCGAAAGCGATCGAAACGCGCCAGGGTCGGGTCGATCGCCAGACCCACGGCCAGCGGATCGTGGAGGGCGCACACGGCGTCTCCCCGGCGGGTCTCCGCGAAGGCGAAGTAGCGCGGCAGGATGGCGCGGACGAAGCCGCACGACAAGCGCCGTGAGTCACGGAGCCGCCGTTCGAGCTCGCTGCGCTCCAGCAAGGCTTGAGACGTGGCGTCGAGCGGGCACAGCGAAACCTCGACGCCGGAATGCAGCACGACCTGCGCCGCTTCCGGGTCGGCGAAGAAGTTGTACTCGGCGACCTCGGTGACGTTGCCCGGGCAAGCCAAAGCGCCGCCCATCACGACGATCTCCTTGGTGAGCGCCATCGTCGACGGATCGCGCAGGATGGCCGTCGCCAAGTTCGTCAGCGGGCCCAGGGCGACGATGGTGATCTCGCCGGGACGGGCGGAGACGGTCTCGAGGATGGCGTCAACGGCATGCACCCGCAACGGATCACGCAGGCCTTTGTCGAATGGAGTCGCGACGTCGCCAAGCCCGTCCTGGCCGTGAACATGGGGGGCCGTCACGAGGTCCCGACGGAGCGGACGCTCGCAGCCCATCGCCACCGGGGGCGGGTCGAGCGTGCCCGAAGCGGCGATCGTCCGCAGCGCGTTGCGGGCGCACTTCTCCACCGGGGCGTTGCCGGCCACGACGGTCACCGCCTCCACGCGGATCTCCGGCGAAGCCAGCGCCAGCAACAGCGCCAGGGCGTCGTCGACGCCCGGATCGGTGTCGATGACGACGGGTTTGGGGCCTACGACGCTCAGGATTCCCCCAGCGGACGGCGATGCGCGTCGATCTCGCGGGCGAAGCGTTCGCCTTGCTCCAGCAAGCGCCGGGCGATCTCCGGAAACAACTTCAAGCGATTGAACTTCTCGCTGACGTCCTCGTGCAGATCGTAGAGCTCGGTGGGCTGGAAGCCGCCGTCCGCGCCGACGCGCCGCACGTGCAGCTTCCAGCGCCCTTGCCGGATGGCGCGCAGGTTGGCCGTGCCGTGGTCCGCGCCGCGGCCTCCGAAGTAGTAGAAGTACTCGTGAGGCGAGGCGGCTCCGGGCCGGCCTGACAGTAGCGGCCACAGGTCGCGGCCGTCCAGGGTGCGATCGGCAGGCGCGGCGACGCCGGCCAGGGCCGCGAAGGTCGGCAGAATGTCCATGGTCGCGACCGGCTCCGAGCTCACCCTGCCGGCGGGGATGTGGCCGGGCCAATGGAAGATCCCCGGCACGCGCACGCCGCCCTCATAGAGCGTGCCCTTGCCGTCGCGCAAGGGTCCGGCGGAGCCGCCGTCGACGCCGTACTGCAGCCAGGGTCCGTTGTCGGAGGTGTAGACGATCAGCGTGTCGTCATCGAGGCCGAGCTCGATCAGCTTGTCGCGAATGCGACCGACGCTCCAGTCGACCTCCTCCACCGCGTCGCCGTAGAGGCCGCGGATCGACTTTCCGGCGCGCTCTTGGGAGACGAACAGCGGCACGTGCGGCATGGCGTAGGGCAAGTAGAGGAAGAAGCTGCGGTCCTTGCTGGCTTCGAGGAAGGCCAGGGCGCGGTCGGTGTAGCGCTTGGTGAGCTGCGTCAGGTCGGGGTTCAGCTCCAGCGTTTCGTCGTCCGCCATCAGCGGCAGCGGCTCGGGAAAGCCCTGTCCCTTGGCGAGATCGTAGTAGCGGCCTTGGCCGGCGTAGCCGGTGTAGTCGGCGCGTTTGCGGGCCGCCCGCATGCGCTCGTCTTCGTCCGGCTGCGGCGGCATCAGCGGGTGATACGGCCACATGTCGTTGGAGTACGGCAGGCCGAACCAGTGGTCAAAGCCGTTGCGGTGCGGCAGGAACTGGGGCTTGGAGCCCAAGTGCCACTTGCCGATCATCATCGTGGCGTAGCCCTGCCGCTGCAGCAGCTCGGCCACGGTGACCTCGTGGGGATGGATGCCGGTGGTCGACTTGGGCCCGTGGTTGAAGTCCAGGCTGTTGCGCGGCGGGTAGGTTCCGGTCATCAGCGCCGCGCGGGAGGGTCCGCAAAAAGGCGCGGCGTAGAAGCTCGTCAGCCGCATCCCCTCGCGCGCCAAGGCGTCGATATTCGGCGTGCGAATGTCGGGATGGCCCTGGACGCCGAGGTCTCCCCAGCCCTGGTCATCGGCGAACAGAACGATGAAATTGGGGCGCTCGGCCGCGACGCTCGCGCTCGAATAAGCGAGCAATCCTGCGAAAAGTGCCAGCAGGCGCATCGAGGACGGAGTGTAGCATGCCCCTATTGACGCTTGTATCCGTAGAGCCAACGGGTCGTGGTTGAACCGACATTGCGCGCCGAATGCAGGGCCCCGGCTGGAATCAGCAGCTCTTCCCCCGGCTGGGGCCGCACCACGCGCCCTTCGATTTCGAACTCAACTTCGCCTTCGAGCGGCGTGACGAGCTCATCCACGGGATGCGTGAAGTCTTCCCAACGGCGGCCGGGCGGATCGATCCACAGCTCGCAGGTGAAGCCGCGCCGCGCCCAATCGGCGGCGATTTCCTTCGGATCGCTCATGCATTCACCTCGATGATTTCGATTTCGCGGCTCTCGTCGCCCAATTCCCGCAGGCGAATCTCCAAGCGGGGCGTCGGCAGCCGGTCAGCGAACTTTTCGCCCCACTCGATGAGCACGATGGCTTCCTCGTCCCACAGGTCGTCCAGGCCCAGGGTTTCCAGCTCCGGCAGGCGGTCGAGGCGGTAAAGGTCCAGGTGATAGACCTTGGGGTCGTCGCCGAGCTCGTGCATCAGCGCAAACGTGGGGCTCAGCACGTCCTCCGGGGCGGCGGCGCCGAGCCCGCTGACGATGCCCTTGGTCAGGGTCGTCTTGCCGGCTCCGAGGTCGCCGATCAGCAACACCAGTTGCGGGCCGCGCAAGCCGGCCGCGATCCGCCGCCCGGCGGCGATGGTCTCCTCGGCGGAAGACGTGCGGTAGACGGTCGGCTGGCTCATCGCGCCGCTCGAAACACGTCCGGCAGGGTGGAGAGCATATCCCCCGCCAGCATCGAACGCTCGCCCCAGCGCTCGGAGGCGATCTCGCCGGCCTTGCCGTGCAGCCAGACGGCGGCGGCGACCACGCGCCGCGGCTCGGCGGCCGGAAACTGCGCCAGCAGGCCCGCGATGAGCCCGGTCAGCACGTCGCCGGAGCCGGCCGTGGCCATGGCGGGCGAGCCGGTCGGGTTGACGACGACCGAGCCGTCCGGCGCGGCGATCAGCGTGCGGGCGCCCTTGAGGACGACCAAAGCGTGCTTCTCGACGGCCAGCTTGCGGGCGACGGCGAGGCGGTCCGCCTGCACGGCGGCGGTCGAAAGACCGGTGAGGCGGGCCATCTCGCCCGGATGCGGCGTCAGGATCAGCGTCGGCGTCCGGCGGGGCCACGCGTCGAGGCCCGCGAGCGCCGTCAGCCCGTCGGCGTCGACCACCAGCGGCTGGGAGACCTCCGCCACCAGCCGCTCCACGAGCCGACGGTTCTCCGGCAGGGTCCCCAGGCCCGGACCCACGGCGACCACATCGGCGCGCTCCAGCCAGCCGGCCTCGATCGAGTCCGGCCCCAGCGAGCCGTCGTCGAGCTCGGCGGCGGGCAGGGTCATCAGCTCGGGCGTCTTGCCGACAATGGCCGGCGCGGCCCCTTGCGCCGTGATGACCGTCGCCAGCCCCGCGCCGGAGCGCAGCGCCGCCGTGCCCGCCAGGATGGCCGCGCCGGGCTTGGAGCGGGAGCCGGCGATGACGGCCACGTGCCCGAACGAGCCCTTGTGGGAATCGGTCGGCCGCGGCGCGACGAGCTCCGCCAAGTCGCCCGGCTCGCTGACGTAGAGGCGGTCGCCGTCGAGGCTTTCGAGCAGCTCCGCCGTCGTGCCGATCGACGCCACCCGCAGGCGTCCGCAACGGGCCGCGTTGGGCAGCAGGACCTGGCAAGGCTTGGGGGCCGTGAAGGTGACGGTGAGATCGGCATCGAGGACCTCGCCCTCGGCGTCGGCCGCGTCGGAGGGCAACCCCGAAGGCAGATCGACGGCCACGATGCGGGCGTCGGCGCAGTGCAGGCGCACGTCGCGAAGGATCTCGGCCGCCGGCTGCCGGGCCGGGCCGCTCAAGCCGGTGCCGAGCAGGGCGTCCACGATCACGGTCGCGCGCACGGCCGCCCCGCGGGCCACGCGCCACGCGGCCTCGTCCGGGGCCACCCGCACCCGGCCGCCGACCGCTTGCAGCATTCGCCAGTTGGCGGCGGCGTCGCCTTGCAGCGCGTCGGGGTCCGCCGTGAGGATGACCTCGAGGTCGCCGGCCAGCCCGCGGACGAGCAACTGCCGCGCGACGGCCAGGCCGTCCCCGCCGTTGTTGCCCTTGCCGGCCAGAATCACGATCCGTTCGGCCGAGAGGTTCGGAAACTCCTCGACCAAGGCCTCCACCACGCGGGAGGCGGCGTTCTCCATCAAGATCAGTCCCGGAATCCCGGCTTCAATGGTTCGGCTGTCGGCCTCCCGCATCTGGGAGGCCGTCAAGACGCGCAACACGGCTCTACTCCTCGACCTCGACTTCCATACGGGTCAGCGCCGAGCGCTCACCCATGGCGATCAGCACGTCGCCGGCGTGGATGCGGGTCTGCCCGGCCGGGTTGAACTGCATCGACCCATCGGGGCGCATCACCGCCAGCACGATGATGCCGTAGCGCTGGCGCAGCTTCGATTCCTCGAGCGTGCGCTCGGCCACAGGGCTCTTCTCGGCCACCCGCACCTGCTCCACGTCCAAGTCGAGGTCGGTATCCTTGAACGCCGAAGCCACGTCGAGAAAGCTCACCACGTGCGGCCGTAGCAGAGACTGCGCCAGCCGATGCCCGATGAAGGTATACGGCGTGAAGACGGTCGAGGCGCCGGCGCGCTTGAGCTTTGCCTCCGCCTGCTCGTCGGTGGCGCGGGCGGCGATGCGCAGGGCGGGATTGAGGCCTCGGGCCGAGAGCGTGACGTAGACGTTTTCCGCGTCTGAGCCGATCGCCGCCACCAAACCCTTGGCCCGCTCCACGCCGGCGTCGAGCAGCGTGCGGTCGAGCGTGGCGTCGGCGATCAGCACCGGCACGCCCTGCTCCTCGGCCCATTTGGCACGCTCTCCCGAGCTGTCGATGAGCAACAGCTTGGAGCCGCTGCGCTGCAGCTCGTCGATCACTCCGCGCCCCACGCGGCCGGCTCCGCACACGATGTAGTGGTCCCGCAACTTCTTCAGCATACGCGCCGTGCGCTTGCGCCCGAAGAAATTCTCGAGCTCGAGTTGCAGCACGAGGTCGCTCATGATGCCGATGGCGGCGAACACCACCGTCACGCCGACGATGATCAGGCCGGAGGTGAACAGCCGGCCCTCGTCGCTCAGCGGCCAGACCTCGCCGTAGCCCACCGTGGTGAGCGTGATCAAGGCCATGAAGAAGCTCTCGAACCAGGAACGCTGCTCGATGAAGCGGTAGCCGACCGCTCCGACGCCGAGCACGCCGTTGAGCAGGATCGCGATCCAGAACAGCCGCAGAAAGGGTCCGCGCATGGCTCTACAGACCTCGCGCCAGCAACAGCGTACGGTCGTCCTGCAGGGAGCTCGAGCCGTGGCTGGTCCATGCGTCGACCTCTTCGAGCACGAGGCGCATGATCTCTTGAATCGGCCGATCAGCTTCGCGCAGGATCAGCCGGCCGAGCTGATCTTCGCCGAACTCCTCACCGTAGGCGTTCTCCGGCTCGGTGATGCCATCGGTGAAGGCGCACAATAGGTCGCCGGACCGGATCTCGACCGACGAGCCTTCGTAGCAGGCGTTGGGAAAGGCGCCGACGACCATGCCGTTGACGTCGAGCCGCTCCACGCCGCCCGAACGCGCCAGCATCGGGGGCAGATGGCCGGCGTTGCAGTAGTGCAGCGCGCGGGTGGGCTCGTCGTAGATGCCGAAGAACAGAGTGGCGAACTTCTCCGGGGCCGTGCCGGCGCAGAGCTGGCGGTTGGCCTCGGCCACCACCCGCGCCACGGCCTCCCGCAGATCCTCTCCGCCGGAACCCAGCAGCGCCAGTTGGGTGCGCACCGTCGAGTGCACCGCCGCCATCACCAGCGCCGCCGAGATCCCTTTGCCCGAGACGTCGCCGAACGACAACGCCAGGCGATGGTCGCCCAGCCGCACGTAGTCGTAGAAATCCCCGGAGACCGACTGCGCCGGCTTGCAGACGCCCAGCGCTTCGAGCGTGTCGAGCCGCGGCGTCGAGCGCGGGAACAGTTGCGCCTGCACCTCATGCGCGATCTGCAGCTCGGCTTCCAGGCGCTCGCGCTCCTTGGAGTCTTCGACCAGGCGCTGGATCGAGGCCGTCATCGTGTTGAACGACCGCGCCAGCTCAGTGAGCTGCGTGTAGCCGTGGACCGGCGCGCGGTAGCTGAAGTCGCCGCGGTCCACGTGGCGCGTGCCGACGTAGAGGTCGTGGATGGCGCCGGTGACCGTACGGGTTAGCGACACCGCCACCACGGTCGAGATCAACAGAGCGATTCCGAACAGGATCGCCAGCGCCCGCCCCAGGTTGACGGCGATCGCGTTGACCTCCGGCGACTGCTTGCTCATCACGTGGCGAAAGACGGCCGACGGGCGGGTCCGCAGAGCCAGCACGTTGCGCGGTTCGATGGCGCCGGTTTGCCAATCGAGCACCTGGGTCTGGGCCGGCCAGCGAATCGTCCAGTCAAACGGATGCGCGGGCGGCGGCAGCCGGGCCATGGCCGGCGGCGGCGGAGCGTTGGCCGGGGCCGCGGCGCGCGCCATCTCGATCACGCGCGAGCCGGCGGCGGGCGAGTTCGAGCGGGCGTCGCGAAACTCCACCACACCCAGGTCCGGCAGCAGGCCGGCCAGATAGTCGTCGGTCATCGGCGCCAGGGCGAGCAGCGAGGGCGAGCCGTCGCTGTCCCGGGCGTAGGCCGTCAGATACAGACGGCCGTCCCACAGCACCAAGCCGCGATAGCTGGGCAGAGACTCCGGCAGAGGCTCCTCGGCGAACGAGGCCGGGACGGCCAGCACGCCTTCCGGCGTCCGCATCCGCGCCAGAATGCCGGAATAGCGCGCGCGGGCGTCGGTGAGAAATCGCCGTCCGATCGCCGGCCGGTCCGCCGCGGGGGCCGCCCGGAGCTCCCAGGAGAGTGAATCGACCGTGGCGTAGAGCTCCGCCGAGCGCTTCTCGAGTTGCGCCGTCACCAGGTAGGCCGCCAACGGACCCACCGATAGAGCCACCGCAAAGCCGCCCAGAATCAGCGCGAGGCTCAGCGGCGCCACGCCCACGAAGAAGTAGGCCACCGCCATGCGATGCCGCACGCGCCACAGAAAGCGCCGGGTGAGCGCCCGCAGGCCCCGAAACGCCAGCCGTGCCAACAGCGCCGCCGCCAACACATAGAGCAGCGTCTGCAGCGCCACGCGCAGCCCGTAGACCGCCCTCGACAGCGGCTCGAGCGGCCACAGCGCCAGGTAGGCGGCCAGAATCGCCAACAACACGCGATTCCAACGGTCCAGCTTGGAGATCGATGCCAGCACGACCGGTTTCCGACGAGGGTAGCAGGGAAAGCGCCCGGTGCGCGTCGGGCTTGGACCGGCGTGATACCTTGACTCCATGCCGGCCCGCCCTCTGCCCTCAGCCCGCGCTTTGCCGCTCCTGCTCCTGGCCTGTTCCCTGGCCACGGCGCAGGCCCCTCCCACGGATCAACTGCGGCAGGAGGCGCAGGAGCGCGTGCAGGGCCGGGCCAAGCTGGTGCAGGTGATCACCGACTCCCTGTTCAGCTTCGCCGAGTTGGGCTACCAAGAGCATGAGACGGTCGAGTACCTGACGGGTTTGCTCGCCGAGAAAGGCTTCAAGATCCGGACCGGCGTGGCCGGCATGCCCACCGCCTACGTGGCCGAGTGGGGTTCCGGCAAGCCCATTCTCGGCCTGATGGCCGACATCGACGGGTTGCCCGAGACCTCGCAGAAGCCCGGCGTCGCCCGCCACGACGAGCTCATCCCCGGCGGTCCGGGACACGGCGAAGGCCACAACGCCGGCCAGGCGGTGCAGGTCGCCACGGCGCTCGCCGTCCAGGAGATCCTGCAGAAGCACAACATGCCGGGGACGATCCGGGTCTACCCCGGCGTCGCCGAGGAGCTGCTGGGCAGCCGCACCTACATGGCGCGCGAGGGGCTGTTCGACGACCTCGACGCGATGCTGAGCTGCCACGTGTCGAGCTCGTTCGACACCCAGTGGGGCGTGCGCGGGCTGGCGCTGGTCTCCACACAATTCTCCTTCCACGGCGTCAGCGCGCACGGCGCCGGCTCTCCCTGGAAGGGCCGCTCGGCGCTGGACGCCGTCGAGCTGATGAACATCGGCTGGAACTTCCGCCGCGAGCACCTGCGGCTGCAGCAGCGCTCGCACTACTCGATTCCGCACGGCGGCAATCAGCCGAACGTGGTGCCGTCCGAGGCCACGGTCTGGTACTTCTTCCGCGAGCTCGACTACGCCCACGTGAAGGAGCTGCACGCCCTGGGCCAGCAGATGGCGCGCGCCGCCGCCATGATGACCGACACGACGATGACCGAGCGCATCATCGGGGCGGCCTGGGAAGGCCACTTCAACAAGCCCTTGGCCGAGCTGCTCGACGCCAACATCCAGCGCGTAGGCATGCCGGCCTGGAGCGACGAGGACCAGCGCCTGGCCCGCGCCGTGCAGAAGCTCATGGACGCCGAGCAGAGCGGCCTGCGCGCCAAGCCGAGTCCGCTCGACGGTCCGGCCGAGACGTCCTCCGGCTCGGACGACATCGCCGAGGTGAGCTGGAAGGTCCCGACGATCAACCTGCGCTACCCGGCAAACATCCCGGGAACGGTCGGCCACCATTGGTCTTCGGGCATCGCCATGGCCACACCGATCGCGCACAAGGGCGCCCTGGCCGGCGCGCAGGCGCAGGCGATGACGATGATCGAGCTGTTCGCCGACCCGAGCCACCTGGAGCGCGCCAAGGCCTACTTCGCCGAGCAGACCAAGGACGTGAAGTGGCAATCGCTGATTCCCGACGACGTGAGCCCGCCGGCGGACACCAACGCGGAAAAGATGGAGAAGTTCCGGCCCGCGCTCGAGAAGCTGCGCTACGACCCATCCAAGTACTCGTCGTACATGGAGCAGCTCGGCATCGAGTACCCGACGGTGGAGTGAGAGGGCGGTCGAGCGGATGCGTCACGAAGCGCATTCGAGGCTCACGAAAGCAGGACGGCAGCGTCCAAGATCCATTCGGGAATCGGTCGCCACGAACAAACCAGCGGCCGCGCGCGTATCTGAGTCCCATGGGAGCTCCGCCGATGCTGAGAAGCGCCGCTTCGACCGCACATTTTGCCTTGGCCGCGTTGTGGCTTGCGCCCGGCGTCTGGGCTGCCGAGTCCGCTTGGCCGCAGTTTCGCGGGCCGGACGCCAATCCGGTCAGCGAACGGGCCGGCCTGCCCGCCAAGTGGTCCGTCGACGAGAACGTCGAGTGGTCCGTGGAGGTTCCCGGACGGGGCTGGTCCTCGCCCATCGTCGCCGGCGGCAAGATCTTTCTGACGACCGCCACCACCGAAGGCGCTTCCAAGCAGCCGCAGATCGGCACCGAGTACAGCAATGAGTACGCCGCCGAGCTCTCCCAGCAGGGCCTCAGCGACGCCGAGGTGCTCGAAAAGGTCGTCGCGCGCGACATCGAGCTGCCGCACGAAGTCCAGTTGCACTACTACCTCTACTGTCTCGATCTGGAGTCCGGGCAAACGCTCTGGCGCAAGGAGATCCACGCCGGCCATCCGCCCGGCGGACGCCACCGCAAGAACAGCTTCACCTCCGAGACGCCCGTCACCGACGGCGAACGGGTCTACGTCTACATCGGCAACCTCGGGCTGTACGCCTACGACCTCGACGGCGAGCAGGTTTGGGCCACGCCGCTCGAGTCGCACCCCATCTACCTCGACTTCGGCACCGGCAGCTCGCCCGCGCTGGCCGGCGACCAGATCGTGATCATCAACGACAACGAGGAGCAGCAGTTTCTGGCCTCCTTCGACAAGAACACCGGCCGGCCGCTGTGGCGGACCGATCGGGACGTGAAGCCGCGAGGCGAGGCCGCCCGGCGTTCCGGCTGGGCGTCGCCGTTCCTTTGGAAGAACGAGCTGCGGACCGAGATCGTGACGATCGGGCCGGGCATCGCCATCAGCTACGACCTCGAGGGCCGGGAGCTGTGGCGGCTGGCCGGCATGGGCGGCAACCCCGCCCCCAGCCCGTTCGCCGTCGACGGCCTGCTGCTACTCGACGGCGGCAAGTCGCGCCCGCTGTTTGCGGTTCGCCCGGGCGGCTCCGGCGACCTGACGGCGCAGGAAGGCGAGCCGCTGCACGAGCTGGTGAGCTGGGCGGCCGAACGAACCGGCACCTACATCCCCACGCCGGTCGCCTACAAGGGCTCGATCTACGTGCTCTTCGACACAGGCATCGTCGCCCGCATCGACGCCAAGACGGGCAAGCAGGACTACAAGGCGCGCCTGGACCGCGACGGCGCGGCCTTCACCTCCTCGCCGTGGGCCTATGGCGACAAGGTCTTCTGCCTGAGCGAGACGGGCGACACCTACGTCTTCGCGGCGGGCGAGAAGTTCGAGCTGCTCGGCGTGAATCCGCTGGGAGAGATGGCCATGGCGACCCCGGCGATCGTGGGCGACCGCCTGCTGGTGCGGACCGCCGGCCGGCTGTACTCGATCCGGCAGGAAAACTAGTCCAGGAAGATCAGCTCGTTGGTCAGCAGCAGCGTCTGGGCGTACTCTTCCCAGGGAGAAAGGGCCGCCGGCCGCGGGCCGCGGAAATCGTCGCGGGCGTTCCAGGCGCCGGCCGCCATGCCGGCCTTCTTCTCCTCGGCGGACAGGCTGCGCCGCAGGACCGGCGCCCAGGAGAAGGCGTCGTCCTCGTAGTCGCCGCGCGCGTCCACCACGAAGTCGAGCCGCTCGCCTTGCTCCACCTCCAACCCGGAGAAAGCCGTGGAGGCGGAGAGCCCCCGCAGCGTCCAGGAACCCAGCGCGCCGCGACGGCTCGACAGCAGCCAGCCGCGCACGCCGTTGGTGGTGTCGAACCGTTCGGCGTACGGCCCGACCGTGTGGCGCAGCTCGCCCTCGAGGTCGACCTTGCCGGCGAACGGAGCGGTCCAGCGGCGCACGACGGCGTTGCCCAAGCCGTCGCCGGGACGGCCGCCGGTGGCCGTCAGCTCCGCCATGCCCGCCTCGGGGTCGGGCAACTGCGAGGACTGCCGCCAGGAGCCGTCGACGAACTCGGCGAACGCGCGAAAGTCCTCGACGCGTCCCGCTTCGGGGTCGAGCCGGCCCCAGCCGTAGGACCAGGCCGAGGCGGCCGGATCGTCCGCCGCCGGCTCCAGGCCGTGGGCGGAGGCGCGAGCGGCCAGGAAATCCGCGGCCAGCTTCAGCTCAGCAGGAGTGGCGGAGCGCCCCAGCGCATCGCGGTAGAGCAGCCCGACGCGCTCGGCGTCGTCGCCCGGGCCCTGCTGTTCCACGCGCGCCAGCAGCGCCCGCGCCTGCTCCAGGATGAAAGGGCTGTTGAGCAGGAACAGCGCCTGCTGCGGCGACGTGGTGGTCTGCCGCTGCGGCGTATGCTGCTCCGGGTTGGAGAAGTCGAACGTGCGCAGCAACCCGGAGATCTGTTCGCGCGAGATGTAGGCATAGAGCGACCGGCGCGGCACCGACGGCTCGGCCTGCAACTGGAACGGCGGTCCTCCGACCGAGCCCTCCAGCCGGCCCGAAACGGCCAGCAAGGTATCCCGCAGCGGCTCGAAGCCCAACCGGCGGCGGTTCTGCCGCCACAGCAACAGGTTCTCCGGGTCCTGGGCGCGCGCGGCCGGCCGGTCGGCGCTGGACTGGCGATAGGCGTCCGAGAGCGCGATCTCGCGGATGAGCCGCTTGGTGGACCAGCCCTGCCGCACGAAACGGACGGCCAAGTCGTCGAGCAGCTCCGGGTGCGTCGGCTCGGCGCCGCGGACGCCGAAGTCGCTCGGAGTGCGCACCAGCCCTTCGCCGAACAGGTGGCTCCAGACGCGGTTGACCCAGACGCGGGCGGTGAGCGGATTCTTGGGGTCGACGATCGCCCGCGCCAGCTCCAGCCGGCCGCTGCCGTGTTCGAAGCGCCGGCCGCCCAGCGCCGTGAGGAAGCGCCGCGGCACGGCGGCGCCCTTGTCGTTCTGATTGCCGCGTACGAAGACGTAGGCCGGCTCGGGCTGGGGAGCGTCGTAGACCGTCATGGCGTGCTGCGGCCCGCCGCGCCAGAGCCAGTCCGCCAGCACTCCCTCGTACTGCCAGGTGAGCTGCTTGACGGTGTTCGAGTCGCCTTCGGTCTGGATCCACCAGAAGTCCTCGAAAGGTACGTTGGTCGGCGCGTCGTCGCCCCACAGCAACTGCCGCAGGGACTCCTTCTCCGGGCCGGGCCAGGGTTCCGGCCGGCTCGCCTCCGCCAGCCGCGCGGCGAGCTGCGAAGCGGCGAAGTCTCGGAAGCGCGGATCGTTCCGCTCGAGGGCCGCCCGCAGCGTCTCGCGCCAGCGCCGCAGCACGTAGAGGTTCAGGTCGCGCTCGCGGGCCATCTTCTCGAGCTGGGTGTTGGAGAGCTCCCGGCCGTCCCAAGCCGCCTGCAGGTAGCGCTCCAGCGCCTTCCGCTCGCGCAGCTCGGCCTTGTGATCCTCCAGCCGCTCCTGCCGGAACTCGTCGATCTGACGGCGCCGGACCTCCAAACGCTTCTGGTAGAAGCGATCGAGCGGAGAGTCGCCGATGGGCTCGATGGGCGTGGGCTCGATGGCGTCGGGGGAATTGAGGAACACCCCGTAGAGCGCGTAGTAGTCCTTCTGCGGGATGGGATCGAACTTGTGGTCGTGGCAGCGGGCGCAAGCCACCGAGAGCCCCAGCAGGCCGCGGGTGACCACGTCGATGCGGTCGTCGAGGTTCTCGGGCACGTCGGTCGCCCGCGGCAGATTGATTCCCAGCGTCAGCAGGCCCAAGGCGGCCAGCCGCCGAGCGTCGCCGTCTTCGAGCTGGTCGGCGGCCAACTGCTCCACGACGAAGCGGTCATAGGGCATGTCCTGGTTCAGAGCCCGGATCACCCAATCGCGGTAGACCCAGGAGGTCGGGAACGGCTTGGCCTGGGCGCCGTCGTCGGAGTAGCGCACCACGTCCAGCCAGTGCCGAGCCCAGCGTTCGCCGAAGCCGGGCGAGTCCAGCAGCCGGTCCAGGGCGCGCGCATAGGCGTCCGGCGAAGCGTCCTGGGCGAAGGCGTCGAGCTCGGCGGCCGAGGGCGGCAGGCCGATCAGGTCGTAGGAGAGGCGCCGCAGCAGCGTGCGCGGGTCGGCGGCGGGCGAAGGCTCCAGGCCGGCCTCGGTCAGCCGGGCGAGGACGAAACGGTCGATGCGCGTGCGGCCTGCGTTGGCCGGCGGCTCCACCGATTTCGGGGCGACCAGGGACCACAATGGCTCGGAGGCCGGCGCCGGCGGCGCAGTCGCCGTTCCGGTCCGCGGATCGGGCGCTCCCATCGCCACCCAAGCGCGAAAGGCCTCGACCTGCTCGTCGGCCAGCTTTCCTCCCGGCGGCATCTGGAGGGACTCGTCCTCGTAGCTGAGCGCCTGGATCAGCCGGCTGCGCTCGGGCTTTCCGGGGACCAGGGCCGGGCCGGACGCGCCGCCTTCGAGCAGGCCTTGCCGGGAGTCGACCCGCAGGCCGCCCTGCGGAACCGGCGTCCCGGCGCCGTGGCAGACCTCGCAGCGCTCCACCAGCACCGGCCGGATCTTGGCCTCGAAGAAGTCGATCTGTTCGGGGCTCTGGGCGGCGAGAGGCAGGGCCGCCAACAAAAGAAAATACCGCTCGAAGCGCATCGCGTTCCGAGCGGTATCGTAGCACTCGCCCTAGCGGCGAGCCAGTTGTCCTGGCGGCCCAAAGGCCCGGGCCGCCTAGTTGACCGTCGCGTGCACGCCGATCCATTCCCGGGCGGCGACGAGGTCTTCGCGCGGGAAGAACCGCACCTCGGCGGTCGTGAAGGGCTTGCAGAACTTCGCCATGCCGGCCTCCCACTTCGTCTCGCCCACGATGGCGAGCTTGCCGATGTCGCGGAAGTGCTTCACGTCGAACTTGATGTCCTCCCAAAGCGCTCCGGCGGTCCAGCCGTGAAAGTCATGCAGGTTCACCAGCAAGTCCAGAGATCCGTACTGCTTGATCAGGTCTTCGACGACCGGAACGAAGGTTTCGTAGTCCTCCGCTTGGAGCTTCCCCTCCATCGTCACTTCGAGCGCCCTGCTTTCAGGTTCGTGATTCATCTTGACGGACACGGTGCACCTCCTGAGTGTTTCGCTAGTCTACTTCACTAGACGCGCCGGAGAGCCGAATTGTTAGCGCCTAACCCAGGCGCGCTCCGATCGGCGCGTCCTCCAAAAAACTCACCAGATAAGGGTGATGATCGTCGCCCGAAGCGGCGATGATCATGCCCTGGCTCTCGATGCCGCGCATCTTGCGCGGCTTCAGGTTGGCCACGATGGCGACCTTGCGCCCGACCAGCTTGGCGGGGTCGTAGACTCCGGCGACGCCGGCGCAGATGGAGCGCGGCTGCGCTTCGCCGATGTCGATGGTCAGGTGCAGCAGCTTGTCGGCGTTGGGATGCTGCCGCGCCTCGAGCACCAGACCCACCCGCATGTCGACCTTGAAGAAATCGTCGATCTGGATCTCGGGCGTGTCGACGACCAGGGCCGGCTTGCTCTCCTCGGCGGGCTTGCCCATGGTGGCCGCTTGTTCCTTCAGCGCTTCTTCTTCCAAAGCTTGCATCTCCTTCACGGATTTCTCCACGTCCAGCCGCGGGTACAGCGGCTCCGGTTCGAGCGTTCGGCCGCCGGCGGCGAGCCCGCCCCAGGCCAGCTCCCGCAGCGGGTAGGTCGCCAGATCGTCGCTCTGCCCCAGAGCCTTCCAGATCTTCGGCGTCGAATCCGGCAGGATCGGGTAGGCCAGCACGGCCGCCAGACGCAGCGCTTCGGCGGCGTTGTACAGCGTGGCCGACAGGCGCGCCTGGCTGTCGGCGTCCTGGGCGTTGGCGAGCTTCCAGGGCTGCTGGGTGACGATGTACTTGTCGACCGCGCTCAGCAGCGACCACAGCGCCTCGAGCCCTCGCGAGAACTCGAACTTCTCGAAGTGCGCCGTGACGGCGGCGATCGTCGCCGAGCCCTTCTCCGGCAGGCCGCTGTCGTCGCCGGCCGGCGGCTCCGGCGCCACGCCGTCGCGATACTTGTTCAGCATCGTCAGGGTGCGGCTGAACAGGTTGCCCAAGCCGTTGGCGAGGTCGGAGTTGTAACGCTCCACCAGCGCTTCCCAAGAGAAGTTGCCGTCTTGGCCGAAGACGATCTCGCGCAGCAGGTAGTAGCGCAAGCCCTCCACGCCGACGACCTTCGCGATGGGCCGCGCCCGCACGATGTTGCCCTTGGACTTGGACATCTTGTCGCCCTGAAAGACCAGCCAGCCGTGGGCGTAGATCTTCTTGGGCAGGGGCAAGCCGGCGGCCATCAGGAAGGCCGGCCAGTAGACGGCGTGGAAGCGCACGATCTCCTTGCCGATCATGTGGACGTCAGCCGGCCAGAGCTTCTCCCACAACTGCCGCCGCTCGCCGGTTTCGCCGTAGCCGATCGCCGACATGTAGGTCGTCAAGGCGTCGAACCAAACGTAGAACACGTGGGCCGGGTCGTCCGGCAGCGGGATGCCCCACTTGAGCGACGAGCGCGAGATCGACAGGTCCTTGAGCCCCTGCTCGACGAAGGCGATCACCTCGTTGCGGCGCGCCTCGGGCTGGACGAAGTCCGGCTGCGAGCGGTAGAGCTCGAGCAGCTTGTCGCCGAAGGCCGAGAGCTTGAAGAAGTAGTTCTCTTCGGTGACCTCGATCACCTTGTCCGGGTCGAGCGCCGCGGCCTCCTCGTCGGTGATGAACATCTCGTCGGTCACCGAGTACTTACCCGAGTAGGAAGCCTTGTAGATGTAGCCGGCCTCCTTGCAGCGCAGAAAGATCTCGTGGACGGCCTGGGCGTGCAGCGGGTCGGTGGTGCGGCGGAAGTGATCGTAGTCCACCCCGAGCTCGTCCCACTCCCGGCGAAAGGCGGCCGAGACGCTGTCAGTAAACTCCTGCGGCGTCCAGCCGGCCTTCTGCGCCGACTGCTCCACCTTCTGCCCGTGCTCGTCGGTGCCGGTGGTCAGCACGGCGTCTTCGCCCAGCATGCGGCGGAAGCGCTTGACGCTGTCGGAGGCGAGCGTCGTGTAGGCGTGCCCGATGTGCGGCGTGGCGTTGACGTAGTAGATGGGCGTCGTAATGTAGTACTTCTTCATCGCTGAATCTCTGGGGCCGGCGGCTGCGTCTGGCGCGGGCGCCGGCAGGCGTCAACGGCTCTGCTGGTAAGCCTGCACGGCGGCGTGCCAAACAGCCTTGAGCGGTACGCTCTGCGCCTGCGCCAACTTCTTGCAGTCCTCATACTCCGGCGCGAAGTTGCGAACCTGGTCGCCTTCGGAGGCTACCTTCACGCGCACCTCGCCGTACGGCGTGCCGACCGTCGCCCAGGTGCGCTCCAGAACCCTGCGCCAGGCCGAGGAGTAGCGTACGCCGATCGTGGTCGTCTCGGCAAAGAGCACGTCGGCCAGGCGATCGCGGTCCAAGGGCTTGGCCAGCACGGAGAGCACGTAGCCCGGGCGGTCCTTCTTCATGTAGGCCGGCGTCATCGTCACGTCCAGCGCGCCCTCGTCCAGCAGACGGCCGCGCACGTAGCCGGCCCACTCCGGGCTCATGTCGTCGATGTTGGCCTCGATCACGAGCACCTCGGTCGCCTCCGGAGCCTGCGAGGACTCGCCCACGACCATCCGCAACAGGTTCGCTCGGTCCTGAAAGTCCTTGTCGCCGGCGCCGTAGCCGATTGACTCGATCGCCATCGCCGGCATCGGGCCGAAGCTTTGGCACAGAGTGGAGACGATGGCCGCGCCCGTCGGCGTGGTCAGCTCCATGGCGGGGCCGTCGGAGTAGCTGGGCAGCCCTTTGACCAGCGCGGCGGTGGCCGGCGCCGGCACGGGCATTACGCCGTGGGCCGCCTTGACCGTGCCCGAGCCCAGGTTCAGCGGCGAGCAGTAGAGTTTCTGCACGCCGAGCAGCTCCAGGCCGATCGCCGCGCCGCAGATATCGACGATGGCGTCGACGGCGCCGACCTCGTGGAAGTGCACCTGTTCGATGGAGACGCCGTGGATGGCCGCTTCGGCCTCGCCCAGGCGGCGAAAGATCGTCTTGGCGGTCTGCTTGGCGCTCTCGCTGATGTCGCTGCCGTCGATGATCCTCTCGATCGTCGACAGGTGGCGGTGGTCGTGGTCAGGCCCGGTGAGGACCTTGACGTCGGAGCCGGTGATGCCGCGGCGAACCGTCTTTTCGACCTGCAACTCCACGCCAGGCAGCCCCAGCTTGGCGATCTCGGCGCGCAGGCGGTCGGCGTCGAGCCCGGCGTCAATCATGGCGCCGAGCAGCATATCGCCGGCGATGCCGGAAAAGCAGTCGAGGTAGGCGATTCTCATGGCAGGCGGCTCCACCGGGCCCGCTTCCTTTTCATTCTGGCAGGATGGGCGACAGGAAACGACACGGCGCGGCGCGCCGTTAAGCTAAAGCGATGCGCTTTGTCCGCCTCCTCTCGATTGTCGCCCTGGCCTGCGCGCCGGCGGCGCAGGCAGCCACCCGCGAGCCCGTGCACGCCCGCAAGGCGATGGTGGCGGCCACCGAGCCCCACGCCGCCCGCGCCGGCCTCGAGACGCTGCGCGACGGCGGCAACGCGGTCGACGCCGCCGTGGCCGTGGGCTTGGCGTTGGCCGTGACGCATCCCTCGGCCGGCAACCTCGGCGGCGGCGGCTTCATGCTGATCCGCTTCCCCGACGGACGCTCGACCTTTCTGGACTTTCGCGAGACCGCGCCGGCGGCCGCCTCCCGCGATATGTACCTGGACGCGGCCGGCAAGGCCACCGACCGCAGCCTGGTGGGCTACCAAGCCTCGGGCGTACCGGGCTCGGCGCGAGGCTTCGAGCTGGCCCGCCGCAAGTACGGTTCCCTGCCCTGGAAGCGCCTGATCGCGCCGGCCCAGGAGCTCGCCCACAAAGGCTTTCCGCTGCCCTGGGGCATGGCGCAGGCCCTACGCGGCAGCGAGCGGCTGGCGCGGTTCCCCGAGTCCCGGCGCATTTTCCAAAACGGCGGACGCTTCTTCGAGTACGGCGACCGCTTCGTCCAGCCGGACTTGGCCGCGACGCTCGACCGCATGGCCAAGAAGGGCGCTGACGAGTTCTACCAGGGGGAGACGGCCCGCCGCATCGCCGCCGACATGGCGCGCAACGGCGGCTCGATCACCCTGGCGGACCTAGCCGCCTACGAGCCCAAGGAGCGCCGGCCGCTGGAGGGAACCTACCGCGGCTACGACATCCTCTCCGCGCCCCCGGCCAGCTCTGGCGGAGCGGGCGTCATCCAGATGCTCAACATGCTCGAGCCGACCCGCTACTTCGAGGCCGGCGCGGGCTCGGCGCAGGCGATCCACCACGTCGCCGAAGCGATGCGGCGCTTCTTCGCCGATCGCGCGGAGTTCTTCGGCGACACCGATTTCGCCAAAGACGTGCCGCTGCGCAAGCTGATCTCCAAGGACTACGCCCAGGCCCGCGCGGCCACGATCGATCCCCGCCGGGCGACGCCGAGCGCGCAGGTCAGCGCCGGGCCCGCCCTGGGGCCGGAGTCCGAGCAGACCACGCACTACTCCGTCGTGGACGAACAGGGCATGGCGGTGGCCGTCACCTACACACTCAACGGCGGCTTCGGCTCCGGGGTGACCGCCGCCGGCACGGGCGTCCTGCTCAACAACGAGATGGACGACTTCACCTCCAAGCCGGGCTCGCCGAACCAGTTCGGGCTGTTGCAGAGTGAGCGCAACGCCATCGAGCCCGGCAAGCGGCCGCTGTCGGCGATGACGCCGACGATCGTCTCCAAGGACGGCAAGCTGTTCCTGGTGGTCGGCTCGCCCGGCGGCCCGACCATCATCTCGACCGTCTTGCAGACCATCCTCAACGTCATCGACTTCCGGATGGATCTGCAAAGGGCCGTGGACTTCCCGCGCTTCCACCACCAGTGGATGCCCGACGAGCTGCGGATGGAGAGCTGGGGGTTCTCGCCCGACACCTTGCATTTGCTCGAAGGCATGGGCCACAAGCTGGCGCCCGGCGGCGAGATGGGCCGCACGATGGCGATTCAAGTGGTGGAGGACGGCCTGGTGGGAGCGGCCGATTCGCGCTCGGCAGGCTTGGCGACCGGCTACTAGTCAGCCCACTGATCCGGGGGATATCGAACGATGCGAGCCCATCCGCCAAGGCAGGGGGCCCTGGAACCCCGAAACCTCAGGGGCGCAGCGGCGACGGCTTGGAGCCGGGATCGCCGGCCAGCCCGCCGCCCTGCAGGCGCTCGATGGCGCCGCGGGCGTTCTCGCTGACGCTCGCGTTGGGAAAGCGGGTCAGCAACGCCTGGTACTCCTGGATGGCCGCGTCGCGGCGTCCGAGCTTTTCGAGCGCGACGCCCTTCTTGTACTGCGCGTCCGGCGTGATGTGGCCCACCGGGTAGCGCTCCAGGACCAGGTTGAACTCCTTGACCGCCCCTTCGAGGTCGCCCTGCTCATAGGCGATCGCGCCCAGGTAGTACTGCGCCTCCGAGGCGCGCGAGCTCGCCGAGTAGTAACGCAGAAAGTCCGTCAGCTCGGCCTTGGCCAGATCGTAGTTGCCGCGGCTGTAATCGGTGAAGCCGCTGGTGAACAGGCCGTCGCCGGAGTCCTCCGGGGCCGCCGCGCCTTCCGCGCCCGGCGTCGCGCCGAAGCCCGGAGGCGGCAGCGTCGTCATGTGCGTCTTCAGGTCGGAGACTTCCTGCATCAGCCGGGTGAGCATCGAGTTGCTCTCTTCCACGGCGTCGCGCAGCCCGCCGAACTGGTCGGTGAGGGCGTCGACCTTCGCGGCCGTGCGGGTCACGGGCGGCAGAATGGCGTCACTCTGCTTGTTGACGGCGCGCTCGATGACGTCGAGGGCCGACTTCAGGCGCGTGGTCTGCTCGAGGTTCTGCTTCAGCAGCGCGTCGAGCGCGGCGATCCGTTCGCCTTGCGCCCGGTCGCTCTGCCGCAAGGCTTCTTGCAGCAAGGCCAGATCCCGCTGGATCTGCAGCAGCATGTCGTCCTTCTTGTCCGCCATCGCCGGCGCGGCCAGAGCGGCCACGAGCAGGGACGTCAACAGTGGGGTCTTCATTCGCTCGAGCATGGTCTTGCTTCTACCCAAGGAGGACGACGGTCCGCCCGTCTAGGTTGCACATCGCCCCTAGAACCCTTGATTTCGATAGCTTAACAGACCGGCGGGCGAGTGGAAGAAAGCGCACAAAGGGCCGGCCGCGTGTGTGCGCGACCGGCCCGGGTTGTTCAGAGGAAGCGATTCGACTCGTTTAGCGAGCGGCCGAGAAGTGCGCCCGGCGGTTGCGCTGGTAGCAGCTCTCGTTGGTCTCGGTGCACTGCGGACGCTCTTCGCCGTAGCTCACCGTGCTCAGCTTGCTGGCCGGCACGCCGAGGTTGACGAGGAAGTCGCGCGCAGCGGTCGAGCGGCGGTCGCCCAGAGCGAGGTTGTACTCGTTGGTGCCGCGCTCGTCGCAGTGCCCCTCGATCAGAACCCGCCCGTCGGAGATCTCGCCGAAGATCTCCTTCAGCGCCGAGGCGTCGGCGCGGAGGGCCGCCTGCGCATCAGGCCGCAGGTCGCTCTTGTCGTAGTCGAAGTAGGCGTCCTTGACCTTCTCGTTGAGCAGGTCGCTGATCGTCTTGGTCCGCGGAGCCGGCGGCGGCGGCGGCGGCGGCGGCGTCCGAACGGTCACGCTGGCCGAAGCCGAAGCGGTTCCGCCCTCGCCCTGCACCGTGATCACGTACTCGGTCGTCTGGGTCGGGAAGACTTCGCGCGAGCCCGAGGTCGGCACGGTGCCGACGCCCTGGTTCAGCGAAGCGCTCGTCGCGTTGCTCGCCGACCACTTCAACGTCGCCGATTTGCCACGCTCGATCGAGCTGGGCTCGACCGAAAGGGTCACGGTCGGCTTAGCAGCGGGCTTGGCGACCGGGGGCGGCGGCGGCGGCGGCGGTTCCGGCGGCGGCGCCTTCTTCTTGCAGCCTGCCGCAAAGAGCGCCAGACTGACGCTGAGTGCGATCAGCGTGAGTTTACGGTTGCGTAGCATGGGAACTTGGTAGGCCTCCTCAAACAATTCACTGCGATCCACTAAGATACGTGTGGGGAAAACGATAACGCAACCCCTCCGCCGCTGTGGCGCGGCTTTTTTTCCTGTTTCCAGACCGATTTCCCGTTACCTCGAAGCCCAAATCGGAGTACGGTTGCGGCCCTGATCGGTCAGTCTCTTCGGTTGCGTTCCGTCCGCCGTCATCGTCCAAATCTGCGTACCGCCCGAGCGATCCGAGGAGAACACGATATGCGTTCCGCTCGGCGCCCACGAGGGGCTCTCGTTGCGGCCGGCTCCATGAGTCAACTGCACCAGCTTCTGGGTGGCGACGTTGATCACGAAGACGTTGTAGTTGCCCGGCTCGAAACCGCGCGTCCAACTGAACGCGAGGTTCTGCCCTTGCGGATCCCACGCCGGCTGCACGGCGTCGCCTCCCCCGCCCGAGAGCTTACGAACATTGGCGCCGTCGGCGTCCATGACGTAGACCTGCGGCAGTCCCGACACGTCCGAGACGAATGCGATCTGCGCGCCGGTTCGTGGGTTGACGTTGGGATCGAGGTCGAGCGATCGAGAATAAGATATCCTGCGCAGATTTCTGCCGTCAAGGTCCGCCTGGTAGATCTGAGACCGTCCGGTGACCGAAGAGGCATAGAAGATCGACTTGCCGTCGGGCGTAAACGAGGGGGTCATGTTCAGGGAGGCGTCCTGGTTGAGGAACGCCAAGCGACGGCCCGTCTCCAGGGAGTGGATGAAGATCTTGGGAGTGCCCTCGGCGTAGGTCGTGAAGGCCAGCTTCGAGCCGTCCGGCGAGACCGCCGGCGTCGTCGTGATGCTCTGGTATTTGGTGTGCTGCTTCACGTTGGCGCCGTCGTAGTCCATCGAGAAGATCTCCGAATGCCCGGTGCGATCGGAGACGAAATAGATCCGCGAGCCGGCCAGGCCCATGCCCAGCCCGAGGTTCATCAGAATGTCGCGCGAGAAGTCGTGCGCGATCTCCTCGGCGCCCATCTTGTCCATGGCGGCGTAGTAGCGCTTGCCGAAGATGTAGGCCTGCGTCGTCTGCTCCTGGGTGGAATCGTAGACATAGCCGTTGAGCACCAGGCGGTCGTTCTGGGTTTCCAGCGAACCGAACACGAGGTAGCGGGCCAGCGTCGGAGGCTCCGCCCAGCCGTTCAGCCACAGGCCGCGGGCGCCGGGCTCGGACGGGAAGTCCCGGCCGGACTTCAAGTCCTCCGGCTTGGCCGGCGCGATGCGGGGATAGAGGCTCTTGGGCACCATCTCCAGCCGTCCGGAGGACTCCAGATCGTTCCAGAGCGTGTTGTTGAAGGCCCGCTCGTTATCAGTCCCCACCAGGCCGCGGATGTCGGGTACGGCGATCCGAGGGTCTTGTCCGCCCTCGTTGAGCACGGTGCCGGTGATGTCTGCGGGCCGCTGTTGAGCCACGGCATGCTGAGCCACGGCGGCCACCGAAAACAGAAGCAGGAAGGCAGCGGAAATTCGCATTCGGGTCCTCAGTCGCGTTTAAAGGTCATCTCTACGCTGATCGAGCTTCGGCGCATCAGCGGGGGCAGGCGCTGGAAAGGGTTGATGTACTGCACGGCGCGCTGGACGGAGTAGTCCAAGCTGCGGTTGCCGCTCGACTCAATGACTTGAACTCCCTCGATTCTACCGTCATTGAGAATGGTGAACCGCACCACCACGGGGTTGTTCGTGGGCCCGGAGACCTGGCCCAAGGTCTTGCGCCACTCCTCGGCGAGCCGGCGCTGCAACTGCTCGGAGTACCACCCAAAGCCTTGGCCGAAGGGGTTGGTCCCCTGCATGCCGACCCCGCCGGTGGACGTCTGCGTGCCGGAAAAGATCGGGTTGCTGGCGCGGGCGCCGGTGGACGATGCGACCTGGTTCTCGACCTTCTCCGGCGCGCTCTTCTGGGCCGGCTTGGGCTCTTCGCGCTTGGGCGCCGGCTTGCGCTTGGGCTCCTCCACCGGCACGGCTTCGGGCTCTTCCGGCGGCGCGGGCTCGGGCCGCTTCGGGGGCTCGACCTCCGGCGGCGCGGGCACTTCGTGCTTGACCGGGTTGGCGACCGGATTCGGAGCGGAGCGCGGCGTGTTGATGGGGATGCCCTCGACCACGTTCACCGAGACGGCCGAGCCGGCGTCGCCGTCGAGCTCGCCGAATCGGAACGGCGGCGGCTGCAGCCAGCCCCACGTCAGGATCAGCACCAGCAGGGCCGCGTGGCAGCCCAGCGAAACGCCCAAAGGGCGCCCCAGGCGCTCCTCTTTCATCTCTAGATCCGGGTCGAGATGAATCTTCATGGCGCGCCCCGGTTCGGGTTGTGCTCGAGCGGCTTGGTCACCATCTGGACGGCTATTTTGGCCGCGCCGCACTGCTCCACGATGGGCGAGATCACCTCCCACGGCGTGGCCTTGTCGGCCCGGACGAAGACGCCCGGCGTCTGGCCCTGCTCGCCGTGAAAGTCCGCCACGATGCGGTCGGCGATGTCGTTCACGCCGATCGGCTCGGTGTTATAGAAAACCTTGCCGTCGGCGGTGATGTTGACGAAGGGATATTCCTTCTGGGACGCGGCGATCTCGCGCGTCTGCGGAACGTCGATTTCGAGCCCGAAATCGAAGACGCCGGCGGTGATCATGAAGATGATCAGCAACACCAGCACGACGTCGACGAACGGCGTGACGTTGATCTCCGCCAACGGCTCGTCGTGCGCGTCCGGGCCCTGCGTGGAAAAAGCCATCCGTTGCTCGACTTCTCTCTATCCTCGCGGATCGCGAGTCAACGGCTTGGGGATCAAATTGACCTCCACGCCGCCCGCGCGGCACTCGGCGAGCACCTGCGCGACGATTTCCCAGGGCGCGCTCTTATGGACGCGTACGTACACTTTTGGTTCCGCCGAATCCGCTTTTTTTGCCGCGTCGGCAATGTCGTAGAGCGACACCGCGGCGCCGTCGAGGATCAGACGCCCGTCGGAGCCGATCTGCAGCGTCAGAAAGTCCTTCTTCGGCCGGGCCGTGGAGATGGTCGTCTTGGGTACGCTGACCTGCAAGCCGAACTCGACCACGGCCGCGGTGATCATGAAGATGATCAGCAGCACCAGGACGACGTCGACGAACGGCGTGACGTTGATCGACGCCAGCAGTTGCTCGTCAGCGCCGGACCGCCCTCGTCTGGTCGAACGAATCATCCTCGTCCCCGTAGTCTCTCTCCGCCAGGTTGTAGAACTCGAGCCCGAAGTCGTTCATTCGAGCGCGAATCTCACGAATCTGCTGCGAGAAGTAGTTGTAGAAGATCAGCGCCGGGATGGCGGCGAACAGGCCCGCGGCGGTGGCGATGAGCGCCTCGGCGATGCCCGGAGCGACCGCCCGCAGGGTGGCGCCGCCGGCCGCGCCGAGGCCGCGGAACGACTCCAGCACGCCCCAGACCGTGCCGAACAGGCCGATGAACGGCGCCGCCGAGGCGATCGTCGCCAGCCAGCCCATGCTGCGCTGTAGGCGCGCGGTCTCCTCGCCGGTGGCCAGCAGCATCACGCGTTCGATGGCGTCGCCGGATCGGATCTTGCCGTACTTGTTGACCTGTCGGGCGAGCTCCTCGTAGCCGTACTCGAAGATCGTCACCAGCGGCGCGGGCCGGTACTGCTCACTGGCCGCGTTCATGTCCGCCAGCTTGCCGACGCGGCGGAACGCCTTGAGAAACAGGCTGTCCTTGGCCGCCGCCTGCCGCAGCAGACCGTATTTGGAGAAAGCGACCGCCCAGGAGAAGACCGACATCGCCAGCAGCAGCAGGATGACCAGCTTGGCCAGCAACCCGGCGGAAAGCACCAGGTCCAGCAGTCCGGTCTCGATGGCCCCCGAGCCGAGGGCTGCGTCCATGGCTTCCTGACTGACGGGATCTTCTACGGCGGGGGCGGCTTGCAGGAGCAGTGCAAACAGGAACGTCGAGTTCAAAACAATCCTCGTTGGCCAGGTCGTTCTAACGAATGCGCATCCGGCTGAACGACCCGCTCATTTTCCAGGCCCACCCCGGAGCTCGGCGCGACGCAATACCCAGAATCTAGCACAATAGAAAGACGCTTCGTCGCCGCGGAAAGACTGCTCGCGGCCCATGAATGCTTCACGAGCTGCACATCGAGAACTATGCCGTCGTCGCTCGTTTGCGGGTCGGCTTCGATCGCGGGTTGAATCTGCTGACCGGCGAGACGGGCAGCGGCAAGTCGATCGTCGTCGATGCGTTGTCGCTGCTGCTGGGCGCTCGGGCCGACGCCGGCACCGTCCGCGCAGGGGCCGACAAGGCGCGCCTCACGGGGCGTTTCGAACTCAGCCCCTCGCCGGAGCTGGTCGCCGTTCTGGCCGAAGCCGAGCAAGAGCTGGAAGACGGCGAGCTGCTCATCGAACGGGTCTTGCAGGCCAACGGCAAGAGCCGCGCCTACGTCAACGGCCGTCCGGCGACGGCCGCCCTGCTCAAGGACCTCTCGGACTTTCTGGGAGACATCCATGGACAGCATGAGCAGCAGAGCCTGTTCTCCACGCGATCTCAGCTCGAGATGCTCGACAGCTTTGCCGGCGTGGTGGCGCTGAAGGGCGAGGTCGCCGCCGCCTGGCGGCAATGGCGCGAGCTGGCCAAGAAGCTCGCCGAGCTGCGCGGCGCGGAGAAGGACCGGCTGAAGATGCTGGAGCTGTACAAGTTCCAGCTCACCGAGATCCAGGGCGCCAAGCTGCAGCCGGGCGAGGACGAGCAGCTCGAGCAGGAGCGCCGCAAGCTGGTCAACGTGGCGCGCCTGCAGGAGTCCGCCGCCACCGCCTACGACGCGCTCTATGACGCCGGCGCCTCGGCCGCCGCGCAGCTCAAGACGGCCGTGCGGGCGCTGGAGGAGCTGGGCCGCTACGACGAGAGCTTCAACGCCTACCGCGCCGGCCTGGAAGAGGCGCGCGCGGCGGTGGAGGACGCGGCCTTCGAGCTGCAGAGCTATCTGGACGGGCTGGAGGCGGACCCGGGCCGGCTCGACGCGGTCGAGGAGCGGCTGGCGCTGCTGGAGCGGCTGCGGCGCAAGTACTCCAAATCCCTCGACGAGCTGATCGCCTACGGCGCCGAGCTGGCCGACAAGGTCGAGGAGCTCGAAGACGTCGACCACGCCGCCGGCAAGATCGAGAAGCGCCGGGCCGAGGCGGCGCAGCGCTACCGCGAGCTGGCGGCGCAGCTCTCCGCCCGGCGCGGCGAAGCCGGGACCCGGCTGGCCGAGATGGTTCAATCGGAGCTGGGTTCGCTCGCGATGGAGAGGGCCCGCTTCGGCGTCGGCTTCGAAGGCGGAGAGGCCGAGGAGCATTGGACGGCCGAGGGCTACGACCGTATCCGCTTCGAGTTCTCCGCCAACGCCGGGCAGCCCTTGCGGCCGCTGGCGCAGGTCGCCTCCGGCGGCGAGCTCTCGCGCGTGACGCTGGCGCTCAAGAGCGGACTGCTGGCCCAGGCGCCGTCGGCGGCGGCGGTCCCGCGAACGCTGGTGTTCGACGAGGTCGACACGGGCGTCGGCGGGCGGGTGGCCGAGGCCATCGGCCGCCGGCTCAAACGCCTTTCCGGGGCCAGCCAAGTGCTTTGCGTCACGCACCTGCCGCAGATCGCCGGCTTTGCCGACGCCCACTACTTCGTGGAAAAGGTCGAGAGCGACCAACAGACGTTTGCGAAACTGGTGAGACTGGGCGAGTCGGAGCGCGTACAGGAGCTGGCCAGGATGCTTTCCGGCGCCGAAGTCACCGCCGCGGCTCTGGAGAACGCCCAGCAGTTGATCGTCCGCAAGCCTTGAGCGCGATGTCCGGCGCTGGAGCCTTGCCGTCCCCCTGGATCCACCCGAATGCCTATGAACACCGCATCCGAGCTCGACCTGGACTTTCTCGCCGCTACGGCGCGCGAGGCCGGCCAGGCGATTCTCGAAGTCTACGAGACCGATTTCTCGGTCGAGTCCAAGGCCGACGAGTCGCCGCTGACCGAAGCCGACCTGCGCTCGCACCGCATCATCACGCGGCGGCTGCACGAGCGCTATCCGCATGTGCCGATCCTGTCGGAGGAGAGCTCCCAGCAGGCCGACTACGAGGTCCGCAAGGACTGGCCGTTGTACTGGCTGGTCGACCCCCTCGACGGCACCAAGGAGTTCATCAAGCGCAACGGCCAGTTCACCGTGAACATCGCGCTGATCGAGAACAACCGCCCCACGGCGGGCGTGGTGTTTGCGCCCGTGCTGGACTGGCTCTACCTGGGCTCGCCCGCCGGCGCCGTGAAGATCGAGAAGGGCGGCGCGCCCGTCACACTGGGACCGTCGGCGGAGAGCAACGGCGACAAGCTGGTAATCGTGGGTAGCCGCTCGCATCCCACGCCCGAGCTCGAGGCCTTCGTGGAGGAGCAGCGCAGCTCGCACAAAGACGTGGAGTTCGTGGCGATGGGCAGCTCGCTCAAGCTCTGCATCGTGGCCGAAGGCAAGGCGGACATCTATCCCCGCTTCGGTCCGACGATGGAGTGGGACACCGCCGCCGCGCACGCCGTGGTGAGCGCCTCCGGCCGCCGCGTGATCGCCTACGGCAGCGACGATGACCTGCCGTACAACAAGGAGAACCTGCTCAACGGCTGGTTCATCGCCCGCTAGCCGCCGGGCTCTTTTTCTGCTTCGAAAGAACAAGGGCGGCCTCCCGGGAGGCCGCCCTTGGCGATTCCGGCGCCGGTCGGCGTCAGAAGATGAACTTGACGAGGAAGCGGCCCGAGAAGCCCGGGTTGAACAAGGCGCTTTGCAGATAGCGAGGGTCGACCGCGAACGAGCCGTCGCTCGTGTTCGCCACCATCTGCTGCCAGTCGAAGCCCTTCGACAAGTCCGTGTTGATCAGGTTGATCTCGGACGAGTCGCCGCGCTCCTGCTTGTTGTAGTCCTGGAACTGGAACATCGACGTCTTCTGGATGAACAGATTGTCGAGGTTGAACTCGAAGCGCAGCTTCTTGGTCTCTCCCAGGCTGAAGGTGTGGGCCACCATCAGGTCCGTCTGCGTGAAGAACGGCGTGCGGCCTGCGTCGCCGCGCCCTTCCACGTAGACCGGAATGTTGTTGACGGTCCAAACCTGCGTGGTGACCGGCGTGCCGCTCATGGCGCGGAAGAAGCCGCCGATCTCGGTCCCGAACTTGAAGTTCTTGCCGCCGTACAGCTTCACCACGTGCGGCCGGTCAGTGGGCAGGCGCCCCTCGTTGCCGACGTTGCCGTGCGCGTCATAGAGGATCTCGTCGAGGTCGAAGTAGCGGTTGGCGTTGCCGCCCGGCCGGTAGCTCTGCCCGCCGAACTGCTGGTCGCCGCTGAACGAGGAGCCGATGGTGGGAGCGCGGATCTCATCGGTGGACTGCAGCCCGGCATAGTTGCCGTAAAGCTTGCTGTAGACGTAGCTGATGGTTCCGAACCAGCCGTTTTGATAGCGGCGGCTGAGCTGCAGCACCATGGCGTTGTAGTCGCGCGTCGCCTTGGGCATCGGGAAGCCGCAGGCGCCGCTGACTTCCACCACGCAGGTGGCGCCGGAAGCGGGGAAGATCTTGAACCGTCCTTCTCCCGGGTTGCCGTAGTAGTAGACCTCGTTGCCGCCGTCATCGAGAGCGCCGAGGTCCTCGATGGTCCGGTTGAGGTGGTTGCGGGCATAGCGGGCGGTGAAGATCGTCTGGCGGGCCACCTCCCACTCCACGCCGAGGTGCACCATGTCCGCGCTCATCGGCTTGACGTTCGGGTCCAGCAGATCGAAGCCGGGGATGCGCAGGTCGCGGTACTCGCCCGTGGTCCACAAGTTGCGGCCGGGCATGTTGTTCAGATTGATGGTCCAGGTCTTGGGATCGCCGGGGTCGACAAAGGGCGCCAGCGAGTCCAGGGAACGGTAGTAGATGTTCCACTTCTGGCCGCCGAAGGTGCCGCGCGCCAAGTCGTACTTGGTCCAGTCGTAGAAGCGGCCCCAGAAGCCGGAAACCTTGACCTTGCCGTTGCCCAGGACGTCCCAACTGGCGCCGAGGCGCGGCGACAGCTTGTCTTGGAAGCCGAACTTGAAGGCGATGTCCTGCACGTCGCGGCGGAACGACGGGATCGTCTCCCGCTCCGTCCGCAGGCCCAGGCTCAACGTCAACCGCGGCAGCACGCGCCACTGGTCCTGGATGTACATGTTGTCGAGGTGGGCGCCGGTGGAGCCGATCGTGCCGCCGTCCTCCACGAGGTAGTAGCCGTACTGGCCGCGGTCGCCGCGGAACGCCGAATCCCAGAAGACGCGCACGCGGCCGTCCACGCCGTAGTCGGTGGAGAGAACGCTGTTGACGTTCTTCTGAGTTCCAATGCCGGCTTTGATGCTGTGCTGGCCGAGGAAGTTGAAGAACTTGCTGAAGTCGGCCTGGATGTAGGTGCGGGTCGTCTTGTCGAACACCGTTTGGGCGGCGCTCGGCGAGGTGAAGCCGGCGGCCTGTTGCAGCGCCGGCGGCACGCCGTCGACGCCGATGGACGGCGTGATGAACCAGTAGGAGGACGAATCCTCGATGCCGATTTCCTTGTAGTTGAGGTAGTAGCGGCCGCCCTTGATGGTCAACATCGAGGTGCTGCTGAGGGACAAGTCCACCTGCCCGGTATAGCTCTGTTCCGGCTGGTTGTAGCCGTTGTTGGCATTGGCCTGGGCGGTGGCCAGCGACGTGGCGCTGGTGTTGGGCTCGAAGCCGGTGTAGGAGAACAGCGAGCCCTCCAGATGCGTCGGCGTGTAGAGCCACGTGAAGGTCGTGCGAATACGGTCGGTCGGGTTGAAGTTGACCTTGTTGAACCAGTTGAGCTGGTAGAGCTTGCGGCTCATCTCGCCGGGTTCGGTCCCGTTGCTGAACAGGTACTGGTTGGTGCGGCGTTGCCAGCGCGGCGTGGCGGCGGTGTAGAAGAACAGCTTGTTCTTGACGATCGGACCGCCGAGCGAGCCGCCGAACTCATAGTTGTTGTTGGACTGCTTGTCGTCCTGGATGTACTTCATCGTCGCCTGGTCGGCCGGATTGAGCTCCAGGCGCTTGACCGGTCCGGCTGCGATGGCGTTGCCGTAGTAGTAAGAGTGCAAGTGGCCGTGGAACTCGTTGCCGCCGGACTTAGTAATGGCGCTGACCACGCCGCCCAACGCGCCGCCGTACTCGGCTTCCAGACCGTTGGTCTTGACCTGGACCTCCTGGATGTACTCGAACTGGGCCCCCTGGCGGGCGCTGCCGTTGATGACGCTGGTCACCGAAACGCCGTCGATGTAGTAGTTGTTCTCCGCGCCGCTGGCGCCGTTGATCTGGTAGCCGCCTTCGAGCTCGCCCGTATTGACCGAGGGCGACAGGATGGCCGACCCGATGAACGTGCGGTTCTTCGGCAGCAGGGTGAACTCTTCCGAAGTGATGTTCTGCGCCACCATCGTGCTGCCCGTGTCGATGAGCACGGCGCCTTCGGAGACGACAATCGTTTCGGTCACATCGCCGAGCTCCAGGGTCGCGTTGACGCGGAGCGTGTTCCCGGCGAGCAGAAGAGTGTCGGGAACCTCCTGGCGCTTGAAGCCCGGCGCCTCGAAGACGACCATGTACCGGCCGGGAACCAGCTCGCGCACGACGAAGACACCCGTTTCCCCGGTCTTCGCCTCGACCTCCACGTTCGTTCCCTGGTTGATGAGAGTCACGTCCGCGCCAGGAACGAACGAACCGGAGGGGTCGGTGACGACTCCCGTAATGACGCCGGTCGTTTCCTGGGCCCAGATCGCGCCGCCTGGCACAAAGACAAGAGCTGCAAGGAGCGCAGCGGATAAGAGTACGCCCCTGATTCGGACAAAATGCATCACGTTTTCTCCCTCCCAATCCCAGTGATGGGACCACCTATTGAGCACAGCTATCGCAGGACCACGCCCAACCGGGCTGGCCGAAAGAAACGCATTCGCGGGGGCGCGAGAAAGCCCCCGGAGGATGAAGACGTCTGCTGAAATGCCGCGTCGGGATCGGGTCCGACGCTCCGCCGCTCGCGGAGAAAGCTCCCGCGAGCGTGTCACTTCCCCGTGACAGATCAGCGCAAAGAACCTGCGAGCTTCAGCTCTATGGAACGCTTGCAACACAACCGAGCCCGTGGGTTCGCGAGCCCTCGGGTTCGTTTGGTTACAATCGTTACGTTACAACTATTAACACGAAACGCGGTTTGTCAATCTCAAAAAGAGCTCGCCTCAAAAAATTTTATTCGGCGGTATGTCCACCTCGTTATCGATTGACGGAGACGAGACCTCGTCCGGCAGATCGCCCTGTAACGATGCACTTCGGCGAAGCATCTTCCGGAAGTGAGATCGCGGACCCAGCGCCCGTTCAAACTCGCGCCCATGAGGTACGCTGAGCGGCATGGGCGTCGGCAAGTTTCTGGTCGTAGCCGGCTTGGCGACGGCCGCAGCGGGCTTGCTGCTGATACTGCTGAGCCAGCTCGGATGGCGACCGTTTCGGCTGCCGGGAGATTTCGTCTGGCGCGGAAAGCACACGGTCGTCTATGCGCCGATTGCCACATCGATCCTACTGAGTGTTGTGCTCAGCCTGTTGTTCGGCTGGCTGAGTCGGCGCTAGGCGTACGGCGCACACAGCAAAGTCGCGATCCACGACCGGACCAAGGAGGTCGATGATGAACCGAATTTGCTCAACCCTCGTGCTGGCGATGGCCCTGGCGGCCGCGCCATCAGCGACATTTGCCAAGGACAACAAGAAGCCCGACGCCCACGACAAGGCCGGCGAGGCGACGAAGGAAGCGCTCGAAAAGGCCGGCGACGGCGCCGAGAAAGGCATGAAGGCCGCCGGCAAGGGCGTGGAGGCAGGCCTGGACGGGACCGGCGTAGGCGTGGGCGAAGCCGTGGAGCACACCAGCCGCGGCGCGACCACGGCAGGCAAGAAGACCGCTGAGGCGGCCAAGACGACCGGTAAGGCGATCGCCCACTTCTTCGGCGACGACGACCCGGGCGATGAGGATGCCCGCGGCGCGCGCGTGGTGAAGGCGCAGAAGAAGCTGCAGGCCAAGGGCTACTACGACGGCGCTATCGACGGCATCCCAGGATCGCAGACCGAAGCGGGGCTGCGCCGCTTCCAACAAGACGAAGGCTTGCCGGTGACGGGCTTGCTGGACGGTAAGACCGCCAAGAAGCTGGGACTCTAGCGCGGCCCGAGGCGCGGTGCTAGACTCAGTGGAAGCTTTTCCCGGCGAGCGGGAGTAGTTCAGTGGTAGAACGTCAGCTTCCCAAGCTGAATGTCGCGGGTTCGATCCCCGTCTCCCGCTCCATGTTTTCAGCAACTTAGGCTACATTCGCCAATTGGCGAAACACTCCAACACTCCATTAGAGAAGGACCGATGATTCGAGCAACTCGACGGCGGCCGTCCGCTGGTCCAGCCCGGTCACCGTGTATTCGTCCAGGTTCACTCCGATCCCGTTGCCCATCTGGTCGGCTCGGATCTTCGGGTCGATGCCTGCCGCGTGCGCCAAGCTGGCGTGGGTGCGGCGAAGCACCTGGAAATTAACCCAGCCGAGGCCGACCTCTTCCAGGTTTGGACCGATCCAGCGCCGCCACAGATTCTCCGGCCGAACTGGGCTGAGGCCCGTCTCGGACGGAAACAGCCACGCTTCTGGATTGGCAGGAAGCATCGCCAGCCATGCGTGAATCTCCGAAGCGAGGGTTGCCGGGATCGCCGCCAATCGCGATGACGCCCTGGACTTCGGCGTATCGACCTTGCCGGCATAGACGCGCTGCTGGATCTTCACAGCGTTGCGCTGGACGTGCCTTCGCTGCAATCCGAAGATCTCGCCCGGGCGGAGACCGCCGAACACGGCGAGCCTCCAGATGAGACGCTCGCGCAGTTCGAGATTCGCAAGCCCCTTGAGGACCTGCTCGCGCGTCAGGATGCGACCAGGGTCTTGATGCGCCCGCCGTGCTGTGAACAGGGATCGCGCGGGGTTGCGATTGATGAGCCCGTCCTCGATGGCCATCTCGAAGATGGACCGCAAATCGAAGCGGAGATGATCGATGACGCTCAAACTGAGCGACTCGGCCTTGCGGTCGAGCAACTCCTGAAGAGCGCCTCGATCAAGCTTGTCGATCGACTGATCGCCGATCTCGTTGACGATGTGTCGTCTGATTCGGTCTTCCGTGGTGACGGCGGTCGAGAGCTTCCACCGGCGTCGTTTGAACGGAAGGTAAGTCCCGACGATGAACTCGCCGAGCATTGGCGGATCGCGCCGAGCCAATCGCTCGGCGGCGTCCTCGTTGATCGTCGCCATGAACCGTTCGCGCTCGATCTGAGCTTCCGCTTTGGTCATTCGAGCGGCCTGTCCCAGAGTGGTCTGGCGGCGGCGACCGTTGATGTCGTAGTACTTCACGACCCACATAAAGCGACTGCCCTGCTTGACTCGCTGCAAGCTGCCGCGTTGGTACCGTTTTCTTCGCATGCTTTCCTCCGATTGCATGCGTCTACGGCGTCGAATCTTGGCCGTCATCATCATATCGCGACTCAACGACGCGCAAGTAACGCGCCAAGGAGTCGCGTCGGACGTAGACGCGCCGGCCGAGCCGCACGGCGGGGAGCGGCTGCGAGTTGGGCACGAGGCCGCGAATCAGGTTGGAGACGTGGGCCTTGGAGCACCGCAGATAGGCAGACGCCTCGGCAAGCGTCAGCAGAGGCCCCTGCTGGGGATTGTCGGAAGGAGTCGGCGTTGTTGTCACACATCACAGAGGCAAGACGGCGTCAAGGTCTCAACCGAACTGGCGTCCGATGGAGCTTGCGGGAGGGGCGATCGGGACCGACCTCACGCTTGGGTATCGAAAATCACGAGACGGTTTGAGGTTTCCCGCTCTCGCGGACTCAGATGAAGACAAGGTCGATTTTTCGGCCGGTTGCGCCCGATCCTGAACGCTGTTGGAGGGCCTTCATGCCTGCGAGTCGTCTGCGTGCTCTGCTTCTTGCCTGCTGTCTGCTCGGTGCGGGAGGGCGACCGTCGCCCGCTCAGCTACCGGCCGGGGGAATCGCCGGTGAAATTCGCGACCCGTCGGGCGCGGTCGTGGGCGGGGCGCACGTCCTCGCCCGAAACACGGCGACCGCACTCGAGCGGTCGGCGACCGGCGACGAGCAAGGAACTTTCGCCCTGCCGCTGTTGCCCCCAGGCGTCTACGAGCTGAGCGTTGAGGCGGAGGGCTTCCAGGACCCTCGCAAGCGAGTTGTCGTGCAGACGGGCGCGACGACGTTCGTGGATGTCGAGCTCTCGGTCGACGTGCTCGAACAGGTGGTCGAGGCGTTGGATTCGCTGCCGGAGTTGCGCTACGACTGGCACGGCGTCGACGGCGTTGTTTCGCGATTCCAGATTGAGAACCTGCCGCTCAACGGACGCGAGTTCTTTCAGTTGGCAATCCTGGAGCCGGGCGTGACGGCTGCGCCAAGGGCCGGGTTCTTCAGGCGCCAGTTCGACGTCTCGGTTCTCGGAGCTTCCGCCAGCGCGACGCGCTACACGATGGATGGCAGCCCCGTCTTCAATCCGCTGACCGGCGGGACTCCCCAGAACTCCTCACAGGAGGTCGTGCAGGAGTTTCAAATCCAGACGGTCAACTTCGATCTGGCAACTGGCCTAACCGGGGCGGGCGCGGTGAACGTCGTGACGCGCTCAGGCGGCAACGAGCTTCATGGCAGCGGGTTCTTCTTTTTCCGCGATCACAATCTGTCGGCGTACCCTGCCCTACGGCGAGAGCCCAGCAATCCCGATCCGTTCTTCGCGCGCCGCCAATGGGGATTCCAGGTTGGCGGACCGATCGTGAAGGACCGGCTGTTCTTCTTCACGAACTTCGAGCGGAACAATCAGGACGGCGTGTCGACAGTCCAGCCGCGGTCGCCGGACTTCGCGAGCTTCGGCGGAATCTTTCCGAGCCCGTACGACAGCAACCACGTGAGCGCCCGGTTCGACTTCCGCCTGAACGACCGCAACATGGCGTTCGTGCGCTACACGCACGACGGCAACGAGAGCTTTCTGCCGCCCAGCGGTCAGGGCAATCTGCCGTCGAACTGGAGCGCCAGCTCGAACTGGGTCGACCAGAGCGTCGGGTCGCTGTCGAGCGTGCTTCGGCCGAACCTCATCAACGAGCTACGGTTTTCCTACTGGTACTGGCAGACGCGGAATCTGCCGCCGGATCGGTCGAATTGCCCGGGAGAGTGCGTCGGGCTGGGGATGCCGGAGATCAGCATCCTCGGGAGCGACTTCGTGGCCGGCAACTTCGTGCTGACACCGCAGGGCGGCGACACGCGCCGCTACCACCTGACCGACAACGTCTCGTGGCAGAAGGGCCGTCACGGGATGCGTTTCGGCTTTGAGTGGCAGTACGAGCGCAGCGCGGGATTCCTGGAGTTCGTCGAGCCCGCATCGATGGTGCTCTACTCGCCGGAGCTGGTGCGGGCCTTCAATGCCGATCCGCGCGTCCCGCCGCAAGCGCGCATCCCCTTACCGGATTCCTTCCAGACGCTCGACGACATCCTGCAACTGCCGCTGGTCGGATTTTCGGTCGGATTCGGCGATCCGACTCTACCGCCTCAATTCGCCGACGATGCTCGACATGATCATCTGTGGCGGGCCTACTGGCAGGACTCGTGGCGGGTCCGGTCGCGCTTCACGCTGAGCTATGGGGTGTCGTACTTCTATCACGCTGACCTGGCGAATCACGAGCTGAGCAAGCCGACATTCCTGGAGCCGCTGCTCGGCGCGGACGGTTTGGCGCCGACGCGGCGGGACCGCAACAACTTCGGGCCGATGCTCGGCTTCGCTTGGAACGTGTCGCGCGACAACCGGACCGTCGTGCGGGCCGGGTCGGGTGTCTACTACGATCTCCCGCTGGACTCGCTGCGGCTGCGCGAGCTTTCGACGATCGGGCCGCGGGGCGCCGGGCGGTTCATCGTCGACGGCTCGATCATCCCCAATCCGATTCCCGGGATTCCGGGCGTGCCGCTGTCCACGCCGCTCAACTTCCCCAATGGCCCATCGAACTTCCGGGGGGCGAACGTCGTTCAGATCCTGCCGAACGTGAAGGCGCTGCTGGAGCGACAGCTCGGCGATCCAGGCAACACGGACTTGAGCGTCCGCAACATCGACATCTTCAAGCAGGGCTCGGGGCTGATCGCGCCGGATTTCGCGACGCCGTACTCCGTCCACTTCAACGCGGGCGTACAGCGAGAGTTGGCGACGCGCTTGGTGGCCACGGCGGACTATTTCTACCGGCGGTCCGTTCGCCAGAACATGGGGGATGTCGATCTGAACCGCTGGCTCGCTGCACAAGGCCCGGTGATCCCTGCGTGCCGGGGACCGGAGCTGTTGGACCCGAGAGTGCCGTGCTCGAGCGGACCGATCACCGTCCAGATGAGCGGTGGGCTGGCGACGTACAACGGCCTGCTGGTGAAGCTGGACCGGCGTTGGGCGGGACGCTATCAGATGCTGGGCTCGTATGCGCTGTCGAGCAATCGGGGCTTCAATGGAGTGATCAACAACGACGACTGGTTCGAGAGCTACGGTCCGCGGGACATGGATCGCCGCCACGTCTTCACATTCTCCGGAATCGCCGACCTGCCCTGGGGGTTCCGGGTATCGGCGGTGTCGAAGGTGCTGGGCGGACCGCCGTTCCGCCGGCTCGGTACCAGTTTCTCGATGTTCCGAAACGCACTTTTGTTACGCGCCCGTCTGATTATCTACTTGACTGGGCATAAATACAAATGCATTATTCCTGAATGGCTCTGACTTCACGCCCACGGCGCAAAGGACTCGCAGGTATATCTTCGGAGGATTCAAGACCCAATGCGTAAGCTCGCACTACTGGTCGCAACCGCGACCACATATCTCTGCTTCGCACCGTCGTCATTCGCTCAATGCAACATGACGGTGGACGGCGAACCATCAGTCGCCCGCACCGGGCCCAATCAAGCCCGTGCCACCGCCACTCTATTCCCCACCGCAATCGTAGGGACCTGGACCGTTACTCTGCGCGCAAAACTGCTCTTCACGCCGTCCGGCGGGTCGGAGCAGACAGTCCAGGATCAGCCAACGTCCTTCACTTGGACCTCCAGCACGCCGACCGGCATAGGCAGCTCGAGATCCGTCACCGCTTCCGACGCGCTGGAATCCCATGGAAACGGATCCTACCGGTCGCGGGAGGAGGTGAGCGCCGTCTGCGGCGGGTTCCCGTTTACAATCTCTCCCAAAGTCTCTTCGAGCATGGCGATCTCTCGCCCGGCCTACCCGGACTATACCGTTGCCGGCAAGTACCTGACCTACATGGGCGGCCAGTCTGGAACCTACACGACGGTAGCCGGGACGCAGTTTTCCAACACCGTCGCACTGAAGGTTGGAGCCACGAACGGAGCGTCGGGTTCGGCGACCTGGGACCTTATTCAGTCCAGTCCCGGATACGCCTCTCTATCTTGTACGAGCTGTACCAATCCAAACTTGACCGCGAACAAGGAGAGCGACGGATGTCTGGTCTACAACGTTCAAGTGAAGACGAATTACGGAGGATTTCGGTCCGAGCCGCTGTATGTCGCGATTGAACGACCCAAGTCTACGATCAAACCCTCTTCGCCTCCAGACCTGCACGAACCTGTCCTGGGGGGTGGGTACCTGTCCCAGATCTTCTATGAAACGCGCGGCTTGTGCAGCGGGCAGGGATCCTTGAAGGGATACTCCTTCAATGAGGTCTTCTCGAACATAGACAATACGGTCGATACTGTGACGGCTAACTGCCCATCGTCGCGGGGGGCGTGACCCTCGCGGGCGGCACGTATCTGTGGGCGGACCAGATTGCGGCCTTACCGGGAAACAAGTGTGGCTCAGCTCCCTACACCACTCTCTGCGTCCCTGTACCCGGCAGCCCTCCGCCGCTCGTTTCGACAGTCGTACAGACTGCGGATCAAAAGTGGCGCGTTGGTTCCGAGACTCCCGGTCTTGGCATCGTGATCCAGAGAAATCAGTTCCGACGTCGTCTCAACAACGGCGATCACCAAAGCGTCGTGACGCCGTCCAATTAGGCGACTCCACCTGACAAGAGGAGATCTCACAAATGACGACACGTATATTGAGTAGCCATGTCGCGGCCGTGATTCTTGCCGCCGCCGGCACGCCTCTTACGGGCGGTCCAGTCGGTTTTCGCCCGATCACCAACCTCGTATCCGGAGCGGACGTAATTGTCCTAGGAGAAATCGGGGACGCCCAGAGCGGCTCCGAGACTTCCAGAGGCGAGTTGACGCTGCTCATCTCTGATGTCTTGAAGGGCGAGGTTCCCAACGGCCCGGTCAGAATCTCATGCGGGGACCTGCGGATCGGTCTCGGCGACGGCGTCGTAGGGAAACAGGCGCTGATCTTCGCCGTACGGAGTCCACAGGACGGAGGCGACGAACTCGAGCTGATGCGAATGGTAGATGGGAACTCCCCGTACGTAGAGAGCCAAATTGTGGCGGCTAAGGGGCCGATCGATCGAGTAATGCAACAAAGTCTCGGTGGAGATTCGGCCCTACAAAGAGTCATCGGTGCCATTGCAACTCTCGAGTCGGCCCAGCATTCTCCGAACGGCATCATAGCGCTGAGTACTCTGGCGGTCGATCGACGAGAAACTGACACCTTGAAACGGGCCTTCAGCGCAATGCGAGCCAGCCAGTCGCCGACTGCGACCGAGCACGGCACGAACGGGCTCGTCGCACTTGGCCAGCTTGACGGGCTGCAAGCCCTCGACGCGGACGCCAAGACCGGACGACCGACGAACGAGCGGACTATGCGTCTGTTGGAGGATGCCTACGCGAGCACGGACGAGCGAGGAATTGCGATTCTTGCCGATTGGCTTAAGTCTTCTTCTGCCATGCAACGCCGAACCGCCGCGGGAGCTCTGGCGCGCATCCATACTCCCGAAGCGGTCATGGAGCTTGGTCCCGCATTGAACAGCACCGACTTCCAAGTGCGCTGGCGGGCCGTCGGCGGATTATCGATGTTCGCGAACAACGTCCCCCTCGGTGGCGCCGGACCAGCGCCGGGCGCTTGGTCGTTCCGCAGCGACGAGACGATTCAGTACTCGGCGTTTGACGAGGCTTTGCTTCGAGATCGTGAAGACGCTTATCTCGGGTTCTGGCGCTCCTGGTGGACGGAGCACCAGGACGAAGTGCGGGCTCTTGCAAGTGGCCCCAAGCCTTAGGAGTACCAGCAGCCATGACGATTCGCACGATACTCATCGGAGCGCTCCTGTTTCAGTACTCCCTGCCTGCTCAAGCCGAGGCGAGGTGCCCATCGGCCGCCAACTGGAACCTGCATGCGGCCACGGCCTATTTACTCGCGGATTCTGAATCACAAGTGGCTTCTTGTACCTCTCAGGCGCTGCTGGCGCTTGCGGATCCGGAGGCGACTCCGGATCCAACCCTGCTGACGCGCTACTTGGGATTCATGCGTCCTGATCTTCATGGCCTAAACATGCTGACGATTGATACGGTTGAGGACTTCTGCCCTGGGGTTAAGGCGCTGGTGGTCGCCGGCGAGCGCTCTCTACCGGCACTGGTCGACGTCCTGAGCGCGAACAGAGAGGAGCACGAGCGGCGTAACGCTGTGCGCGCGGTGAAGTTAATTCTCCACAGGAACTCGCTCTCCACGATTGAATTTCTGCTGGACGCTGCCGAGGAGGCGCCGGGTACCGCGCATAGACGGCTCGAAGACGCGGCGCGCCTAGCGGGTGCGTGGTGTGGCGATCTGGAGCTGGCGGAGTGCGACGCTCTACTCGACAAACGGCTGACCGGCCTGGATACGGCCAGCGTTCCGGGCTCTACGCGCTAGGGAAGCTCTCACGCCTATCTCGTGATCGGTCGAAGGCCGAAACCCGGTCTCTATCGCCGAGTTGAGCGCGGACGGTCCTCACGAGTGGCCTCAGATCGACGCGAAACGCCTTGCCTGAGCGGCTCTGAGCTGCTTTCGCTTCGGCCAGCGCCTGTCAGTCCTGGCGAAAACTTCATCCCCCCAGGCGGCAGCGCGAGACTATCGCCGAGCGCACAAGCGGGCGGCCGATGTCGGCTGCCCCGTGCACTAGGTCTCCTTGTCGAAATGTTGCGGACCGAAAAAGGGGGACGGAAGGACGAAAACTCCTTGATCCCCAGATTTCGCGGCTGCGAAAGGTAGTGACCGAGGGAATAGGCAAACCGTAGAGGAGTGGAGCGATGCTGTCATTTCGGACTGCTTCTTTGAGCTTCGCGGCCTCCTCTAGCCTCTATGTTGTGGTGGAGCCACCGACAGGCGATCCCCCGCTGTGGATCGACGAGCGGGATCGGAAAGGTCGGCCGGTCGAGCCGACCGTGAAAGAGGCGGCTGGGCGGATCTGACGGCGCGTCCTATACTACGTGCGCAGAGAGCGCAACGACCATGCCGAAGCGGCTGAGGTCCTCGAAGAGGCCGTCTTCTCGGTCTCGGCGCGGCTCCAGAGCGAAGACGAGCTGGCGCCGATCCAGAATCTCGATTCCTACCTGTTCCACTCGTTTGTGCGCCGCTTCTCGAAGCGCGCGCAGCGCGAGGACCGCATCCAGTACTTCGAATCGGCCGAGGCGCTGGACTCGCTCGGCGCGGGATCCCAAGGCGACTGGGTGGCCGAGCTGGAGAACGAGATTCTGCTCAAGCAGGTGATCGGCGCGATGGAGCCGCGGGTGCGCGCGATGTTCGCACTGCGGAGCGCCGGGCACTCCTGGAAGGAAGTGGGGAGGCAGTTTGGGATCAGCGCGCACAACGCCGAGGTGCAGTTTGCGTACGGGCTGAAGAAGGCGAAGGCCCAGCTCGGATTGGATGAGGAGCCGCCGCAGTCGCGTCGAGGAACGAAATGAGGCCCGAACAAATTTCGAAGCAGGACGCGCGGGCCGTGAAGCAGGCCGAAGAACAGCTATTGGAGACGGCGCGAAAGGTTTTTGGGACGGCGTACCCGAATCCGGAGCGAGCGGGCCGCACGGACTCGGTCGCGCTGAAGGCTGCTGCCGCGCGAGCGCACAAGCAGCCGTTGTCGCCGGAGCTGTTGGACGAGCTGACGTGGTCGTCCGAGACGTTCGACGAGTACCAGCGGTACTTGCGTGAGGCGCGGTTCGGGCGACGGATGCGATGGTTGGCGGCTTGCGCGGCTGTCGTGGTTGGCCTGGGAGCGGCGCTGTGGTGGTCGCTTGCTTCGTCGGGTCCGCAACCGGAGGAGCCGCCGGTCATCGTACAGGATGAGCCGGCGCCGCAGGAGGCTTCGGCGCCCAGGGAGCCGGATGTGCCGCCGCAGCCGCAGCCTGCTTTCGAGGTTGCGGTGCTTGATCTGCGCGACCAGTCGCGCGTTCGAGGCGAGACAGAGCCTGTGGAGTCGGTGGCCGACTTGCCGGCGCTGCCGGCTCGGCACGTGGACTTAACGGTGTACCTGCCAATTGGGAGCGAGGAAGGCTCGTATGAGCTGGCCTTGGCTCGGGACGCCGATGCGCCGTTGACGACGTCGAGCGGTGATGCGGCGCTCGTGGATCAGAACATCGTGCTGACCGCGAGAATGGACTTGAGCGTGATAGAACCTGGCGTGTATCTGCTCGCCGTTCGACGTGGGGAGTTTCGGTGGGCCTACTATCAGGTTCGCGTTGGATAGCCTGCCGACGATCTACTCCAGTAGCCGAAGCGCCTCGTCGAGTTGCGGGTCCCGGCCGGCTGAAACTGCCTCGTAGCTCAGCTCGACGACGGCGTCCGGTTGGACGCCCTTTCCTTCCAGTGTCTGACCGCTCCAGGTCAGGTAAGCGCCGACGGGCAGGATGACGACGTAGCCGTCCGGAAGCTTGAAGGGGCGGCTGCCCACCAGACGCCCGGGCGTCTTCACGCCAACGATGCGAGCCAGGCCGTTTTCCTGGGCGAAGGCGGCGATCATCTCGGCGGCGCTGGCGCTGTGCTGGTTGACCAAGATTGTGATGCGGCCGTGGAATGGCTGCGGGCCGAGACCTTCGGTGACGAGGACGATCGAATGGTCTCGGAATGCGTAGCGGAGAGCCAGCAAGGGGAGCTGCCACTTGCTGGAGGGGATGCCGCGAAAGCGAGCGAGGCTCTCCTTTTCGTAGCCGCGTTGGGCGCGGGCTCGCGTCAGGCTGTAGCCGATGGGGCGGCGATCGGGCGCGAGATAGCTCATTAGGCGTAGCGCGCCGAGTCCGCCTCCCGAGTTGCCGCGTAGGTCGACGATCAAGCGCCGGCAGTCTCGGAAGGAGGAGATCACACGGTCGATGTCGCGGGCGACGTCGATTCCGACGAGACCGGGGAAGATGTTGACCTTGAGGTATCCGACTCTTCCCGGAAGCGTTCCGTGAACGACAGGCTTGGGCAGGGTGAACGGCTGACGCGACTGCGGCGTCGGGATGTCGAACGTTACCTCAGCGTTTTGGCCATCAGGCTTGCCGATCTCGAGACAAACGCTGCTGCCGACGCGAAACTGCGGAGGCTTCGAAGGGTCGATGGGTTCTCCGTTGATCGAGAGCAGAAGATTGCCGGGCTCGATGCCGGCGAGCTGAGCCGGTCCCTCTTCCTGAACGTCGGCGAACATGAGGCGCGGACCGTCCGGCGTCTCGCACGGGTTGAGCGCCGCGCAGATTGCCTGGCGAGAAGGAACCGGCCGGAGGTTCCGGTGGAATGCGGTGTGGCTCTTGCCGAGGGTCTGGAGCAGGTCGTGGACGGCTTGCTCGAAGGCTACCGAATCTGCGAAGTCGAGGATGTCGTCACGGCGCGCAGCAACCTCGGCCTGCCACTTGGCCGAGTCGAAGCCCGGATCGAAGAACTTCGTCTCGACCAGGTGCGAGACCCGCTGGAGGATCTTCTCGCGGCGGTTGCGGTCGGGGGTCATGGCTCGCGGCCCTCATCGCCCCAGGTGATTGGCTGCGAGCCGTCGCCGACCATAGTGAATCCCGCCCAGTGGTAGGGGAGCGCCTGTTCTCCGAATCGCTCCAGCATCTCGAGCTTCGCGTTGCGCAGCGCCGAGGCACGATCTGCGCCTTGGCCGAGTTGTGCGTAGAAGCGGCGCATGAGGGCGGTCGTGAAGATGTCGTCCGCGGCCCAGAGGCTGGCGACGGCTGTTCGGGCGCCCGCAAGCAAGAACGCGCGAACGATACTGGCGATTCCTTCCTGGCCCTGTAGGCGACCGGCGGCCGTGTCGCAGGCCGACAGGGTGACCAACTCGGCGGTCAGCCTAAGGTTGAGGATCTCACGAACCTGCAGCAGGCCGTCTTCGCGGGCGTCCGGATCAGCGCCGAGAACCAGGGCAGCACGGTGCGGGAATTGGACGTTGGCGATGCCGTGTACGGCGAGATGGAGCACCCGGTAGCGATCGAGGGATGTCGCCTTGAAGGCGGACTCGGTTGCTTCGGGGCCGGACAAAGCGAGAGCCGCGTCGCCGGCGACTTCGGCGACGGAGGCGATCTCTTCGGCGGTCGAGGGTAGCTCAACGAATTTGGCACCCTCGATGTCGAAGACGCCCCGCGTCGTGTTCTCCTGCGCTACCAGCGCGGGCTCAGGGTCTGACTGATATCGGACGTCGCCGACTGCGAGCAGCGGCAGGTCGGGGGTTCTCGGCTCTCGTTCGCGGAGGATCTTCAGCACGGTGGCGGACGGCGCGTAGCTGACGACGTGCGATGCGAGGACGCGGCGGCCGTCGGCGCCCATCAGGGCGTCGAAGGGAAGCAGGTGCAGCTTGCCGTCGGGAACGATGACGAGGCGCTGCTTGCCGGCGTACTCGGCGATGGGCTCCAACAGCAGCTTGTGAAGCTCCCGCGAGACCTCTCTTGCGGGGCGCTTGGAGCGGACCTCGGCGAAGAACACCTCGACGAGGCTCTCGATCTCCGGTCCGCGGGCCAGAGGAACGGCGCGAAAGACGTTCTTGCCAATGACGAGGCACGTGGACGAGTCCTCGTCGAGGACGTACTCCAGCAGCAACTCGCCGGGGCTGAGCGCTTCTTGCAGCGATTCCCTCGCGATCGGCTCTCGTGTCGTCCCTCCTGTGGCCCGATCAGGGCCTGACGGGAGTACGCCGAGAGCCTGCTCGGCATCGAAGATCTGGTCGAGCAGAGTCTTGCGCTCGTCGGGGTCTTCCGAGGCCATCAGCCGGATCTGGAGGCGGCTGATTTCCTGCTCCATCAGGACTCGCTCTTCGGATCGCTCGGGCAGCTGCTCGGTTGGCGTTCTCAGAACGTCGGCGAGGGTGCGGCCACGGGCGCGCTCAATGATGCGAAAAGCGGCGTCAGCATCCCCGAGCGCGTCGAGAGCTAGGCGGAAATGGTCCACGTAGACGGCGCTGCGGGCTGCGAGCAAGCTGGCTCTGGTTCGGAGGCTGTCGGAGCTGACCAGCATGCCGTCGAGGATGTCCGACGTTTGCTCGTAGAGGGCGTTGGCCTCCTCGGGCTGTCCAAGCGCGCGGCGTAGGCCGGCCAGCGCCGAGAATCTCTCCGGCAGGGCGTAGGCGTCTCCGAGGCGCAGCGTGGCTTGCAGAGCCTTCGCGGCAGCCTGCTGGGCCTCAGGACGACGGTCGGCTTCGTGGTGAAGCTCGGAAAGCCTCGCCCACGCTTCGGCTTCGTTGCGCAGAAAGCCGCCGGCGCTGGCGATCTCCGCCGCTTGGCGCGTGAGCGTCAGCGCTTCGTCATGTCGGCCTTGACGGGACTGGAGATCGGCCAGGACCAGGAGCAGCTCTGACTGATTGCCGAAGCGTTCGCGGCGGCGGGCTAGGTCGAGGGCGTCGTCGAGCAATCTCTGGGCTTCGCCGTACTTCGCCTGCTCGATCAGGACGCGGGCCTTGCCCGTGAGTGCCATGACGGACGTTCCGAGGTCGGGATGGGAACGAGCCGTGCGCAAGGCGCGATCGAAGTAGCGGATGGCCTCCTCGTAGCGGCCGAGGACGAACAGGCCGTTGCCCATCAGCGACACGTAGCGGATGTTGGCGCCGGTGTCCTTGTGTACGACGGAATTGGCCAGCGCGGCGGCCACAAGCTGCAAGGCGGTCGCTGTGTCACCTTCCAGGAAAGCGACGACGCCCAGCTCGCCCGACGCACGTGAAGCGCGGGCCGGTTCGCCGAGTTCTGTCGCGAGGTCTCGCGCCTCCTCCCAGGCTTGGCGGGCGGATTCGGGATTGATCTCGAGGTCGGCCGAGCCCTTGGCTTCGAGGACCCACAGCCTGAGCTCCGGATCGTTCCGGACGAGCGGGTCGTGCAGCAGCTCGCCCAGGTAGAGCGAGACCTCCGGAAAGGACAGCGCCTCCCATTCGCCCCGAAGTCGGCCGACTCGGGCGAGTGTGGCGTTCCTGGTGTCTCTCAAGTCCTCGAACAGCTTCTCGGCTCGCGTGAAGTGAGGATGGGCGTCGGACCAGTTGGAGATCCAGGCGAGGCGGCGAGCTTCTTCGAGTTCCCGCCGCGCCTCCGAGGCGGTAGAATCCGCGGTCGCAAGCGACCCGACGCCGATCGCGACCAGCAGGACGATGAGCTTCGGGTTGGCCCGAACCACGTGAAGATACTACCTCACGACTCGAGAGTCGTCGCCGAGGCCAAAACTCAAGGATGTTCGGAAATAGACGACGATCGGTTGACGGAAGAACGGGCGGCGAGATGTTCCCGCCGCCCGAAGAAGCCGCTCAGTCGCCGTCCGGCTCCAGTTGCAGCTCGTAGATGCGCGAGTGCGCCAGATCGGCGACCTTGGCCAGGACGAGCAGGTCGTCGCGGCCGAAGCTCTGGCTGGTCTTCCAGCCGTCGTCACCGTCCTTGTAGATGCGTTGGAAGGTGACGTTGTGCCGGGTCGAAGCGCCGGCCTCGTTCTTCCAGATGGCGGCCTTGATGGCGCCGATTCGAACTTCCGCTGCGGGTTTGGCGTTTGCCATGATTCTCATCTCCTTTTCTTAGGGTTTCGGGGTGTCCCCCGTTCACCCAGAGCGACGGGGGCGACCGAACCCGCAAGGAGATGGCCCCGAGACCGCGCCGCCGTCGGGCAGGGCCGACCCAAGCAGCGCGAGTGATCCGCTCCGCTGGCGCGAGCGTTGCTCGGACCAACCAGAGGCGGCGAACGGAGGAGCGGGCGCAAGGCTAACGCCGGGATACGGGAGTTCAGGCGTCACGGCCGACATCGGCGCTTGGCCGGCGAAGGCCCCGGTGCTTCGGGTCGCGCCCAACATCGGCATCGGGCTCTTGTTCTTGCCAGCGCTTGATCGGTCCCAGGCGATTCTGCTCAACCGATTAATGTGTCGCTCCCTTCGTTCCGCGCTTTTTGCCGAGGACGATCACCCCGCGGTCACCGTACAATAACAGCGTGGCCGAGAGCGTGCTCCAGGCCGCCAGCATATGTCGACGAAGAACGCCACATACGGGCTAAAGCCGGAAATAGTCGAGTCGAAGGTAGGCCGGTCAAAACCGGAAACCAGCGTCGCTTTGCACCTATGTCAATTACCCGCCTTGATCGACGAACACACTTGGCGCCTCACGGCGGATCCACCAGCATCTAAGATAGCGCGATCCGCGGCGCAGAAGGTCATTTCTTCGACCTCGGACGACAGGGTCGATTTTATTGTGCTGCCCGAGTGCTCGGTGACGTTGCAAGATGCCTCGTCACTCGTGACCACTTTCCGGAATAGTGCAGCGGTCAGTTCAGCCCTGATATTGGGGCTAGAAGTTGCCGAAGCACCGGAGCTGCTCGAGTTCTGTGACGCCCATTCCGCGCAGCCCGATCGGACGCTCGAGTTGTTGCGCACCGCAGCCCGCCGGTCTAGGGCCAATGTGTCGCTAGTCGCCCTAAAACCACGCGGCGGTCAGACCAAGACCTTTGTTCAGATTAAGCTCTTCCCCTCGCGCTTCGAATCGAGAAATGGCGTTCCTCCAGCTTTACGTGGTGACTGCATCCATCGCTTTATCTTTGAAGGAGTATCCTTTATCGTCCTAGCCTGTAGCGATCTAATAAGCCGACCCACGGGCAGAGTCCTCAGAACCGTAGACATTATAGATTTCTGCCTTCTCAAGCGCAACATATCCTTAGATTTCCTTTTCAATATCCAGCATAATCCCAGCCCTGATCATCACGGGTTTCACCACTCACTGAGCAGGCTCTATGACGACGGCACCGGCCTTCATTCGGAGCTTTGCGTAGTGCTCTTGAATGCGTATATCCCCGGCTCGAAAGTAGCTGGAGGACATAGCAAGGTTCTCTTCCACAAAAATAAGCGATTGCAGCCATTCTTTCCGGTCAAGCAGCTTCCGGTCCCGGTAGTGGGCTATGAGTTGCCTGCCGCACCGTGCCGCGCAAGGTTGTTGATGCACCGGCTTCCAAAGCACTGGGAGCGTCACGAGACATGCCCCGTTGAGATAGAGAGTACCGATTCGGAAGCTCCCGGCTCCCCGCCCGTGGAGCCATTACAATACGCATATATCTTTCAACTCGAAACGCAGGAGACATTCGACACCTACACATACAAGGCCTTAGTCCATAGATACGCAAGCTTAGGAATGTATACGCAAGCGGTGGAGGCTGCGGACCGGGCCGCAGAGGAGTCGCGATCGCGCGGGGATTACCTGGAAGCCTGTAGGTGCATTCATATCTGCGGCAATCAGCACCGCCATTTCGGCTACCTGTCATTGGCAACCAGGAAGTATCATGAAGCGTTGTCGCTTGCGGCCGATACACTGTCAGGTGACGATCGGGTCGAGGCCCAACTCACTTTATGGAGACTCAAGGGAGGGCTGAATCTGGTAGAGAATACCCTCATCAACTGCGACTATACGCTTGCTCGAAAAAACAATGACCGGCTCGTGCGGAATCTTCAGGAGTTTGCCTCGAGTAGGCGGTTGACCGCTAAAGAAAGAGAGCGACTGAAGATCTATCGCCTTCACGCCGAGCGACAGATTGCAGAATCTCGACGCATGCAGGGGTTCTATTTGCGCTCCTTTAAGGATTTCAGGAAGATATATGGGAACTATCGCTACTGGCAGCATGAGGCAAAGGCTATGGCAGCTCTTGGCATGGCTGAAAGCCTTCGGATGCTTGGACAGTACGATAAGGCTCAATCACTATACGACGAGGTGTGGAGCTACGGAGAGTCTGGGGGCGATGAGCGGCTAAAGGCTCGACTGCTGCGAATGAAGATCGAGCTAGTGCGGGCTTGGCGTGGAACTGTTGAGAAGGACCAGCTGGAGCAGTTCAAAGCAATTTCAAGGAAGCGTTCATTTATATACGGCCTAATCTATGCTGGCCTGATTTCTGCTTCACTTCAGTTGAGTCAAAACCCTGATGATGCGCGGCAATCCTTCAGGGATGTGCTCAGCTTCATTCGCGAATCGGGTCACCAGAAATTGGAGGTGGCCCACGCTGAATTGGGGATTGCTGAGTCGTTCCGGATGGTTGGGGATGGCAAAGAGGCATGTAAATATTATCGGAAATGCCTGAACTTTTATTCCGCCTCGCAGGTCAGCTGGGGCGTCGTACGCGCGATCGTCGGACTTCGGGCGATCGATGGAGCAGAGCCCCAGCACCCGAAATGGCTTAAGGCTCGGATCAAAGGCGTCGATCAAATACTACTTGAGCGACCAGTTGTGGACCCCGATATCTTGGTCGTAGGATTTCCTTGAGTCGTCATGAAGGCCCAAGCTCGAATTGTGGAATTTGAATTGGTCGACCGAGACCTCAATGGCGCGGTGTCCTACTTAAAGGCCGCGGACGCGTGCCTTCGCTTTCAAGGCTCACTCTCCGCATATGGTTCGCCCTCAAGCATAGGCCATGCCGCTAAGGGTGCCGCGGAGTCTCTCCGCCGGCTTGGTAGGCTTAGGGAAGCTGAGGCCCAGTATCGACTGGCCCGGGCGTGTTTTTCTGAGGCTCGAGACATCTCCGGACTGTGTTGGACAAGTTGGGCCGAAGGGAATCTGCTTCGTCACAGAGCCGACTATCGTGGTGCCTTGCTCAAACTGCGCACCGCGACTTCAAGAGCCCAGGATCTTCTGGCTTATGCGTACGGATTGGCTGGTATTGCTGAAACATTGCGTATTCAAGGGCGTTATGGCGTATCCTATCGGGGGCATCAGAAGGCTCTGGATATTTTCAAGGAGCTTGAAGATCCTCGAGGAGTTATCTGGGCGTACGAAGGGATGGCGCAAATGTGGCTAAACGCTGGCAATCTCCGCAGGGCCCACGAGTTCTTTAGTTTTTGTGCAGCCCTGGCACCCAAGATAGCCGATCTTCGAGGACTAGGGTTTGCGTTGAGGGGTCTCGCTGAGGCCTGCGGGCGGGGAGGTCTTCAGCGGCATGCCATGGACCATCTGCGGATGGCTGTGGACATATTCGGTGAGATACAGTACTACACCGGCTTGGCCTATACCTTCAAATCGAAGGGAGATATAGCGCTGAGGCGCAGAGATACTTGGACGGCGGGCCTTTGTTATGCAGAGGCTGAGGAAATATTCGTGCGTACGGAGGATCCTCGAGGGCTGGCGTATTGTGCAATAGGAAAAGGGGACGTGCGGAGTGCGATCGGGGATCCAGCGGGGGCGCGGTCCCTTTACCACGATGCTATGGCGGCTTTCCAGGAGAAGGGAGTGATCTTCGGCTATCGAGTTGCCAGGAGGCGGTTCGAAAGGGCCTGCAAGGCTGGCTGACGCTCTAGAAGGGTGCCCGAGGGTAAGGAGCAGGGTCTAACTCGTCTCAAGGATCAGTGTCACTCTGTCGGCAAGACGCTGCCAATTGTTCTCTCCGGACATGCGTCCGACCCACGGGCGAGAGCCGGTAGAGCCTCGTCGTGGTGCCGGCATGGGTTCGGCCGAGTTGGAAGGTAGCCACCCGGGCTTCTCGACCCGGTGCAACGCCGGGCGAGGCGATTTGTACTGAACTTGCTGCGCTGAATCGCTCGCGTGGGCAGGATTGTGAAGTTATCGGTCAGGTCCGGACTGGCGGCTACGGCCTTCGGCAGCGAGGGCCTCTCCTGCCCGCTGCACGGTGCGCTCGGCGTAGTAACGCGGGTCGGACTTGTCGCCCCTGCGGAACTCCGCGATAGCGTTGGCGACTGCGGTCGGGTCTCTGCCTCGCCAAAGCTCGCGCTTGGCGTACGCCCAATCGCGCTCGGATTGCGAGACGTGGCCGGGGCTGATTCGTCTCGGAGCGAGTGACGGGGGCTGCATCGGTTCAGGCTGAGGCCGATCTCTGAAGCTGCGAAAGTCGGTTGGATCGTGAGTGCGTTCCGACAACGCGCGCACTCCGGCGGAGTGCGGCGGCTCATACTTGTGATTCAGGAAACCGGGCAAGCGCAGGACGCGGGCTGCGTCGGTGGCGGCTGGGTCGGCGCCGAACTCGCCCGCGAGTCGTCGCTGTAGTGATTCGGCTTGGTCGAGCGTGAACCGCTCGACCTTCCAGACGACCTGGAGCTTTCCCGGAGACGTGTCGAGGACGCGGTTGGGCTCGGGCATGTCTTCCCGAGTTTGGAGGCGCGAGAGCGACGCTTCAGCGTCACGGTCGAGGTCGAGATAGAGGTGACGGATGTCGGCGATGTCCGCTTTCGTTCGACTCTGCGCGTCGGGCTTGAGGGCGTTCATGCCGACGTAGACTTCGAAGCCTTGGCTGTTCTTGCGAGCGAGCCAGTGCAGCGTCTCGTCGCTGGCGATCTCTTCAGCGGCGACGACTCGTTGGATCACGCCGCCGGAACGGCGGTGCAGGAGGAACAGGGCGTGGCGGTCGCGCGGCCGAAAGCCGGAACGAATGTACTCGGACGCCAACCTCGGGTTCGGCTTTGCGTCAGGCATCGGGGACCTCCGTGCGTCGGTAGAGCGTGCGCAGCCGATAGGTTTCGGCGGCGTGGTCGTAGCCGTCGATGCGCAGCAGCTCGTTGACGGTTCGGTTACCGTCGCGCCGGGCGATGTGCAGGACGAGCTGGATGGAATCCGCGATGGCGCTGCGGATGGCGGCGTACGGCAGCTCGACGCCGCTCTGCAAGACGCAGCTCGCGAGCCGGTTGAGCGCCTGCGCGGCGGAGTTGGCGTGGATCGTCGAGAGCGTACCGGAGTGGCCGGTGTTGAGCGCCTGCAATAGGTCGAACGCCTCGCCGCCGCGTACCTCGCCGAGAATGATGCGGTCGGGACGATGCCGCAGAGCGCAGCGGACGAGGTCGCGGATCGTCACTGCCGGCAGGTCCGGCTGCTCGCGCCGCGCTTCGAAGCGAACGATGTTGGGCTTGTCGACTTGCATCTCCGCCGTGTCCTCGACGAGGACGAGGCGGTCGTCGTTGGGAATGAAGGCGGCGATGGCGTTGAGCAGCGTCGTCTTGCCGGTGCCCGTGCCGCCGCTGATGAGGATGTTGTCGTTCCACAGGATGGCGTCGCGGGCTTGGTCGAGGACCGCTTGCGGCAGGGTTCCGATGCGGACGAGTTCATCGGCGGTGAACAGGCGACTGTGGAACTTGCGGATGGTCAACGTCGTGCCGCCGACCGAGCACGGCGGCAGGACGACGGCGACGCGCGAGCCGTCGGGCAAGCGCGAGTCGAGCAGCGGCTTCTCTTCGGAAACCTCGTCGCCGAGCGCGCGGGCGATGTTGCGCGCGGCGACTTGCAGGTTCTTCTCGGTGATCTGAACGCCGGGGACGGGCTCGATGACGCCGGCGCGCTCGACGAAGACGGCTGTGGAGCCGTTGACCATGATCTCGCTGACCTCGTCGTCACGGATGAGCCGCTCGATCGGTCGCAGGAAGGGCAGGATGACTTCGAAGCTCATCGTCAGATCTCTCCTCGCGCGAGTTGCTCGAAGTAGGAGCGGTTAGGGTCGAGGTAGTAGGGCTTGAGGTAGCAGTAGCTGGGCGGCAGCGGGTTGAGGCCGTCGTAGGCGAGGGCGATGGCTTGCGCGTTCTTGAGCTCCGCAAAGATCTTGGGCTCGAAGACGCTCAAGCGGTGGATGTCGTAGCTCTTGGTGGCGGTGATGGCGGACTTGTTGGAGGTCGTGCGGCCGGTGAAGAGGCTGACGCGGGCGTCTTGGCTGTTCTCGGCAATGCTGTACTGCTCCTTGAGCTGCTCGTCTTTGCCGCACAGCTCGCTGGCGACGCTCATGGAGAAGTCGTCGGAGAGCGTGAGGAACAGCTTGGTGCGAAACGTTTGGAGCAGCGTGCGCCAAGCGTCGCCGGGCAAGGCGGAGCGCAGCGAGCTGATGCTCTGCGTGGCGATGATCGCGATGCAGCGCGCCTGGCGCGAGAGGCTGAAGAATTTTTCGTCGCCGCTGGGGTCGCTCTCGCCGACGGTGGCGAAGGCGTGGTACTCGTCGCACAGGAACATCACCTCGCGCCAGTGACGGTCGGGGGCGGCTTCCATCTTGGGGATGCGGCCGAGCATGGCGCGCTGAAAGTCTTGCTTGAGGAAGACGCCGATGGCTTTGGCGAGGCCGGGGTTGGAGGCGACGGGGAAGTTGAGCGCGACGACGGCGCCGGTCTCGACCAGCTCGGCGAACGGCGGCAAGGGCTTGCCGTAGCGGCCGTCGGCGTTGGCGACTGGGTCGTAGCACTCCTTCGGCGGACAGAAGGTGCGCTTGACGGCGGGGCTGTCGTCGAAGAGCGAGAGGAAGACGGAGATGCCTTCGACAATGGAGGTGCGCAGCTTCGGCTCGATGCGCATCCAATCGTGGTGGAACCAGCGCTCGACGGCTTCGAACTGCTCGCGCCGGTTGGCGTCGTTGCGGTCGGTGGGTGAGCCTTGCGTCGTGTACGGTACGCCGAGAGATGAGAGCTTCTGCTCGACCTCGTCGGATCGAGGGACCTTCATGCGGTCGAGCGCCGGGTCCATTTCGAAGTCGAAAGCCTTCAGCTCCGGCGCTTCGTAGTAGTCCCGCGGGTCGACAAGCAGGAACTCGCCGGGCTCGAACAGCGCCTGGCCTTCGGCGATGCGTTGCGCGAGAAGATCCGGGTTGATGGCGCACTCGTAGACGTCGAAGAGCGTGACGTAGCCGTAGACCGACTTGTGCAGCAGGACGATGAACTTGACGACGTTCGTGTAGGCCTGCTGCCAGAAGGGCTCCTTGCCGCGGCCGAAGAGGTTCGTCAACAGCGAAGCGATGCCGTAGGCGAGCGCGTAGGCTTCCAGGTCGTTGTAGAGCGGGTTGTAGCGGTAGGGGCAATCGAGGCTGAGCTCGATGTAGTCGTCCTCGCGGCCGTGCTTGCGGAGGATCTCGCGGACGCGGTAGCAGAAGTCGCCCTTGACCTCGAGGACGAGGCCGCCGATGCGGCGCTCCGGGTCGTCGCGGCGGTAGGCCAGGAGCTGCTCGGCGAAGGGGTACATGCAGCACGTCGTCTTGCCGCTGCCGACCGCGCCGAAGATGCCGATGCCGGTGAAGAGGGCGCGGCGAGGGATAGTGAGCCAGCGAGGACGATCGATGGCCGTGGGCCTGCGCTCCTTGTGGATCTCGCCCAAGACGAGGAACAACGCCGAGCGATGGGCCGGCTCCGGGTAGCGCGGCAAGGCGATGCGCTCGATGCCGGCGCGCGGTCGCAAAAGGAAGATGTAGACGAACGACAGCGCGAACGAGCTGGCGAGGAACGGGCTGGTGAACCACAGGACGCTGCACGTGATGCGGATGGCCGCGTGAACGTGCGGAGCGTGCGCGGCGACGAGCACGAGCATGTCGTTTGTCGCCGGAAAGGGAACGCGGAGATGGCCGAAGCTCCAGACGCCGGCGGCGACGACGGCGCTAACGAGGCCGCGATGTTCGAGGAGAATGCGCAGCATGACGGGACCTCCGATCAGGAATGCTGTCCCTGCTTGTCGAGCGGATGCTGTTCGAGCCAAGCCTGGAACTCCTTGTCGCGGCTGAAGGCGTAGCGCAGGAGCTGTTCGACGACGTGGTGTTGGCTGCTACTGTTGAGGAACTCGCAGTAGGCGCGCAGCATCTCGACGACGCTCGGGTCAACGCGAGCGGTGAAGAGCGCCTTCTTGCGCGGCTTGTCTTCGGGTTCGATCACGGGCATGGGCTGTCCTCCTCGGTGGCATGGGATGACGTCGGCGATTCGCGCGTGATGCGCGAGTCGTCGACAAGGTTGAGGTCGTCGTGGTCGACGCGGATGTCGCGCTCGCTGACGACGCCGGTGTCGACGTCGGCCTCGTCAGCGATGTCGTCGACGAGGTCGACACGAAGCATGGTTTTGGCGCAGGGTGGGCGGGAGCGACCCGAGGCGGAGCCGAGACGGTTTTGGGCGGACCAGCGCCCAAAAACAGGGGGTCGCTCCCGCCCACCCTGCGTTCGCCGCGAGGGCCGCAAGGGGCTCGCGGCGTCCTCTATGCGGTTGATTGTGAACGGCTTAGCGTTTTGGCTCATGGCGCTTGAAGTCCGGGGAAGCGGAACACCCGCTACAAACAGGTGTTCCGCTTCAGCCCGCTGATCCCGGCTCCTTCTGGGTCGAGAAGATGTCGTAGCGATGTGGCAGCAGATGGAATTCGAAGGCGGCATCGACCGGCCGGGATCGCTCGTTGGCCGTGATTTCGCTCGTCCATTCCTGGAACGCGGCCTCGGTTTTCGGACGTCCGAATCGGGCTGAGAGGTCGCGTAGGCGGTCGAGCTTGGCCTTGTCGAGCTTGTCGTACTGGCGGGTCTCGAACAGGCGGCGCAGCACGAAGTAGTCGCCCATCGCGCCTCTCGGTAGACGGGATTCCGGCCGGGTCAACGATTCGGCGAAGCGATCGAAAGCGCGCTGGGCGCTCCGAAAATGCCTGTACTCGGCGGCCACGTAGACCAGACGGAAGCGTCGTAATGCGACGAGCAGCCGCCGATAGCGGTTGAGGAAGGAGGTGAATCCGCTTGTCGAGAGCACCCCTTCGTCGACGTAGCAGAAAGAGGTTATCGGCGAGGAATCGCCGCCCTCGGCCGGCGCGACGAAGATCGGATACTTCTCGACGAAGTAGCGACGGGTCTGTCCGGGTGAGCGGCGCGAGCTATAGGTCTTGCCCGGGAGGAGCGATTCGTCGAGCCCAAGGTCGCCACAGAAGTGCTGGACCTTTTCGCTCTCCGTGCCGAGGAATCGCCGGTCGCGATTCGCCAGGACGAAGTCCAAAGCCATCAGCTTGGCCTTGATCGAGAAGTTCGGACGGGGCCGACGGTTGCGGTTGTCCTCGTCCCCGATGGCTCGGTACACCTGGCGGGCGAAGAGATGGAAGACCTCCGTGCGGTTCGCGTACTCGATTGAACGCGCGTGGCGGGCGTCGACGGCGCACCGGAGGAAGCGATCAGCCGGTCTGCCTCGGGGTGCAGAGATGAACGCTTCATACTGCCGACGGAGGAAGTAGCCACTGTGAACGGCCGCGAGGGAGAGGAAAGCTGCGTCTTGCTCCGAGTAGCCAAGGCTCTGGAGATCGCTGATGCGTCCGAGGTCGGTCATGAAACAGGTAGCTCGGCGGACCGCCGAGACCGAACGGTTCATGACCTATGAGCAGCGAGCACCGGGGAAACTCAGGGATGGCGACGCCTGCGCGTTGCAGGGCCTCGTCCCTGCGTTGCGGGCTCGTCGGACCGGACAAGTTGACGGCGGTAGAGGAGCCGCGGTTCTTTGGGGCAAGATCGAACCGTCACCAGGGTTAGTTAGTCGTGTTGAATGGCCTTGATCGGATCGACACGTGCAGCCCGCCGGGCAGGCCCGTAGCTTGCCAGAAATGCGACAAACAGCATGGTGGCACCAGCGCCCAGGATCGTGAGCATATTCATAGTGGGCACTTGCTCGAACACGTGTGTCGCCAACCGACCACTCCAAATAGCGGCGGGTGCCCCGAGCGCGAGGCCGATGAAGACTATGACCATGGCATCCCGGAGTACCATCCACGTCACCGCGTGAGATGTCGCGCCCACGGCCATTCGGACTCCAATCTCGCTTCGCCTTCGCGTCACGAAGTATGCCAGGAGACCGTAGAGCCCGACAGCCGCCAACATTGCTGCCACGAGGCTAAACAAGCTGGCGAATCCCGCCACCAGCCTTTCGGGCACGAGAGTTTCATCCATCTGCGCGGCAAGCGTTGTGATCTTGCCGATCCGCACTTCGGACAGCGCGTCCTCGATGGTCGCGCGGGCGGCGGGCGTCACGGCTGCGGGATCGATGCTCGTGCGCAAGACGAAGTTTCGCGCAGGGGCGCTGCCCTGCCGGAAGGCTGGGAGATAGACCGTGCGCGGCGCTGATTGGCGGAGGTCCAGGTACTTGGCGTCGCCGACGAGGCCGACGATTTCATACGGCTCGGTCTCCCCCTCGAACGTCACCCTCTTGCCTATGGGGTTTTCCGCGGGGAAATAGTGAGCGGCTAGAGCGTGGTTTACGATGGCGACCCTGTCCAGTTCCTGGGCTTCGAATTCGCGGCCGGCGACTAAAGGAGTTCCGATTGTTTCGAAGTATTGGGGCCCGGCCCGGTTCAGCATGACGTAGCGTCGATCTTCGTGACGCTCCTCGAACCCCTCAGCGACGATGAAACGGGATGCAGCCGCACCGGAGATCGGCGTAGCCCCGACGAGCGAAGCCGAAAGTACACCCGGGATTGCGTCCAACCGGGACAGCAGCTCTCGATACAGGGCGGACAGATTCTCGTTGCTATAGCCGCTGCCTGAGGGGTCCGTTGTAACGAGCAGGACGTTGTTGCGTTCGAACCCGAGTCCGACGCTGCGGAGATTCGACAGATGGCCGGCGAATAGCCCGGCGGCGGTAAGGATGACGACCGACAGCGCCACCTGTGCCGCGACCAGTCCCTTCCCAAAGAGACGTCCGGCTCGCGTCTCGGCCGCCTTGCCCGCCGTTCGTAGCGACGTAACCGGGGCCGTCCTCATCGCCCGCAGAGCGGGAACGGTTCCGAACAGGAGGCCGGTCAAAACCGTAACCGCCGCCGTGAACGCCAACACTCGCACATCCAACTGCAGATCGATCTGGATCGGCGACGTTCCGGGGAGAGGCCTCCCGGAGGCCACGATATGAAGGAGCGCTTCCGCGCCATGGTAAGCCACCAAGAAGCCCGCCGCGGCGCCCAGCGCCGATAACAGGAGGGACTCGGTCCAAACTTGGCGCATCAAGCTGAAGCGGCCTGCTCCGAGCGATACACGCAACGCCATCTCCCGCTCCCGGGCCGCCGCTTTGGCAAGCGCCATCCCGGCGATGTTGTTGCAGGCGAGCAGCAGGAGCAGCGCCACGACCGCCATCAGTGCCATCAGCGGCTTCTGGAAGCGATCCCGCAGGCGGGAGAAGCCTGCGGCGGCCGGCTCCAGGTCCAGCCGGATTTGTTCCAAGACTGGATTCCGGTTCGGGCTCGTCCTGAAAAGATCGTCTACGCGTTGGCGATCCAGCACCCGCATCTCGGCCTGGGCCTGTTCAATGGATACACCTGCCCCCAGCCGCGCGATCAGCGCAAGATTGAGGTCGCCATTCGTCCGACGGCTCGGCGTCTGGATCATCGGCTCCATGGCGGCCGGAATCCAGATGTCTTGCTTCTCCCCTACTTGTAGCCCGAAGAAGCCTCGTTGAGCGACCCCGATTACGGTTGCGGGCGCGCTGGCAACTGTGATCTGTCGGCCCACGACGTCCGGATCGAGGTCGAACCGGCTCTTCCAGTAGGACCAGCTCAAGACCGCCACGGCCGCGCCGGTGCTCCCGAGTTGGTCGTCCTGCGACTCGATCACGCGTCCGGCGGCGGCCTTCACCCCCAGCATGGAGAAGAAGTCGCCGACGACGTATCCGCCATCCAGCGTTTCCGAATCGCCGTCGCTTAGCCGGATCTCGAAACGGGATGGCGATACCCCGGTGATCCCCGAAAAGACCTTGTTCTGGTCGCGAAACTGCTCGTAGTACTTCCAGGCGAAGATGTTCAGGCGAGGATCGCCCGGATAGGCGCTCAGCGGTTCGACGAGCTCGTGCGGTGCGCGCACAGGCAGCGGACGCAGGATTAGCGTGTTTAATAGGCTGAAGACCGCGGTGTTGGCTCCGATGCCGAGAGCGAGAGTCAACAGTACGGTTGCCGCGTACCCCGGATCCCTTTGGATTCCACGCGCAGCGTACTTGAGGTCTTGTTGCAGACGCTCAGCCTGGCACCACCGTAGCGCCGTCTTCATGTCGCGCTAATTGTAGCCGAGCACGAACATCCAGTCGGAGCCCATTGGGTATCCGGCGAGAGAGATTCGCAGCAGCAACAGATGACAGCGCCTTCCACCCTCGGCGGCAGTCCTTTCGGAATCCATGCGGAATCGAAAGGGTGGTCAGATCGATAGAATCCCGGCGGTGATCTCGCGCTCGTCACGGACGGGCGTGCCACCGGACGAACCGTCGCCGGCAAGCGAGTAGAGCGCGAAGCCAGCCTGGGCCTTCGCGGCGACCTGGCCCGACTTGTAGTGCTCCGTAGTCAACTCTACGTCGACGCGGGCGGACGCTCCGGTCGCGTCACGGTATTCGATTCGGAGGTCGGGAAGTGGGATCTTGCCGTCCACAACGCGCAGGTTGTGTTGCTCGGCGGCTTGCTGCTGAAGCTCGGCGAAGCGCTCGTCGTCTCCTGCTTCCTGTCCGCCGAGGGCTGAGTAGACGTCGCGCTTGAGCTCGTAGTCGAGCACCAAGCGGTCTACGGCACCGCCGGCGGCTTCGATCCGCTCGCGCTCGGCTTGGTAGACGCGGTAGAGCGCGAGGTCGTGCTCGAGTTCCGCTCGCTTGACGAAACCGGCATGGAACTCCTGCCGCCGCTCGTTGCCGAGGGCGCTTTCCTGCTCGGCGAGTTGCTTGCCGTCGGCGGTCAGCGTGACGCCCGGAGTCCGCTTGCGGGCCTTGCCGATGGCGACGTGGCTTCGTTCGACGAGACCCTGGCGAGCGAGCGAACGCAGGTCCTGGCTCATGCGAGTCTCGTCCCCGGCGTAGCGGTGCTCCAGAAGGTCCTCTTCGGCGATGGCGCGGAACGTCCCGATCTCCTCGATCGCTCGCATCTCGCTCTCGCGTAGCCGATACGGTCGGTCGCCGAGCGGTACGGCCTTCCGGCGGTTGCCGAGCGGCGGGCGTTCGCGATCACGGCGACTATCCGGATTCCGTGAGTCACTTTGCTTTCGACGCGACGACCCGCCGCGGCCGAGAGAATCCGAGCGCGAGTCCGCGCGCCCGGATCGGCTCCCTCGCTCGCGGCCGATCCGTCGATCAATGCTGTCTCGGGAGTCCCCCTGGTCGGGAACCGGGCCGGTCCGCGCGTGGAGATCTTCGACGTCGTCTCGGTCGCGTCCGCGGCTCATTCGTGCTCGGCGATGCGGCGGCTCAGCTCCTCGGAGATGCTTTCGCGTCCGCGAAGCTGTTTTTCCAGGTGGGCGAGCTTCTGGCCGGTGTCCTTGAGCAGCAGGCGGCGGGTCAGGACGAAGAAGCCGGCCAGCAGGTTGAGGAAGAGAACCACAGAGAAGAGCGCAATCTCGCGGCCGTGGCGCTCCAGGATGGCGTCGCGATAGGGGATCAGGAAGCGGAGTTCGTCCATCAGGTAGAACGCGATGGCGATGAAGACGACCACTGTGGCGAAGAGTGCGTTCTTGAACATCGGCTACAGATCCTACTGGAAGGCTTGGTCCTCGCGGAAGTAGGTAATAGTCACGCCGAGCGGGTTGATCGGAATCATGGCGTTCGGCACGCCTTCCCTCACGACGAAGACGAAGTGGGCGACGTAGCGCTCACGCCGGATCTCAAGGTGGTCGTGCTGAGTGAAGTAGACCTTTTCGAAGTCGATGGTGGCCCGGTAGGGCGGTTCGCGGAGGTCATCGATGGAGACGTTCTTGACTGCGATCTCGATCTCGTCGCCCTCACCCGAGAGAAACGTCTCGATGGTCTTGTTCTTGCGGTTGGCCTCGATAGCAGCGTCAGCGAGGCGGCCGTCGAGAAAGTAGAGCGACTCGGCCCAGCTCTCGCGTATCGTCGCGCGCCTCCGGCTGAAGTGTTTGGTGACGAACTGGATGAGGAAGTAGCGGATCTCGGCGTCCTGCGGCTCCCAGCGGAAGCTGTCATAGCTGAGCGCTTCGGCGCGGCCGACGTCGGAGATGCGGATGACCAGCGGCTTGAAGTTCTCGAACGTCTGATGGGTCTTCAGATTCAGCCAGATGAGCCCGGCGGCGACGAGCGAGACGCCGGCCAGGGCGACCAGCAGGTAGTTGTTCGTCACCAGCGCGGAGCCGAACTGCTCCATGTAGAGCCGCTTGGCGGTGCTGAAATCCTTGCCGGGACGGGGCAGCGGGACGCGCTGCGTCGTGTTGCTCTCTGGGGTCTGGGTTTCCATGCTCGCCTCCTCAGCCGATCGCTCTGGGAAGGGCCGACTCGCCGGAGCGGCCCGAGAAGATGCTGTTGACCAGCGACGGGATCTTCAGCACGCCGTAGACGAACGACAGCAGCAGGAAGACGAGTTGCACGAACAGGATGGAGATCGTGGCGCTGTCGAACGGCGGCGGGAAGAGGTCCAGGAAGTGCAGCAGGAGCTGGGCGAAGACGAACACGAAGGCGTTCGCGACGACCTGGTAGAACGAGTACTGGATGAAGGCGCGCAGCCAGCCCCAGAACATCCACTCCATGTGCGGCACGATGAAGAACGGGATGAAGATCGGCCCGACGAGCACGATCACGGCCATGGCGACGTAGCCGAAAGCGATGACGGCGAAAACCGCCATCTGGGCCAGGATAATCGCGCAGAGGATCAGAAAGTAGTGCACAATGTAGACGCCTCGGAGGAGAGTGGGCCGCTCCATCGTCACGTAAACCTCGGTCAAACGCTGCTGGATTTCCTCGATGGTCGAGACCTCGATCCGCCGGGCAAGGTAGTGCGACTGGTCGAGGATCAGGTTCTTGAAGCTGACGCCGAAGCCGGGGATCGGGCTGTCGTAGTAGGTGATCATGGCGAAGCCGAAGGCGATGGTGAGCAGCAGGCTGGCGAAGTTGCCGAAGTGGAAGGAGTGCTGCTCGTGCGAGCTGGAGAGGGCCACCTTGGCGCCGAACCAGGAGATCAGGATGATCGCGAAGCCGCGGAAGAGATTCCCGCCCATGGCGACGAACATGTCGGAATGGCGGGTCAGCAGCTCGGTGATCGACTGGACGATGACGGTGAAGTAGTTGTCGGGAGGCATGACCGAATCGAACGGTGTAGAGGCTACAGCTTTCTAGAGCTATGGCCCGCTGCAAACCTCAAAAAGAGCCAGCCAGTCGTAGAGGTAGGATGATCGCCGATCTCGACTTAGTGGACTTTTTCGACGTGTAGGTGAGCGAAAGACAGAACCTTCCTGGGAGAAACACTCTAAGGCGGGGATACTTTCCTGTAGCAATGGTCACTCTGCGACGGTCCACTACTGCCGTAGTTGGGGTGGGAGGGACGGCGAGCAGAGCTAATCACGGTAGCATGCGGCACCTTCGTTTGTTCGAAGGTGCCGCATGCGGACTGGATCTGGCCAGGAAACTTATGGGGATACTGGCTTAAACCAAGGGTTTCCGTCGCTAGTAGTCGGTGACGCGTCGGAATGCGGCGACCACTCAGGCGGCATGACAGGATGAAGATTGACCGCGTAGTACTTCACTGTGGGGTCGAACAGCACTCGCAAGGCCAATGGCGGGGCCTGAAGTTCCTTGATCAACTCGATCAGGACATGGCCGGCAGGCTCATTGTCGGCGGTTATCGAGACACGCGCTCGTGCCAGAGCGCCAAGGGGGACCGTGCCGATCTCTAGTCGATGTCCTGTCTGCTCACGAATGCGCTGAAGAATCTCTGTCAGCGCCTGAACTCCGCTGACCTCGTCAAGCGAAATGCTCACTGGAGTAGCCAGGAGAGAGTCGGTCGACCGATATACGCCTTCCTCATTTCGCATCGTGCTAGGGAGCACGAAGAACTCTGATTCCCCTTGTCGGTCGTATCGCTGGACAGCAAACTGACCGGGGAGATCGGCTGCGTTGCTGCTTGCCACCAATGCTGCAACGGCGCGTTCCATCATAGGGGCCCGTTCGCCGGAGTCCTCAAGCAGATACGAGAATGACAGAGACCGGGTCCGTGGGACCATCAGTCGGACTGAGGATTCTTCACTTCGATTCAGGCTGTTCCGAAGACGCTCCGTTGCGTCCTCAACATCTTCGGGTGCCTGGTATCTGACATCCTCGTAGTGCACTGGAAACCCGATTACCTTTTCCAACTCGTCGAGTGCCTGGGCTATCGGGCGAGGATTCGAGACCTCGATCCAGATAGTGTCTTGACCAAGTCCAAGGCCGACGAAAGCGATCCCCGATAATGCAGTCGCGAGAGTTGCTGTTGTGATGTAGCGCCTCATGGATATGTCCTCCAAGCTTGCACGCCATTTCGTGCTGTCCCCACCCAAGTGTTGTCGGGCAGGTTGTAGATCAGATCGCCACTCGAATACGGGTCGCTTGCCGAAGTGCCATTCTTGTACATGCGCATTTCCTGTGGCACTACAGCTTGACAAGGAGTTCGCATAAACAGTCGGTAATACTGCACCTGGGGGCCAGTATACCCGACATAGTCGTCATTCCACTGGTTGCCATATATGTAATGTCCGACGTACCAACCTCCGCCAGTCAACTGCGCCGGGCCGTAGTTGGAAGCCGGAAACCAGCAGCCATCGGTTGCGGTGCCTCCGGAGGCTTCGAAGACCTGTCTCCCAGCGAATGATTTTGTAGCATTGATGTCTCCCTGGTACTGCATAACGGTACCACCATACTGGGACGACCAAGCTCGGGGCGTGCTAGATTCGGGAGGGCTGAGGTCAGGCAGGTCTGCTGGCTTCGTTGCCGAAAAGCTTCCGCTTCCGGTCGCGCCGCCTGGGAACGTGTTCACCCAGGTGCCCGATAGGGTATTGCAGCTATTGTTGGGGAGTGTAGCAGTGACCTGTACAGTCGTCGGATGGATTCCCCCTCCACACGTGGCAGGAGGCGGCGTCGGATTGCTGGCTGTTATATTCAGCTGGGCGAACGGAATATTGTGCGTAATGGTGCCGGTGACGGTATACGTGCGCTTCTGGCATCCCGGTATCGGGGCTGACTCAGCGGTCCCCGATACCGTATACACACTTTGGGTGGGTGGGTTGTTGTTTGACGATAGGTTCCAAGTGCCGCCGGGTCCGTCAGTCCAAAGACCGGTGCAGTGCGCGCACGGTACGGTGTTAGGAAAGCAGGGTGGTGCACTACAGCCCTGTCCTTGCAACCGCGAGATGCCGCCAACGAAGTGCGTTGAAATCACGGCAGCGAGTGCAAGAGTTACAGTCGGGATTAACTTCAGAATCATGAGATCCTCCAGACTAGGTCCAAGATGGGGCGGCTGTCCTGCAGCGGGTGCTTCGCGGTTGCCGATCTCCAAGTTGGTCACTGGTGTCAACGATCAGCGACGACACCTTACGCTACCTGCCGAGGCTGCCATTCTCGGCCACAGTGCTATTGGACCCTGAAACGCGAGCCCGATTTGTGCGAAAAGTTACGAACTTATTCAGCAAGATCGATGCACACACGAAGGCGATTTATTGGCAGCATTGCGTGAATAATATGGAAGTCGTGGAAGAATGTCAAGGATATTTTGACGGCTAGGCGTGAAATACGCTGGCTTGGAGAATTCGATCCGGCTGAAGTCCCTATCGACAGGCGAAACCGTACGGCAATAGTTTGTCATGGCAACCGAAAGCTCGAAAGGACCTCCGCTGTGCCGCGGAGGCCGCGGATCGACACATTCGCAGCTTCCTGCGCGAAGCTAGCGTGATCAGCTATGTCAGCAGCCTTTGCATCCCGTCGCCGCTTCGACTCCGCAATCTGATGCTCCAGAACCGCAACCAGCAACTGATTCGTGTCCTGGCTCGCCCGAACGGCCATCATGCCGGCGGCGTTGATCTTGTTGAGCACCGCGATGTGCGTGTTCATCTCGTCGGCGGTGGAGAGCGTCGCCGCTTCCAGCTCCAGGATGGCTCGCTCGTTCGCCTTGGCCTTGGCGCGCTGTAGGCCGAGCACCTCGATGCCGTGCAGATTCGCCGCGTCGGTCAGCTCGACCGTGGCGTAGTCCGTCTTGACGCGCTCGACCTGGTTGGCGGGGATGTTCGCGAGCGCGGCGCCGAAGGTGCGCAGCGGCTCGGTGGCGCGGCGGTAGCCGGGAATCACACCCGCGCCGGTGTTGATGGCCTGAGTCCAGCCGCCGCTCGTGCCGTAGACGTCGGTCGAGCTGGAGTAGCGCCACGGCGTGTAGCTCAGCGCGTGGCGCGGCAGGCCGGGGAGCTGCTTGGCCATCCACAGGAAATGCTCGTACTCGAGGATGAGCTGCTCGTAGGTCAGCACGAGCTGCTCGTACTGCTTGATCATTTCCACGTGGCGCTTGATGGCGTTGGCGAAGTTGGTGGCGTCGAAGACGGGCAGGCCGCCGAGGAACGTGACCTGTCCGAAGGCGGCGGTGACGGCGAGAACAATCAGGAGGGCGAGGGCGGCGAGCTTCTTGGTCATTGGGGAGTCTCCTCAGGCGGTTTGGCGGTTTGGCGGGTTGCGGTTGGGCGTCGGGCTGGGCCGCGGCGCCGGTGTCGAACGCGTTCTCCATCCCTTCGAGGGCTTTGGTCGTGCCCTGGATGCCGCGCTCGGCGACTTCGCGCTGCTTGCGCTTGAATTCGGGCGAGCTCTCGATCTTCTGCTGCTCGCGGTCGGCCTGGACGGCAGCGTTGCTGCAGCCGGTCGTGACGGCCGCGGCGCAGGCGCAAGCGGCGGAGAGGGCGAGGAGTTGGAGCGTTCGGCAAGGGGACATGGGAGGAGCCTCCACGTTGTTGCTTATCACAAAAGGCGGCGAAAGGCTCCTGAAAATTGGGCATGGCGGTGCGGTTTTCTACAAGTCGCTGGGGATCTGGTGGCGGTCGTAGGCGGGCAGGAAAAGGTCGCCCGAGAGGTAGATCTTGACGCGGTGTCCCTCGCGGATGGTGAGGGTCGGGAGAATGTTGAGGAAGCGGTCGAGGATGCGCGTGCCGGACTGGCCGAGGTTCTGGGCGACGCCGGCGCGGTAGGCGTCCGTGCCGGATTGGTTGAGGCCCTGGTTGGTGTTGTGGAGGCTGAAGCCGGCGATGGCGCCGAGGGCGAGGCTGGCGCCGAAGATGCGCATGTAGTGGTGGTTGACCTTGTCCTTGAGGCCGGTCTCGCCGACCTGGTTGAGGCCCTGGAACTGGTCGAGGCTGACGGAGTAGCCGTCGGGCATGACGATGCGGTGGAAGGAGACGGCGACGCGCTGCTGGCCGAGCTGGTCGACGCGCCGGGCTTCGCCGAGCACGCGGCTGCCCTGAGGGATGAGGATGTGCTGACGGTCGTGCGAGTAGACGTTGGTGGTGACCATGCAGTTGACCGGGCCGGTGAAGGTGGCGTTGAGGCGGTTGGTGAGGACGGCCTCGATCCAGGCTCCTTCGAAGAGCCGGTACTGCTTGCCGGTGGCGCGGTTGGGGGAGTTGGTGCCTGAAACGGTCCTCGGTCGATCGGCTGCGGGCTGCGGTTGCGCAGGTTGGTTGGCTGGCTGGGCTGGAGCGGTGCTCGGCGGACTCGGCGGCCAGACGGCTGGATAAGGGATGGCCCAGGGACTGGCGGCTTGTTGGCTCGGCGGGTTTGTGGGTATTGCGATTTTCGTCGGTCCGTCGTCCTCGCGGTAGGTGAGCGCGACGTTCGACGCGAAGAGCGATTCGTACTCGCGACGCTCGCGCTCTTGTTCAAGCGCGGTCTTTTGGGGCGTGGCCGTCTCGGTCGGCCGGTAGTAGCCGTAGCTCTGGAACGGCGGGGAGGCCTCGGGTTCCGGCTCTGGCGGCTCGGTCATCAGCGCGGCCGTGGCCTGCTTGAGCCGCTGGCGCTCGGCCTCCAGCTTGCGCGCCTCTGCTTCGAGGCGGTTGCGGTACTCCTGGATGCGCGCGGCGTTGGGGTCCGTGACGGCGTCGTCCTTCGATAGCGGGTCTGTCCGTCCGGATGGCGATGACTGCCCTCCGGAGAAGGCGAGGACGCAGACCATGACGGTCGCCACGCCGATCAAGACCCACGCCTGGACGTTCTTCGGGAGAACGCCCGGCGGCTTGGGGGATTTGTCGCGCACCACGGGCGGGGAGTTCTCCGGTTCCGATTTCATCATCCTTGTACCCTCTCGACCGCGGCGACACCCGCGGCTCGGTTTCGGTCGACAAGAGAGAAGAGGCCTCTTCTTGAGGGAAACTCAACTTTGCCGGGGGAGGGGCGCGCCGGAGTGGCCGAGCAAACCGATTGCGGACACGGGAAGCGTGTGGTAGCCTCCGTACGCTGGATCGAGTCGCGGTTTCTTGACGCGGGGCAATACGTTCGCTGTTCCTCCCCGTAGTAAAGTGCTCATGCTATGCCAAAATGGCAGGCTCATAGCATATGGCAATAGCCACCCTCGTGGCTCCGGTCCGGCGTTGAGGATTGATGTCGGACTTTGCCGAGTTCTTCTCTGGCGACGCGATCATCAGGGAGCTGTGCAAAGCTCGCTTGAGCATAGCGAGCCAGCGCCACGAGGCGCTTTTTCTCCATAACATCGATCGAACCAAGCGTCCAGCAGAGGAGGTGCCAATCACATGGGGCGATGTCTCGCTTGAGATATTTCCACCTCGCCGTCAATGGAATCGACATCGACCAAAAGATCGCAGTGGTCGTGGTCGAAACATCGCATTGGAGACGCTCCTGAGGGCGGTTCGTCGACTGACGAAGGAGACGCCAACTGCATCATGGGTTGGAAGGCTGAAAGCGACTGTGGCTGCGATCCGCGCTCGGGCCTTGGACGCACCAGGCTTTGCCTTCGCGTCGCCAACGATAATGCCGGAGGTTAAGGATGCTAAGAGTCACGCTTACCGGCCTCTGGCGTCTTTCCCTCTCTCTGATCGAATCATCGACTGTCTTACTGCCCGCTACTTCCGCACGACTCTTGATCACGCGCTAAAGGAATCCTGCTTGGCGTTTCGACCACGACGGGATGGCCGACATGCTGGCCTGGATGGAGTATGGGCGAAGAGGCCTGTTGCCCACGGTGGAACCGTCTTCGTCGCTGAGTGCGACATCATGGGATTCTATGACTGCGTGGCGCACTCGACAGCCAGGTCTTCCTTGGGGCGGCTGGTCGCCGATGCCAAAAGCATCGATCCCGATGTCGAAATCGACCCGCGCGCCCTGGAGATTTTTGACTCCTATCTGGCGTGTTATTCATTCCTGCGAAGTGTAAGGGGCGAAGCGGAGCCGACGCTACAGAGCAAGCGCCCAAAGGGCTCCTACCCATGGCGAGAACAGCAGCTTCTCGAACTCCACGGCTACGGTGAACCGTTGGACAATATCGGCGTGCCGCAAGGAGGATCTATCTCCACTCTCATTGCGAACGCAGTCTTGCACGCGGCAGACACGGCGGTTGAACCGTTCGTGCAACAGCAGGACGTCACCTACTTGCGATACTGCGATGATATGATCCTGTTGGGCCAGGATCAAGACGCCTGCAAACAGGCGTTTGTCAGTTATTGCGACACGCTGAAGGAGCTTAAGCTTCCTATACACAAGCCAGACTCCCTGAAGCCGTACGATGGCGATACGAGAAAGGACTTCTGGCGCGCCAAATCTAAACCCGTGTATCCGTGGGCGTCTCCGCAGGTGTTGAACTCGTATCCTTGGGTCCAGTTTCTCGGATATCAGATTCGATACGATGGTGCCGTTCGGGTCCGACGTTCATCAATCGCCAAAGAGTCCGCGAAACTCGCTACCACAGCAGATAAACTGCTCCGTGTTCTGCGGCAATCGAACGCACCCAACATTCGCCGTGGCGCACGGTCGATCAAACACCGCTTCCGAATGAAGCTGATTGCGATGTCGGTTGGGCGGCGAGATGTCGGACAAGCCTTGGGGGAGCCGCTTCCGAACTGTTGGGCCAACGGTTTTCGCTGGTTGACCGGAAAGCTGATCCTGGCGTCCAACCTACGCGCTCTGGATAGGCAGAGAGAGCGTCAGATAAGTCGCGTCGCCCGCCGCCTCAAAGGTCTCGAGCTCCCTCACTCTGCGCCGAGCACGAACCAAAAGCCCCGCAAGTATTACGGACACCCCTTTAGCTATTATGGCCAGTTTCGCTCCTTGAGGCCAGAGGGCGATTGAGGGTCGCTTAGTTGGTCGCTTAATTCTTTGCCACGAAACGCATCTTGCTGTTTCCGATAGCAAGATATCCGGTCTCCAGAACTTTTGGGACAACGAACGCTCCGTCCTGGTAGTCGAAATTGACGAGGTTCGGCTTGCCGTCCTTCAGCTCGTACAGCGCGGGCGTCTCCTCTGGCGACGCCTTGATGTACGTGAACCGGCCGTCGTGGTAGATCGCATCGACGAAGAACGGCTTGCGCCGCCGCTGGAACTTGTAGCCGAACTGAAGAGCCGCCGGGTAGCTTGAGCGGAACTCGCTGACCTGCTTGTCGATGAGCTGCTTCGCCTGCTGCTTCGCCTGCCGGGCTTCGGTCTTGGCCAACTCGATCTGCTGGCGGTAGTCCTCGATCTGCGAGGACGGCACGAAGCGCGGCTCCGCGGCTACGGCCGATAGCATCGAAGCGTCGGTCGGCTCGATGAAGACCTTCAGGTCGGGTTCGCCGCCGCTCTCTGAAACCTCCGTGAGGACGAACGAGTAGACGTTGCCGGCGGCCGTGACGAGGTTGACGTTGGTCGCGGCGCCCGCCTTGGCGGGCTTGACGAAGGCGAAGTTTTGGTTGCCGTCGACGATCCAGTAGTCCTTGTCGCCGCAGGTGAAATCGAGAATTCGCTCGTCCTCGGGCAGGATGATGAGCGTTGTGTAGCGGAGCTTGGCGTTGACTGGCACGACGTCCCGCTCGGCGTACTTGACCACGCGGGAGTGAGGGGTCTCCGGTGCGGCCGGGGGCTCGGCGGGCTCCTGGCCCGGCAGCGGGACCAAGGAACCACAGAGAAAGAGGAAGAGTGCGAAGCGGGACAGCGGTCGATTCATAGGGTGCTCCTCGAAGGTTGTTGCTGGGCGAGCCGCCGGAGACCTTCCTCGAAGCCGAACTGCTGGAGGGCCTCGCGGCGGCGTTGGTTGTCGAACGGGTCGTTGGTGTAGAGCCAGTAGCTGACCGGGTCGACATCGAGGTTGAGGACCTTGGCGGCGTCCGGGCGCTTGACGAGGATCTGGCGCTTGGGCGTCAGCGCCTCGATGAGGCGAGCTTCCGTCTCGTTGAGATGGAACAGCTCGCGGTAGAGCTCGCGGTCGAGCCCCGGGTTGGACAGGAACACCTTGGTCGGGCAACTCTCGGCGACGACGTGCATCATGTCGCCGCGGGCGATGTCGTCGCTCGACTGCGTCGCGAGAACCATGGCGGCATTGCGCTTGCGCCAGGTCTTGAGCGCCTCGGTGATGTAGAGCTTGATGGCCGGATCGCGGAGGAAGCGCCAAGCTTCGTCCATGACGAAAAGCTTGAAGCGCGTCGAGTGCTCGGGATCGTGGATCGCGGCACCGGCGCGGTGCAGGATGTAGAAGAGCAGCGGCTCCAGGACCTGCGGGTACTGGTCGAGGCCCTCGAACTCGAACGCCTGGAAACTCGAGAGCGTCAGGTTGTCCTCGACGTTGTCGAAGAGCGCGGCGTACTGGCCGCCTTGGACCCAACGCTGCAGGCGCTCACGCAGATTGCGGTTGACGATGTTGGCCAGCGTGAAGAGGCGGCGCTGCTCCGGCGCGACCTCGTAGAGGCTTTCGATCTGCTGGAAGAGGTCCTTCTCGTCGGCGTAGGTCATGCGGTAGCCGCCAGCCTGGATGAGCACGCTGACGAACGAGAAGAGGAACTGGAGGTTGTCGGGCGTGGGTGGCAGGCAGAACGGGTTGATCGTAAAGGCCTGGCGCTCGACGCCGATGGGCAGGTAGGAGCCGCCGAAGAGCCGGGCGACATGCTCGTAGCTGCCGCCGAGGTCGAAGATAAACGTCAGCGGATCGTACTTCTGAGCGTTCGTCAGCAGAAAGTTCAGGAGGAAGGACTTGCCGCTGCCGGTGGCGCCGAGGATGAGCGTGTGCGCGATGTCGCGGCGGTGGAGGTTGAGGAAGTACGGCGTCCGGCGCTCGGTTTCGAGCGCGGCGAGGTACTCAGCGCCGAGGTGCTCGTTGCGGGCCTCGCCGGTGTGTGGCGCGAACAGGAAGGCGAGGTCGGCGTAGTTGGTGTTGGTCAGGTAGAGCTGGCGCAGATTGTGGACGTAGTTGCCGGGGATGATGGCGATCCAGGCGTTGATGAGGTTGTAGCGTTCCTCGATCAGCGTTGCGTCGTGCGTGGAGAAGACCTTGAAGCACTCGGCGGCGGCGGCTTCGATGGCGGCGCGCTCGCGGTCGTAGAGCACGACCGTCAGCGAGAAGCGGCCGAAGTGGCGGCCCTCGATCTCCATCTCCTTGAGGCCGGAGCCGAGGTCGGAGACGAGCGCCTCGGCCGAGTCGTCGAGCAGCATCTGGGAGGGATGCGGCGGCGTTCGGTCCGAAGGGGAGAGAACGTAGTTGAGCAGCGAGTACTTGCTGTTGTGGTGGTGGCGGCGCGCGGACTGAATCGCGCGGCGCGTAGCGTGGTTGTCCTCGCGAACCCACTCGGTGGCCAGGATGAAGTTGCCTGGGATGTCCTGGAGCCCGTTGAGCAGGTTGGCGAAGGTCTGGGCGGGAGGCTCCTTGAGCGTGAGCACCTTGACGTACCAGTCGTCGAGCCGGAGGTGGTCGCGATGGCACTCCAGGGTCTCGTCGCAGGCAAAATAGTCGAGGAAGACGTCGTACTTCAGGGCGACGCCGTCGGCCTTATGCGGCGTGTAGTTGAGGAGTCGCCGGAAGAAGCGGAAGGCTTCGCGCTTGTCCAGGAGACGAGCTTCGACTAGGTCGCGAAGCTGGATGAGGAAACTGGCGACCCTGTTGGAGAGGGTCTCGCGGGCCTCTTCGATTTCCGCCTCGATGGCGGCGACGCGGCGCCCGGAGCCGAAGGCCTGGCGGAACGAGGTAACCGGGTTCTGAACGAGCTTGGCGAGCGTCTCGCCGAGTCCGCGTTCATCCGGCGAGGACTGGTATAGGATGACGAAGTACGTGTCGAGCGAATAGAGTCGTCGGGCCTTGCCCTGCAGGTGGGCAATCCTGGCGGCCACCGCCTGCTGAAGGACGGCGTTGTCCGGATAGTCGCGGTGGGGGATCTCGGGATCGTCGCGCTTGAGCAGGTACTGGTAGACGCGGAAGCGCTCGTCGAATACCTTCGGCGTAGCCTCGAAGCGCCTGGCGATACGATCGATCTGATCCGGGTCGAGGCATTCGTCGTCGACGCCCTGAACCCGGATGACGACGCCGAGGTCGCCGGTCTTGGTCAGGAACGTTTGCTTGTCGACGAAGCCGAACAGATTGACCAACTGGTGAAGCGCGCCGGCATCCCGGTGATCCGCGCGAATTCGGCTGAGTTTTGTCATTGCACCTTCGCGGGGTCGTAGCGCGCGCGAAACTTCGACGAATTGAGCAGGATGCGCAGAATGCGCGGGTCAGCAACCGTCGCCCAACGGCCGAAGACATAGAGGGTGGCGAACATGAGCAGGCCGGTCAGCAAGCTGCCGAACAGGTTGAACGCGCCGCCGCCCATCGCCAGCGCAAGAAAGAAGAGCCGACGCTCGGCGCCGAGGATGGTCAGCGGACGATTGAGGGAGCGGTAGACGGGGTGGAGCACCGGCTCTTTCATCGGACTCCTCGGCGACTACGGAAAGAGCCAGGCCATGAAGTTGACGGCGCCGATGGCCATGCCGACGCCGAAGACGATCCCGGCCATTGCGCGCTTGCTCTGGCCTTCTCCGAAGGCGAAGAGCAGTCCGCCGACCACAATCGAGACGAGGCTGAGACCGCGAGCGATGGGCCCGGTGAAGCTGATCTGCAGAACGTTGACGGCGTTCTCCCACGGCGACTGTGCGAGCAGACTCGTGGTGGAAGCGGCCAGGAAGAACAGGCCGGCTGCGATTCGCCGAAGAGCCCGTCGGACAGCGCGCGGGCGCCTCGTCGCAGGTAGCTCCCGCTGTGTGTGCATGAAGAATCCTCCTTATCGCTGGATCAGGGGAGGGGGAGGGCGAGGCCGATGCGATCCAGGTTCGATGGGGCAATCCGATGCGGTCGCTAGCCCCGCCCTACGGAGAGAGGAGCTTCCGAGTCCGGCGAAACTCATTCGACCGCTCGCTTTGTCGGGGTTCGGGCGGTGCGGACCGTCGGCCTTCCGAGCTGCAAGCGAAAACGGATGTGGAGGCGATGTATTGGCCTACCAAGAGCCCGTGGAACCGCCGCCTCTCTTATCGAAGCTGCAGGCCAACGAGGAAGCAATCGAACCTTCCGCCAGCATGGGAGCGTTGCAGGGTCAGAGGGAATGGCAACACATTCGAGGCCGTGAGACCGGTGATCCAGACCCTTCCGGTCGGGCTCAGGGACAAGCCTTCGGCAATATCTCGGCCCTCGCCTCCGAGATAGCTTGCGAAGTCCAGGGTCCCATCAAGGGCCAGCCTCGCGATGAACCCATCGCTGTCGCCGCCGGGCGCTGCCTGTAGAGCGTGTCGAGTTGGCAGGTTCTCGGAAACGGTCTGGCCCACGAACCAGATTCGATTCTCCGGGTCCACAACGATCGGGCGGCCGTCATAGGCTGCCGAATCGTCTCCGGAACCGCCGAAGTAGGAGCAATAGTCGATGCTCTTGCCCGTTGCCGCGAGAACTGCGAGGAAGGCATCATCCGCGCCACCGTTTGTCCGCTGAAACGCATCCTCCGTCGTCGGCAGATCAGTGGAGTTCGTTGAGCCGGCAACGACCGGTCGGCCGTCAGTCAGCAAGTCTACTCCCCATACGGCGTCCACGCCCGTACCACCGACCAGCGTGGAAAACATGACGTTTAGGCTCGCTTTGGAGAGTTTTGCGACGAAGCCATTGCCAGCACCGCCGCCGACTCCTTGAAGGGAGTCGACGAGGGGAAAGTCGCTGGACTTGGTCAAACCGACTGCGAACAATTGATCACCTTCGGCTGCGGTGATCCCCGTGACTTTCTCGTATTCGCGTCCTCCGAGAAGAGTTGAACGAACTCGCTCTTCGCTCTCCGACGAGATTCGTGCAATAAAGGCGTCAGCATCCCCTGGGCGCTCCGCCAGCGGATTCGGAACCCCGGGAAAGTCGGACGACCAGGTTGCGCCGCCCAGCCACAATGTTCCGTCCTCGATTTCCAGGGTGAACGCTTGGTCCGTGCCACCTCCGCCGAGGAAACTGACCTCCAACAACTTCCCTTCGGGGTCGATCTCTGCGAAAAAGGCGTCCCCCTCGCCTCCGCCGTAACGCTTCTGAAGGGCATTAGCAGTGACCGGGAAGTCCGGCGACGCGGTCAAGCCAGCGACGAACACGTGGCCGCGACCGTCTACGGCGATGTCGAATGCGCCGTCATACCGGCTGCCAGCGAGTAGCATGCCCCATTCGATCGCGTCGAGTGCCGCTGAAAGCTTGACGATATAGGCGTTCATCGGGTCATCGGGAACAAACACGGCGTCAGCAACGCCAGGAAGGTCCATGGAGACCACGTGACAAGCGAGGTAGACGTTGCCTGCGTGGTCTGTCGCCACGGCATCGCAGTCGTCCACGAGGCTACCGCCGAAGTAGGTTCCCTCCCAAGAGGGGGCCGTGGCTGTTCGTTCGGAACACGCCAGGCTCAGTACCACAATGAGTGCCAGGAAGGCGGATCTGCACATGCTCCTGGAGTATACGTGCGAGGGTGCCTAGGTGTTGCAGGATACTCAGCCGCCGGTCTGTCCGAAGGATCGAGGGAGAGGAACTATGGCGACTGGTTGGACCCAGTAACACTCATTCCGCTGGCGCAGATGAGTCAAGGCCGCCCTCATGGGGCGGACGGCTGGAGGCCGTGGAGGTAGTCAGCGGCTCGCTGCGCGTGAGCCGCCGCCTGGAAGATGGCCCGCTTGTCCGCCTTGAGGATCGAGAGCCAATGGTCCAGGTACGAGGCGTGGTCCTCGCGAACCTCCGGTGTGATCTCGAGGTCGGCGGCCAGGAACGCCGCGCCCAGCTCCGCCACGAGCTCTTCGCGGGCGTAGCCGTCGTCGCCGAACTGCTTGCGGCCGAAGTCGCGGTTCAAACGGCTGGGATGCTTCGTCCAGTGGACGACCTCGTGCGCCAGCGTCGAATAGTAGGCCTCGATGTCCAAGAACGCCTCGGCCGGTGGAAGCTGGATGTAGTCGGCGGCCTGTGCGTAGAAGGCTTGGGGCCCACGGTGCCGAACGTCGGCTTGCGTGGCGGCGAAGAATGCGTCGGCATGTGCGATCCGCTCGACGGGCGTCAACTGAGGCTCCGGCTTTCCGTAGTACTGCTGCGGCAGACCGTCGATCTGCTCGACGTTGAAGACCGTGTAGCCCCTGAGGAACGGGATCTCGCGCTCGATCTCGTCGCCGTCGTCGGTCGTCTCGGTGCGAACCACGGCGTTGGCGTAGACGACTAGGCTGCCCTTCTCGCCCTTGCGGACGTTCGCGCCCAGCTCCTTCGCTTGGCGGAAGGTCATCCAGGTCGGGGCGCTGAAGCCTTCGGCCAGGGCGGCTCCCCAGAGCATCAGAATGTTGATGCCGGAGTATGGCAGACCGTTGAAGCGAAGCGGGCGAACGATGCGCCCGTCGGTGTGCTCGGCGCGCCACGGCTTGATCCAGGGTCGGACGCCGCGCTCCAGATGAGCGATGACTTGTTCGGTGACCCGGCTGTAGACGTCCGGGCGGGAAGCCTCCGAGGAGTTGCCGTTGCGGCGGGCTTTCGATTGGCGATATTGCATTTCGTCTCTCCTTTCGCGATGTGGTTTGGCGGCCACTGCGCGGAGAGAAGAGCTGGCCGAGGAAGCCGGGCGGTCCAGGCCTTTACCGGAGGCGTGGCGCACGCCGCGGGCCTTGACGGCCCGGCGCGGTCAGCTAGAACGAAAGCAAGAGTGGCCCGTGAACCCCGCGATTCGGAGAGACGGCGAAAACAGACAGCGGAAGTCCATCCGCACTGCGGGCGAGTCAGCCTACAGCTAGAGGGTCAGCGTGACAGGATTCTGGAGAGCGCTCAGTATTCCCAGGTCTCGTGGCGGACGGGCAACCGATTGAGCATCTCGCGGTGAAAACGCCAATTCGGCATCAGGCTGTCCATCAGGGCGATGATCGGACGGAGATCCAACTTGGTCTACATTCGTTGACTTTTCATTACTGAATCAGATATCAATAATGGATATCAATGATGTCCATCCTGTTGGTGTTTGGTAACAACCAAAGCCGTGGACGGGAAGCCGGACGGAGGCTTCGCGCGGGGACATCCGTGCTCCCCGGCGCTCTGTGGGTCTTGCAGGCATTCCTGATCCTCTACGGACTCTGGGGCCTGACCCTGCCGAAGAGGGAAGTGCGCGTTACGAGCGACCCTCCCGGCGCCGTCGCCATCATCGATGGCTGGTTCATCGGCGAGACGCCGTTCGTCCGAAAGCTGCCCCTCCGCTCCCATAGGATCGTATTCAGGGCCATCGGGTTTGAGGAAGAGGCCGTCGCGATTCCAGGAGGAACGGATACGATTTTCGTGCAGGCGCAGTTGAAGCCGAGGCGGCCTCCGTGGAACGATGCCTGCTGGAAGGGAGGCCGCATCATTGCGCAGTAGCAAGCCCACATTCGATTTCTACGAGCTTCACATCCTGCACCATGCCTCGGACCGCCAGCTCTACGGTCTGTGGATGATCGAAGAACTGGCCGAGCACGGTTATCAGGTCAACGCCAGTCAGCTCTATCCGCGCTTTCATCGTTTGGAAGAGAAGGGCTACCTCGACCGCAGCGAGAAGGTCGTCGACGGCAAGCAACGAAAGTACTACCGGCTCACCCGAGAGGGAAAGGCATATCTCAAAGAGCAGAAGCGTCGGCTTCTTGAGCTTATCAGCGAAGCGCTAACCGTCGAGGAACTGAGCTCGGCCCTCGAGCGCCGAAGGAAACGCGAGGAGGCGAAGCGGCTCCCGGCTTGAATCGCGGATAGTCCGCCGACCAATCGAAATGCAGAATCGCATCCCACAATTCTTGTGCATTGCTGCACTAAACGTTTCGCTGTTGAGCGGACAAGAGCGCCCCGTCGAGCGCCCGACCGGGCCCCTGACGATCCAGGCTGCAGTCGATCTTGCCGCACGGAACTATCCGGCGATCCGGGCTTCGCTGGCCAAGGTCGGAGCCGCCGAGAGCGGGATCGATCTAGCCAAGACAGCTTATCTTCCGCAGGTTGGGTTGCGCCTTGGCGTCAACCGCGCCACGCGCAACAACGTCTTCGGGTTGATCTTCCCCAATGGCGTCATTCCGGCGATCTCCGGTCCGGTGCAGGACGAGTCGACGATCACGAGCACGTTTGGCAGCTCGGCCGGAGTCCTATTCTCCTACGAGCCGTTCGATTTCGGTCTGCGTCAAGCCAATGTGCGCGTCGCCGAGGCGCTGAAGACGCGCGCCGAAGCGGGTCGCGAAGTGACCGAGTACGAGGTCTCACTGGCCGCGGCCGACGCCTACCTGCAGGCGATCGCAACGCAACGCGCCGTCGGGGCGGCGGAGGCGACCGTCGATCGGATGCGAGTCTTCGAGGAGTCGGTCGGCGTCCTCGTCGAGAACGAGCTACGGCCCGGCGCCGACAGCTCTCGCGCCCGAGCCGAACTGGCGCGCGCCCGGTCGGAACTCATCCTGGCCGAACAACAAGCCCAACAGTCGCTGGCGACCTTGGCGGAATGGCTGGGGCTGGCGGGGGAAACGGTTGCCGTCAACCCGGCAAGTCTAGCCTCCGAACCGCCGACCACCGCGCCGGAGCCGGTTTCGCTCGAAGCGCACCCATTGACGGCGGCGCAGCAGGCGGAGATCGGCATTACGGAAGCGCGGCGCGCGGCGCTCGAAAAGGAATGGCGGCCGACATTCCAAGTGCAATCCGCAGTGTTTGGACGCGGAACGGGCGCGCGCATCGACGGCACGTTCAAGGGCGGCGGGAATGGACTGGCACCGTCGGAGGGCAACTGGGCGGTCGGTTTCAACATGGACTTCGAGCTGTTCGACTTCAAGTCGAACCGCGTGAAGCGCCAGATCGAGAGCCACAACCTGGAACGCGAGCAGGCCCGCAAGGATGTCGTCCTGCAAGAGCTACGCGGCGAGGTCGCCCGCACCCGCATTGCGGTCGACGCCGCCCGCAAGATCGCGGGGAACACCCCGATCGAGCTTGACGCCGCGCGGACACTCGAGGCGCAAGCCCAGGCGCGCTACAAGGCCGAGCTGGGGACGGTCGTCGAAGTCGCGGAAGCGCAGCGTCTGCTGCGGCAGGCGGAAGTCGATGATGCGCTCGCGCGGATCGGCGTCTGGCGCGCCTTGATCGCGCTCGCCGCCGCGCAAGGCGAAATGAACGAGATGCTGACGGCCGCAAGCCGCTAGGCGCGAGGAGACAGGCAAAACTATGTGGCTCATTCATGTCGCCATGCGGCGGCCCATCACGATCCTGATGGTCATCCTTGGGGTGGCGTTGACCTCTTGGCTCGCGCTCACGCGCATGAAGGCCGATATCTTTCCCGACCTCGGTACGCCCGTCATCTATGTCGCGCAGCCCTATGGCGGCATGGACCCCGCGCAGATGGAAGGCTATCTCGTGAACTACTACGAGTATCACTTCCTCTACATCCGCGGAATCGACCACGTCGAGTCGCGCTCGATCCAGGGCGCGGCCTTGATGAAGCTGCACTTCCACGAAGGGACCGACATGGCGACGGCGATGTCGGAAACCGTCGCGCAAGTCAACCGCTCCCGCTCGTTCATGCCTCCCGGCACGGTGCCGCCGTTCATCATGCGCTTCGACGCCGGCAGCGTGCCGGTTGGGTACTTGGTCTTTTCGAGCGAAACGCGCGCGGTGGATGAGATCTCGGACCTGGCGCTGTTCCGCGTCCGTCCGATGTTCTCGCGGCTGGAGGGCGTCTCGGCTCCGCCGCCGTTTGGCGGCAGCGCGCGCAGCCTGGTCGTAAGGGTCGACCCCGACAAGCTGCGGGCTTACGGCATGTCGCCCGACGATGTCGTCCAGTCCATTGCGCAGACCAACACGATTGCGCCCTCGGGCAGCGTCCGCATCGACGACAAGAACTACCTCTCGCCGGTCAACTCCACCGTCGTGCAGGCGGCGGATCTGAACGACGTCCCGATCCGCAGCGGGCAGGGTCCGACCGTCTACCTGCGCGACGTCGGCTACGCCGAGGATGCCGCGGACATCCTCACCAGCTACGCACTGGTCGACGGCGCACGGGCAGTCTACATCGCCGCCACCAAACGCGCCGACGCGTCCACGCTCGAAGTCGTCCAACGAATTAAGGACAACCTACCCACCTTCCGGGCGGCCATTCCCGAAGACATCAATGTCACGTTCGAGTTCGACCAGTCCTTCTATGTCCTCAACGCCATCGAAGCGCTCACGACCGAGGGTCTGCTTGGCGCCTTGCTCACCGGCGTGGCGATTCTGCTCATTCTGGGCAGCCTGCGCAGCGCGCTCGTCGTCGTTGTGACCATCCCGATCGCACTGCTGTCCGCGGTCGTCGCGTTGTGGGGCGCCGGGCAGTCGATCAACTTGATGACGCTGGGAGGGCTGACACTGGCGATCGGCATTCTCGTCGACGAGTCGATCATCGCGGTCGAAAACATCCACACGCACCTGGCCCAAGGCAAGCCGGTTGCGAAGGCGGTGCTCGAAGCCAGCCGCGAAGTCGTCATCCCGCGTCTGCTGGCGATGCTTTGCGTGGTCGCCGTGTTCGCGCCGTCGTTCTTCATGGAAGGCGTCGCGCGCGCCCTGTTCGTGCCGCTGGCCCTGGCGGTCGCCTTCGCCATGATCGCCTCTTACTTCCTCGCAAGTACGCTCGTGCCGATTCTCGAGACGTGGCTCAACCGTTCCGCCAAGCACGTGTCGGGCGAAGAATCGCGCACCTGGTTCTCGCCGATTCAAGAAGCCTTCGGCGGGGTTTCGCGCGGGTTGGTCGTCTTGCGCTGGCCGATTTTCGGCGTTTACCTGCTGGGGACTGCTGCAATCCTGTACTTCGTCGGCGGCAATCTCGGCGCTGAAATCTTCCCGCGCGTCGACACCAGCTCGCTCCAGATGCGGGTGCGGGCGCCGTCCGGAACTCGCGTCGAGCGGACCGAAATCATCGCGCAGCGCGTGCTCGACGCCGTCGGCGAGATTGTAGGCCCGGAGAACGTGGAGAAGTCGATAGCGTTTGTGGGTGTACAGCCTTCGAGCTTTCCCGTGAACTTGATCGTGCTGTGGACCGGCGGCCCGCACGAGGCCGTCGTGCGCATCGCGCTGAACCCGGAGTCCGGCATCCCGACGGCCCAGGTCGAGGAAGAGCTGCGGCGACAGATTCCGGAATTGGCGCCGGGCACGGAGATCGCATTCGAGGCGCCGGATCTGGTCAGCCAAGTGATGAGCTTTGGCGCGCCGACCCCCATCGAAATTGCCGTGGCGGGCCCGGCGCTGCCCGAGAGCGAAGCCTACGGCAGCCAGATCGTCGAGCAGCTCTCGAAGCTGGACTACCTCCGCGACGTACAGGTCTCCGAGCTGCTCGACTATCCGTCGGTCGAGATCGAGGTCGACCGCGAGCGCGCGGCCCAACTAGGCGTCACGGTCGAAGAGATCGGCAAGGCGCTGGCTCCGGCCACCTGGTCGAGCCGCTTCACGACGCCAGTCTACTGGGCGGACCCCAAGTCCGGCATCGCCTATCAGGTCCAGGTCGAAATCCCGCAGTCGATGATCCAATCGATCGAGGATGTCGCTCGCGTTCCGGTCAAGAGCACAGGCGGGGTGCCGACGTTGGTCGGGGACGTGGCGGAAGTGTCGTTCGGCAACGCCGTAGGCGAGTACCACCGCTACAACATGCAGCGCATGGTCACCGTCACGGCCAACATTGCCGGCGAGGATCTGGGCACAGCGGCCAACGACATCCGGGCGGCTCTGGCTTCCCTGCCGGAACCGCCGCGCGGCGTCACCGTCAACGTCCGCGGTCAGGTCGCGCCGATGGAGCTGATGACTTCGAGCCTGGAGCTGGGCTTGCTGCTTTCGATCGTTGCGGTCTTCCTGCTCCTGGCGGCTTACTTCCAGTCCATTAGGGTGGCTTTCGTTGTCGTCATGGCGGTTCCGGCCGTCCTGGCGGGCGTGATCCTGGCCTTGAGCTTCACCGGCGTTACTTTGAACATCCAGTCCTTCATGGGCGCAATCATGGCGATCGGCGTCTCGGTGGCGGATTCGATCCTGCTTTGTACATTCGCGGAGCGGTACCGGCGGGAGGGCATGACCTCGGTCGAAGCCGCCATCGAAGCCGCCCGTTCCCGGATGCGGCCGATCATCATGACCTCGGTCGTGATGATCGCCGGCATGACGCCGCTGGCTCTCGGCGCTGAACAGACCGCGCCGCTCGGCATCGCCGTGATCGGCGGCCTGATCGCCTCCACTCTCACGGCGCTCGTCGTGATTCCTTCCGTCTTCGCAGTCGTGCAGCGCAAAGCCTCGACTGCATCGTCGTCCATCGATCCGGAAGATCCCGAGAGCCCGTACTATGCGAGCGTGCGGGCGCCCGGCTCTTCGGCAGCCTGAAAGCGAGACACTGACATGCGCAACACTTTCTTAGTTCTCTTTGTCCTGACGGCAGCGGTCTTGCCCGTCTCCGCCGATGACTCCGCGACGGTTCGGGCTGAGCTCACAGAAGTGGTCGCCAAGCCGCTCGAGAAGACGACGGTCATTCCCGGCGAGCTGGCGCCCTACCGACAGGTCGACATCCACGCGAAAGTGACGGCCTTCGTCGAGGCAATCCACGTAGACCGCGGCTCGTACGTCAATAAGGGCCAAGCGCTGGCCGAGCTCAGCGCGCCGGAGTTGCTCGCCCAGCGCGCGGAGGCGCAGGCGAAGATCCCGGCCGTCGCCGCCCAGCGCATTGAGGCCGAAGCGAAGCTGGCCGCCGCCGAGAGCACCTACCAGCGCCTGGCGGAAGCCGCCAAGACGCCCGGCGTTGTCGCCGGCAACGACGTGATTCTCGCTGAAAAGGCCGTCGAAGCCGAGCGCGCACGGATCGATTCTCTCGACAAGACCATCGCGGCCTACGAGGCGTCCGTGAAGGCGATCGAAGAGATCGAGAAATATCTCAACGTTACCGCGCCGTTCGCGGGCGTCATCACCGAACGGTTCGCGCACGAAGGCGCACTGGTCGGCCCGCAAGGCGAGGCCGGCATGGCCCTGTTCACACTTGAGCAGATCGGCCGCCTGCGGCTCGTCGCCGCCGTCCCGGAGGCCTACAAGCAGAGCATCTCGCGCGGCGCCCGGGTGCAGTTCACGGTTCCCGCGTTTCCGTCGGAGACGTTCACTGGCGTCGTGGCCCGCCCCGCCTACGCCGTCGACTCCAAGACGCGGACGATGCCGGTCGAGCTGGACGTGACAAATTCCGGGAACAAGCTTACCCCTGGCATGTACGCGGAGGTGCGCTGGCCGATCAGCCGCTCCGGAGAGTCGCTGTTCGTCCCGCGCACGGCGATGAAGTCGACCACCGAGCGTATCTTCGTGATCCGCGTGCGCAACGGAACGGCCGAATGGGTGGATGTCCGCCGCGGCATGAGCGAAGGCAATCAGGTCGAGGTTTTTGGGGACTTGCAGGCTGGCGACCGAATCGTCCTGCGAGCGACGGACGAGATTCGGCCGGGGACGCGGGTCCAACCGGCATCGTAAGGCAGGCGAGGTGGTCGTGGCGTCGTGGCCGCGACCGTCGCCGTTGCAGGGGTATCTACTTTGGGGATTCGGCCATCTTGCGGTGGGCCGCGGCAAGCTCGTCCGATTCTTTGGCAGCGCTTCGCAGCGATGCCACGAGGTTCTCGCAATGACGGGCCATGTGTTCGTGGAGCGCTCCGGGGCGAGCCGGCATCTTCTTGTAGCGCGCCGTCATGGCCTCGTGGCGGGTTGCGTCCTCACGAAGCTGTTTCGCCTCAGCCTCAAAGTGTCCGGCGAGCTTGAGGTGATTCTCCTTGGTGGCCGCGTTATCGAGTACGGAAGCAAGCTCGTCGGGGCTCAGCGTTTGGGCGTCCAAGAGCGGCGTCCCTAGGGTCAGCATCCCGACGACAGCCAGCGCGCTCAGGCAAGCCAGTTGACGAAGAGTAAGCATTTCGGTCTCTCCTTTGTGCAGGTCGTCGCATGAACGTTGCCGCGTTGCCTGCCGCTTGAGAGAAGGCAATTCGAGGCCCAATCGCTGAGTAAGTCCCGGGGGTTCGAGATGCGCTCGGAACTCTTTGCTTTTCGACGTGATCCGCGAGGACGCGTCTGCTGTCAAGCAGCCTTCGGGGAGAGACGAAAGCTGGTTGGGCGCCCGTTTTCGTCCAGCCACTCCGGGATCAGCCCGAAATGGTCCACTCTGCGAGCGGTCGAGGCTGGCCGGCGCCCGGAAATCAGTGATTTCCAAGTGGCATGGTGCGTGCGGCGAAGAGAACCGGATAGAGAATCGAGCACCCGAAGGGTGTCCGTGTACTCAACCGTCGACAGAAATCAAGGAGCAATCAAAGATGTGGAAGCAAATCGTAGTGGCCGCTGCGCTCGGACTAAGCCTGCTTGCTTGTGCGGGTGGTGGCGTGCCGGCCGCCCTGGAGAAGGAGCAGGCCAAAGAGCCGGGCGCAGTTGACGGTGTCATCGAGGCCTATGAATCGATCCGTCTACGCCTGGCAAACGACGCGACGGAAGGATTGCCGGCCGCCTTCGAACGACTGGAGACGGCCGCGTTCGGTGCTGCTGACGCAGTTGCGTCGTCGACCGTGGCCGGCCATTTGAGAGAGCTGGGAGCGGCGTCCGGGGCGTTTGACGGTGCTGATCTACAAAGCGCTCGGGCGACGTTCGCGGAGGTGAGCTCGCATCTGGTGAGCGCCATCGCCACGAAACCGAGCCTTGCGGGCGGGCTGTCGATCTTCGAATGCCCTATGGCCGAAGACTACCCGAAATGGGTTCAGGCCTCGGGAGCCAAAGCGAACCCCTACATGGGCAAGGACATGCAGTCGTGCGGAGTCGAGAGCACTTGGGAGTAGGCTGCCATCCGCCCAAGCGGAGGAGAGGAGCGCCCCCAGCGCCGTCGTGAGGACCTCACGACGTGTGCGACGCGGAAAGCAAATAGACCTCATCCGGCAGCCTCCTTCATGATGGCGATCATGGCGACTTCAACCTGTTTCGCGACGTCGTCGATGCTCGCGTCGTCAAACGCCTTCATGGTGTCAGTCGGCCGCAAGGTGGAGAGCGTGTACCCTTCGCCTTCACGGTAGACAGAAATCCGGCATGGCAATGCGGTGGAGACCGTGGGGTTGGCCTCGATTACCTCTTTGGCCTGCTTCGGATTGCAGACCTCGAAGATGCGTACCTCGCGATCCATCTGGATGCCCTTCTCTTGCATCTTCTTTTGCAGATCATGCACGGTCAGCACGCCGAACTTGTGGCGCGAGGCAGCGTCCGCGATATCTCGACCGATTTGGTCGAGCGATTTTGTCGACTTGACTTCGAACACCATCAGCGCTTGTTCCTCCTGCTCGTTTGCATGACCAGAATGACGAGCAACACTATCACGACGACCATAAACAGCCATCCCCAGTGCATCCCGCCCATCCAGTGGTAGTAACCATCCATCATTCTTGAAACCTCCTATACCGAGTCAACGCACAAAGCGCTGCCACAGGCCGTAACGCTCTCGGATCTCGCCCCTCGGCAAAGCCAGGGCGGCAACGGCCAAGCCCACCAGTGCGCTGGTGAATGCCGCAATTGCGGGGGCTCCGCCAAGCAGCCAAGGCGCGGCAGCGACGCCGAGGCCCAGAAGCACGTTCAGGTAGCGCACCAGCCGCATCGGCTCGCCCATCGCAAGCGTCGCCATCGTCAAGATCAGCGCGCCGCCAACCTGATTCATCTCGGCCACGCTGCCCGTCCCCCCGAGGAATGCGGGCACGAACATCAGGCCAATCCCGAGAAGCGCCGAAACAACCAGCGTCCACGGAAAGCTCATGCCCCAGATCGACGATGCGAAGACCTTGCCGGGCTGCTCGGGAAGGCTCGCCAACGCTGGACTGCGTTCGTCGTCGCCCTCACCCTCGACGTCGCCGCCCAGCCAAAACGCCTTCCACAGGTTCAACTGCTTGCGCTTGGCCTGGACCATGAACTGCCCCATCGCGACGACTTCGTCGACTTCCAGCGGAATCATCGGCAACATCACGGCGGCGGCGAGCAGACAAAACGTACACCAGTGGCCCACGACGACGGGCTGCGAGATCACGAGGAAGATGTGGACCAAGCCGAGCGGAATCACCAGGATGCCGAAGACGAATACCATCCAGGGCATGGTCCGCCAGCGCTGCGGGCTGCCCATGAAGCCCATCAGGAACTCGAACGTGTACGCCGCCGTTCCCATTGCCGCGTCGGAAATGGGAAACGAGTGTGACATTTCGGAATTGAGCACCTGCCGCGTCTGATCGCCGAAAAATGGGTCCCAAGCGAAGTCGATGTAGCCGAGTTGAAAGGCCGCCAAGTAGCGAGAAACGAAGTACCCGACAAAGCCGACCGCGATCATGATCCAGCGCTGCGGCCAACTTGACGGGTTGTAGCTCCAGCCCTTTGGGACCGTGGTTCCGTGGGCCATGAACATGATCATGTTCGGCATTCCGGGAATCATGATCGTCAGCCCGATTACCAACATCCCGACCAGCGAGCCGTTCAAGAAACCCGCCGCCGTTGGGGACCAGAAGACAACCGGCGCCATCGTCAGCCATACCCCGACGAAACAGCAGATCCACAGACTGATGGGCCGGTTCGGGCGCAGCGAGCGCCACCCGAAGACGATCAGTAAGAAACCGCTCAGGATGTCGCTCCACTTCATGGCAGCGGCGCGTTCGCCCAACGTGAGCCAGACGTCACGTCCTCCGCTGGGCTCCACCGTGCCTTGCGTGTAGCCAAACGTCAGCGGGTTCAGTACGAGCCAAACACCTAGCATGATCAGGAACCAGTAGACCCACAAGGTCTGCCGGTGGTGCATCCCGAGCATGGCGCTGCGATCGTGCCCCCCGTGCTGCTCGCCATGTTCGTGCTGCTCCCGGATCTCCTTGAGAGCCATCGGGCGTGTGACTCCGCGCGCGGCCATGCCGGGGCCGTGGTGTTCGTGCTGGTCGTCGCTCATCTTGGTTACTCCAACTCTCTGTGTGCCGTGTGGTCTCGCTCGCTGCTCGCTCTCGAGCTGCTAGTGCTCGTGATGGCCGCCGTCCTCCTCCGTCGCGGAGGAATGGTCGTGATGGTCGCCCTCAGCGCCCGAGTTGTGATCGGACTCCACGTAAACGGCGGGCGGACCGAGGCTGCCGACGGATGGAAGGTTGCGGATGTAGCGGACCATCAACCACATGTGCTCGTCGTCGATGACGCCCTGCCAGCCAGGCATCCCCGTGAAGCGAATGCCGTTCTCGATGATCCACTTGAGTTGCCCGTCGGTGTAGTCCTGAATCTCAGAGGATCCGAGGTCAGGCACGGGCGGCGACATCGTCCCGGCAAACGGCACGCCAGTAGCGTGTCCGTCGAGGCCGTGGCAGACCTGGCAGTGATGACGGAAGTGCTCCGCCCCCGCCTCGATGCTTTCCTTCGTGTCGGGCGTCGGGTCCTCCCAATCCTCGCCGCCGATCGTGACTTCCTTGACCTCGTTTGCGATGTCAGCCTCAATCGAACTCGGCTGCGAAGCTCCGCAGCCGGCAAGCGTCAGCAGGGACGCGACGAGGAGTGGAACGGATTCTTGAAGCTTCATGGCTGATAGTCTCTCCTTTGCAGACAGACATCCTGGGTCCGGCGTTGCGCCTCAAACCGATTGAGCCGCCGTTCTCGGAAGCTCAGCCTTCGCCGTCGGGCTGCGTCAGACCGTTGTCTTCGTACCATTGGCCAGGGTCTGCTTTCAGCACCTCGACCATCTTCGGCAGCGCCTCGCGCAGCGAACGCTTGGGCTCCCAGTCGAGCAGTTTACGAGCGCGGGAGATGTCGATCGCGTAATGGTCGTTCGCCCGATCGATCATCCATGGCTTGACGAACGGATCTTGGCCGGGGATATGGTCCTGGAGCCAGGCGCCGGCTTTGGCAAGCGGCGAGGGCACCTCATGCGTCTCCCACGATTCGCCGTGAATCAGTCTGCCCAGGGTGTGCTGCAATTCGTCATAGCTCAGTACATTCGGCTCTCCGAGCAGCACCGGCAACTCCGGTGGCAGGCTCGCTCTTGCGTCGACGGCCAGCTCGATCGCATCCACAAGATCGTCCGTATGTAGGAAGGCCTGCCCGTGCGCGGTCTCGCCCGAGTAGAGGCGGCTCGTGATTTGTCGTTCGTAGATGCGCTGAATTTGATGCGCCAGCGGAATGGAATGGCAGCGATCGTCATAGACGCCCGCGATGCGCAATAGGACGGCCGGAATGTCTCCCCGTTCTTCACAAATGAGCTTTTCGGTCCGAACCTTCGATTCCGGATACGCCCAACTCGGCTCCAGCGGCCAATCCTCGTTGATGAACTGGCCCGGCTCAGCCGGCTTGTGCACCAGCATGGTGCTCGAAAAGATGAATTGTTCGACCTTGAGTTGCGCTTGTCTTAGGCCGCGTAGGACGCGGCGCGTTCCCTCCACAGTAACTTCGTCGTACTTCGAGTCGTCCTCGCCCGAGAAGCTGTAGTACGCCGCCAGATGAATGACCGACGCGATCTCGCGACCATGGTGGTCGAGCACGGTTTGGAGGCCTTTGTCGACACTCTCGTCCGAAGTGACGTCCACGGGGATGTAGGTGCAGTCCGGCGGCGGCGGGTCGGGCGCCTTTCTATCGAAGCCGACCACATCCTCCGCACGAGGCCTGAAGCTGCGCATGACGGCCTCACCGATCCTTCCGGTGGAGCCTGTAACGACGACGATCTTCCTGTCTTGTTCCAAGTTTCCCTCCCTATTCTTTGGGCCACTCGCTCTGCGCTAAGCCTTGAGCAGGCGCGCATTGATGGCCACGACGACGGTGCTCAGGCTCATCAGGACTGCGCCGACGGCTGGACTGAGGATGACTCCGACACCGGCCAGGACCCCGGCCGCCAGCGGAATCGCCACAATGTTGTAGCCGGCGGCGTACCACAGGTTTTGGACCATTTTGCGGTAAGTGGCCTTCGATAGAATCACGACCTGTGCAGCGTCGCGCGGATCGCTGCGTACGAGGATGACGTCGGCCGTTCCGACGGCGACGTCCGTGCCGGCGCCGACGGCGATTCCCAAGTCAGCGGTCGCGAGCGCGGGTGCGTCGTTCACGCCGTCGCCCGTCATTGCGACGATTCGTCCTTCCGCTTGAAGCTCCCGAATCTTTGCGCTCTTCTGGTCCGGCAAGACCTCCGCGATGACATCGTCCAGACCGATCTCGCGCGCCACCCAATCGGCCGTCTGGCGGTTGTCGCCGGTGAGCATCAGCGTCCGGATTCCGGCGTCGTGGAGTATTCGCACAGCCTCTTTCGATTCCGGTCGGACGGTGTCGGCCAACGCAAGCAGGCCGAGCGGCGTCTGATCACGAACGACGTACGCCAACGTCTTCCCCTGGCTCGCCAACCGATCACCCTCGTCGTCGGGCGACGAAAGGCCCTCTGAGCGGAAGGCTCCTTGACTGAGCACTCGAATCGCTCGCCCTTCGACGGTGGCCTGGACGCCCTTGCCGGTGACGGCTTCGAAGTCCTCCGCCCCGGGAACGGAGAGTCCTCGATCCCGGGCCGTTCGTAGAACGCCTTGGGCGATCGGATGCTCGCTATGGCCTTCGACTGCCGCCGACAGTCGTAGGATCTCGTCTTCGGAGGCGTCATCGAACGGGATGATGTCGCTCACGCCGAATCGCCCCTCCGTCAGCGTCCCGGTCTTGTCGAAGATGATTGTGTCGAGATCCTTTGCGCGCTCGAACGCCGCGCGATTCCGGATCAGCAGGCCGCGGCGCGCCGCGATGCCGGTCGATACCGCGACGACGAGCGGGATGGCCAGGCCCAGGGCGTGCGGGCACGTAATGACCATCACCGTGACAGCTCGTTCGAGGGAGAACGTCAGGTCCGCGCCGAGCAGGACGATCCAGACGAAGAACGTCAGCGCCCCAACCGATAGGCCAATCATCGTCAACCAAAAGGCGGCGCGGTTGGCGAGATCTTGGGTCCGGCTCTTGGACTGCTCGGCTTCTCGGACCAACGAGATGACCTGATTCAGGTAGCTCTCCTCCCCGGTCTTGCGCACCTCGACGGTAAGCGAGCCGGTCCCGTTGACCGATCCTCCGACGACTTCCGCCCCGGCCTCCTTCTTGACGGGCTTGCTCTCGCCGGTAAGCATGCTTTCGTCCACGCTGGTGCGGCCGTCGACAACCGTTCCATCGGCGGGAATCTTCTCGCCGGACTTGACGCGAATCCTGTCCCCGGGGCGCAACTCGGCTGTGGGCACGTCCTCGATCTCGCCGTCGTCGCGGAGACGGTGCGCTTCCGCCGGCATCAACTTCGCCAGCTCCTCGAGGGCTCGGCTGGCGCCCATGACCGAGCGCATCTCGATCCAGTGGCCGACCAGCATCAGATCGATCAGCGTGGCCGTTTCCCAGAAGAACATCTTGCCTTCCAGGCCGAGAACGACGGCGGCACTATAAAAATAGGCTGTCGAGATCGCGACGGCCACGAGCGTCATCATGCCGGGGCGCCTCTGAGAGAGCTCCTCGACCAAGCCCTTGAGAAACGGCCAGCCGCCGTAGGCGTAGACAAAGCTGCTCAAGCCGAGCAGAACCCACAGGTCTCCAGGAAAGCGCCAGCCCTCGAAGCCTAGCCACTCCTGCAGCATGGGGCTGAGCAACAGGATCGGGACAGTGGCGGCAAGGGAGACGAAAAAGCGGCGCCGGAAGTCGGCCACCATCATGGCGTGATGATCGTGGTGTGAGCCCCCGCCGTTGCCTGCGTGCTGATCATGGTGATGACCGCGCATCGGCGCGGCGCGACCACCGGCCCCGTGCTCGGTGTGTGCGTCGCGGTCTGCAGTCGCCTCAGCGCCCGTCTTGTCCATATGCTTTTCCCCCTTCTCGCCCAACGGTTCGATCACACTGCCTCCGCCTGCTTTCGGCCTTTCAGCGCCGACAGACGCGGGACAAACCTGGGAGTCCGCTCCACGTAGGCTGCATACTCGTTCTGGAACTTCTCTTGGACGTCCTGTTCCTCTTTCTTTGCGAGCCGCACATACATCGCAATCACGAAGGGCCACAGAATCAGGGTCGGCAGAGTCGGCCATTGAATCATCAGCCCCAGAGTGATGACGAAGATCCCGGAGTATTGGGGATGCCGCACATAGCGGTAGATTCCGTCCGTCACGAGCCCGCCTTCCGATCGATACACCTGTTCCCACGCGGCGGAGATGATCCAGATTCCGGCGATGATCAATACATTGCTGAGAAGCATCACGATGAACCAGCCGTTCCCTAGACCGAGCCAGGAGATGAGGTCTCCCAGTAGGTGGCCGCTGACGTGGTCGAGCGGGACCTGAATGTCAAGGAAATGGCCGAGCAGATAGATCGTTAGCGGAAAGCCGTACATCTCGGCGAATAGCGCCACAAAGAAGGCGATTAACGCGCCCCCTGACCGCTTCGCCATTCGGGTCCGCATCGGCAGGTATCGCACGACGAAGAACGTGAAGACCAGCACGATCGTGACCGCGATGCCCCAGTTGCCGTAAGCGCTTTCTCCATGCATCATCCAGTCTCCTTGTCGGCGCTGACGTTATAGAGCGCCGCGATGGTCGCTCCGATAAGCCATCCAAGGATGAAGACCTCGGTGATGCCGATCAGCATTTCGTACCACGGCATGTCGAATCGGATGATCGGTCCCCAGTCGACACCGTGGGTCAGGCTGTTGAAGAACTGGATCGCCGTCTCCTTGGGCACCGTCGCCATAATCGCTGCACATGCGGCGTACAAGGCTGCGCAGATCGATGCGAACGAAAAGCCGAGAGCCTTGGCACTGAGACGTAGCATCCCCTCTACTCCTTCTTGTGATCGGAACTCGGTCCGGCGTCATCATGGCTTCCATGGCCGCCGCGCATCATCAGCAGGTGGCAGCCGAACATGAGGATCACGAACAGCCATACCGACACCGTCTCGCTTACGCCGAATAGCGGCAGCGCGAAGATCAGCAGCAGGGGCGCCAAGCAGCCGATGAGCATCTTCAGCGTGTGCGACATGAATAATGTCCTGCGGGGCAGCTCTCTAGGTAGATCGCGCCCGCCAGGCGCCGCTACAGAACGGAGACGCCGTCAGCGTCTTCGCACGCCCAGCGCTTTGAGCTTGTCCTCCATCTCGTGCAGGCAACGCCGCTCGCATTCGTCGATTGGGTCCGTCCAGCCTTGTCGGTGCTTGATGCGCACGGTCAGGTCAACCTCGAGGCGTCGACTCGGCGTACGGACGCTGTGCAGGGCCATGTCGAACGCGGGGATCTCATAGCTGGAGGCGCGCCTTTCGGTCGGCATGATCCAGCGAGCGATTGTCTCCAGGTCGCGGTAGGTGTGGACGCAACGTTGGCAGCCCGGCGTCATCGTGCTGTGCCCGTGGTCGTGGGTTCCGCACAGCGTGACGTCGAAACCGTTCTTGACGAGGTTTGACTCGTTCCGAAACTTCACGACATCCTCGTGAGGCCGCAGTTCGTAGACCACATCGTGCAGGTCTACGATTCGTCGCAGATGATCGTCAATCTCGGTAGTCGTTGGCGTCAAGGCAGGTCCACCTCCGTGATCTGTCACCAGAAGATGCAAGTAGCAGGCCACTCGCTCCCAGGGCGAAATCATGTGACAGAAGCAGCTAGTGGCGCGGGTATTGCTGAGGGCGGCGCTACCCGGACGGGCGCCGTGGAAGGGCGTAGAAGAGCCTCATTTCAGGCGCCAATTTGGCTGTTCCGCCTGATTTGAGACAGGGTCGAACTACGGGAGTAATTGTCGCAAGCCTTCGAGGCTTGTCAGACGGCCGCCCTTTTGGTCAGCGAAGCGAGCGGCGGCCGACTTCGTGCGAAAAGCCAAGATGCTTGGCGAGCAGCGGTCGAACTCGAGGGTGCCCGCTTCCTTAGCCTGATCCAAGGTCGTTCGCTGCGAATCGAAGACCGAGTGCTGCTGAAGACAATGGTTGACGCTGCTGCCGACTACGAACGTCACCTCCGAGGGATCTAGCACGGAGCCCGAGGTGTAGTCGGAAGCTTGCGTGATCTCGACCTCAGCGCCGGTCTGGCGCTCCGTCCAGAGCGCGCACGCAGCGCAGCAAAAATGCTGGCTTTCGCCGTTGACCTTAGCCATCACCGAGGACCCGCTGTGAAGCGGACGGCTGCAAACAGAGCAGACGCTTGCCTGTCGCGCTTCGTAGGTGTCCCAAGCGAAGTAGCCGAGGAGGCCGACGATAACGACCAGAACGATTCCGACAACAATTGATCTCATCTTCAGGACCTCTGGGGCCCGGTCTTGCACGAGAATGGCCGGTCTAAGGCCCCGGCTCTGACGCCCGACGAGTCGCTGGCCGACGCGGGCCTCGGTCGCGAAAGGCCGCCGAAGATAGCCATCCCGCCAAATCCATCTCCAGCGTGATGCTAGCGCTCGCCGCTGGCGTTTTCCAGTTGAGTTTCCAATTGATCACAGCCAACTCAGGCCAAAGACGAAGAATCCGCACACTACGACGCCGGCCGCAAGGCTAATCGAGCCTGCTCGCCGTTTCGGGTGGAGGCGCCAGCACATGTAGTAGCTGCTGAGGACCATGAGAATCAGACCCGCCGCGAGGGCATCCATCGCGAGCACCCAAAGCGTTGTGAGAGACCAGTCGCGCCTCGCCTCCGGGTTGTTCGCCCTTGTTCCGCTGAACGTATGCAAGACGTGCATGACGCCCCACGCGTTGATTTCGATGTGCTGGACCGACGCCCGGTTCGCAGCCAGGTCCACGCTGACGCGGTTCATGTTCCCGGGCCGGTTGACGCTGAATTCGAGTCGATCTGCTCCGGGCTGCTTCGGCGGCCAGTCAATTTCACCTGCCAAGCCGAGTTGTTGCATCACCGATTGCGCTCGTTCTAGGTCTCCCTCTGCCGGGATGCGGTCAATCGAGCGCTCATAGCTTGTCTCGATACGCTGGGGCCAGAACTCCGCGAAACGCCACAAGGGGTGGTTCAGCAGCAGTCCGGTGAACACAAACAGCCACAGGAAGAACAGAAAGTATAGACCCAGATAGATGTGGAGCTTCTTGTTCCAGGCTTCGAGGCTGGGTTTAGCCGACGACGGCATATACGATCCCTCCAAAGGAAAGAGCGCCGGCCGCGATCAGGGCGAGCCCGACCCGGCGCTCAGCCCGCAACGCGACCCACAGGTAAATCCCGCTCAGGGAGAGGAACAGCGTCAGGTAGACCGTCCCGTCGGCCAACCATCGCCAGACGCGGGTCCAGAACCAATTTCCTCGGATGGACGCATTGTGTGGTCCGGGCGAACGGTGAAGGTAGGACACCGCGCCCCAAAGTCCGGTCCTCCGCTCGGTGATCTCTGCCTTCCCTTCGGCCAGATTCAGATCGACGGTCGTCTCGACCCCCGGCCTTACGACCGGAACGACGATGCGTCTCTCATCCGAGATGAAGCGGACGAATTGAATCTCGCCGGCTACGCCGACCTGGCTCAGCGCCTCCGAGACGAGTCGCAGCCGGTCTGTACCTTCGGCTTTCTCGATGCCCGGGGGGACTTGAACCGCACGCACCGTCGGGGCTGGCGGCGGCGTCGCTTGCGGTGCCGGAGGGTGCGCATGGTTCAACAAGAAAACGCTGGCGGCGAACAGCAAGACGAACGGACTGACGAATAGTCCGCAATACAGGTGGAGGTTGCGGGTCCAGCGGTAGACGATTCGTTGCATGGGTGTCTCGAACGCTCGGGAGTCGACGACAGGCTCTCCGCGCCGCCACCGCGAGTCCCGCCGAGGGCGTACGGTGATGGCGACAACCCGTCTATTGGGTCAGAAGTGGAGTTGAGAGGCGTTCATGCCGCCACAACCATCTTCGCGGAAAGGCCGAGGGCACCGCCCCGTGTAGCACGCTTTGCCGTCGTAGCCGTCGGGATTGATGAACGCGATCCATTCCTCGGTTTTGGCGCGGACGGCGGCCGCATCGGCGTTCTGCTTGGCGATCATGTGATTGGCCAAGCCCCAAATCGTACGAGACATATTGCAGGGACAGCAACACGTGTAGGCGGAGTTGTCACTGCAACATGGGGCCGGGATGCTCGTAAGCCCGGCCTTCTTGATCTGCTCCTGCTCTGATGTGAGGCGAATCGTGCGCTCCCACTCCATGAACTGACGCGCTTGCTTCTCGGCGTCCTGGAATACGATCTCAGGGGAACTTTCGGAGTCGGCGGGACTGCATGCGAGGAAGATCCCTCCAAGTGCTCCGGCGAGAAATCGACGTCGAGTATGGGTTCGTTCGCGAGAGGTTCCGATTGAATCGAGGCGAACAGCCCCGATTCGCTTCTTTGAACACTGGTGGAATGTCTTCATTGGTCTACTGTCCTGCTGAGGAAAATCCTTTCCCCGAAGAAGATGACCGCCAATCCGATACCGGCGGCATAGAGCACCACGCGATCTGCTTGCAATTTGACCGCCAGAAAACCGCCTAGAATCGCCAGATCCAACACGATCGCAGTCAAGACGACCCAGGCCCGCGCCTCAACCTCTTCTCGGACATGCCGCAAGACGCCCCAGTGAATGGCGATATCCATGATCAAGTAGAAGATGGCGCGGAGCGAAGCGATGCGGGACAGGTCGAAGAAGACGGTCAACAGGCCCGCCAGAACCACCGTGTAGACGAGGGTGTGGGTCTGAATCCGGCCGGGCATGCCGAAGTGGCGGTGCGGCACCAGCTCCATGTCGGTGAGCATAGCGAGCATCCGCGAGACAGCAAAGACGCTGGCGATGATCCCGGAAAGTGTCGCGATGACGGCGAGCACAACGGTGAAGATCAAGCCGGCATTGCCGAAGGCGGGCCGCGCAGCCTCCGCCAGCGCAGTGTCCCTGGCCTGGATAATCTCCCCAAGGCTCAGGTTGCCGGCCACGGCGAGCGAGACCGCCGTGTACACCACCACACAGATCGCGATCGAAAGGACGATCGCGCGCCCGACGTTGCGATGCGGGTCAGTGATCTCCGACCCGCTGTTGGTGATCGTCGTGAAGCCCTTGAAAGCCAACAGCGCGATCGCAACGGAGGCGAGCAGGCTCGGCGTTGTCGCGTCGTTCGCCGCAGAAACGGACTCGAATGAGAATCCGGAGAGCCAGAGTCCCGCGCCCGCAAAGATCGCTATGCCGCCGATCTTGACGAAGGCGCTGACCAGGGAGAGGCGGCTGATCCACTCATTTCCCGCGATGTTGACCAGAAATGCCGTCAGGAGTAGCCCAACGCCCAACGCCGGAACGAGCCAGTCTTCATCCTTCGCATCGAACAATCGCAGAGTGTAGGTTCCGAAGGTGCGGGCGACCAAGCTCTCGTTGATCACCATCGAGAAGTACATCATCAACGCGTAGGTGGCCGTGAGAAGCCCCTTGCCGTAGGCCTTCTCTAGGAACTTCGCGATGCCGCCGGCGGACGGATAGGCGTTCGCGAGCTTCACGTAGGAGTACGAACTGAGTCCGGCAACGATCGCCGCCGCCAGAAACGCGACCGGGAATAGCCCCTTGGCCAGTTCGGCTACCTGTCCGGTAAGGGCGAAGATGCCCGCGCCGATCATGACGCCAGTGCCGATGGCGACCGCGCCGCCGAGCGACAGACTGTCAGCTTTGTATTGCTCGTCGTGTTGCATCGGACCGTCGCTCAGAACCAGAGCCGCAAGCCGGCGATGAGCGAAAGGCTATTCGGATTCTCACCCTCGCGCCGCCAGAGAGCAGCGGTTCGTCCCGTGGCGCGAGTCCAGGAGACGCCGATGTATGGTGCGAATTCGCGCTTGACCTCGTACCGCAGTCGAGCGCCCAGCTCAGCGGTGCTCAAGCCCGAGCCGATCGCCAGCTCCTCCACATCCTGAACGGCGAAATTGAGCTCGGCGCGCGGTTGGAGCTTGAGCCGCTGCGTAAACCTAAGGTCGTATTCAGTCTCTATCCGAGCGGAAACGTCGCCTTCATGGCTCACGAACAGGGCCGTATCGATCTCGAACCAATAGGGGGCCAAGCCTTGTACGCCCACTACTCCGAACGTGCGGCGAGCCCCCGGGGCGACGTCTTGGCGAACGCCCGCTTGGAAGTCAAAGAAGGGGCTGACTGCGCGACTGTACAGGCCCTGGACCTCGGCCTCCTCCAGTTTTCCGCCCTCGGCGTATTCCCCCTCCGTCTTGAACCAGAAACGTTGGTAATCGCCCCCGACCCAGCCTTGCGCTTCGAAGAGCGCGAGCCCGGAGCCTTCGTTGCTCTGAGCTTCAAAGCGGTCGGCCTGCAGGAAGTAGAAGATTTGACCGCCCATTTCCTGCTGCATGTGATGACGCGCTTCGCGCATGGCGTCGGGATCGTAGTAGGCCTCGGCGGCGTCCTGCGCCTGCATGGCAGGACAGATTGCAATGGCAGTGGCGAGAAGGAGCGTTCTCACGACCGCGCCTCGTTCGCGCCGCTTGGACGCACGGAGACCACTTGGAACATGCCCGCGTTCATGTGATAGAGCAGATGGCAGTGGAACGCCCAGTCACCTGGGGCGTCGGCGGTGATGTCCACCGACACCTTTTCGGCGGGCTTGACGATGATCGTGTGTTTACGCGGCTTGTGTGTCGCAGAGCCGGTGACGACATCGAAGAACATGCCGTGCAGGTGAATCGGATGCGGCATCATCGTGTCGTTCACCATCGTCAGCCGCACCCGCTCGTCCTTGTAGAAGACGATTGGGTCGACGACATTGGAAAACTTCACGCCGTCGAACGACCACATGTAGCGTTCCATGTTGGAGGTCAAGTGCAATTCGATCTCGCGGCCGGGAGCGCGCTGGTCCGGGTTCGGCTCCAAGCTCTCGAGTTGGGTGTAGGAGAGCGTGCGGTGGGGGACGTCCTGCAGCCCGGCTCCTGGTTCGTCGATCCGCTTGCTTGGCATCATGGCCACGTTCTGAACGCCGGGGCCTTTCGGGTGCCGGTGCGCCTGCATCCCTCCGGACATGCCGCTCGAGTTGCTTGAGGACGGCATGGAGTGTCCCGCATGCGGATCGGCAACAGCCGGACCGTGCTCGGCATGAGGGTCGGCCGGGGTCGCGCCGGCAGGCCGGTGTCCGGCGTGCGGATCTTCTTTGGCGGGAGGCGGTTGTTGATGACCGGCATGAGGGTCGGCCGCGGCAGCTTCATGCTGATGCCCGCCCGCGGCGGGTTTCTCCACCGGCGCTGGAGGCGTCTCCATCTGCCTGCCGCCGTGGTCCATGTGGCCGCCCATGTCGCCTTCGCCGTGCGCCATGCCCATGTCTTTCATCGTTAGCAACGGGCGCCGTCGGCGGGGAGGGATCGGAGCGGACATTCCGGCCCTCGGAGCGAGCGTGGCGCGTGCGTAGCCGCTACGGTCAATCGACTCGCACATCAGCGTGAAGGCTTCGGGAGTTTCGGGTTGCACGATCACGTCGTAGGTCTCGGCGACGCCGATTTGGAACTCATCCGTTTCAACGGGCTTGACGTTCAGGCCGTCCGACTGCACGACCGTCATCGGCAGACGCGGGAATCGCACGTCGAACAGCGTCATCGCGGATGCGTTGACGATGCGCAGCCGGAGTCGCTGCCCCGGTTCGAACAAAGCGGTCCAATTCTCGGCCGCGGAGTGTCCGTTGATGAGGTAGGTGTATTCGGCGCCGGTGACGTCGGCGATGTCGGTGGGGCTCATTCGCATTTGGCCCCACATCATGCGCTCTTTCAAGTCGCCGTTCGAAGCGTCACCAAAGAAGTCGCCGACGGTTCGTCTCTGAAAGTTGAAGTTGTCGCTCTGTTTCTTGAGCTTGGCGAAGACCCTCTCGGGGTTAGACGATGGCCAGTCCGATAGAACGACGACGTACTCGCGATCGAAGGCGACCGGGTCAGGGCCTTTGGGTTCGATGACGATCGGACCGTAGTGGCCGATCTGCTCCTGAAGCCCGGAATGACTGTGATACCAGTAAGTGCCGTTTTGGGGGACCTTGAATCGGTAATCGAAGGTTTCCCCAGGCTTGATGCCCGGAAAGCTGACGCCGGGAACGCCATCCATCTGGAACGGAACGAGGATGCCGTGCCAGTGTATCGAAGTGTCCTCGCTGAGGCGGTTTGTCACGCGGAGCACGATGTCGTCGCCTTCCTTCCAGCGCAGCAGCGGCGCCGGAAGCTGACCATTCACGATGATCGCCTGACTCTGGCGTCCATCGATCGTCACGACGCTCTCCGCGATCTCGAGGTCGTATCGATTGCCCTCGAGCGGTTTGATGCCTTTGGTCACACCCCGGCCAGCGCTCCTAGCCCAAGGTGGGAGAAGCGCAGCGAGAGATGCCAAGCCTGCGCCAGTAGCGGCGTCTTGAAACAGTCTTCTTCTCGTCATAGTGTTTTTATGGCGGATCGCTTGAGCGTCCCCTAGGAGATACGCGGTCACAGTTGGCGTTACAAGGGCTCGTCAGTCGGCTTTGGACACTGACTCCAGGAGAATCGCCTTCAAGCCGTCCTTCTCGACGATCGTTCCAGTGACCCGAACGTTGGACTCGACGAAGGGGAGAAGCTCTTTATTCGCGGGCGCGTGGTGATCCTTGCCCAGTGGGACGTACAGCGTGCCACTGGCCTGGTCAAGGATCGCCAACGGGATGCCGGCCCGGGCGCACGTGGTGGCGCATTCCCGATGTGACTCGCCGATCGAGCCGTGACCGACATAGCAGGCCAGATCCACAACGTGGCCTACAAAGGTTTTGGGGGCGCCCTTCTTTTCATGGGCCAAGCCCAGTGCGCTCAAGCCGATTCCGAGCGAAACAATGGCCCACAGGCCTACGAGACGATGATGCGTTTTCATGACGGGTTAGTCTCCTATCGAGTTAGGGGATCACGCGGTCTTCCGCGCGCAGGCCGTAGAGTCGTAGTTTCAGGTTGCGATAGAGGTCCGGGTCGAGCGGGTCCTTGAGCTGGAAGCGATACACGCGGACATCGTCGAAGTCGTGACGGCCGGCTTCGAATACGTGGAGCTCGAGCTGATAGCGGTGAGCGGCCCAGACGGAATCGACATCGCGATCCAGCCGCCACTCGCGCGACTGCCTGGGTGCGTCGGTCGCGTAGTAGATCGCGGACTCGCCGAAGATCAACTCGCCTTCGCTGCCGCCGAACGGTTTGAGATGTTTGACCGGCAACTGCGGCGCGTCATCCGGTTTGCCCTCGACGATGCGATCGGTTACTGGGCGGCCGATCTTGCGCGTCATGGACTCGAACAGAGTGTCGTCAATCTCGCCCGAGAGCAGCGCGAATCGGTAGGAGCGGTCCTGCCCCAAACGCCAGGCCACGTCTTCGTACGTCAGGACCTCGATCTCGGTGGGGGAGATGCGATCGAAGCCTTGGATCTCTTCGTAGGGCCAAGACTTCGACTGGCCCTCGCCTCGCCGGAATTCGACGCCGGCTTCATCGATGACGAGCGTCCCTTCGGCGTCTGGCCAAAGCGGCTTCTTCCGAACGACTTGAAATGACGTCTGAGCGTATCCGGTGACTACAACGACGATGAAGAGGGTGATCGTGCGCAGGATCATGATGACAACTCCTTGAGACTCGGAAAGCCTCGAAACTTTTCGCCCTTGGGAACGCCGATGCCGCGCCACAGGAAGTAAACGATCGGCATGATGACGAGCACGGTGAATCCGGAGGTCACGATGCCTCCGATCAGCGGCGTCGCGATCCGCTTCATCACGTCTGCGCCCGTACCCGTACTCCACATGATCGGCAGCAGGCCGATGACGTCCGTGGCGACCGTCATCAGGATGGGGCGAACCCTCTGTACAGAACCGGCGTAGATGGTTTGAATCAGGCTGTTGCGGTCCTTGATGAGGCCTTGCTCTTTGTGCTCCCGGTACGACTGATCGAGATAGAGCAGAAGAACGATGGCCGTCTCGGCGTATAGACCCGCCAGCGCGATGACTCCCACCCAAACCGCCACGCTCAGGTTGTAGTCGAGCAGGTAGAGCAGCCAAACCGAGCCAATCAGCGCGAACGGCACTCCGAGCATGACGATCACGGTTTCGATGATCGAGCTCGTATTCAGATAGATAATGACGAAGATCAGCAGCATCGTGATCGGTATGACGAACATGAGGCGCTGCTGCGCTCGCTGCATGTACTCGTACTGGCCGCTCCAAGCAATCGTGTAGCCCGGAGGCAAAGTGATTTGGTCGGCCACGGCCTGTCGCGCGGCTTCCACGTAGGAGCCCACGTCGATGTTGCGAATGTCGACGTAGACCCACGCGTTGGGCTTGGCGTTCTCGCTCTTGATGCCGGGGGGACCTACGACATAGCGGATGTCGGCAAGCTGCCCCAGCGGAATCTGTTGGCCGCCGGGCGTAGGCACGAGCACCGACCGCAATGCGGGAAGGTCGTCGCGCAGCTCACGCGCGTATCTCAGGTTGACGGGGTAGCGTTCCAAACCTTCGACGGTCGTCGTGATGTTCATCCCCCCGATGGCGGACTGGATGATCTGCTGCACATGACCCACGGTCAAGCCGTAGCGGGCGATCGCCTTGCGATCGATGTCGAAGTCCAGGTAGTTCCCTCCCATCACCCGCTCGGCGTAAACGCTCAATGTGCCCGGCACACTACGCATCACCAGCTCGACTTCCTTGCCAATCCGCTCCAGCTCGAGAAGGTCGGGGCCAGCTATCTTGATGCCGACCGGGGTCTTGATCCCGGTCGAGAGCATGTCGATTCGCGTCTTAATGGGCATCGTCCATGCGTTGGTCAAGCCAGGCACCTGGATCGCCGCATTCATTTCATCAATTAGCTTGTCTGGGGTCATCCCTTCCCGCCATTCGCTTTCGGGCTTGAGGGTGATCGTGGTTTCGATCATGGAGAGCGGCGCGGGGTCGGTTGCGGTCTCGGCGCGCCCGATCTTGCCGAAGACGTGGTGCACCTCGGGAAAGGTCTTGATGATCTTGTCCGTCTGCTGTAGGATCTCGCGCGCCTTGGTGATCGACACGCCGGGGAGAGTCGTGGGCATGTAGAGCAAATCCCCTTCCCACAACGGCGGCATGAACTCGGAGCCCAAGCCAAGGTACGCCGGGACGGTCAGGGCCAGCAGGAGAACCATGACGACAAGGGCCGGCCAGCGGAATCGAAAGACCAACTCGAGCAGCGGACGATAGATTGCAACGACGAGCCGATTGAGGGGATTGCGTTCTTCAGGGATAATCCGACCTCGCACCCAATAGCCCACGAGGACGGGGACGAGAGTGACCGCTAGGAAAGCGGCAGCGGCCATCGAGTACGTCTTAGTGAACGCTAGGGGCTTGAACAGGCGGCCTTCCTGGGCCTCCAGCGTGAAGACCGGCATGAACGAGACGGTGATGACGAGGAGCGAGAAGAACAGCGACGGGCCGACCTCCTTCGAAGAATCGACGATGATCTGCCAATGCTCCTTCTTGCCGCGGTCGCGTTCCAGATGCTTGTGAGCGTTCTCGACCATGACGATGCCTGCGTCGACCATCGTCCCGATTGCCACGGCGATGCCACCGAGCGACATGATGTTGATGCTCAGGCCTTGCAGATAGATCGCAATGAAGGCCATCAAGACGCCGACCGGCAGCATCATGATGGCGACGAGCGCGCTTCGAAAGTGAGCGAGGAACAAGACGCAAACGAGGCCGACGATCGCGAACTGCTGGATCAGGGCGTCCTGCAGGCTCTCGACGGAGCGTCCGATGAGCGCCGAGCGGTCATAGGCCACTTCGATCTCCACACCCTCGGGCAGGCCGGCTTGTACGTCCGCGAGCTTTGTCTTGACGTCGCGAATGACCTGTTGCGTGTCCGCGCCATAGCGCACGACTACGATTCCGCCAACGATCTCGCCTTCGCCGTTCCAATCCGCGAGGCCGCGCCGAATCTCCGGCCCCATGCCGACACGAGCCACGTCCTTGAGCAGAATCGGCGCGCCGGCCTCGTCCACACCGAGAGCGACGTCCCGAATGTCCTCCAGGGACTCGAAATACCCTAGCCCCCGGATCATGAACTCTTTCTCGGCGACTTCAAGGAGCCTCCCGCCGACATCGCGATTGCTCATCTCGACGGCCTCGCGAATCTTCGAGACGGGGATGTTGTAAGCGCGAAGCTTGTTCGGATCTAGAGTGATTTGGTACTGCCGGACAAATCCACCGATCGACGCAACCTCCGCCACGCCGTTCACGCTGGTCAACTCGTACTTGAGGAACCAATCTTGAATGGACCGCAACTCGCTCAAGTCGTGTCGATCCGACTTGAGACCGTACATGAACGCCCAGCCGACGCCCGTGGCGTCCGGACCCAATCGGGGGGTTACGCCGGTCGGCAGGCGGCCTGAGACGAAATTGAGGTACTCGAGGACGCGGCTTCGCGCCCAGTACATGTCGGTGCCGTCTTCAAAGATGATGTAGACGAACGAGTAGCCGAAGAACGAGTAGCCGCGCACGACCTTGGCGAACGGGACCGCAAGCATTTGGGTCGTGAGCGGATAAGTAATCTGGTCCTCGACAATTCGCGGCGCCTGCCCCGGATACTCCGTGTAGACGATCACTTGGACGTCGGAGAGGTCGGGTATCGCGTCGAGCGGCGTGTTGGCTACGGCAAATATTCCGGCCGCAACGAGCGCGAGCGTCCCCAGCACCACCAGGAACCGGTTGTCGATCGACCATTGGATGACTTTTTCGAGCATCAGTCGGTCCTACTAGTGCTGATGGGGGGCCGCCGAGGGTTTCGGCTCCTGTTGCGGGCTCCCCGGCCTGGAACGTTCGCCCAGTAGCTGCTGGATCGCGGCTTTCAGATTGCTCTCTGAGTCGATCAGAAATTGCGAGGAGGTGACGATGACTTCTCCCGGCTCCAGACCGGATCGGACTTCCTGCTCACCGTCGCCCCCTGCTCCGAGTTGGACTTCGCGAGGTTCGAATACGCCGCGGCCCGTCTGTACGATGACGATGCTGCGCTCGCCGCTATGCAGGACCGCTTGCGAGGGGACTTTGACCGCCCCCGACACCGCCGGCGCGGCGACGTTCACAGTGGCGTACATGCCTGGAACGAGCTTGAGATCCTTGTTGTCGACTTCGACGTAGGCTCGGAGCGTACGGGTCTTGGGATCCACCTTCGAGTCGAACAGGACGACGCGGCCCGCCCAACGGCGCCCGGGAAACGAATCGACCTCGACGAGAACGCGCGTGCCTTTGCGGATATGACGTAGCTGGTCTTCGTAGAACTCGACCTCGGCCCAAAGCCTGGAGTGGTCAGCCAGCTTCAGCACCGTCATGCCGGGCGTTAGCCGCATACCTTCCAGCGATTCGCCGCCCTTTCCCACGATGTAGCCGGAAGCGGGAGAGTAGAACGGCAAGGTTCGAATTGGCTTTCCCCGATCACGGATCAGGTCGATCTGTTCGTCTGTGATGTCCCAGTACTGGAGCCTTTCCCGTGCAGACTCCAGGAGAGACTCGGCCCGCTCGACGGCCTCCGGATAAGCCGAGCCGGAAGAGAGCCTCTTGACGTAGTCGATGGCCGCCAAGTACTCCTGCTGGGTCGTGACGAGTTGGGGACTGTAAATTTCGAACAACAGGGCGCCCTTTTCGATGTACTCGCCGACCGTGTTGTAATTCGACTTCTCAATCCATCCTTCAAACTTGGTATTGATCGATACGACGTTCGTTTCGTTGTGCTGCAAGATTCCGATCGTGCGAATGTCGATCGGGATACTCCCCCTCTCAACCAAAGCGGTGCGGACAGCGAAGTTCTGCAAGAAGCTGGGGTCCACGCGGACGCCGCTCGGCGAGGCGCTCCCGCCGGCTTCGTCCTCGTAGACCGGAATGAGGTCCATGCCCATCGGCGACTTGCCGGGCTTGTCGGAGATGTAGTTTGGGTCCATCGGCGCCCGCCAATACAGGATCTTGCGCTCTCCCTGCGACGAAATCTCGGCGGCACCGCTCTCGCCCATGGCAGCCATGTCGTGGTCCGGGGCGGCGCTCGACTTCTTGACCGGCGTCAACCGCATCCCGCAGATCGGGCAGTTGCCGGGCTCGTCCTGGATGACTTGCGGGTGCATACCACATGTGTAGAGGGTCTCGCTGGAAGGGCCGCCCGTCTCATGGTCGTCATGCTCGGCGTGACCGGCTCCGTCGTTGCCGGAGAGCCACGAAACTCCAAGAGGGTTCCAGACGGCCACAGCGGCGATGACGAGACCCAGGACGACGCCAGCGAGAACGAGGGTGATGGACTTGAGTGAGCGCATGAGGAACTTCCTTTTCAACTCCAAGCGATGTAGCGCAACTGGCCGTCCAGACCCGTGATTTGCAGCACGGCCCGTGCCGCATTAGCCGCTCCGCCGCTGGAGAACTTCACCGGCCCGCGCAGTCGCTTCCACCTGCTGTATCCCGCCTCGTCGAGGGCAAGCTCCAAGGATTTGGGCGAGAACAGGAACAGATGGGCTTGGTCGACAGCCTCGGACCAACTGTCCAGCGCGAGTCTCGGCTTGAGCCCTTGAATGTTGGGGGTTGTTATTAGCAGGAATCCACCCGGCCGTAACACCGAGCGAATCTCCGCCATCGTTTCCCAGGGCGCACGGAGGTGTTCGAAAACCTCGATCGCGGTACAGCCGTCGTACAATTCTTCGCCTGGCAGAGCCCTGAGCGTGTCGTGAGCGTCAATGCCCTGCTTGCGCAACTCCCGAGCGGAGAAGGGATCGACGGCTATAACAGCAGCGCCGGCTTGAGACAAAGCCCTCGACATCGAGCCCAGACCCGCCCCGTAGTCAACAACTCGACGGCCGGAGAGAGGTTCGAGCCGACTCAATTGGCCGGCGTATTGAGTTGCGATCGAGTCGGTCGTCCCCGCCATAGTCTCCGATCCGGCCGCGACCTCTTCGTCCGAATAGGCTTCCCGGTAAATCAGCTCCAGCTCCTGGTCGGTGGGCTGGGGGGTTCTAAACCCTAGTCCGCATTGAGGGCACACGGAAAGGTTGAGAGCGGCTGACGCGTTTCTGCTTGGGCTCGCGTCGCAGAGCGGGCATCGATCGACGAGGCGCGTCATGGCGTATCTCCCGCGAAGGCAACGCCGATCGCTCGCTCCATCTCGGCGAGCGACTTGAGGTAGTCGGAACGAAGCTGAGCCAGACCGAGACGCACGTCGAGCAACATGCGCTCGCTATCCAGCAGATCGAGGACGCCCAGCGTGCCCGTGGAATAGGCCGCCTCGCTCGATCGCAAGGCTTGTTCGGACTGCGGGATCAGGGCATCTTCGAAAAGATCGATCTGATTGCGGATCGTCCCGATACGGAACCCGATCGAGCGAACCGACACCTCCACCGAGTTCACCAAGTCGCGGTAGCTCTCGCGTGCCGCCAAAAAGCGCTCGCTCGCTTCCAGTACGCCGGCGTCGTACTTGCGGCGAAAGATCGGAAGGTTGACGCCGACCGAGACGCTGTAGACGTCTTTCCCATTGTCCGGTGGAGGACTCTCCTTGCCGGCCGGGTCCTGCCGCCCGTTCACGTACACATAGCCTGCGCCGACCGTGACGTCCGGCCAGTATTCGCGGCGCGCCAGATGAATGGCCTTCTCGTTTTTCTCGATACGGAAGAAGGCAGCCTTGAGCTCAGGACGGTTCTCTAGGCCGAGCGCGTAGAGAGCTTCATAGTCGATGTCCGCCCAGGTGGGCGCTGTGAGCCTTACGCGCTCCACGGGTTGTTGGGGAGGGCGGTCGAGAATTGTGTTGAGAGCGGCTTCCGCGTCGGTGCGTTGCCGGCTCAACATCTCCAGGCGGTTGCGGTCCCGGGTGATCTCGGCTTGGAGCTTGATTACCGCCTGTTGTAGCCCAACGCCTTGCGAGTACCGCGCCTGCGCCATCGTCTCGAAATGCCGAAGCAACTCCAGGTCCTCGTTGACGACTTCGATCGCGCGGTCGACATAGCCAAGGTCGAAATACGCGAGCTTGAGGCGTCGGACCAACTCGGCCCGTTCCGCTTCATACAACTGCTCCAACGCGGCGGCCTCTTTAGCGGCGACTTTACCGCGGTCGCTGAGCTTGCCGAACCACGGGAAGCGTTGCGAGATGCTCAACATTGTGTTCTGCGGCCCAACGCGCGTCTCGGGCGAACGTGCGTACTGCGTGACGCCGAGCATCGGGTCCGGCAGCGTCGTTACCTGAGGAACTCGTTGCAGCGCCGCGCGGTACTCCGCGAATGCTCTGCGCACGCCCGGATTCCGCTCTAGCGCGTCGTCGATGAGGGATTGAAGCTGCGGATCGCCCAGGTCCGCGAAGGGCTTCTGCTGGGCGTGGGACGACAAGGGGACCAGGAGTAGATGGGTCAACAGTAGGGCTCGGATCTTCATCGGAATACCGGCGGCAGCACGTCAGGTGCAATCGGATGGCCTTTCAGGTGGATCGCCGCCTCAGCGGCCCAGCGTGATCTCCGATCGAGACGCAGGAACTCCAAGCAGCTCAAGGCCCGACTGGGCTCGTACGAGTCCTGTCGCGCACTTGGCTTGACCCTTCAGGTGCTGACAGAATGAGCCAGGGTGTCCGATTTGAGGCAACTGCCGCCTCAATTCAGGCAACCCGGCCGGGAAAGGCCCACGCAGCAGGGCATCGTCGGTGGCCCTCCGCGTGCATCTCGGAAAGCGGACAGCGCGGTGAGCGAAACAGAGGCCAAAGTGGAAGTCGATAGCTCTCGAAGCCGAGCGGACGAGTTGCTCGGGTCAGCGCTTGCCGAGACGGCGCCTACCGGAGCGCTGAACGCTCGGGTCGTGAAGCGCGTGGCGATCGTGCTCGGCGCCGTCGCCGTCGTGACAATCGCGCATCTGACAACGCCAAGGAGCTACTTCCTTCTTCACAGCGCTTTCCAGCACCTGTACTACCTGCCGATCATTCTGGGCGCGGTGTTCTTTGGGTGGGCGGGCGGCATTCTGACAGCGGCATGCACGGCAATGTGTTATGCGCCGCACATCCACCACTGGCAGGACACCAATCCAGACTACGTTCTCAACCAATACGCGGAGTTGGGCTCGTTTTTCCTCGTTGGACTTGCTACGGGGCTGCTCGCCGATCGGGAGAGACGGCGCGCGCGTCAACTCGAGCAGAAGTCCAGCGAGTTGGAGCGGGCCAACATGGATCTCGAAGACTCGTTCGAACGCGCCAAACGGGCGGACCGCCTCGCGGCCGTCGGGCAACTCGCGGCGGGACTGGCGCATGAGATCCGCCACCCTCTGGCCAGCATCGAAGGCGCTGTGAACGTACTGGCCAACCCGGACTCTCCCGACGAACTGCAGACCGAGTTTCGCGGAATCATCAAGAAGGAATGTCGTCGGCTCGGTGGCCTGCTTACCGAGTTGCTGGATTTCGCGCGACCTCGAGAGCCGCGGTTCCGGCGACTCGACGTCGCCGCGAGCGTTGAAGACGCGGTGAGATTGGCGCGCTCGACCCTGGCAACCTCGAACATCAACATCGAGACGTCTCTCGCCGAGCATCTTCCGGCGGTTGAGTGCGATGACGAGCAGATCAAGCAACTCTTGCTCAACTTACTGATGAATGCAGCCCAAGCCATGCCGGATGGGGGACGAATAGTCGTCAGCGTCGCGCCCGAAGGACGCAGTCTTGCCCTAATCGTGGCCGATGACGGCCCGGGAATCCCCGAAGAGATGCGGACGCGGATCTTCGATCCGTTTTTTACGACGCGCGAGTCCGGAACGGGATTGGGTCTGGCCGTTGTGCAGCGGATCGTCAGTCAGCACGGCGGGCGGATCGATGTGAAACAAAACGGCGCCCAAGGCGCCCGCTTTATCGTCCGAATCCCTATCCGCAACGGGAGGAGAGAATGAGACGGGAGGGGATTCTCGTGGTGGACGACGACGAGAGCCTGCGCCGGGTCACGCAAGTGCAACTCCAGCAGGCGGGCTTCACCGTGGAAGCCGCTTCATCCGGCAATCAAGCCCTTGAGATCCTCGAGGGCAAACCAGTCGATCTGGTTCTGACGGACATGAAGATGCCGGGAATGAGCGGCCTCGAACTGCTGCGCGCGGTTCAGCAGAGCCAACCCGAGACGCTGGTGATCTTGATGACCGCCTACGGGACGATCGAGACTGCGGTGGAGGCGGTAAAGGCTGGGGCGTACGACTACATCACGAAGCCGGTCAACCAAGAAGAGCTGCTGATGTTGCTCGATCGCGCGTTGGGCCACCGCGCCCTTCGGGAGGAGGTGAGCCAACTCCGAACGAGCCTAGACGAAAAGTTCGGATTCGAAGCGATCATCGGCCGGTCCTCAGCGCTAATGAACCTGCTGGATTTAGCTTCGAGGGCGGCCCGATCCGAAGCAACTGTGTTGATCCGCGGAGAGACGGGTACCGGCAAGGAGTTGCTCGCCAAGGCGATTCACTTCAACAGCTCGCGGAGCGGCGGACCGTTTGTCGCGATCAACTGCGGCGCCATTCCGAAGGACCTCCTTGAGTCCGAGCTATTCGGGCACGTCAAGGGATCGTTCACGGGCGCGGTGACGCACAAGAAAGGGAAAACGGAAATGGCCGACGGCGGCACGCTTTTCCTCGACGAGATTGGCGATCTTCCTACCGACGTTCAGGTGAAGGTTCTTCGCCTGATCCAATCCGGAGGAATCGAGAAGGTTGGCGCCACCGAATCGATCGAGGTGAACGTCCGGATTTTAGCCGCCACGCACCGCGACCTCGAGAAGATGATCGAGCGGGATCAGTTTCGCGAAGATCTCTACTATCGTTTGGCGGTGATCCCCCTCGAACTGCCGCCCTTGCGCGAGCGCCGGGAGGACATCCCGGAGCTTCTGCGGCATTTCTTCGCGAAGAGCCGGGAGAAGCATGGCCGGCCGGATCTCCAGCTACCGGAAGCTCTTGAGCGCTACTTCTCCGCGCACCACTGGCCCGGCAACGTCCGTGAGCTCGAGAACGTCGTCGAACGGCTTGTCGTTCTCGCGCGAGGCGATAAGGTGGAGTTCGACGACCTCCCATCATCTCTGCGCAGGGAGAGTCTTTCGGCCGCCGAAGTTCTGGATGAGTTGCCGCCGGAAGGGGTGAGTCTCGACGAAGTCGAGCGCAACCTGATCCTCAAGGCCCTGGTCAAGGCGGACTGGAACCAGACGCAAGCGGCGCGGTACTTGGACCTCACTCGCAAGACACTGATCTACAGGATGGAGAAATACGGCATATCGCGAGGACGCCATGAACCGTAAGCGCCAAGTTGTGAAATGCCTTAGCCTCGCTCGCACAGCTCTGGCGCTGTGCGCAGCAACGTTGACCTTGTCCGGCGCGGTCTATGGCCAAACGTCGGACGCCGTCGAGGTCGTCGTGCCCGTGACAGTGACCGACGGCTCGGGCAGGGCGGTCGCCGGGCTCGCACCAGAGATGTTTCGGGCTGAGGTCGATGGCGAACGTGCAGAGATGGTCTCCGTTCGATCGAGTCATGAGTTCGCTGCGACGATCGTTTTCGCTCCTAGCGTGGTGAAGCGCTGGCATGAGATTCGAGAAGGAGCTGCAGACGCCGTTCGCAACAGTGGAGGAAGGGCGGTCATCGTCTTCTCGAGAGACGAGTCCGCTGTGGACGGGGCATGGATCGAAGGGGTGCGATTCGCCGGCACCAAGGATCGCTACCGCTGGCCGGGCGACGAGCTCGCCGGGATGATCGCGCTGGGCCTGGAGTCGATGCAGTCGATTCCGGTCAGGCCCGGCTTACGCCGCGCGGTCTTTGTGGTCCTCGAGTTCCCGCCGGAAGATCTCCGGCATTACCGGAAGAGCTTGCTAGAACAGGCCGCTTCAGACGACGTCCAGGTGTTTGCGCTTTGGCGCTCGCGACAACGCTATGCGGAAAATGAGGGCCGCTCGATGCTGCTCCTCGAACAACTGGTTGAGCGAACCGGAGGAAGAGCCGCTCGGTTCAGCGAACCTGCGAGGATCCCGGGCATGATCGCGCAGTTCGCTTCGGCCCTTCGCGCTGCCTATGAGGTTCGAGTGCGAGTTTCACCAAATCCCGCGGAGCGTCGTATCGACGTCGAAGTCTCTCTGCCGAAGGAAGATCCCCGAGTCCTGACTTCGTTCCGAACGAGAGCCCGTGTTGAAGCGGAATAGACCGGCCCGGGGTCAGCGCATCGTGGAAGGCTGCTCCGCATAGGCGTCCACGGAGTACTGGAAGACCATGCGCTGCGTGTTGAAGTAGGAACCATTCAGCGCGATGGCTGACCGCATGACCTTGGTGTACTCGTCCCGCTGTCCGTAGAACTGAGGCAAGATGACGCCTCCGAGCTTGTCGTAGAGAGCGGCGGCATCCTCTTCGTCATCCGATTCCGGTGCGTCGTCATCGCCGATTGACCACCCGGTGATGTTCTCGATGTGTCCTTCGACCCACCAGCCGTCCAGCACGCTCAAGCTCGGGACGCCGTTCATCGCCGCTTTCATGCCGCTCGTTCCCGAAGCCTCGTGCGGGCGTTTCGGAGTGTTGAGCCAGAGGTCGACGCCGGAGCAGAGCGCCTTCGCCCAATCGATGTCGTAGTCTTCCACGTACACGACTCGGATCAACGGATCGAGTGCTCGTGCGGCCTCGTAGATTCGTCGAATCAGCTCCTTGCCGCCTTCGTCCCGAGGATGGGCTTTGCCTCCCATGACGATCTGAAACGGGCCCGAGTTCCGGGCGATCCAGCGCAGCCGGTCGAGGTCGTGGAAGACTAGATCGGCGCGCTTGTAGGCGGTGGCGCGTCGGGCGAAGCCGATCGTGAAAATTGTCTCATCGAAATCCGCTCGAGCTTGCGCGCCGAGTCGATCAATCAATGCGCGCTTGGCTTCGAGGTGCGTCGCCCGGATACGGTCGAGCGGAATCTTCATCACGTAACGCAGGTTGAGATTGTCCCGGCGCCAACCGGGGACCAACTCATCGAACAGCGCACCGAAGGGCGGGCTCACCCACGTTTGAGCATGCACGCCGTTAGTGATCGCACGTATCGGGTAGTTGGGAAACATCCCTTGGGAGACCTCCCCATGACGCATGGCGACGCCGTTCACGAAGTGCGAACAGCGAAGGGCCAGAAAAGTCATGTTGAGCAAGTCCTCCGGGCAGCACTTCGTCACGTCGAGGACCTGGGCGGCTTCGACGCCGAGCACCTGCCGCATCAGGTCCCGCGAAAACTGATCGTGACCGGCTGGGACGGGCGTGTGCGTCGTGAATACGCAACGTCGCCGCACCGCATCGATATCGTCCAACGCGACGCCGGATAGCGATCCATGAATTCGCTTCAAGAGTCCCAGCACGAGCAGAGCGGAATGGCCCTCGTTCATGTGGAACACACGAATGTCGGAGTGCCCGAGCGCTTCGAGGGTCGCGATTCCGCCCAACCCGAGGACCGTTTCCTGGCACAGCCGGTAGCGACTATCGCCGCCGTAAAGATGGCTAGTCAGCGCGCGATCGTAGGGATCGTTCTCGGCCAAGTCCGTATCGAGCAAGTACACGGAAACCTCGTGTCCTGAATTGCCGCGACAAACGTAGCGCCAAGGTCTGATGACCACCTCCCGGCCTTCGATCGAGACGCGAGCCCTTGCGTCGAGCCGCTCCACGTGGCGGGCGGGGTCCCACTCATCCGGCAGTTCCTGCTGTTGGCCCTGCCCGTTCAACGATTGCCGAAAGTATCCTTGTCGGTGAAGCAGCGTCACTCCGACGAGAGGTAGCTCGAGGTCGGCCGCCGAGCGTATGGTGTCGCCGGCGAGGACGCCCAAGCCCCCGCTATAGGTCGGAATTGCTGGATCGATGGCAATCTCCATCGAGAAGTACGCCTCGCGCATTGAACCGTCCGAAGTCCGATATTGAGAAGTGAGAGGGTAGTTCACGGAAGCCATACGTCAATTCCTCTTGTACGCGCCTAGCGCACCCACCCCGCACCGTCGACGTCCCGCTCGAGTTCGGAGGGATCACGGCGCGGGCGGAACGGATGTCGTCGGAGACGCTCGGCCTCCTGATGGTGGTGCACCGCCAGTTCCTGCTCGCCCAGCTCATGGAGCGCCTCCGAGAGGAAGTGGTGCGCGAGTGCTCGGCCCGGCGCTCGCGCGATCACGTCTTCGAGGACCTCGCGAGCCGCCTCATAGTTCTGCTCCCGGTGGAGCAGGATGCCCTGAATTTCTCGGGCGGGAAGCAGCGTCGGGTCGATTTCGAGCGCATCGTGCAGGTGCCTGCGCGCCTCATCGATGCGGTCCAGCTTGAGGTTCGCGATTGCCGCGGCCGTATGCGCCTCGACGAACGTGGGAGCGTAAGCAAGCGCCCGCTCGACGAACGACAGAGCGCTCTCGGTCGCACCTTTGTCGTCAAGTTTGATGGCGCGCTTCAAGAGCTTCCGCGTTTTCCTCGGCAGCCGCTTGGTCTTGAGCTCGGCGTAAGAGATCACGGCTGCGCCCTTTTCGGTGCGCGCCTGCGCCATCAAGACCTCGTACTCGGTGTCATCGTCGAAAGTAGCCGCCGCGATCGGTCCGCCGGGCGCAATCTGGAGGATGGCAAAGAGAGCCAACAATGCGAGTCCCATCGTTCGAGCGTCCGAATGGGCTGTGCGGTAAGGGGCGTGACGATGCCATGTCATCGTTCTTCTCCTGGACCAATGAACTGGCAATTGAGGCGCCAGTCGAAGATGGCGCAAAAGGGCGCTATTCACTCAAATGAAGCGCCATTGGAGCGGGCGTGCCTGGCGTCAGCGGAGCATATGAGGCGCTCCGCCGGTCACGCCTGACGCAAATCATCCAATCGGCGTTCTGAGCGCGGAGCGCGTCTTGCGTGCGACCGGTGCGTTCCGGTCCGCCGTGACGAGTTCCGTTTGACTCTGGACCAAGGTACGGGGAGTAGGCTGAAGATGCAGGCGATATAATCCCGTGAGCGAATACACCATCGGCCAGGCTGCGCGAGCGGCCGGCGTCAACGTCGAGACCCTGCGCTACTACGAGCGCCGGGGGCTGATGCCTGAGCCGCCGAGGAGCCGCGGAAACTATCGCCTGTACCCCGAGGACAGCGTACGGATCGTGCGCTTTGTCAAGCGCGCTCAAGAGTTGGGTTTCACTCTCAACGAAATCCGCGAGCTGCTTACTCTGCGGAGTGGCGGCGACGAAGTGCGTTGCGCCGATGTACGCGCACAAGCCAGTCTCAAGCTGCGAGACATCGAGAGGAAGATCCGCTCGTTGCAGACCATTCGGAAAGCCTTGTCCCAACTCGTGACACAATGCTCCGGCAGTGGTCCCGTGGCCGCCTGCCCGATTCTCGAAGCTCTTGAACCGGAGAACGGCGAATGAAGCGGCGCGTGGAACTCGTCTATGACGCCGACTGCCCAAACGTCGGATCGGCGCGAACGGCGCTCCTGGAGGCGTTCGCCCAGCGCGGACTCCCGGCCGCTTGGTCTGAATGGGAGCGCCACGATCCTGAAGCGCCTTCCTATGTCCGTTCTTGCGGCTCACCGACGGTTCTCGTAGATGGCCGCGACACCGTCCCGCCCCTGCCCAGGGCGGCGGAAACCTGGTGCCGTCTGTACGAGACCGAGAGCGAAAGGCTGCAAGGAGCGCCGCCCGTCAATAGCATCGCCGCCGCTCTCGGACGGGGCAGCAAGGCCCGCCTGTTGGCGTTGCTGGCCCCGTTGCCTGGGGCGCTTGCCGCGCTCCTCCCGAGTTGCCCATTCTGCTGGCCTCTCTACGCCGGCGCGCTGAGCGCGCTCGGTCTCGGATACCTCTTGAACGAGGAGCACATGCCGCTCGTGGCAGCAGTCTTACTGCTGTTGACGCTCTTGCCCCTCGCCTACCGGGTCCGGGAGCGTCACGGCTACGGTCCGCTTCTGGTCGGAGTGCTCGGATCAGGTGCAGTTCTGCTGGGCAAGTTCCTTTTGGGCTCGGACGCTACGCTCTACGCGGGACTGGCGACGCTTCTCGCTGCTCATATGTGGAACATTCGCCGACGAGACGGAAAGAATTGTTCGCGTTGTGAAACCGCTTGACTCCGGACCGTGGTCCGGCGCTTAGGCTGATGAAAGAAAGGAGATTTACTCATGTCCCAGAAACGAAAAATCGAAGTCTTTAGCGCAGGTTGTCCGACATGTGAGGAAACCATCTCGCTCGTCAAGGGCATCGCCTGTTCCTCATGTGAAATCGAGGTTCTCGACATGCGACAGCCAGGAGTTGCCAAGCGGGCGAAAGCCTATGGGATCGGTCGGGTCCCCGCCGTTGTCGTGGACGGCCAGCTTGCCGACTGCTGCCGTTCGCCTCAGATCAGCGAGCAAGCCCTGCGCGCCTCCGGTATCGGAGCGCCGCTCTAGACTAAATCACCCTAGGCGATTGCTGCTTGCAGTCGCGAGCCTCGCTTTCCGTTTCCAGTTGTAGCGTCGTGTGCTCGATGCCGAACTCGCCGTGCAACTTCTTCGATGCCGCTCGGACTAGGTCCGAACGTTCGCCGACATCGCCCGTCACGACAAGATGGGCGGTGAGCGCCATTTCGGTTGTGCTCATGGCCCAGACGTGCAGGTCATGAACGTCGGCAATGCCGGGGATATCCTTGTGGCATCTCGGTCGATATGCCGAAACCCAACATCTTTCGGCAGAGTCTCCTCAACAGGTCGGGCGCGTTCCTCCTGCGGTCCGATCGGGACGTTGCCGCTGGTCGTCGACCTCCATGTCTGGGCCTCGGCTCATGGCTCCCTGAAAGTAGTTCCCAAGGGGGGCTCCGTCGGCTCTAGACTCCTTAGCCGAGTTGGTAGGAAGTCGGAGGAACGGAAAGCGGACGCTTCGTGGAGTGCGGCGCACTCCATTCGCACTCCATTAAGAAAGCGCGAGCCCCAAAGAGGCGAAACTCGGTGTCTTTCAGTGGCCAGGATTCGACGCCATAAACGCATAAGTCTTTGATTGACAAACTGGGATCATTTTCCCAAGCTGAATGTCGCGGGTTCGATCCCCGTCTCCCGCTCCATGTTTTCAACAACTTACAGTCATCTGGTTCAACGGCCTGCTCCGTTATGCTCCCGTTTCTCCTCAGGCGGCCTTTGAGGCGTCGCCGCGGAGGCGGCTCTCGAACAGCTCAAGAGCCTCGGTTCGACGTTCCAATCCGAGCTTCGCGTAGACGTTCAGACTCACGTCGAGCGTATGTCCGAGTTGATCGGCGACCAGCTTGGGGTCGACGTCCATCTCCCTCATGAGCGACACATGGGTGCGCCGCATCACCTGCAATGTCACCCATTCCAACCCGACCGCCTCCAGCTTCGACCGGAAGTTCCGCCGAAAGATGTTTTCGATTTGCACCGGTGTACGACCGGTCTCGGAGGGGAACATCCAGGCGTCGGGCGACGTGTCGATTGCGGTCTCGCGCCAAGAGTCGATCGCCTCGCGGAGGCCGGTTGAGATCGCCACGCTGCGGACGGAGTTCCGTGTCTTGGGCGTGTCGATTCGGCGTTGGTAGATTCGCTGAACAACTTCGACGCGGTCGGCGAAGATGTGCCGCCATTGCAGCGCGAGGATCTCGCCGGTGCGCATGCCGCCGATGACGGCGAGCATGGCCATAAGGCGCTCGCGCGTGTCAAGGACTGATAGACATAGGTTGACCTCCTTCCAGTTCATGCGTCGCGTGGATGTCCGGCCGGCGGCTCTGGGCGTGTACAAGAGCGTCGCCGGGGAGCGTGAGATGGAGCCTTCGAATTCGGCCATGCGAAACACCTGGCTGAGATCCCAGCGCAGGTGATCGATGGTCTGCTGCGAGAGGCCGTCGGCGGCCTTGCGCTCGAGCCAACGCTGTAGCTCGTTGCGGTTGAAGCTGCCGATGGCGCGAGAACCGAAGTCGGCGAGCAGGTGCTTGCGTAGACGGTTCTCGGTGGTGACCGCAGTGGAGGGTTTCCACTTGCGACGGTAGAAGGGAAGAAAGATCCCTTCGATGAAGTGAGCGAGCTTGTCCGAAGTGGACGGACTGCCGACGCCCTGGTTGATCGGGGCCAAGATCTGGTTCAAGGCTTGCTGAGCCTCCGTCTTGGTCATGCCGGAGACGACGCCGAGCGTGCGCTTGCGCCGTCGACCGTCCTCTCGCCATTGCGCGATCCAGCGTCCGTTCACTTTCGCCAAACTTCCTCGTTGATGCCGTTTGCGCATCAGATACCTCCTCTGATGCGCCGAACGACGTCGACTTCTGACGACGCTGGCAGCTTATCACGAACGCCCACGCGCTCATTGGCCTGAATCCAAGCGTCGAGCGCTTCACGGCGGACGAGCTTTCTTCGACCGAGCCGAACCGTCGGCAGGGACGAAGCGCGCGGGACCCTCCCCTCAGTGGCCTTGGAGACATGCGCCTTGGAGCAGCGCAGCTCGCGGGCGACCTCGGTAAGGGTGAGCAGCTTCCTCTGTGGTTCCATAAAATTCCTCCGTCGGATGGCGTCCGAAGAATGGAGGCGCGAGCATCAGCGAACCTCATGGAGAGGGGGGCGATCGCGCGCTGGCTGAGTCGATGTCGCGAGAAGAAGGCTTCGCCCACGGGAGGAGGGGTCTCGTCGCTGCTTCGGAATGGGGAGTAGGTGCGCACGACGGGGCACGCAGCGATCGCTTCAGAAAGAAGCAAAATCGGCTCACCGAGGGGTCGAAGCGGAACACCTGTTTGCAGCGGGTGTTCCGCTTTCGGCCGCTGTTCCCCTCGCTACCGGTCGGCCATGGGGCCGCTGAAAAGAGGAGTCGAAAGGGGAGCACCTAATTGCAGCAAGTGCTCCCCTTTCAGGCCCTTCGGTCCAAAACCGATCACATGCCGAAGCCGTTCGGTGTCAATCAGATGGGAAGCGCCGCGAGCCCCTTGCGGCGCTCACGGCGAGCGCAGTTTGGGCGGGAGCGACCCCCTGTTTTTGGGCGCTGGTCCGCCCAAAACCCTCCCGGCTGCGCCTCGGGTCGCTCCCGCCCAACCTGCGCCAAGGCAAACCTTCCTGTCGACCTCGTCGACGACATCGCGCGCGATGTCGTCGCATAGATCAATGTCGCCATCGCCGATGACACCTTCCGCGACCGCTAGCGCGACAGGTCGAAAATGCGAACGCTAGCGAGTCGGCGAATCTGTCGCGATCAGCGTTGCGATGCAACGCCTCGTTTGCTGACTTCGCTGTCGATCGAGGCCGCGACATCGCCAACAGCGGCAAGCTATTCCTCTAGTCTGTGGAGCACGTGTGCACAGCTCGGAAGGCCCGGAAACTCCATCGGAGCGAGCGCCAACACGAAGCGTGGCGGCTCATCAACTGGCTCTTCACGAGCCCTGAGCCCTACAGAAGTGCCGGGCTCCTTGGGATTCACCTCTCAACTTGACGTGCGGCGTATTGCGATCTCGTGACCTCATCAAGGGTCAACGCTACCGATTCGACGGTCAGCTCGAGCCACTGCACGTTGATGTTCGGCGACGAGATCCTCGTCGTCGCGGTGACGACGGCTCATGCGTTCGAGCCGTGTTGCATCCGGCGACATCGTCGCCGTCCACGGGTCTGCACTGCCGGCGGTTGCACTTCAAGATTTCGGTAATGATAGAATTGTCGAATTCATGATGCAGGCACCAGCCCAGACCGACAACATCGCTCGCTACGCCGACATGTTCACCGCGCTCGGAACTGAGTCGCGGCTGCGTATCGTTCGTCTGTTGCTCGCGGCTCATCCGGACGGTCTGGTGGTCGGCGAGATCCAACGGGAGCTAGGGATCTCCCCCTCGACGCTCTCTCACCATTTGGACCGCTTGAAGAACGAGGGCTTGGTGAACGTCAAGCGCGAGAGCAGCTTTCTGCGCTACTCGGCAAACACGGAAGCTCTTCAAGAGTTGCTGACGTTCCTCGTGGCTGAGTGTTGCAGTCGCAACCACGCCGTTTGCCCCGAAGCCGTGCTCGAGGTCTGCCGCAATTGCTGATGGAGGTTATCCGCTGATGACTCGACGAAACGCCCTTGCGCTGCTGGCCACGACCGGCGCGCTCACCGCCGCTGAAGGAACGAAGATGAAGATTCTTGTGCTGTGCACCGGCAACTCCTGCCGGAGTCAAATGACGGAGGGCTTTTTGAAGTCCTTCGATTCGCGCATGGAGGTGCATTCCGCGGGCACCGAGCCGTCTTCCCAGGTCAATCCGTACGCCATCCGCGTGATGAAAGAGGCGGGGATCGATATTTCTTCGGGGCATCCCAAGAGGGTCCACCAGTTCCTCGACGAGCCATTCGACTACGTCATCACGGTGTGCGACGACGCGGACAAGAACTGCCCTTACTTCCGAGGCAAAGTTGGCAAGCGGATGCACATCGGATTTCCGGACCCTGCCGATGCCACGGGCACGGAGGAAGAGATTCTCACGGTGTTCCGCAAGTCGCGTGACGACATTCGTGAGAAGTTCCGGGCGCTCTACGACGACGAGATTGCGCCGAAGCTTTGAGCGAGGAGGAGTCGGCACATCGTGATGATCCGCCTGGAGCCTGCGCCGCCGCGCGTGGCGTTACTCTTGCTCTCCCTGCTTGTCTGCTCCTCTCTCGGCGCGGCCGATCCTGAGGAGGAACTGCGCGCGCTGAAGGAGCAGATCGCCCAGCAGCAACAACAAATCGAAGCGCTCCAGACAGCGCTCACGCGGCAGACCGAAGTGGTCGCCGCGCTCGAGGAGCGGATTGTCGCCGCGCCCCGAGTTGCGTCAACACCCTTTGCGCCCGAGGCTCGACCAGAGAGACCGGCGATGCCGGCGAACCGCATCGGCGACGACCGGCTATCGTTGCAGGCCGGCGGGTTCGTCGAAGCGACGGCGATGGTTCGCTCGCGCAATCAGAACGCCGATGTCGGCGAGACGTTTGGGAACATTCCTCTCGACGGCACAGCCAATGCCAACCTGAGCTCATTCCGAATGAGCAGCCGCCACTCGCGGCTGTCGCTGCTAGCCAGAGCGCGCGGCGAGCGGGTGACGGCCACTGGGTATTTTGAAGGCGACTTTCTGGGCTCCTCGACGACAGCTAACGAGGTCGAGAGCAACGATTTCCCGCTGCGGGTGCGGCAGTTCTGGGGTGACATCGAATTCGCCAACGGCCTCTCCTTTACGGCGGGCCAGACCTGGACGCTTCTGACGACGCACGAGAAAGGGCTGAAGCCGCTCAACGAGTACCTCACGCTCGCACTCAGCGCGCAGCACGTTGTTGGGTTCAACTGGGCGCGGCAAACGAGCTTCCGCGTCACGAAGGATTTCGGCAACGGCGTCTGGGCGGCTGCCAGCGTGGAGAATCCCGAGACGCATACGGGCGGCGTCGTGCTGCCCGACGGAGCGATGGGTTTTAGTGGAAGCCCGAATGCGCGGTCGCCAGGGGCTACGGTCGCGACCAGCTTGACGCCTGGAGCAAACGGCATTTCGACCGACCTCGCACCGGACGTGGTCGGTAAAGTCGTCTTCGAGCCGGGCTGGGGGCACTACGAAATCAAGGGCGTCGGACGGTGGTTCCGAAGCCGCCTCGATGGCCGCAACCAAGCAACGTTCGGCGGAGGTCTCGGCGGTGCGGCGATCCTGCCGGTTGCGCGCAAGCTGGACCTACTTGTCGAAGGATTGGCGGGTCCAGGAATCGGGCGCTACGCGGCGGCCGTCGGTCCTGATGTGGCGGTTCGTCCAGATGGCTACGTAAAGCCCATCCGAGCGGTGCAGGCGATCGCGGGGTTCGACTGGAAGCCAACTCCCAATTGGCAGATCTACAACTACTTCGGGGCGGAATACTATGGCCGCACCTCGTTCGGCGACGCCCGTTTGGGTTTCGGTTCGCCGACTCTCGACCTGTCAGGCTGCTCGGCGGAATCGGGCGCACCTTGCCCGGGCGGGAATCGCTCGATCTGGCAGTTCATGCCGGGCCTCTGGTACAGCTTCTACAGGGGCGAGCAGGGGAGCGTGGCGCTGGGCTTGTCCTACATCCACACGCGCCGCGCTCTTTGGTCCGGGTTGGACGGCATCCAGCCAAGAGGCCGAGAAAACTCGTTCATGACGTCGATTCGCTACTACCTTCCCTGACGAGAATCGTGCCGTTCACAAGCGAAGACGCTCGCCGCTTCTATAACGCTTCCGGAGCGAAGCAGGACAGGCAGTCCTTTTACGAGAAGCCAGCGCTCGACTGGTTAGCGAAGAACGGAGGTTTCGAGGACGCGGACGCTGTCTTCGAGTTGGGTTGCGGGACGGGAGCCTTTGCGAGAGAGCTTCTCGAGAAGCGCTTGCCGCCTGCGGCGTGCTACAAGGCTGTCGATCTCAGCCCCGTGATGGCGGACCTCGCCGAGAAGAAGCTCCGTCCCTGGGGTGATCGAGCCAAGGTTCAAGTTACGGATGGTTCATTCGCGTTTGGCGATGCGACTGGCGCATTCGATCGTTTTGTCGCGGCTTACGTGCTGGACCTTCTCGACGAGGAAGACATTCGGGCGGCGCTCAATGAGGCCGACCGCTTGCTAGCGGACGGAGGTCTGCTTTGCGTTGCAAGCCTGACGAACGGAGTTCGGCCCATTTCCGGTCTCGTCTCTTGGTTGTGGAGCCGTGTGCGCGGGATTGCGCCGTTCTTGGTCGGCGGCTGTCGACCGCTTCGTCTCTTGCCCTTACTGGATTCCCGAAACTGGCGGGTGATTCGGCAGACAATTGTGTGCCGTTGGGGCGTGTGTTCCGAGGTCATCATTGCCGAGGCGAACGAGCAGGAGCTTTCCTGGAGCGAGCTTGCGTAGGCTCTTTTTTTGCGTCTTTTGGTTGCGTGCTCCGTCTACGTGGGTGAAACGCGGCGACGGGCGACAAAGTTGCCGCGAAGGAGAACCGACCATGAAAACAGACGCAACATCGGCCGTGGACTTTCCAGGCTCTTTCCGGATTCACATGGGCCTCGCAGTCTCTGATCTGGAGCGCTCGAAGCGCTTCTACGAGACGCTGTTCGGCGAGCCGCCAACGAAGGAGCGGCCCGGCTACGCGAAGTTCGAGCCGACAGATCCATCGGTGAATCTGAGCTTGAACGAGGCCCGTTTCGACAAGGGCGCGCGACCTCTTCCTGCGCACTATGGGATTCAGGTCAAATCCTCGCAGGCGGTCGCCGACGCAATCGAGCGATTCCGGGTGGCAGGCCTGGCTCCCAGGGTTGAAGAACAGACGGCGTGCTGCTACGCCGTCCAGGACAAAGCCTGGGTCCAGGACCCCGACGGCAACGAGTGGGAGGTGTTCGTTGTGACGGACGCCGACTCTCCGCAGCGCAAGGACGAGGCGTCGAGTTGCTGCGAGGCGACGGGCGCGGTCTGCTGCTAGTGCGGGGAGATTGCGAAAATGACGGCAGCGGCATGACAGCACCTGTTCAAACGGAAGCGGTCTGGGAGCTCTTGAGCGCCAAGCTCATGAGCTTCATCCGCTCTCGCGTTGAGAACGATCAAGCGGCGGAGGACATTCTCCAAGACGCCTTCCTCCGCATCCATCAGCGGCTTGCGACTCTGGGGGACGAGGAGAGGATTGAGGCCTGGGTGTTCCAGATTGCCCGGAACCTCATCACGGACCACTACCGGGCCAAGAGGCGTGGTGGAGTTCCGATTGAAAGTGAGCCTCGCCAACCACCAGAGGACCCCGAAGATTCGAACCGGAACCAAGAGGTAGCTGGGTGGCTGCGCGCCGCGATCGAAAATCTTCCTGACCGCTATCGCGACGCGGTGAGCTTGTATGAGCTTGAAGGCGTCTCCCAGGCTGCCATCGCAGAACAACTTGGCATTTCTCTCTCGGGTGCAAAGTCGCGCGTGCAGCGCGGGCGGGGAAAGCTCAAACAGGTGCTTGAGCGCTGTTGCCGCTTTGATCTCGACCGCCGGGGAAATGTGCTGGAGTGCCAACCCAAGTCCGGTGGGTGCGCCTATTGCGACTAGACTCTCTCGCTGTCGCCATCAAGTCTGGCCAATCAGCCTCGCGGCCAGTACATGATGACCGCGACTCCGGCGAGGGCGATGGCTCCTCCGATCAGGTCAAAACGGTCGGGCTCGACGCCGTCAATGCGCCAGCCCCAGAGGATCGATAGTGCGATGAAAACGCCTCCGTAGGCGGCATACACCCGGCCGAAGTTCGCCGGCTGAAGAGTGGGAATCACTCCATAGAGAACCAAGATGGCTGCGCCCCCCAAGGCGTATGACCAAGGACGCCCCTCTCGCAGCCAAAGCCAAACCAGATAACCGCCGCCGATTTCGCAGAGGCCGGCGGCGATGAAGTATCCGATGGATTTGCCGATCTCGATCATGCTGACTTGATTGTCTCGTAGGGCGATGCGCTCATGTGCTCAGGCACGGGTTGGCCGATCGCCAAGCCCCAGAGAGTCTCAAGCCCGTTTGTGGACGGTGCTATTCAGGCCGGTTTTTGTGCTTGGTTGGGGAACCAGTGGCGCGTCCGATTGCAGACGCTGCACACGGAGAGCATGACCGGCACTTCGACTAGCACCCCGACCACGGTCGCCAAGGCTGCGCCCGACTCCGGTCCGAAGAGCGCAATCGCCGTCGCTACTGCCAGTTCGAAGAAGTTGCTCGCTCCAATCAAGGCTCCCGGGGCAGCGACGGAGTACTCGACGCCAAACAGCTTCATCAAACCGTAAGTCAGCGAGGAGTTGAAGTAGACCTGAATCAAAATCGGCACGGCGATGAGCGCGACGTGAAACGGTCGCTGTGTGATGTTGTCCGTCTGGAAGGCGAAGATCAGGACCAAAGTGGTGAGCAAGGCCGACATGGTGACCGGCGCAAAGCGTGGCAACAGGGTCTTGTCGAACCATTCCCGTCCGTGCCTTGCCACAAGAAGATGTCTCGCTGCCGCGCCGACAACCAAAGGTACGACGATGAACACGAGCACCGAGTAGAGCAGAACTTCGAACGGGACGGTCAGCGAGGAAGCGCCGGTGACGAGAAACTGCACGATCGGCACGAACGCTACGAGCATGATCAGATCATTCACCGAGACCTGCACAAGCGTGTAGGCAGGGTCACCGTCGGTGAGATAGCTCCACACGAAGACCATTGCCGTGCAGGGAGCAGCCGCGAGAATGATAGAGCCTGCGATGTACTGGTCCGCCTCGGCCGGAGAGATCCACAGGCCGAATACATGCCGAAAGAAGAGGTAGGCAATCAACGCCATCGAGAACGGCTTTACGAGCCAGTTGACGAACACCGTGATGAGAAGTCCCTTGGGTCTCTTGCCGACGTCACGAATCGCGCCGAAGTCAACGCGCATCATCATCGGCGTGATCATCAGCCATAGCAGTACGGCGATCGGCAGATTGATCTGACTGCTTTCGCCAATCTCGATGTCTCGTAGCGCTGCTGCAACCCCCGGCGCGAAAGTTCCAAGCAGAAGGCCCGCTCCCATGCAGAGAGCAACCCAGAGCGACAGGTAGCGTTCAAAAAGCCCCATTCGACGGGCCAGGGGAGTAGAGCTAGGTTGTTCAGATCGTGTCATCGATACGGTCCTCTTTGGTTGTGCTCCGAAATGTGGTCCCGCCGCCTCGCTACGCGGCGGACCGTTCTAACCGCGTTTCAGGGCGTAGCGACGCCCGCTCGTTCACTGCACGCCCGAGCGCGGAGTCAGCGTCTTCCTGGTGCAGCGCGCTTTGGCAGACTGCGCACAGCATCTGTCGCGCCGGCTTGGCCAACTCGACTTCCCAACGCACCGACCCAAAGGTCTTGTTGCGCCGCTCTGCCTTGAGGGGCGAGGACTCGACCCGGGCGTGCTCTGTGCACAGGCCCGCCGAGCAGTGATGGCACATTCCGACTGCCTCGCGTCGGACGCCTTGGATTGCACACTCGTAGCACAACATCACAATCGCCTCCTTACTTGGGTCCTGGTGAGATCATCGGCTTCAGGCTTTCCACCGTCGGCACATGGCCGGAGAGCTTCACTTCGCCGTCGACGGCCAGCGCGGGCGTTGCCATCACGCCGAACCGCAGGATGTCGTCGATCGCGGTGATCTTCTCGACCTCGTACTCGACACCCAACTCGCGCGCTGCCTGTTCGGCCCGCTCGGTGAGCAGTTGGCAGCGTTTGCAGCCGGTTCCCAGGATCTGTAGCTTTTTCATCTCCGTTCCCTCCTATGCAAAAGTCCCGTAGACCATGCCGACCCCGGTTGCCATGACGATCACGAGCGCCGTAAACACGACGGTCTTCTTCGCGCCGATCACCGTGCGTATTACGAGCAGACTTGGCAGAGACAACGCCGGTCCAGCCAAGAGCAGCGCCAGCGCCGGCCCCTGCGCCATGCCGTTTTCGAGCAGGGCTTGCAGGATGGGGATCTCCGTCAGCGTGGCGAAGTAGAACAGACAGCCGACCACCGAGGCCACGAGATTCGAGAACAAGCTGTTGTCGCCGACCCAGGCCACGACCTGATCTTGCGGAATGAGCTCGCCCAAAAAGCCGACCGCGAAGACGCCGCCGAATAGCAGCGGCACGAGGAGCTTGGCGAAGTCCCAGGTGTTGGCCATCCATTCCGCCAACTCTTCCCGGTCGAACCAGCGCCAAACCATCCACAGCACAGCCAGTCCCATCAACGCCGCGAGATGCCACTTGTAGTGGAAGACCGTCATGACCCAACTCGTCTCCTCTTCGATCGAGGCGACCTCGGATTTCGCCAGCGTCAGCTTGTCGCCGATGGCTCGGCCGCCGACAGGTTGATCGATTTGGATCACGATCTCGTCGCGGGTCTCCTGCAGGAGGACAGCGGAGACAATCTCACCGTCGGTCTTGGTGACGGTGACGTTGCCCGGGTTGTACCAGTCGCTGAAGACGAGGAACGCCATCATGGCTGCGAAGTAGACGGCGGTCTGCCAGAGCGCGCGACGCGGTTTCTCAGAGGCTTCGGGTTGCGGCATGGCGGCGATCCGCTCTTGCTCGCCCCGTCGAAAGATCAGAGCCATGAGCACACCGATGACGATGCCGAAAACGATTGCTCCGACTGCCCGCGCCAGTCCGAGTTCGAAGCCCAATACGCGCGCCGTCAAGAACAGCGCGAGGATGTTGATCGCCGGTCCACTGTAGAGAAATGCTGAGGCGGGCCCCAGGCCCGCGCCGACACGGTAGATGCCGGCGAACATCGGCAGGACGCTGCAGGAACAGACGGCGAGAATCGTCCCGGAAACCGAGGCGACGGAATAGGCCTCCACCTTGCCGGCCTGTGGGCCGAGGTGCTTGAGGACGGCCTCCTTGTTGAGAAACGTAACGATGGCCCCGGCGATGAACAGCGCAGGAACCACACACGCCAGCGTGTGATTCCGCGCGTACCACTGGAGCATCTTGAAGGCCTCGAGGATGGCGTTCTCAACTTTGGGGTTCGAGAGCGGCAACCAGTAGGCCCCGAGAAAGACGGCGACGAACGTCGCCAGGATTTTCCATTCACGCATGCCGCCTCCTTTACTGCTTCATTGCCATATCGCCATGAACAATGATCAAAAAAACTACCCCACAAGCACCGCCCGCTGATCCTCGATGTGTTGCTTGAGAACTGTATCCAAGCAGCCGAAGAACCCGTCGAGGCACTGGCAGCGTGAGGCATAGAAGCTCATCGAGCGCTCCTTGCGCACGCTCACCAACCCAGCTTCCTTCAGGACGGCGAGGTGCTTGGACACCGTGGACTGATCCGATCCAACCAATTCGGTCAGATCGCAGACACACATCTCCCGGTCGCGCAGAGCGTCCATCAGCAACAACCGGCTCGGATGCGCCAAGGCTCGCGCAATCTTCGCGCGTGCTTCGTAGAACTGGCTGGATCGAATCGGCATTGCTCTATGGCTATTTTGCCATAAACGGATGACCGGTGCAACCTCTTGGGCGACGGAGATGGAAGCGCCGTGGAGCGCGGAAGTGAGAGCTGCTCCACTCCCCCGTCTTGACCCCGGACCTAGGTCCGGGGTTTAAGCTAAGCATGGAATGGTTGGCCTGACGATCGGGAAGGTCGCCGAGCGCGCCGGCGTCAAGATCGACACGCTGCGCTATTACGAGCGCCAAGGCGTGATCGCGCCGCCGCAGCGTACCGGCTCGAACTACCGTGTGTACGATTGGGACACGGTTCGACGCGTGCGCTTTGTAAAGCGCGCCCAGGAGTTGGGCTTCACTCTCGCTGAGATCAAAGAACTGCTCGAGCTGCGCGTGACCGAAAGCGCGAGCTGCGCCGACGTACGCGACCAGGCCCTGGCCAAGGTCGCCGATCTCGAGAAAAAAATCCGTTCGCTACAGGCCATGCGCCGGGTCCTCTCCAAACTGGCTGATAAGTGTGTTGGTCAAGACGCGCCGCTCAGTGCATGTCCCGTCCTCGACGCCCTCGACGAGAAAGGAAAAGTGCAATGAACGACAAGTCCCTGACACTGGCATCGATCCTTGCCGCCGGGGTCGCTTCGCTCTGCTGTATCGCGCCGCTTGTCGCGGTCGGCATTGGCGTCGGCACATTTGGCGCGGCCGCATGGTTTGAAGAGCTGCGGCCGTATCTGCTTGCGCTGACGGCCCTGCTTCTAGCCGGCGCGTTCTACCTGAGCTATCGCAAGACGGAGGACGCCGAATGTGCGGACGGCTCCTGCGCGGTCAGTCCGGAGCAAAAGCGCAAGCAACGGGCGTTGCTTTGGCTCTCAACAGCCGCCGTTGTAATGCTTGCGGCGTTTCCGCACTACTCTGGCTTCGTTTGGAGTGAGATGGCGAGCGCCGAGACAACGGCGTTCGCCGTCAGCAAGGGCGAGTCCGAAGCGGTGGCCGTCTTTGCCGTTAAAGGCATGACGTGCGCGGGCTGCGCCGCCGGGATGAAAGCCACCCTGGAACGCGAGGAGGGCGTGGCTAGCGCCGAGGTCGATTACGAGAACGCGACCGCCCGCATCCGCTTTGATCCTGCAAAAACGAACGTGGAGAATCTCATGGCGGCCATTGGCGAGATGGGCTACACCGCCAAGCTCATGGAGCGTCCCTCATGAAGATCGAGCTCTTCTACTTCGATAGCTGCCCTTCTTATTTGAAGGCGCTTGAGAACGCGCGCGCAGCGCTGCGGCTCGAAGGTCTGCCGGAAGACATCGAGCTGATCGCCGTCGAATCCGACGCCGATGCGCAGGCCAAGCGCTTCATCGGATCGCCTACTATTCGGATCGATGGCGTGGATGTCGAGGGCCCGGAAGCCGAGCGAAAGGGGTACGGGTTCGGCTGTCGCATCTACGCCAACAACGGCTCAAGCGCGGGCTGGCCGTCCATCGAGAGCTTGAGGGATGCGCTCCGAAAGCGGTTACCGAGACCGCGCCTCGGAATTAACTCCGCAAGGGGCTCAAGTGATGAAAATTGGAGCTAACGCAAGCTCCAACGCTGCTCCGTTAAGAGACGCATGAGGAGGGCCGTTGAAACCAGGTGACTTACATCGTCAGAAATAAACGTCATTCGACGCTAAGTCCTTTATTGTCAATCTAGGAGCGGATTCCCAAGCTGAATGTCGCGGGTTCGATCCCCGTCTCCCGCTCCATCTCTTCAATAACTCAAAGCGATTTCGTAGCTCGACGGGGATTCCTTATGCCCGTGCGGAGCGGCGCTGGCGCTCTATGATGAAGAGCTCCTATGGACGCTCCTTGGCAAGCAGCGATCGGCCGCCAGTTCGGGGCGGCGATTCAGATGTTGCGAGCGGCCGTCGAGGCCTGCCCGGATGACTTGTGGGACGACCGCTCGGAGGGCGCGCCGTTCTGGCATCTGGCCTATCACGCCTTGTTCTACACGGACTTCTATCTGTCCGATGATGCGGAGGGATTCCGGGGGCGGGATTTCCATGTCGACAAGGCGGAGACTCTGCCCGGCGACTACGGGGAATTCGGCGTAGTCACTACGCCTGACCAGGCCCTCACCAAGGCTCAGCTACTCGACTACGCCGACCACTGCCTTCGCAAGAGCGACCAAACGTTCGGGAGCCTGACTGACGAGCGGGCCCTGGAGCGCTGCGGGTTCTGGTGGTACAAGCTCAACGTCGGCGAGTTTCTGCTCAACAACCTGCGCCACACCCAGCACCACACCGGTCAACTGATCCTCCTACTCCGTCGCCGTGCGAATGTCGGCATCGGGTGGTTGGGGAAGAAGGACGGATAGCCGCCCTCGTCCACGTGGGAGTAGCGGGCAAGCAAGGCAGATCGCGACGCGGCCGCGGAAAGCACGTCAACGCCCGAGAAGGAACTTCTCGCTGCGAAACAAGCGCGCGGTGAGGCCGAGCAGCAGGGCCGCGCAGGCAAGCGTGGAGAAGGTCCCGAGCACGTACCAGATCGCCGCCGGGGATTCCCCGGCTAGAATCTCTTTGGCCAGCTCGAACTGGCCCAGGATCGGCGCCGGGGCGAGCCAGACGCCCGTGGCTTCGGGAAAGGTCAGAGCGCCGACCAACGCCAACATGGGGACCATGATCACGAAGCCCATGTATTGCTGGGCTTCTTTGAACGTTCGCGCGAACGACGCCAAGTAGATCTCAATCGCCGGCGCCAACAAGCCCGCCGGCAACATGGCGACGAGCCATTGCAGCCCTTGAGTGACGGTGAAGGAGAATCGCACTCCCGCTTCGGCAAACGGAACCATCGCCAGCGCCGCCGCCATCAGGCCGAGCGTCGCAACCATCCCGGCGAGCGCGAAGATCGTCGCCGCCAGCCATTTCCCCACGACCAACTCCAGCCGCGGCACGGGGTTCAACAGCAAGGCTTCCAAAGCGCCGCGTTCGCGTTCGCCCGCGGTGGAATCGGTCGCAATCTGCAGCGCCGTGCTGAACGCCGCCAGCAAAGCCATGATCGGAATCATCGCCAGTATGCGCCCGGCGCGCTGTTGGGCCGTCGAGAGCTCCAGATCTTGCAGGGAGACCGCAGAAGCGATCTTCGGGTCCACGCCCCGCGCCACCAGCCGCAACCAGCCGATCTCCTCGCTATAGCGGCCGACTAGTCGGCGAAGGCGGTCGCGGGACGCGCCGGACGACCGGCCGGCGCTGTCGCGGACGATGCGCACCCGGCCCGGGCGCAGGGCGGCGAAATCCTCGCCATAGTCCTCGGCAATCGCCAAGACGAAGTCCTCGTCTCCTGCGCGCACCGCCGCCTGCGCCGCCGCGAGATCACGGGGACCCTCGACCACGGTCACGTCGGGCTGCTGCCGCAGCCAGTCCACCAGCAGCGGAGCGTACTGGGCGCCGGTCACCGGCACGCGCAGCTCGGCGACGCTCTGGCGGCGGATCTGAGCATTGAGGCTGAAGGCGATCAGCGCCGGCCCGACCAGGGAACCGATGGCCAGAACGCCCACCGCCCGCCGATCGCGGAAAGCGTCAACGAGCTCTTTGCGGGCCACGATCCCTAGGCGTTGGAGGTTCATACGGCCTCCAGCTTCTGGCCCGTCAAGGCGACAAACGCATCCTCGAGATCGGCTTCCCCGGCCTGCTCGCGAACTTCGTCCGGGGCGCCGTCGGCGACGACGCGTCCGCGGGCGAGGACCACGATGCGGTGGCACAGGGCGGACACCTCTTGCATCACGTGGCTGGAGAACACGACGCAGCGGCCCTCCTTGCTGAGCGTGGCGATCACCTCGCGGACGGCGCGCGTGGCCATCACGTCCAGCCCGTTGGTGGGCTCGTCAAGGATCACGTTCTGGGGCCGGTGGGCGAGCGCGCGGGCCATGGCGACCTTGGTGCGCTCGCCGTGGGAGAAGCCGCCGGCGCGGCGGTGGATGATGTTCTCCATGCCGAGCGCGCGGGTCCAGTAGTCGATGTTCGCTTCGAGCTGATCGTTGGGGAGGCCCCGGAGTCGGCCGAAATACTCGATGTGTTCGCGCGCCGTCAGCCGGGCGTAGAGTCCGGCGGCGTCGGGTAAGGCTCCGATCCGCGCCTGGGCCTCGAGCGGCCGGGCGACCGGGTCGGCGCCATCGACGTGGATGCGGCCGGCGTCGGGCTGGAGCAACCCGCAGATCATGCGGAGGGTGGTGCTTTTGCCGGCGCCGTTGTGGCCCAGCAGCCCGGTGACCATTCCGTCGCGGGCCTCGAAGGACACCTCGTCGACGGCGACGACGCCGCCGAAGCGCTTGCGCAGGCCCTCAACACGAATCATGGCCGTTCTCCTCGCGACGCGCCGCCCCTCGGATGGGCGGCTGGGCTCGGCTGGACGGGGCCGGCGTAGCCGAGGAAGAACGGCCTGCGACGGAGCGTTTCTACGCAGCTCGCGTCCAAGCCTTCGGGGTTTGGCTCGTTGAGGAACTCCCGGATCAGGCGCATCAAACAGCCGTGCGTGGCGGCGCCATGACCGATGCCGGGCGCCACGATGTGACGCGCGTTCGGCCACTGCTCGACGATCTGTTCCGCCCATTGCGGCGGCGTAACGGGGTCGAGCCGGCCGGAGAGAAGCAGCGCGGGAGTCTCGGCGACAAACGGCTCGTAGTAGTCACCCGGGACCTCGCCGCGCGGCCAGAACTTGCAAGGTTCGAGGAACATCTCGGCCAGGGCCGCGCGCCCGAAGGTTCCTGCCGCTTCGCGGACGAGGGCAGCAGGCGTGGCGCGAGGAGCGTCTTCGGCGCAGATCACCGAATAGCGCATGCCCAGGCTGATCTCGACGCCGGCGCTCACACCCACTGAGCTCAGTGCAAGCAGGCCGGAATAGTCGCCCTCGGTTGCGCGGTCGATCAGGAACGGCAGTGTGGCGGCCGTCTCGGATGTATAAAGGGCGTCGAACACAATGAGGCTGACCAATCTGCGGTCCACCGTGACGACTTCCCGCTTCCCGGTCCGCGGGTGGGTGAGCGTGACGCGCTCGGGATCTGCGTCGAGACGCGAAAGAAGTTGCTCGAACCGAGCCGCCAGATTTGGGAAGGCGTCGGCGCAGGCCGGATCGGCGTTGCAGTCTGCGATCAGCAGGTCCCATGCGCGCTGGCTGTCACGTGCGAAGTATTGGGGCAAGATCAGGTCCGGCGGCGCCACGCCGTCGAGCACGACGCTGCGCACGGTTTCGGGATAGCGCCTCAGGTACGCTATGGCCGCGCGCGTGCCGTAAGAGCCGCCGTAGAGGTTGACCCGCTCGTAGCCCAGGAACTCGCGCACCTCGTTGAGGTCGTCCATGGCAATGGGCGTGGTGTAGAGGCGCAAGTCTGCGTCGAAGCCCTCCATGCATTCGCGCAACAGGCGGTAGAAGCGTTGCGGATCGGCCGCCAAGGAGTCGTCGTCGTCGAGATCGCAGGCCAGCGAGTTCGACTCACCGGCGCCCCGTTGGTCCACGAACACCATGTCGCGGTCGGCCAGCAGGGGCCGAAACGACCGCTGGATCTCGGAAGAGACTTGGGCCGCTCCGAGGCCGGGTCCCCCGGCGAGGAAGAACAGCGGGTCGGGGTGCTCGTTCCGGCGGGCGCCCGCCAGGACGACGACTTTCAATGAGATGCGGCGGCCCGTTTCCGCTTCGCGATCTTCCCAAACCTCGACGGAGCCGCAGTAGGCGTCGAGCGGCCCCTGCTCGCTGGTGCAAGGCTTCAGCCGGTCGAGGGCGTCGGTTTGTGTGTCGACCGCGCCGCATCCGGCCAGAAGAGCGGCGCAGACGGAGGCGACCGCCAACGACCGGCGCGAGGTCATGCTTTCGCGGCCCCCTGCTCCGTCGGGTCCAATTCCCGCTGGTAGACGCTCCGTTCCTTTCGGCTGGCCCAAACGATCACGCAGTTCTGCATCACGATGGCGGCCAGCAGACTTCCCGCTCCCCGAAAGTCGGGAACCGCCGCGATCCACGCGTAGAGGATGAGGAAGGCGGCAGGCGCGGACCAGTACCAGAATTGCCCAACCCCGACGTTCATTTGCCGGGTGAGCTCGCGGCGATGGAACTCGCGCAACTCATCGAGAGACATGGAAGCGGGAACGCCGGTCGACCGGCCGTGGATCCCGTACGAGCGCCAGACCGCGCCGACCCAGCCGATCGTCATGGCGAGATGCACCGTCTCCTGAAAATGCCAGTCGCCTTGGGCGTTGGCCAGAAAGGCTCCGATGACGACCACACTGCCTACGAGCAAGGCGACGTTGCGGAGCCAGACCTGCGTCTGGAGATGTTCGGCGCGGCGGCGCAGGTCGCCGGCGGCCGCAGCGCACGCCGGGCCTCGCACGATGATGCGCCGCAGTTGGCTCCGCAAGACTTGGGGAACCGTTGTCGCCACGTCGCCCACGTAGCCGTACCACCTCAGGCCGGGCGCGCGTTGCTGGAACCGTTCCTCGAGGTCGCCGAGCACCGGTTCCCTGTACATGGGCGGAAGCCACGCGGAGACTATGGCCTGCATCCACCGGGGCGAGCCGGCCGGCGCGGACGAACTGTTCATGTCGGATCTCCCCAAACCGGCTCAATCGAGCGCGCAATGCGGCGAGCGGTGGCGATGGACTGCTTGAGAGCGCGTTCTCCTGCGCCTTCGATCCGGTAGCAGCGCTTGGCGCGGCCGCCGCGCTCGGGAGTTGGTTCCGAGAGCGACGACGAGACGTAGCCTTTGTCCTCCAGCCGGTCCAGCGTGACGTAGATCGCACCCAAGGTCCCGGTTTTCGACAGCGCCAGTTCCTGGACCTTCTTGTGAATGGTCACTCCGTAGGCGTCCTCGCCCAGGGTGACCACGGCGGTGAGCACGAGCTGTTCAAACTGGCCGAGCGACTCGCTGCGAGGCATTTGTACAACAAGGTATACCATATCTCTCCCCGCGGCGGCGCCCGGCGTTGCGCCTGCGCGACCTTCTTCGGGTCCGGCCGAAAAACGTAACAAGATCCGCCCGTTGCGTCTACCATCTGTACACTTTTGACATGAGCCGTGGAGGCCCTTCGCGTTCCGAGCTGCGCGCGGGTCGGCGGTGATTTTCGATGCATCGACTGCTCACCGCCGCGCCCCATTGGGTCCGCATCTGGCTGGACAACTCCGCCTATGCGGCCGGAGCGCAGGGCGCCGACGCCGACCGCGTGGACTGGCTGCGGTGCGCGCCGTTCGTTGCGATGCATGTGGCGTGTCTGGGCGTGATCTGGGTGGGCTGGAGCCCGACGGCGGTCGGCGTGGCGGCCGGGTTGTACTTGGCGCGGATGTTCGCCATCACGGGCTTCTACCACCGCTACTTCTCGCATCGGGCGTTCAAGACCTCGCGCTGGTTCCAGGGGCTGATGGCGGCCGTCGGGTGCACGGCCGTGCAGCGCGATCCCATGTGGTGGGCGGCGCACCATGTGCATCACCACGCGTATTCCGAAGAGGAGCAGGACCCGCATTCGCCGCTACGGAAGGGCTTTTGGAGGAGCCACGTCGGGTGGTTCATGACTCCGGCAGCCTTTGCCACCCGGGTGCGCTACGTGCCGGACTGGGCGAGGTATCCGGAGCTGGTTTGGCTGAACCGCTATGACATGGTTCCGCCGATCGTGCTGGCCGCGTCGCTCTACGGGCTGGGGGACTTTTTGCGGGCTCAGGCGCCGGAGTTGGGCGTGACGGGCGGCCAGTTGCTGGTGTGGGGTTTCTTCGTTTCGACGATCGCCGTGCACCACGCGACGTTCACCATCAACTCGCTGGCGCACCAGCTCGGCAGCCGCCGCTTCGCTACCAAGGACAACAGCCGCAACAACTGGCTGCTGGCGCTGATCACGCTCGGCGAAGGCTGGCACAACAACCACCACCATTACCCCGGCTCGGTGCGCCAAGGGTTCTATTGGTGGGAGGTCGACCTCACCTACTACGGGCTGAAGCTGCTGGAGGCGCTGGGGCTGGTTTGGGATCTGCGCCCCGTGCCGGCCAAGGCCCTGGCCCGCAACCGTATCGACCGGGCGGGAGCGACTCGATGAAGATCGCCATCGTCGGCTCCGGGGTCTCGGGCTTGACGGCCGCCTACCGCCTGCACCGGCGGCATGAGGTGACGGTGTTCGAAGCCGGCGACCGCGTCGGCGGCCATACCAACACGATGCGGTTCGAGCTCGACGGCGAGGAGTGGGCGGTCGACACCGGGTTCATCGTCTACAACGAGCGCAACTATCCCCTGTTCACGGCGCTGCTGGCCGAGCTGGGCGTGGAGTCGCAGCCGACCTCGATGAGCTTTTCGGTGCGCTCGGACCCGGCGAATCTGGAGTACAACGGGACGTCCCTGGACCAGCTTTTCGCGCAGCGGCGCAACCTGCTGCGGCCCAGCTTTTACCGCATGTTGCGGGACATCCTGCGCTTCCACCGGGAGGCGCCGGCGCTGCAGGCCGCCTCCGGCGACGACGTCTCGGTGGCGGACTTTCTCACCCGTGAGGGGTACTCGCGGGAGTTCGCCGAGCACTATCTGACGCCGCTTGGCTCGGCTCTGTGGTCTTCCCCGCCCGGGACGTTCCGGTCGTTCCCCATCCGCTTCGTCGTGGAGTTCCTGGCGAACCATTCGATGCTGCAGGTGGAAGGGCGGCCGACGTGGCGGGTGATTCGCGGCGGCTCCTGCCGCTATGTGGAGAAGCTGACCGCCTCGTTCCGGGACCGCATCTTGCTCAACACGCCGGTGCGGGCCGTCGAGCGCCGGCCCGGCCACGTGAGGCTGGTGGACGCCCAGGGCGCGGAAGGCCGCTTCGACCACGTGATCTTCGCCTGCCACAGCGATCAGGCCCTGCGCATCGTGCAGGACCCGACGACGACGGAGGCCGAGCTGCTGGGGGAGTTTCCGTATCAGGCGAACGAGGCCGTGCTGCATACCGACCCCTCGGTGCTGCCGCGCCGGCGCAAGGCCTGGGCGAGTTGGAACTACCACGTACGGCCGGACGCCGCCGACCGCGCCACGGTGACCTACAACATGAACCTGCTCCAGGGGCTGCCCTGGCGGCGGGTGTTCAACGTGACGTTGAACGATTCGGAGGCGATCCGCCCGGAGAGCGTGATCCACAAGATCGTCTACCACCACCCGCTCTTCACGGCTCGCCGCGGCGAGGCGCAGCGCCGCCACCCCGAGCTGATCGACGCCAACGGCACCAGCTACTGCGGCGCCTACTGGGGCTACGGATTCCACGAGGACGGCGTACGGAGCGCGGCGGCGGTTTGCGAGGCCTTGGCCCAGCGCCGGGAGGCGGCGGCTTGAACAGCGCGCTCTATGTAGGCAGCGTGCGGCACCGCCGGCTGGGGCCGGTCGGCAACGCCTTTCGCTACCGGCTGTTCCAGGTGTACCTCGATCTGGCCGAGCTGGATACGGCCTTCCGGGGGCGCTGGCTCTGGTCGACCCGCCGGCCGAACTTGGCCTGGTTCCGGCGCGAGGATCACCTGGGCGACCCGAAACAGCCGCTCGACGAGGCCGTGCGCGACCTGGTGGAGGCGGAGACGGGACGCCGGCCGGCCGGGCCGATCCGGCTGCTCACGCACCTGCGCTACTTCGGCTACGTGATGAATCCGGTCAGCTTCTACTACTGCTTCGACGCCGCCGGCGAGCGGGTGCGCGCGATCGTGGCCGAGATCCACAACACACCGTGGGGCGAGCGGCATTGCTACGTGCTGACCGCCGGTGCCGAGCGGGCGTCGGCCGGAGAGCAGTGGTTCCGGTTTGCGAAGCGGTTCCACGTCTCGCCGTTCCAGAGCATGGACCAGACCTACGGCTGGCGATTCAGCGAGCCGGGGCGGACGCTCTCGGTCCACATGGAGAACTTCGAGCGCGGCGGCAAGCTGTTCGACGCGACGCTGACGCTCGAACGGCGGCCGCTGACGGGCGCGGAGCTGGCGCGCGCGCTTGGCGCGTACCCGCTGATGACCGGCAAGGTGATCGCGGCGATCTACTGGCAGGCGCTGAAGCTTTGGCTGCGCGGCGCGCCCTTCCACCCACACCCGAAACATCGAGCCCCCAAGGAGGCCCGGCTATGAACGACACGATCATTCCCCGCGAGGCGGCTCGCGCCTGGAAGCCGAGCCTCTTGCAGGGACTCGCGAAGGGCCTGGTGGAGCGCCGGCTGGAGGCGCTGCCCTTGGGCGAGATCACGCTGCTCGACGGACAGGACCTCAAGCGCTTCGGCCGGCCGGGCGAGCTGCGCGCGGCCGTCACGGTGCATGATCCTGCGTTTTACCTGGACGTGGCGCTCGGCGGCAGCCTGGGGGCGGCGGAAGCCTACATCCAGGGGCGCTGGTCGTGCGACGACCTCACGCAGCTCTGCCGCATCTTCGCGCGCAACCTGGATGTGACGGACGAGCTGGAGCGCGGCTGGGCGCGCTTGCTGACGCCGCTTGCGAAGGGGTTCCATTGGCTGCGCCGCAACACCAGGGCGGGCAGCGAGAAGAACATACGGGCGCACTATGACCTGGGCAACGAGCTCTTCCAGCTCTTTCTCGACCCCACGATGAACTACTCCTGCGGGCTGTTCGAGTCGCCGGACGCTTCGATGGAAGAGGCTTCGCTGGCGAAGATGGACCACATTTGCCGCAAGCTGGACCTGCGCCCGGAGGACCATCTGCTGGAGATCGGCTCCGGGTGGGGGGCGCTGGCGATGCATGCCGCGGCCTGGTACGGCTGCCGGGTGACGACGACGACGATCTCGCGCGAGCAGCACAGGCTGGCGACGGAGCGCGTCCGGGCGGCCGGGCTGGAAGGCCGCGTGACGGTGCTGCTGTGCGACTACCGCGACCTCGAAGGCCGGTTCGACAAGATCGTCTCGGTGGAGATGATCGAGGCGGTCGGGCATGAGTTCCTACCGGAGTACTTTCGGGCCTGCGGCCGCCTGCTGGAACCAGACGGGCTGCTGCTGATCCAAGGCATCACGATGGGCGACGACCGCTATGCCGCCTACCGCAAGGGGGTGGACTTCATCCAGCGCTACGTCTTCCCGGGGAGCTGCCTGCCTTCAGTGACAGCGCTGTGCGCGGCGGCGGGAGAGGCTTCGGACCTGCGACCGGCGCACTTGGAGGACCTGACGCCGCACTACGCGGAGACCTTGCGGCGCTGGCGCGGCGCTTTCTTTCAGAACCTCGACGCGGTGCGGCGGTTGGGCTACTCCGAGGCGTTCGTGCGCTTGTGGGAGTACTACCTGTGCTACTGCGAGGCGGGCTTCGAGGAGGGGACCTGCGGCGACGTGCAGATCCTGTTCGCCCGGCCGCGGCGGCGGCGCGACACCGTCCGGCTGGGACAAGCGAGGGCCACGGAGGCGGCGTGCGCGGCGCGGTAGCCTTCGCGGCCTTCCAGGCGGGCTGGTTCGCCTGCGTGCTGGGCGCGGCGAACCATGCCCCGTGGCTGGGCCCCGGCTTGGTCGCGGCGCTGGCCCTCCGGTTCTTGGCGAAGGGAGGAAAGGGGGCGACCGTCTACTTGGCGGCTTGCGCCGCGCTGGGCTTCACGTTGGACTCCGCCTTGACCGCCGGCGGGCTGCTGCACTTTCCGGCGGACGGCGACCGGCGTTGGAGCCCGCTGTGGATGACGGCGCTGTGGGTAAACCTTGCGATGTTCGTCCCGGCCGGTTTGCGCTGGCTGTACGGGCGGCCCGCGCTGGCGGCGTCGCTGGGGGCGGCGGGCGGTCCGGCGGCCTACTGGGCCGGGCAGCGCTTGGGGGCGCTGGAGTGGTCGGCGCCGCAGGCGGCCGCTGCGGTGGCCTGCGAGTGGGCGGCGGCGACGCCCGCGATCGTGTGGCTCGCCTCCCGCGGGGAGACGGGAGGGCGCCCGGCATGAGCTGGTGGGCCCTGCTGCTGACCGGCTGGGCGGCCGCCGCGGCGGTGATGACCGCAATGTGGCTGCTGCAACGGCGCACCGGCGACGCAGGCATCGTGGATGTGGCCTGGGCGGCGGGCGTGGGCGTGCTGTCGGCCTGGTTCGCCTACGGCGCGGACGGGGAGCCGCAGCGCCGGCTGCTGATCGCCGTGTTGGCGCTGCTGTGGGCCGGGCGCTTGGCGGGCTACCTGCTGGTGCGGGTGTTCCGGCTGCCGGAGGACGGCCGTTACTCCCAGATGCGCGAGGAGTGGGGCGAGCGAACCCAGCGCAACCTGTTCTGGTTCTTCCAGGTGCAGGCCTCGTGGAGCGTGTTGTTCGCGGTCCCGATGCTGACGGCGGCCTACAACCCGTCCCCGCTGAGCGCGTGGGACGCCGCGGGCGTAGCCGTGTGGGGCGTCGCGCTGGCGGGCGAGGCGATCGCGGACCGGCAGTTGCACCGCTTCCGGCAGAACCCGGCCAACAAGGGGAAGGTGTGCGCCGACGGGCTGTGGCGCTATTCGCGGCACCCGAACTACTTCTTCGAGTGGGTGCACTGGTGGGCCTACGTTCTGCTCGCCCACGGCGCTCCGCATGACTGGCCGGCGCTGATCGGCCCGGCGGCGATGCTGGTGTTCCTGTTCAAGATCACCGGCATTCCTCCCACCGAGAAGCGCGCGCTGCAAAGCCGCGGCGAGGCCTACCGGGAGTATCAGCGCACCACCAGCGTCTTCTTTCCCTGGCCCCCCAAAGAGAGCTCGACATGATGGACAGAATTTGGAGCTTGGCCCTGGAGTCGGCCGAGCGCGGCATCGCGCCGGACGCGGCGATCCGGTTCGGCATTCGGCGGCTGTGCGGGCAGCGCCTCGGCGAGGAACGGGCACGCGGCGTGAGCCCGGCGGCGTTTGCGGAGAGGATGCGCCGGGGGCCCGTCGCGCCCGTGCCGGAGAAGGCCAACGAGCAGCACTACGAGGCGCCGCCGGAGCTGTTCCGCCTGGCGCTGGGGCCGCGGCTGAAATATAGCTGCTGCCTCTGGGGCGACGGCGTGGAGACGCTGGCGCGGGCCGAGGAGGCCGCGCTGGAGGAGACCTGCCGGCGGGCGGAGCTGCGCGACGGACACAGCATTCTGGAGCTGGGCTGCGGCTGGGGCTCGCTTTCGCTGTGGATGGCGGAGCGCTACCCCGGCAGCCGCATCACGGCGGTCTCGAACTCGAGGCTGCAGCGGCGGTTCATCGAAGAACGGGCGGTGGAGCGCGGGCTCGAGAATCTGCGGGTCGTCACCGCGGACATGAACGATTTCGAGACCGACGACCGCTTCGACCGAGTGGTCTCGGTGGAGATGTTCGAGCACATGCGCAACTACGAGGAGTTGCTGCGGCGGATCGCCGGATGGCTGCGGCCGGACGGCAAGCTGTTCGTACACATCTTCTGCCACCGCCGCTACGGGTACGCCTTTGAGACGACGGGCGCGACAGAGTGGCTGGGGCGGAACTTCTTTACCGGCGGCATCATGCCCAGCGCGGACGTGTTCACCTACTTTCAGCGCGAGATGCGGCTGACCCGGCAGTGGACCTGGGACGGCACGCACTACCAGAGGACCGCCGAGGCCTGGCTGGCGAACCTGGACGAGCGCAAAGGGGAGGTCCTGCCGGTGCTGGCGGCGACGTATGGGGCGCGCGAGGCCGAGCGGACATTCCAGCGCTGGCGAATCTTCTTCATGGCGTGCGCGGAGCTATGGGGCTATGCCGCGGGGAATGAGTGGCTGGTGGGCCATTACCTATTGGAGCGAGTGGCCGGAGGGGGGGAGGGCGCTAGGGCGGCGGAGAGCGATTGCGTGGATTGCCGTTGAGGCCGGGGGCTTGCCGGACGGAGGCCGGGACGGCCTCCGCTGCACGCCTGGAGGCGTGCGCTACGCTGTTGAGGAACAGAATTGAGCCATGACTTACGCCGTCATCTTGGAAAAGGCAGCCGGCAACTGGGCGGCTTATGTTCCGGACCTGCCGGGCTGCATGACGACGGCCCCGACTCTCGCGGCGGCGAAGATCAGCATCCGCGAGGCGATCGAGGGTCACATCGCAACATTGCGCGAGTTTGGCGAGCCCGTCCCGGAGCCGACGACGAAGGCTATGCCGATCGCTGTGTCCGGCGCGGCTTGAGGGCTGGGGCATGGAAAGGCCTGTGATGGAATTCGGCATCAAAGCCGAGGGCGGCAGCGGTGGTCGCAGCCTCACGGCTGCGGCTCTGTTCCTTCGTAGTCCAGCAACAGGGGCTTGAGCGTTACGAGTCATGGGTATCTACTGTCTGTCGAAAAAATCGTCTCGGTGAATGATCGAGAGCCACGTGTAGGATGGCGGTACGATCGCTATACCTTTATCGCCGAGCCAAGCCACACTAAAATAAAGCCCCCTGCGCTCTCGAGACCGATGGGAAGAGCTGAGCCGACAATCTTCCGTTCATGCAGATCCACGAGTTGGATATAGTGTTGGCCGTAGGCGACAGCAAGGTCTCGCTTCCCTCCATAGCCAAAGAAGCCGGGCCCGCCTCTTGCGTGTCGCCCATCCGCCGAGACAACCCAGACCCAGCGCTGCGGTTCCGACACGCCGGCCCCAACGAGACTGCGCCCCCGAAACAGCAGGCAGTCGCTGCCATCAGTTATCCGAATCCCCTCTCTGCCTTCTGCTTCGCACCCTTCCGCGACCGGAAACATTTGCCCGGTCCCTTGTAAATAATTGCCACCGACGGAATCGATCGAAAGTTCGGTCGAGCCCGGAGCACAGCCGGAGTCAGGGACGGGTGTTAGCGAGCGGCGTGAAAAATCATACCGATACCCTGTCCGAGAGGGCGTGTCGAGGTACAAGATCCGGAAAAGCAAAGAGTCGTCGGCTGGATCCAGACACGCTATGGGTTGAGTCATGACACTTCTGCCCCGCACCCAGGAGCCCCATTGAGGCGTTGCCAGGCGCATTGGACCGGGACCGAGTTTCGTCGAGCTCACAGGAGTGCAACCGGGATGGGCGCACGTTACCAGCAGCAGGAAGAGAGTCGCGAAATTTAGACGCCGGTGACACATTGAGAGGAAAACCCCTCCGGGGAGAAGGGGAACAACGCGCTTTTCCAGGGCCTGGTCATTTTGTCCGGCAGCGGTGGTCGCAGCCTCACGGCTGCGGCTCTGTTCCTTCGTAGCCCAGCAACAGCAGCGTGAGGTCGTCGTTCTGCTCGGCGCCTTGGGTGAATTGGCCGATGTCTTCCTTGAGCGCCCGGTGCAGCTCGGTGGGGTGCAGGGCTCGGTGGGCCTTCAGGAAGTCCGTCAGGCGCTCCTCGCCGTAGCGGTCGCCGCTGAAGTTGGCGGCTTCGGAGACGCCGTCGGAGTACAGCGCCAGCCGGTCTCCGGGGGCCAGGCGGAGCTCCTGCTCGGGGAAGTCGGCTTCCGGGAACAGGCCGATCGGGTAGGAGCTGGGCTCCAGGCGCTCGACCGTACCGTCGGCGCGCGCCAGCAGGCCGGCGCAGTGGCCGGCGTTGAGCCAGCGCATGCGTCCGGAGCGCTCCGCGACGCAGCAGAAGACCGTGGCGAAGCGGGCGTTGCGCGAGCGCTCACAGACGTAGCGGTTGATGCGGCCCACGTTCGCCGCCAGGCCGGTCTCCGAAGCCGCCGCCGCGAAGAACGCGCCTTGCAGCAACGAGTTCAGCAGCGCCGCCGCGATGCCCTTGCCGGAAACGTCGGCCAGCACCACGCCCCAGCGCTCGGGGCTCAGCTCGACCATGTCGTAGTAGTCGCCGCCCACCTGGAAGCAGGCCTCGCTGCTGCCCGCCGCCGCCAGCCAGCCCTGGCTGGGCAGGGTCGCCGGCAGCAGGCCCTGCTGGATCTCGCGGGCGATCTGGAGCTCCTGCTCGAGGTTGTGCTTCTTGCGCTCCTCGTCGAGGAGGCGGGCGTTTTCGAGAACCGTGGAGATTTCGACGCCCAGGGTCTGCAGCAGGTCCTGGTTGCCCTCGGCGAGGTTCGCGCCGATGCGGCGGGTGTCCATGTAGAGCGCGCCGACGGTGTCCTGCTCGGTGGAGAGCACGCGGGTCTCGTTGGTGGCGCCGAGGCGGATCTTGACCAGGGGCACGCAGACCACGCTGCGCAGCTCGAGCGCCAGCACGGTCTGGCCGGCTTCGGCTTGGGCGCCGCCGGCCGAGTCGAACGACATGGCGAACAGGTCGGTGCGGGCGCGCAGGGCCTCGGCGATCACGGTGCGGGGCACGCGCAAGTCGTCGGGAGGCAGCGGCCGGCCCTCATGGTCGCGGGCGACGCGAATCTCGAGCTCGCCGTTGCGGCCCTTGAGCAGCAGGAAGCCGCGCTCGGCGCCGGTGAGGCCCAAGGCGGCGTCGACGGCGGCGGCCAGCACGTCATCGACCGAGTCCGAGGATTCCAGCGCACGCGCGACGTCGAGCACCGCGCTGAGCCGGTTGAGGTTGCCCGTGCCCTCCGACGAGGAAGGCATCTGCGCGACCTTGCGCAGCAACGGGCCGGAGGACGAGGAGGTCTCCTCGCCGACCACGATCTGGTAGGAGTCATCCGCGCCGAAGCCGATGCGGTCCTGCGGCCGCAGCCGGGCGCGCTCCACGCGGCGGCCGTTGAGGTAGACGCCGTGGCGGCTCTTGGTGTTCTCCAGGTAGTAGACGCCGTCCTCGAGCAGGATCGCGGCGTGATCCCGGGAGATGCGGGCGTCCTTGAGCGTGAGGTCGCGATCGGGGAGCCGGCCGATGCGGAACGGGCTACGGGTGACCCGCACCTGCCGCCGCTCGCCGGAAGGGGCGATCACCGTCAACAGCAGGCCTTCGGAGCCTCTTCGAGCGGAAGAATCCACCATCGCCATCGAGGTGCTGCAAACGGGCGCGGGCTAGGCGCTTTCGGCGGCGGCCGGACGCGCGCCGCGGCGAGACCCGGACATCGCGGCGGCACCGTCGTCGTCTTGCGGGTCGCCGTCTTTCACGTTCTGCGGCCGGCCCTGGGTGATCAGCTCCATGCTCTGGCAGTCCGCGCAGTAGCCGCCGATCTCGGTGCGGGCGATCTCGATGCGGAAGCCGAAGTCCTTGGTGATCTGCTGCTTCATCTCCTTGAGCGGATCGCCGAAGAACTCCTGGACGGAACCGCAGCGCAGGCAGACAACGTGGGCGTGCTCACGCTTCAGGCGCGTCTCGTAGTAGTGCTGGTCGCCTTCGACGTGCAGCAGGTCGAGCTCATCGACCAAGCCCTCCTGCTTGAGGACCTTGAGGGTGCGGTAGACGGTGACGCGGTTGATCTTGGGATCGCGCGCCTTGGCCAGCTCGTAGAGCTGGTCGGCGTTGAGGTGCCGATGAGAATTGTGGATGAGCTCGAACAGCAGCTCACGCTGCTTGGTGAGCCGGATTCCATGCTTGCGCAGTGGCGCGCGAAATGTCGTCGATTTTGGCTGCAACGGGCCGCCCTCTCAAGCCCCCTCATGCTAGCACAGGGCCCCCCGAAAACCCGTCCGGCGCCCCCTGGACAGCCCAAGCGGGTCAGCCTATAGTAAGAGTCTCGCTGGATGCGCTCAATCGTGAAGGAAAAACGCAGACCCACATCGCTCTTCGAGGACGCGCTGGCCGCGCCCGACGGCCGTTACGTCTTCGAGACGCCGGCCCGACAGGTGACGCCTTGCCGCGTGTGCGGGGACAAGAGCGCCACCGAGGAGTCCGAGGGGCTGTGCTGGGTGTGCCGGCGGCTGAAGATCAGCGCCTGGCGCGACTCCGAGATGCAGATGCCGATGAACGAGTAGGCTGACCGCAGCCGACCCGGCCTTGGAGGCGGCCCGCGCTCGGCGCGACGGCCGCCTTTCGCGTCCCCGGGGCGGCGCCGGGCCGGTTCCGATAGAATGGGGCCGTCTTGCGCCAGAAACTGGTCATCTATCCCGGCTCGTTCGACCCGCCCACCAACGGGCACTTGGACCTGATCACGCGGGCCTCGACGATGTTCGCGCACGTGTCGGTGGCGGCCTTGCGCAACGACGCCAAGGCGCCGCTGTTTCCCGTGGAAGAGCGGGTGGCGATGCTGCGCGAGGTGGTGGCGCCGTTCGACAACGTCTCCGTGGACAGCTTCGACGGGCTGCTGGTGGACTACGCCCGGCGGCGCGAGGCGCGCTTGATCCTGCGCGGGATTCGGGCGATCTCGGACTACGAGTACGAGGTGCAGATGGCGCTGATGAACCGCAAGCTGTTCCCCGAGCTCGAGACGCTCTTCATTCCGGCGGCCGAGAGCTACAGCTACCTCAGCTCGCGGCTGGTGAAAGAGGTGAACCGGCTGGGCGGGGACGTCAGCGACTTGGTTCCGCCGAACGTGGCGGCGCGCCTGCGCGAGCTGCGCGGGAAGCAGTAAGCTGGAAGTTTATGCAGCTTTCCGAACGCATTGGCCGCATCAGCGAATCCGCCACGATGGCCGTCACCGCCGAGGCCGGTCGCCTCAAAGCCGAGGGCGTGGACGTGATTGCGTTCGCGGCCGGGGAGCCCGACTTCCCGACGCCGACCAACATCAAGGACGCGGCCAAGAAGGCGCTCGACGACAACTTTACCCGCTACACGCCGGCCGGCGGCATTCCGGCACTCAAGAAGGCGGTGGTGGAGTGGCACGCCGCCAGCTTCGGCACCAACTACGAGCCCAGCGAGTGCCTGATCACGGTGGGCGGCAAGCACGCCATCTTCAACGTGATGGCCGCGATGATCGAGCGCGGCGACGAAGTGGCGCTGCCGGTGCCCTATTGGGTGACCTTCTACGACGTGGTGAACTACCACGGCGGCAGCGTGGTGCGGGTGGAGACGACCGAGGCCGACGAGTACCGGCTGACCAGCGACCTGTACGCGGCGAAGCTGAGCGACAAGACCAAGATCGCGGTGGTGAACTCGCCGAACAACCCTTCGGGCGCGGTGGTCGACCAGGGCGAGTTCGAGAAGATCTACGAGGCGGTGGTGGCGCGCGGCGGCACGCTGATGACCGACGAGTGCTACTGCAAGTTCGTCTATGACGGCAAGCCGTACTCGATCGCCTCGCTGCCCGGCGCCAAGGAGAATGTGGTGGTGGTCGGCTCGCTGTCGAAGACCTTCGCCATGACCGGCTGGCGCATCGGCTTCGCGCTGGGGCCGAAGCCGCTGATCAAGGCGATCAACAACTTGCAGAGCCACTCGACCTCGAACCCGACGTCGATCGCGCAGAAGGCCGCGCTGGCGGCTCTGACGGGTCCGCAGGAAGAAGTGGACGCGATGCTGGCCGAGTACCGCCGCCGCCGGGACTACATCGTGCCGGCGCTCAACGCCATTCCGGGCGTGACCTGCCCGCTGCCGGGCGGCGCCTTCTACGCCTACCCGAACATCAGCTCGACGTTCGGCAAGAGCGGCATCGAGTCCGGGCTGGACTTTGCGACGCGGCTGCTGCGCGAGGAGCACGTGGCGGTGGTGCCGGGCGAAGCCTTCGGCACCGAGAACGAGGTGCGAATCTCCTACGCCGCGTCGATGGACGACATCAAGGAAGGCGTGGAGCGGATCTCGCGCTTCATCCAGAAGCTCTAAAAGGTAAGCTGTTACCCATGATGCGACGCAAGATCTTGACGACGACCCTGTTGGGCGCCCTGGCCGCCGCCGTTTGGCTGGCGGCCGGAGGCTCTTCGGCGACGGCGCAGTCCGGCGACCCGCTGGTGGAGGGCTTCAAGAAGGTTGCGATCGCCTCAGTGGCCGACGCCGTCGATACGGTGGTGGGGCGTCCCGGCTTTATGAACTACGACATGCGGCCGGTGATCCCGGGCCGGATCTCGGGGCGGGCCGTGACGGCGCGGCTCGAGGTCGGGACCTCGGAGGCCGGCAACGCGGTGAGCCACTCGGTGCAGATGATCGACGAGGCCAACCCGGGCGAGATCGGCGTGATCGTGATCGAGGACGGCTTGAACGTGGCGGCCATCGGCGGCTTGATGATGACGGCCGCGAAGGCTCGCAACATGGGCGGCATGGTGCTCGACGGCGGCGCCCGGGACGTGCCGGAGATCCGCCGGCTCGGCGTGCCAGTCTACGCCCGCAGCATCACGCCGGCCACGGCCGTCGGCCGCCGCGTGAGCGTCATGAAGAACGAGCCGGTGACTTGCGCCGGCGTGAGGGTTTCGCCGGGAGACATCCTGGTGGGCGACGAGGACGGCGTGGTGGTGGTGCCCAAGGCGCACGCCAAGAAGGTTTTGGAAGTCAGCCAGGAGATCGACGATCGAGAGGGCAAGATGGTCCCGATGATTCTCGAGCTCAAGTCGCTCACCGAGGCGATCAAGAAGTTCAACCGTATCTAGAGGAGCGCTGAGCATGAGCGCTCTCTATCCCCTCCGGCTGCAGCCGGCGCTCAAGGAAAAGATCTGGGGCTCGCGTCGGCTGAGCCCCTTTTTCCGGGACCGCGGCGGCGACCAGGCCCCGATCGGGGAAGCCTGGTACACCTTCGAAGAAGCCGTGATCGACAACGGCGAGTTGGCCGGCCGGTCGCTGCTCGACTTGATGGCCGAGCTGGGGCCGCGGCTGCTGGGCGACGCGCACCTGCCGCGCGCGGTGCAACGCTGCTCGGTGGGAGAAGGCGGCGACGGGCGGCCGGCGAAGCCGTACTTCCCGATCCTGTCGAAGCTGCTGTTCGTGGGCGAGGCGTTGTCGGTGCAGGTGCATCCGAACGACGAGTACGCGCTGGCGAACGAGGGCGGACCCGGCAAGACGGAGATGTGGTACATCGCCGACGCCGAGCCCGGCGCCGCGGTCGCTCTGGGGCTGACCGAGCCGTTGCCGCGCGAGCGGCTGGTGGAGGCGGCGCATTCGGGCGAGATCGAGAAGTACCTGAACTGGGAGCCGGTGCAGGCCGGGGACGTGGTCTTCGTGCCGCCGGGCCTGCTGCACACGATGGGGCCGGGGCTGACGATCTGCGAGATCCAGCAGAACTCCGACCTGACCTACCGCTTCTTCGACTTCGGACGGCCCGGGCCGGACGGCAAGCTGCGCGCCTTGCACGTGCACGAGGCGGCCGCGGTGATGTTGCACGACCCCTGGCCGGGGCCGCCGCCGCGCATCCGCATGCACCATGCGCATGTGGACCGCGAGCTGCTGGCGGGCTGCCCGTACTTTGCCAGCGAGTTGCTGAGCTGGGACGCGGCGTTCTTCCACGAGCCGGACCGGGCGCGGTTCCAGATCGTGATCGTGCTCAGCGGCGAGGGGACGCTCGACGGCGAGCCCTATGGGCCCGGCGACGGCTTTGTGATTCCGGCCTACGCCGAGCCGTTCGAGATCGCGCCGCGCAGCCCCAGCCGGGCGCTGGTGGCCTATGAGCCCGACTTGGAGCGGCTGCGCTCGGAGAGCGCGCGCGCCGGGGCGACGCCGGCGGATATTGCTAGGGCGCTGATGGACTGAGGGGGCAAAGAAGCCGGCGTCGAGGCTGATCCGGGCGATCGCTTCGCGGTCGGCTACGTCGAGCCCGTCCGGCAACCCGCCGTCAGAGACAACCCACTCGATGGCGTTCGCCGTCGGATCGCGCTTCGGTCCAACAAGCTCCCGGCGAAGACTCCTTTCGACCAGCGCCCGCAACGTCGTGCGCTCCTCCAGGGCCCGCTTCTTGGCGGCCAACAGCAGCTCGTCCGGGAGGGCGACGGTGAGCTTCGCCATAGCCCTATCCTACTGGGTCGACAGGCGATGCCAACCAGAGGTGATGGCGAGACCGGCAGGCGGCTGATAAGATCAGTGGCGTGGAACAGATCGCGATTTCCAAGTTCAAGGCGAGCTGTCTATCCATCCTCGAAGAGGTTCGCAAGACGGGCAAGCCCGTTGTGGTGACGCGGTTCGGGAAGCCGGTTGCAACCATCGAGCCGCCCCCGGCGCCCAAGGAAGGAGCTCGGCGGCTCGGAAGCATGGCAGGCACGGGGCGCATCCTCGCTGACATCGTTGAGCCTGCCGTCACTCCTGAAGAGTGGGATGCGATTCGGGCTTGAGACTCCTGCTCGACACCCATGTATGGCTTTGGGCGACACTCGGCCCCATCGGTAAGCTGGGGCGCGTCGGAGCGGACGCGCTGAGCGACCCCGGGAACGAGCTTTGGCTCTCGCCGGTGAGCCTTTGGGAACTCATCGTCCTGAGCGCGAAACGAAGGGTGACGCTGGACATGGAGGCGACGAGCTGGATTCAGAAGGCCCTCGCTGAGTTGCCGTGCAGCGATGCGCCCTTCACAAGCGCCGTCGCGTTGGCGACCAGCGAGGTCGAGCTCGACCACAAGGACCCGGCGGACCGCTTCTTGGCGGCGACCGCAAGGGCTTTCGACCTGACGTTGGCGACGGCTGACCGGCAACTCTTGAACGGCAAGGGGTTCAGGACACTGAAGATCGGCTAGAGCCCCCGGGGCCGGGTCAGGCGCCGGTTTCCTGTTCGCCGAGGCGGCCGGTCAGCAGCTTTTTCAGGAAGCCGAACACGGCCACTCCGGCGATGGCGATGAGCTTCCAGAACTTGGCCAGGAAGACGCCGAACACCTTGAGCAGTCCGGCTTTGGCGGCGACCTTGCCGGCGATCAGGGCGCCGATGCCGTAGGCGGCGACCTCGTCGATGTCGGGGTCGAACTCGGAGTAGCGGTGGCCTTCGTTGAAGTTCACGAAGGCCATCACGTCCTCCATGCGGGTGCGGACCGGCGCGAGCTGCTCCATGGAGGCGATGGCGTTGAGCACCAGCACGCCTCGGCGGCCCAGCACGCGGATGTTGTAGTTGAGGGTGTCGGCCTCGCTGGACGCGAACTTCAGATCCTTCGCCCAATAGAGCTTCTTGGCCGACGAGTCGTAGTAGGGCGGCGCGGCCCAGCCGACGAGCTCGACTTCCGGGTAACCCTCCTTGCGGCGGAATTCGTTGGCGGCCACGACGTCGCTCTGCATTTCGGCGAGCAGGTCGTCGTAGTCGATCTCGGCGGCGTCCTTGTCGTCCACGTAGCCGTCTTGCTCGTAGGTGATGACGACGCCCCAGGATTCCATCGAGTCCAGCGGCGTGTCAGCGGGAAAGAGCATTCCGAGGACGGTGTCGTCGGGCGGATTGCCCCACAGGTCTTCGAGAACGGATTGGGCCTCTTCGGCGCCGAGGTACTGAAAGGTCTCCGGCACTTCGAGCGTGGCCACGCCGTCGGCGACATCGATCGAGCCGGTCTGGAAGTGCAGCCCGGCGACGAACTCTTCGAGCGTCACCGACGGCTCGGCGGCCGCCGGTTCGGGCGCCTCTTGGGCGTAGGCGGCGGGAAATGTGAGAAATACCAAAACAACCGCTAAGTGTTTCATTCCGTGGGTCTCCTGCGGGCTCGCTCGCCCGACCGCGCCAGTATATCAGCGAGATTCGGGCGTGGGGGAGGCCCGTCGATCGAGCGCGCCTTGCCCCTCTCTCCGGCGGTGTTGCACACTGGTGGGCGGCGGAGAGAGAATGCTCGCCGCAACGTCGATGCTCGACGACCCAGGAAGTTTGCACGAAACGGTGACGCTTCGCGATGGCCATAGCCCGCGTAGATCCAGAACGTCTGGTCTACCTGACGGAGCTGACCGGGATGCGTCTCGAGGGACCCGACGGCAGCCGCTTGGGCCGGGTTCGCGAGGCGGCCCTGGCTCCCAGGGAGCATGCCCGACGTGTGTCTCGATTCCTGTTCGGTGACGGCCGAACGCGTTTCCAGGTTCGCTTCGACCAGGTCAAGACGATCACGCAGGAGCGCATCACGCTCTCCGACGACCGGGTCGCTCCCTATCACCCCGACGAGTTCCACCTGCTGCTGGACAGGGACCTGCTGGACCAGCAGATCGTGGACGTCAACGGCCGGAAGGTCGTTCGCGTCAACGACGTAGCGCTGCGCATCGAGAGGCTTCCGCAGCGCGACGAGCTGTGGGTGCACGAGGTCGGCGTGGGCCTGCAGGGAGCCTTTCGGCGGCTGACCGAAGGCCTGCTGCCGTACCGCATCATCCGCAGCCTGGGCGAGCGCATCGCTCCCAACTCGATCCCCTGGGAATACTGCAACATCGTGGAGCCGGACCAGCAGCGCCGGCTGAAGCTGCGGATCTCGCACGACCGCATCGGCCAACTGCATCCGGCCGACGTGGCCGACATCATCGAGGAGCTCGGGCCGGCCGAGCGCGGGGCGCTACTCGAGACTCTCGACAAGCAGGTGGCGGCCGAGGCGCTCGAAGAGCTCGACCCGAAGATCCAGGTGAGCGTGCTGCACAACCTGGACAAGCAGGTGGCCGCCGACATTCTGGACGAGATGGAGCCGGACGCCGCGGCCGACATCCTCAATCAGCTCAACGACGAGGAGTCCGAGACGCTGCTGGAGGAGATGGACGAGGAGACCAAGGCCGACGTCGGCGAGCTGCTCGAGTACGACGAAGACACCGCCGGCGGGATGATGACGAACTACTTCCTGTCGGCGCCGCAGGACTCCACCGTCGCTGACGCCTTGGCCGGGCTGCGCGAGCACGACTACTTGGCCAAGACCATCACGCACGTCTTCTTGGTCGATGACGAGGAGCGGCTGGTGGCGTCGGTGCCGATCGGGCGGATCTTTCTGGCGGCGCCGGACCAGCCGCTGCGTCCGATGGCCTTCCACGAGACAGTGCGGGTGGACATCCTGTCGGACCGTGAGCGGGTGGTGGAGCTGTTCGACAAGTACAACTGCTACGCGCTGCCGGTGGTGGACGAGCTGGGCGCGCTGTACGGCGTGATCACGGCCGACGACGTCATCGCCTACCTGAAGCCGAATCGTTAAAAGGACTCCGCATGGAATTGTTCAAGAACATGCGGCGGCAGGTCGCGATCTTCTTTGCGGTGCTGGGGCCGGGATTCATCACCGCCATGGTCGACAACGACGCCGGCGGCATCTTCACCTATTCCGAGGCGGGGGCGCGGTTCGGCTACCTGTCGCTGTGGACGCTGATTCCGATCACGATCGCGCTGATCGTGGCGCAGGAGATGTGCTCCCGGATGGGCGCGGTGACGGGCAAGGGGCTGTCGGACTTGATCCGCGAGGAGTTCGGGCTGCGGACGACGTTCCTGGTGATGGTGGTGCTGCTGGTGGTGAACTTGGCGAACGTGGCGGCCAACTTCGCCGGCGTGGCGGGCTCGCTGGAGCTGTTCCAGACGCCGCGCTATGTGTCGGTGCCGATCGGGGCGGCGCTGGTGTGGCTGCTGGTGGTGAAGGGCACCTATGACAGCGTGGAGAAGATCTTTCTGGTCGCCAGCACGTTCTACTTCGCCTACATCGTCTCGGCGGTGATGGTGAAGCCGGACTGGGAGCGGGCGCTGGCGGCGACGGTGACCCCGGTGCTGCTGAGCGACGCCGGGTACATCGCGCTGCTGGTGGGCCTGGTGGGCACCTCGGTGGCGCCCTGGATGCAGTTCTACCTACAGGCGGCGGTGGTGGAAAAGGGCATCGACGCCAAGCAGTACAAGGAATCCCGCGTGGAGGTGGTGGTCGGCTGCATCGTGATGTCGCTGATCGCGTTCTTCATCATCGTGTCGAGCGCGGGAGCGATTTGGGAGCAGGGGCCGCGGGCGATCGGCGACGCGGCGGAGGCGGCGCTGGCGCTCAAGCCGCTGGGCGAGTACGCCTACTACCTGTTTGCGGCCGGGCTGCTGTCGGCCTCGCTGTTCGCCTCCAGCATTCTGCCGCTGTCGACGGCGTACACGGTGTGCGAGGGGCTGGGCTTCGAGTCAGGGGTGAACAAGCGCTTTGACGAAGCGCCGACGTTCTATTGGCTGTACACGCTGCTGATCGTGCTTGGAGCGGGGGTCACGCTGATCCCGAACTTTCCGCTGGTACGGCTGATTCTGTGGTCGCAGGTGCTCAACGGCATTCTGCTACCGGTGATCTTGATCTTCACGGTGATGCTGATCAACCGCGAGGACCTGATGGGGGAATGGACGAACTCCTGGTTTTACAACGTGATCGCGTATGTGACGGTGGCGGCGATGATCGTGCTGTCGCTGACGCTGGCCTGGATGTCGCTGTAGCGCCCGGCTGTGGCGGGGCGGCGGGTTCTGCTAGTGTTCGGAGTTAGCCTTTCTTGCCGCCATGAACACTGACCGCCAACCCCGCGTGGCCCTCGCGGGCATGCTCCACGAATCGAACACGTTCTCCTCCGACCCGACCGATATCGAAGACTTCGAGGGCCACGGGCTGGCCGTCGGGGAGGAAGTGCTGCAGGAGTACTCCGCCGCCGCGCACGAGGTGGGCGGCTTCATCGAGGGCGGCAAGAAGCACGGCTTCGAGCTGATTCCGATTCTGGTGGGCAACGCCACGCCGGGCGGTACGGTCACCGACCGGGCTCTGGACCGGGTGGTCGGCGAGATGATCGAGCGGCTCCAGGCGGCGGGTCCGCTGGACGGGCTGCTGCTGGCGCTGCATGGCGCCATGGTGGTGGAGAGCTTTCCGGACGGCGACGCCGAGGTGATGCGCCGGCTGCGGGCCGCGCTGGGCGACGAGCTGCCGATGGTGGTGACCCACGACGCGCACGCCAACGTGGCTCCGGTGGAGATCGAGCTCTCGACGGCGCTGGTGATCTACAAGGAAATTCCGCACACCGACCAGCGCGAGCGGGGGCTGCAGGCGGCCGACATCCTGGCGAAGATCCTGTATCAGGGCGCCAAGCCCACCCAGGCCATCGAGAAGCCGCCGATGGTCTACAACATCCTCTGGCACAACACGAACCGCGAGCCGATGCTGCCGCTGGTGCAGGAGGCGCGGCGGCTGGAGCGCGACAATCCCAAGATCCTGGGCGTGAGCGTTCCGCCGGGCTACCAGTACGCCGATGTGCCGCAGATGGGGCCGAGCGTGGTGGTGGTGACCGACAACGACCCGGAGCTGGCGCGCAGCGAGGCGAAGCGGCTGGCGGCGATGATGTACGAGCATCGCAAGGTGATGCGGCTGGACTTGCCGGACCCCGCCGAGGCGGTGCGGCAGGCGATGGCGTCAACGGAGGCGCCGGTGGTGCTGGTGGAGCTGGGCGACAACATCGGCGGCGGTTCGGCCGGCGACGCGACCTTTCTGCTGGCGGAGCTGGTGAAGCAGAAGGCCCAGGGCTGGGTGGTCCCGATTTGGGACCCGGCGGCGGTGCAAGAGGCGGCGCGGCTGGGGATCGGCGGGACGTTCGACGCCGAGGTCGGCGGCAAGCTCGACAAGCTCCACGGCGAGCCGGTGCGGATTCGCGGGACGGTGAAGCTGCTGTACGACGGCAAGTACGTGGAGCCGGCGGTGCGGCACGGCGGACGGCGGTATCAGGACCAGGGCTTGTCAGCGGTGATCGTCGTGGAGGGCTCCGACCCGGAGCAGCCGAACCTGGTGCTGCTCGACTCCGAGCGGCATCCTCCGTTCAGCCTGGGGCAGCTCACTTCGGCCGGCATCGACGCGGCCCGCCAGCGCATTCTGGTGGTGAAGGCCGCGGTGGCCTTCCGGGCGGCGTATGAGCCGATCGCCGGCCGGATCATCGAGGTCGACACGGGCGGGCTGACGGCGGTGAACCCGGAGCGGTTCGACTACAAGCTGGCGCGGACGGTTCTCGAGCCGGCGGGCTGAAAAAAACCTCGAAAAGTGAGCCAAACTGAGCCAATCTGAGCCAAAGTGAGCCTTTTCCGCCCCGTTTCCGCGCCTCGGCTGCGATTCGGCGACGTTTTTGGGGCGGGTTCCGCCGGGCCCCGCGCCAGGAGAGCCAGGCCGGCCTCTCGGCCCCGGGGAGGCCGACGACGACGCGGCCGGCGCCGGCTCGGGCGGGTCCCTTCGCTTTCAGGGTAGCGGCGCTGTCAAGCGGTTCTAGCGATCGACGACGCTGCCGTCATCGGCGTCGTAGGTCTCCGCCGGGCGGTAGTCGTGGTCCAGCTTCGACAGGACCGCTTCGTCGTCGAGCTCGATGCCGAGGCCGGGCCCGGTGGGCAGATCCAGGTAGCCCTCGTGGATGGTGAAGGGCTGCTTGAGGTAGCCTTCGCCGAGGGAGACCTGCTCCTGGCACAGGAAGTTCGGGATCGACGCCGCGATGTGGACGCCGGCGGCCAGCGAGATGGGCCCCAGCGGATTGTGCGGCGCCATCTGGGCGTAGTAGGCCTCGGCCATGCCGGCGATCAGCCGCACCTCGCTGATGCCGCCGGCGTGGCAGATGTCGGGCTGCAGGATGGAGGCCGCGCCGAGCTCCAGCACTTCGCGAAAGCCCCACTTGGTGAAGACGCGCTCGCCGGTGGCGATGGGGAGATAGGTGGAGCGGGCGATATCGGCCATGATCTCGTGGTTCTGGGCCTGACAGGGCTCCTCGATGAACATGGGCTGGTAGGGCTCGAGCGCCTTGATGAGCACTTTGGCGGCCTGCGGCGGGATGGCGCCGTGGAAGTCGATGCCGATGTCGGCGTCGTCGCCGGCGGCTTCGCGCAGCGCCGCGAAGGCGTCCGCCGCCAGACCGATGGCCTTGGGGGTCTCGACGGCGCGGAAGGGGCGATCCTTCTTGACGCCGGTCTTGAAGGCGCGGAAGCCGCGGGCGTAGTCCTTTTTGACCTGCTCGGGCGAGTTGGCGTGGGAATAGACGCGCACCTTGTCGCGGGTGGGGCCGCCGAAGAACTCGTAGACGGGGATGCCGAGCGCCTTGCCCTTGATGTCCCACAGCGCTTGGTCGACGCCGGAGAGGGCGGAGGTCAGCACCGGGCCGCCGCGGTAGAAGGCGTGCCGGTAGATGGCCTGCCAGTGGTGCTGGACGCGGCGGGGGTCCTTGCCGATCAGGTAGGGCTCGAGCTCCTCGACGGCCGTCATGACGGTCTTGCCACGGGACTCGACGATCGGTTCGCCCAGGCCGACCACGCCGACATTGGTGTGGAGCTTGAGGAAGGTCCAGCGCGGTTTGACGCGCAGCAGCTCGATGCGGGTGATTCTGAGGTCCGCTTTGGGGCCGACCGGCGTTTGCGAGCCGGCTTTTTCTTGGGCGGCGAGGAAGAGGGGTTCGAAGCCCGCGGCGACGAGGGCGCCGGCGGCGGTCAGGAATTGGCGACGATGCACGCGGATTAGTCTACCCTCGCCCGTAGAGCTGTTGCACTCCGCGCCGCCAGTCGTCGAGGGAGGGCAGCAGGGGCGCCAGGGTTTGCTCCAGGGCGTCGAGCGAGGCGTCGGGCCGCAGCGTCAGCCGGACGGCTTGACCGCGCGGCTCGACGGCGGCGACGCGCTCCAGTCCGCTGACTCGGTCGAGCAGCGACGGGCCCAGCCACATGGTCTCGGTCGCCGCCCGCAGCCAACGCTCGCACCAGGGCCGGCCCTTGACGCACTGGCCGACGATGCCGCAGGCCAGCTCGTAAAGAGTGTGGTCGGCGGAGACGCCGTCGGCGCAGTCCCAGCGCGCGACGAAGGCTTGCAGGAGGGGGTTTTCGGCGGCCAGCGCATCGAACGTTTCGGTGAGCCGCTGCCGCAACCGTTCCTGCTCGTGCGCATCGCGGCCTTGCAGGTCCGCCCAGAGGCCGATGTGGGGGGCGGCCGTGGCGACGGAGAATTGCGACGCGCCGACATCGAAGACGAAGCCGGCGCCGGATTGGCGCTCTTCCTTGTCCGGGAAGCGGGAGGCGAGCAGCGTCTCGTGGTCGGCGAGCCGCTCCAAGGCCTTGGTCAAGGCCTTGTCGGCGGGCGGCTTGGAGGCGGCGATCAGCGTGTCGCGCGGGGCGTCCGGGCGGAGGAAGTCCCAGTGCAGGCGCCAGCGGCCTTCGCCGGCGCCTAGGGCGTCGAGCCAGGCGCGGATCGCCCGGCCGGCGGCCGGCGCCGCGCTCGCCTGATCGCCGTCGAGGACGGCCAACCCGAACAGAGTGCGGGGCGTGGCCAGCTTGCGGGCGTAGAGCGAGCCGGGCTCGGCCGAGCGCAGCGGCTTGCGGATGGCTTCGACGACGCGCACCGGGGCCTCCCAAACGGCTTCGGCGGAGGGGTTGGCGAGCGGCAGGACCCGCACCCGGAGCAGCCCTTCGCCGGGCCGGGCGGCCTTCAGCGCCAGGTTCGCCCAGAGCTTGCCCTTGGTGAACAGGGTCTGGTCGGCCAGCATCATCTTGCCCAGCAGCTCGAGGCCGAGATCGGGCGGACCGGCGGGGACGAGCATCTCTTCCAGGTGCGCGACGCCTCCGACGAACGAAGCATTCAGCCGCTCCGTGGTCTGACGCTCGAGAAAGCGGACCAGGGTGACCGACTCCGCCGCCAGCAGCCCGCGCTCGACGGCGTCGCCTTCGAGGCGGACTTCGACGCCGCGCGATTCCCCGCCCTTGTTGCGGACGCTGACGGCGAGCTGCTGCAAGGCGTCGCCGACGCCGGCCTCGACGCCCGCGAACCGATCGTGGAGCTCGAAGGAGGGCGGACCTTCGGCCTCGCGCTTTTGGGGCAGCAGGCGCGACCGGAATGACAGCCGCAGGGACGGCCCGCAGGAGGCCTCCCACTCGTCGGCGCGGGTCAGGCACTGGGCGGGGGCTGCGCCCAGCAGCTCGGCGGCTCGGGAGACGCGGTCCTCGACGAAGACGGTTTCGCCGGTGAGTTGCTCGAACCACTCGTGCGGCGTCAAAGGGGGCGGCAGCGCCGGGGCCCAGCGCTCGGGACGGCCGCGGGGCGTCTTGCCGCGGAGGCTCAGGGTGTCGAGCGCTTTGCCGTCGCGGCAGAGCCGTAGCCAGGCGTCGTCACTGTCGAAGACGCCGACGGCGAGGGCGAGGGCGCCGGCTTCGCGCGAGAGCGCCGCGGCGAGCTTCTTCGCCTCGCCGAACTGGGTGTCGAGGACGGCGGTCCAGGCGGAGGCCGGGTCGGCGGCCAGGACGATGGTGCGGTCGGCCTTGGCGCCGGGGGCGAGCTCTTCGAAGTCCTCGCCCAGCGCGCGACGTACGGCGTCGGCCAGAGCGGCGAGGCTGTCGGGCCCGGTTCGCTGCACCAGCACGCTCTCGACGGTCAACCCCATGGGGGTACAGTACGGCGCCTTCTGCGGCGGACAACATGCGACGTTCGCCTCATTTGCGGCGCGGATTTGTTCTCCTTCCGCCCTAGCTACACTGTGTGGATGCCCGCTTGCTTGCGCGTTGCGTTCCTGTTTGCCGCCGTGGGGGCCGGCGTGATGGCGCAGACCCCGACGGCGCCGGTGCGCTTTACGCCCGCCAAGTCGTACGCGGTGCAGTCGGAGGTGCGGCTGCCGGGCTCGGTGGAGTCGCGCAAGTCGAGCCGAGTGGCCGGAGAGGTCGAGGGCTTGGTGGAGGAGTTCCCGGTTCGGATCGGGCAGAAGGTGGAGCGCGGAGCGGTGCTGGCGCGGCTGCGGACCCGGCAGTCGGAGCTGGAGAAGCAGTCGCTGGAAGCCGAGCTGGCGGAGACGCTGGCGCGCCAGAAGCTGGCCGAGCGGGAGCTCGACCGCGCGCGGCAGCTCTTCGAGGCGCAGGTGATTCCGCAGGAAGAGCTGGACGCGAAGACCTACGAGTACAACGCCTGGGAGGGCGGCGACCTGCGGCTGCGGGCGCAGATCGAACGCATCGAGGACACGATCGCCCGGGCGGTGATCGTGGCGCCGTTCGACGGCGTGGTGCTGGAAGAGCTGACGCAGGTGGGCGAATGGCTGGGCAAGGGCGACCCGGTGGTGGATCTGCTGTCACTGGAGGAGCTGGAGGTGAGCGTGAACGTTCCGGAGCGCTACCTGAACCGCTTTGCCGTGGGGGCTCGGGTGGGACTGTCGTTCGAGGCGCTGGGCGGGCGGCGCACCGCGGGGACCGTGAAGGCGGTGATTCCGCAGGCCGATCCCTTGTCGCGAGCCTTTCCGGTGAAGCTGGCCTTCCAGAACCCCGGCGGCGCGCTGCCGGGCATGCTGGTGGAGGCTCTGTTCCCCGCCGGCGACCGGCGCACGCGCACGATCGTGCCGAAGGACGCGGTGGTGCTGCAGGGCGACCAGCAGGTGGTGTTCGCCATTACGGCCGAGGGGACGGTTCGCCCGATGTCAGTGCGGACGGCCGAAGGCCTCGGCGACTGGGTGGCCGTGGACGGGCCGGTGCAGCCGGGCGATAAGATCGTGACGCGCGGCAACGAGCGGCTGCGCGCCAACCAAGCCGTTTCAGCCGAACCCCAGGAGTACGCGCTGCCATGAAGGTCGTTGAGCAAGCCATCAAGCTGCCGGTCACCACGGCCGTCTGCGTCATTCTGCTGCTGCTGTTCGGCGGCCTGGCCCTGTTCCGCATCCCGATTCAGCTCACCCCGACGGTGGACGAGCCCACGATTACGATCACGACGTTTTGGCCGGGGGCGACGCCGTTCGAGATCGAGCGGGAGATCGTGGAGGAGCAGGAAGAGCAGCTCAAGAGCGTGCAGGGGCTGGTGAAGATGGAGAGCCAGTCCCAGGAGAACCAGGGGACGATCACGCTGGCCTTCCAGACCGGCACGGACCTGGACACGGCGCTGATCCGGGTCTCGAACCGGCTCGAGCAGGTGCCCGAGTATCCCAGCGACGCCGAAAAGCCCATCATCCGCACCGACGACGTGCGGGAGAACGCGATCGGCTGGTTCATGCTGCTGCCGACCGAAGGGCCGGACGCCTTCCAGGGCGACATCTTCAACCTGTACGACTTTCTGGACCAGAACGTGAAGCCGGAGTTCGAGCGGGTGGCCGGCGTGGGCTCGTCGAACGTCTTTGGCGGGCGGGAGACGGAGTTGCACGTGGTGGTGGAGCCGGAGAAGCTGGCGGCGCACCGCATTACGTTCCGCGAGCTGGGTTCGGCGCTGGACCGGGAGAACCGCAACTTTTCCGGCGGCACGTTCGACGAGGGCAAGCGGCGCTACAGGGTGCGCACGATGGGCGAGTACGAGTCGCCGGAAGCGATCAATGACGTGGTGATCGCGGTGCGCAACGGCCAGCCGGTGTACGTGCGCGACGTGGGCTATGCGGAGATCGGCTACCGCAAGGCGACCGGCCGGCCGTATTACTTCGGCAAGCCGTCGCTGGCGATGAACGTGACCAAGGAGCCCGGCGCCAACGTGCTGGAGGTGATGGACGGCGTGAAGGAACAGCTCGCCGTCGTCAACGAGCAGTTGCTGGAGCCGCGCGGGCTGCGGCTGCTGCAGGCCTACGACCAGACCGACTACATCTACTCGGCGATCGATCTGGTGGAGCAGAACCTCTATGTCGGCGGGGCCTTGGCGGTGTTCATTCTGCTGCTGTTCTTGCGGAACTTCTCGAGCACGCTGGTGGTGGCCGCGGCGATCCCGATCTCGATGATCGGGGTGTTTCTGGTGATGGACGCCTTCGGCCGCACGATCAACGTGATCAGCCTGGCGGGCATGGCGTTTGCGGTGGGGATGGTGGTGGACAACGCCATCGTGTCGCTCGAGAACATCTATCGCCACCTGCAGATGGGCAAGAGCCGGGCGCAGGCGGCGTATGACGGCGCCCGGGAGGTGTGGGGCGCCGTGCTGGCTTCCACGCTGACGACGATTGCGGTGTTTCTGCCGATCGTGTTCATTCAGCAGGAGGCGGGGCAGCTCTTCAAGGACATCGCCATCGCCATCAGCGCCGCGGTGGGGTTGAGCCTGGTGGTGGCCGTGACGGTGATTCCGGCGTTGTCGGCCAAGGTGCTGGGCCGCCCCAAGCCGGCCCACAAGTACGGGCCGGGGAACCTGTTTGGGCTGGCGGGGGCGGCGGCGGCGCTGACCGACGCGACGGCGAGCTTCGTCTACTGGCTGTGCGGCGGCGTCGTTCGACGGCTGATCGTGGTGGTGGGGCTGACGGGCGCGGCGGTGCTGGTGAGCCTGCAGCTCATCCCCAAGACGGAGTATCTGCCGCAGGGTAACCAGAACCTGCTGTTCGGCATTCTGCAGCCGCCGCCGGGCTACAACATCGACGAAGTCGCAGGAATGCGGCAGCCGTACATCGACAACCTCAGCCACATGTGGAGCGATCCGCCCGAGCAGCGGGTAAGCGAGCCGGGCGGCGGCATCGGCCGCTGGTTCTTCATCGCGCTCAGCAACCAGGCCTTCTACGGCGTGCGCTCGGAGGACCCGCAGAGGGTGCGGGAGCTGCTGCCGGTGTTCACGAAGATCGGGCAGGGCTTTCCGGGGACGATCGCCTTCATCCAGCAGTCGAGCCTGTTCCAGAGCGCGCGGGATTCGGGCCGGGTGATCGACATCGAGCTCTCGGGCAACGACCTCAACGGGTTGATCGCGCTGGGCGGCGAGGTTTTCGGCAAGGCGATGGCGATTCTGCCGGAAGCGCAGGTGCGTCCGGTGCCCTCGCTGGATCTGGGCGATCCGGAGATTCGGGTGGTGACCGACCGGCTACGCGCGGCGGAGCTGGGCGTGACGAACCGCGACCTGGGCTTTACCGTCAGCGCGCTGATCGACGGCGCCAAGGCCAGCGACTACCCCTACCAGGGCCGCGAGATCGACCTGAAGGTCAAGGCCCCTCGCGAGTACACACACCGCACGCACTTGATCGAGCAGCTCCCGATCGCGACCCCCAGCGGCGATTTGGTGACGCTTGGCTCGCTGGCCAAGGTGGAGCTGACGACGGGCCCGGCGCAGATCAACCACGTGGAGCGCCGCCGCAGCTTGATCGTGCGGGTGGCGCCGCCGGACTCAATGGCGCTCGAAGAAGCCATGGACCGCATCAACGGGCAGATTCTGGACCCAATGCGGGCGGCGGGGCGCTTCGAGGGCGGCTACCGCGTGGCGCTGGCGGGCACGGCGGACAAGCTGGGCGAGATGCTGGAGACCCTGAACTGGAACTTTCTGCTGGCGCTGGCGATCACGTACCTGCTGATGGCGGCGCTGTTCGAGAGTTTTCTGTACCCGTTCGTAATCATGTTTTCGGTGCCGTTGGCGGCGGCGGGCGGCTTTTTGGGGTTGGGGCTGCTGAACCAGTTCATCTTTCAGCCGCTGGACGTGCTGACGATGCTGGGCTTCATCATCCTGATCGGCACGGTGGTCAACAACGCCATCCTGGTGGTCCACCAGTCGCTCAATCACATGCGCGAAGACGGCATGGCGGAGCGGGAAGCGATCCGCGAATCGACGCGCACGCGCATCCGGCCGATCTTCATGAGCGTGGCGACGAGCGTGTTCGGCATGCTGCCGCTGGTTCTGTTTCCGGGCGCGGGCTCGGAGCTGTACAGGGGGCTGGGCAGCGTGGTGGTGGGCGGTTTGGTGGTGTCGACGATCTTTACGCTGTTCCTGGTGCCGGCGCTGTTCAGCCTGGTGATGGACGCGCGGAACGGGATCGCGCGGCTGCTGGGGGGCTGGTTCGGCTCGGAGGAGCAGGCGTCGGCGGGGGACTGAGGACGAGCGACCGCGGAAGCCAATTCGCTTCACGTTTTTTTGTCCGCCTCCTCCCCGGCGTCCAAGACGACCTGACAGGCGAGTGCTGAATGAAGGCTGCGAGGATGAAAGCCGCCGTCTGCACCCAGATGATCGCGTACAGGATCTGGAAGTACTGCACAATGTAGAGGCATCGGAGGACGGTTCAAGAACCGGCTACCGAACGATGGTGAGGAGTTCCATCGAGAAATCGCTTCGTTTTCGCCACGCTGCCTCGGTCGCATCCCGATGCCTATTTATCTCTTTCCTGTTCTACACGGTCGCTCTTGGCTCGGCCCAGGGAGCACAAGCGGGGGGCGAGGGTACCACCGAGGCTCGCGTCGGCAGGTTGATCGGAGATATTGTCAGCGGTCAAGAGCGGGCGCTCGGCGAATTAGCTCTCATGGGAGCACCAGCCGTGCGGCCATTGCTCAAGACACTGCGCCAAGGATCAACCGCAGAAACCGCAGCCGCAGCAAGGGCGCTCGTTCGCTTGAGCGAAAGCATCCAAGGGAACGCAACAATCCTCAGCCACATCAGGCAACTCGAAGCCGCCGATGGGTTCGACCGCTCTATCGCTGCCAGCAACCTTGTCAAGGTGGGAGACGAAGCCGTCCCCTATCTATTGATCTCCGCAAAAGACCCAAGACTCGCCACAATGGTCGCAGAAATCCTGAAACGCATCGGCGTTCCGGACCCAAAGCTGCTCACGGGAGATCCGGCCGGATCAACGGCCCTATCGATGGAGTGGAAGATTTCAGCGGAAGGCCTCGCCGTTGAGCGACGCTTGAGCGCATCTGGCGATTCCTTGTACGCGCTCGCTGGCGTACTGGTGAAGTACGACACCGACGGAACTGAGCTGTGGCGGACGAGTTACGGGATTCCCGGAAACCCCACAACCATGACAACCGATCAAGACGGTTTTATCTACGTCGTCGCCGAGCAGGAAGAAGACTGGATAATCACAAAATATTCTCCAGACGGCCACATTTCATGGTCGACACGATACCGTCCAAGGCAGTCGGAGTCACCGCTGGACGGCCCCCGCAGCATCGCCGTCGATAATGTTGGCAACGTGTACGTTGTGGGATTATTTTCACATAGTCAATTGTCCAGCAATTTGGCCATTCTATCCTATGATGCTATCGGCGGCGATCTTGGCACGGCTGTCGCCTCAGATGTTTTCGTTAAAGGACCACTAGGAGACACGCAGCGCCTCTCTCCATCTAGTCTGGCCGCCGTGGCGGTGGACCGACTGGGGAACGTCTACGCAGCGCTGGGCGAATATTCGCGCGGAAAGAGATTCGCGAAGTGGACGTCGAAGGGAAAACTGGATTGGAGCATTGCCTTTGAAGAAGAGTTCACACCCAAGGCCATCGAAATCGACGACGCTGGCAATCTCTATGCGGCAGGTGCAGTGGGAGATCGCGATGCAGGAATCAAGATTGTAAGGATTAGCCCGGAAGCCCAGCTCCTACAGTTTGCTGATCTGACCAATGAACTTACCGGCCTGGGTACGATGACATCTGACATCGACGGCGGCTTGATCATTGCCATGTCAGGCTACAAAGAGTCAGTGATCGTCAAGTTGTGCTCGGATGGTTCCATCGCGTGGCGTCACCGGGCCAGATCGGCCGACGATGGGGCGGCGATCCCGTCCGGTTTGGCGCTGGACGATCGGGGGCACGTCTTCTTGTCAACTTGGTCTGAAGCGGTTCTGCCCGGGCCGGAGTTTACCGTGTCGACGGGGGCGATCGTAAAGTACGGTTTTCAGGGAGACCTCGCAAGCGCGTGCTTAGACCGTAATTGAGGTGGCGGAATCTGTCCCGGATCGCCTCGCAGTAGCGCTCAGGGAGTCCCGATCGCCAGTTGCGGAAGCGGATTCGCCGGGCTCACCTCGAAGCCGATCTTGAGCTGGACGCCGACGCGGCCCGTGCTCTGCAAGTCCTTCGGAATGCGGAAGTTGACCTGCAACACGCCGGCGACCAAGCCCGGCGCGGCCCCGGCGTAGAGGGCTTCGACTTCGTGGCCGTCGATCAAGACCGAGACCGGTCCGTGGGCCGCGAGCGGGGCCGCCTCAGCGATGGAGCCGTCGGCGCTGGGGGGCGTGGTCGGGCCGCCGCCGCTGCCGAAGAGCACAACGATCGCGCCCGGCTGAGCCGGATTGTCGTCTCCGTTGACGGACCCGTCCTGGTTGAGCGCAGCAATCCGTCCGTCAGCGAGGGAGATGAGCACAGGGGCCGCGGGGCCGAGGTTGATGCGCGCCGGGTCGGAGTCGACGCCGTCGCGAACCACGACGACATTCGCCCGGATGGCGCCCACCGAGAAGAACGGAGCCGACGAGGCGTTTCGACTGCGGTAGCGACCCAAGACCTCGGTTGTGTACGGGATGATCGCGTTGATTTGGCTGCCGGAGACGTAGAGGATCGTTGCTTCCTGCCCGTTGACGAGGACGCGAACTCCCTCGAGCTGTGACGGGAAGCGGCCGTCAGCGCCGGGGGCGCCTACGACGCCCACCGGCGGACCGAGTCCCGAACCGAAGATCGAGAGGATGGAGCCCGGAGCGAGCAGGACGGATCTGCGGAAGGCGACGTCGGTGACGGCGCTGATCCTTGGTCGGTCGATCTTTGGACAGTCCTGAGGCGAATTGATCCGCCGGACGACACGGTTGCTGCTGTCGGCGAGGTACAGATTGCCGACGCGGTCCGTGGCGAGGTCCGCGATAGCTCCCGTCGTGGCGTCCCTGGGCGGGCCGCCGTCGCCCAAGTTCCGGTCGTCGGTTCGGATCGGCGTGAGCAGGCGGACGGAGCCGTCCGGGCGCCGATGGAACAGGCCGAGGGCGCCGTCCCAGAAGTACAGGTCGCCCCCAGGGCCCGCCGCCATCCGTTCCACGCCTGGATAGCGCGGGTCTTCCGGCGGAGACTGCAGGGTCGCTTTTCCCCTCTGGTCGAGCTTCCAAAGCCCGTCGCGAGAGGTGTTCAGCCAGAGATTCTCACCGCTCTCCAACTCGATCGCGGTCGCGTCTCCCGCTCTCACGTTCGGGGCGAGCGCGTCGTCGATCGTTCCGATGACGCCATCCGCTCCGACTCGACGCACCCATCTATTGCGCCCATCCCGGGACTCATTCGCGAGGATGAATCCGTTCCCGAAACGATCGACCTGAATCTGCCGGACCGAAGTCCCGAGTTGGGCCTCGACCGCAGGTCCGCCGTCCCCGCAATCGCTCCCAAATCTCTCCCCTCCAGAAGGACAAGGCTGTCCTGTACCGGCATAGCGTTCGATCAAGCCGCTCGGCAGGATGCGGCGGACGATGGCCTCGTCCGCAACATAGACGCTGTTGTCGGGACCGATGGCGAGATCGTTGAGGTAACGGAAGGAGGCGTTCCCCGCGGGTCCTCCGTCTCCCGCGGCGCTCCCGACGATCGCCTCCGGGGGACGGGCGGTTCCATTGCCGGCGAACGCTGCGATGGTTCCGCCGCGGACCACGCGGATCCGAGCAGCGAACGGATCACCGATATAGATCTCGCCATCCGAACCGACAACGAGCGTCGAAGGGCTGACCAGAGACGCATCGAGGGCGCGTCCCCCGTCGCCAAAGGAGGAGGCGGCCGGCGAGGCTCCGGCGATGACCTCCGATGTTCCGGGCTCCTCTCCAAGTCGAAGCACCTGCGCCGCTCCCACGATGTAGATCTCCCCCTCTCCGACGGCGAATCGATCCGAAACGGCGAGCGGCCCGGGGCTCCAAACGGACTCGACCCGGTCATCGAGCCCGATTCGCTTGATTTCCAGGCCGTTCTCCCCGGTGTCCGCCCAGTAGAGCCTGCCTTGCCGGTCCACGTGCAGATCCCCGCGCAAGGAGAGGCCGGTCTGCTCACGCAAGAAGCCCACCTGGGCGTACTGATAGACGGACCGGGACATGTAGGTTTGGATCGAACCGTCCGGCAGGATGCGTCGAATGCGTTGGCTGGAGGTCGGTCCGTCGGCAAAATAGATCACGCCGTCGGGTCCGACGGCGATCGAGGTAGGACGGTCGAGCTCAGCTTGGATCGCCGGACCGCCGTCGCCGGCGTAGCCGCCCACGTCGGGGACGGGGTCGCCGCTCCCGGCGATGGTGGCAACCGAGCCGTCGGGATCGACGCGATAGATCCTGTGGAGGGCGTCCGACGTCAGATAGATCGCGCCGTCGGGGCCGATATCGAAGGAGATTTCTCCGTGGATCCCGGTTTCATCGACGGTGTCGCCGACGCCGAATTGGCCGGGCCCTCCCGTCTCGAGGACAGTCGTAATCGTCCCGTCGACGATGCGTCGAATGCTCTTGCGCAAGAACGGACCATCGAGCACGTAGAGCGCGCCGTCCGGACCGAAGCGCATCTGGGTCGGCAGGAGGAACGAGGCCAGCCGGGCGGCCCCCCCGTCTCCGCCCAGGGCGCGTTCTCCCGTCCCCGCGACGACCTCCAAAACGCCCGCGGGCGTCACCCGCAGGATCGCCTTGGCACGGTACTCCAGGATGTAGAGGAGGTTGTCGGGTCCGATGGCGAGGTCGAATGGGGAGAGCAGTTCCGCTTGGGGGGCGGCCATTCCGTCGAATCGACCGACGTCGTGGCCGCCGACGACGGTCTCGATCGTGCAGGCTCCGGTTTGGGCTGGGGAGGGGCCGGCGCAGAGGTGCAGGGCCGTCACAATAACCGAGGAGACGACGAGCCGATGGGGAAATAGCATCCGGTCAACTATAGAACAGAGGAGCTTGGAATGGCGGGACCGGCCGAGCACCACCGGCGGCGGTGGATTTGCACCGGCCGGCGGCCCTCAAGCGGTAGAAAACACAAACATTTGCAAAGGTTAACGCGGGCTTTACAATTGGCCCCCGGATTGCTTCCATAAGGGCCGGCGGCGCAGAAGCGCCCCAGGAGATCAGCCATGAGAGCAACCATCGCGACCGTTTCCGCCTCCCTGCTCCTGCTGGTCAGCGCTCCCCCGGCCGAAGCCCAGTCCAGCGACTCCGGTCCCGCGCTGGGGGTGGCCCGGATCAGCCTTATCAACGGAGACGTGACCACCAAGCGCGGCGATTCCGGGGACTGGGTGGCCGCCGAGATCAACGGGCCGCTGGTGGAAGGCGACGTGATCGAGACCGGGCCGGGCTCGCGGGTGGAGATACAGCTCGACTACGCGAACCTGATTCGGCTGGACGGCTCGACGACGGTGGAGATCACCGAGCTGGGCGACCGCCGCTTCCGGGTGCGGCTGCTCGACGGGCGGCTGACGTATTCGGAGCTCAAGGACGGCGAGGCGGACATCGACATCGAGACGCCGCTGGCGGCGGTGCGGCCTCGCGAACGCGGCCGCTATGAGGTGGCGGTGGCGGGCGACGAGACGACCGTGCAGGTGCGGCGCGGCCGGACCGAGATCGCCTCGGTGGACGGCATCGAGACGCTGGACCAGGGCAAGATGATGACGATTCGCGACGGAGGCGCCGGCGCGGGGCCGGAGTTCCGGACCGATCGCGCGTTGCCCTCCGACCCCTGGGACGAGTGGAACGAGAGCCGCGACGAGCGACTGTCGAACGTGCGCTCCTACCAGTACGTGAGCCAGGACATCGTCGGCGCCGGCGATTTGGACGACTACGGCAACTGGCGCTACGTCTCCGGCTACGGCAACGTGTGGTACCCCAGCGGCGTGGGCGCGGGCTGGGCTCCGTATCGCCAAGGCCGTTGGGCCTGGGTGGACTACTACGGCTGGAACTGGGTGGGCTACGAGCCTTGGGGCTGGGCGCCGTATCACTACGGCCGCTGGTTCTACTCGTCGGGCTTCGGCTGGGGCTGGTGGCCGGGCTACCGCCACCACCGGCACTACTACCGGCCGGCGCTGGTGAGCTTTTTCGGCTACGGCGGCGGCAACGGCTTCTCGTTCGGCGTGGGCATCGGCTTCGGCCGGGTGGGCTGGGTGCCGCTGGCTCCCGGCGAGATCTATCGCCCCTGGTACGGACGCGGCTACTACGGCGGGTACCGTGGAGGCTTCCGCGGCAACCAGACGATCATCGTGGACAACTCGGTGAACATCTACAACAACTACCGCAACGCTCGCGCGCACAACGGCGTGACGGTGGTGGACGCCAACGGATTCTCGCGCGGCCAGGTGAACAACCCGACCTCGCTGCGCGGCGAGGAGCTGCAGAGGGCCAGCCTGCTGCGCGGCCAGATTCCGGTGGCGCCGTCGCGGGAGAGCCAGGGGCGGCTGGTGCGCTCGTCGGCGCGCGGCGGAAATTCCGTGGCGGCTCGGGCGACCAGCGTACGCACTTTCTCTCGGGGAGGGACGGACGCGACGCGTTCGGCCCGGCTGGAGAGGGTGCCGTTTGACCAGCAGCGCAATCAGATCGTGAGCTCGGTGCGCGACTTCCGCACCAACGGCTCGGCGCGCGACAACGCGGCGGCGGCGGCGGGCGGCGTGAGATCCGCGGGCGGCGATGGGCGCGGCAGCCTGGGCGGCGCGCAGGCGCCGGCGTCGAGGGCGGGCGCGGACAGCAACCGTACGATCGTGCGGGGCGGGGCGGCCGGGACGACCTCGGTGAGCCGGTCGCGCACGGATTTGGCCGGCGGCAGCTCCAGCATTCGGTCGGGCTCGGGCGCTACTTCCCGGTCCGGGGCGACGGCGGCGTCGGGCGGCTGGCGGACCCTGGGAAGCTCGCCGAACGGCCGGACGAACCGCGCCGCGGGGCCTTCGTCGTCACGGTCGGGCTTGGCCGGCTCTGACAGGGGCTCCGGCGGGTCGAACGGGGGGTCGAGCGTGCGGCTGGGGTCGCGCGATTCGGCGAGCTCCCGGTCGTCTTCGCCGCAGCGCTCGGTGAGCCGGGTGGATCGCGGGTCGGGCGGGTCGGTTGGGCGCTCGGGCGTCAGCCGGGCGCCGTCGAGCTCGCGTTCCAGCGTGACGACGCCGCAACGCTCGGTCAGCCGGGCGCCCTCGTCGAGCCGTTCGAACGGCGGCGGCTCGTATGCGCCGCGTTCGGAGTCGCGAGTTCCGCGCTCGTCGGTTTCGGGCGGCGGCGGGTCGTACGGCCGCAGCCCGGGGGCCTCGCCCAGCCGGGCGCCTTCGGTCAACCGGGCGCCTTCGAGCTCGCGGTCGGGCGGCGGGTATCCGCAGATGCAGTCGCGGCGGAGCTCGGCGCCGCAGATGTCGATGCCGTCGCGGGCGCCTAGCGGTGGATCGTTCGGCGGCGGACGGTCGAGCAGCGGGCCTTCGATGCGGTCGGCGCCGTCGCGGGCGCCGAGCGGCGGCTCGTTTGGGGGCGGCGGGTCCGTCCGTAGCGGCGGAGGCGGCGGCGGAGGGGGCGTGCGGTCCGCTCCGAGCCATGGCCGGTCCGGCGGCCGCGGCCGCTAGTTTCCACAGAGTTCTCCCTCGGGAGCGCTTCCAACTGCCAAAGCAAAGCGGGCGGCGGCTCGGGTACGAGTCGCCGTCCGCGGCGCTTTTTGGGGTTCAGACGGGTTTCTTCGGCGGGAAGGACGGCTGGGCTTCGGCGAGGACCTCGTGCAGGCGGGCCTCGATGTCGGCTTTGCGTTCCTGGTGCGGAAAGATGTAGAAGCGGCCTTCGCGGACGGCGGCGAGCACGATGGCGGCGATCTCGTCGGGCGAGATGGAGTCGGCCACCATTTGGCGGACGTTCTTTTCGCGCTGGGCCACGATGTCGCTCTGAGCCTGGGCGGCGTTGACCCCGGCGAGCTCGGCCGGCAGCTTCTGCTCGAGCTGGGCGAGGCCGGTGTTGACCCAGCCCGGGCAAAGCACGCCGACCTGGATGCGGCAGCCGACGGCGCGCAGCTCGTGGTGGAGGCATTCCGACAGAGAGACCACGGCGTGCTTGCTGGCGTTGTAGGGGGCGAAGAAGGGGCCGTTGATGAAGCCGGCGATGGAGCCGGTGTTGAGCACGTAGGCTTGCGTGCCCTGGGCGAGCATGCGCGGGACGAAGGCGTGGATGCCGTGGACGACGCCGAGCACGTTGATGTCGAAGACCCAGCGCCAGTTCTCGATGGGCTGCTGCCAGGACGGCAGGATGGGGCCGAGGACGCCGGCGTTGTTGCACAGCAGCTCGACGGAGCCGAAGCGGTCGTAGGCCTTGCGGGCCAATTCCTCGACCTGCTCAGGCTGGGTGACGTCAGTGGGAACGGCGAGGGCGCCGACGCCGGCGGCGCTGAGCTCGGCGGCGGCGCGGTCGAGCTTTTCGCGGTCCAGATCGGCCAGGACGAGGTTCATGCCCTCGCGGGCGAAGGCGGCGGCCATGGCCTTGCCGATTCCGGCGGCGGCGCCGGTGACGACGGCGGTTTTTCCCAGAAGGTCCTGCACGGGTTCCAAGCTAGCACAGGCGGGCGGGGCCGATCGGGCCGCGCGCGGGAGCGGTTGGGGTGAGCTACACTCGGCGATTTGAGGCGGACGCTGCTCGGAGCCCTGGTTTCCTATTGCCTGACGCTGACCTTGGCCGACCTGGCGTTCTCGGCTCACGTGCAGGGATTTCACTTCGCCAACTGGCGTTCGTTGGCTTGGCCGGCGGCGCTTTCGGCGTTGGGATTGCTGGGGTTGGGCCTGCTGGGGGGCGCCTGCGGGGCCTTGCTGGGGCGCGGAAACGCCTCGTGGACGGCGGGCCTGGGGCTGGCGGCGACGACGGCGGGGTTCGGCTGGATGGTGGCCACGGGCCCGCCGGAGTGGGCCGCCACGCCAGCCCGCGAGCCCGCCTTCTGGCTGGCGTGCTGGGCGGCGGCGGGCGTGGCGGCGGCGCTGGCGGCCGATGGCTTGGCGGCGAGGCCGCGACTGGCGCATTGGTTGGCCGTCGGCGCTCGCTGCGCGCCTCCGGCGCTGGCGGCGGCGTTCGCTTTTCAGGTTTCCAGGGCGCAGGGGCCGCAGCAGGTCTGGGCGACGGCGGGCGCGGCGGCGCTGCTGGGTTTGGCGCTGTGGGCGGCGGCGTCCGCGAAGGGCGCGGCGGCCGGGCGAGCGGCCCTGTGCCTGGCGCTGGCGGGAGCGTCGGCGGCGGGATTCGGCTCCGAGGCGGGGCCGGCGACGACGACGCTGGCCGGCGGGGGGGCCGAGGCGCCCCCGGTGATCCTGATCACCATCGACACCTTGCGGGCCGATGCGTTGCACTGCTGCGGAGAGGCCTCGGCGGCCCCGGCCATTGCTTCGCTGGCGCGGGATGCGATCTCATTCGAGCAGGCCCGCTCGTCGGCGCCTTGGACGGTTCCGGCGATGGCGGCCTTGCTGAGCGGCGTCTCGCCGTGGGTGACCGGCAGCGGTCCGCCGGGGTTGATTCCGGCGCCGGAGGTTCCGCTGCTGTCCGACCGGCTGCGGGAAGCGGGGTACCGGACGGCCGCCATCGGCCGGAACTTTCTGCTGAGCCCGTGGGGGTCGAAGGAGCGCTTTGCGAGCGGCTTCGACGAGGTGGACTTCTTTCCGCTGAGCCCCCGGCCGGAGACGGCGGCCCTGCGGAGGCTCCGCGAAGGGGCGCCGGAGCTGCTGCGGCTCGAGGCGACATCGCCGGACCTGGCCGACAAGGCCGTGGCTTGGCTCGACGGGGCAGGGCCGGAGCCGTTCTTCCTGTGGTTGCACTTCTTCGACCCGCACGCCCCGTATGCGCCGCCGGCGGAGGATCTGCCGGACGGCGGCGCCGCCTCGCCGGTGGGGAGGGCGGTGGAGCAGCCCTACCTCGACGCGATCCGGGAGGGCGAGGCGGAGGCTTCGCCGGAGACGATCGCGGCGATCCGGGCGCTGTATCAAGCGGAGTTTCGCGCCACCGACCGGGAGGTGGGGCGGGTGCTGGACCGGCTGCGCGAGCTGGGGATCTATGACCGGGCGCTGATCGCGCTGACCAGCGACCACGGCGAAGAGTTCTACGAGCACGGCGGTATGGTGCACGGCTGGACGCTGCACGAGGAGATGCTGCGCGTGCCGTTGCTGATCAAGCCGCCGGGGCGTCCCGACGGCCGCCGGGTGGAAGCGGTGGTGGGGACGATCGACCTACCGCCGACGCTGCTCGAGCTGGCAGGGATTTCCTTTGACGCCAACGAGATGCAAGGCCGCTCGCTGGCCTGCTCGTGGGCGGCGGAGCCGTGCGCGCTCGAGCCGCGGCCGGAGCTTGCGACGAGCTTGATCGGGCGGCGGTCGATGCGGAGCGCGCTGGTCGACGGGCTGAAGCTGATCGAGGAGCCGGCCTGGGGGCGCAGCCGGCTGTATGACTTGGCGGCCGATCCGGGCGAGCGCCACGACATCGCCGCCCAGAGGCCCGACGCGGTCGCCGCCGGGCGGGCCGCGCTGGAAGCGCACGTCGCCCACAGCGAAGCGTTGCGGAAGCGCTGGGGGATCGCAGGCAAGGCCGAGGCCGGCTACGGTCGGCAAGACCGCGACAAGCTGCGGTCGCTGGGCTATATCCAGTAGAGCCGTCAGGCCTTGAGCAGCGACTTGCCGACCATCTGCTGGGGCTTTTCGAAGCCGAAGAAGTCCAGGATGGTCACCGGCAGGTCGAGGATGTTCGGGCTGGCGGCGCCGATGGAACGGCTGATGAACAGCGAGCCGGGCACCAGCTCGGTGGCCATCGAGTGGTCGCCGCCCCAGGCCCAGGGGTTGAGGTCGAGCGTCGGCTTGACGGTTTCGCCCAGCACGGAATCGTTGGCGCAGCGGTAGCCCGGCGTGTAGCCGACCAGCATTTCGGGCATTTCGGGCGTGATCTCGCCGGAGTAGATCGAGTCCCGGGGATAGACCTTGTGGACGGGGCGCTCGCCGGTGTCGGGGTCGCTGAGGGCTTCGAGCTCGCGCGAGATGCGGCTGACCAGCTCGGGGGCCTTTTCGGGAGAGACGATGCCGCGCTCCTCGCGCCCGACCATGTTGAGGTAGAGGCCGTTGAAGCCGATGCCGTAGGCGGCGGTTTCGTCCCAGTTCACGTCGTCGGGCGTGGTGCGCTCCTTGGACTTGGCCTCGTCCTTGAGGGTCAGGTAGCCGTTGTCGCGCAGCCAGGTGTTGAGGTGGAACTGGCGGCCGAAGGGGGCGAAGCCGTGGTCGGAGCAGACGATGAGCAGGGTCTTGTCGTCGAGGGCCGGCAGGATCTTGCCGACCAGAGCGTCCATGCGGACGTACATCTCGGGGATGTAGTCCTTGAAGCGCGGGTCGCTCTCCTTGTGCATCGGGTGGGTCTCGTCCATGTTGCGCCACAGCATGTGGGCGTCCTGGTCCGTAGACGAGACGTAGAAGTAGAACAGCCCGGACTTCTGGGCGACGAAGTTGGCCCACTCGTAGTCGAACAGCGCCACGCGGTCGTTGAGGATCAGCTCGGCCTGCTTGACGTAGTCCTCGTCGCGAAAGATCTTCAGGTCGAAGGCCTTGGTGTCCGCCGGCAGGCCCTTGGTCCAGAACGGGCCGATGTGCTTGGCGATCTCGCCGCCGAGCTCGGCCGGGTAGGTGACCGGGGCGGCTTGGTCTTCGGGGTCGACGTTGATCGGCTGGACGTAGAGCTGCAGGTGCGGGTGGATCTGCTTGACCAGGAAGCGGGTGATGCCGGCGACGCTGGCCAGGTGCGGTACGAGCTCGAAGCGGACCTTGACCCAGTCGCTGAACTCGCCCTCCTGCAACACCAGCCGCTGGTCGCCCACGTCGATGCGAACCACCGGGGCGGTGGGGTCGACGTAGACGGTGAACGGCGTGGTCGTGCGGCCGGGCTCGTTGGGCTTGAAGGAGTTGGCGGGGCCGAGCAGATCGGCCGTCGCCTTGCCGTTGGCCAAGCGGAGGCGCACCAGCTCGCCGCCGGAGAGATTCTCGATCGTCTCTTCGGGGTCGCTGGTGTAGTAGGTGAACAGGCCGAAGGAGTCGACGACGTCCGGCGTGCCCATGCCGCTGATGGCGCGGGTGGCGGTCTCTTCGACCGGGAAGTTCGTGGGGATTTTGATGACCGTGGCCGGGATCCCGTTCTCGGTCAAATAGGCCCAGAAGGGCTTGCCGAAGCGCAGGTTCTCGATGGTTCCCGAGCCCAGCGGGATCTCGTAGTCGCCGACGGCCAAGGAGCCGCCGCCGCCGTCACGCGATTCCCAGATGGCGAAGAACGGCTGGTAGGTGAGCGGGTCGCGGGCGATGAAGTCCGGGATGCCGTGGCCGCCGGGCGTCATGCCGGTGATGAAGCTGGACCAGGCGACCGGGCTCAGGGCCGGCATGGTGGTGCCCAAGGGCTTGAAGGCGCCGCGGTCGGCGAGCTTCTTGAAGTTGGGCGCGCGGCCGCTCTCCATGAGCCCGCGGATGATCTTGGGGTCCATGCCGTCGAGGCCGAGGACGACGACCTTGCGGCCTTCCGGGTCGCCTTTGAGCCGGGAGCCGCCGCACGACAAGCCGCCGAGGCCGAGGCCGCCGGCCACTGCCTGGGCGAACCGTCGACGGGTCATGGACGAAAGATTTCTCATGCGACTCCCTTATATTGTAGGGGTCACTCGCCATACCTCAAATGAGGGCGACGGGCGCCCCACCGTTTTCGGCGGATTCGTAACCGGCGAGGGAGACGCGCAGGACCCGCCGGGCCCGTTCGGCGTCGGCCAGGTCGAGGGAGCCGCTCCGGATGCGGGCGACGAAGTCCGCGAGCAGCGCCCGTGTGGCGCTCTCGAAGGCGGGCTTGGCCATCCTGGCGTAGACCTTCGAGCGGCCGCCGCGCTCCTCGCGCGCTTCGCCGCCTTGCACCAGGCTCCAGCGCAGCCGAGGGCCCGCGCTCCAGGCCGCCTCGGCGCGGGCCAGGCCCCCTAGAGAGAGCCGCAGGGAGGCCTGTTCGCAGTCGGCCCGCATCTCGAGGTAGCGCAGCGGGGCGTGGGTGACGCGGTGCAGCCAGAGCGTCGCCAGGCGCTCGGCGGGAAAGCGCAGAGTGGCCTGCACCAGCACGTCGGAGTCGTACTCCGGGCGGACGCGGGGGATCGTGCAGGCGATCGAGAGGGGGTCGTCGCCGAACAGGTCCACGAGCAGGTCGAGGGCGTGTCCGCCGAACTCGAACAGCGTGGAGCGGCGCAGCCGCCGGCGCCAGTCGACTTTCTCGGCGCCGGGCGGGTGGAACATCTGCTGCCAGACCTGGACGGCGTAGAGGCGCCCGAGCTCGCCGGCGGCGATGCGCTCGCGGGTGCGCCGGTAGATCGGCATGTAGCGGTACTGGGTGTTGACGGCGAGCTGGAGGCGGCGGTCGCGAGCCAGCGCGAGAAGGCCGTCGGCTTGCTCGAGCGACTCCACGAAGGGTTTTTCGCAGAGCGTATGGGCGCCGGCTTCCAGCGCCAGGCGGCAGAGGTCGAAATGGCTTTCCGGCGGGGTTCCCACCAGCACGAGCTGCGGGCTGACCGCGGCGAGCAGCTCCTCGGCGGTGGCGTAGACGCGCTCCACGCCGAGCGAGCGGGCGCGGTCGCGGGCGGCCGGGTCGGGGTCGCAGCCAGCTTCGAGGGCGACGCCCGGCAGAGCCCGGCAGGCGGGGATGTGCAGCCTCTCGGCGGCGCCGCCCAGGCCGAAGATCGCGGTGCGCAAGGGTTTGGCGGACACGTCGGGGCCGAACGCGCGTTCGGCGGGGAGAGTCGCCATGATAGCATCGGCGTCGGTGCGGACCCTCGCCGAGCCCACAGCCCACCGCCTCGGCTTTCCGGACTACCGGACGAGGCCGCCGAGCGAGATCTCGTGGGAGGACGACCTGGCTCTGGCGACGGAGCTGGAGAGGGCGGCGGGGCGGATGCGCTTTGCGGAGCTGGCGGCGCTGCTCTACCGCCTGCGGCCTCCGGCGCGGCCGGAGCTGCAGCAGAGGCACCTGGCGCACTTCGAAGTGGAGGCCGAGCAGGCCGCCGCGGCGATGGAGCGGCTGGCCGCGGCCGGCCCCGGGGCGCTGCTCGACGTGGGCTGCGGCATGGGGCGCTATGTAGCCGCGGCCGTTCGCGCGGGCCGGCCGGCGACGGGCGTGGACGTGGCCTTGTATCAGGTCGTGCTGGCGCGCAAGCTGCTGGAGCAGGAGGGCTTGGAGGCGCGCCTGCTGCTGGCGAACGCCGAGGCGTTGCCCTTTGAGGACGGCGCCTTCGCGGCGGCGACGGCGACGGACCTGCTGGAGCACGTGGAGGCGCCGGAGCGGACCGTGGCCGAGGTCGGCCGCGCGCTGGGCCCCGGCGGCATGGCCTACTTCACCACGCCGAACCGCTACAGCCTGACCGCGGAGCCGCACGTCGGGATCTGGGGCTTGGGCTACCTGCCGCGAAGCCGGGCCGAACGGCTGGTGAAGCGCCGGTTGGGGATCGATTACGGGCCGATCCGGCCACTGTCATACCCCGGCCTGCGGCGGCTGCTGGCGGGGAGCTTTCCGGGCGACAGCGAGGTGCGGCCGGGGGCCCCGGAGCCGAGAGAGCTGGCGACGTTTCCGCCGCTGAAGCGCGTCGCGGCGCGGGCCTACCTGGCGCTCGGAGGCGTTCCGCTCGCGCGGGCGGCGGTGGCCCGGGTGGCGCCGTACTTCGTGGCGACGGGCCGGCGGCGCTGAGGGCCCGCCCGGACGGTTGGATGTGTACCGGACGAGACAGGGACGACCGCGCATCGTGACCGGATTTTCGCAGTCTGCGTGCTACCCTGGAAATTCGTATCGAGAGGACCAGAAATGTCTAAGATTCAACACCTTCACGCGTTGGAAATCCTGGATTCCCGCGGCAATCCCACTGTCCAGGTCGACATCGTGCTCGAGAGCGGCGCCTACACCTCGGCGATGGCTCCGTCGGGCGCTTCGACCGGCATCAACGAGGCCGTCGAGCTGCGCGACGGCGACAAGAAACGCTATCTCGGCAAGGGCGTGACCAAGGCCGTCAACAACGTGAACAACGAGCTGGCGGCGGCCCTGGTGGGCTTTCCGGCCGACGATCAGGCGGCGTTGGACCGCAAGATGATCGACCTCGACGGCACGCCGAACAAGGGCCGCCTGGGCGCCAACGCGATCCTGGGCGTCTCCATCGCCGCCGCCCGCGCGATGGCGGTCGAGCAGAAGATTCCGCTGTACCAACGGCTGGCCCCGGGCGGCGAGTACACGCTGCCGGTTCCGATGTGCAACATCATGAACGGCGGCCAGCATGCCGACAACAACGTCGACATCCAGGAATTCATGATCATGCCGATCGGCCTGCCGAGCTTCAGCGAGGCGCTGCGGGCTTCGGCGGAGATCTTCCACACGCTCAAGAAGATCCTCAACGGCAAGGGTTACTCGACGGGCGTGGGCGACGAGGGCGGCTTCGCGCCGCAGCTCAAGTCCAACGAAGAGCCGTTCGAGCTGCTGCTGGAGGCGACCGAGAAGGCCGGCTACAAGCCCGGCGAAGAGGTTTGGATCGCGATCGACGCGGCGGCCTCGGAGCTGTGGAAGGACGGCGTCTACGTGTTCGAGGATTCCGACGGCTCCAAGCGGACGCCGGCCGAGATGGCCTCGATGTGGGCCGACTGGGCGCGCAAGTACCCGATCATCTCGCTCGAGGACGGCTGCGGCGAGCTGGACAACGAAGGCTGGAAGCTGCTGACCGACAAGGTCGGCGACAAGATTCAGTTGGTGGGCGACGACCTGTTCGTGACCAACCCGAAGATCTTCGCCGACGGCATCGAGGGCGGATTGGCCAACTCGATCCTCATCAAGCTGAACCAGATCGGCACGGTCACCGAGACGCTCGAGTGCATCGACATCGCGCGCAAGGCCGGCTACACCTACGTGATCTCGCACCGCTCGGGCGAGACCGAGGATTCCACCATCGCCGACCTGGCCGTGGCGACCGCCGCCGGGCAGATCAAGACCGGTTCGCTGTGCCGCTCCGACAGGATCGCGAAGTACAACCGGCTGCTGTCGATCGCCGACCAGTTGGGCGACAAGGCGGAGTTCGCGGGCCGCAAGGCGTTCAAGAACTGGCTGGGCTAAACAAGGGACGCGGAAGCGCCAGGGCCGGAGACTCTTCCGGCCCTGGCGTTCTTGTTTCTATTCGGTCTGAATGCGGGTCGAGTGCTTTTTGAGCTCGGCCAGCGCCTTGTCCTTGGAGGCCGCCGAGAGCGGGTTGCCGCTCAGGTTGACGATCCAGAAGGGCGCGAAGCGCTGCTGGCCGGCGGCGTCCTCGGCGGCCATCTCCGCCAGCGGCGCGATATCGGCGATTTGGTTGTTCGCCAGATCCAGCCGGTGCAGGTTGGTGAGCTTCCGCAGCGGCGAGACGTCGCTGATGCGGGCGCCAGCCGCGCTGAGCGTCGCCAGGCGCTCCATTCCCGCGACGGCGTTGATGCCCGCGACCGGGTTTCCGTCCAAGTAGAGCGAGGTGAGGCCTTTGAGCGACTTCAGGGCGCTAATGTCGGCGACCTGGTTGTTGCTGAGGTAGAGCGACCGCATCGCCTCGAGGCCGCTGAGCGCGGAGACGTCGGTGATCTGGTTGTCGCTGAGCTCGGCGTATTGCAACCGCTCGAGCTTGGCGAGCGGCGCGATGTCGCGGATCTGATTGTTCGTGAGCGTGAGGCTCTGGATCAGCGTCAGCCCGGCGAGGGGTTCGAGGTTACTGATCTGATTGTCGGCCAAGTCCAGCAACATCAAGCGTTTGCAGTTCTCCAGACCGGTCAGGTCGCGGATGCCTTTGTTGCGCGCGACGATCTGGGAGAGGTCCTTGACGTCGTCCGGCGTCAGGGGCTCGGCGTTGTCGCGTTTTGCGAACACCGACTGGCGGACGGCGGCCTCCAGGGCCGGATCGGGAAACAGGGATGGTTCGGCGGGCAGCGCCGGAACCAGAAGAGCGAGGGTCAGGGCGAACGGCAACGTGGCCCGCGGAAAGCTCTTCATTCGAAATCCTCCTTTGGTTGAGTTCTCGAGTGTTGAGTCCTTCGGTCTCCGGGGAAGACTCGGCTTCCCCGGAGGCGGCTCGAACTGTCTATCGCCTTCTATTGTAGGGGGCTCCCCGGCGGCTTCCAGGGGGCCTTGGGGGGGCTAGCTGAACCGGAACTCCTTCACCAGCTTGCCGTCGGCTTTCTCCAGGCGGGCCCATTCGAGGTCGAAGACGCCTTCACCGGGGCCGAAGTCCAGGCTGAAGATGGTGAGCCAGTTGTTGGGCTCGAAGGCGACCGTGGCCTCGTGCCAGGCGCCGTCGGCCGGAAACTCGAATTCGACGCGGTTGCCGTCGCCGTTGACGTTGTCGACCACGCCCCAGGTGAGCGCCTGGGGGGCCAGCTTGTCGGTCCGGCCGCGGAAGCGCACGCGCAGGGGGCCGGCCTCGGCGATCCAGGGTCGCTGGAGGGCGTTGCCTTTCTTGCCGCGCCACTCGACTTCGAGCTTGCCGTCCTTGGGGGCGATCACGCCGCTGGTGGTGGTCCAGCCGTCGAGGTTCGAGCGCACGTCGTACTCGGCCGGCAGGGGGCCTTCGGGCGTTTCGCCGTAGTCGCCGGTCTCCTTGATCCACTGTTGGAGGGCTCCGCGCAGCTCGGCCAAGGGCTGGGCGTGGTCGGCGGAGTCGGCCAGGTTGTGGAGCTCGAAGGGGTCGGCCTGCAGGTCGTAGAGCTCCTCTTCGGGCCGGGTGGAGGCCATGAAGCGGTCCTGGTCGGGGTTCAGTTTGCCCTCGTCGTGGAGCTGCCGCATGAGCTGCAGCATGGGGTAGGAGGTGTCCTTGTAGTTGTTCGGCTGGGTGTAGGGCAGCTCCGGGTGGTAATTGCGGATGTACTTGTACTGGTGGGTCCGCACGGCGCGGATGCGGTCGACGGTCTCGTCGGCGCGGTCGCGGGCCATGAACAGCATCTCGCGCTTGGGGTCTTCCTCGGGACCGAAGAAGACGCGGGCTTCCATGCTCTTGGGCCGCGGCACGCCGGCGTAGGCCAGGGTGGTGGCGGTGAGGTCGATGTGGCTGACCAGGCGGTCGCTCGACGAGCCCGGCTGCCAGCCTTCGGGCTGGAACTTCTTGGGCACGCGCACCAGCAGCGGAATCAGCACGCCGCCTTCATACAGGAACTGCTTGCCGCGCGGCATCGGGCGCCCGTGGTCGCCGATGAAGAACACCAGGGTATCCTCGGCCAGGCCCTGCTCCTCCAGGCGGTCGAGCACGGCGCCCACCTTGCGGTCGAGGATCTGCGCCGTCTCCAGATACATCTCCCATTCCTGGCGGGCGACGGGATGATCGGGATAGTAGGGCGGCAGCACGACCTGGGCTGGGTCGATGGGCCGCTCGGGGTCGTGGTGGAAGGCCCGGTGGGTCTCCTGGAAGTTGATCTGGGCGTAGAAGGGCTGGCCTTCGGCGCGCTGGGTCCAGTCGGTCCCGTCGAAAGGCGGCTCGTCGAGGTTGAAGTTGAAGTCGGTCTTGCCGCGCCCGCCGACGGGCGTATCCTTCAGATTCGACGTGTGATAGCCGGCCTCGCGCAGCAGCGCCGTGAAGGGCCGCACGCCGTCGGGCAGCTTGTAGCCGTCGTTGCGGTGGCTGCGGTGGTTCTGGGCGCCGATGGAGGTCTGGTACATGCCCGTCATCAGAGCGGAGCGGGCGATGGAGCAGATCGGCGCGGTGACGCAGCAGGCGTCATAGCGCACGCCCTCGGCGGCCAGGGCGTCGAGCCGCGGCGTGTGCACGACCTTGTCGCCGTAGCAGCCCATGTCGGGAGAGTAGTCCTCGGCGATGATCCAGAGGACGTTGGGCCGGGGCGCGGCTCCGGCGCAAGCGGCGAAGCCGGCGGCGCCGAGGGCCGCGGCGGAGGTTTTGAGAAAGTCGCGCCGCGTCGCAGCGGCGATGGGTTGGCTGTTCACTGGATCGTCTCGGGTCCCGGACCGGGGGTGAAGAGTTGCAGATTGACTTCCGTACCGTCGGATACGTTCTCGATCTGTCGTGCAAAGTTTGCCAAAAACAGAACGGTGTTGGATACCGGCGCGGTCTTGAGCGCCAGCTTGGACTGTTCGCCGGCCATGCATAGCGGCGGAATGGTGTGGACGAGCTCGCCCGGCTTGAGCATGCCGGCGCCGTCGGAGTAGCGCGCCAGCAGCTCGAGCTCCAGGTACTCGATGGGGTCCCTGCGGATCTCGTCGAGAAAGTGCGGCAGGTCGACGTCGAGGGAGCGGATCTCGCCGGTGTCGGCGCGCAGCTTCCAGACGGCTCCGTCACGCAGCACGAACTGGTTGCCGAGGAAGTCCTGGCCGAAGGGGCAGTCGCGCTCGTCGACGGCGGAGAAGAGCTTGTGCAGCGCCATTTCGCCGCTGCGGTAGCTTTCGAGCGAGTGCCATTCGGGCGCGTCGACCATGCCACGGACGTGCAGCCCGCCGGCGTAAGCCACAAAGCCGTTGACCTGCCAGAGGATCTCGAACAAGTCGTCGGGCAGGCCGACGAGCCGTTCCGGCGTCTCCAGCGCGGGTCCCTGGTAGGTCACTCCTTGCAGCATCATGGGTCTTCACTCCACCTGGACGGCTTGCGCCTGCGCCAACAGGCACAGCTCGGCGGCCTTGAACGTGTGCTCCTGGGTCATCGCCCGTTCCGTGCCCTCCAGGCAGTCCAGAATCAGCTCGCCGAAGAACGGGAAGCCGACCGTGCCGTGCGTGGCGATGCGCTTTTCCTCGCGGCCGTTGACGAGGTAGAGCTGGTCGGACTCGGGGTCGCGCCCGATGTCGAGATACTTCCGCATCTCGATGTAGCCCTCGGTCCCGAGGATGAAGCAGCGGCCGTCGCCCCACGCTCCCAAGCCGTCCGGCGTGAACCAATCGACGCGGAAGTAGTTCGTGGCGCCGTTGTCGGCGGTGAGCGAGGCGTCGCCGAAATCCTCGAGCTCCGGGTACTGCTTGTGATTGTAGTTGGCGGTCCGGGCGCTGACCACCTGGGCGTCGCCGGCGCCGGCGAAGAAGAGGAACTGCTCGATCTGGTGGCTGCCGATGTCGATCAAGATTCCGCCGTAGCGCTCGCGTTCGAAAAACCACGCCGGGCGCGAGGGCGCGTTGAGGCGGTGCGGTCCCAGGCCGATGACCTGCAGCACCCGCCCGATGGCGCCTTCGGCGATGAGGTTGCCGGCGTAGATGGAGCACTCGGTGTGCAGCCGTTCGGAATAGTACACGGCGAACTTTCGGCCGGTGGCGGCGACCTGGGCGCGGGCGGCGGCGAGCTGCTCGAGGGTCGTCATGGGGGCCTTGTCGGCGAAGTAATCCTTGCCGTGCGCGAGGACCTCGCAGCCCAGCGGGCCGCGGTCGGCGGGCACACAGGCCGAGGCCACCAGGCGCACCTCGGGGTCCTGCAAAACCTCCTGCTTGGAGCGCGCCGGGCGGGCCTCCGGGTAGGTCTTGACGAACTGCTCGACGCGGGCCGGATCGGGGTCCCAGGCCCAGCGGATCTCGGCTCCGGCGGCGGCCAGACCGTTGCACATCCCGTAGATGTGTCCGTGGTCGAGGCCCACGGCGGCGACGGGGAAGGCGCCCTTCTCGACCACCGGCTTGCCGCCGCCGGTCGGAGCGTAGTTCATACCATCGGCTTTCTGCATGCGAGGCCCCATTCTACCGACCCGGGCCGCTGCTAGGATGAGGAACCAGTGGCCGTCCACGCTTTCTCTCGCAGACGCTGGCTGCTTGGCGGGCTGGCGAGCGCTTCCTCCTTGTTCGCGATCGGCCGCGGCGCCCGTGTGGACGCGCCGGCGGTGGAGTTTCCGGACCCGCTGACCGAGCGGAAGATGGAACGGCTGACCGATCCGGCGCACCTGTTCCGCCTGCCGCACCGCTCGGAGCGCTTTCTGGCCGATCACAACGACGCGCTGTACCTGGCGGGCGAGCTCGACGGCTCGCGGCAAGTGTTCGAGTACGACCTCAAGCGGCAGCGGCTGGTCCAGCTCAGCGAAGGACCGGGGCTGCTCAGCGACTCCATCACGCTCGACCACCGCAACCGCAACCTGTTCTATCTACAGGGCGACCGGCTGGTGGAAGGCGGACGCGGCGACCGCACGGTGCAGACGATCGCGGCCGGCTGGCGGGCGACGGGCGCGCTGACGCTGTCCGACGATGGCGCCCTGGCGGCCTGGATCGAGATGCGCGAAGGCGACGAGCACGACGACCCGGCGCAGCAGTTCGCGCGCCACCCGCGCTGCCGGCTGCAAGCGGCGGCGTTGTCCGGCGGCGCGGCCCGCACGCTGGTGGAGGAAGACCATTGGCTGGACATGCCGCGCTTTCGGCCCGGCTCGCACGAGATCCTCTACGCCCGCGAGGGGCCGTGGGGCGAGGTGGCCGGGCGGCTGCAACTGATCTCGGCCGACGGCGGCGCGTCGCGAAGCCTGCGCGAACGAATCGGCGAGGAGCAGATCGGCGCGGAGCAGTGGAGCTCCGACGGCGAGCGCATCTGGTTCGTACACTTCCCGGACAAGGGCTACCGGGGCGCGACGATCCGGACGTTGGACGCCGCCGGCGCGAACGAAACGACCGTGTCGCCTTGCTCGGCCTTCGGCTGGTTCCATGTGAACCATGACGCCAGCGCGATCGTAGGGGCCAGCAGGCGGCCTTCGGGGCCGAACATCTACGTGCTGTTTCCGAAGCTCCAGCGCGAGATCACGCTGTGCGAGCACGGCGCCAGCGGCAAGCCGCACCCGATCGCGGGGACGGACCGCATGGACCCGCAGGCCTCGGCCCCCGCGCCGGTACTGTCGCATGACAGCCAGTGGGTCTACTTCTCGAGCGACCGGGAGGGCAAGCCAGCCGTGTACCGCATGAAGGTCGAGGACCTGGTGAGCGAGACCTAGACTTTCTTGTGCTTCCAGGCGCCGCGGCGGAACAGGATGCCGCCGACCAGCGCCCAAGTGGCCATGGAGATGACCACCGCCACCAGGACCCCGGCCAGGCCGTAGCCGAGCTTTTGCGACAGCGTGTAGGCCAGCGGCAACTGCCATAGCCACATGACGAAGAAGTTGAGCTTGGTGGGCGTCCAGGTGTCTCCGGCGCCGTTGAAGGCTTGGCTGAAGACCATGGAGAAGGCCGAGAAGCAGTAGGCGAAGCTGGAGATGCGCAGCGCCAGCGTTCCGGCGGCGAGCGTGGCTTCGTCCGCGGTGAACACGCCCACCAGGGGCTTGGCGAACAGCCAGAAGACGACCGCCATGGAGCCGAGCAGGATCAGGTTGTAACGGGCCGTGAGCCAGACCGACTGCTCGGCGCGGTCGGGCCGGCCGGCGCCCAGGTTCTGCCCCACCAGCGTGGCGGCGGCCTGGCTGACTCCCCAGGACGGCAGGATGGCGAAGTGGATGAGACGCAGGCCGATGGTGTAGCCGGCCAGGGTGACGTCGCCGAACAGGGCCACGATGCGCATGATGCCGAGCCAGCTCGCCGTGCCGATCAGGAACTGCAGCATGCCGTTCATGGAGATCTTGAGCAAGGGCCGCATCACGGCGGGCTGGAAGCGCAGGTGCTCGAGCCGCAGACGGATGCGCCGGTCGCCCTTGGCCAGCGCCCAGAACTGAAAGACGACGCCCAAGCCGCGCCCCAGAGTGGTCGCCAGCGCCGCGCCGAACAGGCCCAGCTCCGGGAACGGTCCGAGGCCGAAGATCAGGCAAGGGTCGAGGACCATGTTGACGAGGTTGGCCAGCCACAGCGCGCGCATCGCGATGGCGGCGTCGCCGGCGCCGCGGAAGATGGCGTTGTTCAAGAAGATCAGGAAGATGGTGAGCGAGCCGCCGAACATCATGGCGGTGTAGGGCGCGCCGACGGCGACGACGTCGGGCGAGGCGCCCATCAGGGCCAGCAGTCGGGGGGCGAGCAGGAAGCCTGCGGCGCTGAAGGGCAGCGAGGCGCCGACGCCCGCCAGCAGCGCCTGCCCGGCGGCCGTCGCGGCGCCCTCGATGTCGCCTTCGCCCACGCGACGGGCCACGATGGCGCCGGCGCCGATGCCGAGGCCCATCGCGATGGCGAACATGAGGATGATGAGCCCGCCGGTGAGCCCGACGGCAGCCACGGGCTCCGGGCCCAGCTTGCCGACGAAGTAGATGTCGACCAGCCCGAAGGTGGACTCCATCACCAGCTCGAGCGCCATCGGCACGGCCAGCAGCAGCACGGCCCGGGACAAGGGCAGGTTGGTGAAGTCCTGGCGGCGCCCCTGCAGGGAGGCGCCGATGGCTCTCCACAGGGAGACGTCGGGCGAGGCGGCCGGCGCGGACGCAACCGCGTTGCGCTGATTCGGGGATGCCATGGGAAGAAAAGGGCCGGACGAACCCTTGGTTTGATTATCGCCTGCCGGGCGATGGTTCGTCGTGACCCTTCACCCAAGGGCGCGGGGGGCTCAGGCGGAGGCTTTGACGCCGCTGCGGTAGATCAGCCAGGCGACCAGGCCGTAGGCGGCCAGGGAGACCAGAGCGCTGTCGAGGACCGCAATGGGCAGCTTCCAGGTGGTGGTCGTCAGCAGGGCCGCGATGAGGATGCCGGCGATGGCTTCGCCAGCGATCAGGCCGGACGCCAGCAGGACGCCGCGGTTGGTGGCCGCTTCGCCACGCTTCGACAGCGCGTGGTGGATGAGGCCGCCGGCGAAGATGGGCACGCTCAGCCCCAGCGGCAGGTAGATGCCCACGGCCACCGGCATCACGTGCGCCCGGAAGCGGCTGCCGGCGGCCTTGAGGCGGCCGTCGAGGAGCAACAGGGCGACGGCGATGCCGGCGCCGATCCAGACCATCGTCCAAGGCATTTCGGCATCCGTGAACAGGGCTTGGGCGATGTTGGCGAACAGGGTGGCCTGCGGAGCCCGCAGCGAGTGCTCGCCGCCGGTGCCGATGCCATAGCCGTTGTGCAGCAGCGTGAGCACCGGGGCGATGACCAGGGCGGGCGCGATGACGCCGATGAGCTGGGCGGCCTGCTGCCTCCAGGGGGTGGCGCGGACCAGGAAGCCGGTCTTGAGGTCCTGCGAGGTGTCGCCCGCGGTGGCCGCCGCGCAGCAGACCACGCCGGCCACGCCCAGGGCCGCCAGGATGCCCTTGGAGCCGCTCATGCCAAACAGCAGCAGCACGCCGGCCGAGAACAGCAGGGCGCAGATCGTCATGCCCGAGACGGGATTGTTGGAGCTGCCGACCAGGCCGACGATGTAGCTCGACACCGCCACGAAGAAGAATGACGCCAGGACCATGACCACGCCGGCCGTGACGGCCACGGCGACGTCTCCGGTCAGGGCCCAGTACAGCGCGACCGTTCCGACGGCGGCGACGAGCAGGGCGGGGCCGGTGAGCGCGGGCGGCAGGTCCGCGTCAGTGCGTTCGACCGCGCCCGAGGCCGTCTTCGAGCCGCCCAGGGCTTGCCGCACGCCCTTGCCGATGCCGGAGCGGATGCCCCACATCGATGACAAACCGCCCACGATCATGGCGCCGACGCCCATGTAGCGAATCTGGCCCCCCCAGGCCGCCCAGGCCGCATCGACGGCCGAACCTTCCGGCAGCGGCGCGGTCATGTAATAGAGCGGAATGCCGATGAGCCAGCCGATGACGCCGCCGGCGAAGACCTGCGAGGCGACCTCCAAGCCGACGATCACGCCGACGCCGAGCAGCGCCACCGAGACGTCCGTGCCGAAGTAGAGGACGCTGCGCCCGACGCCGACGGCGCCTTCGACCGTGGGGCGGATCAGCGCGACCAAGCCGCTGAGAGCCTTGAAGACGAGGCCGCCGCCGAGCGCCAGGAAGATCGCCGCGAGCTCGCTGCCGCCCGCCTGGCCGGCTTCGAGGACGCGGGCGCAGGCGACGCCTTCGGGATAGATGAGGTCCTTGTCCTCGACGATCAGGGTCCGCCGGAGGGGGATCATGAACAGCACGCCCAGGGCTCCGCCCAACATGCCGATGGCGGTGACCTTCCAGAACGGGAAGTCCTGCCAGACTCCCGAGATGACCAGGGCCGGCACGGTGAAGATGATGCCGGCGGCGACGGATTCGCCGGCCGAGGCCATCGTCTGCACGATGTTGTTTTCGAGGATCGTGCCGCGCTTGAGGAGGCCCCGCAGGACGCCCATCGAGACGATCGCCGCCGGAATGGAGGCCGAAACCGTCATACCGGCGTAGAGGCCGAGGTAGGTGTTCGCCGCCGTCATGATGACGCCGATCAGCAGTCCGAGCGCGACAGCCGAGCCGGAGAGCTCGGCAAGTGTTTTGGAGGGCGGAGGCGTGGTCATGGGAGTGACTGAAGTTTCCCAAATTGTAGGCCTGGACCCAAATCGAGCGATGGCGCGTAGCTTCGGAGGTGAACCGCCGCGTCGGTCTGGCCCTGTTCTCGTTCGCCCTGTGTCTGCCGGTTGGTTGCGCTCGGAGGCAGCCTCCGGCGGCGGCGGCGCCGTTCTGCGTGACGCCGACCCGCGCGCTGGTGGCCGAAGCGGAGGACGAGCGGTACGGCCGGCTGGCGACCGATGAGCTGGCGGAAGGACTCAGCCGGTTGGGGTTTCAGGTACTGGCGCCCCGGCGTGAAGCGCCGCATGCCGGGGTGGGAGCGGTCAATGATTGGATCTTTACGCCGGAGATCGCCCGCGACGACGACGGGGGGCTGGAGATCAACGTGGAGCTTTACAGCTTGCGGCAGGCGCGCAGGCTGTGGGCGATCACCGATGCGCTTTCCGAGGCGAAACCGGCCGATGAAGCGGAAGGAGTGCGGATGGGGATCCAAACCGCACTCCAGATGTTCCAGAACGATCGGCTGCGCTGCGGCGCGCCGGAGTAGCCTTGCGGCCTACATCACCTGTTCGAGAATGGCGAAGTCGCCGGGGTTCCAGGCCTGGGCGATGATGTAGTACTTGCCGTTGATCTTGCGCATGGTGGCGTTGTGGATGTGCTGGAAGAGTTCGAGGCCGAGGTCTTCCTTGATCATCACGGTCGAGATCAACTGATCGTCTTCGAGGATGTAGATGGGGGCGCCCTTGGAGCGGTCGGGGCCGTGGAGCGAGCCGACCACGGCGTAGTTGTCGATGTAGTCGACGTCGCAGGGGTAGGAGCCGAGCGGCATCTTGACGGTCTCCAGGTACTGCCCGAAGCGGGTGAAGCGCTCGATCTCGGCGTTGGGCCGGTCCGCCACGTCGATGCGCTGCGTGCCGGCGGGGATGGTGATGCCGTGTCCGGTGCCGAATTGGCCGACGCCGGTTCCCTTCCCGCCGAAGGCCAGATCGAACCAAGCAGCCTTGAAGGGGCTGGTGCTGGAGACCTTGGCGGTGAGCACGAAGTCCAGGTTGGAGTAGCCGGTGGCGATGTACATCAAGCCGTCGAGGTACTCGGTGTCGGTCGGCACGAAGTTGCCGCGGCCCAGAAAGTAGTCGGTGGCGATGGGGTGGCCGAGGTCTTTGGTTCCGTCGGGCGGCTCGAGGGTGTTCACCAGCTTGCCGTCGAGGGTGGTGGTGAAGACGCGCGCGGCCTGGTTGCCGGGGAAGGTCAGGAAGCCCTTGCCGGAGCCGTCGAACCAGATCGTGGCGTTGTGCATGTTGGTGTCCTTCATCGAGGCGTCGGTATCGAGCAGGCGCACCTTGCTGAGATCCGAGCTGACTTCGAGGATGCCGGCGCCGGGGAGCGCGAAGAAGGTTTCGCCTTTGCCGGAGCGGCGATCGACGGCGAAGCCGCCGTGGGCCTTTTCGAGCACGGCCTTGGCTTCGGGGGGGAGGATTTCGGAGTGATGCAGCAGCTTGAAGCGCATCTTGCCGTTGCCGGTGACTTTGTCGGCCGCGGCCGTGGGCGTGGCGCCGGTGGAGAGCAAGAGGCCGCCGAGGGCCAGGGCAAAAAAGGACGCGAGCAGGGCGATTCGCTTCATGGTGGGACTCCCGTTCTGATCTGGCATTAGACCACAGGCGGCGGCCTTGTCCCAACCGCCGGCGGCCTGCATTGGGACAATGACGGGGAATGACACCGGGTCCCGTCCTGATCACCGGCTGCTCGAGCGGCATCGGCCGCGCCACGGCTTTGCGGCTGGCCGCTTCCGGCCGGAAAGTCTGGGCCACGGCGCGCCGGATCGAAAGCATCGCGGAGCTGGCCGCCGCGGGCTGCCGCACCCTGGCGCTCGAGGTGACCGACGAGGAGTCCCGCCGGACCGCTATCCAAGCGGTGGAGGCCGCCGACGGGCCGCTCGGGGCGCTGGTCAACAACGCCGGCTACAGCCAGTCCGGCCCGCTGGAGGAGATTCCTCTCGACGCGGTGCGCCGGCAGTTCGAGACCAACGTCTTCGGGCTGCTGCGGCTGTGCCAGCTCGCTCTGCCCGGGATGCGGCAGGCCGGGCGGGGCCGCATCATCAACGTGAGCTCGATGGGCGGCAAGCTGACCTTTCCCGGCGGGGGGGCCTATCACGCCACCAAGTACGCGGTGGAAGCGCTGAGCGACGCGTTGCGCTTCGAGGTCGCCGGCTTCGGCGTCGACGTGGTCTTGATCGAGCCGGGGATCATCCGCACGGACTTCTCGTCGGCGGCGATTCGGCAGGTCCCCGAGCCCTCGTCGGGCCCCTACGCGGCGTTTCGGGAAGCCGTTATCCGCAACACCCGCGACGTCTATACCGAGGGCAAGCTCGCCAAGCTGGGCGGCGAGCCCGACGATGTGGCGCGGGTGATCGAACGCGCGCTCGACGCTCGGCGGCCCAAGGCGCGCTACCGTGTGACGGCTTCGGCGACGGTGCTGATGACGCTGCGCGCCGTGCTGCCCGACGCGTTGTGGGACAAGTTCCTGGCGGGCAGCTTTCCCCGGCCGCGGTAGAGAGCTACTTTTCGGCCCCGGCGGCCAGCTTGGACCGCAGCTCGCCGATCTCGTTCTGCAAAGCCCGGCGGTAGACCTGGTAGTCGCTGGTCCACGAGATGACGTTGAAGCCGCGGTCGATCCACTCTTCGGCCTGCTGCATGTTGCCGGGCTGAATGCCGGCGGTCTTGCCGTTCTTGCGGGCCGCCTCCACCACGATGTCGAGCGCCTGGAGGAAGCGTTCGTCGTGGAACTGCCCCGGGATTCCCATGGACTGGGTGAGGTCGAAGTGGCCGACCCACAGGCAGTCGACGCCTTCGACGGCGGCGATGTCGTTGGCGTTTTCCACCCCATGGACCGACTCGATCTGGCAGATGACGGTCGTGTTCCGGTTGGAGCGCTCAAAGTAGCTCACCGGGTCCGGCATGACGTAGTCGTTCTGGGCGCCGCCGATGCCCACGCCGCGCTTGCCCAGCGGGGCGTACTTGACGGCGTCGCGCACCGAGCGGGCCTGCTCGGCCGACTCCACGTTGGGAACCATCACGCCCAGGGCGCCGGCGTCCATCGCGCGGGCGATGAAGTGGTAGAGGGGCTGGGGAATCCGCACGAAGGGCGCGATGTCGGTGGCGCCGAACCAGGCGATCAGGTCGCACACGCGCTCGTGGTCGAAGCCGGTGTGCTCCATGTCGATGACAGTGAAGTCGAGGTCCGCGGTGGCCAGCAGCCGGGCGATGCCGCGGGTGCCGAATTCCCACACCATGTGGCCCACCGGAATGCGTCCGGCGGCGACGGCTTTTTGGAAGCGGTTGTCTTTCATCGGGGAAAATCCTCGCTCTTCAGGCGCGGAAGCGCGCCAGCTTGGCCTGGAAACCGGGCTGGTCCAGCACGGCGCGGTTGACGAGCCCGTGCGGCGCTTCGCCGCGGAAGATCTCCAGGATGTTGTCACAGGCCTCGCGGGTGTTGTCGCGCGAGATCTCTTCGGTCCAGGCCATGCCGTGGGGGCTGACGATCACGTTGTCGAGCTCGAAGAGGGGGTTGTCGGGGGCGGGCGGCTCCTGCTCGAAGACGTCGATGCCGGCGCCGGCGATGCGCCTCTCGCGCAGGGCTTCGATCAGGTCGGCTTCGCGAACGATCGGGCCGCGGGCGGTGTTGATGAAGTAGGCGGTGGGCTTCATGAGCCGGAAGTGCTCGGCGCCGACCAAGCCCTTGGTGTCGGGATTGAGCAGTGTGTTCACGGCCACGAAGTCACTCTGGGCAAAGACCTCGTCCATGGAGACGAGCTCGATGCCGAGCGCGGCGGCCTCGGCCGGGCTCACGTGGGGATCACAGGCCAGGTAGCGGCCGAAGCCCAGCGACCCCGCCAGCCGGAACATCTCCCGCGCGATGTTGCCGCAGCCGACCGAGCCCAGCGTGCGCCCTTCCAGGCAGATGGTGGGCTTGACCAGGCCGTTGCGCCAGACGCCTTGGCGGGTGATGCGGTCCTGCAGGAAGACCTGCTTCGCCAGGGCGAAGACGAAGGTCAGGATCGCTTCTGCCACCGGGCGGCGCACGGCTTGCGGCGTGATGGCCAAGGCCACGGCGGAAGCGGTCATGGCGTCAGTGTCGATGGTGTCGTAGCCCACGCCCCAGCGGGCGATCACGGCCGTGCGGTCGACGCCGGCGAGGGTGGCGGCGTTGGCGGTGATCTTGAGCGCCAGCACCGCGTCGTAGTCGTGCAGGGCCTCGTAGCTGGGCATGACCTCGTAGGTCAGCCCGGCCACGCCCCCGAGCTTGTCCTCGACGTCGCTCTCATAGCGGCCCCGGGCTTCGGCTGGGAAATCCGGGGTAAGACCTACGCGGAACGGGGGCTTGGTTTCTGACATGGAACCGAAGAGTATAACGCCGGCGTCGAAAGCATGCGGTCATGCGCGACACTGAAGGCAGCATGCGCTCCCTGGTCGCGCCAGCAATCTTCCTGTTGTCCGTGCAGGGAATCGGCTGCGGCGGCGGAGGCGCGGTCGAGGTGCAGATCGGCACGGTGGAGCGCCGCGATCTGGTGCAGATCGTGACGGCTTCGGGCGAGATCACGCCAGCCACCTACGTCAACGTCGGCGCCGAGCAGATGGGCCGCATCACCGAGATTCTGGTGCAGGAAGGCGACGCGGTGGAGAAGGGCCAGGTGCTGGCGCGGCTGGAGACCGTGCAGCCCTCGGCCGACGTGGACGCCCAGAAATCCGGGCTGGAGCTGCTGCGGGCGGAGGCGCGGGCCGCCGAGGCCGCCATCCCCACCAACGAAGCGACGCAGCGCGCGCAGAAGGCCGCCCTGGAGAGGGCCGAGGCGGAGCGGGACCAGGCCGACGTGCTCTATGAACGCGCGGCGTCGCTGGTGGAAGAGGGCCTGATCGCCAAGGAAGAGTTCGACCGGCGGCGCGCCTCGCTGCGAACGGCGCGAGCGCTAGTGGAAGAAGCCGAGGCCAACCTGGCCCGGCTGCAAGCGGAGCGGCAGGAGCTGATGGCGCGCCGCGACAGCGCGACCCAGCGGGTGGAGCAGGCCGAGGCGCAACTGCGCCGGGTTCGGGACGTGCTGCGCCGCTACACCACCATCTCGCCGATCGCCGGCATCGTCACGAACCTGCCGGTGCGGGTCGGCGAGACCGTCGTGCCGGGCATCCAAAATTCGCCGTCGAGCCTGATCGTGACCATCGCCGACATGTCCGTGATCACCGCCGAGGTGCTCGCCGACGAGACCGACGTGGTGAACGTGGCGACCGGCCAGCCGGCGGAGATCTCGGTCGACGCCCTGCCGGATCGGCCCCTGACGGCGCACGTGACCGAGATCGGCAACAGCGCCATCCTGCGCTCGAGCGGCCTGACCGCGGCGCAGTCGACGGCCTCGACGCAGGAAGCTCGCGACTTCAAGGTAACCGCGGCGATCGAAAACCCGCCCGAAAGCTTGCGGCCCGGCATGAGCTGCACGGCCCGCATCACGACGGCGACGCGGCGGAACGCGCTGACGATTCCGATCCAGGCGCTGACGGTTCGAGCCGGCGAAGAGCCGGGCCGCGATCAGGAAGGCGTCTTCGTGGTCGAGGGCGAGACGGCGAGCTTTCGGCCGATCGAGACCGGCATCTCCGGCGGGGGGTCGATCGAGATCGTCAGCGGGCTTTCGGAGAACGATCAGCTCGTCATCGGCGGCTACCAGGCGCTACGATCTTTGCAGTCGGGCGACAAGATCCGAGCCGCCAAGCGGAATTGAGGGAAGGTAGGGAGAGCGAACAGCGCGATGGCCACAGCCACAGCAACTCAGGACCCGAAAGTGATCGGCGAAAAGCTGATCCGCGAAAACATCGTCATCCAGACCTACGGGCTGTGGAAGACCTACAAGATGGGCGACCAGATCATCCATGCCGTGTCCGGCGTGGATATGACGATCCGGAAAGGGGAGTACGTCGCCATCATGGGTCCGTCGGGCTCGGGCAAGTCGACGTTCATGAACTTGATCGGCGCTCTCGACAGCCCTTCGGCCGGCGACTATTACATCCGCGGCAAGCTGGTCTCGCAGATGAACGACGACGACCTGGCGCACGTCCGCAACAAGGACATCGGCTTCGTCTTCCAGACCTTCAACCTGCTGCCGCGGCTGACGGCGCTGCAGAACGTGGAGCTGCCGCTGATCTATTCGGGCATTCCGCCGGCCGAGCGCGAGCAACGCGCCAAGAATTCGCTGGCGCTGGTGGATTTGAAGAAGCGCATGTACCACAAGCCCAGCGAGATGTCGGGCGGTCAGCGGCAGCGCGTGGCGATTGCGCGGGCGCTGGTGAACGATCCGGCTATCCTGCTGGCCGACGAGCCGACGGGCAACCTCGACTCAGCGACCTCGGTGGAGATCATGGGCGTGTTCGACCGGCTGCACGCCTCCGGCAACACCATCATTCTGGTGACGCACGAGCCGGACATCGCCGAGTACGCCCACCGCATCGTACGGTTGCGCGACGGCAAGGTCGAGAAGGACGAGCGGATCAAGTAGCGATCTTGCCGGGGGACCGGACCAGATCGGCGAGCTCGCTCAAGAACTCCTGCTCGTCTTGAAAATCGCGGTAGACCGACGCGAAGCGCACGTAGGCGACTTTGTCGATCTGCTTGAGGCGGTTCATCAACAGCTCGCCGATCTTGGTGGTGGAGCACTCGCGGTCAGGCGAGTCGGCCACCAAGCCTTCGGCGGCGGTCACCAGCCGCTCGAGCTGAGCCATCGAGACCGGGCGCTTCTCGGAAGCGCGCAGGAGGCCGCTGAGGACCTTCTGGCGGTCGAACTTCTCGCGCCGGCCATCCTTCTTGATGACCATGTAGGGGATCTCGTCGATGCGCTCGTAGGTCGTGAAGCGGCGGGCGCAGTCGAGGCACTCGCGGCGACGGCGAATCGCGTCGCCCTCCTTGCTCTCGCGGGAGTCGACGACCTTATCCGAGGTATGGCCGCAAAACGGACACAGCATCTAGTGGTTTCCGACCGACGACTCTGATTCTACACGACCGGCGGGCCGCAAAAATTTTTCACGGGGCTGAACTTTCCGCGCGGCGAACTCGTTTCTAGGGAAGAGCGAGAGAATGACAGGCGAAGCTGCAATCGGAACGTGGGGCTTGTCGTGGGGTGGAGCGTCAGCCGAAGCCTCCGGCCGCCAATCGCAGAAGAGCATGGACCTGGACGCGCCCCTCGTCGAGAAGTGCCTGCACGGCAGCGATCGCGCCTGGGAAGAACTGGTTCGCAACCACACGCGACTGGTCTACGGCGCCTGCTACCGCTTTACCGGTCGGGCCGATGACGCGCACGACCTGACGCAGGACGTGTTTCTGAAGGTCTTTCGCAATCTGAGCTCTTTCGATCCGACCGCGGGCTCGTTCAAGACCTGGCTGGTGCGGCTGACGCGGAACCTGCTGATCGACCACTACCGCCGGACGCGCAAGCACCAGGCGCTGGACTCGCTGGAAGATCAAGCGTTTGCGCTCGAAGAGAAGGCCGGCCTCGGCGGCCAGGCCGACCGCACGCTGCGGAGTCGCGAAGCCGGAGAGTTGCTGCAGGCGGGCCTGGAGCGGCTGTCGCCGGAGCTGCGCGAGGCGGTGATCCTGCGCGACATCCAACAGCTGGAGTATCGTGAGATCGGCGAAGCCTTGAAGATCCCTGACGGCACGGTCAAGTCCCGTATCAACCGCGGGCGCCGTGAGCTGGCCCGGCACCTGGAGGCCCTGGGGGCGACGCGATGAAGTGCCGCGAGCTCGACGTACTGCTGTGCGAGTACCTCGACGACGCGCTCGACGCCGAGCAGCGCCGAGAGGTGGAAGAGCACCTGCTGGGCTGCCCGGACTGCCGCGAGGCGCGCGACGAGGCTGACTTCGCCCTGTCTGCGCTGCGCTCGGCTCCGCTGGTGGAGCCGCCGCCGCAGCTCATCGCCGACATCATCCACGACACGATCGGGGTGGGCGCGGGCGCGCTGGCTCCGGCCGGCGGAGGCCTGCTGGGCTTTCTGCGCCCGATCTTCAACCCGTTTCTGGAGCCCCGCTTCGTAATGGGCATGGCCATGACGGTCGTTTCGTTTTCGATGCTCACCTACCACGGTCAGCGAGCCTTCGAGAGCTGGCAGCAGCCGCATGAGCCCTCGCCGGTGATCGAGATGGCCGAGACGGCCGGGGTGCAGGCCGAGGGCGCTTGGCGGCGGGTGGCCGACATGGTGGCCGCGGCCCGTGATTTCTACGAGTTGCAGACCGGCTCCGGCGGTCTCGAGCCCGGCTCGCCCGAAGCCGCGCCGCAGGAGGACCGCTGATGCAGTGCCCGACCTGTCCGGAAGGGACGGTGGTCGCCTTCTGCCGCAACTGCGGCAAGGGCGTCTGCCCGACGTGCCGCCGCGACGCCGGCGGCGTGGTGCACTGCGCCGAGTGCGCCGAGCAGATCGTGGAAGCTTCCGTCCAGACCGACGAGGTGGCCGGCGCCGCTGCCGCGAGCGTTCCTCCCCCGCCCCGGCCGGCAGCCGCCACGCGGCCGTCGCGGGCCGCCCGCATGGCGGCTCCCGACGCGCCGCATCCTTTGCTGGCGGGCGTGCTCGGCGTGGTGCCCGGCTTGGGCGCGGTGTACAACGGCCAGTATGTGAAAGGCCTGGTGCACGTGGTGATGTTCGGCCTGCTGCTGACCATCGCCTCGGAAGAGTTTCGGGGGCTGGAGGGCTTCTTCATCCCCGTGATCGCCTTGTTCGTGCTGTACATGCCGATCGAGGCCTACCGCACGGCGAAGGCTCTGCGGCGGGGAGAGCCCGTGGATGAGATGTCCGGGCTGCTGGCGACGCTGTTTCGTCCGTCAGACGCCTCGCCGGCGGCCGGCGTCGCGCTGATCGCCTTGGGCGTGTTCCTGCTGCTGATCTCGCTCGATGTGGTGGACCTGCGCGACCTGCTGCCGGGCTGGCCGGTGCTGGTGGTGGGCTACGGCGTCTACCGGCTCTACTGCAGCTTGCGGCCGTTGCCGCCGCGGGCGGTGGAGAGCAAGCCGACGGAGGTTCACGGCGCCTCGGAAGAGGTTTCGCTGTGAGCTCGACGGCCGCCAACGTCGCCGCCGTCCCGACGCTGCTGATCGCGTTGGGAACGCTGTTCCTGCTGGACTACCGGCTGGGGGCGCACTTCTCCAAGACGTGGCCGGCCGTGCTAATCCTGGCCGGCTTGCTGCGGCTGATGGGTTGGGGACGCCGCTGAGCCAGGGAGGCAGCCGCCGATGCGCCGCTCCATCACGACCCCTCTGCTGATCATCCTGTTGGGCTGCCTGCTGCTGGCGCGCAACCTGCTGGACGACTTCTCGGTTTGGGAGCTGTTCGCCCAGGAATGGCCTTGGCTGCTCGTCGCCGCCGGGGTCCTGCGGCTGGCCGAGCATGCCCTGGCGGCGGCCCGCGACGAGCCCGGTCCGGGCCCGCTGGGCGGCGGAGCCCTCGTGCTGGCCTTCTTGCTCTGCTGCGTCGGATCGCTGGCGCACGCGGTCGACCGGGCCGTCTCCGCTGAAGGCTTCGGCGTGCACTGGGCGGACTTCGGTTGGTTCGATCGGACGCACGACATCCCGGTGGAGGGAACTTGGCCGGCGGCGGATGTGAAGACGCTGCGCATCGAGGGCTTTCACGGCGACCTGGAGATCGTGGGCGACGGCGAGGATTCGATCCGGCTCAGCGGCTCCCGGCGGGTCAACGATTCGACCCTGGAACGAGCCCGCGCAGCCAGTGAGGCGCAGCCGATCCGGGCGCGGCGCGAGGGAGACGCGCTGGAGCTGCGCCTGCAGGGCCACAGCGCGCGGCGGTTTGCCGGCGACCTGACGGTGCACGCACCGCGCGCGCTGGCGCTGGCGCTCAGCGAGGGCCGTGGCGAGCTGCGGGTCCGGGATTTCGACGCGCCGGTCTCGATCAAGACCGACGGTGAGGTGGAGCTGGAGCGGGTGGCCGGAGCGGTGGAGCTGGAGCTCGAGCACGGCCGCCGGGTGGTCGCCGAAGGGCTCGGAGGCGCGCTCACCGTACGCGGCTCGACCCGCGAGATCAAGGTTCGCGACGCGGCCGGCCCGGTCTCGATCGGCGGCAAGCTGTTTGGCGAGATCGAGATCGCGGAGGTCGCGGACCTGCAGATCCGCGATCGCCGATTGACCTTGAAGGCGCCGGGACGGGTCTCGGGGCAGGTGGTGCTGGACGGCAACGACCTATCGCTGGAGGGCCTGGACGGAGGCGTGGAGCTGGAGGCGAACGGGCGCTGGGAGATCGCCGCCAAGGGCCTGGGCGGGCCGGCGAAGCTACAGGGCCAGCGCGGCTCGATCGAGGTGCTGCTCGACGCGACGCCGCCGGCGAGCCTGACGGCGCGGCTGGACGAGGGCGAGATCCACGCCGAGCTGCCCGCCGGCGGGGACTACCAGCTCGAAGCCCGCGGCGCGCACGTGGACAGCGACTTGCCCGATCTGGCCGGCGAGCCGGACAGGGACCTGCGCCTGGTGCGCGGCGGCGGCTCGGCGAAGATCGTGCTCGACGCCGGCCGCGGACGCGTCCGGATCAACGCCCTTCCTTAGCCTGCTTCTGGAAGAACTCCCGCACGAGCCGCTTGAGCAGCGGCAGGGAGCCCAGCACGGCGATCAGGTTCGGAATCGCCATCATGCCGTTGAGGGTGTCCGACACGCCCCAGATGGCCTCCAAGCCGCCGACCGCGCCCACGAACACGAAGCCGACCCACAGCAGGCGATAAGGGAGGCTGGCGGCGGTGCCGAACAGGTAGGTGACGGCGGTCTCGCCGTAGAAGGACCAGCCCACCACGCTCGAGAAGGCGAACAGGATCAGCCCCGTCGACACGACGATGTCGCCCCAGACGCCCGGCAGCCCGATCTCGAAGGCCTTTGCCGAGAGGGCCGCGCCGGTCTCGCCGCTCTGCCAGGCCCCGGTGGTCAAGACGACCAGGCCCGTCAGCAGGCACACGACGATGGTGTCCACGAAGACTTCGACGATGCCGTAGGTGGCCTGGCGGACCGGATGGTCGGTGGTGGCCGAGCAGTGCACCAGCGGGGCGCTGCCGAGACCGGCCTCATTGGAGAACAGGCCGCGGGCGATGCCGTAGCGCACGGCTTGGCTCATGGTGGCGCCGGCGAATCCGCCCACCGCGGCGTGGCCCGAGAAGGCCCCTTCCATGACCATGGCGATGGCGCCCGGCACCTCGCCGGCAAAGCGGATCACGATGGCGATGGCGCCCACCAGATAGATGGCGCACATGAACGGCACCAGCCGCTCGGTGACGTGCACGATGCGCGTTACGCCGCCCAGCACGACCACGGCGGTGATGGCGGCCATGACCAGGCCGGTGACCCAGGGCGTGACGCCGTAGCTCGTCTGCGCCGCGTCGGCCACCGAGTTGGCCTGCACCATGTTGCCGATGCCGAAGGCGGCCAGCGCCGTCAGCGCCGCGAAGATGGCGCCCAGCCAGGGCAGGCCCATGCCCTTGGCGAGCACGTACATGGCGCCGCCGCGCATCACGCCTTTCTTGTCACGCTCGCGGTAGTTGAGCGCGATGGCGATCTCAGAGAACTTGGTGGCCATGCCCAGCAGGCCCGAAACCATCAGCCAGAACAGAGCGCCCGGCCCGCCCACGCTGATCGCCGTCGAGACGCCCGCGATGTTGCCGACGCCGACCGTGGAAGCCAGGGCGGTCGCCAGGGCCTGGAACGGCGTGACCGAACCGTCGGTCGGCGCGGTGCTGAGCAGCTTGCCGAACACCGTGCGGAAGGCGAAGCCGAGCTTGGTGAACTGCACGCCGCCGGTGACGAAGGTCAACAACACGCCCGCTCCCATGAGCAGGATCATCATCGGAGGGCCCCAGACCAGGGCGTTGAGTTGGCTGTGAAGGGATTCGAGCGTTTCCAAAGGGCCTATTTCTCCCGTTGCGGTCGGATCACGCGATCGTACCGCAACTCGCCGCCCTTCAAGCGCAGGATGTCGGGCCGGGGCGAGGGGTTCTGGACCGCCGCCGGGGCTTCGGCGTCGAGCGTCTCGAACAGATCCTTCAGCCGGGCGACGACTTCCGGGTGCTCGGCGGCGACGTCCGCTTGCTCGCCCTTGTCGGACTCCATGTCAAACAGCATCAACGGCTTCGGCTCGGGCCCCTCATCGAGGCCGGGGCACTGATTCGGCCGGGCCTGCTCGAAGGGAGCGATGATGGTGACGCCGTCGGGGGCGCGGGGGTCCACCCACTCGGCAGCCTCGGCGTCGCTCATGCAGCGGAAGCCGGGACGAGGGGTCCGCACGTGGAGCTTCCAGCGCCCCGAGCGCACCATCCGCAACTGATCTCCCGCCATGGCGAAGATGGCCTCATGGGGGCCCTGGTCGGTCTCGCCGCGCAGCAGTGGGCCGAGGTCCTTGCCGTCGATGGTCTTGCCCTGGGGCGGCGGCGCGCCGGCGGCGGTCAGGATGGTCGGCAGAAAGTCGATCGTGCCCGCCAAGGCGCCCGAGACGCGGCCCGGTGAAACCGTCCCCGGCTGCCAAGCGATGCCCGGCACGCGCAGGCCGCCGTCGAAGCTCGAGCTCTTGCGCCCTCGGAGGCCGGCGGTCTCGCCGCCGTAGGTGGGCCCGTTGTCGGAGGAGAACAGCACCAGGGTGCGCTCGGCGAGCCCCAGGCGGCGCAAGGCCGCCAGGATCTCCCCGACGGACCAGTCGAGCTCGCGAACGGCGTCGGAATACAGGTCGCCCGGCGTCTCCGGCGTGTAGAAATCCTCCGAAGCGGCCAGAGGCTTGTGGGGCATGGCGTGCGGCAGGTAGAGGAAGAAGGGCTTTTCGCGGTTGCGCTCGATGAAGTCGATGGCTCGCCGGGTGTACTCCTGGGTGAGCTTGCTCTGCACCACCGGATACTCGACGACGCGCTCGTTCTCCACCAACTGCACGGGCCGCATGTCGTTGGAGTAGAGGATGCCGTAGTACTCGTCGAAACCCTGCCGGCGCGGCAGGTATTGGTCGACGTGGCCCAGGTGCCACTTGCCGATCGCGGAGGTGGCGTAGCCCAGGGGTTTCAGCGCCTCGGCGATGGTGACCTCCTCGGGCGGCAAGCCGATGTCGTTCTTGCCGGCGTCGGGCGAGGGGTTCGCCACCAGGGTGTGGCGGAAGGGGTAGCGGCCGGTGAGGATCGACGCGCGGGACGGCGCGCAGAAGGGCATCGGCACGTAGAAGTCAGTGAATCGCACGCCTTCGGAGGCCATGCGGTCCAGATGCGGCGTCTGGTGCGCGGTGGCGCCGTAGGAGGACAGGTCGCCGTAGCCCAGATCATCGGCGAAGAGAATGATGAAGTTCGTCTTGGGTTGGGCGGTCAGAACCGCGGCGGCGGCCAGCAACAGGGGGAGGAGTCGGCGCATGACGGGGAGAGTCTATCAAGTCCGTCCGCGCAGTTGTTAAATCCGTGTAAAGTCCATTTTTACTTCTATTTAACGGGGCCTGGATAACCGTCCGGTCCCGCTCGGGCGTCTTCGCTTTCGGGAGCCGAAACACCATCGTGCTCCCCGAAACGAGATTTTGACCGCCATGACCTTGCAGCCCGAGATCATCCAACAAGCGCAAGCCGGAGACGGCGCCGCTTTTGCCGCGATCATCCGCGCCTACAAACAGCGGATCTTCGGCAGCGTGTACCGGCTGCTGGGCCGCAGCGACGAGGTCGAGGACGTCGGGCAGGAAGTCTTTTTGCGGCTGTACCAGTCGCTGGGACAGCTCCGTGATCCGGAAGTCTTCGAGACCTGGCTGTACCGGCTGACGGTGAACACGGTCTACGACCACTTGCGCAAGAAGCGGCGGATCTCCGACGTGCCGATGGCCGACTTGAGCGAGGAGCAACTGCTGCACGCCGACGCCGCCGAGAGCGCCCGGCGCGACGCGATCGCCGTGCGCCAATCCAGCGCCCGCGAGCACCTGGAGCTGCTGCTGGGCCAGATCTCGGAAGAGGACCGCCGGCTGCTCGAGCGCAAGGAGATCGACGGGCTGAGCCTAAAGGAGCTGCGGCGACTCTACCACGCCAACGAGAACGCCCTGAAGGTACGTCTGTTCCGGGCCCGCAAACGGGCGCTGGAAGCGCACGCCAAGCTGTGCCGCAGCGAGACCGGCGCGCCGGCGGCGGCCCGCATGGCCGCCTGAGGACGGAAAACCCTCAAGGCATGAAGGCGGCGCGCGTCTTGGTCCGGATGCGGCACAAGAAGGCGTGCATGGTGACGTAGGCGACCGAGCCGTCTCCGCCCCAAGCGACGTTGGCGGTCCGCTCGCCGGTCTCGATGCGGCCGAGCAGCTTGCCGCCCGCGGAGATCACGAACACGCCGCCGGGGCCGCTGGAGAAGACGTTGCCGGCGGCGTCGACCTTGAAGCCGTCGACGATGCCGGGCATCTTGCCGACCCATTCGCCGAAGTCAAAGAACACCTCGCCGGCGCCCAGGCTGCCGTCCGCCTTCACGGGGAAGGCCTTGATGACGGCGTTGTCGCGGTTGGACTGGCCGATGAGCAGGTGGGATTCGTCGGGCGTGAAGGCGAGACCGTTGGGGTTGAGGAACTCGTCAGTGAGCAGCGCGATCTCGCCGGTTGCGGGATCGACGCGAAAGACGCCGCAGAAGGGCAGCTCGCGGTTGACGGTGTCGTCGTAGCGGCCCGGCAGGCCGTAGGCGGGGTCGGAAAAGTACAGCGAGCCGTCGGACTTGTAGACCAGGTCGTTGGGGCTGTTGAGCCGTTTGCCCTCGAAGCGGTCGGCGAGCGTCATCTTGCCGCCCGAGCGCTCGATGCGGGAGATGCGCCGGTCGCCGTGCTCGCACATCGTCATGCGGCCCTCGGCGTCGAAGGTCAGGGCGTTCGAGCCCGGCTCGTCGCTGTACCAGACCACGCCGGTGTAGCCGGACGGCTGCATCCAGATCCGCAGCCCGGTGTCTTCGGCCCAGCGCAGGATGGCGTTGCGGGGAATGTCGGAGAAGTACAGGCAGTCCTCCGAGCGCGACCAGACCGGCCCCTCGGACCAGCACAAACCGCGGGCGACCTTCTCGAGCTTCGCTTGGGGGTCGATCAACCCTTCGAAGTCGGGGTCGTGCGCAACGAGCTTGCCGAAAGTGGGGTAGTCCGCCATGCGCCCATTCTAGCGAGCCGGATCGAGAAGATATGACAACGACCCATGTAGGAATTACGCGGTCGGGAGCGTCGGCGCCCTTTGCTTCCAAGCGCAGCGTGGATTGGCCGCCGGCTTGCTAAGCTGCCTGCCATGGTCAAGTCTCCCTCCGATCTCCCCAACCATCCCGACGGCGGCTACATCAGCTCGAGCCTGCGCCTGGACGGCGAAATCAGCGGCAACGCGGATCTGTACATCGACGGCGCCGTGAACGGCAAGATCGACCTGGGAGAGCGCAAGCTCACCGTGGGCGAAAGCGGGCGCATCGAGGCCGAGATCCAGGTGGGCGAGGCGACCGTGCGCGGCCGGATCGAGGGCTCGGTCGACGCCCGCGACCGCATCGAGATTTCTCCCACGGGCGACATCCAAGGCCAGCTCCGCGCCCGCCGGATCGTGGTGGCCGACGGCGCCAAGCTGCGCGGCAAGGTGGACGTCGGCGGCCAGATCCAGGCGGCCGTGGAGCGCAAGGGTCCGCAGGCGGTCGCTCCGACCGCGCCGCTCAAGGCCAAGACCGCCGGTTAGCCGGCGGCGTCAGGCGCGGTTGAAGGCTTCCACCCACGCCGCGACCAGTTGCTTGGGGCTGCGCGGGGTCATCGTTTCTATCCTAGTTCGGGGGGCGGCGAAGCGAGCCTCGTTTGACCCGGTTTCGGCTGGTCCGATATGCTCAAGGGGTCTAGGTCCGCTAACTCCGTAGCCTGCAACGGCTCCCCATGGACGTCTTCGAGCTCACTCGGGCGCTGATCGACATCGATTCGGTTAACCCCAATGAAACCGCCATCGGCGATTGGCTGTACGACTATCTGCGTCCGCTCGCCGAAAAGTTTGGCGGCTCGATCGAGAAGATCGAAGTCGAGCCCGGCCGGAACAACGTCTGGGTTTACTGGGGCACGCCGGAAGTCGTGCTCTCGACGCACATGGACACGGTGCCGCCGTTCATTCCCTCCAAGGAAGACGACGAGTACATCTGGGGGCGCGGAGCGTGCGACACGCACGGGCTCGGCGCAGCGATGATGAAGGCCGCCGAGGCGCTGCTCGAAGAGGGCGTGCGCGATTTCGGCATCCTCTACGTGATCGGCGAAGAGGTCGACGGGCGCGGGGCGCATTTTGCCAACCAGAGCCCGCCGGCGGGCGTGCGCTACTTGATCAACGGCGAGCCGACGTCCAATCTGCTCGCGCTGGGTTCCAAGGGAACCCTGCGGATGATCTTGCGGGCGACCGGCAAGGCCGCCCACTCGGCGTATCCCGAGCTGGGCGATTCGGCGATCGACAAGATTCTGGACAACCTACAGGCCCTGCGAGCGCTCGAGCTGCCGACGCATCCGGTGCTGGGCGACTGCACGATGAACATCGGCGTCGTGCGGGGCGGGCGGGCCGGCAACATCGTCGCCGACGAGGCGATGGCCGATGTCGCGATTCGCGTCGTCACGGACTTGGCGGAGACCAAGAAGCTCTTTCTGGATGCGCTCGATGATCGGGTGACGGTCGAGATCCTAGCGGATACGCCGGCCGTGCTGCTCAAGGCCGTCGACGGCTTTGAGACGACGATCGTCAAGTACACCACCGATATTCCCAAACTGACCAATTGGGGCCAGCCGCTGTTGCTCGGGCCGGGCACGATTCATGTCGCCCACACGCTCGAGGAGCGGGTCCCCAAGAAAGAGGTGGCCGAGGCCGTCGGTCTCTACGCTAACCTCGTCAAGCAACTGAAAACGACGAAGAACTAAGACGGTCCGGGCGCCGCCACGAGAGATCGCGCCCGGATCAACGGGAGATCTGTATGCCTCAGAGGATCGAAGTCGGAGTGCTGGGCGCCACCGGGATGGTCGGCCAGCAGTTCGTGAACCAACTCCGCAACCATCCCTGGTTCGAGCTGACTTGGCTCGGCGCGAGCGAGCGCTCGGCGGGCAAAACGTACGCCGAGGCGACCAACTGGGTCCAGGACTCCACGATGCCGGCCGAGATTGCCGGGCGGACGGTTCGCGAAGCCAAGCCGGAGCCCGGCGCTCCGAAGCTGATGTTCTCGGCGATGGACGCCTCCGTCGCCGGCGAGATTGAGAAGGCCTTCGCCCGCGCGGGCCACGTGATCGTCTCGAACTCGAAGAACCACCGGATGGACCCGCACACGCCGCTGCTGGTGCCGGAGATCAACCCCGACCACTTGGGCATGCTCGACGCACAGCGCGCGGCCTACGGCTGGGAAGGCGCGATCGTCACGAACCCGAACTGCTCGACCGTGGCCCTGGTGATGGGTTTGGCGCCGCTGAAGCCCTTCGGCATTCGCAAGGTCAACGCGGTGACGCTCCAGGCCATCTCCGGCGCGGGGTATCCGGGCCTGCCATCGATCGACATCGTGGCCAACGCCATTCCCTATATCGGCGGCGAAGAGGACAAGGTCGAGACCGAGCCGCTGAAGATTCTGGGCTCGTTGCGCGGCGGGGAGATCCAGCCGCTGGAGATGACCATCAGCGCGCAGTGCAACCGCGTGCAGGTGATCGACGGCCACATGGTCTGCGTCTCCGTGGAGCTCGAGGAGAAGGCCGGCGTCGAAGCCTTGAAGGCGGCCTTCCGCGAGTACAGCGGCGCGCCGCAGCAGATGAACCTGCCGACCGCGCCGGCCCAGCCGGTGGTCTACCTGGAAGAGCCGAACCGGCCGCAGCCTCGCCGCGACGCCCTGGCCGGGGGCGGCATGACCGTCTCGGTGGGCCGCTTGCGGGAGTGCCCGCTGCTGGACTACAAGTTCGTCTGCCTGGGCCACAACACGATCCGCGGGGCCGCCGGCGCCGCCGTCCTCAACGCCGAGCTGATGCATGCCCAAGGGCTGCTCGGGTAGGGGGGCGTCATGATCGTGATGAAGTTTGGCGGAAGCTCGGTGGAGAGCGCGGAAGCTCTCCAGCGGGTGGCCGCCATCATCGCTTCGCACAACCGCCGTCAACCGGTGGTGTTCGTCTCGGCGATGGGCAAGACGACCAACCGCCTGCTGGAGATCGCTTCGCTGGCGGCGTCGGGCGAGCGGTCGGCGGCGCTCGACAAAATCGCCGAGCTGCGGGCCTTCCACTTCGAGCATGCGCGCTTGGTTTGCCCGGACCGCGAGCTGGACGCCCTGCGGACTTTCCTGGACGACCACTTTCAAGAGCTCGAAACCCTGGTGAAGGGCTTGGCGGCGGTCGGGGAGCTGACGCCGCGGTCGACCGACGCCGTCTCGTCGTTCGGCGAACGCATGTCGAGCTACATCCTGGCTCTGGCGCTGCGCTCGGCGGGGCTGGACGCGGTGCACGTGGACGCCCGCGAGGTGATGATCACCGACGAGCGGCACGGCGAAGCGGCTCCGCTGATGGGCCCGACCGAGGAGCGCATGCGCGAGGTGGTCGCGCCGCTGGTTTCGGAAGGCGCGATCCCGGTGATGGGCGGCTTCATCGCTTCCACGCGCAAGGGCGTCACCTCGACCCTGGGCCGCGGCGGCTCGGACTACAGCGCCTCGTTGGGGGCGGCTCTGCTGGGCGCCGAGGAAGTCCAGATTTGGACCGACGTCGACGGCGTGATGACGGCGGACCCGTCGATCGCTCCCGACGCTCACCGGATTCGCGTGATGTCGTTCGCCGAGGCGGCCGAGTTGGCCTACTTCGGCGCGCGCGTGCTGCACCCCAGCACGATGGCGCCGGCGGTGGACAAGGACATTCCGATTCGGGTGCTGAACTCGCGGCGTCCGGAGGTGGAAGGCACCTTGATCGTCGCCGAGTCGCTGGCCTCGGGCACGGTCGTCAAGTCGATCGCCTACAAGGAGCACATCACCGTCGTCGACATCCGCTCGACGCGGATGCTGATGGCGCACGGCTTTCTGGCCCGCATCTTCGAGGTATTCGAGAAGCACGCCACGTCGGTGGACATGGTGACGACCTCCGAGGTCAGCGTTTCGCTGACGGTGGATCGCACCGACCGGCTCGACGCGATCGTGGAGGAGCTCAACGCGGTGGCCGAGGTGGACCGCCGCAACGGCCGCGCGATCGTGTGCGTGGTGGGCGAGGGCATCCGCAAGACGCCGGGCGTTTCCGCTAAGATTTTCTCTGCGCTGGGGGAAATCCCCGTCAGCATGATTTCGCTGGGAGCCTCGCGGCTCAACGTCAGCTTCGTGGTCGAGGAGAACGACCTCGACGAGACCGTGCGGCGGTTGCACGCGACGTTCTTCAGCGAGGTCGATCCGCAGATCTTCGCCTGAAACGGCTACAAGAGAAACGTATGTCCGCGCAGACCCTCAAGCTCGCCCTCGTCGGTTACGGACGGATGGGCCAAATGCTCGACCGATTGGCTCCCGAGCATGGACTGGAGGTGGTTTTGCGCCTCGACCAGCACAACAACGCGGGCGGGGCGGGCTTGACGCCGGAGAACTTTCGCGGCGTCGACGTGGCCATCGACTTCTCCGTGCCCGAAACGGTGGCGGACAACGCCGTGGGCCTGGCCGGGTTGGGCGTCGCGACGGTGGTCGGCGCGACGGGTTGGCTCGACCGGCTGGAGGAAGTGCAGGCGGCGGTGGAGCAGGCCGGCACGGGCTTCGTCTACGGCGCGAATTTCTCGATCGGGGTCAACGCCTTCTACCGCGTGGTGGCCGAGGCGGCCAAGCTGCTGGCGCAAGCGGAAGATTACGATTGCTGGGCCTGGGAGGCGCACCACAAGCGGAAGCTCGACGCGCCCTCCGGCACGATGCTGCGGCTGCTGGGCGTGATGCGCGAGTCGGGCTATGACCGGCCGATCGACGTGGCGACCAACCGCGTGGGCTGGGTTCCGGGCACGCACGAGATCGGCTTCGACTCCGAGGCCGACAGCATCGAGTTGCGGCACGTGGCCCGCAGCCGCGAAGGCTTCGCCCGCGGGGCGCTGCGCGCGGCCCGCTGGATTCACGGCCGGCCAGGGTTCTTTGAGTTTTCGAAGATTTGGGATCAAACGCTTTGAAGGGGGACGCGATGCAGTTCAAGGGATGCGGCACGGCGATGGTAACGCCGTTTCGGGCTGACGGCTCACTCGACGAGGAGACCCTGCGCAAACTCGTTCGCCGCCAGGTCGAGGCCGGGATCCACTTCCTGGTCCCCTGCGGTACGACCGGCGAGAGCCCGACGCTGACGCGCACCGAGCACTTGCGCGTGGTCCAGGTGACGGTGGAAGAGGTCGCCGGCAAGGTTCCGGTGCTGGCCGGCTGCGGCGGCTACAACACGGCGGAGCTGGTGGAGCTGGCGCAGGAGCTCGAGAAGCTCGGCGTCAACGGCCTGCTCTCGGTCACGCCCTACTACAACAAGCCGACCCCCGAGGGTCTCTACCAACACTACCGGGCGATCGCGGCGGCGACGGCGCTGCCGATCATCCTCTACAACGTGCCGAGCCGCACGGCGCGCAACATCACGCCGGCGGAGCTGTCGCGGCTGGCGGTGATCGAGAACGTGGTGGGCGTGAAGGAAGCGTCGGGCGACATTGCGCAGATGGCGCGCGTCTGCCGCCAGGCTCCCGAGGAGTTCGCGGTACTGTCCGGCGACGACGCGGTGACTTTGCCGCTGATGGCGCTGGGCGGCGTGGGCGTGATCTCGGTGGTGTCGAACGAGATTCCGGCGGAGATGTCGCAGTTGTGCGAGCTGGCGCTGGCAGGCGACTTCAAAGGCGCCCAGAAGCTGCAGCGCAAGTATCAGCCTCTGATGGAGGTGAACTTCGTGGAGACCAGCCCGGGTCCGGTGAAGTACGCCATGGCGAAGATGGGGCTGCTGGAGCCGAACTACCGCCTGCCGATGGTTCCGGTGACGCACGAGAGCGCCGAGAAGATCGACGCGGTGCTGGCCGAGCTGCGGTTTGCCTGAGGTGTTCGCATGGCGTACGAACGGCTGGTGGGTCTGGACGTCGCCGACGAGGCTCTCTACCAGGAGTACCGCGACCGGATGAGGCCGATTCTGGCCTCGTACGGCGGCGGTTTCGGCTACGACTTCCGCATCGCCGAGACGCTGCAGAGCCGCACGGACGCCCCGATCAATCGGGTGTTCACGCTCTATTTTCCGGACGAGGCCGCCAAGGACCGCTTCTTCGGTGATCCGGCGTACAAGGCCGTGCGGGCGGAGACTTACGACAAAGCGGTGCGGGCGTCGACGATCTTGGCGACCTACGAGCGCCCGGACTAGCCGAGCGCCCGCGTGCCCCTAGTCGCGGCCTTCTCGCGCGAGCGTCTTTACGAGGGCTTTTTCCATCTCCGACGGCTTGAAGCCGAACGGTCCGGGACGGCTCTTGTAGGCGATGCGGCCGTCGGAGTCGATCACGTACAGGCGGTCCGGCCAGCCCGTGTAGTCCTGTTCGGTGGCGTCCGCGATGCCGTCGATCAGCGCCGGCAGCTTGATTCCCAGCTTCAGCATGCAGGCCGCGGCGACGTTGGTGCGTTCGCCGTCGGTCTTTGGGCTCGCGAAGACGACCTCATCCCTCACGTTCGAAGGCATCTGCCACAGGTCGCTCGGGTGGGCTTCCTGGATGTAGACGATGTAGAACGCGGCGCGGTCGCCGTATTCCTTGTAGAGTCGATTGAGCTCGGGAACCTCCCGGCGAAAGGGCGGTCAAGTGTAGCTGCCGAAGACCAGCACGACCGGGGACTTGCCTCGCGCATCGCTGAGGCGGACCGTCGCGCGCTTGTCGTATGTGGGCAGCTCGAAGTCCGGCGCAAGGTCTCCGACCTCGAGCGCGCCGGCGCGGGCGATGTTCCAGAGGGGCTCGAAGGGGAGCACAGCCATCAACGGCATCGGCACGCGCGCCATGATGCGGCCGAACTTCTCCGGCGGTTGGCTCATGGCCCAGAGGAAGAAGCCGCTGAGGGCGGCGTAGACCGCCCCGAAGGCGCCAGCGGCGATGGCGAGCCGCTTCTTGGTCGCGCGCTTCATTGCCCGTTGCTCCCGGCCTTTGCGGTCGAGCCGGCGTAGCCCGCCGTGGCCAGGCGGTTCGCGGAGCGCGCGTAGCCCTCCGCGGACATGTCCTGCACGCCCGAACCATCGATCCAGCGGTTGTAGAAGTTGAACATCGCGCAGACGGTGACGGCGTCGTAGATGGCTTCGTCGGTCCAGCCCGCGTCGCGCAACGCGTCGACGTCCTCGGCTTGGGTGGTCGAGGGCGCGAGCGTCAGTTTCTCCAGGTAGGCGAGCAGGAGCTTCTCGGCGTCCGTGATCGGCGCGGACCGGAAGTCCTTGACGACCGCGTCGACGAGGTCGTCGTCCTCATAGAGCTTAGCCGCGACGGCGATGTGCGAGCCGGAGCAGAACTTGCATTGGTTGCGCGTGGAGACGAAGGCCGCGATGAGCTCGCGAAACTTTGGGGTGAGCGGAGACGGGCCGCGCATCACCTCCTGCGTGAGGCTCCGCAGGTGCTGGGTCGCCGCCGGCTTGAAGGCGAACAGGTGCATGATCTGGGGCACTTCCGCCCCCATGCCTCGCAGCATCTCGATCAACGACGCGTAGTCGCCCTTGGGATCAGGGTTGCGCTCGACTTGGGGCAAGTACATGGAATTCACGGCGATCCTCAGAAAAAGAGCTTCAGCCCGAACTGGATTCGGCGCGAGGGCCCGGCTTCGAGAATGCGTCCGAAGCTGGGCGACGCCAAGTCGTTGACGGGCAGAGAGAAGTTGGCGTGGTTGGCGACATTGAAGGCTTCGGCGCGGAACTGGAGCCGGGTGCGCTCGCTGAAGGCGAAGTCCTTGAGCAGCGCGAGGTCGAGGTTGCCGAGGCCGGGGCCGCGTGCGATGTTGCGTCCGGCGTTGCCGAACTTGCCGGCGTCAGCGATGGGGTCCAGCCGCCGGAAGGCTTGCGGGGAGATCCACTGCTCGACCGTCGACCGGCCCGCGTTGGGGTCGGCGATGAGGTCGGGCCGGCTGGAGAAGAACCCGCTGACCTCGGGGTGCGAGCCTTGCAGGGAGACGTTGGTGGTGTCGTAGACGGTGAAAGGCGTGGCGCTGCTCATGGTCAGGATGCCGTTGAGCTGCCAGCCGCTGAGCAGGAAGCGCCGCGCGCCCACGGCTTTCTCGAAGCCGGGGATTCGGTACAGGAAGCTGGCGGTCATCCGGTGGCGGGCGTCGAACAGGGAGGGGCCGTGCTCAGCGTTCCAGTTGAAGGGGTTCTGCGGCAGGTCGTTCTCGCCGGCGATGAGCTGCGGCGCGGACCCGCTGAGGTTGAGGCTCGAGGCGTAGTCGAGCGTCTTGGAGTACCAATAGGAGACCTGGAAGCCGGCGCCGGTGCTGAATCGCCGGGACAGGCTGACCTGGCCGGCGTGGTAGGTGGAGTTGGCGGCGTTGACCAGAAGGCCCGCGGAGGCGAAGTCACAAGCCCCGGCGCCGGAGCAGCCGGCGTAGAGACGGCGCTGGTCGGCGTTCTGACTGGTGGCGCCGGGTCCGAAGACCGCCGGATTGGCTTCCACAAAGCGCACCACGCGCGTGCCCTTGGCGCCGACGTACTGGGCCTCGAGCAGAAAGTTCTGCCAGAACGAGCGCTGGATGGAGAGGTTCCAGTTCTGGGCGTAGGTCGGCTTCATGTTGCGGTCGATCGTCAGCACGGTCGTGGGCCGCGGATAGGATTCCTGGTCGAACGGCGGCTGCGAGCCGAAGGGGTTCTGGTAGTTCAGGAAGGGGCCTGGGATCTGGTAGGCCTGCGTCCAAGGCAAGGCGCTGACCGGGGCTTGCAGCACGGCGTTGGCGCCGTTGGTGAAGCCGTCGTAGAAGATGCCGTAGCCGGACCGGATCGAGAGTTTTTTCGCGGGGGCCCAGGCGATGCCGATGCGGGGCCCGGCGGCGCGCTGGAAGATCGGCGCCAGGCGTTTGGAGACGCCGCTGTCGCCGGGGAACAGCAGGCCCGTGGGGGCGTCCGGCCGCACCGTGGACTGCTCTCCGGGCGCCCAGGCGTTGAGGCGGTTGCTCTTCTCGTCGAACGGCGTGATGACTTCCCAGCGGACGCCGAGGTTGAGGGTCAGCTTGGGATGCACGCGCCACTCGTCCTGCACGAAGCCGGCGAGGTCGTAGTTGCGCATCGTGCGGGCCAGGTCGCCGCCGGCCTGGAAGAAGACGACGGGGTTGCCGGTGAGGAAGTTGGCGTAGGGGTCGCTGGCCGGGAAGGGCGCGAAGACGAAGAAGCCGTTGGAGGCGATGCCGTAGCGGGCGTCGATGATCGTGCGGCGGAACTCGCCGCCGACCTTGAGGCTGTGGCGGCCGCGAAACCAAGCCAAGGAATCGTAGAGCTCGAAGCTGTCCTGAACGGAGTCACGCGGACCGGTGATGGGATCGCCCACCGGCGCGTAGCCGTTGATGTTGAAGAAGGGCGGCCCTTCGGCCAGATCCAGCGTGGACGAGTAGGTGAAGCCCAGGTCGCTGGGAGGCGTCCGGTTGAAGCGCCGGTCGAACAAAAAGTCGTTGCGGAAGTAGGCCGCCCGGAATGAGTTGAACGAATAGGGGGAGATCTGGTGCGTCTCCGAGACGGTCAACAGGGTGGTCGAGATGTCGTCCCCGACGGGGAAGCCCGGCACGCCGGCGCCCTTGATCGAGAGCGGATTGACGTTCTCGGAGACCGACTGCGCAAACCGCACGGAAAGGTTGTCGCGCTCGCCGAGCAGCCAGTCCAGCCGGGCGCCGCCCTGGTCGTAGTCGTTGCTGCCGACCAGCGTGGTGGAGAACAGCGACGGGCCGAGATTGCCGAGCGGATAATACTGCTGCACCTTCTGTGAGATGGGGTTCAGCCGGTCCGCGGGGATCTGGTTGTTGGGGAACGGTTGGCCCGAAAGGTAGTCGATCAGCGGCCGCGGGCGGCCCGTTTGGGGGTCGATCACGTCGGAGAAGTCGCCGGTGCGCTGCCCGCGCGTCGGCACGACGGCCGCGCGGGTGACGCCTTGGCGGTTGCGGTAGCCCTCGTAGTAGGCGTAGAAGAACGCCTTGTCACGGCGGATGGGACCGCCGAGGGTGGCGCCGAACTGGTTCTGCTTGAGCGGCTCGACGTTGGCCGAGAAGAAGTTGCGCGCGTCGAGCTTGTCATTCCGCAGGAACTCGTAGAGCACGCCGTGGTATTCGTTGCCGCCCGAACGCGTGACGACGCTGGTGGTGGAGCCGCTGGTTCCGCCGTACTCGGGCGGCGCGGTGTGGGTGAGGATGCGGAACTCCGCGATGGCGTCCACCGGCACGCGCAGGGCGAAGCCGCCGTCGACGCGGTTGACGGTGCGCGCGCCGTCGACCAGGAAGTTGTTCGACTCGGGGCGCTGACCGTTGACGGCGTAGGCGTGTCCGGAGCGCAGGGAGCCGCCGGAACGCATGACACCGGCGGTGGGCGGCGCGACGCCGGATTGCAGCAGGCCGAGCTGCGAAAAATTGCGGCCGTTGAGCGGAAGCTCGATCATCTCGCGGCCGGTGACGACGCGGCCCAAGCTCGAGTCGGCGGTGCTGACCAGCGGCGCGGCGGATTCGACGACGACGGTCTCGTTCGAGGAGGCCACTTGCAGCTTCATCTCGAGTCGCGCGATGTCGCCGACGGCGATCTCGATGGGCCTCTGGACGGTGTGGGCGAAGCCTTCGGCGTCAACCTCCAGCTCGTAGGCGCCGACGGGGAGCAGGGGGAATCGGAACGCCCCTTGGTCAGTGGTGCGTTGCTCGAGGGCGTGGCCCGTCGCCAGATGCACGGCTCGCACCGTGGCCTCCGGGATGGCGGCGTTGGTTCCATCCAGAACCCTTCCTTCGATGACCCCGGTGGGGTCCTGGCACAGACCGATCGCCGTGAAGGCGAGGAGCAGAACGAGACAGCTTCGCAAGATGCAACCCTAGGGCGGACGGCGAGACGGCGCGTCCGACGACCTCGGATCGTATCCAGGCGATATGCGGAAAACAATAATGGAAACAGACTAGTGAATTGGCCTAGAAAGGCTTCCCAGCAGGGGTTTGGCCGCTTGCTTAGCCTTTGAAAGGCAACGATTCCACGACGCCTTTGCCTTCCACGAGACGATGCCGGCGCCCGGCCGGAAGGCGTGCAAATTCTTCGACTCTTCCGCTCGGCCATTCGACCACGACGCGGTCGGCTCGTTCGGCCCGGTCCATTCCGAAGGTGAGCGGAAGCTCGGATTGCGAGAGATAGCTCGAGCCGGTGTGGACGCGCTGCGACTGCCGCGAGCCGCCGCTCTCCACCACGACGCGAGCGCCGATGGCGTCACGGTTCGACTGCACGCCTTGGAGCTCGAACCGGATCGCCCGGCGGCCCGCGGACTGCTCATTGCGGAACAGCTTGGCGGGCCCGGCGTTCTCGGTCATCAGGACGTCCACGTCGCCGTCGAGGTCGAAGTCGGCGGTGGCGAGGCCGCGCCCCACACGGGGTTGTCCGAAGGCGCTCCCGACGTCGACGCCCGCCTCCTGAAAGCCCCTGCCCGCCTTGTTGAGCAACAGGTGCGGCGGTTGCGGGTAGCCGGAGCCCGCGTCGGCCTCGGCGGCGATGTCGTCGATGTGTCCGTTGACCACCAGCAGGTCCTGCCAGCCGTCGAGGTCGAAGTCGGCGAAAACGCAGCCGAAACCGAGGCTGCCACGCGTGATGCGGCCGATCTCCGAGCTCGGGGCCACATCGGTGAATCCGCCCTTGCCGTCGCCGCGAAACAGCGCCAGCATTTCGTTGTTGAAGTTGGTGACCGCGATGCTCTCGCGGCCGGAGCGATCGTAGTCGGCAACGTCCACGCCCATACCGGCGCGGGCCTTGCCGTCTTCGCTGAAGGCGACGCCGGCGGTAAGGGCAATCTCCTCGAAGGAGCCGTTGCCGCGATTTCGGTACAGCTTGTTCGGCTGGGTGTCGTTGGCGACGAAGAGGTCGAGCCGGCCGTCTCCGTTGAGGTCGAGGAGGGCGGCGCCGAGCGACTTCGACGAGGTGTCGAACAGTCCGGCTTTGGCCGTCGCGTCCTCGAATGTGCCGTCGCCGCGATTGCGGAACAGCCAGCAGGTCTCGCCGCGGTAGGCTTCAGGCGTGCAGTAGCTCTTGCGCTTGCCGTCCACGCTGCAGCGGACGTCGATTTCGGGCGACCAGCGCACGTAGTTGCAGACGAAGAGGTCGAGGAGCCCGTCGCCGGTCGAGTCGAACCACAGCGCCGACGTGCTGAAAGACTCGCGCCGACCGAGGCCGCTCTTCTCGGTGACGTCCTGGAAGCGGCCGTCGCCGAGGTTGCGAAAGAGACGATTCTGACCGAGACAGGTGATGAGCAGGTCGGGAAAGCCGTCGTTGTCGTAGTCGCCCACGGCGACGCCCAGGCCGCACATCTCGACGTCGAGCCCGGCCTTGCGCGTGACGTCCGTGAACGTTCCGTCGCCGTTGTTGCGGTAGAGGGCGAGCGTGGTGCGGGTGCGTTTGTGGCCGGGCCAGTCCATGCCGTTGACGAGGAGGATGTCCATCCAGCCGTCACGGTCGAAGTCGAGGAAGGCGCAGCCGGCGCCCATGGTTTCCGGCAGGAGCTTCTCGCCGAAGGCGCCGGAGTTGTGCCGAAAGCGGAGGCCCGCGGCCGTGGTGACGTCCCGCAATTGAAAGCCCGGCGCGCTCGCCGCGCCCGCCAGCGCAGGAACCGCAAGCAACAGGTCGCGCCGCGAGATTCGCATCACTTGGGCAGGGGGGCCAGCCCGTGCTGCACGCCGAACAGCACGAGCTCCGCGGTGGAGTGCAGGTTCAGGGTCTTCATCAGATTGGTGCGATGAACGTTGACCGTATTGACGCTGATCTCGAGGATCTGAGCGATCTCTTTGTTGGAGCGCGCCTGCACGATCAGTTGCAGAATCTGACGCTCGCGGTTGGTCAGCCGTTCCAGAGGGTCTTGGGCCGGCTCCGCCTCGCGGACCAGGGCTTCGAGCGAGGCGCTCAAGTAGCGCTTGCCCTTCGCGACCGCCCGGACTCCCTCGGCGAGCCCCACGTCGAGGGCGTTCTTGAGCAGGTAGCCGTGCGCGCCGGCCCGCAGGGCGTTGCGGACGTAGCGCGGCTCGTCGTACATGCTCAGCACGAGGATCTTGGTCTCCGGCGAGCGCCGCACGATCTCGTGGGCGGCCTGCACGCCGTCGACCTCGGGCATGGCCATGTCGAGCACCACGACGTCCGGCCGAAACGCCTCCGCCAGCGCGATGGCCTGCGCACCGTCAGCGGCCTCGGCCACGACCTCCATGTCGGGCTCGTCGTCGAGCAGCCGCCGAAAGCCGAGACGGACCAGGCGGTGGTCGTCGGCGAGCAGGATGCGGAGCTTGGCGCGGGCGGTCGGCATGCTCAGGTCTTCGTGCCCATGATAGGCGCTTCGAGGCGGACGACCGTTCCGCCCGCAGGCGGCTGCTCGATGGCGAGGGCTCCGTGGATCAGTTGGGCTCGCTCGCGCATGGCGACCAGGCCGAGGCCGCGGGCGGCGGCGGGTTCGGCCGGGAAGCCCGCGCCGGCGTCAGCGATCTCGAGCAGCAGGCGGTCGCCGTGGGACTCCAACCGGACCGTCGCCGCGCCGGCCTGGGAGTGCTTGACCACGTTGCTGAGCGCCTCCTGGAAGATGCGGTAGATGTGGATCGCGACCTCCCGGTCGATCGGCGGCAGCGGCTCGGCCGGCGGACGGTAGTCGATGGCGAGGCCCGACTGGTCGCGAATCTGCCGGGCGTGCCATTCGATGGCGCCTTCCAGGCCGTAGTCGTCGAGGACGTTGGGGTGCAGGCGCTGGGAGAGGCGGCGAACGCCTTCCAGCGCTTCGTGGGTGACGGAGCGGACCTCCCGCAGCTCTTCGGGCGCGTGGGTGGATTTGCGCTCCAGCCGCGTCAGCATGGCGCCGGCGGCGGTGAGCGCCTGGCCGAACTCGTCGTGCAGCTCACGGGCGACCGACTCGAACAGGTCCTCCTGCACGGTGATCAAGCGACCGGCGAGTTGCTGGCGCTCCTCCGACAGTTGGGCGATCTCGCCGAATACGCGCCGATTCCGCGACACCATGTAGCCGCCCGTCAGGAAGATCGCGGCGAAGACCGCCGCCATGAAGTAGTAGGTGTTGCGTTCGACGTTGTCGTAGATCCGCTCGATCTCGAGCGCGGCCTCCTGCTCGGCTTCGTTGTTAGAGATCAGCAGGCGGGCGACGGTGGTCGAGATGGAGGCGTGGCGGGGCTGGAGGACTTGGCGGATCAGGCGCTTGGCTTCGGGCTCGTCGCCGGCGTCGGCCGCCGCGAACATCCCGTCCATCGCGTCCCAGAAGGACTGGAGCGAATCCGACAAGAAGCTCTGCTGCTGGATCGAGCGGGCGGCGGGAGCGAGCCGGCGCTCCTGCTCCAGGGCGTCCTGCAGGTCGACGCGAGCGCGATCGAACTCGGTGCGGTAGGCCGCGAGCGGATAAGGGGAGCCGCCTTCGGTCATATCGCGCATGGACAAGGCCAGGTTCTGCAGGTTGTTCTGGATGCGCAAGAGCTGCAACGAATCGCGCCGGTTGCGGTCGATCGCGTCGAGCTGCAGCGCGCGCAGCCCGTCGACCTGGCGCAGCGAATAGAGGGAAAACAGCGCCACGGCGGCCGAGATGACCCCGAGGCCCGCCAACAGCCGCGTGGTCGGGTTGACCGATTTCGAGCGCGACTGGATCGCCGGCACGCTCCAAGTCTACGAGCCCGACGGCCGGCGGCGCAGATCGGCCGATTCGGTCACGCTCCGAGAGTTTCCGGGCTGACGGGAGCGGGCCGGTTGCGCGAAACTAGTCGCTCATGCTCGATACCGCCATCGAACAGCTCTTTCGCAAAGCGCCGGAGTCCTACGATCAGACCGACTTCGAGACTTTCCAGGAGTTCAAAAAGGCTCTCAATGCCGGCGAAGCCCGCGCGGCCGAGCCCGATCCTTCTTCGCCGCTGGGCTGGAAGGTCAACTCGTGGGTCAAGCGCGGCATTCTGATCGGCTTCCGCATGGGGCGGACGGTCGAGATGTCCGACGCAGGCAGCCGCTTGCAGTACTTCGATAAGTCGACGTATGCGCCCAAGGAGCTGACGCTGTCTGACAGCGTGCGCGTGGTGCCGGGCGGCTCTTCGATCCGCGACGGCGTGTATTTGGGCAAGAGCGTCACCTGCATGCCGCCGATGTACATCAACGTCGGCGCCTTCGTGGACGAGGGCACGATGGTGGACTCGCACGCGCTGGTGGGCTCGTGCGCGCAGATCGGCAAGCGCTGCCACTTGAGCGCGGCGGCTCAGATCGGCGGGGTTCTGGAGCCGGTCGGGGCGCTGCCGGTGGTGATCGAGGATGATGTGGTGGTCGGCGGAAACTGCGGGGTCTACGAGGGCACGATCGTCAAGACGCGCGCCGTGTTGGGCGCCGGGGTGGTGCTGACGCGGTCCACTCCGGTGTATGACGTGGTGCGCGGCCAGGTGCTGCGGGCGACGGCGGAGACACCGCTGGTGATTCCGGCCGGCGCGGTGGTGGTTCCCGGGTCGCGGCCGATCCAGTCGGGCAAGGGTCAGGAGTGGGGCTTGTCACTGGCGACGCCGGTGATCGTCAAGTACCGCGACGAAAAGACCGCGGCCTCGGTGCAGCTCGAGGACCTGCTGCGCTAGCTGCGGGCTAGGAACGGGGGCCCGAGGCGGGCCGTACGAGCAAGGTCGGCTGCCGCGGCTTTGCCGGCCGGTCTTCCCACGGCAACACGCCGTCGCAGCGCTCGCGGTAGTAGTCCTGAAAGTCCGGCCAGGTGAGCAAGGATTCCGCCGGGCTGCGCTGCATCTTGCCGCCATCCATGGCCGAGACGGCGACCGGCCGCAGCGGATTGAGCTCGAACCAGGGGTCGGCCTTCAGCTCCAGGCCTTCGGCCGCCGGCTCAGGCGCAGTCGTTTCTAGCGTAGCGGGGTCCACGCGGTTGCGCCGCCCCTGGAAGGTCCACATCTGGTAGAGGATTTCGGCCGATTCCCCGCCGGGCCGCGCCCGCAGGGTGAGCACCGGAAGCTGCCCCAGAGAGGTGCCGGTGGCGAAGCCCTTGAAGGCGCCGCCGGCGAAAAAAGCTTCGCGGCCCATGCGGGCGACCGTGAACGAGAAGTCCACCGGCGTCGCGACGACTTCCGGGCGGCCAAACTTGGAGGGGTAGCCAAAGGCTTCCCGCCCGTAGACGGCGTCGCCGGGGGGCTCGACGATGTGGGAGACCGCGTACCAGCCGGCGCGGCCGGCTACGATGGCGAAGGCAAACAGCCAGGCCTCCTGGAAGGGCTCCGGTGAGAGATCGGACTCGTGGACGCGGAGGCCGAGGATCTTGAGCATCGGGCGGCCGCCGGACCGGCACATCGGCGGCAGCAAGGCCTCATGGGCTTCCGTCGGGACCATCACGTCGAGCTCGACGGCTTCCATGGAGCGCAGGGCGACCTCGCGCTTTTCGGCCAAGGCCTTCAACGACGTCTCAGTCAGCCGCGCCGGAGTCAGCGGGCTTCGGGTGGCGTCGAGCGGGTAGTCGAGCGGCGACCACCCGGCGGCCTCGGCGGCTTCGAACCGGCGCAAGGCCGTCGCCTCGCCAAGGGGTCCGCCGGCAGCCTCCGCCGCTTCGCCGTACCAGCCGCCGGCCCACTCGCCCAGCTCCCAGGGCGAGTCCAGGCTCTGCAGGCTGCACGCGCGGCGCTCCGCGGGCACCGCCGATGGCCGCGCCAACTGCGTCAGCCGGGCGCCGCTGAGTCGGCCGCCTTCCTGGCGCCAATCCAGAGCCGGCTCGCCGGTCCACACCAGCAACGGGCTCGGGTCCGCAGCGTCCTGGGCGGCGCCGTCCTCGCGCTGCATGCGCAGGCTCAGAACCGGCCGGCCATCGGCCACGATCGAGGCGCTGACCGTCTCGCCTTCGAGAGCCAGGCGAATTTCCGCCCAAACGGCCGGGAGCCCGAAACGCTCGCGGGCCACGCGCAGGGCGCGCTCGTTGGAGACGAAACTCCGCAGCGGGACCCAGCCCAGGGTCTCCCCCGCCCGCGCGGAGAGCGACAGCCGCGCCCAGCCCCAGGCTTCGGGTTCCAAGAGACTCTTCGCGCGCGGCTCGACCGTCCCCAGCTCCAGGCGCAGCCGGGGCTCGTCGGGAAGCTCCAGGCCGGGCGGCAACAGAGCCGCGGCCAGCTCGGCATTCGGATGAAAATCAGCGGCAAATTCGTGGCGGCGATCGCCTTCGGCCGCGCCCAGCAGACGCGGCCAGATCCCCGCGGCCAGGGTCCAGGCCACAAATGTCCGGCGGCTCGTTCCTGTAGCGCTCACGGCCACTTCATCCTAGCAATCCCGCCGGGCGGGCATGGTACCCGTGTACCCCCTTCGCCCTAGCAACTACTCCAAAGCCCCTAGACCGATTCCCAACCCCCGGCCTATTTTCAAGCGCTGCGAAGTGCTGGCAAGCTAGATAAATCGAAGGGAAGATTCGATGTTTGCGAGCGCCATCATGGACAAACCGACGCAAAAAGCCGAAAGGCTTCAAGAAAAACGCGACCGACTTCGCGATCAACTCGAGCAGGCCTCCGCGCATCTCAGCGGCGTACAGCACCGGGAATCCACGCGCCGGCTGATGCTCGAGCTCAACCGGGCGGAGCTGATGCTGCAAGCCTCCGCACGCAAAGCCACGCCGCAGGCCAGCGCCAAGGCCGCGCCGGCCGGCGGCGACGAGGCCTAGGGCGTCATTCGCCGCCGCTAGCCGCGTCCGACTTCGCCGCCGGCGCGGGACCCTGCTGGAGGTAGGCGAACAGCGACGCGATTTTACGCATGTCGTAGCCGTCCAAAAGACCCTCCGGCATGATGGAAACATCGGATTTTTCAATCTCGACTTTGGATTTTTCGAACTTTACCGGCCGCTCTTCTTCCGGCAGCAAGACCGTGACGCTCTCGCTGTCCTGGTCCATGATGAGCCCCTCGTAGACCTCGTAGCCCACCCGAATGCGATAGGCCTGGTACTGATCCGAGATCGTCTTCGACGGATACAGCACGGCCTCGATCATGTCGCGCCGCTTGAAGCGGTTGTTCAGCGTCGTCAGGTCCGGCCCGTAGTCCTTGCCGATCGAACCGAAGCGGTGGCACTTGGAGCACTGCTCCTTGAAGATCTCGGCGCCTTCCTTGGGGTCTGCCTTGGTCGTCATCGGGTCGTACATCAGGTACTCGAAGATCTCCTGCTCGCTGACGCCTTCGGAGCCCTTTTGGCGGGCGAAGACGGCCGCACGCTGGTAGCCGCCGCGGGCCTGCAGCCGCTTCAAAGCGGCGGCGCTCTCCAGCGGCGCGTACTCGGGGATGCGCTGATAGGCCATCGTCTTCTCGTCGTCGGAGAAGTGCTCGAGCGAGGAGTCGAAGAGCCGGTTGATGAAGCCGGGGAAGCTGGCTCCGCCGCGCCAGTTGCGAGCTTTCTCGAACCAAGTGATGAGCTCGTCGTCCTGCTCGCGGGTCCAGCCCTCCTGCAGAGCGCGCAGGCAGTAGACGTAGTGGATCTGGAGGAGCTTGTTGTCCTCGCCCTGCGGCATCGCCGCCAGGATCTTGCCGATCGCCTCCGGCCGGCCGGAGTAGGCCATGGTGCGGGCGTACTCGCGATTCAGGCGTTCGTCGGCGGCGGGGAAGCGCGCGGACGTCACGTCGTAGATCTGCTGCTTGAGCGAGTCGCGGCAGCCGCCCTCGGTCTCGATGCAAGCCAACTGGAAGACGCGCAGCAGCCGCAGCTCGTCCATGGGAGCCAGGCCGGACTGCTTGAGCATGGAGAGGGACTTCTCGAAGACCGGCTCCATGTCGATGGGGGTCTCGGCCAGCCGCACGAGCGACAGCATGCCGTCCGGGGCGGCAGTGACGCTGGATTCGCCGATCACGCGGTCCTTCCACTCTTGCTTCGGCGTCCGCTCCAGGGCCATGCGACCGGCCCAGCGCACGAAGCGGTCGGAGTCGTTGAGCAGGGAGTAGATCTTCTCCACCGGCGCGAAGCTCGGCTGGTCCGGCGAGAGGCCCATCCGCACCAGAGCTTCGGCCGAGCGGCGGCGGACCAAGGGATGCTCGTCGTCGAGCCCGCGGACGGCCACGGCCTTGGCGCGGTCGCTGCCGTGCTGGCCGACCACATACATCGCCGCGGCGCGCACGTGGTAGTCGTCGGCGTCCACCATGGCGCCGAGCAGATCCGCGTTGGGCTTGGGGCCGAAGCGCTGCAACAGGTGCAGGGCGCTGGTGCGGTCGCGCCACTCGGCCTGAGCGTCGCGGGCGACCTTCTCGAGCTCGGTTCCCCAGCTCTCGCCCAGGGCGGCCTTCTTTTTCTCGAGCGCGGCGTGGCCCCAGGCTGACAGCGGCTGCGGCTGGCGCACGACGGACAGCACGCCTTCGGCGGGCAGGCGGTCCCAGTTCGGCGCTACGCCCTTGTAGGCCACGCGGTACAGGCCGCCCTGGGTGTCGCGCCCGCCCATGGTGAAGTACACGAAGCCGTCGGGGCCGACCTCCAGGTCCGTCACGTTCAGCGGCTCGCCGTAGACGAAATCGAAGCGCTGCGGCCCCTCTTCGGCCTTCCCCTTGAAGAACAGGAAGCCCGGGCCGGCCTCACCGGTCTTGGAGACCTCGTAGGTCGCGCCGGCATTGTCAAACTTCGAGTACACCACCCGGCCGCGCGACCAGTCGCCTTGCAGGAAGGCGTCGAAGTACTTGGCCGGGTAGGCGTAGTGCTGGTAGAACTCCACGCCCACCGGGCTGCCACGGCCCAGATCGTCCACGGGCGGCAACGAATCGAGGTAGTAAGGGGGAAGCTTGCCCGAGCCGGAGCGCCAGCCGAAGTCCGCGCCGGGGATGCCGTGCACCGAGCGCACCTCGCGGTACCAGGGCAAGTTGATGTCCCACTCCATGTCGCTGTCGAAGGTGAAGGCCTCGCCCTCCCAGTTGTAGGCGTGGTTGTAGGGGTTGCGGAAGCCTCCGAACTGCAGGGAGAACATCTTCTTGGCTCGGTCGAGGCGGTAGAGAGCCCCTCCCGGCGCCAGCTTGCCGACGGCGTGGCCGCGGGCGTCCCAATAGCGCTCCAGCAGTTGCGCCTCATCGAAGTTGCGCATCGGGGAGGCCGGGTCGATCTGCTCGGCGGGCACGCCGGAGTGGTTGCCGATCAGGACGGTGGGGACGCCGTCGATGCCGCGGCGGATGTCGTGCGGGCCGTGCTCGCCCATCGGGCCGGTGAACAGGACCAGGGTCTCGATGCCGTCGGCGACGCCGTCTCCGTCCGCGTCGGTCAGCTCGTGCAGGCCCGCCTGGCCTTCGAGGTTGTCGCCCATGCAGTACAGCGTGGGCCCGTCGTACCACAGGCCCTGGCAGTTGTTGACCTGGTCGGAGACGACTTTCTGGGTCTCGAAGACGCCGTCGCCGTCGCTGTCGAGCAGCAGCGTGGGGTGATCCCTCTCCTTGGAGACCACCGGCTGGCCCTTGGCGTTGAAGGTGATCTGGACCAGGGAGCCGACGGCGTCGGCGTCCGCGGCGCTCTCGACGACGAAGCCGGCCGGCACGTCGAACGGGCCCTCGAAGACGGGCTCTTGTTTCTGACAGCCCAGCAGGGCGAGGGACAACACGGCGGGAATCAGCAGGCGACGCATACGGAAGGGCTCCGGAATTCTCTCGAACGGGCGGTCAGCGATGGGCGGAACCGCGAGGCTCGGTCAGCTTTGCCAAGGCGCGGCCGACCGCCACGGCCGTCTCACGACCGGTCCGGCCGCAAGTCTGCAACAGCATAGTATACCTGGGGTTAGTTGCAGGGTAGAGCGCCACGGCCAGGCCGTCGCCGCTGCTGCGCCGGGCGTGGCGGCAGGGGGCGGTGCCGGTCTTCGCCAGCGCCGGCGCCGGCAGGGCCGCGCCCACCCCCGCCGCCGTACCGGAGCGAGCGGATTCCGCGAGGCCCTCGAGCACCAGGGCGGTTGCGGGCTGCCGCCGGCGCGCCAGCTCCGCGTAGGCTTGCAGCAGCGCGCCCGAAGGCGCCAGCCAGTCCGCCCCCCAGCCCCACAGCGCATCCGGGGGACCGGCCGGCGGGGGCGTCAGCCCGTAGCGCAGAGCGACGCCGGCGACCTGGTCGCGCTCGACCGAGGCGACCAGCAGTGAGAAGTAGCGGTTGCAGGAGTGCGCCAGCGCCTGGGTGAGGCCCAGCCGACCATGGCCGGAAGGCAGCCAGCAGCCGGCCCCGTCACAGTCGAACACAGGAGGCTCGCGACCGTAGGCTTCCAGCCAGGCCACGGCCGCAAACGGCTTGAGCAGGGAGCCGGGCGCGACGGCCGCGTCGGCCGCGCCGTCATGGCTCGCCCAGCGGCGACCGTCCGCCGCCGTCAGCAGCCACAGACGTCCCTCGGCGGGCGCTCCCGCCTCGTCCAGCCCGGCCTCGACGGCCCGCGCTACGGGGTCGAGGAACTGGCCGCTCAGCCCACAGGCCAAGCCGAGCGTCGCCAAGACCGGTCCGAGCAGTCTCAATCGAATGCGTAGTAGACGCTCTCGTCGCGCCGGTCCGCGCCCTCGGTCCGCTCCACTCGCACCGAGCCCACGCGGCCAAGCGCGCGGCTCAGGCTGGCGATGTTCTCCGAGAACAGGAACGGTTCACGGCCGGGACCGCCAAAGCCTCCCGAGGACTGGTGCTCCAGCCGTGAGAACAGGGCCTCGAAGGCGTCCTCGAAGCCGGCCCGCCGCCATTCGGCGATGACGGCGGCCTGGGAGCTCGGGACCGGTTGGGCCCGGCGCGCCAGCATCGACTCGAGCACGGCGCGGTCGTCGCTGAGCAGCAGCAGCGTCCCGTCGAAGGCGGCGAACAGCGGTTTGAGACCGTTGAGCTGATAGAGAGGGCCGTCTTGCGCCCAGCCGGCGCCGACGCCGGAGACGGTCCACAGTCCGGCGGCCGAGCTCGTCAGCGCCGCCAGCGTCTCGCCGACCGGCCAGGGCGTCTGCGCCTCCAGTGCCAAGCCGACCTCATGCCCCGGCCAGGGAGCGGCTTCGCTGCCGCGATGCGTGAGCAGGGCCCCTTGCAGGTTGCGCGGCGTCAGCAGCTCGCGCAAGACCTGCTCGCCGAACTCGGCCCGCTCGACCGGCGGCGGCGGCTGATCGATGCGCGTTTCCAGATCGCCCTCGGAGCCGGTCTGGGAGTCGCCGCCGGGAATCGACGGCGCGCCGGAGTAGCGGGCGTAGGGGTCTCGGTTGGGCGCGAGCAGCTTGTCGCGCAGGAGCTGCACGGTCTCGGCGACGTCCGGGCGCGCCCAGGCTCGTGCGAAGCCGGCCTCGGGCGAGGCCAGCCGTAGCAGGCGTCCGGCGGGCTGGGTCTCCGGCGGCGCGTCGCCGGCTTGCTGACGTAGCAGGACGCGGCGCTCGCGGATGCCGTCGGCGGAGCGCTCGAGGTCCGCCACGCCGGCCCGGAACGCCGCCAGCTCGGTGATGTTCTGCGGCAACCAGTAGGAGCGGAAGTGCGACGTGCGGGTGAGCGTGCGCAGGTCATAGGTCAAGCGCACCTCGCCTTCGGCCGTCGCCGCGGCGGCGGAGTCGGCGTACCAGGCTTCCTGGGCAACGGTCTCCCCCGCCCCGCCGGCCAACCGCTCGAGGGCGCCGGCCATCAGATCCGCCGAAGTTGCCAGCAGCAGGCGTTCGCCGGCCACGGCAAAAGCCGCCTCGCGGCCGGTCTCGTCGCTGCGGCGGACATAGAAGGCTTGGCCGCCCGCGTTGCGCGGCTCGAAGCTGGCGCGCGCCTGCCAAAGGGCGTTCTCGACGGCCCGCGCCTGCGGCAGCTCGGTGATGTAGAGGAACCGCAGGTCGCCGACGTCGTAGAGCGCCAGCGCCGACCGGCCGCCCGCCACCGAACGGAGCAGCTGAGCGGTGTCGAGAGCCGGCAACCCGGCGGCCGCCGTCAGCTCGTCCTGCGCCTCCCGCAGCCGCACGAAGAGTTTGGAGCGCGAGAAGACCTGATAGTTGTCGCTCGCCAGCCAAGCGGCCTTCTCGGGCGAGCCGTTCCAGTCAGCCAGCAGGGTTGCGAAGTCGCGCGCTTCGAGCGTCAACAGCGCTCCGGCCGGCATCAGCGCCGTCAGCCGGGGCGTGGTCGTCTGCACCCAGGCGCTGACCGCGAAGGCCAGCGCAACGGCGACGGCCGCCCAAACCGGCTTTCGCCAACGTCGAGCCTTCATCGCGAACCTCCTTCGCGCGGGTGGACGGGGTGAGGCTGCTCCAGTCCGTCCTGGATCACCGGCCGCCGAGCGGCCCGCCGAGCGCGAGCCTGCCGCTCGCCGCGCACGGCCTCGAGCTTCGCCCCAACCTCCGGGGAGCCGTCGAGCTGTAGCGCGAGGTCGTACAGCATCTCGGCGCCCTCCAGCCGTCCGAGGCCTTGCAGCAGGTCCGCCGCGCGCCCCGCGACCTCGGCCCGGCGCTCGGTGGTCAGGCCTTGGCCGTAGAGGAAGCGCTCGGCGACCCAGGGGTCGGCGCTGCGCTCATAGGTCTCCTCGGCGAAGACCGAGTCGACTTGGTCGAGCGCGTAGCCCAGCCCGGCTTGGTCGAACAGCGGCCGCAGCGCGCTGAGGGCCTGTTCCGGCTCGCCGGCGTCGGCGGCGGCCTGGAAGTACTCCAGACGCAACTCCGGGGACTCCTGCATGGGCCGCGCAGCCAGCGCCGAAGCCAGCAGCCCGGCTTTCTCGGCGCCGGCGGCCTGGCGGGCGGCGTCGAGGCGAGCGGGATAGTAGTAGGGCCCGTCCGCCGGGCCGGCTCCCGTGGCCAGCCGGTCGAGCTCGGCGGAATCCAGCCACGCCGCCGGGGCGCCCAGCTCGCGCAGCGCCAGAGCGCCTTCGGCCCGCACGCCGTAGGCGATGGTGGGGCTCCGCGCCAGCGCTTGCAGACCCGCGACGGCTTCATCCCGACGGCCGGCGCCGGCTTGCGCCTGGGCCAGCCGCAGACGCGCTTCGCCTTCCCAGGGGGCGGCGCGCACCCGCGCGTCGAGCAGCGTGGCGGCCCGCGCGTAGGCGCCGTACCGGAGCAGCAACTCGCCGGCGGCCAGATGCTGTGCAAAGGGGTCGTCGGCGTTGAGCAGCAAACGGTCGATGAGGGCCGCGGCCTCGTCGGCGCGGCCTTGTTGCAGGCGCAGCTCGGCCAGGCCCAAAAGGGGCGCGGGCCCCAGGTCGCGACGCTCGATCTGGCGCTGGTAGCGCAGCTCGAGCAGAGCGTCGGCGGCCTCGGGCTCCTCCTCGGCGCGAAGTTGCGCCACGGCTTCGGCCAGCGGATCGCTGCCGTAGGCCGGCCCGTAGTAGTTCGGCGAGTCCTCCGGCGGGAAGACCGCCGCCAGAGCCTCGGGAGTATGCCCGCTGAGCGCGCCGGCTTCGAGGACGAAGGCGGCCTGGGCCTGGGTGAAGCCCGCGCGGACCTCTTCGTCGCTGGCCTGGATGCGCGCCCAGGCGTCGGCCGCACGACCGGCGTCCAGGTCGAGGAGCACCAGGGTGGTCAGAGCCCTCTGCACGGCCTCGAGCCTGAGCCAGCGCATGTTCGGGGAGGCCTGGTTCAGCTCGGCCTCGGCCCCGCGCAGCGCCGCATCGGCCGCCGCCCGGCGGCGCTCCGGCTCGACCCACTCCAGGTCCGCCAGCGCGGTGAGGAGCTCCACCGGGTTGCCCGCCTGCGGCGCCAGGGCCAACAGCTTGTTCCACGCCGCCTGGGGATCGGCGGCGCGGCTGAGCCAGGGCCGTAGGAACTCGCCCAGGCGGTAGGCGCCGCCGCGCCGCACGAAGGTCGTAATCAGCTCATCCGCCGGCTCCCGCAGCGCGCCCGCCAGGGCCGGATCGGCTACGCGCCCCAGCAGCGCGGGAACCTCTTGCCAGAAACCCGGGTCGAAGCGGTATCGCTCGGCCTGTTCGGCGTAGCGGGCCAGGGCCGTCCGCCAGAAGCCGATCGCGTCGTCGCGGCGGTTCGATTCCCAGGCGATCTCGGCCAACCGCAGGTGCGTGGTCGGATCGCGCGGGGCCAGCTCGAGGGCGTGCTGGTACTCGCGCTCGGCCGCCGGCAGATTGCCGCCCTCGCGGTAGGCCTCAGCCACCGCGGCGTAGGCCTCCGCCCGGCCGGGGGCGGCCTCCACGCCGGCGTAGAGGTAGTCTTCGGCTCCCGCCGATCCGATTGCGCCGAGGTACTCGCCGTAGTCGGCGCCGTACTCGAACCAGCGGTCTCCGGCGAGCTGCTGCGCACGATCGACGGGCTGACCCAGCCGTTCGCCGATGGGGGCGTCGCCCAAGGCCTTCACAAAGGCCTGCCCGAAGGCCGGAGCCGGCGCGGCGTGGAACAGTCCGACGAGTCCGGTGTAGGCCGGCGTCCAGACGGGCGGACGGCGACGGCCGTAGGCCTCCACGGCTCGCCGGGCCAGCTCAGCGGCGCCGCGCAACACGGCGTAGTCGGCGGCGCGGCGCGCCACGTCCTCCTGCGAGGAGGCCGCCAGCTCCGCGAGCCTTTGGGGCGCGCGCTGCAACAGCAGCTCCAGGTAGCGTTCGGCCCAGCGGCCCTGGCCCTGCTGCAGCTCCAGCACGCGCAGCTCGGCCGCCACGTCGCCGCCGGCGCGGTAGGCCGCGGCGGCCTCGTCGAGGATCTGCCGCTCCTGGTTGCGGGCCGGGTGCGCCTGCCACACCAGCTCCAGCAGACGCCCGAGCTCCAGGTGGCGCAGGCGCCGCGTCTCGAGCTCGATCAGCCGGCGGCGGTCCTCCTGCGACTGGGGTCCGGCGGGCTGCGCCAGCAGCCGCTCGCGGCGCCAGCGGACCTCGACCCCGGCGAACTGGCTGGACGCCAGCGCGGGCAGCAGCGCCGCGTCGAGCTCCGCCGGCGAGGCCTGCGCCTTCCAGCGGTCGAGCAGGCCGCCCAGCTCAACTTTCTCCTCGGGCGTGAAGCGCTCCTCGGCCGTCTGCAGGATCGCCCGCACGGGTTCCTGCCACTGGTAGAAGAAGTAGTCGTCACGATCGGGCGGGAAGGCGGCCCGCAGCCGCACCCAGCCGATATCCTGGCGCCGCAGACGGGTGGAGAGGCGAGCATAGAGCCGGGCGCCGCTCGAGAAGTCGCCGTAGAGCCGGCCGCCGGCCAACTGCAAGCCCTCCTCCGCCAAATCCAAGGCGGGCTCGACCAAGCCCCAACCCTCCAAGGTCTCCGCCGCGCCGAAGAAGTTCTCCGGGCGGGCGGGACGGCCCTCGATGCGCGCCCGGCGGACCGCTTCGACGGCCGCGGCGTCCTCGCCCAAGCGAGCGTCGATCTCACCGACCTTTTCGATCCAGCGCGGGTCCTGGTAGCTGAGCTCATAGAGCTTGCGGTAGACCTCGCGGGCGTCTTCAAAGCGAAGCAGCCGCTCCAGCAGGCCGGCGCGGGCCGTCTGCAGCTCCACGCTCTCCGGCCGCACGGCCAAGGCCTTCTCGTAGGCCTCCAGGGCCCCCGGCAGGTTCTCGAACAGCAGCCGCAGGCGAGCCAGCACGCGGTGGTAGCGCACGTCCCGCGGCGAGGCCTCGGTAGTCTTCATGTAGGCCTGCTCCAGCCGCTCGCGTTGGCCGTGGCGCAGGGCGTAGAGGCCGGCTTCTTCCACCAGGCCGGCGTCGTCGGGGAAGCGGTTGACCAGCTCGATGTACTGATCCACCGCGCCGGCGTGGTCTCCCAGCCGTTCCAGCGCCGGAATGAGCCCGCGCCGCAGCAGCGCCAGCGCCGAACGCTTGTCCTCGGCGCTGAGCGGGGCCGCGTCGAGCGCCTGGATCTTCTGCTGGTAGAGGTCCCGCAGGGCTTCGTTGCGACCTTCCCGGGCGTAGCTGTCGGCCAAGGCGGAGAGATAGCGGGCGTCGAAGGGAGCGTCGTCGAGCAGCCCGCTGAGCAGCTCCCGAGCCTGCTCGTGGCGCTCGGCTTCGATGGACTTTTCGGCGGCCTCGAAGCGCAGCTTGGCGGCCAGGGCCGGGTAGGCCTGTCCGGCGGCCTCCACCAGCGTGGCGATGGCCTGCGGCTTGCGGTCGTGCCGCCACAGAAAGTCCGTCCGCGCCCGCACCACGCCGAGGATGCGCGGGCTGTCGGCGTAAACGGCCGCGCTGACGGCCTCGGCGGCGGCGGGGTTGTGGAGAGACTCCTGCAGCCGCACCAGTTGCAGCCGCCGCCGCAGCTTGTCCACAGGGTCGCGGGTGAGCTCGATGCGGCGCTCGAGCGCCGCCGCCTGCACCTGGGGGAGGCTTCGGTTGGAGGCTTCGAGCTCGATCTCGTCGAGCAGCGAGTAGGAGCCGGCGTCAGCGGCCAGCCGCTGCAGCAGGGTCTCGACCTCGGCGCTCTTCTTCTGGGCGTCGAGCACGGCCAGCCGCAGCCGGACCGCTTCCAGCGAGGGATTCGCCGACGCCGTCAGCCGTGCGGAGGCCTGCTCGATCGGCTCGGCGTAGCCGGCGCGCCGCGAAAGCGTCGCCAACCGCGTGCGCGAGGCGGGGGCTCCGCTGAGGGCGCCCTTGAGGTATTCCGCCACAGCGCCGTTGCGATCCTTGCGGCCTTCGGCGATCGCACCGGCCTCGTAGGAGAACAGCGCCGGGTCGTCGAGCCGTTTGCGGCCCTGGTCGAGCAGCCGCAAGGCGTCGTCGAAGAGATAGTAGTCCCAGAAGACCGTGGCGGCGTCGAGCCAGCTCTCGGGCTTGCCGGGCTCGGTCGCGGCCATGCGGTCCCAGTAGGGCTTGGCGCGGTCGTAGAGCTTGCGGTCCGCCAGAATGTCGCCGGTGAAGGCGAGCTGCTCGCGATCGGCGGGCCGGAAGTTCACTTGGGCTTCGCTGAGCGCCACGCCGAGGTCGGTTGCGATCGGGTCGTAGGCCGCGAGAGAGCGCTCCAGGTCGATCGCCCGGCCGGCGAAGGGTTCGTCCACCGGGCTCTCCGTCGCCAAGGCGGTGAAGACGGGGCCGGCTTCCTCGAAGCGGCACCGCCAAGCGCGCCCCTCGGCGACGATCTGCGCCGCGGCCGGATTTTGGCGGGCCACGGCGCTCCAGCGGCCGGCCCGAGCTGCATCCGAGGAGGCTTGCAGAGCCGCCAGCTCTTGCTCCAGGCGTCCGGTGCGCACGAGATGGCCGAAGAACTGCGATCGCAGGTCGTCGGCCCAGAACCAGCTCCGCCGTAACAGCTCCGCCCAGGCCGCTTCGTCGCGCGTGGCCGGGTTGCGATAGGCGCTGAGCAGGTTGCGCACGAAGGAGAGGTTGTGCGGAAAGCGCTCGTGGGCGTAGCGGTTGAGCTGAAGGAAGAGCTGCGCGTCCAGGGCCCCGGGGTTGACCGTCTGGAAGTACTCTTCGAGCTCCTGGCCGCTGAAGGAGTCGGCCGCCTGGCGCGTCAGAGCCTCCAGCTCGGCGCGCTTCTGCGCCCGCAGGTAGAAGCGCCCCAGCTTGTGCTCCCAGGAGCGGTCTTGGAACTGCTCCATGGCCTGCTTGTAGACGGCCTCCACGCGGGCGGCCAAGCCGTTGGCGGCCAGGAAGCCGGCCAGCCGTTCGTACAAGCCGGGGTCGTCTGGATTGCGCGCGATCTCCCGCGCATACAAAGCGAGAGCGTCGGAGAGCCGGCCCAGAGAGGTGAGCCGGGAGACGGCGCGGTCGAGCGTTCGGGCGTATTCGGGCGAGCGCAGCGGAGGGCGCGGCCCCGGGCTGTAGCTCAGCGGCTCCACGGCGCCCGGGCCCAGGGGCGCGCCGTCGGCCCGCGCGGCCAACTCGCCCAGCAAGCGCTCGTAGACGGCGAGCTCGTCCTCGACGCGCTCCTGCCGGGCGTAGGCCTCGGCCATGCGCAGCGAGACGTCGACGCGCTCCGGAGCCGTCGCAAAGGCGTCGAGAAAACGCCGCCCCTCGCTCAGGATCGCCTCATCGTCGCCGTACAACGCCAGCGCCTCGATGGCGCGCGCCCGCAGCGCCGCTCGGCGGGTGGAGCCGGGAAACTCGGCGTCCAGCCGCGCCAACAGCTTCACCGCCGCCGACCGCCGGAAGTAGGATTGGCCGAGCCGGTCGAGGTTGTCGAAGCGCCAGTCCAGCCCCTGATCGTTGAGCAGCAGTGAGAGGATGCCGTTCAGCGCTCCCGGCCCGGTGTCGGCCCGAGCGATGTCCTGGTAGATCGACAGGTTGCGGGCGCCGAGGGCGATGGGAGCCTCCGCCGCCGTCAACAGCTCGTCGATCAGGCCGGCCAAAGCGGTCTCGCGGGCCGTCGCGTCGGAGCCCGGCAGGCTGTAGAGAGCGTAATAACAGCGGGCGGCGTCCTCGTGGGCCTCGGCGCGGCGGTAGAGCTCGGCGACCACGGCCAGCTCACGAGCGGTCCAGGCAGCGGACCGGGCCTGCTTGCTCGCCGAATAGTCGCTGAGCGCCTGCAAGGCGGCGGCCGGGTCGCCGGCGCGCCGGCGGTAGTGGTAGATCCAGGCGGCCTGGGCCAGGCTGTCAGGGTCGGCGGCGAGCGCCGCGCGGGCCTCGTCGAGCCGGGCGCGCAGCCTCTCGGCCTTTTGGAGCAGGCCGAAGTACTCGCCCAGCAGGCTCTCGGGCCAGTCGGGCTGGAAGGCTTGCTCGTAGAGCGTCAGGCCGGCGGCGTCTCCGCCGGCGGCCACCGCCGCCCGGGCCCGTCCGGCGAGCACGAAGCCCGGATCGTCGGGGAACTGCGCGGCGTAGTCGGCCAGCAGGTCCTCGGCGGCGGGCAGCCGTTCGGCTTGGATCAGAAACGAGAGGTAGCGGCGATAGACCTCCTGCTCGGCGGGATAGCGGCCCAGCCAAGCGCGGTAGGCTTCGGCCCGCAGCTCGTCGCCCAGCAGGTGCGCGTCGATGGTCTCCTGAATCCGCTCGAAGGCCTGCCAGGATCGCTGTTGGGAGGGCTCCACGAAACGCTCTTCGGGCGGCGCCGGGGCGCGGCCGACTTCCAGCAGCGCTGCGGCTTCGTCGGCGGCCCGGTTGCGTCGCGCGAAGAAGTCCGCCAAAGCCAGTTGACCCGCCGCCGGGTCCGCCGCACGGGCGGCGTGCTCGCGCCAGTCGCGTTCGGCCGCGGTGAAGTCCAGCGCCCGCTCGTCCTCCAGGGCGCGCAGGGCGTAGAGCTGGGCCTCGTCGGGCTGGGAGGCGATCCTCTCGGTCAGCGCGGCCCGCGTCTGCGGGGTCGGGCGGCGGGCGCTCACCGGGCCGCCGGGCGTCTCGACCTGCTCGAACAGGGCGCTCTCGAGCCAGTCGCCGAGGCGGACGAAGCGGGCCCGGTCCGGGAGCGCGCCAGACAGGGCCAGCGCGCCACCCAAAGCCCCGACGCCCAGAGCCGTCAGGCGGCGCTTAGGGGACGACGGCAAGGGTCACCTCCTCGACGCCGATGTTGTGCGCGAAATCCTCCGCCGTCAGCCGCAGCTCGTACTCGCCGGCCGGCAGGTCCGGCGGAATCGTCAACGAGCCCGTGTTCGCCTTGGCCGCCTCGTTCCAGCGCAGGGAGACCGGCGGCACGCCGTACATCCGGGCCGTCAGCGTCCGCGTCGAGCGGCTGGCGGAGACCTTCAGCTCGACTGTCTCGCCGCGCCGGAACTGCGTCTTCTCCAGCCGCGCCCGCACCGTGGGCGGTCGGCTGGCGATCAGGAACGTCTTCTCTTCGCGGAACACCCGCCCCTGGTCGTCGCGCAGCACCAAGCGGACGGCGTGGCGGCCGTCCGCCATGTCCTTGGGGGCCAAGAAGCGCGTCTGCCAGACGTTCTCGTCGTCGAGAAAGCGCAGCGGCTTGACCAGGCCGAAGGGAAACAGCGCCGTGACGCTGACGATGGACTCGTCGGTGTGGATGCGCAGGACGGGATCGCCGGGGCGGATCACGCGGGGGCGCAGCAGCGAGCGGGGGGCCGCCAGGAACGAGGTATAGGGCGTAACGAAGGTAAACTTTTTCGACCAGTAGATGATCTCCTGGATCGTCTCCTCGTCCTCGCCGTTGCGGTCGATCTGGTCGAGCAAGGCGTCCACGCGAGCCTGGGCCCAGGCTCGGGCGACCTGTTCTTTTTCCGGGGCCTGCTCCGGCGGCGTCACGCGGGCCTCGGCGTCGACAGCCGTCGGTCCGGAGCCGCCCAGGGCCCGCAGCACGGCCTCGCGTCCGGGCAGCAGATAGCGCCCCACCCAGCTCGCCATCGAACCCGCGAAGGCGGCGGCATCGAGCGGATAGACGAGGTCGAAGGCGCCTCCCGGGGCTGTCTCCAGCCGCAGATTCTCGACCGGCCGCCGGCCCAGCTTGCCCACGAAGGACGTCAGCTTGAAATCGATCGGCTCGCTCGAGCGCACGTGCTCCCACACGCCGTCCTGCCGCGCCAGGGCTTCGAGCAAGGGCAGGTTGGCGTCGTCGCCCACGCCGAAGACGAAGGTGCGCGGGCGCCGCGAAGGCGGCAGCTTGGCCCGCTCGGCGGCATACCAGTCGGCCAGCAACGCGTTGCGGATGCGCCCGCGGGTGGCTCCGCCGTCACTCAGCAGCGCCAGGTAAGGCTCCGCCGAGCCGCGAGCCGCCTGGGCGAGGCCCGCGCCGAGGGCTTGTTCGAGCGCCGTGCCGCCGCGAATGCGGCCCTGCCGTACGAAGTCGAGCGCGCGCTCCACGGTGGCGCGGTCGCCCGGCTGCAACTCCGGCGCGAAGGGCCGCAGCTCGGAGTCGAAGACAATCACGTTGAAGCGGTCGGCGGGCCGCAGGCGCAGCAGCAAGGTCTCGAGCGCGCGGAAGCTGCGGTCCAGCTTCTCCCACTGCATCGACAGGGAAGCGTCAAACAGCGCCACCACGTCGCGCGCGGGCGAATCATCGCGCGGGGCCGGGGGGCCTTCTCCGGCGGGCGTGACCGTCGCGCCGGCGGCGCCCGGCAGCAGCACGGAAGCCTGGAAGTAGCCCGGAATGGCCGAGCCGGGCGGACGCCAAGCGCCGGTCGGCGGCTCCGGCGTCGGGTCGCGGTAGAACAGCGTCGTCAATTGGGGCTGCTGCGGAGGCGCCAAGGCGTAGTCGACGGCCAGATCCTCGTCGAAGGTGACATTCTCGCCCTCGAAGGTGGCGACCACGCGGTTCGGCGTGCGTTCGGCGATGGTGAGCGGGAAGCGCCGCCCGCGCGCTCGGAAATCCGCGATCGCGTGGCTGGACAGCAGCTCCAGCCGCACGCTGAGCTTGCCGGCTGTTTGGGCCTGATAGGCTTCCGGCCGCAGCGGCAGCGCGAAGTAGCCGCGGAGGTCGCTCACCGGGATGCGCTCGTGGTACTCGACCTCCACGCGCTTGAAGCCGTAGCCCGGAATCGGGACGACCTTGGCGGAGAACACCTGGTTGCGGCGGGCCTCCTCGGGCCCGTACTCGCCCTGCTGCAGCAGGCCCGGGTCGATCGCCTGGGCCTTCAGGCTCTCGTAGATCTCCTGCGCGCGCTTCCGCTCCAGGATCACCCCGGGGATACGGCGCACGTCGTCCCAGACGGCGAAGCCGGAGACCGCCGCACCCGACGGCAGGCCGAACACCCACTCGCCCTCCTGCACGGCCGGCTGGCGGCTGGCGTAGATTTGCAGAATGCGGACGCGGGCGGTCTGGTCCTCGATGCGCGCCTCGACGCGCATCTCCTCGAGGGCCAGCTTCTGCGGGTCAGGGCCTTCCGCGCCGGAAGGGATCAGCACGCCGACTTCGGCCAACAGGGCCGCCGGTAACAAACACCCGATCGCCGCCAGTCGTCGTGCAAATTTGAGCACTACGGCCACGATAACGCCTCCTCGGCGAGCTTGACCAGCCCGTTTTCGGTTCCGATCCAAAGCGTTCCTTCGGCGGCTTCCAGCGCCGTCACATTGAGGGACGGCAACCCTTGGGTGACAGAGCGCCAGCGTTCCATGGCCGGTTCGTAGACAAGCAAGCCGCGGTCCAAAGTCCCGGCATAGAGTTTATCGGCGCCGACGGCCAGAGCACCCGGGTTGATCTCGACTTGGTCCATGTCCGGAAACAGCGTCCAGGCGCCGGCGTCGCTCAGCCGCGCCACGCCGGCGCCGTAGGTCCCTACGTACCAGTCGCCGCGAAACTCGACGACGGCGTTGATCCAGTTGTGGCGCAGGGCCGAGTTGGCGGTGGTGTAGCCGGCGCGGACCGCGCCGCCCTGAATCAGCGAGAGGCCCCCGAGCGTGCCGGCCAACAGTAGCGGACCGCGGGCGGCCAGGGCGTACACGTGGTTGTTGACCAGGCCCTGGAAGGCGTAGAGGCTGCGCGGTCCGCCCGGCTCCAGAAAGGTGACGCCGGCGGCGGTGGCCACGGCCAGCCCGCCCGGGCGCACGACCACGTCGCTGACGGCGTCGGAGATCAGCCCATCGTCCCGCGTCAGGGTCTCCTTGGGCTGGCCGGAGGGCGCGAAGAACGTCAAGCCGTTGGCGGTCGCCACGGCCACACGGTCGGCCTCGCGGTCTTCGACGATGCGGTTCACGCAGAAGATGCGGTCGCTTTCGTGATGCTCGACCGAGCCGCCGGGCGCGAGGATGTCGAGCCCGCGGTCAAAGTAGCCGACCCACAGCCTGCCGTCGCCGGCCGCGTGCAGGGCGGTGATGTTGCGGGCGGTGAGCGCCGCGGCGGGCGGTTCGATCAGCGGCGTCCAGTCCCCGCCGGGCTCGCGCGACTGCACGCCCTGGGGAGTGACGGCCAGCAGAGCGGAGCCGAAGCGCAGCAGCCGGACGGCCCCGTCGGGACCGGCCGCTGAGCCGGACGGGCGGCGGCCGGCGGCGAGGGGGATCTCCGCGACGCCCTCGTCGAGCGACCCAAGCGCCAGGCGGTCCTGATCCGCCAGCAGGGCTTGCGCGAAAAAGCCGTCGGCGAGGATGCGGCTGACCGCGCCGTCGCGCAGCTCCGCTACCCCCGTAGGAGTCCCCGCGAAGACCGCGCCGTCGGCCGAGGCCAGCGACAGGATCTGGCGGTCCGGCAGCAGCTCGGCCGTTCCCCAGCGCTCCAAGCGGCCCCCTGTCCAACGCAGCAGCCCTTGGTCCAGGGTTCCCACCCACAGATCGCCTTCGTCGCCGGCCAAGGCGGTCACCGCCGGCTCATCGAGCTCTTCGTCGAGCCGCCGCAAGCCGCCGCCCGAATAGGAGGCCACGCCGCCGTGCCGGGCACCCAGAATGACCTCACCGCCAGCCCGGGGCAGCAAGTCGGACAGGTTGCGCAGCTCCGGCTCGGCCGGCAGGACCTGCTCCACGCCGCCGCGCTCGTCGAAGACCAGCAGGCCCGCTCCGGCGGTGGCGACGAACAGCGCCTGTTTTTGGGTTTTTGGGTCGAGCCCGGCAGCGGCGCGGGTCGCCGGGGCGGGCGGCAGGTCCCGGCCGACCAGCCAGGCGCGGGAGAGCTCGCCGCCCGAGCCGTAGCGAAACACTCCGGCCGCGCCGACCAGCCAGAGATCGCCGGCGAACACGGCGCCGTCGGAGTACTGCGGAGTGGCCGGGATGACCTCGAAACCGAGCTCGGGCGGCGCGACGCGCGTTCTCTCGACGGCCAAGCGCGCGGCGGCGTCGACACGACCGCGGCTGAGCGCCAGCTCGCCGTGGGCGCGCCAGAGCGTCCAGCCGCCCCAGGCCGCCGCGCCCAGCAAAGCGGCCAAGCCCCAGCCTGCCCAGCGGGACCGCTTCATGACTCTCCCGCGGCGGCCGGCGCCGGCGCAGCGCGCCAGGTCTCCCAGGCGAAGCCGGTCACAAAGGCCGCTGTCGCGAGCTGCGCGATGAGATGGTTGTCTCCAAGCAGGAGCCAGAGCAGCGGCGGAAACAGCAGCAGCATCGCGCCGAGCTTGAGGGCCCTGAGCTCGCTGCGATCCACGGCGTAGAGCAGCGCCGGAAGCAGGAGCGCGCAGTCGGCCAGATAGGCGTGCGGCGCCGCCAGCACCCCGGTCGCCAGCGCCAGCGCCCAGCCGCGCCGCAGGTCACAGCGCTGAAACGCGAACCACACCGCCGCCAGCAGAGCCAAGGTCAGCGCGGTCTGCCAAACCGGCCGTTGCGGAACGTCGCTGAGCAGCCCGCTCAGGCTGGGCATGGCTTGCAGGTTGGGGTGGATGCGGTCCTGCCGCAGCGCCGCTAGGTAGTCCGCCGGCCAGGACGCTCCGGCCGCCGCCACCGACAACGCGGCGAGACCGACCCCTCCCAGCGCCACGCCTTGCAGAATCCGCCAGCGTCGCTGCGCCGCCAGCAACAGCGGCAGGGGCAGCAGCAGGTTGAACTTGATGGTCGCCAAGCTCAGAACCATCCCGGCGGCGACGGGCCGCCCGCGCTCGGCCGCGAACAGGGCGGCCGCGGCCAACCCCAGCACGAACAAGGCGTCCTGCCCGCCCAGCAGATTGGCCATCAGCGCCGGCGAAACCGCCACCGCCAGCAACAAGGCCGCCCGCGGGGAGAAGCGCCAAGTGGCCGCCGCCAGCCCCAGAGCCGCCAGCCGGAGAACGAGCCAGGCGGCATTGGCCTGCCGGAAAGGCAGCCACGACAAGGGTTTGAGCAGCAGCGCGTAGAACGGAGGCCGAATCCACACCAGGGAGTCGTCCGAGCTGCCGAGCTCACGCTGTTGCAGTTCCATATACTCGGCCGCATCCCACAGCGCAGGTGAGCCGGCCAGCGCGCCGCCCATGTAGAAGACCGGGAAGTCGTTGTCGCCCTGGATCGCGCGCGGAGCCAGGGGAAGCGCGACGAACAGGTTCAGCCCCAAGCCGATCAGCGCGGCGAACCCGAGGGCGACCAGATCGGCGCGGCTGACAGGATCATTCGGCATCCTTCTCCATTGTCGTGCGACGGGCTCGGCGCCGCTGCGGCCACGCTCGGCGGAGTTTACGAGAAAAGCCGGGAAAAGGCGCCGCGCCCCCTTGGTTTTGTCGCGACGGCGAGGACTTTCTGTTGTTACAATCACGGGCGCTGAAAGAGTATTCCAGCCATGAGCGCCGAGGCCAAAAAGAAACCGGAGTCCGCTGACCACTCCTCGCCCGGAACCAGCGTCGAGCAGATTCGAGACATCATCTTCGGCGCGCAGATGCGCGACTACGAGCACCGCTTCGAGGAGCTCGGCCGGCGCCTGCAAGACAGTATCGACGCCCTGCGCCGCGAAATGGACGAGCGCTTCAACCTGGCGGACCATCGCCTCGGCGAGGAGAGAGGGCAACGTGAAAAGGACGTGCACGACCTGCGCCGCGCCCTCGAAGAGACCGAGCAGCGCCTGCGCAGCGAGCTGCAGTCCACGCGCCAGGAACTTTCGGCTCATCTCGGCTCCACCGCCGACGACTTGAGCCACCGCAAGGCCGATCGGGAGCTGCTGGCGAACCTGTTCCGGCAGGCCGCCGCGCAGATTGAAAATGGACGGCCGTCCGACGACACCCACACCGCCGAGTCGTCCTGACCCGACGGAACCGGCCGTGCCGGAAGGCGGCGTCGCTCAGGCGGGTCTGGACCAACTGCGCGAGCTGCTGCTGAGCCCCGAACAGCAGCGCCTCGATCTGATCCAGCACCGCGTCGTCGACATCGACCTCCGCACCCAAGACATCGCGGAAGCCCTGCCCGAAGCGGTCCGCCGCTCCGCCCGGGACCCCGCGTTGGCCGCCTCCCTGTCTCCGCTGGTCGAGCTCGGCTTGGCGCAGTCGATCCGCCGCGACCCCGCGGTGGTCGTGGAAGTGATCTTCCCGGTGCTCGGCCCGGCGATTCGGCGCGCGGTGGCCAGCGCTTTTCGCGGCGCCGTCGAGTCGCTCAACCGCATCATCGAGCACAGCTTTACCTGGCGCGGCCTGCGCTGGCGGGTGGAGGCTTGGCGCACGGGCCGGCCGATCGCCGAAGTCGCCCTGTCGCGCAGCGTGGTGTATCGGGTCGAGCAGGTCTTTCTGATCCACCGTGAGACGGGGCTGCCGCTGCTGGTGGTGGGCGTCGACGAGGCGCGCCACGATCGGGAGCTGGTCTCCGGGATGCTGACGGCCATCCAGGACTTTGTGCACGATTCGTTCTCGGTGGACCGCGACCAGGACCTGGACCGGCTGGAGGTGGGCGACTTTCAGGTTTGGATCGAGCGCGGCCCCCGCGCCGTGGTGGCCGCGGTGATCCGGGGTTCGGCGCCGCTGAGCCTGCGCGAGCAGGTCGCTGAGGCCGTCGACGAGGTTCACGGCCAACTGCGGGAGCGGCTGGAGAAGTTCGACGGCGACACGACGCCGTTCGAGCCCGCCCGGCCCTTCTTGGAGGGCTGCCTCCAACAGGAGTTCCTGCGGCCCCGCAAGGGGATGCAGCCTTCGACCATCGCGGCCTTGGCGCTGCTGGGGGCGCTGCTGGCGGGCTTCTTCTGGCTGCGTTGGCGGGAGTCCGACCGCTGGCAAGCCTACCTGGGGGCGCTGGACGCGGAGCCCGGCTTGGCGGCTGTCGACCAGGGCCGGCGGGACGGCCGGCGCAGCGCCCTGGTGCTGCGGGACCCCTTGGCGGTCGATCCGGAAAGCCTGCTGGCGGCGCGCGAGATCGACCCCGCCGACGTGGACTTGAGAATTCGGCCCGTAGTCTCCTCGGACCCGGAGATCGTAGCCCGGCGCGCCCGAGCCCTGCTGGGAGCGCCGGACAGCGTAGAGATCGAGCTGCGGGACGGCGTGCTGCGCCTGTCGGGCGAGGCGCCGGCGAGCTGGATTCGGCGGGCCAACCAGATGGGAGTCTTTGTGCCCGGCGTCGATTCGGTCTGGCTCGACGGTTTGGCCGACGCGGACCGCCGTGAGCTCGACCGGCGCGTCGCCGAGATCGAGTCGATCCGCATCCTGTTCGCGGTGGCCTCATCGCGGCTCGAACCGGCGCAGCAGCCGGTGTTCGACGATCTGGCGGCGAAGCTGAAAGCCCTGCTCGAACGCGCCGAGGCGGCCGGCTACCAGCCCTCGATCCGGCTGGTGGGCGGGGCCGATGAAAGCGGCGAGGAGCAGACCAACCAGCGGCTGCGGCGGCTGCGCGCCGAACGCATCCGCGCGCTGCTGGCGGATCAGGGGCTGCCGGCCGCCCGCCTGACCGCCGAGCCGGCCCGCGACGCGCTGGGTTCGACGCCCCAGGAGCGCCGCGGCGTGGCGGTTGCGATCGACTTGGGAGAGCCTTCCCCGGGGGTCGCGGCGCCATGATCCTGCAAAAGATCTGCTTGCTCGGCGCCACCGCCGTCGGCAAGACCAGCCTGGTACGACGCTTCGTCCAGGGCATCTTCTCCGACCGCTACCTGACGACGGTGGGCGTGCGCATCGACAAGCGCGAGGTGGAGATCGAGGGCGAACGCATCCAACTGGTGGTGTGGGACCTTTCGGGCGAGGACGAGTTCGCGCAGCTCCAGATGCGCTATCTGCGCGGTTCGGCCGGCTGGATCCTGGTGGCCGACGGCACGCGCCCGGAGACGCTCGACAAGGCGCTGGAGCTGCATCAGCGGGCCGTGGACGCCTTGGGCGACCGGCCGGCCGCGCTGCTGCTCAACAAGGCGGACCTGGTCGACCAGTGGCGCTTCTCCGACGAACGCATCGCTAAGCTCCAGAGCGCCGAGCGCCCCGTGCTGCGATCCAGCGCCAAGACCGGCGCGTCGGTCGAAGAAGCGTTCGCATCCGTGGCCGCCGCGGCGCGGAGCCGGTTGCGATGAACGGGCCCCTGTCGGCGGCGCTCCCCGCCGCGCTGGACTTGGCGGTCTTCGTGGAGCGCGACGACGCCGGCTTCGACGCGCTCGAGCCGCTGCCAGCCTGGGCCGGCGCCGCCCTACCGCTGGAGCGCCCGCTGCGGCTGGGCGCCTGCTTCCTGTTTCTGGACACCTTCCTGCTCGACGCCGCCGACTTCTGGGCCGAGCGGCGGCCCGGCGTGCTGCGGTCCGGCCCCTGGACCGAAGCCGGCCGAGACGGCGTCGAGCAGACCTTCGAGGCGCTGGCGCTGTTCCACGCCGACCGGCGCGTGCTCATCCTGGAGCGCCTGGGCGAGGAGTTTCAACAACTCCAGCAGTCGCTGCAGACGGCCCGCGAGGCGGCCCTGCATGCGCAGCGCATCGGGCTGCTGGCGGTGGCCCTGGGGGCTCGCGGCGTGAACGCCCGGCCGCTGGGAACGGTCGCCGAGACGGTGCTGCTGCTCGAACCCGGCGGGGACTACCGCGAGCTGGTGGAGCCGCGGCCGCCCGAAGGCCCCTATCGGCTGGCTGACTGGCTGCCGGCCGCCGCGGTGTCGGCGCTGCGCGAGCGCATCGGGACCTGCGTGCGCCAACGCCGCTCCCAGCAGGTGAGCTACACGCTCGAAACGCCGGAGGGACCGCGGGCCTTCGAAGCCCGGCTGCTGCCGTTCAACGACGACCAGGCGCTGGCCGTGCTGCGGGACGTGACCCAGCGGGTGGAGGCCGAGCAGGAGCTCGAGCGCCGGGCGCAGCGGCTGCGGCGGCTGGAAGACGACCTGGCGCTGCTGCTCGACGAGCTGGACGTCGGCGCGATCGTGCTCGATGAGGAGGGCCGCTGCGCCTTTGCCAGCCAAGCCGCCGGCCGCATCCTGGCGGCGCCGATCGAAGCGTTGCGCGCCCGTCCCTGGCCCGAGATCTTCGCCGAGAGCCCGGTGGAGCGGCGCGAGCTGTTGGCTTGGGCCAAGCGGCCGGCGGCGCAGCGCGGCCGGAGCCCGTTGCTGAGCCCGGCCGGCCTGCATCTCGAGCTGGACCTGCGCGAGGATCCCCGCAACCCGGCGCGGGGACTGCTGTTCCTCTACGACGTGACGGAGGTGCAGGCGCTGCGACGGCGGCTGGACGAAACGGCCCGCTTCGGCGAGATCGTCGGAGCCTCGCCGGTGATGGGCGACGTCTACCGGCTGATCGAGGACTTCGCTCCCATGCCCACGACGGTGCTGATCGAGGGCGAGACGGGCGTCGGCAAGGAGCTCGCGGCCCGGGCGCTGCACCAGCGCAGCCCGCGCCACGCCGGTCCGTTCGTGGCGGTCAACTGCGCGGGCCTGCCGGAATCCCTGGCGGCCGGCCAGCTCTTCGGCCACAAGCGCGGCGCCTTCACCGGCGCCATCCAGGATCAGCGCGGCCTCTTCGAGGCGGCCAACGGCGGCACGCTCTTCCTCGACGAGATCGGCGACCTGCCTCCGGCCGTTCAGACGACCTTGCTGCGAGTGATCCAGGAGCGGGAAATCCTGCGGCTCGGCGAGACCACGCCGCGCAAGATCGACGTACGGCTGCTGACGGCCACGCATCGCAACCTCGAGACGGAGGTGCGCGAGGGGCGCTTTCGCAGCGATCTGCTGTACCGCATCCGAGTGGCCCGCATCCGGGTTCCGCCGCTGCGGGAACGCGTCGGAGACATTCCTCTGCTGGCGGCCAAATTCCTGCAGGAGTTTCGCGGTCTGACCGGCAAACCCTTGCGGGGATTCTCCAACGAAGTTCTGCGCCTGTTCGCGGCGCACTCGTGGCCGGGCAACGTGCGCGAGTTGCGCAGCGTGGTGGAGTACGGGGCGATCCGGGCCCGTACGGCCGAGGTGGGCCTCGCTGACCTGCCGCCGGAGATGCACGCCGAGGCGGCGGCGCCGGCGCCTGATCCTAGCCGGGTCCAGGCTGCACCGGACCTCCCTTTGGCGGCGGCCGGGGGAGACGGCGACGAGTCCGAGCGCTACCGGGGGGCGATCGAGCGCGCCGGCGGCAACCGCACCAAGGCCGCGCGTCTGCTGGGGATCAGCCGCGCCACCTTCTACCGCCGGCTCGCCCAGCTCGGCATAGAGCCTCAGCAAGACTGAGGCGGGCTGGTGTTCAATAGAATTTTGACGCTGTCGGAATCCACCTGCGACCTCGTCGTCTTCGCAGCGCACCCGGATGACGCCGAGCTGTGCTGCGGCGGGACGTTGGCGCTGTCGGCCGCACAAGGCCGGCGCGTGGCGGTGGTGGACCTGACCCGCGGCGAGCTAGGCAGCTTGGGCGACGCCGACACGCGGGCCCGGGAGGCCGCCGCCGCCGCCGAGGTCCTGGGGCTGCATCGCCGGCTGAACCTGGGCCTGCCCGACGGCGCCGTCCGCGACACCGACGCCAACCGCGCCCGCGTGGTGGCCGTGCTGCGCGAGCTGCGGCCGCAAGTAGTGATCGCGCCGCCGTTCGAGGATCACCACCCCGACCACATGGGAACGGCGGACCTGGTGAGGCAGAGCTTCTACCTGTCGTCGATTCGGAAGTTCCAGCCCGAGTTGCCGCCGTGGAAGCCGAGGACGCTGCTGCACCACTGGGGCTCGCGGACGTTCTCGCCGCAGCTCGTCGTCGACGTGAGCTCGGTCTTCGAGAAGCGCATGCAAGCCGTGCGCTGCTATGAGTCACAGTTCGGCGCCAGGCAGGAGTCGGAGTTCGCTCTGCGCATCTCCTCGCAGAACTTTCTGGCCTCCATCGAAGCCACGCTCAAGTATTTCGGCTCGCTGATCGGCGTGGCCTACGGAGAGCCCTACCGAAGCGAGCTGCCGCTGCCGGCGGGGGACCTGGTCGGACTGTTTGGAGTGGAGCCATGGAAGGACCGTTGACCGACCGGCCGTTGCACATCGCCATCATCTGCCACCCTACGATCGGCGGCAGCGGCGTCGTCGCCGCCGAGCTGGGCATCGCGCTGGCCGAACGCGGCCACGAGGTGCACATCGTCAGCTACCTGCGGCCGGTGCGGGTGACCGAGGCCAAGCCGCGGGTGCACTTTCACGAGGTGCCGGTCACGCGCTATCCGCTATTCCAGTACCCTCCCTACACCCTGGCGCTGGCCACCAAGCTCGCTGTTCTGTGCCGCGAGCACCCGATCGACATTCTGCACGCGCACTACGCCATTCCGCACGCCGTGAGCGCCTACCTCTGCCGGCAGATGCTGGGCGAAGGCGCGCCCAAGATCGTGACGACGCTGCACGGCACAGACATCACGCTGCTCGGCCTGGACGAGTCGTTCTACGAGATCACCCGCTTCAGCCTGCAGCAGAGCGACGGCGTGACGGCCGTCTCCGGCTACCTCGCCCGCGAGACGCAGGAGCGCTTCTGCACCGACTGCCCGGCCGAGATCATCTACAACTTCATCGATCTGGACCGCTTTTCGCCGGCGCGGCGGGACCCGGCCCTTCGCGCCAAGTACGTCTGCCCGGACGAGTTCCTGGTCGGCCACCTGTCGAACTTCCGCTGGGTGAAGCGCCCGCAGGACGTGATCAAGATCTTCCACCGGGTGACGCAGCACATCCCGTCGCGGCTGCTGCTGGTGGGCGACGGCCCGGACCGCGAGACGGCCGAACGCGTGGCCGAGGAGTTGGGCGTCCATGACCGCATCTACTTCGTCGGTTCGGACCAGAACATCGAGGAGCTGCTGCCGCTGCTCGATCTGTTCCTGCTGCCCAGCGAGCAGGAGTCGTTCGGACTGGCGGCGCTGGAGGCGATGGCGTGCGGCGTTCCGGTCATCGCCAGCGAGGTGGGCGGGCTGCCGGAGCTGGTGACGGAGGGCTCGGGGTTCCTGTTTCCGGTGCGCGACGTGGAGGCGATGAGCCGCAAGGCGATCGAGATCCTCTCCGACCGCGCCGCCCACGCCCGGCTCAAGCAGGGGGCTCGGGAGCGCGCGATGGCCTTTGAGCGCACCAAGACGGTCGACCAGTACGAGGCCTACTACCGGCGCGTGCTGGGCTAGCGGCGGCCCCCCGACAGCTCGCCGAGGACCTCCGTCACGGCTCCGCGCGCGGCCCGGACGAGGGCGTCGCGCGAGCTGTCCGGCTCGGCCGAAGGCTCATCGAAGCTGCCGGCCCACAGCGTCAGGCCCGTGGCGCCGTCGAGCAGCCGTAGGCGCAGGCGCACCGTCCCATTGGCTTTCTGCAGAGATCCTTCGAGCACGTAGGCGACCTCGACCGCGGTTGCGATCTTCCGCACGTCGGTGGGGTCATCGCGGTACTGGCGGACGCTGGTGCGCGCCGCCACGGCCCAGTCGCCCTGCTGGGCCAGGCCGTGGATCAGCTCCTCTGTCAATGCGCGGCAGGCCAACGCCAAGGCGGGGCCGTCGGTCAGGTCCTCAATGGGCAAGACGGCCAACGTCTTGGCGCCCGGCGCCTCGCGGGCGGGCCGTGCCTCCGCCCGCTGCGGGCGACGCCGGACCACGGGACGGTAGCCGCGCTGCGCCAGGCCGACCCAGAGAGGGTCGCCGGCGCCAGCGGTTGCGTAGTATTCGCGGACTTTGTTGCGCAGCCGGCCGGCTTCCACGCGCACGATAGTGTCGATGCGCGGATCGAAGCTCTCCCGCCGCTCGAACACGGCCGCGGCCAGGTCCGTCTCGGCCAGCTCGGCGAGCCGGCCGTCGAGGCCTGCCTCGACCACATGCCGCAAGAACGCCGAGAGCCGCAGAGAGCGCTCGAAGGTTTCTGAAGCCAACATGCGCTCGAGCTGCCCGCGGACCTCTGCGGCCGTCACGCCCTTGGGCAACGCCACCCGGGAGCGCGGGCGGCGGGGCGGAGCGGCGACGGCGGCTCGAATCGGCATCGGGAAACCGAAACCGGGCGCAGCGTATCCGTGCGCGCGGCGGCGAGGGTCTCAGTCTAGCCGGTGTCGGGCGGCCGAGTCTGTAACGACGCGCGCCAAACGTACCTCCACGGGATAGAAAGGCAACTCAAACATGGAGGTTCCCGAGATGAAACGATGGATGAAAATTACAATGGCCGCCGCAGCGCTCAGCCTGTTGCCTTGGCAAGGGCTTCGCGCCGAGATGGACGGCTCTCAGAAGGCCGGCAGCAAGCTCCAGCAGATCGAAGCCGCCGCGACCGACATTCGCGCCCACGCCGCCAAGCTAAAAACGGCCGCGTTCCAGCCGAGTATGTTCTCGCCTGAATGGCACTCCTACCAGCTCAATGCGATGGCCGCCGAGTCCCAGGAGATGGGCAAGTACATGAAGCAGTTCGAGGCGCTGCGCGCAGACGCGACCGCTCGCCAGAACACCGCGTTCGACCTGGCCGTGGAGCACGGGTCGAGACTGGCTGACAGCATTCGCAAGGCGATCGACATCGCCAACAACTCACGATCGGAGCTGGAAGTCTTCCACCCGGACTACTCCGAGGCCGTGAACGCCATCTACGACCAGGCCGACGGCGTGGTCGCGGCAGTCGGCTTGGCCGAGTCCTGGGACGAAGTGCACGAGGCCCAGCAGACCCTGTCGAAGCTGTAGCCTGACGGCAAAGACGGAAGCATTCGGGCCGCACCCACGTCGTGGAGTGCGGCTCGCTTCCTTTTGCGGCCCTGTTCAGCGCCGCAGCGTCGCCAGGGTCTCCAGATGGTAGGTCTGCGGGAAGAGATCGATCATCCGCAGCGATTCGATCTCATAGCCGCCGGCCAGCAGGATCTTGAGGTCGCGCGCCAGGGTGGCCGGGTCGCAGGAGACCAGCGAGAGCGTCGGCGCGCCGATTCGCAGCAGCTCCTTGGTGACGACCTTGCCCAGGCCCGAACGCGGCGGGTCGGCGACGATCCAGTCGACCGGCTCGTCAAAGCCCTCCAGGAACCGGTCCACATTCAGGTGGACGGCCTTCACCTCGACGCCGGCGCGCTTGGCGTTGAACTGCAAGCTGCGGACGGCGGCGGCGCTCGAATCCACGCCGATCACGCGCTCCATCTTGCGCGCCAACGGCAGGGTGAGCAGACCGACGCCGCAGTAGAGATCGAGCGCGGTGGAGCCGGCGGCGCCCTCGACGGCCGCCTGGGCCAGCTCGTCGGTCAGAAACCGGTTGACCTGGAAGAACGACCGACTGCCGACGCGAAACAAGTCATCGCCGCTGGAGTAGTCGAGATACTCGCCGGGTAGAAAGCCGTCGATCTCCTGGGCGCACCATTCGAAAAACTTGCGCGACAACGGACGGTCCGTGCCGGTGACGTTGAGCTGCACGTCGGTCTCGTTGGTGAAGACCTCCACCTCGTGCAGAAAGTCGGGGAAGGCCCGCGAGGAGGCCATTTGCCGCAAGGTCTCGTGGACGCGGTTGAGCTTGGGCGAGTTGATGGGGCAGTGAGTGGCGGGCACCAAGCGGTGCGAGCCCGCCGCCAGAAAGCCGACCTCGGCGAACTTGCCCCGCTTGTGGACGCGGAACTGCGTGCGGTTACGGTAGAGCCAGGCGTCGCCGTAGATGGTGTCCACGGGCTCGGTCCACTCGATGCCGCCCAGGCGGACGAGGGTTTCGAGCAGGATCTCGGTCTTGATCTCGAGCTGCCGGTCGTAGCCGATGTGCTGGTAGTGGCAGCCGCCGCAGTCGGTGAACAGGGGACAGTTGGGCGGCACGCGGTCGCCGGACTCGAGGCTCCATTCGAGCGGACGGCCGTGGATCACGCTGGAACGCTCGCGCACGACCTCGGCGGTCAACTGTTCGCCCGGAAGGGTGAAGGGCACCAGGGCCGTCCGACCGTCCACTCGCGCCAGCCCGTCTCCGCCGTAGACGAGCTTCTCGATTTCTATATTCAATTCAGCCACTTACCTTCAGAGTAGCTGGTCCGGCGGCCGATCGCGGGCCAAGGCCGGCGGCGCGGTGGGCCTACCAGACCGCTTGGTAGGCGGAGGAGGCCAGGTTCCAGCGCGATCCGTAGACGTGCACGCGGGGGGTGGGACCGTGGTCGTCGACCAGAGGCCCGCCGGCATGGGTCCAGGACAGCACGCCTCCCTCCAGATTGCGGACGTCGAAGCCGTCGGCCTGCAGTTGCTTGGCGTACTTGCCGCTGCGGGCGCCGATGGTGCAGTAAGCCACGACGAGCCGCCCCCGGTAGCTCTCGCGGTCGGACTCGAACTGCTCGGCGGTGAGGGCGCCGGGAATCTTCGAGACCGCCTGTTCCTCGGGTGTGCGGATGTCGACGAAGACCGCGGCGTCTTCGTCAGCCAGCCGCAGCGCTTCGGCGGCGGAGACGCCCTCGACCGCGGGGAAGTCGGCGCGGTAGTCCTCGTACATCCGCCGGATCTGAACTTGCGCCTCGGCGTCGGAGGCCGGGGCCTCCGCACAGCCGGCCAGCAGGGCGCTCGACACGGCAATCCAGGTGAGTCGTCGCATGTTCGTTGCGTTCCGCCGAGGCGGGCGCCTTGATTGTCGCGCGTTTGCTAGGCGATCAGCTCCCGGATGACTTCGCCGCCGGTCTGGCTGAGTTGCTTGTTGCGCCCTTGGGCGAAGTAGGTGAGCTTGGCGTCGTCGAGGCCCAGCAGCTTGAGCAGAGTGACGTGCAGGTTCTTGATGGGATGGGCGACTTCGACGGCGTTGCGGCCGGTCTCATCAGTGGCTCCGACCACGGCTCCGCGCGGAGCGTCGCCGCCGGCCATCCAGAAGGCCATCGCCGTGGCGTTGTGGTCGCGTCCCCAGGCTTTGTCGCCGCCGCGCACGCCGTTGTCGGGTGAACGGCCGAATTCGCCGGAGAAGACCACCAGGGTTTCGTCGAGCAGACCGGTGCGCTTGAGATCCGCCAGCAGCGCGGCGATCGGTTTGTCGACGGCCCGGATGCGGGAACCGTGCGCCTTCTCAATGTAGTCATGCGAATCCCAGCCGCCGACGATCACCTGCACGAACCGCACGCCGCGCTCGACCAGGCGGCGGGCCAGCAGGCAGCGGCGGCCGATGGCGTCGGCCTCTTTGTTCGCCCCGCCCACGCCGTACATCGCGAGGGTCTTGTCGTCCTCGGCGGCGATGTCGATGGCTTCGGGCATCTCGGCCTGCATCCGGAAGGCGAGCTCGTAGCTTTCGATGCGGGCGGCCAGCTCGGCGTGCTCGGGATGGCTCTGTTGGTGCATCCGGTTGAGGTCGTTGAGGAACTCGAGATTGGCGCGCTGCTCGGCTTCGGTGACGAAGTCCGGCGGGTTCATGTCGAGCACCGGAGCCCCGCGCGAGCGCAGCGGCGTTCCTTGGTAGTAGGCCGGCAGGAAGCCGTTGGACCAGTTGGCGGCGCCGCCCTGCGGGTAGGCCACGTCCGGCAGCACCACGAAGGCCGGCAGGTTCTGGTTCTCCGTGCCGAGCCCGTAGGCGACCCAGGAGCCGATCGCCGGATCGCCGCCGAAGCGATTGCCCGTGTTGAGGTGGTAGAGAGCGGTGGGGTGGTTGACGCTCTCGGCCTGCAGGCCGCGGTAAAAGCACATGTCGTCGGCCTGGGCGGCCAAGTCGACGAAGAGCTTGTTCATGCTGACGCCGAGCCGGCCGGCGCGCTGGAACTCGAAGGGGCTCTGGACGAAGTAGCGCTTGCCGGTGTTCATCGAGGCTTCGAACTTGTTGCCCTCCTTGACGAACTCCGTCATGTGGAGCTTTTGGAGGGCCGGCTTGGGGTCGAAGGTGTCGATGTGGCTGGGGCCGCCTTCCATCAGCAGGAAGATGCAGCGCTTAGCCTTGGCGGCGGGAAAGTGGCCGGGCTTGGGCGAGAGAGCGCCGGCGCGGGCGGTCTCCTGCTGGGACAGGGCGCTGAGAGCCACGGTTCCCAGCCCCATGCCGAGGCCGTAGAGCAGGTCGCGGCGAGAGAGCGAGGCGGTGAGGAGTCGGTGGCGCGGCATGGCGATGAATCCGTTCAGGGGCTAGTGGGCTCGAGCCGCGTCGGCGGTATGCTGAGGGCGATGGCGACCACGAAGGCGGCGGTCTCTGTGGAGGATTACCTCGCGATGAGCTTTGACGGCCCCGCGCCCGAGCTGATCGACGGGGAGCTGGTGGACCGCGGAGAGGCGATGTACCCGCATGCGAAGGCCCAATCGCGAATCAGCGCGATCTTCGGCCGGAACAGGCAAGCGGCCGCCCTCTTTCCTGCGGTAGCGATGCGGCTCCAACTCGGCGAAGACCGCATCCGGATCGCCGATGTGGCCGTCTTCCGCGGCGCCGAGCCGACCGAGCTGATCCCCTCGCAGCCGCCGTTTCTGGTCGTCGAGGTCGTGTCGAGGGATGACCGTTACGTCGATATCCTGAGCAAGCTGAGCGAGTACCGCGAATGGGGCGTGGAGCACATTTGGCTGGTCGACCCCTGGTTGCGGCGGCTGTCGGTGTTTGACGGCGACCTGCATACGGTCCCGAGCCTCCGGATTCCCGATGCCGGCGTCGCGATTCCGCCGGAGCGGTTGTTCGACTAGGCGCTCAGTACACATATACGAACTCGTTGGAGTTCATCAGCGCCAGCGTCAGGTCGGCCAGGGCGCGCGTCTCCGGGCTGACTTGGCTCGGGTGCAGATTCGCCTCGTATTCCACGACTTCGTCGGGCTGCTGGAACTGGAACTGCTCGCCGGTGAGCTCGCTGGTGATGGTGTGGATCACCGGCGGCGCGGGTTGCGGCGGCGCCGCCGGATGCTCCCGGTGCAGCGCGGCCATCGCCTCCACGTGGGAGCGGGACCGCGACAGCTCGGCCTCGCTGGGCGCGCGGCCGTAAGCCAGCTCAAAGGCTCGCGCGATCCGGGCGTCGAGGCTGTCGGCTTCGCGTTCCAGGCGGGCGGCCATCGCCAGAGCCAAGTCGTGCGAGAGCTCGCTGTTGAGCAGCGCGAAGGCCTGGGTGGGCACGATGGAGGCCTCGCGGCGCTCGCAGGTCAGATCCGGGTTGGCGCCGTTGAAGCCTTCGATCAAGGGGTCGATCAGGCTGCGCTGCTGGAAGGAGTAGATCGAGCGGCGGTTGCGCTTGAGCTTGGTCGGCGCGGGGTGATAGGCCGGCTGCACAGAGCCCATGGCATGCCGCGGCTGGCGGGCGACCTCGGAGCTGATCTGGGGGTAGGCGCCGGGGCCGCCGCGATCGGCGCTGAGCTCGCCCGAAACCTGCAACAGGGCGTCGCGCAGCTCTTCGGACTCGAGGCGGCGCGGGCTGAAGTAGGCCAGGTACTGGTTATCGGGGTCCTTCTCGGCCAAGGCCTCGGCGTCGGGATGCCGGGCGGAGCGCTGATAGGTCTCCGACAGGACGATCACGCGGTGGACGGCCTTGACGCTCCAGCCCTGGTCGAGGAAGAAGCGCGCCAGCCAGTCCAGCAGCTCCGGGTGCGAGGGCTTCTTGCCCATCTTGCCGAAGTTGTTGGCGTTGGCGGCCAGGGCGCGTCCGAAGTGGTACTGCCAGATGCGGTTGACCATGACGCGCGGCGTGAGCGGGTTGCGCTCGTCGGCGATCCAGCGCGCCAAGGCGGCTCGGCGTTCGCCGACGGCGGTGGGAATCCGCGGCGCGGGCAGGCCGCTGAAGCGCGCCACGGCCTGCAAGGCGCCCGGCTGCACGGCGTCGCCGGGCGCTTGCACGTCGCCGCCCACCAGCACGAAGGTTTCCGCGTTGCGGTAGTCGTCCTTCTTCAAGAAACTGTTCGCGCCGACCGGGCCGACGTCGTTCCAGGGCTCGTTGAGGCCGCTGGTGACCGAGAAGGCGTTGGGCTCGTAGCGCTCGGCGGACTCTTTGTGGATGGAGATGTGCTTGCGAAAGAGCTTGAGCAGCTCGGCTTCCTCCTGGTCGAGCTTGCGTTGCAGCACGCCGGTGTTGGCCTTGGCGGCGGCCTCCTCGCCGTCTTCCCGAGCCATCCGGCGGCGGGCGATCTCGTGGAGCTCCTCGGCCTCGGCCTCGAGCCCGGCGATCATCTCGGCGTAGCGCCTACGGCCGGCCTCGAAGCCGGCGGTGGACTCGGTCGCCAGAAAGTCCAGCGGACGGCGGGCGAACGCGGTGGTGGCGAAGGCCGCCTGGATCGAGTAATAGTCCTTGGTCGGGATGGGGTCGAACTTGTGGTCGTGGCAGCGGGCGCAGCCGAGCGTGAGCCCCAGGAAAGTCTGGCCGACCGAGTGCGTCACGTCATCGAGAAAGAGCTGGCGGGTAATGGCCGCCACCGACATGCCGGTGTGCTCCCACGGCCCCATGCGCAGGAACCCCGTGGCCAGAATCGCTTCCGGATCGTCGGGAAAGATCTCGTCGCCGGCGATCTGCTCGAGCACGAAGCGGTTGTAGGGCTTGTCCTGGTTGAAGCTGCGGATCACGTAGTCGCGATAGCGCCAGGCGGTGGGCCGCTCGAAGTCGTTGGAGTAGCCGGAGGTATCGGCGTAGCGGGTGACGTCGAGCCAGTGGCGTCCCCAGCGCTCGCCGTAGGCCGGCGACGCCAGCAGGCGCTCGACCACCTTCTTGTAGGCGTCCGGCGAAGGGTCGTCGAGAAAGGCGCGCACCTGGTCGGGGGTCGGCGGCAGGCCGGTGAGGTCGAAGCTCACGCGCCGCAGCAGGGCGAGCTTGTCGGCGCGGGGGGCGGGCTGCAATCCCTGCTCGGAGAGCTTGGCGAGCACGAAAGAGTCGACCGGCGTCCGCACCAGACCGGGGTCGACGCCTTGGGTCGGTGGCTGGGGGCCGGTCAAGGGGCGGAAGGCCCACAAGTCGGCCTCGTCGTAGTCCCACTTCTGGGCGGCTTGGCCGGAGGCGAAAGGGGCGCCGCCGGCGATCCACTCGCGGATGGCGGCGATGGTTTCGGCCGGAAGCTTCTTGTCGGCGCCGCCGGGCGGCATCGCCGGCGCGGCGGCGGCGTGGTTCACCGCTTGCAGCAGCAGGCTGGCGTCCGGGTCGCCGGGGGTCAGCGCCGGCCCGCGCCCGCCGCCCGCCAGAGCCTTTTCGCGGCTGGTCAGGTCGAGCTTGCCGAAGGTGTTGCCCTGACCATGGCAGCCGAGGCACTGCTGCTCGAACGCCGGCCGCACCACGTCCACGTAGAGGCGATCGGCGTCGGCCGCCGCCAACGGCGCCGCGCCGAGCAGATTCAGCAGAGGCAGGACGTAGAGGACTCGACGCATGACCGCAACCACGGCACATTGTATACCCAACGGACGACCCGGTCCAGTTCCTGAAACAAATAGCGCGTGAAGTTGCAGACTACCGGGACGCTCCCGGTGATCGTTGTATACAATCTGGAGTGTCATGGCTCGCCCCGTCCTCAGCGTCGACGTCTACGAGGCCTTGCGCCGGCGGATCCTGTCGGGAGAGATTCCGCCGGGCGCGGCGCTCTCGGAAGAGCGGCTGGCGACCGAGCTGGCGGTGAGCCGCACGCCCCTACGCGAGGCGATTCGCCAGCTTGCCGAGGCCGGGCTGGTGGCGCATCGACCGCACCGCGGGGCGCGGGTGAACGAGCTGAGCCCACAACTGGCGCGGGAGGTCTTCGAGATTCGCGAGGCGCTCGAGGGTATGGCGGCGCGGCTGTCCGCCGAGCGCATGCCGGAAGAGCGCATCGCAGCCCTGCGGTTGAGCTTCGACGGGCTTCGCGAAGCCGTCGCCGCGGGTCAGCTGCAGGACGTGGGCGACCACATCCACGAAGAGATTCTGGATGCTTGCGGCAGCGACCGGCTACGGCGGATGATCGGCGTCCACAGCGATCAGGTCGCCTGGATTCAGAGCTCCTGCTACCGCGTGGACGGCAACTTGCGGCAAGCCTTCCAGACGGTGCTGCCGGCGCTGCTGGGCGCGCGCGGGCGGCAGGCGGTGGAACAGAGCCTACGGCGAGCGTTCCGGGAGCACGAAGGGATCTTGCTGGCGCTGTCGGCGCGCGACCCGGAATGGGCCGAGACGGCCATGCGGGCGCACATCCGGGCCACGCTGAAGGACGTGCTGGCAGCCTTGGCTAGCGCCGAGGCGGCTGCGCTAGACTCAGCGCCAGGAGAGAGTCCCCATGTCCCTCGCACAATCGCTTCTGCCTGAGCTCGAACAAGAGCTGGCCAATACCCGCAAGACCCTGGAACGCGTTCCGACCGACCAGCTCGGCTGGAAGCCCCATGAGAAAAGCGGCACCTTCGCCTGGATGGCCGGCCACTTGGCGAACCTGCCCATGTGGGGCGCCATGACGCTGACGACCGACGAGCTGGACCTGTCGGACACGCCCGCCGCCCCGCAGGCCGAGTCGACCGCGTGGGCGCTGGAGACCTTCGACAAGAACGCCGAGACGTTCAAGCAGGCCCTGCTCGAAGCCGGCGACGACAAGATGCTGGCGAACTGGAAGCTCATCTACAAGGGCCAAGAGCTGTTCAACATGCCGCGGATCGCGGTGCTGCGCAGCATGGTGATCAATCACCTGATCCACCACCGCGGGCAACTGACGATGTACCTGCGGTTGCGGGACATTCCGGTGCCGGCGCTGTACGGGCCGTCAGCCGACGAAGGCCAAATGTAAATTCGCCCTGGCGGGCCGCGTCGGCCGAGGCGGGTTCGGCATCGAAGGAGCGTGTCGCAGAAACCTGTCAGTGATATCGCCTTCACGCCCGCCGTCAAGGCGCAGCAGAGCCGGCGCGGGTCGCGTTCCGCCTACGCTCGAATGGAGCGGCAGGGCGGCTTTCGCGATCGCGTCGACTCGATGCTGGAAGAATTTCTGGCCGAGCGCGAGTCGTTCTATCTGGGGACGGCCAGCGCGGACGGACGGCCCTACATCCAGCACCGCGGCGGCCCGCGCGGCTTTCTGAAGGTGTTGGACGAGCGCACCCTGGCGTTTGCCGACTACGGCGGCAACAAGCAGTACATCTCGCTGGGCAACCTGAGCGAGAACGACCGGGCGTTCCTGTTCCTGATGGATTATCCGAACCGGACGCGCATCAAGATCTGGGGGCGGGCCGAAGCCGTGGAGGACGATCCGGCGCTGTTGGCGCGCGTCGCCGATCCCGGTTATCGGGACGGCAAACCCGAGCGGGCGATCGTGTTCCATCTCGAAGCCTGGGATGTGAACTGCCAACAGCACATCCAACCGCGCTACACGGCGGAGGAGCTGGAGCCTGCGCTGGAAGGCCTGCGCACGGAGATCGCCGAGCTACGGGCCGAGAACGCCCGCCTGCGGGCCTTGCTCCCCGAGGCCCAACCCCTCGCCGGCTGAGTGCTACAATCCCGACCGGGATGCTGTCTCGCCGCCACCTGCTGCGCTCTTCCGGGATGGGTTTGGGCTGGCTCGGGCTGGGCTCTCTGCTGGCCGAGGCCGCGCCGACGTTCGATCCGGCCGATCCGCTGGCCCCCAAGCAGCCGCCGCTGCCGGCCAAGGCCAAGCGGGTGCTGCACATCTTCATGAACGGCGGCCCGAGCCAAGTCGACACCTTCGACCCCAAGCCGGCGCTCGCCAAGTACGCCGGCCAGGCCCTGCCGGTGCACTACCGCACCGAGCGCCAGACGGGCGCGGCCTTCCCGTCCCCGTTCGAGTTCCGCAGGCACGGACAGAGCGGTCTGGAGGTCAGCGAGATCTTCTCGAAGGTGGCCGAGCGGGCCGACGACCTGTGCGTGATCCGCTCGATGCACACCGACGTGCCCAACCACGGGCCGTCGCTGATGATGATGAACTGCGGCGCGACGCAGCAGTCGCGGCCGAGCTTCGGCTCGTGGCTCAGCTACGGCCTGGGCTCGGAGAACCGCAACCTGCCGGGCTTCATCTCGCTGTGTCCGGGCGGATACCCGGTATGGGGCGCCAAGAACTGGCGTTCGGCGTTCCTGCCGGGCGTCTACCAGGCGACTCTGGTGGACACCAAGGAGCAGCAGCTCGACAAGCTGATCGCCAACGTCGAGAACCGCCACACCACCCGCGAGAACCAGCGGCGGCAGCTCGACCTGCTGGCGGCGCTGAACGCCGAGCACCGCGCTGAACGCGAAGAGGACGCCCTGATCGAGGCGCGCATCCAGTCGTTTGAGCTGGCGTTCCGGATGCAGATGGAGGCCGCCGAGGTTTTTGACATCTCGCGCGAGCCGGAGTCGATCCGCAGCCTTTACGGCGACACCCTGCACGGCCGCCAGATGCTGATTGCGCGGCGCCTGCTCGAGAGCGGCGTGCGCTTTGTGCAGGTGTGGCACGGCGCCGGGCAGCCGTGGGACAACCACGCCGAGATCGAGAAGAACCATCGCCGGCTGGCCGGCGAGTGCGATCAGCCGATCGCCGCCGTACTGACCGACCTGGAGCAGCGAGGGATGCTCGAGGACACGCTGGTGATTTGGGGCGGCGAGTTCGGCCGCACGCCGACGGTGGAGCTCACGGCCTTCGGGTCCAACGGCGGCAAGAACGGCCGCGACCACAACTCCTACGGCTTTTCGATGTGGCTGGCCGGCGGCGGCGTGAAGGCCGGCCACGTGCATGGGGCGACCGACGAGTTCGGCTTCGCGGCGATGGAAGACAAGGTACACGTCCACGACCTGCACGCCACGCTGCTGCGACAGCTCGGCTTCGATCACGAACGCTTCACCTACCGCTACGCCGGCCGAGATTTTCGGCTAACCGACGTAGAGGGGCGGGTGGTGAACGAGTTGCTGGCCTGAGCGACGAAGGCTCGGCTCAGGCGATGACTTCGGCCAGGGCTTCGCGCGCTGCGCTGATGGCGACGTCGATGTCGTCGTCGGTCAAGGCGTCGGAGAGGAAGGCCGCTTCAAACTGCGAGCACGGCAGGTAGACGCCGCGCTCCAGCATTCCGCGGAAGAATTTGGCAAAGCGCGCCGTGTCGCTCTTCTCCGAGGTCTCCCAGTCCACGACCGGGCCGGGGTGGAAGAAGAAGGTGATCATCGAACCCACGCGGTTGATGGTCAGCGGCACGCCCAGCTCGCGCGCGGCGGCCTCCACGCCGTTGGCGAAGTTCGTGGTCTTGCGCTCCAGCGAGTCGTAGATCGCCGGCAAGTCCTTGAGGATGCGCAGCGTGGCCAGCCCGCCGGCGACGGCCAGCGGATTGCCCGAGAGCGTTCCGGCCTGATAGACCGGGCCCAGGGGCGCGACCTTCTCCATGATTTCGCGCCGGCCGCCATAGGCGCCCACGGGCAGACCGCCGCCGATGATCTTGCCGAGCGTGACCATGTCCGGCGTGACGCCGTAGCGCTCCTGGGCGCCGCCGAGGGCGACGCGGAAGCCGGTCATCACCTCATCGAAGATCAGCACGGTTCCGTGCTTGGCGGTGATGTCGCGCAAGGCCTGCAGGTAGCCGTCCTTGGGAGGAATGCAGCCCATGTTGCCGACGACCGGCTCCAGGATGACGGCCGCGATCTCGCCGCCGCGCTCGGCGAAGCACTGCTCGACGGCTTCGACCGAGTTGTAGGGCAGCGCGATGGTGGTGTTGGCGAAGCCGGCGGGGACGCCGCCGGAGTCGGAGATGCCCAGGGTGGCCAAGCCGGAGCCGGCCTTGACCAGCAGCGAGTCGACGTGGCCGTGATAGTTGCCGATGAACTTGACGGTCAGCTCGCGCCCGGTGAAGCCGCGCGCCACGCGGAGCGCGCTCATGGTCGCCTCGGTGCCGGAGTTCACCAGCCGCACCATCTCCACGCAGGGCACGATCTCGGCGATCAGCTCGGCGATCTCGATCTCCCGAGCCGTGGGCGCGCCGAAGCTCACGCCGATCTCGAGCGCCTGCCGCAGGTAGTCGATCACTGCCGGGTGCCGGTGCCCCAGGATCAGCGGCCCCCAGGAGCCCACGAAGTCCAAGTAGGCGTTGCCGTCCGCGTCGAACATCGAGGCGCCGTTGCCGCGCGCGATGAAGACGGGGTCGCCGCCGACGGACTTGAAGGCCCGCGCCGGGGAGTTGACGCCGCCCGGGATAGTCTTTTGGGCTTGGGCGAAGAGCGTGCGGGAGCGAGAGTGGTCCATGATCGAAGTGCGAGCCGGAGAGCAGCCGACGGGGGCTTTACTGCCCGACGGGCGGGTGGTTGGGCGGGAGCTTCTGTTGCTGGGGTTCGGTTCCGACCGGCGGATGGTTGGGCGGCAACCCGCCGCCTCCGCCCATCGGCGGGGGAGCGACCTGCTGCGCGCCGCCGTGTCCGGCGCCGCCGCCGGGCGCCTCGACCACCCAACCGGACTCCTCGCGCCGCAGTTGGTAGTCCATCTTCATGGCCGGTTCGGTCTGCCCGGCGAGTGTAAAGCCGACCGAAGCGGTGGCGCGCTCGCCGTCACCGGTGACGCTCTCGACCTTCAGGCCCATTTCGCCGAAGTTGAGGTCGGTGCGCTTGCCCAGATGGGCCTGGACGGCGGCGAGCGCCTCGGCCTCGGTGGGAGGCCCGGACGAAGCGCAGCCGCCCAGCATCGCCAAGCCCGCGACGGTCAATAGAGCCAATCCGAGTCGGAACATTGCGCCCTCAGTATAGTTCCACACGTCCGCCGGATTAGGACGGAGGCAGCAGCCACGGGTAGCTCGTCGAGAACTCGTAGCCCATCTTGAAGTGCAGCAGGGCGATCACGCCGGCGGCGATCGCCAGCAGAACGAACAACGCCAGGAACAGCCTGCTCCACGGGAAGCTGCGGCCTTCGCGCCGCATCACGATCAAGTAGCTTGCCGCGATGCCGACATAGAACAGCAGCACCATCGGCGCGGCGAAGGTCAGCATCGTCGTCACGTCCGGCGTGGGCGTGATGACGGCGGCGATCACGAAGATGATCAGAATCGCGTAGCGACCATTGCTCATCAAGAAGCCCGGCGTCGTGATCCTCAACAAAGTGAAGAAGAAGATCACGATCGGCATCTGGAAGACCAGACCCAGGCCGATGTGCAGGTTGAAGAACATGTCGTAGTACGACTCGAGACTGATCATCGGTCGGACGTTCTGGTCGTAGCCGAGGCCGATCAGGAACGCCAGCGCAAAGCGCAACGCGATGAAGTAGCAGAATAACCCGCCCAGAATGAACAGAGTGGCCGTCGAGAAGATGAACGGCACCGCCCAGCGCCGCTCGCGCTTGTACAGCCCCGGTGCGATGAACGACCAGATCTGGTACATCAGCCACGGCGCGGCCAGGAAGATCGACGCCAGCAGCGGGATCTTCACGTACATCAAGTAGAACTGCTCGGTGGGCGTGATCTGCGTGAGCGTCAGCGGCGGATCGTACGGCAACGGCGCAGCGGCCCGATTGAACGGGCTCGAAAACACCGTGAACAGTTGCGGCGCCGCCGCCAGGGCGACGACGTAGGCCAGCAGCAGCCCCAAGGCGGACCGTACGATGCGGGTGCGCAGCTCCTCGAGGTGCTCGAGGAACGACATTCGCGCCATCCCCTCCTCGTCCTCGTCGTCCTCGTCTTCATCGTCGAGACCGGTGGTGGGAGGAGGCGGGGGAGCGGGCGTCTGCGCCGAGGGTTCGACCTTGGCCACCTCCTTCTTGGAGGCGGCCGGGTCGTCGTACTCGTAATCGTAGTCGTCGTAAGGATCGTCGTAGTAAGTCGCCTTCTTCGGCTCCTCGGCGGACGACGACGAAGCCCCTTCGGACGAAGGGGTGGATTCAGGACTCTCTTCGCGGGAGTCTGCGTCCCGCGGCTTGTCGTTTTCAGAGCTCATTCGCTCGCAGCCTTACGCGGCGCCTTTTTCCGGGGCCGGCTCCTTCGTGGGGCCGTCCGCGGACTCCGCCGCTGGGGGTTCGGTCGTTTGGGCGACCGTCACGCCCTTGCTGGAGCTGTCACTGCTCGGGGTTTCAGAGCCTGCGGAGGCGCTGTCGGAGGAGGCGCCCTGGCTGGGGGCGGACTCGGATTGGGAGGTCGTCGAGGAGGCTACGGATTTACTCGGCGTCTTGGATTCCCCGTACGCGTCGTAATACTCGTCGTCATCCCCGTCGTAGTAGTTGGTGGCGTCGGTCAACGCCTTTTTGGCTTCCGAAGCAGCCTTGCGGGCCTCATCCATCCGGGTTTCGCGTTCGATGTTGTCCATCTCGCGCTGAAACGTGGATTTGAGCTCGTTGGAGGCGCGGCGGAACTCCGCCATGCCCTTGCCGAACGTGCGGCCCAACTCCGGCAGCTTCTTCGGGCCAAAGATGACCAACGCGAAGATGAAGATAAAAATCATCTCCGGAATGCCGAGCGGACCCATGGTGGAAACCTTCCTTTTTACAAGCGCCTACGTCGACGCTGCTTCTGATGATAGCGGCGGCCCGGAAAGCAGGTCAACCGAGCGGACCCGCGCCGCCGGCCCGCCGGGGCGACGTTCAGAACTCATAGCGTAGCGCCAACTGGATCTGGCGGGCCGGCGTGGCGGTGGACGTGATGCGTCCGGCCGAGCCGACCCGGCCGCCCTCGGCAGTGAACAGCTCTTGCCCCGACGGAAGCTGAAAATTGGCCTCGTTGGTGACGTTGAAGACTTCCGCCCGGACGACCAGCGCCTGACGCTCGGTGACGAGGAAGCGCTTGTGCACGCCGAGGTCGAGGGTGAACAGGGCCGGCCCGCGCAGGGTTCCGCGGCCGAGCGTTCCGAGGAAGCCGGGCCCCGGGAGGGAGAACACGGTCGGGTCGAAGTAGCGGTCCGGACCGCCCAGGACGGCGTCAGCGCCCACGCGCGCCAGGTCCGGCCGCTGCCCCGTATCGCCGAATCCGGTCAGCAGGCGGGCCTGATCGAAGCCCACGCTCGGCGCGAACGGATTGCCGGACTGGAGCTGAGTGAGGCCGTGGATCTCCCAGCCGCCGATCAGCCAGCGCGCCGGGCTGTCGGCAAGTTGCGGCAGCAGGTAGGAGAAGTTGCCGGCGAAGACGTGCCGCATATCGAAGTCCGACAAGCCTCGGTTGAGGCGGTAGTTCGGCGTCGTCGGCACCTGGTCGCTGGCCTCGAAGTCGTTGAAGGTCGAGTTGGAGCTCTCGTCGATGGACTTCGAGAAGGTGTATTTGACCTGGTAGCGCAGATTGCGGTCCAGGCGGCGCTCGAGCGAGGCCGTGAGCCCCTGGTAGAAGCTGTTGAACTGGCTGCGGCGCAGCCCGATGCGCGAGAAAGCCGGATTGAGGCGCGGCGCGTCGGCGGGGAAGAACCAGCGTCCGTCGGAGAGCTGTTCGGGGATCGGCGTGTTGAAGTTGCCGACTTGCCCCATCAGATGCATGCCGCGCATGCCGGAGTAACCCAGCCGGGCGACAGTGCGCTGCCCGATCTGCCGCTCGATGTTCAACTGCCAGCGGCCCACGGTCGGCTGCTCGAGATAGTAGTCCAGCCCGTCGCTCGACGCCGAGGGCGTGCGGCCGGCGGCGGCGTTGAGAATGTCAGGGAAGCCGGGCTGCCCGAACACCAGGATGCGGTTGTACAGCGGCGGCGTCCTGACGCCGGCGATGGTCAGCTCGCGGCTGCCCAGCAGGTCATAGAAGAGGCCGCCCCCGGCTCGTATGACCGTCTTGGAGTCGCCGAAGGGCGACCAAGCCAGCCCGGCGCGCGGGGCGAAGTTGTTCCAGGACGGGTTGTCGAACAGGGGCCCGCCGACGGTCACCTGGGAGTCGTGGTAGAGGTCGATCAGCGCCGCCGTCTTGCCGTTGGCCTCGTTGGGCGTCGAGGCGGCTTCCCAGCGCAGCCCCAGGCTCAGGCTCAGATTGGAGCGCAGTTGGATCTCGTCCTCGGCGAAGGCGTAGGGCTGGTAGTAACCCCACAGCCGTTGGGTGTCCGAGGCAGGGTCCATCACCTCCGCGATGTTGGGTTTGCCCAGCAGTAGGTTGCGCAGTGAGTTGAAGGTATAGCTGCCGACGGCGCTCAAGTCCGAGACCTGATAGAAGCGCACGCGGTCAAAACCGGCGCCGGCCTTGAAGGAGTGCCGGCCCATCTGCATGCTCAGCTCCGAGCCCGCCTGCAGGCTGTTGAGGTTGAAGGTGCGCGGCCGGGCCCGGGCGTTGAAGCCGCCGAAGTCGGTGAGCGCCGTCACGGTCAGGGTCCCCAGCGGCAATCCTGGGACGAACGACAACGACGGGTCGATGTCGGGCCGCGTCTCGCTGGTCTCGGCGTTGCTCACCCGGCTGTAGCCCAGGCGGACGTCGAGAATGGCTCGCGGGCTCAGGATGGTTTGCAGCTCGGAGGTGAAGAAGTGGTTGCGCGAGCCGAGTTGGAAGGTCCACACGCCCATGTCGTCGGGCTCTCGATTGAGCGCCTCGGAGTAGGTGTAGCGGCTGCCCAAGCGCATCGCGTCGCTGATCTGGAGGTCGAACTTGCCGGAGTAGAAGTCCTGGTCGGTGCTGCTGGAGGCCTGCCGCTGCGACTCCGCGGTGCCGTCGCCGAAATCGCGGCCGTTGGGGACCGGGTACAAGTCCAAGTAGGGTTTGACGGCCGGATTGACGGCGATCTGCTCGACGCCGCCGGCCGCCGTCGGCAAAAGCCCCTGGCGGGCGTCCAGAGTCGGCACGGCCGGACGCAGGGTCCGGCCCAGCCGCTGGCGCAGCCCCTCGTAGTTGCCCAGGAACCAGGCGCGATTGCGCACCACCGGGCCGCTGAGCACGCCGCCGAACTGATTGCGGCGCAGCGCAGGAATCGGTTCGGCGTGGGAGTCGAAGAAGTTCTTGCTGTCGAGCGCGCTGTTGCGCAGGTACTCGTACAGAGCCCCGTGAAACTGGTTGGAGCCGGATGAGGAGACGGCTTCGAAGAGGCCGCCGGCGGTGCGTCCGTACTGAGCGCTGAAGGGATTGGTGACCATGTGCAGCTCGCGCACGGTCTCCAAGCCCAGCATCGCCCCGGAAGCGCTCGACGGCATGGCCTTGGTGGCGTCGTTGACCCACACTCCGTCGATCTGGAAGCCGTTCTGGTTCGGGCGGGAGCCGCGAACGGAGATCTGCAAACCGAGGCCTTGGGCCAAGCCGGTGCGGGCGGCCGAGGGCGCGGTGGCGCCGGGCTCGAGCACCGAGAGCTCGAACAGATCGCGGCCGTTGAGCGGCAGGGAACTGAGGGCGTCCTTGTCCACCAGCCCGCCCCAGTCGGTGGCGTGCGTGCTCAGCGGCGCCGCATCGGCCACGACCACGACCTGCTGCTGGGTGGCCCCGACGGGCAGCTCGAAGTCGACGCGGGCGGCGCGTCCGGCGGAGAGGTCGATGCCTTCGCGAACCCCTGTCTGGAAGCTCTCGGCCGAGGCGCTGACGCGGTAGTTGCCGGCGGGCAGCTCCATGGCCCGATACGAGCCTGCTGCATCGGTAGCGAGCCGCCGCTGCACGAGACCGCTTTCCTGCTCCACCAAGACGTTGGCGCCGACGATCGCGCCTCCGCTCGGATCGCGCACAACGCCCTCAATGGAGCTCTCGGTCTGAGCGAAAGCGAGGTGAGCCGCCAGGAATGCCCAGCTCACGGCAACGAGGAGGGAGCGCATAGGGTATTGGAAGTTTCCGCGATCAACGGCCCCGGGAGGGGCCATCGGAGATGCAACTTCCCGATTATCCTAACGCTTCCGGGAGGCCGGGCTCAGTATCTATCACGTGGAATGAGGGATGCAGCGAGGGTGACTTGGGCGTTGGGACCGACAATTCCCCTTGTTCGGTGGCCTGGTTTCAGAGGGTCCGGCGACGCCCGCGGCGCTGGGATCTTACAATGGATTCTAGGAAGTCTGCCGGCCGGGCGATCGCCGCGTTCCCTTCGGGGACGGGGAGGAAAGTCCGGTCTCCGCAGGGCGGCGCGCCGGTTAACGACCGGGGGGCGGTTCTCAAAGGGCCGTTCACGGAAAGTGGCACAGAAAATGTACCGCCGCGGGCTTCGGTCCGCGGTAAGGGTGAAAAGGTGCGGTAAGAGCGCACCGCGTTCAGGGCGACCTGGATGGCAGGCCAAACCCCGCGTGGAGCAAGACCAAATAGGGGGCGATGCGGCGGCCCGCCGCGCTACGAGTCCCGGGTAGGTTGCTCGAGGCCGTCGGAAACGGCGGCTCTAGACGAATGATCGCCGCCGCGGCTTTGGTCGCGGTAACAGAAACCGGCTTACCAGGCCGGCAGACTTCCCCTCTCGCGGACCGCTACACTCGAAAGCGTGATGCGGTCCGCCGCCCTGCTCTTGCTCGGCCTTCCCTGTTTCGTCCTTCCCTGCCTCGCTCAGTTGCCCGAAGACGCTGAGGCCCTGTTGCACAAGGCCGCCGGCGCATACCGCTCGGCCGACACTTGGCACTTTGTCGCCTCCGAGCGCACGGTGACCGAGGCCGGCGACCAGCGCAAGGAGACCGAAACGCTGGTGCTGACCGCGCGCGGCGAAGGCGGCCGGACGCGGGTGGAGTTCGACGACCGCGCCAGCGCCGGCGTGGCGGTCAACGACGGCCGCGCGAGCTGGGTCTACCTGCCGCGGCAGAATCGCTACGCGAAGCTGCCGCCGAAGGGCTCGGAGGAGCCGGCGCAAGAGGGCGCCCCGGCCCTGAATTCCGAGGCGCTGGTCCGGCGTTTCCCCGATCGCTACAAATTGGCGGACGAACGTGTCGTGAATGCGCGGATCTTGCGCAATGAGCAAGTAGGTCTGCAATCGGGCGAGGCGGACTGCACCGTGGTCGAGGTGCAGTACAATCCGCCGCCGGGCATGCGCGAGGGTTCGATCGAGCGGACGTTCTGGATCGCCCGCGACACGGGTCTGATCGTGCGTGAGCGTTCGCTGGCGAGCATGGCGCAACCGGGGCAACCGGGACAGAAGGTGCGGGTCACGCAGGAAATCGACTTTCAGATGGCTCTGGTGAACGGCGGTTTCGACTCGGGTTTGTTTGAATTCGCACCGCCGCCGGGCGCGCAGCGGGTCGAATCCTTACGTCCGGACGCCGAGCCGACGGAGACGATCGACGCCGTCGCGCCGGACTTCACGCTGCAGGATCTCGGCGGCGGGTCGGTGCAGTTGAGCAGCCTGCGCGGCAAGGTCGTGCTGTTGGATTTTTGGGCGAGCTGGTGCGGTCCGTGCCGCTACGACATGCCGATCGTGGAGCAACTGCACAAGGAGCGCGCGGCCGACGGGTTGGCCGTCTACGGCGTGAATGCCGAGGCTGCGGAGCGGGCGCGGGCCTATTTGGCGGGCAACGCGCTGAGCTTTCCGACCCTGGTCGACCGGGGGATGGAGGTCGCCGGGCTGTACCGCGTGCGAGCGATTCCGACCTTCGTGGTCATCGACCGGCAAGGCCGCGTTTCGGCCTATTTGCGGGGGACCCAGAGCCGTCAGCAACTCGAGCAGGCGCTCGAAAAGGCGGGCCTGTAGACCGGCGGGCGCGGAACAAACCATCTGGTATGCTCGAACTTAGAGTTTTCTATGCCTCGTAGAACACTTTTCCTCAATCCTCCCTCGTTCGAAGGTTTTGATGGCGGCGCGAGCTCCCGGTGGCCCGCCACGCGCGAGATCGAGTCCTATTGGTACCCGATCTGGCTGTGCTATCCGGCCGGCATGCTGCCCGATTCGAAGGTGGTGGATGCGCCGCCGCATCACGTATCGCCGCAAGAGACGATCAACATGGCCAAGGACTTCGAGTTCTTGGTGCTGTTCACGTCGACGCCTGGCTTCGACAACGACGTGCGGCTGGCCGAGGCGATGAAGGAGACCAATCCGGAGCTCAAGATCTGCTTCGTGGGCCCGCACGTGACGGCTCTGCCGGACGAGAGCCTGGAGGCGAGCCCGGCGATCGACTTCATCGTGCGCAAGGAGTTCGACTACCAAGTCGTGGACTTTGCGAACGGCAAGCCGCTGAGCGAGCTGCCCAGCGTGAGCTTTCGCAACGGAAACGGGGCCGTGCATCACAATCCGGAGGCGCCGCAGATCGAGGATCTCGACGCGCTGCCCTGGGTGACGAAAGTTTACAAGCGGGACCTGGACATCAGCCGCTACAACGTCCCGTTCCTCAAGCAGCCGTATCTGTCGTTCTACACGGAACGCGGCTGTCCGGCGCTGTGCACCTTCTGCCTGTGGCCCCAAACGCTTTCGGGGCATCGCTGGCGGACCCGCTCGGCCGACGACGTCGCCGGCGAGGTCAAGTACACGCTGGAGAACTTCCCCGGCCTGCAAGAGATCTTCTTCGACGACGACACCTTCAACATCCGCAAGTCGCGGGTGCTGGAGCTGTGCAAGAAGCTGGAGCCGCTGAACTTCACTTGGTCCTGCACGTCGCGCGTGAACGTGGACTACGAGACGCTGAAGGCGATGAAGGACGCCGGCTGCCGCCTGCTGATCGTGGGCTACGAGTCGGGCGACCCGCAGATCCTGAAGAACATCAAGAAGGGCGCCACGATCGAGCGGGCGATCCAGTTCACCGCCGACGCGCACAAGGCCGGCTTGGTGATCCACGGCGACTTCATCGTGGGGCTGCCGGGCGAGACCCGCGACTCCATCAGGCGGTCGATCGATTTCGCCAAGCGGCTCGATACCGAGACGATCCAGGTTTCGGTGGCGCATCCCTACCCCGGCACGGAGTTCTACGACTTCGTCAAGGGCAACCAGAGCCTGGTGGCGATCGACCGGATGACCGACGAGACCGGCCATCAGCTCCCCAACATCAGCTACACGGACCTGGACCAGGCCGAGATGATGGAGTGGGTCGAGCGCTTCTACGACGAGTACTACTTCCGGCCCAAGGCCGCCTGGCGGATCATGCGCAAGGCGATCTTCGACGGCCGAGAGCGCCAGCGGCTCTACAAGGAAGCGCGGGAGTTCCTGGCGCTGCGCACCAAGCGCAAGAAGTACATCCGCGACAAGCGCGCGGCGTAGAAGTCGGCCGATGAAGACCAACGTTTGCCTGGGGATCGTGGTTCTGGCGAACGCGATCGGCAACGTGCTGCTCGGCTACGGGATGCGGCAGGTGGGCGACATTTCGTCGTACTCGCCGTGGGCTCTGGTGAGCTCGGGCGTGGCGGCCATGGCCAATCCCTGGGTGCTGGGCGGCGTGGCGCTGCTGCTGGTCTTCTTCGTGGCGCACGCGATCGTGCTGAGCTGGGCGGACCTGAGCTATGTGCTGCTGGTCACCTCGATCGGCTACGGGCTGGTGGCGGCGCTGAGCTGGGCCTTCCTGGGAGAGCGGATCTCCGCGCAGCGGTGGCTGGGTACGGCGGTCATCACGGCCGGCGTGATGCTGGTCGGCCGCACACAGGTTTCCACGGCGGACCAATGAAGTGGTTCCTGCTGGCTCTGGTGGTGCTGGGAACGGTCTTCGGCGATTTGCTGAAGGCCGCCGGGATGCGTCGGCTGGGCGAAGTGGATGATTTTTCGGGGGCGGGTTTCCAGCGGCTCGCCGCGCGGGTGGCGCGAAGCCCGTTGCTGGGACTGTCTCTGATCGGATACACGGTGTCGTTCTTCGGCTTCATGGCGTTGGTGTCGGTGGCCGAGGTGAGCTTCGCCGCGCCGGCGACGGCGGCCGGGTATGTGGTGGAGACCGCGTTGGCGGCGATCGTTCTGGGCGAGCGCATCGGCTGGCAGCGCTGGGCCGGCGCGGCGCTGGTGGTGGTGGGAGTCGGCCTGGTCGGCGGATAAGGCCGTGAGCGCCGCTTCGCCCGCCGTCTGGTTGTTTGGCGCGCTGACGTTGGCGGCGTCGGGCTACTATGCGGCGGTAGTGGCGGCGGGCATCCGGTTCCATGTCGATGTCCGGCGAAGAAGGGCGCTCGATCCATCCCCCCTGCCCGCGGTCTCCATCCTCAAACCGATTCGCGGGGCCGACGCGCAACTGCTCGACAACCTCCGCTCCCACGCCCGGCTCGACTACCCGACGTTCGAGCTGGTCTTCGGCGTGGCCGACGCGGAGGATCCGGCGCTGAGTGTGATCGAACAGTTGCGCCAGGAGTTTCCGGCGGCTGCGATTCGCGCGCTCGTTTGCGGGCCGGCCGGCGACGGCAACGCCAAGGTCGCGATCCTCGAAAAGCTGTCCGCCGCGGCCCACCACGATGTTTTTTTGGTCGACGACGCCGACATTCGTTTGGAACCGCACACGCTGCGAGGCATGGCGGGCGAATTGAGTGACGAAGTCGGCATGGTGACCGCGTTGTACCGCGCGCGGCCGGGCACGACCGAAGCATCGAGACTCGATGCGGCCTGGATTTCGGCGGACTTTTCGGGGCAAGCCCTGATCGGCGCCTATCTGGCCGGAATGAGCTTCGCGCTGGGGGCGGCGATGCTGTTTCGACGCCGCGACCTGGAGCGCATCGGGGGCTTTTCGGCCATCCGGCCGTACCTGGCGGACGACTACCAGTTGGGGGTGCGCATCGCGGCCTTGGGAAGGCCGATCCGCCTGTCAGGACAGGTCGTGGAGACCATTTCCGGCGACGCGGGCTGGGGCGAGGTCTGGCGGCGGCACGTGCGCTGGTCGCGGACAATCCGGGCGTCGCGACCGGGCGGACACGCTGGCTTCGCGGTGACGTTCGGCGTGCTGTGGAGCCTGCTGCTGTTGGCCTCCGGCGGGCCGGCGTGGATGGCCGCGGGCTGCCTGCTGGGGCGCTACGCCGCCAGCGCGTCGACGGCGTCGCGAACCGGGGCGGCCGTGGGGTGGCGGGCGGCGCCGGCCGAGCTGTGGGCTGCAGCGGTTTGGCTCGCCAGCTTCGCCAGCCGAAACGTCAATTGGAGAGGGCGCCGCCTTCGCCTGGACGCAGCCGGCAGGATCGCCGGAGAGGCCCGCTGAGGCTTGTTATACTCGAAAGTCTCAGGTCTTTTCCCCGTCTGTGGTGGTCGTGGCGGGGAGCTGAGAACGCAGGACCTATGAGCTCCCCCCAGACCGCAGCCCACGGTTCCGACGAAAAGGTAGTCTATCTACTCAAGCCGCGCGGGTTCTGCGCCGGGGTCGTGCGCGCGATCGACATCGTCGAGCTGGCCCTGGAGGCCTACGGCCCGCCGATCTACGTGCGCCGGGAGATCGTTCACAACCGGCACGTCGTCGAAGACTTGGCGGGACGGGGCGCGATCTTCGTGGAGGAGCTCGACGAGGTGCCCTCGGGCGGACGCGTGATCTACAGCGCCCACGGCGTGGCCCCGGAGGTCCGCCAGCAGGCTCTGCAGAGGGGGCTGAAGGTCATTGACGCTACCTGTCCGCTGGTGACGAAGGTCCATGTGGAGGCGGTCAAATTCGCCAAGAAGGGCGGCACGATTCTGCTGATCGGCCATCGCGATCACGACGAAGTCATCGGAACCAGCGGTGAGGCCCCGCAGCAGACGATCGTGGTGGCTTCGGCGGAAGAAGCCGAGCAGCTCGAGCTGGCCGACGTCGACAACCTCTACTACCTGACTCAGACGACGCTGAGCCTGGACGAAGCCGGCGAGATCATCGCCGTGCTCAAGCGCCGCTTCCCGCAGATCCAGGGACCGCCGGCGCAGGACATCTGCTATGCCACGGAGAACCGGCAGCAAGCGGTCAAGCGGCGCGCGCCGTCCTGCGACTTGTTGCTCGTGGTGGGCTCGCAGAACAGCTCGAATTCGAAGCGGCTGGTCGAGGTCGGCGGGAACGTCGGCGTCAACGGCTACTTGATCGACGACGAGCGGGATATTGCCGACGAATGGCTCGAGGGCGTGAAGTCCGTGGTGATTACGGCCGGTGCGTCGGCGCCGGAAGTTCTGGTCCAGCGCGTGGTGGACTTTTTGAAGAACCGTTTTGAGTTCGGCCGCATCGAAGAAGTGGAAGTCATTGAGGAGAACGTCAAGTTCCCCTTGCCGTCGGAGCTGATGGCCCATCAGAAGGCGCGCCTGACTCAGATTGCGAGCGTATGACGAGCACAGAACGTGGAAGCTACGCTGCGGCAGTCGGGTTGTCGGCGCCGTTATCGACGGGTTTTTCGCAGGTGCGGGGCGCGATCGACGCGGCGACCGACCATTTGCTGGGCTTGCAGAAAGAAGCCGGGCACTGGGTCGGCGAGCTCGAGGCGGACGCCACTCTCGAATCCGATTACATCCTGCTGCAGCTTTGGCTGTATCCGCCGGGCCCGGACGGCTCTTGGAGGCCGCCCACCTGGGAGCGCTGCCTGAAGGCGGCCCGGAGCGTGCTGGATCGCCAGACGCCGACGGGCGGTTGGAACATCTTCAAGGGCGGGCCGGACAATGTGTCCGCCTGTGTGAAGGCCTACACGGCGCTGAAGCTGGTGCAACTGCCCGGCGCCGAGGCGGCCCTGGCGAAGGCTCGCCGACGGACGCTCGAGCTGGGAGGCGTGGAAGCCGCCAACAGCTACACGAAAATTTACCTCAGTTACTTTGGGCTGTTCGACCGCGATAAGACGCCGACGATTCCGCCGGAGGTCTTTCTGCTGGAGGCGGGCAGCAAGATCAACATTTACGAGATTTCATCATGGAGCCGGGCGATTCTGGCTCCGTTGGCGATTCTGGGCGCCAAGCGGGCCTCTCGACAGGTCCCGGCCGGCTTCGGGCTCGACGAGATCTTTTCAGGCATCGAGCCGGCGCGGCCGAAGCTGGTGAGCTGGAAGAGCTTCTTCCTGTGGGCCGACAAGTCGCTGAAGATCTGGGAACGGATCGGGCTCAACGGGTTCCGGCAGCGCGCGATCGAGGCGGCCGAACAGTGGATGGTGGAGCGCTTCGAGAAGTCCGACGGGCTGGCGGCGATCTTCCCGTCGATGATGAACTCGATCATGGCGCTGACCGAGCTCGGCTATGGATTCGACCATCCGGTGCTGCAGCGTGAGCTGGAGCGCTTCGACGGGCTGATCCTCGAGAAGGGTGACCGGCTGAAGATCCAGCCTTGCCATTCTCCGGTGTGGGATACGGCGATCTCTTCCTTCGCCCTCGGCATTGCGCATCCGCAACCGAGCGACAAGGTGCGCCGCGCGCTCGAGAGGGCCGGCGAATGGTTGCTGTCGAAGGAAGTTCGCGAGCCGGGCGACTGGATCGTGAAGAACCCCGGGGTCGAGCCCGGCGGCTGGTACTTCGAGTTCGAGAACGAGTTCTACCCGGATTGCGACGACACGGCGAAGGTGCTGCTGGCCATTGAGACGGCGCTGCCCTCGCAGCATCGCGCCTGGCCGGCGGCGCGGGAGCGGGCCATTCGCTGGCTGGCTTCGATGCAGTGCCGGGATGGCGGTTGGGCGGCGTTCGACCGCGACAACGACGCCGAGATCCTGACCCACGTCCCGTTCGCCGACCACAACGCGATGCTCGATCCGAGCTGTCCGGACATTACCGGACGCGCGATCGAGGCGCTGTGCGGGCCGGGCCGCGGACGCTACCGCGAGGCCATCGCCCGCGGTGTGCGGTATCTCGAACGGGTGCAGCAAGACGACGGCAGTTGGTACGGCCGCTGGGGCGTGAACTACATCTACGGCACCTGCTTCGCGCTGCGCGGCTTGCGGGCGGCGGGCGAGGACCCCAACGAGGCCTACATCATCCGCGCCGGCGAGTGGCTGCGCTCGGTGCAGAACAGCGACGGCGGCTGGGGCGAGACCTGCGGCAGCTACGACGATCCGCAGGAGAAGATCTACGGCGCGTCGACGCCTTCGCAGACCGCCTGGGCGCTGCTGGGGCTGTTTGCCACCGGAGACTACCAGACCGGCAGCGTGGTGTCCGGAATTCGCTACCTGATCGAAACGCAGAACGACGACGGCTCCTGGGATGAGGAGCTGTTTACGGGGACTGGTTTCCCCAGCGTGTTCTACCTGCGCTACCACTACTACCGGCTCTACTTTCCGCTGATGGCGCTGGGAGAGTACCAGCGCGGCCGGTTTACCGACTAGGAAGAGGGGCCGCCGACATGCGCTTTCCCATCGAAATGACCGCCCGCATGGGCGCCTACATCACCAAGAACAAGATCGCGCCGAACCCGGCTTGGCAGCGCGATCCGAATCCGGCGCGACGCAATCCGCTGCAAGTGCTGCAGACGCGTCCGCAGGTGACGGCGGGCGAGGGGCCGGGCGCCGCGGCGGCGATGGGCGTGGACCAGCACCCGTACCTGAAGAAGCGGTTTCCGCTGGTGCTGATGCTCGAGCCGTTGCACGCCTGCAACCTGACCTGCACGGGCTGCGGACGCATTCGCGAGTACGAAGACACGATGACGGACCGGCTGTCGCTGCAGGATTGCCTGGCGGCGGTGGACGAGTGCGGCGCGCCGGTGGTGTCGATCTGCGGCGGCGAGCCGCTGATGTATCCCGAAATCGGCGGTCTGGCGGCGGGCATCCTGGAGCGCAAGAAGAACATCTACCTGTGCACCAACGGGATGTTCATCCCCAAGCGCCTGAGCGAGTTCAAGCCCGACCGGCGCTTCTTCTTCAACGTCCACCTGGACGGGCTGAAGGAGACGCATGACATGGCGGTCGAGCGCGAGGGCGTGTTCGAGGAAGCCGTCGAAGGCATTCGCGCGGCCAAGGCCGCCGGCTTCATGGTCTGCACGAACACGACGATCTACCGCGAGACCGACATGAAGGAGATCGAGGGGCTGTTCGAGTATCTCGAACAGTTCGACGTCGACGGGCACATGCTCTCGCCGGCGTATCCCTACTCGGCGGTGGACGCGACCGAGATCTTCCTGACCCGGGAAGAGGTCCATGAGAAGTTCCGGGATGTGGATCGGCTGTTCAAGCGCTTCAAGCTCAACTCGACGCCGACGTACCTGAAGTTCCTCAAGGGCGACCGGGACCTGCCGTGCACGGCCTGGGGCAACCCAACCTACAACGTGCGCGGATGGAAGGGCCCCTGCTACCTGATCACCGACGCGCACCACGAAAGCTTCGAGGATCTGATGAGCGAGACGCCGTGGGAGAAGTACGGCCACGGCAACGACCGCCGTTGCAACGACTGCATGGTGCACTGCGGCTTCGAGCCGTCGGCGGCGTTGGGCGTCAACGCCACCCTCGCTGACAGCTTGAAGATGATCACCTGGGCCTTGGGGTAGGCGTAGCCCGTGAGCAGTGCGCAGTGAGCGGTTCGGGGCTCACGCTGGTGACCGGGGCTTCCGGTTTCATCGGCGGCCATGTGGCGCGGACCCTGGCCGGCCGCGGCGAGCGGCTGCGACTGCTCCTGAGGCCTTCGAGCGACCGGCGCGGCCTGGCGGGGCTGGACTTCGAGGAAGCCCTCGGCGACCTGCGCGATCCATCCTCTCTCGAAAGCGCTGTGCGGGGCTGCTCCACGGTTTACCACGTGGCCGCCGACTATCGCCTGTGGTCGCGCGATCCGCGGGAGCTCGAGCGCTCGAACGTCGAGGGCACCCGCAATTTGCTGCAGGCCTGCGAGCGGGCGGGCGTCGAGAAGGTCGTGTACACCAGCACGGTGGGCGCAATCGGCATCGTGGGCGACGGGACCCTAGGCGATGAGACGTCGCCGGTCTCGCTGGCCGACATGACGGGGCCCTACAAGCGCACGAAGTTTTTGGCCGAGAAGGAAGCCCTGGACGCGGCGCGGCGCGGGCTGCCGGTGGTGATCGTCAATCCGACGGCGCCGGTCGGAGAAGCCGACCTGAAGCCGACGCCGACGGGCAAGATCATCGTCGACTTTCTGCGCGGCGCGATGCCGGCATATCTGGACACGGGGCTCAATCTAGTGGATGTACGGGACGTGGCGCAGGGCCATCTACGGGCCGCCGATCGGGGCGAACCCGGAGAGCGCTACATTCTGGGTTGCCGCAACATGAGCTTGCGGGAGATTTTGGAGTCCTTGGCGACGATCACCGGCCGGCCGGCGCCCGGCGTGCGGATTCCGTACGTCGTCGCTTGGCTGTTCGGCGCGGGAGAGACCGTCCTAGCCGGGCTGACGGGCCGCGAGCCGCGGGCGCCGCTGGAAGCCGTGCGCATGGCGCGCAAGAAGATGTACGTCCGCTCGGAAAAGGCCGAGCGGGAGTTGGATTGGCGGCCCGGCCCTCCGGAAGCCGCGCTGGAGAGGGCGGTGGCATGGTTCCGCGCGAACGGCTACTGCTAGTGGTCGCGGCGGACTGGCGGGAGTTCGGCGGCTTCGCCGAGCGCCGTCCCGTGTTAGCCGGGGTGCGTTGGGCTTTTCGGGCGGAACTGGCCGAGGGTCCGGCGCTGCTGGCGGCGAACGGGCCGGGCCGCGAGAACGCCGAGCGCGCGGTGGCGGAAGCGGTGCGGCGGTTCGACGTGAGCGCGGTGGTTTCGACGGGCTTCGTGGGCGGATTGGCGCCGGCGTTGGAGCTGGCGGACACGTTCGTAGCCGAGCGCGTCCTACGGCTGGACCCGCGAGTGGAGTATTCTGGAAGATTACCGGAATGCGTGGGCGGCTCGACGCGGCGCGGAGTTCTGGTGACGATCGACCGAGTAGCGCAGACGGCGGTGGAAAAAGCCCGGCTGCACGGTTTGGGCGCGGACGCAGTCGATATGGAAGCCGCGGCGGTCGCACAGAGCGCGCTGGAGTTGGGGCTGCCTTTTTATTGTGTGCGTGTCGTCAGTGACACGGCTGAAACGGAGTTTGCGATCGACTTCAATCAAGCGCGGCGAGCCGATGGTACGTTCTCCGGGTGGCGCGTGGCGCGCCAAGCGGGGCTGAGCTTGAGCCGCTGGCGGCGTTTGCTCGACCTCAAGAAGCAGAGCGAGCGCGCAGCGGAAATTCTGGCTGATTATTTGCGGCAATGCCGGTTTCTTCCTCAGTCGAACCAATGAGCGGCCCTTCCGACCAGGTCGAGGGGACGATGCGCGCTGCGGTGTATCGCGGCGCCCAGACGGTGCAGGTCGAGCGCGTACAGACGCCGCCGATCGGACCGGGCGAGATCCTGATCCGGGTCGCTTCCTGCGGCATTTGCCACACGGACCTCAAGAAGATCGAGCACGATCTGCTGCCGCCGCCTCGTATCTACGGGCATGAGACGGCCGGCGTGGTGGCGGCGGTGGGCGACGGGGTGACGAAGTACGTTCCCGGCGACCGGGTCTGCGTCTTTCATCACATCCCCTGCCAGGATTGTTTCTACTGCCGCCGGCGCGCCTACGCGCAGTGCGAGACCTACAAGAAAGTGGGCGTGACGGCGGGGTTCGAGCCGGCCGGCGGCGGCTTCGCCGAGTACGTGCGGGTGATGGACTGGATCGTCGAGCGCGGCGTGGAGAAGATCCCCGACGGGATGAGCTTCGAGAAGGCCACCTTCGTGGAGCCGGTCAATACGTGTCTGAAAGGCCTCGAAAAATGCGCCTTGGACGATGAGGAGTCTGTCGTGGTGCTGGGACAGGGGCCGATCGGGCTGCTGTTCACCATGCTGTTGGCGCACAAGCCGGGAGCCACCGTCTATGCTACGGACATCATGCCCTTGAGGCTGGAGAAGTCGATGCGCCTGGGCGCCAGGGAAGCCTTCGACGCGAGCTCGTTCGACCTTGGTCGCGAGCTGCGCGCGCGGACGAACGGGCGCGGCGCCGATGTAGCCATTGTGGCGGCTTCGGCTCCGGGCATCGTCGAGCAGGCCGTAGCCGCGACGCGGCCGGGCGGCCGGGTGATGCTTTTCGCCCAGACGTCCCCCCAAGAATCATTCACCTTGGATGGCGCCGGAGTGGGCAAAGGCGAGAGAATGATATTTGGTTCTTACAGCGCCTCGGTGGAATTGCAGAGGCAATCGGCCGAGACCGTGTGGCGGGAGGATTTTCCGGTGGAGGAACTGATCTCGCACCGGCTGCCGCTGGCGGAGCTGCAGCGAGGCATGGAATTGGCTCGGCGTCCCAGCGAGGGCTCCTTGAAAATTCTGGTGTGTCCGCAAGAGGGAAGCGACCGTGACTGAACGCATGATGGCGGCTGTGCTCTACGGGAAGGAAGACCTTCGCGTAGAGCAAGTAGCGACGCCGGAAATCGGCCGGCACGACATGCTGGTCAAGGTACAGGCAGCCCTGACCTGTGGGACCGACCTGAAAGTCTTTCGCCGGGGTCATCATGCGCGCATGATCGATCCGCCGGCTCTGTTCGGACATGAACTCGCCGGCGAGATCGTCGCGGTGGGCGAAGAGGTCTCGGGGTTCCGCGTGGGGCAGCGCGTGGTGGCGGCCAACTCGGCTCCGTGCGGCGACTGCTTCTACTGCCGCCGCGAGCAAGAGAACCTCTGCGAGGACCTGCTGTTCAACAACGGGGCCTACGCGCAGTACATGCGCATTCCGGGCCGCATCGTCGAGAAGAACACGTACGTGATCCCCGAGGGCGTGGACGGCCGCGGCGCGGCGATGGCCGAGCCGCTGGCGTGCGTGCTGCACGGCATCGAGGACACCGGCATTCGGCCGGGAGACACGGTGACGGTGATCGGGCTGGGGCCGATCGGGCTGATGTTCGTGCGGCTGGCCAGCCTGGCCGGGGCGCGCGTGATCGCCGTGGGCCGCCGGCAGCAGCAGCTCGACCGGGCGCAGAGCATGGGCGCGGCCGCGCTGGTGCTCTCCGAGCCGGGCAGCGAGCCGGTGGAGGCCGTCCGGGCGCATACCGAAGGCCGCCGCGGCTCGGACGCCGTGATCGAGGCCGTGGGCTCGCCCGCCGCCTGGCGCGGGGCCGTGGAAATGGCTCGGATGGGCGGCGTGGTCAACTTCTTCGGCGGCTGCCCGCGCGACACCCAGGTTTGCCTGGACACGTCGTTGCTGCACTACTCCGAGCTGACGCTGAAGGCGAGCTTCCACCACACGCCGCGGCACATTCGCCGGGCGCTGGACATCATCGCCGGCGGCGAGATCCAGGTGGGCGACTTCGTCATCAATGAGGCGCCGCTGAAGGATCTGCTCAGCGTCTTCCAGCACATGATGAGCCACAACGGCCATCTCAAGACGGCGATCCTGCCGCACGACGACTAGGGTCGCCGGCGGCGGGCCCGAGGGGCCAGGATGGACTTCCTCTTCCCCAAGGACTTCCTCGATCGTTATGGCGCGGATTGCCGGCCCTGGTCCCCGACCGAGGCGCGGGCCTATACGCGTTGGCTCTCCGGCGCGCACTACGAGAATTTTCACGTCGTCAGCTTCTTGCTGCCGAAGAGCCTGCACCAGGACTTCTTCAACGTCTACGCCTACTGCCGTTGGGCGGACGACCTGGGCGATGAGCTCGGCGACCGGCGCAAGAGCCTGGTGGCGTTAGCCTGGTGGCGCGGCGAGCTCGAGAGCCTGTTCGGCGGGCGGCCGCCGCGACACCCCGTGTTCGTCGCTCTGCAGGAAACAGTGGCCCGGCGGCGGCTGCCCGAGGAGCCTTTCGAGCGCCTGATCCAGGCTTTCGAGATGGATCAGACCAAGACCCGCTACCAGACGTACGAAGAAGTGCTCGACTACTGCGTGTATTCGGCCAACCCGGTGGGGCGCTTGGTGCTGGGCCTGTGCGGCTACTCCGACGAACGGCGCGTGGCGCTGTCGGACTCGATCTGCACGGCCCTGCAGTTGGCGAACCATTGGCAAGACGTGCGGCGGGATCTGCTGGAGCGGGACCGCGTGTATCTGCCCGCGGACCGGATGGCGGCTCACGGCTATGACTACGGGGCTTTGGCGCGCGACGTCGAGGCCGGGCGGGCGGGCGAGCCGGTGCGCGCGTTGATCCGCGATTTGACCGAACGGGCGTTGGCGCTGTTCGAAGCGGGCGCCGATCTGCCGGACCTGCTGGATCGCAGGCTGTCGATCGACATCGAGCTGTTTCGGCGAGGCGGGATAACGGTGCTCGACAAGATCCGCCGGCAAGGCTACGACGTGATCAGCCGGCGGCCCAAGGTGGGCAAGCTGGAGAGGGTGGGCCTGGTGGTGAGGGTATTGGCCTCGCGGCTGCTCGCGGGTCGCAACCCCTCCGGCGCGGCGCCCCGTCCGGAGGCCGCGGAATGACGCTCGAGGAGAGCTTTGAGCACTGCCGTCGGGTGGCGAAGGCCCGAGCGCGCAACTTCTATTACTCCTTCGTGCTGCTTCCCCAGGCGCAGAAGGACGCGATGTGCGCCATCTACGCCTTCATGCGCTATTCCGACGACATCAGCGACGACGAGGCGCCCTCGGTGGAGACGCGCCGCCGGGCTCTGGGCGACTGGAAGGCTGCGCTCGAGCGGGCGCTGGCCGGCGACGTGGGCGACGATCCGATCCTGCCGGCCTTCCGGGCGACGGTCGAACGCTACAAGATCCCCAGCGAGTACTTCTTTGACATGATCGACGGCGTGGGCAGCGACCTGGACCCGCAGCGCTATCGCTCGTTCGACGAGCTCTACCAGTATTGCTACCGGGTGGCCTCGGTCGTTGGACTGACGATCATCCACGTGTTTGGGTTCGACGATCCCCGGGCGCTGGAGCTGGCCGAGAAGTGCGGCATCGGCTTCCAGCTCACCAACATCCTGCGGGACATTCCCGAGGACGCTGGCATGGGACGCGTCTACTTGCCGGAAGAGGATCTGGAACGCTTTGGGCTGAGCCGTGAGGCGCTGCTGGAGGCCGGCGAGAAGGGACGGCCGGGCGGACGGTTCGACGAGCTGATGGCGTTCGAGTGGGCGCGGGCGCAGCGCTACTACGAAGAAGCGGCGCCGCTGCTGGGGCTGGTGCGGACGACGAGCCAGCCCTCGTTGTGGGCGATGATCGCCATCTATCACGGCGTTCTGGTGCGGATCCGTGAGCTGGGCTATGACGTCTACGCCCGGCGGGCTCGGCTGACGGCGCTCGAGAAGAGCTGGATCGTGCTCAAGGCTGGCCGGGCGCGCTGGCTAGGCGGCGCCCTGCCCCTCCCTGTGGCTCCATGAGTCGCCGGGTGCAGATCGTGGGCGGCGGTCTGGCCGGACTGTCCGCAGCGGCCGCGCTGGCGTCGATCGGCTGGCAGGTCGACCTGCACGAGGCCAAGCCATTTCTCGGCGGGCGGGCGACTTCGTATCCACTGCATCCCTCCGAGCCGGACTCCGAGCGGATCGACAATTGCCAGCATGTGCTGCTGCGCTGTTGTGACAACTTGCTGGATTTCTACCGGCGCTGCGGCGTGGAAGGCAAGATCGACTTCTACAGCACACTGTACTTCGTGCGGCCAGGGGGAGCGGTCGATCGGTTGGAGCGGGGTCCCTGGCCCAAACCGCTGCATCTGGCCGGCTCGTTTCTGCGCTTCGGCTTCTTGGATTGGGCGGACAAGTGGTCGCTGATTTCGACTTTGCAAGCTCTGGAGCGCGAAAGGAAGCGCGCGGATCTCGACACGGTCTCGATGGGGGACTGGTTGCTGGGGAGGCGGGTGACGGAGCGGTCGTACGAGCGGTTCTGGCGGCCGATTCTGGTGAGCGCCCTCAACGAGGAGCCCGATCGCTCGTCGGCCAAGGCGGCCTTTCAGGTATTTGCGGACGGGCTGATGGGAACGCGCACGAGCTACGAGATGGGCGTGGCGGCCGTGCCGCTGGCGGAGCTGTATGACGCCGCCGGCGATGGACGGTTGGGGAACAATCTGCGGGTGCACACGCGCTCGCGGATCGAGCGGATCGACCCGGCGTCGGGCGAGGCGGACTTCTATATTGCCGCCGTACCATTCGAGCGGGCGGCGGGGCTCTTGCCGGAGCTGGACCTGCAGCTTGGGGAGTTCGAGCATTCGCCAATCACCGGCGTGCACCTGTGGTTTGACCGGCCGGTGACGGAGTTGCCCCACGCAGCGCTGCTGGATCGCACGATGCAATGGATGTTTCGGCGCGGGGAGAGCTACGTGCAGTGCGTGGTGAGCGCCTCGCGGGATCTGCTGCCGCTGAGTCAGGCGGAGATTGTCGAACGGGCCTGCAGCGACTTGCGGGAGTTTTTCCCACAGGCGGCGAAGGCGCGGTTGGTGCGGTCCCACGTGATCAAGGAAGTGCGGGCGACGTATTCGGTCAAACCGGGGCTGGAAGCGAGCCGGCCGGGAGCGGTGACGAAGATTCCGAACGTGTTCCTGGCCGGCGACTGGACCGATACCGGCTGGCCGGCGACGATGGAGGGGGCGGTGCGTAGCGGCTACAAGGCCGCCGAGGCGGCGGCGCGGGCGGCGAGTCAGCAGACGGAGTTTCTGTTGGCCTAACTGGCAAGGTCTGCGATAGTATCGCCTGTTTATCTCACAGTGATAGCGTTTTAAACGTTACCGTTCCTCCCTTGTAAACGCGGGTCCCTGTTTGGGAGGAGACAACCGCTAGTTCAACAAAGGGGCCGAGTACCAGATCGGCCCCCTCTTTCTTGACGCTCGCTAGACCTTCAAATCGCAGAACCAGCTCCGGTCCATCCACGAACAGCTCGAGTTGGCCGTCACGCTCCGAGATCGAGACGAGCCGATGCATGTTGTCGAACGGACGGCCATACCATCCATCCGGCAGCATCAGCCCGCCATAGCCTTTCTCGTTGAACCATCTTTCGATAGCGCTTTTGGCAGTCATGGCGTTCTTGTTGCAGCGTCGAGCTCCTGCAAACGCTCGAGAGCCTTTGTAGACCCAGCGGCAGCGGCCTTTCGATAGTGTCGAAGGGCGATCACCTCGCTCTTTCTGCATCCCGCGCCGCGTTCATGGGCGATCGCGAGGTTGTACATCGCATGCACGTCCCCTCGTCGGGATGCCCGACGGAGCCATGCAATTCCCACGGTCGGTTCCGCTGCCGCGAACTGATCTAGCAGGTTCTTGATGCCGAGGTTGAGCATGGCCTTGGATTCCCCTCTCAAGGCGGCGGCGCGATACCATCCAGCGGCTTTGTCCAGATCTCGCTCCCCGCCTCGCCCTACTTCGTACATGAGACCGAGGTTGTACATCGAGCTAGCACAACCCTGCGCTGCTGCCAACAGAAACCAACGCCGAGCCTGAGCGAAGTCACGTTGAAGAGCCCTTCGCAGTCGCAAAATGATAACCGGCCTGAGCTTGGCTGAACTGGTCACCAGCTTCGGCCTCTGCGAGCAGGACGCCGATTTCAGGCTGCTCTGCTTCATGTTCGTTCTACGCGGGCTGGCCGAGTGTGGCTGTCCTTTTGGACGGTCTTGCGGCCTCACCAGGAGGCCGCTATCGGCCGGAGTGGGTGCGCCCGGGAAAGTGCCGATCCATGGAGGCCGACAAGTCGGCCCTCGGCACGCCTGGCGCCGCGCACCACGTTGCGTCGCTACGGTCGAATGATCGACCCGTCCCGCCGCCTGGTCGTGCCCCAGGAGTAGTCGAACGGCTCGCCGTAGCGCGAGTCCACGTCGTACTTGGCCGCCAGGGTCTCGTCGACCTCCATGCCCCAGCCCGGCGCTTCGTTCGGATAGAAGAAGCCGTTCTCGAGCTTCGGGCAGCCCTGGAAGACTTCGTGCACCGAGTCCGGCCACTGGGAAGCTTCCTGGATGCCGAAGGCGTACGAGCTGACGTCGAGCGCGATGTTCGCCAGATGGCCGACCGGCGAGGTGTCGCCCGGGCCGTGCCAGGCGGTGCGGACGCCGAAGAACTCCGCCAAGTGGGCGACCTTCTTGGCCGGCGTTACGCCGCCGATCTGCGACACGTGGATGCGGATGAAGTCGATCAGCCGCTCGGAGATGAGGCCCACGTACTCATGTGGGGAGTTGAACAGCTCGCCCATGGCGATGGAGGTGGTGCACTGCTGCCGAATCAGCTTGAAGTAGCCGATCTGCTCGGGCGAGACCGGGTCTTCGAGGAAGAAGGGCCGGTACTCCTCGAGCCGCTTGCAAAGCCACATGGCTTGGTCGTTGGAGATCCGTTCGTGCACGTCGTGCAGCAGCTCGATCTCCTCGCCGATGTTTTTGCGCATGTGAGCGAAGAGTTTGGGCACGCTGAGCAGGTAGGGCGTGGGCTCGTACATCCGCTCGTTGTGGTTGCCGCCCGAGGGCGCGCCGAGAAATCCATTGCCGGAAGCGCCCTCCACACGGGCGCCGTAGTTGGCCTGGCCGGCGATGGCCATCTGGATGCGGACGTGCCGGGCGCCCTGCTCCATGTAACCGCGGACCTGCTCTTCGACCTCTTCGGGGCTCGAGCCGGAGGCGTGCCGGTAGACATCGGCCGCCTGACGGACCTTGCCGCCCAGGAGCTGGTAGACCGGCATGTTGGCGCGGCGGCCCTTGATGTCCCACAGAGCCTGGTCGACGCCGCTCATGGCGTTGTAGAGCACGGGCCCGTTGCGCCAGTAGGAGCTGACGTACATCGTCTGCCAGATGTCGCCGATGGCGTCGGGGTCCTTGCCGCGGAGGAACGGATCGAGGAATTCGTTGACGGCCGTGACCACGGCCTTCGCCCGCTGCGTAAAGGTGGCGCAGCCCCAGCCGTACAAGCCCGCCTGATCGGTTTCGATCTTGACAACGACCGTGCGCGGCAACCCCGGAGGCGCGGTCAGGATCGCCTTGACCTTGGTGATTTTGGCAGGCGGCAGGCTGGCCGGCGCCGGCGCGGCGGCGCGGGCGGGGACGGCAGCCAGGAGGGCGGAAAGGTTGGCGGCGGCGCCGCCGGCCATCCAGCGAAGTGCTTCTCGGCGTTCCATGGACAAAAGATCTCCTGGTGTTAGTGATTTATCAGTCGAGCGTTTCACATTCTTTCGGAAACGGCTGCCCGGTGCAAGCGTGGGACGGCGCGGCCGACGTCACGGCCGGTCGCCGGCGGAGGGGCGATGCTGTTCGAAGAGCCAGTCCGTGAGACCCTGCGTCTGGAGCGCCGAGCGCCAGATGAAGTGGCCGTCGCCGGGGAGTTGCGTGTAGCGGACCGGCTTGCCGGCGGCTTCTAGAGCCTGGACCATTTCGCGGGATCGCGAGGCCGGCACGACGGCGTCCGCCGCGCCGTGAAAGGCCCACACGGCGGCTTGGGTTTCGGCGACGTGAGTGGGATCGCCGCCGCCGGAGATGGGAACGGCCGCTGCAAACAGCGAGGGATGGCGACTGATGGCGATCCAGGCCCCAAAGGCGCCCATCGAATAGCCGGTCACGTAGAGGCGGTCGGCATCGATGGGCAGGTAGCGGGGTAGATTGTCGCGGATCAGCTCGACGGCCAGCTCCAAGGGCTCCCTCTGCTCCGGCCGAGGGTCCGGTGAAGGGCGCCAGTTGCGCACCCAGGTCGGCGCCGCCTCGGGATTGGCCAGTGGGGCCACGACGAAGCTCGGGTGGGCCTCCTGCACCTCCGGCGAGGTCCAGTAGTCGAGCCCCATCGAACGGTTGGCTTCGTAGTGCGCGCCGTTGTCGGACTTGGAGCCGGAGGCGCTGTGCAGGACCAGGACCAGCGGGTAGCGGCGTCCGGGCTCGAGGTCGGGCGGTTGATAGAGGAGGTATGGGAGGGTTTGGCCCGCCGAGGTGACGTAGCTGCGGTCCTCGAAAGGGCCGATGCGGTCGGCGCGGGGCAGGGGCGCGGGGTGTTTGGGGGCTGGCGGTATGTTTGGGACGGCAGGAGGCGGAGGTTCTGGGGAGGCGGGAGCCGTAGTGGGAGGGGCCGGGGCGGGAGGGGGCGAAGGGACCGGAGCGGACCCCCGTCGGGGGCCTCCGCAATGCGCTGCGACCAGAGCAACGGCAAGGATCGAGGCCAGGCGATCGCGGCGGATCGTTTGGCAGAATGAGAAAGCGCGCCCCATGCGAATCCTACTTACCAATGATGATGGCATCGACGCGCCCGGCTTGGCCGCCTTGAGGCAGGCCGCGGATGGCGCGGGCGAGATTGTGGTGGTAGCTCCGGCGACGGAGCAGTCCGGCTGCAGCCACCGCACGACGACCGATCTCCCGATGACCTTGGAGGAGCGCGGAGACGGTCGCTTCGCCCTGGCGGGTACGCCGGCCGATTGTGTGCGCGTGGGTCTGAATCGCTATGGCGGCAAGATCGACCTGGTTCTGGCCGGGATCAATTCGGGCGGTAACCTGGGCGTGGACGTGTACCATTCCGGGACGGTGGCTGCAGTACGCGAGGCCGTCCTGCACGGCGTGCCGGGCGTGGCGGTTTCGCACTATCGTAATCGCTCGCTAGATGGCGACGATTGGCGGAGGGCGTCAGACTGGACGCGGGCCATCCTTGAAGAGGTTCTGGCGGAGGGCTGGGAGGCGGGAGCGTTTTGGAACGTGAATTTTCCCTGCCTGAGTCCCGGGGGCAGGTCGCCGGAGCGGGTTCGTTGCGAGCTCGACCATTCTCCGATGTCGTTCGCTTATCGCCAGGAGGGCGGCGCGCTGCACTACGCCGGCGAGTACCACGCTCGGCCTCGCGCCGACGGCCGGGACATCGATGTGTGCTTTGGAGGACGGATCGCGATGACGCTGGTTCGCCTCGGCGCCTGAACCGCTTGGACTCGGGGGCGCCCCGGGGAGATAATGTGGAGGCGTTTCGCGGCGCGGAGCGTTGCCCTGATGAAGATTTCCGTCTCGAAGATCAGCTTGGTGTGTGCGGCAGGCGCAATCGCGCTGTCGGCCTGGGCGCAGTCAGCGAAGCAGTACCCGACCGGTTACAGTGACACGCCCCTGATCCCAGGGCAGAAGTATCGGGTGCACGACGACTCTCGCCCGCGACCCCGCGTGGTCACGCCCGGCGAGTTCAGTACCGAAGCCGCGCCGGGCAAGCCTCCGTCGGACGCCATCGTGCTCTTCGACGGGAGCGACCTGTCGGAGTGGCAGAGTTGGAAGGGCCCGCTCGGCTTTGATTTTATCGGCGGCAAGGGCGAGATTGGCCCGCCGCAGTGGAAGGTCGAAGATGGCGCCATGGTGGTCGTCAAGGGCGCTCCGAGCTTGATGAGCAAGAGGAAGTTCGGCGACGTGCAGTTGCACGTGGAATGGGCTTCGCCCCAGGAGGTCGTCGCGGCGAGCCAGGGCCGGGGCAACAGCGGTGTCCTGCTGATGGGCGCCTACGAGATTCAGGTGCTCGACTCCTACGACAACAAGACCTACGCGGACGGGCAGGCCGCCGCGATCTACGGTCAGTATCCTCCGTTGGTCAACGCCTCTCGGCCGCCCGGGCATTGGCAGGTCTACGACATCGTGTTCGAGGCCCCGCGTTTTCAGTACGGCAAGCTGATCAAACCGGCCTACGCGACGGTGTTTCACAACGGTGTGCTGATGCACCACCGGCGAGAGATCCTCGGACCGATGCGCCACAAGCTCGCGACCGAGTATGAGCCGCAGCCTGCAGAGGGTCCGCTGGTGCTGCAGATGCATACGAATCCCGTTCGGTACCGCAACATCTGGGTCCGGCCCCTGGACCTGACGGAGAACGAGCGCTGACGGAGCGCGGCAGGCAGCGGACCCGGTCGCTCTTGCATGCTGCGATGGATAGAGCCGCCGAGGCGCGCGCCGCTGGATTGGCCCGGCGAGTTGTGCCTTACCTTCCAGCGCGGGGTCGAGTCTTGGATCTCGGTTGCGGCGCCGGTCACAACGCCGCCGCCCTGCGACGGCTGGGCCGGCTTCCAGTCGTCGAAGCCGATGTCGTCGACCTGAGTCGCAGCGGTTCCATCGTTCTCTTTGACGGGGAGCGGCTTCCATTCTCGGACGATTCCTTTCAAGCCTGCACGCTCTTTTTCGTGCTCCAGTATGTGCGTCGGCCCCGGTTGCTCTGGCGGGAGCTGCAGCGGGTCGTTGCCGGGCCGATTCTGGTGATGCAGAGTGTGGCTGCCAGAAACGCGAGCCTCGGCTGGGTCCGGCGGTCGGACTGGTTGCTGGGTCCGGCCGGAGTCCAGGCGGATCGGGCTCTCGGCTACTTTTCCTGCCCAGGGGTGGCGCCCTTGTGGAGAGTCGAGCGCTCGTTCTCCGGGGAGAACTTTCGCGTCTGGCTCGGTGAGCACGGAATGCGCGCGGACCTCCTCGAGCGAGGCCCGTGGCCTGTCGGTCCGCTCGGGCATGATCTCTATCGAGTGGAGCCGGTC
>WGMB01000008.1 GCA_016125275.1 Acidobacteriota bacterium | reverse complement strand
CGAGCCCAACGTAGTAGAAACTGTGCATGGAATCCTCCTGGGATTGGCTCGGGGCGCGTCGCTGAGCGGCTCGGCCCCGCAACATTTTCCGCCCCCTGGGAGGATTCCCCTCGCTCATTGCCTATGCATTAAAACAGACTCAATAATTGCGCTCAGGGACAATCGCCCGGGGCTGCGCGGCTGGAGGCGCCCGGTTGGGGCGCTGCCGCTCGAGGGCTGTAACGAACGAAAGGTCGGACTCGTCTGAGATCAGAGCCTTCTGCTATGTCAAAAGTCACGCCGTTTTTGATGTTCAACAATCAGCTCGAAGCTGCGATCGAGCTCTATACCGCGATCTTTCCGGATTCGCGAGTTACGAATGTGGCGCAGGCGGGCGGCGACGGGCCGGTGCAATCGGCTGAGTTCGTCGTGGGAGGCCAGCGCTTCATGGGCTTCAATGGCGGGTCGTACTTCAGTTTCTCCGAGGGGTTTTCGCTGTTTGTGGACTGCGAGGATCAGGCGGAGGTCGACACGTATTGGAACAAGCTGATCGAGGCGGGCGCGAAGCCGTCACAGTGCGGCTGGATCACCGATCCCTTCGGGTTGAGTTGGCAGATCGTCCCGCGCCGCTTCATGGAGCTGATTCGCGACTCCGACCCGAAGAAGGTGGAAGCCGTCATGCAGGCGATGATGAAGATGATCAAGCTCGATGTGGCCGAGCTCGAGAAGGCTTACGCGGAGGCGTAGCGGGCCGGCGCCATGAGCCGGGCCGGGCGACGCTGATTTCGAAAGGTTCGATGGACATCGGAATCGTGCGGCCTCCCATGGACTTGTTGTTTGGCGGCGCTGCTGCGGATCTGCCGGGTTGTGAATCGCCCCGCGAACCGGGAGGATGACGGTCTCCCGATCGAAGAGGTCGCGATGAAATTGTCGGCTATCGTCGTTTTGACGATGTTAGTTCGGCGACGGGTAGCCGAAGGCGGTGGCCCGCCGACAGTCACCGGTTCGCGCCGTGTGCGTGTGGTTGCGGAGGGCTCGGGGACGGCGGGAGGTCGTCGGGGACCGACGACCCGGCACGCCGGAGGCGTGCGCCACGAGGTTGCCGGGTTTTAGGCGAAGTCGAGGTTCTTGGTGATGCGTTCGCCTCGTTGGGCGAAGCGGTCCAGGAAGTCCGTGGTGCGCTGGGCGGCGGCGGAGGCGTCTTCCACGCCGAGGTTGATGTTGAGCAGGTCGACCATCCACGGGGCTTTCTTGGGGAAGCGTACGTAGGCGTCGACGACTGTGCGGGCGACGGGCAGAGTCGTGTGTTTGGAGTTGTCGTGGACGTCGACGTTGCGCGCGCTTTCGAGCTTGGCGTATTCCTCGGCCAGTAGGCGGGTGAAGAGCTCGGCGGTGAAGGGGCTGCCCTCGGCCAGGCCGGTTTCGGCGTCGGGCGCGGTCAGCTTGGCCGTCTTGTGGAGCCATTCCCACAGGATGCTCAGGCGGATTTCGCCGGTCGCCATGTCTTCCATGAGGTAGAGCACGTCGTCGTTGCCGAAGAAGTCGGCGGGCTTGAGGGCGGCGGCTTGGAAGCCTTGCTCGAAGGCGTTGCCGTACTGGACGGCGACGCTGAGGAGGTCGCGGGCGCCGCGGATGGTGCGCGGGGCGGGTTCGAGGAGCGTGAGGCCGGCGGCGTCGGCGGCGTCGTAGGCGAGGGCGGGGAAGGCTCGGCCGGCTTGGTTGGCGTCGCCGACCTTTTCCCAGACGGGGCGGATGATGTGCACCATCTTCCAGTGGGCCACCCATTTGCCGCTGGCGCCCTCGCGCTGTTCGCGCTCGGCGCCGAGCACGGCGCGCTTCATGCTCTCGGAGACGCCGCTCGCGGAGCCGACGGGGATGTTGGGCTCCATGCCGCCCTGCCAGAGGGCGTATTGGCCTTTGATGTCGGGCGTGTTGGTGGCGCGGCGCACGCGGTCTTCGTAGTTCCGCATGTAGCCGTAGGTCATGGTGACGGCGTCGATGTTCGGGTGGATGAACTCGGGGTCCCAGGCCATGGCGTCGGCGACGCTGTTGATGTAGTCCCAGCGGCCGGTGTTGAAGCCGACGAAGCGGAGGCCGAGGGCGGCGCGGATCTCCATGAGCTGGAAGGAGGCTTCGAGCTGCTCGACGAGCACGTAGGTCTTGATGGAGCCGAGCGAGAGGCCGAGATGGGCTTCGAGGGCGCTCAAGATGTCGTTCCACAGGGCCGCTTCCTCGGCGGTTTGGATCTTGGGCAGGTAGAGGACGAGCGAGGAGCCCTGACTGGAGAGCGCCTGGTGGTTGCTGACGACGTAGAGGACGGCGTCGACGATGGAGGCGGAGAAGCCGCTGCCGTCGGCGTTGCGGATGTGGCGGTCGTCGAGGTGCAGGCCGCGCGCGCGGAAGATTTTGGTGGTGAAGGAGAGCTGCTTGCGCCAGTCGTCGATGACGGGGCGGCCGAAGAAGCCTTGGGCCCAGGCGTTGATCTCCGCGGCGACGCCTTCGGCGGCCTGCAGGAAGACGGGGTTTTGGGCGTAGGCCAGGCGGAGGTTGCGCTGGTTATCCAGCGACATGGTTTCGACCTGGCCGAGGGCGTCCTCGCCGTCGAACATCCAGCCGTCGGCGCCGGAGAGCAGGGCGTAGGCGACGTTGCGGATGCTGCGTTCGAGGGAAGTGTGCGGCTTGGCGGCCGGGCCGGTGCCTTGAATCCACTGGCGTTGGAGGTCGTGCGGGATCGCCGAGCCTTCGAAACGGCCGGCGCGGGCGTCAGCCACGTTGACGCCGGTGCGGCCGATGACGGACTCGGGGTCGAGAAACCGGATGCGCTCGCCGTGCTCAGCGCGGCGGCGGCGCCGGTCGAGGCGGGCCTGCATCAGGGCCTTGCGATCCTGATCCAGGTCGGCCAACGCCGCCAAGGCGTCGAGGGCTGGAGGAGTCAGCACGTCGGAGTACTGGCTCTGCACTCCAGCACGAATTTCGAACTTGTCGCCGGCCGATGTCATCCCCACAGCCTACGAAACTTGCGGCGCCGGCGGGGCGGCGAGTCTCAGGGCTTGACGAATTCCACGGGCCGCGGCGCGACGAGCGCGGCGATTTGGGGGACGTCAAAGGCTTCGAGCAGGCCGAAGCAAAACAGCTCGGGAGCTTGATTGACGCCGAGGTCGAGGTCGAGGATCTGGCGGAGGCTGGAGAAGGACTCCTGGAGGCGTGCGCCGGAGATGGCGTCGGTTTCGACGGCGGCGGCGATCAGGGCCGCCAAGCTGGTGCGCGGGCCGACGGCATGGATTTCGACGGAGGCCCCGTGGCGCTGCCGCGCCCAGCGGGCGACGGCGGCGAGCTGGCCGGCTTGGACGCCGAGGGGGCGCTCGCCGAGGGCGGCGATGAGGATGGCGAACAGGAAGGGCTCGGTCTCCATCTTCGATTCGCCGAAGTAGAAGGGGTCCACCGCGATCACGCGCTTGCCCTGGCGCAGCAGGCTGCGTGCTTCGCCTTCGAGGCTGGTGCGGCCGCCGTCGCCGACGAGCAGGACCGTGCCGTTGGGCGAGGGGCGCTCGAGCTCGACGGCCGGGACCGTCCAGTCCGAGCCCATGTGGAGGTTCCAGCGCTTGGCCTGGATGTCGCCCGCCTTGGAGTCGCCGGCCTCCTTGGCCTCGGCCTCGTAGAAGGGCGTGCGGGTGAGCGCCTGGAGCTGCTTGCGAGCTTCCGCCGGAGGGACGGTCGGCTTGGCCGGGAGGCCGTCGGCCAGGCGCAGGGCGATGCGGTGGAAGTCGAGGTTGTCGGCCGGGAGGGCGACGCGGAGCTGCTCGCCGGTCTTGACCTCGTCGTCGACGGGGATCTCCTCGACCGCGAAGGAAGGATCGCCGCCGTAGAAGAAGTCCCGCAGCATGCGATAGAAGGACTCGCGGTTGTCGCGGCCGTAGTTGTGGCCGGCGTCTTCGTTGATGTGGCGGCGGACGCTGGTTTTGCGGTCGAAGAGCTCGTAGACCGGCGTGGCGATCTGCATCAGCGGAGCCACGGCGTATTCGGCGCGGAAGCAGCAGGTGTCGCGGGCGTTGTAGGTCAGCAGCGTGGGGCGCGGGGCGCGGATGGCCGTGAGGTGGGTGTAGTCGGCGATGGAGGCGAGGTCGCTCGGGGTCTGTTCGGAGTCGCCGAGGTCGAGCTCGGGGAACTGTGTGCGGGTGACGAAGCTGGAGTACCCGGCCACGGGGTTGGCCAGGGTCACGCGCTCGTCGAGGGAGCTGATGAAGATGGTCTGCCAGCCGCCGCCGGACAGGCCGGTGACGGCGACGCGGGCGCTATCGGCGTGGGGATGCTCGAGAGCCACGTCGATGGCGCGCTTCATGGAGAGGTAGAACGGGGCGATGCCGCTGGTTCCGATCAAGTCGAGCTGATTCATCTTGTAGTGCTCGAAGCCGGGGGTGTTGAGCTGGCCCATGCCGAGCCATTCGACGTTGAGGGCGAGCAGGCCGCGCTTGGCTTGGTTGATGCAGCGGATCTGCTTGTAGTCGGCGGCCTTGCCGTCGGCGCGGTCGTGCCCGTTGACGTTGATGACGACCGGGACCTTGCCGTCCAGCGTTTCGGGCTCATAGAGCAGAGCCGGGACCCAGAGGCCGGGGACGGCTTCGAAGCGCAGCTTCTTGATGCGGTAGCCGGGGCCGCCGGGGATGGTCTCCAACCATTCGACGCGGGTGGGGAGCTCGCGCCAGCGCTTGGCTTCGCCGCGAAAGACGACCTCGTCGAGCACGCGCCGCCGGATGTCTTGGGCGTAGGCCTCCCAGGCGCCTTTTTCGGTGGGAATCCGCAGGGCCGGCACGCGGGAGGCGGTGTAGGCCTTGACCTCCACGACGGGCTGGTTGGGCGCCAGGATCGGCCGGGCCAGCAACTCGTGCAGGCTCAGCTCCTGGGCCGTCGATCCCGCGGAGAAGGCCGCCAGCAAGACCGGCAGAGCAAGCAGAGGACGCATGTCGATCGACGCTCCCATTCAGAAGAAAAGCTGCACCATCTGGCCGTGCAATTCGTACAGCGTGGAACGATCGCTGGGCCAGAGCGGCTCGGCTAGTTGCGCATTCCAGGTCGCGAGCTCGGCTTCCAGCCGCTCCACGATTTCCGGATGCTCGTCCGCCAGGTTCCTCTGCTCGGAGATGTCGGCGGAGAGATCGTAGAGTACCGTCATTTGGCCGAGCGGGGAATCCCCGGGGTAGTCCACTTCGGGAAGGCGTTGGCCGGAGACGGTGAAGTCCTGCTGGGTTTGCGCCGACTTGTTGACCTTCCACATCTTCCAGCGGCCCCAGCGCACGGCCATGTTGGGCTTGGCGCGCCAGAAGAGGAACTCGTGCGGCGAGCCGGACTGCTCGCCGGAGAGATAGGGCGTCAGGTCCACGCCGTCTTGGGAGCGCTCGGTCGAGCCGGCCGCGGCGGCGAAGGTCGAGTACAGGTCGAGCGAGATGACGGGCTCGGAGTAGGTCTTTCCGGCGGGCAGGCGGGCCGGCCACTGGAACAGGAACGGGACGCGGATGCCGCCTTCGAGGTGGAAGCGCTTGGAGCCGCTCAAGGGGTCGTTGGAGCAGACATCCTGGCTGAGGTACTTGACGCAGCCGTTGTCGGAGAGAAAGACGACCAGCGTGTTGTCGGTGAGGCCGTGCTGGTCGAGCTCGGCGAGGACGTCTCCGACGTAGTCGTCGACCGAGGAGACCATGGCCGAGAAGATGCGGCGGCCCTCGGGCTCGACGTCGCGGTAGCGGTCCGCGTATTCGGTGGTGGCCTGCAGCGGCGTGTGCGGCGCGTTGGGCGTGAGCATCAGGAAGAAGCGCTCGTCCTTGTGGCGCTGGATGAAGTCGACGGCTTTGGCCGCGAAGACGTCAGTGAGGTAGTCCTCGACCTCGACTTGCTGGAAGCCGTCGAAGATCGCGCTCGAGTCGGGGCGCTTCTTGGGAGCGTTCTTGCCGGGCCAGGACTCGACCCCTTCGCGGCGGGAGTCGATGTAGGTGGAGCCGCCGGCCAGGATGCCGAAGAACTCGTCGAAGCCTCGGCGGAGCGGGTGGTGCTGCTCGGATTTGCCCTGGTGCCACTTGCCGATGAGGCCGGTGACGTAGCCGGAGGCCTTGAGCATGTCGGCGATGGTGCGCTGGTCAGTGGGCAGGCCCACGACGGTGTCGCGCCCGGAGGGGTTGAACTCGTGGCCGAAGCGCGTCTGGTAGCGGCCGGTGTAGAGGCCCGCGCGCGAGGGGCTGCAGACGGCGGCGGAGACATAGCCGTCGGTGAGCCGGACACCGTGGCGCGCCAGGGAGTCGATGTGGGGCGTCTTGATGACGGTGGAGCCGTTGGCGCCGATGTCGTTGTAGCCCAGGTCGTCGGCCATGATGACGACGATGTTCGGCGGGGCGGCGGTGGGGGCCGGGGCGGCGGCTTGCTCGGGCGCTCGAGAGCAGGAACCGGCTAGGAGAGCCAGGCAGGCGACGAGGGCGGCAGGGTTTCGCATGAGCGCCGCCATTCTAGCGGAGTTGCCGCGGGATGCACGTCCCGGCCTGCCATGGGGGGCGAGAACGATGCTACAGTTGCAGCGTGAAGGGTAGGGTTTCCACTGTTCTCTCGATCTTCTGGGCTGCTTTGGCGGCTCTGGCCACGGTCTGCGCGGCGCGGGCCGCCGACCGGCCGAACTTCGTGGTCGTGCTGGCGGACGACTTGGGTTATGGCGACCTGGGCTGCTACGGCAATTTGGAGGTGAAGACGCCGAACCTGGACCGCTTCGCCAGCGAGGGGCTGCGGCTGACGAGCTGCTACTCGGGCGCTCCGAACTGCTCGCCGGCGCGCACGGCCTTGATGACCGGCCGGACGCCGCACCGCGTGGGCGTTCACAACTGGATTCCAATGTTTTCGCCGATGCACGTGCCCGAAAGCGAGATCACGATCGCAAGCATCTTGCGCCAAAACGGCTACGCGACGGCCCATGTGGGTAAGTGGCATCTGAACGGGCGGTTCAATCTCCTCGGACAGCCGCAGCCGTCCGATCACGGGTTCTACCACTGGTTCTCCACCCAGAACAACGCGCTGCCAACTCACAAGAACCCGGACAATTTCGTGCGCAACGGCAAGGCGGTGGGCAAGCTGGAGGGGTTTTCTGGAGAGTTGGTGGCATCTGAGGCAATCCGCTGGCTCACCACGCTGCGGGACAAGGACGAGCCGTTCTTCCTGTTCGTGTGCTTCCACGAGCCGCACGAGCCGATCCACACCGACCACCGCTACACGAAGCTATACCCGGACGAGGGCAAGCGGAGCCCGTACGATCCCGAGGTGTCGAGCCTGGCCGCCCACCATGGCAACGTGACCCAGCTCGACGCGGCCTTCGGCAAGCTGATGGACGCTCTCGACGAGCAGGGGTTGCGCGAGGAGACGTTCGTGTTGTTCACCAGCGACAACGGCCCGGCCATCACCAACGACCATCCCCATGGCTCCGCCGGTCCTTTGCGCGAGAAGAAGGGACACCTGTATGAGGGCGGCATCCGCGTGCCGGGCATGCTGCGCTGGCCCGGGCATACGACGCCGGCGAGCGAGAGCGACATTCCGGTGAGCGGCGTGGACCTGCTGCCGACGCTGTGCGCCATTACGGGTCTGCCGGTCCCGAGCGACCGGGCGGTGGACGGCGCGAGCTTTCTGCCGGTGCTGGAAGGCAAAGCGATCGAGCGTGCGACGCCGCTGTACTGGCACTTCAACCGCGCCTCGAGCGAGCCCAAGGTTGCCATGCGGATGGGCGACTGGAAGATTCTGGCGAGCCTCACGGGACCGAACCTGGGCCCGGGCGCGGACCTGGTGAATGCGGAGTCCGAGGCGATCCGGACGGCGGAGCTCGACTCCTTCGAGCTCTACAACCTAAGCGAAGATATCGGGGAAATCAACGACCGCGCGGCGGCGGAGCCCGAACGGCTCGCGACGATGATCGAGCGGCTGCGGGGCCTGTACCTGGAGGTCCGCGACGAGAGCCCGATGTGGCCGGAGTGGGAGTGGCCGCGCTATGAGGGCGGCCGGATCCGGGAGTTCCGCGAGAGCGTGTCCGGCGGGGCGAGCAAGTAGGCTACTTGTCGCTCAAGAGGCGCTGGAGGAACAGGAAGGTTCCTTCGCCGTGGATCTCGTGGGGTCCGTTGAAGAACTCGATTTCGGTGCGATCGCCGAGGCCGAGCTTGTCATACAGGCGGCGCACTTTGGCGAACTCGTAGGCCACCCACTCGTCGGCGGCGACGCCGTCGGAGTGGCCGCGCTCGACCATGAAGGGCCTGGGCGCCATGAGGCCGGCCAGCTCGGCGTAGTTGGCGACGTTGGCGAGGTTGAACTCCAGCATGTCGTACTCCTGGGTGAACAGGTAGCTGTAGCGGTCCGTGACGCTGGTGTTCTTCCAGACCCACTCATTGAAGTCGCCCGAGCAGATCGACAGCGCGTACTTCTCGAGCAAAGGCGGCACGCGCACGGCGGTCTTGCCGCCGTAGGAGAGACCGTAGAAGCCGATGCGGTCGGGGTCCACGAAGGGCAGCGTCTCCAGCCACGCCAGGGTCTGCTGGTGCTGGCCCAGGATGAAGGAAAACAGGGAGACCTGCAGCGGGTGGGCCTTGCGCTGGATCTGCCGAAAGCGGTCGAGCCCGATGTAGGGGTTCTGCGGCGCGTAGACGATGAAGCCTTGCTGCGCGAGCGACGCCCCGAAGTGGTGGTAGGCCGGGTGATCCACGTCGGGATCGACCAAATCCTTCGGCCGCCCTTCCAGGCCGTGCTGGGCGACGACCACGGGCCTGCGCTCGCCGGGCCGAAGGTTTTTGGGTACCAGCAGGGTCCCGGAGGCGAAGACGTCGTCCCAGACGTCGAGGACCACCTCGTAGCCCTGGAAGTCCGGATGGTCGTAGACGCGGCGGGTGCGCGGGTTCGGCTCCCGGTCCGGGTCGGGGAGGCGTCCGATCAGCTCGCGCCAGATGCGCTCCCGGTAAGGCTTCGTGGTGGCGGCCCAGGTTGCCTGCGTGGAGGCGTCGGCGTCGGCCCAGTATTCGGCCCGACGCAGCGGCGAGTCGCGCACCAGCGTCTGGTTGAAGGCGACGAGCTGGTCGAATTGGCGTCGCAGCCGGCCGTCGGCGTCGGGCGAGGGGCTCAGGGAGCGCGGGGCGGCGCCGGACGGGCGGAGCTCCGGGCGACCGATCAAAGCTCGCAGAACGGCGTCGCCGCCGGGGAGAGGGCCGCCCTCGAGGAGCCGGAGCCGGTCGTCAGCGGCGAGCCGGGCGTAGAAGGCCTTTGCGCGCGCGACTTCGGAGCGGACCGAGGCAGGGGGCGGTGAGGTCAGCCGGCCGGAGGCGGCGAAGTCCTGCACGGGCTTCTCGGCCGGCGGCGGGCCGTCGACGCGAGGGCCCTCGGAGGCTTCGATCAGCAGCGTGCGCGGCGCGATGAGGCCGGCGACCTCGGCGTCGCCGAACTCGCGCAAGAAGCTCCAGACGTTGCGGTCGATGGTTTCGCGCCAGAGGCCCTCGCGGGCCTGGAAGTATCCGCTGACCGCGGCGGTTTCAATGCGCCGGTCGAGGGCCGCGGCGTAGAGCGCCAGCAGGCCGCCCTCGCCGTAGCCGACGACGCCGATGGGGCGGGCGCCTTGGGCCCGGTTGGAAGCTTCGAATCGGTCGACGGCGGCGAGGACTTTCTGGACCTCGTAGCCGATCAGGTGGCGGCCCAACTCATAGCTCAGGCGGAACAGGAACTCGCGGTGCGGCAGATTCGTGCGGCGTACGCCTTCGAGGCTCGTCCAGCGGGCGGTGCGGTCGATCAGCGTGGGGATGACGACCTGGCAACCGTTTTCGGCCAGGCGGCGCGCGAACTGCGCCGCGGCGGGGGCTTCGCCGGAGAGACCGGCGAGGGCTTCGGGCGACCAGGAGGCGTCAGGGAGGGCCACGATGCGGGCGACCGGCGGCGCGTCAGGTTGCAGCAGCAGGCCTTCTCCGAAGACGCCGGGCAGAGTTTCCCAGCGGACGGCCAGTACGCGGTAGCCCTCGCCGGCGGCGATTTCGGCGGATTGCTCGCTGGTGGCGACCAGCTCGAATGCCGGCGTGGAGACGCGCGGATCGACCACACCGAGCAGGGTCGCCAGACGGCGGCGGTTGGGTTCGACCGAAGCCTGGTAGGCCTGCTCCGAGGAGAAGTCACGATGCCAGAAGCGTTCGCGGCCGGCGACTGAAGCGGCCGTGGCGCGGTCGAGATAGCGGTGTATGCCCTCGACCATTTGGGCGGCCGGATCGCCCTCCAGCTCGAGGGCGTCGGTCCCGGACAGGATGGGCTGGGCGGGCGCGGAGAGGGCCGCGGCCAGCCCGAGCAGCAAGAGGGCGGAGGCGGGCAGGGCCGGGGCGAGCTTCGACACGTCGCCTCGATGATCCGCCAAGCGCGGCCCCGGCGCAAGAGCCGCCCTCTACCGGCTGAGCGCGAACGCCACGATGCTGGGCCCGGCGGCGACGGCCAGGTACTGCTTGCCGTCGAACATATAGGTCATGGGCGAGGCTCTCCAGTTCTGGTTGAGGTGGAAGCGCCAGAGGGTCTTGCCGGTTTCGGCGTCGGCGGCCACGAAGTCGCCGCTGTCGTCGCCGTAGAACACGAGGCCCGCCGCCGTGGAGAGCGTTCCGCCCCAGGTGCTGCCGTTGCCTTGCTGCGCCACCTGCCAGACGGCCTTGCCGGTTTGGATGTCGAGGGCGCGCAGGATCTTCTCGTTCTTCTCATTGGGCGGACGGCGGGTGGAGCCGCCCCAGAAGGCCTTGCCGGCTTCCCACTCCACGGGCCGTTTGGTGAAGATGGCGCAGCTCTCGAGGGTCTGCACGTAGTAAAGGCCGGTGGAGGGGTTGTAAGAGGTGGAGAACCAGTTGGAGGCGCCGACCAGAGAGGGGCAGACCAGAGCGCCCTCGGGCGTGGGCGTCTGGTTCGGGTTCATCTTGGGGCGGCCGTCGGCGTCGATGCCGCTGGCCCAGGTGAGCTTGTCGACGAAGGGAGTGGCCTGCAAGAGCTCGCCGGTGGCGCGATCGAGCACGTAGAAGAAGCCGTTGCGGTTGGCCTGTACGAGCAGCTTGCGCGGCTTGCCCTGCCACTGGGCGTCGATGAGGACGGGCGGCTCGGTGGCGTCCCAGTCCCATTCGTCGTGCGGCGTGAACTGGTAGTACCAGGAGAGCTTGCCGGTCTTGGCGTTCAGCGCGACGACGGAGCAGGCGTAGAGGTTGTCGCCCTCGCGCTGGTCGCCGTTCATGTCCGGGCTGGCGTTGCCGGTGGGCCAGTAGACGAGGTCGAGCTCGGGGTCGTAGGTCCCGGTGAACCAGGTGGGCGCGCCGCCGTGCGCGATGCCGACGCCCTTCCAGGTCTCGGAGCCGGGCTCGCCCGGCAGCGGCACGGTCCAGAAGCGCCAAGCCTCCTCGCCGGTCTTCTGGTCGTAGGCGGCCACGAAGCCGCGGACGCCTTCTTCGCCGCCGGCCGTGCCGGAGACGACCAGATCGTTGACGACGATGGGCGCGCCGGTGGCGTTGTAGTTCTGCCGCCAGTCGGCCATCTGGGTGTCCCATAGGACCTTGCCGGTGAAGCGGTCCAGTGCCAGCAGGTGGGCGTGGTCGGTGACCATGAACAGGCGATCGCCGGCGACGGTGGCGCCGCGATTGAAGCCGCCGGCGGCGTTGCCGATGAGGCCTTCGGTGAGCGGCCGCTGGAAGTGCCAAAGCTCTTGGCCGCTGCCGGCGTCGAGGGCGTAGCACTCGTTGGCGCTGGTGACGTACATGATGCCGCCGACGACGATGGGCGTCGTTTGCAGGCGCGAGGTGCTGGCGAAGTTGAAGAGCCAGGCCGGGGCCAGCGAGCCTACGTTGGACTTGGAGATCTGCGTCATCGGCGTGTAGCGGTTGCCGCCGATCTGTCCGTGGTAGGTGGGCCAGTCCTCCTCGGAGGTGACGGCCCGCCAGCGCTCGCCCTGTTCGCGGAGCAGGTGGATCTTGCCGTCGGCCGAGCGCAACTGCATCTGACCCGGCGATTGACCGAGGATTTCGCCTTGCAGCGTTCCGCCGCCGCTGAGCGTGACCGAGCCGGTGGGCAGGGCCGAGGCGTCGCCGCCGGGGCCGCGCTTGGCGCGCAGGGTTCGCAGGAAGCCGACCAGGGTCGCGAGCTCGTCGTCCTCGATCACGGTGGGAGGCATGCCGCGGGTGGGCAGGCCCTCGCGAATGAAGGTTTTGAGGCGGGCGTCGTCGAGGTCGTACAGCCGCGCGATGATCGACGGTCCGTGCTCGCCGCCGGTCCCGTCGCCGCCGTGGCAGCCGGCGCAACGGGTCTCGAAGATCGCCCGGCCGGCCGAAGATCCGCCGCTTTGAGCCCAGAGGGCGGGGCTGAGCGAGGCGAACAGGAACAGGATCAGAAACTTGGATCGTGACAAGGCTGTGGGCTCCCCCGACTCGGACGGCGCGGCCCGAATCACCTCTTCATGGTAGTAAGGCGGGCCGGGCGGCGGCGACGTTGTAGACTCTGCGCATGCAACGAAGAGAGTTTTTGGCCACGGCGGCGGCGGCCTCGCTGGCGGCGGCCGAGGCGCGCGCGGCGGAGCAGCCGGTAAGGGTGGGCATGGTGGGCGTTGGAGGGCGAGGGACGGCCCTGCTGCGGACTCTGGCGGACCACGCCGGCGTGGAGGTTCCGGCGGTTTGCGACATCGACGACAACGCCGTGGCTCGGGCGCAGAAGCTGGTCGCGGAGTCCGGGCGCGCCAAGCCCGACGCTTTTGCGCGGGGGCCGGAAGACTACCGCCGGATGTTCGAGCGCAATGACCTGGACGGCGTGGTGATCGCCACCCCTTGGCCGCTGCACGCGCCGATGATGCTGGCGGCGCTGCGGGCCGGCAAGGCGGCGGCGGTGGAGGTTCCGGCGGCCATCACCCTGGACGAGTCCTGGGAGCTGGTGGAGACCGCCGAGGAGACCGGCGTCTCGGCCACCATGCTCGAGAACTGGGTGTACCGGCGGGAGCCGCTGGCGGTGCTCAACATCGCCCGGGCGGGGCTGCTCGGCGACATCGTGCATTGCGAGTCGGGCTACGGCCACGACGTGAGGGCGGGGAAGTTCGACGCCCGGCGGGCCAACAAAGGCGAGTTGGCGTGGCGCGGCGAGCAGGCGGTGAGCCGCGACGGCGTGCTCTATCCCACGCACCAGTTCGCGCCGACGGCAATGCTGATGGACATCAACCACGGGGCCCGCATCGAGTCTCTGGTGGCGATGGGGTCGGTTTCCGAGGGAATGAACCGCTATGCGGCAGACATTTGGGGCTCCGATCATCACAACGCCCGGCGCAGCTACGCCAACGGGGACCGCACGACCGCCTTGCTACAGCTCGAGGACGGGCGCACGGCGCTGAACTTCAACGACACGCAGAGCTGGCATCCGCGCGACGACGCCCACAAGTACCACGGAACCAAGGGTATGGTGCGCTGGCCGTTTCCCGGCGAGGGGACGATCTGGCTGCTGGACCGGCACTGGGACGGCAGGTCGCTGGATGCGCGCGAGTGGCATTCGCTCAACCCGTTTCTGGAGGAGTTCGACCACCCGGTGTGGAAGGAGTACGGCGAACGGGCGCTGGCGTTCGGCCACAACGGGGCGGACTGGCTGGAGCTGCGCGGCTGGGTCGAGAGCGTGCGCCACAAGACCGACCCGCCGGTGTCGATCGTCGACGCGGCCACCTGGAGCGCCATCGGGCCGTTGAGCGAACAGTCGATCGCGAACAAGTCTCAACGGGTGGAGATGCCGGACTTCACCAAGGGTCGCTGGAAGACCAACCCGAAGTTCGAGCTGCGCTGGGAGTGGAGCTGAGGCCGGCCGTGAGGGTTTGGCGCCGGAACTGCTCGGGAGACGGCATGCGACGCGTTTTGCTATCGGCCGTTTTGTTGGCCTGGGCCGCCGGGGCGGCTTCGGCGGCCGCGGATTCCGGCTTTGCGGTGACGGCGCGGGCCGCTTCGTATCCCATTGATTGGACGATTCGGGATGTCGTCACGGACGCTGTCTCGGGCCGCGTGTACGCCGTGGGGGAAGCCGAGGGCGGCGACGTGGGCGTGGCGGGCTTCGAGGCGGACGGGACGTTCCTGCGCTACGTGGATTTTCCGGCGGCGACGATCGAACGCGTGGGGGCCGCGGCGGTGGCGCCGGACGGGCGGCTGGTGATCGTCGGTTCGACGGAAATAGGGTTTCCACAACCGGCGCTCAGCCGGGCGGCCTTTGTGCTGCGCTTCGACTTCGACCACCCGGAGGGGCTGGAGGTGCGGCTGCTGGGCGACGAGATTCCCTTGCGCAGCCAGGTGGCGCAGTCCGAAGCGGTCGGGGTGGCGGTGGACGCTGACGGCGCGGTGTATGTGAGCGGCTGGACCAACACGTCGTACTATCCGACCACGCCGGGGGCGGCGCGGGTCGAGGGCGGCGGGTTTGGGATGAGCGGCTTCGGCCCGGTGGCCGACGGTTTTCTCACCAAGCTGGACGCCGATCTGGAGACGGCGCTTTCGACCTTTGTGGGTGGTCACGGCGTGCACTGCGTCGGAGGCAGCGGTTGCCTGTCGAGCGTGCCGCACACGGTGGCGAGCCAGGTGGCGCTGGGCTCGGACGGCTCGATCTACGTGGCCGGCGTGACCAATACCCTGGAAGGCTTGGCCACGCCGGGCGCGTTTCGTGAGACCTGCCTGTGCAGCCGGATGACGGGCGACCTGTTCGTGGCGCGCCTGACGGCGGACGTGTCGCGCTTCGAGTACGCGACCTACGTGGGCGGCGGCGGCCAAACGCTGGAATCCGAGGTCTACGGGGCGGAGGGCGCCACCGGGCTGCGGGTTCTCGACGACGGCTCGGCGGTGGTCGCGGGCTGGACGTACGCGCCGAACTTTCCGACAACGGAGGGGGCGCTGCAAACACGGTTCGGCGGCGGCGAGGATGTGTCCGCGGGACGGGACGGCGTGCTGTTTCGACTCAGCCCGGACGGCGCGGAGCTGTTGTTCTCGACGTTTCTGGGCGTGGAGGGCGACGACACGATCGAGGGGCTGGAAAGGGTGGGCGAGGAGTGGTGGGCGACCGGCGTGGCGGGCGGCTCGTTTCCCGGCGCCGGGGTGGGGCCGCGCTTCGTGGCCCGCTTGTCGCCGGATGCGGACAGCCTGTTGGCGGCGGTGCGGACGCCGGTCGGGATCACGGGCGGCTTCCTCGCCGCGAGCGGGGACGGGGTGTGGGCGGCGGGTCCGGAGTCGCCGCGGCTGACCCGCTTGTCCGTCGCGGCGCCGGAGGTTACCGCGCTCTATGCATTGGCGAATGCGGCGGGCTCGCGGGACACAGGCCAAGTGGCGCCACGGGAGATCGTTTCGCTGTACGGAGTCAACCTAGGGCCCGCGGAGGGCGCGGTTGCGGATTTGTCCGCCGGACCGCCGCCTGATGAACTGGCCGGCCTGCAACTGGAGATCGCCGGCGTGCGGGCGGGGCTGCTCTACGCCGGCCCGACGCAGATCAACGCCGTCGCGACCGGGGCCATCAAAGAAGGCTTTCCGGTCGACGCCATTCTGCGGCGGGACGGCGAGGAGATCGCCCGCATCCCTCTATACAGCGTGATCTGGAACGCCCAGGCGTTCGCCGGGCCGGACCGCGCGGCGGCGGCGCTGAATCCGCAGGGGCTCCCGGTCGGCCCGGACCGGCCGCTGCTGCCCGGGGAGACCGTTGCGCTGTTCCTGAGCGGCGCCGGCGTGCCGCATCCGTTCTTCTCGCCGGTGGTGGAAGCGAGCATCGACGACCGCTCGGCGGAGATCGCCTACTTCGGCCAAGCGCCGGGCTTGATCGACGGCGTGACGCAACTGAACGTTCGCTTGCCGGATGAGCTGGGCTATCCGTACGACGTCAGCCCGAGACCGTTGACGGTGTTGGTGGGGCGCCAGGAGAGCGAGCCGGTTCTGCTGTGGATCGACAATCGGCGCTGAGCGCCGCGCTAAGGCCGGTACTGCTGCTCGATCTTGGCGGCCTTGTCTTCGACCATAGCGCGCAGGCCTTCTTTGTAGGCTTGCACGCGCGCCCGGACGGCCAAGTCGCTCGCGCCCAGGATCTGTGCCGCCAGGATGCCGGCGTTCTTGGCGTTGTTGATGGCGACCGTCGCCACCGGCACGCCGCCGGGCATCTGGACGATCGACAGCAGGGAGTCCAGACCGCTGAGCGAGGAGGTCTTGACGGGCACGCCGACCACCGGCAGCGGCGTAAGCGAAGCGACCATGCCGGGCAGGTGGGCTGCTCCGCCGGCGCCCGCCACGATTACTTTGAGGCCGCGCTCGCCGGCCGTCTTGGCGTACTCCACCATGCGGTCCGGCGTGCGGTGCGCCGAGACGATGGTGAGCTCGTAGGCGACTTCGAGCTCATCGAGGATCTTGGCGGCGTCCTGCATCACCGGCAGGTCCGAATCGCTGCCCATGATGATGCCCACTTGCGCGCGGCTCATCGCAGGCCTCCGGCGTGGATGCGCAGCTTGTCCTTGACGGCCAAGGCCTTGGCGCGGGCTTCGTCGAGATCTTCGCCCAGCACGGTCACGTGGCCCATTTTACGGAACGGGCGCGTCTCCGCCTTGCCGTAGACGTGAATGATGACGCCCGGGATGGCCAGCGCCTCCGCGAAACCGTCGATCTTGGGCGGCCCTGCGCCGCCCTCGTCGTGGCCGAGCAGGTTGATCATGGCCGCCGGACGCATCTGCTCCACGGAACCGAGCGGCAGGCCGGCGACGGCGCGGATGTGCTGCTCGAACTGGCTGGTGACGCAGGCCTCGTAGGTGTAGTGGCCGGAGTTGTGGGGACGCGGCGCGACTTCGTTGACCAGGATCTCGCCGTTGGTCGACAGAAACAGCTCGACGCCGAAGACGCCGACGCCGCCCAGCGATTCCACCGTCGCCATCGAGATCTCCTCGGCGCGCTGGGCCGTGGCGGGATCGACGCGGGCCGGCGCGAGCAGCATCTCGAGGAGATTGGCGCGCGGGTCGAAGACCATCTCCACCAGCGCGTAGCACTTCATGTCGCCGGTGACCGAGCGGGCCACGATGACGGCGAGCTCCTTGTCGATGTCCACGCAGCGCTCGACGTAGCATTCGCCGGGGAGGCGCTTGGTGAGGTCTTCGGGCCCGCGCAGGACGGCGACGCCGCGGCCGTCGTAGCCGCCCTTGCGCAGCTTCTGTACCAAGGGGTAGCCGAAGTCGTGGAAGGCTTCGGCCGAGGCTTCGCCCTCGATGGCCCGGAACTCCGGCTGCGGGATGCCGTGGCGCGCCAAGTGGTTGCGCTGGGCGTACTTGTCCTGGATGAGGGCGAGCAGAGCCGCGCCCGGCCGGATGAGGTGTCCTTCCTTCTCGAGAATGCCGAGGGTGTGCGCGTCGATGCCTTCGAGGTCGTAGGTGGTGAGGTCGCAGCGCTCGACGATCTCCCGCAAGCGGGCGCCGTCGTGGTAGTCGCCCACGATTTGGGAGTCGGCGAGCTGCCCGGCCGGAGCGCCCGGATAGGGGTCGAGAACAATGACGCGAAAGCCCAGCCTCTTGGCCTTTTGGGTCATCATGCGGCCGAGCTGGCCGCCGCCGATGATGCCGATTCGCGCGGGCGGAATGACAGGTGGATGTGCCGACATGGCGAGCTAACCATCCTAGCGCGGCGAGACGCTCCAGGACCGTTTCGAGCGAGGGCGGTTCGGTTTGCGGATCGGAAACCGGGCTGCAACAATATGGGCGGACGAACGCTGGCGGGGTTTGGACCCGCTGCCGCGATTCGCTTCCGTCGTTGGCTTCTTCCGATCGGCGCCGAATTCCGGCACATGCAGCTCCCCCTCGCGCGGCGCACCTTTCGCCCACGCAAGGAGGATGCTGATGATCAAGGAACGAATTCTAGAAAATCTGGAGAGCGGTCTACGCGGCGACCTGATTCGGCCTGCCGACGACGCGTACCGCCAGGCGCGCCGCGTCTACAACGGCATGATCGACAAAAGGCCGGGAGCGATCGTTTCCTGCCGGGACGCTGGAGACGTAATGGCGGCCATCGGCGCGGCCCGCGCCCACGGGCTGCAGTTGGCCGTTCGTGGCGGAGGTCACAACGGGCCGGGATTGGGAACCTGCGACGAAGGCCTCGTGGTCGACCTATCCCCGATGCGGGGCGTGCGCGTCGATCCCGACGCCCGCTCGGCCCGAGTGGCCGGCGGCAGCGTCTGGGGCGACGTCGACCACGCTACCCATGCATTCGGCTTGGCCGTCCCGAGCGGGATCATTTCGACGACCGGGGTCGGAGGGCTCACCCTCGGCGGCGGCCACGGCTACCTCTCCCGCAAGTACGGACTCACGATCGACAACCTGCTCAGCGCCGACGTGGCGTTGGCCGACGGGCGGTTCGTCACCGCCAGTGAAGACGAGAACAGCGACCTGTTCTGGGCGCTCCGCGGCGGGGGCGGCAATTTCGGCGTTGTGACTTCCTTTCTCTTCCGATTGCACCCGGTCGAGACCGTGTACGGCGGTCCGATGATCTGGCCGATCGAGCAGACCGCCGAAGCGATGGCCTGGTATCGCGACTTTATGGCGGACGCTCCGGAGGATCTCTACGGGTTCTTCGCCATCATGACCGTGCCGCCGGCCCCCACCTTTCCCAAGGAGCTGCATGGGCGGCAAGCCTGCGGCGTGGTGTGGTGCCATCTGGGGACTTCCGCCGAGGCCGAGCAGCAGATCGACAAGGCTCGCCGCTTCAGCCCGCCGCTGTTCGAGCACGTCGGGCCTGTTCCGTATCCGGCGCTGCAGAGCGCTTTCGACGCACTCTATCCCAAGGGATTACAGTGGTATTGGAAGGGAGACTTCATTAAAGACTTGAATAATGCGGCGATCCAAGCGCACGTCGAACACGGCGCCGAGATGCCGACGCCTCTATCGACCATGCACCTGTATCCAATCGACGGAGCGGTCCATCGGAAGCGTCCGGACGAGACAGCCTTTCACTGCCGGGACGCCCGCTGGTCCATGGTCATCGTGGGGGTCGATCCCGATCCAGCCAACGCCGGCGCCATTCGGGACTGGGCCAGGAGCTACTGGGAGAGCTTGCACCCGTATTCGGCCGGGTCCTCCTACGTGAACTTCATGATGGAAGAGGGGGCCGACCGCATCCGCGCGACCTATGGCGGAAACTACGAGCGGTTGGCGGCGGCGAAGCGGAAGTACGACCCGTCCAACCTGTTCTGCGTGAACCAAAACATCGCGCCTGATGGTGTATAACCTAGGCGTGCGAAGACTGCCGCTGTTGCTTCTGCTCGCGTTGGCTCCGTCGGCCTGGGGTGCGGACTGGGTCGCTCTGTTCGACGGCAAGAGCCTGGACGGCTGGACCGTGATGCCTCGCAAAGGGCAGGCCGGCGAATGGGTGATCGAGCACGGCTCCCTGAAGCCCGAAGGGACGCCGGGCAGCTTGGCCAGCGTGCGAGAGTTCGGCGACTTCGAGCTGGCGGTCGAGTGGAAGATCGCCGCGCAGGGCAACAGCGGAATCTTCTACCGCGTGCCGGCCGGCGCGACGAACGCGACCGGCGTGGCGGTGGAGTACCAGTTCGCCGACAACGCCCGCAAGCCCTCGCAGGAGTTTCCGGACCGCCGCAATGGGGCCGTCTACGGGCTGTATCCGCCGACACAGGACGCCGGGCGCCCGCTAGGCGAGTGGAACGAGACCAAGATCGTGGCGCGCGGCCCGCACGTGGAGCACTGGCTCAACGGCGTGAAGGTGGCTGAGTACGAGGTCGGCTCGGCGGACTGGAAACGGCGGCTGGCGGCCAGCAAGTTCAAGGACCCCGCCTTTGGCGCGGCTCCGAGCGGCCGGATCGTCTTGCAGGACCACGGCAGCGCCGTCTGGTTCCGGTCCGTCAAGATTCGCCCGCTGTAGCGCTCGCCCGAGGGCGGGAGTGGTATCCTCTTCGAGTCGATCATGAAAGCGCTTGCACAGTCCCTTGTCCTCCTCACAGCGCTCTGCGCGGCGGCCGGCGCCGCGGACCTTCGGCCGCCCGCCTGGCCGCTGCTGACGCACGACCCGTACTTCAGCGTGTGGCTGTTCGGCGATCGACTCAACGGGGCCCGCACGAGCCACTGGAGCGGCGCCCGGCAGGAGCTCAACAGCTATATCCGCATCGACGGCGAGACCTTTCGGTTGATGGGGCTGGACCCGCGCTGGAAGGCCCGCAAGCAGAGCACGGAACCGTTGCCGCAGACGGGTTCGGACTACACGGCGACGCGCTCGGTGTTCGGCTTCGAAGGCCACGGGGTGCGAGTGGACGTGCAGTTCCTCTCCCCGATGCCGGCGCACGACCTGGACTTGGTGAGCCGCCCGGCGAGCTACGTGACGTGGGTGGCCGCGTCGGCCGACGGGCGCCCGCACGACGTGCAGCTCTACTTTGCCGCCTCGGGCGATTTGGCGCGGCACGACGAGACGCAGCCGCTGGATTGGGGCCGCTACAGCCTGGGCGAGGCGACCGCTCTCCGGGTGGGCACGAACGAGCAGAACATTTTGGGCCGCCGGGGCGACAACGTTCGCATGGACTGGGGCTACCTGTACTTGACGGCCTCTCCGGAAGCGAGCCCGCAGTTCGCCGCCGCGTCGCAGCTCGAGCTTTGGCAGTCGTTCCGGGCCTCGGGAACGCTGCCGCCCGACGACCTGGAGCCCGACGTCATGCCCGGTAAGCCGCGCACGCCGGCGATCGGCGTGGCCTGGGACTTGGGCCGCGTCCAGGCGACGCCGGTGCGGCGGACGGCCATCGTGGCCTATGACGATCTGTTCTCCATCGAGTATTTCCACCGGCGCTTGCGGCCGTGGTGGCGCCGCAACGGCGACGGCGCGGCGGAGATGCTGCGGGCGGCGCTGCGCGAGCAGCGCTCGGTCTACGAGCGGGCCGCGGAGTACGACGGCGAGCTGGAGGCCTATCTCACACGGACCGGCGGCGAGGAGTACGCCGACGTGGCCTTGCTGGCCTACCGCCAGACGCTCGCCGCTCACAAGCTCGTGGCCGGCCCGGAGGGCGAGCCGCTGCTGCTTTCCAAGGAGAATTTCTCGAACGGTTCGATCGGCACGGTCGACGTGATGTACCCGGCGTCGCCGTTCTTCCTGCTGCTGAGCCCGGAGTTGCAGAGGGCTCAGATGCGTCCGGTGATGGACTACGCCGCGTCGGGCCGCTGGCCGTTCGACTTTGCGCCGCATGACTTGGGGACGTATCCGATTGCCAACGGCCAGACCTACGGCGGTGGGGAGGAGACCGAAGACGACCAGATGCCGGTGGAGGAGAGCGCCAACATGATCTTGCAGATCGCCGGCCTCGCCGCCGCCGAGGACGACCCGGGGTTCGCCGAGCAGTACTGGGCGCTGCTGGCGAAGTGGGCCGCCTACCTGCGCGACAAAGGCTTCGACCCGGAAGAGCAGCTCTCCACCGACGACTTCACCGGGCACTTGGCTCACAACACGAATCTGTCGCTGAAGGCCATCGTCGCGCTGGGCGCCTACGCCCAACTGTGCGGGAAGACCGGGCGCTCGTCGGACGCGGGCGAGTACCGCCGCTTGGCCGAGGAGCTGGCATCCCGCTGGGTGCGCGAGGCCGACGACGGCGACCACTTCCGCCTGACCTTCGACAAGCCGGGGACTTGGAGCCAGAAATACAACTTGATCTGGGACCGCATTCTGGGGCTGCAGCTCTTTCCGGCGGAGGTGGCCGAGAAGGAGATCGCCTACTACGAGAAGGTGCAGAACGAGTACGGGCTGCCGCTGGACAACCGCTCGCAGTTCACCAAGCTCGACTGGATCTACTGGAGCGCCTCGCTGGCTGATTCCGACGCAGACTTCGAGGCGCTGACCGAGCCGGTCCACCGCTTTCTGGACGAGACGCCGGACCGCGTGCCGATGACGGACTGGTATTGGACCCAGGATGCCCGGCGGCGGGGCTTCCAGGCGCGGTCGGTCGTGGGAGGGGTGTATGTGCGGATGTTGCTGGAACCGGCGGTCTGGAAGCGCTGGGCGTCGCTCGGGACGCGGCCGTGAGGGACATTCTTTCTCCTTGACAGGCTAGGAGAGCGCTCGTAGGCTATCTCCTAGTTGATCTAGGAGAGAAGATGCCGAAACCAGCCGACCGATCGCCCCAAGCTCCCAACCCGGGGGAGGCCTGAGCCGTGCTGCGCTCCCTGCTCGAGACCCTCCGGTCGTTCCTTGTCTCGGACCGGTTGAACCGAGAGATCGCCGAGGAGCTTCGGCACCACGTGGAGGCGCGCGCCGCCGACCTCGAACGCGGCGGGATGACCCCTGCGGCGGCCCGGCGGCGGGCTCGGGTGGAGCTCGGATCGGCCGCGGCGGCGGCCGGCGGGTGCCGTGAGGCGCGCGGGCTCCGGCGGCTGGACGAGGCGCGGCGCAATACGGCCTTTGCGTTGCGGCAGCTCCGGCGCAACCCGGCGTTCGCGGTCAGCGCGGTGTTGACCTTGGGGCTCTGCATCGGGGCGAATACCGCCGTCTTCAGCGCGGTCGATGCGATCCTGCTGCGGGCGCTGCCGTATCCGGACGCGGATCGGCTGGCGCTGCTGGAAGTGCAACAGCGCGGAGGCGTGGGGGAGGACTCGATCTCCCACAGCGGCCGCACCTGGGAGATCCTCCGCGATCCCCGCGGCGACTTCGACGCTGCCGTCTTCAAGATCGCCGGCGAAGGCGCGAATCTAGCGGTGGGGGAGCAGGCGGAGCTGGTCGAGCAGCAGCGAGTGGGCGCGGGATTTTTCCGAGTCTTGGGCATCCTTCCGGCGGCCGGACGCGGTTTCGAGCCGGCGGAGGATCGGCGCGGCGGGCCGGCCGTCTGCGTCCTGTCCCATGAGCTCGCCACGCGGCTGTTCGGAGGGACCGCAGCGGCCGTGGGGAGGACGGTTCAGCTCAAAGGCGAACCGCAGAGCGTGGTCGGCGTGATGCCCGCGGGGTTTCGGAGCACCGTCGCCGCCGACCTGTGGATTCCCTTGCAGGCCTCCACACAAGGCGAAGGCGGCGGGCGGAACTACCAGATTCTGGTGCGGCCCGTGGACGGACTTTCGTTGCGGCAGGCGGAGCAGGCGATGGCCCCTCTGCTCGAAGAGATCGTGGAGGGTTGGCCGAAGGCGGAAGGGGGCTCCTGGCGTTTGCGGCTGACCCCTCTGCGACAGGGGCTGACGCAGGGCGCGCAGCAGCCGCTGCTGCTGCTGTGGGCGGCCGCCGGGGCGGTGCTGCTAATCGGCTGCGTCAACATCGCGGGATTGTTGACGGCGCGGCTGCAAGCCCGAGCGCATGAGCTGGCCTTGCGGCGAGCGCTGGGCGGAGGGCGCGGCGCGGTGTTCCGGCAACTGCTGACGGAGAGCTTGACGTTGGGGTTGGCGGGCGGCTTGGCGGGGGCGGCCGTGGGCTGGGCCACGACGGGCGCGCTGCGGGCGCTACTGCAGGACGGCCTGGGCGTGGAAAGGGCGTTCGGGCTGGACGCGCGAGGGTTCGCGCTGGCCGAAGCGCTGTCGATCGGCTGCGGGCTGCTGTTCGGGCTGTTTCCGGCGCTGTTGGGCGGCCGGGAGGAGCTTGGGCTGACGCTCCAAAGCGGAGGTCGCCACGGAACGGGCCGCGGGACAGCCTTGGCCCGGCGGGCGTTGGTGGCGGCGCAGACGGCGGCGTGCCTGGTGTTGCTGGCCGGCGCGGGGCTGATGATCCGAACGCTGCTGACGCTTCGAGGGCTGGACCCCGGCTTCGACCCCAGCCACGTGGTGGCGGCCGAGGCTTCGCTCGACGACGCGCGGTACCGGACGGCGGCGGCGACGGCGCGGCTGTTCGAGGAAAGCCTGCGCCGGATCGAACAGGCGCCGGGCGTGGAGGCGGCCGGCGTCGGCCAGTCCTTGCCCTACGAGAGGGCTGTGAACTTGGGATTGCGCATCGAGGGGCGGCCGGCACCGGAAGGCTATCAGCCGGTGGACGTGATCTACGTGGCGGGCGACTACTTTGGCGCGTTGCGCATTTCGTTGGCGCGCGGCCGGCTGCTACAGCCCTCGGACGGCGCCGAACAGGAGCCGGTGGCGGTGGTGAACCGGGCGTTTCTGGACTACTACCTGCCGGGTGGGGATGCGCTGTCGAAGTACCTGACGGTGGGCGGCGAGCGGAGGCGGATCGTGGGCGTGGTGGCGAGCGTCCAGCAGCGGCGGAGTTGGAATCGCTCGACGGGGCCGCTGGCGCCCGCGCCGACGGTGTACGTGCCCGTGGGGCAGGTGGACGACAGAGGCTTGTCGATTCTGCACACTTGGTCCACGCCGAGCTGGGTGGTGCGGACGCGGGCGCCGCTGGGGCAGGCGGATCAGCTGTTGCGGTCGTCGGTGGCGGCGGTCGATCCGCTGTTGCCTGTGACGGAGTTCCGGACGATGCAGCAGGTGCGAGGCGAGGCTTGGGCGACGCAGAGGGTGCAGGCGACGCTGCTGGCGGCGTTGGCGGCATTGGCCCTGGCGCTGGCGGCGGTCGGGATCTACGGGCTGATCGCTGGCTTGGCGCTGGAGCGCAGCAAGGAAGCCGCGATTCGACTGGCGCTGGGGGCGGGGCGTTTTGAGATCGTCCGATCGACGATGCTGCCGGGGCTGGCGTGGACCGGAGTGGGAATCGCCGCCGGGCTGCTGCTGACTCCCGCGGCCGGCCGGCTGATCGAGAGCCTGGTTTGGGGCGTCGAGCCGGGAGATCCGCTGTCATTGACGGTAGCGGCGGCGGTCTTGATGGTGGCGGCCGCGGCGGCCAGCCTGGCTCCGGCCCTGCGGCTGTTGCGGGTTCGGCCGGCGGCGCTGCTACGGGAGGAGTAGAAGGAAGTCTGCGGCGGAAAGGTTGCGGAGAGTGTTATGATTCACCCCAAACGCCGTGCAAGCGTTTGCAAAATCAGCCATGCCGCGAATCGCCTCTTTCCTCCTGTTGATTACCCTGCCTTTGGCCGCCCAGAGTTGGCGCCGTGCGGAGTCGCCGCTCGAGACGCGCTGGGCCGCTGAGGTGTCGCCGGAGAACGCCCTGCCGGAGTACCCCCGGCCGCAGCTCCGCCGGGAGGTGTGGACGAACCTCAACGGCCTGTGGGACTACGCGATTACAGACCGCGGCGCGCCGGCTCCGGCGCAGTGGAAGGGCAAGATCCTGGTGCCGTTCGCCATCGAGTCGGGCCTGTCGGGCGTGAAGGAGCCCGTGAGCCCCGAGCAGGCGCTGTGGTACCGCAGGACGCTGGAGGTTCCGGAGGTGTGGCGCTCGCAGCGCGTGCTGCTGCACTTCGGCGCGGTGGATTGGCAGGCCGAGGTTTGGCTCAACGGCGTGCGGCTGGGCGAGCACCGCGGCGGCTACGTGCCGTTTTCGTTCGACTTGTCGTCGGCGCTGGTCCCCGGCGTCCGGCAGGAGCTGCTGGTGAGGGTGTGGGACCCGACCGACACCGGCGAGCAGGCTCGCGGCAAACAGGTGCTGGAGCCGAAAGGCATTTGGTATACGGCCGTCACGGGCATTTGGCAGACGGTTTGGATGGAGCCTGTCGGCTCGGTTTCGATCGAGCGATTGAACCCCACGCCGGACATCGACGCCGGCGAGCTGCGGCTGGCGGCGACGCTGAGCGGACCGACCCAGGGGCTGAGCCTGCGCGCGGTCGCCTCCGACGGCGGCAAAGTCGTGGCCGAGGCGCGAGGTGGGGCGGGGGAGCCGCTGACGCTGAAGATTCCCAACGCCAAGCTGTGGTCGCCGGACTCCCCGCACCTCTATGACCTGGCAGTGGAGTTGCTGGAAGGCGGCTCGGTGCTGGACAAGGCGGAGAGCTATTTTGGGATGCGCGAGATCGCCCTGGGGCGCGACGGGCGCGGGGACCTGCGGATGGAGCTCAACGGCAAGGCGCTGTTCCAGTTCGGCCCGCTCGACCAGGGCTGGTGGCCGGATGGGCTCTACACGGCTCCGACGGACGAGGCGCTGGCGTATGACATCCAAGCGACGAAGGACTTGGGCTTCAACATGGCCCGCAAGCACGTGAAGGTGGAGCCGGCCCGCTGGTACTACCACTGCGACCGCCTCGGGCTGCTGGTGTGGCAAGACATGCCGAGCGGCTACTTGGGCCGCGGCGTGCCGCGCGGGCTGTTCGTGCAGCCTTGGGACGCCGAGGACGGGCGGCGGGACGGCGTGTCGGGTGCGCAGTTCGAGGGCGAGCTGCAGGAGATGATCGACAACTTCCGGATGTTCCCGTCGATCGTGGCCTGGGTGCCGTTCAACGAGGGCTGGGGCCAGTACGATACGGCGCGCGTGGCCGGCTGGGTGAAGCAGTACGACCCGACGCGGCTGGTGAACGCCTCCAGCGGCTGGACCGACCGGGGGGCGGGCGATGTCTATGACACCCACATGTATCCCGGTCCGGGACTGCAGTTCGGCGGTGAGAAAAGGGCGGCCGTGCTGGGTGAATTTGGGGGATTGGGGTGGCCCGTGGAAGACCACCTTTGGTGGGACAAGCGGAACTGGGGATACCGGACCTATTACAGCCGCGAGGACCTGCTGGCGAAGTACCAGGAAGTGGTGGGCGAGCTGATGGGGCCGCTGGCGTGGGGCATGGCGGCGGCGGTCTACACCCAGACCACCGACGTGGAGGGCGAGGTCAACGGCTTGATGACATACGACCGCAAGCTGGTGAAGTTCGACGCTGACGCGCTGCACGAGCTGCACGCCCCGCTGTACCAGAATCCGCCGCGGCCAAGGGTGTTGCTGCCGGCCGCCCACGCCGAGCCGCAGCCCTGGCGCTACGCGGTGAAGAAGCCCCGCAAGGGCTGGGAAGACGTTGATTTCAAAGACCGCCGGTGGGCTGAGGGGCGAGCTCCTTTCCGCGAGGAGCCGGACCCGATCTTCACCAACGGAACCGTGTGGAACGCCGACCAGATCTGGATTCGCCGGGAGTTCGACGTGGACCGCCTGCCGCAGAACCTGTGGCTCGAGATCCAACACACGCTCACGCAGGGGGAGGTCTTCCTCAACGGGGTGAAGATCGATGATTTGGAGCGATTTTCCCGCCGTGAGTACCGCCACCAGAACGTCTCGGAGCACCTCGATGCGCTGCGCGTCGGACGCAATGTGCTGGCCATCCACGCCGCCCCGGGGGAAGAGGACCGCGGCTTTCCCAACAGCCTGGATGCGGGGCTTTACGGGCTGGAATAGATCCCCCGGTCGAGCTGGAAAACGACCCTTATCGGCCCGTTGCGGGCCCCTGAGGGCTGCGCTACTCTACCTTTTCCGCGGCCCAGCGGAAAGACCTTCTGGTCGTTGAGCGCCTAACCGACTTCTAGTATCGAGAGAATGCGAGTCACGTCTCCGTAAGGGAACGGGGCTTGCATGGACGGCCTTCGTCAGAGTGCGGGCGTCGGAGCAAGGCCCAAGCCTCCAGGTGTGGGATCTGGGAAAGGAGTCGTACCGTCATGCCCGTTCCGACTGTTACCTGGTGGCGCAAGAAAACCACCGGCCACATTGCTGACCGCAAGAATCCTCTGATTACCGACGTCGATATTCTATTGATGGAATATCACGCCTCCGGTAAGACTGATATTCAGCGGCAGAAGATTCTGATCCTGATCCTGTATTACTGCACGACTTGGCTTGTTGCCAAGGGAGAAAAGAAGGGATCTTGGCGCCGCAAGTATGTCTTGGATCTGCAGACCGAAGTCGAGAATGAGCTTCGCACGCCGACGATGATCAACGCCGGAGGTCAGCGGATTGCGGGCAATGGCGGCGTGTACATGAAGGAAGATCCCATTGAGATCTTGCAGCCTCGCGACGCCAACGCCAAGCACAACCTGAGGGCCGGGTTGAACTTCGGGCGCCATTCCGCCAACGTCGCCGAAGACTTCATCGGAAACTTGAAGATGAAGAAGAACCTGACCGGGTACATGGCGGAGCTGCAGCAGGAGATGAAGTCGGGGACCGGCGCGCACGACTACGTGGACAGCCTGAAGATTCTTGCGGCCGGCAAGGCCGCAAACATGAGGATGGGGTACAACCTCACGTACCTCTCCAAGCAGGAAAGACTCTCACGGCAACTCAGCTTGTGGCCCGATGACGCGTTCCACTTGGCGGGATGGGATTTTCCGTATCAGACCGCAGGCGGGCCGGATGATCACAACATCTTTGCGATGGACTTGATGGAGTTCATCTATGTGGCCGACGGCCTAGCCGGCCGGGTCCACCATTCGTCCTTCATGTCCGGCAAGCCAGTGCTCTGCGCCGGTGAGATTCGGCTCGAGGCGGGAAAGATCCGGTATATCTCGAATGAGAGCGGACACTACCGGCCGACCACGGCGAACCTGATGAACTGCGTGACGGTCCTGGTGAGAAAGTACAACGTCGACTTGTCGCGCATCAAGTTGGGCGACCAGGAGGCCAAGCATGAGTGGGACTCGGCGGCGGACTTCATGGCGCGCGGCGGCGTGCCGCCGCGGCGCGGCAGGATCATGTTGAACCGCAATCGGCAGAGTGCGTAGGGCGGGACGATCGGCTACGAAGACGACGACCGCCGCTGCGCCAGCATCCACTGGTAGAGGTCCCAGCCTTCGTAGACGCGCGTCCAGACGTTGTGGGGCAGGTCCTCATGCACGGTTAGACGGACTTCCGGATGGCCGGCGGCTTCGAGGGCGCGCGCCGATTGGATCACGAATTCCGGTTTGACGCCGGTATCCCGGCCGCCGGTCAAGATCCAGATCGGCAGCTTGGCCTCGGCGATGTTCTCGACGTGCACGCCCTCGCCTGTCCCACAGATAGGAGCCGCAGCGGCCCACTTTTCGGGATGGCTGGACGCCAGCGCAAACGTCCCATAGCCGCCCATGCTGAGTCCCGTGAGGTAGACCCGGTCGGGGTCGCCTCGGAAATCATCGATCGTGCGGTCGACCATCGCCAACAGATCGGCCTCGACGACAGCCCAGCCGCGGGGGCCGTCGCCGCGACGGCGCGGCTGTTCGCCGGGCTCCTCGCGCTTCATGGGGAAGTCCGGTCGCTTGCCGTAGTTGCGCTCCGGAATGGAGCCGTCGGCTCCGCGACGCGGCGGCTCGTTGTTGTGCGGCTGCGGCGTGCGATCCCCCCAGTCGAGCTGCGGTTGGATGATGACGAACGGCAGGTCGCGGCCTTGCACCCAGGCCTCCATGACCGGCCCGTGCATCATGGTGTACTCGAGATCCTCGCGGCCGTTGCCGCTTTCGCCGCTGCCGTGCAGGAAGAGCATCACCGGCCACTTCCGGCCGGGTTCGCTGTGGAACCCCTGCGGGACGTAGAGCATATACTCGCGTTCTTGGCCGCCGTCGGCGGGCTTATAGGGACGGCGCAAGAGCTGCGGGCGGCTGGCTCCCGGGGCGGCGGCCGAGGGCAGGGCGGCGGCGCCGGCGGCTCCCGCCAATAGCGCGGCGCGGCGGGTAAGGCGTGGAGTTTCCATGGCGCCTATAATACCGGAGGTGCGCCGGTTTGCAATCGCTGTCTTCGTCCTGACCCTGGGGTGCTCGAAGCCCGTCGATCACGACGGCATGGTCCGCATCGAGGGCGGCGAGTTCCTGATGGGGACCGACCAGGGATTTCCCTTTGAGGGCCCGGTGCACCGGGTGAGCCTGGACTCCTACTGGCTCGACGAGACCGAGGTGACCAACGCCGCCTTCGCCCAGTTCGTGGAGGCCACCGGCCAGGTCACCACGGCGGAGAAGATCGGCAACTCGGGCGTCTTCTCGCCGTCCGAGCACGGCTGGACGTTGATCGACGGCGCGGACTGGCGTCACCCTGAAGGGCCCGACTCCTCCCTCGACGGCCGGGAGAGCCACCCCGTCGTCCATATGTCCTTTGAAGACGCTGCGGCCTACTGCGACTGGAAGGGCAAGCGTCTGCCGACCGAAGCCGAGTTCGAGTATGCGGCTCGCGGAGGCAGGGAGGGCGCGGAGTACGCCTGGGGCGACGAGCTCAACCCCAAGGGAGAGTTCCGCGCGAACACCTGGCAGGGAGTGTTTCCGGAGCAGGACCAGCGACAGGACGGCTACGGCGGAGTGGCGCCGGTGAAGAGCTTTCCGCCCAACAACGCCTACGGCCTGTACGACATCACCGGCAACGTCTGGGAGTGGGTGAACGACTGGTTCTCGCCGAACTACTACGCGGCGTCGCCCACGCACAACCCGCAAGGCCCGGCCGAGGGGACCGAAAAGGTCCAGCGGGGCGGCAGCTGGCTGTGCAGCTCCAACTATTGCCAGGGCTACCGAGTGGCCTCGCGGATGAAGACGGACCCCACGTCGGGCCTCAATAACCTGGGCTTCCGCTGCGCCGCCTCGGACTGATCCGTCGCTTCGGCCGCTACTCTACTGCCGGCGCCTTCAACTCCACGCGCCACCGTTCGAGCTCCTTTTCGAGGGCCGGCAGCGCGTCGGCATAGGCCGGGTCGTCGTAGACGTTGCGCCGCTCCTCGGGGTCCTTTTCGAGATCGATCAGCTCCCATGCCTTGGGCTCGCCGTCCGGCGTGCCGTAGTGCCGAATCAGCTTGTAGCGCTCGGTGCGCAGGCCGTAGTGCGGCGCCACGCGATGCCCGTTGGGCCACTCCCAGTAGTGGTAGTACATGGACTTGCGCCAGTCGGCCGGAGTCTCGCCGGCGAGCAGCGGCGCGAGGCTGCGTCCCTGCATGTCGGCCGGAACGGGAACGCCGGCCAGGTCTAGGATCGTCGGCGCGTAGTCCACGTTGAGCGCGAAAGCGCCGATCTCAGAGCCCGCCTTCACTTTGCGCGGGTAGCGGACGGCCAGGGGCACGCGCATGGGGTGCTCGTACATCAGGCGCTTGTCGAACATGAAGTGGTCGCCGACGAACATGCCGTTGTCGGAGGTGTAGATGACCACAGTGTCTTCGGCGAGCCCTTCGGCCTCGAGGAAGTCCAGGAAGCGGCCGACGTTCTCGTCCACGGAGGCGACCACCCGCATGTAGTCCTTCACGTACTGCTGGTAGATCCAGTCTTCCAGAGCGGCGCCTTCCAGACCTTCGGGAGGGGACGCCTTGCCACGGTTTCCCCAGCCCTTCCAGCGTTGGAGCAGCTCGGGGATGAGCCGACTGTTGGAGCGGCGTACGGGCTCGGCGCGGCCGGAGAGATCGTCGTCAAAGGTCGGCGGATGCGCGATGGGTTCGTCGGCGAACAGGGCCTGGTGGCGCTCGTCGGGCTGCCAAGGACCGTGCGGGGCCTTGTGGTGGTAGAGGACCGCGAAGGGCTTCTGCTTGTCGCGCTTGCGAATCCAGTCGATTACGAAGTCAGTGATCAGGTCGGTGACGTAGCCCTGGTGGCGCTTGGTCTCGCCCATCTCGATGAACTGTGGGTCGAAGTAGGCGCCCTGGCCGGGAAGGATGTTCCAGTAGTCGAAGCCGGTGGGGTCGGATTTCAGGTGCCACTTGCCGATCATGGCGGTCTGATAGCCGGCCTGCTGCAGCAGCTTGGGGAAGGTCTGCTGGGAGCCGTCGAAGGCGTCCTGATTGCTCCGCTGGCCGTTGACGTGGCTGTATTTGCCGGTCAGCAAGGTGGCCCGGCTGGGCGCGCACAGGGCATTGGTGACGAAGGCATTGCGGAACAGCGCTCCCTCGCGGGCGATGCGGTCGAGGTTGGGCGTCGAAGCGCGCTCGGAACCGTAGGCCGACATCATCTGGACCGTGTGGTCGTCCGTCATGATGTAGACGAAGTTCGGACGCGCCGGCGGCTCGGGCGCGGCGCCGCACCCGGCCAGGATCGACAGGCAGAGCAACAGGAAACCGGCTGGGACTCTCATCGGGGCCACAGTGTAGCAGCCCGTCCCGTCCCGGCCGCTACTCGAAGAACGGCACGCCTTCGGTGGCGTACTTGCGCATGCCGTCCTCGTTGATCTCCACGCCGATGCCCGGCTTCTCGGACAGCGGCAGGAAGCCCTTGTCGACCATCGGACCGTCGAAGGAGACGATCTCCTGGAACATCGGGTCGGAATGGAAGTAGGTCTGCCACTCGAGGATCATGAAGTTCGGTACGGAGGCGCAGACGTGGGCTGATGCCATGGCCCCCAGGTACGACGCCACCATGTGGGGCGCGAACGGCACGTAGTAGAGGTTCGAGAGGTTTGCGATGCGCTGGGCCTCTCCGAGGCCGCCGGCCTTTTGCAGATCGGGCATGATGATGTCGACCGCGCCGGCTTCGAGCAGCGGCCGGAAGCCGTAGGCGAGGTAGACATTCTCGCCGGCGCAGATCGGCGTGCTCGTGGACTGCGTGATGATCTTGTAGGCGTCGGTGTTCTCGGCCGGCACGGGCTCTTCGAGCCACATCAGGCGGATGGGCTCCATCAGGCGGGCGACTTGCTGCCCGGTGGGCAGGTCGTAGCGTCCGTGCATGTCGGCGCAGATGTCGATGTTGGGTCCTACGGCCTCGCGGGCGGCCGACATTTGATCGACCATGCGCTGGAGCTCGGCCGGACTGGCGGTCCAGTTGAAGCGGTCGTACTTGTTGGGGTCGTTGGCCTGGTCGAGATCGAACTTCACCGCCGTGAAGCCCATGTCCACGGACTCCTTGGCGGCCTTGGCGAACTGCTCCGGCTCCGGCAGGCGGAACTGGTACAGCGCCGTATCCATGTAAAGCCGCACCTTGTCGCGAAACTTGCCGCCCAGCAGTTGGTAGACGGGGACGCCCAGGGCCTTGCCGGCCAAGTCCCACAGGGCCGTCTCGACGGCCGTCAGCACCGCCACGAACATGCCCGACTGGGCGCCCTCGAAGAAGCCCGATTTGCGGATCTGCTCGAAGAGGCGGTTCGGGTTGAGCGGGCTTTGCCCTTGGAGGCGCCGGCCGAAGCTCTTGACCAAGTGGTAGGTTCCGACAGTCGCGTCGGCGCCCTCGCCGCAGCCCCAGATGCCCTGGTTCGTGTGGACCTTGACGAAGAGGCCGTGGCCGCCCCGGATGTAGCCGCAACGGACGTCAGTGATCTTGAGGTCCGATGGGCTCGACGACTTGGGGGTCCGATCGACGGCTTGCGCGAAAGCCTCCAGCGGGCGGAGCGTCGCGGCGCCGGCGAGGGCGGCGGACGAAAGGAAGGATCGGCGGGAGCTCTTGTTCATCGTGGATCTCCGGGCTCGGGAGGTTGGGGTTGTCGGGGGTTACTGGGAACGCTTTGCGAGGATCTCCTGGATCTGCTCTTTGGAGACGGGAAGCTCGTCGATGTGCTCGCGGAGCCAGCTCGTGAAGTCCTTCTCGATGTCGTCGCTCCAGCGCGTATCGATCTGGCCCGGCGTGTAGACGCCCGTGCGCAGGCGCTCGTGGCCGAACATGTCGCGGAGCCGTGTGATCTCGGAGATCTGCACGACCTTCTCCGCCAAGTGCGGCGGAATGAAGATGACGCCGCCGTCGCGCCCGAGCACCACGTCGCCGGGCATCACAAGCGTCTGGCCGATGCGGACGGGCGAGTTGATGCCCATCATGGTCGAGTTCAGGCCGCGGCCCAAGGTCGACTGGTGGTGCGAGGGGTGGTAGCCGCGAACGAAAGAAGTGAAGTTGTCGAGCTCCCGCAGGCCGTTGATGTCGCGGATGACGCCGTTGTAGACGATGCCGTTGCCGCTGTTGGCGTAGATGGCGTTGGCGACGTTGTCTCCGATGGAGGCGCCGTTGTTCACGAGGCCGAAGTGGTCGCAGACGTAGACGTCGCCTGGCACGAGCATGTCGACCGGCCAAGCGTTCTGGCCGCCGATGCGCCCTTCCTTTCTGCCGACCTCTTCGATGATCTTGTGGATGTCCGGCCGTCCGGGCATCCAGACGGCGGTCAAGGCTCTGCCGACGAGAACCTTTTCGGGGTGGATCTGCATCCAGCCGTCCTCGTACTCATAGTTGAAGCCCTCGCCGCGCAGCACGGCCCAGGCCTCTTCGAGCGTGACGGCCTTCATGCGCTCGAGGACACCGTCGGGAACCTTGGGCCGGCCATCGTCGAAGCGTTCTCCGTGCCACTCCGGGGTGTACTGGATGAGGTCCTGCTTGGTGAAGACGCCGGGTTGCGCGAAGGCTTCCCCGGCGAGCAACAGGGCCGCGGCGACAGTGCCGAGTCGTCGAATCATGTGCGGTCTCCTAACCGGCAGGGACGGAGGAGTCCGGCCCAAGCCGGGAGCGGTTGGGGCGCGGGGCGCATACTGGGAGGCGAGCGCCCCGCGCCAAGTTCGCGGTCAGTGTAGCAGGCCCGGCCGGCGGGAGAATCCGTCGCAAACCCGCCGCGGCGCCTCGGGCGGTGCTATTCTAAGCGAATCCACCCTTCGTGCTGGAGTGGCGGAATTGGCAGACGCACTGGACTCAAAATCCAGCGGAGTTCACTCTCCATGTGGGTTCGACCCCCACCTCCAGCACCAACCTAACCCCTTTAGAATCATCATTTGCGGACCGATCGAGGTCCTTTGTACCTGGATTGTACGCGTCCCAGGTCGAGCGTACGTGCTCTTCTAGCCGCTGCTGGCGGGCTCTGATCCACGCGGAGTAGTGCTTCTCGGTCGTCCGTACCGACGAATGACCGAGCAGGATCGCAACGTCCGGCGGTGGGACGCCTTTGAGCAACAGCTCCGCCGCGAAGGTGTGCCGTAGCCGGTGGCTGTGGGCGTTGGCGACCTTCGCACGCTTGAATAGACGGCTCAGCCGATCCACCCATGAATTGCGGACCGATTCCGGCTTGGAGTCCGCCGACCAGAAGTAGAACTGCTCCGATGCGTGCGGGCATCGTTCGAGGGCTTGCAGCACGAATGGCGGCAACGGGACCGATACCACCGTGCCGGTCTTTTCCGTTCGCAGGGTCAGCAGGCCTGTTCTGTCGATGCGGTCCTTCGGCAGTCTGGCAACGTCGCCGACGCGCAAGCCGCTGTACCGCATGACCAGGACAAACGCCCTTGCCTGCGGATCGGCAGCAGCGAGGATCTTGGTCATTTCCTCGGGAGTGAATGGCTCTTTGGGTTTGGATCGCTCACGAGGCGGTTTGACGGCTGAGGCCGGATTGCGGGCGATCCACTCGTTGTCTTGGCAGTAGCGGAAGAACTGCCGCAACCTTTCGAGTTCGGCGCGGGACGTGGATGCGGCGTAGGTCCAACCTGCTGCGAATATTCTCAAGTCCTCCGCCGTGATGGCGTCGAGTCGCGTGGGGAACGCCTCTAGCAGGCGGCCCAGCAGGCGCTTGAACTTGCCTTGAACGCTTGGAGAAAGGCCGCGTCGTTCCAAGTCCGCTAGGTACGAAGCGGTCGCTTCTGTGACCGGTGGGGCGATGCCTGCGGCTCTGGCTTCGAGTTGCGCCTTCTTGCGTTCCGCCTCTGCCCAGATCCGCGTCTTGAGGCTCTGGCGCTTTACCTTCCGCCCGTCGCTTGTTTCGCCCTCGATCCAGATCGGGCAAGAACAGCGGCGAGCGGTTCGACTCGCGTGTTTGCAGCCCGGCCCGTGACGACGCCAGATGGACAGCATGGGCCCTAGTTTACGGCGCTCCGCTTCTGGTGGACGCGTTCTACGACCGAGAGAGGGATTCGGAGCGTTTCGCGGCTTCCGCCCTCGCTGCTCACTCGCAGCACGCCAGGTTCGTTGCGGAACCACGCAGTCACCGTCTTGGGGTCGAGGCCCCAAGCTGCCGAAATCTGCTGCACGGTCAGGTGAACTTCGAGCGCCGAAGTGGAACGAATCATGTTCGCCCTCATCCCGTCACCAGCTCCCGCCGCACATCGGCGTAGAATGCCCCGCCGTCGCCACGCATCCCAGCCCGAACGGCTTCCGTGATCTGGGGGGCGTAACGCATCACGCTCTGACCGTCGATCGCATCGACCCGCACCACGACCTGCTGGTACGTGCGTGGCTGGCCCTGCGATCCCGTGTCCGTGATCCGGCCGAACGTGTCGAACTCGGCATTCACAGCATCGGGAGCGTTGAACCTGTTGGCATCGAGCTTCGATTGGATCTCGCGCTGTCGCTTCGCTGGGTCCGGTCCGCCGAACAGGCCACCCACTAGGGAGGCGATGATGCCGCCCGCCTGGATGAAGGGAAGGACGCCGCCCAAGGCGCTGGTGACGCCCTGGAACAAGCTAGCCACCCCGCCGACGGCAGAGGTGACGCCGCCCGCAACCTGGAGGCCTCCGCCGATCCCGCCGCGTTGGGTGCCGCTGATGATCCCGCCGGCAGCGGCAGCGCCAAACACTCCGACGCCCAGCGCCTTCTCCAGGGCCTTGATGCCCTGCGTTGTCTGCGACGCCTGATCTGCGCCGCGTTTCGTAGCGTCGGCTACGTCACCGATGCCCTCGACCGCGATCGCTGCTCCGCTTGGGGTAGCGCCGAACGCCGGCCCGCCCGACCGAATCGAGGCCGTAAGGTCTCGGAGAGCGATCGTGTTCAAGTCGAGCGACTGGGTATTCAACTTCGTCTGATCGACGCCAAGCGGCGTTCCCTGGAGGAGACGACCCAAGACCGTCAGCTCTGCCACCCCGTCGCTGCGCGTCCGGGTTTGCCCACCGATGACGTTTCCTAACCCGGCCCGGGCTGAGCCGGTGAACAGCTCTGCGGCTGCGTTCTGCGCCGTCGTGCGGAGCGCGCCGAGCAATTGCGATCGTCCGAAGGCTTGCAGGCCCCCAAGGCCGCCGGAGATGCTCGCGTCGAAGGCCTGTCCGGTAGCCTGTCGGACCGTATCGAGTTGCTGCCGCTGAATCTCCGCGATGCGGGTCTGCCTTTCCGTGACGGCCTCCAATCGCGACTCATCGAGAGCTGCCGTGTCGCCGGTGATCTTGAAGACCTGTTCGGCCACGCTCAGCCGCAGCCGTTCGAGGTCGATGATCGTCGAGGAATCCCGGCTGCGAGCCTCCATGATGCGCGCCTCGGCCTCTCCGGCGCGTTCCAGCAGTCGCACCCTGGAATCGAGCCCGCTCTGTAGGCGGGCGGGATCGACGGCTTGGGTGAACCCGGGCCGCGCCGTCAGGCGTTGCCGGGCCTGTTCGCTTTGAGCGTCAATCAGGAAGCGGCGGACGCTGCTCGCCCCACCAATGGGGGCCGTGAACAGATCGCTCAGCGAGGCCGCGTTGCGTTTGACGTACTCCGCAATCGAGCGGTCGAGATCGGCGACAACGGCGCGCCCGGCTGCCTGCGACTGAGCCACGCCCGCGCCCTGAACCGACTCCAGCAGGGTACGGGCGGCGGCCTGCGCTGGCGCAATGATGCTGTCCGCTCCAGCGAGGAAGCTCTTCTGCCGGAACGCGGCGATCTGTTCCGCAGCCCGCTGCGCACGCTCGGAGAGTACGCGGCTAATGAGGGCGTCGAAGGCTTGGTTGATCTCGTCGATCTTCGCCTTGACCTCCGGTCGATTCTTGAGGGCCGGGCCGCCTCTGGTCAGCGCGTCGATCTGGGCTTTCCGATCGAGGTTGATTCGTCCGATCTGATCTCCGCCGAGCAGCGCAATCTGCTTGCGGACCGCCGCCAAGCCTTTGGTTGCGGCGTCGAAATCGGGCTCCAGCGCCTCCAGGGCCTTGGATAGCTCAAGGCCGCGTCGCGCGATGCCTTGATCGAGCTTCGCATCGACAACGGGTCTGACCTTCTCCGAGAACTGAAGTTGCGCCGCCCGCTGTTGAATCAGACCCTCGGTCACGCGGACCTGCGGTACTGCAATGCCGCCGGCTGTGACGGGTTTGCCTGTCGCCGGATCGAATCGGATGATGGCCCGGGCGTTGTCCTGGCCGCTGGCCGTGCCGTCGCCGATCACGAGGGGCCGCCGCCCGCCCGGGTCCAACTCCTGGGCCGCCCTTCGTTCAAACTCGCCAACACTTCGGCGCTGGGCGATCGAATCGAGCTGCTTCTCGATCGCTTGCAGAATCGTGAGGTACGAGCGGGCGCTGTTCGTCGCAACGTCGCTGAAGACCCCGCTTAGCTTCTCGCCGACCCTCGCCGACGCCTGATCGAGATCGAGCAGCACCCGGGCTGACTTGCCCACGGTGGCCGCGTATTCGCCGCCGATTGCGGTCTGCTGCGTCAGAGCCTCAACGATGGCTCTGGAGCGCTGAGACGTGTTCAGGGCTTCGGCGTTGGCGATCCCGTTCGCCTTGGCGTACTGCTTGTAGGCTTCGCTGAGGCGCAGGACGATGCCCAGCTCGTCGAGCAGCTCCGGCTCCGCCTTGAGAACACCACGCCGCAGGCGCGACAACGAATCATCGAGGGTGAGGCCCTGCCGAGCGGCGGAGTCGAGGGCCACCCCCACCAATGTGGTTACTTCCTCGATGCTCGCTCCGGCCCGCCCGAAGTCTCGAATGGCCTCCCGGGCCTGGGTGGATGTCAATCCGTACTGCTTGAGGCTCTGTTCGGCAGCCGTGAACGAAGCGCGGCTGACGTTCAGATTCCGAGCCAGTACGTCGAGCGTCGCGTTCAGCCCCGACAGGCGCGCTTCGGTCTCCAGGACGCTGCGTCCTGCCTCGGTAATCTCTCGCAGGATAGCGACGCCCGCGATGCCGGCAACGCCGCCCACGAGGCCGCCGGTCAGGATGCGGCCACCGATGCCGCCAGCGAGGCTAGCAGCTCCGCTGGCGCTCGCAGCCTTGCTCAGAACGGCGGCCTGCCCGCCCACGCCGAACAGCTTCGCGTTGGTGGCTGTCCGGTGGGTCGTCTCGATCTCTTTCCGCAGTCGTGTCAGCTGATCGGAGGTCTTTCGCGAGCCGGTCTCGACTCCGCGTAGCTTGACCTCGAACTGACTCAACCCGGTTGCAGCCCCTTTGGATTCGCCCTCGATGCTGCGCAGACCAGTCGCCACCTTCGCCACGTCGCCCGCGCCCCGCGTCTGGAGCTCAAGGATCAGTTTCAGGGTTTCAGTCAATTGACCACCTCCTTGCGGGGCTCCATCCATCCCGTCTCGACCTTCTGAGCGTCGTCCGCGCTCGCCCCATCGAGGCCAAGCAGCCGCGCCAGATCGCGAAGGGCGGAAAGCTTGTCATGCAGCACGACACGGATGCCGTCACGGGTGTTCTCGACCCGGGCCAGGGCTGCCATCTTCTCCGGCGGAATCTCATCCATAGCCCTCAGGCAGATCTCTGTGAGGGTCTTGGACTCGCCGCCTTCCTGCGGGATCACGGATTGCTGCCAGTCCACGAAGTCGGTGATCTTCGCCCGTGCGATGATCGACAGCTCCCGCAGGATTTCGTCTCGATCGACACTCACGCGCCGGGCCGCCTCCTGGTTCAGCTCAGCGATTCGGGCCCCAACCTTGGGATGCCTTAGCAGCTTCGAGGCCGTGACCTCCGCCGAGGTAGCCGAGTACCCCGCCGCGATGGCCGCCCGCTTGCCATTGCCATCAACGACGTATTCGACGGCGAAGCGGTCTTGCCGCTGATTCAAGTCGCTCACTTCCGCCCTCCAATAACGAGACTCCCGCCCTGCCATGTGACGCCCGGCGGCAGCTCCCGCTCCTCGAAGCAGAACTCCGCAACCGTGCGCGTTGTGCCATCAGGCAGCGCCTCGGTCCGGGTCTCCAACCTGCCGCGGAAGTCCTTGCCAGCCGCACGCAACCGCTTCAGCTCCTTCCGAAGCGCTGCCCTTGTCTCGTATCGAGTCCGGCGTTCGCCGTCGAGTTTGATGACGCCGCCCGCTGCTGCCAGTGCGTCCACTGGATCTTGGTTTCGCTTCATCGCTGGGGCCTCCAGGGCATCGGTTCAGCCTGTTCGTCGCCGCGTGGGCGCGCGTAGATCGTCAGGACCTTTCCGACGCGCCCATCCGGCAACTCCTCGTCCCGCTGTTCGACGCCCGCGAACTCGACCTCAGACCCGTGCAGCGCGATCTTTGCCAGTTTCGGCGACGAGCGCCTGCTTCAGGGAATCGGTTTGGCTATTGGTCATAACGCGTCGTTTTATCGGGCCAACAACTCCCGATCTCCGCCGTAGCAGTCCACGAGGTCTCCGACTTGCACGGGGTGGGCTCCCAGCAGGCCGTCGCAGATGCTCAGCGGCGTGGGGTCCGCCGCACTTTCGCCCCCGCTCGGAGGAGGCTCTGAAACGTAGCTGAAGTGGAAGAAGATCACCTGCGTAAATGGGCCCTCCGCGCCGAACGTCGCAGCGGTCCCGTCGCGGTACATGGCCGTTTCGTAAGCCTGCCAGTCGGTTGAAAGGGCTACGGTGTCCAGCCGCCAGAGCAGCATCTCGACTTGACCGGCAAAAAAGTTTCCGGTCGAGAGATAGTTGGCTCCAAGCCGGAGGTTGCTCGTAGGCGGGCTGGCCGGATTAGCCGAACGAGTAGGGCTCTCGACCAGCGCGCCGGAGAGGAAGCCGTAGCGCACCAGGTCGTCAGCGCCCACGGTGACCAGCGCCCAGGTGTCCGCATCGACGGGCCCATAGCGAACGCGCTCACCGATGGAGACATTCCAGTCGCAAGTGCCGTTCGTGGTGCTGGTGGCCGTCCACCAGCACCGGGGGGAGGCTGAGGCGCGGTCCAGCAAGAAGGTTGCCGCAGCCGTGTTGCTGGTCGGCAAGTCGCCCTTGACGAGAGCCGTCAGAGTGACCTGCGCCGAATCAAGCTCGCCCCCCACGCCCGTGGCGGCAAAAACGGCCACGTCGTTCACGCCGTCGAGTACCAGCGAGGGCCCGGTGGGTCCCGTGCCGGCGGCAGGCGAGCCGCTGAGCGTTGCCGTGTGGCTGTTGCCGCTCCAGTCGGTCGTAGAGCCCGCAAACCAAGCCAGGGCGTAGTCCTGGTATGGCCCGGTGGTGGTCGAGCAGTCGCTCTCGTCGGACTCTGATCCCAGCGCGCCGTAGCTCATCCGGACAGTCAGCCCCGCTGTCGTCAGGGTGACCGGCCCTAGGGCCCACTGGCCCACGCCCGTGCCCGCGTCGTATGCGATTCGGCACTGCGTCAGCGGCGAGCCGGCCACGTCGAAGACAACTCCCGCGCCGGTGGTGGCGTGCGCCGCCACCGAGCTGGCCGATCCCCCCGACGAACGCACGTACAGCGGAAAATTCGTGAGCGTCGAGGCCGGTCCCTCAAAAGTCACATCTCGGCATCGGGCGTAGCCCGCGCGAGGCGTGCAAGCGAGCGCCGCCGCAACTGCCGCGAAAAGAAGAATCGCCAAGGCCAGGGTCCGCCTGGCTACGCTGCCTGTCTGCATCTGCCCTCCATGTCGCCACCCGTCACCGACTGCCGCCCGATCCTGTCGATAGCCCGCTCTGCGGCAACTCGCACGTCTCCGCTAACCTCTCTCGCGCACCGCCGCAGGACCTCCAGCGCCTTCGCGCGGTCTGGAGAATCAGCCCAATGCCGGACCGTAGCCAGCGACCACTGAGCCTTCTCCTGCTTCGATTCCACGCCGTAGTTCTCCAGGATCTTGCGCCAGTCGTCGCGCCAGCCCTCCCGGATGAAGTGATCGAGCCCCTTCAGGAACTTGCGTTCCCGCTGGGGAACCATGGCCGCCAGCTTCGCCGCCGCAAGGATCTCGGCAAACTGATCGACCGGCCTGACCCCCCTGGAGATGCACTCCTGGACCGCCAGTCGAAACTCGATCTCGGCGCGGACGGAGTTCTTTGCGCTCGGATACAGCGCCGCGATCTGCTCAAGAGCGTCAGCCGGGAGTTCGGACGTGTCAGACGAAAGCGGAACGCTCTCCCCTTCTTCTATTTCTCTATTTCTTTCGCGCGCACGCGAATATACTGTGTCCTGTGCTGACCCCCCACCGTTTTTGGAAGGGGGGGTGTTTCGTTTCCGGTGGGGGGGCCTATCGAAGTCGGTGGGGGGGCCTCCAGAAATGGCCGCCAACCGGGCGTTGAGCTTGTCCACGTCGAGCCGGTACAGCAGACCGAAGTTGTTCGCGAGGCCGTCAGCCTCCTTGGCGAATAAGAGGCCTATTGCGGCGGGGTTGTCGCTGTCCGGCTGCCCGAGGTATTTCAGCGCCGCGCGGATCTTCGTCGCGCCGTATAGCCCCATGAGCCCGCCGGTCCAACTAGGGTGCTCCCGCTCGATTTCTTCGAGCGAAGACAGGCGGCGTATCGAGCGCTGGAAGTACCCATGCTCCACTCCGGCGGCGATGCAGCCGTCCGTCGCGTAGACAGCTTCGGCGAGCAGCGCGGCAGCGCAGTGGTCGCCCTCACACACGGTCAGGTACGACTCTCTCACCATCAAGAATCGATCTCCCGGGGGGAGATTGGCGCAGGTTTGCCTCATCGGCGCACCTCGAAAAAAGATCGGAAAAAGTTATTGACTTGGGTCCTATAAGCTAGTAATCTATCCATAAGAACTGTTTGGAAACAAGCCCAGTGCTATGCGTCCCCAACGCACACTGGGCTTGTTTTTTTCCTCCTACGTACCCGCGAAAAGGCGCACGACTAAAGCCAACAACGGGGTTGGTGTTTAGTTCGTGGTATTCGGGTTAATCCCTACTCCCTACTCCTGCGCCGCCCGCAAAATCGCCGCCAGGATCTTAGCCTTCTTGGCCGGATCGCGCATGTTCTCCGACGTGATGTCTTCGATTTAGACGACCGCTCGATTGGCACCAGCTTGCGCAGGGACGCAGCTTGCTCAGGATCGACCTGGATGCCGGTCTGCTCCAGCGCCTCATAGAAGGCCTGGTACTGGGCCTGTCGCTCCATGTCCGCCTCCATGCGGGCGAGCTTGGCGTCAAGCTCGCGGTTCGCGGCGATCAGTCGATCCAGCGCGGGATGGCTCATCGAGAACCCCCAGCGTCGCCGGTCTCGGCGCGGCCGTCTAGCCACTGCCGGATGTCGCCGACCGAATAGCGGACCACGCCGCCGACTCGATAGTGGCGTGGTCCTGCTCCTGCGCAGCGCCAGCGCCGCAAGGTCTGCCGATCGACGCCGATGTTGTCGGCGAGCTGCCGCTCGGAAACCATTTGCGGTATGTCCGCCGGTGTGTCATACTGAGTAGCGAAAGACGCCATTTGTTCCTCCATTGATTCGATCGCGACCATTGTACACCACGTGATAGTGGATGCGTCAAGAATTTTCTTGTCGATGTTCGCCTTTTATTCGAGACTTCCGATTCACCGGCCACCGCCGCCGGGCTGCGCCTCGATCCACTGACGCAGCGCGTCGGCCTCGTACCGGATCGAGCCGGTCGAGAGGCGGCGGTACCGAGGCCCCTTCCCGCGTGCGCGCCAATGCCGAACCGTGTCGGGCCCCACGCCGACAGCGGCAGCAACCTGCCTCTCAGTCAGTAGGACCGGGATCGATCCGGCCGGCCCCCCTGGCAATGTGCTCTGCATCTGCATCCCCCTTGACCCTGCTAGCGCCATCCGCCCGGCGGAGTTCCGACTAGGTCGCAAGCAGGGATACCCGTGTTCTATCGCGCGTTTTCCGAGTACGTCAAGGAAAAAATTCGGCTCGTTGCGGAGTTTTTGGGCCACTTCGGGGCGAGGCCATCTATCAGAAACAGCGACGGTTACAGATCGTTGATCTCTAAGTCGTTGATTATAGAATGGTTTGTTTTGTGCTAACCGAAGTACTTCGGTTAGCACGGAAAATGGGGCGAAGAGAGGGCGAAAAAACTTCGGCGGCTGCCCGAGATGAGCAATTGCTCGGGTCCCTGGGTGGTCGTAGAATCGCGCCCATGGAATCCAACGCGCCCACGCAGTCAGTCAACGATAAGAATCCGGACGGAACAGTAGTTCAAGCCTCGACACCTGGGCCTCAAGGAGATTGGAGGATGACGCTGATTCTGCTGCTCCTTGCGATTCAGGTCACTTTCTCGGCCTTCGATGCCGTGAGGAACTTCAGAGTCAACAGAGCAAGGTGGGAGTACCAAATCGCCAGCGTGCCGGACGAAAGTTGGTCGGAAACGATGAAGGTCGCCGGCGACAACGGTTGGGACCTTGTGTTTGCTCGTCGAGCCGTTGGCAAGGATGACACGGCTGCCTACGAAATGATTTTCCGACGCCCGACGCCTGCCGAGTAGCTGCTACTTGGTGTCGCCTTTCGCCGCCCGCTTTCGCGCCGCCGAGGCCGCTCCGGCTTTGCTGGCTCGGACCTTCCGCGTGCTTGGGTCGATCTTCGCGGCGGCAGCCTTCGCTTGAGCCGAGCTGAGGCCTCCACGCCGACGACTCACCATTCCGCCGGTGATTCTGCCGGCGGCGCTGCGAAGATCCTTCGGCGTCGCGGGCTCCAACCCTTGCACGGTTTCCACGAAGAGCGGACCCCGGTCGCTGATGAGGGAGGCTCCTTCGAGGTCTTCCCACGTGGCGGGCTGAACGCCATCTTCCGAGAGGACGACAACGCGCCCGCGCTTCGACACTGGCGCAGATTTCATTCCGACGAGAGTATCACGGGGATTTTTCTCGGGCGAATCACTATACATAAACAGGCTCCTGATGTAGTATTACGCAGTGACCCCGGCACAGCGCCCGCCGTACTTGGCCGTCAGCGGTCCAGGCGGCAGGAGCGAACCCGGCGACCACCACGCAACAAAGGGGAACCAAGGAGTACAAGACCATGTCTGAACGTTCGAGAATCACTGTCCTGCCTAAGGTCGGAACGTCTGTCATTGAGGCTACGGTGCAGTACGGGCCGGTTAACGGAGGCAAGTCCTCGTTGGCTGGTGAGCACATCATCATGCGGGACGTCGGGCGAAACGCCGACGAAGCGTGCTCGATCTTGCGAGCTGCCGCCCAGGTCGTCGAGTTCGGTACGCCACAGGACATCACCGAAACGATGGCGATCCTGACCGGCTGGGAATTCTACCGTGACGACAACCGGCCGGTCTCGCCGTTCACCGCCGCTGCGCTGGCGGTCCTCGCCGACGCCAGCCCGGACGGCATGCCGCCCGAAGAGACCGCCCGGCCCTTTGTGGAACTGGTTGCAAGGGCCGCCGGAGCCACGCCGCAGCAGTTGGCAAAGGCCGCCGAAGCGTTGCCGCCAACCGCACCGGAGGGGCTGTGCCTCATCCTCCCCGAGCACGAGGCCGCCGCCGACGAGCTGCGCGATACCGTCGTCCAGCTCCCGCTGGAAAAAATCAACGCGATCCGCGCGGCGATTGCCGAGGGTCGGATCTAGACTCTGTTTGGCTGGGCGGGAGCCCTTGTTTTGCTCCCGCCCAGCGTCGTTGATGTCAACCAGGAGGCCCAGCCCAGTGGAATCACCAGCCGACATGCCGCTCTCGGAGTTCCGGCGCACAATCGACAAGTTTTCGAGGCGACGCGGCCCGCAGCGGGGCTATTTGTACGAACGCGGCGGCTGGTGGTGCCTGCGATGGGTCGTCTACGGCATCGGGCCGGACGGCAAACCGACGAAGAAAAACAGCTCGGAATACCGCATCGGTCGAGCGGCTGGCGTTGGCAAGATCACCAAGCGCATGGCCCAGCGCTACCAAGTCGAGAAAATGGCAGAGGTCAACCGGGAGCTGCTGCTAGGTCCTGTCGGCGTGATGACACTGCGGGAGTTCTACGAGCGCCGATTCGTCGTCGATCGCTTCCCGGACCTTGAGGAGAACGGGAAGCGGCACTACCGCGCGTGCTGGGCAAAGATCGAGGCGGCGTTTGGCGACACGCCTCTACCAAGCCTCCGGTTTCAAGACGTGAGCGAGTGGATTCAGTACCACGCCAAGACCAAGAGCGCTCAGTGGTGTACGAAGCTCCGCAACGCGGTCCACGCGATCTACGAGCACGCCGACACCTGCGGCATGTACAACGGTCGCAACCCGGCGAAGGGGGTCCGCATCCCGAAGGCTGCGGCGCAACCCGTAAGGACTGAGCCGTACAGCGTTGCCGAGATGCAGCTCATCTTGAGCAACTTGGACCATCCGCTGTGGGATATGTTCGTCTTGGGATCGGCAACGTCGATGGGCGGGGCGGAGCTGGCGGCGCTGCGATGCGGCCATGTGAACCTGTCCGAGAAGCCGAAGCGCATCGAGGGCAGGGAAGTGCCGGGCGGGTTTCTCTATTGCTGCGAATCGCTGACGGATCGTGGCAGGACAAAGGGCAAGACGCTGAATCGCCAGCGCATTTTGCCGATTCCGGACGTTCTCAAGATTCGGCTTGAAGCGATGATTGGTAGCAGGCCGGACGATGAGCCGCTTTTCTACATCGACAGCAAAAGGCGGAAGGCCCGCATTCCGGTTCGCCATGGGAACGTGCAGAGCCGCGTTCTTGGACCACTCGGAAAAAAGCTCGGAATTCGGATCACATGGCATCGCTTGAGGGCCACCAACGCCACCGAAACAGCCCGCATCGGCCTGGATGACGACGCGCGCCGCAGGATGATGGGGCACGGCTCTGACGAGATGACGGAGCGGTACACGCGGCGCGACGAGCAGCAGAAGCGGGCGGCCGATGCGATCGCCGAGATGCTGATCGGGGCGACGAAGAGCAACGGAAAGGTCAACTGACCTCCGGGGCGCGCCCGATAGCCGCTATCCTACCGAGGGCGGGCCATCGCCGCGGCAATTGCCGGAAGCGGAGGGGGAATGCGGGAAGGCGAGACGGGGGTGGAGTTGTGATCGAAGTCGCGCTGTTCCTTTTCGGGATCGGAATCGCTAGTGCGTTGGTTGACGTATTTCGCAAACTCGATCGGATCGAGGCGAATTTGAAGGCGATTCGAGACCATGCCGATACAGTGGCCTTTCAGGTCGAAGGTAGGCTCGACCGAATTGAGGACGTTCTGACTGAGATTCAGGAGAAATCCCGATGACCACCACCCTCTCCTGCGACGCCCGATCTGCGATGCATCCTCACCTTCCCCGAAATCAACGTGGGACCAGCATATCCCGCCAGACGGGGTTTCTGACTCGACCGGGCGAAGCGAAGCTCTAAGCATCCGTCATTCGCTTCATAATCCGCTGCACGCCGAACCCATGCCAAGCCGTTCCCTTGCGAGTGCGGAAGCCCTCGGCGGTGAGTTGGGCCGCCAGCTTGTCATAGGCCATCCCTGAGGCTCTGAGGCTCTCCATACGCTCGATGACCTTCTGCTCGCCCGGATAGTGGCCGTACGGCTTACGCCCCTCACAGCGGCCCGTGCGCGCCTTGGCCCGGTTGCGCGCCCCCCGGAGCTTCATGACGATCATGGCCTTCTCGTACTCGGCGATCGCGCCGAACACTTGGCGCATCAGGGTCCGGGTCGGATCGTCCTTGAGCAGGTCGGGCTCGGTCACCGACACCAGCTCGAAGTTGCTCTTGCGCAGGTCGCCGATGATGGTTTCCTGCACCATCAGATCGCGCGCCAGGCGGTCGAGCTTCTCGATCAACACCAGCCGGGTGCCGTTGCTGTGGAGGTCCTCGATCATCGCGGCCAGCGCCGGACGGTCGTCGAGGTCCTTCGTGCCACTGACGCCTTCCTCTCGGTAGACCTTTGCGATGCGGATGCCGTTCGCCTTCGCGTACTCCCGGATCGCAGTGAGCTGGCGGGTGAATCCGTCGCCGCTGATTTGACCCTTGCCGCTGACTCGGAGGTACGCGAACGCTTTCGTCATGGACTGAGAGTACAGCGAACCGGCCCAAAGTTCAACACTTATTCTGTAGAAAAAGTGAAGTCGTTGATTTAAATAGAATAGAGGGGGTCAGCAGAGCATCGAATCAACGAATGGTATGCTGCCCTCCAACATGGACGGCCCTTCAACCGATTCAACTACCACTGATCTGGACAAGGCCCCTAGTTCAGGCCCGATCGCTGGCCCTGTCATTGGTGGCATTGTGCTTTCGGTCCTAGTCTGCGTCGCGTATTGGCTGGTCCTAGCAGGAGCGGTTCCCAAATGGGAGCATCGCGGACAATTCGGCGATTCGTTCGGCTCGCTGAACGCGTTGTTTTCTGCGCTTGCGCTGGCGGGAGTCGTCTGGACTCTTGTGATGCAACGGCAGGAGCTTTCTCTTCAACGCGAGGAACTTCGGCTGACGCGCGAGGAACTCAAGCGCTCCGCAGAGGCGCAAAAGGAAACTGCCGAGTCTGTGCGGAAATCGGCGGAGACCGCACAATCCGCCTTGAGGATGCAAGGCATTCTCGCGGCCACCTACTCGATGGAGTTTCAACCTGATCCATCAGAGCGGGCATGGAAAGGCAGAACAAAGTTGGTACTCGTGAACCCATCGACGCTGGTGCTTGCAGCGACAGTTCGATGCAGCTTCCGTGTGGAAGGCAATCTGGCAGATTCCTTGCCTGAGTACGACGGCAAAGCGTTTTGGTGGCTCTATCCGGGCCAAAACAGCGCTGGATGGTTTGATATTGCTCCCATCCTCGCGGCCAAGGGCGTTACGGCAGATGAGATGCACCGAAAGTGTACGGATGAAACTCGCAGGTCACAGTTTACGATGGATCTAGAGATCGAGTTCGAAGACGAAACAGGAGACTGGCGACTGTTGCCATCTCGGCGTCACTTTTTTGACTTTAGGCTGCAAGCTTGGATTCCCGAGCTGACTAGTACCCGAAGCCCTTTCGATCAGACGGCGCGCCGCGCGAGCGAGTCGTAAGAGCCTCCCAAGTTCGGGGCCCGAGGGTGCAGTTCCGAGCGCTTTCCTCGAACCGGAGTGCCCGCTGCCCGCCAGAATTGTACGCGGATTGTACGCGCGCGACTCCTTTCGACCCCTTTCGCCCGCTCTGTCCTTTCGCAGATTCAGTAACTTGTGTAGAATCAGGGCGGTGTTATTGTTCGACCCCCACCTCCAGCACCAGTCATTTCAAGGTCCAGGGGTTAAACCCTCCGAGTTGGCGGCGGCTCCCTAATAGGCTATCTCTCAGGCTTGGTTCGGTCCTTCTGACTGCTTCCTTGCCGTAGATCTCCCCGAGGTCTGCAACAATCCAGGGGTGGCTGACCTTGCCGTGATTTCGGATCGCTCCCGGATGGTGCGTCGGGGCGTCGCTTTGGAGTACGTCACGATTGGCTACAACTTGCTCGAGGCGATCGTCTCCCTTGCGAGCGGTTTTGCCGCCGGGAGCATTGCGCTGGTTGGGTTTGGGTTCGACAGTCTGATCGAGGTCACCTCGGCCGGGACCCTCTTGTGGCGATTGAGGCGGGATCGCCATGCGGAAGAACGAGAGCGCCATGAGAAGCAGGCCCTCAAGATCGTGGGTGGATGCTTCTTCGCCTTGGCCGGGTGGATCGCCTATGATGCCATTGGCTCTTTGGCGAACGGGTCGGCCCCAGAACACAGTGTGCCGGGAATCATCCTGGCCGGAGCGTCGTTGATCGTGATGCCCCTGCTGGCGCGCGCCAAGCGGCGCGTCGCAGTCGGGATCGGCTCCGGGGCTCTCGAAGCCGATGCTCGGCAGACAGACCTCTGCTTCTATCTGTCCGCCATCCTCTTGGCGGGTCTGGGCTTGAACGCGGCCTGGGGGTGGTGGTGGGCCGATCCGGCGGCGGGGCTCGCCATGCTGCCGATCGTCGTGCGGGAAGGTCATAGCGCATGGCGCGGCAAGACTTGCTGCGGTCCGGCGGCGGGCTCGTGCTGTGGCTCCGAGCCCTGCGATTCTGCATCGGCTGGATCTCCCCGGGGACCGAATCAGCGAGCGGGAAAGTCGCAGCCGTAGTAGACTCGGGGCGGATGGACTTCATCATCGTCACCGGCGATCAGGCGATGTTCGATCCGTCGTTTCCGCCCGCGGTGGTCGTGCCCATGCCCGGGACGATTTCGGGGACGGCGCAGGCGCAGGTCAACCACGTTGCCGCCTGTGTGGAGGGCGATGAGGGCAGCGTGGTCGTTCCGGGGGCGGCGTATACCAGCGGGGCTTTCACGATTCCCGGGGTCGGCACGCTGTCGATCTCTTCGCTGGGCGGCGATCAGGTTGCGACGCAGGCCAAGTCCGGCGACAAGGCGTTCATCCTCAAGGGGGCCAAGTTTCAGGCCAAGTTTGAGGTTTCCGCGCCGGCGACCAATCCCAATTCCGGCGTTCCCGATCCCACTCCCACTTACTCCGGCACCGGCAGCTTCATCACCACCAATACCGTTTCGCAAGCGACCTGAGAGAGCCTACTCCCACTCCTTGAACGGTACGCCGGACTCGATGTGGAACTTGTCGCCTGACGTGTTGGTGAACCCGGAGCCGACCCAGAGCTGGTAGCGCACGCCTTCGGAGCCCTTGCTGCGGTTGAGGCCGCGCTCCAGCAGCTCCAGCCCGCCGCGTTTGCCTTGTGTGGCCGCGATGCGCTCGGAGGGGCCGTCGTTGTGGCCCGCGTTGTTCCAGTGTTGGGCCAGCGGCGTGACGTGGTCGACGTCGTAGCGACCGCGCTCGTAGTAGCCGTTGTTGCGGGCGGTCTTGATGCTGAACTTTTCAGAGGATTTGGCGAACTGCTTGCTGATCATCGTTTGCCAGGGCGATAGATCCGTGGCGGTTCCGGCCTTCTTGGCGTCGTCGTAGTTCTGGATCTGGGTTGAGATCAAGGGCTTGATCTGGCCGGTGATCACGGTGTCGGCAAGCGTGTCGGCCAGGGTGGGGAAGCCTGCACCGCGCTCGTAAAGCTTGGGCCGGATGTCGGAGGTTCCTCCCCAGCCGCTGGGAAGCGTTCGCTTGGCGGGGATCTTGGGCAGCGCCCAGGTATTGGTCGCGCCGACCTTTTCGATGGCGCCGGCTCCTTGGGCCCGGGCCGCCACGTCGGCGATGATGGCGCGGTCGCCAAAGCTGTCCGGCGGTACGCCGGCGACTTTGCGGCCCGAGAGGAAGGATTGGATCAGCGGGATGCCGAAGCGGCCCTTCTCGAACGCGGGGTGGCTGCGGCCGGAGTTCTGCACCTCCAAGGCGCCCTTCTCGACGATCTCGGCGCGCGGCACGTCACTCTTGAAGTGGTACTTGCCGCCCTTCTTCTCCACCAGCCCGGAGCTGACGCCGAAGCTCAGGTCCTTGGAGTGCGTGCTGGCGCTGAGCTTGTTGAAGGTCTGGCCCCAGTCCGCGACAGTGAAGCCGCTGTCGCCGGTGAACTTCTTGAGCGTGCGGGCTTTGGCGAAGCGCTGCTGGACGGCGTTCTCGTCGTCGGGGACCAGCGGCACCGGCGCTGAGCCCGGCGTGGCGGGGCTGGCGGAGACGGTGAAGTCGACGTCGGAATCCTTCTCGACATCGCCGGCGCCCTTGTCGAGAATCACGATCTTGAGCTTGCCCTTCTCGAGCTTGGGTTGGAACTCCGACAGCAGGCTCTGCGCCTGAGCCTTCTTCTCGGCGATCGCCGCGGCTGGCGTCTTGGCTTTCGTCGGCTTCTTCATCTTCGCCAGGACCTTGGCGACGACTTCCTTGCTGGTGAGTAGCTGCTTGCCCTTCTTCTTTTTCTTCTTGCCTTTGCCGAGGCCGAGCTTGCCGAGCAGCTTCTTGACCAAGCCCTTGAACTTGAGGAACAGCTTGCGGATGGCGTCGCGGGCCGGCTTGCCGATGGCTTTGAAGATCTTCTGAATCTTCTTGACCACGCCGCCGATTCCCACCAGCGCGCCGACGAAGCTCAGCACGAGCGGCAGAATCCTCTTGAGAACCCCGTTGACCGCGTTCGCCAGCACGCCGACTTGGCCCATGACGACGGCGTTGGCCATGGAGGTGATGGTGCCCACCAGCTCGGCGATCTGCGAAGCATTGGTGACGAACCAAAGGATGAGGTCGATGATCGTCACCACGATGGTGACGACGGTGCCCGCGCCGCCGGTCGCCAGGCCCGAGATGATGCCCAGAACCTTCTTGATGCCGGCGACGACCAAGCCTTCGGCGAGGGCCTTGCCGGCCTCGCCCATCACCTGCTCTTTCATCTTGGCGAACTCGGCTTGCAGGTACCGGAACAGGCCGGCGGGGCCTTCGTTGACCAGGATGTCGAAGATCTCCTTGATCTTCTCGAAACCTTCGACGCCCTTCTCGATGAGGGAGACGACGGTGTTGCCGAAGACCTGGCGGGCGATCTCCTTGATGCCGGAAATGCCGAGGCCCACCAAGTCGAGCAGGAAGCCGACGATTCCTTTCAGGTCGAAGGTGGCGGGCAGTTGGATGCCGGCGCCGCCCAGGTTGCCGGTAATCCACTCCACCACGGCGGCCTTGATGTTGTTGGCGATGTCGCCGATGAACATCTCCAGGCCCTGGATGATGCCGGCGGCCAGGTTGCTCAGGAACGCTCCGGGGTCCTTGATGATCTTGTTGGCCGTGTCGCCGACCATGGCGGCCAGCTTGGCGATCCAGCCGGCGACGGCGTCGACCACGGCGTTGAGGGCGTCCTGGGCGCGCTCGAAGGCGTTCTTGTACTCGTCGCGGACCTGATTCTCGATCGCCTTGACCTTCTCGAAGGCCTTGACGTAGCGCTGGGCCAGATTCTTGACGATTTCGCCCTGCTTGGCGTTGATGTCCCCCTCGAGCTGACGGAACTTGTCGCTCATCTGCTCGGCCATCTGCTGCTTGAAGTCTTCGAGGTCGCCGCCGAGCGTGTCGAGCTTCTCCTGGACCTTGGTCTTGCCCTCGGTCACCAGGTCGCGGGCGTCCTGTAGGCCGGTCTCGACCAGGTCGGCGACGTTGCCGATGACGCCTTCCATGTCGTTGAGGAAGGTCACGCGGCCTTCGCGGTAGAAGTCGCGCACCTCGGGCGGCGGTACGTCAAAGAGGATGTCGGCGAAGAAGTCGACGGCGGAATCGAACCAGCTCTTCTGGTACTTCTCGGCGTTGGCGCGCACGAAGCTCTCGAACTTGTCGATGGCCGCTTGGGTCTCGCGATCGAAGGTCTCGCTGACGTCGGCGTCGAGCTTCTTGAGCCGGTCCTGGACCTTGGTCTGGGTGTCGGTGAAGATCGTGTTGATCTCGGCGGCGGCTGCTTCGCGTTTGACCTCGTTGTCGGTCTTGGTCTGGGTTTGCGAGGAGCCGACGGCGCCGAACTGGCCCGAGCGCGTGCCGAACATGTCCGCCACGCCCTTGGCTCCTTCCGACGAGGCGCCGGCGCGAGCGTTTTGGAGCTCGGCGGCCTCGCCTTCGCGGAAGGTCGCCGGCGCTTGTTCGGTGGTGGCGTGCAGATCGTCCTGGGCGGAGAGTCCCTCCTTGAGCTCCGGGTCGTTGTGCTTCTCCATGAAGTCCCGCGTGACGCAGGCTTCCTTGAGGATGTTGTCGGCGCGGACGGTGTCGGCGCGCAGGTCCATCTCCGAGGCCGTTTTGGGCGGCGGCATGGCGCGGTCGGCGCGGATGCTGCCGGGCTGCGGGCCGGGGGGCTCCACGTCGAGGGCGGCGGCGGTGCGGGGCGATTCGCCGGCGCCGGGGTCGGCCGTGGCGGATTCCTCGAGCGGGCCGGTCGTGGTTTCCGATGAAGACGCCACCTCGCCCTGCACGGCGCTCTTGACGGCTCCGGCCTTGCCGCGGTCGGAGAACTTCATCACGTCGTCGAGCGTCTCGGGGGCGATCTTCTCGACCTCTTGCAGAACGCTGTCAATGAAACCCTGCTTGTCGAAGGCCGGCGGGCTGTCTGCCTTGGCGGCCATGTCGCCCACCTGGTCTTGCTGGGCGTGGCCCTTCTTCTCGCCCTCCTTGACCTCGGCGGCGGCGTTCGCTGAGGCCGACTTGTCGTCGCCGGTGCCGTGCGTGGCTTGGTTCTCGGCGCGATTCTCGGTGCGGTTTTCCATCGCCGAAAACGCCGGATCTTCGCCGGGGCCTGCGGGCGACGAAACGACTTCGACTTCCGGGACGGGGTCGGGCGGCGGACAGTCCTCTCCGCCGTGGCGTTGCAGCAGGCCGCTGGGGCTGCGCCCTTCGCGCTGCTGCAGGACGTGCGTCAGCTCGTGGGCCAGCAGGGTCTGGCCATTGGGTTGCTCCGGCTGGTAGCGGCCCTCTCCGAAGACGACGTGCGGGCCGACCGTGAAAGCTTCGGCCCCGATGGCTTGGGCGGCCTGGGCGGCGTTGCGGTCATGGTGGACGCGGACGGCGGAGAAGTCGGCTCCGAAACGGGACTCCATGGAGCCGCGAACAGCCGCGGGCAGGGGCGCGCCCGGAGCGGAGGAGGCCGCGCTGACCAGCCGCTGGGCGCTTGGGCGGGCCTGGGCCGGGGCGCCCGGCGCGGCTTTGCGCTGAGCTTCCAGGTCCTTTTCGGGCTCCTTCTCTTCCGGAACGTCGTCCTCGGCCTGAACGTCGATCGGCGGACGGGCCTGCTGCGGGGCGTCCGCGCCGGCCTGATCGCCGCGGCCTTCGGGCGTCGGGCCGGAGGGCTCGACGGGGGCGACGGCGTTTGCTTCGGCCAGCTTCTCGCTCTGGGGCGGCGAGGGCTCGACGGTCTGCGGCAGCGGCGGCGAGCTGGGGATGCGGTCGTTGGCGGGCGCCGGGGCTGGTCCGGGCGCCGGCCCGCTGATGAGCGGGTCGGCGGCGTACCGCGGAGGGCTGGGCTCGGCGACCCGCAGCCGGGCCTGATCCTCGCCGGCCTCGGGCGGCGCCGCGTCGGCCGCCGTGGTGGCGGTGTGGCCGAAGATCGGCCGTTTCTCGCCGGCGCGGGCGAGCGTCCAGGTCGCCTGGGCATTGCGGGCGGTGCGTCCCACCTGGATGGACAGCGTATAGTCGCTCGCTTCGAGAACCCGCGAGACCGCCGCCCCGGTGGCGCCTTGGGCGGTCAGGGCTTCGAGCAGAGCGGCCTCGGGGCCGTGCAGGGCGTGGCGCAGCAGCTCGGTGGTGATGCTGTGGATGGCGCGGGGCAGCGTCGCGTCGTCGAGCCCCAGCACGTGGACGATCTCTTCGAGCAGGCGGTCCTCGCTGCGCCGCGCCTCGGCCGTTTCAGGGGGAAAGACCTCGCGCTGGACGCTGTGCAGCCCGCCGCGCTGCTGCAGCACGTGGGTCAGCTCGTGCGCGATGAGGCGGCGCCCCTGGTCGGCGTTGGGGCGGTACTCGCCGCTGTTGAAGACCAGGTGGCGGCCGACGGTGAAGGCGCGGGCGTGGGCCTGCTGGGCCAGAGCTGCCGGACCGGGACCGCTGTGCACGCGTACGTGGCCGAGGTCGAGGCCGAAACGGCTCTCCATGAAGCGCCGCAGGGGGGCGTCGAGCGGTCGGCCGCCGCCGGCGCGCAGGGCGTTGAGGCGGGTTTCGAAGGAGCGCGTCACGCGAGGCGCACCGCGCGGACGGCCCTTGGCCTGGACTTCCTCCCCTTCTTCCTGACGCTGCGCTTCGTCTTCCTCCCGCTGGGCGACGGCCGGCTCTTCCTCCTCGGCCTGTTCCATCTGCCGTTGCAGGGAGGATGTCTGAGCTTCTTCTTCCTCCTCGCGTTGGAGAGATGAGGTTTGGGCCTCCTCTTCGCCGTCTTCCTGGCGCTGGAGCGAGGACGTCTGCGCCTTCTCTTCCTCTTCCCGGCGTTGCAGGGAGGAGGTTTGGGCGGTCTCCTCGTCCGGCTCTTCCTCCCGCTGGAGAGCCTTCGTCTGGGCCTGCTCTTCCTCCTCCGGTTGGCGTTGCATCCGCGGTCGCCCGGCCTCTTCTTCGCCGGGGCCCGCGCCGGTGAAGCGCGAGGGCTTCTCGGGCATGCTCATCACGCGGTCGGCGATGCTGTCGGCTTCCTGCTCGAAGCGGTCGTTCGGGTTGTTGATGGTGAGCTTGGCTTGCAGCAGGGGCTTGGGCGAGGGCTTGGCGGGCCGCCGCTGGGGCGCGGCCGATCCGGCCCGCTGGGCGGCGGGCTTGTTCGCCGGCTTCCTTCCTGCCAGAACGGCCACGGTTTGTCGCTACCTCCTGCGGACGGCTTGGTAGGGCGCCTCGAGCTCCAAGATGTAGTCGGTGAAGCGGCGGGTGGTGCGCAGCTTCTTCCAACGGCCGGCTTCCATGATCTTGTGCATGCGGGCGTTGTTGGCGGCGATGCGGGCGCCCACCGCGCCGGAGCGGTGGTAGTCGCGCGAGAGGATCTCGCCGTACTTGAGGATCAGACCCTGGCCGCGGTTCGCGGGCGTCAAGAAGGCCGCCACGATCCAGAGCACGGGCTCGCGGCCGTTGCCGGCGTCGAGCATGCTGTCGCGCGCCGAAAGGTAGCCGATTCGCTCCTGGTCCTTGAGCAGGATGAACGAGCGGACCCGGCGGGACTTGGGCGCCGGCAGAGCCAACTGCGTCGTCCAGGCCTGCACCCAGGGCAGGTCGGCCGCGGCGACGGGCCGAACGGCCAGTACCGGCGCCGCCGCCGTGGGGACGGCGCGCGGGGGAGGCGGCGCCGCCGGACGCGGCCGGGCCTTGGCGCAGCCGCAGGGCTCCCGCAGGATGCGCGTGCGCGAGACCGAGACGGTCTTAACCATCGAAGTTCCCCCGGGCGAACATGGTTGCAAAGGCCTGGAAGGTGAACGTCTGCGCCTCGCCGACCGGCAAGCCCAGGCAACTGTTGCAGAGGGTGGCGAAGAGCTGATTGGCCGTTGCCCGCACCGTGCTCAGAGAGACTAGGTCCGAGCGGCTGGTCTCCGCCGCCGGGCGAAGCCAGACCAGGTTGTTCCGATCGACGCGTTCGTCCGGCGCGGCCGACGGCGGTTGGTCCGAGTTGGGCGTGAAGGTGTTGCAGGTCGACGCGAAGCTCATGTGCGTGGTGGCGTTGCCGGTGGAGGAGACCAGCAGGCCGCCCAGGGTGAGCAGCGAGATCATGGCGTCGTTGACGCCCTCGGAGACGCGGTTGTGGCTGGAGTTGGCGGTGGCCCCCACGACCACCACATGGGCGCTGATGCGCGGCTGGCGCCCCAGCGAACCCCCGCCGGCGCTCTTCTTCAAGCCCGGGTCTTCCACGTTGAGGGCGAACTGGTTGCCGTGGCATACCACGTCGTCGAGCGAGCAGATGCCTACCGAAAAGCCCGTCGCGAGCCCGGCGCTGACGTTGCTCGGCTCGGTCCAGTTGAGCGTCACGTGGTTGTTGTTGAACAGCACGCGACCGCCTTGCCCGAGGCGGGCTTCCGCGCCCGAGGGCGTGGAGTCGCGCTGGAGGTACTCCGGCGTGCGCTCGGGCATCAGCCAACGACTGGGCGCCGGCTCGCCGGGTTGCAGGTCGACCGACTCCCAGGGCGGGCCGATGTTGGCGATCTTGACCGCCTGCGCCACGCCGGGCTGCTGGGAGGTGGCGTTGTTGCCTTGCGAGAGCAGGTAGTTGCCTTCGACCACCACGGGCCCTGTGGCGCGCACCGCCAGCGCTCCGCCGTTGGGGTGCTCGACGACGTTGCCGATGATGCGCAGGGAGCTGCCGAGGGGGTCGGCCTGATCGGGGTTCGGCTGGTCCGAGGCGATGCCCGCCAGCGAGACGAAGACGCCGGCGCGAGTGGGGTCGGCGATGGGCAGCGTCCCCGACTGCCGCAAGCCGTTGTTTTGGATGCGGTTGCTCTCGATGACGATGCCGTTGCCGTAGAGGATCGAGACGCCGGAGATTTGCTCGGGCGAGCCGGTCCCGTTGTCGCGGATCTCGTTGTCGCGGATGGTGATGTACTCGCCGTCGACCAGCGCGATGCCGGCGGGCGGAATCTGCGAGACGACGAACTGCCCAAAAGCCTCCTCCTCGCCGGGCTCGAGCTTCTTGACCTTCGACACCGGAGACCTTTCGCGCAGGCTGGTGGACTGGTCCACGTTGTCGAAGATGCGGTTGCGTTCGATCCAGAGGCGGTCGGTGGTGATTCGGTCGGTCGCGCCTTCCTCGGCCAGCGGCAGCATCGTCAGCGTCGAGATGCCGTTGGCGGCCATGCGCTCGATGGTGTTGTCGACGATCCAGAGGTCGCCCAGGTCGCCTGCCGTTTCGGCGTCGAAGCGCACCTCTTCCACCTCGATGGGCTGCACGGTGGCCACGGTGGGCGCGCAGGGATCTTGGGTGTCCTGGAGCCCTGCGCCGGCCCCGAGGTCGGTACGGCGGGTGGTCTCGGAGACCCAGATCAGGCTGCCCAGGGTGATGCCGTGGCCGACTCCGCCGGCGATGCGGTTGCGGCGCACGGTGACGTGCTGCGAGCCGCCGCCGATCTGCAGGCCGCCCCAGCAGGACGACGTGGAGCCGTCGGCCGGCAGGCTCTCGAGGCGGCAGCCTTCCACCAGGATGTTGGAGCCGCGCACGAAGGCTGTGGCGTCGTCGCTGAGCGAGCCGTCCATCGAAAGGCGGCAGTTGCGCACGACGGCGTCGGCCACCCTCTGCAGGCTGATGCAGGAGCGGGTGTGGCCGCCGAGGCCGGCGCGCTGGTCGGCCGAGATGCGGACGTCGTCGATGGTGACGCCGCTGCGGGCGGCCGAGCCCTCGGGCGCCTCCTCGACCAGTACGCCGACTTGTCCGTTGGTCGACAGCGTGAGCTTGCGCAAGGTGAAGTTCGCGGCGCGGACGAGGATCAGGGCGGACGCGGCGGACTCTCCGGCCGGAGAGACGATGTGGGTCTGCGGGCCGCAGCCCTCGATGGTTACGTCGTCCCAGCGGACGAGGACTTCCTCGGCGTAGGTCCCGGGCAGCACGCAGACCTTGCCGCCTTCCTGCGGCAAGTTGTCCACCGCGTCTTGAATCGAGGAGTAGTCGCCGATGGAGGTGACGCCGTCGCCCACGGTGTGCGTGCAGCAGCCGTCGCGGTCCACCAGCGGCCGGAACCGTTGGCGACAGTCCGAGACGGCCTCGACGACCTCGGCGTTGGCGTGCTCGCCGGCCTGCGGCGGCCGGAAGGTGATGAGCGACAGAGGCGTGTAGTAGTGCGCCGGCCCGTGCGGTTCCACCCCGCCGGTCTGGGTGAGATCCCAGGGGACGATGACGTGCGGCGTGTTGGGGCGTAGGGCGGCGACCCAGTAGTCTCCCGGATTGCCCGCGCCGGTGAACTGCGGGTCCAGCCCTTGGCGCAGCAGCAGGGTATGCGGACCGGCTACGTCCAGCAGTACGGGGTCGGCCTCGTCGTCGAGGCGATGCCACATCCTCAGGTAGAAGTAGCGGCCGTTGGGGTCGTTGTCGTTCGGAAGCTGCGGACGGTCCGGGTGCGCGGCGTCCCACTCGGCGGTCAGGGCTTGCAGTTGCAGGGCGTCCGCCGCGGTGAGGCCGAACGAGCCGTCGTCGGGATCGAAGCCGTCGTCCACGCGCAGAAACGCTCCCGGCTCCTGGGCGACCTTCTGGCCGTTGTCGAGCAGGGCTCCCCACGGCAGAAACTCGACCACGCTGTTGCGCAGCGGCCAGTGCGCCTCGTCGCGCGGCTCGGTGAGCATCTCCACCCGGACGCTGCCGCCGGACGGCTCGCCGAGCCGCACGCGGTAGACCGGCGAGGCGTTGTCAAAGGCCCAGACGTAGCGGTCGGCCGCCACCAGCATGATGCGGATGGCCTGGTTGTTGGCGCCGAGATAGCGGCCCGGGTCGTCCGGGGAGCAGGGCGCGCAAGCGTCGAGCGCCTCGCCGGGCGCGAAGGCCAGCCGCAGACGCGCCGACGAGCGCAGCCGCACGCCGTGGGCGTCGAAGGCGCCGCCGGTCGCGTTCTCGATGCGCTGGCGGACGGTCGTCCAGGCGGCCAGGCAGTCGCCGCCGTTCTCAACCTCGTCGACCAGGACCTGGGCCATGCGACGCACCCGCGTGGAAGTGTCCAGCCCGCCCAGGGCCCGCTCGCGAAGCTCCTCGTCTTCCGTGGCGGTCACGCACTGCTCCCAGGCGTGCAGGTAGACGAACTGCGAATGCGTTACGCCGGGTTGAGCCAGAGGGGCGTCGCCGGGGCCCATTTGCAGGTGCTCGCGTTGCAACGCGACGACCTCTCCGCCGGCCAGCCCGCCGATCTCGCGCTGCTCCTGCACAAACCGCAGGCCACCCACGTAGAGCGCGCCGGGCTTCAGGCGGTACGGAAGCACGTCCACGGCGGGTCCGCCGTTGTAGGAGATCGCCTGCGGGATGACCTCGTCGCCCAAAGCCAAATCGACGGCGAAGCCCTCGTCGGGGCTGCCCGTAGGGCCGATCACGTCACCGAGGATACGGCGCTGCTCTTCGTCGTCGAGTTGCGCTTCTTCGTTGAAGTCGGAGTCGATGAGGACGCGTCCCTGCTGGAGACGGGCGCCGGCGTAGTGTTTCTTGGGTTGCAGCAGGAGGCGGGAGATATCGGTCGAGGTCATGAATCGAACCTCCGAAAAAGAGTGTTTCCGACGAAGCGCGACTCCACGTTTGCGGCCACGTTCGGCCCCGAGGGCTGGCCGATGCCGAACAGCGTGTCGAGCGTGTTCTGCAGATCGGGGAAGATCTCCGCCGCTTGCGACTCGCAGCGGCGGTTCTGCATGCGGAACCAGTGCAGGTTGCCTTCGTCGGCGAAGTAGAGGGGGTTGCCGTGGTTGAGCCCCCCGTAGACGGCCGGGCAGTGCGTGAGGATGTTGTCTTCGGCGAGCGTCAGCATCGGCGCGGCGACGAGCAGGGAGAGCCTGGTTGTCTCGATGCCCTCGGCGATGCGGTTGTGGGAGACGTTGACGGTGGAGCCGACCACCCAGCAGTGCGCCAGAATCGACCGCCGAGGGGCCTCGGCGCTGAGCTGGTTGCCGGACATCACCACGCCGTCGGTGGCGGCGATGAGGACCGGCACAGAGAGCGAGCTCTCGTCCTCGCCGAGCCCATGGGTGGTGATCTGGTTGCCGCTGAAGATGAGCCCGCCGGTCGCCTCGATCTGCTGCGCCCGCCCGCCGAGATAGTCCTGCGAGCCCACCGGCTGTTCCCAGCGCGTCGGACTGGGCTCGTTCGGCGGCAGGTCGACGGCTTCCCAGGGGCGACCCGGCTGCAACACCGTGACGGTCAGGGCTCCGTTGGCGAAGCCGCCCGCCCGGGTGGTGGTCTCGAAGTGATTGGCAAGCACCGAGCAGGGGCCGCCGGCGACCATCGACAGAGCGGGGCCTCGCGGACTCTCCACCGTGTTGCGCAGCACCCGCACGCTCTGGACCGTCGCCTCCAAGGTCACGTCCGGCAGCCGCAGCGCGCCTGGGCGCCGCAGCACGATCCCGCCGAGCAGGCCGGGCGTGTTCTCGGCGTCGTCAGGGAGGCGGCCGTTGCCGGCGATGCGGTTCTCGGCGATGACGACGTCCTCGCCAAAGCCGACATAGACGCCGCAGACCGGCCCGGCTGCGGCTTCGCCGTCCATTCCGTTGAGCTCGATGCGGTTGCCGATGACATCCAGCCGACGGGCTTCCGAGAGGATGATTCCGCCGCGCGTGCGATCTTCGCCGAGGTCTCCGGCGAGCCCTCGGGCGTTGCGTTCGATGCAGTTGTCGCGCAGGACCGCCCGTTCGACGGCGAAGGTCGTGCGCCGCATGCACAGCGGCGGGCCGGAGGCGACCTCGTCGTGCCGAACCTCCAGCGCCAGGGACGCCACGCCGCTGCCGCGGAAGCCGTGGATCGAGTTGTCAGCCAGCAGAAGGTCTTCGATGGCCGGTTCGGGCTCGGGGTAGTAGAGCAGAGTCTCACCGTTGTCGCCGGCGCGCTCGACCGGTTCGATCTGTCCGGAGAACGCGAACGGCGCGTCGGCGCCGCTCTGTCCCAAGCCAGCGCCTTCGAGGCCGAGAGAGCTGCCGTCGGGCGCTCGAAAACGAGCGCTGCCGAGGGTGACGCCGTGGCCGCGGCCGCCGACGATCTCGTTGCCGCGCAGCTCCACGCGCCGGGAGCCGCCTGCGATCTGTACGCCGCCCCAGGCGTCGACGCGCCCTTGCTCGGCGCGGCCGCCGGTTTCGATGCGATTGCGCTCGAGCAGGCCGTCTTCGAGGATGTCGAGATAGACCGCGGCGTGGTGGGAAAGTGCGCCGCCGACCATGTGGATGCGACTATCGGTCAGCCGCAGACGCTCGGCTTGCAGCGCCCGCACGGCGCTCGGCGTCGGCTGGTCGCCCGTGGGGGACGTTTCGATCGACAGATCGCGCAGCTCGACGCCCGCGCCGGTAGCCAGAACGCCGATCTGCCCGGCGGCCTGGATCGAGAGGCTCTCGACCACGATGCGCGGCGCCGCGCCGGCGTGGGAGGCGCTCCCTGGCAGGTCGAGCAGCGCTTCGGCCGAGGGCTGCGGGGAGGCCAGGATAGTCCGGTCTCCACAGCCGCAGAGCGTCACGTGGTCGCGTCCGGCGATGCGGATTTCCTCGGCGTAGGTTCCCGGCAGGACGCAGATGCGTCCGCCTTGCGGAGGGAGGGCGTCCACGGCCTGCTGGATGGACTGGAAGTGGCCCGCCGAGCCCGTGCCGACCACATAGGTGCAGCAGCCCTTCTGGGTGATGGCGGGCAGGCTCGGGCGGCAGTCGTGGATGGAGACGACCTGGTGGCTGACGCCGAACGGCGAGCTCCATTCCACCAGGGCGAGCGGGGCGACCACCTCGCGCGGGCCGTCCGGCGGCATGCCTCCGGGACGCATCAGCGCCAGCGGCAGGATCTCGTCGCGGGCGGCCGTCCGCACGGTCGCGCGCCAGAAGTCTCCTCGGCGGCCGGAGCCGGTGAAGGTCGGGACCAGTCCGGTCCGTCCCAGAGGGGCCTTGGACGAGATGGGGATGGTGAGCGGGCCGCCCGCCTTCTTGACGTGCCAGAGGCGCAGGAAGACGTAGGTCTCGAGCTCGGGCGTCGAGGGATCGTTGCCGTTGAGCTCCGCCGCGTGGGGATGGCTGGGGTCCCACTCGAGCGCGATGACTTCGGCGGCGGGCGTGGACCCCGATTGCACCGCCATCTCGGCCTTGGTCTCGCTCTTGCCGGCGCCTTTGTTGACCGAAATGCCGATCTGCGAGAGGCTGGCGGCGTCCACCCGGGCGTGGAAGGACCGGCTGCCGCCCACATACGGGGCGTCGACCTCGGCGAAGAAGCCCGCCGGCGCGGCGATCCGCTCGTTGGTCAGATTCTGCTGGCCGCCCTTGCCACCGGTGGGGCGGCCGTTCTCGAGCAGCACGGACCAGGGCAGGATCTCGATCACCTGGTTGAGAACGGGTTCGTGAAAGCGGTCCTTGGGCGGCGTGAGCATCTCGACGGTCGCCCCGCCGTCGGCGTCCACGGTGAGCTTGGCGCGGTAGAGCGGCGCGCCGTTGTCGAAGGCCCAGACGTAGCTGTTGGGCGTGGCGAGCATCAACTGGATGGTGTGGTTCTCGCCGCCCAGGTACTTGCCTCGCAGCGCCGGCTCGCAGCCCTCGCAGTCGCCGGAGGCTTCGCCGAAGAAGCCCATCTGCAGACGGGCGTTGGAGCGGAGCTCGCAGGTGGCCGCGTCGTAAGTGGCCGTCGAGCCGTCGCCCAGCTCTTCGAGCACTTGGTCGAAGGCCGCAGAGCAGTCGGCGGCGTCTACGTGGCGGGTCTCCACCTGCCGCATACGGCGAATACGAACGCCGCCGTCCGCCCCCTGCATGGCGGCTTCGAGCACCTCGGAGTCTTCCACGGCGGAGACGGGCTGCTCCCAGCCGCGCAGGTAGGTGAGCTGACGCTGCACGCCGACGGCGGCGCGCGGGGCGGTGGCCGGGCCGATTTGCAGGTATTCCCGCTGGAAGACGACCGGCTCGGCTTCTTCCTGTTCGAACCGCCAGCCGCCCACGTAGAGCACGCCGGGGCGAATCTTGTAAGGCAGCACGAACGCCTGCACGTAGGAGCCGAACCGCACCAGTTGCGATTTGACGAGCATCCCGGCCTTCAAGTCCGGCAGGAAGCCGTCGTCCGGGGTCGCCTTGGCTCCGACGATCTCGCGGACGACGGTTTGCAACTCCTGGGCGTCGGCGCGGCGGCCCTCGTTGTAGTCCGAATCCACGAGCGCGCGGCCCTGCTGCAGCCGGGCGCCGACGTAGCGCTTCGGCGCCGGGTCGAGCAGTCGGGTGATGTCCTCAGCCGGCATTGCGGCTCGATCCCTCCTCGACGATGACCTGCAACAGGTGAACCGTGGAACGCAGCTTGTCGGCTTCGTGGCTCCAGTCGCGCTCCAACGTGAACCACAGCTCCTCGCCGGCCTCGAGCTTGCCCACGTCGACCGGAACCTCGACGGTGCGGCCCACATTGGCGGCGTCGAACTGCCGAATCGCCAGCGGAGCCTCTTCGGTCGGGATCTGCTGCGGCCTCAGGCCGACGCTCGGGGCGGCGTAGCGGACCCGGAAGACGGCGCTGGCGGGTTCGAAGCCGCGGTCGGCGTCCACGCAGAAGACGAATCGCAGCCGCGTCCGCTCGGCCGGCGCCGCCGCCCGGAATCCGGCGCGTACAAACCGGCCGGGGTAGGAGGCGCAGAAGTTCCGCAAGAACCCTTCGAGCGGCCCGTTGCGGTCGGTCTTGCCGAACGTCGCGCGGGTGAGGCGACCGCTCCCTTTGCCGTAGCGGAAGGCTCGCCGGTCGTCGTTGTTGATCAGATCGTCGAGGCTGCCGATGGTCTTGCCGCCGTCGTCTTTCTCTACCCCATCGAGGTTGATGTCGGCGCCGACGAGCTCGGCGTCGAGCGCCAGACGGTTCCAGGCCTGTAGCAGGCGGGGCTCAGCGGAGGGCTGCACGACGGCGATGGAGTCGGCGTCATCGAGCGAGCGGTACAGGAAGCGATCTGTCCAGTTGGCGCGCATGCCGCGCGTGCGGTCTTCGTTGCGGGAGGCTTCGACCACGAAATCGAGCCCGCCCTGCTTGGCGTCGCCGGAGTCCCGGACGAGCAAGAACAGCCCGTAGGCCGCGGCTCGCTCCGGCGCAAGGGTCTCGTGCTTGTCTTCCCGGTTCCAGAAGGAGGCGCCTTCCTTGATGCGGAAGCCCAAGACTCCGCGCTGGGGATCGTGCTTCCAGTCGGACTCGGAGCCGCCGTTGAGCTTCCAGCCCTGGTCGGCGGGCGTGGGCGTCTTGGTGAAGCGCGCGTCGTACTCGTAGACCAGGTCGCACTTGTCGAACGGCACGGTCGGCAAGAAGGCGTTGGCCGGCGCGGGCTCGCGGGTGTAGGGACGCCAGTTCGCGGTCCGCCAGTAGTGCGGGGCGCCGTTGAGATCCGCGTCCATGGGGCCGAGTACGATCACGGCTGGTCTCCTGTAGTTGTCAGCATCCGGGCTGAAACGAGCCGCACGGCGGTGCGGAGCTTGTCTTCCGGGTGGGTCCCGTCGCGCTCGACTGTGATCAGCAGATGCCGGCCGCGGCGGGCCTTTTCGAGCGGGAAGTCGAGCGTCGTCACGCGCTGGGCGTCGGCGGGGTTGAGCGCCAAGGTGCGCTCCACGGCGGCGTCCGGCGGGGCCGCCGCGCGGCGGTCGGGCTCGTCGGTATAGCGCACGAGGAGGCGGGCGCCGCCCTCGGCGGGGCCGTCGACGGCGAAGCCCAGCCGTAGCGTGGGGGCGTCGCTGGGCGCCGCGCTGCGCAGCCAGACGCGCAGGAAGCGGCCGGGAGCGGAGGCGACGAAGTTGCGCAGCCACCCTTCCGACCGTCCCTTGGCGCGAGTAAACCCAAAAAGCGCCTGGATGCCGGCCGCGGACGGTGCGTTCTCGCTGCGACCGAACCAGTCGAGAGACTGCTGGTCGACGGAGCCGGCGAGGCTCAGCAGCGCCCGGTTGTCGGCTAGATCGGCTTGCAGCGAGACTCCCAGCCAGCCGTTGAGCAGGCGGTCATAGGGTTGCCGCGTGGTGGAGACCATGCGGTTGGCGCCGTCGAGCGAGCGGTAGTGGAACAGCGAGCCGTCTGCAGCTCGGCTCCAGCCCGCGCGCAGGCCAACCGCAGGCTTGCCGGGCTCGTTTGCCCGCACCTGGATCTCGAAGCTCTCGCCGTTCTCGTCTCGGCTGGTCGCCGGCGCCTCGCGCATGGAAACCACGGCGTAGACGTGAATCTGCTCCGGCGGGCCCGCCCCCAGCTCGACCGCTTTGGAATAGAAGGCCGGCGCTGAGGCGCGAACCGCGAAGTGCAGGGCTTCGCCTTCGAGCGAATAGAATGGTGGGGTCTGCGGATTGGCGGGTTTCCAGTCGAAGTCCTCGGGGCGCTTGCCCGTGCGGGCGTCGTACTCGAGCAGGAACTCCACCTTGTCGAGCGGAATCCCGGGCAGTGCCGGAGCGGCGATGTCGACGGCGTCCTGAGGCGCAGGCAGCCAGTCGACGCCTCGCCAGAATTCCGGCGCGCCGTTGATGTCCGCGCCGAGCAGGGGGATCTCCACCCCCAGCTCCGCCACGGGTTGAGGCTCCGGCCCGGGACCCGGACCAGGCCCAGGACCGGGTCCGGGCTCGCCGGGCTCCTCGTCGTCGCAACTGGTGGGCAGCGGCGGAGCAGGCGGGGCTGGCGGCTCGGGAATCACCTCGCCGGGGTCGGGCGGCGGGGGCGGCTCGGCCTCGGGCGGCTCCGGGCTCAATGCGCCGTGCAGGATCAACGACTCGGCTCGGCGGTCGCCTTGGAACAGGTACTGCGCCAACTGTCCGGCCGGGCCGAACTCGTCCACCTTACCGCGTACGCTGCGCAGGCGGATCGGCTGCAACAGGTGGGAGAAGGCTCCCATCTCCGAGCCGTTCTCGGCGCCTTCGGCGACCTCGCGGGGGGCCACCACCGACAGTTGCGCGTAGCGCGGGTCGCCGAACTTCGTCGAGTGGAACCAGGCCTTCGGTATGCGGCCGACGAAGTCGTGGTAGCGCGGCGGCAGGCGGACTCCGCTGCCTGCCCGGGCGGCGCTGAAACGGAAGCAGCCCTCCTGGTTGTTCACCACTCGGACCTGGCCGGCGACGATGCTGTCCGAGGCGTTGAGGACGTCGGCTCGGACGTCGCCGAAGATGGTCGAGGACTCGAGCGATACGTGGCCGAACAGGTTGGAGACGGCGACGCCTGCGGCGGTCTGGGAGGCGTCGACGATCGAGTCGCACACGATCAGCTCGTCGATCACCGAAGGGTCGGCGGCGTCTTCCCTCTCCACGACGATCGGTCCGACGATCGAGCGCCGGATCAGCAGGGTCTTGATGCGGGCGTGGACGAACAGCCGCAACGGCGGAATCGCGACGCCGTCCGCGCGGACTCCGCCGGGGTCGAGGGTGGCGTACTGGATCTCGACGCGTTCGAAGTCGAACTCGTTGTCGGTGTTGCCGGCCGCGCCCTCGAGGACCAAGTCGAAGGGCTCGCCCGGGCCGAGCTCGGAGTCGGGGTCCTGGCCCGCGTACCAGCCGCCGTCGATGGTGAAGGACTGCTGCGTGGCGGCCGGCTGGAGGGTGGCGACCGTCGGCGAGCCCTCCGGGCCGCGCAGCAGAACGAAGGGACGGCGCTGCGGGCCGACGGTGATCGCCGCCGGCTCGGTGAGCGGCTGCGAGGCGACGATCCGCAGCGAGTAGGTGCGGTTGTCGTCGATCCGCAGCCCGTTGCCCTGCAACTCGCCGCCGTTAGGAACCACGCCGTCGGCGGCCACGCGGGCGGGGTTGACGTCGAGCGGAGGGCGAGGATAGGGTCCGCCGCCGACCTGGGCCGAGAAGCCGTAGTAGTAGCGCTCGACCCGCGGCGCGAAATCGGCGGGCTCGTCCGCCGGGGAGGTCGCGAAGCGGCCCAGCTCGGGGCTGAGGATCAACCGTTCGAGCGGGCCGGCCGGATCGGGCTGGCAGAGACGGTCGGAGAGGTTGCCGGCCGAGACGCGCTCGGTGGGAATGTCCTCCCCCTCGTTGGAGATCGAGACCTGCTCGGGGTAGAGCTGGGCCTTCCCGGTCTGCTCCACCAAGCTCAGCGCCACCAAGGCCACGTACCAGTCGGGCGGATTGGCGCCGATGGCGGCGCCGAAGTCCCGCAGCCGCCGCCGCAGGGCCGGCTCGCTGTCGAAACGTGTCCCGCGCGCCCGGCCCAACGCCGTGAGGTCGCTCGGCAGCGGCGGGTTGCTAAGCTGCTGCAACTCCAGGATGTGCGAGTTGGCGATCTGGTAGGCGACGTGACCCAGCAGGCGGCAGCGCATGGGCTGCGAGACCTGCCACTCGAAGGGGTCGACGCAGGTGGGATTCTCCCGGCCCAGGTTGGCCAGATCGTCCGCGCCGTCGCCCTCGCCGTTGAGGAACAGCGGGATGTTCCGCCCGCTGGGGTCGATCGTGTACGTCCTCAGTAGGCCTAGGTTGTCCGGGTCGGTCAGCTCCACCGGGTCGACCCCGGTCATCTCGAAGGCCCGCAGGCGGTAGAGGTGGAAGTTGAGCTTGCGCGGCCCGAAGCGACCGTCCTTGCCCCGCAGTAGGCGGGTGTCGAGAGTATGGAAGTACTCGTCGAAGGGCGTCTGGGCGAGCTCGGCCCCGGCGGGATGGCGCAGGTCGGCGGTCCCCCCAGAAAGGGTTCCAGTGAATAGGCCGCGGGCTTCGGGCGGCGGGTCGAGGCGATGGCGCGTGCGCGCCAACCGCCGGAAGCCCTCTTCCAGGACAACGTCCCAGCCCGACATCGCCCGTACGAGGGTGTCGAGCAGCTCGGGCGTCCCGCGGCGGCGACGGAAGCGGATGGTGTTGGCGACGTCGACCCGGCGGGCGCGGCGATCCTGCACGGAGACGAGCCGGGAACCGACCAGCCGACCGATGTAGGGGACGGCCCAGTCGTCGGCGGTCTCGATGTTCTGGTCTTCCCACAGGCGGTCGATCGAGCGCCGGGAGACCGCGGCCTGCTCGCCGATTAGCTCCACGATCTGCCGGAAGGCCCCGCTGGAGTCTTCGTTGCGGTAGACCTCGGGCAAGAGGTGCCAGAGCTTTTCGGCGTAGTAGCGTTCGTAGCCGTCGCGGGCGTTCGCGCCGTTGCTCATGCGGCCCCCTTGGCGAGCGGCGGCAGGCCCTTGGCGTCGACCGCCGTCACGCCGACCGCGCCGTCAGCGGAGAAGTCCAGGTAGCGGCCAGTGGGAATGCAGCGGCCGTCGCTGTCGGTGAGAGTGAGGGTGGGCAGATCGGTGGTGAAACTCAGACCGTTGACCGCCACCACTCCCGGGACTTGTCCGGTAGCCTCATAGATCACTCCGGGCCAAAAGGTACCGCCGATGGAGGCCTGCGCCGGGTTCAGTACGCCTTCCACGAGCCGTTGGCGCACCTGTTCCGCGACATCGTCCTTGACGTAGCGGGGATCGACCTCCACACTCACCGAGGCCGTCGTCGCGATCGGCTCGGCCTGATCCACCGAGAGCGGCAGACTGGGGTCGCCCTGCGCCCGCAGCGTCTCGGCGAGGGCCGCTTCGTCGGCGTCGCCGATGTAGTGCACCACCACCCCCGCCTGCATCTGCGAGGCGATCCACAGCCACTGGGCTCGCGCCTGGATCACGCCGGGGGCGTTGCTCGCCAGGGCCTCGAAGTCCGCCGGAGAGACGGCGCGGCCCAGCAGCAAGGCCGTTCTGGGGGCGTTTTCGCGCAGCGCCTCCGGTGCGTCGGCGTCCTTGCCGGGCTGAGCGCCCACCGGCGACTTCACGCCCCGCAAGCCCTTGACGGCGGCGGCGAGCTGCTTGATGTGGTTGGCCGGTGGAGCCGCCGCGCCCGCGCCGAAGCGGTATGAGGCGACGACGTTCTTCACGCCCGAAGGCAGCCGCGCCCCGCGAACGCCGTCTCCGAAGGTGACGAAGGCGTTCTGGTTGTCGTCATGGCGGACGATGTAAACCTTGTCGTTGGGTCCCTGGCCGAAGAAGCTCTTGGCAGAGGACCAGAGGATGCCGTCGACGTAGATCTCCAGGGTCGATTGCGCGGTTGCATCGGACGAGGCCGCCTGCAGATAGGTCAGCGGCTTCTTCTTGAGCTTGAACTTCTGATTCGCCACCCGGGCGTCGCCGTTGCCGAGCACCTCGGCGGGGACCCGTTCGCCGCGCGAAACCTCCACCACGTTGCCGAACAGCGTCAGCGGCAGTCGTAATTGGGCGACGTCGATCTGCTCGCGGGCCACGGCGCGGAACGCCGCGTGGCCGTCCTTGCTCACCGTCAGCTCGCCGTCGAGCAGCAGTCCGACCTCGTCGGCGTCGCTGAGCAGGAACTCCTGGCGCAGGACCTGCTCGGTGGCGCTCGTCTGCGACACGGCCTCGGAGGCGGCCCCGGCGGAGTCCAGCGGCAGCTCGACGGTTCCATCGATCGGCACGCCCTCGGGGTCGGCGAGCTCATCGGCGGTGATGATGACCTTGCCGGTGTTGGTGGGGCTGCCGCCGAGCACGAAGCTGTGGTGGAAGAGCAGCTCCGAGGGGTTCTGGAAGGTCGATGGCAGGGCCGGCGAGACGATCAGCTCGGTGGCCGGCATCGCGGGCGAGGGATCGGAGGCGGTGGCACCGGGGATGCTGGCGATGCGGACGGCGGCGGCCTTGACCGAGGTGATCTTCACCAGCCGGTAAGCCGGCTCGTCGCCGCTGAAGTTGCGCGAGACGATGATCGGGTCGGAGAGTCGGAACGTCGTCGGCGGCTTGTCAAAATAGACCCGGGTCCCGCCGCTGACGTTTTCGAGCGGGGGCTCGGTGGACTTGCCCGAACCGATTGGCTCGTTGGCGGTGACGGCGGCGGACTGCGTGGGCCGCCGGGCCCGCAAGGTCGACAGGTCAACATCGGGCTCGATGACGGCCGGCGGATCGAGCGAGACGCGGATGTAGCTCTTGCCGTCCTTGCCGGAGAAGGGCTCGGAGGCCGTGACGCGTGTGGCCTGCGCGGCGAAGTCCGAGTCGCCGGGCTTGTGGACGTCGATCAGGACCAACTCGTCGGCGGCCAGCCCGAAGCCCCGGGGCTCGAATAGCAGACGGTTGACGCGATTGGCGTTGGAGCCTTCCTTCTTCTCGGCTCCGGCGTCGCCTTCGAAGTTGCTGGCGTCAATGGTGGGCCGGCGCTGGAAGGGGACGACCTTCCACTGGTTCTTGAGCGGGTGGATCGCGGTCTCCGCCGTGGTTTCGAAGACCTGGGGCGGCTGGCCATCGAAGCCTCGGGAGCGGAAGCCGGTCCCGGGGGGCAGAGTGGTCCATAGCCGGCCCTCGGCGATGGCCGCGACGGTCGCAGTGGCCGCCACGCCCGAGGCCGGCGTATAGCCCAGAACATCCACCAGACGGCGCAGCGACGGACGCCGCACGGCCGTGCCCAGGTAGCTCTCGTTGGCGATGCGCTCGTCGTAGAAGCCCAGCACGTCGGCCACGTAGGCCCACATCTCGAGCCACATCAGGCCGAAATCGTCGCCCGAGGGCCGCCAGTCGCCCAGCGCCTGCCGCCGGGCGGCGTCGTCCGGATTGGCCAGCCGTTCGAGCAACTGCCGGCGAACCTCCGGGAAGGCCGCCAGTTGACGGGGCAGGGAGGACAGCCCGGACGGCAGCAGCTCCAGCGGCGACGAGGGCTTGGAATCGCAGCACTTGCTCATCTAGGCGCCTCCCTCCATCGACAGGCGCAGGGAGCCTCGCTCCGGCGCCAGACGGGTGTTCTCCAGGCGAATCAGCTCGTCGTCGGCCACCTCGAAGGTCAGCGAGTCGAAGTCCACGAAGTCAGTGACGCCGTGGACGCGAATCTCCATGCCGGTCACCGCCTCCACGCCGTCCACGGCCAGGATGGCGGCCTCCAAGGCCGCACGGCGCAGGGGCGTGCCGAAGGTGAAGCGGTCGGGGTCGAAGAACGGCTGCACCCCGGGGCGACCGGTGGGTCCGAACAAGGCGTTGAGGACGCGGGTCTTGACCTGGCCGGCGAAGGCCGAGCGCTCGGTGCAGACGTTCACGCGCAGGTCGAGGTTGACGTACTTGGGGTCGGCCACGATCACCTCGCGGCCAGCCTGGCGGCGGCAGCACAGCAGATTTTCCACCTGGTCCCGCTGCGACTCGCTGAGCTGGAAGGAGCCGGCCGGATCGACGGCCGTGGTCGCCGACAGCCAGGAGCCGGTCCAGCGGAAGGAACCCTGCGCGCGCTGCACGAAGTCGAGCGTCTCGGCCTGAGCGCCGTAGTCCTCCGGCCGGACGGCGAAGAGCGTCTTGGCCTGATAGGCTTCCGGCGTGAGCAGCTTGATCTGCGTGGGCGTCTCCGGATCCACGCCGCTGGTGATCGGGAACGGATTGCTGACGGCGGTCACCAATCCCTCCAGCGGCCCGATCAGAGGGGGCGTCTGGTGCGGGATGGAGGTGGCGTTGACCGCACCGGCTGCCAGGTTCGCCCGGGTTCCCGAGCCCAGCCGGTACTCCACGTGGAACAGCGAATCGCGCGGCGGCAGCCGCCCGAACTCGCCGTCTCCGAAGCGCACCGTGTAGCCGGCGCCGGTGGCGTAGTCGCGGTGGACGTACTCCTCGCCGTCGCGCCAGTAGCCGACGATGCGCCGCCACATGCCGTCTTCGAGGGTGTAGACCTGGGCTTCGGGGTCGGAGAGCAGCAAGGTCCGCTGGAAGTCCCAGGGGTCGTCTTCCTCGCCGTCCGGGTAGACGATCATCTCCGGGACGGTGGCGCGCAGGTCGTCGTTCAGGTCGGCGAAGGCCAAGCCGTCCGCGTCGGTGTCGGGTAGGCTCAGCAGGTAGATCGGCCGGCGCTCGGCGGCTTCGGCCTCGCCGTCGTCACAAGGGTCTCGACGGCTCAGCAGGCCGGCGTCGGCTTCGGCGTAGAGCGGCCCTTCGCGTTCCACCGCCGAGAGAACGTCGTCGGCGTCGCCGGGCTGCAGAGGGCCCAGCCGGAAAGAGACCGTGCGGGACTCCCCGGCGGTGACCGGCGCGAGATTACCGGAGAGCGAAAGCTCCGCCAGCGGCAGGTGAAACGGCAAGGCGTCGCGCTCGTCCCAGCGAATCAGCGCCAGGTCGACGTCGAACAGCTCGTCGCGGACGAGCTCCACCGAGACCACCCGCACCAGGCGTAGGCGCTCGACCTCGGAGGCGTCGGCGGCCAGATCACGCAACAGCAGCAGCCGGCCCTCGCTCCATAGCGCCGCCGCCGCCAGGTCGAAGACCACGCCGCCGGGGTTCTCCGGCCCGGCCGGGTCATTGCGCACGTACAGCGACGTCGCGCCGGGTTGCAGGCAGGCTTCGTCGTCATCGAAGGCGTAGGGCGTGAAATTGCCGGGGTTCCAGCGGGCGTCCACGGCAAAGTTCACGCCGCGATCCTTCAGCCCGTTGCCGATCTCGAACGCCAGCGGGTCAGAGCCTTCGATCGGCGCCCAGACCGTGGAGCCGCCCTCGACGGAGATCGTGCCGGGCGCCACGGTGAGCTCCAGCGTCGTGGAAGCCATGCGCCCGTCGTGGATCTCGTAGTCCATCAGGCGGGCTTTCTTGCGCAGCGAACGGCGCTCGGTGGCCGTCTCGAGATAGGCCTCGCGGTGGAACCGGTCCTGGACGTACGACAGCTCGTCGCCGAGCGCCGCCAGGATCTCGAGGAACATCACGCCGACGTCGGCTTCCTTCGGCGCCTGCCAGTTGGGATAGCGCTGCGCCGCGAAGTCGAGCAGAGCGTTGCGGAGGCTGACGAAATCGCGCGCCAGGTAGTCGACGGGGAAGTCCACCAAGTCCGCGGGCTCGCAGGCGGGCTGCGGCTCGGCGCAATCGAGGTCGTCGTCGCAGCCGACCTTGAAAGAGAAGGCGACGTCGTTGTAGACCCGGTCGATGCGGCCCAGCGCGTCGTCCACGAACAGGCGGTACTCGGTGAACGTGCCGCGCTCCTGGACGACGATCTCCAGGTAGCGGCGCTGGGCGACGGCGTCCTCTCCCCACTGCATCAGGGCCGGATCGGGCTCCAACAGCACGTCGGGCGCTTCGCCGCGCGGGCTGTAGATGCGGATGTCGCCGGGAGTGAGGGGCGCAGGGATGACGGAGGCGTCGCCGACATCCTCGAACGGCGGCCGCAGCGCCAGGGTGTCCGTGAGGAAGTACAGCCGCAGGACCTTCTGGTCGCACTTGCTCACCACCTGCACGAACTCGATGCCGGTGAAGTCCTGCTGACGGGACCGCAGTTGGGACAGGCGATCGGTCGAGGTCGGCATGGCCTAGAGCGTCACCTCCAGATTGAAGACTTCCTGGTCGCCGCGAGCCTTGATGGTGTAGACGACATTGACCTCCATACGACCGTCCTCGAAGGCGGTGTTCACGTCGTCGACCTTGATGAGGTCGGAGAGCCAGCGGTCGAGGCTCTGGAAGACGGTGGCCTGGAGCAGCGTGGCCGTCTCCTCGCTGCTGGGCGCGAACAGCAGCCGCCGCAGGCCGGCGCCGAAGTCGGGGCGGTCGATGCGCTCGCCGGGCGCGGTGAGCAGCACCTGCTTGATGAGCTGCGCCACGTAGGCGGAGTAGTCTCCCTCCTTCCGCAGGCGGCCCGAGGAGCCGTCGATCGTCACCGGAAAGCGTATGCCCTGGAAGCGCTCCGCCATCACAGCACCTCCAGGTTGCCGTCGTTGACCTTGAACGACGACGAGGACAGGTCGGTCTTCTTGCCGCCCGAGGCCTCTTGCTTGACCGAAGCGCTCTTGATGACGATCTCGTCAGTCGTGAACGTGATCGTCGAGTCCGAGTCGTTCTTGATGATGATTTCGCCGTTCGAGTCGTCGATGCGGAGCGTCATCTTCTTCGTCTTGAAGAACTTGACGCCGGGGTCGGCGTCGGCCGAGTCGATGTCCCCGTCGTTCCAGAAGAAGCCCGTCCAGATGGGGTAGGAGGGGTCGCCGGCTTCGAACTCGATCCAGACGCCCGTCTCGAGCTCCGGCATCGTGTACCAGCCCAGTTGCGGTCCGGCGTAGGGCACGCAGGGTGAGGCCCAGACCTCCACGGTCCCCAACACGGGCGGCACGCGCACCTTCAGGCGGCCCTTGTGGAGGGGGTCGACGTTGTCGGTGACTTGGCCGCGATACTTGCCGTAGTACTCGCGGCGCGATTGGGAGAGGGCGGCGGGATAGCTCATGAAGCCGCTCCCAGGCCGTTGCGCATCAGCTCCAGCCGCATCTTGTGGTCGGATGCGTCGATGGCGTGCGTGACGGACTTGATGAAGTAGTTGCCGCTGTTGAGGCTGCCCCCGCCGCTGACGCGCACGGTTTGGTGCGCGGCGAGGATGCCGTTGAGGGCGTGGACGCTGGTTTCGGCCGTAGCCTGGACGGTCCAGGAGGCGTCGTTGAGGGCGGCCTGGGTGCGGAGCTGCGCTTCCTGGGCGCTGCCGGCGCTGACCACGCGCCGGGTGCGGGCCTGCGAGCCGGAGGCAGCCGAGCCCAGCGGCTCCGTGGTGGCGGCGGGGGTCTCAGTCTCGTCGACCTCGCCGGTGTCCGGCGCGACGCGCTCGATGGGGCCGGAGCCGGTCGGGGCCTCGGCGTTCGAGCTGACCTCGAAGCTGGCGACGTTGGCGCAGCCGTCGCCGGAGTTCAGCCGCAGCTCCGGCGGGCTGTCGGGCGCGAGGATCGGGATGGAGAGGCCGCCCAGCGGTCCCGGTAGGGAGGAGCGCGGCGGCGAGGGCTTGAAGTGCGCCGTCTCAGTGACCTCGAAGCCGGCCAGCCCGTTCTCGGCCGACCAGTCGATCCAGAACCGCACGTCGCTGCGACCGGCGAGTTGGTCCACGAAGGCCAGGTCGGTCTCGGTCTGGTTCAGCGTGGTGGAATTCTCGTCGTACTCGATGGGAGTGTCGGCCACGTCGGCCTCGAAGCCGTAGCGCGACAGGATCGGCGTGACGATGTCCGCCGCCGTGCCCGAGTGCGAGGCGTTGCGCTGCTCGCGGTCCATCACCACCCGGCGATCCTTGCCGCGAATCTCGAGATACGACCCGGGCCCGCCGGGGGCCAGGCTGACTTGGCGTTCGGCGATCACGCCGTGGGAGAGCACGTAGGTGACGCCGTTGAGGATCGCCAGGACGGTGATCTCGGTATCCGGATCGCTCGGCTGCAGCCGCTCGTCCTCGAGCAGGCGCATGTCCGCGCCGCAGATGTCGACGGCGAAGCGGACGCGGAACGTCGTCGGCCCTTCGATGGTCTGCTGCACTTCGATCTCGGCCGCATCGGCGGTGAGGTCGTTGTCGAGCTCGCGGTTGACGGCGATCTGGAAACGGATATCGGGCACGGCGTTCTCTACGGTTCTCCTAGCGCGGCAGCGCGGGGATCTGGAGTTTCTCGGCCTCGGCCAGAGAGTCCGGCAGCACGGCCCCATTGAGCTCGGCGATCCGCCAGAAGGCGTGCGGATCGCCCAGAAACGAGCTGGCCATGTGGTCCAGGCGCTGGCCTTGTTTGCGGACGTACTGGCCGATCGAGGTCTCGATCGGCGGCTCGGGCATCGGCAGGGCCTTCACTTCGCGCCCTCTGCGGTCGGCGGCCGAATAGGGCTCGAGCGGCGGTTTGACGTAGCGGCTTCCACGGTCGAAGACGGCCAAGTTTCATCCCTCCTCTAGAACGGCAGCAGGCTCAGCGCCTGCGCCGCGTTGCGCGCGCCGTTCGCTATGGCCAAGGCGCTCTGTTGCAGCCGGTAGAAGCGGTAGGCGGCAATGGCCAGCTCGATCGCCGGACCCGACTCGCAGCGGAAGACGTCCGGCGTGAGCACTTCGAGCGTGAGACTGACTTTCGCCATCAGCGGCTGCAAGGACGGCAGAAAGGTCGTCTCCTCGATGCTGTAGCTGGTCACACGTACCGGCAGAATACGGCCCGGGCCCCAGATCAGCAGCGCGATGGGCACGCTGAGCCGTTTGGGCGGGGGCGGATTGCCGGCGATCTCGCCGACGGCCGCGATCAGGTCGCCGATCAGACCCGCGGAGGGGAACAGCAGCTTCTCGACGGCGGCGATGCGGTCGGCCACGCCGACGGTCTGAGCCACCGGATCGCCATCTTCGAGCTGGTCGGCGGCGTTGAAGTGGACCTCGATCGTGATCTGCTCCTTGGGATCGAACGGTTGCGCGGTGGGGGCGATCTGTCCGCGGCCGCTCTGCTCGACCTCGAAGGGGTTCCAGGGCGTCATCGTGCGGGTGACGGTTTCGGGGTTGTACTGGAACGGAATGATGTTGGGGACGACGCCGATGACGTCGTCGATGAGCTGCACGATGGCGCCGCGCACCAAGTGAGGGCTGCCGCTGTATCCCGTCTCGGCCATCAGCTCTTTCCGCCTCGCTTGCCCATCGAGCTTTGTACTGCGCCCGCGATCGAGCGCGCCACGCCGCCGGCCGCGGCGCTACCGGCGGGAACCTGCGCGCGGATCGACTCCACCCGGCCCGGGGCCCAGCCGCCGGCCGCGCCGGCCAGATGACGCGCCACCTCGGCGGCCAGAGCCTGCGGGTTGCCGGCTTGGGCTGCGGGCACTCGCAAGCGCAAGCGCTGGATCTGGATCTGCTTGTTCATGCGCCCCCTCCGGAGCGGTCGATCGAAAGGCTGCGGCCCTGGTTCGACAGCTCCCGTTCCAGGCCTCTGTGAACGTCCTCGATCGCCGGCGCCCGGCCCGCCTGCTGCGCCAGGAAGACGGCGGCCAGCACCGCATTCTTGATCTGCGCGCCCGTGAGCGCTTCGGCGTAAGCCAACTTGTGTAGGTCCTCTTCAAGCCGCGCCGCGGCCTCGGCTCCGGCCAGCTCGGAGACGAGTTGCCGCCAGATCGCCAAGCGCTGCGGCGGCTCGGGCCGTGGAAAGTACAGTACGTAGCGCACGCGGCGGACGAAGGCCTCGTCCAGGTTCTGGCGCTTGTTCGTCGCCAGTAGCGCCACCCCGGGGTAGTCTTCGACGAGCTGCAACAGATAGTTCGTGTCAGCGTTGGCGTAGCGGTCGTGCGAGTCCCGCACGTCGGTGCGTTTGGAGAACAGGGCGTCGGCTTCGTCGAACAGCAGCACGGCGTTCATCTCGGCGGCGCGCGCGAAGACCCTGCGCAGGTTCTTGGCCGTCTCTCCGATGTATTTGTTGACCGTGGAGGCCAGGTCGATCCGGAACAGGTCCAGCCCGAGCTCGGCGGCGATGACCTGGGCGGCCATGGTCTTGCCGGTGCCGGGCGGTCCGGCCATCAACCCGATCAATCCCACGCCGCGCGGAAACAGACGGCGGGCTTCAGGTCTCTCCCAGAACCGGACGCGTTCGCGGGCTTCGAACAGGAACTCGTCGAGCAGCTTCCGCAAGTCGGCAGGCAGATGCAGATCGTCTCGACTGAACGGGCAATCGACCAGCGTCGCCAGCTCGCCGAGCTTGCCGCGCGAGAGCTCGCGGGCCAGCCGGCGGACTTCCTCGTAGCGGTCCGTCCCCTGGGCGGCTACGTGGGCGATCTCTCCCACGGTCGCAGCGAAGCGTTCCGCGAGGCTCCGCAACTGCTCCTCCGGCCAGACCCGGGCGCTCGGGATGAAGAGCAGCCACAGCGCGCGGCGCTGAGCGCTCGACAGACGAGGCATCTGGAAGCGCTCTTCGTGCCAGCCGATGGCCGGCGCCAAGTCGTCGGTCGACTCCAGGATCGTCATTTCCAGCGGGAGCAGGCCGGGCTCGGCGTCGAGCCCGCGGCGGGCGTCCGACCCCATCCAGGCGACCGAACAGCCATGCAGCAGCGCTTGGCGGTGCACGCGGGTGCGCACCTTGTCCCACAGGGCTGGATCGACCCGGGCGGTGTCGACGATGACGAGGGGGCTCTCCAGGGTCGCCGACAGGACGGCGGCGAGGCTGCGGCGCCCGCTCAGAGGGGGACCGACGAGCTGCACGCGGCTGGGCACGCCGCGGGCGACGGCGGCGGCGATGCGGCCGGCCATCTCGTCGACCGGCCAACCCTCGAGCGGCTGTTCGGACGCTCGCCGCGAGGAGCAGCAGGTCAGCAGCTCCGGGTCGAGCTCGGAGCCGCCTTGCAGATAGCTGAGCACATAGGGGTCGACGCGCAGCGCGGCGGATTCTCCCGGCGCGGGCTCGTCGGCTTCGAGCACCTGCCAGCGGGCCAGAGCCCCCGCCGGGCTCCACAGGGCGCCGCGCCCGTAGCCGCACAGCCGGGCGGCCAGCGGCTCGGTCGGGGCGGCTCGCCCGGCCAGGCCGCTCAGGGCGCCGTAGACCTCGGCCAGCGCCGGGTCGACGCTCGAAGCCAAGCAGACTTGCAGCAGGTCGATCTCCGGCCGCTCCAGCCCCAGCGCCTCGGCCAGCCGCCGCAGCCGGTTCGAGGTTTGCTCGAGAATCCAGGACTGGTAGCGCTCGGCCAGCCGCGCCAGCTCCTCGGCTTTGGCGTTCTTGGCCAGGAAGGCCCGCTCGGCTTCGGGCGCGTCGGCGTCGCACAGCGCGCGATGCAGGCGGTTTCCGGCCGGTTCGGAAGCCGCTTCGGACTCCAGCCGCTCGAGCCAGAGCAGGCGGCGTCGGCACAGAGCCCGGACGCGGGCCAGCACGGCTTCGAGCGCCGAGGCGGGCGCTTCGGAGGCGGGCATCGTCAGGACTCCGGGAGCGGCGGCCATCAGAAGACCCCCCAGGCCGGCGGCGCTTCGGCCCCGTTGATCATGAGCTGCAGCGCGATCGGCGAGGCGAGCGCCGTCGTATCGACAGCGAAGTCGATGTCCGCCGAGCCCGATGCAAAGTTGAAATTGCCGGCGACGGCGGGGTTCGGGTCGCGGCGCAGCGCCTGGCCCGCCACGCTCAGGCGGACCTCGAGCTCGTCGCGCAAATAGGCTCCGTATAAGGTGATGCGGAACTGGCGCGCATTGGGCGGTCCACCCAGGGGAAACACGGCTTCGATCTGCGGGACGATGGCGAAGCCGCAATCGGCGCTCGACTGCTCCAGGAAGCGCGGTGCGGGCCCTTCGCCAATCTGGGTCCCCACGATTACACGGGCGCGGTAGACGCCGGGGTAGATGGAGTAGCTGACGCCGTTGTCGCCGAGCAGCGTCATCCGTGCGGCCAAGGCGATGCGTACACCGTCGACCTCGATCGCCCAGTCGACATTGGCGGGATCAGGCTGATCGGCTCGGAAGCGGACGCGGCGGTCGGCAGGCGCTCCGGGCCCCTCGCCGGCGGGGCCAAACAGAGACACCCAGGTGCGGTCGCCCCGCAATCCCGCCCCCTCGAACGTGAAGCGATTGTTCTCCGGCGGCACGCTCGGCGGCGGAGCGCCCGGCGGAAACAGGGCCGCCCGGGCCGGATTGCAGTCGATGAAGCGGAACGGCGAGCCGGGATCGGCCAACGGGTGCCCGGGCGGCAGCGCGAAGCCCAGCAGGCTGCGTACGCTCGACAGCGTCAGCCGGCCACTCACTGAGACCAACTCGGACAGCGACAGCACCGGCGGCGCGCCGCCGACCGCGGGCGGCGTTTGCAGCATCACCACCCGCATCTCGTAGAACAGCGACAGCCGCGCCGTCAGCTCCTGCTCGGCGCTCCAGAAGTTGACTGCATCGTCGATCGTCACCGGTCGGAGGGTCAGGTGGAAGACGTTCCCCGTGCCTTGCAGGTTGGAGGTCTGCAGCAGCGGCGGATTGGGCGGCGCCGGAGGGATGGAAGGGATGACGGTGGAGTCGTCAATGACCGGATAGTCGTGCAAGGCTCGCGCGACGTACCCGAGCATGCGCTGTTCGGTGATGGTCCGGTCCGCGCCGGCGCCGGTGGTGCTGCGCGCCGTGACCACGTAGTTGAGGACTAGGCCCATGGGCGTCTGCTGCACGGGCGAGGGGGCCGTCATGGCGGCCGTCGTCGTGAAGTTGCGGCTGTGGGGGTCCTCGGCGATGTGGAACAGGTAGACGCTGATGTAGTTGGGCGAGGCGTTGGTCTCGTCCTCGGGCGGGGCGGCGGAGACGTCGAACGGGCTGATGCCGGAATCCCTCGCCAGCACCTGTCGGATGAGGGTGGTGAGGGTTTCGGTGGCCCGGGAGATGTCCGCCAGCGGCATGGCTTAGCGTTGCCTCCAACCGAATGAAGGGGCGCTGCGGGCGCTGAAGGCGGGCGCGCCGGAGCCGCGGGGCAGGGCTCTGGGCGCGGGCGCAACGGGCGGACGCGTCGGCGCCACGACTTCGACTTCGATGCTGCCGATCTCCACCCGCGTCAGCGGTTGGACCTTCTGGACGGCGGCGCGCAGGGCGCGGGTCTCGGCGAGCGTCACGGCCGGCTGCATCGCCTGGGCGGACGGCTGGACCGGGGTCTGAGACGGCTCGGCAGGGGCGCTGCGAGAGGGCTTGGGCCCGCTCCGGCGCGGTGCGTCGGCAGGCTCGGAGGCTTCGGCCGGAGGCGTTGAAACCCAACGCTGGGCCGACCGCAAGGCGTCGAACATCCGATCGATACGAGCGTCGGAGGGGTCGAAGCTCTTGTCGGGGGCCGGGCTTCTTGCCGGGGGCTCGGGCGGTTGCGCCGCTTCGGACGCGGGGCCGGCCGGGCGTACGACGGCTCGGGCTTCGGACTGATGCGACGTAGCGTCGGGCGGGACGCGGCGGGGCGCCATCGCGTCCCGGTGCACTCTGGGGCCCTCCGAGGCTGTCGACGATGCTTCGGGGAGTCGACCGCGCCAGGGGGCGCTCGGCGAAGCGGGCCGGGAGGCTTCGCCTGCGGGCCGCCGCGTTTGCCGCGCGGGAGCGGGCCGGCCGGCATTGGCGGGTTGACCCTGCGCCGCTGGTGCGCCGAGGGGGCGCGCGGCGGGAACCTCCGTCGCTATCTCCTCGATCCCCGCCGCCTCCGGCGGCTCGCTCGTGCCGGCCAGCGGAGCCGTCAGGCTCATATCCAAGTGCAGGCGCTGGTCGGCTTCAGCCAGCGGAGAGCGGCTGGGCGTCGCCGGCCGGACCGAACCCAAGCCCGGCCGAGCCGGAGCCGCTCCGGGCGGCTCCGAGGCTCGGCGAGCGACACGGGAGAGGTAGCCTACAGCCACGAGCGATCCCCCTGCTCGGTCTCAGCCAGAACCAGCCGCACGTGCTCGCGCCGAAACGAGCGCGGCATCGACAGGATGTCCGGGCGGGACCAGTGGTAGCTGCGGGCCAGACAGTGGACCTCCCGCAACACCAGCGGCCGCTCCCGCCGCAAAGACGCCAGCAGGTAGTCCGCCAGCCGGAACGCCACGGTCTGAGAGGCGCCGCAGTGGGCGCACTCGGCCTCGATCTCGTCGTCGAGCAGAGGCCCCACGCGGGCCATCGCGGCGTCCAGACGGGGGTCTTCCGAGTCGCCTTCCAGCACGCACAGGCTCCGCAGCGCGCGCGCCGCTTCGGCCTCGTCGCCGGCTGCGGCGCGGGCCACGTCGACTTCGGTCGGCAGCCGAAAACGCACCCGCTCCAGCCCGTCCTGCTGCGGCAGATCGAAAGTACCGTCGCCGACGGACCGAACTCCCGGATCGTCGTCGGCGACCAGGGAGCGAATCCAGTCATCGAGCGAGAAGCTCATCTCAAAGGCCTTGCCGCAGGCGACGCAGACGGCGTGGCAGCCGACCTCGGCGCCGTAAAGGTTGCGATACACCTCCTCGAGCAGGCGGTCCTGGTCGGACAACGACAAGGCGTCCAGCGGCGCGGAGCCGTCGGCCACGACCAGCTTCTCCACCAACGCCGCCGGAGAGAGGTCCGCCAACTCTTCCTCGCCGCGGATCTCGCGGAGCGCGACATACCGCGGCGAGGCCTCCCCGCCGGTGAGTCCTTGCATGAGACGAACCGATACCATGAGCGTCCTTCCCGTCCGCTTCGAGCCCTCTTCGGAGCCGCGTCAGCGCCGCCTAGGTTTCCGGCTGCTCCTTGACGTCCTGATCCCGCTCCCAGCCTTCGTTCTGCACGACGATGGACTCCATCATCACGGCGTTGGCGTTGGCGTCGAGCTCGGGCAGGGCCGTGTACTCCGACACCCAACAGCGGTAGACCTTGTAGGAGCGCACCGGCGTCCCCTGCAGATTGTTCACTTTCAGCAGGAGGTTGCGCTTGTAGTTCTTGAGCGACACGGCCGGGTCGCCCTCGGTGCTGTAGACGAGGTTGGCCCACTCCTCGAAGTCCCGATCGAAGGTCACGCCGCGCTCGAAGGTGATGGCTTCGAACTTCGAGGAGCCGGGAGAATGCCGGGGCGTGCTCAGGTCGCCGCCGTCCCGGTGGCTGACGACTTCGGTCGTCCGCTTGAGGGGGCTCACCTTGCTGATGCCGGCCACGGGGTCCTGGCGGCCCTCGAAGAAGAGCAGAAACTTGAAGTTCTTGTACGGATCGATGCGTGTGTTCTTGGTGAAACTCGCCATGACGCGCTTCCTTGTGGCTCTCTGAGCGGCGGACTAGACCTGCACCTGGCCGGCCTTCTGTTGCAGGGAGAGGACGATGAATTCGGCGGGCTTGAGCGGCGCGAAGCCGACCAGCACGTTCACGACGCCGAGGTTCTGGTCGGTCGCCGTGGTGGTCTCCGAGTCGGCCTTCACGAAGTAGGCGTCGCTGGCGGTGCGTCCCGCGAAGGCGCCCTTGCGGAACAGGCCGTTCATGAACGCGCCGGCGGCGAGCCGAATCTGCGCCCACAGCGGCTCGTCATTGGGTTCGAACACCGCGAACTGCAGGCCGCGCCGCAGGCTCTCCTCGATGAAGAGCGCGAAGCGCCGGACCGGGACGTAGCGATAGTCGGTGTTGCCGGAGTTGTCGAAGCCGTCCATGGTTCGCGCGCCCCAACTCACCACTCCGGCCGGAAAGGACCGAATCGCGTTGGCGGCCTGCGGGTTGAGCAGGCCGTTCTGGGCATCGGACATGGGCACGCGTACGCCTTGGATGCCCAGGATGGCGGCTTCCAGGCCGGCCGGCGCCTTCCAGACTCCGCGCGAGCCGTCGATGCGGGACATGAGGCCGGCGATCGAGCCGCTGGGGTCTACGTTCTTGCTGACGCCGTCGCTGCTGATGGTCAACTGCGGCCACCAGAAGCCGGCGTGATCCTTCACTACGCCCGTCCGCAGCGCCTGCAGGCTGTTGAGCACCCCCTGGGGCGTTTGTTGGGCGGGCTCCACGTCCACGATCAAGAAGGCCCTCTTGTCGACGCAGAAGGCGCTGGCCGCGCCCCAGACCGTCGAACGGATGCTGGGCGAGCCGGTGTCGTCGGCGCTCTTGGGCAGCACCATCAGGTTGAACAGGTCCACCGTCTCGTCGATGGCCTGAAATGCCGCGTCGTAGTCGCTCGCCTGCGCCACGCTGCCGTCGCTGCCGCCGCCGAGAGCCTCGGCGGCGCGGCGGCCGGTGATGTTCTCAAAGATCTCTCCGGCCGCGGCGAGGTCAGGGCCGGCGGAGGTGAACGCCGCGCCGACGCCGCTGCTGGAGCTGCCGTAAACGGGGATGAGCGCCAAGCGATAGCCCTGCACCTCAGCGCGCCAGTCGTCGCTGCCGGCGCTGAGAGCCGTGGCGATGGCTTGCAAGTTCTCGGCGATGTTGAGCAGCGACGGGCTTGCGCTCTGCGTGCCGGCGTCCATGTTGCCGGCCGCGCTGGGATAGGTGATGTCGGCGGTGGAGACGGTGAAGGGCATGACCGCGGCGGCGCCGGCCACGCCCACGTCGTCCAGCGAGCCCTTGGCGGCGCCGCCGAAGCTCAGCAGAGCGGCCAGATCGCCGGAGCCGTCGTCGAGAGCCGAGACCAAGCCGGACGGGGCGGGGCGCGCCGCCGAGAAGCTGCCGACCTCCACGCCGCCTTGTCCCGCGCCGAAGCCGAGCGCCTTGGTGATGTCGAGCTGCGCCGCCGGCTCGATCAGCACGTCGTTCTGGGACTGGCTGGCGACGATGCGCAACGGGCTGTCGGCCGGGTCCGGAACCGAGACGGTGACGGCGGTGTGCGGCGCCAGCAGGGCGTTGATCGAGGCGGCAAAGTTGGCCAGGGTGAGCCCAGCCGAGGCGACCTCGACGGTTAGCCAGGGAGCCGCGCCGACTTTGATGCGGAAGCGGCCCACAGAGCCGTCGGCGGTGGCGGCGATGGCGTTTGTGAGCGCCGTAACGGCCGCGGCGGCGTCGGCGAAGACCGCCGCGCTGGCCGAAAATGCGTTCAGCGTCGCGGCCGCCTGTACGTTGGCGGTGTTGACCGCCGCCGTCACCAGTTGCGACTGCTGGTCGAGGATCGACTGGACGTAGCGCGTTCCGTTGGGGTCGATCGTCAGATCGGGGTGCTTCTCCGACGCCGAGACCTGCGGCTTGCCGCTAGCGTCGAAGACCTCCCGAAACAGCTCCAGGTTGAAGGTGCGCTCGGGGCTGGCGGTTTTGTAGTCAACCCTCGCCCGGATCTGATTCGCATCCAGCCCGGCGTCGCGCGAGGTCAGCGTGAGCACCACGTCCCCGCCGGCGTTCGTCAGCCCGAAGGAGGCTTCTTGGGCGGTGTCGGCAATCCGTACGATGTAGGCCTGTTCGCCGCCGTTGACGAAGAAGAGGCGGACCTGGTCGGTCATCTCGCCCTGCGACTTGTCGTCCCCAAAGATCCGCTCGTAGTCCTTGAAGCCCAGTACCCTCGTGGGGCGATTCAGCGGGCCGCGTTTGCACATTCCGATGAAGGCGGCGATGGAGGTGGAGACGCCGCTGATCGAGCGAACCCCGGAGGGAATCTCCTGGACGTAGACGCCAGGGTAGGAAATCGTGGGCATAGTTCAGGCTCCGCTTGCGGACGTTTGCGTGGACGATTCAGGGGGCAGACGCGGGGAGAAGAATAACACCAGTTTCCGTAGCGATCAATGGAAAAGTACTAGGATTTTTGGGCTCTGTACTGAGCCAATCGTTTGATCCCCTCGAGGGTTATGCCCTAGTCGGCCGCAACCCTTGCCCGGACCGGCGGATCGCCGCCTGCGCCGCGGTTTGGATTGCATGACAATGCGTGAAAAAGGAGGCCGTCTATCCGACCGGAAGGCCGGAAATCGGAGAGGGGCGCCGAAGAGGCGATCCCCGCCCGGCTCGGCTCTGCTACCTTGGCTGGCATGAGACCCGCCGCGGCGATGTGGATTCTCCTGCTGTTGTGCTGGGGCTGCGACGACCCGCCGGCCGGCGATCCGATCTTCCACCCGGCGGGCCAGAAGGCCCTGCGGCCGGCGACCTCGGACCCGGCGATGCTGGCCGTCAAGGGCGAGACCTACGTGCCGGTCTATTCCAACATCTACTGGGGACGAACCGACAGCGTGACCGAGCTCTCCGCCACGTTGAGTGTGCGCAACGCGGACCAGAAACGCCCGTTGACGCTCACGCGAGTTGATTACTACGACTCGCGCGGTAAGCTGATCCGGCAGTATCTGGATGCGCCGGTCGAGCTGGAAGCGATGGGCACGGTGGAGTGGGTGATCGAGCAGCGCGACACCGAAGGCGGCTCCGGCGCCAACTTCGTGGTCGGCTGGGGGGCTCCCGGGGCGGTGGCGAAGCCGGTGATGGAGTCGATCATGCTGGGCCACATCGGTTCGTTCGGCATCTCGTTCGTCAGCGAGGGGCGTCCGATCGAGGTGGCGGAGCCTGCGGCAACTCCGGCCCCTGCCGAGTGAGCGCTCAGCGCAGGGCTTCGGCGGCGGCGCGGATCGCCCCGTAGTCGCTCGATTCCACTAGCGCGACCACGAACTCGGCGGGCGCGCCGTCGAGGTACTTGCTACAGCAAGGGCTTTCGCGGCCGAACCCGAAAACAACCATCTGTTGCTGCATCTGGTTCACATGGTCGGGCCGCAGGTCACCGCGCACCTGCATCAACAGTAGAACCCGCTCCGCGCGGTCGTCGCCGAAAACGATCCATTCCGGGTCCGGCAGATCCTGCGACCAGGGCGCTCCGATGGGTCTGCGCCAGCCGTTGGAGAGCATGTAGTAGCCGTGCTGGAAGTCCACCCCGCCGTTGGGAGCGCCTTCATAGACGAACCAGTACGGCCGCGGCGCCTTGGTGAGGCGGAAGCGGGCGTGGCTCGGCCCGAACTCCCAGCGTCCGGCCCAGGCGCCGTCGGCGGTTTGCGACTCGACGGCGACGCGCTCGCCGGTCTGCTCCACGACGGTTGAGGAAGAGCCGCCGCCGCCGGGGTGGAACTCGTTCTCGGGGTGGATCAGGTTCGGCAGGCCGCGGTATGAACCCGCGGGTCCGTCGGCCTCGGAGTAGCCGACCCAGTCCACGCCGTCGGGATCGAGCAGGGCGGCCAAACCGGCTCCTTGGCGGTGGTAGACCCAGGTGGCGGACGGCGTGCGGACCTCGTAGGCGGCCTGGCCGCGAAAGTCGTCGAGCTCCACGACCTGCATGGGCGGCCCGGCGCAGCCCGTGGCGGCCAGGCAGAGGATGGCGGTCAGGCGCAGGAGTGGGGGCGGCAGGGTCTTCATCGGCCGGGCGGCGGCGCCCTCGCCGGCCATGATACCGCCCTGGGAGGGGCGGGCAGGGCATACTGAAAGGCGCTCATGCCTGCAACAGCTCCTTACGGTTCCTGGAAGTCGCCGGTCACCTCGGACCGCATCGTGGCCGATTCGGTCCGTCTCGGCGGCGTCTCCGTCTCGGAGGGCGCGGTCTATTGGCTGGAGGGGCGGCCGGAGGAGGAGGGCCGTTATGCGCTGGTCCGCGAGGGAAGCGATGGGGTGCGGAAGGACCTGACGCCGGCCCCGTTCAACGTGCGCACGCGGGCGCATGAGTACGGCGGCGGCGCCTATCTGGTCGACGGTGGCCGGATCTGGTTCGTCAATAACGCCGACCAGCGCGTGTACGTCCTCGATGGGGCCGGCGCGCCGCGGGCGCTGACCGCTGAAGGCGAGCGACGCTTTGCGGATATGGCGCTCGACGCCGGGCGAAATCGCCTGCTGGCGGTCCGCGAGGACCATGGCGGCTCCGGCGAGGCGGTCAACACGATCGTCGCAATCGACATCGAGTCCGGCGAGCAGCGCGTGCTCGTGGATGGGGCGGATTTCTACTCCGATCCCAAGATCAGCCCGGACGGCCGCAGCGTCTGTTGGCTCGAATGGCGCCACCCCAATATGCCCTGGGATGGAACCGAGCTGTGGGTCGCCACGGTCGGGTCGCGCGGCGGACTGGACGACCCGCGGAAGGTGGCGGGAGGCGACGCGGAGTCGGTCTTCCAGCCGCGCTGGTCTCCTGATGGACGGCTCTATTTCGTCTCCGACTGCAGTGGCTGGTGGAATCTATATCGCCGGGAGGCGGACGGCGCTGTCACGCACCTGGTCAAGACGGAGGCCGAGTTGGGCTATCCCCAGTGGGTCTTCGGCTGGTCTGTCTACGCCTTTGAGGACGCCGAGACGATCTGGGCGACCTATCATACGCGGGACGGCTGGCGGCTGGGGCGCGTCCGGACATCGACGGGAGAGCTGGAGCCGGTGGAGTGCCCTTACACGGACCTCTCGAGCCTGGCGGCCGAGCCCGGTCTGCTGGCCTTTCATGGAGGCTCGCCGGCGGCTGCCGACGCCGTAGTCCGCCTGGATAGCGCAACGCGGCGGTTCCGCACGTTGCGGCAGTCGGCGGTGGTGGACGAGGAGCTACGGCGCTACGTCTCCACGCCCGAGGGCATGGAATTTTCGACCGAGGGCGGCTTGTCGGCCCACGCCTTCTACTACCCTCCGCAGAATCCGGACTTCGAGGCTCCCGCAGACGAAAAGCCGCCGCTGATCGTGGTGAGCCACGGCGGGCCCACCGCGCAGGCTTCGCCCACACTCGACCTGCGGAAGGCGTATTGGACCAGCCGAGGGTTTGCGATTGTCGATGTGAACTACGGCGGTTCTTCAGGATTCGGCAGGGCCTACCGCGAACGGCTGGCGGGCCGCTGGGGCATCGTGGACATCGACGACTGCGTGAACGCCGCCCGGCACTTGGCGGACCTAGGCAAGGCGGACCCGGAGCGGCTGATCATCCGCGGCGGCAGCGCGGGGGGCTACACGACCCTGGCGGCTCTGGCGTTTCGCGATGTGTTTCGGGCCGGCGCGAGCTACTACGGCATCGGAGACCTGGAGGCCCTGGCGAAGGACACGCACAAGTTCGAATCGCGGTACTTGGACAAGCTGGTCGGCCCTTACCCGGCCGACAAAGCCGTCTACGAGGAGCGCTCACCGATTCGGCATGTGGAGGGCTTCAACGCGCCGGTGATCTTCTTCCAGGGCGCGGAAGACCGCGTGGTGCCGCCCGAACAGGCCGAGAGCATGGCGGCGGCGTTGCGCCGGCGGGGGCTGCCGGTGGGATACTTCTTGTTCGATGGCGAGCAACATGGATTCCGCAAGGCCGAGAACATCAAGAGATCGCTCGACGCCGAGCTATATTTCTACGCGTCGGTGCTGCTGCGAGCGCCTTTGCGGTTCTGAGCCGGACCAGGAGGTCCGGCGGGCTGGCGAGGCTTTGCGGTGGAGACGGTCGCTGCTGTGCGTCGGTCTCCTGTTTGCCGCGGCCCTGCCCGGCCAGCATCTGGAGCGTGTTCGGTACAACAATCCGGGGCTGACGGTCGATCTCGGCGCAGGGCTGTGGGCTTGGCCGCTGCCGATGGACTACGACGGAGACGGCGACTTGGACCTGCTGGTGAGCAGCGGCGGCAAGCCTTTTGAGGGGACCTGGCTCTTCGAGAACCCCGGCGGCGGCAAGCTGCCCGTCTTCAAGGCTCCGCGCAAGGTGGCGGTCTACAAGCAGCACGTGCAGATATCCCCTGACGGGACGGTGATGACCGATGGAACGGTCTATTCGGACTTCAAACGCTCCGGTTTCGAGAAGCCGGAGAGTCTCGGCGTCACCCTCAAGGACTTCTACCCGGCCGGCCGTAAGACCCGCGCCAACCAGTGGAAGCGGCTGGACTACGACGGAGACGGCGACCTGGACTTGATCGTGGGCGTGGGGGACTGGGCCGACTATGGCTGGGACGACGCCTACAACGCCAAGGGGGAGTGGACGAACGGGCCGCTGCACGGCTTCGTCTTTCTGCTCGAAAAGCAAGCGGACGGCTACGCGCCGGCGCGCAAGCTCGAGACATCCGACGGGGCGGCGATCGACGTGTACGGCTGGCCGAGCCCGAACTTTGCCGATTTCGACGGAGACGGCGACTTGGACCTGATCTGCGGCGAGTTTCTCGACGGCTTCACGGCGTTCGAGAACACCGGCTCCCGCACGAAGCCGGTCTACGCCCCCGGCCGGCGGCTGAAGCACGGCGGCAAGGCGGTTCGGATGGACCTGGAGATGATCACGCCCACGGCCGTGGATTGGGACGGCGACGGCGATACGGACCTGATCGTGGGCGATGAGGACGGACGCGTGGCCCTGGTGGAGAACCTCGGCGGTTGGGATTTCGCGCAGCCGAAGTACTTCCGGCAAGAAGCCGAGTTCGTGAAGTTCGGGGCGCTGGTCACGCCGGTTTCGGCGGACTGGGACGGCGACGGCGACGAGGACCTGATCGCGGGCAATACGGCCGGCTACCTCGGCTTCATCGAGAATCTGGGCGGCGGCGAGAAGCCCCGCTGGGCGGAGCCCCAAAGGTTGCAGGCCGACGGCAAGGCGATTCGCATCGAAGCCGGGCCGAACGGCTCCATCCAAGGGCCGGCGGAGGCCAAGTGGGGCTACACCACGCTCAGCGTGGCCGACTGGGACGGCGACGGCCTGCCGGATCTGATCGTGAACTCCATCTGGGGCAAGGTCGTTTGGCATCGCAACGTGGGGACCCGTTCCAAACCCAAGCTGGCCGCCGCTGCCCCGGTGGCGGCGCGGGAGCCGGTGAAGCCGAAGTGGACCTGGTGGTCGCCCGCGCCGCACGAGTTTGTGACGCAGTGGCGCACCACGCCACTCGCCGTGGACTGGAACCAGGACGGCCGCATGGATTTGGTGGGTTTGGACGCCGAAGGGTACTTGGCGCTATTCGAGCGGGCCCAGGGCGGGGAACTGCTGCCGGGCGCACGGATCTTTCACTCGGACGGCCCCACCGCCACGGACCGCCGCGGCCAGCCGATCTCCGCCGGTCCCGGGCCGCTGCGCCTGAACGCTGACGCCGCCGGCCGCAGCGGACGGCGCAAGCTCTCCCTGGCCGACTGGGACGGCGACGGCAAGCCGGACCTGCTGGTCAACTCGAAGAGCGCGGACTGGTACCGTAACCTGGGCGAGGGGCGGCTGCTCTACCAGGGGCCGCTGACGACCGAAGAGTTGGCAGGCCACACCACGAGCCCTACGACCGTCGATTGGAACGGCGACGGCGTGCGGGATCTGCTGATCGGTGCTGAAGACGGCTACCTGTACTACATGGAGAACCGCCGCTGAGGCTGTTTCTGCGAAGATAGCTGCCGATGCAGCGCCGCGCCTTCCTCGGTTCCCTGTTTGCGCCCTTCGCCGCTTGGGCTCAGGGAAAGACTCTGTCGATCGCGGACCTCGAGATCTGGCGGCTCGAAGGCTCCGAGCCGGGCGTGTCCGGCGTGAATCGGCAATATCAAGTGCGCCCGCTGAACGTCTACGACGATCAGCGCCCAGCGCCCTACATGGAGCCCGCTGAGGGTCGTCCGGGACCCCAGGCCAGGACGGCTCGGTATCTCGTCATCAAGACCAAGGAGGGGGCAGAAGGGCTCTACGGCCCCATCGACGAGGAGGCGGCCGTCGTCGTCGACCGGCAACTCAAGCCGTTCCTGATCGGCAAGAACGCGCTCGCCGTCGAGACGCTTTGGGACCAGCTCTACCGGCTCAACCGTCATTCGCGGGCGGGCCACTACATGATGGCCGTCTCCGCCGTCGACAACGCCCTGTGGGACCTGCGGGGCCGCTACTTCGACGCGCCGGTCTACCAGCTCCTGGGCGGACCGACGCGCCCTGCGGCGACCGTCTACGGCTCGACGCTGGGCTACTCGGTGGAGCCCGGCAAGGCCGGCCCGCGGGCGGCGGAGCTCGCGGCGAAGGGCTTTCGGCATCAGAAGTGGTTCATCCCCTACGGCCCGGGCGACGGCGCCGCGGGGCTGCGCAAGAACATCGCGCTGGTGGAGGAGCTGCGGGCGGCCGTCGGTCCCGACGTGGACCTGATGTTCGACGCCTTCATGGGCTGGGACCTCAACTACGCCATGGAATGGTGCCGCGCCGTTGAACATCTCCGCGTGCGGTGGATCGAGGAAGCCTTCCAGGTCGACAAGATGGAGAGCTTTCGGCAGTTGGCGAGGGAGACGACCATTCCGGTGGCCACGGGCGAGCACTTCTACGGCCGCTGGGAGGTGAAGCGCTTTCTGGAGGTCGAGGCGATCTCAGTGGTCCAGGCGGACCCGGAGTGGTGCGGCGGGGTAAGCGAGCTGGTCAAGATCTGCGCCCTGGGCTCGTCGTTCGATGCGCACGTGATCCCACACGGGCACAACATCCACGCCGCGCTGCACGTGGTGAGCAGCCAGTCGCCGATGACCTGCCCGCTGGTGGAGTTCCTGATCCTGAAGATGGCGTCGTACTACTACTTCGACAAGCATCCGCCCGTGCCGGCGGACGGCAAGTTGGAGCTGCTCTCCCGGCCGGGCTTCGGCATGGAGCTCGATGAGGCCAAGATCGACAAGCGGACGTTGCTGACCTGGGCTTAGGGCTGCAGTACGTCGCCGCTGCGGTCGAACTGCGGGACGTCGGGCCCGATCGTGAAGTTCTGGGCGCGATCCCAATTGCGATACACCACGCCGTCCGCTCCGTCGAACTGCATGTAGGGCTTGAAGAGCCGGCTGAAGGCCCCGGCGTCTCCGGCGGAGCAGCCCGTGACGCCGACGAACTCGTAGAGAGTAGCCGGCGAGCCGTCCAGCAAGGTCCCCGTTCCCACCGCCTTGAGCTGGCTCTTGGCGGTGAAGCGTCCCTGGTCCTCGGCGGCGAGATTGCCGGCAATGGACTGGCTGCTCCAGAAGCCCACGCCGCTGGAGTTGTTGACTCCGGCGTTCTTCCCCGCGGCGGTCACGCGCACGAGGCGGCAGCCCGGGGCGCCGGAGACCGGCAGGAGGACTTGGTGGAACGGGGGCGCTCCGGCGGCTTCCGCCAAGGCGTCGGTGCAGTCGACGGAGGCGCCGTCCATGGCGGCGCACTGCGAGGCGTCGAGCGCCAGCGGTTCGGTGACGGCTCGCACGACGGCGATGTCGTCGCTGTCCTGGTGGACGACCTTGGGATGCGGCATGGCCGGTCCGAGCAAGCCGTAGACGGCGACGTAGTACTGCTGCGGGAAGGTATTGGGCTTGGCTGCTCCGCCGTAGGTCCGCAAGGGCTCATTGTTTCCGTAGGTGGTGACGAAGACCTTGCCGCCGGCCACCAGCGGAGGCGTGAACTTGCCGAACAGGCCGAGGCGGTCTCGCTGGGAGAACTGCTCGCTGGTCCACAGCGTCTGGCTGACGTGCTGAGCGTCCAGCGCCAGCACGATGCCTTTGACGCCGCGCTGGGTGTTGGCGTCGCCGTCCAGGGGAACGACCGCCCAGAGGATGCCGGAGCCCTTCTTGCGCCCGTTGGCGGAGAGCGCCAGCATGCCGCCGGGCATCCCCAGCGGAGGCTGGTAGGCGCTGGTCTCGGGGTTGTTGCCGTCGAGCAACTTGCCTTGCTTGAAGCGATAGGCCTTCAGCGGGCTGTTCTCGCCCCAGGCGTAGACTCTTTCGGCGTCCGGGCCCTTCCAGTAGACCGGAGAGCCGTGGATGTTGCCGTAGTGGGTGGCCCCGTTGTGAACCTGTGGCGCGAAGGCGTGGACCTGCTGCACGGCGTTGGCGTTCTGGCAGTTGGGGGCGCTGGGGCTGGCCGCGAAGCCGCCCATGTGGGCCGGGTCGAGCACGTAGAGGATGCCCTCCTTGCCGCCGCTGACGATGCGCCGCGGGTTGACCGGCAGCAGAACGGGGCCGGCCGAACCCAGATCCAGGTCGATATTGTTGAGAAACGCCTGATCGCAGGGGGTGAAGAAGTCCCGCACGGCGAAGCCTTGGGCGGTGAGCTCCAGCTTGACGAAGCTGTTGCCGTAGTTCGCGCCGCCGTGGTCGGCGTCGAATGTTCCGTTGCCCGTCATCAGGTAGAGGAAGCCGTCTGCATCGGCGGCGAGGCCCTGTCCGGATTGCCAGATTCCTCCGTTGGAGCCGCTCGGCGTGGAGCTCCAAAAGGCCTTCTGGGTGAGAGTTTGGGCGTCGAAGGCGAACAGCGCTCCGCGGTTGCCGTCGCCGCCGAAGCCGATATAGAGGACGCCGCGGTCGAGCAGCAGTGCGGCGCGCTGCTTGTGGACGCAGGGGTTGAACTGGTTCTGCGGCTTGCAGGGTTGGGAGGGATCCGTGGAGCGCGCGCCGACCAGGACCGGCGGTTGGCGATGCGCCCCGTCCCGCAGATTGAGCGCGTGCAGACGGTAGGCGTAGCCCTGCGCGCCGTCGTTGTGCCAGGCGACAACGTAGAGCGTCGACTTGTCGTCGCTGACGACGGGAGTGCTCAAGATGCCCCACTCGGGATCGTTGGTGCTCCACATGTCGATGTCCTTACCGCCGGGCCGCGGCTGGCCGAGCCACGTGGCCCAGAGCGGCTTGGTGCGGCCTTGGGGGCCCGGGTTCTCCTTGTCGGCGTCGTAGACGTACACGGTGTTGTGCATCGTCGCCAGGATCACGGCATTGAACGTCCCCTGCACGTTGGGCGCGTTGGGGTTGGTCGTCGTGTCGATCGCAAGGTTGGAGACGTAGAGCGGCTGGGCGACGATCTGGCCGTCGGCGTAGAGCGTCCAGAGCTTACCGAAACGGGAGCGCTGAACGTTCGACGTGTTCAGCGTCGTCTCGTCGAGGGCGGCGCCGACGCGAGCCTTGTCGTAGTGCTGCGTCAGCGCATCGCCCGCCACGGCGAGGGGCGCGAAGAACGGGAGAACGGTCGCCAGCAAGACGACCAGGGAGGGGATAGCGCCCCGGCTGATGCTTTGCACGGTCCCTCCTGGGCGGAGTTGCAGGGAGCAGACATCACCGCAGCGTTCGACGTTGACGCCGTACCGGTACGGCCAGTATACGGGAGCTTCCGCCGCTCTCCTACCCTTTTCACCGGCCCGCGGGCTCGGCCTCAGGCCAGGACTTCGCCGACCACCCTGCCGTGCACGTCGGTGAGCCGGTGCTCGCGCCCGCCGAAGCGGTAGGTCAGACGCTCGTGGTCGACGCCCAGGGTGCGCAGAATGGTGGCGTGGAGGTCGTGGATGGAGACTGGGTCGCGCACCACGTCGCTGCCCAACTCGTCGGTTTCGCCGTAGGTTACGCCGCCGCGGACGCCGCCGCCGGCCATCCAGATGGTGAAGCAGGCCGGGTGATGGTCTCTTCCGTCGCCGTTGCCGGTGTCCGGCGTGCGGCCGAACTCTCCGGCCCAGACCACCAAGGTCCTTTCGAGCATGCCGCGGGCCTTGAGGTCGGTCAGGAGCCCGGCCACCGCCTGATCGGTCACCCGCGCGTTGGTCTCGTGCCCCTTCGTCAGGTCGGAGTGCTGGTCCCAGGTGCCGTTCATTCCGAAGAGGTTGGGGCAGGTCACCTCGACGAATCGAACGCCCTCTTCGATCAGACGGCGCGCCCGCAGGCACTGCATGCCGTACGCGCGCTGGGCGGCGTCGTCGGAGTCGAGGCCGTAGAGCCGCTGCGTCGCGGCGCTCTCGCGGTCCAGGTTGAGCACGTCGGGTACCAGCGATTGCATCCGGTAGGCCATCTCGTAGTTCGCGATGGCGGCTTCGAGTCGGGGGTCCGCTTGCGCGGCGCTGAGGAAGTCGCGGTCCTGCGCGGCCATGGCGTCGAGCTTGGCGCGTTGGATGGCGTCGCTGGCGTCGGCGCGATCGAGATTGTCGATCGGCGTTCCCTCGTCGCGAATGTGGGTCGCCTGGAAGGTGGCGGGCAGGAAGCCGTTGGAGAAATTCTCGATGCCGCCGGGTGGCACATAAACGTCCCGCAGCAGGATGTAGCCGGGCAGGTTGCGGTTCTCGCTCCCCAGCCCGTACACGGCCCAAGAGCCCATGCTGGGGAAGCCCCCGACCAGCCGGCCCGTGTGCAGAAAGATGTTGCCTCGGGCGTGCAGCGGGAAGGGCGAGTGCATCGAGCGGATGATTGCCAAGTCGTCCACGTGCTGGGCTGTGTGCGGGAACAGCGAGCTGACGGGTGCGCCGCATTCCCCGTACCGCTGAAAATCCCACAGGCCGCGCAGCCACTTGCGGTTCGGTCCGGCGACGTAGCTGTCGAGCTGGGCGGGCTTGCCGTCGAGCTCGGCCAGCTTCGGCTTGGGGTCGAAACTCTCCATGTGGCTCACCCCGCCGGGCATGAACAGGAAAATCACGTTGTCGGCTGTGGCCGGAAAATGGCGGACGGTGGAGGCCGCGGCATCGTTCGCCAGCGCGGACAGCGCCACCAGCCCGAAGCCGTTGGAGGCGGTTCGCAGAAAGTCGCGCCGCGACCGGGCGCCCACGCGACCGCAACCCGGGCTGGAAGCCCGCCGTGGGGAGGTCCTACCGGACATAGAGAAACTCCTTGGTCGTCAGCAGGACGTGCGCCAGATCGCGAAACACAGCAGCTTCGCCGACCTGGCCTTCTCCGTTCTGCGCTTCTCCGTCCTGGGCCTCCAGCGTCTGCAGGCGGTCGGCCAGGACCGTGAAGCGGCGTCGCTCGTCCGCCGTAGGCTCGCGGGCCAGAATGGCCTCGAACAGGGCGTCGATGCGCTCGGGCAGGGAACCGCCGGCATCGCTGAGAACGCGGCGCGAGCACGAGGCGGCGACCTCCGCCACGAACGGGTCGTTGAGTAGGGTCAACGATTGCGCCGGAACGGTGGTGGAGTCGCGAGCGCCGCGCGTCGTCGACGGCATCGGGAAGTCGAACGTCTCCAGAAAACCGGAGCCCTCCATGCGAGTGACCTTGAGGTAGAGGCTGCGGCGGCCGTCGCCCAGCAACGGGCCCGAGAACAGGCGGCGATAGTCCTTGGGGCGCTTGCGATAGGGGTCCACGCTGGGGCCGTAGAGGTCTGCGCGCAACTCTCCCGCCACCGACAGCAAGGAGTCGCGGACTTCTTCGGCGGACAGTCTGCGCATCGCGTAGTGGTGCAGCAGGGCGTTTTGCGGATCGCGCGTCAAGGCCCCCTCCGTGGTCTCGCCGGACTGCCGAAAGGCCCGCGAAGTGACGAGGAATCGGATCAAGCGCTTGACCGACCAACCGTCGTCCGTGAAGCGCCGCGCCAGATAGTCGAGCAACTCGGGGTGCGAGGGTCGTTCGCCCAAGCTGCCGAAGTCGTCCACTGTCGCCACGATGCCGCGGCCGAAGAGATGATGCCAGACGCGGTTGACCATGACGCGGGCGGTCAACGGGTTGTCTTCGGCTGCGATCAATTCCGCCAGCTCGCGCCGGCCGCTGCCGTTCTGGGTCAACGGCCCTTCGCCGAACAGCCGGGAGAGGAAACGACGAGGCGCGGGCTTGCCGGGGCTGTCGGCGGCGCCGGCGATCAGCACGGGAAAGTCTTGTCCCGCGCCGGCGTCTTCCAGCCCCTCCACCACGCGGGGCTCGGGCAATTCCTGTTCGAGGTTCCGGTAGCGACCGATCAGCTCCGCGAGCGCGGGCGTTGCGTCGGCCCGATTGGAAAGTAGTCCTTCGCCCAGGAACCAGGAGAGCCAAACGACATCCTCATCGGTGGCGTCGCCCCGGCTCCAGCGCTCGATGGCCTGGGCGGCGATGTCCTGGTACCACCCCTGGAGATCATCCCGGTTTGTGGGGGCGGGACCGTCCAGCAACGGCGCCCAATGCTCGAGCTCGGGCTGGGGCGGCTGGTCGCCGTCGTGGAACACGGCCCGAACGATACCGAAGTAGGACTCGGGCGAGTCGATCAGCGCCAACTCGGGGTCCTTGATGCGCCCGGGCCGGTCGGGAATGCGAGGGTTGTCCCAGCGCGTTACCAGCTCGACGAAGACCGGCAGGTCGTTCCACTTGTCTTGGACGTCGAGCGTGATCCACTGCGGCCGGGAGGACTCCACGAACTTGTAGTCCTCGCCGATGGCGCAATTGTCGATGACCGTGCGGCGCGCGCCGAGGTTTCCGCCCATCGCCAGCAGGCTCAACTTCTTGGCCTGACGCGGCAGCCAGGGCGAACGGATCGCGCCGTTCAGGCGTGCGGAGAGGATGTGCGAGTAGCGGCCGGCGGGGTAGATCGCCCGCAGCGCCGCCTCGCCTTCGGGCTGGACGGCGAAGTCGCCGCTCGGGGAAGGGCCGTCGAGCAGCCCGGAACCGCTCAGGCTCCAGCCTTCCGGCTCGGCGGTACGGAAGTCGCCGAAGGATTGGAAGTCGTCGGCGTTGTGGGCGCGGCGCGCCTTCCTCTCGCTGCGGAGACGTCCGGCGGCCTCGGCGAAGACTTCCGCGAAGGGTTTGCCCTGGTCCTCGGCCGCGGCTAGCGCGCGCAGCAGATAGGCTGGGTCGTCGAGTGTTGGCTCGCTTTCTTCGTCGCCGGACTCGGCCGGGCGCAGTTGGTCCGAAAGGTTGGCCGCTTCCCGGGTCCAGAACTTCGCGAGCTCCTGCCGGATGGAGCCTTTGAGCGCGGCCAGTTGGTCGCGAACGGTCTTGGTCGCCGCGGGCGTGTCGATTGTGTGGGTCGTGGCGCGGCTGCTGTTGAGGATGCTGTAGAGCCCGTAGTAGTCCGTGGTGGGGATCGGGTCGAGCTTGTGGTCGTGGCACCGTGCGCAGCCGACGGTCATCCCTTGGAAGGTCTTCGACAGCACGTCGATCTCGTTGTCGATGACGTCGAGGGCGATGCCGCGAAATTGGACGCAGTCGTCGTGTCCGGCTTCTCCGAGGCGGTAGAACGCCGTCCCGATCGCCGACTCGTTGATGTTCCGGCTCTGGTCGATGCGGGGATTCGGGAGCAAGTCTCCGGCGATGTGCTCGCGCACGAGCTGGTTGTAAGGAACGTCCTCGTTGAAGGCCCGGATGACGTAGTCGCGGTAGCGCCAGGCGCCGACGATCTCGTAGTTCCACTCGTATCCGCGCGTCTCGGCGTAGCGCACCAGATCGAGCCAGTGACGGCCCCAGCGCTCACCGAACCGGGGAGACGCCAGGAGTCGGTCGACGAGCTTGTCGTAGGCGTCGGGCGAGGGGTCGTCGACGAAGTCTCGGATGTCGTCCGCCGAGGGCGGCAGGCCGGTCAGGATGCGCCAGAGCCTGCGGATGAGCACGGCGCGGTCGGCGGGTGGGGCCGGGACCAGACCCGCTTCTGCCAGACGAGCGGCGAGGAAGCGGTCGACGGGGTGCTGGGACCAGCCGGAATCGGCGACCGCGGGAGGCGTCGGCCGCCCCACGGGCTGAAAGGCCCAGTGCTCGCGCAACAGCCGGGAGTAGCGATCCTCGCCACTCAGGTTCGCGTCGGACTGCTCACGGGCCTCGCTCCAGGGCGCGCCTCGCTCCACCCAGTTGGCCACGGCTGCGATTTCGGCCTCGCTCAACGCGCCGCCGAGCGGCATGCGCAGCGTCTCGCCTCGCAGGGCCCGCAGCAAAGGGCTGCTGGGGGGATCGTCGAGCAGGACGGCCGGTCCGCTCTTGCCGCCGTCGAGCAGGCCTTGGCGGGAGTCCAGCCGCAGCCCGGCGAACTGCTTTTCGGCTCCGTGGCAGGAGTAGCACTGTGCGGCCAGCAGAGGCCGAATCTTGTCTTCGAAGAGCTCCAGGTCCGCCGCGCTCGGCGTGGCGGCTCGAACCTGTTCCAACCCGGCGCCGGCGAGCAGAACCGCCGTGGCGCAAAGCGCCGCGAGCGAGGGATGCCGGGACGAAAGTCTGCGCATGGCCGGACGGATGGGGTTCAGTATACGAGACCCGGAAACACAGCGAAGCCATGGGCGGTCTATGGTTGAGGAGATGACTCGCCATGTCCACGCACTCGACGCTGCGAAATCGGCTGAAGTTCGACGACTCTTCGACGCGGAGTCCGGGCGGGTCCATTGGAAGCGGTGGGGGCCCTATTTGAGCGAGCGCGCGTGGGGGACCGTGCGCGAGGACTATTCGGCGGGGGGTGATGTGTGGGAGTCGTTTCCACACGATCATGCGCGCTCTAGGGCCTACCGCTGGACGGAGGACGGCCTCGGCGGATTCTGCGATCGCCACCAGTCGGTCTGCTTCGCGGTCAGCCTCTGGAACGGCCGCGATCCGATCCTCAAAGAGCGTTTGTTCGGCCTCAACGGGAACGAAGGCAACCATGGCGAGGACGTCAAGGAGTGCTACTTCTATCTGGACGCTACGCCCACGCATTCCTTCGAGCGCCTCCTCTACAAGTACCCGCAGACGGAGTTTCCGTACCGGGGCCTGGTCGACGGGAACCGGTTGCGGGACCGCACCCAGCCCGAGCTCGAGCTGCTCGAGACGGGTGCGTTAGACGAGGAACGCTACTTCGATGTGTTCGTCGAATACGCCAAGGCCGACGTGGACGATATCCTGATCCGGATTCGGGCGGCAAATCGCGGTCCTGAGAAGGCCGAGCTCCATGTGCTGCCGACGGTGTGGTTCCGCAATACCTGGTCCTGGACCTCCGGCGCGGAGCGCCCGGCGCTGTGGGCCGACGGAGACGGCGTGGCCCTCGACCATCCTCGGTACGGTCGGAGAACGCTGGTGGGCCGGCAGCAGGCCGACTGGCTGTTCACGGAGAACGACACGAACACGGAGCGGCTCTACGGCTACAAGAGTGGACGGGGCTTCTACAAAGATGGGGTGGGCGAACGCGTCATCCGGGGTCGGGCGGAGGCGGTCAACCCCGACCGGCATGGCACCAAGGCGGCGGCTTGGCATCAGTTGCAGCTCGAACCGGGGCAGGAAGAGATCATCGAGTTGCGGCTGGGGCCCGGGGCGCCGGGCTTCGACGATTTCGACGCGATCTTCGACCAGCGGGGCAGGGAGGCGGAGGAGTTCTATCAGCAGGTGATTCCGGCGGACCTATCGCCGGAAGCTGCGGGCGTGATGCGGCAGTCCTTCGCCGGCCTGCTGTGGTCGAAGCAGTACTACCACTACGTAGTGCGCGACTGGTTGCGGGGCGACCCCGCGCAGCCCGACCCGCCCGAGAGCCGCAAGCGGGGCCGCAATCATGACTGGACGCACGTCTTCACGGCGGATGTGCTCTCAATGCCGGACAAGTGGGAGTACCCGTGGTTTGCGGCCTGGGACTTGGCCTTCCACTGCGTGCCCATGGCGCTGATCGATTCCGACTTCGCCAAGGAGCAACTGATGCTGTTGGTGCGGGAGTGGTACATGCACCCGAACGGACAGTTGCCGGCCTATGAGTGGGAGTTTGGCGATGTGAACCCGCCGGTTCACGCCTGGGCCGCCTGGCGCGTGTACAAGATCGAGAAGAGCCGGCGCGGCAAGGGCGACTTCAAGTTCCTGGAAAGGGTCTTTCACAAGCTGCTGCTGAACTTCACCTGGTGGGTCAACCGCAAGGACGCCGGCGGACGCAACGTCTTCGAGGGAGGCTTTCTAGGTCTCGACAACATCGGGGCGTTCGACCGGAGCGCGCCGTCTCCGACCGGCGGCCGGATCGAGCAGGCCGATGCGACCGGCTGGATGGCCATGTACTGCCTGAATCTGCTGGCCATCGCGATGGAACTGGCGCGTACAGACCCCGCCTATGAAGACGTGGCCAGCAAGTTCTGGGAGCACTTTCTCTACATCGCTTACGCCATCGACCATCTGGGCAGCGACGGAGTGGGGATGTGGGACGAGACCGACGGCTTCTTCTACGACGTGCTGAGCCTGCCCGACGGCCGCTTGGAGCCCCTGAAGGTGCGCTCGATGGTGGGCCTGATTCCGCTATTCGCCGTGGAGACGCTGGAGCCGCGGCTGCTGGAGAAGCTGCCCGGCTTTCAGCATCGGCTGGAATGGTTTATCGAGAATCGGCCCGACCTGACGGCCCATGTGGCCTGTATGCGGACGCCGGGTTCGGAAGAGCGCCGGCTGCTGTCGATCGCCGATGGTGATCGGCTGCGGCGGATTCTGGCGGTCATGCTGGATGAGAACGAGTTTCTGTCGCCCTATGGCGTGCGCTCGCTCTCCAAGCGGCACGAGAAGGAGCCCTACGTGTTCCGCAGGAACAACGCCGAGTATTCGGTGGATTACGAGCCCGGCGAGTCCACGACGGGGCTGTTTGGCGGGAACTCGAATTGGCGGGGGCCGGTATGGTTTCCGGTGAACTACCTGCTGATCGAGTCGCTGCAGCGGTTCCACCACTACTGGGGGGACGGCTACAAGGTGGAGTGTCCCACGGGTTCGGGGAACATGCTGACGCTTTGGCAGGTGGCCGAGGAGCTTTCGCGACGGCTCGGCCGGCTCTTTCTGCGGGACGCGGACGGCCGCAGGCCGCTCCACGGAGCCGAGGAGCGCTACCGCAGCGACCCGCATTGGCGCGATCTGGTGCTGTTCTACGAGTGCTTCGACGGCGACAACGGCCGGGGCGTGGGGGCCAGCCACCAGACGGGCTGGACCGCCTTGGTGGCCAAGCTGATGCAGCAGAACGGCGTCTGAAGGGGCTCGGCTACGCCAGGATTTCTTCGACGACGCGGGCGGGGAACTGGTCCGTCAGGCGTTCCTTCAGACCGTGCCGTTCGATGAACAGATCGCGATGGTTCATGCCCAGTTGGTGCAGAATCGTAGCGTGGAAGTCGTGTACGCTGACGCGATTCTCCACGGCCTTGTGCCCTAGCTCGTCGGTCGAGCCGTAGATCGTGCCGCCTTTGACGCCGCCGCCGGCCATCCAGACGCTGAAGCCGCTGGGGCCGTGGTCGCGCCCGGCGCGATCGGCGTTGTCGGCGGCCTGCGCCAGCGGCAACCGACCGAACTCGCCGCCCCAGACGACGAGCGTGGAGTCCAGGAGCCCGCGTTGCTTGAGGTCGGTCAGCAGGGCTGAGACGGGCTTGTCCGTCTTGCCGCAACTGTAGGCCAGGCTCTTCTCGAGCTCCGAGTGCGCGTCCCAGATCTGGCTTTCGATGTAGAGCTGTACGAAGCGCACGCCGCGCTCGACGAGCCGGCGAGCCATCAGGCAGCGCTTGCCGTAGGACGCCGTGAGCGGATCGTTGAGGCCGTAGGCTTCGCGCGTCCTCTCGCTTTCAGCGGATACGTCGAGGGCGTCTCCGGCGGCGAGCTGCATGCGCGCGGCGAGCTCGTAGCTGGAGATGCGGCCTTCCAGATTGGGCTGGTGCGGCCGAGCGGCCAGGTGGCCCGCGTCGAGCTTGGCCAGCAGGCGGCGCTCCGCCTCGGCCAGGGGCGTCGGCCATTCGGGGCGGGACTCGAGGTTGAGCACCGGCGGACCCTCGGAGCGGAAGCGAGTCCCTTGGTAGACCGGCGGGAGGTAGGCGGATTGCCAGTTGGAGATGCCGTTGATGGGCAGTCCCTTGGGGTCGTCGAGGACGACGTAGGCCGGCAGGTTCTGGTTCTCCGAGCCGAGCCCGTAGGCGACCCAAGCGCCGAGGGACGGCCGGCTGGCGATGGTTCGCCCGGTATGGATGAGGAACAGCGCCGGCTCGTGGTTGAAGTGCTCGCCGTACATCGAGCGGACCAGCGCCACATCGTCGACATGTTGCGCGAAATGCGGCATCACGTCGGCGACGTCCATGCCGCACTGGCCGTGCTTGCGGAACTTGTAAGGTGCGGGCAGCAGGCCGCCGAGCTGCTCGGGTGAGGAGACGTCGGTGGTCAGGTCGCGGCTGGGAATGTCTCCGGCGAACTTCTCGAGGGCCGGTTTGGGGTCGAAGAGATCGACCTGACTGGGGCCGCCGTTCATGAACAGGTGGATGACGGCTTTGGCCTTGGCCGGGAAGTGCGTGGGCTTGGGCGACAGATCAAACACCTGCCCGCCGCCCTCGGAGGCCCGCAGCGGGGCGCCCTGGAAGAGGTCTGCGCCGAGGATCGACGCCAGCGCGGCGCCGTGCAGCCCGTCGGCGATACGGGAGAAGAAGTCTCGGCGGGAAGGGGCGGCTTGAGGCTTGGGGCGGCTCATGGTCGTTCTCAGTCGATGAAGCTGAACTCGGCGGAGTTGAGGACGGTGTGGCAGAGGCTGGCCAACGCGAGCCAGCGGGCGGTCCACACGGTGGGCGCGGACTCCTGGTCTTTTTCCAGACGCGCGGGCCAGAGCCGCGCGAACTCCTCCAGACCCTCCAGACTGTCTTGCTTTTCCTGTGCCGTCGGTTTGCGGGAGAAGGCTCGCAGGAAGAGCGCATCAACCTGCTCTCCGGCGTCGACGCCGACTTCGTCGATGATTCGGCCGGCCATGTAGCGCGAATGCTGCCAGACGTCGGAGCCGTTGAGCATTTGCAGGGCTTGCGTGGACACGGTGGAGGAGCCGCGCTCAATGCAGTTGGGCGTCATCTTCGGCAGGTCGAAGGCTTCCAGCAGCGTGAGCGGAGTTTGTGCGCGCTGCGTGACGTAGAGGCTGCGGCGGTAGCCCTTTCCCGTCGGCTTGGCGACGACTTCCTTGTTGTCCTTGACCTCCAGCTCCGAGGGCGGGCCGAAGAGCGCGGGGTCGAGGCGACCGCTCACTCGCAGAACCGAGTCGTAGATCTCCTCGGCGTCCATGCGCCGCAGGGGCATGCGGGTCAGCAGGATGTTGTCCGGGTCGGCGGCGAGGGTCGCCTCGTCGGCGTGCGAAGTCTGGCGGTAGGCGGCAGAGGTCATGATCAGGCGGTGCATCTTCTTGATGCTCCAGCCGGAGGCGACGAACTCGGTGGCGAGCCAGTCCAGCAACTCCGGGTGCGATGGCGCCATGCCCGACCGGCCGAAGTTCGACGGGCTCGCGACGATGCCCCGGCCGAAGTGGCGCATCCAGAGCTGGTTGACCAGCACTCGGGCCGTCAGAGGATGGTTGGGTTGAGTCAACCAGCGGGCCAGCGCCAAGCGGCGACCGCTGGAGTTCGCGCCCGGCCAAGGCTTTTCCACCTGATAGGGTTCGAGCCCGACCTTGATGACCGAGGGCGTGCCGGGATCGACGATCTCGCCGGGGTTGAGCGGATCGCCGCGCTTGAGCAGATAGGCCGGGGAGGGATCGCCGCCTGTGTCGACCAAGACTCGGACGTGGGGCTCCTCCTTCATGTCCCGCTTGGCCGCCGCGATCGCCTTCTGGATCGGGTCCGCGACAGCTTTCAGATCAGGGTAGCGCTTGGCGAGCTCCGCGGAGCTGATCTCGAGGGTCTCGCGGAACTCCCGGGCGAGGTATTGCTGGACTTCGTCACGCTCGGCCTGGGGCGTCTTGGAGAGCTTCCGCAGATCGTTTCGGACGGCTGAGGGCAGAGCTTCGAGTCGCTCCTCCAGCAGCCTTTCCCGGTACGGCTCTTCCTCGCGGGCCAAGTCCGTCTCCAGGCGGGAGACCTCCTCACGCAATGGCTCGTTCACCTCCCGGGCGGCGCGCGTCTCCTCCGCGAGGGCCACCTTCAGCTCGCGGTCGCCCGGCGGGAGCCAGTCGTAGGGGTCGTAGGAAGTCTGCAGAATGGCGCTGAAGCGGTAGTAGTCGCGCTGCGGAATGGGGTCGTACTTGTGATCGTGGCAGCGGGCGCATCCCACGGTCAGCCCCATCACCGAAGAGGTCAGGATCTGCACCTCGTCGGCGATGATGTTCATCCGCTCGGCGATGAAGCCGCGCTCGGGAGCGTCGGTCGGGTCGGCGGCCGTGCGCAGGAAACCCGTGGCGGCCAGCCGGTCAATGAGCTTCTGCGTCGGTTCCTGGCCGTCGTATTCCGCCAGCTCATCGCCGGCGATCTGTTCCATCAGGAATTGGTTGTAGGGCTTGTCGGTGTTGAGCGACCGCACGACATAGTCGCGGTACCGCCAAGCGAAGGTGCGAGGCCGGTCGTGCTGGCCGAACCCTTCGGAGTCGGAGTGGCCGGCGAGGTCGAGCCAGTGCCGAGCCCAGCGCTCGCCGTAGTGCGGCGAGTCCAACAGGCGATCGACGAGCCGGTCGTAGGCGTCGGCCCGAGTGTCACGAAGGTACTCGGAGACTTCCTTTGGCGTAGGCGGCATCCCGATCAGGTCCAGATAGGCGCGACGCATCAGCGCGACCTTCTCCGCTTCCGCCGAGTAGGAGAGGTTCTTGGCTTCCAACCGGGCGAGCAAGAAGGCGTCGACCGGATTGCGGACCGGCTTCTGGTCGCGAACCTTGGGGACGGAGGGGCGCTTCGGAGGCAGGAAGGACCAGAACTGGCGGTCTTCGTCCTGAACCAAAGGGTCGTTCTCCAAGTCCACAGCGAGCTTCTCCCGCGGAGGGCCTTCCATGGCGCCCTCGGCGATCCAGCGGCGCACCTTGTTGAGCTCGACCTCGGTCATGGGTCGGACCGAGTACTTCAACTGCAACTCGGGCGGCGGCATCTCGCCGGAGACGATCTTCTGGATCATCAGGCTGCCGTCGGGGTCGCCGGGGATGATGGCCGGGCCGGATTTGCCGCCCTGCAGGCGGCCGGCGACGGTGCGCAGGTCGAGCCCAGCCTCCTGCTTGCGCTTTCCGTGGCAGGCCACGCAGCGGATCTGGATGATCGGCAGGATCTCGTGCTCGGTCAGGGGGCCTTCCGCGGCGCCGGTCCCACCCGCCAGCTCCGCTTGGTTGTCGGGCGCGCCTTTGTCGATCCATAGGCGGAGCAGGTCGATCTCGTCACTCGAGAGATGGTCGTCCCCGGGAGGCATCGTCCCTGAGACGACCTTGTCGAGCAAGAGACTGGCCGAGGAGTTGCCGACCACGACTCCGGGGCCCGACTTGCCGCCGGCCAGCAGCGCGGCCTTGGTTCGCAGGTCGAGCTTCCCCTGCGTCATCGAGGCGCCGTGGCACACGGTGCACTTGCGCTCGAACAAGGGCGCCACATCGGTTTCGAACGTGGGTGTGGAGGCAGGCGCTGCCGCCAGAGCGACGGCTCCGGCCAGCAGAAGGGGAGCGAGGAGACGGGGCGGCATGCTCGTGGCGCGCACGGCCCGCGCAGGTCCCGGGCTAATCGGCGCGTTCCGAGTATAACCCGGCCGAACGACCCGAGGGTCAAATTCTCGATATTAGAGGACTACGCCAGCCCTTGGAGCCCGCCGGTGCTGTCGCCGAAGGCCTTCTCGTTGACGCCCATGCGTTCCATCAGCGCCAAGTGCAGGTTACACATGGGGGTCTTCTCGGCCGCTCGAAGCCGGCGGCCCGGGCGGATGGAACCCTTGCCGCGGCCCGCCAGCAGCAGGGGCAGATTCTCTTCGGTGTGACGGTTTCCGTCGCTGAGCGATCCGCCGTAGAGCACCATCGAGTTGTCCAACAACGAGCTCTCGCCTTCCTTCAATCCGCGCATCTTGTCGAGAAAGTAGGCGAGCTGCTCGACGTGCCAGGTGACGATGCGCCCGTACTGTTCGCGGCGGTCGGGCAGGTCCCGGTGGTGGGACAGGCCGTGGAAGGAATCCTTGGGCATGCCTTCCAAGAACTCGTAGGTCTGGGCGCTCTGTGCGTCTCCGAACATGAAGGTGGCGACACGCGTGGAATCGGTCCAGAAGGCGAGCAGCAGGATGTCGAGCATCAGGCGAACGTGCTCGCTGTGCTCCTCGGGCAAGCCAGGCGCGGGCCTGTCGAGCGGAAACTTCCCTTCGTTGATCCAACGCTTCTGCGGCTTGAGGGAGGCTTCCAGTCGCCGCTCCACCGCGCGAACCGATTCGTAGTATTCATCCAGACGAGCCTGATCGGCGCCGGAGCCCTTGCGGCGAAGATCCTTGGCCTGTTCCAGCACCACATCGAGCAGGCTGGTCTCGTCGCGCTGGAGCGAAGTCAGCAGCGAGGGGTCCTGCGGGTTGACACTCGAGACCACCGGCGTCCGGCGATTGCGGAACAGGCGATCGAAGGCCAGTTGCGGCACGATCTCCTTGGGAATGGGCGTGTTGGGATCGGCCCACGACAGGAAGGAGCCCAGGGCGCGGGGGAAGCCGCCGCCGGCTGTGTCGATTCCGGTTCGCGGCGCGTCGATGCCGAGCTCGAGCGAAGGCAGCGGCCTGCCGTCGCCGACACGCTGCGCCAGGAACTGATCGACGCTGGTTCCGCCCGAGTCGAGATCGCCGCCGGTCGTCCGATCGACAAAGCCGCCCGATAGCCACGCGGGGACTTTGGGCCAGTGGCCGTTCCGTCCAACCGTGTTGGCGTTCCAGAGGTTCTCGAGGACGAGGAACTCGCTTTTGAGCGATTTCAGGGGTTCGAGGTGGGGCGTGAGCTCGTAGTCTTCGGCGTCGCCCGCCGGGACCCACTGCTCGGGCCGCACGCCGTTGGGGACGAATAGGCAGGCGAGGCGGACCGGCGGCTCGGTGAGCCTCTGGGACGAATCGACCGGGGCTCCGGCGGCCAGGGATTCCAGCCAAGGCAACGAAAGCGCGACGCCGGCGCCTCGCAGAACGGTCCGACGGGTGATGGGTTTTGCCATGCGGTTCGGTCTCCCTGCCGGGGTTCGGCGGATTCTCTCCGTGCCGTCCCCGCCCATACAGTAGCATCGACGCTTTCGAAGCGTCGCTACTTCGTGCCCAGCAACCTCTTGGGGGCTCGCTTCACCGGCTCGGGCTCGGCCACTGACAGGTCGGCGTCCTTCTGGAGATTGCGGAAAGGCGTGCTCAGAACGATCTCTCGAATCAATGTGCGGGCGCGGTAGTCGTCTGCCTCGAGCTTGGCGAGGATCGCTTCAATCGTGCACTGGTCGCCGTCCTGCCGGCCGCGGCCGACCGCGTAGCCCAAGGTCCGTGTCACCAGTTGCCGCAGGAACTCGCCCTTGCGCTGCAGCAGGACCTGGCGCAACTCCACGGGACCGTTGAAGGTCTCGCCGGTGGGCAGCGAACCGGACGCGTCGACGGGACTGCCGTCGGCTCGCACGTCGCGCCAGCGGCCCATCCAGTCGAAGTTCTCCAGGCCCAAGCCGATGGGGTCCATCAGGTTGTGGCAGGCTGCGCAGGCCGTGGAGTTGCGGTGGGCCGCCAGCATCTCGCGCATCGGCAGGACCTCGCCCTTCTTGGCTTCGGGCAGCGGCGGTACGTCCGGCGGAGGAGGCGGAACGGGCGTCCCCAGGAGCTTTTCGAGCACCCATGCCCCGCGGAGCACAGGGCTCGGTTGCTTGTAGTGCGAAGTCATGGCCAGCACCGAGGCCAGCCCCAGCACGCCCGCGCGCTGCTCGTCGGGCCAAGTGACCCGGTGGAAGCCGTTGGCCGGGACCTGGACCTTGCCCTCGAGCTGGTAGTACTTCACCAGCCGTTCGGTCAAGAAAGTGTAGGGCGCGTCGAGCAAATCCACGACGCTGCGATCGCTGGTGAGGATGTAGTGCAGGAACAGCTCCGGCTGCTCGCGCAAATCGGCGGCCACCTCGGGCGTGTAGAAGTGCTGGAGCTCGGTGAGCAACGGCACGACGCGTCCGCCGACCTCTTGCGTTCCGAGCCACTGGCCGATGAAGGCGGAGGCGAAAGCCCGGGAGCGAGGGTCGTCCAACATGCGGTCGACCTGCGCGGATAGGACCTGCGGGTCCTGCAGCCGGTCGTCCTTGGCGAGCGCGAGCAACTCGTCGTCGGGCATCGTGGACCACAGGAAGTACGACAGGCGCGACGCCATCTCGTACTGGCCCAGCGGCTCAATGCCGCTGCCCTGCGGAGCTTCTTCGTAGCGGAACAGGAAGCGCGGTGAGATCAACACGCCTTGGAGTCCGTACTTGACCGAATCCTCGAAAGGGTCGCCGCGTTCGGCCGAGCGGTCGAACAGGGACAGTATACGTTCCACTTCGGCCGTCTCCACGGGCTGCCGGTAGGCGGCGGGGAGCAGCCTGGAAAAGAACCGCTGCGCCGTCCGGCGGGGATCGAGGGGGGCCTGGCCCGGCTCCAGTCCGAGCAAGCGATGGTGGATGGCCCTCTGATCCGGGGTCGGCGGCGTCTGCTGTTGCGTGATGGTGAGGCTGTAGAAGTCGATCGGTTCGGCCCCGTTGATGAGCGACACCGTGTGCAGCCCGCGCGCCAGATTGACGGTCTGCGAGCGCGCCGTCGCCCCGCCATTGGAGTCGCGTCCATAAGAAAGCTGACCCGCGACGACGCCGTCGACCGCTACGTCGACGGTGAACGGCGTGACGCGCGGCCGCTCCACGGAGACGCGCAGGGCGTAGGGCGCATCGGTGAGGACGGAGGCCTGGATTCCGAGCTCTTCACCCGGCTGCAGCCGACGACCCGGCTTGGCGTCGCCCGGCGGAGGAGGGATCGTTGGTGTCAGCTCGTGCGAAAGATATACTCGGTTGAAGGGAGGCGACACGATCGCACGGTCCACGACGGCCTTGGCCGCCTCCATGTAGCGCTCGATCATCAGCGGCGGCAGATAGAGGGTTGCGCCGTTGGTGTCGAAACCGGCCCCGCCGGCCTCATCGGCTGCGAAGAGCTCCGCGATTTCGAGCTCCACGCCGAGCAGATCCCTGACCGTATTCCGGTATTCGCGACGATTCAGGCGTCGCGGTCCGACGTAGCCCGCATACTCGCCGGTGACGCATCCCGTGCTCTGGAGCTGTTTTTCAATCCATTCCGAGACAAAGAGGCGGTCCGACTCGGCAATCTTCGCGTCGCCGGGCGGCATCGTTCGATTGCGGAGTTGGGTGGCGACGTCACGCCAGAGCGTGCGTCGGACGGCCACGTCGGAGGCGTCCCCGGCTTTGAGGAAGTTGTGGCGGTTTTTGGGGTCAGTAGGGTTGTGGCAGACTGCGCAGTTGGCGTCGAGGACCGGACGCACGCGATTTTCGAAGAGAGCCGCGTCGTCAATGGGGGCGGATTGCGCAATACCCACTGGGGCGCAGACCACGATCGCGCAGAGGGGCAGCCAGAGCGCCCGAGAGCACTTGGCGGTCCAGGCGCGCGCCTGCGTGGAAACGTCGCCCGACTTCAAAGCACCTTGTAGTGTAGTCGATCCCTGGGGTCGGCGGACCGACCCATGCCGGTCCGTCTCTGAGGCGGCCGGAGGGTTTCGCTGGCGGGGTAACGTCGGACGGTTCGCAGGAGTCTCGAAGGGACGGGGTGGCACGCCGCAATGGGGCGGCGAAGCCGTTGTGCGATATTCGGAACTGAACAAGGAGCGCCGGGAGAATTGATCGGCGTTTTCGTCTTGAAAGAATCACTCATTATCCATTGGCGCGGCGTTTGGCTGTGGCTGTCGATCCTTTGTTTCCTGATGCCGCTCTCGCGGGGGCAGACGCCAACGCCTACTCCAACGCGCGAAGAGCAGATCGAGGCGGCGCGCGACGCGAAGGAGAAGGCCGTGGCTTCCTCCGACACCCGCCGCTTCGAGCAGAAGCTGCTCGACCTGGAAAACAACCGCTGGGTGCAACTGGTGAACGGCGCCGAGGGCTTCCACGTGCGGGTGGGCGGCATGCGCGGCGTCGGCAGCGGCTTTTCGCTGGGCCCGGCGTATCAGCGGTCGGACCTTTGGGGCGAGCGACTGACGTTCAGCACCTCCGCCCGGGCTTCGCTCCACCACTGGTACCAGGGCGACATGCAACTGGCCATGCCGAAGCTGTGGCAGGAGCGAGCGTCCGTCGAGCTCAATCTGCAGTACAGCAACCTGGGCGGACTCGGATATTACGGTCAAGGGCCGGACTCGCGCAAGGAAGACCGGACGAGCTACGGCTTTGAGGAGGCCCGCGTGGACTTTCGCCCGGCGCTGCACGTGACGCGCCGGCTGAGCGCGGGCGGGGTCGGAGGGTTTCGGGCCATCAACGTGGGCGCCGCCCGTTCCGGCAGCTATCCTTCTTCGGAGCAATTGTTCAATGCGACCACGGCGCCGGGCCTGTTTCAGCAAGGCGACCTCTGGACGGCAGGCGGCTTCGCGAAGTACGACAACCGCGACAGCGCCGGGCACCCGACGTCGGGCGGTCAGTATCGGGTGCAATACACGCGCTCGTCGGATGGCGACTCGCGGCGATACGGCTTCGATCAGACCGATCTGCTGGTGCAGCACTTCATCCCGTTCTTCAATCACAAACGGGTGATCGCGTTGCAGGGCGTCTCCACGCTGACGTCGGCCCACAGCGATCAGGTGGTGCCGTTCTACCTCCAGCCGACCGTCGGCGGACCGAACTATCTGCGCGGCTTTCAGGCCTATCGGTTCACGGGCAACAACATCGTTGCGTTCAACGCGGAGTATCGCTGGGAGGCGGCGTCATTCCTGGAGATGGCGCTGTTTGCCGACGCCGGCAAGGTCTTTCAGCGGCAGTCGCAATGGAACATCCATGGGATGGAGCGAAGCTACGGGTTCGGCTTCCGCTTCAAGATGCAGAACACGCCGATCTTTCGTATTGACACGGGCTTCAGCCGGGAAGGTTTTCAGATATGGCTTCGCAGCGGCTCCTCTTTCTAACGGCGGGGGCGGCGGCCCTCACGACCGCTTGGCTGGTTGCGGCGGAGCCGTCGCTGCCTCGGTTTCTGGCGGATGATCCCATCTGGCGCGAGCCGCCTCCGCGGAGCATCCCTTCGGCGAAGAAGCAGGTTGTGGATGCTCTCTACGACTTCTACGAGAACAGCTTCTATGCCACACGCCGGGCCTATGTGGAGAGCGCCGGGTCGGCGTCGGAGGATGGCGTCTCGGCCGCGGCTCAGAATGTGAACACCGTGGGCGGCGTGCCCGACAGTCCTTGGTATGTGAATCGTCACGGCATGCATCCGATGACCAACCAAGAGTTGGCGAGAGGGCCGGGCGATTCGCACCCGCCGACGCCGGACGCTCCGTGGAAGGTGATCGCCGCGAAACAAGACGGCGTCTCGCCGGGATTTCTGGTGGAAGACGGCAAGGGCGACCGCTACCTGCTGAAGTTTGACCCTCCGGACTACCCGGAGTTGGCTTCGGCGGCCGATGTGATCGTGAGCAAGATTCTTTACGCCGCCGGCTACAACACGCCGGAGAACTACGTCGTCTATTTCCCGGAAGAGCAGTTGCAGATCGACGCCGGATCGACCTGGAAGAACAGCCGAGGCGGGCGAGAGAAGCTGACCAAGGCGGTGATCGAGCGGATGCTGCGGCATCAGCCGAAGGACGATCAGCAGCGCTACAGGGCCTTGGCGAGCCGCTTCATCCCCGGCGAGATCCTGGGGCCGTTCCTGTATGAGGGGCTGCGTGGCGACGATCCGAACGATGTGGTGCGGCACCAATTCCGGCGGGATTTGCGGGGCCTGCGAGTGTTTGCGGCTTGGACGAATCACACCGACGCCAAGTCCATCAATACGCTGGATTCCTTCGTGCAGGAAGGCGGTAGAAGCTTCATACGGCACTACCTGATCGACTTCGGCTCGAGCCTCGGAAGTGACAGTCTGCGGCCGAAGGATCCGCGGCTGGGGCACGAGTACTTTCTCGAGACCAAGCCGGCCGGGATGCAGATCATCACCCTAGGGCTGTACGTCCCGCTGTGGGCGAGGGCGGACGCGCCGAAGTACACCGGCGTAGGCCAGTTCGAGGCGGAGTCGTTCGTTCCACAGGAGTGGAAGCCGAACTATCCGAATCCGGCTTTCCTGATGATGGATCAGGACGACGCGTTCTGGGCCGCCAAGCAGGTCGCGCGTTTCGACGACGACCAGATCCGCGCGATGGTTGCGACCGGGCAGTACACCGATCCGCGGGCGGCGGACTGGGTGACGAAGACGCTGATCGAGCGGCGCGACAAGATCGCCGATGCGTACTTGACTCTGCCGATCGACGCCTTTCGGGTGGAGAACGGGGAGTTGAAGTTCGACTCGCTTCTTCCCGCGCGCCCGGTTCGTCCGGAGAATTGCCAGATCCGCTGGTCGACCTACGACAACGTGGCGCGGTCGAGCAAGGCGCTGACCGGGAGCTTCGGCTGGTCGAGCGCAGAGGCTTTTGCGGCGTCCGGTGGGGCCGGTTTCCTGGAAGCGCAGATCGACTGTCCGCCGCAGACGCCGAGCGTGTCGGTCTTTCTCCGCCGGAGGGGCGACGCGGGCGAGGTCGCCGGCGTCGAACGCCGCTGGTAGAAGTTGCGACCGCACTACGCCGCCGGCGGTTCGTCGTCCGAAGGAATTGCCGGCGGTAGGTGCACATCCAACTGCGGGAAGGGGAAGCTGAGACCGTTGTCTCGAAACGCTTCGTAGACCGAGAAGCGCAGATCGCTGACGTAGGCGGTGGCGGAGCGGACCCCGGCGATCGTCCAGACGCGCAGCTCGAGGTTCACGCTGGAGTCCGCGAAGTCGATGCAAACCACCTCGGGCGGGGGCGTCGAGAGCGTCTTGGGGTGCTTGCGCGCGACATCGACCAGGACGGACTGCGCCTTGCGGAGATCGGAGTCGTAGGGCACGCCCACGATCAGGGAGAAGCGGACCCGGGGATTGTTGGCTGTCCAGTTGATGACGCGGCCGCTGACTAGCTCAGAGTTTGGTACGATCACGACGCGGCTGCCGTTGGTCTCGATCCAGGTCGCGCGAGGGCCGATGCGGGTGACATTGCCAACAAGGTCCCCGACCTCGATGCGGTCCCCCACCTTGATCGCGCCGTCAGTGAGCAGCACCAGTCCGGAGACGAAGTTGTTGGCGACGGTCTGGAGTCCGAAGCCCAGGCCGAGGCCCAACGCACCACCGAAGACTGTGAGCGTGGTCAGGTCCAAGCCGGCGGCCTCCACACCGACCATGAGACCCATCACGAAGACGCCGTATCCGACGAACTGGGCGAGGGCATAGCTGCGCCCTCGGTCCAGGGGAAATCGGCGCAGGAAACGAGCCTCGAAGAACCGGCGGGCGCCGCTCGAGAGCAGAGCCATCGCCAGCAGGAAGACGAAGGACTTGGTCAGGAAGGCCGGCGTGATCGACAGCCGACCAAACTTGAAGTAGGGATAGGTCCAGAGGCGTTCGGCGTTGTCATCAATGACGCTGACAAGCGCAGGCCAGCCTTCGGGGCCGTGGAAGCGCCAGAACAGCAGGAGACAGAGAACCAGGAACGCGAAGACGAAGGCCTTGGTGGAGGAGCCCGGGAAGCCGCCTTGGGACGGCGAGGGCGCCGAGCCGGAGGCCGAAGACGGGGGCTGTGAGGTCATTCGCGGAGCCCGCTGGCTCAGCCGCAACGAGAGGCTTGGCCCGGAATGGTAGGCGCGGCAGGACTCGAACCTGCGACCCTCTGCTTAGAAGGCAGATGCTCTATCCACCTGAGCTACGCGCCCACGCCGAGCTGACCCTATTGTATGTCAGGCCCGGACGGCGGGGTCAGGCGTCGAACGGAGCGTCGTCGTCGCTGGGGGCGCCTCCGATGTCGTCGGCCAGATTCTCGAACTTGGCGAACTTGTTGATGAACGCCAGTCGGATCTTGCCGGTCGGACCGTTACGCTGTTTGGCGATGATGAGCTCGGCGATGCCCTGGAGGTCCTCTCTGTCCGGTTTGTAGATCTCTTCGCGGAAGATGAACATGACGCGGTCGGCGTCTTGTTCGATCGAGCCGGACTCGCGCAAGTCGGCTAGGATCGGGCGGTGGTCGCCCTGCCGCTGTTCCGGCGCGCGGCTGAGCTGGGAGAGCGCCAGCACGGGCACGTCGAGGTCCTTGGCCAGCAGCTTGAGGCCGCGCGAGATTTGCGAGATCTCCTGCACGCGGCTTTCGACCTTGCCTTTCGACGCCATCAACTGCAAGTAGTCGACCACGACCAGGCCGAGGCCGTGCTCGGAGCGCAGCCGGCGGCACTTGGCCGAGATGTCCATGATGGACGTGTCGGCGGAGTCGTCGATGAAGAGATTGGAGCTGACGATGCCGTGCAGGGAGGCGCGGAGCCGGCGCTTCTCGTCTTCATTGAGGTAGCCGCCACGGAAGCGGTGCTGGTCGACCCGGGCCTCAGCGCACAGGATGCGAGTGAGCAGCGACTCCTTCGACATTTCGAGCGAGAACAGCGCGACGGTCCGGGCGGGATCGTCGGGGCCGTTGTCGTTGGCGATGTGCTGCGCCATGTTGAGCGCGAACGACGTCTTGCCCATGGCAGGGCGGGCGGCCAGGATGATGAGCTCGCCGCCGTGCATGCCGGTGGTCATCTCTTCGAGCTTGAGGAAGGGCGACGCCAAGCCCTTGACGCGGCGCGAAGGATCCAGAAACGCCTGAATTCCGCCGGGGACGCTTTCGACGACTTCGCGGGGCGAGGACAGGCCGGAGCGCAACTGGGCGTCGCCCACTTTCATCACGCTCGACTCGGCTTCGGCGAGGATGTCCTCGACCTCCTCCGAGCTTTCGACGCACTGCGAGATGATCGTCTGCGAGGTGCGGATGAGCTGGCGCAGCAGCGACTTGTCCTTAACGATCTTGACGTAGCTGTCGATAGACGTCAGGCGCGGCAAGCCCTCGTTGAGAGAGGCGATGTAGGCGATGCCGTCGATGGATTCGAGCTGGCCGTGACGGTCGAGCTCTTCGACCAGGGTGAGGTACTCGATACGCTCCGGCCGCTCCGCCAAGTCCTTCATGCGCAGGAAGATGCGCTTGTGTTTTTCGAGGATGAAGTCTTCGGGCGAAAGGGCCGCGTCGACCTGCGGGAACAGGCTCTCGTCCAGCAAGACGGAGCCGAGCACGAACTTCTCGGCCTCGACGTTGGCCGGTAGTCCCTTCTCCAGAACGGCGTTGGCGGTCAGGGTTTCCATCAGGCTGCGAATTCCAAAAGTTCGAGCGTAGGGGCCTTGGGCGGGCGAAGCAACCAGTTTCTAAGGTCGCTGGAACGAACTCGTTACCCTGTTGAAACCATAACCCTTGGTTTTCCACAGGGTTGGCGGTTGCAAACGGCGTAAGTTGTTCTGAATCAATCAGTTGAGCCCTGTGGAAATCGTTGTGGAAATCCCCTGGGCGCAGCCACGGAAAATAAGTCCCCTCGAATCAACCGATTGCGCAGGTCCCGAACACGGGCCGCGCCGGCTGTTCTTCCATCTTATCGCGACGGAGATGAAGAGGCGAAGATGGGAGCCCGCCCGGTGAGGGCTCTGCGATACAAAGAAAGGAGCCATGGACCTCGTTCTAGCATCGGCTTCGCCCCGCCGCCGGGAGATCTTGCAGACGGCGGGGATCGCCTTTCAGGTTCGCCCGGCCGACGTGGATGAATCCGTTGAGGCGAGCGAGACTCCGGAGCAGTACGTGGAGCGTTTGGCCGAGACGAAGGCGCGCGCGGTGTGGCGCGCCGGCGAAGTAACGCTCGGGGCCGACACGACCGTGGTGGTCGACGGACGCATCTTGGCCAAGCCGGAAGACGCGGAGGAAGCGACCGCGATGCTCGAGATGCTGAGCGGCCGAACGCATGAAGTGCTGACTGGGTATTGTCTGTATGACGGATCGACGGCGCGGACGGGTGTCGAGCGGACGCTGGTGCGGTTCCTGCCGCTCAGCGCGGCGGAGATCGCCGCGTACGTTGCATCCGGCGAGCCCTTCGACAAGGCCGGAGGCTACGGCGTGCAAGGGCTGGCGTCGAAGTTCATCGACCGCATCGAGGGGTGCTACTTCAACGTGGTGGGGCTGCCGGCGGCGCGGATTTACGGCCTGCTGGCGGAAGTCGGCAGAGACGACGGGCGCTGAGCCGGCGGTGTGTGGTCGGCTCGGTGCGGTGCGCTGAGAGCCGCCTGAATGTTGAGGAAGGCTTGCACGTTGTCGCGCGTCAGGAGCCCCGCCAGAACGCCGTCGTGTAGGACCGGAAGGGTTCGGCACTGACAGGTCTGGAGTCGCTTGAAGGCCTCTTCGAGGGTCATCGACCACTCGGCGGTTGCGAACTCCGTGTGCATGGCCTCCGAGACTAGCGAGTCGCTTCCGCCGTCCGCCAAGCCCTTAATCAGCTCCCCCTGGGTCAGGACGCCGACGACGGAAGAGCCTTCGACGACCGGGAAATCATGTTGAGATCCGGCGAGGCTGTATTGCACGGCTTGCGCAAGTCGGTCCTGCGGCGCCAGGACGTGGAATTCCCGCACCATCGCCCGCCCCACCGGGATGTTCCCAAAGAGGGCTTCGGCTTGAGCCATAGCGGCCTCCTGGGCGGCTCCCATCCAGACGAACAATGCGATCAGCACCAGGAACGGGTTCGAGAAGAGGCCCAAGAAGCCAAATAGGAGGGCCATGACTTGCCCGATCGAGGCGGCTGTTTGTGTGGCTCGCAAGGCTCCCATCCTGGTCGCCAGCAGGGCGCGAAGGGCCCGTCCGCCGTCCATGGGGAAGGCCGGGAGCATGTTGAACAAAACCAGGAAGCCGTTGACGATCGCCAACCGCTCCAGGAAACCGATTTGCATGACGGCGGTGGCTGATGGCTCGGTCCAAGAGCCGGTGGCAACGAGGATGGCTCCCAGCACTGCCGCAATGACCACGTTGACGGCCGGACCACCTAGCGCGACGGCCAACTCCTGTAAGGGTTCCTTGGGCATGCGCTCCAGTCGAGCGATGCCGCCGATGGGAAGCAGCGTGATGTCTTTGGTGCGGATTCCGAAGCGCAGGGCCGTCAGGGCGTGCCCTAACTCATGCAGGACGATGCAGGCGAACAGGGCGAGGATGAAAGCGACATTGTCCGCGACCGCCGCCGCCGTCTGCGTTTGAGACCAGCCCGAAAAACCCGCCCACACCACGATGAGGAGGAACGTGGCGTGGACGTAAATGCCGATGCCGCGAACCTCGCCAATCTTTAGGGACCACTTCATGCTCCCTCCTACAACTTGAGACTCACTCAAGCGTCGGGTGCGTTACCACTGTTTGGACGGACGACCTTCTTGCGGGCCGGCCGCTTGGGTCTGGTGGGGAGTCGGCTGGAGGAGATTGGAACGAGGGAGGTGGACAGGTTGTCGGTTGCTTCCTGCGGCACCGTTCCCAGGTTGGCGTTGACGTACGCCACGAACTCCTGCATCTGATGCTGCATTTCCTCCATGCGCTCACGCATGTTGAGGATGATCTCGACGCCGGCCAAGTTTACGCCGAGCTCGCGCGTGAGGGACAGAATCACGTCGAGGCGCTCCATGTCCTCGTCGGTATAGAGTCTGGTATTGCCGTCAGTTCGCGAAGGTTTCAGCAAGCCTTCTCGTTCGTAAAGGCGGAGGGTTTGGGGGTGAATCCCGAACTGATCCGCGACGACCGAGATGGTGTAAGCCCCGCGACTGCGTTTGCGTCTCGCCATCTTCTAGACCTGCTCAAACAATCCCTGTCGAGGATCTTCGGGGTTGAGCTTAGCAAATTCCCGCATCAACTCTTTCGTATTTTCATCCGGAATTGCCGGAACGACGACCTGCACTTCGACGAACTGATCGCCGCGGGCCCGGGTTCTGGGGTTGGTGACGCCGCGCTCACGGAGCCGAAACGTCTTGCCGGAGCTCGACCCAGGCGGAATCTTCAGGATTGCGCGGCCTTCGATGGTCGGGACTTCGATCTTGGCTCCCAGAACGGCTTCGGCGGGCGTGATCGGCGCCTTGATGCGAATGTCGTCGCCCTGACGCTTGAACAGGGGGTGATCGCCGATGCGAGTGACGATGTACAGATCGCCGGGATCGGCTCCGAGCGCGCCGGCGTTGCCCTTGTGGGGCACGCGCAGCCGTGAGCCGTTCTGGGCTCCAGGCGGGATGCGGACTTCGACGCTCTCGGTTCGAGACAGACGACCGTCGCCCGAACAGGTCGGACAGACGTTACGCAGTTGACCGCTTCCGCCGCAGCGCGGGCAGGTCAGGTTGAAGCGCATTGCGCCGACGGTCTGGTTGACCTGGCCCTGGCCGTGACACTCGGGGCAGACGGAGACGCCCGAGTCTAGTTGGCCGACGCCGTGGCATTGCGGGCAGATCTCGTAGCGTTGGACGTTGATCCGTACCGTCGTACCGCGGATGGCGTCCCAAAAGTCGATCTCGACCGTGTACTCGAGATCTTCGCCGGCCTTGGGCTTGGCTTGCTCCCGGCCGGTCTCGGCGGAGCGGAAGAACTGGGAGAACAGGTCGCTGAAACCGCCTCCCGCCGCTCCGGCGCCGGCTCCCCGTGGTTGGCCTTGCTGTCCGCGCCGAGCGTTGCCGGCGAACTCGGAGAAATCGAACCCGCCGAAGTTGAAGTCCGTGGCCCGGGGATCGGGGCCGCCGGCGCCGGGATAGGCTCCGGGCGCGTAGAAGCCGTACTGATCGTACATCTGACGCTTCTTGGGGTCCTTGAGGACGTCGTGAGCGTCTTGGACCTCCTTGAAGCGTTCCTCGGCGTTCTTGTCTCCGGGATTCACGTCCGGATGATATTTGCGCGCGAGTCGGCGGTAGGCCTTGCGAATCTCGTCTTCGGAAGCCCCCTTCTTGATCCCCAGGGTCTTGTAGTAGTCCTGTTTCTGCTTCGCTGCCAACGCCCACCTCCCGCGCCGCTTTCCGACGCGTGACGGAAAACGGGAGCGCCAATCCCTTCAGATGGCGCTCCCGCTGGATCAGGGGCGGCCATGACGGCCATGCCCAAGGAACGCTTTAGCTCTTCGGCTTGTCGTCCACATCGACGAACTCGGCGTCGACCACGTCATCCGCCTTGTCGTCGGACGTCGAGGTTGCGCCGTCCGGGCCGGACGCGGGCGGGGTTTCTCCGTCCGCGCTTGCCTTGTACATCGCCTCGGCGAGCTTGTGGCTGGCCGAAGTGAGCTTGTCGACAGCCCGGTTGATCTCCTCGACGGAGCCGCCCTGGGTGGCCTTGTTGGTCTCGGCGATCGCCTGCTCTATGGCCGCTGCGTCTTCGTCGCTCACCTTGCTGCGGTGTTCCTTGAGGGTCTTCTCAGTGGAGTAGACCATCGCGTCGGCGCGGTTGCGGGCCTCGACCTCGTCGCGGCGCCGCTTGTCGTCGGCCGTATGCGATTCGGCGTCCCGCGCCATCTTCTCAATCTCTTCCTTGGACAGGCCGGAGGAGCTGGTGATGGTGATCTTCTGCTCCTTCGAAGTGGCCTTGTCCTTGGCCGAGACGTTGAGGATGCCGTTTGCGTCGATGTCGAAGGTCACCTCGACCTGTGGAACTCCGCGAGGAGCCGGCGGGATGCCCACCAGTTGGAACACTCCCAGCAGCCGGTTATCGGCTGCAAAGGCGCGCTCGCCCTGGAACACCTTGATCTCCACAGAGGTCTGGTTGTCAGCCGCCGTCGAGAAGCTCTCGCTCTTGCGGGTCGGGATCGTCGTGTTGCGCTCGATCAGCTTGGTGAACACCCCGCCCAGGGTTTCGATGCCCAGGGACAGCGGCGTCACGTCGAGCAGCAGGACGTCGGTGACTTCGCCGCCGAGGACGCCGCCCTGAACGGCCGCGCCGATGGCGACGACTTCATCCGGGTTGACGCCCTTGTGGGGCTCCCGCCCGAAGAACTCCTGGACGAGCTTCTGCACCAGGGGGATGCGCGTCGAGCCGCCGACCATGACGACTTCGTCGATGTCGGACGGCTTCAGCCCGGCGTCTTCGAGGGCCTTCTTGCAGGGATCGAGCGTGCGACGAACCTGCGGGTCGATCATCTGCTCCAGACGAGCCCGGGTAAGGGTCTTCTGGAGGTGCTTGGGGCCTTCGTTGGTCGCCGTGATGAAGGGCAGATTGATCTCGTGCTCCATCAGCGAGGACAAGTCCATCTTGGCCTTCTCGGCCGCCTCTTTCAGGCGCTGAAGGGCCATCTTGTCCTTCGACAGATCGACGCCCTCTTCCTTCTTGAAGTCGTTGATGAGCCAGTCGATGATGACCTGGTCGAGGTTGTCGCCGCCGAGGTGCGTGTCGCCGTTGGTGGCCTTGACCTCCACGACGCCCTCGCCGACCTCTAGGATCGAGATGTCAAACGTGCCGCCGCCGAAGTCATAGACGGCGATCGTCTCATTCGTCTTCTTGTCGAGACCATAAGCCAACGCAGCCGCCGTGGGCTCGTTGATGATGCGCTTCACTTCGAGGCCAGCGATCTTGCCGGCGTCCTTCGTCGCCTGGCGCTGCGCGTCGTTGAAGTAGGCGGGGACGGTGATGACTGCGTCGGTGACCTTTTCGCCGAGGAACGCCTCGGCCGCTTCCTTGAGCTTGGTGAGCACCATGGCCGAGATTTCCTGCGGGGAGTAGTTCTTCCCGCCGGCTTCGACAGCGACGATGCCTTTGTCCTGCACGATCTTGTACGGGACGAGCCGCGCTTCCTCGGTCACTTCGTCGAAGCGACGTCCCATGAAGCGCTTGATCGAGAAGACGGTGTTCTCCGGGTTCGTCACCGCCTGACGCTTGGCGGCCTGGCCGACGAGTCGCTCGCCGCTCTTGGTGAACGCAGTCACCGAGGGCGTCGTGCGAGCGCCTTCCTGGTTGGCGATAACCTGAGGCTGGCCGGCCTGCATCACGGCGACGACCGAATTGGTCGTTCCAAGGTCGATTCCAATGATCTTGCCCATGCTTGCTCCTTTGGGGCGTCGTAGATTGACGCAACAGCGACGACCTGATCCCAGCCCGCCCCTTAGTCTGAGTTGATTATTAAACTTTAGTCTTCCGTTGTCAAGATCAAGGATGCGCGGGTCGTGAAGAAGGTTGCAGGGACGGTGCTCTCGCGTGGCGTCCGCGGGGAGGAGCCGGGGGACGTCAGTCCGCGATCGCGTCGGGCCAGCGGCGCCAAAGCAGGTAGAGGAGAGCGCCACAGAGGGCGAACAGCGGGAGTGGCGAGACGCCGGCCGGGTCGAGGGCGGGGAACAGGCCGGGTAGCCGGGAGAGGGTGGTGAGCGCCGGGAGGCGGAAGCCGCCGACGAAGATGTCGAGGAGCGGGTCGAGAACGCCGCGGCCTCGTTCGACGTCGCGGGACATCGCCAGCGACCAGTTGACGACCAGGGAGGCGAGGGCCCAAAGGGAGGCGTAGAGCCGGCGCATCTCAACGAGGCAGAAGGCTGCGGGAAGGAACAGGAGCGGGAAGACCGCCGCCATATACCGAACGCCCGTGTCGGCCTGAATGGCGATGTAGTCGACGCCGCTGAGGAAGAGCCAAACCAGGGCGACCGACCCGTAGGCCAGTAGGGCGTGAGGGCGATCGACGCGGCGGAACATCGGCCCGGGCCGGAACCATAGCAGGAACAGGGGGCAACTCGGGATCAACCCATAAGCCAGGTCCAGCCAGAGCCGCCAAGCCCAGCGCCACTGCGGCCCGCGAACGCCCCGGAAGCCCTGTTCGTCGATCCACTCGAGAGGAGGCATCCAGTGCTGCGGCGGGTAGAAGGGATGTCCGAAACTGCGCCACTGGTAGAACCACAGCAGAAGGATGGGTCCGATCGCGCCGACCGCGAAGGCAATTAGTGGTCGCAGCCAATCGGTTGCCGAGGAGCGGGCGCGCCAGAGGACGAAGATTCCGAGCGGGAAGGCGAGAAAGGCCCCGCTGTAGTCGACGAGGATGCAGGAACCCGCCAGCAGGCCCGCTGCAAAGTAGCGTCTCTGGGACGGCGGCGCGTGGCGGGGTCGTAGGAGAAAGAACGCGGCGAATGCGATGTGCCCCAATACGAGGTTGTGGTTGAGGTAGCCCGTTCGGAAGAAGACGGGCGTTGCGAAGGCGTAGACCAGTGCTAACGCCAAAGACTGCCGCCGGGAGCCCGTGATCTCCGAAAGGTAGAGAAACATGAGCACAACGCCGCCGGCCGAGATCGGCGCCATGCCGAACGACTGCATGACAAAGGCGGCGAGGGCGAACTTGATGTCGTATCCGCGGCGCCAGGCCTTCTCGAAGAACTCGCGGGCCATGGGCCACGGCGAATGGTAGTCGGGAGGCTGTTGCCCTGTAGTCTGCCGCGATGCGTTGACGTGCGCGACTACCCGGTCGATCAATGGACGGGCGAGTGCGTAGGGCGCGGCGCCGATCAGGGAAATGCCGGGGTTGGCCCCGGTGTGCCAGCCATGGCCGGGGTGTTCGAACAGGTCGGGATGAAGCCCGGCGTACTCGTCGACGCGGAAAGAGAGGTGGTCGCCGATGGCGAGGGCGAGGTAGATGTCTCGGACGATGTTGGTCGCGAAGTGGAGCGAGTAGATCAGCCAGCAGGTCAGGAAGAGCCGCGTGGCGACGCCTCGACGGGACCAGGAAAGATCGCGGGAAGGGATGACAGAGTCCGACACGGAGTGGCAGTCAGTTCTTGGCGCCTGAATAGCAGTGACGATGCTAGCGCACAGCAAGGGGAGGCGAGGGCTCGGCTACAATCCGAGGGGCGGCCGCCACCGGCTGCGTCGCCCGAGCATGCTCCTCTATTGCATCACGGATCGCCGCGGAGTGTCCGATCGGTTCGATAGCTGGCTTCGTCGCGTCCAGCGGGCGGGCGTGGACTGGATACAGGTTCGCGAGAAGGATCTGCCTGGCGGTGCGTTGTGGCAGCTGGTTCAAGGCGCTTACGAGGACGGCGGTGGCAAGGTTCTCATCAATGAAAGGGTCGATATGGCGGCCGCAGCGGATTTGGATGGGGTGCATCTGCCGTCGGATTCGGTAGGTGCAGCCCGGGCGCGCAGGATTCTGGGCGAACGCGCGCTGATCGGGGTCTCGTGCCATGGCGTGGAGGATGTGCGACGAGCCGCGTCAGAGGGGGCGGATTTCGCGGTGTTTGGGCCAGTCTTCGACACGCCCAGCAAGCGGAGATGGGGAACTCCTCTGGGGCTAGGGGAACTATCCAACGCGGCCAGGGCCGTTTCGATTCCGGTGTTGGCTCTGGGCGGGGTAAGCCCGAAGAATGCTCGCGACTGCCGGGACGCGGGCGCCGCGGGCGTGGCGGGGATCTCGATGTTCCAGGGCACGGAGTTGGAGCGGACCGTCGAGGAGTTGCACCGGCTGTGAGACGGAGCGCGGACTGGGACGTTCCCGCCCTTTGCCTGGCCTTGATGCTAGCCTCGAACTCCGCTGGGGCGCAAACGAAGCCCGGCGATTGGCTAGCGAAAGGCTTCGAGGAGGCTTCGGTTCGCGAAGTTGGCCGCGAAGAGTGGGGAGCAGACGCGACGCCGTCGGAGGACTTGGCGCTTTCATTGACATTAGTTCGGCTAAAAGGCTCCAACTGGACCGAGGAGCGCATGTTGCGACATGTCCGACGGACTGCGGCGATCCTGTCCGCTTGCGGGATCGGGTTGGGAGACGTAGAGATCGTTGCGGCCAAGGCTCCGGGGGGCGTTCACGACCTGGATATGGCCCCGGGCGAGGGTCTGCCGGCGCCGCGGGCCGTGCTGTCATTGGCTTCCCGGGTCCCCGAGGGCGCTGCTTGGCCGAGAGTCTTCTTCCTGGGCCGCCTGCGCGGAGACGAAGCTCTGGCGCGATCCTACCGCAGAGGCGCCGTGTCGCCGCAAGAGGCGTTGCGCTACCCTTATATGAACACCGCTTGGGTCGCCTTCAAGACCCACTGGATGGAGCGTAAGGACGAGGGTTACTCAACGCTCGCTCATGAAGTGGCCCACCTGCTGTGTGAGTGCGGGCATGAGAAGGGCCCGAACCCTCATTTGCTGCATGAGTATCGGAACTTCCTTTCGGGGGAGATTCTGACCAAACACTGCGGCCTCATGCGCGCCAGTCCGCTGGTCCGACCGTCTCCACAACGCCCTGTCCAAGGCCTCGGATCGAGTCAGCGATTTCTATATCACCCATAAAAATTATCTTCTTGCTTCGTTGGACTGCCCCTTTTAGAGTGGGTCTAAGTTCGAGCCGATTCGGATTTCGAACACATTGATCTCCTTCCTTGGACGGCGTCCCAAGTAGTGCGTCGGAAAGAACCAGAGGCTGCTGGGGCAGTCTTTGCGTGGAAGCGAGACGGGGCGAAGGTTGGGGTCGAGTGACTCGCCTGGCCCCCTGCTGATCCGGCAGATTTGGGGCTCTTCGGTCTTTTCCGATTAGTTCATTTTGATGGTTAATGGCGCTGAAAGAGGCGCTTTGAGGGATCGGTGCGCCCTCATGAAGCCGGATTCGTTGCAGGACATACCAAGGAGAAGAACGAAACGATCATGAGAGCTATTCGCATCATCACGATCGCTGCTACGGTCTCTGCACTGTTGACGGCCGTACCGGCCGTCGCTCAGACGGAGTCGTCGGCGAAGACCGGAGAAAGCGATTCGGCGTTGCGCGCTGAGGTCGAAGAGCTGAAGAAGAGGCTTCAGGAGTTGGAGACACTCCTGCGAGCGAAGTTGGGGGAGGAAGCCAAAGCGGATGAGGCCGAGGAGGCAAAGACGGAGACCGCCGCTGCTCCGGCGGCTGCTGCACCCAGGGCCGTGAGCCCCGGAGCGCCTGCCTCCGGGACAGTCGTTGTTCCGGCGGAGACGGTGGCTGTAGTGACGGATCTGCCGGCGGCCCCCACAGACGCCGAGCCGGACGAAGAGATGCCGGTGGGCGTTGCGAGCACGGGCGGTCAGGCCTTGAGCATTACGGGTCTGCTGGACACCTACTACACCTACAACACGAACAACCCGGAAGACGGAACCAACACGCTCTACTACACCAACCCGAACTCTCGCGGTTTCGGCTTGAATCAGGCGAAGTTGGAGATCGACGCGCACGGCGACGGTCCGGTCGGGTTCCGGTCTGACATTTGGTTCGGTTCGGGCGCCCGCCTGTTCCGCGACGGTCTGGAGCCCGGGCCGCTGGAAGACGTGATTTACTTGCAGCAAGCCTACGGGTACTACCAGTTCGAGAATGGCGCCGAACTCGACATCGGTCTGTTCGGTACGCCGGCCGGTCTGGAAGTTCCGGAGTCGCACCTGAACTGGAACTACACCCGAGGCATCCTGTGGGCGTGGAACGAGCCGTTCTCCCACTTGGGAGCCAAGCTGAGCATGCCGCTGACCGACACGTTCACGGGCACCGTGATGGTCGTCAACGGTTTCGACAACGCGTTCGACCAGAATTCCGGCAAGTCGTACGGCTTGCAGGGATCCTGGGCTCCGGCGGACCGCTTCAACACGACGTTCACATGGATTCACGGTCCCGAGAACGATCTGACCAACAAGGGTTGGCAGCGGAATGCGAGCTGGAACTTCTATGCGGCGCTGCACCCGCGCTTCGAGGTGATGGGCAACTTCGACTACATCTCGAACACGGACCCGTTCAAGGTCAGCCAGACCTCTTGGGGCGGCGGCGGTTACGCCCGGTTCAACGCAACGGACAAGTTCCGGATCGCCCAGCGCTTCGAGTATCTCGACGATCTGGAAGCTCGGGCGACCGGTGTGGAGCACATCCTGAAGGAGTACACGCTGACGTTCGAGTACGCCCCGGAACCGCGCTTCATCACCCGGCTCGAGTATCGCCGCGATTGGTCGACGACGCCGTTCTTCAGCTGCACGGGCTGCGGACCGACGGGCATCACGAGCGATCAGGACACCATCACGCTCGGGTTCATGTGGGTGTTCGGCCCCAAGGAGTAGCCGGCTGCGCTTTCGGGCTCGGTTGAGTAGGGGCGCTGGGGCTGATCAAGGCCTCCGCGCCCCTCTTTTTTTGAGTATCACGGTTTTTATTGTTTTTTAAGATATTTGTTTTCAATGAGATGGGCATTCGGTGGCGCAGTCTGCGGGGCGCCTCGGTGATAGCCTGGGGTCAGAGAAAAAGCGACGCGGCAACGAGCTGCGCAGCGCCGGTAGCCCGAAGGGGTCGCCGGCGTTTTTGTTTCTCGTCGACTTATGCAACGGGCCCAGAACAAGTTGGGATCAACGAAACAAATCGCTCCTCCGAAGAGCGCCAAGCGGAAGCCGATCGCTGACACGGTCTCGCCGCGGGCGCTCGTCGAGAGGGCCATGAAGAAGCTGCGAGCCGTGCTCGATTCCGAAGACAAGTTGACGAAGGAGACGGTTGCGATCTTGATCCAGCTCCTGAATCTGCATCGGGATCTCGAGGATGTGGAACAGGCGCCCACCGAGATCCAACTGATATGGAACACGGACGACGACAGCTCAACCGGAAACTGAGCGGAAAACTGCTCAAGTCACAAAACGACTTTCACGCGCTGACGAACAGGTTCAAAGGTTTCTCGGGGGGCGTCGGGTCGGGTAAGAGCTTGGTTCTGTGCCACGAGGCGGTCTACTTGGCGTTCGAGAATCCGGGGACGACCGGGCTGATCGGCGCGCCGACGTACGGGATGCTGCGGGACGCCACGATGGCAATGTTCCTAGACATCTGCGCGAGCCGGGGTATGCCGATGGAGCTCAACCAGTCGCGGATGACGATCCGGTTCCCGGAGAAGGATTCGACGGTGATCTTTCGATCGATGGAGAATCCGGAGCGGTTGCGCGGCTCGAACCTGGCGTGGTTCGGCGTAGACGAACTGAGCTACTGCCGGGAGGAGGCGTGGACGCGGCTGGAGGCCCGTCTGCGGGACCCGAAGGCGACGAGGCTTTGTGGATTCGGCGTGTGGACGCCGAAGGGGTTCGATTGGCTGCACCGGAGGTTTCGGGAGAGCCCGGTGGAGGGCTACGGCTTGGTCGAGGCGGAGCCGTTTGAGAACAGGTTCCTGCCGTCCGACTACTACGAGCGATTGAAGGTGAGCTACGACCCGCGTTTCTACGAGCAGGAGGTGCTGGGGAAGTACCTCAACACGCAAGTGGGCCGGGTCTATCACGCCTTCGACCGCCGGCAGAACGTGGAGCCCTGTTCGCTGGAGCACCAAGAGACTTTGTTGTGGTCGTTGGACTTCAATGTGAACCCGATGTGCTCGGTGATCGGAGTGAGGCGGGGCGACGTGATTCACATCGTCGACGAGATTGTGCAGCACACGTCGTCGACGCCGGAGGTTTGTGAGGAGTTGGTGGCGAGGTATGGACGACGCCGCGGAGCGGTGAGGATCTACGGCGATGCAAGCGGCCGCCAGAGGCACTCGGCGAGCGCCTATTCCGACCACCAAGTGATACGGAAGTTCTTCGCCGAGGAACGAGGACTCAAGGCGAAGTTGATTGCAGCGCGATCGAACCCTCCGGTTCGCGATCGAGTCAACCTCGTGAATTCGCGCTTGGAGGCGGCGGACGGGCGGAGGCGCCTGCTGATCGACCCGAAGTGCAAGGAACTGATCAAGGATCTCGAGCAGGTGAGCTACAAGCCGGACCGGGGCGTGATCGACAAGGATCGAGATCCCGAGCGGACGCATCTTTCCGATGCGTTGGGCTACCTGCTGTGGCAGGAGATCGGCTCGCCGGCCCAGGCCGGAGAGCGCAGTCGGCCGCTGTTCTGAGGGTTGGCGACGGAGAGAAACGGTGATCGGACTACTGGAACGAGAACATCCGGCGTATCGCGACCACAAGGAAATGTGGCAGCGCTACAGGGACTTCTACGTGGGCGGCGAGCAGTTGCGCCGAAGCGCGCCGAGATACCTGGTGCGGCGGCAGAAGGAGCCGCAGGACGTCTACGGCGAGCGGGTCTCGCGGGCGTTCTACGAGAACTATCTGGGATCGTGCATCGACTGGTACGCGGCGACGCTGTTCCGCACAGAGCCCGGGATGGAGCTTTGCACCGAGGATCCGGCGGCCAAGCAATTCTTCCGGGACTTTCTGGCGGACAGCGACCGTTGCGGCACCTCTCTGTTCGAGCTGACGAAGCACACGTTCATCGACGCCCTGGTGTACGGCTCCAGTTATGCGCTGATCGACTTCCCCCGCGTGGACTCGGCGGCCAGGAATCGCGCCGAGGAGGACGAGTGCGGGCTTTCCCGGGCCTATCTGACCAGGGTCTCTCCGCTCGAGCTCGTCAACTGGAGAGAGGATGAGCGCGGCGAGCTGGACTGGGCGGTGGTCAAGACCGAGAGGGTCTTCCAGGAGAGCCTGGATGATCCGGCGACGGTTCGAGAGGAGCGCTGGAGCTACTACGATCGGACCGACTACAGGGTCTTCGTCCGGAGGCGTAGGGAGGGAGAAGGCGACGCTCCCGGGGCGGGTCAGATCGAGCTGGTGAGCGAGGGGCGGCACGCCCTGGCGGAGCTCGAACGCACGCCGCTGGTTCGGATGAAGGTCTCTGATGGGCTGTGGCTGGCCAACAAGGCTGCTCTGCTGCAACAGGAGCACTTCAACAAGTCCAACGCGTTGGGCTGGGCGTTGCACATGGGGCTGTTCGCGATGCCAGTGATCTACTCGGAGCGCGAGTGGCAGCAGATCGTGGGCGAGGCCTACTACATTCAGCTCGGCCCCGAGGATCGCTTCGGGTGGACGGAGCCCGAAGGGAAGGTCTTCGAGATCGCGGCCGAGAACCTCGACCGCCTCAAGGACGAGATCTACCGAGTCTGCTACCTGATGACGCAGTCGGCCGGCCGCGAGGCCCGGAACCTGGGGCAGTCGGGCGCGAGCAAGAAGCGGGATTTCGCCGTGACCCACGAAGTGCTTCGCTCGTACGCCAAGACGATCAAGGAGTTTCTGCGGCAGACGCTGGCGCTGACTGCGAAGGCTCGGCAGGACGAGATCGCCTTCGAGATCAGCGGTCTCGATGACTTCGACTCGCCGGACTTGCGCGAAGAGGTCGAGACGGCTGGGCTGCTGCGAGAGCTCAAGCTTGCCTCGCCCAGGCTGGAGAAGGAAGCCTCGAAGCGGGTGGCGCTGCGCTACTTGGAAGGCGCCAGCCAGAAGATGAAGGATTTGGTGCTCGAGGAGATCGAGCAGGGCTAGATTGGCGCGCGAGGGATGGACCGGCTGACGGCGGACCGGGTGAGCTGGTCCGCCGTCGTTTTTTTGGAGGCGGGATGGGACCGAACCGATTTGCACAACAAGACATGGGGTTGGGAGACGGAGACCGGCGGGAGGTGAGCGCCGACTTGCTCGCTGAGCGCGAGCGCCGTTTGGAGCTCGAGCGGAAGATTCGGGAGATCGAGGAGCAAGGCCGGCGACTGCAACAGGAGCGCGACGAGGCGGACCGGCTCCGGCGGATTCGGGATGGGTTGAGCGAACGGGGCGTTCGGAAGGCGGACTTGGCCGTGCGGATCGTCCGAGACGACGTGCGGAGGGGCTCCGACGGGGAGCTGCTGGTCGATCGCGACGGTCGAACGTCGACGCTCGACGAGTACTTGGACCGTTTCGTCGCCGAGAACCCCGAGTTTCTGCCGCCACGCATTCCGGGCGGGTCCGGTGCGACGAGCTCGACGATGAGCGGCTTCACCTCGAGTGGGGTGGATTTGGACAGCATCCGGCCGGGAATGAGCGGCGAGGATTCGCGGAAAGCCTGGCGAGAAGTCGCCCGGCTGATGGGACATCGCGAGATCTAGGCTCGAGTCGAGGTCTCGGAAAAGGATCGCCGATGGGCGATGGAGGAACGACCGGCGAGGGTTGCAGGACCTTCGACCGGTCTTTTTGTTGTCGAGGGGCCGGGCGCTTTGCTCGAACCCGTGGAAACAGGAATGGAGGAGAGACTGAATGCCTGCGATTACTTCGACGAACGTGGCCCAGGCGATCGTCAAGCTGGTAGCGGCGGACGCCCTGCCGGCCTTGATGGGGAATCTGGTGATGGGGAATCTGGTCAACCGGAACTATGAGCCGGTGCTGGGCCAGGCTGGGGACACAGTGAACGTCCCGATTCCGCCGGTGATGTCGGCGAACAACATCGCCGAGGGCGGCACGGTGCAGACCCAGAATCCGAATCTGGGCAACGCGCAGATCGTGCTGAACACCCACGCGGAGGCGACGTTCCAAGTGCCGGACGTGACCAAGGTTCTGGCGGTGCCGGACCTGCTGAAGGTCTACATGGAGCCGGCCGTGGTGGCGATCGCGGAGCGCATCGAGACGGATCTGTTGGGCCTTTACGCGCAGTTCACGTCCAACTCGACGGTGGGCGCTCCGGGCACGACTCTGACCGAAGCCGTGATCGACAGCGCCGAGACCGCCCTGTTCCAAGCCAAGGTGCCGGCGAGCCAGCAGAAGAACCTGATCGTGGACGCCGACGCCTACTCGGCTCTGCGGCAGGTGAATCGCTTCAGCGAGTACCAGTCGGCGGGCGACGCCGGCGTGAACGCGCTGATCAGCGGCACTGTCGGGCGGATCAAGGATTTCAACGTGTTCCGTTCGCAGTTCGTGGCCAAGACGGGCTCGTCGCCGGTGACGACCCACAACGTGGCCTTCGCTCGGGATGCGATCGGTTTGGTGATTCGCCGTCTGCCGCAACCGCTGCCGGGCACCGGCGCCATCGCGGAGTACGCCGAGCTGGGCAACTTCGGGATGCGGGTGGTGATGAGCTACCAGCCGAACACGCTGTCCCAGCAGTTCACGGTCGACGTGCTGTACGGCGCGGCCGTGGTGCGGCCGAGCTTCGGCGTCCAGGTCGAGTCGTAGGAAGGGCAGGAGAGAGGCGGGCCGGTTCGCCGGCCCGCCGCGAGCATCGTTATGGACTTGAAAGCTTACTACCGTAGGATTCGCGAAATCGAGGCTTCCTTTGAGGACGATTTCCCCGTGGTGCGAAGCCTGCCCACGGAATCGGGAGGCCAGGGGGGGCGGCTGGTCGAAACGAGTCGAAGCGTGGCGGCGCGCATGATCGTCGACGGCGTGGCCGAGCTGGCTGATCCCTCCGAAGCCAAGGCGCTGAAGCGCCAGGCCCTGGACGCTCAACGGCAGGAGCAGGAGAGGCGGAAGGCGGCGCAAGTGCAGTTCGCCGTCCTGTCGGAGGCCGACCTGCGTGCTCTGACGCAGTCGGGCGGAAAGCGAAAGGAGTAGTCCATGGCGCTGTTCAATGACGGATTCGCCGCTGACATCGCCGATCTTCTGGCCTATGAATCCGACCTGCAGGATGTCGCGACGACGGCGGGCATCGACCTTTCGACGAAGCTACGCTTGGCGCAAACGGAGGTCGGGGCGCAGATCGCGGCGTCGTCGAGGCGGCCGGGCAACGTGTTCTACGGGGGGGACGCCGGCTGGCAGTCGACGGGCGGGGAGGCCTCTCTGCCGCGGTTTGACCTAAGCCAGGTGATCGTGACGCCGCCGTTGCGCCTGTGGCTGATCTTTCAGGCGCTGGCCCTGACGTTCCGGGACGCGCAGACGCGCAAGGAAAACGACAAGTATCTGCCCAAGTGGCGGGAGTACCGGGAGCTCGCCAAGTGGGCGGCGGATTTGCTTTTCCAAACGGGTGTGGGGCTGTCGGCGACGCCGATTCCCAGGCCGGACCAGCCGGACGTGTCCTCAGCGGCCTCGACACTGCCTGCGATGGCGGCTTTCGTTCGCATTACCTGGACCCGCGGGGCCGACGAGAGCGCTGGAAGCCTGGAGAAGGCCGTACGAACCGGGGCGGGTCAGGCGATCGAGCTCACGGCCCCCAACTCGCCGGCCGGAGTGACCGGTTGGAACGTCTATGTCGGGCGCAAGAAGGGCGAGGCCCTGCTCCAGACCGAGCAAGCCCTGGAGGTGGGGACGCCGTGGACCATGCCGGAGAGCGGAATCGCTCTGGGCAAGGAGATCGGCGAGGGCCAAGCGCCGGACCTGTATCGGACCGCCCCCCGGTACCTACAGAGGGGTTGAGGAGCGGACATGGCGAATCTTGGGTTGGCCGCGGTGGAGAAGGTCCGGGAGTTTCTGCTGGCCGCGGACGGGCTGGAGCCCAGAAGCTATGCAATCGCCGTGCGGGACATGGTGCAACCGCCGAGGATCTGCAACGCGAGCGTGACGTTGCGCCACGTGCAGCCGGGGCTCAGCGACGCAAGCACGGACACGGTCCATCCGGCCGTGTTCCTGTACTGCGACCGATTGGAGAACCGTCTGGAGCGGAAGTTCACGGCGTTCTCCGGGCGGGTGTACATCGTCGCCGAGGCCTGGGTCAGCGGTGAGACCTTGGCGTCGATTGACGGCGACGCGGCGCGGCTGGTCGAGGCTGTAATGGACGTACTGGCAGACCACAGGGGGCAGTGGACGCCAGAGCTCGCTTTCGACGGGAAGGCGGATGCACGCTTTCAGCCCTGCGAACGCGGAGGCCGGAACTATCGGCAGACAGCGCGGGTGGAGATCGAGCTGATCGCTCACGCCTGAGGGACGAGGAGACCAAACGATGCCGGATTGTGTGCTTTCCAGTCAGAACCGCTTCTACGTCGAGACCGAGGCGATGTATGGACAAGTCCCGACGATCGGATCGGGGGACAGGATCGCCGCGGTGCGCCTGCGGGCCCGACAGCGGCTCGAGACGCCGACCCGCCGGGACAAGACGGGCGGCAGAACGTTTACGGGTTTTCTGCCGGGTCGGCGGCGCCAAACGGAGTTCGAGCTGTTGACGTACCTGGTCAACAACCCGTCGCCGGCGACGCCCCCCGCGATCGGGTCGATGGTGCAGGCCTCGTTGGGTGCAACGCCATTGATCTTCGCCGGCGGTACGGCGGGCTCGGGGTCGGGTGTCAGCCAGATCGTCTTCAGCGCCGCGCACGGGCTGGCTGAACGCCAGGCGTTTGGCCTGAACGGCGAGATTCGCTTTGTCACGGCGGTGAACAGCACCACGACGGTGACGGTGAACGCGCCTTTCAAGACGGCGCCGACGGCCGGAACCCCCTTGACCGCGGCCGTCACATACTTGCCGGCTGAGATGCCGCCGAGTGCGTCGATCTTCGACTACTGGGACCCCGGCCTGGCAGTGGACCGAATCGTGGCGGGGGCTGCGGTGGACCGCTTTCGCGTGCGCATCAACGGCGACTTCCACGAGTTGGAGTTTTCCGGGCCAGCCCAAGACGTGCTTGACAGCGTGACCTTCACGCCGGGCGAAGGCGGGTTGGGCGCCTTTCCCGGCGAACCCCCGGTGAGCGGAGCGACGCAGCCTCCGGTCGCCGGGCATCTGGGTCAAGCCTGGCTGGGATCGCCAGCGAGCAAGTTTGTGACTGTCACGAGCGCGCTGGTGGAGGTCCGCAACGACCTGGACGTTCGCGCTCGAGAGTTTGGCTCGAAGACGCCGCTGTGCGCCGCTCCGGGGCCGCGCCGGGTGTTCGCGGATCTGGAGTTGTTCGAGCGGGATGACGAGGCGACCCGTGGCCTCTATGCGGCGGCGCGGCAAGAGAGCGCGATTCAGGTGATGTTTCAGCTTGGCGAAGCGACGGGGCAGATGATGGGCGTCTATCTGCCGCAGGTGACGCCGCAGCTTCCGGAGTTCGACGACTCGGAAAGGGTCCTGCAGTGGGCGTTCCGGGAGGCGTCGGCGGCCGGATCGGTCAATGACGAGATTGCGGTGGCGTTCGGGTAGGAGCGTTGGGAGCGATGGAATACGAGAGTCGCAGGGAGCACCGGTCGGAGGCGCAGCCGGATGTGGTCTTTGTCGTCCGCTGCATGTCGTTTGGGCGTCGGTTGGCATTGACGGAAAGGATTCGGGAGCTGGTTCAGCGGAAGGCGTTCCTGGATGCGGAACCGCATGCGGACGCGATCGCCGCAGCTGACGCAGCCCTGCTGGGGGCCGAGGTCGACAGGGAGTACTTGCTTTGGGGTCTGGAGCGTATCGAGGGGCTGGCGATTGACGGGGCTCCGGCGACGCCGGAGAGCCTTGTGGAAGACGGCCCCGAAGAATTACTGCGGGAGGCGCTGCTAGCTGTACGGACCGAAGTGGGGCTCTCCGAGGCTGAAAGAAAAAACTACGAGTCGCATTCCATTTCCTGCAAGGCAACCAAGCCGGATGGACCTGCGACGAATGCCGCCGCCTAGGCTTGGAGCGCCAGCGGCGCTGCGGGTGGCTGCCCGAAGGACAGAGAGGGTCCGAGAGACCGGTCTGGGTGAGCCGACTGGCGGTGGAGAATCGACCTCGCCTGTCGACGACGGAGTGTCCGGTGAGTGGAGTTTCCGGACGGAGTTGGGCCTGGGTAGAGGAGTTCGTTGCTTGGAAACGACTGGGCGGGAACGAGAGTGTGGGCGGATGGCCGGCTCGGCGCGTGGACGCGTTTGGCCTCCTCGCGACCGAGCTCGAGGACTGGATGAGGTTTAGCCATGGCGAACGTTGACTCTGGAAGCGAACTGGACCGCAGCGCGGCGACGGCCTTGGACGCATTGACTCAAGCCATCCGTCGGGCCCAGGGCGACGGGTCGGTCGCGCGGGATGCCGCTGTTGTGGCGCCGTCGACCGCCGGGGCGCTGGTGAGCGCGATCGAGCCGCTGCAGGTGGAATTGGCCGGCGTGACCAGGGGCCTGAACGACGTGAACTCCGGGCTTGGGGAGAACAGCCAGGCTCTGGGCAGCTTTGCGGAAGGGCTGAACGGCGCCCTACGGGGCGCCGTCGGACTTCTGTCGGGGGGGCTCGGCCAGGGGGGAGGCGTGGGTTCGTTCCTCAAAGGCGGATTCGGGTTGGCGCCGCTGGCTGGTTCGATCGTGGGTCTCTTTCGGGGAGGCAGCGACGAGTCAGAACCCGAGCCGACGCCGTTCCATTTGCCGCCTTCGATCGCGTTGGAGAGGGCCAACGGTCCGCTCGGTTCTCTGGCGCCAACGGTCGGCGAGGCCGGCGGAGCGGTGCGGCGGGTCGCCAGTCGAACTGCCGCGACTGAAATTACGGTCAACATTCAAGCGATGGACTCACAGTCGTTCTTGGATCGGTCACAGGACATTGCCAGGGCTGTGCGCGATGCGATGTTGCACATGCACCCCGTGAATGACGTGATTGACGAGCTCTGAAGGAGGAAAGAGAGGGATGTCGCCGCACTTCGATCAAGTCCCGGACTATTGGAAGGCCCCCATTGGACCCTATCGCCAGGCGCCCGCCGAGTACGGCGGAGGCTGGTGGCTGGTGAACCCGTTCACGAGTGCGGAGCCGTGGGTCTCGGCTCTCCGGGAGGGGCCGCAACACGAGGATCTGCCGCCGGGGTTTGAGGAAATCTTTGGGCCGCGGCCGCAAGCGGGGGCCTTCTTGGGCTCCGCCAATCCGAGTCTGCTTTACCGCACGGCAGTAGTCCAGTGGGAGCAGGACTTGCGGTACTTCCGCCAGTCGGGCGCGCCGGAATGGGCGGACGCGGGCTTGGTCGAGACTGCCGCGAACGTGTTCCGGAGTTGGGAGATGGGGACTCCGCGGTTCTACGAGGGGCGCTACGGCTGGATGGCGCGTTTCCCCGAGTCGGTCGTTCCAGACTTCGAGATCGGCGCCTGGGCGGCGTTGTTTTCGACTCACCTGGTGATTGCGCAGTTTCAACTCGAGCTGATCGAGCGCAACGTCACCCCCAAACAGCAACACCCGTTCGTGCCGCCGCAATTGTGGCCGAGCGGAGATCAGGAAGTGAAGGAGGGTCAGTAAGAGATGCCGCAGATCAAGCACGGCCGCTGGGTGACGCCGGCGGGTCAAGGGGTTTCGAGCGCTTTGCGCCTCGAGTCCGACACCCTGGTGGGTTTCTACACACCGAGCGCTCTGGATTCGGCCCGGTTGGGCCTGCAGGCCAGCCATGACGGGCAAACCTTCGCGGACATCGTCTCCGAGGGAGAGGCCTGGACCATGACGGGCGACGCGGACGCGTACATTCCGCTCGACGCCACGCGTTTGTTGGGAGCCGCGTACGTGCGCCTGACCCATCTGGACGCGCAGGGAGCCGCCGCGGTGGAGTCCTCGGAGCGGGTCTTCCTGCCGGCGTTTCGGTCGTTCGAGTAGGGCCATGTCGATTCTGCTGCTCAAACGTGAGGTTCCGAGCGGTCCGGGCGCGGTGACCGCCGGGTTGCAGGTCCTGTCGTGGCTCGACGAGGGCTCCGGCCAGACTGTGGTTGACCATTCGGGGGCGGGCAGACACGGGACTCTTGGGTCGACGACCGGGGCGGATACGAATGACCCTTCGTGGAGTGCCGCGGGTCTGCAGTTCGCCGTGGACGACTGGGTGAGCCACGGTTCGGCGGCGGAGCTTCGATCGGATGCTTGGACGATCTCCGTCGCCGCGAAGGTGACGCCGGGAGTCGCTGTCCCCCTGGTGGGTTGGGGGTCCGTCGCTCAGTTCCCTGCCGTCTACGCGGCTGCGCCCTTCAATCAGAACCGGCCGTTGATTTGGCTGGCGAGTACGTGCTTCCGCTACTTCGACAAGGCTTCCCCGTCGAATTTGCAGGACGGGGGGTGGCATTTCTTTGTGTTCTCGTGCCCCGGCAATGCGGCGGCGGACATCCTTCAGTCGGAACTGGTGGTGGACGGACTCTCCCACGCAGCCACGAGTACGGACAACAGCACGGCGGGGCAGTCGAAGACCATCTGCCGCCTTGGTGCGGCCGGTACGACCTACTTTGCGAACGCCGAAGTCGCCTTTTTCTCTGTGCACAACCGGGTCTTGTCTGGCGCCGAGAAAGAAGCGATGCGTACGTACGCCAAGGCCGTGCTCACCGGCCGCGTAACGCTGCCTTAGCTAGCTCCCATGCCGTTTCAGGGTTTGAGTTGGTACTGCAGCCCCGCCGGGAGCTGGCGGGGCGACGGCTCGCGACTTCGGCCCTGGAGTTTGGAGAGGGCTCTGGCTCACCCGCCTGAGGTTCAGCCAGGCGACGTGATCTGGCTACTGGGCGGGTTGTATCAGCCCCGGAGTCCGATGGTCAGCCGACTAGCGGGCCTGGCCGGTAAGGCCGTTGTCGTGCGCGGAGACCCGGAGGCCGGGACGGCCCGCATCGATGCGGCCTTTACTGGGAGTCGCTTCGGCCTTCGGATCGCGGGCGTATACACGCAGTTCGTTGATTTTGAGCTGTTTTGTTCGAAGACGGTCCGCTGGTCCGAAACTCCCGGCGACGTGGGCGATCCGCGGGGGATCGGAATCCTTGGGGAGAGCGGACTGGGAATCGAGTTGATCGATCTGGAGGTTCACGATTTCGGCCTGTCGCTGTTCGAGTCCCAACCGAGCGGCATCGAGATTCGAGGATGCCGATTCTTCAACGCCTACTGGGATGGGCCTGACCGCTCTCACGGGCCAGGGCTGTACCTCAGGAACCCGGTTGGAGGGCCTCGGAAGACGATCGAGGGCAATATCGTTTTCCAGCATGGACGACAGGGACTGCAGGGCTTCGGGTCGGTTCCGTTTGCCCACGTGACGGTGGAGGGGAACGCGTTCTTCAACAACGGAATTGCCGGCGACGGTTTCCATCGGAACTTGATGTTTGGCAACGGGTCGGACGAGCACGAGGGGGTGATCATCCGTAGCAACTTGGCGTATCTGCCGCTAGGGCCGGCCCGTGGGCACGAGTACAACCTCTTCGGTGGCGCCGGCGGCAGTCACGGTCTCGAGTTGGTGGGCAACTGGTTGGTTCACCCGGGTCGCGAAGCGGCGAAGATTCAGCGGGCGGAGGGCGCGACCGTCGAGGGAAACCGGATCGTAGGCGGAGTGTCGTACTCCGAGCTGGGATCCGAGGCGGAGATTCAAGGAGCGGCGGTCCAGGACCTGTTTCCTCTGAATGACTACTACGAACAGGCACCGGCGGAAGGATGCTGGATCTGGATGTGGGAAAACAGCCGAAAGCCGAACCTGTGGGACGGGCGGCGCAGGCTCACGGTAGGCGTTCTGAACTGGGCGTCGGCTCCAGAGATCGAGATCGACTTGACCGAACTGGAGAACGAGGGAAAGATCGCTGCCGGGGCGGAGGTCCGCATCTGTTCGGTGCAGGCGCCGTCGGACTGGCGCACTTTCCGCCTTCATGACGGCGAAATCGTGGTCTCTCTGGATGGGTGGGGGGAGGCAGCCCCGATTGGGCGCGACGTCGCAGTGAATCCACTGCCACCGACGCTGCCTGCGTTCGGAGTCTTCCTGTTGGAATGGCCGGACCCCGGCTGGGTGGCGGAGGCTCGCGAGCCCCAACCCATACCCGACCCTGGGGCCGACCTACCGGCCGAGCAGCAACGAGCCGCGAGGATCGAGGCGTGGCGCGTGAATGATCCTGCGATCCGGGTCGAGTTGCTTCAGCAAAGACGGAGAGCTTGGCGGGCCCACGCCGGACCCTATGCCTCACCGGCTTCGACGGCGCTGCTGATCTTCTCGACCTTGGCGAAGGCTGAGCAGTTTCGGACGGAAGTCGAGGTGACGGCATTGTTGGAGGGAGGCGCCGGCCCGGTTTGGATCGGAGTGCCGACGAAGCTCGCTGACGGGCGGGCTGCGATCGCCCACCGGCTGACCGACGTGGACGCCGACTGGATTCGAGCGATGGCGGAGGGCTTCGAATTGCAGATCGGAGGTTTGAGCTGATGCCGCAGTTTCCGAAGTTGAAGACCGGCGCGTCGGCGCAGTATCCGGCGACCAGAGAACTGCGCCTGGCGAGTGAGGCGCAACGGTTCTTGGACAGCACTGAACAGCGCTACATCGACTCGGCTGCGCCGAGGCGGCGATGGGTCTTGGACTTGTCCTTGTTGGATGGCTCGGAGGCAGCGGTCCTCCGGGAGTTCTTTCTGGAGATGCGAGGTACGTCCGGCGAGTTCGACTTCGAGGATCCTTGGACCGGCGAGGTGGTGACGGGGTGCCGGTTCGGAAGCGACGCCTTCACGTTGGCGGCAGAGGCCGAATGGGATCTCCGTACATCGGTGACGATCTGGGAGCCTTAGATGCCGACATTTCCACAACTCTCGACTGGGTCGATGGTACAGTTTCCGGTCCGGGAGGAGGCTCGGTTCCGAACGATCCTCCACCGGCCTGAGGTTGGCGACGCGATCTCCTATTCCGATCCCGACTTCGCTGAACGCGCATGGGAGCTGGCTTTCGAGAACTTGACGGACGAGGAATGGGATCGGCTGGAGCAGTTGTTCATCGGTTCCGCCGGATCGGCCCGGGGTTTTACGTTCCTGGATCCGAGCTGCAACTTGCTGGCTTGGTCGGAAGGGCTGGACGAAGACGTCTGGCAGAACAACGGGGTTGGCGTGACCGGAGGTTTGCCGGACCCACTGGGCGGTAACGCTGGCTTTGCGCTGACAACGGGCGCCGGTGGCGGAACGCTCTCTCAATCGATTGAGGCGCCGGCGCAGTACCACTACTCAGGGAGCATCTGGGCGCGCACGGCGAGCTCGGGTGTGGTGGTGCGGGTCCATGACGGGCAGGGGGTCCATGCTTCGCGGGCGTTCGAACCGGACAACCTGTGGAGACGGTACGAGGTTGGCTACGCGGGGCTGGGATCCGGCGAGTCGGTGCACTTCGAGGTCTCGGCGTTGGGGACCGCGGCCCTGGACGTGTTCGGACCGCAACTCGAGGCTCAGATCGCCACATCGGCGTACAAACGATCCAGCCCGCAGGGCGGCGTTTTCTCGAACGCCAGGTTTGACCAGCAGGTCCTTCGGGACCAGTTGGTTGGGCCTCAGCGCCACAGCACGAAGGTCAGAATTCTATGGACGCCATCTCTAGCCTAAAAGAGCAATCCGTCGCTCAGACGCCGCTGCTCCTGTTTGAGATCAGCTTGGCCGGGAGCGATGTCGAGCGCTGGGCCACGCACCAGGCGGTTGTGGATGGCGAGACCTACGAAGCGCGTGTCGTTCGCCACAACGTGTTTGAGATGCAGGCGTCGGACGACAGCGGCGTGGACGCCATTCCGCGGTTCTCGATCTCGGTCTCCAACGCTGACTCCAAGGTATCTCAGATCGAGGCGGCTACTGGGTTGGCCGGCGCTCGGGTCACGGTTCGATTCCTGTTCTACGACTTGGCCGGGGACGAGCCGGCGAGTGAGTCGATGGTGGTTTTCCGAGGGATCTGCAACGGTCCGGAGGAGATTACCGAATCCGTGGCTCGCCTGACGGCCGTGAACCGGATGAGCCTGCAACGGGTTCTTCTGCCGCCGATCCGCATCCAGAGACGGTGCCCTTGGCGCTTTCCCTCGACGGCCGGCGAGAGACAGGAGGCTGTTGACGGCGGAACCGAAGGCCGCTACTCGCCGGTGTACGCCTGCGGCTACTCGGCCGGCGAGGCAGGCGGGCGTGGGAACCTCAACGGCTCCGAGCCGTTCATCGACTGCAACTTGACGCGCAGCGACTGTACGGCCCGAGGCATGTTCGACCTGGACGGCTCGGGCAACTTCAACCGGCGGTTCGGTGGCATCGAGTTCGTTCCAGCTTCGATCCTGGTCCGCACGCACGGCGACAAGTCGCGGACGAGCGCACAGGTGACGGCGAACGAGGCACGGTACAACGATTTCGTGCCCTTGGCCTATGGGACCGGCTGGCTGGAGCCGCCGGTCGTTTTCGCCCGCAACGACGGCAATCTGACGCGCATCGAGACCGTGCTGACGGCCGGAGAGATCGAAGAGGTCATCAAGGTTGTCGTCAACGATGTGGAGATTCCTCTCGGCGTAACCGGTCGGGACATGACGGCCAGCGGCTGGTGGAATCTGTTCGCCGCCGGGACACGTACGGGCGGCTTCAATCTGAACTTCGCGACCTTGTCAGGCCAGCCGTTGGGCGACCCGTACGGAGGCATGGCGGCTCTGTCCGTCGTCGTTCCGAATCAACTCAACGACGCCGGCTCCTCGCCGCGGGTGAAGGTCCTGCTGCGAGGAATGAGGCTGGAGTCGTTCGACTCGGATGGCGTTTCGCAAGGGTATTCGTACACCGACAATCCGGCGTGGATTCTGCTGGACGTACTGCGGCGCAGTGGATGGCGGAGCGACGAGTTGGACTTTGCGAGCTTCTCGTCGGCTGCGGGCTTTTGCGATGAGGCGATCGCGGCGACGGACAACCAGGGCAATGCAATCTCGACCAAGCGTTTCCGGTGCAACCTATCGGTTCGAAGCCGGCGCACGGCGGCGGACCTGATCCGGGGTATCCGAAATAACGCCCGCCTGCAACTCACCTATCGCTCGGACGGCCGCTTGGCCGTGCTGGTCGAGAACAGTCTGCTGCTCCAGCAACCCAGCAAACCCGATGGATCGAATGCGGTCGAGCCCCTCAACGGTGGCTGGCCGGCGTATGTCTACGCCGACGGATCGGCCGAGGGGATCGCGTCCGCGGTCGTGCGCCGGCCTGACGGCTCCTCCTCAGTCCGGTTGTCCTCCAGGCCCATTGTGGATTCCCCGAACCGATTTGCCGTCGAGTTTGCGGATGAGTTCAACGAGTATCAGCAGGACAGCCTCGGCCTGAACGATCTCGAAAGCATCCGGACGACGGGGCAGGAGATCACGGGTCGCTTGATTGTGGACGGTCTGCCGAGCTATGACCAAGCGGCTCGGACCCTCAAATACTTCTTGGATCGCTCCGTGCGGGGCAACCGCTTCCTCGAACTCGAGACTAGCGTCAAGGCTCTGGGGCAACAACTCGGCGACATCATAGCCGTCACCTATCTCAAGGAGGGCTTGGTCAACCAGCCCTTCCGGATCTGTAAGATTGCGCCTGGCCCGAACTACCGCTCGGTCCGCATTACGGCACAACTCCACGACGATGCCTGGTATAACGACACCAACGGTCAGCTCAGCCTGATTCCTCCCACCCAGAGACTGCCTCCGGCCGAATCGAGGCAGCCTAACACGCTTCTCGGCGTCGAGCTCGACGAGTTCGGCCGGGAGCAGTTCGGCGTCGAAGAGTATACGGTAGGCGGTTCCGACGGAACCATCTTGACCGAGGTGGAAGTCGGATTTCGATCGCCCCAGACGGGAGTGTCTTTGGCTGCAACGGCTCCGTTGCTGGACCTGCAGCCCGAAGTTCTGTCTATGGGAGGGACGATCGAAGGTGGGCAGACTCTCTACTATGCTGTGACGGCGACCGACGGGGATGGTTTGGAGAGCTCGCCATCTTTCGTCGTTCGGGCGGACATTCCGGCCGGCGGCTCGACGAATCAGGTCACGATTCATGGACTGAGCTTCAACCCGGCAGCGGCGAGCTTCAGCGTGTATCGCGGTGAGCTTCCGTCCCGCCTTCTGCGCATCGCCGCCGGACAGTCGGTTTCCATCTCGTTTTCCGATACGGGCCTTGCGGCTGAGCTCGAAGGGGCTCCCGACCCGCACTACGACCACGCGAACTTCTACTGGCGCCTCGAGAATACGCCGGAACAGTTCGCTTCGACGTTTGGGCCGGACTCGATCGGCAGCGACCTTCTAAAAATGCCTCCGAACGGCTACGTAGGCCATGTGGTCCGAATCGTTCGGGGGCAGGGTGCGGACCAGGAGCGTAAGGTCGTAGGCAACTCCGCCACGGAGGTCATCGTTGAGCCGTCGTGGCAGGTGGAACCCAGCACGTCGTCTGTGTTCGTCGTCTCGGAGGCAACGTGGCGCTTTGGAGGGCGTGCGAGAAGCAGCCCCGCTCGATTCCAGATCCCGAATCGGCGAGACGAGGTCGTCCAGCTTACGGGGCGCGCTGCGAACGCGCAGAACGTAGAAGCCCTCGAAGGACTCGCGATCGTAACCCGCTGGCGGATCGGAGGCGGAGGGCTGGGCGTCGCCGACCAGGACGCGCCTCCAGAGCCTGTGTTCGCGGTCAACACTCGGGGCGATGGCTCGTTCGATGTCGGCGGCATCGGTTTTGCCACGCTGGTCAACACGCAAACCATTTCGACCGGATTGATCCGTTTGCACTACCGTGATGAGCTGGCGACAGCCACCGACGAAGTCCTCGATCAGGCGGTGGACGACGTGGCGCTATCCCTGACCCTTGTGGCGCCGGGAGCCGCAGAGATTGGCGACCTGCTTCAAATCGACTACGAACTGGTTCGAGTGACGTCGGTCGATGGTGGCGGGCTCTCCTATCAAGTGGAGAGGGCGCAGGGCGAGAGCGTCGCCGCTGGCCACAGCGCCGGGGCCCCGATCCGGAAGATCCAGACGAGGATCGAAACAGTCGCGTTTCCGCGCGGGTTCTTCGGTACTCCGGAGGGCTCTAGCTGGGCCCATGGCTTGGAGTTGCCTAGCGTGAGCTTGGCTGCGGCGGAGTTGGAACTCACCAATTCGATTGGAGTCAGCCCGACGGCTGTCGCCAACTTTTCTGAACTTGTGGACAGGGGGCTGCGCAGCCTACGCGGAGGACAGTTCGACTTTCAGATCGAAGGCGTTCTGGGGGTGCTAGACGACGTTTGTCCGCCTCTAGCGGTCCAACAGGATGCCTCGATCGGAGACTTCTTCGCGTTGGTGAAGTCGGCGCCGGTAGGGGCGGATCTGGTCGTGGAGGTTATGCAAGACGACAACGCGCTCGCAACGCTAACCATTCTGAACGGCGAGACTTCGAGCGGTTCGGTCAATGGTCTCGATCTTCCCATCCTTCGTGAGGGCGGCCGCCTCACCCTCAACATTCTTGGAGTCGGCTCCCAGTACCCCGGCAGCGACCTGAGCGTGACGATCCGTGTCTGAGACTCTCGCAAAGCTTCGCCCCGACCGCGACTTGCAGTGCTACTTCTATCGTCCGTCGGCGATCGCGGCCCTGAGCGAGACCTCGGCCGGAGGTTTCACGGTTTCCGGGACTTGGCGGCAGCAGTTTGACTGGGCCGTGATCGAGTGGAATCGCGACAACGTCTTCGAACACCCCTCGCTTCGGCCCCTTCCAGACGGCGACCTGAGCGGACTCACCCTGAGCTATCGGGAGACTCGCGTCGAGTGCATTCCGATGGACTCGGGACTCTACCCCACCGTTGACTGGCCCTATTTGCGGATTTGGGCCGATGACGAGAACGGCGTGGAGCAGATCTACCGGGTTCGCCTAGCAGATCACGCGACGGCCGTTCAGGGCAGCTACACTCCCGCCTCGGCGACGTTTTCCCTGGGCGGCTCGTTCACGGCGGGAGATAGCGTCGAGTTGGCGTGGAGGAACGAACACTACAACCACACGGTTCAATCCGGTGAGACAGTCGGCCAAGTCCTCGAGGACCTGGCCAGCACCATCAACGCCTTGTCCTCGACGGTTTCAGCGGCCGCAGACGCTCAGGCGGGGACGATCACCATAGTGAATCTCGCGCCGGGCGAGGAAGGCAATCGGCTGGGGGTCGTTGCCACGGTGGGGGGCTTCCAGACGGAGCATTGGACGCCCGCCTTCCAGACGTTGGCCGGCGGCGTGTCGCCGACTGAGTGGCAAGTGGATCTCGACTTCAGCTCACTCAACGACATCGGCGGCGGGCCCATTCCGACAACCGACGTCAGGAAGATGCGCTGGACGTACTCGGCCGCGCTCCAGGTGGGGGCGTACCAGCGCTCAGAGTTCGCCGTTACAGTCAGCAATTGGGTCGTGGGCGGAACCGGCAGGAGCTACGTCGTTGCGGGCCCATCGAGCCGGCGAATCGAGAACGGTGACGTCTCCTACTCGGGAACGTGGACCGAGAGCCAAGGCAACTTCTCAGGCGGGTCGATCTACCGCACGGTGGAGTTGGATGCAAGCTGCACCGCGCAGTATCAGCATCTGGAAGGGCATCGACTGTTCTTGGGGGTTCGGCGGACCTATGAAGCGGGGATTATCGCCGTCTCGGTCGACGGCGGCCCGGAGATTGAATACGACCTCTTCGTTCCTGGAGAGGACTTCTTGGCCAGGCTGGATCTGGGCGCGTTTGGCGTTGGGAGCCACACCGTAGTGGCACGACTCGTGGGGCAAAATCCTGCCTCTTCGAATCAGTCTTTCTACTTTGATTTCGTGGAGGCGGCGGCGCCAACGGCAACCGTGTCACCTGTTGCTGGCGATGCAATCGAGACCCTGGCGACGGATTGGGATACCGACCACTCCGTAGTTCTCGCCCCGGAGCGCGTCGTTTGGAATCTCGTGCGCCTGGGGTTTCGCGGGCGTGCGAACCACTATGTCGGAGCCATCCTGTTCTATGAACTGGAGAACGAGGGCAACGCCTATGCGACCGGTACGGTGACATTCAGCGGGCAGCCGGCGTTCAGCCAGACGGTCGAGGTAATCATCGACGGGACCTCCTTTGCGCGGCTCGCCCTGACTGCTGACACCAACGAGACTATCGCCAAATCGTTCGAATATCTCATCAACGATGGGTCGACCGGTGTTCGTGCGGAGGCCGTGGGGCCGGTGTTGACCGTGAGTGCGCGCGCCTTGGGGGCGGCCGGCAATGCGATTACACTGTCCGCCAGCCCTACCTCCGGCGCCTTTCTGGCGACTGCGTCCGGGGCGACGCTGAGTGGGGGCGTCGATGGCGTGTGGCGCACGGATCTCTCCGCGATACCACGTCTCAACCGGGCCGCACGCGATTGGCATCGTTCCTACTTTGCGGCTTTGCTCTCCGAGGGCGTCGAGGGCACGGCGGCGTTCTCCACGGAACTCTCTCACGGTGACCCTTCCGCGGCGACCGGGATCGCGCAGCGGTATCCGAACGGGAGCGCCGTCTTGCTCAACACTCCCGCCATTCAGACGAACTTCTCCTCGGTTGCCGTGACCTACTGGAAGCAGGTGTACCTCGAGATGGCTCAGTTGCAGGCCGAGGCGGGGCAGGTTCCGTATCTCCAGTTCGGAGAGGTCCAGTGGTGGTATTTCCCGGGGTCTTCCGGGATGACGTTCTACGATGCTTACACGACGACGCAGTTCCAGAGCCTCTACGGCCGAGCCCTGCATGTGTTCGCGAGCAACGACGAGACGCTCGATGGCTTTGCTGAGGAGGCGGAGTTTCTGCCGGGTCTGATTGGCTCGTATACCGCTGCAATCCGCAATTTTGTCTTGGCCGCGTATCCGAATGCTCGCTTTGAGGTGCTTTACCCTCACGATGTGAACGATCATCCGCTGACGAGGGTCGTGAACTACCCTGACAGTGAGTGGACCACCGCCCACTACGAAACTCTGAAGACCGAGAATTTCACCTATACCGGCGATCGCAACCTGAACAAGTCCGTGGAGTCGATTCGGTTTCCCCAGACCAAAGGATTCTCGCGAGCGCAGAGTGCGCACCTGATCGGCGTCTTCAATGCGTCTGAGCCCTGGGATCTGGAGCGAAGGCTGAGTCGTCGGGAGGCCGTGGAGTCGGTTGCGCTTTGGGCGTTCGATCAGTTCTCGATGATCGGTTACCGCCTGCCGCTCCGCACAGGGCTCAAGCGGTCCTTGTACCGCCGCTGAGGGCGGGTCGGTACGATGGAAGGATGGATGGGGTCATCGTCCTGGACAAGCCGACGGGCATCTCTTCGCACGACGCTGTCCAGAAGATGCGGAGGCTGACCGGCGTTCGTAGGATCGGGCACTTGGGGACGCTCGACCCGTTGGGGTCCGGGGTGCTTCCGATGGTCATCGGCAAGGCTACTCGACTGTCTCAGTTCTACCTGGGGCACGACCGCGAGTACGTGGCGAGCGTTCGTTTCGGGTTTGCGACGTCCACTTACGACAGCCAGGGCGAGCAGGTCGGAGAGGCCGTCGAACCGGCGCTTTCGGCCGATGACGTGGAGCAGGCCTTGTGCGCTTTTCGGGGACGGATCTCTCAAAAACCGCCTCCGGTATCGGCCAAGAAAGTCAACGGTGTTCCCGCCTACAAACTCGCCCGCCGTCATCAAGAGGTTGATCTGCAGCCGGTCGAGCTCGACATCTACGAGCTCGCATTGCTGCGCTTCGAGGCCGATGTTGCTCAGATCCGCATGAGGACCTCGGCCGGCGCCTACGTTCGTTCGCTGGCGCACGACCTAGGGCGGGCGCTGGGTTGCGGAGGCCATGTGACGGCCCTGCGGAGGGTGGCCATGGGCGAGTTTGGTCTAGAACAAGCGCTCTCGTTCGAACAGCTCCAGGATCTGGCGGACGGAGGCGACATTTCCAATGCGCTGGTTCCGGCGGCTCGGCTGCTGCCGGAGTTCCCCGCCCATCGCGTGGACTCCGTGGCTATCACGCGCATCGGCCACGGCATGGATTTTCAGATCACAGCCTTCGGCGACGCCGCCTCGGCTCGACGAATCAAAGCGCTCGATTCGGAGGGTAGTTTGTTGGCGATAGCGGATATTCGCCTGCCGCGAACCTATCATCCCATCATCGTTTTCTAGTACTCTGCGGGTAGAGCCCGGTCGCGCCTCCCGGTCTTCAGGCGGGCAATCATGCCTACGTCGGTCCTCGTTCGCAAAAGGTCGCTCCCACGACGGCGCTTTGCGGTCGCGTGCCTCGCCGCCGTTTCCGGAGCGGTGAGCTGGGGCTGTCAAGCCAAGCCTGAAGCCCCTGCCGCAGAGATCGCCTTCGTCGCTCGCAAATCCTTGGATATTCGCGCTGAGCTCGCTCCCCGTTCCAAAGTCGTCGCCACCCTGCCTATGGGCTCTCCGGTGGAGATCGTCGGTCGCAAAAGGCGATCGGTTCGTGTGCACGCCGGCGGCGGCGTGGAGGGCTGGACGCACGAGACCGAGCTCATCTCGGCACAGACCCGCAGCCAGGTTCGAAGCTTGGTTCGTCTTGTGGCCGACGACGCCTCCCAAGGTGTCATGCGGGCCTTCGACATCCTCAACGTCCATCTGGAACCCAATCGCGAGTCTCCGACCATCTACCAACTCGAAGCTGATGAAGAGGCTGACCTCCTAGGCCAGAAGTGGGTGCGGCGATTGGGTTCCGAGTCCGCAGAATGCTGGCGTTTGGTCCGGCTTGCCTCCGGCGATGCCGGCTGGGCTCTCGCTTCTCGGCTCTATCCCGCTATCCCCGTGGAAGTAGCGCAGTACGCGGAAGGACGACGGATCACCTCGTACTTCGACCTCGGGTCGGTCTACGACGAGTCCTTGGGCGAGAACCGGCCCACGTGGCTTTGGACGCAGATCGCCGGCGGCAACAGTCGAGACGACTTCGATCGCTTCCGCGTCTTCCGCTGGAGCAAGTCGCGCGATGCATATCAGACCATCAAGCTCGAACGAGACCTGCGCGGCAGCCTCCCGGTGCGTGTAGAGCGGTCGGACGCCTCGGACGGCGAAGGCTCGGTCTTCTCTATCCACCTCGAGAAAGATGGTCGTTGGTTCCTGCGTAGCTATCGTGTGGAAGGCCAGCGAGTGGTCTCGATCGGTGAGACGCCGGCCGGTCCGCCCCGCGACTTTTCCGGTCCGCCCGACATCGCTCCCAATCGGGATTCCGCTCCAGTCGGGCTCCAGCAGCGGCTTCTGGAGTGGTGGAAGCGTCCCTCCTGAACCATTTTTGACCTAAACCGTTCTATAGTCATAGACAGTGCTGTCGCCGTTTCTCCAGGCTTGCCACAAGCTGCCCACGGACTACACTCCCGTTTGGTTCATGCGGCAGGCTGGCCGTTACATGGCCGAATACCGCCGCCTGCGGGCTTCCCACACGATTCTGGAGATCTGCAAGACGCCGCAACTGGCCGCCGAGGTGACGCTGCAGCCCATCGAGGCCCTCGATCCGGACGCGGCGATCATCTTCGCCGACCTGCTACTGCCGCTGGAGCCCATGGGCCTGCATCTCGAGTTCGCTCAGGGCGAAGGGCCTGTCATCCACAATCCCGTACGCACCGCAGAGGATGTCGAACGGCTGGTCGTGTCCAATACCAGTGATCTCGGCTACGTCTCTGAGGCTATTGCGCTCGTCCGGCGGGAGTTGGCCGGAAAGAAGCCCTTGATCGGATTCGTCGGCGCGCCGTTCACCCTCGCCAGTTACATGATCGAAGGCGGCGGCTCGCGCCAGTACGCGAACGCCAAGGGTTTGATGTACAACGAGCCCGAAACTTGGAACCGTCTGCTCGAAAAGATCGTCCAGGTCATAGTTCCGTTTGCGGCGGCGCAAGCGGCTGCCGGCGCGGACGCGATCCAAGTCTTCGATAGCTGGGTTGGCGCACTTTCTCCGGCGGACTATCAGCAGTTCGTGCTGCCACAGACGACGATGCTCATCCGCCAGATCCAGACGATCGGCCTGCCCGTGATCTATTTCGGCACGGGCGCGTCGTCGTTCATGCCGCTGCTGGATCAGGCCGGCGCGGACGTCCTGGGCGTGGATTGGCGGATTCCGCTCGACGAGGCCTGGCGCAGCGTTGACTTCCGCCCGGCCGTGCAGGGCAATCTGGACCCCCTGACCTTGCTGGCTCCGCTGCCTCTGCTGCGGTCTCGCGTGGAGCAGATCCTCGATCGGGCCGGAGGTCGTCCCGGACACATCTTCAACCTCGGACACGGCATCATCCCGCAGACTCCTGTGGACAACGTCCGCGCGGTCGTCGAGATGGTGCGGGAGTATCGGCCGAAATCATGATCGATCCGCCACGTCCGGCCGCTGAGCTCCGACAGGTCCTCATCATCGGAGGCGGCGTTTCCGGTCTCGCTGCGGCCTATGAGCTCAGGGACAGCGGGTTGGAATGCACGCTGCTCGAGGCTTCCGGGCGCCTCGGCGGCGTGATCTCAACAGAGAACGTCGAAGGCTGCCTCGTCGAGGGCGGCCCCGACAGCTTCATCGCCCAGAAGCCCTGGGCTCTCGAGCTCATTCGAGAGCTTGGTCTGGGCGATGAGGTCATTGGATCGAATGACTCCTTGCGACGGACCTACATCCTGCGTGACGGTCGGTTAATCGCCTTGCCCGACGGCATCCAGTTCTTGGCCCCCACGAAGATCCTTCCGTTGCTCGAGACGTCGCTGCTGAGCCCGCGGACCAAGCTGACTATGGCGCTGGAATGGTTCCGGAGACCAAGTCCGGCTCAGGACGACCGTTCCGTGGCCGAGTTCGTCAAAGACCACTATGGCGACGAGGCGAACGAATACCTGGCGCAGCCGATGTTGGCGGGCGTCTACGGCGGCTCGCCGGAGCAGCTCAGCGTGGACAGCGTCCTGCCTCGCTTCGTGGAACTCGAACGGAAGTACGGCAGCCTCTCACGGGCGCTGTTCCTCGCTCGTTGGAAGCAGCGCCGGCCTTCGGGCGCCGCTTCGCCCCTGTTCCTCACGCTGCGCGGCGGAATGCAGACTTTGATCGACGCTCTCGAACAGGCGATTCGCGGCCGCGTCAGGGTGGCCCTTGGCGCGCAGGCGCAGGTCGTCCGGCGGGCGGAGGGGCGCTTCGAAGTCGAGGTCGCCAACGCCGATCCCTTGCGCGCCGACCGGGTCATCATCGCCACGCCGGCTTGGCGGGCCGCGGAGCTGCTGCAGGGGCAGGACCCGTCTCTGGCCGAGCAGCTTGGGGCGATCGCCTACGGCTCCTGCGTCACCGGCGCTCTGGTGTATCGCCGACCGGAGTTCACGCATCCACTCGATGGCTTTGGCTTTCTGGTTCCCCGGGCCGAGAACAGAACTCTTTCGGCGTGTACCTGGGTCAACACCAAGTTCAACGACCGGACGCCTGCCGACAAGCCCCTCTTGCGAGCCTTCATTGCCGGCGACAAGGCAGACGCTCATCTTGCCGCGACCGACGCTGAGCTCGCGGGCCGCGTCGGTGGCGAGTTGCAGCAGATCATGGGATTTGCGGCGCAACCCGTCGCCAGCTCCTTCTCGCGGTGGCGGCGCTCGATGGCGCAGTATCAGGTGGGCCACGCGCGCGTGGTCGGGCGCATCGAGGAGCTGTTGCGACAGCGGCCCGGCCTGTACCTTTCCGGAAACGGCTACGACGGGATCGGCGTCCCCGACTGCATCCGGCGCAGCCGGGCGGCCGCCCGAGACATACTCCAACAAACCGCCGGTCCGGCGACGGTCACGTCTCCGCCGGCTTCTGCACCGCGCCCTCAATGAAACCCTGATTACGGAGAAGACCCCAATGCCAGTTGTTCGCAACCTCTCGCTGTTTCTAGCCCTGGCGCTCAGCCTGCTGTTTGCCGGCTGCGGCAAGAAGAAGGCGCCGATCATGCCGCCTGCTCCGATCGCGCCAACGCCGTCGGATACCTCTCGCACCGCGCCGAGCCCCACCGCGACGCTCGAGATCGAGCCTGCGCGCATCCTCAAGGGCGAGAAAGCCATCCTTCGCTGGAGCTCGACCGGCGCTACCAGCGCCCGCATTTCCCCCGGCGTCGGTTCGGTCGAAACGTCCGGTCGCCTGGAAGTCTCTCCCGTGGTAGACACCGTATTCCGGTTGGATGTCGCGGGCGTCGGCGGAGACGCTTCGGCGACCGCCAAGCTAGCCGTGCTGCCGGCCCGCGATGAGGGCATCGGCGGACGCCGCCCGGGTGTGACCTCGGAGGACTTGATGCCCCGCATGGAAGATCGGCTGAGCGAGATTCGGGACGTTTACTTCGGTTACGACCAGTCCGATCTGGGTTCGGATGCGCAGAACACCCTGATCCAGAACGCCACGCTGCTGAAGATGCTGTTCGCCGACTACCCCAATGGGCGTGTGCTCATCGAGGGGCACTGTGACGAGCGGGGCTCGAACGAATACAACTTGGCGCTCGGCGACCGCCGCGCCGCGATCGCCCGCGATTTCCTGGTTGAGCAGGGCGTTCCGGCGCAGAACCTGCAGACGGTCAGTTACGGTGAAGAGAAGCCGCAGTGCTTCGAAGCCGCCGAGTCCTGCTGGAGCTTGAACCGCCGCGCGCACTTCACGCCGGCGCCCTGAGACAGGCCGGCGCTCGGCGAACCGCTATACTTGACGCGAACAAGGAGGAAGAAAGAAATGGCTGAGCACGACAATGGATCGAGCATCGCATGGTTCCTGGCCGGAGCGGCCCTCGGCGCCGCCGGGGCCCTGCTGCTGGCTCCGCAGAGTGGCCGCGAGACGCGTGAGACGTTGCGGCGGCGGACCGAGGAAGGCCGACAGCGCGCTTACGAAGCCGGTCGCATGGCCGCTGAGCGGGGCCGCGAGGTCTACGCCCGCGGTCGCGAACAGGCCGACGTGGCCGTCGAGCACGGCCGCAAGGTCGTGGAGAAGGGCAAGGATCTCTATGAGAAGGGCCGCAAGATTGCCGATGACGCCGCTTCGCGGTTCCGTCGGGAGGCGGCAGACGTGATCGAGAGCCCGGCCGAGCCGATCGAGGGCTAGATTTCTTTTCAAGAAGGCTGCTCCTGTGGTCGATATCTGAACCAGGGCGGGAGCTGCGGCTCCCGCCTCCCAGGAGCAGCAGTATGGACCCCTCGACCCGCCACGAAGACGATTGGAGCGACCAGGAGAACTGGTTGCTGAGTCTGCGAGCTCTCGCTGAGAGCCTCGACGCCGCACAATCCGCGGCCTCTTCCTCGTCATCCGCCACTTCCCCCTCCGGCGTCGAATCACAGAACGGGCGGGACAGCCAATGAGAGCCCTCATTCGCCTGTCCGCCTCGGCCGACGCGCTGGCGCCGTTGACGTTCACCGCGTCCGCTTCGATGGTTCCCCTCCTGGGAGCTCCTTTGCTGGAGCCGCTGATCGCGCAGCTCGCACACACCGGCGCCTCCGAGATCACCCTTTTGCACGAGCGGCTCGAGCACGATGTGGCGGACTACTTCCGTGACGGCCGGCGCTTTGGCGTGCTGATCACACACGCGGCGGCGCAACCCGGCGTCGATCCGGAGATCCAGGTGCTGGCGGCTTTGCGCCGGCTCGGTCGCGGTGACGAGCCGATCCTGTATCTGGAGACCGCCGGCTGGACCGACGCGCGCGCGGACGAATTGGCAGCCTTCCACCGCCAGCGCGGCGCGCAGGTCAGCGCGACCGGACCGGCCGGCCGCAGGCTGGCTGTCATCAGCCCGGAGGCTTTCGAGGCCGGCGATATCTGGAGCCGTGCCGTGGACTTCGGCCGCACGGTGCGCTGGAGCCCTGTCTCCCGGCTGGCCGAGTGGTGGGATCTGACGATGACGGCGTTGCGCGGCCAAGCCCCCGGCATTCTGCCGACCTTTCCCGAGATCGCGCCCGGCGTCTACTCGGCGGCTCCCGCCGAGATGTGGCGGCACGCCCGCATCGAAGGGCCGGTCTGGATCGGCCCGGGCAGTTGCTTGGCGCCCGGTTCCATCGTGCGCGGTCCGGCTTGGATCGGCTCGGGCTGCGTCGTCGAGAGCGGCGTCCGCTTGGACCGCTGCGTCGTCGAGAACCACACGCGGCTCCGGGAACCGCTGAGCCTTTCCGAGCGCTACGTCGTCCGCAACCGCTCTTTGGCGCCGGATGGCTCCACTCTGGTGCTTGACGACATTATCAGCCACCCCAGCGATCGGGAGGAGCGCGACTCCACCGCCGGCGACCTGCTTCGGCTAGCCAGCCGAGTCAGCGGCTTCTCGTGGGGCGCCCCTCGCACGGCCGCCGCCCGCGCGATTGCGCACAAGGCCGCCACGCGGGCCTAGTTCACGCCCTGCGGCAAACACTTTCCGCAGCCCCTCACCCTGCGATGCTTCCGGCGACAGCGCAACCCGCTGTCGCCGGCGCACGTTAGGATGGTTAGGGGGTGTCAAGCGGCTTGATTGCGAGGTTTGCACTGGTCACTCTGCTGCTCGTCGCGCCTCTGGCGGCGCAGCGGCTGGCGCTCTATCTCAAGGGCGGCGGAGAGCTGCTCGTGCGCGAGTACGAGGTGCAGGGCGAGCGCGTTCGCTACTACAGCCTGGAGCGCAGCCAGTGGGAAGAGATCCCCGTGGAGTTGGTCGACCTCGACAAGACCTCCGCGACCATTGAACGCAGCCAGAAGCGCGTGGAAGCCATGAAGGCCGAGTCGGCCAAGGAGCGGGCCGCCGAACGCAAGGCCCGTACCGAGTTGCACTACGTTCCTGTTGACGACGGCGTCTACTTCTTCCTCGACAACCAGGCCACGCCCCTGGAGCAGAGCGAGATCCTGACCGAGAAGAGCGCCAAGCGCACCATCCTGAAGATCGTCTCGCCCGTTCCCATCGTGGCCGGCAAGAACACGCTGGCCGTCGCCGGTCTGCATGCGAAGTTCGTCACGGCCGAGTCGCGGCCGGTATTTTTCGTGCGGCAGAGCCAGCTCTCGCACTTCGGCATCGTCAAGCTCGAGCCCAAAAAGGACCAGCGCATCGTGCAGATCGTGCAGGTCCACCCCCAGACCCGCGAGTTGTTCGAGGAGCAGCAGGACGTGGAGGTTTTCCGGCAACAGCTCGCTGACGGCGTCTATCGCGTCTGGCCGGTGCAGGACCTCGAGCCGGGAGAGTACGCCGTCACGGACTACACGCCGGGGGCCTTGGACTTGCGGGTCTGGGACTTCGCCTACCAGCCCGGCGGCGCCTCCGACGACGCTCCGAAGCCATGACGAAGATTTTGGGCATTCTCCTGCTGGTCGGCTTGGCCGTCGGCGGGTTCTGGCTGGTCTCCGGTCCGTCGCAGGCCGTGGCGGTCCGCGCGATTGCCGTGGAGCGTGCCGACGTCGCCAACATCCTGACCACCAACGGTCGCATCGAAGCCGCTGAGCGCGTGGATGTCTACTCCCGGGCCGCCGGCCGCGTCCTGTCGGTCGGCGTCGAGGCGGGCGCCCCCGTGAAGGCCGGAGCCGTGTTGGCGACTCTCGACCCAGGCCCCGCCGAGGCGCAGCGCCGACAAGCCGATGCGCGACTGGAAGCCGCGCGCGCTGACCTGGCCGCTTTGCGGCGGGGACCCTCGCCCGTCGAGCGCTCCGAGACCGCCTCCCAGATCGCCTCGACCGAGCGCAAGCTGGCTGCCCAACGCGAAGACCGCGCCGCGCTCGAACGGCTGGTGGAGCGCAAGGCCGCCCCGCGCGTGGAGCTGGAGGCCGCTGAACGCCAGGTCGCCGCCCTGGAGGGCGAGCTGGCGGCCCTGCGCCGCAAATTGGACCCGCAGCCCGCGCCTGAAGCCCTGGAGAGCGCTCAGGCGGCGGTGAACGAGGCCCAGGCGGCCGTTGAGATCGCAACCCGCGCCCAAAGCGAAGCCGTCGTCCGCGCGCCGGTCGCAGGCGTCGCCTACTCGGCTCCCGTGCGTGTGGGCGACTATGTTACGCCGGGCACGCTGCTGGCGCGAATCGCCGCCGGCAAACGCCTCGAAGCGCTCATCTTTGTCGATGAACCCGAACTGGGCCGGGTCCAGCTCGGCGACGAGGCGACTCTCACCGCGGACGCCTATCCCGGCAAGAGTTGGACTTGCCGCGTCGATCGCCTGCCGACCGAGGTCATCGAGCTCGAGAGCCGCCGCGTCGGCGAGCTGCGCTGCGCCGTCGCGGAGGACCAGGCCGACCTCGAATGGCTCATCCCCAACCTCACCGTGGACGTGGCGATCCGCACCGCGTTCGCCGCCAACGTGTTGAGCCTCCCGCGCGAGGCGATCGAAAGGCGCGGTTCCGAGGAAACCGTCTGGACCCTGGATGACGCCTCGCTGGTCCGGCGCAAAGTGATTGAGACCGGCGTACGCGGCCCCGATCGCGTGGAGGTTCGCGCCGGCCTCAGCGAAGGGCAACGCGTTTTGCTTCCCGACGGTCAGGCGCTGGTCGAGGGCCAGCCGGTGGTTCTGGAGGGTGCGCCGTGACCCTCCTCCGCTCCCTCCTGTTGGCCGGGGCCTTCGCTGCTGTCGGCGCCGCGGCTTGTCCTCCGGCGGCGGGCTGCTATGAACAAGGCGTCGCAGCGTTCGTCAAGGAAGACTACAAGGCCTCGGGACAGGCCTTTGAGAAAGCCGTAGCGGCCGAGCCCGAGAATCCGGATTTCCACTTATGGCTCGGCCGCGCCTGGGGCCGCCGCGCCGAACGCGCCACGGGGTTCGCGAAGCTCGGCGCACTGTCTCTGGCGCGGCAGGTCCGCGACGAGTTTCTCCGCGCCATCGAGCTCGATCCCAAGCACTTGGGGGCTTTGCAGTCGCTGTTCGACTACTACCTCAACGCTCCGGGCATCGTCGGAGGCGGCGACGACAAGGCGGAGGCCCTGATCGACGACATCGCCGCCGTCGACCCGGCTCGAGGCTTGCGCGCCCGTGCGGCTCTGCTCGAAAAGCAGGGCGCCGCCGACGAAGCCGAGAAGGCTCTGCGGGAGGCCGTCCGCCTGGAGCCGAACGAGCTCGACCATCAGCTCAGCCTGGCCGGCTTCCTGGCGCGGCAGGGTCGCTTTGAAGAGAGCGACCGCTTCTTCGTCGCTGCCGCCGAGCAAGCGCCCGATTCGCCGGCCGTCTGGTACGCCCGCGCCAAGGCGCTGATCCGCTCCAAGCGCGGCGCCGCCGAGGCTCGCCGGTTGCTCGAACGCTATCTGAAGACGCCTCTCGCAGAGCCCGACGCCGAGCCCTACTCGAACGCGCGGAGCCTGCTCGACGAGCTATGATTCCGCCGGCCCACCGCAGCGGCGACTCCATCGAGGCCTTCCGCTTCGCCGTGCAGGCCCTGCTGGCGAACAAGTCCCGCAGCCTGCTCACCGGTTTGAGCATGCTCATCGCCAACGCCTCCGTCATCGCCGTGGTGAGCGTGGCGCTGGCGGGCCGCAACTTCGTGGTCGCCCAGATCGAAGGCGTCGGCTCCAATTTGATCTACGCCTATTACGAGGCGGGCGGCAACGTCTCCGCGGCCGAAGCCGACTACATCGACTTGGGAGACCTGGACGCCATCAAGCAGCGCCTGGGCGATGCCGCCGTCGCGGCGGCGGGCGTCATCAGCGCCTGGGACTGGACCCCCGTGGACGGCCGCCCGCTGCAAATCCGCGTGCTCGGCTCGAACGTCGACTACCGCCAGGTCCGCAACCTGCGCATCCTGGCCGGCCGCTACTTCGATGAGAGCGACCTGGCCGACCGCAACAAAGTCGCTCTGCTGACGCCCTCCCTGGCCCAGAAGGTCTTTGGCGGCGCTGCGCAGTCCATCGGCGGCTCGATCAAGATTCGCGGCCTTGATTTCCGCGTCATCGGCGTCTTCGAGGAAGGCGTGGAGACGTTCGGCCAGTCCGAGGTCGCCGGCAACAGCGCGCTCATCCCCATCACAGTCATCCAGTACTTCCAGCCCGTAGAGCGACTGGACCCGCTCTACGTCTCGGTCCGCTCGGCGGGAGAGGTCGAGCAGGCCGGAGAGCTGATCCGCCAAACGCTGGAATCGCGGCACCGCCCTGGTTCTCAATACCGCGTGGACAATCTGACGGGCGTGCTCGATGCGGCCCGCCAGATCTCCGCCGCGCTGACCGTCGTGCTGGTCCTCGTGGCGGCCATCACGCTGTCGATCAGCGGTATCTTCATCATGAACATCATGCTGATCTCGGTGGCCGAGCGCACCAAGGAGATCGGCGTCCGTATGGCCGTCGGAGCCACCCGGCGTCAAGTGAAGATGCAGTTTCTATTGGAAGCGGTCGGCATCAGTCTGCTGGGAGGCTTCAGCGGCATTCTGGTCGGGGTGGCGATCCCACTGGCGGCCCGGCGCTTGCTGCCGGCGCTGGAAATACCGGCGCTGGCCCAGCTCGAGATCCCCATCTCCGGCCTGTCGATTCTGGCCGCCGCCGTCGTCTCGGGGGCCGTCGGCGCCATCTTCGGCTTGCTGCCGGCGGCCCGCGCCGCCGAGCTCAACCCTGTGGAAGCCCTGCGCCACGAGTGAGCCCGGCCGGCCTCATTTCCGCTTGGGCCCGGTGACCTCCCACCAGTAGCCGCCGTCCTGCGTCTTCAGAACGCCGCCCTCGCCTCCGTAGTACAGCGTGGGGGGATCGGTCCTGTCGTCGAACACCAGCGTCCAAGTGTGGTTCGACCAATGCAGGCCGGCGGGCTTCCAACTCATGCCCCGATCCGTGGACCGGAATACGCCCGCCAGCGTCCCTGCATAGACGTCGGACGGCGTTTTGGGGTCCACGGCCAGCGTCTCGATGCGTTCGGTCAGCGGCTCCCGGCTCTTGGTCCAGGTCTTACCGCCGTCGTCGCTGCGAAAGACGCCGCGCGGGTCCGTTCCGGCGTAGATCACCTGCGAGTTGGTTGGATCGAGCGCCAGAGCCTTCACGTCGACGTCGTAGAGCGGGCCATCCGGAAACGGGAACCAGCTTTGCGCGCCGTCCGTGGTCTTGTAGACGCCGTGCCACGTTCCGGCGTAGAGCGTTTGCGGGCGCTTCGGATCGATCACCAGGGCCCGGATCGTCTTGTCGATCAGGCCGACGTTGCTCTCGGTCCAGGATTGGCCGCCGTCCGTAGTCTTGAAGACCCCGCCGCCGTCCGTAGCGGCGTAGACCGTGTCGGGCTGCACCGGGTCGATCGCCAGGGCTCGAACGTCCGGGTAGCTGATGCCCTTGTTCACCGCCTTCCAGGCGCCGCCGCCATCCGGGGTATTCCAAACGCCGGAGCTGTAGGTGCCGGCGTAGACGATCTGAGGGTTCTTCGGATTGACGACCACTGAGTTCGGCCCCAGCGGCTCCAAACCCACCGAAGGCCAGTTGTCCAGGCCGCCCTTGGTCGTCTTGCACAGTCCCTTCGCCGCCCCCACGTAGATCACTTGCGGATTCGACGGGTCCAGCGCGATCGCCTGTGTCTCGCCGCCGCCCGGCGAGCCCATCTGGCCGATCGCCGGCGCGGCCAGCAGCATTCCGAATGCAAACAGCCTCTTCACTGCCGCGCCTCCCAGGGAAAGTCGTAAGTCGGTGTATTCGCCCACCGTTCGATGTCGAGTTGAAGCGTCGTTCCCGCACCCGGCGCCAGCGCCACCGACACCGCCTTGCCGTTGATCGCTTGCGACCGCACCTCAGTCTCCAGATTGCGGGAAACGCGGGCGCCTGGCGGCTGGGAATCCTTCGCGGTCCGCCATCGCGCCTTCACGATCCGGTGCTCGCCGTATGCGCCGCCTTGCACCACGACCGTCCGCTGGTCGAACAGGTTCGTATTCACCAACTCGATTTCGACCGACGCGTCCGCCATGCGCGTGACCAGCGCCGCCACGCCCTCGGGCAGGCCGGGCCTCTTGTTCTCGCCGTCGAAGTAGCGCACGAAGGAGTGCAGCATCTCGCCGCGCTTGTGGATCGGCGGGCCTCCCACAGTCAGCCGGACCAGATTGTCGTTCGCGATGGGATCGAGCGACAGCCATTTGGCGTCGAACCAAGTCTCCGGATCGCCCGCCTCATTCAGGATCTCGTGCATTTTGGCGGCCACGAAGCGCAGGTCGTCACGAAACGCCTGCTCGGCAAAACCCGGGTTGTTCCCTTGCAAGAAGGCCGCCCACTCCAGCGACTCGTCGCCCTGAAAGCCGCCCTTCACTTCCATCAACTTCTGCACATGGGCCCAATCGCCTTCGTCTTGGGTGGACGCCCACAGATTGACCGCCTCCGACCCGCCTTCGGGGACGAATAGGTGCCACTTCTGCTCGTCGTCGTACCGAATCGGGATCATCCAGCGCTTGCCGTCCTGCCGGCCCTGGTCGCTCATCAGGTGCAGTTGGCTGCGCGGTAAGTCGAACCATTTCCGGTCGCCCGTGAGCAGCGTAGCCACCTTGGCGGCCGTATACGTGGCCAGCACGATGTCCGTGCCGCCGCGCACCCACTTCCAGCCGTAGTAGCCTCCCCACCAATGTCCGTCGTTGTACTCGCCGATCTTGCCGGAAAGGCCCACGTTATCCGGCGTGACGCCGCCGTTGGCCTTGGTGCGGTCCACCCAGGCGCCCACATACTCTTCCACCCAGCGGCGGTACTTGGCGTCGCCGGTGTAGAGAAAGGCGTTGGCGGCCATCGGCGTCGAGGTGAGGTTGATGGGCACGTCTCCGCGCGCCATGTGATCGCTCATCGCCTTCACGATCTTGGCGAATTGGTCGTTGTCGGGATGGTCATTGATCCAGGCGCTGGTGGAATCGACGCCCGGGACGCCTTCCACCGGCAGGTGGTAGTACACGAGGTTGGCGTTGGTCGGGATCCAGTCCCGCTTCACCCACTCCATCTTCGGTCCGCGGCTGCCGTTCATTGACGCTCGGATGATTTTGTGGACCGGATCGTAGTTCTTGGCCTCCGGGTCCTCGCCCGTGTACATCGCGGCGAAGCGCTCGGAACGGTCCCGGAACAGCGCGTCGTCGGGATCGACCAGCCCAAACGGGTAGAACGACGTATAGCCCTCGCCGTGGTGCATCCAGTCCCAGTTGGAGTCGAACTCGCGGTAGATCTGCCCGTAGCGCGTGAACTGCTTGGTGATGCCGTTCCAGATGTGTCGGTGCAGTTTGTCCAGCTTCTCGTCGCCGCCCAGAGCGTAGAGCAGGGAATAGCCGCGAAATGCCTCGTAGGCGTCGTCAGAGGAGTTCATGCCGCCCTCGTAGCGGTCCTTCCAGCGCAACGAGCCGTCGGGCAGGCAATAGGTTTCGGCGAAGATCTCCGCGGCGCGGTTGAGCTGCGCGATCAGGTGGCGCTCGAGCACGGCCCAGTTCGGAGCGGGCTCGGGAGCGTCGGCGCGGAGGCGGGGAACTTCAGCGGAGAAGGCGGGCAGCGTGCACAGCGCGCCCAGCAGAACGAATCGCAGCGTCACGCCGCATAGGGTAGCTCAGTCGGCCCGGGTTTGCTCCATGCGGGGGATTTGACGGAGCGCGTCCCCCGCACGTAGCCCTTCCTGCCGCGATCGGCCGCCTGGATCTGCTCGCCGATCCATCGAACCTCTTTGCGGCTTGCCTGTTGCTTCCAAACCAGCCGTCGCTTGCCGGTCTGCGCGTTCTCCACGTACGCGACGCGGAACCAGTTGTCCTCGATGCGCTGAAACATCAAGCCGTCTTCCAACTCCACGTACAGCACGCTCCGATTGTTCTCTTCCCGGCGGCGCTGCGCGTTCCAACTCGGAGCCTCGCGCAGTATGCCGGTTCGGGGATCGACGTAGAAGCCATAGACGTTCGTCCTGTGGCCCCAACGATCGTGCATCGGCTTGCCGTCTACCATCACGACATCCGTTGTCACTTCCCACCCCAAATGGTCCAGGACATGTTTCCCCGTCACGCTCCGCCCGTCGAGCTGCGAGCGAACCTCCGAGTAGACCTTGTCCCACGGACGGCCCACGTTCCTGCGCACAAAGCGCCACAAGGGAGTCAGGTGTTCTCCGAACGACTTCTCCCAGCGGCTCGACGGCGCCCGAACCGGACCGGAGTCGAAGTCCTCATGAACCTCGACCGGCCTGATCTTCTGAGCAGTCTTCCGACTACGATTCCGCGAACCGTAGCGGGGCTGCTCCACCACCACTTTCCGCATGTCGGATCGCATGGGGAAGAGAATGACACCACTTCATAGTGGGTGTCAATGGTTTTCTGCGCCTGCGTGGTCTAATGATGGAACGATGTTCGATGTTGCAAGCTACAGCTTGACCGTCGGCGAGTTCCTCCACGGCCTCGAAGAGGGTTGCCGTCGCATGCCGTTGGCGCCCACGCGACCGGTGGAAGGCAAGGGCTTGGCCGCCCTGCGCCGCGTCACCGTGGACGAGCTCTTCGACGGCGCGCGGGTCGCCTCTCGCGAGTTCGCCCAGTGCGTCCGAAGCGCCCTGTTTCTGTACTATTCCGCCCTCGACGACTCCCACCGTATCTCGCAGGACATCGGCTCCCCGTCCGGAAGCTTCCTGCACGGGATCATGCACCGCCAGGAGCCGGACTACTCGAACGCCAAGTACTGGTTCCGCCGCGTGGGCTCTCATGAGCTTTTCCCCACGTTGCGTGAAGACGCTCTGCGGCTTCCGCTGAAGAGCGAGGTCTTACCTGCAGCTATCCGGAGCGCCCCCAAGTGGGACCCTTTCTGGTTCGTCGATCAGGTCGAGCGCGCGGTCGCCGGCGATGACCTGCTGGCCGCCGATCTCATCGAGATTCAGCGGCTCGAATGGGACCTGCTCTTCGACTACAGCTACCGGCGGGCCCTGAGCGGCTAGGCGGCCCGATGAGACTTTTCCTCGGCATCGACGGCGGCCAGAGTGGCACCGAAGCCGTTATCGGCGACGCGACCGGCCGCATTCTAGGGCGCGGCTCCGCCGGTCCCTGCAATCACGTGGGGGCTGCTGAAGGCCGCGGCAAGCTCACCCGCGCCGTCACGGGCTCCCTGGCCCAAGCTCTCGCCGCCGCCGACCTTCTGTCGAATTCCCTGCGCTTTGAGGCCGCCTGCTGCGGCATGAGCGGCGGTCCCGACGACAAGCGCGAGATCCTGGCCGAGCTGTTGCCCGCCGACCGCCTCGAGGTCACCACCGACGCGCACATCGCCCTCACCGGAGCCTTGGGCGGCTTCCCCGGAGCGATCGTTATCGCCGGGACCGGCTCCATCGCCTTGGCTGAGACCTCTTCCGGCCGCACGGCCCGCGCCGGCGGCTGGGGCTATGTCTTCGGCGACGAGGGCGGCGCCTTCGACTTGGTTCGGCAAGCCCTTCGCGCGGCTCTGCGCGAGGAGGAGGGTTGGGGGCCTCCCTCGACTCTGCACCAGAAACTGCTGCAGGCCACCGGCGCCCGCGACGCCAACGCCGTCCTGCACCTGTTCTATACCAGCGAGTGGCCGCGGGCCCGCGTTGCGGCGTTGGCGCCGCTGGTGGAGGAAGCAGCCGTCGAAGGCGACAGCGTGGCCGCCGATCTGCTCGTTCGCGCCGGCGAATCGTTGGCCGAGCTGGCGCGAGCCGCGGGAGGCTCACTGTTCGGCGACGTCATCCCGCGCATCGCCCTGGTCGGCGGAGTGTTCGAGAGCGAAAGAGTGCGGCAGGCCTTCATCCGGACCGCGCCCGGCGACGTGAAGCCCCCGTTGCATGCGCCGGCCGTCGGCGCCCTGCTGCGCGCCTGGAGGTCGGCTGGTTTGAAGGTGGAGGTCGTCGAGTGACGTTTCGCGAAGTTCTGCAAGCCGCTCCGGCTCATCTGCGCCAGAGTTGTCCCCGCCTTCGACCCGTCATCGAACAGGTCGGGCCCTGCCGCATTCGGCTGCGCCGGGATCGCTTCGAGTCCCTGGCCCGCATCATCCTGTTCCAGCAATTGGCCGGACCGGCCGCGACCGCCATCCATGACCGCCTCGTCGCCCGTCTGCCCGAGCAGCGCTTGGCTGCCGCGGGCTTGGCGGCCCTCGGCGACGACGAGTTTCGCCAAGCGGGCGTCTCTGCCCAGAAACGAGGCTATTTGCGCAGCTTGGCCCAGCTCACGCTCGATCGGCAGGTGCGCTTCCAGGGGTTGTCGGCGCGAACCGACGAAGAGGTGATCGCGGATCTCACCCAGGTCAAGGGCGTGGGCGTATGGTCGGCCCACATGTTCCTGATGTTCACGCTCGGTCGCCCTGATGTCCTGCCGGTCGGAGACCTCGGCGTGCGGTCGGCGATGCGCAAGCTCTTCGAGCTTGACGAGCTGCCCGACCCCGCCCTCTGCGAGCGATTGGCCCAGCCCTGGCGCCCCTATGCCAGCATTGCCAGTTGGTACTGCTGGCGCAGCCTCGATATCCAGGACCCCGGCTAGCCGGTCGATCGCTGTCACGGATTTTGAGATTTTCTTGTTGTATTGAAATCAATCAGTTAAGGAAATCTTGAGGCCCTGGGTTGGTCTCGCCGTCCTTACAATGAAGCCGTGAGAGCGCGCCGCTCGGCGATCCAGCTCTTCATTCCCCCGTACCGAGGTACAGAGCGCGCGTAGGCCCGCCGATAAGCCTTCCGTCCGAGCCACTCGTGGCAGGACGTTGGTGCGCTTGGTTCGATGCGGGGGTGATAGGTGACGGCAGTGGGACGAATGGCAAGACCAAAACGGCTGGACCCTTCCCAAACAGGCCGGGACGCGATTGAGCTCGATCGCAGCCTGCGCCGCATGATTGTAGGCCAAGGCGAGGCGATCGAGCAGATCATCAACGTCTACCAGACCTACCTGGCGGGACTGAATCCCCCCTCGCGCCCCATCGGGAACTTCCTCTTCCTGGGACCCACCGGAACAGGCAAGACCCGCATCGTGGAGGCCGCGGCGGAATCGCTGGCAGGCGATGCGCGCGCCGTCATCAAGATCGACTGCGCAGAGTTCCAGCACAGCCACGAGATCGCCAAGCTCATCGGTTCGCCGCCCGGCTACCTGGGCCATCGCGAAACGCACCCTCTGCTGAGCCAGGAGGCGCTCAACCAGTTCCACAACGACCGCATCAAGCTCTCGTTCGTGCTCTTCGACGAGATCGAGAAGGCCAGCGACGCGCTCTGGAATTTGCTCCTCGGCATCCTCGACAAGGCCAACCTGACCCTGGGCGACAACCGCCGGGTGGACTTCTCGAACGCCTTGATCTTCATGACGAGCAACCTCGGCGCGGCGGAGATGGACGCCATGATGCGGCCTGGCATGGGCTTTCACGGCGCCCATGCCAACGGCGCGGACGATCCCGCCGCACTGTCCAAGCGGATCAAGAGTGCGGGCGTGGGTGCGGCCCGGCGCAAGTTCACGCCGGAGTTCATCAACCGTCTCGACAAGATCGTCGTCTTCAATCCGTTGGGCGACCGGGAGCTGCGCCAGATCCTCAAGATCGAGCTGCTGCGCGTCCAAGAGAGGGTGTTCGCCGGAGTGCCCTTCCTGTTTCAGCTCACTGACGCGGCCAAGGAGCGCTTGCTCCAGGAAGGGACGGACGCCAAGTACGGCGCACGCCACCTCAAGCGCGCCATCGAGCGCTCCCTGGTGCATCCCCTGGCCAACTTGATCGCGACGCAGCAGGTGCGGGCCGGCGACCTGATCGCCGTCGACACCGACGCCAATGGGACCGGCATGCGCTTTGATCGCGTCGACGAAGGACTACCGGTCTACACTCTGTTTCGCAAGAACGCCTCGGACGAGGATCGCATCAGCCTGGCCCTGGACGGGCTGGCTGAAAAGACGGCTTCGCGGTAGCTTCGGCTACCGCTTGCGGCCCTGCGCCGGGGCTCCGGCTCGGGCGCGCTCCTCGGCGTCGCGATCGATCTCTTCCAGAGCTTCGCTCCAGCGGTCGGCGGCCCTGACCACGGCTGCCAACTGCTCGACCTCGCGAACGCGGACAAAGTGCGCCGAACCCCGCACCGCAAGGGTTACCGCCACCGAGGCCGCCATCGTCCACTCCAGCTCGGGCGCCTTCACGCTGTCAGTCAGGAAGGGCAGCCGCGACGGGCTGATCCCCACCGGCTGACCCAGCGTCCGCAGATCGCCCAACCGTTCCAGAACCTCCCAGCTTTGCGATGCCTTCTTGCCTCGGCCCAGGCCGGGGTCCACCGCCACGCGCCGGCGCTCGAGTCCGGCCTGTCGCGCGCGCGCCACCGCGGAGTCGAGCTCATGCAGTAGGGAGTCCATGAAGCGGGCCACCGGACGCGCCCGGTTCCACATCTCCGGCGGTCCCGGCGCGTGGCCCAGGATCACTCCGGCGTCGGTGGCGTTGATCACGCGCCCCATCGGCGGGTCGAGCGCCAACCCGGTCGGGTCGTGGATGATGCTCGCTTCCAGCTCCAAGACTCGTTCGGCGGTCTCGGCGTTATAGGTTGTCACGCACACCGGCGCGTCCAGGCCCGAGCGCAGCTTGCGCAGCGTGGGTACCAGCCGGCGCAGCTCCTCATCGGCCGACATCCGCACCGAGACCGGCGGCCCCGGTAGGGCGGAGACGTCCACGATCTCGGCTCCTGCCTCCAAGTGCCGCTGCGCGTGGCGCAAGCAGGCGTCCGGGTCGGGTTTCACGGGCCAACTCTGCGCCGAAAGGTCGACGCACCCGATCACGATCGTGCGGGCGCCGAGAGGCAACTCCCCTTCACGGATCTTCCAGGTCAAGCGCGGGCGTTGGTGGGGCATGCGGGGATACGGTGCGGACGGACTCCGAGCGAAAACAATCCTAGCCGAGCTCAAACCCGGCGGCGGAACAGATCCCAACTGGAGCTGTTGAACGAGACGCCGCGGGACGGCTCATGCGGACCAGCTTCCGTAGCGGTCGAAAGCCCAGGCTCGTCGCCAACTCCGCAACGGGGTCCCGCATAGGCAGGATATCGAAAAAGAAGCGCTCGCCGCGATGTTTCGCCAAGAGCGCCTCACATAATCGCCGCGCCGCGGCCACGTTGCGAGCCGTCAGAGGCCCTAGGTAACGGGCTTGGTAGCCGGGTCGGCTCAAGGCGTAGCCGTCGCTGTCCCACGCCGCCTCGGCTCCCGGCAAGGCAGCCAGCTCCTCCACCAGCCGCCGCCGGTCGACGCCCAGCGCCTGCCGGTCGAGCCCTTCCTCGTATCGCAACTCCAGGCCTGTTGAGGTCCGATCAGCCACGTTCGGCGGAGCAAGCCCGTCGAGCGCCCAACGTTCAATCGGCTCCTCATCCACGAAGCCCAAGGAAAGATACAGCGGCCTGCCCATCTCGGTGGCGTCCAGCGCCAGCCGCCGAACCCCCAGCCGATCGCAAGCTTCGATGGCGTGCAACAGGAGCTGGCGGCCGATGCCGCGGCGGCGATACTCCGGCAGCACCAGCACCATGCCGATCCAGGCCAGATCGAGCCCGTAGCGCACGGCCGTGACCGACCCCGCCGCCAAACCGTCGGCCTCGTAGATCCAGCAACCGTCCGGGGCCATGCGGAGCAGTAACTCCCAGTCCGCCTGCGTCTGGTTCCAGCCGGCGGCCTCCTTCAAGCGCATCGCTCCGGGGATGTCCACGGACGTCATCGGTCGTATCACGACGGCATGATCCTCCGGCGCACCAGCCAAAATGCCAATCCGGCGGCTCCCGCCACCAGGGCTGTCCACAGCAGCGATCGCCAATCCCGCTCGAAGGCCTGGGCCCCGAACAGCGTGCTGAAGAACAACGCCGGCAGGCGGCCGAGCCCCGAAACCAGTAGAAAACGCCCCAGCCCCACGCCCGCCAACCCGGAGCCGTACGACATGGCGTCCTTCGGAGCGCCCGGCGCCAGAAACAGCAGGAACAGTCCCCAGACGCCCCGCTCGGAGTTGACCGCCGCCACCATCCTCTGCAGCGCCTCCTCCCCAAAGATCTTGAGGAAGGTGGGCCGCCCCAACGCCTTTCCCAGCCCGTAAGCGCACGCCGAGCCCGCCATGATCCCGACCACGGAGTAGAAAAAGCCCACCCAGAGCCCGAAAACGTAGCCCGCCGCGACCTGGGTGATCTCCCCCGGAATCATGAAGATCACCACCTGCACGAACTGAGCCGCGATGCACAGCAGAGCGCCCTTCCAGCCCTCCTGCCGGAGCTCCTCGGCCAACGCGTCCACGTCGCGCAGCCGTTCGAACCAGCCCAGCTTCCAAGCCGCCGCGGCCAGCAGCAACAACACGACGCCGGCCGCGAACGGCGCCAGCGTGTGGAGGCGCGAGCGCCAACCCCTATCGCTCAAACCCGCCCCTCGCGCGTGAGCTGGCGAATCAGCGCGACGGCCACGATGGCCGCCGTCTCGGCGCGCAGAACTGTGTCGCCCAGCCGCACCGCGGTCCAACCGGCGGCGGCGGCCGCTTCGCGCTCCGCGTCTGACCAGCCGCCTTCCGGGCCGACCAGCACGCTGACGCGAGCATCGGAAGGGCAGGGGACCAGCGCCTCGTCCAGCGGTTGGCCCCCGAAATCCAGAAAGTAACGACGCTCAGCCGGGCGGCCCAGCGCCTCGCGTAGCTCCTCGGGTTCGGACACCTCCGGCGCCGCCAGCCGGCGGCTCTGCTGCGCAGCCTCTTCGGCGATCGTCCGCCAACGCTCCAGCTTCTTTTCGGCGCCGCGAGCCAAGCCGCCGTCGGTCCGTTCGGCGATGACGGGAACGATTCGGTCGGCCCCCGCTTCGGTCGCCTTCTCCAGGCCCGTCTCCCAGCGCGGAAACTTGATGATCGAGAACAGCAGCTCGACCCGCGGCGCCGCCGTCGGGGCGGGCAGCGGCTCCCCCAACTTGATCACTACCTCGTCGGCCGCACTCGACAACACCTCGCCCACAAAGGCTCGCCGTCCGTCGGAAACCTCCAGCGCCTCGCCCGGTCGAATCCGCACCACACGGGCTAGATGGCGGGCGCGATCTCCCCGCACCACAGCCCTGTCTCCTTCCATGCTTTCGACGAAAACGCGCCGCAAGTTCCCTCCACCGTTTCTGGTCCCCGGGTCTTGCTTGCCTACCCGCGGGGCCGTTTTCCAGAATGCGCCCTAGGAGGCATTGTATGAAGATCGCGATCATCGGTTCGGGCAATGTGGGCGCTGCGCTGGGGGCTCACTGGGCGGCTGCAGGCCGCTCGGTGGTCTTTGGAGTGAGGAATCCCGCAGCCGAAAAGGCTCAGGCGGCGGTCGCCAAGGCGCCTGGGAGCCGGGCGGCGACTGTCGCCGAGGCCGCCGCCGAGGCGGAGGTGGTCGTCCTGACCACGCCCTGGGGCGACGCCACGAAGGAAGCCTTGGACGCATGCGGCGACCTCGCGGGCAAGATCATTCTGGACTGCACGAATCCAGTCAACCAGACCTTCGACGGCCTCTCGCTCGGACTGACGACCTCGGCCGGCGAGCAAGTGCAGGCCTGGGCGCCGCAGGCCAAGGTCGTCAAAATCTTCAACACCACCGGTTCCAACAACATGGAGAATCCGGACTATGGCGGGCGCGGCGCGACGATGCTCTACTGCGGCGACGACCCGGTCGCCAAGGAGACCGCGGCGACCCTGGCGGCCGAAATCGGCTTCGAGCCCGCCGACGTGGGACCCTTGACACAGTCGCGCTTCTTGGAGCCGTTGGCGATGCTCTGGATTTCCATGGCCCTGCGCTACGGATACGGACGAGAGATCGCCTTCCAACTGCTGCGCCGATAGCCGGCGCGCAGCCGAGCGCCGGAGCCCGCGGCTTGGTAGGATTCAGGGTAGCGATGCGGATTTTTCGGGCGATGGAAGCGGGCTGGAAGGAGACTTTGAGCTTCGTTCCCCGGCTGCTGTTGATCTTGCGTCAGCTCTGGCTCGAGGTGATGGGCTTCGTGTTCTTCACCTTGGCCCTTTTCTTTGCCATTAGCGCGAACGGCCTGCTGCAAAGCTGGCAGCAGATGGAGACTGATCCGGAAGCCTTGCCGCGCTTCCTGCTGGCCCTCGCGTTCGTCCTGCTGTTTTCCTGGTTCGGCTGGAGCTCCTTCCGGCGAGCCAAGCGCGCCACCGCCGACCGTGACGCTGACGAGACCTCCTAGGCTCTCCCCAGATCGACTCGATGCTGGCTGAGGCTCTCTACAAGTACGGCTACGTCCTACTATTTCTGGGGGCCGGCGTGGAGGGCGACGCCGCCATGGCCACCGGCGCCTTCCTGGCTCAGCAAGGCCGCCTGGACCCGTTCTGGACGTTCGTCGCCACCGTGGCCGGCAGTTGTTTGGCGAGCGAGGTCACCTTCCGGCTGGGGCGCCGCCATGGCCGTCCTTGGATCGAGAAACGGGCTGGCGAGAGCCCCAAGCTGGCGCGTGTGGAGCGGTGGACGGCCCAGCGCAGCGGCCTGCTGACCTTCGTCGCGCGCTTCTTGTGGGGTTTCCGGCTTACCATCCCGGCTCTCTGCGGAGCCTCGGGCATGTCCCAGCGGCGCTTCTCCTTCTGGAACGCCGCTGGCGCCCTGTTCTGGGGAACCGTCGTCGGAGCCGGAGCCTACTTCTTCGGCAGCGTCCTCGAGAAGCTCTACGCCGACCTCGAACGCAACCTGCCCTGGATCGCCGGCGGCCTCTTTGCCATCCTCTTCGCCATCTACCTCTGGCGACGCCACGACCCGTTCGCGTGGCGCGCCGTGAGCCGCAAGGTGTCCGACGACGAGCACGTCTATCGCATCGAAGCTTCTCCGGTGGACGGCGTTCCGGACGCCGAGCCCGTCGCGGAGCCCTTCCGGGGATCGTACGATTTCAGCCTGGAATGCGACTGGTTCTCTCACAACATCCCCACCTGGAGCGCCATGCTGGAGCCGTTTCGGGGGCGTCCCGGCCTGCGCTACCTGGAGGTGGGCAGCGCGGAGGGCCGCTCGGTCCTGTGGCTGTTCGAGAACGTCCTGACGCATCCGGACTCGCGTGCCGTCTGCATCGACCCCTTCTATCACTGGCCCGGTTTTGCCGAGAAGGACGGCGAGGTGCTGGACTGCTTCTTGTCGAACCTCCGCGCTGCCGGCATCGCCGAGCGGGTGCGCGTCATCCATGGGTTCTCGCAGATCGAGTTGCGCAAGTTGCCCGTCGACGAGCTCTTCGATGTCGTCTACATCGACGGCAACCACCGCGCCAAATCTGTTCTCGAGGATCTGGTTCTGGCGTGGCGCCTCGTGCGTCCCGAAGGGTTGCTGATCGCTGATGACTACGGCTACAAGCTCGAGCTGGACCCGGCCCTGCGACCCCGCATGGCGATCGACTTCTTCGTCGAAACCTTCGGCGACGAGTTGGAGGTCGTGCACCGCCGCTATCAGGTGATGCTGCGCAAGGTTCCGGCGTCGAGGCTCAACAACCTGCCCACGCCTTAGGAGGACCGCTCTCCGACAGCCTGTCGAGCTCCGCTCGCGCCGCCCGTCGGCCTTCGTCGGTCAGTCGGTAGTAGCAGCGGCGACTCGTCGTCGTGGGCCCGGTCCGGCCGTTCGGCCACGTCCTGCATGATGCTGTAGCCGTGGCGGTCGCCGTCGGCCAGCGAGACCAGGATGTGGAAGGACGCAACCGGGCGAGACATGAGTCGACTTCAGCTATATCTACAAGTCGATATAGCTGGCAATGGGCTATGCCGCTCGCCGACTCTTCACTCCCGCAGCGTTCGGCCGGACCGCCGCCACGGCGGCTCCAGCCGCGACAGGTGCGACATCGATCGCGAAGGATTGAGCACGCAGCGCAGGGTGGCGCTGATCCAGCGGTTGTTCGCGCCGCGCTCGATCGGCTGGATCACGTGCTTGTCTAGAGCGTCCTCGGCCACCATCCAGCCCAGGCCGCCCACCGGCGTCATCACAAAGTCCACCGCCCCGTTCGTCCCTGAGTGCAGGCCCACGTTGCCCACGCTCGCTTCGCTCAGCGGTCCGATCTCGAACACCGTGCTGTAGGCGGCCGAAAAGCCCGTCGCGCGCAGCCGCGTCGCCCAATAGCGTCGGCTCGCCCCAAACTCGACCTCGCCGCGCCGGTCGTTGGCCAGGTAGATATACCCCGCCATCGAGCCCATCATGGGGTGGGCGAAGTAGTTGGTGAAGGTGGAGTCGCCGTCGCGCCAGCCACGGATGCCCCGCAAGGACGCCCCGTAGTCCTTCCAGAACGGCCCGCCGAGCTCCGCCCGCGTCTTGGGCTGAGCGGCCACGCGAAAGGCCTGTTGAAACGCCAACGCCAGGCTTGCCTGCCGCAACACGCCCGCCCAGTCTACGTTGCGCTCGAGTGACGGCTTCGTCGCGATCGGCGTCGCCGGGGCGATCAGCGGCGCAATCATCGGACTCAGCTCCAGCGGTGTGGCCACCGCGGCCGGCTCGGGAGAGTCTCCGTCGTCCGAACCTTCTCCCGCGACCAAATTGACAGCTAGAAACAGGAGGATAAAGAGGCGAAAATAGTGCATCGTCGGAAAGGTCTTCGGACCCGTCCGGACCCGAAGACTATTTCCGAATCGTAACCGATCCTCGTCGAAGAGCTGAACCTTATCGAAGGGTGGAACCGCCTAAGGCCCCTTCAGCAATTCCGGCGGGACCGGATCCGCCGACTTGCCGGACTGCCCGGAATAGGCTTCCTCCAGCGAGACGCTGTTCGCCTTCAGCGTCTGCCCGGTCACCTGTTGCAGGCCCAATCGAGCCGCCTGATAGGAGCTCAAGGCGTTGACTTCATTGGTGCGGGCCGCCGACAAGTCGCGCTGCGCTTGGATGATCTGGAAGATCGTGGACGACCCCAGAGCGAAGCGCTTGCGTTCGGCTTCGACCATCTCGTCGCGCAGCTCGCGAGCCTCGCGCGCCACGTCATAACTGGCCCGAGCCTGGTTCAGGCTGGTGAGGGCGCGCGCTACGTCGAGCTTGATGGAGTTCTCCTGCTGCCGAATCTGAATGTCGGACTTACGCTGGCGCAGCAATTCGCGCGACATATCCGCTTGCGCCTGCCGGTTCTTGAGCGGAATGCTCAGCCGAAACTGTACGCCGTAGTCCGGGAAATTCCGCCGGAACGCCTGGGCGTAGGCCGTCGGTCCGCCGCCCACGAAGTAGGCGTCCGGCAGTTGGGTTCCGGGCGCCACGATCACGTTTGGGTTGATCGTGCCGGCCAGGCCGTTGTTGGTGGCGAACGCGCTTACATCCAGCGCAGGCTTCAAGGCGTTGCGGATGCCCCGCAGGTTGATGTCCGCGTTGCTGCGGCTGATCCGCGAGCGCGACAGCCCGGGCTGCGACCGCAGCGCCTCCTCCACCAGATCCTGCACCGGCCGAACCGGCTCCTGGTCCGGCACGAACACGGAGTCGGTGGGGATGATCTCGACCCCGGCCAGGGTGACGCTGGTCGGGCCGTGTTTGGTCAGGGCGTTCTTGAGCACTTCCTGTTGCTCCTTGACCTGCGCCTCGGCCTGCACGAGCTGCTGCCGGAAGGTTGTCGCCTCGGCCTGCGAGCGCGTCACCTCGATTTGCGCCTGAAAGCCGAGCTCCACCTGCTTGGCCGTGTCGGTCACGAGCTTTTCGGCCAGCTCTACGTCCAAACGGCGGGCTTCCACGATCTGGCGCAGCGTCACCAAGTCCCAGTAGAGGGTTTGGAGGCGGCTGACCGTCGTGATCACTTGCTCCTCGAAGTTCAGGTCCTCGATCTCCTGGTTGTTGCGCGCGATGCGGATGTTGCGGGCGTTGACGGCGCGTCCGAAGCCCTGCGTCAGCCGCTGCGTAATCGAAGCCGAGATGTCGGCGGAAATCGTGGGGTTGAAGTTGTTGCGGATGGAGTTGTTGCGCTGCCGGAAAGCCGAGGTGCTGATGTTGAGCGTGGTGCCGGTGACGAAGCCCTGCGAATAGCTCATGTTGTAGGAGCGCGCGTCATTGATCAGCGTGTTCGAACCGACGATAAAGCTGGTCACCTGCGGCACGCTGGTGCGGTAGATCGAGGTCGAAGCCGTGAGTTGCGGGTCCAGGTTGATCGTCTGCGTGCCGAAGAACGAAGCCGCGTTGCCCGCGCCACCCGACGCCGAGCTCACCGAGCTGCTCGCCCCCTGGCTGATGCCCGTCGCCTGGCCGCTGATGCCGCCGCCGGTGAAGTTATTGTTGCCGCCCACGGATTGGCCGGTGGAGAGGGTGGAGATCTGCGTCTGCACGCCGGAGAGGTTGGCGCCGGCGCGGGCGCGCAATAGATCCGCCTCCGCCTCCAGCGGCGAGTAGCGCGCTACGGCCAAATCCAAGTTGTTCTCGATCGCTAGCGCAATCGCGTCCGCCAGGGAGAGGTAGAGCTTGCCGTTGCGGATCATCTGATCCAGCCGCGCCGAGTCCGCCAGATCCGCCTCGGGCACGTAGCGCGGACGGTAGATGCCGAAGTTCCAGAAAGCGCCGTTGGAGAGCGAATAGTCAATGTCTGCCGTACCATTCGTCGCCTCCTGGCCGACGGCCGGTAGGGCAAGAAGAAGGGCGAGCGCCAGCGAGAGAGCGCGAACGAACGGATGTCGAGTCATGAAGATTCCCCAGGGCCTATGCGCGACGCCGTAAGGCTCCTCCATTTCTATCGCACTTCGCGCCCGAGCTACTGGATACGAGACGAGGGATGCGGAAGTTTCGTTGGCTCGAATTCACACCGTGCCGCTTCGTCCGCGCCGGCCCGGCCCCTGGAGCCTTTCGCCTCGCTGTTGCTATCCTGTCGAAACGCTATGGCAGCCGACAAGATCTATCCGCCTTCTCCCGAATTCGTCGCACAGGCCCACGTCTCCGGCATGGACGCCTATCAAGAGCTCTTTGAGGAGGCCAAGGCCGATCCGGAAGCGTTTTGGGGCCGTATGGCCCAGGAGCGCATCGACTGGTTCAAACCGTGGGACAAGGTTCTCGACGCCTCCAACGCCCCGTTCTACAAGTGGTTCACCGGCGCCAAGACCAACATGGCGTACAACTGCATCGACCGCCATGTGAAGACCTGGCGGAAGAACAAGGCGGCCATCATCTGGGAAGGGGAGCCCGGCGACCAGCAGATCCTGACCTACCAAGAGCTGTCCCGGCGCGTGCAGCGCTTCGCCAACATCCTGCTCAAGCTCGGCTACAAGACCGGCGACCGCGCCATCATCTACATGCCGATGGTGCCCGAGCTGCCCATCGCCATGCTGGCCTGCGCCCGGCTGGGCATCACGCACTCGGTGGTGTTCGGCGGCTTCTCGTCCGAGGCGCTCAAGATGCGCATCCAGGACCTCGAAGCCGGCATCGTCATCACCGCCGACGGGGGCTATCGCCGCGGTCGCACGGTCCGTCTGAAGGACGCCGTCGACGAGGCATTGGTGGACTGCCCCAGCGTCACCAACGTGATCGTCTACCGCCGCACGGGCGAGAAGGTCGAGATGCAGGCCGGGCGCGACCACGACTGGGAGGACCTGATCACCGACATGCCGGAGACCTGTCCGGCCGTCGAGCTCGACGCCGAGCATCCTCTCTACGTCCTCTATACCTCCGGCACCACCGGCAAGCCCAAGGGCATCGTCCATACGACCGGCGGCTACCAGGTGCAGTTGGCGAGCTCCATGAAGTGGGTCTTCGACTTGAAGGACGAAGACACCTACTGGTGCGCCGCCGACGTGGGCTGGGTCACCGGCCACAGCTATATCGTCTACGGCCCTCTGCTGGCCGGAACGACGTCGGTGATGTACGAGGGTGCGCCGGACTACCCGGAGCCGGATCGCTTTTGGCGAATCTGCGCTAAGTATTCGGTGAATGTCTTCTACACCTCGCCCACGGCGATCCGGGCCTTCATCAAGTTCGGCGAGCACTTCCCCAACCGGCACGACCTCTCGAGCCTGCGCCTGCTGGGCTCCGTGGGAGAGCCGATCAATCCGGCCGCCTGGGAGTGGTACCACAAGGTGATCGGCCACGAGCGCTGCCCCATCGTGGATACCTGGTGGCAGACCGAAACCGGATCGATCATGATCAGCGCCTTGCCCGGCGCCACGCCGCTCAAACCCGGCTCGGCGACCTTCCCGCTGCCGGGCGTCCTGGCCGACGTGGTCGACATGGACGGCAACAGCGTGCCCAAGGGCAGCGAGGGCTACCTGATCGTCCGAGGCCCCTGGCCATCGATGTTCCGCACCCTACAGGGCGACCCGGACCGCTTCGTGAAGACCTACTGGAGCCAGTTGGACGGCTGCTATTTCGTGGGCGACGCGGCGCGGCGCGACGAAGACGGTTACATCTGGGTGCTGGGCCGGGTGGACGACGTGATGAACGTGTCCGGCCACCGCATGTCGACGGCGGAGCTGGAATCCTCGCTGGTTCGCCACGAATCGGTGGCCGAGGCCGCCGTCATCGGCGCGCCGGACGAGCTGACCGGCCAGGCCGTGATCGCCTTCGTGACGCTGAAATCCACCTACGAGCCGAGTGACGAGCTGGCGGCGACGCTACGCGACTGGGTCGGCCACGAGATCGGCAAGTTTGCGCGGCCCAAGCAGATCCGCTTCAGTGAAGGGCTGCCGAAGACGCGTTCGGGCAAGATCATGCGCCGCCTGCTGCGCGAGATCGTGACGCAGGACAAGGTGACCGGAGACGTTACCACGTTGGAAGACTTGTCGGTGCTGAACCGGCTGTCGACCACCTCGGGCGAGGACTAGAGCGGACGGCCCGGCGCCTAGCGCCGGGCCGTCTTCCGTTCGTGTGCGACTAGCGCAGCTCCTGCAGCAGGCCGGCCATGCCGTTCTTCAGGCGGTTGTCCTTGCTCCAACCCTTCAGATCGTCCACCTTCACTGCCGCGATGGCTTCCTCGGCGCTCTTGCCCGCGCGAGACAGCTCGCTCACGCGCTCGCGGTAGGTCTCGAAGTTCTCCTTCCACTGCACCAGATCGTCACGGGTGCTCACCGCGCCGTGGCCCGGGATGACCGTATCGAACTCCAACTGGAGCACGGCGTTGAGCGTGTCGTCCCATTCCACCGCCGAGCCGCCGTTGGCGTAGTCAATGAACGGCGCACCGGTGACGAACAGGTCGCCGGTGTGGATGGCCCGCAGCTTCGGGTAGTACAGCACGACGTCGCCGTTGGTGTGGCCGCGGCCGAAGTAGATCGCGCGCACTTCCTCGCCGCCGGCGTGGACGGTCAACTGCTCGGAGAACGTGAGCGGTTGCGGACCCTTCTGTTGGCCGCGCACCAGGTTCGCGCGGGCGTTCTCGTGTGCGATCACTTCGGTGCCCTGGCTGAGCATCTGCTCGTTGCCGCCGGTGTGGTCGCCGTGGTGGTGGGTGTTGAGGTCGAAGCGGATGGGCTTGTCGGAGAGCGTCTTGACCTTGGCGACGATCTCGGTGAAATTGCGGTCGAACTTGTCGTCGCCCAGCACGACGCCCTCGTCGGTCACCAGCACGCTCACGTTGCCGCCCGAGCCGATCAAGGCGTGCAAGGGGCCCTTGACGTGTTGCAGGTCCAGAGGCTCCGGCGGAGCCTGTTGCGTATGGGCGATCCAGAGCCCGCTGAGAGCCAATCCCAGTGCGGCTCCTCGAATCCAAACTGCGCGATGCGCCATCACCAAATCCTCCCTGCCTCTTTTCGAGGTCGGCCCTCAATGATATACTGAAGGTTCGTGGGCCGGTAGCTCAGCTGGGAGAGCGCAGCGTTCGCAACGCTGAGGTCAGGGGTTCGATCCCCCTTCGGTCCACCAACTCCCCCCCCTCATTGATGACCGACGGACAGGGCTGTCCGTATCCACTCCAAGGGCGGAGCTGTACCTGCAAGGGGGTTCGGCGGGTGTGAGGGCTCGCAGCGAGGTCGCCGCCGCTTCCATCAAGTGATTGACAGGGCGGGGCTTAGCTGGATTGCGCGGGAGGTCCGTGCGGGGAAATGTCGCGAAATGTCGCGATTCGTTTTTTTCGGGGGCGTTCCGGGCGGAAAGCCCTTTTCGCTTTCAGCATAAGAGGCCTGTCAAGCGCTCGCCGGGGCTGATACTCTGTCCCTGCGATGGCGGAAGCCCCGATTGTTTTTTTCTCCTACTCGAGCGCGGACCGCGCCGTCGTCCAAGAGCTGGCGGCGAAGGTCGAGGCGGCGGGCTTCCGGGTCTGGGTGGACCGCTACGAGATCCGCGGCGGCGACGATTTCGTCGACAAGCTCAACGAGGGGCTGGCGGCCTGCGCGGCCGGGTTGCTGTTCGTCTCGCGGGCGGCGCTCGACAGTCCCTGGGCTCAGCGGGAATGGAGCTTTCTGACCAAGGCCCAGGTCGAAAAGAGAAAGCGCGTGATCCCGGTGCTGCTGGAGCGGGTCCCCGTCCCGGCGCTGCTGGATACCCTGCACCGGTGCCCCATTGACGATGTGGACGGCATCCTGGACGCCATCCGCGAGCGGGCCAACCGGCCCCAGCCCGACGCGGCCGTGAGCCGGGCTCGCACGCGGCGGCTGGCGATTCGGCTGGAGCCCTTGCCGGACCGCCGCGTGCGGGTGACAGCCACGCTCGACGGCGCGAGCTGGGGCGCGGCGCACGAAGTCGAGCTCGGCTCCGGCTTCCGGTACTCCCTCGAAAGCTTTCTGCGGCAGCGCTTTGCGCTGGCGCGGGACGCCGCCGCCCAGGCGCGGGCCGAGCGCGACCGGGCGCTGGCGCAGATCGGCGACCAGGTCGGGCGCGTGCTGTTTCCGCAAGATCTCGCGCAGGCCGTCGTGGGGCTGCTCGAGCAAACGCGGCAGGCGGGCGAGCGCGTGGAGCTCGCTGTCGAAACCGCGGACAGCGAGCTGCTGGCCGCCCCGTGGGAGACCGCGCGGCTGGCTAACGGCTTGACGCCGGCCCTGCTCGACATCGTGACCCTGTTGCGGCGCGACCTGGACGCCCAAGGCACGGCGGAGCCCTTGCCGGGGCCGCTGAAGATCCTGGTGGCGGTGGGCGCGCCGGACGAGGGGAACACGCGAGGCGCCCCGCTGGACCTGGAACGGGAACTGCAAACGATCTTCGACGCGATCGACGCGGCGAAACAGGCCGGCGGGGCATACGTGCGCGTGCTGGAGGTGGGCGGCGTCGAGTCCATCCAGGCGGCGCTGACCGATCAGGCCTACCACGTGCTGCACCTCTCCGGGCACGGCGGCCGGATGGAGAAGGACGGCAAGAGCTTCCTGGGGATCGAGCTGGAGGATGAGGACGGCCAGGCCGTGCCGACCAGCGCCGAAGAGATCGCGCATGCCATCCGCGAATCCGGGCGGCCGGCGCCGCTGGTGTTTCTGGCGAGCTGCCACAGCGGACGCGGCGAGCGGAAGGGCGAGTCCGCCCTGACCGGCTTGGCCGAGGGGCTGCTGGACGCCGGCGTGGCGCGGGTGCTGGCGATGCAGGCGGCCGTGAGCGACGACTATGCCACGCGGCTCGCGGGGGCTTTCTACCGGCAACTGACGCTGGGGGAGAAACCGCTGGCGAGCCATGCGCTGGCGGTCGCGCGGCGCGAGGTGGAGACGGCCTTTCGGCGGGAGGAGCGGCCGGACGCCGTGTCCGAGTTTGCGACGCCGTCGCTGTTCGTGGCGGGCGAGGAGGCGCCGCTGCTTGACCGCGGGCTGCCGCTCGAAGCCTTTCGGGGCCTGCCGGAGGCGACGTCCCGGGGGGCCGTGCCGCGGCTGAAGGCGGGCGACCTGGTGGGGCGGCGGGAAGAGGTGCGGCGCACCGTGCGGACGCTGGAGCTGGCGGGCGGCATGGCCGGCGTGCAACTGCTGGGCATGGGCGGCGTGGGCAAGAGCTCGGTGGCGGGCCGGGTGATCGACCGGTTGGCCGAGCGGTACTGGACGGTCGTGACGCTGAGCGGGCGATGGGCGCTGGGGGACCTGTGCCTAGAGATCGCGCTGGCGCTGGCGGATCACCCCGACCAGGGGACGAGGGCGCTGGGCCAGGCCTTGAACAGCCCGGAGGTGGAAGACCGCCGGAAACCGCTGCTGATTGCGAAGCTGCTGCGGGAAACGAAATTGCTGCTGGTTCTCGACAATTTCGAGGATCTGCTGACCGAGCCGGGCGGGGAGGCGTACCGGCAAGCCGAGACGGCCGAGCTGATGGACCTGCTCTACCACGGCGCCGGGAAGGGCAGGCTGCTGGTGACCTGCCGCTACCCCGTGCCGGGCAGCGCGGGGAAGCTGGCGAAGGAGCCGCTGGGCCCGCTGCCGCCCTCACAGGTGCGCAAGCTGCGGTTGCGGCTGCCGGGGTTTGAGGGTTTGAAGCCGGAGGATGCGGCGCTGCTGCTGCGGGCCGTGGGCGGCCATCCGCGGATGCTGGAGTACCTGGACGGGGTGCTGCGCGGGGGCGAGGGCCGGCTGGAGCATGTGACGGAGCGGCTGAAAGGCGCGGCGGAAGAACTGGGACTGAACCTGACGGAGAAGCTGGAGCCGAAGGCGGCCTTGGCGCGGGCGCTGGAACTGGGAGCGGCGGACATTCTGCTGGACGAGCTCCTGGAGTTGGCTCGCCGGACGCCGGGGGATGAGGAAGCTCTGCGGCAGTTGGCGGTGTTTCCGAGGCCCGTGACGGTTGCCACGGTGGCGACCTCGCTGGGAGGCGGGACGGAAGCGGCCGGGGAGGCGGAGACGGCGGCCGCGGGGGCGGCGCTGGACCGGTTGGGGAGGCTCAGCCTGGCGACAGGCGGCGGCGATGGGCGCTGGTGGGTGCACCGCTGGACGGCCTTGGCGATTGAGCAGCGGGCGGGGGAGGCGGATTGGCGGGAGGTTTGCCGGCGCGGAGGCGAGGCGCTTTGGCTGCCTACACCGCACGACCTCGGGGACTCGGTAGAGGCGGCGCGGTTGCTGCTGTCGGCGCGGGATTGGGACCGGGCGGGCGCCGTTTGGCTCAATGTCGGGGGCTACCTGGAACAGACCGGGCGGATGTTGGATTTCGCCGGTTTTGCTGCCGAGGTGGCGGTGCGATTCCCCGACCACCACCCCGAGTACGCGCGGTCTATGGCGGTCGCGGCCCATGGGCTTTGGCTATTGGGCAGAACAGACGAAGCATTGGCTCGATTTGACCAATCTCGTGCGGCCTGGCAAAGGCTAACGGAATTGCAGCCGGGGATGGCGGACTACCAGAGGGGTCTGTCGGTGAGCTTCGAGCGAATGGGGGATCTGTTGATGGCGCTGGGGAGAGGGGAGGAGGCGGGGCCGAACCACGAGCAGGCGCTAGGGATTCGGAAGAGGCTGGCGGAAGGGGAGCCGGGGAGGGTGGACTACCAGGGGGATCTGTCGGTGACCTTCAAAAAGATGGGGGATTTGTTGATGGCGCTGGGGAAAGAGGGGGAGGCGCGCGAGTACTACGAGCAGGCGCTGGAGATCGCGAAGAGGCTGGCGGAAGCGGAGCCGGAGAGGGCCGACTACCAGCGGGATCTGTCGGTGAGCTTCAACAAGATGGGGGATTTGTTGGAGGCGCTGGGGAGAGCAGAGGAGGCCCGCGAGTACTACGAACAGGATCTGGAGATCGCGAAGAGGTTGGCGGAAGGGGAGCCGGGGAGGGCGGACTACCAGCGGGGTTTGGCGGTGAGCTACGAGCGGATGGGGGCTCTGGCTCGGAACGCCAAGGACTTCGAGGGATTCTTGGAGAGCTATGGACGTGCGCTGGCGATTCGGGAAGCGTTGGCTCAGCAGGAGTCGGGGCGGGCCGATCTCGCGGTCGAGCTGGCGGTTTGTTTGGCGAATATTCCCCATCCGGAGTTGCTGGAGCGGGCGCTGGGGATTCTGGTGGGGTTGCGGGACGAGGGGCGGTTGGCGCCGATCGATGAGCCGAAGATTGCGGCCGCAGAAGGATTGCTGCAGGAGATGCGGGCGGCCAGGGGCGCCTAGGCTTCCGCGAAAACCCCCAGCTTACGCTGGGGGCTCTGTTGCGCTTCGGCGGCGGATCGAGGGCGAGGCGGCCGGGGGCGTTGCGGACACCTCCGCCTAGACCAGCGCCGGCTCCGGCTGCACCTGCGTGAACACGTAGGGCCCTTCCGGAATGATCAGCGTCGTCGCGCCGGCCGGCAGTTGGGACCGCAGCGCGTCCAGGGCTTCCTGCGGCGTCTCGAAGCTCGGACCCCACAGGCAGGCGCGGTCCTCGGCGGAAATGCCCGGCAGGCAGAACGCCAGATTCGCGTGCTGCGCCACCAGCGCCAGCTTCTCGATCTGCCACTGGTCGACCGTGACCGGCGCGCCGGCCAGCTCGTCGAGCAGCGACCGCCAATCCTTGGACCGCCGCACCAGCTCGGCGAACTCCGGCCCGCCCATGCCTTCGCTGCACTTGGCCACCAGCAGGATCGTGCCGCCCGGCTTGACCACGTGTGACGCGGCCGTCACGCCCTTGACGGCTTGGTAGAACGTCAGGTCCAGGGGGTAGCCGCCCGAGGTGGTCACCACCAGATCGGCCGGCTCGTCCACCGCCGCCAGCGTCGACTGCCGCACGAAGTCCACGCCCTGCGCGTGGGCCGCCCGGGGCTCGCCGGCGAACACGGCCGCGATGCCGCGAGTGTGCGTGAGCGCCACGTCGATCATGAAGTCGTGGCCGGCCATCCCGGCGATCTCGATCAGCTCCCGGTGCAGCGGATTGTCCGGGAAAGAGCCCTCGGTAGCGGCCCGGTCGCGCATGAACAGCGGCGAGTGCAGCCGCTTGATGGTGCGCTCGCCCGCCAGACCGATCGAGATCAGCTTGCGTCCGCCGGAAAAGCCCGCCATCAGGTGCGGCTCGATGAAGCCGAGCGTCAGGTGCAGGTCCGCCTCGACGAAGCGCTTGTCAATATAGACAGGCGTGCCGCCGACGGTCTCGCCCAAGTGCGCCTGCTCGTCGAGGTTTTTCGCACGGTGGGAGTCGACCTCGTACTTCTCCAGGATGTCGCGGCCGACGATCTCGTCCAGCTCGGCGGGAGTGGCTTCGCGGTGCAGGCCCGTGGCGATGAGGATGCGGATGCCCTCGCGGGGAATGCCGCCTTCTTCGAGCGCCGCCAGCACGTGCGGCAGCACCAGCTTGTTCGGCGCCGGCCGGGTAATGTCGCACACCGAGATGGCTGCGCTGCGCTTGCCCCGCGCCAGCTCCCGCAGCGGCGGGCAGCCGATGGGGGCGTCGATGGCCTGCCGCAGGGCGGCCTGGGGATCCGCCAGATCCGGCGCATAGCGCGGCTCGAGCACCGTGGCCGAGGCCGGGACATCCAGCTCGAGGCCGGTCTTTCCGTAAGCGAGGGTCACTTTCATCGCGTTGTCTCCGCTCATCGTAGCAGCGCCTAGCGCGCCAGGGCCTTCAGGCGGGCCGGCGCGCGGAGCTTGTATTTGCGGGTCTGCTCCTGCAGGCGCATGCCGGAGGCGTCGTAGACGACCGCGGTGTCGCGCCGCAGCTCGAGCAAGGCGTCCGCGGCGGGCAGGATGAAGCGGTCGATCGGCTGGTAGCCCGGCCACTGCTCCACGGTCGTCTGGTCCGGCGTGAGGTAGACGTCGTAGACGCCGGCGAGCTGGAACAGGTCGTGGTAGATCGAGGCATAGAAGAAGGAGGCGTCGACGCCGCTGAGCAGGATGGTCTTGTTGGGGTTCCGCTCCCGCACGTAGCGCAGGCCGGTTACCAGGTTGCGGGCGCGGATGCTGGTCTCGTAGCCGTAGTCGACGATCGAGCGGGCGGTGGCGACCCAGGTCCACACGCAGAAGCCCAGCGCCGCGGCCACCCCGGCCCGCGCCGGCCAGCCGGAGAGCCAGGCGGCCCGAGAGGCCTCCGCGGCGGCCAGGGCCAAGCCGGCGGCGGGCAAGAAGAGATAGTAGTCCGAGCGATGCCCGGCCAGAGGCAGGTAGGGGGCCAGCGCGGCGACGAACAGGCCGCAGCCGAACAAGGCCGCCGCACGGCCCTTGGACCATTGCCACGCCGCGAAAGCCAGCAAGGCCGGCCCCAGCGCCCAGGCCGCGGGGGCCCAGCTTTCGCAGGCGCGGCCGACGAAGCCCCATTCGACATATTGCACGAAGGTGTCGAATAGGCTCAGCGGGGCCAGGCTCATGGCGTAGAGGCCGGAGTCATCCGGCGGGCGGACGCTCATTTGAAACGCCGTGAGGCCGGCCGAGACCGCGAACAGCGGCAGCGCCCAGACCCAGCGCCGGCGCCGGAAGCACAATCCGTAGAGCAGCGCCAGGGCGGGGTAGACCACCATCGACTCGAGCGCCCCGAAACCCAGCGGGACGATGAGCCACTGCAAGAGGTACCAGCCCCAGCCGCCGCCCTCGCAAAAACGCGCCCAGGCGTGCAGCCCGACCAGCACGAAGAAGCTGAACAGCGCTTGGTTGTAGGCCGACGACCAGCTCATGGCGACCGCCAGGCCGTGGTGCACGCCCCACAGGCAGGCGGCCAGCGTAGCCGTGGGCCAGGAGCCGGTGAGCCGCCGGGCCAGCGCCGCGAACAGCCACAGGTTGACGATTTGCGACCCGAAAACCCAGGCGCGGTACGGAAACGCGTTGAGCCCGAACGCCTCATAGAAGAAGCGGAAGAAGAGGCGCTCGCTCAAGGGCCGCAGCGTGCCCTGCGCTCGCGGCGTGAGCAGTTGCGGCCAGAACTCGCTGTCGGGCAGCATCACGGTCCACAGCAGCGAGAAGTCGTCGGTGTGGAACCAGACCCACAGACCCAGCCAGTAGACGCTGAGGAAGACGAGCGGCGGCAGCGCCCAGGCCAGGGCCCGGGAGGTCGCCGTCGAGGGGTGGTTGGCCGGGATCGAGCTCACTTCAGGGCAAACGACAGAGCCACCACGCCGAGCTCGCGCGAATCCAGCTCGCCCGGAGCGATCGCTTTGTCCAGGCGGAACACGGCTTCGACGGGCTCGGAGCCGATGGCGGCTTCGGCCGGGATCTCTCGGCTGTAGAGCACGTTCTCTGCCGGAGCGGAGAAGGTTTCGGGCGCCAGATCCACGCCGCCGATCGAAGCGGTCAGGGTGACCGGGCCCAGCTTCTCGATGACCACGCCGGGAATGGTGAGCCGGGCGTCGAGGGTGTAGGGCCGGCCGGCGACCGCCGGCGGAGGCTGCAGCAGGACGGTGAACTGCTTGGCCGTCCAGCGCCAAGCCCTCTGCTCGAGGTCGTGGAAGCCCCCGACGAGTTGCTCTTCGGCGCGCGGATCGGCGACGTTGACGCTGGAGAGGAGCTCGATCGGCAGGTCCTCGCCGAACTCCTCCTCCAAGGGCGTTCCGGGCTCGTTGCGAGGGCAGCCGAAGGTCAACAGGACGGCCGCCAGGAGCCCTATCCGCCAGGTGCGCTTCATCGAAGCACGATCATATCAACTCCGTTCGAGGCAGGGGCCGAGGCGAGGGCTTTGGGCGGCCTGAGACATTCCGCCACACCCCATTGACACTTTTCCACACACGGCTCGAAAATGAGTGAGGCTCCCGTGCCGTAAGAACGCCCGCTTGAAACGTCCTACAGTTTCAAGGCGCGCGCGGCGCTCGAGCCGAAGGTCCGATGTCGGGCTTCGGTCACAATTCTGGCGCCGCGTGGGAGACGGAAGAGCTCTTTGCGGAGCACCGCGATAGCTTGATGCGCTATCTGCGGCGGCATCTCGACGACCAGTCGGTCGCCGAAGACATTCTGCAAGAGTGCTTTATCCGCTTCTTCCAAACGCGGAGCCGCGGCGAGGAAATCGACCAACCGCGCGCCTGGCTGTTTCGGGTTTCGCACAACCTGCTCATTGATCATGGCCGAAAGTCACGGCCGGATCTGCTGGATGAAGAGGGTTGGGAGCGGCTCGAGGGCCAGATGGCCGGCGGAAATCAGGGTTTGGAGGCGCGCTTGCAGTTGTCGTCTCTGCCCTGGGATCGGCTGACCGAGTTGGAGTTGGAGTGCCTGCGACTGCGGTCGGAAGGCTTGAAGTTTCGAGAAGTCGGAGAAGTCCTGGGACTCACGATTTCCACGGTGGCGAGCTACATCGCGCGCGCTGTGAAGAAGTTGCAGGAACCGGAAAAGCGTGAAGCACCTGAACGCGGCAGAACTGCTACTACTCGCTGAAGGCGAGCTGGAGAGCGACCGCGCGGAGCACGCCCTGAGCTGCTCCGCTTGCCAAGCCGCGTCTCTGCGCGCTGAATCCGAGTTGGGGCGCGTGGTCGGCGCGCTGGTCCACGACGGGCCGGCGGAGTCCATTGACGCCAAGGCGGAATCGCTGATCCGTTTGCAGTCGGCGATGGCGCGCGCGGGCGTCGCGACCCCGCACCTCGAGCTCGAGGAGCTGTTGCTGCATCTCGACGACGAGCTTTCGCCGGTCGGGTCGGAGCATCTGGAGAGCTGTACGGGCTGCCATGACGAGCTGCTGCGCGCCCAGGCGCTGCTGTTCGACGTGGAGCATGAGCTGCGCGCGCTGATCCCGGAGGAGAGCCGGCAGGCTCGCTTGGCTTCGGCGTCGCGGCTGGAGAAGGCTCTCGATGCTCGCCGCAGCCGCGTGCTGACGTTCCCGGCGCCGTGGCGCGCGGTGTACGCCGTGGCCGCTCTGGCGGCGGCCGGCTTCTTTGGGTTGCTGTGGCAGGCCCAGCGGCCGGTGGAATTGCCGCAGACGGATTTGGCGCAGGCGCCGGCGGTGGCCGAAGTGGCCGCGCTCCCGGCGGCCGAAGCCGAGGTTGCGGCAACTCAGGTTGCAGCGAGCGAAGAATCGACGGAATTGCCGGTGGTCGCGATCGCCTCCTCGGAGCCGGTTCCGGCCCCGCCGGCGCGCTTTGCGCCCGCCCCGGCTGAATTCGTCGCCCCGAGCCTCCAGGCGGTTGCCGTTCTGGGCGGCCCGGAAGTGAGCGCCCGCTTCGAGCCGGCGCTGTGGCGCGCGGAGTCGCTGCGCGGCTTGGAGTTGCCTCGGCTGGAACGGCCCGAAGCGGCCGTGATGGCCGCGGCGCCGGCGGTTCCTACGCTGATTCCGGTGGTCCCGACCACGGTGCGGGGCAGCGACCGCCCGGTGGGCGGCGTCGTGCGGACGGCGCTGGTGGAGCACTACACGGACGCGGCGCGGCGCTCGTTCCGCCCGGTGCGGCAGGATCTGCTGGAAGGCGAGCTGGCGCGGTACGTGAGCGAGGTGCTCAAAGCGGACTCGGAATTGCTACGGCAGGCCTATGCCCTGCATGAGCTGGTGCGGTCGGCCGATGTGGACGCGCTCGACCGCGAGGCGCAGAAGCGGCTTCGCGCCGAGGCTCGCCGGTGCATCGACAGCATCCACGCCGAGGAGCAGCAGCTCTACGCCAAGCTCTCCGAGGCTCTGCCGCGGCGCTACTGGGCTACCCGCGGAGATCGCTCCGAGGACGCCGCCGCGCAGACGGCTTCGCTCGAGGCCACCTCGCAGGAGTTGCTCAACGCCGCGTTGGCCCTGGACCGCAACATCTCGGCCGTCTTCGTGGACGCCGACGAGATTGTCCGTCTGCAGGCCGAACCGGCTTCGATGGGCGATCTGCTATTCCAGGTTCGCTCGTCCTCTCGAAACCTTCAGGAGCGCTTGGCCGTTCTTCGCTAAGAGCGGCATGCTCCGGCTCGTTCTCGCGCTCAGCCTGACGGCGGCGCTCGGGTTTCAGGCCCGGGCGCAGAATATTCCCCTGTCTTCAGCGTCCCTTTCGGGGCGCGTCACCGACGCCGAGCAGCGCCCCTTGCAGGACGCCGAGGCGCGCCTGCTCGACACGGCCAGCGGTCGCACATTGATCGCCCGCACCGATCTGGCCGGCGAGTTCTCGTTCTCCGGCCTGCCCAGCGGCCGCTACTCCCTCTCGGTCTTCAAGGACGGCTACGCGGCGCGGCGGCTCCCCGAGCGGGAGCTGCTGCCGGATTCGCCGGTGGAGGCGACCATCGTGCTCGAGCCTCTGCCGCCGCCGCTGGCCCGGCCGCGCTCGGGGCTCGAAACCATCGCGCTGGAATACAGCATGGCTCGCGAGCAGATCGAGGCGGCGCCGGTGCTGCTGGGCAGCCAGGGGCGCACGGCGCTCGACAAGCTGCCCCAGCTCGCGCCGGGGCTGACGCCGGTCGATCCGCTTGAGATCGACCCGCTCACCGGCCTGGGGGCGGCGGTCTCCGCCAACGGCTCACGCCGCTCGGCCATCAACTACCAGTTCGACGGCGCGGCCAACAACGCCCAGAACCGCGTGACAGGGGCGCAGGCGGCGACGTTCGCGCCGGTTCCGGAGGCGATCGAGACGTTTCGGGCCATCACGCACACCTACTCCGCCAGCGAGGGCCGCAACGCAGGGGCCGTCATCCAGGCCGTCTCCCGCAGCGGGGACGCCAATTGGCACGGCCAGGCCAGGGGTTTTGGGCGTCCGCACCACAACCCCATCCAATCCTTCGACGGCGCCGACGACTCGCTCGGCGGTTGGGCCGGCGGCGGCCAGCTCGGCGGTCCGTTGTGGGAGAAGCATCGCCTGTATTTCTTTCTGGACGCCGAGACCTGGCGCACCCGGCAGCGGCGGACGCAGACCTCGCCGACCTTGAGCGACGCCGAGCGGAGCGGCGACCTCTCCGCCCTCGATCCTCGGCCCGTCGACCCCTCCACCGGCTCGGCCGCGATCCCGTTCCCTGACGGCATCATCCCGGCCTCGCGGCTGGACCCGTTGATGCAGACGTACCTGGACGCCTTTCTCCCGGCGGCCAATGTCGGGGACAACCTGTATCGGGAGCGGCAGAATCTCGATTCCAGCGGCCAGACGGCCGTCGGCCGCATCGACTGGCGCCCGGGCTCCTGGTCTATCAACCTCAGCCACCTGCTCTACCGTGACGACGAGATGCAACCGCTGGGCTCTTCGGTGGTGGCGCCGGCGCCCGGGGTGGTGACCGAGGGACGGCAGCTCTCCAACAACGCGCAGGCTTCGGTGACCTTCGCGCCCAACGACTCGTTCCAGCAGACCACGCGGGCGGCCGGGCAGCGGCTGGCGATCTCTTCCTGGCAGGGGCGACCGGACTTTCGCAACGTCACGGCCAACCAGTTCGGGTTCGACTATGTCAGCTTCGGCGCCGACCCGGGCACGATCCCCGACGTGACGCTCTATGACGACGCCGGCTTCGAGCGTCTGCGGATCGCACCGTTCTTGTTCTCGGAGTCCTCGGCGCAGACGACCTGGCAGCTCAGCCATGACGCACAGTGGCGGCACGGCGGGACGGTGCTGCGCGGCGGAGCGCTCTACCGGCAGGGGGCTTGGCCGTTCCGCAATACCGAGAACTTCGCCGGCAGCTTCAGCTTTCCGCGCCCGCCGGAGCCGCCGATCCGCTCGGCTCCGAACGGGCTCCGCGATCTGCTGTTGGGCGCTCCGGGCGAGTATCGCTTGCAGACGCCGCGCGACCTGAACCTCCAGTGGCAGGAGCTGTCGTTCTACGGCGAGGGGGAGCTGCGGCCGATCAGCTCGCTGCAGATCACCCTGGGGCTGCGCTACGAGTCGCAGCCGCCCGCGGTCGACACACAGGACCGCATCGCGGCCTACCGCTCCGGCGTGCAGAGCGAACGCTACCCCTTCCCGGAGACTTTGCCGAATCTGATCTTCCCGGGCGATCCGGACGGCGATCGCGGCCCCTTGCCGCGGTCCACGGTCGAGACCAAGGGACGCAACTGGGGTCCGCGGGTGGGCTTGGCCTATTCGCCGACCACGGACGCCCGCTGGGCTCGCTGGCTGCTGGGCGACTCCGGCCGCTCGGTGTTCCGGGGCTCCTACGGGGTGTTCTACGACTTCGGCGCCTTCGCGGGCTCCAGCGCGGCGGCCCTGTTCCAGGCGACCTATCCGCCGTTCAGCTCCGACAACCATTTCTTGGACCTGTCGCGCTCGCAGAACGTCTTCCAGAGGCCTTTGTCGGCCACCGGCGAGAACCCCTCGCAACTGCTGCCTTCGCTGGTGCGCTACCCCATCCTGGTGTTCGACCGGGACTTTCAGAACGCCCGCGCCCGGCAATGGAACTTCGGCTTGCAGCGGCTGCTGCCGGGAGACATCTTCGTCAGCGCGGTCTACGTCGGGACGCGCTCGGACCGCCTGCAGCGCCAGCGAGAGCTCAACACCTTCGTGCGCAATCCGCTCCGCGGCTTTGCCTTCGTGCGCAGCATGCGCTTGTCTTCGCGCTACACCGACGTGCGGCAGTTCGAGAGCACCGGGCAGGCGCGCTACAACGGGCTGCAACTGCGCGCCCACCGCTACCTTCGCACCGGCTTGGCGTTCGACGTCGGCTACGTCTGGTCGCGCTCCGACGACGACGGCTCGAGCGTCTTCGGCAACTCTCTTTCGACCGAGCCGTGGTCGGTGTCGAGCTACGATCGCCGCCACAACCTCACGGCCGCCTGGGTCTACCAGATCCGGCCGCCGCGGCGCTGGAGCGACCGCCTGCGCTGGATCGATCGCTGGACGGTCTCCGGGCTGTGGCGCTGGCGTTCGGGGCTGCCGCTCGACATTCGCCAGAACGAAGACCCCACCTTCACCTTCACGAACGTCGGGCGGCCCGATATCGTGGGCCAGTTCCGTTCGCTCGACCCGAGCGTGGAGCGCACCTTCACGCTGGCTGACGGACGCACCGTGACCGGCCGGTTCGCTTTCGACCCGACCGTCTTCCAGCGCGTGGAGCCGACCGACTTCGACGAGACCCGGCCGGGCAACGTCGGCCGCAACGCCTTCCGCATGCACGGCTACCAGCAGTGGGATCTGCGCATCGCGCGGCCTCTGGCGATCGCCGAGCAGGTTTCGGCCGAGTTCGGCCTGGACCTGTTCAACGTCTTCGGCAACCACAACTGGGCCGCGCCGTTCTCCAGCGTCGACGATCCCTACTTCGGCGTGGTTCGCAGCGAAGGGCTGCGCCGCAGCTACCAGGCCGAGATCCGGCTACGGTTTTAAGGCGTTCGCCGGAACCAAATCGGGCGTGGTTCCGAAGCAATCCCTGTGGGTCGGTATACTTAGGGTTCGATCGAGGCGACATGCATAAGCTCTTTCTGGCGGCTCTGGCCGCGTCTTCGTTGTTTCTGTTGTCGGGTTGCGGCGACAGCGCTCCCAGCGTCGCGACCGAAGTCGCCGAGGCCTCCGAGGGCGAGGCCCCCAAGCCCGCGCCGGACTTCACGCTCGAAGCCGTCGACGGCAAACAGGTCAAGCTCTCCGACTACAAGGGCCAGGTCGTGCTGCTGAACTTCTGGGCCACCTGGTGCGGACCCTGCAAGATCGAGATGCCCTGGTTCATCGAGTTCCAGCGCAAGTACAAGGACCAGGGCTTTACCGTGCTGGCGGTCTCGCTCGACGAGGAAGGCTGGGAGGTCGTGCGCCCGTACGCCGAGAACCTGAAGCCGAACTTTCCGCTGCTGCTGGGCAACGACCAGATCGACGAGCGGTTCGACGGGATCGTGGCCCTGCCCACGACGCTCATCATCGACAAGGAAGGGCGGATCGTGAGCCGCCACACCGGTCTGATCAGCAAGAGCGACTACGAAAGTGAGATCGAAGGTCTGCTCTAGTCTGGCGGCGCTGCTGCTGTGGACGGCGGTTTCGGCCGCCCAGTTCCGGGGCTTCCAGGCGGCGAGCGTGCTGCCGCCGCCCCCGCTGCGGCTCGAAGCCGGAAGCGAGATCGAGGTTCCCCTGGTGGTGCGCATCCGCCCGGGCTACCACATGAACTCGAACCAGCCTCGCGAAGAGTACCTGATCCCGACCACGCTGAGCTGGGAGGCGCCGGGCCTCGAGCTGGTGCGGGTGGACTACCCGGAAGCCGAGATCGTGCGCTACGACTTCTCCGAGGAGCCGCTGTCGGTCTATTCCGGCGAGATCACCATCACCACGGTCTTCCGCGTGCCGGCCAAGGTCCCCGCGCTGGGCGAGGTTCGCGGCAGCCTGCGCTACCAGGCTTGTAACGACAAGGCTTGCCTGGCGCCGACCAGCGCGGACTTCCAGACGGCCGTGCTGCGGTAGCCGCGACCGAATCTACGGCCGGTCGTACCAACTCCAGCGGGCCTTCCAGTGGCTCAGAAAGTCGACGCGCCAGCGGCTCACGGTTTCCTGGCACTTCTCCGGCTCGCCCGGGGCCAGGTCGATGAAGTAGTGCGGCAGGCGGGCGGCGTCCGGCCGCTGGAACCGCCCTCCCCAACTCGGCTGCGTGGGATCGTCCAGGTTGCCTACGCCGCCGAACCGCGGCGACAGCAGGTAGAGCATCGCCGGAGAATCGCCCTCCTTGAGCGCTCCCCGCGGCGAGGTGGCGAGCGGAAAGGCTTCTCCGGCCGGTCCGTGGCCGCGAATGTTTCGCCGCACGAACTCCTGATTGCCCCACTCGCCGTCCTGCCGGCCGCCTTGGTAGACGCCTCGGAAGGTGTCGCTCGAGCGGCGGGGCAGCACGCCGTTCTCGATCCACCACAGCTCCGGCGCCCGGGTGGACAGAAAGTCGTACAGCCAGTCGCGCGCCGCCGGGTCGGCGACCGTGTTGCTGCTGCCGATCGAGTAGAGGCGGATGCGGGCGGCGATATCCGGCGCGTCGTGGAGGGCCTGGGCGACGTCGGTCAGCGAGCCCCAGGCCTGAACCCACAGCGGCCGACCGAGGCCCGCGGGGTCGTCGGCGCGGGCCCTCTCCACCAGCAGCCGCGAGCCTTCGGTGGCGCGGCCCGGTCCGGGCGCGCCGGGCTCGGTGGAGCCCTGCCGCACCAGCGCCAAGGCGGCGGCTTCGCTCAGCAGCTCCGGGTGACCGTTGGCCCGGAGCGCGTCGAGGTGGACCTCGCGAATCCAGCGCCGGATCTTGCCGGCGTTGTTCTCTGCGCCGGGCCCGGGCGAGGAGATGATCCCCTCGATCGCCAGCGCGTCCGAGTAATGCAGCAGCCGGTAGAGCGACTGGATGTCGTCCGGGTCGCCGCCGAGGTCGGTCGAGACGAAGATGCGGTCGGGAGGCTGCGCTAGGGCTGCGGCCGTCAGCGCCAACGCCGCCAGCGTCCCGGCGCCCTTCACTGGATGCGCATCTCCCACTCGTGCGGCGGCTTCCAGCCCGGCGGGTCGGGCGCCGTCATCGGCGGCACGCCGCCGCGCGGGCGCTGCGCCCGAAAATGCCGCAGCGCGTCGAGCATGTCCTGCACCCGCTTGGGTTGCTGCTCCGCCAGGTTGTTCTGCTCGTACGGGTCGGCGTCGAGCTGAAACAGCTCCACGGTCAGAGGGTCCTGCCGTAAGGGCTTCATGCCCTTGGGCGGGGCGTCCTCGCTGTTCGGGCCGAGGATCGGCGGCCCGTCGCGGACCAGCTTCCAGGGGTAGTCGATCATCGCCAGCCGCTCGCCCTGGTAGCGCTCGTAGTAGGAGAAGAAGGGGCGCTTGGGCGGCTGCGCGCGGCCCTGGATGACGTCCCACACGTCCACGCCGTCGAGCGGCCGCGGGCTCGGCTCGGGGTCGGGCGGGAAGCCCGCGACGCGCGCCAGAGTGGGCCAGACGTCGATGTAGGCCAGCGGGCCGGAGACCTTGCGCCCGCCGCCCTCGAGCCCGGCCGGCCAGCGCACCGCCGCAGCCACCCGGATGCCGCCCTCATACAGCGTCCCCTTGCCGGCTCGCAGCGGCGTGTTGTCGCCGTTGCGGGCGCCGCCGTTGTCGGAAGTGAACCAGACCAGGGTGTTGGCGGCCAAGCCGGACTTGTCGAGCGTATCGAGAATGCGGCCGACCCCGGCGTCCATCGCCGCGACCATCGCGGCGTAGGTCCGGCGGTCCTTGTCGGCGATGTTGGCGTAGCCGTCCAGCCATTTGTCGGGAACCTGCAACGGCTCGTGCGGCGCGTTGAAGGGGACGTAGAGGAAGAACGGCCCCACGCCTTTGCGGTTTTGGATGAAGCGCACTGCCTCGTCGGCGATCAGGTCCGTGGAATAGCCTTCGTCGTGGCTGGAGAGCAGGTTGCGGTGCCAGTCGAGCTCGCCGTCGCGCTCGTGCGTGAAGTAGTCGATGTTGCCGTTGTAGTGGCCGTAGAAGAAGGTAAACCCCTGGTTGAGCGGGTGGAAGCGCTCGAAGGCGTGGCCCACGTGCCACTTTCCGATCGCGGCGCGCGCGCGGTAGCCGGCCTGCGCCAGCATCTCCGGGATGGTGATCTCTTCCGGCGGCAGCCCCACGTCCAGGAACGGCCGGCACACCGCCCGCTGCATACCGAAACGGATGGGGTAGCGGCCGGTGAGCATGCCGGCGCGGGTGGGCGAGCAGACCGGGCAGACGTAGAAGCGGTCGAGCTGCACCCCTTCCCTGGCGATGCGGTCGATATTCGGCGTACGGATCTCGCCGCCGTGGAACGAGACGTCGTTCCAGCCCTGGTCGTCGGAGACGATCAGCACGATGTTCGGGGGCGCGGCCAGGGCTGCTGCGGCCAGACAAACCAGCGGAATGAGCAAACGCATGCGACCCGGTATTGTACGCCGCCGACGCTGCTACGATACAGCGCCATGCGAGCCGTACTGCTGCTTGGGGTGCTGGGCGCCCTGTGCTTGCCCGCCGCCGAGCGTCCCAACTTTGTCCTGATCGTCTCCGACGACCAGGGCTATGCCGATATCTCCTGCTACGACCACCCGCCGGAGGTCTCCACGCCGCACCTCGACCGGATCGCCCAAGAAGGCGCCCGGATGACCAACGGCTACGCCAGTTGCCCGGTCTGCTCGCCCACCCGGGCGGGCCTGTTGACGGGGCGCTACCAGCAACGCTTCGGCTTTTACCAGGCGCCTGATTCGCGCACCGGCCTGCCGACCAGCGAGCGCACCTTGGCCGACCTGCTGCGCGCTGCCGGCTACGCCACGGCAGTCTTCGGCAAGTGGCACCTGGGCTACGACCCGGCGTTCCGGCCGCTGCGGCGCGGCTTCGACGAGTTCTACGGCTTTCTGGGCCATGGCGGCCACGACTTCTTCGACCTCTCGCTCAGCGGCCCCGTCACCTCCATCTACCGCAACGACGAGCCGATCGCCGACCAGGGCTATCTGACGCGCAACCTCACCCGCGAGGCCGTCTCGTTCGTCGAGCGGCGCCGCGACGAGCCGTTCTTCCTCTACCTGCCCTACAACGCCGTCCACAACCCCATCCAGGCTCCGGCAGAGGTCGTCGAGCGGTTCGACGCCGGCGACGCCCAGCGCAACACCTATTTGGCGATGCTGGCGGTGATGGACGAAGGCGTGGGGGCGGTGCTCGAAGCCCTCGACCGCCACGGGCTCGCCGACAACACTCTGGTGCTGTTCTTCAGCGACAACGGCGGCGCCCGCGGAACCTCGGCGAACAACGGCAAGCTGCGCGACTACAAGCACAGCGTCTACGAAGGCGGCATCCGCGTGCCGTTTCTGGCGCGTTGGCCGGCCCGCATCCCCGCCGGCCGGGTGGTCGACGAGCCGGTGATCTCGATCGACGCTTTCCAGACGATTCTGACCGCCGCCGGCGTGGAGCCGCCCGGCGACCGGATCTACGACAGCCGCGACATCATGCTGGCCCTCCGCGGAGAGCTCGAGGGACCCCTGCACGAGGCCCTTTTCTGGAACTGGACCGAACGCGATTCCGACCGTGGCTGGGCCGTGCGCAAAGGGCGCTGGAAGCTGGTGTCGAACAAGGGGGAAACGGAGCTGTTCGACCTCGAAACCGACCTGAGCGAGACCCGCGACCTGGCGATCCGGCAGCCGGAGACGGTGCGCGAGCTGCGCCGGGACTACGAAGCCTGGCGCGACGCCATGGCGCCGAGGATGGCCCGCCGTCGCTGACGGGCCATCCCGCGCAACGCTTTACCGCTGCTGCTTGACGGCGTTCATCGCCGTGGCGATGGCGCCGGCGATGTCGGTCAGGTTGGCCGGCAGGATCATCGTGTTGTTGGTCTTGGCGAGCTTGCCGAACTGCTCCACGTAGTCCTCGGCGATCCGCATCTGCACGGCTTCGTAGCCGCCCGGCTCCTTGATCGCTTCGGCCACCCGCCGGATGCCCTCGCTGTTGGCGTTGGCCACCGCGATGATCGCCTGCGCCTGGCCCTCGGCTTCGTTGATCTGCTGCAGCTTGCGGGCTTCGGAGTCTTTGATCGTCTTCTGCTTTTCGCCCTCGGCGGTGTTGATGGCGGCGTCGCGGTAGCCTTCCGACTCGAGGATGCGGGCGCGCTTCTCACGCTCGGCGCGCATCTGCTTCTCCATCGCCTCGATCACGTCGCGCGGCGGGTTGATGTTCTTGATCTCGTAGCGCAGCACCTTCACGCCCCACGGCTCGGTCGCCTTGTCAATCTCGCCCACCACTTGGGCGTTGATGGTGCTGCGCTCCTCGAAGGTACGGTCGAGGTCGATCTTGCCGATCTCGCTGCGCAGCGTCGTCTGGGCGAGCTGGCTGATGGCGAAGATGTAGTTCGAGATGCCGTAGGAGGCCCGCTCGGCGTCCATCACCTTCAGGTACAACACGCCGTCGACGCCCACCTGCACGTTGTCGCGGGTGATGCAGATCTGCTCGGGGACGTCCAGAGCCGTCTCCTTGAGCGAGTGCCGGTAGCGGATCACGTCCACGAACGGAACCAGAATGTGAAAACCGGCGTGCAGCGTGCCGGAGTAGCGGCCGAGCCGCTCCAACACGTAAACGCTCTGCTGCGGCACCACCACCACCGTCTTGACGAAGACGATCAGCACGATCACAGCGACGAATCCGAACAGGATCAAGAGTGCGTCCATGAATCCTCCACTTCCTTTCCAGCCCGGCGCGGACGGCTCAGCGCCCGCGCAAGAAAAGCGTCAATCCCTCCAGCCGTTCCACCACGGCGCGCTGCCCGGCGGCCAAGGGGGCTTCGCCCACGTTCTCGGCCGTCCAGGGGGACCCGCGCAGCTCAGCCTTGCCGCGGTCACCGGGCGCGATCGTGTCGAGCACCAGGGCTTCGGCGCCGACGGTCGCGTCGATCTCCCGGCTTGGGATGCGGGCTTTGAGCCGCTCGGAGATTTTGTTGCGCAGCGGCAGCGCCACGCCGACGGCGGCCACCGAGAAGGCGGCCAACTGCATCCAGGCCGCGGGCAGGACGCCCAGCGCCGTCAGCGCGCCCACCAGCACGCCCGCCGCGCCGAAGAACAGCAGATAGAGCTCGCCGCCCAGCAGCGCCTCCAGCCCTGCCAGACACAGCCCTGCCACGATCCAGATCCACCAGCTCATTGCGCGTGGAGCCTCCTTGGCCCCTGAAAACGCCGAGGCCGCCGGCGCAAACCGTTGCTGCGGAGAAGCCCAAGTATACGGGACTTTTCGTCCACTGATACGGTCTTCCGCGCGGATTCCTTTCCTGAAAATGCAAGGACCCCGGCGCGGGGCGTCTCCCTCGCGCCGGGGTCCGGAAGGTCTGCTTCGACGGGCGGGGCTAGGCGCCGGCGCCCGGGGTGGGATAGAAGAACTCTTCCTGCGCGATCTTGCCGTCCTTGACGGTGTACAGAGCCAGCTCCTTCATCACGTTGCGCTGGCCGGTCGGCTTGAAGGTCACGTCGAGCTCGAAGGTCACGGCGAACTTGTCGCCGCCGGCCAGCGGGCCCCCCACCTTCACGCTGTGGATGTCGTGGTTCTCCACCCACCACTGGTTCTTGCCCTTGATGGCTTCGATGCCTTCCTGGCGGGCGGGCATCTGCTCGTTGCCCATGGCTTCGATGCTGACAATGTCATCGGAGTAGTACTTCTCGATGACGGCGTCGAACTGGCCCTGGCTGCACAGGGTGAACAGCTCTTTGGCGATTTCCTCGGTCGTCGTGGCCATTGTGTCGTAGGTCTCCTTTCGGTCGAATCGAATCGGAATCAGTCCTGAAAGGCTTGCCGCATGCGGCTGACCGCCCACGCCAGCTCATCCTTGCTCACCACCAGCGGCGGCGCGATGCGGATGACGAAGTCGTGCGTCTCCTTGCACAGCATGCCCAAATCCTTCAGGCGCTCACAAGTCCGACGCGCGGGAACCTTCAATTCGACACCAATCAGCAACCCTCGGCCACGAATCTCTTGAATGTCGGGATGCTCGATCTTGCGCAACTCGTCGAGAAACCAAGCGCCGAGCTCGGCCGAGCGCTCCACGAGCTTCTCCTCGCGCAGCACCCGCAGCGCCGTGCGCGCCACCGCGCAGCCCAGCGGGTTGCCGCCGTAGGTGGAGCCGTGGCTGCCGGGGTCGAACACGCCCAGCAGCTCCTTTGTGCCGGCCACGGCAGAGACCGGATAGAAGCCGCCCGACAGCGCCTTGCCGAGGATGAGGGCGTCCGGCCGCACGCCCTCGTGCTCGGCGCAGAACATCGCGCCGGTCCTCCCCAGCCCGGTCTGGATCTCGTCGAGCAGCAGCAGCACGTTGTGCCGCCGGCAGATCTCCTGGGCTCCCTGGAGGTAGCCGGCCGGCGGAATCAGGATGCCGGCCTCGCACTGGATCGGTTCCACCAGCAGAGCCGCAGTATTCGGCGTGATGGCGCGCTCCAGGGCCTCCAGGTCGCCGAAGGGGATCGACTGGAAGCCGGGCGTGAAGGGCCCGAAGTCGTCGCGGCTGCCCTCGTCGCTCGAAAAGCCCACGATGGTGGTGGTGCGGCCGTGGAAGTTGTTCTCGCAGACCAGGATCACGGCCTGGTCCTTGGCCACTCCCTTGCGGCGGTAGGCCCAGCGGCGAGCGGCCTTGATGGCGGTCTCGACGGCTTCCGCCCCGGTGTTCATGGGCAGCACCATCTCCATGCCGCTGAGCTCGGCGAGCTCCTGGTAGAACAGCGGGAGCTGGTCGTTGCGGAAGGCGCGCGAGGTGAGGGTGACTTTGGCGGCCTGCTCCTGCAAGGTTTGCAGGATCTTGGGGTGGCAATGGCCCTGGTTGACGGCCGAGTAGGCGCTCAGGCAATCCAGGTAGCGCTCGCCGTCCACGCTATAGACCCAGGGGCCCTCGGCGCGCTCCACGACGACGTCGAGCGGGTGGTAGTTGTGGGCTCCCCAGCAGTCTTCCAGCTCCAGAAACTCTCGGGTGCGCGATAGAGTCGACTCGGCCATGGCGACCTTTCAGTGTGGCAGAATTGCGGCGTCTCCGGCCCGCGCCGTTGGCGCTGCGATACTGAAAGCCGAGACGATAGCAAGCTGTGTCCCGGCCGCGCGCACTCCTGGCTGACGATCAAGCCGACGTTCTGACCGCCCTGCGGCTGCTGCTGGAGGGCGAAGGGTTCGACGTGGTCGCGCGCCGCTCCCCCGCCGATGCGCTCGCCGCCGTCGAGCAGGAGGACTTGGACGTGGCCCTGCTCGACCTCAACTACGCCCGCGACACGACCTCCGGCAAGGAAGGCCTGGACCTAGTGACCCAGATCCAACGCCTCGACGCCGCGCTGCCCGTGGTGGTGATGACCGCCTGGGGCAGCGTACCGCTGGCGGTGGAGGCGATGCGCCGGGGCGCCCGCGACTTCATCGAGAAGCCGTGGGACAACGCCCGGCTGCTCAGCGTTTTGCGCAACCAGTGCGAGCTGCGCCGCGCCCTGCGGCGGACGCGGCGGCTGGAGTCGGAGAACGCCCTGCTGCGCTCGCCCGAAGCCCCCAGTCTGATCGCTGAATCAGCCGCCATGCGGCGCGTGCTGGATCTGGTACGCCGCATCGGCCCGTCCGACGCCAACGTGCTGATCACCGGCGAGCACGGCTCCGGCAAGGAGGTCGTGGCGCACGCCCTGCACGCCGCCTCCGAGCGCGCGCGCCGGCCGCTGACGGCGGTCAACGTCGGCGGGCTGGCCGAAGGCCTGTTCGAGAGCGAAATGTTCGGCCACGTGAAGGGCTCCTTCACCGGGGCGGACGAGGACCGCCTGGGCCGCTTCGAGCTGGCCCACGAAGGGACGCTGTTCCTCGATGAGATCGCCAATATCACGATGTCGCAGCAGGCTCGGCTGCTGCGGGTGATCGAGACCGGCGTGGTGGAGCGCGTGGGCGCGACCAAGGGCCGCCGGGTGGACGTGCGCATTCTGTCGGCCACCAACGCCGACTTGGCTGAAGAGGTCCGCGAGGGACGCTTCCGCGAGGATCTGCTGTTCCGGCTCAATACGGTCGTGCTGCGGCTGCCGCCCTTGCGCGAGCGCCGCGAGGACATCGCGCCGCTGGCCGAGCTGTTCCTGCGGACGCACGCCCGTCGTTACCGCCGCGAGCTCGCGGGCTTCTCCCCCGAGGCGCTGCAACGCCTGCTGGCCCATGCCTGGCCGGGGAACGTGCGCGAGCTCGACCACGTGGTGCAGCGCGCCGTGCTGCTGGCGAGCGGCTCGGAGATCGCCGCCGCCGACCTGGGCCTCGACGCCGGACGCGCCCGCGGCGGCCCCACCCTGGACGAGATGAGCCTGGACGAGGTGGAGCGCTACCTCATCCGCCGGACGCTCGAGCGCACCGGCGGCAACGTCACCGAAGCCGCCGCGATGCTCGGGCTGAGCCGCAGCGCCATGTACCGCCGGCTGCAGAAGCACGGGTTGTGAGCCGACCGGCCGTGAAACCTCGCCCGCGCATGCTGTCGTTGGAACGCCGGGTGATGCTGACGGCCCTGCTGGGGGGCTTTCCGGCGGCGGTCACGGCGGCGTTGGCCCTGTGGCGTTGGGATGCTCCGGCGGACGTGCGCTGGCCGCTGCTGGCGCTCGCTGTGGGCGGCTGGATCGGTTCGGCCTTCGCCCTGCGCCGCCACATCTCCTATCCTCTGCGGACGCTGGCCAACCTGCTGGCCGCAATCCGCGAAGGCGACTACTCGCTGCGCATGCGCACCGGCCGCAACGACTCGCTGGCCGAGGCGCTGCACGAGGCCAACCAGCTCACCGAAACCCTGCGCGCCCAGCGCATCGGCGCGATCGAGGCCGCTGCGTTGCTGCAGAAGGTGATGGACGAGATCGACGCCGCCGTGTTCGCCTTTGACGAAGCCGGCAAGCTGCGGCTGGTGAACCACGCCGGCGAACGCCTGCTGGCCGGTCCCGCCACGCGCCTGATCGGCAAGACGGCCGAAGAGCTGGACCTGACGGGCTGCCTCGCCGCCGAGCCCGGCCGAGCCTTCGACAAGGTCTTTCCGGGCGGGTCCGGACGCTGGTCGGCGCGCCGCAGCCGCTTTCGCGAGAACGGCCGGCCCCACGACCTGCTGGCCCTGGCCGACCTCACCCGCGAGCTGCGCGAGGAGGAGCTACAGGCCTGGCAGCGGCTGGTGCGCGTGCTCAGCCACGAGCTCAACAACTCGCTGGCGCCGATCCAATCCATCGCCGGGAGCCTAGCGGACCGCGTGCGGCGCGGCGTGGCCCAGGAGCGCGACGGCGCCGACATGATCGAGGGTCTTGGGGTGATCGAGCGGCGCTCGGAAGCGCTGGGCCGCTTCCTCTCCGCCTACGCCAAGCTGGCCCGCCTGCCCGAGCCGCGCCTGGAAGCCGTCGACGTGGCGCAGTTGGTGGAGCGGGTGGCCGGCGTGGAGACCCGCTTGCGGCCCTCGGTCGAGCCCGGCCCGCCGGTGGAGATCGCCGCCGACCCCGATCAGCTCGAGCAGGCCCTCATCAACCTCGTCCGCAACGGCGCCGACGCCGCGCTCGAAACCGGCGGCGCGGTCCGGCTGAGCTGGAGCGCCGGCCACGGCTTGGTCGAGATCCGCGTGGAGGACGAAGGGCCCGGCTTGGCCGACGACGCCAACCTGTTCGTGCCGTTCTACACGACCAAACCGGACGGCGCCGGCGTCGGGCTGGTGCTGTCGCGCAAGATCGCCGAGCGCCACGGCGGGGCCCTCACCCTGTCCAACCGCGACGACGGCCGCGGTTGCGTCTCGCGGCTGCAGTTGCCCTTGGCGGCCACGGCGTCCTCCTAGCCCGCTGGGCGTCCCAATAGTGGGATGCGGCCCGTCCCAGGACCGGACGGTTCAGGGAACATTCCTGCGGATAAAACGTTTGCTATCAAGACCGGCTCGGTTTGGCGCTCCGCCTGCTAACGTTCGTTGCAAACCTACCGTGGATATCGTTCGCCAAGACTTCGCCCGCAATCGTTTCCGTCGCCGTCTGCTGATCGGCGTCGTCACGGCCGTCGCGCTGACGGCCTTCGCCTACGGCGTCAGCCGCCTGGAGCCGGCTGCGCCGGCTGTGGAGCGCGCCAGCGTCTTCATCGACGAGGTCGAGAGGGGGCCGCTGATCCGTCAGGTGCGCGGCCTGGGCTCGCTCATCCCCGAAGAGATCGTGCTGATTCCGGCCGTGGTGGAAGGCCGCGTGGAGCGCCGCCTGGCCCTGCCGGGCACGCCGGTCGAGCCTGACACCGTGCTGCTGCTGCTGAGCAATCCGCAGCTCGAACAACAGGCGCTCGACGCCGAGTCCGCGCTGCGCGCCGCCGAGGCGCAGTACGGCGCCCTCGAAGCCACCCTCGAAACGCAGCGCCTGGACCAGGCGACGCTCGCCGCCCAGGTGGAATCCGAACAGCTCCAAGCGCAAGCCCAGTACGACGCCGACCGGCAGTTGCAGGAGAACGGGCTGATCGACTCGTTGACGGTGATGAAGTCCCGCGTGGCCGCCGAGCAGCTCAAGATCCGGCTGGGCCTCGAGCGCGATCGCGTGGCCGTGCGCGAGAGCTCCAAGAAGGCGCAATTAGCGGCGCAGGAAGCCTTGATCGATCAGGCGCGCTCGATGCTGAACCTGCGGCGGTCGCAGGTGACCAAGTTGGAAGTGCGCGCCGGCATTCGCGGCGTGTTGCAGAGCCTCGACGTCGAAGCCGGCCAGCAGGTGGCGCCGGGTGCGGCCCTGGCGCGGGTCTCCGATCCGCGGCGGCTGAAGGCCGAGCTGCGCGTGCCGGAGACGCAGGCCAAGGACGTGCTGATCGGCCAGTCCGCCCGCATCGACACCCGCAACGGCGTGATCGAAGGCGTGGTGTCGCGTATCGACCCGGCGGTCGAGAACGCGACGGTCAAGGTCGACGTGCGTCTCTTGGGAGATCTTCCTCCCGGGGCCCGGCCCGATCTGACCGTGGACGGCGCCATCGAGCTCGAGCGCCTGGAGGAGACGTTGCAGATTGGACGCCCGGTCTCCGGCCAGCCCGAAAGTCTCATCAGCCTGTTCCGGCTGGAGCCTGGCGGCGAGACGGCCGTGCGCGTGCCGGTGCGCTTGGGCGCCGCCTCGATTCAGGACATCGAGGTTCGCGAGGGTTTACAAGAAGGGGACCGAGTGATCCTCTCGGATATGTCGGACTGGAGCGCCTACGAGCGCATCCGGCTGCGATAGGGGAATGCGCGCGCGAAAGGGAGATGAGATGACAGACAGCACACTGATTCGGCTGGACGGCGTGAGGAAGGTTTTCTACGCCGACGAGATCGAGACCCACGCGCTCAGCGGCATTCACTTGGAGATTCGACGCGGCGAGTTCGTCAGCATCGAAGGGCCTTCGGGCTGCGGCAAGTCGACCTTGCTGGCGATCCTCGGCCTGCTCGACACCCCCACTGACGGGACCTACGAGCTCAACGGCAAGCTGGTGACCGGCTTGACGGCGCGCGACCGGGCCCGCATCCGCAACCGCGAGATCGGCTTCATCTTTCAGGCCTTCAACCTGATCGGCGACCTGACGGTGTTCGAAAACGTCGAGCTGCCGCTGACCTACCGCGACCTCGGCGCCCGCGACCGCAAGGAGAAGGTGATGGCGGCGCTCGAACGCGTGGGCATGTCGCACCGCCTCAAGCACTACCCGGCGCAACTCTCCGGCGGTCAGCAGCAGCGCGTGGCCGTAGCCCGCGCGCTGGCCGGCGACCCGCAAATCCTGCTGGCCGACGAGCCCACCGGCAACCTGGACTCCAAGAACGGCGAGGCCGTGATGGATCTGCTGCACGAGCTGCACGCCAACGGCGCCACGATCTGCATGGTGACCCACGACCCGCGCTACGCCGCCGCGGCCGACCGCAGCGTGCACCTGTTCGACGGACAGGTGGTGGAGGAGACGGCCGGACGCCGCGCCGCCCAGGAGGTGGGCTAGATGGGCGGCCTGGTCCAGGACTTGCGCTACGCCGCTCGCTCGATCGCCAAGGCCCCCGGCTTTGCGGCCGTGGCCGTGCTGACGCTCGCGGTGGGCGTGGGCGCGGCCACGTCGATGTTCACTCTCCTGGACCAGGTCGTGCTGCGGCCTCTGCCCGTCAAGGAGCCACGCCGGCTGGCGCAACTGCGCTGGGAGGGCTCGTGGTGCTGCTCCAACACCGGCTCGGCCGCCTGGACCTATCCGCTCTACGAAGACCTCAAGGCCCAGACCGGCGACGTCTTCGAGGAAGTCTTCGCGCGCTACAACTGGCCGGCGAGCTTCGGCCACGGCGGCGAAACCGTCCGCATCTCGCTCGAGATGGTGACGGGCAACTACTTTCAAGCTCTCGGCGTGGGCGCCGCGCTGGGCCGCACCATCGGCCCGGACGACGACGTGCATGCCGACGGTCACCCGGTGGCCGTGCTGGGCTACGACTTCTGGCAAGAGCGCTTCGGCGGCCGGCGGGACGTGCTGGGCGAGAAGATCCAGGTCGACAACCGTGAGTTCGAGATCATCGGCGTGGCCGCCCGAGGCTTTCGCGGCATGACGTTCCAGAGCGCGGCCGACGTGTTTGCGCCCAGCAAGATGAAGCCGGCGCTGTCGTCGGGCTGGCAAAGCAGCTATAACCTGACGACGCGGGTGAGCCGCTGGATCAACGTCTTCGGCCGCCTGCGGCCCGGCATGACGCTCGAGAAGGCCGAAGCCGCTCTTGCGCCAGTGTTCGCGCGGCTGGTCGAGGCGGAGTTGCAGGACCCGGGGCGCCAGGACATGTCGGAGTTCGGACGGGAGCAGTTCCGCAAGGCGACGCTGGTGGTCATGCCAGGTTTCCAGGGGCCGCGCAACGTGCGGGACAAGTTGGAGACGCCGTTGTGGCTGATGCTCGGTATGAGCGGGCTGTTGCTGGCGATCGCGTGCGCCAACGTCGCGAATCTGCTGATTGCCCGTGGCGCCGCGCGCCAGCGGGAGATCGCCGTGCGTCTGGCCCTGGGCGTGGGCCGCGGCCGCCTGCTGCGGCAGTTGCTGCTGGAGAGCCTGATGATCGCCGGCGGGGCCGCGGCCGCCGGCCTGCTGCTGGCGCAGTGGACCACGCGATTTCTGCTGTTGATGCTGCCCAACGGGGCCGACGGTGTGCAGATTCAGGCCGAACCGGACCTGCGGGTGCTGGCCTTCACGATCGGCGTCGCCGCGGTCACGGCCGTGTTGTTCGGCTTGGCGCCGGGCCTGCAAGCGCTTCGCGTACAGCCGGCCGAAACGCTCAAGAGCCAGGGCGGCTCGATCGCCGGCGGCAACTTCAGCGTGCGGAAGGTGCTTGTGGGCGCACAGGTTTTCCTGTCCTTGGTGTTACTGGCCGGGGCCGGCCTGTTCGCTCATACCCTCCTCAATCTCCAGAACCTCGACCCGGGCTTCGACGTGGAGCCCAATTTGGTGTTCGGCATCGAGCCGGCGCAAAACGGCTACACCGCCGAGCGGCAGCAGGCTCTGGTGCGCGAGCTAAGGAGCCGGCTCGGCGCATTGCCCGCAGTGGAAGAGGTGGGAGTGGCTCTGGTCCGCGTGCTGTCGGGCAACGAGTGGGACAACAACGTCAAGGTCGCCGGCTACGAGGCTAAAGACGGCGAGAGTCTCAACATCCACTTCAACGCCGTCTCGCCCGGGTACTTCGGAGCGCTGGGGATCCCCGTCGTGGAAGGCCGCGACTTCAACAACGCCGACCGAGGTGAGAAAATGTCGGTCGCTATCGTCAACGAGAAGTTCGCTAAGTACTTCTTCCAGGATCGCTCGGCCATCGGGCGCATCTTTCGCCTGGGCGGCGATGACGATCCCCCCATCGAGATCGTCGGCGTGATTCCCGACGTGCGCTACGAAGGCGTTCGCGATGACATCCCACGGCAGATGTTCGTTCCCTACGATCAGGCCTCGTTCGCGAATTTGGCGGAGGTCTTCGTACGGACGTCGGGAGGCGATCCGGTGCGGGTGGCGGCCGGGGTCCGCCAGATCATGCGCGAGCTCGATCCACTGGTTCCCATCTTCGATATGCGGCCAATGACGGTGCAGTTGGCGCAGTCTCTGTCGACCGAGCGCCTGATCGCTTTTCTGGCTGCGGCCTTTGGCCTGACGGCGGCCGGGTTGTGCGCCGTGGGTCTCTATGGCGTCCTCTCCTACAGCGTCACGCGACGGACCAAGGAGATCGGGCTCCGGTTGGCGCTGGGGGCCGAGCCCTGGCAGGTTCGCCGGCTGGTGGCGGGCGAAGCGCTGCGCCTGTTCGCCGTGGCCGCCGTCTTCGCGCTGCCGACGGCGTTTGGCGCCGCTCGCTTGGTGGAGTCGCAGCTTTACGGCATTCAGCCCTACGACCCCACCACGCTGCTGGCTGCGACGGTGTTGTTGGGCGCCGTTGCTTGGCTCGCCGGCTACGGCCCGGCCCGCCGCGCGGCTCGTACGGAGCCCATGCAGGCGCTGCGGTTCGAGTAGCTCAGGCGCTGCGAGCCCTATCATGAGGGGGCGTATGGCGGACATCGCCCCCTTGACGCCCCGGCGGCGCTCCTTCCCGATCCTGCTGCGCGACGCTGCGTCCACGATCTTCCATTTCCTGCGGGGGCAGGTCTTGATCTCGCTGATCCTGACGGGCTTCCACTTGGCCGGCTTCGCCTTGGCGGACGTTCCGCTGTGGTGGGCTTCCGGGCTGCTCGTCGGCGCGCTGACCCTGATTCCGTACCTGGGTTTTCTGGTGGGAGCGGTGGGCGGGGCGCTGCTGACCGTGCTGGCCGGCGGCGACCACTGGGCCGTCGTGCGGCTGCTGGCGGTGATGGCCGTTGGGCAGGCGCTGGAGGCTTTCTACCTGACCCCGACGATCGTCGGCCGCCGCCTCAAGCTGCACCCGGCGCTGGTTTTCGTGCTGGTGCTGGCCGGGGCGATCTTCTTCGGACCGTTGGGCGCCTTTCTGGCCGCGCCGGTCGCCGCCATCACGCTGCTGGTGTGGCGTTTCGCCCGAAACCAGGACGAACCCGCTGCATGAGTGTATGATGATGCCGGAGAATCGTGGGGATGGAAGCCACAACTCGCGTTGTCGTCGGCTTGGCGGGGGTCACTGCCGTCAGCGGGTCCGAACGGGACGGCGCCCTGATGGGCCACAACTTGGGAGACGCCGCGGCCGATGACGCCGGCGGCGTTTTCGTGTCGGCCTTGCAGCCGGGGCGCTCGGTCCGCGTCGAGACCGCCAACCACAACTACCTGATCCGCTATTTGGGCAACGGGCAGGCCGAAATCAGCGGCCACCCGCGCTACTGCCCGCAGCCGGTGAAGGTGCGCCTGCACGGCACGCACTGGCTCGACAGCCGCATCCCGGAATGCTACTTGGCCCCGGGCATGCGTCTGCAGTTCGTGGACCCCAGCCGGGTGAGCGTGATGACCTCGCCGATTCGCTCGGTCGCGCTCGAGGCCTGAGACCGGCGGCCTATTCCAGGCCCGCCCAGTGCGCCAGCAGGTAGGCGGTTGCGCCGACGGCGATCGTCGTCGGCAGCGTGATCACCCAGGCCCAAACGATCTCGCGGGCCTTGTGCCAGCGCACGGCCCGGATGCGTTTGACCGTCCCGACGCCCGCGATCGCTCCCGCAATGGTGTGGGTGGTGGAAGCCGGTACGCCGAGGCTGGCGGCAAACAGCACCGTGGCCGCGCCGCCGGTCTCGGCGCAGAAGCCGCCCAGAGGGTTGAGCCGCGTCAGCCGGTGGCCCATCGTGCGGATCACCTTCCAGCCGCCGGAGAGAGTCCCCAGTGCGATTGCCGTGTGGGCCGCCAGGATCACCCAGATCGGCACCTCCAGCGTCTCGACGAAGCCGCCCGCGAACAACGCGCCCACGATGATCCCCATCGTCTTCTGGGCGTCGTTGGTGCCGTGCGAAAAGCTGAACACCGCCGAGGAGAGCAGTTGCATCCCGCGGAACATCTTGTCCATGCGCTGCGGCGACTGCGAGCGGAAGCCCCAGGTGGTGGCGATCATCAGCAGCCCGCCGCCCAGCATCCCCAGGATCGGCGCGATGAAGATGAAGGCGATCATCAGCAGCCAGTTGCGGGCGGTCAGAATGCCCAGCGCCTGCGACCAGCCCAGCGCCAGACCGGCCTTGCAGACCGCCGCGCCGCCGTAGCCGCCGATGAGGGCGTGCGAGGCGCTGATCGGCAGCCCCAGGTGCGACGCCAAGTAGGTCCAGAAGATCGCACCCACCAGCCCGGTCAGAATCACCATCTGCGTCACGTACTCCGGCTGCACCATGCCGCCGGCGATGGTCTTGGCCACGGCGGTGCCGAAGCCGAAGGCCGAAACGAAGTTGAAGAAGGCCGCCCAGCAGACCGCTTGGAACGGCGTGAGCACCCGCGTGGCGACGATGGTGGCGATGGAGTTGGCGGCGTCGTTGAAGCCGTTCAAGAAGTCGAACGTCAACGCAAACAGAACGATGATGATGACCAGCGTCAGCTCGTGCATGGCTCGTCCGAGGCGCTTCAGGCGTTCTTCAGGCGAATCTCTTCGAGCTGATGCGAGACCTCGGCGAGGCGGTCGGCCAGGGCTTCGAGGCGCTCGTAGACGTCGTGCCGCTTGAGCAGCTCCACGGCGTCGATCTGCTGCCGAAACAGCTCGTAGAGAGCCTGCCGGACCACTCCGTCGGCTTCCACCTCGGCCTGCCGCATGCGCGCCAGAGCCTCCGGCTCGCCGTTCTCATCCAGCGCCTCCAGGGTCTGTCGGCAGGCCTGGGCGGCGCCCTGGAGCAGGGCGGTGAGCTTGCGCATGGCCTCGGTCGGGCGGCCGAGGCCGAAGATCCGGCAGCGCTGGACGAGGCCGTCGAAGGCGTCGAGCACATCGTCGAGCCGCACGGCCAGCTCGTGGATGTCCTCGGGGTCGAACGGCGTGATGAAGGTCTCGTTGAGGCGGACGAGCGTGGCGTGCGTGGTCTTGTCGCCGTCGCTTTCCAGCGCCGCTACCTGCTGCGTGACGGCGTCCCAGTCCGGTTCGTCGCGGGCGAAGGCGGCGCAGGTGAGCGAAGCCGCCTGCTCGATCAGTCCGCCCTGGCGCCGGAACAGCTCGAAGAAGTGCGCGTCACGGGGCAGAAAGTTCATGGGCGCCTGCGCCCAGGGTATCAACGCGCTCTGTAAGTTAGGTTACGGCCATGTTAAGGCTGGGGCTGCGCGCCGAAATGCACCGTTACCGGCTGCGCGTCTCCTTCCGGGAACCGCAGCAAAAGCGTCGCCGGACCGGCGTCCATGGCCGGCAACGGGCCGAGGTTTACCTGGTCCAGGCCGGCGAACTCTCCTTGGGCCTGCGCCGCCAACACCGGAACCTCGACGCCGCCGAGCGTCGCCGTCGGCTCGGCCACCCAGGCGCGCAGCCCGGTTCCGAAGACGACCAGATAGCGCTGCTCGCCCTCGCCCAGGGGGGCCAGCGGCAGGGCCGTCAGGGAGCCGTCGGGCAGGGCCTGCACGAGCTGTTCGACGACCTGTTCGCCGTCGGCCGTGACGCGGATGGCGTAGCCGGCCGCCACGCCGTCGGCAGTGGACTCGAACAGCGAAGGAGCCACGCGCTGGATGGTCACCGAACCGCTGGAGACCGCCAGGCCGTCTTCGTCGAGCACCTCGATCGTCGCCGGGCCGGTTTCCATGAAGGGCGGCAGCAGGTAGTTGATCTGCTGCGGCGAGACGAAGAACAGCGACGCCGGCCGGCGCGTTCCCGCGCTGTCGATCACGTCCACGCGGCGTCCCAGCAAGACCGTGGGCAGCGGCTGCTCGGTCGCCTGCGCGACGGCGGGCGCGAGCTCCACGCCGAAGCCGCTGACGATGGAGTCCGGCGCGACCGGCCCTTCGCCAAAGCCCGCGGCGGTCACGCTGACGAACGGCGCCCGGATCGGCAGCACGAAGTCCTGCTCCGCCCGGCCCGCGCCGGCGTCGGAGACCGCCAGTCGGATGGCCGCCTCAGCCGCGGTCGTGGCGGTTCCGGTCAGCAGCCCGGCGGGGCTCAGTGCGAAGCCTTCGGGAAGCTCTGACACGGCGCTCCAGGCATAGGGCTCCGCGCCGCCGGCGGCCGTGAGCTGCACGCTGTAGGGCTCGCCCACGGCGGCGGCCGGAAGCCGGCCGGGCGTAGTGATCGTCAACGGCTCGCCCACCACGACCAGATCGAACGTGCGGTCTGTGAAGCCTTTCTTCGAGTCGTTGACCAGCACCGCGAAGGTGAAGCGGCCCGGCTGGATCGGTACGCCGGAGACGACGCCCGTCGAGCTGTCCAGGCTCAGTCCCGGCGGATACGACCGGAGCTGGAACCAGATGTAGGGCGGCTCCCCGCCGATCACCTCGATCTGGAACGAGTACGGTTGGCCGAGCGTGGCCGGCGGAGCGGGCGAGGTGGAGAGGATCTGGAGCGGCGCGCCCACGATCTGGAGCTGATAGTTGCGCCCGCCGCGCTCACCGCGGCTGTCGGCCACCTTCACCACGAAGGCGTACTGGCCGCGCTGAACGGGCGTTCCGCTGAGCACGCCGGTGGAGGCGTCCAGGCTGAGCCCCTGCGGCAGAGAGCCCTCGACGGTCCAGCTCAACGGCCCGCTGGCGTTGGGAGAGGTAAAGGCCTGCTCATAGGGCTCGCGCTCCATGCCGTCGGGCAGGGAGGCCGGCGAGATCACCAGCGTCCCCTGGTTGGTGGCGCTCTCGTCGGGGCCCGTGCCGGACGGGATCACGTCGGGGTCCTGCCAGAGGACGATCTTGTCGAGCTTGAAGCCGTCGTCCCGCTCCCAGACGTTGAGCGTGTAGGGGCCGGGCACGCGGATGTCGATCATCGCGCGGGTGCCGGAGCGGCGGGCGTTCTCCCAGGACCAATGGTTCTGGGGGTAGAAGCCGGAGATGGCCTGGCCGCCGCCGAGCACGCCGTCGAGCCCGACATGCAGCCCGTTGGACTCGCTGCCCTTGGAGCGGCCGCGCACCCAGATGTAATAGACGCCGGGGGTGTTGATCCAGATCTTGTAGTCCAACCGGGCGCCCTGGGTCTCCTCGGGAACGCCGGGACCCACGCCGTTTTCCCCGCGCTCGTCGGGCAGAGCCTCCATCCAGCCCGTGCCGCTGGCGCCCGTGTTGATCGGCTCGGGAAACTCGAGCATCAGCTCCCAGGTGTGGATCTGCTGAAACTGGTTGAAGGTGGAAACGCCGCGGCTGGCGAAGTTCTCCGCTTCAATCGAGAGCAGGCCGTCCTGCTCGGTGAACAGGCGCTGCTGCGCCGCGGCCGGGAAGGCGACGGCGAGGCCGAGGAGGAGGAAATAGCAGAGGGGCCGCATGCCGAATTTCCCAGGCTAGCAGACGATCCGGCCGCTTCCGCCTCCGCCGCGGCCTCGCTGGGGTACGCTGGAGCGGATGAATCCGCCCTCTCCCGAACCCTGGCTGCGCGGCCCGCTCGAAGGCGTGCCGCCGTGGGTCCAGCCGGTTTTTCACAGCTTTCTCCAAGTGCGGGAAGACCTCGCCGCCCACACCGCCGGCCTCTCCGACGAGGACGTTTGGCGCAGCCTGGCCCCTCTACCGCCGCTGGGCTTTCAGTTGCGGCACATCGCGGGCAGCGTTGACCGCCTGACGACCTACCTGATGGGCGGACAGGTCAGCCCGGAACAGATTGCCACGCTCAAGCAGGAGGCGACGCCGGGAGCCCCCCTCGCCGAGCTGCTGCGCGGGGTGGACGAGGCCCTGGCGGACGCCGAGGAACGGATTCGAAAGATACCGGCCGAAAGCCTCTACGAGCCTCGATTCATCGGCCGCAAACAGTTGCCGTCGAGCGTTCTGGGGCTGCTGGTCCACCTGGCCGAACACACCCAGCGCCACCTGGGCCAGGCCATCACGACGGCCAAGCTGTTGCGGGGGTAGGGAACTACTTCCGCTGCGGGGCCCGGTCCGTCACGATGCTCTCGGCGTAGAGCAGATCGCCGGTCACGCCGTCGTGGAACTGGAAGACGATCTGCGGACGCGGATAGGGAACCCACACGGGCCGCTCGCCCGGCCGGTCGTTGCGAAACACGTTGTTGACCTGCACCACCGTGTAGACCACTCGGTTGCGTAGCTCGTTGGGCGTCTCCGGGCTGATGTAGGTGGACCAGCGGATGTCGACCGGGCGGCCGAACGAATCGTAGCGGCCGTTGGGCGGACGCCCGCCCTCGCTGGTCGCCGGATGGTTACCGGAGTTGTGCGGCCCCGAAGCGAGCTCCCACACGTTCGGGCTGATCTGAATAGCAAAGCTGTTGTGCAGGTCGCCGGTGAGCACGAAGACCGGCTTGCCGAGAGAGCTCCAGAAGTCGATCAGCTCGTTGCGCTCCTTTAGAAACGCCGTCCAGGCGTCGTCCTTGTTTTCGGGCGGCCGGCCGGGATCGTTCGTTCCGCCCACGTGCGGGATCGTCAGATTTACTGACGAGACGACGAAGAACATGTCGGCCAAGCTGGCCTTCATGTCGTAGATGAGCCAGTCCTTCTGCCGCTGCCCGAGCATGGATTTGTCGGCCAAGCGGTTGCGGACGTCGTGCATCTCGCGGAAGGTGCGAGTATCCAGGAACAGGAACTCGGCGTTGCCGAGCCGCTTGCGCCAGTAGGAGCGGCGGCCGATCGAGTAGGAGAGCTCGCCGTCGGCCCGAAACGGCGGCCGGACGCGCAGTTGGTCGTCGTTGACGATCTCCACCACCTCGTAGACGCCCGCGTTCGGGTCGCCGCCGTCAGTATCGCTGACGCCGTCCAGCAAGCCCGCGTCCTGCGTTCCCCAGTGCACGTGCAGCGACGCCGCGTCCGACAGCTTGAGCTCACTGAAGCGCGCCCGATTGTCGGTGAGGATGTCGTCGCCGGCCTTGACCTCCGCGCGGCCGAAAACGATCGGCTGAGGCTTTTCGACCTCGTTGGACCAGCCCAGGTAGTCGTACCAGGCTTCGACGCCGATGTCGCGGAAGACGGCCCGGCGGTCGCGCCGGCCGATCTCGCCGGCCCCGTAGGCGTCGTTGAGAATCTCGTGGTCGTCAAAGGTGAAGTACGAGGGGACATAGCGGTGGAACTCCGCCATCGCCTTGCCCCGCTCGAGGTAGAGCTTGTAGTTGGCCCAAACGCCGGCGATCGAGGGCATCACTTCGAGCACGCGGGGAATGCGGCCGGCCTCGCTGCGGTGCAGTTCGGCCCATTGCTCGGCCGTCAGGTCGCGCTGCTCCTCGTAGAGCCAGTCGCCGTTGAGGATGGCGAAGTCCACGCTGTTGCGCCGGTCGTCGTGGATCAGCTCCCGGCGCATCGTCCGGTAGGTCGGCAGCTCAGCCTGGAAGGGGCTGCCCGAGCCGGTCATCTGGTTGTTGCCGCAGCCGAACTCGAAAGCGAAGTTGAACAGGCCGTCGGGGTTGTAGACGTCATCGACCACGTCGGGAACCGACGGCAATGTGTGGAAGTGGCCGCTGTGCTCGACGTCGTCGGGCGAAGGCGCCGGGCCGGTGGAGACCTGATAGTAGTACTTCGTGTTGGAGGTCAGATTGTCGATCTGCACCCAACCGGAGTTGTCGTTCTCCTGCCGGGTCTCGCCCGGAAACGACGTGAGCATCTGATCCGGCGCCGTGCCGTAGAAGACGCGAAACGGTCCGGGCTTGGACGTACGCACCCAGACGCCGATGTGGTCGTTGCCCAGTCGGCCCAAGATCGGACCGTGAGTGATGCGCAGGGTCGCGTCGTCGTCGGCCGGCGAAGCCTTCTCGCCCGAGCCGCAGCCGGCCAGCGATAGGGCCAGAAACGCGGCGGCGAAGACAGCGGCGCGACGGCGCTCCGGGGGGGGACTCGGGCGGGCGCTCAAACAGCGAGCGTAACACGCCGCCGGGACCGCTTCTGACGGCAAATGCGTTAGAATCAGCGCCAGCCATGGAGCCATCGAGTAATCGTCGCCGCTTCGTCCGGGAGGCCGCCACGGTCGCGGCGGGCGCGGCCGTGCTGGGCGCGCCCGCCCTCGCCGCCAGCCCCAAGAGCCCCAACGACAGGGTGCGCGCCGCCATCATCGGCCTGCGCGGACGCGGTCGCTCGCACATCAAGGCCGTGCACTCGCTCGAGCAGCGCGAAAACGTGGAGATCGCCGCCTTCTGCGACGTCGACGAGAACGTGCTCGTCGAGCGAATGAGCGACTACGAGAAGATGTCGGGCCGGCGCGTGCCCAAGACCGCCGTCGACATGCGCCGGATCTTCGACGACCGCTCGATCGACGTCGTCTTCTTCGCCACGCCGAACTACTGGCACTCGCTCGGCTCCATCTGGGCTTGCCAGGCCGGCAAGGACGTCTACGTCGAGAAGCCTCTCTCGCACAACGCCTTCGAGGGCCGGCAGGCCGTCGCCGCCGCCCGCAAGTACGACCGCATCGTGCAGCACGGCACCCAGAACCGCTCCTCGCCGGAGATCATCGAGGGCGTCGAGAAGCTCAAGGAAGGCGTGATCGGCGAGGTCTACATGGCCCGCGGCTTGGCCTTCAAGTGGCGCCCTTCCATCGGCCGTCACCAGGTCGGTCCGGTGCCGGAAGGCGTGCACTACGACCTGTGGAAGGGGCCCGCGCCCGACCGCCCGTTCTCGAACCTGCGGCTGCACAACAAGTGGCACTGGCAGTGGGACTACGGCAACGGCGAGTTGGGCAACCAGGGCGTGCATCAGCTCGACATCATGCGTTGGGCGCTCGATCTGGATCTGCCGACCCGGGTGCAGTCGATGGGCGGCAAGCTCATCCACCAAGACGACCAGGAGACGCCCAACGTCCAGACGGCCCTGTATGAATACGAAGGCCGCAACCTGACGCTCAACTTCGACATCCGCCCCTGGATCTCGAACACAGAGGCCGGCATCGGCGAGGAGTGGCCGACCCACGGCGTCTGCACCGGGCTCATCTTCTACGGCTCCGAGGGTTATATGGTGCTGCCGCACTACGGCGCCTACTACACCTACCTGGGCAAGTCGAAGAAGAAGGGACCGTTCGCCGAGGACCCGTCCGACAAGATCAAGGACCAGCCGCACTTCGACAACTTTTTGGCGGCCGTGCGCAGCCGCAAAGCGACGGACCTGAACGCCGACGTGGAAGAAGGCCACAAGTCCTCGCTGATGGCCCACCTGGCCAACATCAGCTACCGCGTGCGGCGGCAGATCGACTTCGACCCCTCGTCCGAGGAGATTCTTCGCGACGAGGAGGCGACCGCCCTGCTGAGTCGCACCTATCGAGCCCCGTTCGTCGTTCCCGAGAAGGTCTGAGCCGCGATGAGAACCCTGATTGTTTGCACCCTGCTGGCCGTCGCCTCGACGGCTGTCGCCGCGCCGCCCAAGCTGACGCCCGAGGAGAAGGCCGCCGGCTGGATGTGGCTGTTCGACGGCTCCGACACCAGCGCCTGGATGGGCATGGACCGCACGCCGTTTCCCTCGCGCACCTGGGTGGTCGAGGACGGCACGCTGCGCACGACCGAGGACGGTTCCGGCGGCGACCTGCGCACGATCGACGAGTTCCAGAACTTCGAGCTGGCCTTCGACTGGAAGATCGCTGAGGGCGGCAACAGCGGCGTGAAGTATATCGTGCAGCCGGAGTGGGTTTCGGCCAGCTTCCGGCCCGACCTCTCGGCCGAGCGCAAGCAGCGCATCCGCCTGCAGGCCGTGGGGCTGGAGTACCAGATGATGGACGACGCCATCCTGGATCACTCCAAGCCCGACTGGGAGCTCTCCGCCACCGGCGCCGTCTACCTGCTGGCCGCGCCGCCCCACAAGAACGCGCATCCGCCGGGCGAGTGGAACAGCGCCCGCATCGTGGTGCGCGGCGACACCGCCGAGCACTGGCTCAACGGCGAGAAGATCCTCACGGTCCAGTTGGGCTCCAAGGAACTGCTGGCGCAGGTGGAGAAGACGAAGTTCCGCAAGATGTCCGGCTACGGACGCCCCGGCTCCGGCCCCATCGTGCTGCAGCACCACGGCAAGCCGGCCTGGTTTCGGGCCATCAAGGTGCGGCGCTTAGCAGACTAGGCGCGGGGTGGTCGTCCACCTCGAACACCTTCACCGCCGGCAACGTGCGGAACTGTGACTTGTAAGCCAGGCGCAGGCCGGGCGCGGCCTCGAGCGGCACGCAGGTGTGATACGGGTTGACGCTGGCCACCTGCCAGCCTTCGTCGGGGTGCTCGGCCAGAAAGGCGGCGCGCTCGTCAACGGTGTCGAAGCTCTTGGCGTCTTCCACCCACCATTCGTCCTGGTCGAGCTCGAGCCGCACCAGCGTGATCGACTCCGCCTCAGTCGCCTCGCCGGCGTAGAGCGCCAGCCGGGCGGCCATCGTCTCGAAGTAGGCCGGGAAGAAGACCAGCATCTGGCGGACGACGGTGGGCTCCTCGCGAATCGCCATGCGGTACATGTCGCTGCGGCGGCGATTGATCCACTGCGGCATGGTGTCGATGCCTCCGCTGCCCGGGTGCATGTCCTCCAACCGGTTCATCAGCATGTCGGGGCCGACGATCACGTAGCGGGCTCGCAGTTGGCGAAGTTGTTCGACGGCTATGGCGGGATCGCGTTCGAGGAAGAACGTCGCCGCCGTTTCGGCCCCGGACTGGTAGGGGTTGGCGACCGGAATGCGGCGGCCGAGCGCCGTCACGTGGTGGCCGATGTCCCACCAATTCATCACCCCGTAGGCCGAGGGCGGGTAAGGGTAGGGTTGGCCCTCCGGCGGACGGACGAAGCGCGCGTAGAAGCCGTCCGCGCCGAGCGGCTCGGGGGTCTGCGTCCGCAGGTACTCGTAGGCCTTGCGGTAGTCGGTGAAGACCGGGTAGTAGCGGCCATACTGCGCCTCGATGCCGGCGGCGTCGGGCAGTACGGCGAACAGCGCCAGCGCGGCCATGGCCGCCGTCTGCCAGCGCGGCGGAGACAGGCGCTGGGCGATCTCCGAGAGCGCGAAGCCGGCCAGCAGCGACAGGTTGACGGCCAGATAGTAGGTCGCGCGGTTCTCCATCAGCGACAGCGCGAAGAAGACGACCGTCCACAACAGCAGCAGCCGGCGCACCGGCGGCGCGATCGCCGCCCGGCTCTCGAACGCGAAGGCCGCGCCGACCACGGCCAGCGGGAACGTCATCCGAAACTGTTCCCATAGGGGAACCCAGAACCAGGGGCCGTTGAAGACGACCAGCGGACGCATCTCGGCGATGGTCTGGTAGCGCGCGTCGGGCGCGGCCAGCATGACCTTGTCGAGAATGAAGGCGAACTGCGCGGGCGCCGCCACGGCCCCGGCCGCCGCCATCGCGGCCACCGCGGCCGTCACGCCCGCGGGAGCGGCCCACAGCGGCCAGCCGCGTCGCTGGGAGAGGCGAAACAGGCCCGCCAGCAGCAGCAGCGCCGCCAGCCCGAACGGCAGCGCGACCTGCGTGATGAGCGTCCAGACGTGCGGGGCCTCGAACTGGATCGACAGCCAGCCGAGCAGCAGGATCGGCAGCAGCATTCCCACCACGTCGGTCGGCTCGGTCCGCCGCAAGTGCGCCGTCAGTAGCTCCAGCCCGGCCCAGGCCACCAGCACGCCGATCAGCAGCGCGGCGGCCACCCAGGCGGCCAGATACGCCGACCAGACCACGGCGGCGAAAGCCGTCCAGCGCCGCCGGGTCCGGCCGTCGGACAGGGTCGCCTCCACCAGCGCCAACATGCCCGTGCAGGCCAGCAGCGTCTCGAGGATGTGGTGGTCCCCAAAGCCCAGCTTGGAGACAAAGTGGAAATGGCCGGGCATCAGGGCGATGAACCAAGCCGCCGCCAAGCCCGCCGTCTCGGAGCCGAACATCCTGCGGCCCAGCAGCCACACCGGAATGGGCAGCAGCGCCGCCAGGACCACCGGCGCCCAGGCCAGCACGGTGTGCGTCAACAGCTCCGACGGCGTCCCGCCGCCCAGCGCCAGCGCCGTGACAGCGACCAGCACGTTGAACAGCGGCGCCATGCCGGCCGGCTGCCCGTCGGGCCAAGCCGAGAAGGGGTCGAACAGCAGCCGGTGCGGAAAGTTGTGCGTCAGGTAGTCGATGGAGCGGGCGTGCGCCCAGGCGTCGTTGCCTTGCAGGTAGACGAAACCGGGCTCGGCGAAGACGATCGAGCGGCCCATCTCCCAGCGGATCAGCAACGCCGCCAGGCAGGCCGATAGAACAACGGCCCAACGGATTCCCGCCGACAAACCGGACTGGCGCGAAGGGTACTGCAAGGAAGGCGACCGCTAAGAGAAAACCATGATAACCGGGCCGGCGGTCGCCTTGCTTTTCAGGCCTTCGGGTGCGCCTTGTCGTAGGTCTCCATCAGCTTTTCGAGCGACACCTGGGTGTACTTCTGCGTGGTGGAGAGGTTGGCGTGGCCCAGCAGCTCCTGGATCGCCCGCAGGTCCGCCCCGGCGCCGAGCAGATGGGTCGCAAAGGCGTGGCGCAGCGAGTGCGGGTGCAGGTCCGGGTCGCCGGCGAAGGCGACGCCGTAGCGCTTGACGATGCGTCCGACGCTGCGGACGGTGAGCCGCTTCCACGCGCCGTTCCAGCGGTGCACGAACAGGGCTCGCTGGGCGGGCGGAGCGTCGCGGACCTCCAGGTAGCGCTCCAAGGCCTCGGCGGCGCGGGCGCCGTAGGGCGTGTCGCGCTCCTTGCGGCGCTTGCCGCGCACCCGCAGCCAGCGCTCGGCGCGGTCGATGTCGTCCAGGTCCAGCCCGACCAGCTCGGAGACCCGCAGCCCGCAGCCGTAGAGCAGCTCGAGCACCAGCCGGTCGCGCCGCAAGGAGGCGCCGTCTTCGCCGTCCTCGCCGGGGCGCACGGCGTCGATCATGCGGTTGGCTTCCTCGGCGGTCGGCGCGGCCGGCAGCGTCTTGGGCAGCTTGGGGCTGTCGAGCAGCCGCGCCGGGTTCTTGGGGGCCGAGCCTTCGCGCACCAGAAAGTCGAAGAACACCCGCAGGGTGGAGAGCTTGCGGCTGACGGTGCGGCGCGAAGCCCCGTCGGCCATCCGGTCGCCCAGAAACTCCCGCAGCGTCAGGTTGTCGATCGCGGCCGGCTCCGGCGGCGCGGCGCCGGGCGGCGCCAGATAGACCGCGAACTGCCGCAGGTCCGCCTCGTAGGCCTTGATGGTGTGGGCCGAGGCGTGGGCGCGGCGCAGAGACGCCAGAAAGCGCTCGGCGGCGGCGCCGAGGGCGGTGGCGCTGAGCTCAGGCGGCCAGCTCGGCATGGGCGTTGAGAAAGCTCTCCAGGGCGGCCAGCCCGCGGGCGCACTGCCTCGCCCGGCGCGCCTGGCGGTCCTTGCGGCCGCGGCCTTGCTCCTCGGGCGGCAGGGCCGGCAGCAGGTCGAAGGTGATGTTCGCCGGCTGATAGTGCTTGGGGTCCGCGCCGCAGATGTAGGCGGCCAGCGAGCCGTGAGCCGTCTCGCGGGGCCACTCCAGGGGATCCTGTCCCTGCGCCAGCCGGGCGGCGTTCCAGCCCGCCATCAGGCCGGTGGACATCGACTCCACGTAGCCTTCGACGCCGGAGATCTGGCCGGCGAACAGGATGTGCGGATGCGAGCGCAGTTGCAGCGTCGGCGCCAGCAGCGCCGGGCCGTTGATGTAGGTGTTGCGGTGGATCTGGCCGTAGCGCAGGAACTCGGCGTTCTCGAGGCCGGGAATGAGCTGCAGGATGCGCTTCTGCTCGGCGTACTTGAGGTGGTTTTGGAAGCCGACCAGGTTGTAGGAGTCGGCGCGGGCGGTCTCCTGCCGCAATTGCACGCAGGCGTAGGGCCAGCGGCCGGTGCGCGGGTCGGTGAGGCCGGCGGGCTTCATCGGGCCGAAGCGCAAGGTGTCCTTGCCGCGCCGGGCGATCTCTTCGATCGGCAGGCAGCCCTCGAAGAAGTTCGGGTTGTCCCAGTCGTGGGTGTGGTGCTGCTCGGCCTCCAGCAGGGCCTGGTAGAAGCGCTCGTACTGGGGCTTGTCAAAGGGACAGTTGAGGTAGTCGGCGGTGCCGTCGAGCGAGTTGTCCCAGCGAGAGGCCCGGAAGGCGATGGTGAGGTCCACGCTGTCGGCGTCGACGATGGGGCTGATCGAGTCGAAGAAGAACAGCCGGTCGCCGCCGGTGAGCCGCCCGATCGAATCCGCCAAGGCGTCGCTGGTGAGCGGCCCGGAGGCCACGACGACGATCTGGTCGGGCTCGGACGGCAGCTCGGTGAACTCTTCGCGCACCAGCTCGATCAAGGGTTCGGCGGCGACGGCCTCGGCGATCTTTTGGGAATAGACGGCGCGGTCGACCGTCAGCGCGTGGCCCGCCGGCAGGCGGCACTGCGCGGCCGTCTGCATCGACAAAGCGCCCATCCGGCGCAGCTCCTGCTTGAGCAGCCAGGGCGCTGTGTCGGGCTTTTCACTCTTGAAGGAGTTGGAGCAGACCAGCTCGCTGAGCTCGGAGGTCTGGTGCGCCGGGGTGTTCTTGTGCGGGCGCATCTCGTAGAGGCGCACGCGCAGGCCGGCGCGCGCGACGCGCCAGGCGGCTTCGGGGCCCGCCAGGCCTCCGCCGATCACGATTACAGGCTCTCGGAACGCTTTCTGCATGCGGCTTCGCAGAGGTCAGAATAGCAGCCGGTGACCCTCCGAACACACCGCGCGAGGCGCTGAAAGCCCCATTTGAAGGGCCTTGGAGGCTTCGAAGGGCCTGAAACCCCCAAAAAATAGGGGTTTGGCGGCTTTTTTGGGTTTACACCGGGCGCAACTTGCTCTTATGATTAGACGAACGCGGGTCGAAACAATCGAACGCGAGAACGTTTCAGGCCGGTTCGCAGCCCTCAAAGCTGAACCCGGCGGGTATCACAAGGAGAACCCATGGCAAAGAAAGCGGTAAAGAAGAAGGCTGCTCCTAAGAAAGCTGCGCCGAAGAAAGCTGCTCCGAAGGCCGCTCCGGCGGCGAAGAAGGCTGTTACGCCTTTGACGCAGACGCAGGTCGTGACCGCACTGGCTGAGAAGTGCGACGTCAACAAGAAGGTCGCCAAGACCCTTCTCGACGAGTTGGGCGCTCTGGCGATCGCGGAAACCAAGCGCTCCGGCAAGTTCGTCCTGCCCGGCTTGGGCCGTTTCGTCAAGTCGGAGCGCAAGGCTCGCACGGGACGGAACCCGGCGACCGGCGCGACGATCAAGATTCCGGCTCGGACGGTCGTGAAGTTCCGTGTGGCCAAGGCCGCCGCGGACGCGATCGTGCCCGCCAAGAAGAAGTAAGTGGGAGCGCCTCAGGCGCAAGCAAAGGGAAAGCCCCGTTCGGCGTCTGGCCGAACGGGGCTTTCTTCCGAATAGGGGTAACTTTCGGAGCTAGGAGCGGAGCTGCGATGTCTATGTCGAGCTCTTGGCTTCACCAGCCGACTGCTTCTTCGCAGTCGACGAGTCGTCCGCCTCGGCTTCTTTCAGAGAATCCTTGAATTGACGGATGCCCTGACCGAGGCCCTTGGCGACCTCCGGAATCTTCTTGCCACCGAAGATCAGCACTGCGATCACGAGGATGATCAGCAACTCCTGAACGCCCAGGTTCGGCAAAAGGAACGCGAGCAGCTCGGGCGATGCATTAGGTACGAACATGGATAGACTCCTGTCAGTCAGTCTAGCGCCGCCTCGCGAGGAGCGTCAATACAAGGCAGGGCTTGCTTGTCGTAGCTTGCGGGCGCATGCTAAATAAGACGGCCGCCGGCGGGCCGCCGTTTCCAAAGTAAGCTGTAGCGTGGACCCAGCCCCCCAACCTCAGGAGAAGCCGTCGCGGCCGTTCTGGCTCGACGTGCAGGTGTGGCTCCGCGACGTCACCCTCTCGGTCGGTCTGGCGGCCGTCGTCATCGTCTTTCTGTACCAGCCGGTGAAGGTGGAAGGTACGAGCATGTTGCCCTGGCTGCAAGACCAGGAGCGGATTTTCGTCAACAAGTTCGTCTATCGATTCGATGAAATCCAGCGCGGCGACGTGATCGTCTTCCGCTTCCCGCTCGACCCCTCGAAGTCCTACATCAAGCGCGTGATCGGGTTGCCCGGCGACCGGGTGGAAGTGCTGCAGGGCGACGTCTACGTGAACGGCGAGCTGGTCCCGGAACCCTACATCCCGCCGGAGTATCGCGACCGCTCCAGCCACCCGGCGCTGGAGGCTCCGCCCGGACACGTCTACGTGCTCGGCGACCACCGCAACACCTCCAACGACAGCCGCACCTGGGGCACAGTGCCCTTGGAGTTCGTGACCGGCAAGGCGGTCTTCGCCTACTGGCCGCTGGAACGCTTCGGCGCTTTGGATTGAAACGTCCAAAGCCGTCTCTCTTTCCCCTTTTAAGGCCCGAAAGGGCCTCCCCGCAGGGCTCGCAGGGGTTGCTTCGGCCCCTCCGCCGCTCCTAAACTGTCTGGCGATAGTCGCCAGGAGGCGACGGATCCCGGCCGTGGCTCGCGTGCGAGGCCGGCCGGGAGAGGGTCTTTGAGTCTTGAAGGGAGAGCGAAATGTCCATGAAGAGGTTTTGCGCCTTGGCGGCGGCGGCCGTGTTGTTTGCCGCCACGCTGTCAGCGCAAGCGACCGGTTCGGCTACCATCGCCGGCCGGGTGGCGGATCAAAGCGGAGCCGTGATCCCCGGCGTACAGGTGACGGTGGTCAGCGTCGATCGCGGCGTGGAGCGCACCGCCACCACGAATGAAGCCGGGCTGTATGTGTTTCCTGATATCTCGCCGGGAGACTACACGATTCGGGCCCAGAGCGACGGGTTCGACACTTACGAGCTGACGCAGTTGCGCGTCGAGGTCGACCAGCGCGTGGCGCTCAACATCGAGCTGCAGGTCGGCCAGGTCACCAACGTGGTGACGGTGGAGGCCTCGGGCGAGGCGATTCTGCTCGAAACCGAGTCCAACGCGCTGGGCACGCTGGTCAACTCCAAGCAGGTCAACGAGCTGCCGCTCAACGGCCGCAACTTCCTGCAATTGGCCCTGTTGGCCGGCGGCGCCAACCAGGCCGCAGGACGCGCCGACGCCTCGGGGCAAACCGGCCACCCGGGCCGCTCGGTCGTCATCAGCGGCGTCAAGTCGACGTCGAACAGCTACACCATCAACGGCATCCAGGTGCGCGGCGCCCGGCTGGGCGAGCTGGCGGTGAACCTGTCGGTGGCGAACATCGACGAGTTCAAGGTCCAGCAGAGCTTCTTCATGCCGGACCAGGGGCCGAACCCGGCCATGGTCAACGTCAACACCAAGGGCGGCACGAACAGCTTCCACGGCCAGGCCTTCGAGTTCCTGCGCAACGTGCAGTTGGACGCTCGCAACTTCTACGCGCCGGGGCCGGAGAACCTCAAGCGCAACCAGTTCGGCTTCGCCGTCGGCGGTCCGATCGTCAAGGACAAGATCTGGTTCTACGGCGGCTACGAAGGGCTGCGCGAGCGCACGGCCTTCGCGCAGGGCGTATTCACGCCGACCCAGACGATGTTCGGCGGCGACTTCGGCGGCCTCTCCCAGACGATCTACGATCCGCTGACGCTCAACCAGCAGGCGGGCACGCGCGATCCGTTCCCGAATCAAGTGATTCCGCAGACGCGCATCAACCCCATCGCCAAGAGCCTGCTGCAGTACTACACGCCGGGCGCGAGCCTGGCCCAGCGGCCCAACAACCTGTTCGTCAATCCGCGCGATACGCTCGACGACGATCAGTTCAACGTCCGCATCGACACGGCCCTCACTGACACGCAGTCGCTGTTCGGCCAGTTCATCCGCTCCAAGTCGCCGGCCGTGCAGCAGGGCGCCTTCCCGCTCAGCGGCGCGCTCTACCCCAGCGAGCTCGAGATGGGCATGCTGCAGCACACTTGGACGCTGAGCCCGTCGCTGATCAACACCTTGCGCTTCGGGGCTTCGCGCAACATCGCCCTGTTCAGCAACGAGGGCCGCGACAGCGGAGACATCCTGGGCGCGCTGGGCATCGACAACACCTTCGACACCCGCGGCGTGACGGCTCAGGGCATCCAGGGCTACGCCGGCTTCGGCCGCGCCAACGGCGACCTCGGCAACCTCGACAACAACTATCAGCTCGACGAAGGCATGACGCTCGTCCGCGGCAACCACCAGTTCCGCTTCGGCGGCAGCATCCGCTACCGGCGGACTTGGCAGCAGAACTCCAACGCCGGCGCGCTGGGCAACCTAGCCTACCAGAGCCGCTTTACCGCGCAGCTCACGCGCAACGCCGCCGGCGCGCTGGGGCCGGCCGCCAACTCCGGCGACGCCTTTGCGGACTACCTGCTCGGCATGCCCTCCACCGGCAGCGTGCGCGGCCTGCCGATGCTGCCCTACCGCTTCACGCAATACATGCCCTACATCCAGGACACCTGGAAGATCCGATCGAACCTGACCATGAACTGGGGCATGTCGTGGTTCAAGGACACCATCGCCGACCCGCAAGGCTTCGCCCGCGATCTGCCGCACGGCTTCGATCCGCAGACCGGCCTGCTGAAGTTCGCCGCCTTGGGCGAGATCGACCCGAAGGTGATCCACCCGGACAACAACAACTTCACCCCGCGCATGGGCTTCGCCTGGCAGGTGAACGACAAGACCGTGGTGCGCGCCGGCGGCGGCGTGTACTTCTCCGACCAACAGTTGATCGAGCTGCAGTTCTCGGCCGTCGGCCCGCCCAACCGCAGCATCGACATCATCAACACCGGCGACTTGATCCCGACCTACCAGTTGGGGATGAACATCTTCCCGGCGCTGAACCTGCCTCCCTTGGATAAGGACTTCGCCAAGAACCTGCCGGCAGGCCAGGCCCCGTTCCTGCTGGCCGAGAACGGCCGCACGCCGTACGTGTCGCAGTGGAACTTCTCCATCCAGCGCACGCTCGGCAAGAACAACTTCTTCGAGGCGGCCTACATGGGCAACAGCGGCCACAAGCAGCAGAACCGCTATGACTACAACCAGTGCCCGGTCGGTCCCGACCTGGCCTGCAATCGCGACCTGCGGCCCTACCCGCTCTACACCAGCCTGTTGCGATCGGACTTCAACGGCAACTCCAGCTACAACGCCTTCACCAGCAAGTTCCAGCACCGCACCACCGCGGGCCTGAACCTGCGGGTGGAGTACACCTGGGCCAAGGCCCTCACCGACAGCTGGGAAGCCGGCGGTTCCACCAACGCGCAGATCACCAACTACCGTGCGCTCGACAAGGATTACACCTCGTTCGACGTGCGCCACAGGGCGGTGACCAGCGCCATCTGGGCCATCCCGTTCGGGCGCAGCCAGAAGTTCGGCGCGGGCATGTCCAAGGCGGCCGACTACATCGCCGGCGGCTGGACGGTCACGGCGATCGCTTCGTTCTCCACCGGCGTGCCGTTCATTATGAGCACGGCCAACCAGACCGGCAGCCCGTTCGTGAACCATCGGCCCAACCGGACCTGCGACGGCTCGCTGGGCAGCGTGAACCCGCGCGAGAATGCGCAGTTCCTCGATACGAGCTGCTTCCAAGTCGCCGACCACGGCTTCTTCGGCAACTCCAGCCGGAACCCGCTGCACGGGCCCGGCAACAACAACTGGGACATCGGCATCCAGAAGCTGTTCGGCATCACCGAAGGCGTGCGGGTGCAGTTCCGGGCGGAGATGTTCAACGCCTTCAACCACGCCCAGTTCAACAACCCGAACGCCAACGCCTCCAGCGGCAACTTCGGACTGATCGGCAGCGCGGGACGCCCGCGGCTGGTGCAGTTCGGGCTGAAGGTCTTGTTCTAGACGCGGCTGGGTTTCGGCCCACCGGCAACAGGCCCCCTGTCGCTCGATTCCGACGCGGCAGGGGGTTTTTGCGTGAGCGACCGGGGGGCGATCGACCGCCTGCCTGAAACGCCTGCGCTCCCGGGGCGGTCTCCCTCGAAACACCGGCGCGAGCGGCTGACGCTGCTCGGGCTTTTTCGAGGCTCACCGTGAAGAACAAATCATTTGCCGATCAGAAAGTCCCCGTGGCCCCCGGCGGCGAGGTCCATCAGGAGGCCGGCGGCGACGTCCCGGTCCTGACCACGCAGCAGGGCGTCCGAATCTCCGACGACCAGAACTCCCTGCGTATCGGGAGCCGCGGTCCCGGCGCGCTGGAGGACCTGCACTTCCGCGAAAAGCTGTTCCACTTCGACCACGAGCGCATCCCCGAGCGAGTCGTCCACGCCCGAGGCTACGGCGCGCACGGCTATTTCGAGGCGTACGAGTCGCTCAGCGACGTGACGGCCGCGGACCCCTTCCAGAAGAAGGGCCGCAAGACGCCGGCTTTTGTGCGCTTCTCGACCGTCGCCGGCAACAAGGGCTCGGTGGACCTGGCCCGCGACGTGCGCGGATTCGCCGTCAAGCTCTACACCCAGGAAGGCAACTGGGACATCGTCGGCAACAACATTCCGGTGTTCTTCATCCAGGACGCCATCAAGTTCCCCGACCTCATCCACGCCGCCAAGCAGGAGCCGGACAGCGACTTTCCCCAGGCGCAGACCGCGCACGACAACTTTTGGGACTTCATCTCGCTGATGCCGGAGGCCATGCACATGGTCATGTGGATCATGTCCGACCGGGCCATCCCGCGCTCGTTCCGCTTCATGGAAGGCTTTGGCGTCCACACCTTTCGGTTCGTCAACGCCAAGGGCAAATCGACCTTCGTGAAGTTCCACTGGAAGCCGAAGCTGGGCATGCAGTCGGTGGTTTGGAACGAGGCCGTCAAGATCAACGGCGCCGACCCGGACTTCCACCGCAGGGACCTGTGGAACGCCATCCAGTCGGGCGAGTTTCCGGAATGGGAGCTCGGCGTACAGCTATTCGACCAGGCGTTCGCCGACTCGTTCGACTTCGACGTGCTGGACGCGACCAAGCTCATCCCCGAGGAGCTGGTTCCCGTGCGGCGGGTGGGGCGGCTGGTGCTGGACCGCTGCGTCGACAACTTCTTCGCGGAGACCGAGCAGGCGGCCTTTTGCACCAACAACATCATTCCCGGCGTGGACTTCAGCAACGACCCGCTGCTGCAGGGCCGCAACTTCTCCTATCTGGACACACAGCTCAAGCGGCTCGGCGGCCCGAACTTTACGCACATCCCCATCAACGCCCCCAAGTGCCCGATGCACCACTTTCAGCAAGACGGGCACATGGCGATGCACAACCCCAAGGGCCGAGCCAACTATGAGCCGAACTCCTGGGGCAGCGCGGAGGGCGGCCCGCGGGAGTGTCCTGAAACCGGCTTTCGCTCGTTTCCCGCCGAGGAGGCCGGCCGCAAGGAGCGAGTGCGCTCGGAGACCTTTGCGGACCACTACAGCCAGGCGCGTCAGTTCTACATCAGCCAGACCGAGACCGAGCAGAGGCACATGGCCGAGGCGCTGGTCTTCGAGCTCAGCAAGGTGCAGCAGCCGGCCATTCGCACGCGCGTGGTTTCGCACCTGCTCAACATCGATGATGGGCTGGCCGGGGCGGTCTGCAAAGGGCTCGGTTTGCGGGAGAAGCCCAAGCCGGCTCCGGCGGCCCGCAAGACGCGCCGGGACTTGGAGATCTCGCCGGCGCTGAGCATCCTGCTCAACCGAGCGGACACCTTTCGGGGCCGCAAGGTGGGCGCGCTGGTGACCGACGGCGTGGACCGCAAGCTGGTGGACGCGCTGCGGCGGGCGCTGAAGAAGGAGGGCGCGATGCTCGAGATCGTCGCACCGACCGTGGGAGGCGTCGAAGCCAGCGACGGGTCCCGGCTGGAGGCCGACGAGAAGATCGGCGGCGGCCCGTCGGTGGTGTACGACGCCGTGGCGATCCTGCCTTCGAAGGAAGGCGGCGAGGAGATCGCCGGAATGGCGCCGGCCCGCGACTTCGTGGCCGACGCCTTCGCTCACGCCAAGTTCATCGCCTATAGCGACGGGGCGGCGCCGCTGTTCGAGAAGGCCGGCGTGGTCTCCGACCTCGACGACGGCTGCGTGAAGCTGACCGTAGCGGGCGCGGGCGCCTTCGTGCAGACCTGCCGCAAGCTGCGGTTCTGGGAGCGCGAGCAGAACGCCGGCTAGGGCTTCTTGACGAACTTCTGAATGCGCTGGTTGACGGTCTCGGCCACGTAGATGGCGCCGTCGGCGCCCACGGCGATGCCGTGGACTTGGTGCAGTTGGCCGGGGGCCGGGCCGTCAGAGGAGAAGCCGCCGAGGAGCTTGCCCTTGGCGGTGAACTTCAGCACGCGGCCGTTGTCGCCGTCGCAGACCCAGAGGACCTTCTCGCGCGGGTCCCAGTCGAGCGCCCAGGGCGTGCCGAAGCCTTCCCACATGCGCAGGAACTTGCCGTCGGCGTCGAAGACCTGGATGCGGTTGTTGCCGCGGTCGGCGACGTAGACCTGGTCGTCGGGGTCGAGGGTGACGCCGTGGACCAGGTTGAACTGTCCCTGGGCCGTCCCCTTGCCGCCCCAGTGGGTGATGTAGTCGCCCTTGGGGCCGTACTTGACGACGCGGGTGTTGCGGTAGCCGTCGGCGATGTAGGCATTGCCGGCGGAGTCGTGTGCGACGCCGGCGGGGCGGTCGAAGGCGTAGTGGGCGGAGTTGTCGCCTTGCATGCCGGAGAAGCCTCCGATGGCGAGCAGGATGCGGCCTTCGGGCGAGAACTCGTAGATGCGGTTGATCTCGCGGCCGACCAGCCAGATTCCGCCGTCGGGTCCGACGGCCATGCCGTGCGCGGAGGTCGCGTGGTTGGAGAGCTTGGGGTCTTCCTTCCAGGCTTGCAGGACCTTGCCGTCGGGCGAGAACTGGATGACCGGGTGGGAGCCCCGGTTGTAGTACCAGATGTTGCCGTCGGCGTCGACGGCGACGGCCATGCCGGCTCCGGGCGTGTAGCCGTCGGGCATGTGCGCCCAGCCTTCCACGTGCCGGTAGGGCAGGTCGGACTGGGCGAGCAGCGGCAGCGCGACGAGGGCGGCCAGCAGAAGAGTCTTCGGCGTGAACATCGAAGAGATTGTAGTCCAAACCACGGGAGCGGGACGGCGGGCCGGCCCCGGCCCGCGAGCGGCTCGCCTACAATAGCGCCGATGCCTGGAGAGAAGTTCGATGTGTGTGTGATCGGCTCGGGAGCGTCCGGCGGGACGCTGGCGGCCGAGCTCGCGCAACGTGGCGCGAGAGTGTGTTTGGTGGAAGGCGGCCCCCGGCGCGAGCCCGGGCGGCTCAAGACGCACGCCTGGCCGTACGAGCCCAAGAGCCACCACGGCTCCGAGCCGCCGGTGCGGGTGGACGCCGACAAGGAGCCCACCGAGTACACCGGCGATCCGATCTCGATTCTGCGGGCGCGCGTGTTCGGCGGGCGCACCACGCATTGGAACGCGGTGGCGCTGCGGTTCTCCGAGGAGGACTTTCGCGAAGGGACCATGCACGGCCTGGAGGATGACTGGCCGATCAGCTACCAGGAGGTCGCGCCGTACTACGACAAGGCCGAGCGGCTGATGGTGGTGTGCGGCTCGAAGGAGGGCTTGCCGGAGGTTCCCGACGGCCAGTTCATCCGGCCGCTGAAGCTGCGCTGTTCGGAGCACATTCTGCGGCGGGCCAGCCGGAAGTTCGACATGCGGCTGATTCCCGTGCGCAAGGCCCTGGCGTCGGAGCCGGGGCACGGGCGGGCGAACTGCCACTTTTGCGGCCACTGCATGATGGGCTGCGGCGTGTCGGCGATCTTCAACACGGCCGAGCACGCCATTCCGCAGGGCGTGGAGACGGGCAAGCTGGAGATTCGGGCCGGCTGGATGGCGCACGAGCTGCTGGTGGACGACGAGGCGCGGATTCGCTCGGTGCGCGTGGTGCGGACCTACGGCAAGCAAGAGGACGAGATCCAGGCGGACGTGTTTGCGCTGTGCTGCGGCAACATCGAGTCGCCGCGGCTGCTGCTCAACTCCAAGTCACGGCGTTTTCCGAACGGGCTGGCGAACAACTCCGACAACGTGGGCCGCTACCTGCACGGGCACATCATCGCGCAGACGGTGGGCTACCTGAAGGAGCTGGTCGGGGTGAAGCCGTTCAACCAGGACGGGGCCATCGACCACGCCTATATCCCGCGCTTCAAGCCCTACCGCAAGGTGGATTTTGTGGGTGGGTACGGCTTCCAGATCAACATCCGGAGCTACATGTATCCCTACCAGGCGAAGGAGCTGGAGGGGTATGGAGCGGCCTGGAAGAAGCAGGTGCGCGAGATGCAGCCGGCGCACACGATCCTGGCCGGCTACGGCAAGGTGGTGGCCCAGCGCGACAACCGCGTGACCCTGCACCCGAAGAAGAAGGACGCCAACGGGCTGCCGGTGCCGGTGGTCCACTTCCGTTGGCACGAGAACGACCTGGCGCAGTTCCGGGACATGCGGCGCGTGGCTCGGGAGATCTACGACGAGGCGGGGGTGGGCTTGCTGTTCCACCCGAACGACCAGCCGTCGGGCTTTGCGAGCCACGAGGTGGGCGTGTGCCGGATGGGCAAGGACCCGAAGACTTCGGTGCTCAACAAGTACAACCAGGCCTGGGAGGTAAAGAACCTGTTCGTGACGGACGGTTCGAGCTTCACCTCGTTCCCGGAGAAGAACCCGACGCTGACGATCGCGGCTTTGGCCTTGCGGACGGCGGATTCGATTTTGGAGATGAAGCGGCGGGGGGAGTTGTAGGGAAGTGAGCAGTGAGCAGTGAGCAGTGAGCAGTGAGCAGTGAGCAGTGAGCAGTGAGCAGTGAGCAGTGAGCAGTGAGCAGTGAGCAGTGAGCAGTGAGCAGTGAGCAGTGAGCAGTGAGCAGTGAGCAGTGAGCAGT
>WGMB01000012.1 GCA_016125275.1 Acidobacteriota bacterium | reverse complement strand
GAGCAGTGAGCAGTGAGCAGTGAGCAGTGAGCAGTGAGCAGTGAGCAGTGAGCAGTGAGCAGTGAGCAGTGAGCAGTGAGCAGTGAGCAGTGAGCAGTGAGCAGTGAGCAGTGAGCAGTGAGCAGTGAGCAGTGAGAGGGGGACTCGAAGGTCCTGTTGAGTTTGCCGTTATGAATTGCCCAGATACGAATCCAGACGATTTCGAGCTGGTCCATGGCAGTGGGAATGTCTACCGGGATTTTGCGGTTCCCGATGCGGACTTGCGTCAGGCCAAGGCTATCGTCGCTGCTCGCATCGTCCAGATTCTTGATGAGGAAGGCCTTTCCACCAGGCAGGCCGCGGCTCGTACCGGCGTGCCGCAGGCGGACTTCAGCCGCATCCGCAATGTGCGTCTCGAACGCTTCACCATCGACCGGCTGATGACGGCGCTCAACAAGTTGGGCCGGCAGGTGACGGTGCAGGTGAGCTTGGGCCCGATGGAAGCGGCGTGAGGCCCGGTCGGCCCGCCCGGGTCGCTGAATTTTTCCTCTGAAAGTGAGCCAGAGTGAGCCAAACTGAGCCAAAGTGAGACTTTTCTAGCCCGGTTTGGCGGCCTTGACGGCGGCGGCGGACTGATATTTGTCGGCGTATTGCAGGGCGAGGCGGGCCGCGGCGAGCTTGATCCGGTGGGCCGTGTCGGGGTACTTCTGGCCGAGCACGTATTCGATGGCCGCCACGGCTTGGCCGGTGAGCGAGACCATGTGGGAGCCGGTCTGCTCGTAGGCGAGTTGGCGGCGGCGGTCGAGCTCGGCGGAGAAGACGGGATCTTCCTGGAGCCAGCGGTGGATGCTGCGGCGGCTGGCGCGGCTGCGGCGGGCCGCGGCGGCGATGGAGGGCTCCTCGAGCAGAGCGGCGATGGCGCGCTGCTGGAGCGCGGAGAGCGTTTCGACTGACATGGTTTGTTCTCGGAATGGGAAAGGGCGCCCCGATGGGGGCGCCCTTTCTGGTTTTAGGGTAACGCGGGGTGTCAAGGCCGTTGACCGTTGACGGTTGGGCCGTTGACCGTGGACGGTTGGACCGCTGACCGTGGACGGTTGGGCCGTTGACCGTGGACGGTTGGGCCGTTGACCGTGGACGGTTGGACTGTTGACCGGTTTACGGCTCACGGCTTACGGCTCACGGCTTACGGTTCACGGCTTACGGTTCACGGCTCACGGCTTACGGTTCACGGCTTACGGTTCACGGCTTACGGTTCACGGTTCACGGTTCACGGTTCACGGCGCCAACGCTCGCCAGAGCGTGGCGACGGCGAAGCAGACCAGGAAGGCCATCGACAGGGGCAGCAGCGTTCCCAGAGCCGTCCATTTGCCGCTGCGCGTCTCCTTCCAGATGGTGAGGATGGTAGTCGCGCAGGGGTTGTGGAGCAGCGAAAAGAGCATCAGGTTGACGGCCGTGAGCATCGTCCAGCCGTGCTGGTCCACCAGCAGGCGGCGGATGTCTTCGTAGTTGGTGATCTCGGTCATCATGCCGGCGCCGAGGTAGCACATCATCATGGTGGGCACGACGATCTCGTTGGCCGGGATGGCGATGACGTAGGCCAGCATGACCACGCCGTCCAGGCCGATGGCGTGGCCCAAGGGGTCGAGAAAGGCGATGGCGTGCTGGGCCAGGCTGCGTCCGCCGGCGTCGACGTTGGCGAGGACCCAGATGACCGCGCCGGCCGGAGCGGCGGTGAGGATGGCTCGCCAGAGCACGAAGATCGTGCGGTCGATGAGCGACGTATAGAGGATGCGCAGCACGCTGGGGCGGCGGTAGGGCGGCAGCTCCAGCGTGAAGGCCGAGGCCTCGCCCTGCAGGACCGTGCGGGTGAGCCCCCAGGAGACCAGCAGCGTGAAGCCCACGCCGAGCATGACCACGCCGACCACCGTGGCGGCCGCGGCGACCGAGGCCCAGGCCGGCGGAAAGGCCGCGCCGACGAAGATGACGGCCAGCATGATCAGCGTGGGGTAGCGCCCGTTGCAGGGCACGAAGTTGTTGGTGAGGATGGCGATGAGCCGCTCGCGGGGCGAGTCGATCACGCGGGTGGCGATGACTCCGGCGGCATTGCAGCCGAAGCCCATGGCCATCGTCAGGGCCTGCTTGCCGTGCGCGCCGGCCTTGCGGAAGAGCCAGTCCATGTTGAAGGCCACGCGCGGCAGGTAGCCCAGGTCCTCGAGGATCGTGAACACCGGGAAGAAAATAGCCATGGGAGGCAGCATCACGCTGATGACCCAGGCCAGACCGCGGTAGACGCCGTGCCAGAGCAGGCCGGTGAGCCATTCCGGCGAGCCGGCCGTCTGGAACAGCCCGGCGCCCCAGTCCTCCACCGCAAACAAGGCCTCGGCCAGCATCTGCGACGGCACGTTGGCGCCCAGAATCGTGAGGTAGAAGACCGCCGCCAGCAGCAACAGCATCAGCGGCAGGCCGAACAGCCGCGAGGTCACCAACCGGTCGATCTTCTGGTCGAAGTCCCAGCGGCGGGCCTTCTCGTCGTGCACGGCGCGCTGGGAGATGCGCTGGGCCTCGCCGTAGAGCGACGACACGATGCGGTCGCGCACGTCTTCGCCGAGGCCTCGGCGAAGATCGTCCGAGCGCCGCAGGAGGCTTTCCGCCGCCGACAGGGGTTCGGTGGTCGCGCTCATTGCGATCCGTGAATCGAGATCAGCGAGCTCTGGCGCTCGGCCGGAGACGCCTGGGTCTCGGCCAGGAGGCCGAGCTCGCCGCGTAGCAGGGCCTGGCGCACCTCGTGGTCGCCGTCGAGCAGGCGCATGGCCACCCAGCGGGCGTTGGGCAGGCCGGGGGCGATCTCCAGGATCAGGGGCGTAAGCTCGTCGAGGGCTTGGGCCACTTCCGGCGGCGGCTGGACGCGCAGCGGCTTGGTGACGATCTCACCGGCGATGACGTCCGCCACGGTCTGCACGAGCTGCGGCAAGCCTTCCTTGGTGCGGGCGACGGTGGGGACGGCCGGCACGCCGAGGTCGCGGGACAGGCTGCGGACGTCGACCTCGAGGCCCTTGCGCCGGGCTTCGTCCATGAGGTTCACGCAGAGCACGACGCGGTCGGTGATCTCCATGACTTGCAGGGCGAGGTTGAGGTTGCGCTCGAGCGCGGTGGCGTCGAGCACCACGATGGTGCAGTCGGGCCGGCCGAAGAGCAGGAAGTTGCGGGCGATCTCCTCGTCCTGCGAGGCCGACAGCAGAGAGTAGGAACCGGGCAGATCGACCAGCTTGTAGCTCTTGCCGGCGTAGCGGTAGCCGCCCTCGGCGCGGGCGACGGTCTTGCCGGTCCAGTTGCCCACGTGTTGGCGCAGGCCGGTGAGAGCGTTGAAGACCGAGGACTTGCCGGTGTTGGGGTTACCGGCCAAGGCCACCAAGTGGTCGGCGTCGCCCAGGGAGATGCCCATTTGGGCCAACTGGGCGTGGGCCGGGCAGGTTTCGCAGTCGTGTCCCGTGGCCATTGCGCTACGCCGCCTCCTTGCGTTCGCCGCTGAGCCGGCGGACCCAGACCTGGCCGGCCTGCTGGCGCCGGAGAGCGATCATCGTACCGCGCAGGCGATAGGCGCGCGGGTCGCCGAAGGTGTTTTCGAGAGCCGGCTCGATCACGGCGCCGGGGGTCATGCCGAGGTCCATCAGGCGGCGACGGCTGAAGCCGCGGCACTCTTCGTCGAGCTCCAGCACCTCGGCGCGGACGCCGTAGGGCAGGGCGGAGAGGCGTACGGCGTCGCTGGCGCGCAGCCTTTCGGGCGCGGCGGCGGCGACCTGGATGTTGGCGGCCACGGCCAGCGCCAGGCGGTGCTCGGCTTCCTCGCCGCTCACGACCAGCCGCTCCGGGGTCTTCTCCACCACCCACAGCGTCATGCCGGGCTTGAGGCCGGCGGCCAGAATCTGCTCGAAGATGACGGCCGGCTCGTCCTCGATGTGGACGATGCGGGCCGGACGTCCGACGGGCCACTCGGTCAGGGTGACGCCTTCCACGCCCGGCAACTCGCCCTGGGAGGTCGGGATGGGGTCGCCGTGGGGATCCCGCTGGGGGTGGCCCAGGTGGGCGTCGAGCCGGTCGGCGCCTTCGGGCGAGAGCTCGTGCTCGGCCTTTTCGGCGGCCTGGTGCAGGCGAGACATCGGCAGCCCGGCCTCGTCGGCCAGGTAGCGCTCCATCAGCCGGTGGGCGCGCACCACGTGCAACGCGAGCCGCTCGCCTTCCGGCGTGAGGCGGACGCCTTCGGAACCGGAACAGACCAGGCCCTTCGATTCCATGCGCGTGATCAGCGCCAGCACTTGGCGCGGCGAGCGCTCCAGAGCCCCGGCCAGGGACTCGGGCGTGGCGATCTTACCGCGCCGCTCCCAGGCCAGCATGTGCTTGAGGGCGTCTTCAAAGCGGCGCCGCAGCCGCTTCTGCCCGGACTCGCGCCAGAGATCGCGCAGACCGTACCGCGGCGCAGCCCACAGCGCCGCGAGCAGCGCCAGAGCCAACAGCCACGGCAAGGCCTGGGACACTTAGGGCTCCTCCGTCGGTCCGTCCGGGCTGACGTGAATCTCGCGGCAGATCTTGTTGCCCAGAGCGGTGAGCTCCGTCGCTCCGTCGAGGCGCACCAGCAGGGGGCCGTCGAAGGGGCTGCGCTCGACCAGTTCCAGCCGGACGCCCGGGCGGACGCCGAGCCGCGAGAAGTACCGCAACAGCTCGGGGTCGCGGTCGGAGACGCGGGAGATAAGGGCGCCGGCGCCGACTTCCAGCTCCAGCATCCCGATTTCGTTGCGCTCGGGCATGGAGCCGTCCTTGCGCGGGATCGGGTGGCCGTGCGGATCGCTCTGGGGGTCGCCGAGGGCTTCGGCGATGCGCTCCTCGAACTGCTCGGAGATGGCGTGCTCGAGCTTTTCGGCCTCGTCGTGCACCTCGTCCCAGCTATAGCCGAGGGTGTGATGGAGGTAGGACTCGATGAGCCGGTGGTGACGAATGATTTCGAGCGCGCGCTGGCGGCCGCGGTCGGTGAGCACGGCGCCGCGATGCTTCTCGTAGGCGATCCAGGGCGGGTCCTGCTCGGCGAGCTTGCGCAGCATTCCGGTGACGGAGGCCGGCGCGATCTCGAGCTTGCGGGCGATGGAGGCGGTGGACGCGCGTCCGCCTTCCTCGGCGAGCTCAAAGATCGCCTTGAGGTAGTCGTCAACGGCTTCGGTCACGGTGGGCTGGGGCGCGGTCGTCATCCAGGCAGGGCAGCCATTTAGGCATACCTAAATAGGAGCGTAGAGAGCTGCCGGGCGCGCTGTCAAGCCGGGGGCGGGCCGAAGTGTCGTTTGCCTCACTCGGCGCGGGACGCTACCGGATGGGCCGGTTGAGCTCCGTGCGGAAGGTTGCGGGGTTGGGATCGGTCTCCGGGCCGGCGACGTAGTACTCCCATAGATCGTCGGCGGTTGGGTGGTCATGGGCCTGGGCCCACTCGCAGAGCTCGCCCCAGGCGGCGCCGAGGCCTTCGTAGGGGCCCTGATAGACGGTCCGGACGACTTTGGCGGCGGGCAGGGAGCTGGGACGGACGCGGCCGACGGGCTCCACGGCGCTGCGGACCGGCACGCCGACCTCGAAGTCGAACACTTCGGGGTCCATGCGGAAGTGGCGCGAGAAGACGGGGCCGTCCGGCCCGATGCCTTGCTGGGCGACCGCTGCCATCACTTCGCCAATGGCCGGTCCCATGACGGTCTGGATCTGGTCGCGAGGGATGGTGAAGCGGATGGCGGCCGTGAGCCGCTGCTGGGTTTGGACGATTTCAGGGGTTTCCATCATGGTTCTCGAAGTCTCCTGGCTTCATCCAAACGACGGGCGGGGCGGGCCGCGATCGACACGGCCCGGCCAGTTTTTTCAGGGCGCGACGTAGAGCAGCGCCGACTGCGACCCGCTTTCGTCGCCGACGGTGAGCTCCACGGTGCGGGCGCCGGAGGCCGTCGCTTGGGGAATGCGCAGGTTCACCTGCATCAAGCCCACGAAGCCTGGGGCGGCGCCGGCGTAGAACTGCACCGCCTCGCGGCCGTCGATCGTGACCTTCACCGGCAGAGTGGGCCGTGGAAAGGGCTCCGCGCCGGGACCGGGCTGACCGGTGACGGCCGGCGGGTTGGTGACGCCTTGGCCGGTGGCGAAGATCACCACCACGTCGCCGGCTTTGGCGGGATTGTCGGCGGTGTTGACGGAGCCGTTCTGGTTGAGGACGGCGCGGAAGATGCCCGGCTTGGAGGTTCGGACAGGGATCAGGGCTTCCTGGGTGCGGCCGTCGCCGAACTCCACCTGGACCCGCGCCACGCTCTTGCCGGCGATCTCGTACGGCGCTTGGCAGTTGATCTGGGTGGCGCTGACGTAGAACAGGGGGGCCGGCTCGCCGTTGAACAGGACGCGGACGCCGGCCAAGCTCAGCGGCAGGCCGCCGGTCTGCGAGTCGAGCGTGGCCTGCACGCCGGTTCCGGGGCCGATGCCGTCGCCGAAGATCGAGATGATCTCGCCGGGCGCGACGCCGCCGCCGAGGAAGTCCGCGGCGCCGACGACGCCTTCGGCGGTGATGGTGAGCGCGGCAGTGCCGGTAGGCGTCCAGGTGGCGCCGCTGTCGGTGGTGCGGTAGACGCCGGCGTCCACGGTGGCGGCGTAGACGGTTCCGGCGGTGACTCCGTCGACGGCCAAGCGGCGGACGGTGACGTTTTCGAGGCCGGAGTTGGCTTCCTGCCAGGAGTCGCCGCCGTCAACGCTCTTGTAGACGGCGTTGGCGCCGGCGGCGTAGATGGCGCCGTCGCGCTTGTCGATGACGAGGGAACTGAACGAGAGCAGGTCGGCGTCGGGCAGGCCGGAGGTTTGGGTGGTGAAGGTCTTGCCGGTGTCGGTGCTGCGCGCGATCAGGCCGTTGCCGGCGGTGCTGGCGACGGTGCCGAAGAAGACCCGGCGGGAGTCGTTGGGGTCGACGGCGATGGAGCCGACCGGCGGCGTCTGGAGCGCGGAGAAGCGTCCGGCCTCGTCGGCGCTGGTCAGGAAGAGGCCGTTGGTGCCGGCGTAGATGTTGCGGGGGTTGGTGGGGTCGACCGCGACAGTCCGCACCGCGACGCCGTAGGTGAAGGCGTTGATGTCGATGACCTCGGAGAAGGACAGGCCGCGGTCCCGGGTTTGGAACAGGCCCGAGAAGGGGTTGAAGGCGCTGCCGCCGTCGGAGGCGAAGTAGACCGTGGCCTTGTCCGTGGGGTGAACGGCGATCGAGTAGATGGGGCGGCCGGAGAGAGTGGTCTCCCAGTTGGCGCCGCCGTCGAGGCTGCGGGCGATGAGGCCGCTGCTGGTGTTGAGCGGGTTCACCGAGCCGGCGTAGAGCACGGTGGGCTCGGCGGGGTCGACGGCGATGGAGGAGGCCCGGTTGAGCTCGAAGCCGGTACGACTCTCCACCCAGCTATCGCCGGCGGTGGAGGTCTTGTAGAGGCCGCCGCCCTCGACGGCGGCGTAGACGACGCCGGCCTGAGTGGGGTCGGCGGCGAGGGCGAGCACGTTGGCGCCGGTCATGCCCTGCGAGGTCTGCGACCAGCTCACGCCCTGATCGGCGGAGCGGAATACGCCCGTGCCGCTGAGGCCCGCCAGCAGCGTGGGGGGAGCGGAGGGCAGCCGCTCCATGGTGAGCATGAAGGAGACCGGCAGATCGAGGCCGGCGAGCTCCCAGTTCGTGCCGCCGTCGAGGCTGCGGATGAGGCCGCTGTCGCGGGTGGCGGCGTAGAACAGGTTGGGGTCGTCGGCGTCGACCAGGAAGTCCAAGATCGAGACGCCGTTGAGCGGCGCGATGGCTTGGAACTGCTGGCCGGCGGCCGTACGGCGCAGCAGGCCCGAGCCTGTGGCCAGCCAGACCTCGTTGGGCGCGTGGGGGTTGAAGCGGACGCGCCGGAAGGAGACGTTGACGGCCACGGGCAGCGTCCAGTTCTGGCCGCCGTCGGTGCTCTCGAACAGCCCGCCGTTGGAGTTGACCGCATACATGTGCTGCGGGCTGCCGGGCGTGAAGGCGATATCGACGTAGGGGCCGATGACCAGGCCGGAGCCGGCTCGGATCCAGCCGTCGCCGGAATTGTTGGAGTACAGGACGCCGTTGTTGCGGGTGGCGACGAAGAGCACTTCGGGGTTGTCGGGCGCGTTCTCGATCTCGAGCGCGGCGGGGTCGCCGACGCCGTCGTTGATCTCCACCCAAGCCTCACCGTTCCTGGAACGCCACACCCCCGCCCCATCCAGACTCACGAACAGTTGCGCCGGACGGCCGGTGATGGAGGTGACCGGGGAGGCGGGCAGACCTTCGCTGCGGGGGCGCCAGGTTTGGCCGCCGTCGCTGCTCTCGAACACGCCGGCGTCGGTGGCGGCCCAGACCTTTTGGGCGTCATAGATCAGCAGATCATTGACGCTGCCTCCCGGCGGTCCGGCCTGGCCCCATAAAAAATTGGCGGCCAGGAGAACCAAACCAATCCGAAGAACGAACGTATGCGTATAGAACGGCAAGCGATGCATGGCGTAGTCAGCAGCGACGGTCGAATTTCACCAACCGGCCGAAATCAGCCACCGAGGGGCGGCGGCTTCCGGCCAACGGACCTCGAAGCGAGCGGCTTCTTCCAGCAGACGCGCCGGGGCGCGATCTCGCTACACAGGATCGCAAACCGCGAAGAAATTGCACGCGAGGGCCGAATCTGCAGGGTTCCGGGCGGGCGAAAGGGCGAGCAGGGATTTGACAGAACCTGTACGCAGCGCGCAAAATGCGGGATTCGAGTCGGTTCGAACGGAATGGCTACGCAATTGCTAGTAGGCGCACAGGAGGCTGTATGAAGCTTTTCGGAATCTCGAACCATGGACTTGCGGCGATCGGACTGTTGGTGATGACGCTTTGGGGCGTGATCTTCCTGGAGCAGTCGCTGAATCGGCAAGCCCAGCGGGACTACGAAGAGCTTCGCAAGGCCTGGCCGGCGGTGTCGCATCCCGACCACGAAAAGCCGGCGCCGGTGCTGGCCGACGAGTACCCGCTGCGGTTCAGCTGAGCCGCGGCCGGCGGTCACTGCCGCTTGCCAAGGCCGGAGGCGGCCGTGGCGAAGGCGAACCAGCCGATCGTCCCGGCCAGGAACACGGACTTGAAGTCCTGATCGCTGAGTCCGCCCTGGAAGCGCGACCAAGACGACGCCAGGCAGACCGCCAGCGCGCCCAAAGCCAGCAGTTGGAGCACTTTGTGCGTCATCGGCCCACCCCCGCTCGCCGCAGCGCGACGTAGAGAACCATCCCCAGCAGCCACGCCGGGACCGGCTTGTAGAACAAATGGATGGGCGCCGCAAAGGCCGCCGCCACCGTCAGGCCCCAGGTCCACAGCGCCGCCACGTTGACCCGCCGGCCGGGGCCGGTGGATTTCCACCGCTCGATGCCGAAACGGCCGACGAGCGTCTCCTCCGCAAAGACGACCGAGCCCACCGGGACCAGCGCCAGCCCGTAGAGGGCCACGTAGTCCAGCAGTCTCAGAAACACGACGGGGAAGCAGGAGATGACGCTGGTGAGCGCTCCGGCGGCCAAGGTGACCTTCCAGCGAGGCCAGTTCGGGGTGATCGCCTGCAGCGCCAGCCCGGCGCGGTAGAGCGTCGGGTTGGCGGTGGTCCAGCCGGCCACCAGCACGGCCAGCGCGCCGGACAGCCCGGCGGCCTCATAGGCCATCAAGCCCGGGTTCATCTCGCGGGCGACGGCGGCGACCATCACGCCGGAGCACATCCAGGCCAGCATGTGGCCGGGGAACATGCCGAAGGCCGAGTAGAGGCCGTACTTCCAGTTGGGCGCGTAGCGCAGCGTGGCCATGTCCGTGAGGCCCATGTGGAAGGCCGCGTTGCAGACCCAGGAGAAGAAGGCGATGTGCCAGAAGCCGTACTGCTCCTGGCCGGGCGTGGGCTCGCCGGTCCAGATGCGGGTGCGGGCGACCTCCCAGAAGTTCGAGAAATCGGGCGCGACGCCGAGCTGCGGCAGCATCGCCAGGGCGCCGGCGAGGAAGACGACGAACATCCAGGGCGAGCAGATCTCGGCGAAGCGGGTGAGGGTGGAGAAGCCGAGGATGGCAATGACGGTCATGAGCGCGCCGATGCCGAGGGTGAGCGCCACCCAGCCGACGCCGGTGGGGTAGACGGCGTTGAGCTCCGGACTCTCGACGCCCAGCCCCAGGCCGACGGCGGTGGCCGCCACCGAGATCATGGCCCCGGCGATGCCGCAGAACAGGACGCCGTTGACGACGTTGTAGACCGCCATCAGGCCCGGGCCGCCGACCTCCCGCAGCTTCCAGTAGAGGGTTAGCCGGGTGCGGGTGGCGATGGGCGCGCACAGCAGCGTCCAGGAGGCCACGGCCAGCAGATTGCCCAGGAGCAGGCCGCCGACCAGGTCACCGACGGACACCCCGTGCAGCACGAAGAAGGCCCCGATGACGAACTCGGTGGCGGCGACGTGCTCGCCTGCGAAGAGACCGGCGAACTGCCAGCCGCTCTGCAGCTTGTCGGGCGGAACCGGCTCGCGATCGTATTCATAGAGCTGGTCCATCTTGGAGGCCAGCTCGGCGATGGTGGACGACATGGGCGGCGCTATTGTGTGCGCCGCGGGCGGGCCAGGTCAAGCCGGGTCAGGGCTGGGGGTCGAGCAGGACGGCCGCGAAGGCCTGGAGCTGGCGCAGCAGGAGGGGGGCGTCGGAAGGTTGGCCGCACCAGAGGCCCGACGCGCGGTCGAGGCGGGCGCGTCCGTGGCGCAGCGGAAGGCAGTCCTTTTCGAGCAGCCAGTCGATCTCGACGGCGTCGGCGTCGAGACGGGCGACCTCCAGGCGGAAGGCGTCCGCCTCGGCGGCGGGCAGCTTGGCGCACAGGCCGCGGGCGTAGCCCATGTTGCAGCCGTCGAGCAGCAGCGCCGCGGGAGCGTCAACGGGGGACGCGGCATGACAGCTGCCGGCATGAGAGAGGCCGGCATGACAGAGGCCGGCGTGGGGCGCGCCGAGCGGCGGCCGAAAACGGCCGGACCAGCCTTGCCAATCCAATCTCTCGGTCGGCTCGAACAGGGGACAGGCCATGGCTCAGACGGTTGCTATCATCGGACTCGTATGGACTCCAGCCGACTCGAAAAGCTCAAGGCCTTTCTGGAAGCGAACCCGGACGACTGCTTCGTACGGTACGGGCTCGCCCAGGAATACGTCAAACAGGGCGCGTTGGAGGAAGCCATCGCCGAGTTCCAACGCATCCTGGAAACGAACCCGGACTACCAGGCGGCGTACTACCACGCGGGCAAGACGTTCCAGAAGCTGGGGCGCACCGAACAAGCCCGGGAAGTCTACCAGAAAGGCGTGGAGACCTCGTTGCGGACCGGGGACCTGCACGCCCGCAGCGAGCTCGAGGCGGCGCTGGGCGACCTGTAGGGAACGGCCCGGTTCGCTCCGCTGGGCTCCGGCCGCCTCGGCTAAAGTAAAGGGGTGAGTGTCGGCAACGTCTACGAGCAAGTCCTGTCCGGCGTCGGACAGGCGTTCGACCCATCTCCGCCGCCCCGTCCGCGGCCTTCCGGTTCGGTCGTCCTGTGGCGTCGCAACGCCGCGGCCGAGGTGGAGGTCTACTGGGTCCGGCGCAGCCCTCTGCTGCGCTTCATGGGCGGCTGGCATGCGTTTCCAGGGGGCGGGCTGGCGCCGGTGGACCTGGATACGCCGGTGCAAGGGCGGCCCAAGGACGTGGATGAGCCGTTCGATCCGGCGGACGTGCCGGGCGCGGACGACGGCGACCTGCCTCCCACGATGATCGACGGCCTGTCGGCCTGCACGCTGCGCGAGCTCTTCGAAGAGACCGGCGTGCTGGTGCATACGGTCGATTCCAAGCCCGACCGGGCGGCGGTGCGCGACGCGCGGCGCAAGCTGATCGACCAGAAGATCGGTTTTCCCGGGGTTCTGCACAATTTGGAGACGAAGCTCGACGCCTCGCGGCTGACGTACGCGGGCCGCTGGGTGACGCCGGCGTTTTCGACGATTCGCTTTGACGCGCGGTTCTTTCTGCTGGAGTGGCCGCTCGACGAGGAGTTGCAGCCGGAGGTTTGGCGCGGCGAGCTGGATCACGGCGAATGGATTCGGCCGGCGGAAGCCATCCAGCGCTGGCGCCGGGCCGAAGCACTGCTGGGGCAGCCGAATCTGCATATTTTGCGCGTACTGCTGCGGGAAGGGCCCGAGCGGGGGCTGGAGCACCTGCGGCCCGGCGGAGACGAAGGTCCGGCGCCGCACCGCATCGAGTTCCGGCGCGACATCAGCGCCATTCCGCAGCGCACCCGGACGCTGCCGCCGGCCACGCACACCAGCGCGTACCTGATCGGGACGCGAGAGCTGGCGCTGGTGGATCCGGGGTCAGGCGACGCGGACCAGATCGAGCGGCTCAAGCGCGCCGTGCAAGCCGCCGCCAAGCGCGACGGCGGCATTGTGAAGGCCATCTGGCTGACGCACCATCACCCCGATCACGTGGGCGGCGCGAACGCCATGCGGCAGGCGCTGGGCGTGCCCGTGTGCGCCCATCCGCTGACCGCCGAACGGCTGGAGTCGAGGGGCATCGAGGTCGACCAGCCGCTGATGGACGGCCAGACGATCGTGCTGGCGGGCGACCCGAACCTGACGATCCAGGTGCTGCATACGCCGGGCCATGCGCGGGGCCACCTGTGCTTCTTCGAAGAGGGCTCGCGGACGCTGATCGCCGGCGACATGATCGCGGGCCACTCGACGATCATCATCGACCCGCCCGAGGGCGACATGGACCAGTACCTGCATTCGCTGGCCCGACTGATCGGGTTGCAGCCCAAGACGCTGCTGCCGGCGCACGGGTCCATGCTGGCGAACGCGGTGGAGCGGCTGCAGGCGCTCTACAACCACCGCCTGCGGCGGGAGCAGCAGGTGCTGGAAGCCTGGAAGCAGGGCGTACACGATCCGGTGGAGATGCTCGCGTCGGTGTACGCCGACATCCAGGCGCACGAGTATCCGCTGGCCGAGCGTCAGATTGTGGCGCACATCCTGCGGCTGCGGAAGCTGGGCATGATTTGACGCCGGCGGACTTTCAGTTCGATCTGCCGGCGGAGCTGATCGCGCAGGAGCCCGCGACGGACCGAGCGGGAAGCCGCATGCTGGTGGTCGACCGCGCCGCGGGGACGTTTCGGGACACTTGCTTTCGGGATTTTCCGAGCTTCGTGGGGCCGGGCGACGCGCTGGCGCTGAACAACACGCGGGTGTTGCCGGCGCGGCTGTTCGGGCGGCGGGCCGGCGGCGCGGAGAACACTCTGCAGCCGCCGACGGCGCAGGTGGAGGCGCTGCTGCTGGAGCAGGTGAGCGACCGTCCGCTGCGCTGGGAGGCGCTGGTGCGGCCCGGGCGCAAGATTCGGCCGGGCGAGACGCTGGAGTTTCCGGGCGGGCTCACGGCGCGGGTGCTCGAGCGCGGGGAGCGCGGGGTGAGGCTGCTGGAATTCGAGCCGGCGGAGCGCTTCTTCGAGATCGTGGAGCGGATCGGCCACATGCCGCTGCCGCCGTACATCCACCGGGCGGACGCGGGCTCGGACCGGGAGCGCTACCAGACGGTGTACGCCAAGCAGCGCGGCTCGGCGGCCGCGCCGACGGCGGGGCTGCACTTCACGCCGGAGATTCTCGACGCAGTGCGGGCGCGCGGGGCGCAGCCCGTGGAGATCACCCTGCACGTGGGGCTGGGCACCTTCCAGACGATGGACGAGGAGGCGGAGGTGGAGTCGCACCGGCTGCACGCCGAAGCCTTCGAGCTGAGCGAGGGGGCGGCGGAGGCGCTGCGCCGGGCGGAGCGCATCGTGGCGGTGGGCACCACCAGCGTGCGGACGCTGGAGCACGCCGTACGGCTGGGCGCGGGGCGCTTCGAGGCCGCTTCCGGTAAGACGGACCTGTTCATCTACCCAGGCTTCGAGTTCCAGGCCGTGGGGGCGATGCTGACGAACTTCCACCTGCCGGGCTCGAGCCTGCTGATGCTGGTGTGCGCGCTGGCGGGCAAGGATTTGACGCTGGCGGCCTATCGCCACGCGGTGGAGCAGGGCTACCGCTTCTTCTCCTACGGCGACTGCATGTTGATCGTCTGAAGGCGGCGAAGCGACGGCGACGTTACAATAAGGCGTTCGTATGAGCCGCCCGATCTTTCTCGCCGCCCTGCTGCTGGCGGCGCCCGTCGTGGGCGAGACTCCGGTCGGACTCATCAACCTCAGCGACAACACCGTCTACGCCTCGCCGGAGAGGAATTGGACCCGGCTGGGCATCGCCACCTGGGACCTGCGGCGGCTGGAGCGCGTGGAGCGCGGCGACGGCATCGAAGCCTGGCACGTGGGCTACAAGTCCGACGACCAGAACATCACGGGGTACCTGGCGCAGCCCTACATCGAGTACGACGAATTCGGGAAGCCGAAGCAACTGTTCCCGGCCGTGATCCTGTGCCACGGCTCGGGCCAGGGGGTTTCTCCGGCGTATCGGGAGGTCGCCAAGGCGTTCGCGCGGCGGGGCTACGTGGTGGCGGCGTCGAGCTACCGCGGACACAGGGGGCTGGAGGGGCGCTCGGAGGGCTCTCGGCAGTACGCCAAGGGCGAGACGCTGGACGTGTTCCAGATGATTCAGCTCGTGCGCAAGCTGGATTACGTGGACTCGCAGCGGATGGCGATTTGGGGGCAGGGCGAAGGCGGGTTGATCGCCGCGCAGGTGATCGGCCGGTCGAACGTGTTCAAGGCGGCGGTGCTGGATTCGCCGGTGCTGATCTCGGGCTCGCCCGACTACGGTTTTGCCGGGCTGCGTCGCTACGCGACGATCGCGGAAGGGCTGCTGGGACGGCAGCTTTCCGAGACCGAGCTGGTGCGGCAGATGATGGACCGCGACGCCTTCCGGTTCGCGCCGAAGATCACCACGCCGGTGCTGCTGATCGCGCCCGAGAACGACCCCGGCGCGGCCGAGCTGAACTTGTGGGCGAAGGTGCTGGGGTCCAAGGGGATCGAGCACAGGGTGCTGCGCTACCCGGACATGTTCTTTGGTTTTACGACGGCGGTGAATAACGGCACGCGGCCTTCCACGTGGATGGCCAGCCGCGACAACGCTTGGACGAACACGTTCAACTGGATCGAGACGTACGCGCCGCCGAACCCTCCCGAGGAGGAAACGCCTTGAGACTGCTACTCGGACTGGCGCTCTGCGCCGCTTCCCTGGCCGCCCCCAAAGTGCCGCTGTATCGCGCCGGCCGCACGCTCGACGCGATCACCGTGGACGGCAAGCCCGATGAGCTGACCTGGGCGGTGCGCGCGGGCGTGGGCCCCTTCGAGGACGTGCGCGGGAGCAAGACTCCCTCGCCGACGCGTTCGGTGGTCGCCTGGGACGACAAGAACCTGTACGTGCTCTTCGCGGCCTCGGACAAGGACCCTTGGGGCACGATGAAGAACCGTGACGACAAGATTTGGAGCGAGGAAGTGGTGGAAGTCTTTCTGGACCCCGACGGCGACGGTAAGAACTACGCCGAGCTCGAGGTTTCGCCGCACAACACCGTGGTGGATTTGCTGATTCCGGCGCCGCACTCGATTTCCGACGAGGACCGCAGGGGCTGGAACATCGAGGGCCTGCAGACGGCGGTGAACTTGCAGCCGGGCGAGGGCTGGACGGTGGAGATCGCGATCCCCTGGGCGGCGCTGGGCCGAACCGGCGTGACGGGGCCGCCGAAGCTGGGAGACCGCTGGCGGGTGGGGCTGTATCGCATCGAGCGGCCCGAAGGACCGAAGGCGCCGGATACGAACCACCAGTATCTGGCCTGGTCGCGCACCAAGCAGCACTTCCACGAGCCGGAGCGCTTTGGCGTGATCGAGTTCGTGAACGAGCCCTGAGGCGCTAGGTCAGGTCCGATTCGGCGGATTCCCGCAGGCGCTTGTCGTCGAGGATCTTCTGTTCGTGGCGGGTGAGCTTGCGCTTGTCCTTCATGGGGCCGGCGGAGGTGCGCACCTCGGCGTCCCGCGCGATGACGTTGCGCTTCTTGGGCTTACCGGAAGGCGTGGGGCGTTTGGCCACAATTCATTGTAGAAAAGGGCCGCCGGCGGGTGGCGAGAGGCGTTCGGGTTGGCCTAATCTGGGGTCCATCGGCGAAAACTGATGCGGGCTTTCTGGACCGGCGCGGCGGCGCTCTTCGGATTGCTGGCCGCCCCGGCGGCGGGGCAGCCGTTCGTCTTCTACCGCGGCGTGGTGAACGCGGCGAGCTTTGCCGCGCCGGGGCTGCCGAGCGGGGCGCTGGCGCGCGGCTCGATCTTCAGCGTGTTCGGCAAGAACCTGGGCCCGGCCGGCGGCGCGTCGGTCTCGGAGTTTCCATTGCAGACGACGCTGGCGGGCGTCGGCGTGGAGGTTTGCCGGGACGGCGCCTGCGCGGCGGCCTTGCCGCTGTATGTGGGGGCGGGGCAGATCAACGCGGTGCTGCCGTCGGACGCTCCGCTGGGCGCGGCGTCGGTGCGGGTGACGGTGGACGGCGCGGCGTCGAACTGGGCGCCGGTGGAGGTGACCGCGGCGAGCTTCGGCGCCTTTGCGGTCAACAGCGGCGGGTTCGGGCCGGGGATCGTCCAGAACTTCGTCTCGCAGACCGAGCAGCCGCTGAACTCCAAAGCGGAGAGCCTGCGGCCCGGCCAAGCGGCCACCCTGTGGGGGACCGGGTTGGGCGCGGCGCTGAACGCCGACAACGTGGCCCCGGAGCCGGGGAACCTGCCGACGCCGGTGGAGGTCCACGTGGGCGGCGCGAAGGTCTCCCGCTTGCTCTACGCCGGGCGCAGCCCTTGCTGCGCGGGGGTGGACCAGATTGTTTTCGAGGTTCCCGCGGACGCGCCGGAAGGCTGCTACGTGCCGCTGTCGGTGACGGCGGGCGGAGTGGTCGGCAACGTCACGACCGTGGCCGTCTCCGCCGAGGGCGGAGCTTGCAGCGAGGAAGGACCGCTGTCGAGCCTTGCAGGGGGCGGGCGGACGGCGCTGCTGGCGCTGTCGAAGCTGCGGTTCGCGCCCAGCGCGTCGGCCGGCCTGGGCGCGGAGGCGCAGCTCGACTATGCCAATGCGCTGTTCCTGGAGACTCCGTCGGGGCCTTGGAGCTACAACAGGCTCTACGCTCTGCCGCCCGTGGGCGCCTGCCAGGTGCATGGCTTCGGCGGCAACGTGCTGCGGCCGGGGGCCTTGGCGCGACAGCTCCAGGCCGCCGGGGATCTGACGCCCATGGCGACCGTGGGAGCGGGCGCCGTGGCGGTGGCGCTGGACGCCGCGCGCGGGGCGGCGGCGGCGCTGGGGCGCCTGGTGGGAGTGGCGCCGGACGCCTTCCCCACGGATGCGCCGTTCTACCAGGAGGGCGGCTCGTATCCGGTATCGACCAGCGACCCGGCGGTTTCGGGCGAGGCGACGGTTCCGGCCGGGCTGACCTGGACCAATCGGGACGAGGCGGCGACCGTGCCGCGCGGCCGGGACCTGACGATCCGCTGGAGCGGCGCGACGCGCGACCGAGTGTACGTGGTGGGCTTTTCGGCCGATGAGCCGCGGGGCGCTTCGGCGATTTTCGTGTGTGCGGCCGACGCCGCCGCCGGGCAGTGGAGCGTTCCGGCGCGGGTGCTGAGCGCCCTGCCGGCCTCGTCGAAGATTGACGGGCAGTCCTGGGGCGGGTTGATGGTGGGCGAAGTCTTTCCGCAGGGCGCGCTGTCGGCGGAAGGGATTGCGGCCGGGGCGCTGCTGAGCGCGGGAGCCGAGGGGCGGGAGGCGAGCTTCCAATGAGGCGGCGGACGGCATGGGCGGCGGTCGTGGCTGCGGCGGCGGCGCTGTCGGCCTGCGCGCCTTCTGCGGACAACACGCGGCCGCCGATCTACGACTACGGCCCGGGCCATGAGATTCGCGGGATCAAGGGCTTCGAGAAGTCCGAGCAGGAGAAGGACGTCGCGCGGCTGAACAAGGCGTCGTTGCCGCTGACGCTGCTGTGGTCGCTGGCGCTGGCCGAGGGCCGCAACGGGATGCTGACGGCCGAGGACGGCGGGCCGCGCGTGCGCTACCCCGTGAACCCCGGCAAGGTGACCGCGACGGTGGCGGTGACGGCGGGCGCGGCGGAGGACGATCCGCCGGGCGCGGAGTCGATGACGTACCTGCTGGACTCGTCGACGAACAACTCGATCCGGTTTCTCGACGACCGGGCGGGCGGCTTGGTGGATTCGCTGGACCTGGGCGCGACGACCTTTCTGGACATGGCGCTTTCGCCCGACCAGACGACGCTGCTGCTGGTGGGGTACGCCGCGGACGGCTCCACCGAGGCCCTGCTGGTGGACGCCCGCAAGAGGGCCGTGCTGGCGGCCGTGCCGTTTCCGGCCGAGGTGAATCCGCACAAGGCGGTCTTCGCGCCGGACGGCGGCGTCGCCTACATCGCGGTGTGGGACGGGCCCAAGGGCGGCCAGTTCAACGCCTCCGAGACGCGGCTGGTCGCGCTGGACATGGCGACCCGCACGCTGCGCCCGGGGTCGGTGAGCCTGCCGGGGAATACCCAGGTGGACGACCTGGCGGCGCATCCCAGCGGCGAGTTGCTGTTCGCGACGACGGCGAGCTTCCAGTTGTACTTCGTGGATACGCGCACGATGACGGTTTCGCAGAAGCTGACGGGCTTTGGCCGGCTGGCGGTCCACCCGACCGGCGAGAAGGTCTACGCCGGCAGCGGCGTGCGGCGCATTTGGGTGTTCGACGTGGCGACGGCGGCGATGGAGAAGGTGTTCGCCTTCGAAGGCGAGGGCGTGGGCGACGGGGACGTGCTGCTGAAGCTGGATTCGTCGGGCGCCGTGCTGGCGGCGACGACGCGCGACCCGGGAGCGGCGCTGGTGTTGCTGGATTCGGAGACCGGCGACAGGGTGGACACCCTGCCGTCGGCGGACGACCAACACTGGATCGAGCTGTACTGAGGCTCGTGCTAGGCGATGAGCTGCGGAATCAGCTCGCCGTGCACGTCCGTCAAGCGCATGTTGCGGCCGTTGAAGGGGTAGGTCAGGCGCTTGTGGTCCAGCCCGAGCAGGTGCAGGATGGTGGCGTGGAGGTCGTGGTAGGTGACGACCTGCTCCGCGGCGCGGTATCCGAAGTCGTCAGTGGCTCCGATGGATTGGCCGCCCGGGATGCCCGCGCCGGCGAAGAACGTGGTCATCGCGCCGGGGTTGTGGTCACGCCCGAGGCCGCGCTGGGAGATCGGCATGCGGCCGAACTCGGAGTGCCAGAACACGAGCGTGTCGTCGAGCAGCCCGCGCTGCTTGAGGTCGGTGATGAGGCCCGCGATGGGGCCGTCGACCTCCTGGGCGTGCATGTTGTGGTTCTCGATCAGGTTGGAGTGGGCGTCCCAGGTGTCGACGTTCTGCTGGAGCAGGGCGCCGCTGTAGAGCTGCACGAAGCGGACGCCACGCTCGACCAGGCGGCGGGCCAGCAGGCACTGCTTGCCGAAGCCCGCCGTGGCCGGCTCGTCGAGCCCGTAGAGCTTGCGGGTGGCGGCGGACTCCTTGGAGATGTCCACGGCTTCCGGGGCGCAGCCCTGCATGCGGTAGGCGAGCTCGTAGCTGGCGATGCGGGCGGCGAGCTCGGCTTCGGCCGGGCGCTCGTCGGCGTGCTTTTGGTTGAGCCAGGCCAGATGGTCCAGGCGCGCGCGCTGCTGCTCGGGCGTGACGTACTGCTCGGGCGGCGTGAGGTCGAGGATCGGGTCGCCCTTGGCGCGAAAGACGGTGCCCTGGTAGGCGGCCGGCAGATAGCCGCTGGACCAGTTGGCGGGACCGCTGAAGGGGCCGCCCTTCTGGTCATAGACCACCACGAAGCCGGGCAGGTTCTGGTTCTCCGAGCCGAGCCCGTAGGTCACCCAGGAGCCCACCGAGGGGTGGCCCATCAGCAGGGAGCCGGTGTTCCACTCGTAGTGCGCCACCACGTGGTCGTTCGAGCGGCCCTGGCAGGAGTGGACGAAGGCCAGCTCGTCCACCACGCCGCCGATCTTGGGGAACAGCTCGCTGACCAGCTTGCCCGATTGGCCGTGGGGCTTGAACTCGAAGGGGCTCTTCATCAGCGGGCCGGGAAAGCCCTGGCGGACGCGGATGCGGCCGAAGCCCGACAGCGGCTCGCCGTGATGTTTCTGCAGCTCGGGCTTGTAGTCGAAGGTGTCGACGTGGCTGACGCCGCCGCTCATGAACAGCGAGATGACGGCCTTGGCGCGCGGCTCGAAGTGCGGGTTGCGGGGCGCCAGGGGCGAGGTGACGCCGTCGGGCGCGGCGCAAGCCGACGACGGGGCCTCTTTGGCGAGCAGGCCGTCGCGCGCCAGCATCGACGCCAGGGCGAGGCCGGAGACGCCTTCGCCGGCCTTGAACAAGAGATCGCGTCGGGAGAGGATGCGCTGCTTCATTACGGCACGTACACGAACTCGTTGAGGTTGAGGACGACGTCGCACAGGTCGGTGAGAGCCGCCAGCGAGGGGTCGTCGGTTCGCGCGTGGTAGTCGCGCTGGCGAGCCAGGAAGGCTCGGTTGCCCTCCAGCTCTTCGTCCGAGGGCGGACGGCTCAGGGCGATGCGCCAGGCGCGGTCGACTTGGGCGGCCGGGTCGGCGCCGGCCTCGTCGCGTACGCGGCGGGCGAACAGAGCCGCCTGCTCGAGGATCAGTTGGTTGTTGAGCAGCGTCAGCGCCTGGGTGGGTACAGTCGTCGTGGTGCGGCGTTCGCAGGTCACGTTCATGCTGGGCTGGTCAAAGACCTCGAACATGGGGTAGCGCAGGCCGCGCTTCTGGTAGGAGTAGACGCTGCGGCGCCAGACGGCCGGGCCGGGCTGGGTCATCTCCCAACGGCCTTTGAGGAAGGACTCGCGGACGGCTTCGGGGATCGGCGGGAAGAAGGGCTCGCCGCCGGCCTCGAGGTTCAGCGACCCGGCGGCTTCGAGGGTGATGTCACGCACGATCTCGCCTTCCAGGCGCCGGCTGGGGTAGCGCCACAGCAGGTTGTTCTCGGGGTCGGCGGCGGATGCGCCGGGCGGGTTCCAGACCGAGGCCATGCGGTAGGTTTCCGAATCGAGGATCAGCCGGTGCAGCGCCTTGACGCTCCAGCCCTGCTTGACGAACTCGACCGCCAACCAGTCCAGCAGCTCGGGGTGGGTGGGCTTGCGGCCCATCTTGCCGAAATTGCTGGCCGTGAGCACCAGGCCGCGGCCGAAGTGGTGCTGCCAGATGCGGTTGGCCATCACACGGGACGTGAGGGGGTGCTCGCCGGAGGTGAGCCACTTTGCCAAAGCCAGCCGGCGGCCGGTGGAAACGCGACCGTTGTCGGGCGGCTGTGGGTCGAACTCGCCCAGACGCGCCAGGATGGTCACCACGCCCGGCTCCACCACCGGGCCCTTGTCGTGATAGTCCGAGTGTGGCAGCAGATGCGCCACCGGCGGGTTGTAGGGCCGGCCGGGCTCGGGCACGAACGGGCCGACGTTCTCATAGACCTCTCGTTCGCCCTTGCCGGGCTGCACTTCGTCGCCGCGGCCATCGGGCGCCGAGCGGTAGTCGCCGTCGCGCACGCCCATGGCGGTGGGCAAGGGCTCGGGCAGCTCCTTCTCGAGCTCGGCGATGCGGACCTTGAGCGATTGGACCTGTTGGCGGTCCTCGTCGCTCAGCAGCCGGCCGTAGTTGCCGACGCCGATCGACAGGACCTGCTCGGCCAGCAGCTTCTGACCCTCGGTCCGCTCGGCTTCCGGGGTGTTGACGGCGTCCTGGATCTCCTGCGGGAAGCCCTTGAGCTGCTCGCGGCGCTGCATCTCGCGGTAGGGCGCCTCGATCTCACGAATGCGGGCGTTGAGCGGCGCGATGCTCTGCTCGACAGCCGTCTTGCGGGTCTCGTACTCGCGGATCTGGGCTTCCGACGCCAGCGGGAAGTCGTAGCGGATGTGCGGGAAGAAGATCGCCATCATCCGGTAGTAGTCGAGCTGCTGAATGGGGTCGAACTTGTGATCGTGACAGCGGGCGCACTCCACGGACAGGCCCATGAAGGCCCGGCTGGAGGTCTGGATCATGTCGTCGAGATAGTTGTAGCGGTACTCCGGGTTGTCCTTCTCGCGGAAGAGCACGCGCGGGCCGATGCGTTGGAAGCCGGTGGCGATGAGGGTCTCGAAGCTCCAGTCCGAGAGCTCGTCGCCGGCCAACTGCTCCTGCACGAAGCGGTCGTAGGGCTTGTCCTGGTTGAACGACGCGATTACGTAGTCGCGGAAGCGCCAGGCGTCGGGGTAGTCGAAGTCGTGCTCGTAGCCCGAGCTGTCCGCATAACGGGCGACGTCGAGCCAGTGGCGGCCCCAGCGCTCGCCGTACTGCGGCTTGGCGAGCAGGTCGTCCACCAAGCGCGTCCAGGCGTCTGGCGAGGAGTCGGCGACGAAACGCTCGACCTCGTCGGGCGGTGGGAGCATCCCGACGAGGTCGAGCCAGGCGCGGCGGATGAGAGTGCGCCGATCGGCCGGCGGTGCGGGTTCCACGCCGGCTGCGTCGAGACGGGCCCGCACGAAGGCGTCGATGGGATTGCGGCGCCAGCGAGCGTCCGCCACGGTGGGCGGAGGAGCTTGGACGGGAGGCTGGAAGGCCCACCAGGAGGCCGGATCGTCGGCCGGCGCGGCCTTGGAGGAGAGCGTGGCGTCGTAGGGCGCGCCCTGCTCGACCCAGCGCGCGAGCAGCTCGACGTCGTCGGCGGCGAGGGCGTCGCCCAGCGGCATGCGGGGCTCCTTGGAGCCGCGCACGTAGGCCAGCAACAGGCTCTCGGCGGGGTTGTCGGGCTGGATGGCCGGGCCGTGGGCGCCGCCGCGCAGGGCGGATTCGCGGGCGCTGAGGTCCAGGCCGGACATTTGCTGCTCGGCGCCGTGGCAGCCCAGGCAGCGCTTTTCGAGCAAGGGCCGGATCTGTTCCGAGAAAGAAACCGGGTCAGCGGCCCAGGCGGCTGGGGCAAGGAGGGCGAGGGTCAGCGCAAGGCAGCTCTTCACGGGGCCTCGAGTCGGCCTTGAGTTTAGGGGGCAAGCCTTGTGTTGTCAATGGGAAGCCGGGCTGTCGGGGGCGTCGGAGGGCAGGGCGCAGGCGAGGCTCCCCGAATGCGCCGAATGCTCGCCGGCCGGTTGCCGCAGATGGTCCTCGGACTTGCGCGGATCGCTCGATCCGCCCCGCTGGGTTTCGATGGCGCGCTGGTAGATGGAGACCAGCTTGAGGTGGTTCGCGTCGGCGGTGTAGTGGCGTTCGTACTCCAGCCGGGCGGCCTCGCCCATGCGTCGGCAGAGGCTGGGATTTCCGATCAGCTCGATGGCGCAGCGCGCCAGCCCCTCGGAGTCGCCGGGCTCGAAGCAGAGGCCGGTGACTCCGTCGCGAACGAGCTCGCCCAAAGCTCCCAGCCGCGGCACGATGACGGGCACGCCGCGGGAAAACGCTTCAATGATCGTGCGGCCGAAGGTCTCGAACACCGTCGACGACATGATGACGAAGGAGGCGCCGCCAGCCAGGTTGAGGACTTCGTTCTGGGGCTGCTGGCCCAGGTACTCGCAGCGCAGGCCTTCGGCCAGGGCTTGCTGGACCAAAGGCTGGTCGGGGCCGTCGCCGACGATCTTGAGCAGGCCGCGGTCGCCGACGATGCGCCAGGCCTTCAGCAGTACCTCGATGCCTTTTTCCGGCGAGAGGCGTCCGGCGAAGAGGGCGTATCCGCCGTCGCGCGGGCCCGGGCCGGGGTCCGGGTCGATGAAGTTCGGCTTGACGTCCACGCGGTCGGGGTCGAACCCGGCGGCCAGATACTTGGTCCGGGCGAAGTCCGTCAGCGTGTAGTAGCGGGAGATCTTGGAGTCGGCGGCGCGCTGCATCCACTGCCACGCCAGGAAGATGCTCGACGCGGTGCGGCTGGACTTGTAGCAGGCGTTGACGACGGCCGGCCAGGCGATGGACTTGGTCAGGCAGATCTCGCACGGCTTGTCGTTGCGGAAGAAGCAGGCGTTGGCGCACATCGAGCGATAGTTGCGCAGGGCCTGCACCACGGGGACGCTTTCGACCGAAGCGGCCTCGTAGACCGAGGGCGAGACCAACGGGAAGTTGTTGGTGCAGTGCAGCACGTCCGGGCGGCGGCTCTTGATGAGGGCGCGGACTTCGAGAAACGTACGGGGGCTCCAGACGGCTCCCAGGGCGACCTTCCAGGCGGGCATAGTGGAGACGTCGGCGCTCCGCCTGCTGTAGCGGATCACCTCATGTCCCCGGCTTTCGAGCAAATCGGCCTCGGCGTCCACCGAGACGTCCTCGCCGCCCAGTTTCTGGTAGAAGTTGTGGACCAACAGGACCTTCACGTAGCCTCCGGAACGGGTTCCGAGGGGCGCGCGGCGCGCGCAAACAGGACCAATAACAAGAGCAGGGCGACGCCCGCCGAGACGACCAAGCTGGCCGCGGCGCCTTGGGCCCCGAGCCGAGGCGTGAGCGCCAAGGCCGAGACGGCGCCGGCAAGCAGCGCCAGCACGCGAACGTTCAACGCCGTCTGCGGCCGTCCCACGGCGTACAGAGACGCCGAGAAGGGGTAGGCCGCCACGCCCAGCGCCACCGAGGCCAGCAGCAGGCCGAGCACCGAACCCTCCACCTCGAGGGACTTGCCGAACAACAGAGAGATCACCGCTTGGCCCTGCCAGGCGGCCAGCAAACAGATGGGGGCCAGCGCGGCCGAAGCCAGCGCGGCCATCTTCATGGCGATGCCCTGCACCTTGCGGGCGCCGCCTTCGGCGTAAGCCCGCGCCAGGTGCGGCTCGCCGACATTGGACAGACTCAATAACAAAGGATTCACGATCCGCACGATCGACAGGGCCGCCGCCAGCGCGCCGGCCGCCTGCAAGCCCTGCATCAGGACCAGCAGCCACTGCACCAGGTGCGTGCGGCTCTGCTGGCACAGCTCCGAGAGGGTGGTCCAGAAGCCGAACCGCCAACTGGTCCGCCAGGCGTCGCGAAAAGCCGCCGCGCCGAACCGGAACTCGTGGCGCAGCGTCCAAACGCCGGTCGCCGCGGTGACCAAGGCCGCCCCGCCGATGGCGGCGAAGGCCGAGACGGGCGTGAGCAGACCCAGGCCGAACAGCGCCGCCACCACGGCGAGCTGCAGCCCGACCCAGACGGCGTCCATCAGCAGCGTCCGGCGCAGCAGCAGGTGGGCGAACAGGTACTGCCGCAAGCAGTCCCTCAGCAGCACGAAGGGAAGCGCGGCGGCGGCGGCCAGCAGCGCCGCGGTCAGCTCTCCGGGGGCTCCGCCCAGAGCCAGAGCGCCGGAGGCCGCCGCCATCAGCAGCGCGCCGGCGAGGCCGAAGGCGATGGTCAGCAGCAGGGTTCCGCCGGCGTATTCGCGGGGCCGCTCGGCGGAGCGGTGGAGGTTGATGTAAGGCTTGGAGAGCAGAGCGCCCTGGGCCACCGCCACGGTCATGAGCACGCCCAACGCCAAGGCGTAGGCGCCGAGGCCTTCGGCTCCGCAGGCTCGGCCGGTGGCGACGGTGGTCAAAAAGCTCGCGCCGCTGACCATGCCCTGGTCGATGGTGGACAGAGCTCCGCCTCGCAGCAGGGAACTTCCCTCCGGGCGCTGGGGACGGGTTTTCATCGCAATCTGTGCCGTCGTCGGCGCAAAGGTCCCCTCCGGACCGAGGACCTCGGACTCCATAGACTGCATTTCAGGCGCCATGCCACATCCGTTGCGCCCCAGCGTGGAGCTTGGTCTAACAAACAAAAGCAGTTACGGTGCGCCCGCCGAAGCCGCGCCGGCCGGGGACCGGACCGCCGATTCCGACAACTGTGATGGTTTCATCCGGATTTGCGGAGGAACAGGGCCGAGGATCCGGACGCAACCTTCAGCTTTCGCAGGTGCAACAGTCGCTGCAACGACCGCACTTCTCACAAAGATGATTCTCGCAGGCGTCGCGAGTACAGCGCGTGCAGATTCTTTCGGAGGGCTGCTCACAGATGTGACACCGAAACGGGGTCGGCGGCCTCTCGTTGGGCGGCTGAGGAGGCGTCATTTGCGGGGCTGCGTGAGGAGTTCCTGGCGGCAGCGCTGGGTCTCGTCGTAGGCGATCGCCATCTCGTTCTCGGTGTTCGAGGCCAACTGCCGCATGTAGCCCTTGAGCTGCTCGATGGCGGTGGTGTTGCGGCGGGCGGCGGAGTCGAGCAGGTCGGCGATGGGGTCGCTCTGATACTTGCGCACGCCGAGGCTCATGGAGTCGATCATCGAGTGCAGGCGATCGAGCCAGAGGAAGGTGTCGATCACCACGGTCAGCTTCTCCGGGTTGTGCTCCAGGATCTCGGCCGAGCGCGACAGGTAGCCGAGGTCCTGCAGAAGGCTCTCGTGCTGGTCGACGTAGGCGGCCGGAGCGCCGTCCTGGATCCACTCCTTGGGGCGCACCTGCTCGAGGATCTTCTCCACGCCGCCGGCGTGCGTCTTGAGCTGTTGGGCGATCTCAACGACCTCCCAGCGGGGAATCATGCCTTCGGGCTGCTGCTGCGCCGGCGCGGCGGCCTCTTGCTGGGGCGCGGGGGCCTCCTGCGCGAAGGCGGAGACCGACCCGCAAACCATCAGGAGCGCTGCCAAGGCCCATCGCATAACCGTCATGGTAATCGACCGGGCGGCGTCCGGGCAGGGTCAGACCCCGACCGGCGCCGCCAAAGCGGGTTGGGCCTCCGGGGCGGGGCGCCCGTTCACGTGGCGCTGGGGCTCTCCGAGCCGCACCGAAACCAGGCGCGAGACACCGGGTTCCTGCATGGTGACGCCGTACAGGGACGAGGCCGCGCCCATGGTCGTCTTGGAGTGGGTGATGATGACGAACTGCGTCTGGTCGCTCATGCTCTCGAGCAGGCGGCGGAAGCGCAGGATGTTCGGCTCGTCGAGCGCGGCGTCGACCTCGTCGAGCACGCAGAACGGGCTCGGCTTGTACTTGAAGGTCGCCATCAGCAGCGCCAGGGCCGTGAGGGACTTCTCGCCGCCGGAGAGCAGCGCCACGTTCTGCAGGCGCTTGCCGGGAGGCGAGGCGACGATGTCGATGCCCGATTCGCCGACGTTGTCCGGGTCGGTCAGCCGCATCTCTCCGACGCCGCCGCCGAACAGCGTCTTGAAGACCTCCTGGAAGCTCTTGTTGATGATCTCGAAGGCTTCCTGGAACTGCTTGCGCGAAGCCGAGTCGATCTCGTGGATGGCTTCCTGGGTGTCGCGGATGGAGGTGAGCAGGTCGGCCTGCTGGGTCTCCAGGAACTCCTGGCGGTTCTGGGCTTCCTCAAACTCTTCGAGCGCGAGGACGTTGACGGGCCCGAGCTTGTCGATCTTGTCCTTGACGTCGCGGTAGGTCTCCTCGGCGGCGGAGAGCTCTTCGTCGGAGAGGTCGGCGTCGGAGGCTTCGGCGTGCAGCTCGGTCACGGGCCGCTTGAGCTCCTGGCGGCAGAGCTCGTCGAGGCGTTCGTGCTCGGATTCGAGGCGCACGACGGCGAGCTCGAGCCGGCTCAGGGCCTGGCGCTCTTCGTCGGACTGGCTGCGGATGGCGCGCAGTTGCTGCTCGACGACGGTGACGCCGTCGCGCAGGCTGCCGAGGATCTGAGTCAGCTCGGCGACGCGCTGGGCGAGGGTCTGACGGCGCTGCTCCTGCTCCTTGACGGACTTGCCGAGCTGCTCGTTGTCGGCGAGCAGGCGGATGCGCTCCTGCTCCCAGCCGCCGGCCTGCTTCTCCATGCGCTCGCGGCGTTGGCGCTGCTCCTCGACCAGGTTGCGGATGCGGGCCAGGGCGGACTGGGCGCTGCGGCGGCGCTCCTCGAGAGCGGCGGCCTCGGCGCGCAGACGGGTCTGCTCCTCGGCCAGGGTGCGGGAGGCGGCCTGCTCGGAGACGAGCTGCTCGCGCAGGCTGTCCTGCCGGGCTTCGGCCTCCTCGCGCTCGCGGTCGCGCTGGGCCAGGGCGTTGGCGCGCTGCTCGCGTTCGCCGTTGGCGCGCTCGACGTCCTTGCCGAGCCGTTCGAGCTCGCGGGCCGCCACTTCCTGGCGGCGCTGGCCGCGGCGGGTCTGCTCGTCGAGGCCGCGCAGCTCGTGTTCGGCTGACAGCAGGGCCTTCTCCGCGGTCTGGATCTCGCGGCGGGCCTGCTCGCGGTCCGCGGAGAGCTTGGAGCCTTGCTCGTCGGCGCGCACGGCGGCCTCGGAGCAGTCCTTGAAGGCCTTTTCGGCCGCCGCCAGCTTGGGACGCAGCTCGCGCAGCTCGCGCTTGAGCGCCAGCGGGCCGGCGGCGGACTTGCGTCCTCCGCTGACGGTGTAGCCGCGATAGCAGCGGCCGTTCGGCAGCAGGAAGTAGAGATCCGGGTAGCGCACGGCCAGGCGCTCGGCGGCCTCCTCCTCGGCCACCAGGTAGCAGCCGCGCAGCTTGGGCAGCAGCGTGGAAGCCGATTCGGCCAAGCCGTTCTGGAGGTGGATGTGATCGGCCAGACGGCCGGTGACGCCGGTCTCCGGCCCGAGCGCCGGCAGCTCGCCGGGGACGGGCTTTTCCGGGTGCACCAGGAAGGTGGCGTGGCCTTGCAGGTCGTGCAGCAGCAGCTCCACGCCGCGGCGCGCATCGTCCCAGTTGTGGACGACCACGAACTCGAGCTCCTCGCGCAGAAACTCCTCGGCGGCGCGCTCGTAGTCGGGGTCGACCTCGACGATGTCGGCCAGCACGCCCATGGGCTTCCAGCCCTTGGCGGCGTTGCGCTCGACGGCCCGGAAGATGTTCTTGACCGTCTCGGTGGTGTAGGCGTGGTGCGAGAGGATCTGGTCCAGGGACTCCTGGCGAGCGCGGAGCCGGGAGAGCTCGCTCTGCAGCCCGTCGGCCTGCTTGCGGCGCTCGCGGGACTCCTGCTGCAGGGCCACGATGCGGGCGTCGAGATCCTTGGCGTTCTTCTGGAGGGTTTCGAGCTCGGCGCGGCGTTCGGCGATCTGCTGTTTGCGCTGCTCGACGGCCTGGGCGGCCTGCTCGAGCTCCTGACGGGCGGAGCGCTCCTCCTCGCGGGCGCGGGCGGCGTTGCGCTCCACGCCGGCCAGAAACTCTTCGATCTTGGCGAGCTGGTTGCGCAACTGCGAGGCCTCGCCGAGCAGCGCCAGCACGCGCTTGCGGGCGGATTCCTGCTCGCGCTCGCGATCCTCGGTTCCCTTGCGGCGCTGCTCGAGCTCGGCGTTCTTGTGGCGCAGCTTCTCTTGGATCTGCTGCGCCTGCTCGCCGACCTGCGCGGCGGCCTGCTGGTCGGCGGCCAGCTCCTGGTCGAGCTGCGCCAGGCGGTTGACGATGGAGGCGATCTCGGCGGCGGCGTTGCGCTTGCGGCTCTCGTTCTCCTCGGCGGTGCGCGACTGCTGCTCGATGCGCGAGCGGAGCCGTTCGGTCTCGACGGTCAGCCGGGAAAGCTCCTCGCGGCCGGTCTGCAGCTCGCTGTCGCAGGCGGTTTGGCGCTCGCGCTGCTCGCCGAGCTCCTTTTCGAGGTTGGCGGCGCGCTGGGAGCGCTGGGTGAGGGCGAGCCGAGCGGTTTCGACGGCGGCGCGCTCGGCGCGAAGCTGCTTGTGGATGCGCTTGGACTTGCCGGTGAGCAGGGTGGTCAGCGCGACGGTGAGGTCGGCGCGGTACTCCTCGTAGCGCTTGGCCTTGGCGGCCTGGCGCTTGAGGGAACCGGCCTGGCGGATGACTTCCTGCAAGATGTCGTTGACGCGATGCAGGTTCTGCCGGGCGCTCTCGAGCTTGAGCTCGGCTAGGCGCTTGCGGGTCTTGAACTTGGTGACGCCGGCGGCCTCTTCGATGAGGGCGCGGCGATCGAGGGGCTTGGAGCTGAGCACCTGCCCGATGCGCCCTTGCTCGATAATGGCGTAGTGATTCGGACCCAGGCCGGTTCCCATGAACAGATCCTGGATGTCGCGCAGCCGGCAGTTGCGGCCGTTGAGGGTGTAGACGCTCTCGCCCGAGCGGAACAGCTTGCGGGTGACGGTGACTTCGCCGGGGCGGACGCCCTTGGGCGTGGGCTGCTCCGGCGACGCCGGCTGCGGGTCCGGGTCGAACAAGGTCATCGAGACCGTGGACATCCCCGACGGCTTGCGGTCGCGGGAGCCGTTGAAGATGACGTCCTGCATGCGGGCGCCGCGCAGCGTCTTGGCGGACTGCTCGCCGAGCACCCAACTGATGGCGTCGCTGATGTTGGACTTGCCGCAGCCGTTGGGCCCGACCACCGAGGCGATGCCGGAGCCGGGAAAGACCAGCTCCTCGCGGTCGCAGAAGGACTTGAAGCCGAAGATTTCGATTCGCTTGAGCTTGAGCAAGAGCGGTGGATCCTCGCGAGAGATTGCCGCCCGGACGCCCCGAGAGGCCCCGGACACGCCCTCCATACTACTCTTGTGGAATTTGAAAGTAAAGGAAAACAGCTACTAGATGTTGTGGGTTGCTGCTGTTGATCCCCAAGGGGTCGCGAGTGGCTTTCCTATGTGCCGTTGAATCAATGGGATAATGCAAACCATGCGATGCGAGCCCCGACCGATGCCGAAGACGTTGTTCCTGCTGCTGCTGTTGGCGGCGTTGCCGCTGGCAGCCGAAGACGCCGGGCGGCTGAAGAACATCCGCCAGCTCACCCACGGCGGTCAGAATGCCGAGGCGTACTGGTCTCCGGACGGCCAGAAGCTGGTCTTCCAGTCGACTCGCGATGAGCTGGAGTGCGACCAGATTTTTGTGATGAACGCCGACGGCTCGGACGTGCGGATGGTCTCGACCGGCAAGGGCGTGACGACTTGCGGCTACTTCACGGCCGACGGGCGGGAGATCCTGTACGCCTCGACGCACGCCTCCGGCGACGCCTGCCCGGCGCGCCCGGACCGCTCCAAGGGCTACGTGTGGGCGGTCTACCCGAGCTATGACATCTACAAGACCGACCTGGAGGGCAAGAGCCTGGAGCGGCTGACCACGGCGCCGGGCTACGACGCCGAGGCGACGGTGAACTTCGAGACGGGACGGGTGATCTACACCTCGAAGGCTTCCGGCGATCTGGAGCTGTGGTCGATGGAGCCGGACGGCTCGGACAAGAAGCAGATCACCACAGCGATCGGCTACGACGGCGGAGCGTTCTTCTCGCCGGACGGCTCGAAGCTGGTGATGCGGGCCAACCACCCGACCGGCGCCGACCGGCGGCGGTACCTGGATCTGCTGGCCGAGGACCTGACGGCGCCGATGAAGATGGAGATCTTCGTGGGCGATGCGGACGGCTCGAACCTGCGCCAGATCACAGACTTCGGATGCGCCAGCTTCGCGCCGCAGTTCACGCCGGACGGCAAGAAGATCATCTTCTCGTCCAACAAGAACCATTGCGACAGCCGGGAGTTCGAGCTGTTCCTGATGGACATCGACGGCAAGAACCTGGAGCAGGTGACCGACTTCGGCGGCTTCACTTCGTTCGCGGAGTTCTCGCCGGACGGCAAGAGCCTAGTGTTTGCGTCGAGCCGCAACGCCACCAGCCGCTACGAGTTCAACATCTTCGTGGCCGATTGGGAGTGAGCCGGGGGGCGGCGGGCGCCGAAGCGGGGGTAAGATAGAGGGCTCCCCTGTCCTCTTTCGAACCTGTCTGTCGTTTTGATGCGCGCCCTCGTCTTACTGCTCTGTGCGCCGGTGTTGCTGCCGGCGCAGTCGCCGCCGGAGTCTTCTCCGCCGGCTGAAACGGGGGCGGCCGAGGCGGCCGGCGCCAGCATCTTCGAGGAGGTTCCCGAAGCGGCCGAGGAGGGCTCCTCGCGCACGGACCTCAATCTGCTGGGCGTGGTGGACGCCGAGTCCGGCGAGGCTCGCCGCAATGAGAACGTGCAGATCGACTTGATCGACAACAACGTTCTCAAGGAGATGAACAAGCGGATCGGCGTGACGGCGACGATCGTGGAGGAGTTCGAGGTGCAGTCGAACTTCTTCGGCTCGGAGTTCGGCGGGTCGCCGTCAACGCCGGCGGCGCTGCCGTTCAGCAGCGCGCGGGATGTGCACGGGTCGCTGTTCTGGACCCACGACAACAGCATCTTTCGGGCGCGCTCGTTCTTCCAGGTGGGCGATGTGCAGCCGGCTCGGCTGAACGAATACGGCTTCGACGTGGGCGTGCCGCTGTGGAAGGGCGCCAGCTTCACGCTCACCGGGCAGCAGACGCGCAACCGGGGCCAGGTCAACGGCAACGTACTGGTGCCGAAGGCCGACGAGCGAACGCCGCTGGACACGGTGGGCGATCCGCTGCTGCGGCTGGAGATCCAGCGGATGCTGGACGCCTATCCCGATGAGCTGCCCAACCGGCCCGACATCAACCCGCGGGCCCTCAACACCAACGCGCCGCAGTTGATCAACAACGACATTCTGAACGGGGCGCTGTCGCAGTCACTGGGCGAGAAGGACAGTCTGTCGCTGCGCTACGGCTTCACCACCCAGCACGTGGAGGCCTTCCAGCTCATCGCGGGCCAGAACCCGGACTCGCAGACGCGCAACCACGACGCACGGCTGACCTGGACGCGCGCCTGGACGCCGCGGACCGAGACCGACTACACCGTGGCCTTCGATCGCGTGGGTTCGCTGCTCGTGCCCGACCAGTCGTCGTTCGGCCCGACGATCATGATGGGCGGGCCGTACGACGACTTGGGCCCGAAGTCGAACATTCCCATCGACCGCACGGTCAATCGCTACCGCACGGCGGCGGCGCTGCGGCACAACCGGGGACGCCACAACTGGAGCTTCGGCGCGGACATCTGGCGACGGGAGATCATCGGCGACGAGTCGAACTCGAACCGCGGGCAGTTCTCCTTCGGCGCGAACTTCGGCAACGACTCCATCACGAACATCCGATTGGGGCTGCCGTCCACCTACATCGAAGTGATCGGCAACACGCGGCGCGCCTTTCGGCAGTTCGAAGGGCGCTTCTACGCGGGGGACGACTGGCGGGTCAACAACCGGGTCTCGCTGAACCTGGGCCTGCGCTACGAGTACTGGACGAAGCCGGTGGAGGCGAACGGGCTGGGGCAGTTCCCCTTCGGCTGCGACTGCAACAACGTGGCGCCGCGATTCGGGTTCGCGATCCGGGCCGGGGACCGCTGGGGCGTGGTGCGGGGCGCCTATGGGATGCAGTACGCGGAGCTCTATCCCACCACCTACAGCAGCATCCGCTTCAACACCCCGTACAGCCAGCGGGTCCGCGTGGCGGCGCCCGACTTTCTGGACCCTCTGCAGGGCCTGGACCGCACGGTGGTGGACCCCAACGGCCGAGGCACGTATTTCGCGTTCGCGCCCGACCTGAACGCGCCCTATTCGCACCAGTACAACTTCAGTTGGGAGATTCCGGTGTGGTACGGCTGGCGGGTGAACCTGGGCTACGTGGGCAGCCGCACGTGGAAGCTGATTACGCTGTGGTACAGCAACCGCGGACGGCCCGTGGACGGCATCGAGCAGATCACGGCGACGCTCAACGACCGCCGGCCGGACAAGCGCTATTTCGACATCCGCACCACGCTCAACGGCGGGCGCGCCTACTACGACGCCGGCAAGGCGACGCTGATCGCGCCGAGCAGGGGCGGGTTTACCTTCGAGACGTCGTACTGGTTCAGCAAGGCCATCGACTTGGGCTCGGACTACACCTCCACGGCGGCCGGCGACGACGCCCGGGACGGACGCGGCCAGACCGAGTTCGACGTGTTCCACGACATGAAGAGCCTGAGCAACTTCGACCAGCCGCACTCTTGGGTGACGCGGTTGACCTGGCGCAGCCCGGAGCTGAACGCGCAACCGGGCTGGCTGCGGGCTTCGCTGCGCAACTGGGAGATCTTCGCCGTGGCGCTGGTGAAGACCGGGACGCCGTTCACGGTCTCCACCGGTTCCGACGGGCCCGGCTACGGCAATGTGGACGGCTCAGGCTCGGACCGGCCGAACATCGACGATCCGTCGATCCTGGGGCGCAAGGTGAAGCACCCGGATACGTCCCGCGCGCGGCTGCCCGAAGACGCCTTCAGCTTCATCCAGCCTACCGAGGCGCGCGGCAGCATCGGCCGCAACACCTTTCGCAAGGACGGCATCCAGAACCTGAACGCGGCGCTCTCGCGGACTTGGCCGGTGGCCCAGGAGGCCCGGCTGACGCTGCGCGCCGAGTCGAACAATCTGCTCAACCGGCCGCAGTTCGCCGAGCCGGGCAAGCTGCTGACGTCTCCGAACTTTGGGCAGATCACCAACACGCTCAACGACGGGCGGTCATTCCGCTTTCTGCTGCGCTTGAGCTTCTGACGCCTGCAAGAGGAAAGAGAAGAGGGGCGCAAGCGAAGCTCGCTTGCGCCCCTCCGGCGTTTCGGGTGCGGCCGCCTCAGACGACGTCGGGCACGACGAACGGCGGGCGGTAGTCGCGGGTGACCAGCTTGTTGGCCTCGTCGTTGCCGATGAAGCGCTCCGAGGCCGGGTTGAACAGCACCTTGTCGTGGACGCGGTAGCTGATGTTGGCCATGTGGCACAGGGCGGCCGAGATGTGTCCGATCTCGATGTCGCAGTTCAGGTCGGTGTGCTTGCGGCTGTGGCAGGCCTTGAGGAAGTTGTCGACGTGCAGATAGGTCTCGTCGCCGTCGGCCTTGACCATCTCGCCGGGCTCGCGCTTCTCGCCCATGAAGACGCGGTAGCCGCGGCCGTGCATGGTCATGTAGCCGTCGCTGCCCAGGAAGAGCACGCCGACGGTGTTGGCGCCGCCGCCGGAATCCTCGAGGATGCCGCTCTCGCCGCCGGTGTGGATGCCGCGGACCTCGAACTGGAGCTCCTGCTTGGGGTAGCGGAAGACGGCGATCTGGGTGTTCGGCGTCTGCTGGTCGTCGTCATAGACGAACTTGCCACCCTCGGAGAAGGCATTGTCGGGCAGGTCGAGGCCGAGGCCCCAGCGGGCCACGTCCATCTCGTGCACGCCCTGGTTGCCGATGTCGCCGTTGCCGAAGTCCCAGTACCAGTGCCAGTTGTAGTGGAAGCGGTTCTCCTGCCAGGCGCGGGGCCAGGTGGGGCCCAGCCACAGATCGTAGTCGACGCCCGGGGGAATCTTCGACGGCTCCATCGAGCCGATGGTCTTGCGGCGCTTGAAGCACAGGCCCTTGGCCATGTAGACCTCGCCGATGATGCCGTCCTTGAGCTTCTGGACGCCTTCGATCTTGTGCGGCGTGGAGCGGCTCTGCTGGCCCACCTGCACCATCCGCTTGTACTTGCGGGCGGCCTCGACCATCTGGCGGCCTTCGAAGATGTTGTGGCTGGCGGGCTTCTCGACGTAGACGTCCTTGCCGGCTTGGCAGGCCCAGATGGTGCTGAGGGCGTGCCAGAAGTTCGGCGTGGCGATGGAGACGACGTCGATGTCCTTGGAGGCGAAGGAATCGCGCATGTCGCGCAGCTCCTTCGGCTTCATGCCGTCCTGCCGCTCGGCGGTGTAGGCCACGGCGGTTTCGGCGTGACCCTGGTCGATGTCGACGACCTGGCGGACCTCGGAGCCGGGGTTCTTGGCGAAGGCGGCGATGTGGCTCTTGCCGCGTCCGCCGACGCCGACGACGGCGACGCCGACGCGGTCATTGGCGCCCAGAACGCGGGAATACTGGGCGGCGGTCAGGGCGGCGAGACCGCTCCCGGCGGTTTTGAGGAACTGACGACGTTCGATCGGCATAGGTGTGGCTCCGTGTTGCGTGGAGTATTGTCGCAGACTCGGCGGCCAAAGACGAATCCCAAGAGCTGTCGGAGGCCTTCCCGGGAGAGGAGCACGGAGGCGTGAGGCGAGCTCTGTGGTTCCGTCGCTTTCGCAGACAGGAGGTCGGCGCCCATGTCCCCCGCGAAGCTGCTGCCGTTGGTTCTGTCGAACGTACTGATCGCCTGCGCTCCGTTGGTTGCGGACGGCCTCCCTTGCGCCGCCTCGAGGCATAACGCGACCGTGCTGGCCGGGGCGCCCGCGGACGAATACGTCTGGTGCGACAGTCGCGGCGGGATGCGATCGATTGTGCTGGCCGAGGACGCCGAGAAGGGCGGCATGGCTCGGCAATTCAGCTATCCGCTGGCCGACGGCCGCCGGCGCACGGTCTGAGAGAGTCCGCAGGCCGGAGGGTTTGGATATATCGTGTCCCACCTCCGCGACGCGTCGCTCGCCCTTGACCAGGGAGAGGATGATTCGCCGCTGGGCTCCAGCCTCGACTCGACCTCATCGGTCGTCTTCGCGGGGCGCCACCACGCCATCCATCAGTTCACGCTGAACTACCCGCGCTGGGGGCTCGATCCGGATTTCGGCGCCCCTCGACGGTATGACATGCCGGTGACGGTGCAGTGGGTCTTCGCGACCGGCCGCGACCATCCTCTCTGGACCGTGACGTTCGACCTGAGCCAAGCGCCGGCGGATGCGGTAGAGGCCGATTTCAGGGCGCCGTACGGCAACATGAACTTCGACGGTACGCCCTCGGGCCAGTGGGGCGACGTGATCGGCGGCGTCGCCTGGGGCGAGAGCCACCGCTTTGTGACGGAGGCTTCCGAGTTAACGCTCGACAGCCCGTGGGACTGGTCGGCCCGAAACAGCGGCGCGGCGTACCATGCCCTGTGGACCGCGAATGTCGACGCCGAGATGGGGCTCGCCGGCACGGTCACGGCCGCTCGCCAGGATGCCGGAGGCTATCAGGGAGGCGCGGGCCGGGGCTTTCGCAGCGGTCAGGGCGTGGGCGAGTGCAGCGCTATGGGCTACCTCATGCCTTGCGTCTGGGCTTGGCCCTACCAATCGGTGAACTACTCCTTCTATGACGCCGCCGGGCGACTCGCCGTCGACTCGACCACGGCTTCCAAACGATTCGCCTGGGGCGCGGACTGGGGATCGTTGGGGAAGAGGGACGTCGAAACGGTCAACGGGGCGCGCGTCTCGGGCTGGCCCAAGTGCAGTTACAGCGTCTACGTCGTCCTGGGTCCCCACTCCGAGGAACCGACGTTGCGCGCCGTCCGGCAGGCCGAAGCGGTGGAGATGTCGTCGCTTTCCTGCACGGTAGGGTCGCCGGTCTGGTCGAGCGCCACGGGCGTGGCCGACCCCGCGCCGCAGATCCTGACCCCGACGGGCTTCGATCCCGTGTACGGGGCGTGGACCGCCTGGGCCGACCACGGCGCGGTGACGATGGACTTCGACGTGGGCGCCGGCTACGAGTTGGAGAATCCGTTGATCCTCGTTCGCTCCTACTGGGGCTCGGAGGCTCCGGTCGTGTTGCTCGACGGAGTCGCTCTCCTGCCGGATGTCGACTACTACGCGAGCTACAGGCAGGACCAACACGAGCTATGGATGACATTGTCGCGGACCCTGCGAGCTCAGCAACGTCTCACCATTCGCCAAGTGTCGGGGGACACACCCGCAAATTCGGTGTTGCGAGTCCGTCCGAGCCGGGCGCGACACTAGCGGAATAGCGGCGGAAGGCAGGGAGCGATGAGGCCGAAAGGGTTCGGCCGTCGCTTCTCCGGCTAGAGCGGACGAGTGGAGGCGAAGATGGGCTGCACATCGTTGAGAACCGCGGGGCGCGCGATGGCCGCCGCCGCGGCCTGGCTGGGAATCATCGCCGGAGCCCTGGGAGCCGAACCCGGCTCGCTGGTCCCGCTGTGCCCGGGATTGCGGGTGGTGACGGCGGTGAGCCAGATGGACGGCGACTACGAGTCCATCAAGACCATCGAGGCGATCGACGGCGACATCCTCCGGCTGCGCTACTCCAACGAGCGCATGGTGGAAGACCTGTTCTCGGCCGAGCCGCCCAAGCTGAAGCGGGCGGAGCTGGTGCGGCGGATTCGCGTCGAGGATCTACAGCAGGGCGGGCTGTATCTGCAACAGTTCTCGGAATTCACGCCCGACCTCGTGCCGGGGACGACGGCGATTGGGCTTTCGCGGAAGGTTTTTGAAGAGTTGCGCGCCGGCCGGGAGACCGAGCTCGGCATCTTCCAGGCGTACTTCGTGCCGGTGACTCTGGACCTGGAGCAGCATCCCAACGTGTACGACCACCAGATGGTCGCGACGGTCCGCAAGACGGGTTCGGCGACGCTGGCCGTGACCGTGAACGACCGCAAGGTCGAGCTGCCGGCGATCCGGGTGGAGGGCGAGTTCTACGGCGACGACGTGGAGCTCTACGTCCTGGACGATCCCGCCAACCCCCTCACCTTGCAGTACCGCTTCGGCATCGGCCGCGGGCCGGCGGACCCGGCGCTGGGCAGGGCGCCGAGCGGCGAGCCGCTGCAAGGGGACCGGGACCGCTTTCGCGTGGTGAAGATCAGCCACCGTTGCGGCGGCGGCTCGGAGCTGGAGAGCGCGTTGCGGAAATCGGGCCGGGCGGAGGTCTACGATCTGTTCTTCGCTTTCGGCAGCGCCGAGATTCGAGCTGAGTCTGAGACGCGGCTGGCCGAGATCGCCGCGGTGCTGCTCAATCACCCGGACTGGCGCGTGAGCATCGAGGGGCACACCGACAGCATTGCCGACGACCAGCTCAACCTGGAGCTGTCTCGGAAGCGGGCCGAAGCGGTGCGCGCCGCCTTGATCGCCCGCCGGGTTCCGGCGCAGCAGATGTCCGCCAAGGGTTTTGGGGAGTCGCAGCCGAGGGATACGAACGAGACGCCGGAGGGCCGGGCGCGCAACCGGCGGGTGGAGCTGGCGCTCAACCCCTAAAAGACACAACGGGAGGCTGCGACCGGAGCGGTCCGCAGCCTCCCGCCGGGAAACGAGGTTCGACTAGGAGAACAGCTTGACGAGGCTGTCGCCCACGATCTCTTCCTCGCCGGGCTTGAGGGTCCACATCGAGATGGTGAAGCCCCCATCTCCGTTGGGAGACACGGCCACGGCGGGGTCCATGGCGAGCAGCTTGTCGTAGCCTTCCTTGGCGGTGACGCCCTTGGCGGCGGCGTCCCACTTTACCAGCACGTGCGGGACGTGGTTGGCGATTTCGGGGATCTCGATCTCCGTGGTGACGCCGTCGACGGCCTTGAGCTTCGACATGACGACCTCGGCGCGATGGTCCATGGCCTTGCGGTCGGCGTCGTGGTCCATGGTGAGGTAGCGCTCGACGGCGGCGACCAGGCCGCAGATCTCTTCTTTGCCGACCTTCATGCCGCGGCCGATGCCGCCGTTGGGGCTGATGGCCTTGCGGGCCGCCTCGACCAGGGCCTTGTCGCCGAGCAGCAGGCCGCTGGCCTGCGGCCCGTAGAGGCCCTTGCCGCCGGAGAAGATGACGAGGTCGAAGCCCTCGTCGACGTAACCCTTCAGGCGCTCCTTGGGCGGAACGTCAGCGGCGGCGTCGTTGAGGATGGGAATTTTGTTGGCCTTGGCGATGCGGATGAACTCGTCGCGCTTGATCTGGCCGTGCGGGTCCGCCTTGTTGAGGAAGAACATCATGGCGGTGCGCTCGTTGATGGCCTTCTCGGCTTCGGCGGCGGTTTCCACCCAGACGGTCTTGGCGCCGCACAGCAGCATCTGGGCTTCGTAACCGGAGCGGTGCGCCTTCTGCTGGATGATTTCGTAGGGCATGCCCGAGACGTCGGGCAGCGAGCGCAGCTTCTCACCGTCGCCGCGCGTCATGCAGGCGGCCGTGCCGCAGGTGATGGCCGAGGCGGCTCCGCAGGAGATCATGGCGCCGGGCACGCCGATCAGCTTGGCGATGTGCTCGCCGGCGGCGACCTGGAGCTCGGGCAGCGAGATGTAGTGATGGGAGGCGGCGACCATGGCGTCGACGACCTCGGGCGGCATGACGGTGCCTCCGAGGATGGTGACGGTGCCGCGGCCGTTGATGACGGTCTTGACCCCCAGCTTGCCGTAGACGTCGGGCAGGGCAGGGGCTGCACTACCGCCGCTCTTGCTGGAAGCGGTGGAGCAGGCGGAGCCGGCGGCGAGGGCGCCGGCGGCGGTCAGGAAGTGGCGTCGAGTTGCTGGCATGTCGATATCGATCCTCCTTGCGGTTCGAGGCTCGCGACGAGTTTAGCAGAAGACGCCCTGAATGCTGACCGCCGGGCCGGCGCGCCCTGTGCGCGGGTTACGCCGCCGCCGGCTGCAGGTCAACGGGGTCAAAGGCTTCGCGGATGCGCTTGCGGAGCCGGTGCAACCGGACGCGGATGGTCATGGCCTTCTCGTTGAGCTTCTTGCCGATCTCGCTGCTGCTGAGGCCTTCGAGGTAGAACATCTCCAGCAGGCGGCGGTCGAAGGTTTCGCAAGAGCTGAGCACGCGCTTGACGTCGAGGTGGAGCATGGCGTCGACCGAGGAGGCCTCGCGGTCCATCAGCTCGCGCATCTGGTTGGAGGGGTGCTGCACGTGGCGGCGCAACATATTGAGGGCGATGGAGTTCACCCAGTAGGGGATGGCGGAGATCTCTCGAATCTGGCTCCGGCGCTCCCAGCCACGAGCCCAGGCGGATTGCGCCAGCTCTTCAGCCAAGTCTTCGCCGATGCCCTTGGAGGACAGGAAACGGACCGTTCCGCGGAAACCCTCGTCGAAGACCTCGGTGTAGGCTTGACCGATGGGATCGGGGGACGGCTTGATCGGGGCGGGGTTGTTATCTCTCATGCCGTCGATGGTGCCAGTGGTATTCCCGCGCTCGTCAGTGTGTTACGGTTACCGGTTGTCGTTACCCGCGACGGAACGCAAGCCTGCGATACTTTGAAGGAGCAGGGAAAATGCTCCGCACAATTGGGAAAGTTCGAGGTTACAAGGCTTGTTAGCGCCCCAAGTCTCAGCACCCGCGCCGTCCGAACCTGAATGCAAAGGGCAGAACGCGCCCACCAAACAGGCGATCCGGGAACAGTTGGCGCGTATTCTCGAGTCCGAGCCGTTTTCGCGCTCCGAGCGAATGCGCGAACTGCTGCGTTATGTGGTGGAGACCGCGCTCGATCGAGACGTTTCACAGCTCAAAGAGCTGACGTTGGCGATCGACGTGTTCGATAAGCCCAACGACTTCGACGTTCGGCTGAATCCGATCGTGCGCGTGGAGGCCCGACGGCTCCGCAGCCGGCTGCTGGAGTACTACAGCCAGGAAGGCAAGGACGACCCGGTCGTGATCCATCTGCCGCGTGGAGGTTACGCGCCGCAGTTCGAGTGCCGGGCGCCGGCGGTTCCGGTTACACGGGAGACCGTGCGCAAGAGCGCGCAGCGCCGCAAGAAGTATCAGGCCGTGGTCGTGCTTCCGTTTGTGGACCTGAGCCCGGAGGGCGGCCACCAACGCTTCTGCGACGGGCTGACGGAAGAGGTGATCAACGCGCTGACCCGGGTGAAGGGGTTGGAGGTGGTCGCGCGCAGCTCGGCCTTCCAGTTCCAGGGCTCGGCGCAGGACGTTCGCGAAGTCGGCGAGCGGCTGGGCGTCCGCATGGTGATGGAGGGCAGCGTCCGGCTGCACGGCTCCAAAGTGCGGGTCACCGTGCAACTCGCCAACGCGAACAACGGCTTCCACCTGTGGTCGGCGACTTACGACGCGGAGATCGGCGAGATCTTCGTGGTGCAGGAGGAGATCGCGGCGAAGGTGGCGGCGACGATGCGCCGCCAGCGCGCCGAGACGAGCTCGCACGAGCTGACCAAGCGGCAGTCGCGCAACACCAACGCCTACCAAGCGTACTTGGAAGGCGTCTACCACTCGCGACAGTTCCGGGACCGCAATCTTGCCAGCGCCATCGGGTTCTTCGAGGCGGCGATCGACATCGATTCCCAGTACGCGCAGGCCTACGCGGGACTGGCGAAGTGCTACTGCGACCTGGCGTGGCTGAACTTGAAGGAGTCCGCGTTGGCGCTGGAGAAGGCCAAGACGCTGGCGTCCAAGGCGCTCGAGCTGGATCAGACCGACGCCGGGGCGGCAGCCTTGGCGGCGCTGGGCTGCGTGGCCTGCATCGGCGACTGGCGCTACGAAGACGGCAAGCAGCAGCTACTCCTGGCTCTGGATGAGGATCCGGGGGAGTACTTTGCCTATCAGTGGTACGCGCTCGGCCACCTAGCGCCGCTGGGGGACCATGAAGAGGCCCTGCGGGTGATCCAACGAGGCGCCGAGCGGTCCGGCAACTCGCTGGTGGCGCAGAACCGGGTCGGCGTCGTGCACTTCTACGCCGGTGACTACCCCGAGGCGATTCGGTCGCACCGCCGGGTGATCGACGAGAACCCGGACTACGCACAGGCCTGGTTCGACCTGGGCCGGGCGTATCTGGCGCGCGAACGGTTCGGCGAAGCGCACGAAGCGCTGTCGAAGGCGGTTACGATCTCGGGCGGGCGACCGCTGTTCCTAGGTCGGCTGGGTTTCTGCGAAGCCGCTATGGGAGACCTGGCGAACGCCCGTAAGACGACCACCAATCTGGTGAAGCTCAGCAAGGAGCAGACGGTGTCGCCGGTGGCGGTGGCCCACGCCTTCCTGGGGCTGGGCAGCGTGCCGGATGCGTTCGAATGGCTGCGGCTGGCGCTCGATCGGCGCTGCTGCCGGCTGATCGAGCTCGACAACGATCCGATCTACGACGCGATCCGGGAAGAGGAAGAGTTCCAAAAGTTGAGGATCGCTGTTTGTCTGGTCAATACCGACGAAACGGTTGAAGCCGATTCGGATTGAATGCAGACGAAGAAGGGACCCCGGTGGGAGTCCCTTTTCTCTTTCTCGGTCCCGGGGCCGCGACGGCGACGCCATTATAGACGCCTGCGTCGCTTGGGTCAGGCGACCCTTCGGCCGGTGACCAGGGACACCAGAAAGATGATCAGAAAGACGAAGAACAGAACCTTCGCGATGCCCGCGGCCGTGCCTGCGACCCCGCCGAAGCCCAGGGCCGCGGCGATGAGGGCGATGATCAGAAAGGTAAGACTCCAACTCAGCATTTTGTAGTTCCTCCTTGGCGTTTGGGCGAGGCCCCTGCTTTAGCGGCTCTCGAAACGGGCGACTTGCTCTTCGGCCGCTTCGCGGGCCACGCCGTAGCGTTCTTGGATCTTGCCGACGAGCTGGTCTCGCTTGCCCTTGATGACCTCCAGGTCGTCGTCGGTGAGCTTGCCCCAGTTCTCGCGGACCTTGCCCTTCGCTTGCTTCCAGTTGCCTTCCACTTGATCCCAGTTCATGCCTTGATCTCCTTGTATGCGGTCGATGGATAGTGAGCCTTTTGCTCAAGAAATCCTTTTCGTTTGGTTTCAATGGGGAGATCAAGTGCGGGCGCGAGCCGTTACAAAGCGGGCGTTCGATCTCACTCGAACACCAGATCACTCAAACACCAGCGCCTGATTTGGCGAGGCCGAGCAGAGCACGGTGTCGCCGCGGCGGGCGACTTCGAACCGGAAGGCGAAGTTGGTTTCCGGGGTCCAGACGTGGACGGCCGCGGCGGATTCTTCCTCGAGGATCACGTCCACCAGGTCGCTCCATGTGCCGTCCGGCAGAGCGGCTTGGGTGGCGACGTGGGCGATCGAGCGATCACGGCGGAGGATGCGGGAGGCTTGGGCGATGGAGCTCGCCCAGATGACGTTGGCGACCGTGCTCTTCAACGCCACGCTCAGGCTGAGGGGGTGAACGCCGGACTGGGAGACCACGAGCACACTCTTTGGCATCGAAAGTACTGCTTCGAGACGGGGCGCTGTGTCCCGGTTGGAGCGTACGCCGTCTCACACTGTTACGCGACAACGCGCGGTCGGGGCCATCGGGCCGCGCTGTTTCGGCTACAATCCCGTGGATGCTTCGGATCACCCTCGCCTTGTTGCTTGCCGCGCCGCTGTGGGCGCAGACCTATCAGATCGGGCCGGACTCAAAGCGCAAGCCCGGCGTGCCGGAGGGCAAGCTGGAACACTTCGAGTGGACCAGCAAGGCCTACCCCGGCACGGTGCGGGACGTTTGGATCTATGTGCCGGCGCAGTACGACGGCTCCAAACCGGCGGCGGTGATGGTCTTTCAGGACGGCAAGGGCTTCATCAACACCGAGGGCGACCGCGCCTGGATGACGCCGATCGTGCTCGACAACCTGATCGCGGAGGGCTCCATGCCGGTGACGATCGGCATCTTCGCGCAGTGGGGATTGCTGAAGGCCAACAACGACGAGCAGCAGAACCGCTACAACCGCAGCTTCGAGTACGACGCCCTGGGGCCGCGGTATGCCAATTTTCTGATCGACGAGATTCTGCCCGAGGTCGGCAAGCGTTACAAGCTGACCGACGACCCCAACCTGCGCGGCATCGGCGGCTCGTCGTCGGGCGGCATCGCGGCCTTCGTGGCGGCGTGGGAGCGGCCGGACTACTTCCGCCGGGTGCTGAGCTTCGTGGGCAGCTACACCAACCTGCGTGGCGCACAGATTCTGCCGTCGCTGGTGCGCAAGCACGAGCCGCGGCCGCTGAAGGTGTTCCTGCAGGACGGGCGCAACGACAACAACATCTACTCCGGGTCATGGTGGATCGTGAACCAGGACATGGCCGACTCGCTGCGCTTTGCCGGATACGACTACAAGTTCGTGACCGGCGAGGAAAAGCACAACAACATTCACGGGCGGGCGATCCTGCCGGAGGCCCTGCGGTGGCTGTGGGCGGACGCCGGCAAGCCGATCGAGGCGAACCGTAAGAAGACAGGCGACCGGCAGTGGGTGCTCGAGTTCGCCGACCCGGCGCACGACTGGGAAGTCGTGAGCGAGGGGCATACGTTCACCGAAGGGCCGGCGGTGGCTCCGAACGGCGACGTCTACTTTACCGACGTGCGGGAGTCGAAGATCTGGCGGATCGACGCCAAGACCGGCAAGGCGAGCCTGTTCCTGGACAAGACGGGCGAGACCAACGGGCTGATGTTCGGGCCGGACGGGCGCCTATACTCCTGCCGCAAGGCCAAGAAGCAGATCGTGGCGATCGACGTGGCGACGAAAAAGGAGGAGGTCATCGCTTCCGGCGCGGAGTCCAACGACATCGCGGTGCTCGCCAACGGAGACATCTACTTCACCAACCCGGCGGAGAACAAGGTCTACTACGTTCCCAAGGGCGGCAAGGCGCAGGTGGCTTTCGAGGACAAGCAAGCGGGCTTTCTCAACGGTTTGGTGACCTCGCCCGACCAGGCGCTGCTGATGGTGGACGACTCGCGCGAGAAGTGGGTGTGGTCGTTCCAGATTATGCCGGACGGCAAGCTCGCCAACGGCCAGAAGTTCTACCGGCTGGAGACGCCGGACGCCTCGAGCCGCTCGGGAGCGGACGGCATGACGATCACGGCGGACGGGCACCTGCTGGTGGCAACCGACCAGGGCATCCAGATTTGCGACCAGCCGGGCCGGGTGGTCGGCATCTTCTCCAAGCCGCAGCGCAAGTTCGTCTCGAACCTGACGTTTGCCGGACCGGAGATGAAGACGCTTTACGCGACGAGCGAGGACAAGGTGTTCCGGCGGAAGCTGTCGATCGCCGGCGTTCTGCCGTGGAAGCCTGTGAAGCCGCCCGTGCCGGGCCTGTGAGCCGCTTAGGCCGCGGCTCGGCCCTCGGTCCCTTGCAGAACGAGGTCCGGGGCGTCGGACTCGATGAGGTTGCAGGCGATGGCCTGGCGGATGGCGGGATCGGACTCGTCAGCGCCGCGGGACATCTCCGCCAGCTTGGACTTCTGGGCCGGCGTGAGGATGGCCCGGGTGGTGCAGACGGCCTGCGACCGCAGCTCGCGGACGGACTCCTGCAGGGTTTCCGATGGCGTCCGGCCCGGGGCGTCGACCGGCGGATCGGGAGCTTCCTCTCGCTTGGCTTGGAGCGCCGCGACCTTCACGTCGAGCGCAGTGCGGATGCTGTCCATGACGGCGATTTGCGCCGTCGTCAGTCCGAGCTCCTGCTGGAGCGAACGACCGCCGGACTCGGCGTCGTTTTTGCCCGGGCCCTCGAAGAGTCGGAGCAGCCAATCGATCGGGCCGATCATGCGGTCACCCTGGGGGGGGAAGGGATCGCCATATTCACATAAACGTATGCGTAGGGTCTTTCGGTTACAGGGAGTGTAATGTTCGTCCCCTGGAGATGGGCGAAAGTTCACTCGCTGAAACGGGAGCTCGGTTTTGGGCCTTAGGCTCCCACCCTTCCAGCCGTGACAGCGCCGCGCGCGGGGTGCTGGAATGAAACGATCATGGCCGAAGGCAATCGCTCACCCATCGCAACCGTTCGGGCTGTCTCCGAAGCCGAGGCGACCGGCAAGGTCGCGGCAATCTTCGAAGAAATCAGAACGATCAAGGGAATCGACTTCGTACCGAACATCTGGAGGGTGCTGGCGACGAATCCGGATCATCTGGAAAGCGTGTGGATGCGCCTGAAGACTTGGATGCATCCCGAAGCGGCTGGAAGGACTGCTCAGCTCGACCCGCTGACGCGGGAGCTGATCGCCTTGGCCGTCTCAGCGACCAACGGCTGCGCGTACTGCATCAACTCGCACACGGCCGCGGCCATGAAGCTGGGATTGAGCCCGGAGGCTCTGGGCGAGGCGATGGCGATCATCGGGCTGTTCAACTCGACGAACGCAATCGCCGACGGATACCAGATCGAGCCGGACGTGCGCCCGCCCGTCCAACAGGAGTAAGACTTTTATGCCGATGCCCATGCGAGAACACGTCCGGATGGTGGCGATCCTTCAGATCGTCTGGAGCGCGATTGGATTCCTGATCGGAGTCGTCGTGCTGTTCCTGCTGGGAGGATTTGGGATGCTGCTCGCCTCGGAGGCGGCCGTCTCCGATCCGGACGCCGCCGCGGCCCCGGCCTTCGTGGGCTTGGCGGTGGGCGCCATCGCGCTGATTATGGTGGTGCTGACGGCCCCCGGGTTCCTTGCCGGGTGGGGACTGCTGCAAGGCAAGGGCTGGGCGCGCATCCTGACGATCGTGCTGTGCGCCCTGAACTTGTTCAGCCTGCCGATCGGCACCGTGCTGGGCGTCTACGGCTTGTGGGTGATGACACAGCCCGAGGTGGAGGCGCAGTTCGCGGTCGTGGCTTCGCCGCTGGGGCGCTAGATGCGCCCGAACAGCATGAGCAGGATCAGGATCAAGAGAATCAAGCCCAAGCCGCCGCTGGGGTAGTAGCCCCAGCTCTGACTGTGCGGCCAGGTGGGCAGAGCGCCCAGTAGCAAGAGGATGAGGACGATGAGCAGAATCGTGGACACGGGTTTTTGATCTCCGCCGGTTAGATAGCTCAGGGGGCCCGCGTGTGACACGCCGGTTCGGCAAAAGAAGCCCCGAAGCGGGGTTGCCGCTTCGGGGCGCTCACTCGACGGACAGGGATGGAAGCCGAGCGCGGGGCTCAGCCCTGGTTGCGCCGGCGAATCGCCGCCAGTCCCAACAGGGCGCTGCCGAGCAGCAAGACCGTCCCCGGTTCCGGGACCGTCGGGCCCAACGTCTGGGCGTTGCCGGCCCCGCCGTTGATCATGCTGTAGTAGGCAGGCCCGGGGGCCTTGTCCGATTGATAGAAGAACGTGATGGTTTCGCCCGAACCGAAGCCGTTCCCGGTTCCCAGGCCGGCTCCCGTCGTCTCCCAGTCGATGGTGCCGTTGATGAGGTCGTCATCTACCAGGAAGTCGCCGGCATCGCCGTCTCCGCCGGCAGCCGAGGCTTCAGTAAAGTCCCAGCCCGCGGTTCCGTTGAAGCCGTAGACCCCGAAGGCGGTCGCGAACTCGGAGACGTTGTTGGTTTGCGGCGTGACCGTGTGGACGTAGGAATAGATGGACCCGTCGTAGTAGACGTCGGTGGTCAGGTCGCCCAGGTCCACCGAGCCGGGGCCGATGAAGTCGGCGCTGGCGGTGTCGATGAGACTCCCCAAAGTCCCTATCACGGTTGAGTAGTCGGTTTCCACCGCCAGAGGGACGGCGTCGGCGGGCTGCAACGGCCCGAAGAGCAGCAGGGCTGCCGGAAGGACCATCAGGCGGAGGTTCCGCCCCGGTCGAGTCTTAGTACTTCGCATCATTTGTTTGTTTTGTTTACTCCTGTTGTTTTTTGGGCTCCCGAAGATGCACGGGGACCCGCTGGGGGACATATGCCCTTGCCGAAGTGTTACGGCCTTGTTTTAAAGCGGCCCGTCGCGGCGGAGGCTACGATGGGGGGGTGAGCGAAACCGTCTACAACGATCCGCAACTGGCCCTGAACCGTATCTACACCCGCGGAGGCGACGCCGGCGAGACCAGCCTGGTCAACGGCCGGCGGGTGGGGAAGGACGACCTGCGGATCGAGTCCTACGGGACGGTCGACGAGCTCAACTCCGTCCTGGGCCTGGCGCGGGTCTCGGTGGCCGAGGGCATGGGCGCAGCCCCGGGGCTGGCGCGGCTCGACGCCATTCTGCTGCGGGTGCAACATGAGCTGTTCAACCTGGGATCGCTGCTGGCGACCGACCCCGGCGAGCTCCATCCCAAGCAGCCCCGGGTGCGTCAGGCGGAGATCGATCAGCTCGAGCGGGAGATCGACGAGTGCAACGCGGACTTGCCGAAGCTGCGCTCATTCGTGCTGCCCGGCGGTTGCCGCCTGAACGCCGAGCTGCACCTGGCGCGGACGGTATGCCGCCGGGTGGAGCGCACCTTGGTGGCCCTGGCGCGGCGCGAAGAGGTTCCCGGCGAGGTGTTGGGCTACATCAACCGGCTCAGCGACGCTCTGTTCGTGTGGAGCCGCTGGGCGTGCACGCAGCTCGCCGTCCCCGAGACACTGTGGGAGCCCAACCGGGCGGCGTCCGCTGTCAATAATCAAAACTCATAGATACATCGAGTCGAATTAATTGGACTTATGAATGGCCGATTGGTTCACTGAAGGCATATGAACCAAATCGACAGCACGGTCTGGCAAGACGCCGCCGTTTCCTCCAAGTACCTCGAGGGTGTGAGAGGCGCTTTGCCGCTCGCGTCCCATCAGATGGACGTGTTGCTGCGGATGGCGCGGGCGATGGATCGCCCGGTCGGCCGCGTTCTGGATCTGGGGTGCGGGGACGGCATTCTGGCCGCGACCGTCCTGGACGCCTTCCCGGCCGCGAAGGCGGTGCTGGCGGACTTCTCCGAGACCATGCTGGACGCGGCCCGGCGACGCTTTGCCGCCACGCCGGAGCGCGTAACGGTGGCGGCGATCGACTACGGACGCGAGGACTGGCGCGACGCGCTGCCCGCGGGCCGGTTCGATGTGGTGGTGTCGGGCTATTCGATCCACCACCAGACCGACGAGCGCAAACGCCGTATCTATGGGGAGATCTTCGAGCTGCTGGAGCCGGGCGGGCTGTTTGTGAACGTGGAGCACGTCTCCTCGGCTACGGATTGGGGCCGGCGGCTGAGCGAAGAGAACCTGGTGGACGCCATCTATGCCTACCAGCAGCGGCGGAATTCCGGCAAGAGCCGTGAGGAGGTGGCCCGCGAGTACGTCTACCGCGAAGACAAGCAGGCCAACATCCTGGCGCCGGTGGAGGACCAGTGCCGCTGGCTGCGGGAGATCGGCTTCGAAGACGTGGATTGCTATCTGAAGATCTTCGAGTTGGCGGTGTTCGGGGGGCGCCGGCCGGCCTGAAGAGTTTCTGTCAAAGGCCCATTCTGCGCAATAATGGGCTGCTGAGATGACGTCCAAGCGCCCCATGCGGTACGAAGACGCCGGCGTCAATATTGACGAAGCGGACCGCGCGACATCCAAGATCAAGCGGCTGGCGATCGGCACTTTTGACGAACGCGTGCTGACGGGAATCGGCGCGTTCGGCGCCTGCTACTCGATCTCGTCGATGGGCGTGCAGGACCCGGTGCTGATCAGCTCCGCCGACGGCGTGGGCACCAAGCTCAACGTGGCGTTCCAGATGGGGACGCACAACACGGTGGGCGAGGACCTGGTGAACCACTGCGTCAACGACATCGCCGTGCAAGGCGCGATGCCGCTGTTCTTTCTGGACTACTTTGCGATCGGCCGCCTCGACGCAGGGGTGGCCGAGCAAGTGGTGAGCGGGCTGGCGAGAGCGTGCAAGGCCAACGGCTGCGCGCTCATCGGCGGAGAGACCGCCGAGATGCCCGGCATGTACAAGGCGGGCGAGTACGACTTGGCGGGTTTCATCGTCGGCGTGGCCGAGCGCTCGAAGCTGTTGCAGCCGCAGGCCGTGGAAGTCGGCGACGTGCTGCTGGGCCTGCCCTCGACGGGGCTGCACACCAACGGCTATTCGTTGGCCCGCAAGCTGCTGTTCGAGGTGGCTGGGTACACGCCGGCGCAGCGGCTGGCGCGGCTGAAGACGACGGTCGGCAGCGAGCTGCTGAAGGTCCACCGCAGCTATCTGCCGGCGATCCGGCTGCTGCACGACAACGGCCTGTTGCACGGGGCGGCGCACATCACCGGCGGCGGCATCACCGACAACACGCCCCGCATTCTGCCGCTGGGCGTGGAAGCTCAGGTGCAGGTGGGCTCTTGGCCGGTGCTGCCGATCTTCGAGCTGCTGCAAGAGGTGGGGCACGTGGAGCAGGCGGAGATGCTGCGGACGTTCAACATGGGCGTCGGCATGATTCTGGTGGTTCCCGGCGACGAGGCCGAGCGGGCCGCGGCGATGCTCGAGCAGGCCGGCGAGACGCCGCACCGGATCGGCGTGATCGCCAAGGCAGCGCGCTCGAACGCCAAACCCAAGGTCGTCTACGTATGAAGAAGCTGGGGATTTTGCTTTCCGGGCGCGGCTCGAACTTCGAAGCCATCGCCGAGAGCGTCCGCGTGGGACGCATCGAGGCCGAGATCGCCTTGGTCATCAGCAACCGCCCCAACGCCAAGGGGCTGGAGACGGCGCGCAAGCTCGGGCTGAAGGCCGAGTGCATCCCGTCGGCGGGGCTGGAGCGCGAGGAGTACGACCGGCTGACGGCCGCGCGGATGAAGCAGGAAGGCGTGGATCTGGTCTGCCTGGCGGGCTTCATGCGGCTGCTCAGCGCGTGGTTCGTGGAGCAGTACCCGCAGCGGATTCTCAACATCCACCCGTCGCTGTTGCCGTCGTTTCCCGGGCTCGAAGCGCAGCGCCAGGCGATCGAGCATGGCGTGCGCTACTCCGGCTGCACGGTGCACTTCGTGGACGAGAAGCTCGACGCCGGGCCGATCCTGACGCAGGCCGTGGTGGAGGTGTTCGACGATGACACCGAGGCGACGCTGGCGGCGCGGATCCTGGAGCACGAGCACCGCATCTACACCGAGGCGATCCAGATCGCGCTCAGCGGACGATATCGGATTGAAGGCCGTCGCGTCGTCCGCCTTTCCTAGAACGTTTTGCCATGACCGTTGACGAACAGCTCCGCGTGATCCGCAAGGGGTTCGCTGAGATCATCCGCGAGGATGACTTGCGCGAGCGCCTGCTCCAGTCCGAGAAGACCGGCAAGCCGCTGCGCGTGAAGGCGGGCTTCGACCCGACCGCGCCGGACCTGCACCTGGGCCACACGGTGCTGATCCGCAAGCTCAAGCACTTTCAAGACTGCGGCCATCAGGTGATCTTTCTGATCGGCGACGCCACGGCAATGATCGGCGACCCCACCGGGCGGAACGCGACGCGTCCGCCGATGACGCGGGAGCAGATTCTGGCCAACGCCGAGACCTACAAGGAGCAGGTGTTCAAGATCCTCGATCCGGAGAAGACCGAGGTCCGGTTCAACTCCGAATGGCTGGGAGCGCTGGGGTTCCACGAGCTGGTCGGGCTGGCCGCCAAGTACACCGTGGCGCGGCTGCTGGAACGCGACGACTTCTCGAAGCGCTACGCCGAAGGGTTGCCGATCTCGGTGCACGAGCTGCTGTACCCTCTGTCGCAGGCCTACGATTCGGTGGCGCTGCGGGCGGATGTGGAGCTGGGCGGCACGGACCAGAAGTTCAATCTGCTGGTGGGCCGGGAGATTCAGTCCGACTACGACCAGCCGCGGCAGATCATCGCGACGGTGCCGATTCTGGAAGGGCTCGACGGCGTCCAGAAGATGTCGAAATCGCTGGGCAACTACATCGGCGTGACCGAGCCGCCGGAGGTGATGTACCGCAAGGTCATGCAGATCTCCGACGAGCTGATGTGGCGCTACTACGAGCTGCTGACGGACCTGCCGCTGCAGGAGATCCACGCCGTCAAGAAGCGCTGCGAGGAAGGGGCCGAGCATCCGATGGATGTGAAGCGGGCGCTGGCGCGGAGGATCGTCACGGACTTCCACTCGGCCGAGGCGGCGGCTCTGGGCGAGGAGACGTTTCGCAAGGTCGTGCAGCAAGGGCAAGTGCCGGACGATATGCCGGAGCATGCGCTGCCGGAAGCCGCTCGGGAAGGCTCGACGGTGCTCGTGCACAAGCTGCTGCGAGAGATCGGGCTGGCGCAGTCGGGCGGGGAAGCCGGTCGCAAGCTCAAGGAAGGCGCCGTGGAGATCAACGGCGAGAAGCAGCGCGAGATGGGCTACGAGCTGCCCGAGGGCGTGGACGAGCTCGTGATTCGCATGGGCAAGAAGTGGGCTCGCGTGAAAGTGTGAACGCCTGACGGGAGGTTCCGGTGACGGCTCCAGAGGTCTCCGTGGTCATGCCGGCGTACAACGCCGCCGGCTTTCTCGCCGAGGCCGTCGAGTCCGTCCTGCGCCAGTCGTTCCCGGATTTCGAGCTGATCGTCGTGGATGACGGCTCGACGGACGGGACCGCGAGCGTGGCCGGAGCCGTCCGGGACAGCCGGGTGCGCTGCGTCTCGACGCCGCACGGGGGCGCCTCGGCCGCGCGCAACCACGGCGTGCGGCTGGCCCGGGGCCGCTACGTGGCCTTTCTGGATTCCGACGACATTTGGCTCGACGACAAGCTGTCCGCACAGCTCGCCGCCCTGCGCGTGCGTCCCGCGGCCGGAGCCGCCTACGGCTTCGTTGACTCGATCGACGAGCAGGGCGGCGGGCGCAGCCTGCTGATGCGGCAGGCCGAGAACGGCGACGTGTATGGCGCGCTGCTGGTGAACTACTTTCTCGGTTGCGGCTCGAACCTGTTGGTGCGCAAGGCTTTGCTGGCCGAGGCGGGCGGCTTTGACGAGTCGCTGGAGGCGGCCGAGGACTGGGACCTGTGTCTGCGCCTGTCTCAGCGCTGCGACCTGGTGTGCGTGCCGAAGGTTGTGTGCTTGTACCGGCAGCGGCCGGGGTCGCTGAGCAGCCGGCTGGAGGTGGTGGAGCGTGCGAACCGCAGGGTGCTGGAGGCCGCCTACCGCACGGCGCCGGCGCAGTGGCGGAGCCTGCGTCCGCGGTCGCTGGCTCTGCTGTATCGCTACTTGACCCGCAAGGCCTGGGCGCAGTTTCCGACGCGCTTGCCGGCGGCGGTCGGGTATGGGCTCAAGTACGCCTTCTTTTCGGCGGCCTTCGAGCTGTCCCAGGGCGGCTGGCGCTGGCGCGCCGGGGACCTGCGGCAAGGGTCGGCGCGATGAGCGGCGCCGGCGGGCGGCGCGAAGAGTACGAGACGACCGGAATGGTTCGGCGCGCGCTGCCCTTGGCCGACCGGAGCGGGATTCCGGCATTGATCGAGGAGGCCGAGCTGTTCGACGCGGCGATTGCCCGCTTCCGCCGGCGGGGCCAACTCCGGCGCGTGCCGTATCTGGCGACCCCGGCGATCCGGCGCGTTTCCCGGGATCCGGGCCTGCTGGGGGCCGTGGGGGCGATCCTCGGCGGCGGGCCCTGGGTGATGTGGGGCGCCAACATTCGGCGCGACGTGCCCAACCAGGCGAGCCTGTGGCACGTGGACGCCGAGAGCGCGCTGTGGCCGACCTTGACCGTGGTGATCGGGCTGCGCGGCTGCCACGCCGGCAACGCCACACGCTACATCCCGCACTCGCAGCGACTGGGGGTGAACCCGCCCGCGCTGCCGGAAAGCGACGGCGCCGCGGTCGTCGAAGCGGCCGCCGCGCTCGACCGGCGTTGCGACCGCGTGGAGACCTTTGAAGGCTTCGGCGACGGAGGCTTCTACCTCTTCAACGCCGCTGGCTGGCATTGCGGAGAGCCGACGGCTTCGGCCGGCCGGGTGCTATTGTTTCTGCACTACCAGCGCGCCGACGAGCCGCGCATCCCGTATATGTGGGACTACGGCCAGGGCCTGTGGCTCGACTATCCGGCTCCGTACGTGGCCTCGCAACCCGGCGAGAACAAGGCGCTGCAGCCGATCCCTCGCGGCAAAGGGGCGAGCCGCCGGACGTTGCGCGGCTGGTTTCGCCGGCTTCGTCACGGCGGCGGAAGCCTCTAGCGCAGCATCGCTTTGGGGTCGGTGAAGTGGGCTTCGTTGACCTCCGACGAGGCCGTCACCGCGCCCATGTTGATCTCGCGGCCCTCGGCGTTCTTGTGAGTCTTCGCCAAGCGGATGCCGTTGGTTTCGACGTATTCCCAGTCCCAGGAGCCGGTGTTGCCGCTCTGCAGGGTGTACTCCCAGTGCTCCATGAGGTTGGAGTCCTTGGCGACGAAACCCTGGTAGTGATCGCCCGGCGTGAGGCCGACGCTGTTGAAGCTCAGCTCGACCACGTCGTAGGTCTTGCCGTTGTATTCCTTTTCGCCCAGGGCTTTGAGGTTGACGCCGGGGTCGAGCCACTTCCAGGGCATGGCCAGCCAGTACATGTCGTTGATGAAGGCGCCGTGGGCTCGCTCGAGCAGAGGGGCGGCTTCTTCGGCGGGCAGCTTCACGCCGTCCACGTAGACGTCGCCGGTCTTGTTGTAGGCGTTGAAGAGCACGACCTGGGTCTTGCCCTCCTTGGTCTGCTGCTCGAGGCGGTAGCGGCCGTCCCACTTGTCCCACAGGTGGGCCCGGCCGGCGGGGAGGTCGCCGCTGGGGCCGACCTTGAAGTCAAATCGCACGAAACGGGTGTTGTTCCAGGCGTCGACGCCGCCGAGGGCCGTCTGGAGACGCTGGGCGACCTCCACGGCGGCGGGGCCGCGGGTTTCCTGCGCGGGGGAGGCGGCGACGAGCAAGAGGGCCCCGAGGAGGGCGGGGAAGGCGGTGAGCTTCATGGGAGGTTTCTCCTGAAGCTCCCATTGTAAGCGCGTTGCGGCGCGGGGCCGAGGATGGCGGCTAGGCGCGCTGCTTGCGCAGGTAGGCGTCGCGGCTGCTCTCGGACTCGAAGTAGAACACCTTTTCGCCGACGCGGGCCTTGATGGCGGAGTCCTCGTCGACGAAGGCTCCGGTCTGCGGATCGCGGACGAAACGGCCGTTGGAGGCTCGCTCCGTGGCCTGCTGTGGCGGAGCCTGTCCGCCGTTCCCCTTGAAGGCGCGCGAGACGGCCCGCGTGACGTCGTTGACGAGCATGCGGAGGATCGCCAGGGCGATCACGGTGAGGACGAGGAGGATGATGCCGCGCATGGTCTACTTCAATTAGACGCGAAAAGGCGGGCGCCGGTTCATGCCGACGCCCGCCCTGTTTTCGGAAAGCGAACGCCGTCGCCTACTTCTTCTTTTTCTTGTTGGCGTCCGGGTTCTCGAAGGTGGTCTCGACCGGACCCGTGAGCGTCTGGATCATCATCTGGGCGCTCTCGGCCATTGGCCCGTTGGGCTCGATCTCCAGGTACTTCTGGAACGATTCCACGGTGCCGGCCACGGGAACCACCGAGCCGTCGTCCTTGGTCTCGGCCTTGCCCACCAGCGCCGTGCCCAGTTGGTAGTAGGCGGCGGCGTAGTTGGGGTCCTTTTCGGTGGCCTTGCGGAAGGCGTCGATGGCGCCGTCGGTGTTGCCGGAGTTGATCAGCACCGCGCCGAGGTTGTAGTAGTAGCGTCCGCCGTTGACCGGGTCCATCTCGGCGGCCTTGCTGAGCTCGGCCTGGCCTTCGTCGGTCTTGCCGGCCTTGATGAGCGCCAAGCCGAGGTTGTTGTGGTAGCTGGCGTTCTCGGGCGAAAGCTCGATGGCCTTGGCGTAGGAGGCGGCGGCGTCATTGAGCATCGTGGTCTTGGCGTCGCCCGCCTTCTTGTCCGCGGCGGCCGACTGCGAATCGGCCAACTGCGCCCAGATGACGTGCTGGTTCGCGTCGAGCGTGGTGGCCTTCTGGAAGGCCGCCACGGCGCCGTCGAGGTCGCCGGCGTTCTTCGCCGTCATGCCGGCGTTGAAGGCCTCGTTGAGCTCCTTGTTCTTGGAGATCTGCGCCTGCCGCTGCTTCAGGTTCTCTTCGTAGGCCTTGCGCTCGGCGGCGGACATCGACTTGATCTGCTGTTCGGTCGCCTGCTGCACCTGGCCTTGCGCCGCGGCGGCCTTGGCGGCTTCGGCCTGCGCGCGGACCTTGGCGATGTCGAAATCGATCGGGTTGCCGTCGTTGACGCCGACTCGCACGCCCCGCACCTGGTCGACGACCTTGCCGTCGACCTCGACCGCCACGTCATAGGTGCCCAAGGGGAGGCCGGCGTGGAACCACCGTCCCTTCTTCTTGGTCTTGACGCTGTAGGCGCCCTTGATGTCGGTGCGCTCGATCAGAATCTTCGCGCCGACCACGCCTTCCTCGCCATCCATCACGGACCCTTGGAGGGAGCCCGTTTGGGCCCAGGCGGCCGTGGCGCTGAGCGTCAGCAGCAGCGTGGGGAACAGGGCGGTCTTGAGTAGCTTTGCAAGCATTGATCCTTCAACTCCTTGGTTGTGGGGCGAGTTTTTTCTTCGGTCAGGATACAACATCGACGCCTCCCGAGCCAGCCGCCGACCCGGCCGCGTAGGGCAGGGGATCAGCGGCGCCGGCCTGTTCGAACGCCCGCAGCCGGAGGGCGCAACTGTCACAGCGCCCGCAAGCCACATCCGAATCCCGGTAGCAAGACCAGCTCAGCTCGAGAGGCGCGCGCAACTCCAGACCGAGCCGGATGATCTGCGCCTTCGACAACCCAATCAAAGGCGCCTCGATGCGGATCTGCGTGCTCGGCTTCGTGCCTGCTTCGATCAACTGGTTGAACCGGGCGTAGTACTCGGGGCGGCAGTCAGGGTAGCCGGAGCTGTCCTGCTCCACCGCTCCGATGAAAATCTTCTCGGCGCCGATCGCCTCACCCCAGGAAATCGCCGCCGCCAAGAAGTGGGCGTTGCGGAAGGGCACGTAGGTTACCGGTATCTCGCCGTGCTGCGCGGAAACCAGATCGGCGTCGGGCACCTCGATCGACTGATCGGTGAGGGCGGAGCCCCCGATTTGCCGCATGTAGCGCTGGTCGATGCGGAGTCGTCGCTCGACGCCGAGACGGTCGGCGATCTCGTCGAAGGCGCGGCCTTCCCGGGCTTCGGTGCGCTGTCCGTAGTCGGAATGCAGCGCGGCGACCCGAAAATCCTGGGCCGCGATCGCGGCTGTGACGCAGCTATCCATTCCTCCGCTCAAGAGCACGACCGCCCACGGTTTCGACACGTCGTCAATGATAACGCGGCTCTTCGCAGGGCCTGCTCCACAGTCTCCAGGGCGCAATGGGTTGGACGGACGCGCCAGCGGGAGCGTTGCGCCGGGGGCGCGGAAGCGCCGGGGCGGCTACAGCTCGAACAGCGTGGCTTGGCGGTTCACACGGCTCTGCGGCCGGCGCTGGGAGGGGTCGATGCGGTCGAGCAGGGAACGAACCGTCGCCGGGGCGTGGCCGGCGTAGTGGTTGTTGACGTAGCCGTAGATCGCCAGCTCGCGGTCCCGCAGGTCGCGGCAGATCTCGGCCCAGCCGGCGATCTCGCGCGAGCGGTCCACCACGGTGCGGTCCCAGCGCTGGGTCAGCCGCTCGATGCCGTAGCGGTCGCCCAGCCAGCGCAAGTAGACGAAGTCCGCCGTCACCGGGTCCAACCGACGCAGCACCTGCTCGGGGCGGGGCATGCGGTGCAGGTCGTTCCAAGCGAAGGCCACGTTGCGGGCCCGCAGGCGGTCGAGCAGGCGCGGCTGCAGCCATTCGCGGTTGCGGACCTCGAGGGCGAAGCGGAAGCCGCGCGGCAGCTCCCGCAGGAAGGGGTCGAGCACCGCGAGGAATTCGTCGAGGGTCGCGAAGACGTCCGTGTCAAAGCGCGGAAACTGGAACAGCAGCGGGCCGAGCTTGTCGCCGAGGCCGGCCATGGCGTCGAGGAACTCCCGCAGCTCCGGGCGGCAGTCGGTGAGGACCTTGTCGTGCGTGATGGTCTGCGGGACCTTGGCCGCGAAGACGAAGCCGGGTGGAGTTTTCTCGTTCCAGCCGCGGATCATCTCCGGAGAGGGCGTGCGGTACCAGGTCACGTCGAGCTCCACGGAGTGGAACTCCTGGGCGTAGAAACGCAGGAACTCGCCGGAGCGCAGGTCCTTGGGGTAGAACGAGCCGACCCAGCCGACGGCGGTGAAGGCGCAGGTCCCAAGGCGCAGCGGCGTAGCCGCGGTGGTTCCGCTCCCCAAGTCCGCGAATTTAGCATGACGCCTCGCGAAGGCGTTCACCCGTGAGCGGCTCCTGGTAGACTTCGGGCTTGCCGGACGCCTACGAGTATCTGCCCAAGCCGCGCGAGCTGAGCTTCGAGTCCGCGGTGGCTCAGTTGCGCGAGCGATTCTCCGAGCATCGGGTGGAGCCCTGCTGGCTGCCTTTCGCCGACCAGGCGTTGACCGACGAGATCGAAGCCGGTCTGCGGGGGCAAGGGCTGGCGGTGGAGCCGTTCGAAGGGCGGCCCGACGAGCTGGAGCTGTTCGAGCGGCGAGCCGAGTACTCCACGCGATACGCAGGGTATTCGGGGTCGAATCAGCGGGAGAAGCGGCTGGAGCACTTCGTGGCGACACGGCTGCTGGAGCTGGGGCCCAAGTCCGTCTTCATCGACGTGGCGGCGGCGTCCTCTCCTCTGCCGGAGATCACGAGGCGGGTCTTCGGCTGCCGGAGCTTCGCGCAGGACATCATGTATGCGCCCGGCGTGCGTGCGCATGAGATCGGCGGCGACGCCTGCGCGATGCCGGTGGAAGCCGGCTTTGCCGATGCCGCCGCGCTGACCTGCTCGCTGGAACACTTCGAGGGCGACGCGGACATTCGGTTATTCACGGAGCTCGCCCGCGTGTTGCGACCCGGCGGCCGCATCGTCGTCGCACCGCTGTACCTGAACCCTTTTGCCGCCGCTCTCACGGACCCTCGCTTCGCGCTGGCCGCCGATGACCTGCGCTTTGACGCCGACGCGGTCATCCACTGTGCGGACGGCTGGGGCAATCGTCACGGCCGTTTCTACAGCCCGGAGACGCTCCAGTCGCGCATCCTCCGGCCGCACGGCGACGCCTTCGACTTTCGCGTCTTCCGTGTCGGGGAGCCGCTGGCGGCCGGCCATACGGACCATTCGGTGTATCTGCGGTTTGCGCTGCTGGGCGTCAGACGCTGAGCAGAGCCGCTATGCTGGGGCGGAGCCCGCGATGAAGCCCCTGCCCGAACCCGTCGACCCCGCCCGCCTGCCCGAGCTTGCCCGCGAGACGATTCGCGTCGCCAAGTACCCGATGCTGGCCTCGGTCGATCCGGAGGGGCAGCCGCGGGTGCGGCCGGTTTCGCCGGTGCGAACCCGCGGATTTACGGTCTGGGTGGCTTCGCTGCGGAGCTCCGGCAAGACGGCCGAATTGGCTGCGAATCCGCGCGTGGAGCTGTGCTACCTGGAGGGCGGGCACGACCACGTACGCATCACCGGGCGCGCCGTATTGGTGGAGGATCGCGCCGAAATTCAGTCCATTTGGGACGAAAATCCCCTGATGCGCAGCTTTCTGGGCACGGTCGACAACCCCGAGCTGATGCTCTACCGTGTGGAGCCGGAGCGGGTTCGGTTCATGCGTGAGTGGGCGCTGGACTACCACGAAGTCCCCCTGCAAGAGAGCTGATCCCCCGTTTTTTTCCTTGATCCGAGGTCGAACCGGTGATAGCGTTGAGGCGGCGAGTTTCGCCGACCGAAATCCGCGCGTCGGCCCGTGGCGCGCGGAAGGGGTTCGTTGATCCACCAGCGCCAGGAGGCCATCGAATATGTTCGACCAAGTGGAAGAGAAGAGAGCCGGGATGAACTGGACGATGCTCGGAGGACTGGCGGCGTTTGGAGCGCTGCTCGTCGCCGGCTACTTCATGATCACCTAGCAGTCTGGAAGACGAACGTCTGGCAGTAGAGGATCGTCGTGATGGTCTTGGCGTCACGGATCTCGCCGTGACGAATCATGGCCAGCGCGTCCTCTCTGTTGACCCAGCGCGTCTCGATCAGCTCGTAGGGTTCGGGCTCCGCCTCGCCGGCGGTGAGATCCTCGGCGAGGAAGGCGATCATCCGTTCGCTCGAAAAGCCCGGCGCCGTGACGAAGTCCAGCAAGCGCGTCCAGCGCTTCGCCCGCAGGCCCGTCTCCTCGATCAGCTCGCGGCGGGCCGTCTCGACTTCTTCTTCGCCCGGGTCGCAACGGCCCGCTGGCAACTCCCACAGCTTTGTTCGCACGGGCAGGCGGAACTGGCGGACGAGCAGCAATTCGCCGACTTCGTTGAGGGGCAAGATCACCGTCGCCGGCGCGTTGACGGTGACGTGGCGATCGAGCGCCGCGCCGGAAGGGTGCTCGGCGCGCTCGCGCCTCACCTCGAAGACCTCGGTTTGGAGGACGTGCTGCGATTCGACGAGCTGAAAGTCAGCCATGGCTGCTCCTTACCCTAGCGCGCGGCGGGCTCTTCCGCGAAAGCGAAAGGGGCGCGGATCGCTCCGCGCCCCTTCGGAAACTCTTCTGGGCCGTACAGCTTACAACGTCTTCAGGTAGGCGATCAGGCTGGCCTTCTCGTCTTCGCTGAGGAGCTTCTCGAAGGCCGGCATGCCGTTGCCGCCCTTGTTGATGTTCTCCATCATGTTCTCGTTGTTGGCTTCCTTGCCGCTGGGCAGCTTGCCGTCCTTGATCCCGGCCAGACCCGGCCCGATCTTCTTGTCCTTGCTGTCGGCGTTGTGGCACACCGAGCACTTGGTGTCGAAAATCTCCTGGCCGGCAGCCGCGTCTTGAGCAGCCAGAGGAGCGGCGACGGCGATGAGCCCCACCGCCAGCATTCCAGTCCATCGCTTCATTCTGTTGTTATCCTCCCGTGTCCGGAATTAATCATCCTAACGCAATCTTGGGCGCGTTTCTTTGCCAATCCGCCATCAGTTCGACGGTTTATGGGTGCGATGCGTTACGTGGGGGCCGTGTTGACACTGTTCCGAATCGGTTCGCATACTGAGCAGTATGAACCCGGCCAAGGCATCCGGCTGCGGCAAGGTCGTGGTCGTTTCCAAGCGCAATCCGGATCAGACCAGGGCCCGCATCCTGCAGGCGGCGTTCGAGGAGATGCGTCGCAACGGCTTTCGCGCGGCCAGCGTGGACCAGATCCTCGCTGACACAGGGCTCACCAAAGGCGCGCTGTACCACCACTTTCCCAACAAGGCCGCCCTGGGCCACGCCGTCGTTGACGAGCTCATCGGCGCCTCCATCTGCCACGCCTGGATCGAGCCGCTGCAGTCCACCAAGGACCCGATCGCGGGATTGCTGCAACTGCTCGAGTCGATCCCGCCGGAGAAGTTGGCCGCGGTCGCGCAGACCGGCTGCCCGTTGAACAACCTCGCGCTCGAGATGTCTCCGGTGGACGACGACTTTCGGCAACGCATCGAGGCGGTGTTTCGGGCTTGGCGAGAGGGTGTGGCGGAACGGCTCAGGGCGGGGCAGGAGGCCGGCTACGTGGCCGCGGATGTGGATTGCGAGCAGGCCGCGACCTTCTTCGTCGCCTCCATCGAAGGCGCCATGGGCCTGGCCAAGAACGCTCGGGACTCGTCGGTGCTGCTGGCCTGTGTGTGCGGGATTCGGCGCTACTTGGAATCCCTGCGGCCGGCGGCCTGAGCGGGCGGCGCGGCGAAGGTGCGGCGGATTCTGTCGATCTGCGTGGCCGAAAGGCCCGGCACGGCGTGAAGCTCCTCCAAGCTGCGAAAGCCCTCGATCTGCCGGCGGGTGCCGACGATCCTGTGTGCGGCGACCGGGCCGACGCCCGGAATCTTGGCAAGCTCCGCCGCCGAGGCTCGATTGAGGGCCGCCAGCGGCTCAACCGGCGGCGTTTGCGCGCCGAGACCGGTCGCCGCCCACAGCATTGCCCACAGCCACAACGGACGCATCCCGGACCTCCATCGAATCGCAGGCCAAGCGCAGAGCGCGGCGATAGAGCTGGCCGTCCACCGGATCGTCTCGGTCGCAGACTTCCGCCATGTGCGACGCAGCGCGCGCGTCCCCGATGGCGGAGCAGTCCGGCCGCGAGCCGGCGCGGTGGAAATCCTCGAGCGCCGTGTCGACGATCGGCCGGATCGCCTGGGCGGCTTTGCGCCGGGAGAAGCCCGCCGCCACCAGCCGGCGCACGGCCATCTCCACCACTGCCGAGACGATGTCCGATGCGATGGACGCCGCCACGCCGGCCTGGGCCTTGGCGTCGCGGCTGACGACGTGCCCATGACCGCCCACTGCGCGCACCACCGACCGTGCCACGCGCAGCGCCGGCCCGTCGCCGGAAAGCACGAAGTGGATGCCCTTGAGATGTACCCGCGTGCGGTGGAACAGTTGCAGCGGATACAAGGCCGCCACGGCCACGCCGGTGTCCGCCAGCAACTGGAGGTCCGGAGGACACTCCGGGCAGGTATGCAGCAGGACCTTGCCTTCCCAACTGAACGGCACCTGAGCCAGGCCGTCAGCCAACTGCCGCACGGCATCGCCGGGCACGGCGACGAAGATCACCTCACAGTCGGCGAAGGCCGCCAGCGAGCTCGCCGCTTCTCCCTCGCGCAAATCGCGCACGAGCCTCCGCGCGCTGCCGGCGGTGCGCCCCAACACGGGACCCAGCGAGTAGCGATCCTTGGGCAGAGCTTGCACCAGGGAGCGCCCCACGTTGCCGGGGCCGATGAGGCCGATGCGGGTCATGAGACCCTGGCCTCCGCCATGCCGGTGAGGTCCCGCGTCTTGAGCGTCTTGATGCGGTCTCGAATCTCGGCCGCTTTCTCGAACTCGAACGCTTTGGCCGCTTCGCGCATGCGTTTCTCCAATTGTTCGACCAGGGCCAGCAACTCGGCCGGATTCTCCGGAACTCCCGCGGCCGCCTCGTCATCCTTGGGCGGCGTGATGTAGTCGGCCTCCACGATACGGGCGAGGCTCATATCGACGGGCTTGGCGATCGACTGCGGGGTGATGCCGTGTTCGAGATTGTACGCCCGTTGGATCTCCCGGCGCCGATCGGTTTCGTCGAGCGCCTGCCGCATGGATTGCGTGACGCGGTCGGCGTAGAGGATCGAGCGGCCGCGCACGTTGCGGGCGGCTCGGCCAATGGTCTGAATCAATGCGCCGGCCGAGCGCAAGAAGCCCTCCTTGTCGGCGTCGAGCACGGCCACCAGCGACACTTCCGGCAGGTCCAGGCCTTCGCGCAGCAGATTGACGCCGATCAAGACGTCGAACTCTCCGCGCCGTAGATCCCGCAGGGTCTTCACCCGTTCCAAAGTGTCGATCTCGGAGTGCAAGTAACGGCACTTCACGCCGGCCTCGGCGTAGTACTCCGAGAGGTCCTCGGCCATGCGCTTGGTGAGGGTTGTGACGAGCACGCGCTCGCCGGCTTCCACGCGGGCCCGGATCTCGTGGAGGAGGTCGTCGACCTGCCCGCGAACCGGCCGAATCTCGACCTCGGGGTCCACCAAGCCGGTCGGTCGCACGACCTGTTCCGCGACCACTCCGGCGGATTTCGTCAGCTCGTAAGCTCCAGGAGTGGCAGAGACATAGACGACTTGGTTGACACGATGCTCGAACTCCTCGAAGGTGAGCGGGCGGTTGTCCAAGGCGCTGGGCAGGCGGAAGCCGTGGGAGACCAGGTTCTCCTTGCGGGAGCGGTCGCCGTGGTACATGCCGTGGATCTGGGGCACGGTCTGGTGGCTCTCGTCGATGAAGACCAAGGCGTCGCTGGGTAGGTAGTCCAGCAGGGTCGGCGGCGGCTCGCCCGGCAGCCGGCCGGAGAAGTGCCGGGAGTAGTTCTCGATGCCGTGGCAGTAGCCGATCGAGCGCATCATCTCGATGTCGAACTGCGTGCGCTGGCTCAGCCGTTGGGCTTCCAGCAGCTTGCCCTGCTTGTGGAGCTCGCCGGTCCACCAGTCGAGCTCTTCGAGGATCGTGCCGATGGCCGCGTCGCGCTGGTCGTCGGACATGACGTAGTGGCTGGCCGGATAGATCGGCAGCCGCAAGTAGGTCTGCTTGGTCTGGCCCAGCAGGGGGTCGATTTGCGAGAGAGAATCGATCTCGTCGCCCCACAGCTCGATGCGGTAGGCGTAGTCGTCGTAGGTGGGGTAGACCTCGATGACGTCGCCGATGACGCGAAACTTGCCGCGGTCGAGCTCGCCGTCCTTACGCTGGTAGAGGATCTTGACGAGCGCCTTGACCAGCTCCTCGCGCTTGATGCGCTGGCCCTTCTCGAGCATCAGCAGCATGCCGTAGTAGGCTTCGGGCGAGCCGAGACCGTAGATGCAACTGACGCTGGCGACGATCAGGCAGTCGCGCCGCTCGAACAGGGAGCGCGTGGCGGAAAGGCGCAGCTTGTCGAGCTCGTCATTGATGGTGGACTCCTTCTCGATGTAGGTGTCGCTGGCCGGAATGTAGGCCTCGGGCTGGTAGTAGTCGTAGTAGGAGACGAAATACTCGACGGCGTTGTCGGGAAAGAACGACTTGAACTCGTGGTAGAGCTGTGCGGCCAGGGTCTTGTTGTGCGCCAGGACGATGGCGGTCCGGTCGGTCTCCTCGATGACTTTGGCCATCGTGAAGGTCTTGCCGGAGCCCGTCACGCCGAGCAGAGTCTGGTGGGCTTCGCCGTCGGCGATGCCGCGGACCAGTTGCTCGATGGCGGGACCCTGGTCGCCCCGCGGCTCGTAGTTGGAGGCTAGGCGATAGGGCATTCTGTTTTCAGTTTTCAGCTTAGCGCACGGCTTCAGGCCGGCCGATCGACCATCTTTTCGTGGATCGGGTCGAAGAACGTGACCTTGTTTCCGCGGTAGGCCTCCACGCCGAGCGCGACGGCGACCTGCGAGCGATAGCCGAGCTCGCCGTCGAGCGGAGTCGGCTTGCGAGTCGTGATCGATTCAATGAAGTATTGCCGGTAGGTCTTGGAAGGCGGGGCGTCAATGCGTAGCGAGACTTTTGTGGCATTGACTTCGGCGCGCTCCTGAAAGATCTGCTGGAAGTACTCGTCGCGCTCGGCGCCGGGTTGGGCGAGGGCCGGCCGCTTCTTGGCATCCTCGTCCACTCGAGCCTTCCATTCCGGCTCGGCCAGCAGCAGACCCAGCAGTTGGCGCTTCTTGCGCTCCGGCATCCCGATGAACTGCGTGGTCGCCGCCTTGCCCTTCTCCTCTTTCCATTCGCCCATGCCGTCCAGGCCGGCGAGCTTCACCTTCTCCTTGAAGGTCGAGCGGTAAGGGTCCTCGGGCTCGAGCACGATGCTGGCCGGCCGCATCTGGCTGCCGCCTTCGAAATGGATGTTGGCTTCGTTGCCGCGGATGACGATCGGCAACTCGACTGCGTTATTGAGCGAGCCGCCGCAGACGACCGTGTACTTGCCCGGAAAGTCCATGGAGAGGACGAAGGTATCCGGCACCTGCATCACGTCCTCGGGCGTGAAGTAGTTTCCGCCGGCGGAGACGGCCCGGATGGGGAACTCCCGGCCGAGGACGTGGATCATCGGCGTGAGGTGGTGGTAGTAGAGGTCGGTGGCGATGCCGCCCGAGTAGTCCCAAAAGCGCCGCCAGCGGAAGTAGCGCTCCTTGGAGAAGGGCACTTTGGGCGCGCTGCCCAGAAAGGCCTCCCAGTCGAGGTTGGCGGGGCTGGCGTCGGCGTCGATGGGGTAGTTCCAGGGCGGCTGGCGGGCGTTGCGGCTGCGGCTGGTCTGGCTCCACAGGACCTTGCCCAGCACGCCTCCGTTGACCGCCGCGCGGGCGGGCTCCCAGATGCCGTGGGCCATGTGCTCGCTGTCCACGGCGAGGATGCGGCCGGTCTCCTCGGCGACGCGGACCATCTGCTTGGCCTCGTCGATGGTCATGCACATGGGCTTTTCGACGTCGACGTCCTTGCCGGCCCGCATGGCGTCGATGGCCATGGGGGCGTGCCAGTGGTCGGGCGTGCAGACGATGACGGCGTCGACCTTGGGGTCCGCCAGTAGGTCCTTGTAGGCGTGGTAGCCCTTGGCTCCGGTCTTGGTGACGCCGGCGTCGAGCCGCGGAGCGTAGATGTCGCAGACGGCGGTGATGCGGGTCTCGGGGCGTTCGGTGTACTCCTCGATGTGGCCCCGCGAGATGTTGCCCAGGCCGATGATGCCGATGCCGAGGGCGTCGTTCGCTCCCAGAATGCGGCTGTAGGAGGCGGCCGTGGCGGCCAGGGCCGTGTAGCGGACCAGTTCGCGGCGGGTGGGCTTCATCGCTCGACATGCTACACCCTGAGGGCGCAAAACTGAAGGCGGCAGGGCGGGGCGTGCAGTTGCGATAATCAGTCGCATGGCGCGTCGAGTCGGCTTGGGCCTACTGTTGCTGTTGGTCGCGAGCGCATTTTGGGCCGTCGCGGACCCGCCTTTCCCGATCGTGGGCTGCCCCTGCGATCACGCCGAACCGGCCTCCCTCGATACCCGCGTTTGCAGCCTCTGCCGGACGGCGGAGAAGGAGTCCGAGCCGGTCTACTTTCTCAAGGACATCAGTCCCTCCAAGCCCAACCGTTACTTGGCGTTGCCCAAGCATCACGGCAGCGGCCTACAGGCGGTGGGGGACCTCGACGCGGACGAGCGCGAGGCGGTCTGGACCGCGGCCATCCGCCGCGCCGAGGAGCTGTTCGGCCCGCGCTGGGGCTTGGCGCACAACAGCTACTTCTTCCGCACGCAGTGCCACGCGCACATCCACATGGGGCCGCTGAGCCCCGAGGTAGAAGACGTGGGCGGGACTCTGTATGCGAGCCCGCGCGACTTTCCCGTCACGGAGGCCTCGCAGGGCATTTGGATCCATCCCAAGGACGGAAGGTACTGCGTACACCTGGACAGGGACCTGGCGGAGGTCGTGCTGATCCGCTAAGGCGGCCCCCGAGCCAGTACAATGAGGCCGTTGCGTCTGCTGTTCCGCATGGCCGCCGGGTTGGTTCTCGTCGGCGCCGTCTCCGCTCAAATCCTGCCGCTGGACCAAGTTCGCGCCGGCCAACGCGGCGTGGGGCGGACGGTCTTTGCCGGCGACCGGGTGGAAGAGTTCCAGGTGGAGATCCTGGGCGTTCTGGAAAACGTCGGTCCGAAGCAGTCGCTGATCCTGGGCAGGCTCTCCGGCGGCCCCTTGGCCGAAACCGGCGTGATGGCCGGCATGTCCGGCAGCCCGGTCTACATCGACGGCAAGCTCGCCGGCGCGGTCGCCTTCAGCTTTCCCTTCTCGACCGAGCCCTTGGCCGGCATACGGCCCATCGAAGACATGCTGCGGGAGGACGCCTCGGCGCGCGTCGAGCCGGCCCGGCCTTCTCTGCCGGAGCTGCTGGCTGGCGACCGCTCCATCCTGCCGGGGCCGTCCGGAACGCGCACGGCCGAGCGCATGATTCCCATCGCCACGCCGGTCTCGTTTGGCGGCTTCACCGAGCGGACGATCGAGGTTTTTGGCGACCAGTTGCGGGCCCTGGGGCTGCGGCCGGTGCAGGGAGTGGGCGGCCAGGCCCGCGACGGTGGCTCGGCGGCGGTGGAGCCGGGCTCGATGATCAGCGTGGGCATGCTGCGGGGCGACCTGTCGATGTCCGCCGCCGGGACCGTCACGCAAGTCGAGGGCGACCGGCTGTGGGCCTTCGGGCACGCGTTCCTCTCCACCGGGCCGCTGGAGCTGCCCATGATGCGGGCCTCGGTGCTGACGCTGGTGCCGAACGTGCAGAACTCGTTCAAGCTGGCCGGCGAGGGCGCTTTGATCGGCAAGGTGACGCTGGACCGTACGGCCGGCATCGCGGGCTCGCTGGGCCCCGGGCCGTCCATGGTTCCATTCCGCTTGCGGGTGAACGGCCAGACCTATGACATGGAAGCGGTTCGCGACCCCTTCCTGACGCCGTTTCTGCTCCAGATCGCCACCTTCTCGGCCATTGACGCCGAGCAGCGGCAACTCGGGCCCAGCAGCCTGCGCATCCACGGCCGCGTCAGCTTTGCGGATGCGCCTCCGCTCGAGCTCGACGATCTCTACAGCGGCGCTTCCGGCGTGGCGCAGCAGGCCGCCATCGGAACGGCTGCCCCGCTTGCCTTTCTGCAGCAGACCGCGCCGGCCGACCTGAACGTGGAGCGCATCGAGATCGACATCGACGCAGCCCCGCAGGATCGCCGCATCCGCGTGACCGGCGCCTGGACCGACCGGCGCCGAATGCAGGCCGGCGAGACGGTCAAGATTTCCGTGGCGCTGCGTGGGCCGGGCGCCGACGAGCGTACCGTCCGCGAGCTGGAATGGACGGCGCCTGCCGCGATCGCGCCGGGGCCCTTGCAGTTGACCCTGTCCGACGCCGCGCGACTCAACACCACGGAGTTTCCGCTGCTGCTCGAAGCGGGGACGCTGACGCCTTCCGAGCTGGTCCACGCCGTCAACCGCCTGCGGCGCAGCGACGCCTTGTACCTGCGCGTGTGGCGCTCGGGCGTCGGCTTCCGGGTGCAGGCGCAGCGCATGGAGCAGGTCCCGGCCTCGCTGCGCACGATCCTGGAGTCGCCCCAAGGCGCGGCCGGAGGCGCCTCGCCGGAGTCCTATGAGGTTCTCGCCGAGCTGAACGTCGCCACGTTTAACGGCGTCGTGGACGGCGTATTGAGCCTACCGCTCGAGATCACGCAATGATGGTTCGTTTGCTGCTTACCGGATGGCTGGCCGTACAGGCGCTGTCTGCATCGTCCTCGAAAATCTGGGAAATCAGTGACTTCGACGGATTCCTGCAAGGGAAGCTCGAAGCGCTCTCGCTCGACGATGAGGGCCGGCTGCGCCTGGCGCCGCGACTGACCACGCTGTTCGAATCCGACGAGGCTCTCTCGTGGGCGACGGCTGTGGCCGCGGACGGCTCGATCTACCTGGGGACGGGCCACCAAGGGCGCCTCTACCGCATCAGCCCCGACGGCAAGGCGAAGCTGCTGTGGCAGGCGCCGGAGATCGAGATTTTTGCGCTGGAGGCCGGCCCCGACGGCGCCCTCTACGTCGCGACCGCGCCGCACGGCAAGGTCTACCGCGTGGACGCCAAGGGAGAGGCCAAGGAGCTCTACGACCCGCAGCAGGCCTACATCTGGGACCTGCAGCTTTCCGCCGACGGCCGGAGCCTCTACGTGGCGACGGGCGACGAGGGCAAGATCTTTCGCATGGACTTGAGCGGGAAGGGCGAGCTGTGGCTCGACACGGGCCAGCGCCACGCGATCTCGCTGGCGCTCGACCCGGAGGGCCGGCTGCTGGCCGGGACGGACCCGAACGGCCTGCTCTACCGAGTGGACGGCAAGGACCAGGCCTTCGCACTGTATGATTCCGAGCTGCCGGAGATTCGCTCCATCGCCGTGGCGCCGAGCGGAGAGATCTACTTTGCGGCGATGGGCGGCGCGATGTCTCTGCGGGATCAGACCACCCAGATCGTCTCCTCCGTCGTCACCGCCGGGGCCATCGCGCAGGGGCAACAGGCAGGCGGCGCCGGCCTGACGGCGGGATCGGCTCCCTCGATGGGCGGCGGCGCGAGCTACTCCGTGCCCACGGTCAACTACGGAGTGGAGACGGCCGCTCTGTTTCGGCTGAGGCCCCAGCAGAGCGTCGACAAGCTGTGGACCTCCAAAGACGAAGACATCCTGGGGCTGGATTTCGACCCCGCAGACCCTTCCAGGCTGCTGTTCATCACCGGAAAGGCCGGCCGGCTCTACCGGATCGACCCGGACGCCGACCGCCTGGAGCTACTGGCGCAGACCGACCAGCGGCAGGCGACCTCGCTGCGCCGCAACGGCGACACGGCGCTGCTTTCGGCGGCCTACGGCGGCGCGCTGGTCCGACTGGAGGGCTCTCCGGCGGCCGAGGGCGTCTATGAGACCGGCGTGCGCGACACAGGCGGCGTCTCGCAGTGGGGGCGGCTGAGCTGGCGCGGCGAGGGCCGCATCGTCTTCGAGACCCGCACCGGCAACGCCTCCAAGCCGGACGGCACCTGGAGCGCTTGGTCGGAGCCGATCGAGACGCCCGGCGGCGGTCCCATCGCCTCTCCGCCGGCGCGCTTCATCCAGTGGCGGGCCCGGCTGGTCCGCCAGGGCGCGGAGGAGCCCTTGCTCGAACAGGCGACGGTGAGCTATCTGCCGCAGAATCAGCCGCCGACGATCTCTTCGGTGACCGTCAAGTCGGTCAAGGACGACGGCGGCTCGGGCGGTTCGAGCTCGTCGAACGCCTCCTCCTCGGGGGATTCTTCGGCGGCTTATTCGATCACCGTGACGGCTTCGGGAGACGCTTCGGTGTCGTCGGCGACCTCGACGGAAGAGACCCGGCTGGAGCGAAACGGCGGTGAGCGGCTGTCGATCACTTGGAGCGCTTCGGACCCCGACGGCGATGAGCTGATCGCCGCGGTCGAGTTTCGGGGCGAGGGCGAATCGGGCTGGAAGACAATGCGCGAGGACCTGAAGGAGCCCAAGCTGCTGATCGACCGCGACGCTCTGGCCGACGGCCGCTACCGCTTCCGCGTGAGGGTCTCTGACAGCCGTTCCAATCCGCCGGCCGCGGCCCGCACGGCGGACAAGACGAGCGCTCCGGTGCTGATCGACCATACCGCGCCGCTGGTGACGTTGCTCGAGCGCAGCGGCGACTCCGAAGCCCGGTTCGAAGCGCGCGACTCCGCCTCGCCCATCGCCGGCGCCGAGTATTCCGTCAACGCGGGCCCGTGGACGCCGGTCCGCACCGACGACGGGATCGCCGACGGCCAAGCCGAGACGTTCACGATTCAGCTTGGTCCCGGGCAGGGCGAACGCTCGGTGACACTGCGCGTCCGCGACCGCGCCGGCAACGCCGGTTTGGCCAAGACCGTATTTCCGTAAAGCCCCTCGTCTGGACTCCGCCTGCCGGTTTTTGGCCCAATAGGAGGCCATGGACTGGGTGGAGAAGCTGCGCGGCTGGGTATTGGGCCTGGGCGCGTCGAACGAAACAGCCTTTTGGGTGGTCGAGTGCACGCAGGTGCTGGCTGTCGCCCTGCTGGCCTGGATTGCCAACCTCATTACCAAGCGCATTCTGCTGGCGGCGGTGAAGGGCTTTACGCAGCGCACCGCGACGACCTGGGACGACAAGATCCTGAACCGAGGGGTTTTTCGGCGGCTCTCGCACCTCGCGCCGGCGATGGTCATCTATTCGCTGGCGCCGCTGACGCTCGAAACCTCGGCGCTGGTGACGGCGGCGCTCAAGGGCGCGCAGATCTACATGATCGTCGTCGGCGTGCTGACCATTGACGCTGCGCTCAACGCCTTCCACGACATCTACCTGACCTTCCCGGTCTCGCGCCGCATTCCGGTCTTCGCCTACGTGCAGGTCGTGAAGCTGCTGATGACGATCGCAGCCCTGATCGTGGTGGTTGCCATCGTGATCGAGAAGTCTCCGCTGCTGCTGCTCAGCGGCCTGGGCGCCGCCACGGCTATTCTGCTGTTGGTCTTCAAGGACACGATCCTGGGGCTGGTCGCCGGCATTCAGCTCGTGGCGCAGGACATGGTGCGGCCGGGCGATTGGATCGAGATGCCCAAGTACGGAGCTGACGGAGACGTGGAGGAGATTACCCTCAACGTCGTGAAAGTACGGAACTTCGACAAGACGGTCACCACCATCCCCACCTACGCGCTGATCTCGGACTCGTTCAAGAACTGGCGGGGGATGCAGGATTCCGGCGGACGGCGGATCAAGCGCGCCATCTCGATCGACGTGGGATCGATCCACTTCCTCAGCGACGCCCAGCTCGAAGAGCTCAAGCAAGTCAAGAAGTTGCGCTCGTATCTCGAAGAAAAACAGAGAGAAATCACCGCCTACAACGCCGAGTACGGAGACGCCGAGGCTTCGCCGGCCAACGGCCGCCGGATGACCAACATCGGGGCCTTCCGCGAGTACTGCTCCGCCTACTTGAAGCAGCACCCGAAGATCCGCCAGGACATGACCTTCCTGGTGCGGCAGTTGGCTCCGACCGCGCAGGGCCTGCCGATCGAGCTGTATGTGTTCACCAACGACCAGCGCTGGCCGTTCTACGAGGGCATCCAGGCGGACATCTTTGACCACCTGTACGCCGTGCTGCCGCTGTTCGGGCTGCGGCCGTTCCAGCAGCCCAGCGGCGGGGATCTCTCCAACGCAGCCGCGGCCTTGCGACCGCCCGCCGGGGCGCCGTCAGGGGGCGCTGCGTAGATCGCGGCCGGCCCAGACGATCTTGCCGCGGATTACTTGCAGCAGCTCGCCGGGGTCGACGGTCAGCCGGGGCGGCGGCGCCGGGGAGCCGTCGGAGTCGACCACGGTCAGCAGCCCGTCGCCGATGCGGTGGCACCGGCAGATGTAGCCCACGTCCCGCCAGGCGATGGCATAGAAGGACTCGAGCTGGGGGCGGCGCCGTAGGTGGGGCGAGCGATCCAGCAAGACCAAGTCGCCGGGCCACAGCGCCGGCCAAGCCGTGCGCTCGTCAGGGCTGACGAGGGCCGCGGTCGGGTTGACGCTGTCGCCCACCGCGCGAGCCGGCAGCAGCTCCACGGCCGGATAGGCGGCCTCGCGCGGGAACGGCTGGCCGCCTCCCAGAGGGCCCTGGAGCAGTGGTACGGGCCTCGCCCCGGAGAGCCCCGCGGGCGGCGCTCCGGCCATCTCATCCGGCGTGAACAGGGCGGTCAAGGAGATGCCGAGGGTCTCCAAGAAGCGATCCGCCACTTCCAGGTTTAGGGCGCGTCGACCGTGTAGCACGTTGTGTACGTGCGGCTGCGAGTACCCCGCCAGCCTTGCCAGGCCGCGCTCGCTGATCTCGCCGCGACGAACGAGCTCGTTGAGATAGCGCACCAGGCGAGAGGCCAGCTCTCCAAACCCGGGCGTAGCCATATAGCGAGTTGAAATAGGGTCGCATAGGTTTTGACTGTAGGCGCCGAAGTGGGACTGCGAAGTGAGCCCGCGCGCGCCGAGGTCTGCAGGTCGGGCCGGACGCCCCTGTAGGCGGTTCAATCCCGGAGCAAAATGTTTCCCAGAATGGAACGAAAAAACTGGCCCCGATTCTTTTGTTTTCCAGCGAACGCGTCGGTAGTCTTGTATCCGTCTGATCCGGTGTCGCCGATCCTCCTGTATTCGTGCGGCGGCGCCTGGAGGAGAGAGGGAAATGGACTGGAGCAAGATCGATCTCAACTACCTCGCCTACCCGTCGTGCACTCGCTGCAACGGTCGCGGAGAGTGGGGTGAACACGAGGGTTCGCCGCTGCCTTGCCGGTGCGCCCTACGCGCGATGTTTCGCGTTTGCTACGAGCGCTTTCGCGCCTGCGTGGAGAGCGGACGATTCCGCAGCCGCGTCAGCTTCGAACGCTCCCCGCAGGGCCGCACCAATCGGGGGTGCTGGGGCAGAAAGGATGAGGAGTATTTGGCGGATTTCGAGCTCGTCGCCCGGCGGCTGCTCGATCCCTGGCGCTACAAGATCTTTCGGTTTCACTACATCCTCGGGGCCGACGCCTCGCTGTGCTGCCGGCGGCTGGGCCTCAGCCGCGGAGCGTTCTTCCACGCGGCCTACCGCATCGAGGAGATTCTGGGCGAGGCCTTCGCGACGCTCGAGCCCTACGCCCTGTACCCGCCGCGGGATTATTTCTCCAAGAGGCTGACCGAACCGGTGCGAGCGACGCCTCAGTTCGTTCCGCAGCCGATCGCGCCGCGCCGGGGCCGGCCCCGATCGGCGGAGCTGTTGCGCAACGTGCTCAAGATCGCCTGACCGTTCCGGAGGTCGCCTGAGGCGGAATTTCGCTTCCGCCTCAGGCGTCGGCACGATCGTTCTACCGGTCGCCAAGCCGTAGTCTAGGAAGGAGTGCTGGTACGCAACGCCACGCGCGGAGCTGTGTTGGGAGACTCCATCGAGCTCGCCGACAGCGCCGCCAACCGCAATCGCGGCCTGCTGGGTCGCGATTCGCTGGCCCCCGGCGAGGGGCTTTGGATCACCCCCTGCGAGGCGATCCACATGTTCTTCATGCGCTTCGCGATCGACGCGGTCTTTCTGGACCGGCAGAAGCGCGTCGTCAAGATCTGCGCTCGGCTCAAGCCTTGGCGGCTCGCCGGCAGTCTCCGCGCCAAGAGCGTGCTGGAGTTGCCCGCCGGGACGACGGAGACGACGGGCACGCAGGTGGGCGACCAGATCGAGATCATCCGCGAGCGGGAGTGAGCCCCGGGGCTCGGGGAACGGCCCGCGGGGCTGTGCTAGAATCCGCGCGATGCCTAGTTCCAGCCATTCCCGCCGCGGTTTCTTTCGTCGGAGCGCGATGACGGCCCTGGCCGCTTCGGCGGCGTCCTATCAGCGCATTCTCGGAGCGAACGACCAGATCGGCCTGGGGCTGATCGGCTGCGGCGGACGCGGCAAGAGCGTCCTCAAGTCGTTCGTCAACAACCCTTCGATCTCCGCCAACGCGCTGTGCGACATCTATCCGTCGCGGATCGACGAAGCCGCCGAGATCGCGCCCAAGGCCAAGGGCTTCAAGGATCATCGCGAGCTGCTGGCGCAGTCGAACATCGACGCCGTTCTGATCGCCACGCCCGACCACTGGCACGCCGGAACGTGCATCGACGCCGCCAACGCCGGCAAGGACATCTACTGCGAGAAGCCCTTGACGCTGCGCCTGGAAGAAGGACCGGAGATCGTCAAGGCCGTGCGGGTGAACGACCGCGTCTGCCAGGTGGGAATGCAGCAGCGGTCCGCGTGGCACTACCTCAACGCCAAAGAGGAGTACTTCGATTCGGGCAAGCTGGGCAAGATCACCATGGCGCGCACCTGGTGGCACGGCAACGGCGCGCACCTGCGGCCGTATCCGCAAGGGACCGAGACCAAGCCCTCCAACCTGGATTGGGCGCGCTTTCTGGGGCCGGTGAAGTGGCAGGAGTGGGACCCCAAGAAGTACTTCAACTTCCGGGCCTACTTGGAGTTCGGCGGCGGGCAGGTGACGGACCTTTTCACGCACTGGATCGACGCCGTACACCTGTTCATGGGGCAGGACGATCCGGTGGCCGCGGTGGCTTCCGGCGGCGTGTACAACTACAAGGACGGCCGCACCGCGCCCGACACCATCGCCTGCCTGCTGGACTACCGCCAGGGCTGGACGGCGACCTTCGAGGCCACTCTGGCGCCGGGCAAGAAGGGCGCGGGCGTGGAGATGGTGGGCACCGAGGGTATGCTCTACATCGACCGCGGCAGCTACACCTACACGCCCCTGAAGGGCGAACCGGTGACGGTGAAGGCGCGCGGCGACATGACGCAGGACCACGTGGACAACTTCGTGGACTGCGTGAAGTCCCGGCAGCGCCCCAACGGCGACGTCTGGATCGGCCACCGCTCCGCCCAGGCCTCGCACCTGGGAAACATTGCCTATTTGCAGCAGCGCCGGCTGAAGTTCAACCCGGACCGCGAAGAGATCCTGCCGCTGTAAGGCGCCGGTCCGCCGGGGCGCGGCTGGTAGAATCCGAAGTATATGGCGTTCGTGCCGGTGGAAGAGGCGATCGAGGCGATTCGCGCGGGCGAGATGGTCGTGGTCGTCGACGACGAAGACCGCGAGAATGAGGGCGACCTGACGCTGGCCGCCGAGAAGGTGACGCCCGAGGCCATCAACTTCATGGCCACGCACGGGCGGGGCCTCATCTGCCTCGCGCTGACGCAGCAGCGGCTGGAGCATCTGCGCGTCCCGTTGGTCTCCGCGCACAATACATCCCGCCACGGCACGGCTTTCTGCGAGCTGATCGACGCCGCCACCGGCGTCACCACCGGCATTTCGGCGGCGGACCGCGCTCGCACGATCCAGGTCGCCATCGACCCGGCTTCGGGCCCGGAAGACTTGGCGCGGCCGGGGCACATTCCTCCGCTGCGGGCGCAGAAAGGCGGCGTGCTGGTGCGGGCGGGGCAGACCGAGGCGTCGGTGGACTTGGCGCGGCTGGCCGGGCTGATTCCGGCGGGCGTGATCTGCGAAATCATGAACGAGGACGGCACCATGGCCCGCGTGCCGGATTTGGTGAAGTTCTGCGAGACGCATCGGCTCAAGATGATCTCCGTGGCGGCCCTGATCCGGTATCGCTTGGAGCACGAGCGCTACGTGGAGCGCTACGGCGAGGGGAATCTGTCCACGCAGTGGGGCGAGTTCCGGGCGATCGCCTACCGCAGCGCCATTGACGCGGATACGCACCTGGCGCTGGTTCTGGGCGACCTCTCCGGCGATCCGCCGCCGTTGGTGCGGATGCACGCCGGGCACCTATTGGGCGATGTGTTCGGCGCTCCGGCGAGCTCTTCGCGGGAGCTGCTCGAGGGTTCGTTGCGCCGGATCGCCGAGGAAGGCCGCGGCGTGGTGGTGTACCTGCACCAGGGAGCGACCGGCTATGAGGTCGATCACGGCCGCATCGTGCTGCAGGAGCAGACGGCGGTGCGTCCGCAGCGGGGAGAAGGGGCCGATGCGCTGCAATACCGCTCCGGCATCGGAGCGCAGATTTTGGCGGATCTCGGGCTGAGCTCCATACGGCTGCTCACCAACCGGCCGCGGAAAGTGGTCGGGTTGGAGGGCTTTGGGATCAAGATCGTCGAGCAAACGCCCGTCGAAGCTTTGGTTTGAAATCGCCGGGGCGAAACCCCGGAAGGCTGGGTTGCGTCGATGGCTCAGATGTCGCGCCTCGTTCTGGGACTGTTGCTGCTCTGTCTGGCGGCCGGCGCTCAGACCACCGGTCCGCTGGAGACGAACCGAAAGCCTCGTCTGCCGCGTGTGGACGAGCCGTTGCCGAAGCGTCCGACCGACCAAGGCCCCGTCGGACAGAGGTCTCCCAACGAAGTCGTCGTGATCGAGGACGAGCCGGAGAAGGCGCCGAGCGAGGCCGCTTCGACGGTCTCGAGCGAGCCGTCGACGGCGTCCGGCGAGAGGGAAGTGTCCGCGGTCGGGTCGGAGCCGGTGGACCCGGGGCCGCCGGTGCTGCGCCGCCGCAGCGACGGCCAGAACGCCGACTCCGCGCGCCACGCCGACCAGCCGTTCCCGAACGAGCCGCCCGCCGGAGGCTTCCCGCCGCCGCCCGAGCTCGACCCGCTCCCCGCCGAGACCGCGACGGTCGCGCCCGGGACGCCCGCCGACGCAGACGGACGGCCGACGCTGCGGCGCGCGCCGGCGCCGGCTGCGCGGCTGCACTCCGACCCGGTCATCGCCCAGGCCATGGAAGCGAACCTGGAGTTCAGCCAGTCGCTGCCCAACTTCATCTGCGACCAGCTCATGAAGCGGGCCATCACGCCGAACATGGGCAAGACCTGGGAATCCGACGGCAACGTGACGGCGGAGGTCCTGGTAATCGACGGCGTCGAGAACTACCAGAGCATCAAGGTCAACGGCGAGCCCTTCGAGGGCAAGATGATGGAGATCGCGGGGACGCGTTCGGCCGGCGAGTACGGCTCGGTGCTGTGGAACCTGTTCGATCCCTCCACCCGGGCCGATTTCAAGCGCGGCAAGCCGGCGACGATTCGCGACAAGGAAGCGTTCGTCTACGAGTTCTTCGTGCAGAAGGCTCGCTCACGCTGGACCGTGATCGCCAACGGCCGCACGATCGTTCCGGCCTACAACGGGCGCGTCTGGATCGAGAAGGGCACGGGCCGCGCCTTGCGCATCGAGATGCAGGCCTTCCAGCTCCCCTCGGACTATCCGGTCTCGACGGCGGAGTCCGAAATCGACTTCGCCGACGTGGCGATCGGCGACAATAGCTACTTGCTGCCGGTGGAGGCGGGCAACCTCTCCTGCCAGAACGGCGGCGCCACCTGCTACCGCAACCAGATTTTCTGGACGCACCACCGGAAGTTCGAGGCCGTCTCGAGCGTGTTCGAGACCGACTCGGTCATCGACTTCGGCGGACAGGCCGCCGAGGGTTCGGCGGAAGGCCAGGGCGCCCAGGTGGAGGGCGGCCAAACCCAAGGGGGCCAGGAGCAGTACGAGCCGCCGCAGCTCCCCAAGGTCCCCGACCCGAAGTAGGCCAATTCAGGGCAGTCGCGAAGCCAGCAGCTCCGCCACGTCCACGATCCGGACGTCGGCTCGTTGCGCGCGGCCGGCGGCGTCGCTGAGCATGATCTGGCAATAAGGGCAGGCGACGGCGACAGTCTTGGCGCCGGAAGCCGTGATCTGCTCGAAGCGACGGTCGTTGACCCGTCCGCCCGGCGCTTCCCGCTTATCGTCGGCGAGATAGAGCTGCGCTCCGCCCGCGCCGCAGCAGGAGGTCTCCCGGCCGTGCGCGGCCGGCTCCAACAGGTCCGCGCCGGCGGCCTCCAGCGCGGCGCGAGGGGCGTCGGTCACGCCCCGGCCGCGGGCCAGCCAGCAGGGGTCGTGGTAGGCCACGGGCTCGTCCACGTTGTGCAGCGCCAGCCGCGGCAGCAGCTCGCTGAGCAGCTCGGTGTGGTGGACGACGCGGACGCCGAGCTCGCGGTAGCGAGGGTTCTGGCGGTAGTCCGCGTCGAGCATGCGGCAGCAGTGCGGGTCGCAGGTGACGATGTTGCGCGCGCCCGAGCTTTCGATGGCGTCGATGGCCTTCTCGGAGAGCTCCATCGCCAAGTACTCGTTGCCGGCGCGCCGAGCCGGCTCGCCGCAGCAGGTCTCGCTCGGCAGCACGCCCCACGACAGGCCGGCGGCGTCGAGCAGGCGCTGCATCGAGCGAACGACCTGCTGGCCGTGCGGGTCGTAGTTGCAGCCGCAGCCCAGCCACAGCAGCCAATCCTTGGAGGCCTCGTAGGCCGGCAGCCCCGCCTCCTCCAGCAGCTTGCGCCGGAGCTGCTGCGAAGCGCCCCAGCCGTTGTGCGGGGCCCTCTCCATCTGCTGGAACAGGTCGTTGAGCTTGGGATGCTCGGTACGGCCTTCGCTCACCAGCCCCCGCCGCAGGTCCAGGATCTTCGCGCCCACGTGCTCGATGCCCACGGGGCAGGCCTGTTCGCAGGCCCCGCAGGCGAAGCACTGGTAGAGGTCTTCTTCGGAGACCCAGGCCTTGCCCTCGGCGACTTCCGACGCCGGTCCGGCCGCGCGCGCCTCGGCCAGATTGGGCGACTGCAGCAAACCGCGCTGGAGCTGCAGGATCACCTGCTTGGGGTTCAACGTGCCGCCGGACTGATGGGCGGGGCAGACGTCCGTGCAGCGGCCACACTCGACGCAGGCGTTCACGTCGAGAATGTCCTTGCGCGTCAGATCGCTGAGGCGCATCAGCCCGAAGTCCTCGTCGTCCTCCTCCACCAGAGCGCGGGTCGGGCTGATGGTGTCGCCGCGCCGGAAGAAGACCGCCACGGGGCCCAGGAACAGGTGCAGGTGCTTGGAGTTTGGGATGACCCAGAGCATTCCCAGCAGGGCGGCGGTGTGCAGCGCCCAGTTCCAGCGCCAGGCGGGCTCGGGCGGATCGAGAGCCAGCCAGTCCGCCAGGTAGGTCGCCATCAGCACGACGATCAGCGCGGAGACCACGGCGGAGCCGCCGGAGAAGCCGCCCAGCGCTCGAGGCCGCAGCACGAAGCGGCGGAACGCCAGCCCCACGATGCCCACCAGCACGGCGCAGGCCCAGAAGCCGGCGAACGAGCCGTACCAGCTCGTTATCGGCCGGGCCTGGTCCAGCCCGACCAAGCCCCACCAAAGGTGCTCCAGGCTGACCCAGGCGAAGGCGAAGAAGCCCCACATCACCAAGGCGTGCAGCAGGCCCGCCAGCGGCCGACGCGCCAAAACCCTTTGCTGGAGAAGCACTTCTCGAAAGACGCGGGCGGCCCGGCCCGGCCAGTTCCCCCAACCCAAGTCGTTGCGCGCCGCGCCCATGGCGGCCAGCCGCCGCGACGTCATCCAAGCGAAATAGCCGACCGACGAGGCGGCCAGGATCAAGAACGCAACCCTCTCCAGCACGAGTCCGGATCTTATCGCATCGCACCAGAGCCCCGGGGCGTCGGAGGAATCCTAAGGCGGAATAGGGTATTCGACGGGGCTTACCCGCCGCAAACCCGGCCTAGACTGGGTTTGGAAGAGTCTGTTGCAGGTTTGGACTCGCCCGCGATGAAGCCCGCTCCATCGATGAGTTTTCACGTCGGGGATCAAGTCGGCGACTATCGCATCGTCGGCGCCGTCGGCTCGGGCGGGGCCGGACAGGTCTTCAAGGTCGAGCACCGTATTACCGGGCGTCTCGACGCCATGAAGGTCCTGCTGCAAGGCCGTCAGGAGTCGCAGGCTCCGGCGGAGCGGTTCCAGCGGGAGATCAAGCTCCAGGCCAGCCTCAACCATCCCAACATCGCCTCGGTGCACAACGCCTTCTGGGTGGGCGACGAGCTGGTGATGGTGATGGAGCTGGTCGACGGGGTCTCGCTCGACCGGGTGATCGCCGAAGGCCCGGTGCCCCCCGGCAAGACGCTGCGGTTGGCCGTGCAGGCGCTGCAGGCCCTGGAATACGCCCACAACCGCGGCATCACGCACCGCGACATCAAGCCGGAAAACATCATGGTGACCCCCGAGGGGACCGTGAAGCTGATGGACTTTGGGCTGGCGAAGGACCGCGAAGACGCCAAGCTGACCCAGACCGGGGCCGTCGTGGGCTCGCTGTTCTACATCTCCCCCGAGCAGGCGAGGGGCCTCGATCAGACCGACCACAGGGCTGACATCTACTCCTTCGGCTCCGTGCTGTACGAGATGGTGACGGGATCCAAGCCCTTCCCCTACAACAGCAGCTATGCGCTGTTGCAGGCGGCGGTGAATGAGGACCCGCGGCCCCCCACCGAGCTCGAGCCGTCTCTGCCGGCCGTGATGGACGCGGTGATCCTGCGCGCGATGGCGAAGGACCCGGAGGAGCGCTTTCCGTCGGCGCGGGAGTTTCGGCGGGTGATCGAGGCGATGGCCCGCAACCCGGGCGTCCAGATCAACGTGCAGTCGCCACAGATCCGGACGTGGCGGCGGCGCTCGACGCTCGAGAAGCAGTCCCGCCGCCAATTGGTGTTTCGCGCGCTGTTCGTGCTGCTGTGCCTGGCCGGGCTGCTGTACCTGGGGGTGCGCTCGCTCTCGCGGACGCCGCTGGTCGAGGAAGTCGAGGCCTACCAGCGGGAAGCCGATCAGGCCGTGGAGTCGGACGGACGCTTGCAGCGCTCGCCGCGTTACGAGCCGGCGGATCGTTGGGAGCTCGACCTGCAGGGCGGGCTGGCCGTCTCGCCGGCCGCCGCTTGGCTGGCCGGGCGGCTGGAGGAAGGCGGCGCGGCGGTGTGGGACATGCGGACCGGCGCGCAGGTCGCGACGTTTCCGGACGCTGCAACCCAGGCCGCCCCGGTCTTCAGCGGAGATGGGGCGCTGGTGGCGATCGCGGGCGGCGACAACGCCGCGCATGTGTACCGCGTGGCGACCTCCGAGCCGGTGAGACGGTTGGCGCACTTGGGGCCGGTGACCGCGCTGGCGTTCAACGCCGACGGCGGACGCGTCGCGACGGCCTCGGCGGACGGCTCGATTCGGGTGTGGGATCTGCGGTCGGGAGAGTCTCTGGGCTTTGAGGGGCCGGCGGACGGTTCCAAGGCGCTGGCGTTCAGCCCGACCGGGCCGCTGCTGGCCGCCGCCGAACCCGGCGCGGTGCGTCTGCTGGGCCTGGGCAGGCAGGGCTCGCGGGAGGCGCTCTCCGTGCCGAACCTCGAGCCGGCCTTGCTGCGCTTCAGCGGCAACGGCCTGGAGTTGGCGGGGGCGGCCGGAGCCGACATTGCCGTGTGGGACATGCCCGCGCGAAAGCTCAAGACGACTCTGCGCCTGAGCGCGCCGGTCGTTGACTTGGCGCAGTCGGCGCAGGGGGATTGGGTGGCTCTGACGCTCGACGCTCAGGGCCGCGCCCGGCTGTGGGATGTGGAACGGCAGCGCGAGATCGCGGCCCTGGGCGAGGCGCCGGCCCGCGCGGCGCAGCTCGGCCCGCAAGCCGTCCGCATTGCCGTGGCGGGCCGCGACGGTCGCACGACCCTCTGGCAGGCGTCATCCGCCCAGCCCTAAACACGCCGTCGCGAGGCCTTCGCTGAGATTTCCGGCGAGTTCGGCGCCACACTGGAGGGGTATGATGCCGAGGCTTGCCGAAATCGGCTGGAACGACTTCTTCGAGCAGGCCTGGGAACGGGACTTTGCTGGCTCCGGGTTGATCCCGGCGCGGATTGCCTCGTCGCTGCGCGGGGCGTTCGTCCTGTGGACCGAGAACGACGGCGACATCGAGGCGCCGGCCCGTCCCAAGCTCGTCCGCAACCCCGCGACCAAGGTCTGCACGGGAGACTGGGTGGCGCTGCGGTTGCAGCCGCCGGTGGTGGAGGACGTTCTGCCGCGGCGGACCAAGGTGGCGCGCAAGGCCTCGGGCAGCGACACCGTGGAGCAGGTGCTGGGCGCCAACGTGGACGTGCTGTTCCTGGTGCAGGGCCTGGATCGCGACTTCAACATCCGCCGCTTGGAGCGCTACATGACGATTGCCTGGGACAGCGGCGCGCAGCCGGTGGTGGTGCTCAACAAGGCGGACCTGTGCAACGACCTCGACGCCCGCATGGCGGAGGCGAACGAGGTGGCCGGCGGCGCCCCGGTCATCCCGACCAGCGCGGCCAGCGGCGAGGGCGTGGACGCCCTGCTGGCCTTTCTGACGCCGGGCAAGACGGCGGCCCTGATCGGGTCGTCGGGCGTAGGGAAGTCGAAGCTCACCAACCGGCTGGCGGGCGGAGCGGTTCGCGATGTAGGCGCGGTGCGCGAGGCCGACGGCCGCGGACGCCACACCACGGTGGGCCGCGAGCTGATCCGCACGCCGCAGGGGTGGCTGCTGATGGACTTGCCGGGTATCCGCGAGGTGCAGCCCTCTGGCGGGAGCGGCGTGGAGCAGACCTTTCCTGATGTGGAAGAGCTGATCGCGCAGTGCCGGTTCAGCAACTGTTCGCACGGAAGCGAACCGGGCTGCGCCATCCAAGAGGCGCTGGAGACGGGTGCGCTGGAGCGGTCGCGGTACGAGAACTACGGCAAGGTGCAGGCGGAGCTCGCGGTGCTGGAGCAGAAGAAGGACGCTCGGCTGCAGGGCGAGGCGAAGCGCCAGATGCGGAAGATCCATCACGACCAGCGAAATCGTCCTCGAAACCGCTAAAAAAGGGGCTCCGAGGCTGTCATCAAACTGTCACACCGGTTGACCGGGCCGCTCAGACTCCGCTAGGATCGAAGTGCGGGGTGGAGCAGTCAGGTAGCTCGTTGGGCTCATAACCCAAAGGTCGAAGGTTCAAATCCTTCCCCCGCAACCAGAAACGCTAAGGGTGGCTCTTAAAGTGGCTTCCAAGCGAAGCCGAGCAGGCGCGCCGCGCTGGGTCAGTGGACCTGGGGCGGCTTTTTCGTTTTTGCGGCGAGCGCGTCTTGCAGTAGGACAGCGAGGAGTGGGTGCAGCGGCTGTGGCCGGCAACCGGGACCGGTAAGCCGTCGGGAGGTCGACAGGTCTGTCGACGCCACGAGCGGGAAACCGGGTTCAGATTCCTGGTAGGAGAGCCGGGAAGGCCCCGCAAGGCTAAGGCGACGGGAGCCGCGGTGTGAGAAACTCGAGCCTGCCCTCGGGTTTCTGTCTCGCGTTTCACGTCGAAGAAGATGCAAAGGGAAGACAAAGTGCAAATGGCGTCTGGCCTGTATGGGGGGTGTATTAGTAGACTTCTTGTGGTCGCTGTGTCTCTTGTTTCTATATCTTCCGTGCAAGCTGACGCTCCCGTTTTTATCGTGGTATATCATAGAGGTGACGATGCGTACACATCACGATTTCGTGATGAGCTCGAATCCGTGATCTCGAATGCGCAGGGGTATGAGTTGGCCACTTCAGAGGTGAAGGGGGATCTTTCGGTAATTATTCCTGGTCCTCTCGAATGGAAAAAGAGGCTTTGGATGACCGTAGTATCCTTTCATGCAGAACTCCAGTCAAATGGAAAGAGAATCGGCAGCTCCAGGGGGGCGTGCCGCCAGAAAAATCTGAAGCGATGCGCCGAGAAGCTCTTTCGCGATGTCCGAGAGATTGGAAGGGTAGTCCGTCAGAAGCCAGGGGGGCAGGAAGTCGTGAAATAGAGGAGCAGAGACTTTGTATTCCCGATCAGGCCGACCAGTGACAGGCAGGCAACTGGGGTAACCAGTCACAGTCCCCGAGCCGAAGAACCCGGGGGGGATAGCCTCAAGTATTCACAGGCGTTGGGCGGAATGCGAGGGTCGAGGCGGATATTCCGCGCAGGCTACGAGCGGGAGGTGGTCTTACTTGGGTATGTTCCGTTTGCCGGCCATGCTAAGTTCCAGCAGATCGAGGGCGTACAACTTCCTTGTTGGAGTGCAGCCGATCAAGTAGGAACTGGCCGTGGCAATAAAGCTCCTGAGTGTGTTGCATATCGACTGTCTGATCGATGCATGTTGTGTAAAAAATCGACCCCACATCCGACGCCTTGGATTCGATAGTTCGACCGCAAAGCAGCATTGATATCGAATCTCGTGTTCCTCATTGCCAGCCATAGGTGTGTTTGAGCTGTCTGATCTCGCAGGCTGTCTTGTTCTTCATGCCAGCAACGAGTTCGCCCTCGCCGCTCTCGCCCTTGATCATCAGATTATATCTTCCAGGCATGACTTTCTTGACGTACGCAATAGCTCCATCGGGGCGGGTCGGTGATAGGCAGCCAATTCGCGATTGCGCAGACTGTGGGGCGCCCTGACGCGACCGCGCTCAACGGCGCCTCGCACGGATACATCAGCCAGGCCTGACCTGCCGACCACGGTGGGCGGGACTCGGCGGTCTATGCGAGCGGCCTCGCGAAGCAGCAGTGCTACAACGACCGGTTTGCAGTCGACGGCCACAATGCAGTCGGGAACCGGAACCGGAACCTGGAACCTTGGGACATCCATGATAGGCGCACGTCAAGAGGAAGCTCAAAAAAGCGCAGTTTTCCCCGGCGGGCTTGATCAAGCCGCTCCCGCATCACATCGCATTCCCCGGCATCGCCCGCTTGCCGGAGCCTCTTTCGCGGGGGCTCG
>WGMB01000020.1 GCA_016125275.1 Acidobacteriota bacterium | reverse complement strand
TGACAAGCTCACGCCCCTGCTGTTCGACGACTGCGCGACCGGCAATGTCCTCACCAAGGTCGAGATCATCTACGACAAGCCGATGGGCGACCAGCAGGAGGACTACTTCAAGATCGAGCTCGAGGACGTGATCATCAGCTCGATCCAGGTCTCCGGCAGCTCCGAGAACCCGACCGAGTCGGTCTCGTTCGCCTACGAGAAGATCAAGGTCAGCTACAACCCCGAGAGCGACGAGGGCAAGCTCGAAGGCTGGGTCGACAAGGGCTTCGACGTCGGTACTCTCAAGCCCTTCTAAGCGAAGCGGCGATCTGGACCATGAGGCTCGGTGGGGTGATTCAATGACGGCAAAGCAACTCTTCGACGCGGGAAAAGTCACAGAAGCGATTCGCGCGTTGACCGAGTACTGTCGGGATCATCCCACCGACTCCAAACAGAGGACCTTTTTGTTCGAGTTGCTCTGCTTCGCCGGCGAATTCAGCCGAGCGCGCAAGCAGCTCGGCGTGCTGGCCCGCGGCAGCTCGGACGCCGAGATGGGCGCGGTCCTGTACTACTCCGCTCTGCACGCCGAGGAGAGCCGCCTCGAGCTGTTCCGCAGCGAATCGTTTCCTACCTCGCCGGTCGGTCCGTCGCGCTCTGGAAAGTTGAACGGCGAGCCGTTCGAATCCATCTCCGACGTGGACCCCGACATCGGCCCGCGTCTTGAAGTCTTTGTCGCCGGCGCCTACACCTGGGTCCCGTTCGAGCACATCGCCTCGATCCACATCGAAGCCCCGAAGAAGCTCCGGGACACCTTGTGGACGCCGGCATTCGTCCAGGCGGGCCCGTCATTCAAGGGCGCCGACATGGGCGAGGTTCTGTTGCCGGTCATTTATCCGTTCTCCTCGAAGCATCCCGACGAAGAGGTCTGGCTGGGCCGCACGACGGCGTTCGGCGAAGACGACGCCGGCCGGGAAGTTCCCGTCGGGCACAAGCTCCTACGCGTCGACGATCGCGAAGTGCCCCTGCTCGAGATCCGCTCGATCGTCTTCGACGTCCAGATTCTCGAGGAAACCGCCGACGAGGCAGGCCCGGACGAGGACGACGACGCCACCCGCTGATTCGCTCCCGTCTGCGCTTGTTCCATGCCACTTCGCGAAGACATCCTCCAACCGATTCCGGGCGACAACCCGAGCGGGCGATCGCTGCGTTATGACGCGCTCTATGACGAGATTCGCGAGGCGCGCCGCGAAGAGGAGGACCTGGCGCAGGGCGAATGGCAGACCGAGCGCAAGGTCGCCGATTTCGGGAAAGTCCTCAAGCTCTCCAGCGAAGCGATCGCGACGCGCAGCAAGGACTTGCAACTGGCCTTCTGGGCCACCGAGGCCTTGCTGCGGCTGGAAGGTTTTCCAGGGTTGCTATCCGGCATCAAGCTCAATCACAGCCTAGTCGAACAGTTCTGGGACACGCTGTTCCCCGAAGACGACGAGGACGACGGTCTGGAGCTCCGCGCCGCGCCGCTCAACCAGCTCGGGTTGAGTCTGGCCGAGGCGGTGCGCTTCACTGCCATCGTTCGCGAGGGCTACCACCTGTTCGACTACCGCGAGTCGCGGCTGGTCGGCACCGAAGAGAGCGCCAAGTCCAAGGAAGAGAAGAAGGCGCGGGACGCCAAGATCGCGGCCGGCAAGGTCACGCCGGAGCAGTTCGCCGACGCCTTCGAGGCGAGCCCCAAGGCGTACTACGTCCAGATGGAGGGCGCCCTGGACGGGTGCCTGGAGTCGCTCGACGGCCTCGGAAAGCTCTGCGATGAGAAGTTCGGCGATGAAGCGCCGGGCTTTTCGGCCTTGCGCGACTCGTTGACCGAAGTGCGCCATCAGGTGCATCAGTTCCTCGAGAAGAAGCGCGAGCTCGAGCCGGACCCGGTGGAAGAGGTCCCCGAGGAAGTCGCCGAGGGCGAGGAAGCCGGCGCCGGCGAGCCCGGCGACGCAGCGGCGGGCGGCGGGGTCAAGAAGGTCGTGGCGGCGGCCAGCTTGGTGATTCCGCCGGGCGCGGGCGAACCGGCTGACCGGCAGGAGATCGTGGCCGCGATCGCCAACGCGGCGGCCACACTGCGCAAAAAGAACCCGACCAGCCCGGCGGCGTATCTGATGCTGCGCGGGCTGCGTTGGGGCGAGTTGCGGGAAGCCGCCGTGGCCGGGGACGCCTCCGCGCTGCAGCCGCCTCCCATCGAGCTGCGTCGTCGCCTGAAGGCTCTCGCGCTCGAGGGCCGCTGGGAAGAGCTGCTGGAAGACTGTGAGCGGACGCTGGCGCTGCCGTATGGCCGGGCCTGGCTGGACCTGCAGCGCTTCGCCGTGGAGGCCTGCGCCGGATTGGGTCCGAGCTACCATCTGGTCGCGCGCGCCATTTGCGCCCAGTTGGCGACGCTGCTGGCCGACGTCCCCGACATCGTGCAACTGACCTTGCTCGATGAGACGCCGGTGGCTTCGCTGGAGACCCGGGCGTGGCTGCGCGAGCTCAGCGGCGGGCTGACCGAGCAGGCGCCGCTGGATCTGCGGGCGTTGGCGCTCGCCAGCCAGGCGGCGGCCGTCGAGGAACCGGAATCCGAACCAGAGCCGGAGCCCGAGCCCGCACCGGAGCCCGAACCCATCGCTGCCGACGGCGAGCCCACCGGCGAGGCCGGGGAAGCGTCCGAGGGCCAAGAAGGAGCGGACGGAGCCTCCATGGACGAGCCGTCCGCCCCGAAGCCGGAACCGCCTCCGCCGCCAAAGCCCGCCCCGAAACCGCCCCCGCGGCCGCGCCCGGTCGCCGCGCCCGTACGGGCGCACGTGCCGCCGCCGCCGTTCCCGCGGGACGCCAAGCCGCTCGAGATCGACTACGCTTGGCACCCGGGCTGGCGCAAGAAGGACACCGCCGACGCCTTCGAGCTGGCCCAGAAAGCCCTCAAGGCCGGCAAGCAGCAGGAAGCGCTCGAGGTTCTGTTCGCCGACCTGGAGAAGCAGCGCTCCGGACGCGCCCGCTTCCAACGGCAGCTCCAGATCGCCGAGATCCTCATCGGCGCCGACAAGAAGAGCGTGGCTCAGCCGCTGCTCAACGACATTCGGGCTTCCATTGACCAGCATCAGCTCCACGGCTGGGAGGAGCGGGACATGGTCGTCCACGCCCTCATCGTGATCTATCATCACTGCGAGGCCGTGACGGGAGACAAGAAGGCGCCGGCGGAGATCTACGATCGCATCGTGCGGCTCGATCCGTCGCGGGCTCTGGAGCTCTAGCGCGAGCGGGCGATGACGAATACTCCGGTTACGCTTTCGGTCTTGGACCGGCTCATCGACGAGGAGCCGGAGGATTCACGGCGCGTGCAGCGGCAGCGCCGCTATGAAGAGTCCGCCGAGCGCGGCCCGCTGGAGCGGCCGATGACGCGCCGGGAGTCCGAGGACGCGCACCGAGCCGGCGTGCGCCGCGATCTAGAGTGGCTGCTCAACGCCCGCCGGATCGTCGATGAGCCCAAGCTGGACTTCTCCGGCCCCGACATCCGCCGTCGCGAGCTCGATGTGGAGCCGCGCTTTCAGGAAGTCGAGAAGTCTCTGTACCGCTATGGCTTGCCGGACTTCACGGCCTACGGCCTGAGCTCGGCCGACGACGCCGATCTGCTGGTGGGCTCGGTCAAGGAGGCGCTCGAGATCTTCGAGCCCCGCCTCAAGGACGTCCGCGTCGTCCCGCTGGAGGTCACCTCCAAGGGGCTGCGGCGGGTGCGTTTCCGCATCGAGGCGAAGCTGATGATGGACCCTGCCTCGGAGAGAGTGTCGTTCGATACTCTGCTGGAGTTGAGCAGCGGTCAGTACCAGATCGAGGGCAAGGCGAATGCGGGATGAGCTGCTCGGCTACTACGAGCGCGAGCTGACCTACCTGCGGCGCCTGTCCAAACAGTTCGCCGACAAGTATCCGAAAGTCGCCGCCCGCCTCTCGATGAGCGGCGATGAGGTCGAGGACCCGCACGTCGAGCGCATGCTGGAAGGCTTTGCCTTCCTTACCGCGCGCGTCCATCTCAAGATCGACGACGAGTTTCCGGAGATCACCGAGTCCCTGCTCGGCGTCGTCTATCCGCACTTCATCCGGCCGATCCCGTCCATGTCGATCGTGCGGATGGAGCCCGATCCGGGGCAAGGCAAGCTCTCCACAGGGGTCACGATTCCGCGCGGCTCGATGCTCGATTCGCGCGACGTGGGCGGCGTGCCCTGCAAGTTTCGTACCGCGTATGACACGACCCTGTGGCCGTTTCACGTGAGCGCCGCGGAGTGGAGCCCGCCGGATTTGCTGGACCCTCCGGTGGCTCTTTCGGGGGCGACCTCGGCCGTGCGGTTGGAGTTGCAGCTCGACCCGGACGTGGCGCTCGACAAGGTCGAGCTCGACCATCTGCGTTTCTACCTCAGCGGCGAGAACCGCGTGGTGCACCGGCTCTACGAGCTGTTGTGCAATCGGCTGGTCGAGGTGGTCGTACGAGACCCTTCCCCCGGCTCGCTGATTCCGCCGCAGAGTCTGCCCGGCAGCGCGATCCGCCCGGTCGGATTCGAGGACGACGAGGGCCTGCTGCCCTACCCCAAGAAGAGCTTCATCGGCTATCGCCTGTTGCAGGAATACTTCACCTTCCCGGAGAAGTTCCTGTTCGTGGACCTGGAACAACTGGGCACGCTGAAGTTCGAGGGTTTTCAGGACAAGCTCGAGATCATCTTCCTGTTCAAGGGCGTCGAGGGCGAAGACCCCGGCGAGGTGCTGCGCGGCAACGTGAAGCCGGATCTGTTCCGGCTCAGTTGCACGCCGATCGTCAACTTGTTTCCGCAGCAAGCCGAACCGATCCTGCTCGAGAACCGTCGCTTCGAGTATCCGATCATCCCGGACGTCCGGCGGCCCCTGGCGGTCGAGGTCTTTTCGGTCGACGAGGTCAAGGTCATCAACGCCAAGACCCAGGAGATCACCAACTTCCAGCCGTTCTATTCGTTTCGCCACGGCCAGGACCCGAGCCGCGAAAAGGCCTTCTGGGTGGCCAGCCGGCGCGAATCGCTGCGCAAGCAGGACAAGGGAACGGAAGTCTACTTGACCCTCACCGACCTGACGATGCGTCCCGTGGCGCCCGACGCCGATACGCTGACTGTCGACACCACCTGCACCAACCGCGACCTGCCCGGCAAGTTGCCGTTCGGCGATCCGCAGGGCGACTTCAAGCTCGAAGGCGGAGTGTCGATCAAGCGCATCATCTGCCTCAAGCAGCCGACCAAACCGATCCGGCCGCCGATGGGCAAGGCCATCCTGTGGCGGATGATCTCGCACCTGTCGCTCAACTACCTGTCGATCGTCGAGGACGGCCGGGAGGGCTTGCAGCACATCCTGCGGCTGTATGACTTTACCGACTCGGCCTACATCAAGCGCATGATCAACGGCATCACGGAGGTGAAGAGCCGGCGGCACTTCGCGCCCGTCGCCTCCGAGCACGGCGTCACGTTCTGCCAGGGCACGCGGGTCGAGGTGGAGCTCGACGAGGAGCAGTTCGTCGGCGGCGGGGTGTATCTGTTTGCCAGCGTGATCGAGCGCTTTCTGGGGTTGTACGCCTCGCTGAACAGCTTCACGCAGTTGGTCGTCAAGACCAAGCAGAAGCGGGAGGTGCTGCGCGAATGGAAACCGCGGACCGGCCACCGAATCTTGAGCTGATCTACGCTCGGGTCGAAGCCGATCTGCGGCGCGACCCTTGCCACTTCGATTTCTTCCAGGCCGTCCGCGTCCTGCAATTGCGGTCGGGCCGCGAGTCCGTGGTGGGCCGCTACGGAGATCTCGAGCGCGAGGCCGTGCGCTTCCGCGTCTATCAGTCGCTGGCGTTCCCGGCCAGCCAGATCCAGAAGATCGAGTGGCGGGAGAAGGGCCCGCCGGAGATGTACGTCAACTTCATGGGCCTCACAGGGGCCTCGGGAGTGCTGCCGTACAACTACACGCGGCTGGTGGTGGACCGGCTGCGGGCGGAAGACCGCACGCTGGCCGAGTTCCTCGATATCTTCCACCACCGCCTGCTGTCGCTGTTCTACCAGGCGTGGGAGAAGTATCGCTTCCCGGTCGCCTATGAGCGCGACGGCGTCGACCGTTTTTCGCGGCAGGTGGCCTGCTTCATCGGCATGGGCACGCCCGGCATGCAGCGGCGGCTGCAAGTGGAAGACGAGTCGCTGCTCTACTACGCCGGGCTGCTGGGGCTGCAAACCCGTTCGGCGACGGCGCTCGAGTCGATGCTCGAGGACTACTTTCGGGCTCCTTTTCAGGTCGAGCAATTCATCGGGGCTTGGTATCCTCTAGCCGAATCGGACCAATGCTCCTTCGGCGACCTGGGTGCGGCGGCCGATACGTTGGGCGGCGGGGCCGTGGTGGGCGACGAGGTGTGGAGCCAGCAGGCTCGCGCCCGCATCCGCATCGGGCCTCTGCCGAGGGAGCGCTACGACCAGTTTCTGCCCGACGGCTCCGCCTTCGAACCGTTGAAGCAGTTGACGCGGTTCTTCGCCGGGTACGACGTGGATTTCGAAGTTCAATTGGTGCTCGAGCGGGAGTCCGTCCCCCCTTGCCTGCTGGGCGAAGCAGGCGGCGACGAACCCCGGCTGGGCTGGGTGACCTGGGTCAAATCGGGCGATCAGTTCGATCGAGACCCTTCTGATACCGTGTTTCCACTGGGATGAGGAACGATAAGCCATGACTGTGAACATGCGCGCCTTGATCGGCCGGCTCAACGATCAAACCCGCAGCGCCCTCGAAGCAGCCGCCGGTCTGTGTCTCTCGCGGACCCACTACGACGTCGAAGTGGAGCACTTCTTGATGAAGCTGCTCGACCAGTCCGACGGCGACCTCGCGCCCATCCTGGCGCGCTTCGAGGTCAACAAGTCCCGGCTGGCCGATGAGCTGACCCGCAGCCTCGACACGCTCAAGACGGGCAACGCCCGCACGCCGGCAATCGGACCGCGGGTGGTCCGCATGCTCACCGAGGCCTGGACGATCGGCTCGATCGACTACGGCGCCGAGAAGGTCCGCTCGGGCTTTGCGATCTTGGCGCTTGCCAAGAATGAAGATCTGCGGCGGCTGATGCGCGACATCAGCCGGGAGTTCACCAAGATCGACGGCGAAGCGCTCGGGCAGGAGTTCGCCGGGCTGGTTTCGTCGAGTTCCGAGGATGTCGCCGACGTCTACGAGAAGAGCGAGGACAGCGACGGCGGTCCGCAGCGCAAGCCGGGCGGCAAGACGCCGCACCTGGACCAGTACACCATTGACCTGACGGCCGAAGCCGAGTCGGGCAAGATGGACCCGGTGCTGGCGCGCGACAAGGAGATCCGCCAGACCATCGACATTCTCACCCGCCGCCGGCAGAACAACCCGATCATGGTCGGCGAGGCCGGCGTCGGCAAGACCGCCGTGGTCGAAGGCTTCGCTCAGCGCGTGGCCGCCGGAGACGTGCCGCCGCCGTTGCGCAAGGTCCGCGTGCATTCGCTGGACTTGGCCCTGCTGCAGGCCGGCGCCAGCGTGAAGGGCGAGTTCGAGAACCGCCTCAAGGGCTTGATCGCCGAGGTGAAGTCCTCGGCGACGCCCATCATCCTGTTCATCGACGAGGCGCACACGATGATCGGCGCCGGCGGCCAAGCCGGCCAAGGCGACGCCGCCAATCTACTCAAGCCCGCCCTGGCGCGCGGCGAGCTGCGCACCATCGCCGCCACGACCTGGGCGGAGTACAAGAAATACTTCGAGAAGGACGCCGCGCTGGCCCGTCGCTTCCAGCCCGTGAAGGTGGACGAGCCCAGCGAAGCCGACTGCATGGTGATGCTGCGCGGCGTCGTCAAGTCGCTCGAGAAGCACCACGGCGTCCGCATCCTCAACGAAGGCGTCAGCGCGGCCGTCACGCTCTCGCACCGCTACCTGCCGGATCGGCAGTTGCCGGACAAGGCCGTCAGCGTGCTCGACACGGCTTGCGCCCGCGTGGCGCTGGGCCAGTCGTCGACGCCCGCCGCGGTGGAAGACGCCCGCCGGCGCCTGGACGACCTGGAGGTCCAGACCCGCGTGCTCAAGCGCGAAAGCGAGCTGGGCGTGGACCACAACGAGAAGCTCGGCGAGCTGGCCACGGGCATCGACGGCACCAACGCCGAGCTGGAGTCCATGCACGAGCGCTGGCAGCGAGAGCTGGCCCTGGTCGAGGAGATCAAGGACCTGCGCGCCGCCCTGGAAGGCGAGACCGTCGCGCACAAGGACGCCCAGCCGGACGAAGAGAAGCTCGAGCGGATCGCCAAGCTGCGCGAGAAGAGCCCTGACGAGCTGCGCGGCGAGCTGGCGCGGCTCAACGACGAGCTCGAGACGCTGCAGGGCGAGCAGCCCCTGATCAAGATCACCGTGGACGCCCAGATCGTCGGCGAGGTCATCTCCGGCTGGACCGGCATTCCTCTCGGCAAGATGGTGCGCGACGAGATCCAGACGGTGCTGGCGCTCGAAGGACACCTTGGCGCCCGCGTCGTCGGGCAGGATCACGCCTTGGGCGCCATCAGCCAGCGTATTCGCACCTCCAAGGCCTCCATGGAGGACCCCAACAAGCCGATCGGAGTCTTCATGTTGGTCGGCCCGTCCGGCGTCGGCAAGACGGAGACGGCGCTGGCGCTCTCCGACCTGCTCTACGGCGGCGAGCGGAACATGATCACGATCAACATGTCGGAGTTCCAGGAGGCGCACACCGTGTCGAGCCTCAAGGGCTCGCCTCCGGGGTACGTCGGCTACGGCGAGGGCGGCGTGCTAACCGAGGCCGTGCGGCGGCGGCCCTACTCGGTCGTGCTGCTCGATGAGGTCGAAAAGGCCCACCCCGACGTGCTGGAGCTGTTCTTCCAGGTCTTCGACAAGGGCCGCATGGACGACGGTGAGGGCCGTGAGATCGACTTCAAGAACACGATCATCATCTTGACGTCGAACGCTGGTACGGACACGCTGATGAGCCTGTGCGCCGACCCGGAGACGATGCCGTCCGAGCAGGGCCTCGTGCAGGCTCTGAAGCCCGAGCTCGACAAGGTCTTCAAGCCGGCCTTCCTCGGCCGCATGGTCATCATTCCCTACTTCCCGATCCGCGACGAGGCCCTCAAGCTCATCATTCGGCTCAAGCTGGGCAAGATCGTGCGGCGGCTGGCGGAGATCCACCGTATTGCCCTGAGCTACGACGACGCTTTGGTGGACGCCATCGCCGCCCGTTGCACCGAGGTCGAAAGCGGCGCCCGCAACGTCGACAACATCCTGACCAACACGCTGTTGCCGGAGGTTTCCAAGCAGTTGCTGACCAGCTTGGCCGCCGGCGAGAAGCCCAACGCCATCGCGGTGACGATCGACGACAACGGAGAGGTGCAGTACACCTTCTCCTAGTTGCAGGCTAGCGGCCGGCCTGAGCGGGTTTGGCTCGATTTGGCGCTGTTCTAGGGTAGGAAGAGTCCGGGAGATCGAAGCATGCCCACTGGGAACTGGAGCCAAACGAACAAACTGATTCAACTGTCGACCCCGCTCGGGCCGGACGTTCTGCACGTGACCGAGCTCTCCGGTCACGAGCAGATCTCCCGCCTTTTTCACTTCGAGCTCCGCCTGGCCTCGCAGAATTCGAACATTGATCCCACGCAGATCGTCGGCAAGCCCGTGAAGCTGAAGCTCACGCAGTACGACGGCAGCAGCTTTCGCGAGATCAACGGACGCGTCAGCCGGTTCATCCGCCAACCCTCCGGCGGAGACACGTTCATCTACCGCGCCGAGGTCGTGCCCACGCTGTGGTTCCTATCGCAGACGACCGACTGCCGGATCTTTCAGGAAATGACGATCCCGAAAGTTCTCGAGCAGGTGCTCGGCGACTACGGCGTCACTGACTTCGACTTCGGCGGCGTGCGTGGCTCGACCGACAAGTGGGAGTACTGCGTGCAGTACCGCGAGACGGCGCTGAACTTCTTCATGCGCCTGTGCGAGCAGGAAGGCATCTTCTTCTGGTTCAAGCACGAAGGCGGCAAGGACATCCTGATGCTGGCCGATCACAAGTCGGCCTACCAGAACTGCCCGATCGAGTATAAGTTCGCCGCCGTGGGCGCCACGACGAGCGCCGCGGAAGTCGATGTGGTCTCCGGCTGGCAGCGCACGTTCCAGTTCCGGCCGGGCAAGTGGGCCCAGCGCGACTACAACTTCGAGGACCCCTCGAACAACTTGGAGGCGAAGGAGAACAGCGTCCTCAGCCTCGACCGCATCGCTCAGTTCGAGATATTCGACTACCCGGGCGAGTACGAATCCACGGGCGGAGGACAGACCCTCACGCGCCTGCGCATCGAGGAAGAAGAGGTGCAGTATGACCTGGCGCACGGCGAGAGCAGTTGCCGCTCGATGCTGCCGGGGTACAAGGTGGAGCTGAAGTTCGAGTTCTCCTCGGTGGAGGACGGCGAGTACCTGCTGACGTCGGTGACGCACTCGGCTCGCCAGCCCGAACCCGGCTCCACCGGTCCGCAGGCGACCTCGGCTTACTCGAACACCTTCACGTGCATTCCGGCGGCGACGCAGTTTCGGCCGATCCGCCGAACGCCGAAGCCGATCGTGCAGGGTCCGCAGACGGCTGTCGTGGTCGGGCCTCCGGGTGAAGAGATCTACACCGACAAGTATGGCCGCGTGAAGGTGCAGTTTTTCTGGGATCGGCGTGGGACGTTCAACGAGTCCAGCTCGTGCTGGATCCGTGTCTCCCAGATGTGGGCCGGCAAGAACTGGGGCGCCATCGCCAACCCCCGCATCGGCCAGGAAGTCATCGTCGAGCACCTGGAAGGCGACCCGGACCGGCCCATTATCACCGGCCGCGTCTACAACGCCGAACAGATGCCGCCCTACACGCTGCCGGGCAACCAGACCCAGACCGGCATCAAGTCCCGCAGTTCCAAGGGCGGCGGCCCGGCGGACTTCAACGAGTTCCGCTTCGAGGACAAGAAGGGCAGCGAGCAGATCTACCTGCACGCCCAGAAGGACCTCGACTCCAAGGTGGAGCACTGCGAGACCCGCACCGTCGACGTCAACCGCACGACCACCATCGGCAACGACGAAACGACCACCGTCAAGGGCAAGCGCACCGAGACCATCACCAAGGACGAGACGCTGACCATCAAAGAGGGCAACCGAAAGGAAACCATCGAGATGGGCAACGAAGACCTCGAGATCAAGATGGGAAGCCGCAAGGAGAAGATCTCCTTGGGCAGCGACGAGCTCGAGGTCTCGCTGGGCGGCATCACGCACAAGTGCCCGGTGGGAACCTACACGGTCCAGGCCATGAAGGTCGACGTCACGGCGACCGCCATGATCGAGCTCAAGTGCGGCGCCAGCAAGATCAGCATGAACCCGGGGATGATCATCATTCAGGCCCCGCTGGTGAAGATCAACTAAGGGGCAGCGGAAATGTCTCTACCCGCAGCCAGAATCGGCGACCCCTCCATGCACGGCGGGATCGTGACGGTGGGGTTCCCGACGGTCTTGATCGGCGGACCGCCGGCGTCGCGAATCGGCGACTTGCACACCTGTCCCCTCGTCACCGTCCTGGTGCCGCACGTGGGCGGACCGTTCATCATGGGCGCCTTCACGGTGCTCACCGGCAACATGCCGCAGTCGAAGCAGTTCGACACGCTCGTCTGCGTCGGACCGCCGGATGCGCTGGCGATGGGCTGCCCCACCGTGCTGATCGGAATGGTGGGCGGCGGCGGCCTCGGAGGCCTGATCGCCGGCGTGGTCATGGCGATCGGCGCCATGATGGACCCCTACCCGCGGGCGGTGCTGCAGGATGACGGCACCACCGTCACCGAGTACAACGAGTTCATCACCGTGAAGGGCTCCCCGGAGTACCAAGCCGCCGTCATCCAGGATCTGGACACGTTCACCTCCCGCCCCACCGGACAAGCCTGGGCCGAGCGCTATGAGGCGACCGGTCACCACATCACCATCGAGCCGATCCCGGCCGGGCGCAACTACGACAACAGCTATTGCACCAACAGCGCCGACGGCATGATGCGTCCGGATGGCACGGCCGGCCCCGGAGCCGACTCGAGCGTCTGGTACAACCCCACGCGCTCGACGACCTATCGTGGAGAGGATGGAAACCTGCATGAGCGCACGCCCGACGAAGTCATGGGGCATGAGCTCATCCACGGCCTGCACAATGCCGAAGGGACCAACCGCAGCAACATGCCGGACCCTCACGGCGACAACCAGGAAGAAGCCCAGACGATCGGCGTGCACGGCTACGAGGACGAGCCGATCAGCGAGAGAGCCCTGGTCGGCGAGGACGGGCGCCCGGTCCGTCCCGATCACGATTCCCTCGAAGAGAGCACCTACCAGGACGAGAACGGTCAGTGGCGACACCGCTATGAAGATGCAGACGGCAACCGGCAACGCGACCCCATCGACCCTCCATCCGATACCGGCTGGCGGCCGAGCCAATAGATGCGGCGGGTCTCGCGGCGGCGTCCTCTGCGGCTGCTGGCTTCGGCGGCGGGCTCGGCGTTGTGGCTCGGTTGCAGGGAGGTGGTCGTGAGCTCTCCGCTGCCCCAGGCCGCCGATGTCCGGCTCCAGGCGAATCTTCAACGCGTCGAGCAACTCCTGCGCGTCGAGTACTCGCTCGAGAACCGCTCCGGCGGAGCGATCGGCGTCTACGACGGCGCGGCGGGAAAGCCAGGCTCCGAGGACGGGTGGCCCGACCTCACCGGCTCCATTTACGTGAGCATGGAAACGCGCTATCGCGTGGCGCTCAAGCGCGTCTTGGCCCCACTGCCGCAGGGTGTGGACATCGACACGATCGAGCTGCCGGCGGCGACCCGGCTCCAGCCGGGGGAGATGCGGTCGTTTCAGTTCGAGATGCCGCTTCCGCTGGTCGAGCTCAGCGAATACTTCCCGGCTCATGACGGCGCCCGGTGGGACGAGGTCGATGTGAACACGGTCAAGCTGACCCTCGGCTACTGCCGGGCGCTGGCGGACGCCGTCTTCCAGCCGCGCGCCAAGAATCCCAAGCTCTTCAAGCTCGCCTCCGGATTCGGCCCGCAGGAGTACGCGTCCGCCGAGCAAGACTTGATCGTCCCCGTGCGGGTGCGCCTGGACAAGCCCTTCGAGAGGGTCTGAGCAGCGATGGCCCTGATCGTCGACATCCCCAGCCGCGGCCGCCGCATTACGGTCGCTTCGCCCCAGCGCATTTCGTTCGGCCGCAACGAGCGCGCCCGCGTCACCATCCCCGAGGACACGTTTCTTTCCGGCATTCATTTCGTGTTGGCCTGGGACGGCGGCGCCTGCAAGCTCGAAAACCTGGGGCGCAACGGGACGTTGGTGAACGGCCAGCTCATGGACGCCGGAGAGTTGCGCGACGGCGATCGGCTACGTGCCGGCGATACGGAATTCCTGGTCGGATTGGGCCGCCCGTCCGGCGAGGCCTCCGGCGAGCTCATCGTGGGCGGCTGGTCGCTGGCCCAGATCCCTCCCGGCTGGGAACTGCTGGAAGGGGCCGGGCTGCGTCGGCTGGGCGCCGAGCCTCGCGACAACATCGTCTTCAGCGAAGACGATCTGCCGGACCACCTCACTCTGGCGCAGTACGTGGAGTCCCAGCGTCACGGCGCGGCCGGCCACTACGAGCAAGACGTCGTCTTCGAGCCGTGGGACGTACAGGCCCGCATGGAGGTCGACGAGTCGACGTCGATTCTCTTTCGCCCGCCGCTGAAGATCGCGGTCAAGGCGCTGCAGCAGCAGACCTACGTGCGGGTGGGCGAGCGCATCGGCATCGTCACGATCACCAGCTTCAACCGAGAGAAGCCGTACGGCCTGCCGCCGGGGCTGGACTTTCGGCAAGCCGCGCCGGAGCCGCCCAAGACCTCTCCCGACGACACGATGGCTTCGTGAAAGGCCGGGCCGCCTGGCTAGAGCAGCTCGACGCTGTCGTTCGAGGGAGTGAACCGCACGGCCTTGCGGACAGGCGACGGAGGCGCGTGCATCGTTCCGGCGACCGGAATCTTCAAGCAGGCCTTCAGCGCCGCCCGGCAGCGGACCTCCGGGCCCGCGTGCGCGATGGCGCCCAGATGCTCCGCGCCGTGCCGACCCGCTCCGTCGGGCTGAACCGACGACGTGAGGTGCGCAATGTATAGCGCGGCGTGCTCGCCGGCCAGAATCTGCTCTTCGAGCTCGAATGTGGCCGCGATGTCGCTGGAGAACCGCGGTACAACCTTGCGGTCCCCCCCGCCCGGCTCCACGCCGTGCGAGAAGCGCTTGGCGACGCCCAGAATCTCCCAACCGATCAACTGGGCCGAGCGAGCGTCGAGCTCGGGCCCCGGAGCCAGGGCGTCGATCTTCGCCGCAATGGCGCCCAAGTCACGATGACCGGATTCTTCAGACATATTTCCCACGCTACAATACCATGCGACGTTTATGTCTTCGCGCCAGCACATCCAGGAACGATTGGCGGCCGCGGTCAGCGACCGCTATGAGGTGCTGGAATGGATTGGCGGCGGCGGCATGGCCGGCGTCTATTTGGCGCGCCATCGCCTGCACGGCGGCTTCTGCGCGATCAAGGTCTTGGCCGAGCACCTGGCCGATGACGAGAACCTCGTCGCCAGCTTCATGCAGGAAGCGCGCACGGCCGCCAGCCTCGAAGGCCACCCGCACATTGTCCGCACCATCGACATCGCGGCGAACAACGGTCTCTACTACCTGATCATGAATTACATCGAGGGCGAAGACATGTCTTCGTACCTCGACCGGCATGGACGGCTGACGCCGCTGGAGACCGCCACGGTCATCTATCAGGTGGCCGACGCCCTGGCCTGGGCGCACGAGCGCGGCGTGGTGCACCGCGACCTGAAACCGGCGAACATCCGGCTCGACAAACGCGGCCACGTGGTGGTGATGGACTTCGGCATCGCCAAAGTGGGCGCGACGCCTTCCGCGCTCACTCAGATGGGCGCGACCGTCGGCACGCCGTATTACATGTCGCCGGAGCAGATCGACGGCCTTCCCGTCGACGCCCGTTCCGACCTCTACGCGCTCGGGGTGATCGCCTATCAGCTCGTCACCGGCAGGCGCCCGTTCGACGGCGAGAACCATCACGCGATCTGGAACGCCCACCGCACGGTGACGCCGCCTCCGCCGGAGGAGCTGGCGCCCGACATTCCGGCGCCGCTGTCGTACGTGATCCAGAAGCTGCTGCAGAAGGACCCGGCGCAGCGCTACCAGAGCGCGGCGGAAGTGGCCGACCATCTCCAGCGCATCGTCAAGTCCGGCGACGCGGTGACGCTGACGCCTCAGATCGGCAAGCAGATCGACCACTGGCGGGCTACGCCGACCTCGGGCGTCACGTTCCAGCAGACCGGTTCGTCGAGCTCTTCGACGCCGCTGGTCGAGGACAGGACGGTGGCGATTCCGCCGCCGGGCCGGTTCGACGAGCCGCCGGCCCGGGAAACGCCGGTCCAGCCGCCTCCGCCGGTCCAGCCGGAGCCGCCGAAGAAGAAGGGGTTGTTGGCGGTGGCGCTGGGCGGGCTCATCATCGTGCTGATCGGGTTGATCGGTGCGGTCGTTTGGTGGATTCCGAAGTCCGCCACGCCCGATCCGCCGCCCAACGTCAACGTCGACCTGCCGGTGGAAATCGAGACCCCGACCGGGACCATGGTGCTGGTGCCGGGCGGCGAAGCCGTGCTCGGCGACGATGTGGCCGAGTCGGCCAAGGATTGGAACCAGCGCCGGACGATCGACTTGGGCCCGTTCTACATCGACGAGACCGAGGTCTCGAACGCCGCCTACAAAGCGTTCCACGACGCCACCGGACACGCCTTGCCGCAGCCGCCCAAGGACGATCCGGACTACTTCGAGAGCAAACCAAACTACCCGGTCGTCAACATTACCTACGAGGACGCTGTGGCGTTCGCCGCTTGGGCCGGCAAGCGGCTGCCCACCAACGAGGAATGGGAGAAGGCCGCCCGGGGCATCGACGGGCGCATCTACCCCTGGGGCGACGCGCCCCCGGGGCCCCAGCACGCCAACGTGGCGGGTGACGCCGACGGGTTCCCCAACCTGGCGCCGGTCGACGCCTTGCCCCTGAGCGTGAGCCCTTTCGGAGCGCTGCACTTGGCCGGCAACGTGTGGGAGCTGACGGCCAGCGAGTTCCGGCCGCAAAACTTCCACCTCTTTCTCGAAGACATGCGGCTGAGCTACCCCAACGCCAGCCAGTCTTGGCACTCCATCCGCGGCGGCTCCTACCTCTCGCCCGGGGATGATTCGGACTTGCGGCCCTATTCCCGGGCCGGCTGGCCGGACAATCTGGCTGACGAGTTCATCGGCTTCCGTTGCGCCAAAGACCCGGAGTAGAGCGGGCTTTCGACGGCTCGGCGCTGTGGATGGCGGCCAAAACGGGCTATGCTGTCTTCGTTGTTCCGGGAAAGCTGATTCATGTCGAAGAAAAAGGCCGCCAAGTCCGAGCCCTCAATGACGTTCGATGAGCTGTTCGAGCTGCGCGAACGCACCGAAGTCATCTCCCAGTTCCTTGAGAAGGAGTTGACGGAGACCCTGGCGACCCTGTGGCCGTTGCTGGCGGCCAAGCGGGTTTTCGGGCAGTACATCAGCCCGCGGGAGACGGTGAAAGCGGCCGACGAGGCGTTCTCCGAGCTGGAAACGCGGTTCAACGAGGTGCGCTCCACGCCGTACGGCCTGATGAGCGAGATGGCGAAGCAAGACGTCGCCTCGGCCGCCGGAGGCATGGTGCTGTCCCCCTGGCAGTACCCCTACGTCGTCGGCGAGGCGGAGGCGTCGAAGACCGTGCAGGTCACCTCGCCCAACAAGTGGTACTTCACCTACAAGTCCGAGTACACGCTGCCGCAGATCTCCCAGGCGCTGCGCGAGAAACAGGATCTGTGGCCCGGTCCGACGCGGGAGTTCGTGGTGAACGCCCTGGCGATGGACATGGTGCTGGCGCGGAGCCCCGGGCTGGTGCGCATCTTGGAGTCGCTGGGCTTCAAGGTCGTCATCGAGACCAATCGCACGATGGGCAAGCTGCCGCTGGTAACGATCGAATCCAACCTGCGGGCCGCCCTGCCCCCGGACGAGCTGCTGCTGAAGGCGACGCGGTTCTCGGGCGTGTCGGCCTTCCATGAGCTGATCGATGCGGCGGCCATCGAAGAGTACGAGAATCCCTTCGTCACACGGCTGCAAGCGCTCTTCGAGTGAATTCGGAAATCGGCGTCTCGGGATTTACCGTGCCGGTATAGAATGAGCCCATGGTTGTGCGCCGGATCTCGACGTCTTGCCTCGTGCTGAGCTGTTTGACGCTGGGGACGGTCGGAGTCTGGGGCCAGCCGGCGGCCGGCAGCGCCCGGGACATGTTCCGCAAGGCTTCGAGCCGGTTCGGCAAGCCGGCCGCCGAGCCGGAGGTTCGGGCCGAAGCGAAGAAGCCAACGCCGGTCGCGCCGGTCAAGAAGCCGCCGCAGCCGGTCGAGACCGCAAAGAGCGAGCCGCGCAAGGCCACCCCGGAGAAACCGGCGGAAGCGGCCGGCGAGAAGAAGAGCTCCGTCCCCCTAGAACCCGTCGGCGGGGCCTCGGTCACGCTGGTTTCTTCCACCACGCCGCCGGCGCTCGAACCCTTGGGCCTGCGCTACAGCTTGGTCAAGCAAGCCGGCGATTCGATACGTGAGGTGGACGCCGACACGGTGTTTCGTTCGGGCGAGCGGATCAAGTTGCACTTTCAGGCCAGCGACCACGCCTATCTCTACCTGGTGTTGAAAGGGTCCAGCGGCCGCTGGAAGGTGCTGTTCCCCTCGGCGGAGATCGCCGGCGGGGACAACCGCGTTGAGCCGGAGACGACCTACGTCGTCCCCAACAATCCCAAGGCGTGGTTCGCCTTCGATCAGCAGGTCGGCGAGGAGCAACTGTTCATCCTGCTGTCGCGCAAACCGCAGCCCGACCTGGAGCGGATGATTTACGATTTGCGCCGCAGCTCGCGCCCGTCGACTTCCCCGCAGACGCCGGCCCCCGCCGCCGAGCCTGCGACGGGAGGTAAGGTGATGTTGGCCAGCGCCGAACGTCATGACGTGGATGACGTGATGATCGCGGGGCTACGGCAGACGGCCCATTCACGCGACCTGGTCTTCGAGAAGGTCGAAGACGACCAGCAGGAGCCGGAGTGGAAGAAGGCCGTCTACATCGTCGACAAGGACGCCTCCCCTGACGCCCGGCTGGTGGCGGACATCAAGCTCAAGCATCAGTAGACGCTTGCGGTCCCGAAGGCGGGCCGGCTACTGGATATATCCCAAGGAGCGCAGGCGATCCATGGTCTGGGGAGTCACCGGCGTCGAGGGCGATTCCGGCGCCGCCAGGGACTGGGCGACCCGCAAGCGATCGAGCAGCATCTCCCGGGCCTGGACGAGCAACGCCGGGTTGGATTCCTCCAGATCGCGCCGTTCGCCGGGGTCGGCCTTCAGGTCGTACAGCTCTTCCCAGAGCAAGGGATGGTCCAGCCCGCTACGATCCAAATCGTCGGCCTCAAAGGCGGCAATGTACTTGTAGCGATTGCTGCGGAGCGACTTGATCTCCGGCCCGTAACAGGTCGCCTCGCTCAACGCCCAGGACTCGCCGTCCGGCTGCGCTCCGCTCATCAGCGGCTCGAGGCTGTGGCCTTGCCAGGTCGCCGGCTGCGGTACGCCGAGCAGGTCCAGGATGGTCGGTGCGACGTCGATGAGCTCGACCTGCGCTTCGATGGCGCGATCGGCGTCATCCACGCGGTCCGGCGAGCGAATCAGCAAAGGGACCCGAATCAGCTCGTCGTAGACCGTCTCGCAATGGGAACCGTAGTAGCGATCCGGCTTGCGCTCCGCGAACTCCTCGCCGTGGTCGCTCGTGACGACGATCAGGGTCTCGTCCGTCAGTCCGGTCCGCTCGAGCTCTGCGAAAAGCCAGCCCAGGGCGTCGTCGGCGTAACGAACGCCTCCGTCATAGAGGGCCGAGGTGATCTCGGGGATGAACAAGCCCTCCTCGCCCAAGAAGTCCGGCAGAACGGCATCGATGTCCGGCGCAGTCTCCAGAAGTTGCTGAAGCCTCGTGTGCTGGTCGCTGTCCAGCAGGGACTCGACATAGCGTGGACGCTGGTAAGGCGCATGGATCTCAAAGGTGTGCAGGAAGAGGAAGAAGGGCCTATCCCGTGGCTGCTCGAGCCAGATCGTCAGGCGCTTTCGCCGGTCGAGGCTGTCCGGGGCTTCCAGGTAGGACTCGAAGCCTTGATTGAAGCCCAGGTCGCCCAGCATCGTGCCGCCCCCGGTTAGCGCGAGAGTCTCGAAGCCGTTGTCATGGAGCGCTTCCGCCAGTGTCACGGCGCTTTCGGGGAGCCCGCGATACTGTAGCGTCTCGCCTTCGAAGCGACGAGCCAACAGAGTCCAACTCTGGGTCACTCGATGGGTGGACGGATACGTCGACGTCAGCAGAGACATGTGCGACGGCGTCGTCCAAGGCGAGTGGCTGATGGCCTGCTCGAAGCGGAAGCCTTCCCGCGCCAACTGGTCCAGAGCCGGACTGATGTCCTTGCGGGGATAGCCGTAGCTGCCAAGGCGGTCGCCGCGCAACGTGTCGAGCGAGATCAGCAGCACATTTCGCGGCGGCTTCGGCGTTCCACCGCAGGCCCACATGCCACAAAACAAGGCAATTACAATCCAGAAGCGGGCCATCGGGTCACCCTCCAAATAACAAACGAACGCTGGATTCCGAGAGCACGTCTCGGGAATTCAGGATCTCAGCTTACGTTGAGGAGGGCCCTTCGGGCGGATTGGGCAGTTAAAGAGAATGTAAATTCAGTCTGGGGCCGGCGGTCCGGCCCCGCCGTTTAGATCGCCGTCCAGCCGCCGTCGATCGTCTGTACGGAACCGTGCACGAAAGCCGCCTCGTCGGACAGTAGGTACAGCGCCATGTAGGCGATCTCCTCGGGGCGACCCAAGCGGCCCACCGGCTGCCGGGCGTTGAGCTGTTGCCGCACTTCCTGTTTCTCGTGCTTGTGGTACTTCTCGAGGTACGCCTCGACGAACGGCGTGTCGACCGTCCCGGGGCAGATGCAGTTGACGCGCATCTTCCCGGCGTACTCCGCCGCCAACTGACGTGAGATCATGACGACCGCGCCCTTGGTCGCGCAGTAGGCGAAGCGTCGCTTGATGCCGACCAAGCCGGCGACCGACCCGATATTGACCACGGCGCCGCGCTCGGCGCTGAGCAGTAGCGGCAAGGCCGCTTTGGTCACCAGGAAGACGCCGTCGACGTTCACCCGCATTAGGCGGTTCCAGTCTTCGAGCTCGCATTCCTCGATCGAGCCGACATGGCCGATTCCGGCGTTGTTGACCAGGCCGTCCAGACGATCGAGCGTGGCAAAGGCGCTCCGCACGGACTCGGGGTCCGCCACGTCGAGCTGCAAGGGCATCGCGCCGCCGCCGATCTCGTCGGCAAGCCGTTGCGCCGCCTCGAGATTGAGGTCGGCGATGACGACCTCGGCGCCGGCTGCAGCCAGCACGCGCACGGTCGCTTCGCCGATTCCGCTGGCGCCTCCGGTCACAAGAATCCGGCGCCGATCGAGTCGAAAGGGAGTAGACATAGGATTTCGAAGGAAGTCTGCGATTATATCAACCGGGGCCGCCCAGGGCCCGCTGGGCGCAAGGGATGAACAGGACACGGCTGCTGCTCAAGCTCGGCGTCTTCCTCGCCGCCGCGGCGTTCACCGGCGTCTTCTTCATCAACTGGTGCGATTTGGTCTTCCAGTGCGGCTGCACCTTCAGTTGGGCCGGCGGCGCGGCGCACTGCAACATACACAACGCAGGACCTCCGCATTGTCCTTGGTGCGTCAACGCACCGGCGGCAGGGGCCTCGCTGGCCTTCACTCTGTTGGTGCAAGGGGCGGTCGTGTGGCGGCCCGGCCCGATGGGATGGCTGAGGGCGCTGGCGGCGTTCGCCGCCTCGCCTTCGGCGTCGATTCTGGCCGGAGCCGTCGTCGGCGTGGCGACAGGATACTGGAGCCTGTAACCGTTACTTACTTTTGGTTCACAATTCGTTCAACTACAGTTCTAGTAGTGAACAAGACGACAGACGACGAACACACTCTTTCCCTCTCCGGAGCCGACTACGCGACAGCTTACCGCCGCGGCTTCGAATCCACCCGGCGATTTCTCCTTTCGCGCGGGATTGAACCGCTGCGAGCCGAAGAGATCGCCCAAGCGGCGTGGACCCGCGGCTGGGAGCGTCGCGACGCGTTGCGCGATCCGGATCGAGTGGTGCAGTGGGTCAACACCATCGCCCTCAACGTTTTCCGCAATCGGCTGCGCAGAACTCGCGAAACCGCTGAGCTCCCTTTGGATCTGGTCAGCAAGTCGCGGGTCAACGCCGCCTCGGTCGAGGCTAGTAAGGCCCTCAAGGCCTGTAACCGGACCGAGCGGGCGCTGCTGGTGGACCGCTACGTGAAGGGTTACTCGAGCAAAGAGGTGGCCGAGAAGTATCATCTCTCGCCGGTGGCCGTTCGCGTCCGGACCATGCGGGCTCGACGCAAAGCCGCCGCGGCGCTGGCCCCGGCCGCATGACGATTCCTCCAGCCGGCGCGGCATCCGCTTGACGGGCCTGATCTGGGATAATGGCCCGCCATGGGCTTTGTCCTTCACCCCATTGACTGGGCCGTCATCGCCCTCTATTTCGTCGGCATCATCGCCGTCGGCCTCTGGGCCGGCCGCAAGGTCAAGAAGACCGACGACTACTTCCTGGGCGACCGGGGTTTCAGCGTCTGGTTGGTGATCGGCCAGGCCTTCGGTGTGGGAACGCACGCCGAAATGCCCGTCTCGCTCGCCGGGAAGGTCTACCAGTCCGGCTACGCGGGCATCTGGTACCAGTGGAAGAACCTGTTCATCACTCCGTTCTACTGGACCCTGGCGCCGCTGTTCCGGCGGTTTCAGCGCACCACCACCGGTGAAGTTTACGAGGACCGCTACGGGCCCTGGATGGGAGCCGTGTACGCGGTTTTTGCGATCTCCTTCTTCATTTTCAATATGGGGGCGATGCTCAAGGGCGCCGGCAAGCTGGTGAGCGCCGCCGCCGGAGGCGCGGTGGAACCCAACACCGTGGTGCTGGTGATGACAGCCAGCTTCCTGGTCTACTCCTTCGTCGGCGGCTTGGTTTCGGCGGCCTATACCGACTTCGTGCAGAGCTTCTTCATCCTGGCGCTCTCGTTTCTGTTGATCCCGTTGGGGCTGGCTCGCGTGGGCGGCTTCACCGGCATTCGCGAGACGCTCTCCTCCGACATGCTTTCGATGGTCACGCCGGGAGACGTGGGCGCCTTCACCATCCTGATGCTCACGATCAACGGCCTGATCGGCATCGTTGCGCAACCGCACATCCTGGCCAGTGTCGGCACCGGACACGACGAGTACTCCTGCCGCATGGGCATGGCGGCCGGCAACTTCGTCAAGCGCTTCTGTACGATCGGCTGGGCTCTGGTGGGCGTGATCGTGGCCGTGATGCTGGCGCAGGAGAACGCCGCGGCCCTGGCGGACCCGGAGGAGGCCTTCGGGTACGCCACGCGCGAGTTGCTGTTCCCGGGGTTGGTCGGCCTGATGGTGGCCAGCGTGCTGGCCGCCAATATGTCCACCGGTTCGGCTTTTACGGTCGACGGCGGCGCGCTGTTCACCCAGAATTTCTACCGCCGGTTCCTGGTCAAGGACCAGAGCGACGCTCACTACCTCTGGACCGGACGGATGGCCGGGCTGACGATGACCCTGCTCGGCGTGATCTTCGGCCTCTACGTGGGCAATGTGCTGCAGGCTTTCCTGTTCACCGAAACGATCGCCGCCTTCATGGGCGTGAGCCTGTTTGCAGCTTTCTCTTGGAAGCGGGCCAACCGTTACGGCGCCCTCGCCAGCTTGATCGTTTCGAGCTTGCTGTTCTTCTACCTGACTTGGAGCGACTTCGGCGTGCTGTTGCAATGGGAGCCCGCGAACTTCGGCATCGCTCTGGTGGTCGGGTTTGCGACGGTCTGGTTGGTCAGCCTGCTGACGCCGCCCGAGCCGACCAGCCGCACAGATCCCTTCTACGCCAAGCTCAACCAGCCAATGCGGCTCAACAAGGCCACCGGTCGCGAGGAGCCGATGGCCGAGGAAGGCCACGATCTACTTTGGGTGCACCTGTTCGACCTGCAATTATCCCAAGGCCTCGGCCGCTTCTGGAGGCGTTTTCGGGTGGATCTGCAGGGCTTGGCGTGGTCCTTCGCCGTCGTTGTTGGCCTGATTGCCTTGGCCAAGGGGATTCTTTACCTTCCCTAGGCATCACCGCTTAGGGAAGCGCTGCCAGGCCGAGAAGGGAGTCGACGGGCCGTCCTGCCTCGCGGCGCACGACGGCCGACTCGATGGAGATCTCCTCGAATCCGGCTTCGGCCAGACTTGCCCGCAAGTAGGCTTCGGCGTGGGCGTAGCGCCCGGAAGCGCCAAGCCGGTATCCTATTCCGTCCCTCGGGGCGGCGGCGGCCTCGACCGAAAACGCAAGCAGCCCTGCCGGACCGAGCGCGCGACGGCAGCCGGCCAGGACTGGCCCCAAATTTCCTAAGTAGCAGAAGACGTCGGCGGCGAAGATGAGGGCGAGGCCTCTGCGCTCGGCCAACGCCGAACCCAATTCGGCGACCGCCAAAGCATCGTACAAACCCGTTTCGGAAGCCTTGCGCAAGACGCCGGGCGACAGGTCGATCCCTTCGAGGCGGTCGGCCATCGGCCGCAACAACTGGGCGGCCAACCCCGTCCCGCAACCGGCGTCGAGCACGCTGGCGAGGCGGGCGCCGGGCCCCACGCGCCGCTCGATCGCCTCGACAAGGAGTTGGGGGCCGCGATACTCCAGGCTCGACAGCCGCTCATCGAGGTCGCCCGCCGCCCGGTCGAACAACACCTGCACATAGGCGGCTGGGGCCTTTTCGGGAACCTCGTCCCCACACTCCCTCGCGGTCAAGTAGGCCGCCACCTCTTCCTGGTCGGCTGGATCGATCCCCAGCCGGTCCACCTCGAGCCGACAGGCCTCCCGCAGGGCCTCGCGGGCTTCGACCAAGCGTCCCAACCGTCGCAGCAGGGCGGCGAGCTCGCGCTGGAGCCGCGCATCGGCGGGGCTCCGCTGACAAAGCTCGCGATAGACGGCCGCAGCCGCCGCCGTTCGTCCGTTGGCTTCGAGCAGACGCGCGGCGTGCGGGCCCAGCGGTGCGGCGGCGGCGCGAGGGTCGATGTGCGCCAATTCGGCCCGCCAGTCCTTTTCGCGGCTAAAGTTCATCGCGGCGTCCGCCGATAGCTCGAACGTACCAGAGCAGCCCTAGAAAATTGACCAGATCGTGTCATTCCCCGATCCCAGCCTCTCCCAGAGACTAAGGGTGTCCCATCGAATCGCACTTACTCGAGAGGTTCAAGTATTACCATGCGCCCCCCCAGCCTCCTCACCCTTCTGTTGCTGGCCGCCTCCGCCCTGCCGGCGGACTCCTTCACTCCGATCTTCGGTTCGCCTGAGCCGGCTGTGGCGACCACGCTCGACACGGTCTACGGTGCGGGCGGCTATACCCGCGTCAGCGACGACCTCGACCAGTTCTGGCAGGGAGACGCGATCCTGTCCGTCGTCGCGATCTCGAGCTACGCCGGGGCGACCCAAGCCTTCGGGCTGTGCCAGATCTGTGACGGATCGGACGATACCCTCTTCGCTCCGTCGATCACGGCGGACGGAATTTCGATGCAACCATTGACTGCGTTTGCCCAATCGACGCTGTCGCTAGGCCCTGGATTATTCCGTTTTTTCAACGATCCTTCGGGGGTGGCTCAGGTCGGTCGGGTCTACTCCGACCCGACCCTCAATCCGCTCCAGGGCGACCACATGGTGACGTTCTCGATCAACGGTCAGCCGAACGTCTACGCCTTGGCCTTCGAAGACTGGCTGTTCACTTCCGACCCGGAGTCGGACCGGGACTACAATGACCTAGTCGTCCAAGTGAGCTTTCTTCGCAACGACATCCAGACAACGCCCGAGCCGGCCTCGGCCCTGCTGCTGGGCGGAGGGCTGCTCTTGATCGCCCGTCTGGCCCGCCGTCGCCAAGCTTCCTGAGAGGGTTCTCTTCCCGTCCGGACCTCGAATCCCCGGCCCCGCCTTGACGGCGGCGCCGGGGACGTCCGTTTATGGACTTATTCGGCCGTCGGATCTCTCTGCAAGCAGCGTCGGCAGGGCTAAAACAATGGCGTTGGGCAGCGATTTCAGCCGAGTAGTCCTCAAATTCTAGGACTACCCCTACTTCCATTCTAGACCGGTAAAGCGTACACTAGCAGTGGTCTCGTAAGGCCCCGGAGGCTCCTTCTTCATGTTGCGCCCTGCCGCCCTTATTTTTTCGCTAATCCTGTTCCTGTCCGCCAGCGTTAGCTCCGCCGCGCCGTTCACCACGATCGTCACGCCAAATCAGTTGGGTGAGCCGGACTTGGTCTCCTCGCTCGACACGATCTATGGCCCCGGCGGCTACGTGCGCATCACCGACGCCGTAGACACTCTTTGGACGATTCAGGGCACGACGTTCTCGGTCAAGGCTGTCAGTTCTTTCGCTTCGTCTTTGGTGAGCTTCGGCCTCTGCATCGTCTGCGACGGCAGTGACGACATCACCTACACTCCGAGCATCGATCCCAACACGAAGAGCATTCTGGATCTGCCCCTAGCCGCCAATTCCAACATCGCCGACGGCATCTACAGTCTCTTCACGGATTCGACCCTGGCCGACCCGAACTACGCCGGCTCGGTGGGCCGCGTCTTCTCTTCGCCGCTGCTCAATCCGTTGGGCGCCGACCACATGGTCACTTTCCAGGTAGTGGGCAAGCCGAATACGTACATCGTGGCGTTCGAAGATTGGTTCGAGACCTCGAACGTGGCCTCGGATCGGGACTTCAACGACGTGGCGCTGGAGATCACGGCCTACCCGATCCCGGAGCCCGGTTCGATGGCGCTGCTGGGCGGCGGTCTCATCGCCGCATTCGGGCTGCTGCGCCGCCGTTCAAAAACGGCCTAGCTCGTTGATCAAGCCTTGGAGCCCTTGGCGGCGATAGATCGTCGCCAAGCGCGCCTCCTCGCTCGAAGGCGGTTCCACGTCCAGCAGCGCCGCCGCATCCAAGGCCTTGCGGGACGGGATCCAGAACGAACCGTCCACGAACTCCACACGCCGTACGTAGCCGCTCATGCCGCCGATCTCAAAGGGCTCGGCGGCGGCGGTCCGAAACTCGAACAGTCGCTGAGAGTCCACGCGCCCCCGGTCGCCAGCCTGCAATGGTCCGCCGGTGGACGGGATCGCGCCGGCAGCGTAACGCCGTCCGGCGCGGTCGTTGACGACCCAACCAACCTCGAAATCGCGGATCGCCTTGCCGGAGACGTTGCGGACCTCGAGCGTCGGCGACATTGCTCGGGCGCCGGCCACCCGGGCCGCGCCTTCGAGCAATTCCAGCGGCGTTTCGTCCACCTCCAGCGAGGCCAGCTCGACCGGACGCAGGGACGACTCGACCGCCGGAGAGATCGCTCGACCGTCTCCGCCGGCCAGGCGAGCTTCCAGTGCGGGTTGGGACGCCTGCCGATCGAGCGCCGCCAAAGCCTCTTTTCGCAAAGCCTCGCCGCCTTGCTCGGCTAGCACCGCCGCCAACCTCTGCCGGTCCCTCCGCGCTTCGAGCTCGAACAGCGTCATGCGCCTCCGGGCGGCGCTGGCGTCCGGTCCACGGAACGACAGATCCGCGTAAAGCACTCCGTCCACTGTCATCTCCGCCAGCGGCGCTCCGGGCGCGGGCAGAGGCCGCACCAGGCGCAGGTTCACGTCCACTGCAAACTCTTCGTCCTTCGCCACGGCCAACGACGGGGCCATCACCGTGGCCTTGCCGCCCGGCAAGCCCGGCGCGGACTGAATAGCAAGGGTCACCGACCGCAGCACGCGGTCGCTGCGGTTGACCAGCGTCAGCCGGCACCGCAACTCCACGACCGCCACGGCGCCGCGCACATTGATCTGGGTCCGCGAGAAGTCTCGGCCCGCCAGCTCGACAGCGGTCTCGGGGGCGGCGCGGAAGACGAACGCCTGTGCTGGATCGCCCCAGCCCGTCGGCGTCTGGGCCTCGACGACCAAGCCACATGCCAGCGCCAGCAAGGCGGCAGCGCGAATCGTTGGAGAGCTACGGTGCGTAGACATCGGTGATCGTCACCCTCCCTTCCGCACTCACGGAACGCACGCTGACCCAACCGTCAGCGGCCACGCGAACTTGGGCCGCTCCTTCGAACAGCGGTTGAATGTCGAGCCCGGCCGGGGAGGGCGATGCCGCGGCGCGAGCCGCTTGGCGCTGTCCTCCGGAGGCGATCGCCGCACCGACCGGGGCCGCGGTCCCTGGCGCTGCGCCGCCAAACACGCTCAGAGTTTCGCGACGAGCGCGCGGTTCCAGCGTCGGTGCGGCGCTGAAGGTCATCACGGTCGGCGCCGGCGGCGGCGCAGGGGCCAGCACATCGGCCGGCGCCGTGCGGTCGCGGTCGGCAAGAGCAGAGTCGAACGCCCGCTCTTGTTTCGCCTTGCTTGAGGGCGGGGACTGGGGTTCCGACTGGGCTGAACCCAACAGAAGCGGGGCGCTTTCGAGCGCCGCCGCCGTCGCCGGAGCGTCCGCCGGGGCCGTCGGGGCCAACTCCTGCTGCGAGACAGCGGCACTCCGCTCCTCGGAGAATGGTTGCGCCGAACCAGCCGAGGAGCCTGCAGCGACCTCGTCCCGCATCATCGCCAAATCCGCTTCCGGAGCGGCCGTCGAAGCCCAAGGAGACTGGCGCACGACGATCACTCCGCAGATCACCGCCGCCAGCGCCAAGCTCCAAGCCATGGCCGGAACGCGCCGGCTGGGCGCGGGCTCTCGGCCTTCGGCGGCCAGCCGCCGCTCGATACCCGCGGCCATGGCGTTCCAGTTGAGGTCGGGAAGCTCGGCTAGCGGCTGCAGCTCCTCGCTCAGGTGAAAGTACTCGGAGACGGCCTGCCGACAGCTCGAGCAGCTCTCGATGTGCCGCTCTATGCGCCAACGGCTGAACGGACCGGCCTCGCCGCCGGCAAACAACGCCAGGTCGGTCTCCTTAGGATGCTGTAGGAAGAAGGCGCTCATCCTCGCCTCCCTTGCACGTACTTCTTGAACTTCACGCGCGCATTGGCGATGTGCGAGCGCACCGTGGCGGGCGAACAGTTCAGGCGCGCCGCCACTTCCACCGCAGGCAGCCCCTCGATGTCGCGCAGGATCAAGGCGGCGCGTTCGCGATCGGAGAGCAGCCGCAGCCCGTCCTCGATGTAGCGTCTCTTTTCGTCCCGCAGCACCGTCTGTTCCGGACTCTCGGACGGCGACTCGGGCGCCACGTCGATCTCCTCGAAGCGGACGCGCTTGTTGCGGCGCATGAAGTCCAGGGCGGTGTTGACGGCGATGCGGCCAAGCCATTGCGCCGCCTTCTCGGGGTCCTTGAGCTGCTCGCGGCGCTTGAGGGCCTTCACGAAGGCGTCTTGGGTCAGATCCTGCGCGTCGGGAACGTTGCCCACAACGCGATAGATCAACCGAAACACCCGACGCATGTGGGTTTCGATGAGCTCGGAGTCACTCGCGGCCGCCTGGGCCTCGAGAGCCTGGCGACCCTCCGTTTGCATCATTGTCGGCGCCATCAGCGTCGCCATTCCATCGCACCTACACTAGGAATGACGACGATCCACGCGAATCGTGCAAATCATCGTCGCGCAATTTCTTTCCCGATGCGAGAAGTCGCCGTCATCGCCACCGGGTTGACCGCCTTCGGGGCCTTCCCGGAGACGACCATCCGCGAGCTCGGAGCCGCGGCCGGCCGGGAATGCCTGGCCGCCGCCGGCGTCGAGGCCGACCGCGTGGACGGCTTCTACTTGGGCTGCTTCGCGGGGCCGTCGTTCACCGGGCAGAACCACCTGGCTCCCTGGGTCGCGTCGGCGATAGGCGTCCACGGCGCGCCCGCCACACGCTTCGAGGCGGCCTGCGCTTCCAGCGGAGCAGCCTTTGCTCATGCCTGGGCGGCTGTCGCCGGCGGTTTGCAGGAGATGGCCCTGGTGGTGGGCGCGGAGCAGATGACCGTGCAGCCGACCGCCCGGACGGCCGAGATTCTAGCGGCGGCGGGCGACGTCGCCGATGAGGCGGCTCTGGGAGCGACGTTCCCGGCCCTGTTTGCGCTGATCGCTCGCCGCCACATGCACGAGTGGGGTACGACCCGAGAGCACTTGGCCGCCGTGGCCGTCAAGAACCACGCCAACGGGCTACTCAACCCCAAAGCCCACCTGCGCAAGGCCGTCACGCTGGAGAAGGCTCTCACCGGCCGGATGATTTGCGATCCTCTCACGCTGTATGACTGCTCGTTGATCAGCGACGGGGCCGCGGCTTTGCTGCTGGCGCCGGTCGACACCGCTCGCGGGCTGACCGACAAGCCCGTCCGCGTGCTCGGCGTCGCGCAGGCTTCCGATCGGCTGGCCCTGGCGGACAAGGCGGACGCCACCAGCTTCCCGGCCGTGCGCGCCGCTGCCCAAAAGGCCTTCGCGATGGCCGGCGTCGGGCCGGACGAGATCGACGTCGCCGAGCTCCATGACTGCTTCACGATCGCCGAGCTCGTGGCGCTCGAAGACTTGGGCCTGTTTCCCCGTGGACAGGCCGGCCCGGCCACGCTCGAAGGCCGCACGGCTCTGGCCGGGGACCGCCCCATCAATCCCAGCGGCGGCCTCAAGTCCAAGGGGCACCCGGTGGGGGCCACCGGCGCCGCGCAGGTCGTGGAGATCGTCCGCCAACTGCGCGGCGAAAGCGGCGAGCGCCAAATCGCCGGCGCTCGGCTCGGGTTGACCCAAAACCTCGGCGGCTCCGGAGCGAGCTGCGTGGTGGGGGTGTTCGGAGCATGAGGATCGGCGTCGTCTACTCCGAGACGACCGTGCATGCGGCGCCGGAGGTCTTCGCCGGGCAGGCGCCGTATCAGATCGCGCTGGCGGACTTTCCGGAGGGCCGCCGGCTGGTACGGATCGAAGGAACGGCGGTGCATATTGGCGATCGAGTCCGAGAGACCGCCCCCGGCCTGTGCGCCAAGGCCGACTAGCCATGGACCCCGCCATCCTCGCGCAGTATCCGCAGCTCGCCGACGAGGACGCCGGCCTGCCGCACCGCATGCGGGCGTTCTACCTGCCGTTGCTCGAGGATTTCTGCCGCCGTCGCGGCCTGCGCCGTGAGGACGTGCGCGTGCTCGACGCCGGTTGCGGCAACGGCATGCCCGCCGAGCTGCTCACCTGCGCCGGGTACTCCTGCTACGGCATCGACCTATGGTCGGTCCGGCCGCACCAGTGGGGAGACCGAGACTTCCCTGATGGTCCGCGCTGCCTGCTCGCCGACGTCACCCGCATGCCGTTCGACGACGGCTCGTTCGACGTGTTGCTCAGCTCGGGGCTTCTCGAGCACGTCGGCGTGGAGGAAGAGTGGACGCCGCACTACAGCGTCCGTCCCAGCGCCGACCAGGCCCAGGTGCGGACGGCCTTTCTGCAGGAGTGCCTGCGCGTGCTGCGGCGCCCAGGAACGCTGTTCTTGGACTTTCCCAATGGGCTGTTCCCCATCGACTTCTGGCACGACAACCAGCGGACCGGCATGCGCTGGCATTCGCCATTCGAACGCTTCCTGCCGACGGCCTCCGAGATCGAGCGCTTGCTCGAACGCGCCGGCTTCGAGGGTTCCTTCGAGGCCTTGAGCCCGGCCCGGCGCTTCATCTTCGGCCAAGTCGGTCGCCGCTGGTGGGGCAGGGCGCTCACGGCGCCGGCGTACGGCTTCCTGCGGGCGATGGAGACGCCCGGCCTCCGTTGGATGGCGCGCTCCGCTCTCAACCCCTACTTGGTGCTGCGCGCTGAAACCCGTTAGCCGCCGGAGCGGTGCGCTATCTTGTCCCTTGTCCCCCAGACTTGTCGTCGAACCATGAAACTCTCATCCCGCATGACCAACGTTCGCGGCGAGGGCGCCTTCGAGGTCCTCGTCAAGGCCCGCGCCCTCGAAGCCCAGGGCAAAGACGTCGTCCACATGGAGATCGGCGAACCCGATTTTCCCACGGCGCCGCACATCGTGGAAGCCGGCAAGCAGGCCCTCGACGCGGGCTACACGAAGTACGGACCCACTCAGGGTGATCCCGAGCTTCGCGCGGCCATCGCTCAGGAGGTTTCCGCAACGCGGGGCGTCCAGGTCAGCGAGAAGCAGGTGGTCGTGACGCCCGGCGCCAAGCCGATCCTGTTCTACACCATGTTGGCGCTGTTGGAACCCGGCGACGAAGCGCTCTATCCCAACCCCGGATTCCCGATCTACGAGTCGATGATCAACTACACCGGAGCGACGCCGGTGGCGCTGCCTCTGGTGGAAGAGCGCGGGTTCTCGCTGGATCTGAACGTTCTGAAGGAGAAGCTGACCGACCGCTCCAAGCTGCTGATCCTGTGTTCGCCGCAGAATCCGACCGGGGGCTCCATTCCGGCCGAGGACATCGCGGCCATCGCGGATCTGGTGCGCGAGCGCGACTTGATCGTGCTGGCGGATGAGATCTACTCCAAGATTTGGTTCGACGAGAAGCCGGCTTCGATCGCTTCGGAGCCCGGGATGGCCGAGAAGACCATCCTGCTCGACGGCTTCTCCAAGGCCTACCGCATGACGGGGTGGCGCATCGGCTACGGGGTGATGCCGCAGTGGCTGGTCGACCCGATCTGCCTGTTGATGGTGAACTCGGCCTCCCACACGGCCAGCTTCACCCAGCGCGCGGCGATCGCGGCGCTGCAAGGGCCGCAAGACAGCGTGCATGAGATGGTGGCCGAGTTCAAGCGCCGCCGCGACTTGATCGTCGAGGGCTTCAACCAGATTCCAGGCTTCCGCTGCGCCACTCCGGGCGGCGCCTTTTACGCCTTCCCCAACGTCGCCGAGACAGGCATCGACTCCCGCACCCTGGCGGACCGCATCTTGCAGGAAGCCGGAGTGGCTTGCCTGGCGGGAGACTCGTTCGGCCGCTACGGAGCCGGGTACCTGCGCTTCAGCTACGCCACCGCCTACGAAAAAATCGAGATCGCCCTGGATCGGATCAATAAGCTGATGCGGTCCGGCGCCTGAACGGACTCACAGCTCGTCCCTGGCCCAGGCCGGGCTAGTGGATTCAGATTATTGTGTTCCTTCGGCCGATCCTCCTACACTCAGGCCCTTGCGTCCTCGTCTGTATGGCTGGGTGATCGTGGCCGTCGCCTTTCTGGCCGTCTCGGTCAGCTTTGGGCCGGTGGTCGTCTTCACGTTCGGCGTGTTTCTGCGCCCTTTGAGTGAGGCCTTCGGTTGGACGAGGGGCGAGATTTCGCTGGCCTTTACCGTCGCGGCGCTGACCGTCAGTCTCTCGTCGCCGCTGATCGGACGGTTGACGGACCGTTTTGGGGCGCGGCCCGTGGTGGTCGTGTGCGCCTCGGTCTATGTCGCGGCGTTCGCCTCGCTGTCGTTGCTGACGGGATCGCTGGGGCAACTCTACGCGACCTACTTTGTGATCGGTCTGGTGGGGAACGGTGCGACCCAGTTGCCCTATTCCCAGTCGATTACGGAGTGGTTCAGCAGGCGAAGGGGCATTGCGCTCGCGCTGATGATGTCGGGCGTGGGCCTCGGAATCGTCGCGATGCCGGCTCTGGCGCAGGGGCTGATCGGCCAATACGGTTGGCGGAATGCCTATCTCGTGTTGGGCGGATTGATGTTCGCCGCAGCCGTTCCGCTGCCGGCCGTACTGTTGCGGCGTGCGAAGCGTGAACGCGCCGCGGACCTTCCGGCCGAATCCGCCGAGGGGCTGACGGTTCGCGCGGCCGTTCGGACGCGGGTGTTCTGGTTGATTCTGGCCTGCTTCTTTCTGCAATCGGCCGCACTCAACGGGTGTGTGGCGCATCTGACGCCGCTGCTGAGCGACCGCGGCTTGGGAGCGGTGCAGGCGGCCACGGCGACTTCGGTGATGGGCGGGTTCACGATGGCGGGGCGGCTGGCGACGGGTTGGATGCTGGACCGATTCTTCGCCCCTCGCGTGGCGGCATTCTTTTTTGCGTTGGCGACGGCCGGCATCGCCTTGCTGCTGGCGCCCACGACCGCGACGACGGCGTTGGCGGCCGCGGCCCTCATTGGAGTCTCGATGGGCGCCGAGGCGGACGCGATGCCGTATCTCGTGAGCCGCTACTTCGGGCTGCGTTCGTTCACGGAGCTGTTCGGTTATGCGTTTTCGGCCTACGCGGTGGCCGGCGCGCTCGGTCCCGGGCTGATGGGCTTGGGATTCGACCGTTTCGGCGACTACCGCTCGATGATCATGCTGCTGACGGCCGTGAGCGCGGCCGGGACGCTGCTGATGGTTCGGCTGCCGCCTTTCAACGCGGTCCCCTCCCGCGAAATCTCCGGAGAACCCTTGACCCATGCCTCACATTCCGCTTCCTGATTTTCCAGGCATCCGCGCCTTGATGACGTACCGGCCCGAGACGGCAAGGCCGCTCAACGAGCTGGCCGAGGTGCTGCTGCGCGGGCCGAGCACACTTTCTCGCGGGGAGCGGGAGCTGATCGGCGCGTTCGTTTCGTCGCAGAACGGCTGCCGCTATTGCTGCTCGATCCACAGTGCGGCGGCGGCGGAGCAGTTGGCCGGCGGCGAGGAGCTGGTGGAGCAGGTGAAGGGCGACTTGGCTGGCGCGCCGCTCTCCGAGAAGATGCGGCGACTGCTGGAGATCGCGGCGAGAGTCCAGCAGGGAGGGAAGAACGTAGCGGCGGCGGATGTGCAACGAGCGCGCGATGCCGGCGCGACGGATCTCGAGATCCATGACACCGTCCTGATCGCCGCGGCATTTTGCATGTTCAACCGCTACGTGGATGGTTTGGCGACGTTCGCGCCCGAAGATCCCGACTTCTACCGCACTCGCGGCGCGTTGCTGGCGGAGAGCGGGTATGTGGCGGTGAGCCAAGGCTACCGCAAGAGCGAATAGCTCGCTCGGCCCCGGGGGCTGGGAGAGGGCGCGCGGCCGTCGAGGGAGATCAAGCGCCTTTGCTTTGGGCGGCCTGCGCGCGAGGAAAGCGGTAGGAGGCGCCGGGGTGCGTCGACGGGAGATGGCGGCGGCCGCTCCCGTACAGCTTTTCGCGCAGCGTGCCCTCGTCGTAGTGGGTCTTGTAGACCCCTCGGCGCTGCAATTCAGGTACGACGAGATCCACGAAGGCCGTCAGGTCGCCGGGATTGACGATGTAGCTGACGTTGAAGCCGTCGACGCCGGACTCTTCCATCCAGCCCACCAGTGCGTCGGCGACCGTAGCGGGCGAGCCCGTGAGCCTCGCCTTGTGGCCCTCGACGCCGAGGCGGTCCACGGCGTCGCGCAGCGTCCAGTGGCGGGTCGGGTCAGACCGCATGAAGCCTTCCACGAAGCTCTGAATGCCGTTGATTTGGAGGGATGACAGCGGCTCATCGAGGTTGCAGCTCGCGAGATCGACGCCGAGGTAGCCGCTCCACAGGGCCAGCGTACCTTCGGCGCTGACGTACCGGCGATAGTCTTCGATCTTGGCTTGGGCGGCCGCGTCGGTCTCGGCGCAGACGATGGGGAGGCCGACGTAGATCTGGACGCTTTGGGGATCGCGCCCGCGGGACGCGGCGCGCTCCCGGATGTCACCGACGATCTCGGCGGCGGCCTTGGGATGGGCGGCGGAGATGAAGACGCACTCGGCATGCTTGGCGGCGAACTCGCGTCCCTTCGAGGAGGCGCCGGCCTGAAACAGGATGGGCGTGCGCTGCGGCGACGGTTCGCAGAGGTGATACGCCTCCATCCGGAAGTATTTGCCTTCGTGGCGAACCTTGTGGGTCTTTTCGGGGTCGGCGAAGATGCGCTTCTGTTTGTCGCGCAGTACGGAGCCCTCTTCCCAACTGCCCTCCCAGAGCTTGTAGACGACTTCCATGAACTCTTCGGTCTTGACGTAGCGCTCGTCATGCGGAAGCTGCTCGGTCAGCCCGAAGGCCTTGGCGGCGCTGTCGAGGTATCCGGTGACGATGTTCCAGGCGAGCCTGCCACGGGTCAGGTGATCCAAGGTGGAGACTCGCCGCGCGAAGCTGAACGGCTGCTCGTAGGTGGCTGTTCCGGTGAGCCCGAAGCCGAGATGCCGGGTGGCTGCGGCCATCGCGGGAACGACGAGAAAGGGATCGTTGACGGGAAACTCGACGGCGTTGCGAAAGGCTGCGTCGGCGTTGCCTCCGTAGACGTCATAGATGCCGAAAACGTCTGCGATGAACAACGAGTCGAACAGGCCGCGCTCGAGGAGCTTGGCGAGCTCGATCCAGTATTCGAGGGTGTTGTAGCGGATGGTCTCGTCTTGGGGGTGGAGCCACAAGCCGGGACAGCAGCCGACACAGTTCATGTCCACGCCGTTGAGCCGGATGCGCTTGTTCATGCCGTCCGCTTGGGGAGCGCCTGACGCTCCATTCCACTCTGGCACAGCCTGTCCGAACCGGGTCAGAACGCGTAGCGCAGGGTGAAGCGAAAGGCGCGGCCGTCGTTGAGCGTGTTGTTGATTTGCCCGAAGCTGGGGGACGAGAGCTGGTAGGTGGGTTGGGCGAACTGCGGCGTGTTGAAGAAGTTGATCGATTCGGCGCGCAGGGTCAGCCGGGTTTCGCCCGGCATGGCGAAGGTTCGAAACAGCGCGGCGTTGACGTTGGCGATGCGGCCCTTGCGGAAGGTGTTGCGCCCGAGCGAACCCGCCAATTGTGTCGGCGCGTTGATGAAGGCGAAGGCGGAGCGAGGCAGTAGCGCTTCCGACAGATCCGGGTCGCCGACTGACCGCCCCAGGATGCTGGGGTCGAGCAGCATCGGCCGGTCGCCGGAGCGTCCGTCGGCGTTGCCGAAGCCCGGGGCGTCGGACCCCGACTGCACGGTGAAGGGCGTGCCGCTCTTGAGCAGCAACACTCCCGAAAGGTTCCAGCCGCCGAACATCCGCTCCATCCAGCGGGGTCCCTTGCGGCGGCGCGGCGTCTCGTAGCCGCCCTGCAGCAGCAGCGAGTGGGGCTGGTGGAAGTTGCTGGGGCCGCGCAGGTCGTGCATGGATTCGCCGACGGTTTGGCTGATGGCGCTGCGGGCGTCCGGCCCGGAAGCGGTGTTGGTGTAGTCGGCGCCGGTGTCGAGGGCCTTGCTGAACCAGTAGGACGCGTTGACGTTCAAGCCGCGCCAGCCGGGCACGACCAGCGAGACGCGGCCGGCGTCGAAGTAGCCGTGCGAGCCGTTGTTGATGAACAGGTGCTCGAAGTGCTTCTTGTCCGGCCGACGGTCGTTGATGGTCGCCAGGGTGAACGGTATGCCGTCGACCGGCAGGGCGGCGTTGAGGAAGTAGGTTTGGATGAGCTTGTGGGAACGGCTGCCGACGTAGCCGAGCTCCAGCCGCCAGACCTTTCCGCCCTGGAACTGCCAGCTCAGGTTGTACTGGTGGGAGTAGGGCACGACCAGGTCGGGACTGATCTGGGTTTGGCTCGAGCGCCCGCTGGGGTCGAGGTCTTCGAATCGCAACCCGTTGAGCGGATCGGCGAGATTGGGGGACGGGATGACGACGCGCAGGCTGTAAGGAGCGTTGAAGCGGTCCTGCCCGTAGGTGACCGGAAAGATCTGCCCGTAGTGCAGCCCGTAGGCTCCGCGCAGCACGCCCCAGCCTTCCGCGAGCCGTTTGGCGAAGCCGAAGGTGGGGCCGAAGTTGTTGGCGTCGGTGTGATAGGGCAGGTGGCTGCGGCCGGTGACGTCGCGGGGCCGGGTCACCGCTCCGTAGCGCAGCCCCAGCGTGAGGGTGAGACCGCGGGCGGCCTGCCAGCGATCGCTGCAGTAGGCCTGGGGTTCCCAGTTGCGGAAGGCGCGATAGGTGTCTCCGAGCGCCTGGACGAGCAGTTGGGGGTGGCCGCGGCGCAGGTTGTCGATTGCCGAATACTGGATGCCGTCCTCGAAGGTGCGGTTGAACTGCAGGATGCCCTTGAAGTGCCCGTCGGTCTCGGTGCTGTTGTACTGCAAGCGGGTGAGCCCGAAGCCGGCGGTCCAAACGTGGCGGCGGGCGTTGCGCCGGACGGTGGCGGCGGTTCGAAAGCGGTTTTGGGCGCGGTCGATCGGAATGATGGGAGAGGGGCCGAGGCTGGTGATCTCCGAGCCGGTCGAGATGGAGCCCAGCGCTCCCGCGGCGGGCAGCAGCAGAGAGCCGAGGCGATCGAAGCCGAGCGTCGCCTCGGTGACGGTTTTCGACGACCAGGCGCGATTCCAGGTGAGGCGGGCGCTGTGGTTCTTGGTGTCGGTGTCAGGGTTTTGGCCGGTGACGAACTGGAAGGCGTCGACGTTCTGGCCGGTGAAGCTGTAGCGCAGGAAGAGCGTGTCGCGGTCTCCGAGGCGCTGGTCGAGCTGTCCGGAGGCGGCGTCGGTATTGATGCGCTGCGGACTGTTGGTGTTGTGAGCGCGCGCCGCGATGTCGGGGCGGTTGGGCGCGGTCTGCGGGTAGGCGTCGAGAATGCGTTCGACGATGGGCCGCAGCTCGGGATCATTGGTCGTCGGGGTGAGCTCAGAGGGCAAAGGGATGAGCACGTTGCCGTTGACCTGGCCGCGAATCTTGATCTGGGAGGCGTTGACGGTGAAGTGACCGCCCTTCCAGAGCGGCAGGACGACGCGGGCTCCGTAGGCATTCTCGCGGGCCGGCTTCACGTCGCCCACCTGAAAAAAGGCGCGGGCGCTGAAGATGCTGTTCTGGTGGGTTTCGAACAGGCTCCCGTGGATGTCGCGCGAGCCCGTGCCGGCGGCATGGATGGAGGCAGACGGGGGCGCCCCCAGCTCCGAGCCGAAGTAGCTGCGGTCGATTTGAAACTCGTCGACGATGGTGGCGGTGGCGCCGACGCGGAGGTTGAGCTCTTTGAGGGCGTTGTTGTCGACGAGGTTGAACTGGACGTTCTCATTGCGTCGGCTCTCGCCGTTCTGCGCGTCGGTCTGGCCGAGCAGGTTGATGTTGGTGCGCTGCGCGGTCGGACGGGTCGCGGGGGAGGACTGGGGCTGGGGATCGGCGCTGGAGGGCTCCGCTTCAGGCGACGGAGCCTCGACGGGGGGAGGCGGCGGTTGCTGCGCCGGCGACGCGGGCGCAGCCAGCAGGGCAAAACAGAACAGGATGGAGCGCGACAAGGCCCCCCAATTCTAGGGAATCCGTTCCGGTTCTGTCCCGGTTGGGAGTCTGGCTAGGTTGGGCTTTGGAGCAGTCGGAGGTGGTAGGCGAAAACCGGGTCGATTCTGTGGGAGTTTGTCGAGAAGTGCTCGGGATCCGTGGGGAAGGGCGTCCGCTGTGACGGTCTTCTGTGGGTTGCGGCGCGGGAATGGCGTCGAAGGTGGCGGCGTCGTCGCGTTTGGGCGATGCGGTAGCGGAGGCCGTGGTTGGGCAGGAGACCATCGGATGTCCGGATTTGTCAGGTTTCGTTGCATTTGACCTGACATCGGGACGGGTGGAGCGGGCTCCGATCCCATGATTCCAGGGTAGCGCGCGGAGCCAAACGTTCGAGCCCGGCCGGGGTGGATGTTGTTGGTGGGAAACGAGTTCGGGGGCGACACGGTCGTGATACGGCCAAGCGTTGGGAGAGAGCGTTCGGAGGGCCGGACGGCGGAAAACCGGGACACTCTCGGGCGCCGCCGGCGCGTCCAGGCGTGGCGGGAAGCCAAGGGGCTTGGTTACAATCACTTACGCTCAATAAAGCGTGTTTCGCGAGAACTGGGTCGCACGATCCAATGATCGTAGCCGTCTTGAAATCCTTAACATATGGCACCGTGGCCGAAAAATCGAGTCTGTTTTAATGCATAGGCAATGAGCGAGGGGAATCCTCCCAGGGGGCGGAAAATGTTGCGGGGCCGAGCCGCTCAGCGACGCGCCCCGAGCCAATCCCAGGAGGATTCCATGCACAGTTTCTACTACGTTGGGCTCG
>WGMB01000001.1 GCA_016125275.1 Acidobacteriota bacterium | reverse complement strand
TCGTCGTCCCGTTCCTTGGCGGTAAACTGCTGCGAGAAGGCGCTCCCGTCGTTGTACGTTGTATTGCCCTGTCCATCGGTGACCAAGTTCCGGTTCCCGTAGGTGGAGCTCGCCGGGATCTGCTCGCCGAACGGGAAGAAGTCCCGCCGCGCAACCACGTTCGCGCCCTCATCCGTCACCAGCCGCGTCGAACCCAAGTGGTCCGTCGTTCGGAAAAACCGCCCGCCGCCCGACGGCGCCTGACTGGAATACTCCGCCGCCAGATGCCCGAAGGCGTCGTACACGTACGTCGTCGTGACCCCGCCCTCGGCCTTGCTCACGCGATTGCCCTGCCCGTCGTACTGATACACGGCCACGGCGGAACGGTTGCCGAGATCGGGACAGTTGGGGCTTTGTGAACCGCCGATGTCAACCGGACGGGAGTAGGCCCACATCTTGTTGTTCGCATCGTAGTCGGCGAACCGCCGATTGCAGTTCGAAACCCCAGGGTACTTGAACTCGATCTGGTTTCCCGCCGCATCGTAGTCCGCCCACGTAGCGACGAGCCGGTTGGTCTGCGGATCAAACGCGGATAGGTCCGTCGGCTGATCCGGACCGACGTTCACACTCCCCGGCGCAAGAGCTCGGTTGCCATAGGAATCATAAAGCTAACCTCAGAGACCGTCTTCAGGCAATTGACGCCGTCGTAGCCTCTCGCGCCCCAGCGGGGCGCGCGCAGAAATCAGCCCCGGGTGAAACCCGGGGAGCCAGCCCCCCAGCCCACCCTCTGTCGCGCCCCGGAGGGGCGTAGCCAACACGACCGTCCCGCATTTCCCAACTCTATAAGCCTCACTCTATCAACAACATCCAACCGCCAACCCACCAGAAAGCTTGGTAACCCAAGTTACCCTGGAATCGCGGGCCCGAAGCCATTCCCCCCAGCCCGAATGTCAGGTCAAATGCATCCAAACCTGACAAATCCGGACATTTCGGCCCGACCCGAACCCCCATCGCGATGGGACACACCACCATGGTCACCCTGCCCAACCAAGGCCTGCGCCGCCGCATCGAACGCCTCGAGCGCCGCCTGCCGCCCCTACTCGACCGCCCCGAGGTCACCATCCGCGTCTTCGGCAACGAAGAAGGCGGCGGCTACACCATCTCCTCCATCAACTACGGAACCCACGTCGAAACCTTCGTCTTCGACCTCACCCCGGCCGAATACGCCGAGTTCATGGCCCCCGTCGAAGGCGAGGAGTCCTTCCCCGAAGACGACCCCGAGCCCCTCCGCCGGCCCGCCTCGACGCAGGAACCGACGCCCCGCCCGCACATTCCCACCAATCGCCGCCAATCCCCCACGAATCCCGACAGAATCGACCCCGTCCTCGCCCACCACCTCCGCCAACCCCAAGACGCGCCGCCCATCCCTCTCCACAACGCCCCGCCGCCCGCCCGCAACTTCCTCAGCCCCGCTTCCCCCTCCCACGGTTACGGCGTCGTCGCCGAGCCCCGCCTCACCTTCACCCGCCCGCTCCATGCGTCGCCCAAGCGCAACCGAGCCCCAGGCGTGAGCCCGGGGTCCCGCTGATAGTCAACCCGAAAAAAGGATTCAGTCCGCTTCGGCCTCGAGAGCGCCCATCTCCCGGCCGCTCTCGGCAAAGCCCAGGGCTTCCCCGCCCCAGTACACGGCCAGCCCGCTGAGCATGCCCGGCATGACCTCATAGACGACGGTCTCGTCCCATCCCAGCCAGCGCCACATCAGCACCACGGCCACGCCCGCCGCCATCATCGTCAACGCCAGCCCCTGCGTCGGCCGCTTGTCCAGCGAGTAGACGATCATCAGCGGCCCAAACGCCGCCGCCAGCGCCGACCAGGCGATCAGCACCAGGCTGAACACGCTCTCGTTGCGGCCCAGCGCAATCGAAAGCGCCAGCGTCGTCACGAACACCGTCGCCAGCTTCGTCGCCACGTACCCACGCAAAGCCGGGATCGGAAAGTCCCGGGTGATCGCCGCCGTACACGAAAGGATCTGCGAGTCGGCCGTCGAGATCGTCGCCGCGAACAGCCCGGCCAGCACCAACCCGGTCGCCGCCGGAGGCAGCAACTGCCCGGCCAGCGTCGGCAAGGCCAGCTCCGCATCGAACGTCCCAACCTCCGGCAAAAGCAGCCGCGAAGCCAACCCCACCACGATCGTCAACGCATAGAACGCCGTGAACCAACCGTAGTAATACGTCCGCACCCGCCACATCCGGTCCGGGTCGTCCATCGCCATGAACCGCACCATGATGTGCGGCTGCCCAATCACCGCCGCGCCCGCAAACAGCCACCCCGTCACAAACAGCGCCGGCCCGAACCAGCCCCCGTAAGCCAGGTCCGGCGGGAACCAGTCCATGTATGTCGGCGACACCGCATCCAGCGCCGGCCCGAACGCGCTCCACCCGCCGATCTTCTCGATCGCCGTCCACAGCATCAGGGACATCGCGCAGATCATCACCACGGACTGCGCCGCATCGGTCCAGATCGAAGCCCGGATGCCGCCGGCCACGCAATACGCCAGCACGATCGCCGCCCCGATCGCCGCGCCCACGCCGTACTCCCAACCGAACAGCACATGCAGCGCCTTGCTGCCCGCATTGAGCTGCGCCGCCGCGTACGTCCCCAGGAACACCACCGTCATCACACCGCCCGCCACCCGCAGCGCCTGAAAGTTCCCCCCATGCCAGTTCGCCAACGCCCCGGCGAAGCTCTCCTCGCCGTTGGCGCCGCAACTCTCCCGCAGCCGCTGGTGCACCACCAGCGACGCCAGGAAGTCGCCCGCAATCCAGCCCACCATCAGCCAAATCGACGACAGCCCATACGTATACGTGAAGCCGATCATCCCGATGAACATGTAGCCGGAGTTGTTGGTGGCGATCGCCGAAAGCGCCACGAGCCAGGGCTTCACGCTCTGGCTCGCCAGCAGATAGTCCGCGCCCGTCTGCTCACGCCGCAGCGACGACAGCAGGCCGATCGCCACGAACAAAAGCAAACAGAGACCGAAGCTCAGCAACATCATGGGGCCGCTTTACCGAAGCCCCCAATGCTCTCCAGCCCGGTCAGAATCATCTCGATGCCGATCGCCCCGATGAACAGCGCGCTCGTCCGCATCAGGATCGTGAAGTACGCGCCCAGCAACGTATCCTTGGCCTGCGACATCCTCGAAACCATCAACTGCGCCAAGCACACCAACGCATAGTTCAGCGCCAGCACCCCGGCGATCATCCCCACGTTCAGCGGTGTCGCCAAGTTCCGCCCGATCAGGATGCTCACCCAAATCGTGGCCGGCCCCACCATGAACGGAATCGAGATGCTGGTCGCCAACTGCGTCGGATCTCCCTGGAAGAACTGTGCGCTGCCGCCGCCCTGCGTGAAGTAGCGAACGGCGACCAGAAACACGATCAGCCCGCCGAAGATGCGGAACGCCTCGATGCGCACCTGAAACACGTCCACAAAGAAGAACTCGCCGGTGACCGCAAAGATCGCGTACACCCCGAAGCTCAACAAGCTCGCGCGCCCGTACACCGAGGCGAACTCCTTCGCCGACAGCCTCTTCATCAGATCCCACAGGAACAGCGCCTGCGAGAACGGATTGAGGATGACGAAGAAGTACGCCCCGAGGCGGAGTTGGGTGGAATCCAGCATGGGGCCAGCTTAGCTCGATCAGCCCCGGTCCAACGGCTCCAGCGGCGCAAAGCTACTCCGCGCCGCAATGTGCTCGGGACGCGGCTTTAGCCCGCAGAACGGCGCTTCGAGCGTATTGTCCACGCTGTTGTACACAAAGAATGCATTCGTCCGCGGATACGGCGAAATGTTCGAGTTCGAGCCATGCATCGTATTGCAATCGAAGAACACCGCCGAGCCCGCCGGCCCGGTCGGCGCGACGATGCCTCCGCGGTCGGCAAGCCGCTTCAGGCTCTGGTCGTCCGGTACGCCGTACTCCTGCTTCTTGAGCGAATGCTTGTAGTGCTCCTCCGGCGTCTCGCCCACACAAGCCACGAAGGTCTTGTGCGAACCGGGGATCAGCATCAGCGGTCCGTTGAAGGGGTAGTTCTCCGTCAAGGCGATCGACACGCTCAAGGCCCGCATGCGCGGCATGCCGTCCTCCACGTGCCAAGTCTCGAAGTCGGAGTGCCAGTAGAACTCCTTGCCCTTGAACCCCGGCTTCAGGTTCGCCCGCGACTGGTGCAGATAGACCTCGCTGCCGAGAATCTGTCGAGCCACGTCGAGCACCCGAACGTCGCGCGCGAGCCACTCGAACAAGCGGCTCAACCCGTGGATTCGAAAGATCGATCGCACGATGTCTCCGCCGGGCTCGGTGATGGTCTCCTCGAGGCCGCGGACGTGCGGGTTGTGCGCCAGCGCATGCAGCTCTTGGTTGAGCTCCCGCACCTCGTCGGGCCGCAGCAGGTTCTCGACGAACAGGTAGCCATGCTCATCGAAGCTGCGAAGGTCGTCCGCCGAAAGCCGTTCCGGCGCCGGCCCTCCTTGGTGGAGGACCGGGTCGACGCGGGGCCGCAGCTCCGGCTGAGCGGCTTCGCGGGAAACATAAGGATCAGCGACAGCAGTCGGGCTGCTCATCTAGGCGGTCACCTCCTCGGCCTCGAGCGGGTAAGCCCCGTCCGGACCGTGGACCTCCTTACCGTGCAGCGGAGGATTGAAGACGCACACCATGCGCATCCTGGTCCGCGCCCGCAGCACGTGCTTGTCGTGCTTGTCGAGAGCGTAGATCACGCCCGGCCGGATCGCGTGGACCTTGCCGTCGTCCATGGTCTCGATCTCGCCCTCGCCTTCCACGCACAGCACAGCTTCCAGGTGGTTGCGGTACCACATGGGCGTGATGGTGCCTTCGTAGATGGTGGTGACGTGCATGGAAAAGCCCATGGCGTCGTTCTTGAGCAGCAGCCGCGTGCTCTCCCAGGTCTCGCTGACCACCCGGCGGTCGGTCTTTTCGGCTGCGTTGAGGTCTCGAACGATCATCTAGCTCACTCCCGCCATTTCCAGATCCTCGACGCCGGAGTCGCTCAGGGCGTCCTCCACCGAGGCCTTCAGGATGCGCAGCCCCTTGGCCAGCGTCTCGTCGGAGATCGTCAACGGCATTAGGCACTTCACGACTTGGCCGTCCGCCCCCGACGTCTCGATGACAAGCCCCCGGTCGAAGGCGTTTCGCGAAATCTGCGAGGCGAGCTCGCCGTCGGTGCAATCCAGGCCCTGCATCATCCCGCGGCCGCGCACCGAGAGCCGTTGGTCGGCCTGGGCCATCTCCTCCAGAGCGTTGCGAACCGCCCGCCCCTTGCGCTCGACGTCGCCGGAGAAGTCGGCCGTGCGCCAGTACTCTTCCAAAGCCGCCGTCGCCGTCACGAAAGCGAGATTGTGTCCCCGGAAGGTGCCGTTGTGCTCGCCTGGTTTCCAAAGATCCAGCTCAGGCTTCATCAGGACCACCGAAAACGGCAGCCCATAACCGCTCAGGGACTTCGACAGCGTCACGACGTCCGGCGAGACGCCGGCTTTCTCGAAGCTGAAGAACGAGCCGGTGCGTCCGCAGCCGGCCTGGATGTCGTCCACGATCAGCAGCACGTCGTGCTTGCGGCAGACGGCCTCGATCTTCCGCAGCCACTCGAAGCTGGCCACGTTCACTCCGCCCTCGCCCTGCACGGTCTCCACGATCACTGCGGCGGGCAGGTCCACGCCGCTGCTGCCGTCGGCCAGCACCTGGGCCAGGTATTCGCTGGTGTCCACGTCTGGGCCCATGTAGCCGTCATAGGGCGCGAACGACACGCCCATGCCCGGCAGGCCGGTCGCGTCGCGGTAGTGCGAATTGGCCGTGGCTGACACGGCGCCCAGGGTCACGCCGTGGAAGCCGTTGGTAAACGACACCACGTTCGAGCGCCCCTTGGCGTTGCGGGCGATCTTCAAGGCCGCCTCGACGGCGTTCGCCCCCGTCGGCCCGGTGAACTGTACCTTGTAGTCGAGCTTGCGCGGCCGCAGGATCACGCGGTCGAGCGTTTCCAAAAAGCGCTGCTTGGCCTGGGTGGCCATGTCGAGCCCGTGGACGACGCCGTCGGACTCGATGTACTCCAGCAGAGCCTGCTTCAAGATCGGGTTGTTGTGCCCATAGTTCAGCGTGCCTGCGCCGCTCAGGAAGTCGATATACTCCCTCCCGCGTTCGTCGATCAGCGTCGACCAGCGGGCCTCGGTAAAGACCGTGGGAAACGAGCGGCAATAGCTGCGAACGTTGGATTCCAACTCGTCGAAAATCTTCATGATTTACCTTCCTTGCCCGGAACGCAGAGGACTGATTTGGAGCAGGCGCTCCTCTTCGTGTCCCTCGCCTCCGAACTGGTGGTCGTGAAAAAGAGCTCGATCCTCACAGCCCGCTCCGATGCGGCGGGCGAAGGATCGAAATAAGGCCCAAGAGGGCGCATTCGAGGGCGTGATAGTGGTCTCGAGCCGATCGGCGCCGGCCGCCCCGGGCCGCGCCAACAACTCCGCCAGCAAGGCGCGCCCCACGCCATGGCCGCGAACCGACTCCCCAACCGCCACCTGCCAAACGAACATCGTCGTGGGATCAGCGGGTTTGAGATAGGCGGACAGGAACCCCGCCACGCGCCCTTCGTGCTCGGCGACCACGCAGGTCTCCGAGAAGTGCTCGCACAGCAGCAGATAGGCGTAGACCGAATTGAGGTCCAGCGGTTTGCACGCGTCAATTAGGGCGTGAATGGCGGCGGCGTCGGCGAGCTGCGGTTTGCGATAGACGACGGCCGACGCGGTCGCCTTCGCGTTTCGTTTACTCATGAGCGGGCTTCGGATCAGCAGGCATAACCAAACTGCTCGCGGCGCCCTCCAACCTCTCCGTCCATCGGCTTCCCTGCTCGATCTGAGGGATGTCAGCCTGCAACGAAATTCCTGTATCCAAGATTTGGCCCGCCGAGACGTCTCCGATCTCCATCAGCTCGACGATGCGTTCGAGCGAAAGCGTGATCGCGGCGCGCTCCAACTCCGGCAAGGCGTCCAGCGCGGCGGCCAGCCGGTCCTGCAGCGGCGAGGGCGAGCCCTCCGCCAGGATCTCTCCCGCTTCGGTCGCGGCGATAAAGACCTGACGACGGTCGATCCGGGAACGCTCGCGTTGCACCAGCCCCTTCTTCTCCAGCCGATCGACGATGCCGACGGTCGTACTGGCGGACAGGTCCACCGCGGCGGCCAAGGACTTGAGCGTCATCGGGCCGGCCTCGACCACACGGATCAGGCAGGACAGTTGCGGAGCGGTGACGCCGCTCTCGAGGGCCAGCTTTTGGGAGTAGATATCGACGGAACGGATGATGCGGCGGATCGCCCGGACGACGCGCTCCTTGTAGAGCGGCGTATGCACGTGACTCCCCGTGGCGTCCTTCTGCGTCGTCTTGGACATCAGGAAGGGTGGCGCACGAATCACTTCTAATCAAATGATTCGTGTGCGAATGTTCACTATAACAGCCGCTTTGAGGAGACCGCAACCCCCGCCGTCGCTACACGGCTGTCGCGCCGCCGTCGACGACGATCGTTTGCCCGGTGATATAGGAGGCGGCTTCGGAGGCCAGAAAGACCACCACGCCCTTGAGCTCGCCCGCCCGCCCAACCCGTCCCAACGGGACTTGCGCTTCGTACTGCGGCTGCATCCTTTCCAGCAGCTTCTCGGTCATCCGCGAGGGGAAAAAGCCGGGAGCGACGGCGTTGACGCGGATGCCCCGGCGGCCCCAGCGAGCCGCCAGCTCCCGGGTGAGTCCCAACACGCCGGCCTTGCTGGCCGCGTAGGCCGGAATGCTCATCTCCGCTCCCACGCTGCCGACCAGACCGGCGATCGAGGCTACGTTGACGATCGAGCCGCCGCCCTGAGCCAGCATCCGCCGTCCCACGCACTGGGAGAACAGCCAAGTCCCGGTCAGATTGACGTCCACCACCTGGCGCCACTTGTCGAGCGGCATCTCCTCCGGCGGAGCCCCCCAGGTGACGCCGGCGTTGTTCACCAGAATGTCGATCCGGCCCAGCTTCTCGTCGGCCGCGCGCACCGCAGCCTCCACTTGGTCGGCGTCACTGACGTCGCACAGTGTTCCATGGCACACAAAGCCCTGCTCCCGAAAGGCCGCCAGCGTGGGCTCCAGCCATTGCGCACGACGGGCCAGCAGAAAGAGGCTGGCGCCCGCTTCCGCCAGGCCTTCGGCCATCTCCGCGCCGAGGCCCCGCGAGCCGCCGGTGATCAGCGCTGTCTTGCCGCGGAGGTCGAACAACGAATCGAGGGTCGGCATAGCGCCCCAGTGTAGCGGCGCCGACAGTAGAATGGAGGGGATGCTTTTTCGGCTCGCGATCCCCTGGCTGCTGGCCGTCGCCGCGATTCCGGCGGCGCCGCCCACGTTGCCTGACGGCGACCTGAACAACTTGGTGGATTTTTACGTCGCCCTGCACAAGGCGCCCGAGCTGTCGTTCTATGAAGAGAAGACGGCCGCCCAGCTCGTCGGCGAGATGCGGAACCTGGGCTTCGCCGTCACGCCGAAGGTGGGCGGCCACGGCTTCGTGGCGGTGCTGGAGAACGGCGCAGGGCCCACCGTGCTCATCCGGACCGACCTGGACGCTCTGCCGGTGGTGGAGCAAACCGGGTTGCCGTACGCCAGCGACGTGCGCACCAAGGACGACAAGGGGAGCGACGTGGGCGTGATGCACGCCTGCGGGCACGACATCCACATGGCGTCATTCCTCGGCGCGGCGCGGCAGCTCGCAGCCGCCAAGGCTGATTGGAAAGGAACGCTGGTGATGGTCGGGCAGCCCGCCGAGGAGCGCGGCGCCGGAGCGCGTGCCATGTTGGCCGACGGGCTCTTCGAGCGCTTCCCCAAGCCGGACTACGCACTGGCGCTGCACGCGAGCGCTTCGCTGCCGACCGGACAGGTCGGCTACACGCCCGGCTATGCCCTGGCCGCCATGGATTCGGTGGACATCACGATCCGCGGCGTCGGCGGGCACGGAGCCTGGCCCCACATGACGAAGGACCCGGTGGTGATCGCAGCGCAGACGGTGCTGAATCTGCAGACTCTGGTCAGCCGCAGCATCAGCCCGTTCGAACCCGCCGTCGTCACCGTCGGCTCGATCCACGGCGGCTCCAAGCACAACGTCATCGGCGAAGAGGTGAAGCTGCAGCTCACCGTGCGCTCCTTCAACGACGCCACCCGCGACGTACTCATCGACGGCATCCGCCGCATCACCTTGCACACGGCCTTGGCCGCCGGCGTTCCGGCCGACCGCGAGCCGACCGTGACGCTCTCGGAAGACGAGTACACCCGCTCCACCTACAACGATCCGGCGCTGGTCGACCGGCTCCTGCCGGTTTGGGCCCGCACGCTGGGCGAGGACAATGTGGTGAAGGTGGCTCCGGTGACCGGCGGCGAGGACTTTTCCGAGTTCGGCCGCACCGCCGATAAGATTCCGATTTTCATCTTCTGGGTCGGCACGATCGACCTGGAGCGCTACGAAGCAGCGCAGCAGCCTGGAGCCGCCGCGCTGCCTTCGTTGCATTCGCCCGGCTACCGCCCCGAGCCGCGCGCCTCCATCCGCACCGGCGTCACCGCAATGACCGCCGCTGCGATGGAGTTGTTCCAGCAATGACCCGGCGGCGAAACAATTTTGTGCATCCTCGGCCGTGAGGAAGCATCTATCAGATACCGACAGAGGGAAGGAGTTACGAAGCAATGGCAGGACCGAATACTCTCGAATTTACCGACGCGAACTTTGACCAAGAGGTCATCCAATCCGAGCAGCCCGTGCTGGTCGATTTCTGGGCTAGCTGGTGCGGCCCTTGCCGCATGATCGCTCCGGCGGTCGACTCGGTGGCGGACGCTTTCGTGGGCAAGGCCAAGGTCGGCAAGGTCGACGTGGACAGCAACCAGCAGACCGCCGCCCGCTACCAGGTGCGCGGCATCCCGACGTTGCTCGTCTTCAAGGGCGGCCGGGTCGTGGATCAGGTCGTCGGCGCCGTACCGAAGGAAAAGCTGGCGGAGCTGCTCACGCAGCACACCGCCGCCTGACCTTCGCGGGACGGCAGAAAACAAACGCCCGGAAGCCGGCTGGTTTCCGGGCGTTTTTCTTGTAAGCTTCGGAAATGACGAAGCTGACGCGCGTGGAGCGCGAGCGCCCGCTCGAAGGCCGGGCCGAGCTGCTCTACATGGTTTTGGCCGGCGTGTTCCTGGGCGCGCTGGTCGTCACCAACCTCATCGCCAACAAGTTTCTCACGCTCGACGCCGGCTTCAAGGTCTTCATCCTGTCCGCCGGGGCGCTGCCCTACCCGGTGACGTTTCTCGCGACGGACCTGATGTCGGAGATCTACGGCCACCGCCGGGCGAATCAGGTCGTCTGGGTGGGGCTGATCGTCTCGCTGTTCGTGCTGCTGGCGCTGTGGCTGGGTTCGCTGTTTCCGGCCATCCCGGAGTCGCCTGTCAGCGATGACGTCTACATGAAGGCCTTCCGCAACGCCTGGCGGGTCATCGCCGCCTCGATGACGGCCTATCTGATCGCCCAACTGGTGGACGTGAAGCTGTTCCACTTCTGGAAGCGCTTCACGCGCGGCAAGCATCTGTGGCTGCGCAACAACGGATCGACGATCCTGTCGCAGCTCGTGGACTCGGTGCTGGTGGTGCTGGTGCTGTTCTGGGGCGCGCAGAGCGGGGAGTGGATGATGTCGACCATCCTCGACCTGTGGCTGTTCAAGGCCATCATCGCGCTGTGCGACACGCCTTTCTTCTACGCCGGGACGTGGGCTCTGCGGCGCTGGACGGGCTGGTACGACGAGGCCGACGCCGAGAGCTGACCCATCCCCTTTTCCTGCCTCCCGCCGGTGCGCCAAGCGCCATCGGCCGGCGCCCCTCCGTAACGACTCGCCTCCAAGACGGGATCTACCCCCTGAAGGCGGTCGTTGAGCGCCCAGGGCCGCCACGGAGGCAATCATGGTTCGAAGATTCGTAGTCTTCGCAGTTTTCATTTCGGCGCTGAGCTGGACGGCCGTTGCGGCCGAAAAGCCGCCGCACAAGGATTCCAAGACCCTGACCGGGTGTCTGAACCGGTCCGAGCGCGGATTCCTCCTCAATGACGGCAAGCACAACGTCGAGCTCACCGGCGAGTTGGACTTCCAGGAGTATCTGGGCCACACCGTCAAGCTCACCGGCGTCCGCACGGGTTGGACCTTCGAGGCCAAGGCTCTCGAGGATGTCGCGGACCAGTGCAACGGCGTCGACCTCTCCAAGGCGGACCCTCCCAAGGATCGCCGCGACAAGAGCCTTCTGAAGCCGCCGGACGACGGTCCGACCGCGCAGGATCAGGGCTCCGACAAGTCCGACCGCGAAACGGCGGCGGCGATTCGCCGGGCCCTCGTGGCCGACGAATCCCTGTCCACTTACGCGCATAACGTGAAGATCATCGCTCGCGACGGGCGGGTCGTGCTCCGAGGCCCTGTGCGTTCGGCGGAAGAGAAGCTGACGGTGATGACGACCGCGGAAGCGATTGTCGGCGCCGGCGGCGTGGAAGACCGGATGACGGTCGAACCCGGTTCGGGCTCCAAGTCCGATCGCTAACCCTACCCAAGAAGGAGGAAAGACTCATGGCAAACACTGCTGTATTCGGTATCTATTCCACGCGCGCGGGCGTCGAGGAGGCCGTGGAGAGGTTCCGCTTGGCCGGCTTCCGCGCCGCGGATATCTCCGTGCTGCTGCCCGAGAACGTGGGCAACAAGGACATTGGCGTCGAGGGCGCCTCCAAGGCTCCCGAAGGCGCCGCGGCCGGCGGCGGCACCGGCGCGATCCTCGGCGGCGTGCTGGGCTGGCTTGCCGGCATTGGAAGCTTGGCCATCCCGGGCGTCGGCCCGTTGATCGCGGCCGGTCCCATCGTGGGCGCCCTGGCGGGCATCGGCGCCGGCGGCGCCACCGGCGCCGTGGTGGGCTCCCTGGTCGGCTTCGGCATACCCGAATACGAAGCCAAGCGCTACGAGGGCCGCATCCATCGCGGCCACATCCTGGTGTCTGTCCACGTCGACGACGGGGATTGGCAGACCAAGGCGAAGGAGATTCTCAAGGACACGGGCGCGGAGGACGTCAGCAGCTCGTCGGAAGCCACCGCCGACTACGCTTCCACCGAGAAGCCCGTCCCGCGGTAGCCTTTCTCCCAGGCGGGCCGATCCCCGAAGCGCGATCGGCCTGCCATCTCTTCCGGACTCCTCCTATGGAACCGCTCGCCCCTGCTCTCGCTTGTGACGGACGGACGCGACGATCGCGACCAAGCCCGATACGCAGGTGAGCAGCAAGGCGACAGCGACCACGCCCGCGATGTCTCCATCGTCGCCCGTCTTTCCGCGGGCCAGGGCCATCAGGGTGAGGATTCCGGCCACCAGCAAGATACAAACAGCGAACGCGCCGTACCGGACGGCATTGAGCAAGCCTGTGTCATGCATGGGATTTCACGCTGCCTCTTCATGCAATCCTAGACCACTACCAAGTACTCTTCAATGAAAAGCTAGAGGTGCGCAGTTCGCCCCTTAGCTTGCCGCCGTCTTCTTCTTAGTGGATTTGCGGCGCGCGCCCCGGAGGGCTGCGTCGAGGCTCTGCGGCGATTCGCCCGCCTGCCGCAGGACGTGGCGCAGCGTGTCCGGCTCGATCAGCCCCAGGTCGGGGGCCGTCACCACCACCCTGCCCTTCCTCATGCGGGTGTGCGAACCGGTCTCCGAGGCCCTCTCGAACCCCAGGCGCTCGAGAGCCGCGATGAGCTGGCTGCCGGAGAGGTGGCCGTTGGGCGTCATAGCGAAACCAGCACCAAGTCCTGCAGGAACCGCAGCCGAATCTTGCTCGGCGCGGCGGGCGGGTCGAAGTGGGCGGCCACGGCGCCGCGAACGGCCCGCGCCAGATCCCAAAGGTCCGAGCCCTGTGTGGTGATCCCGCCGCCGCGGGGGTCGTCCCAAAACGCGATCAGAGCGCCGGACGGCTCGACAGACTGCACATCGAATACAATTTCATCCACCCGAACGGGTTGGTCCATCTGACGGGGCCGCCTGCGCCCCTAAACGTCTCGTACGCAGCGAAATCCCAGGTTGGCCGTCGCGCTGTCCGGCGTGTTCTGCGTCCTGGCCCCCAACCGGTAGCGGTTGCAATAGCTTTCGTGGCACAGGAACGAACCGCCCTTCATCACCTTGCCGGTCCCCTGCGGCGGCCCCACGGGGTTCTGCCGGGTCGCGGTGATGTGGTAGTCCGGGCTGAACCAGTCCGCCGTCCACTCCCAGACGTTGCCGATGGAGCTCCACATCCCATAGGGGTTGGCGGGGAAGGCCTCCGGCGCACAGACGCCGGCATAGCCGTCTTCGGCCGTGTCGGTGCGGGGGAACTCTCCTTGGAACACATTGCACATGTGCCGGCCGGCCGGCTCCAGGTCGTCGCCCCACCAAAACAGCAACTGCTCCGTGCCGCCACGCTGGGCAAACTCGAACTCGGCTTCGCTGGGCAGCCGCTTGCCGGCCCAGTCGGCGTAGGCTGCGGCGTCGTTCCAGCTCACATGCGTCACCGGGTGGCCTTCGCGCCCGTCGAGCGACGAGCCGGGGCCTTCGGGGTGCGCCCAGTCCGCTCCGTTCACCTTGCACCACCACTCATGGTTGAGCACGGTATCGTCCACGAGCGTCTTGTATTGTTCGGGAGGGACCTGCGCATGGAACACGAACGACCAGCCAAATCGTTCCGATTCCGTCACATAGCCGGACTTGCTCACGAAATACCGGAACTCGTCCGCCGTCACGGGTTTGGCGTCGATCCAGAAGGGATCGAGCTTGACCGGCCGAACGGGGCCCTCGCCGTCCGCGATGAAACCCTTCGGATATTCAGTCCCCATCAGGAACTTGCCGCCGTCGAGACGGATCATGCCTTCGGTCGAGCCCTTCACGACCTTCTGCCGCTGCTGGGAGAGATACCGGGACTGCTCCAAGCGTTGCGCGCGCTCCACGCTGGGCACGCAACAGGGGTGCGGACCGCCCGGCGCGGACCGGATCTGGAACAACTCGGCGGGCTTGCTCATCTCGGTTAGGCCTTCGCGGGCTCGAGGACCTCGATCTTCGCCTTGGCCCGCAACTGATCGACGAATTCCTCGACCGCTTGGTTCTCGCGTTCTTGCCGCAGCTCGGCCTCGATCTGCTGCTTGACCTCGTTGAGCGGCAGGGTCGTCGGAGGCTTCTTGTCGTGGACCTTGGCGATGTGGAAGCCGAACGGCGAGCGGAACACGGCGCTGACCTGCCCGGGCTCCATGGCGAAGACGACGTCCTCGAACTCCTGCACCATCTTGCCCTGGCCGAACCAGCCCAAGTCGCCGCCGTTGCCGGGACAGTCGGAGAGGCGGTCGGCGACCTCCTCGAACGACACCCCGCCGTCGAGCTCCGCCTTGGCCGCGTCGATGGCGGCGCGGGCCTGCTCCTCGGTCGCGTCTTCGTTCACGTGCTTCACGATGTGCGCAGCGCGGAGGCTCTCGCCCACCAGCCAGCGCTCCATGTGCTTGCGGTACCAAGAGGCCACGTCCTTGGACTTGGCCGGCTTCACGCGGCCTTTGAGCTGGGCCAGCAAGGCGTCGAGCCGCAGGGCGGCTTCGGCCTCTTCGCGCACAGTCTCCTCACTGACGCCGGCCTCCGCCATCTTTTCGGCGCCGCCGAAACGCTGGCGCATGTTCTCCACGGCGGCTTCGAGCGCCTCGGCCGGCAACGGAGATTCGTCGCGCAGGGCTTCTTGCCGCAGCAGCACGCGCTCGATCACGTTCTCGCGGGCCCACTCGACCGCGCGCATCTCCATGGTGGCGTCGTCGAACCCGTACTGCGCGCGCTGGTCGGGACTGAGCTGGGCGAAACGGGCGCGTAACGACTGCGTTTCGGCTTGGAGCAAGCCTTCGGGGACTTCCTCGTTGTTGACGAACAGGGCCATGCGTCCGTCATTCTAACGCGCCGGCCTCGACCGCCGCCGACGGCGGCCCTGTCGCAGGTGTGCGACCAAGAATCCGCAACATTTTGCCCGCACCGTGTAAATGCTACGCGCGAACCCTTTGCTGAACCTATCCGCTATTCGAATACCGGCATTGAAAACACAAGGCTTGTCGAAATGGCCCCTACCTTGCATTCCAGCTTGCCAGCAAATCGCGGGCTATTGGTTTCGCGACGGAACGGCAGGCTAAGACACAGAGACGAGAGCACCGAGCGACGCCGCCGTCAATCGCGGGACCACACGTCCAAAGGAACTTCCCAAGGCGGGAAATTTCTAGGACGCCGGCATGGGCGACCTCGAGGTCTGGAAGGGCCGCCCACCGCGACGAAAGGGCACTTATGCAACTGCAACAACTGACCAGCACACAAACCCACCCGAGCTTAGCCCACCATTTGTCGCCCCCGGCGGGCGCGCCCCAAGACCACCAAATCATTCTGCAACTCGAGAAAATGCTGGCGTCTCCGACGTTCAGCCGGGCTTCCCGGATCACGAGATTTCTGCGCTACGTTGTTGAACAATCCCTGCAAGGGAACACCGAAAACCTCAAGCAATACACAATCGCGTTGGACGTGTTCGACAAGCCGGAATCCTTCGATCCCTGCATCGATCCGATCGTGCGGGTCCAGGCCAAGCGCCTGCGCGAAAAGATCCTGGAATACTACGAGGGCCCCGGCCGCTTCGACGACGTCTGGATCGGCCTCGGAGACAGCGGGTACCAGCCCGAGTTCCGGTTGCGGGACGGCGCGGAAGCGGAAGCGTCCGGCGCAGCGCCTACTGGGCGGCCGACTCAGGCGGCGGTCGTCGCGGAGACCGAGACGCAGCGCTTGAGCCGGACCATCGCGGTGTTGCCGTTCGTCGACCTCAGCCCGGACGACGACAATCGCAAATTTTGCTCCGCGCTCACCGACCAGATCATCACCGACTTGGCGCGCCAGCGGGACTTTCAGGTCGCCAGCGCCGGCGCCATCGCGCAGTACAACGGCCGCTGGGTGGACGTGCGCCAGATCGGCGAAGACCTGAGCGTAAAGATGGTGCTGGAAGGCAGCGCGCAACGCTGCGGCGAGCGGGTGCGCGTGCGCGTGCAGCTCGCCAACGCCGCCAGCCGGCTCGACGTCTGGGGCGGGGTGTACGACCGAAACTGGGACAATCTGCTCGACATCCAAGACGATATCGCCGCGGCGATCGTCAAGGAACTGCGCAGCGAGCTGTGCGGCACGGTCTCGAGCCACGCCGAAGAGGCTCTGCACTAAGCGGCCGTCGGACTGTGGGCCCTTGCTTCACGGGCTCGCAGGGGGCTAGCATGAGACGGCTTCATGGTTCGTCTCGCGCTCCGCACGGCAGGTCTTCGCGTCACGCTTCTGGCGCTGTTTGGATGCTTGTGGAGCGTCCTAGCGCCGGCTGCCGACTTCGAGGCGATCAGCCCCCTGCTCACCGCATCCTGCGGACAGTGCCACAGCGAGAAGAACAAGGCGAGCGGCTTCTCGACCGCCAATCTGGAGTCGGTGCTGCGCGGCGGAGCGCGCCACGGCCAAGCCGTCGTGCCGGGTCATCCGGAAAAAAGCCCGCTGCTACAGGTATTGACCGGGGAGCTGACGCCCCAGATGCCGCTGGGCGGCAGCCTCACCGACGAGCAGATCGAGCAGGTCGCCGAATGGATTCGCACCCTCGACCCGGGCGACGCCAAGGTCTCTCATCAGAACAGTGGCTGGCCTTTCGCGCCGCCGGTCAAGAGCGAGCCGTCGAGTGTGGAGAACGCCGGCTGGGTCCGCAACCCCGTGGACGCGTTCGTGCTGGCCAAGCTGGAGAGCGAAGGTCTGGCGCCCGCGCCGCCCGCCTCCCGGCGCACACTCGCCCGGCGCATCTACATCGACCTGATCGGCCTGCCGCCCAGCTTGGACGAGATGCAGGCTTTTCTGGCCGATGAATCGCCGGACGCCTACGAGCGGCTGGTCGAGAAGCTGCTGGCCGACAAGCGCTACGGCGAACGCTGGGGACGCCACTGGCTGGACCTGGTGCGCTATGGCGAGACCAGCGGGCTGGAGGGCGACGGCGCCATCGGCAACGCCTGGCGCTACCGGGATTGGGTGATCCAGGCGCTCAATGACGACATGCCCTATGACCGGTTCGTCATGGAGCAGCTTGCCGGGGCGGACGAGCACAGCAAGACGCGCAACAACTACACGCCCGATCCGCAGGGCTACATTCCGGCGGGCTTCCTTCGGCTGGCGCCCTGGGACCGCTCGAATCTGGTGGCCGCTGAGGTGCGGCAGAACTATCTGAACGAGGTGACCACGGCCACATCGTCCATCTTCCTGGGCCTAACGATGGGCTGCGCCCGTTGCCACGATCACAAGTACGACCCCATCCCGACGAAGGATTTCTATCGGCTGCAGGCGTTCTTCAATGCGATCCAGACCGAGGACCGCCAAGGCGCGGTGGACCGCCCGACGGTTCCCTACGCCGACCCGCAGCTCGCGGAGCGGGCCGAGGCCAAAATCGCCGAATACAAGAAGCGGATCGCCGACGGCCCCGAGAAGGTGGAGCTGGATGAGCTGGAGGCCGAGCTGCGCCGCAAGCTGATCGCCTCCAAGCAGGCCCAGGCGAAGGACAAGGAGCTGACTGAGAAGGACCTGCGCCTGGAGCTGCGGCGCGAGGACGGCGCGATCTTCAGCCCCTCCGAGCAACGGCTCCACGCGAAGCTGCTCGAGGACGCCGAGCGCACCGGAGACCCCGCCGAGAAGCAGGCGCTGGAAGCGGTCGAGAGCCACTGGATGGATCGGCTGCGCGAGGCCTACGCTGCCGGCAAGGGCGACCCGGCCGGACGCTTCGACGCGATCACAGTGGACGAAGTGCGTCAGGCCATCAACGCCAAGTACGCAGCGGATAAGCCGTTTACCGACGAAGAGATCGACCGTCACGCCGAGCTCTCGGGGCAACTGGACGTCTTTCGGCGCAGGCTGTCGCGTTGGGAGCCGGTGGTGCTGACGGTGCGCAACGCGCCCGGTCCGCCCAGCGGTCCGCCGCCGGCTTCGGTGCACGTGCTCTTCCGCGGAGACTACCGTCAGCCCGGGGAAGCTGTGGAGCCCGGCTTCCCCAGCGCCATCACGGGCGACTCCGCGCCCGCCGACCTCGTCACGGACCGCTACCGGCAGTTCCCCACGCGCGGGCTGCGCTACACGCTGGCGCAGTGGATCGCCAGCCCCGAAAATCCCATGACGGCCCGGGTGATGGTCAATCGCCTCTGGCAGCACCACTTCGGGCGCGGCATCGTGGAGACGGCCAGCAACTTCGGAAAGAACGGCGCCGCCCCCACGCACCCCGAGCTGCTTGACTGGCTGGCGGTGACCTTCGTGGAGAAGGGCTGGAGCCTCAAGCAGATGCACCGGCTGATGGTCTTGTCGAACGTATATCGCCAAGCGCCTGAAAACCCGGCGTTTGCGGGCAACGAGAAAGACCCGGACAACCGGCTGCTGTGGAAGTTTCAGCGGCGGCGGCTGGAGGCCGAGGTCATCCGCGACGGCATTCTCTATCTGAGCGGCGGCCTGGAACCCTCGATGGGCGGCCCGAGCGTGTTTCCGCCGCTGCCGGATGACCTGGCGGACTTTGCGCGCTACGGACGCACGGGCGGACTGATGTGGGAGCCCAACGAGAAGGACTCCGACGCGCGCCGGCGGTCGATCTACATCTTCCAGCGGCGTTCCCTGCCCCTGCCGATGATGGCCGCCTTCGACGCCACGCCGTTCAGCGAATCCTGCGAGCGTCGCAGCGCCACGACCACGCCGTTGCAGGCGCTCTCGATGCTCAACGGCTATTTGGTGCACGAGGAGTCCGAGCGGCTCGCCGAACGGATCGAGAGCCTCGCCGGCGGCAAACCCGCCGACCAGATCGACGAAGCCTTCCGGATCGTGCTGGGCCGCGCCCCGGACGAGGAGGAGGCGCGCCGCTTCGAACGCTTGGAAGGCTCGCTGGCGTCGCTCTGCCGCGTGTTGTTCAACTCGAACGAATTTCTGTATGTGGAGTAGCCGAGAGTGCGAGCCATGTCCGATGCAATGACGCCGAAGATTTCTCGCCGGGAGCTGCTCGGCCGCTCGTACCTGGGCTTGGGCGGGTTGGCCTTCTTGAACCTGCTGGCCGCCGAACAGGGCCGCGCCGCCGTCTCCGACAATCCTCTCGAAGTCCGTCCGCAGCAGATCCCCGCCAAGGCCAAGAGTTGCATCTTCCTCTTCATGGAGGGAGGCGTCAGCCAAATGGACACGTTCGAGTACAAGCCTGCGCTCGAGAAGTACGCCGGTCAGCAGATGCCTGCGGCCGAGAACACGGTCGGCGAGATCGCCACGTTCTCGGCGGCTCCGAACCGGGTGATTCCCTCCCTGTGGGGCTTTCGACAGTACGGCGAGTCGGGCCGCTGGATCTCCGGGCTGTTGCCGAACCTGGCCCAACACGTGGACGATTTGGCGTTCATCCACGGCATCAAGGTCGACAACAACAACCACGGTCCGGCGGTCTACCACACGCTGACCGGCAATCAACTGCCCGGCAGCGCCTCGATCGGCGCCTGGATGACCTACGGCCTGGGCAGCGAGAACCAGGACCTTCCCGGCTACATCGTGCTCGGCGACCACCGTGGCGCGACCATCGGCGGGGCCAACGTGTGGGGCGCGGGATACCTGCCGGCCGCCTATCAGGGGACGCTGTTCCGCTCCGGAGACACCCCGATCGTGGACCTGCGGCGCCGCACGGAGGTCTCCGAGGGCCAACAGCGGGAAGAGCTCGAAGCCTTGCGGTGGCTCAACCGGCGCCACGTCGAGCAGCGCTCGGATACCGGCGAGCTCGAGGCCCGCATCGCCTCCTACGAGCTGGCGTTCCGGATGCAGGCCAAGGCCCCGGAGCTCGTCGACCTCGGCGCCGAATCCGAGGCGACGCGCAAACTCTACGGCCTCGACGATCCTCTCACCGAACCGTTCGGCCGCCAGTGCCTGCTGGCGCGGCGGATGGTCGAGCGCGGCGTGCGCTTCGTGAAGGTATTGCACGGCGCCGGCGGGGACCGCTGGGATGACCACGGCAACATCGAGGGCCGCCTGCCCAAGCACTGCGGCGAGGTCGACAAGCCCGTGGCGGGCCTGCTGGCGGACCTGAAGGCCCGCGGGCTGCTCGACGAGACGCTGGTGGTGTGGGCCTCGGAGATGGGCCGCACGCCGTTCGACAACAACCTGGTGACGCCCACGCCGGGCCGCGACCACAACCAGTACGGTCTGGTGGTTTGGATGGCCGGCGGCGACGTGAAGGCCGGGGCCAGCTTCGGCCAGACCGACGAGTTCTCGGTCCGCGCGGCGGGCGACGAGATTCCCCTGCGGGACGTCCACGCGACGATCCTGCGGCTGATGGGCTTGGACCAGGACCGCCTGACATACCTACACGAAGGCCGCTACAAGCGCCTCACCGACATCGGCGGCCGCATCATCAACGAGGTTCTGGCGTAGTCAAGAAAGGCCGGACAAGAATGTCCGGCCCCACTGAGCCTGCCTTCCTGGTGGAGACGGACATTCCTGTCCGTCTGATCTTTCCGCGCCGTTAGGAGGCCGGTTCGAGATCCCAACCGAAGCCGGGTCCGTCCGACGGACGGGTGTAGATCCCCTCCGGCCCCTTGGTCAGGTTGTTGTCCTCTTCGTAGCGCTGGTACACCACGTCCGGGCCGCCCGGCGCCGGCATGAACATCTCCGCCCAGGGCGAGTTCGGCGTGGCGTAGATGAAATGCACCGAATCCCGCGAACCGCCTCCGTGCGGAATCACCGGAATATCGTGCGCCGCGGCCATGTGGCCGATCTTCACCAGCTCGCTCATGCCGCCGCACCAGTGGATGTCCGGCTGCCAGATCTCCGCGCCGTTCACGCGCAGCAACTGCCGGAAGCCGTAGCGGGTGTAGACGTGCTCGCCGGTGACGATGCGGGTGGACTTGATCTCCTCCCGCAAACGCCCGAAGCCTTCGAAGTCGTCCGGCGGCAGCACTTCCTCTAGCCAGTAGACGTCGTAGGGCTCGAAGGCCTCGGCCATTTCCAGGGTGTAGCGCTCGGTCAGGGCCATCCAGCAGTCCATCATGATGTCGCCGTCCGGACCCACGGCGGCGCGGGCGCGCTTCACCAGCTCTACATTCTTCTTCAGGCCCTCCTTGCCGTCCGCGGGGCCGTAGGGCAGGGCCAGCTTGAGGCGCTTGAAGCCGTACTCGACGTGCTGCTCGATGTCATTGCCGGTGCAGTAACACGGAATGCGGTCATGGATGCGGCCGCCGAGCAGACGCCACACCGGGGCGTCCCAAACCTTGCCGGCGATATCCCACAGCGCCAAGTCCACGCCGGAGATGGCGTTGACGGTCACGCCCTTGCGGCCGTAGGACATGGTGGCCCGCCACATGATGTCCCACAGGCGCTCGATGTCGAGCGGATTCTCGCCCATCAGCAGGCGCTTGAGGTGGTCTTCGACGATCACGCCGCCGGCGGGACCGCCCGAGCCGTAGCCCTTGACGCCCTTGTTGGTCTCGATCTCGACCCAAAAACTCCCCGCCCGCGGGCCGTCCGCGCCGAATAGGCTGCGCATCGGCTTGTACTTGGGATAGATCGAGACCGGGTTAGCGACCTCGACCCCGCCGGTCGACCAAGAACCCGCCGCGGGCTCGTAGCTCGGCACGGGACGCTTGGGCCGCATCTTCACCAGCCGCACGCCGGTGATTTTGAGATCGTTCTCGACGCGGCCCGCGCCCTCGAGGGCGAAGGGGAACGCAAAGGGAGTGACGGCGGCGGCCGAGGCCGCCTGGAGAAAGCTTCTGCGATTCATCATGATCCTTCCTGACTTAGCCGACGACCTCGAAATCCCAGCCGAAGCCGGGCTCTTCCGAGGGCTGTATGTAGACGCCTTCGGGTCCGCGGCTGATGTGTCGTTCCTCTTCGAACATCCGGTAGACTTCCGCCGGTCCTCCGGGCGCCGGCAACGTCGTCTCCGCCCACGTCAACTGCGGCATCGTAGCGAGGTAATGGATGGGCTCCACGAAGCCTCCGGCGTGTGGAATCAGCGGAATGCCGCGCTCGAGCGCCATGGCTCCGATGCGGCGCAGCTCGGTGAGCCCGCCGCAGTACTGAATCTCCGGCTGCCAGATGTCCACGGCCTCGTAGTGCGCCAGCCGGCTGAAGCCGTAGCGGGTGTACTCGTGCTCGCCGGTCGCGAGCAGGGTCGAGGTGATCTGCCGGTTCAGGCGACCGAAGCCCTCGTACTCGTCGGGCATCAGAACCTCTTCCAGCCAGTGCACTCGATAGGGCGCGACGGCCTCGGCGAGTTGCAGCGTGTAGGTCTCCGTCAGAGCCATCCAACAGTCGATCATCAAGTCGCCGTCGGGACCCAGCAGCTCGCGGGTGCGCTTGACGTGCTCGACGTTCTTCTTCAGCCCTTCGCGACCCTCGGCCGGGCCGTGCTGCAGGGCTAGCTTGACCTTCTTGTAGCCGAACTCCAGACTCTGTTCCACGTCGTTGCCGGTGGCATAGCAGGGCACGCGTTCCCAGGTGCGGCCGCCCAGCAACTGGTAGACCGGCACGCCGAAGGCCTTGCCCGCCAGGTCCCACAGAGCCAGGTCGGCACCGCTGATGGCATGAACGGCCGCGCCGGCTCGGCCGTAGAACAGAGTGGCTCGCCACATCACGTCCCACAGCTTTTCGATCTCCAGAGGATTCTTGCCAACCAGCAGCTTCCGCAGGTTCCCCTCGACGATGGGCCCGGCGCCGTGGCCTCCCCGGCCATAGCCGTTGAGCCCCTTGTTGGTGGAGATCTCCACGATCACAGGGCCGATCGAGCGATCGGGCATCCACTTCGAGTCCGGGCCGCGCTTGCCGGTGTACTCGGGATAGATCATGATCGGTCGAGCGGCCTCGCGCGTGGCCCAATACGAGCCCGGCGCCGGCTCGTACTGGGGAGGAGGGTTCCGCGGCTTGGTCCGGACCAGCCGCACGTCAGTGATCTCCAGCCCGCCTTCCACCGGCCACGGCGGCGCGGCGGAAGCCAACGCGGCGCCGATAGAGCCGCCGAGCGCTCCGCCGGCCAGCCCTGCCAGAAACGCCCTGCGGCTGCGACCGCGTCGTCCGCGGTCGCGGGGCTGCTCCAACCCTGTCATCTCCTGACCGCTCCTTTCGTCCACAACGCCGTTACTTGCGCACCACCCAGATCGGCGACGACCAGGCCATCTCGTCATTCGCCTGCTGCACGCGCACGTAATAGTAGCTCTCTCCGGACGGCGGGTCATTGTCCACGAACGTCAAATCCACTTCCGGCCCCTGATTCTGCACGGTGTAAACGAACTCCTTGCCGCGGATGATGTCGATCTGGCGAATCGGCGCCGTGCCGATCACCTTCACCGCGAGCTGCGGCTTGCGCCCGGCCGCCGTGACGATATCGCCCTGCAAGTACTCCTTGGAGCCGTCGCGCAGGCGGTAGTCGAGGATGATGTTGTCGGTTGCGGCGTAGTTGTGACGCTGCTTCATGGCCGCGATCAAGCCGTCGCGGCTGAACTCCTCGGCGATCGTGCAGGAGTAGGAGATGTGCGTGGAGAGGTGATCGGAGCTGGCCTGCACGCCGATCTTGTAGCCCTTCTCCCAGGCGTTCCAGACGTAGCCCTTGGGCTTGAAGCCGCCCGCCTGCGAGGTCTCGTCGCCGGCGATGGCGGCCTTGGGGGCGCCCTCGTACTCGGCGGAGACACGGTCGCCCTGGTAGATCTCCACCAGCGGCTCCACCTCGGGGTCGTTGTCGCGCCAATCGGTGCCCATGCCCGTGGCCGGCGTGTGCGGTATGGAGATGCCGTCGTACTTCTTGAGGTAGTCGTAGAGGCCCACTTGCGCCGAGGAGGTCTCCTGCTCCCGCGGCTGCGTGGGCAGAGTCGGGTTGCCGCGCTTGGCGAAGAAGACGTTGCGGTGGCCGTTGGGGTAGCTCTCGCCGCGTTCGTAGCCGAACAGGGGCACGAAGCGACCGGGGGCGTGGAAGACGTCGACGCGTTGCTGCAGGAGCCAGTTGATGTACTCGATGTTGGGACCGCCGGAGTTGTGGTGGTCGCTCAGGCCGAGGTAGTCGAGCTCGGCGGCGTTGAGCGCGTAGCGGTAGGTGTCGTTGAGGGAGCCGTCGTTGTTGCCGTCCCCGGAATACTCAGTGTGGCGGTGGGTGTCGCCGCGGTAGATGCGGTAGGTCTTGCCGCCGGACTCGATGCGGTAGCCGCGGATGCGCTCCAGGTCTTGAACCTCATTGGGATGGCCGGAGAAGAACGTCAGCTCGTCCTGCACGCGCGGACGCGTCCGCGCCGAAACGACCGGGCCGGACAGGCGAGGGATCTCTCCGGCGAACACCTCGCCGTGCTCGAAGATCAGCTCGTCGTAGATGCGGTTGTCAGTGGCCCAAGCCGCGGCGAGGCCGCCGGAGGCCAACGCGGCAAACCCCAGGCCGGCGTCCGAGCGATGCTGCGAGACGGCCAGCGGCATCGGCGTGGACCAGGATTGCCCGTCGAAACCCGTCACGAAGCTCTCCCAGGCGGCCCGGTGCGAGGCGGCCGTCGGCGGGACCTCGCGCTGGCGCAGGAAGCGATGCCGGAACAGCACCCAGAGGCGGCCGGAGCCGTCGATCTCCACTCGCGGAAAGTCGTTGAAGCCCTGTAGCTCCTGAGGCAACGACGCCTCGAGGCTCGCCAGCGGCTCGCGCCAGGAGTCGTTCTCGTAGACGGCCAGGCGCATCCAGCGCGACTGGTAGAGCTGCGTGGCGGGGCGGTTGAGCAGCCAGCCGGTGTCCTTGCCCCACTGCATGTCGCTCTCGTTCCAGGCGGCCCACAGGCGGCCTTGGGCGTCGCAGCGCAGGCTGGGATAGGCTTCGTAGCGAGGCGTATCGGCCACAGCCGTCACCGGCGACCAGCCCGAGGCGTCATGGCGGCGCATCACCACGTCGTAGTCGCCCTTGTCGTAGGTATCCCACGCCACCCACACGCGGCCGTCCTTGTCGGCGGCGATGGCGGGATTCCAGTCGTCATTGGACGAGGCCGAGATGCGCTGCTCGGCCGACCACGAGCCCTCGCTCCAGCGGCGGCCGAAAATGTCCGCACGGCCCTCGCGAAAGCCCTGCCAAACCAGCCACACGCCGCCGTCCGCATCGGTTGCCAGAGCTTGGTGGATGTCCGGTTGCGGGTCCGTCGTCAAGCGCTGCTCGGCTCCCCACGATGATCCGTCGAAGCGCCGCGCGTAGAGGTCGAAGTTGCCCTCCCGCTGGTCCGACCAGACCGCCCAGAAGCCGCCTTGCCCATCGGCGGCGAGCTTCACCTTGTAGACGTCGCTCGGGCCGCCGGTGAGCTCCACGGTCTCCCCAAAGGCCCTGCCGTCGAAGCGCCGGGCAAACACCCGGTTGGACCAATCGCGGTAGCCGACCCAAGCCGTCCAGTAGCCTTCGCCGTCGCCGACGAGGTCCGCAAAGCCGCTCTCCCGGCCCTTCCCCGCCCCCTGCTCGGACACAGAGGCGTAGCCGGCAGCCCGTTCGACGATCACGGCCCCGTTCAAAAAGCGCAACGGGCGGCCCGGCGCCGCGTCGGCCAGCCGGAACGAGAAAGCGCCCTGGGCCGTGTTGATATCCACGCGGGCGTCGCCTTCCGCGGCCACGGTCAGAAAGATCCCGGGGTGGTAGACGTAGTCCGGCACGGGGGAGGAGGGCTCGGGCTCCCAGTTTCGGTACTTGAACTTGACGCCCTTCGTGGTGGCGAGTTGCCACGACGAGAGCCCTTCGATGCGGTCTTCGCCGCGCGGGCGCCAGCTCCGCAGAGCCGTCGCCTGGCCGCCGGAAACCCGCACGGAGCCGTCCCACGAGGACGGCTTCTGGTCCGTCAACCCGAAGCGGATGCGGAAGGTCCGCTCTTCGGCTGCGTAGAGCTGGACCGCGGCGAGGCAAAGCAACAGGAGGAAGGGTCTCATGGCCGTTCAAATAGTAGCGTTCCGCCGGGCCTCGCGACGAAGAGCCGTTCATTGCGGACCAAAGACGGCGCGCAGATGCGCTTCGTCGGGCCTGCTGCGCTGCGTCGCCGCGCTGATCGCCAGGTAGGCCGCGAACGACAGGCAGAACGCCGGCAGGATCTCGTGGACGTCACGCAGGCTGGGAAATTGGTAGCGCACGCCGAAGCGCCACAGGATCGTGGTCGCCATGCCGATCAGCATCGACCAGAAGGCGCCGTGGCCGGTTCCCCAGCGCAGGTACAAACCGCCGAAGATGGCGGGGAAGAACCCGGCGGCGAACACCGCGCCCGAAAAGCTGGTCAGCTCCACCACCCCGGCCGGCGGATGGACCGTCGCCGCGAAGACCAGCACGGCGTAGAGCGCGATGGCGACCTTGGTGCGCGGCACGATGCGATCCTCCGCCATCGGCTTCCAGGCGTGCCAAATGTCGCCCACCGCCGCCGTCCCGACGATCAGCATCACCGAGGCCAGTGACGACATCCCGGCGGCGAACAGGCCCGTCATGCACAGAGCGCTGACGGCCTGATTGTCGAACTTCGCCAGCATGAAGCCGACGACCTCGTCGGTGTGTCCGATCAAATAGGCCGCCTCCTGCTCGTTAGCCATCCCGTGCACCAAGGCGCCCAGGCCCATCACGCAAACCAGCGAGAAGCCCAGGAAGACCGGAGTCCAGGTCATCGCGAAGCGCATGCTCTTGGCGTTGTCCACCGAGTAGAAGCGCACCAGGCAACGCGGCTCGGCGATCTGCTTCATACCCACCGACAGGCCGATGCCGAGCACGTAGGTGAACGACACCAGCGAGCAGAAGGTCACCAGCCCGTCTCCCATCGCCGCGCCCTGGGCCGTCACGTGGGAGGTGTGGGCGATGCGCGTCATCAGCTCATCCACGCCGCCGGCGTAGACGAACGGAATGGCCCCCATCACCAAGGCCACCACGAACATGATCATGCCCTGGATGGCGTCGGTCCACAGCACGCTGTACATGCCGCCCATCACCGTGTACAAGCAGGTGAAGCCCAGGATGGCGAAGGCGCCCCAGACGTACGGCGTCCCCAGCACCGACTCCAGCAGATGCGCGCAGCCCTTGGCGATGCCTGCCATGTACCAGATCGTGGCGAACAGAATGGTGAAGGCCGCCAGCATGCGCGTGGCTTTCGACAGAGAGCTCTTGTAGCGGAAGTCGAAGTAGTCGGGAAGCGTCAGCGAGTGCAAACCGGCCGTTTGGGCGCGCAGGCGGGGTCCCAGCAGCAGCCAAGACACCATGCAGAAGATCGTCCAGAAGACGCCCACCCAGGCCCAGCTCAGGCCCGCCGCAAAGGCCTCGCCCGCCTGCCCGATGTAGGTATTGGTGCTGGCAAACGTGGAGAAGAACGCCAGCGAAACCACCCAGCCGGGGACTTGGCGCTTGGCGACGTAATAGTCCGAGGCGCCCCGGCTCGCTCTCTTCTGGAAGTACCACCCGACGCCCAGGCAGCCGGCCAAATACACCGCCAGCGACAGCAGGATCGGCCAGTTCTGGAGCAGCCCGGACAAGCGCTACTCCTCGTCCTGCTCGCTCACGTCCACGCGCACGTGGCGCACGATCCAGGCGTTCGCCAGCACCAGCACGACGATGCCCACATAGGCGGCTGCGGTCCAGAAGTCCATCAGTGGTCTATGAGTCCGTCCGCAGCAGGTGCTTCTGTACCTTGCCCAGCGCATTGCGAGGCAAGGCGTCCACGCGGGTGAAGCGCTTGGGAATTTTGAAGGAGGCCAGCTTTTCCGGGCAGGCGGCCTGCACCGCCCCCAAGTCCGCGCCTTCCTCCAGCGCCACATAGGCCGCCGGGACTTCGCCCTTCACGGGGTCGGGGATTCCGACCACGGCCGCTTCGCGCACGCCCGGCAGTGTGGCGAGGAACTCCTCCACTTCGCGGGGATAGACGTTGAAGCCGCTGGAGATGATGAGCTCCTTGCCCCGCCCTTCGAGCGTCAGGTAGCCGTCTTTGGAGAGGAAACCGAGATCGCCGGAGCGGAAGAAGCCGTCCTCGGTGAAGGCCTCCTCCGTGGCCGCCGCCTGCCGCCAGTAGCCCGAGAACACATTGGGGCCCTGGATCTGCACTTCGCCCACCACGCCTTCGAGCACCTCGCGGCCGGTCTCGGCGCAGCAGACGCGGATCGAGACGCCCGGCAGGGGCGGACCCACCGAACCGGCCCGCCGTTCGCCGTCGTACGGGTTCGACGTGTTCATCATCGTCTCGCTCATGCCGTACCGCTCCAGAATACGGTGGCCGAACAGAGCCTCGAAGCGCTCCAGCGTCGCCGCAGGCAGCGGGGCCGAGCCGGAGACGAACAGCCGCATGAAGCCGCCGATCTCGCGAGCCTCGGCGGGCGGAGTCTCGAGCAGCCGCTCATACATGGTGGGAACGCCGAAGAACACCGTCGGGCGAAAGTCGAGAAAGTCCCCGACGATCGTCTCCTTGCGGAAGCGCTCGAGCAGCCGCAGGCGGTAGCCGGTCGCCAACCAGGTGTGCAGCCCGTTGCCCAAGCCGTGGATGTGGAACAGCGGCAGGCTCAGCAGCAGACGATCGTCCGCCGTGATCCGCCAAGCCTCGACCAGGCTCCGAGCGTTGGCCGAAAAATTCGATTGCGTCAGCGACGCGCCCTTCGGCCGTCCGGTGGTGCCCGAGGTGTACACCAGAGCCATCAGGTCGGAGGCCTCCGGGGCGGGCCCTTCCAGAGGCTCGCCGGACTGGCCCGCCGACCAAGCGGCGAGGTCGTCGGCGAACAGCTTCCGCACCGCGGGCCGCAGGTCCAGCAAGGGCGCCACGTAGGCGTCCGATTCCTTGTCCAGGAACAGCGCCGCCGGTGCGGCGTCGTCCAGGATGTGCGCGATCTCGCCCGCGCGGTAGAGGATGTTGATCGGCGTGAACACGAACCCAGCCTTCGACGCGGCCAGGTAGATCAGGATCAGCTCCGGGCGGTTCTTGAGGTAGACCGCCACCCGGTCGCCGCGCCGCACGCCCAGCTCCAGCAGCGCCCGCGCCAAGCGGTTGGCGCCGGACTCCAGCTCTCCGAAGGTCCAAGTCTCCGCGCCGAACTCCAGGGCGGGGGCGGCGGAACGCCGGACAAGGGAGGCTTCAAACAGCGTGCTCAGGTTCATGGGCCGGCGGCCGGCCGCAGCGGTCTCCACGGAGCCACACAGCCGAACGCGTCAGCGTACCATGCCGCGGCACTCGCGCAGGGGCCTCCCCTCCGGCTCTGGTAAAGTCGAGAAACCGTGAAGTTCTCCGAGCTCCTCCGCGAAGCCATCCGCAGCGCTCAAGCCGGCCTCTCCGACGAGCAGGTCCAAGCCCTCGCCGTGGAGATCACCTCGCTGCTGCGCGGTTGGGTGGAGATCCACGAGCCCGACGACGAGGGCATAGACCCGCAGGACCCGCAACGCGTCCTGCTGCTGCAACTGCTCGAAGAGCTCGAGGACGGCTCCGAGATTCCGATCGTCGATTAGCCCTCCCGCAGCAAGACATACTGGAAGGATCGCCATGCCGCTCGACTCCCGCGTTCTCGACTACTACCGTTTCCATCGTGAAGAGTTCTTGGAGGGGTTGAAGTCCCTGTTGCGGATTCCTTCCGTCAGCGCTCTGTCCGAGCACAAGCCGGACGTGCTGCGAGCAGCCGGCTTCATCGCCGACGATCTGACGGCAATGGGCTTCCAGGCGGTGCGACTGGTCGAAGGCAAGGGGCACCCTCTCGTCTATGGCGAGTGGCTGCAGGCGCCCGGCAAGCCGACGCTGCTGATCTACGGCCACTATGACGTGCAGCCGCCCGATCCGCTCGATGAGTGGGTCTCGCCGCCCTTCGAGCCGACGCTGCGCGGCGACAACCTCTACGCCCGGGGCGCGGTGGACGACAAGGGCCAAGTCTGGCTGGTGCTCAAGGCGCTGGAAGGCCACCTGAAGGCCTCCGGGCGGCTGCCCATCAACGTCAAGGTACTCATCGAAGGCGAAGAGGAAGTGGACGGCGGCATGATCGCCGCCTACGTCAAGGAGAGGGGCCGCGACATCGGCGCCGACGCCGTGCTGATCTGCGACACGGAGATGTTCGCGCCGGGCCTGCCCACGCTGACCACCGGGTTGCGCGGCATCATCTACGCCGAGATCGAGGTGCAGGGCGCGCGCACGGACCTGCACTCGGGCATGTACGGCGGCGTCGCGCCCAATCCCCACCAGGCGATCGCGGAGATCCTGACGGGTCTCAAGGACGCCGACGGCCGCATCCTCATCCCCGGCGTGTACGACGATGTCGCCGAACCGTCCGAGGCTGAAAAGGAAGCCTGGGCGACCCTGCCCTTCGATGAAGCGGCCTTTCTGGCCAACGAGGTCGGTTCGACGTCGCTGACCGGCGAGCCGGGGCGTTCGTCCTTGGAGCGCATGTGGTCCCGGCCGACCTTCGAGGTGCACGGCATCCGCGGCGGGTTCGTGGGCGAAGGCGCCAAGACCGTGATCCCGGCCAAGGCCGTGGCGAAGGTCAGCCTGCGCCTGGTTCCCGACATGGACCCGGAGAAGACCGCCCAGGCGCTGGTGGACCGCGTGAAGGCCCTCGAACCGAAGGGCTGCCGGGTCCAGACGCGCATTATGGCCGCCTCGGCGGCTTCGCTGGCGCCGACGGACCATCCCTTCGTGGTGAAAGCGGCCGAAGCGCTGCACGAAACCTTTGACCGGCAGACGGTCTACATCCGCTCGGGCGGCTCGATTCCCGTGGTCGGGCTCTTCCAGCGCTACGCCGGCATCCCCAGCGTCTTGATGGGTTTCGGGCTGCCGGACGACAATCTGCACGCCCCGAACGAGAAGTTCCATGTCCCGAACCTGTATGCCGGCATCGAAGCCGTAGGGCGCTATCTGGCGCTCCTCGGCGAATAAGTCCACGTTCTCGCGCCGCCGCGCGTCTATCCTGTATTCGCATGGCCGGCTACGATCCCCAACTCGAAGATCTCGTCCGGCGGCTCAATCAGGCTCGGCCAGGCCAGGCCGCCGCGGCCCCCGCGCGGGCGGAGTTGCGGCTAACCGCCGACCACCCGCCGGCCCGGCCGGACGAGCCCAGCGGCGACACGACGCGGCTCGACCAGCTCCTGCGCTACGCCGTCGAGCGTGGCGCCTCGGACCTGATCCTCACCGACGGCTGCGGCGCCGCCCTGCGCATTCAGGGCAAGCTGGTCCGCGGCGCCGACCCGGTCTACCACGACGAAGACATCCGCGGCATGATCGCTCCGCTGCTCACGGTGGAGTACGCGGAGGAATTGCAGCGCGAGATGTCGCTGGACTTCAGCTTCGTGCGGCCCGGCATCGGGCGCTTCCGCACCAACCTGCACTTTCAGCGCGGCACGCTCGGCGTGACCCTTCGCTCGCTGCCCCGCGAGGTCCCCACGCTCGAATCCCTGCACATGCCGCGGATGCTGGAGCAGCTCGCCGACCGCAAGAAGGGATTGATCCTGGTAACCGGTTCGGCGGGTTCCGGCAAGACCAGCACGCTGGCCGCAATGATCGGGCTGATCAACAGGCGTCACCCGTACCACATCGTCACCATCGAAGACCCCATCGAGTACCGCCACCAGAACCAGCGCGCGGTGATCGAACAGATCGAGGTCGGCCGCGACGCCCGCAGCTTCTCCGGCGCGCTACGCAGCATCCTGCGCCAAAGCCCCGACGTGATTCTGCTGGGCGAGATTCGCGACACAGAAACCATGGCCGCCGCCATCACCGCCGCCGAGACCGGCCACCTGGTGCTGGCGACGCTGCACACCAACGACGCCGTGCGCGCCGTGGGCCGCGTGGTGGACGGTTTTCCGGCCGACCAGCAGAATCAGGTCCGCCAGCAGCTCTCGTTGGGCCTGGCGGCCGTCATCGCGCAACAGCTCGTGCCCGCCAAAGACGGTCCCGGCCGTTACCCCGCCGTCGAGGTGCTGATGGCCAATCACGCCGTCAGCAATCTCATCCGCAAGGGCGAGGACCACATGCTGCGCTCGCAACTGAGCCTCGGCCGCACCGAGGGCATGGTGATGATGGAAGAGTCTCTGGCGGATTTGGTGCGCGACGGCAAGATCTCCACCGAGGAGGCCTACGCGCACTGCCTCAGGGCGGACGAGCTGAGGCGGTATCTGGTTCGTTGATCTCCCCGATGCCCTCTACAGGCAGGATACTTCGCGCCCGGACGCCTCGCGCCGGTGAAGCGCTGCTGCTGGCCTTCGCCTGCGCCATCTTCCTCGGAACCATCCTCAGCCCTCCCGCGCTGATGGACGACGTGGACGCCACCTACGCTCAGATCGCCCGTCAGATGCTCGAAACCGGCGACTGGGTCACGGCCCGGCTCGACGGCGTGGTCTACTTCGACAAGCCTCCGGGCCAGGTTTGGGCCATGGCTGCGAGCTACGCCCTGTTCGGCGTCTCCGCCTGGGCTGCGCGGATTCCCTTGGCGCTGGCCTGCGTCCTGCTGTGCTGGGTCACGCTGCGATTCGGCCGCTGGGCGTTCGGCGAGCCGTCAGGGAGCTGGGCCGCGACGGCCTTGGCCGGCTCGGTGGGCTTGTGGCTGTTCTCCCGGATGCGCATCCCGGATCCAGCCCTCACGCTCACCATCACTGTGTCCCTCTACGCCGCCATGCGGCTGCTTGAGGGGGACGTTCGCCGGCCGCGGCTCTGGTCCGCGCTGCTGGGCGCTGCGCTGGGCGTGGGAGTGCTCTGGAAGGGGCTCCCGGCGCTGGTGTTTCCCGGCGCCGCTCTCTTTCTGTACCTTCTGGCGACCAGAAACCTGCTGGACCCGGGCTCTTGGCGGCGGCTCCGCCTGGCCTGGGCCGGCGCGGCCTGCCTGCTGATCGCCGCGCCCTGGCACATCGCGGCGATCCTGCGAAATCCCCCCTACTTCGACTTCGCGATGACGAGCGAGCCGGGCGTTTATCGGGGCTTCTTCTGGCGCTACTTCATCAACGAGCACGTGCTGCGGTACTTGGGGCTGCGCTACCCCAAGGACTACAACACGGTGCCGCAGACGTTCTTCTGGCTCGGCCACCTGCTGTGGCTGTTTCCCTTCAGCGCGTTCCTTCCGGCCGTCGCGACGCTGCCGTTTCGGCCGGCGGATCGAGCCGGGCGCGTGCGCATCCTCTGCCTCTGCTGGTTGGGGTTCGTGCTGCTTTTCTTCGCCCTGTCGACCTCGCAGGAGTACTACACCATGGCGGCCTACCCGGCCTTGGCGCTGCTGCTGGGCGACGCCGTGGCGCGGGGCGGCGCGCTGGTGCGCTGGGGACGGCTGGCGCTCGGCGCGACGGCCGCGCTGGCTTGCGCCGCTTGCCTGGGGCTGCTGATCGCCACCGTCGGCGTAGAGACCACTGGCGACATCGCCGGCTCCCTGTCCAGCAACCCTGAAGCCTACACCCTGGCGCTGGGCCACATGCAGGACCTGACGCTCGAGTCGTTCGCCTGGCTGCGCGGTCCGCTGGCGCTGGCCGCTCTGGCGTTCGGAGTGGGTGCGGCCAGTTGCTTTCGGGGCCGGCTGGCCGGCGCGGCCGTCATGATGTTGCTGTTCTTCCACGCCGCACGCTGGGCGATGGTCAGCTTCGACCCCTATCTGTCGTCCAAACCCTTGGCGGACGCCTACCTGGCCGCGCCGCCCGGCCGGCTCGTGCTCGACGACCAGTACTACTCGTTCTCCTCCGTGGTCTTCTACACCAACCAGCGGGTCTTGCTACTCAACGGACGCGTCAACAACATCGAGTACGGCTCCAACGCGCCCGGCGCCCCGCACGTCTTTCTGGATGACGCGGCTTTTCAGGAGTTGTGGACCGGGTTGCAGCCGGTCTACATCGCCACCTTCGTGGAACGGCTCGACTCTCTGCCGCCGGGACGCGTGGTGGCGTCCGCCGGCGGCAAGATCCTGTTGACCAATCGCTGAGGACGGCCCCAGCGCCCTTCTACTCGATGGCGATCGAGACCTGCCGGGAAGGGACCCCGCGCACGGCCACCACCAGCCGCACCGCCTTGCCCCGCGGCGCCTGCTCGGGAACCTGTACGTTCACCTGGTACAGCCCCACGAAGCCCGGCGCACGTCCCGCGAACACCGGGACCGCCTCCACGGTTCCGAAGAAGACCGCCGGGATCTCGACGGCCTCCTGCAAAGCCCCGTAGGCGGCGTCATCCACCGGCGTCTCCGGCAGCACGGCCCCCAACCCCGTCGTGTAAATCTCGACATACTCGCCGGGATGCACCGGGCGAGAGTCCGCCGTGGTTCCCACCGGGGCGGCCAGGGCGCCGGTCCCGGAGATCAGCGCCGCCGCCTGTCCGGTCCCGCTTTGATTCATGGTGAAGACCGCCGGGTTGACCAGGGCCGACTGCACGACCAGTTGCGAGGTCCGCGCGCCGCCCGATTCGACCTCCAACCCAAAGGAAGTGTCGGTCAACAGGCCCCAGGGCGTCACGAAATTGATCTGCCCCGGCGAGGCGAACAGCAGCGGCAGGGCCTCTCCGCTCGAAAGGCGTACGGTCGCACCGCCCAGCGAGGTGGGCAACGGCAGCGCCGTGGCGGCCTCGCTCGTCGAGGCCAGAGCCTCGCCGAAAATCGAGACCACCTGCCCCGGCACTAGCGGACTCGCCTGGAAACTGGCGGCATTGACCACGCCCCCCGCCACAGCGTGCGGCGCAGCCCCTTCGCGGACCTCCAGCGCCAGCTCCAGCGGATCGCTGTCCCCGTCAGCCGGCTCGGGGCTCCGGACGCTCAGCAGCGCCGTGCGGGCTTCGCCGAGCGTCTTGGGGTCGACGACGGCGCGCAACCGACGGGAGTCCAGAAACACGGTCTCCAGCGGCTGGTCATCCAGGAACACTGTCGACGCTCGATGGAACGCCGAGCCCAGCACCGTCATCTCAAACGGCTCGCCGCCGAGCGTGACCGTCGCCGGGCTCACGACCGAAAGACCCGGGCGCGGCCAGACGGTCCGCAGCCGGAAGATCGTTCCGCTGGTCCGGCCTAAGGCGTAGATCTCGCCCGCAGCGTCCTGTCCGAAGCTCGCAATGTGCAGTCCGGTCTCCACCGGGACGCCGGGGTCCCAACCCTCGTCGGTCTCGGTCGCGGCCCAGAGTCTTTCGGAGCACCAGTCGGCGAAGAAGAAACGTCCCGTGAGACCGGGCATGTCGGCCCCCCTATATCGGAAGCCCGCGACGATGGCCGAGCACAGCACGTCCGACCGCAAAATCTCGACCGTCGGCATCTGATAGCCCTGATCCTCACAGCCGTCGGACTCGAGCAGGGAGCAGTCGTCGCCCTCGTAGTCGGGCCAGCCGAAGTTCAGCGCCTGCTCAGTCCGCGCCGGAATCCGGTCGATCTCCTCGGCTCGGCCGCTGCCCACGTCGCCGATCCAGATGTCGCCGGTCTCCTTGTCAAAGCTGAAGCGCCAGGGGTTGCGCAGGCCCAGGGCGAAGATCTCGGGCCGCGCCCCTTCCACGCCGAGCAGAGGATTCGCCGGAGGGATGCCGTAGGGGTCTCCGCCGTCCACGTCGATGCGCAGGATCTTGCCCAACAGCGTGTCTAGCCGTTGGGCGGCCAGCGCGCCGGCGCGGCCTTCCGCGCCACCGTCTCCCACCGAGATGTAGAGCAGGCCGTCGGGCCCGAAGCGCAGTTGGCCGGCATTGTGCCCGAACGTGGGCTGCACGAAGCGCAGAATCTCCTTCTCCGAACCTGGCAGAGCGCTGCGCCCATCAGGGCTCAGCTCATAGCGCTTGATCACGGAGAAATACGAGTCATCGCCCGGCTCCACGTAGTACACGTACATCCAGTGATTGCTCGCGAAGGCCGGATGCAGGGCGATGCCGAGCAAACCGTCCTCCCCGCAGCAGGAGACGCGGCGGGAAACGTCCACGACCGGTTCGGACTGGACGCGTACCCCGTCGAACAGCCGGACGCGTCCCGGCTGCTCCACGATGTAGATCCATTCCGGACCGACGGGTGAGAACGCCAGCGACACGGGCAGGTCCAAGCCGGTCACGACCGGATCGAATAGCACGTCCTCCAGCGGATTCTCCTGCGCAACGAGTGGAACGGCGCAGAAGACGAAAAACAATAACAGGGGCGCAGCGGCCCGCACGAGAGAGGGATTCATGGCCGGGAAAAGGCCCAGTCTAGCCCGCGTGCGCCGCGAGTGTCACATTTTCGTTACCAATCCGTCCCCCAGATCCACGCCCCCGTTTCGGACGCGCCTCGCTACAATGGTGGATCGCTCCCTAGTAGAATCCGTTCTCAGCAAAAGGAATCAGCCACATGTCTCAAGGAAATTTCGGCGTCGCCGGCCTCGGCGTGATGGGTCAGAACGTGGCCCTCAACATCGAACGCAATGGCTTTGAGGTCATCGCCTACAACCGCAGCGAAGACAAAGCCAACGAGATGCGGGAGAAGTCGGCGGGCAAGAACGTCTTCGTCACGCAGTCGATCGAGGAGTTCGTCCAGAAGCTCGAGCCGCCCCGTCGCGTGCTGCTCATGGTTACCGCAGGCGCCGGAACCGACGCCGTCATCGAGGCGCTCACCCAGCACCTCGAGCCCGGCGACATCATCATCGACGGAGGCAACTCCCACTTCCCTGACACCAACCGCCGCAACGAAGCGCTGCAGGCCAAGGGCTTCCACTTCGTCGGCTGCGGCATCTCCGGCGGCGAGGAAGGCGCGCTGTGGGGCCCTTCGATCATGCCGGGCGGCAAGTACGAAGCCTATGAGCGGATCGCGCCGGTGCTCGAGAAGATCGCCGCGAAGACCGAAGACGACGGCCCTTGCGTGACCTACTGCGGCCGGACCTCGGCGGGCCATTACGTGAAGATGGTCCACAACGGCATCGAGTACGGCATCATGCAGATCATCTGCGAGGTGTACGACATCCTGCGCAAGTCCGCCGGTATGTCGACGCCGAAGATCCAGGAAGTCTTTGCCGACTGGACCAAGAGCGAGATCGGCGGGTTCTTGATCGAGATCACCGCGCAGTGCCTGGCCAAGAAGGACGATCAGGGTTCGGGCTGGCTGGTCGAGAAGGTGCTCGACACCGCCGGCCAGAAAGGCACGGGCAAGTGGACGGCGCAGACGGCGCTGGACTTGGGCGTGCCGATCCCGACGCTTTCGATGGCCGTGGAAGCGCGCATCCTCTCCGGACTCAAGCCGCAGCGCGTGGAGGCTTCGAAGATCCTAGACGGGCCGGAGCGGCGCCACGGCAAGCGGCGTAAGGACTTGGTGGAGGCGCTGTTCAACGCCACCTACGTCTCGATGATCGCCAGCTACGCCCAGGGCATGGCGCTGATTCAGGAAGCCTCGAAAGAGTACGACTACGGCACCAACCTCGCCGAGGTCGCCCGCATCTGGAAGGAAGGCTGCATCATCCGCTCGAAGCTGCTGGACCCGATCAAGCAGGCCTTCAAGGAGCAGCCCGGCTTGGCGAACATGTTGACGCATCCGTACTTCTCGAAGATCGTCAACGACACGCTGCCGGACTTGCGCAAGGTGATCCGCATCGCCGCCCGCACCGGCGTTCCCACCACCTGTCTGGGCGCCACGCTGGCCTACATCGAGAGCTACCGCTCGGAGTTCCTGCCGGCGAATCTGCTGCAGGGCTTGCGGGACAACTTCGGCGCGCACACCTACAAGCGGCTCGACATGGAGGGCGTGTTCCACTCGCAGTGGAACGAGAAGTAGTCCGACGCGGAACGGTTGGAGCCCGCGGCGCGGGCCAGGGGACGCATCCGAGCGCCCCTGCCCGCCCCGCGACGGCCCAAGCCCGCCAACACTTCCAGGTCGCCCGCAACGGGACGCCTTCCCCCCTCATCCTCTCCTTCTGATACGACCATGTCTCTCGTTCACACCCTCGCTGAATTCACCAAGAACCACGACTTCTTCGTCGGCCTGGACTCCGACGGCTGCGTCTTCGACTCCATGGAGATCAAGCACAAGGAGTGCTTCACGCCGATGTTCGTGAAGCACTTCCGACTGCAAGCGGCGGCCAAGTACGCCCGCCGCGTCTGGGAGTTCGCCAACCTCTACTCGGTCTCGCGCGGCATGAACCGCTTTCCGGTGCTGGTGCGCTCGCTGGAGTTGCTCGGCGACTGGCCCGACCCGATGGAGCGCGGCCTGCATTTGCCGGACCTGGCGCCGCTGAAAGCCTTCATCGACTCCGGGCTGCCGCCGTCGAATGCCGGCTTGACCGACTACATGAAGGCGAATCCGCACCCGCTGCTGGATCAGACGATGGCCTGGAGCCTGGCGGTGAACGCCATGGTGAAGGACATCGTGGAAGGCGTGCCGCCCTTCCCCAAGGTGCGCGAGTGCCTCGACATGATCAACGCCCAGGCGGACTTGGCGGTCGTTTCCGGCACGCCCGGCGAGGCCTTGGTGCGCGAGTGGGAAGAGAACGAGATGCTCGACTACCCCAAGATCATCGCGGGCCAGGAGCTGGGCAAGAAGACCGACCACCTGCGCGAGATGGCCGGGGGCGGTCGCTACGAGCCCGGCAAGAAGCTGATGATTGGCGACGCTCCGGGCGATCTGAAGGCGGCCCAGGCGTCCGACTGCCTGTTCTACCCCATCAACCCGGGCCACGAGGAAGAGTCCTGGCAAAGACTCCATGACGAGGCCCTCGGCCGCTTCTTCGCCGGAACTTATGCCGGCGAGTACGAAGCGGCTCGGATCGCCGAGTTCGACAAGCTGCTGCCCTCGACGCCGCCCTGGAAATAAAGCGGGCCGTTTAAAGCTTCAGAGCGTGCGCCCGGACCTTGGCTTCAGGAACCGTGATGCCGAGGCCGGGCTTGTCCGGCACCGTCACGGTCACGCCGTCGATCTGCAAATCCTCGACAAACAGGTCGCTCAGGAACTGCGGACCGTTGAGCTCCGGCGGCAGCAGCAGGTCGAGCGTCGAATAGAGGTGGATGGCCGCGATCAGGCTCACGCCCGCGTCGGTCAGGCCGCTGCCGAGCAGGCCCAGGCCGTGCGCTTCCGCCACCACGGACGACTTGTAGCAGTTGGTCACGCCGCCCGACTTGGGGACCTTCAACACCACCAGGTCCGCCACGTCCAGAACGGCGGCGCGCGCCACATCGAACGACGAGAACGAGCCCTCGTCCAGAGCGACCGGGTACGGGCTCTTCTCGCGCATCCGGCGCAGCCCCAGCCAGTCCTCGCTGCGCACCGGTTGCTCGAAGCAGCGGATCTGCCGGAAGTCGGCGATCGCCCTCAGGAATCGTTCCAGCGCGATCGGCTGGTAGGACTGGTTGGCGTCGAGCCAGATCTGTATGTCCGGCCGCGCCGCCGAAATCGCCTCCAGGCGCTTCACGTCCAGGTCGGCGTCGCCGCTCACCTTGACCTTGAAGCACTTGCAAGCCGGCCACTTGGAAACTTCAGCGGCCATCGCCTTCGGGGTATCGATCGAGACGGCGAAGCACAGGTCGATCGCGCTCTTGACCTTGCCGCCCAGCAAAGCGTGCAAGGGCAACCCGGCGATCTTGCCCTGCAGGTCCAGCATGGCGATCTCGACCGCGCTCTTGGCGAACGGAGCGCCGTTGGAGACCGCCGGACGGATCGTCTCGTCCATCTGCTTCTTCAGCAGGTTCAGCTCAAAGGGCGTCTTGCCCAGCGCCAGGGGCTTGAGATAGCCCTCGATCGTCCCGACCACGGCTTCAACGGTCTCGTAGGACCAGTTCGGCACCGTGTTCGTCATGCCCCAGCCCACGTGGCCGTCTTCGGTCTCCATGCGGATGAAGACGTACTTACCGGGCTTTCCCTTGCCGCCGACCGAGCCGACGCCGATCTTGAACTCGGACTGGAACGGAATGCCGGTGGGCAGCACCTCCACCTTGCGGATGCGGGAGCCCTGAGACAGGGCGGCTCCGCCGGCGGAAACGGCCAGGGCGAATCCGCCCGCACTGAGGGCTTGGGCGAAGGCCCGACGATCAAGACTCATGGATTTGCAGCACCCCGGCTCGGGGTCCGATTCTAGCGCGTCGCGTCGGTTCGCGTCGAGGTCGAGCGGCCCGAGGGGGCGGGGATCGACCACGCCAAGTCCGCCCAGCGGCTGGCAGCCGTCGTCGTCGGCAGCCGCACGGCGTTCGGCGGGCGCTGCGCATCCGGCTTGGGCTCGGGCAGGATGATCTCCATCCCGTCGGGCGTCACTTCCAGGCTCCGCACGTGCCCGCGCGGCCCCAGCGGCGGGAGCGCCTCGCCGTTCAGCGCCAACACGACGCCGCCGGCGTTGCCGACCTTCATGGTGACCTTCTTGTCGGCGCGGATCGGCCGATGGTCCCCGGCGCGAAACACGCCTTCGAGCACCCGGGAGCCGTCGGCGTCGGCGCGAATCCACACCGTATCGACGATCTCGAGCTCCAGCCGAATCGCCGCTTGGGGCTCCTTGTTGACCACCGGCGTCGGCTCCGGCTCGCGACTCGTCGCCTGGTTCGGCTGCGGGACTTCAGCAGCAGCCTCTTGCGTCGCGGCGTCCTGGCGGCTCTCGTCCCAGGCTTCGTAGGAGTAAAGGCCGCCTACGATCAACAACATGCCGACCGCGACACTCGCGATGGCGCTGCCGTGCGAATTGAGGAATCCGCCGATCTCTTCGGAAATCCGGCCGCCCGGCCCCCGCGCCAACAGCGGGTCACGCGTGCGCTCCGCAGCCCCGGCATAGGGCAGCTCCGGCGTCACCGGCGTGCGCGCCTTCAACAGGCTCGCCGCCTGATCCTCATCCGCGCCCACCGCACGGGCGTACTGCCTCACGAAGCTGATCGTGAAGACGCCGCCGGGAAGGACAGAGAAATTCTCCTCCTCAATCGCACGAAGTTGGGAAACGTTGATGCGCGTCGCGTCGGCGATCTCTTCGAGAGAAACGCCTTTTTCCTCTCGGTGCGACCGCAGGTATTCGCCGAGAGTTGCCATAGGTCTCTTGCGGTTCTCAGATTATACTAGAGCTACCGGCCGGGGCAACGTCCCCTCGTCTTTTAGCGCGCGACGCCCCTCGGCGCTCGCCGGGAAGCATGCCGCGTCCTCCTGCCGTCAGCGTCGTCGTCGTCAACTGGAACAGGTTGGATCTGCTCGAGGCCTGCCTGGCGTCGCTTCGACAACAGACTTGGCAGGACTTCGAGACCGTTGTCGTCGACAACGGTTCGACCGACGGCTCGGCCGACTGGGTGGCCCGCGAGCGGCCCGACGTCGTCCTCATCCGCAACACCGAGAACCGGGGCTTCTGCGGAGCCAACAACCAGGGCATCCAGGCCGCACGGGGAACCTTCGTGGCCTTGCTCAACAACGACGCCGAGGCCGAGCCGCGCTGGCTCGAGGCGCTGCTCGCCGCCGCCGGCCAAGCCCCGGACATCGGCATGGTCGCCTCCAAGATCGTCTCCTACGACGACCCCAACGTCATCGACAAGGTCGGCCACCTGATCTATCCCGACGGCCAGAACCGCGGCCGCGGCTCCGGAGCCATTGACCGGGGGCAGTTCGATCGCATCGAGGAAGTCGCCTGGCCCGACGGCGCGGGAGCCTTGTACCGCAAGGAGATGCTCGACGAGATCGGACTCTTCGACGAGGATTTCTTCGCCTACGCCGACGACGCCGAGCTCGGGCTCCGCGGCCGCTTGGCCGGATGGCGCTGCCTCTACACGCCGCACGCGGTCGTGCGGCATCGCCTGGGGTCCACGCTCGGCCGGCACTCGCAGCGCCGGCTGTTCCTGATCGAGCGCAACCGCATCTGGCTGGTCGCCAAGCTCTTTCCCAAGCGGCTGTGGCCCGCCGCGCCGCTGTTCGCGGCCCTGCGCGTCAGCGCCTCGGCGCTGGCCGCTCTGCGCGGCCGGGGAGAGGCCGGCAAGGCTCGCGCGCAGCTCTCCACCTGGGGACTGATACAATGCTTGATTCGCGCCAACGCAGCAGCTCTGTGGGGACTCCCGGGAATGCTCGCGAAGCGCAAGCGCGTCGTTCGACGACTCAGCGGAGCCGAAGCGGCGAGGTTGCTGCGCACCTTCCGAATCTCCCTCGCCGAGCTCATCTTCGAGACCAGTTGATCGCCATACCGTGACGTCCGCCGTTGAGCTCACTACGCCTGAGGCGTGCCCGCGCTGCGAAGGGGAAGGCTATCGAACGCTGTACCGCGGGGCCGACCGCCTCTATCGCACCACCACCCGCAACTTCAGCGTCATCGAGTGCAGCTCCTGCGGCCTGATGCGCCTGGACCCCTTCCCGACGCAGGAGGAGCTGCGCAGCTTCTACCCCGAAAACTACTGGTGGGAGCACGATGACTCCGCCGTCAACCGCTTGGCCGAGATGTACCGCCGGGTGGTGATGGGCGACCACGTGCGCTTCGCCCGCGCGGCCGTGGAGGCGGACGGACGCTTGTTGGACGTCGGCTGCGGCGGAGGCTCGTTCTTGGCCGCGATGGTCGAGCACGGCGTGGACTGCTTCGGCAGCGACTTCTCGGCCAAGGCCGCCGCGCAGTGCCTCCGTCACGCCGAAGCCCCGGCCGTCTGCGCTCAGTTGCCGCGGCTGCCGTTCCAGCCACATTCGTTTCAGACCGTCACGATGTTCCACGTGCTGGAGCATCTGCCCGACCCCGTCTCCGCCGTCGAAGCCGTCGCTGAGCTGCTGCCCCCCGGCGGTCGCTTCATCGTGCAGACGCCGAACGCCTCCTGCTGGCAACTCCTGCTGTTGGGAGACCGCTGGAACGGGCTCGACGTCCCCCGTCACCTCATCAACTTCCGCTCCGAAGACCTGGAAGAATTACTCGAGGGTTGCGGCTTTGACGTGTTGCGCCGCAAGTACTTCTCCTTGCGCGATAATCCCGCCGGACTGGCCGCCAGCCTCTGCCCGGACCTCGAGCCGGTGGCCCGCCGCATGCGCGGCGTCTCCGAGAGTCCGCAGAAGCAGGCCCTCAAGAGCGCGCTCTTCTTCGCGCTGACCGTCGCGGCCGTGCCGTTCACGCTGCTGGAGGCGGCGGGCGCGGCCGGCTCCACGATCATGATCGACGCGGTGCGCCGGGGTCGGCGATGAGCCTGGAGGGCCGCTTCGGCCGCTTCGTCCCCGATTTCGTCAAACGCAGGCTGATGCGGGTGGAAACCGGCATCGACGAGGCGCTCCAGCAGTTCGTCGCCGCGCTGGAGCCGGGCGGCTTCGTGCTCGACGCCGCCGCCGGCGAAGCTCGCCACCGCGCCCTGTTCTCCCGACACCGCTACGTGGGCGTCGACCTGGCTGTGGGCGACGCCGCCTGGAACTATCAGCGCCTCGACGCCCGGGCGAACCTCGAACGCCTGCCCTTCCCCGACGAGACCTTCTCGGCCGCCATCAGCATCGTGACCCTCGAGCACCTCGCCGAGCCCTTGCAGGTGCTGCAAGAGATCCGCCGCACCCTACAGCCCGGCAAGCCCTTGCTGCTGGTAGCGCCACAGATGTGGGAGGTCCACCAGGCGCCGCACGACTACTACCGCTACACCCGTCACGGGCTGGAGTATCTGCTCGGCAAGGCCGGCTTCGAGCGCTGGACCATCGAGCCGATGGGCGGCTACTTCACGCTGCTGGCTCGGCGCCTGATGGCCGCGCTGATCTTCTTCCAGGGCGGCCTGCGCTGGCTGGCGTTTCCGCTGGTGGCCGCCGCGGTGGCTCCGGCGGCGCTGCTGCTGCCGTCGTTGGACGGCTTGGACTCCCGCAAGGACTACACTCTGGCTTACGTATGCATCGCACGCTGAAGCACTGCTGGTTCCTGGCGCTCGCCCTGGGCGTGGCCTGCGCGCAGTCGCCGTCGCAGGCCGCCGACGACGCCGGCGAGCGCGCTTTCGCGTACGTCGAGCAGTTGGTGGCCCTGGGCCCGCGCCCCTCCGGCTCGGAAGCGCAACTGAAACAGCAGCAAGTCATCCTGGAAGCCTTGCGACGGCTCGACTGCACCGTCACCGAGGACGACTTCACGGCGCGGACGCCCCGCGGCCCAGTCGCGATGAAGAACATCATCGCCGACTTCCCCGGCCCCACCGGCCGCATCAACGCCGTCTCCGGCCACTACGACACCTTGGGCCACGCCGACGTCCCCGCCTTCGTCGGAGCCAACGACGCCGGCTCCTCGGCGGGCCTGCTGCTGGCTCTGGCCGAGCAACTCAACGGCGAATTGCGGCGCGACACCGTTCGGCTGGTCTTCTTCGACGGCGAGGAATCCGTGATCGCCTGGCAAGGCGACGACCACACCTACGGCAGCCGGCGTCTGGCCGCGGCCTGGGCCGCCGGCCCCGAGCGGGAGCGTTTGCAGGCGCTGATCAACGTGGACATGGTCGGCGACGCCAACCTGCAACTGGTCTACGAGGGCAACTCCACGCCCTGGCTGCGCGATCTGGTGTGGGATGTGGCGGCGAGCCTCGGCTACAGCCGGCAGTTTCCGGCCGGCCAGACCGGCTACATCGAAGACGACCACGTGCCGTTCGTGCAGAACGGCTTCGCCGCGGTCGACCTGATCGATTTCGACTACGGCCTGCTCAACCGCTACTGGCACACCGAGCAGGATACTTTGGACAAGTTGAGCCCCGAAAGCCTCGGCATCGTCCTGCGCGTTGTTCGCGAGACGCTGCGCGAGCTCGAGAAACGCCCATGAGCCTCCATCGCTTCGCCTCCTTGGCACGCCTCACCCTGCTGCTGGCCGCGCTCGGCGGTCCGACGCTCGCGCAGGACCAGAACGTCATCCTCGTCAGCACCGACGGTCTGCGCTGGCAGGACCTGTTTCGCGGCGCCGATCCGGGTCTGCTGAGCCGCGACGACGCAGGCATGAAGGACGCCGCCGCCGTCCGGGAGCGCTTCGGCGGCGCGCCCGAGGTCAGCCGGCGCAAGATCTTCCCCTTCCTGTGGGGAACCGTCGCGCGCCAGGGCCTACTGTACGGCAATCGCGACAAGGGCTCCGTCGCCAAGGTCAACAACGGCATGCGCTTCTCCTATCCCGGCTATGCCGAGCTGCTCACGGGCCGCCCGCACGATGACGTGATCCGGTCCAACGACATGCGTCCGAGCCCTGCCCCCACGGTGCTCGAGATCGCCCGCCGCGAGCTCTCTCTGGAGCGCAACCAGGCGGCGGCCTTCGGCTCCTGGGAGGTCTTTCAGGGCATCTGCGCGCGGGACAGCAACTCGGTCTTCATCAACGCCGGGTATCAGCCGCTGGCCTCCGGCCGCTGGAGCCCCCGCCTGGCCGAGCTGGCCGACCTGCAATTCCAAATGCTCACGCCGTGGCGCTCGGCCCGGCACGACTATCTGACCTTCGAGCTGGCCCTGGAGTACCTGCGGCAGGTGGGCCCGCGCGCCCTCTACATCGCCTTGGACGAGACCGACGACTGGGCCCACGCCAGCCGCTACGACCGTGTGCTCGAGATGGCTCACAACCTCGACGCCAACCTGCAGCGGCTGTGGGAGCTCGTGCAGCGCGATCCGCGCTACCGCGGCAAGACCACCCTGATCGTGGCGACCGACCACGGCCGCGGCCGCACGCCGACGGATTGGCAGCGGCACGGCAAGGACGTGGAGGGCGCCGACGAGGTCTGGTACGTCGCCATCGGCCCCCACGTCGAAGCGCTCGGCGAAGTCTCCGGCGGCCCCGCGGTCACCCAGAGCGACATCGCCCCGACGATGCTGCAACTGCTGGGCCTGGACCCCAAGCTGCTGGCCGGCGCGGTCGGCTCGCCGATCGCCGCCATCACGGGAAGCCGCTGAATGCCAGCAACGGATGCGAACGGGCCGATCCGTTACCTCGCGCTCGAGACCGGCGGCACCAAGCTCGTGGCGGGCTTGGCCGGACCGGACGGCGTGCTGCTGGAGACGCGCGTGCTGCGCCGCGGCGCCTCCGACCAAGCCGCCGACTCCCTGGCCCGGCTGGTCGACGTGAGCCGCGGGCTGCTGGGCGGCGCCCGGCCGCAAGCGGTCGGCTTTGGCTACGGCGGAGGCGTCCACCGAGCCCGCCGCCAGCCGCTGGAGTGCTTCCACGAGTCGGGCTGGGACGCCGTGGACCCGGTGCGGACGCTGGAGGAAGCGTTTCAGGCGCCGGTCTACATGGAGAACGACTGCAAGGTCGCAGCCCTGGCCGAGGCCGTGCTCGGCGCCGGCCAAGGAGCCCGGACGGTCCTGTATCTCACGCTCGGCACCGGCGTTGGCGGAGGCCTCGTGCGCGACGGTCGCATCGTCGAGCTCAGTGATCACGGCGAAGCGGAGATCGGGCATCTGCAGGTGGAACCGGACGGCCCCCCCTGCCCCTGTGGCCGGCAAGGCTGCCTGGAGGCGCTCTGCTCCGGGCCGGGCCTGGCGGGTTTGGCCCGCGAGGCCGGTCTCGCCGACCCCACCGGTCCGGCGCTGATGGAAGCCTGGCGAAACGGCGACTCTGCGGCGACGCGCCAAGTGGAGCGGGCCGCCGACGGCCTGGCGGCGGCGCTGGGCGCGGCGATGACCCTGCTGGCGCCCCAAGCCATCGTCATCGGCGGCGGCGTGGGAGCCGCCAACCCGGACTTCATCCGGCTCGCCTCGGAACGGGCGAAGCATCGCTTTTCCAGCTACTTCCAGAGCTTTTTCAAGGTCGTCCCGGCCGCGCTCGGAGAGGCCGTCGTCACCCAGGGAGCGGCCCTGTTGGCGGCCCGGGGCAACCTTGTTTCAACGTGACGAGCGTGCTACAAATGACAGAGGGTCGCAACTCACGGAGAGCCTGCGGCGGACCCTCTTGATCAGCCCTCACCGGGCTGGCGCATTCCTCGATGGACGGCGTCTCGTCTCCGGCGCTCAGCGGTCGGCGCGGTCGCCCTGCGGAGTCGCGAAATAGAATGAGTTTTGAACAAATCCTGGCCCTCGAAGACGGCAGAGTCTTTCGAGGGGTCGGCATTGGTGCGCGCGCGGAGCGTGGCGGCGAAGTAGTCTTCAACACCGGCATGACCGGCTACCAGGAGATCTTCACCGACCCCTCCTACTCGGGCCAGATCGTGGTTCTGACCTATCCGCAGATCGGCAATTACGGAGCCAATGAGCAGGACGGCGAATCGTCCCGTCCCTACATCGAGGGCTTGGTGGTCCGCGAGTTCTCCAAGATCTCGAGCAACTGGCGCTCCAAAGAGCGCGCCGACGATTACCTGGCCTATCACGACATCCCCATCCTGGGAGAAATCGACACCCGCGCGCTGGTGCGGCACCTGCGCGACCACGGCGCCCAGCGCGGCGTGATCTCGTCGCTCGACCTCGACGTCGACAGCCTCGTCGCCAAGGCGCGCGCGCTGCCGACGATGGCCGGCCTCGACCTGGCCTCGAAGGTGTCGGTCGCCAAGCCCTACGAGTGGCGCCAAGGCGTAACGCCTTGCTCGCCGTCGCAGCTCGTGGACGAACCCGGCGAACCGCGCTTCCACGTGGTGGCCTACGACTTCGGCATCAAGCGCAACATCTTGCGCCGGCTGGTGCAGATCGGCGCCCGCGTGACGGTCGTGCCGGCGCACACCAAAGCCGAGGACGTGATGGCGATGCGTCCCGACGGCGTGTTCATCTCGAACGGTCCTGGAGACCCCGAGCCGCTCGACGCACAGGCCTTCCAGATCCGCCAGATGGTCGGCCGGGTGCCGATCTTCGGCATCTGCCTCGGCCATCAAGTGCTGGGCCTGGCCCTGGGCGGCAAGACCTTCAAGCTGAAGTTCGGGCACCACGGCTGCAACCACCCGGTGCGCAACGAGCTGACCGGCCAGGTGGAGATCACCTCGCAGAACCACGGCTTCTGCGTCGACCCGGACTCGTTGCCGGCCGGTTCCACCGAGGTCACTCACATCAACCTCAACGACCAGACCGTCGAGGGCTTCCGCTCGACCAAGGACCCGCTGTTCTGCGTGCAGTACCACCCCGAGGCCGCGCCCGGCCCGCATGACTCGCGCTACCTGTTCGACGATTTCCGGACCCTGATGGAGGCCGGCAAGTAGATCCATGCCGAAACGCACCGACCTCAAGAAGATCATGATCATCGGCTCCGGGCCGATCGTCATCGGCCAGGCCTGCGAGTTCGACTACTCCGGAGCCCAGGCGTGCAAGGCTCTGCGCCAGGAAGGCTATGACGTGGTGTTGGTCAACTCCAACCCGGCCACGATCATGACCGACCCCGAGCTGGCCGAGCGCACCTACATCGAGCCGCTCTCCAACGAGTTCCTCGCCGAGATCATCAAGCAAGAGCGCCCCGACGCCGTGCTGTCCACCGTGGGCGGCCAGACCGGCCTCAACGCCGCCGTCAAGCTGGCGGAGACCGGCGTGCTGGAGCAGTACGGCGTGGAGCTGATCGGCGCCAAGATCGAGGCCATCAAGAAGGCCGAAGACCGGCAGTTGTTCAAGGAGGCCATGACCAAGATCGGCCTCGACTCGCCGCGTTCGGTGCTGGTTCGCGACCTCGAAGCCGGCTTGGCCTTCGCCGGCGAGGTCGGCTATCCCATCGTGCTGCGCCCGAGCTTCACGCTGGGCGGCTCCGGCGGCGGCCTGGCCTACAACCACGAAGAGATGGTCCACCTGCTGCGGCGGGCGCTCGAGATCTCACCCGTCCATGAGGTGCTGGTCGAGGAGAGCGTGCTCGGTTGGAAAGAGTTCGAGATGGAGGTGATGCGGGACCTGGCCGACAACTGCATCATCATCTGCGCCATCGAGAACTTTGACCCCATGGGCGTGCATACCGGCGACTCCATCACCGTCGCGCCGGCCCAAACCCTCAGCGACCGCGAGTACCAAATGATGCGGGACGCCTCGCTGGCCTGCCTGCGCGAAATCGGCGTGGACACCGGCGGTTCGAACGTCCAGTTCGCCATCCACCCGCAAACCGGCCGGATGATCATCATCGAAATGAACCCGCGCGTGTCGCGCTCGTCGGCGCTGGCGTCCAAGGCCACCGGGTTCCCTATCGCCAAGATCGCCGCCAAGCTGGCGGTGGGCATGCGGCTCGACGAGATCAACAACGACATCACCCGCAAGACGCCGGCCTGCTTCGAGCCCACCATCGACTACGTCGTGGTGAAGATGCCCAAGTGGCAGTTCGAGAAGTTCCCCGGCGCCGAGCCCGTGCTCGGCATCCAGATGAAGTCGATCGGCGAGGTCATGTCGATCGGCTCGACCTTCAAGCATGCGATGTGGAAGGCCATCCGCTCGCTGGAGACCGGTCGCAAGGCCGGCTCGGACGTCTTCGACCCGGCCCTGATCCCGCAGAAGCTGATCACGCCCACCCCGGAACGGCTGGGCTACGTTCGCTTCGCCTTCTCGCAAGGCATGTCGGTCGAGGAAGTCCACGAGATGACCAAGATCGACCCGTGGTTCTTGGATCAGCTCAAGACCGTCGTCGACTTCCAGCAGTCTCTGTCGAGCGCCACGCTGGATACGGTCACCCGCGAGCAGCTCGAGCAGGCCAAGCGCTACGGCCTCTCCGACAATCGCTTGGCGCGCCTGTGGGACGTCACCGAGGCGGCCGTGCGCAAGAGGCGCAAGGAGCTGGGCATTGCCGCGGTATTCAAACGCGTCGACACCTGTGCGGCGGAGTTCGAGAGCTTCACCCCGTATATGTACTCGGTCTTCGAAGAAGAGTCCGAGGCCGAGCCGACCACGCGCAAGAAGGTGATGATCCTCGGCGCCGGCCCCAACCGCATCGGCCAGGGCATCGAGTTCGACTACTGCTGCTGCCACGCCTCTTATGCGCTACAGGAGCTCGACTATGAGTCGATCATGGTCAACTGCAACCCGGAGACAGTTTCGACCGACTACGACACCTCCGACCGTTTGTACTTCGAGCCGCTGACGCTCGAAAACGTCCTCAACATCGCCGACACCGAAAAGCCCGACGGCGTGATCGTGCAGTTCGGCGGCCAGACGCCGCTGACGCTGGCGCTGCCGCTGAAGGCCAACGGCGTGCCGATCATCGGCACCGACCCGGAGTCGATCGACCTCGCTGAGGACCGCGAGCGCTTCGGACGGCTGCTGCGGGACCTCGACATTCCCCAGCCGGCCGGAGGCACGGCGACCACCCTGCAAGGCGCCCTGGACGTGGCCGGCGGTCTCGGCTACCCCGTGCTGGTGCGTCCCAGCTACGTGCTCGGCGGCCGCGCGATGGTGATCGCCTACAACGCCCAGAACATCGAGAACTACATGCGTGAGGCGGTGCTGTATTCGCAGGAGCGGCCGATCCTGATCGACCGCTTCCTCGAAGACGCCGTGGAGGTCGACGTCGACGCCCTGTGCGACGGCGAGAACGTCCTCATCGGCGGCATCATGGAGCACATCGAAGAGGCCGGCGTACACTCCGGCGACAGCTCCTGCGTGCTGCCCTCGCAGACGCTTTCGGAAGAGCACCTCGAGACGATTCGCGACTACACCCGCCGGCTCGGCAAGGCGCTCAAGGTCGTCGGCCTGATGAACGCCCAGTACGCCATCCATCAGGGCAAGGTGTACGTGATCGAGGTCAACCCGCGGGCCTCGCGGACGTCTCCGTTCGTCAGTAAGGCCACCGGCGTGCCCCTGGCCAAGATCGCCGTCGGCCTCATGCTGGGCAAGAAGCTTAGCGACTACCCCGATCTGCCGCAGGGCGAGCTGCCGGTCAACAAGATCTGCGTCAAGTCGCCGGTCTTCCCCTTCAACAAGTTCGCCGGCGTGGACCCGATCCTGGGCCCCGAAATGCGCTCGACGGGCGAGGTGATGGGCATCGGCGAGACCTTCGGCGAAGCGTTCTCCAAGGCGCAGCTCAGCGCCGGCAATCCCCTGCCCGATTCCGGAGCCGTCTTCCTGAGCGTGAACTCGCGCCAGAAGCTCGACGCCATCCCGGTCGCCAAGCAGTTCGCCGACCTCGGCTTTACGATCTACGCCACCCGCGGCACCGCGGAAGCGCTGCGCAACGTCGGCGTGGACTGCAAGGTCGTCTTCAAGGTCAACGAGGGGCGGCCCAACGTCACCGACCTGATCAAGGACCACGCCGTGAGCCTGATCATCAACACCCCGGCCGGCGCCCACGCCTTCGAGGATGAGCGCTCGATCCGCCGCGCCGCCGTGCAGCACCAGATCCCCTGCATCACCACCCTCAGCGCCGGCCGCGCCGCCGCCGAAGGCATCGCCGCCCGCCGCCGGGAGCCGGTGCGGGTGCGCTCTCTGCAAGATCTGCACGCGGGAGCGCCGGCGTAGGCGACAAAGCTATGACGCGACTGATTCTCACCGCTTGGCTGGTCCTGGCTTCGGCCGGGACGGCCCTCGCGCAGTCCTACGACTACCGGGTTCTGGCGACCAGCAAGACCTCCACCATGGAGAAGGAGATGAACGAGTCGGCCGAAGCCGGCTACTCCTTCCACGCCGTAATGGGCGGCGAAACAATGGGCGGCAATGAGGTTGTGGTCGTGATGGCGAAGACGGCCGGCGCCGAATCGGCGAACCGCAAGACCTACAAGCTGCTGGCGACCCGCAAGACGTCCACGATGGAGAAGGAGCTGGGCGAGCTGGGCGAAGAAGGCTTCGAGTACCGCGGACAGACCGTCTTCGACTCGGCCTTCGGCGGACGCGAAGTCTCGGTGATCCTCGAGCGCGACGGCGCCACCCAGGCCAGACGTTTCGCCTATCGCGTGCAGGCCACCTCGAAGACCTCCACCATGCAGAAAGAGCTGCAGCAAGTGGGCCGGGACGGTTACAAGCTGATGGGCATGACGGTCGCCAAGACGTCCTTCGGCGGCAACGAGCTCGTCTGCATTCTCAGCAAGGAAGTCGACTGAGCGGGGCTTGGGCGACGCGGAAGCCCCAGCGCTAAGCCTTTGGAGGCTTCCGCGCCATGACCCAGCCATGATTGCCCAACTGGCGGGCGTCCGGCGAACGCAGCAGAAACCAGTCCAGATAGGGTAGCGGGCTCAGCAGCCAGCCCAGTCCCACCCAGGCCGCTTGCCGCATCCACCGTGCGGGCAGCCAGAGCTTGACGTACTCGATGAAGAAGATCACCAGCGTCGAGGTCGGCCCGGTGATCCAACCAGTAGAAACGACCTCCAGCGGCCTCACCAACTCCCGCAAGCCCTCCAGTGAGAACCGGTAGTAGTCGTTCGGATATTGGTGAAATGGGTGGCAGAACGGCGCCGCGAGGTGCAGCCCGCCGCCCGATTTGAGGCAGCGCACGATCTCCGCCACCATACGCTCCGGGTGGGGCGTGTGCTCCACCACCGCATCGCAGTCCACCCGGTCGAAGACCTCGTCGCGAAACGGCAAGCGCTCGGCGTCGCACACCACATCCACGCCCGGCGCGGCGAACAGATCGACGTTGATCGAACCGGCGATGCGGTTGCCGAACCCGCCGATGTAGAGGTTCCGGCGGCCCCAAGGAATCTCATCGCGCCGGTGCGCCGGATTGTAGAACGCCGGGCGCGGCGGATCGAGCCAGCGACGCAGCCGGCTCACTGCCGCCAAAGGGCTATGCCGCCCAGCAAGCCCTGGATGTTCGCCACTTTCCGCACGTTGGCGGGCAGCTCGAAATCGATCTTCTTGGCGTTGCCGCCGCCCAGGTAGAGCATCCGGTAGTTGAATATGTAGTCGAGCAGTTGGATGGCGTCGCGAAGCCGCCGATTCCAGCCCTCCCTGCCCTTTTTCTCGAGGGCTTCATCACCCAGCCGCTCCTCGTAAGTCTTGTCTTTCTGGAACGGATGGTGCCCCAACTCGAGGTTCGGCACCAAGTGACCGTCCATGAACAACGCTGACCCGATGCCGGTTCCGAGGGTGAGGACCAACTCGACGCCACGCCCTTCGATGGCTCCCAGCCCCTGCACGTCGGCGTCGTTGGCCACCCGCGTCGGCTTGTCCAGAGCTTCCGACAGCGCATTCTGCAGATGGAAGCCCACCCAGTCTGGATGCAGATTCACGGCCGTCCGCACTTCGCCTTCCTTCACCACTCCGGGGAAGCCCACCGAAATACGATCGAACTCACCTTGCTCGGCGGCCATCGCCAACAGTTCCGCCATGACGGCGCTCGGCGTGGGGACCGACGGGGTCTGACGACGCAGCCGTTCGGTAATCGCTTCGCCGGCCGGATTGAGGACCAGACACTTGAGCCCGGAGCCGCCGATGTCGATCGCAAGGGTCTTTGGGGAGGTTTCTGCCGCCATTGCGGTCGAGTCTAGCGGAAACGGCCATTGTCGAACAATCGGGCAAAACCTCGTTCAGGAGTTTCCCCGAGAGACGATAAGACCTTCGGGGACTAGTCTTGAGGAAGAGAGGCAACCGATGCGCGTCGTGAATCGCTGGACCCGTATGATCGCCTGCTTGACGGTCGCGGCGTGGGGCGGAGCTACGTTGGCCGCCCGCGACCTGGTGGTCGCCGCCGGAGGCGCGGCGTTGACGGCGGACTGCGGCGACGCCTCGGGCGTAGTGGCCCGCCTCCCCGAAGGCCACATCGTACGCTTACGCTTCGCCATCGCGGGAGCGTCCAACCGCTGCTACTCGGTCTCCACCGACTGGGAAGGGCAAGCCGTGGCGGGTTACGTCTCCAAAGCCGAAGTGCAGGGTCTGGAGGAGTTCGAGCAGGCGCGAAAGGACTCCTCGGCGGCGCAGATCGCGGCCAGCGCCGTGCGCTCCATCCGTCTGGCCCCGCCCCCCTCCACGCCCGCCGAGCCGGCGCCGACGCAGGACCGTGAGGCAATCGAGGGCGCCATTCACGCGCTGGAGGCCTCCACGCCGCAGAAGGCCCCGGGCATGCTTTCGGCCCTCCCGCCCGAGCACCGCGACGCGGCCGTGTTGCGAGCGCAGGCCTACCTGGAGATGACGCGCCCGAGCGACGCCTGGTCGGCGCTGGAGCCTGCCTTGCGTGCGAAAAATTCCACCGACCCGGACCTGCTGGGCTTGGCCGGCGTGGCCATGTTCCAGCAGAACCGCATGCCGGAGGCGCGCCAGTATCTCAAGCAGTCCCTGGCAATTCAGCCCAATCTTTCGTTCCAGAAGCTCTACGCCAGCATCGAGCGCGAGCAGAAGACTGAAACCAGCGATGAAGCGGCCTACGGATCGCGTTTCGTCCTGCGATACGAGGGCGAGTCCCTGCCACAGGCGGCGGCCCGCGCCCTGGCCAAGGATTTCGACCGAGAGATCAACCGCATCACCGGCCAACTCGGCTGTTCGCTGAACGATCGGCTGACGGTGATTGTGCAGACTCTCGACAACTACCGCCGCTCCACCGGAGCCGCCGAATGGAGCGGCGGCCGCTACGACGGCCGCATCCACATTGCCGTGCCTCCCTCGGGCGAAGTCGACGACTTCGTGCGATCGACCTTCGCCCACGAGTTCGTCCATGCCTGCCTGTCGCGCACAGGGCTCTGGCCGGCCTGGATGCACGAAGGTCTGGCCCAGGAGCTTTCCGGCCGCAGACTCGGCGAGCAGGAGCGCGCGATGCTCGTCGCCCTGCGCAACGGGCCCGGCCTGCCGAAGCTCGAACGGCTGGGCGGCGGCTGGGCCGCCCTCGGAGACCGCGAGGCGGCCGTGGCGTACTCGCTGGCGCTGGCCGCGGCGCAGATCCTCCGCCAAGATCTGCAAGACTACGGACTGCGGAACCTGCTGCAGCAGCCCGAGCGGATCGGCGATGTTCAAAAGCAGCTCGACACGAAGCTCCAGAACGCCTTCCAGCGCTAGCTCCGTCTCTGTTTCGCACTTCGTGGAACTTTCCGGCCTCTCCGCGGCAATCCCCTGTAGCGGCGGCTTTCGCGAGCCGTCCTTTGCTCAGCAGGGGCCGATGCCGGAATCCATCGAACAGGACGCCATACTCTGCCGCCGACTCAGCGTCGGCGACGAGCAAGCGTTCACGGTCCTCTATCAACGGCACAGCCCCATCGTTTACCGTTATGCGCGCAGCCTGGGCGGGGATCCGACCCTGGCTGACGAGATCGTACAGGAGGCCTTTCTCGTTCTGATCCGCCGTCCCGCCAGCTTCGATCCCCAACGGGGCGAGCTCACCCCTTGGCTGCTCGGCGTGGCTCGGCGGATGCTGGCCAAGCGCCGCAGCCTCGACGCCCGCGCTCTGCCGCTCGACGTCGAGGGCCCGCAAGGCGATCCGCCCGCGCCGGACCTCGACGCCCTCGAGGCGCTCACCAGGCAAGAGCGGATGGCCTGCCTGCGACATGCCATCGAAGGGCTGCCGTCGGAGTTTCGCGAGGTCATCACTCTCTGCGATCTCGAGGAGATCAGCTACCAGCAGGCGGCCGAGATCCTCGAGACCCCGGTCGGCACGGTGCGCTCGCGCCTGCACCGGGCGCGGGGATTGCTGGCTCGCAAGCTCACAGCGCTGCTGCCCGGCGCCGCCAAATCCCTGGAGGAGAAGCCTCGATGAACCACGATCCCTTGCTGGAATCGTTGCGGGAGCTTGCCGCCGAGCAAGCGGGCGACCGGCCGTCAGCCGCCGTCGAGCAATCCCTGCGGGAGGCCGTCCGGAGGCGCCACGGCGTTCGCCGGGTGCGGCTGGCATTGGGCGGCTTGGCGGCCGCAGCGGCGCTGACCGTGGCGATCTGGACCGGGATGCGGATGGACGAACCGGAGACGGCGTTGGCGCCGGCGCCGGAGACTCCCTCTTACCGGGTGACCGAATTCCTGCCGCTCGATCTTGGCCATCCCGATCCCCGGACCGTAACGGCAGGCAGGCTGACGCGGGTGACCCTGCCGCCCACAGCGCCGAGCTCGATGGGGCTTCCGATCTCTCCGTACGCTTTTCCTGAAGGCATTCAGGCCGACCTACTGCTGAGCGAAGACGGCACGCCGCAAGCCGTCCGATTCGTCGTTCCGTATCGCTAAAGGAGACCTCTTCGCCATGCTGATCCGCATTCTGCTGTTCGCCGCTGTCGCAGCCCTGGCTCTGCCGGCCCAACAGGCCGCCCGCGCCGTACCCGCCCAACGCACTCAAACCATCCAGGCCGGCGGCAACGCTGTATGGTTCGGGCAAGCCGGGGAGGGTCCCGGCCCCTGGGTGAACATGGAGGCCGTCACCCTCCCCGCGCCGGCCGTTTGGATCGAAGGCCCGCCCAAGACCGGAGCGCCCTACTCGGCCGAGGCCGTCACTGAAACCGTCCAAACGCTGGCCGACGGCAACCGCATCCGCCACGAAAATCGCACGTCGATCTACCGCGACGGCCAGGGCCGAACCCGCCGGGAGGAGGCGATCAACGCCGTCGGCCCGTTGGCGACGGGAGGCGACGAGCACAAGATGATCTTCATCAACGACCCGGTGGCCGGGGCCCACTGGGTGATCGACCCACAGGAGAAGACGGCCCGCAAGATGCCTATCCCCAAGATGGGCGAGATGCCGGGCGTGGCCTCCATCTCCAGTTTCGGCCGCACCATTGCGTCGTCCGGAGGTTCCTCGTCGGGCGGCTCGACGTCCAGCAACTCGAGCTCGTCGACCACCTCGCAGAGCTCCGGCATCCAGGTGGAGCGGAACGTCAGCATCCAGCGGGACGTGACGGTGGCCCGCGCTGTCGAGGCGCCGGGAGCCCCCTCCCAACACCACTTCGTCTTCAACTCTCTGTCGGCCTCGCCGGTGGCCGGAATGGCAGGAGCCGGCGACATGACAACCGAGGATCTGGGCGAGCGCACCATCGAGGGCGTGGTCGCCAAGGGAACCAAGCAAACCCGCACCATCAAGGCCGGCCAGATCGGCAACGACCGGCCCATCGAAGTCGTCTACGAGTCCTGGGAATCCCCGGAGCTCGGCGTGACGGTCGAGAGCCGTCGCAGCGATCCTCGGGTGGGTGTGACGACCTACAAGCTGACCAACGTTCAGCGCACCGAGCCCCTACCGACGATGTTCGAGCCTCCGGCCGACTACGAGGTCGTCGACTCCGGCGCGCTGTTCGAGCGGCGCATGGAGATGATCGAGAAGAAGCAGCAGCGGTAGCCCCCGCCAAGCCATGGCCCGTCTTGGTATAAACGGGCCATGGCTCTCCACTTGGTGCGCTGCGTGCGGCTGGCTCGACAGGAATTCCGTCGAGCGATCGAAGGCATGAGCGAGGCGGATCTCGAAAAGCGCGTCGGCGGCGTCAACTCCATCGCTTGGATGGCCGGCCACCTAGCCTGGCAGGAGCAAGCCTACTGGCTAACCTCCCGTGGCATGGAGCCGATTGCCGACCTGGCGCCGTACAAGAACGGCTGCGAACCCTGTGCGCCGTCCTTCGCGGAGCTCTTCGCCGCTTGGGAACAGGTGACGGCCGCCACGGACGCCTGGCTCGACGGCCTCACCGAAGACGACCTGCGCGGGCACTTTCCGGGGCGGCGCTTCTTCGAGATCGAGAACATCGGCTCGCTGATGATGCGCGTGTTCGGCCACTACTACGTACACGTCGGGCAGATCACGGCCATCCGTAAGATCCTCGGCTACGACGTCCCCGGCTTCGTGGGCTCACAAGAAGGCGCCTACTTCGAGTAGAACCCTCGGGCCAACCGGGCTGTCGCGGCCCTCGTTGTATGGCATCATCGGGAGTTGGAAGACTCCCGAATCGAGCGATTCCTAGAGCGCCGCGCCGTCGTGCTGGCGCTCTTCGCGTTCCTCTCGGTTCTGCTTACGCTGCCGCTGGCATTCCGGTTCACCAGCGCCCTGCCCTACGGCTCCGGCGACGTCTGGCAGAACTACTGGAACCTCTGGTGGTGGAAGAAGGCCCTGTTCGACCTCCACGTCCACCCTTATCACACCAATCTGCTGTTCTACCCCCACGGGGCGGACCTGATCTTTCACACGCACTCGCCGTTCAACATGCTGGCGACGATGCCGGTGAACTGGTACTTCGGCCTCGCCGCGGCCTACAACGCGAGCGTCCTGCTGGCGCTCACGTTGTCCGGCTACGGCGGCTGGAAGCTCGGCCGGGAGATCACCGGCGACGCCCGTGCGGGCTTTTTGAGCGGGTTGATCTTCGCCTTCTTCCCGCAGCATCTGGAGCAGACGCTCGAGCACATCAACCTGTTCTCCACGCAGTTCCTGCCTTGGGCCCTCTACTACCTGGTGCGCTTGGTTCGGCAGGGCGGTCTGCGGCCGGCGCTGGGGTTGGGCATCACGTTCGGCCTCAACGCCCTGTGCAGTTGGCACCTGGGCATCAAGCTGGCCGCCACCTGCCTGGTGGTTGCCGCCGCGGTTTGGAGCAGTTCCCGACGGCCGGCCGGCAAGGTCTTCCGGGAGCTTTTGCTGGCGGCCTTCACCGCGGCGCTGGTCGTCGGCCCGTTCGTGGCCCCGCTGATCGTGGAGATTGGCGAAGGCGCCCGCTACTACCAGAAACCGCCGGCGGACCGCGGCATCGATCCCGCCTACCTACTCACGCCTCACTTCGGGCAGCCCCTGTGGGGCGGCTTGGTGACCGGCCGCTACATCGACCGCGCCTATCAGGCCTCGGGCTTCATCTGCTACCTCGGCTTCGTACCGCTCGCCCTGGCGGCGCTGGCGGTGGCGCGCCGCCGTCGCGGAGTCCTGCTGTGGGGCGGACTGGCGCTGGGCTCCCTGATCTTCGCGCTCGGCTCGCCGATGTGGTGGAACGGCCGCCTGCTCGAAGGCCTCTGGCTGCCGTTCGACCTGTTGCGCCACGCCCCGGGACTGTCCGTCCTGCGCGTCGCAAACCGTTTCTTGATTCTTACCAGCCTGGCGCTAGGCGTCCTGGCCGCAATCGGCTGGACGTCTCTACGCAAGCGGTCCGACGGACGCTTTCTGCTCGTCGGCGGCCTGATTCTCCTCGAGTACGCCTGGCTGCCCTTCCCGATGCAGAAGGTCGACTTCGCGCCGTCCTACCAGCAGATGCTCGACGGCCCTTTGCTGCGCATCGGCGCCGTGCTCGACATCCCGTTTCACCAGCGCAACCGGACCGTCCACAACATGGCGGCGCAGACCGTTCACGGCCGACCGATCGCCGCCGGCTACTTGAGCACGTTTCCGCCTGATGACGACGCCTTCATCGCCAACGATCCGGCGCTGTCGGACTTGGCCGACGTCCCCAAGCTCGAGCGGCCCATCGACTTCCGCCGGCTCATCCAGCTCGGCTTCGACACCATCATCCTCCACAAATACCGCGCCGACAGCTACGGCAAGAAGGCCGTCGCGGCGGTCCCACGCGATCATCTACTGGAGCGCAAAGAAGCCCTGCGGCTGGGCGGCGTCCCCGACGAGAAGCTCGCCGAAGTCCGCCGACAGCTCGAAGAGCACGCCGGCGCGGCGGCCTTCGAGGACGACCGCATCGCCATCTTCTACCTGCGGGCAGGAACCCGTTCGCCGGTCCGGTAGCGCCATTCGCTACATCGAACCGACACAATGTTCCGCCGCCGCACCCATTCAACCCGCCAAGTCGCCATCCGCTGCAAATAACTGCCATTCGACAGAGCCCGCTAGCGCGCGCCAAATCGACGGCCTAATCTACACTCATCGAGATCCGCGGACGGTTGTCCGCCCCAGGAGACGCGAGACACAATGCATCGTCCGATCAAGTACGTCGAAAAGGGCCTGACGCAAGTCGCCGGCAGCGCGTGGAAATTCGCCCGCTGGCTGGACGCGCGCAATGAGCCTAACTCGAGCTTCACGCCCAACTGGTCCGAGAAGCCCATGCTCAAGTCGTGGGAGAAGTCCAAGCCCCCGCTGGGCTGGCCGCGTAAGACCGATTCGCTGTGTCCCAAGTGTGTCCGCGACGCCCGCGAGAAGATCCTGGCCGGCGAGGTCGACTACAACGTCCTGAAGGCGGAGAAGGTCGGCGAGGTCGAGGCGACGATTCTCGAGCGCGACGGTCAGGTCTGGATGGTCAAGGAGTGCCCGCAGCACGGCAAAATCGAAGACCTGATGGCGATCGACTCGAAGTTCCTCGAGCACATCGAGTCGCAGTTCCCCGGCCGTGACATCCAGGCGCACAACGACGAGACGCTGCACAACCACGGCACGTCGACGATCCGCTACGGCCGCGGCGCAGTGCTGACGGTCGACCTGACCAACCGCTGCAATATGATGTGCGACCCCTGCTTCATGGACGCCAACCAGGTTGGCTTCGTCCATGAGCTGGAATGGGACGAGATCAAGACGATTCTCGACAACGCCATCACGATCAAGCCCCGGCGCCAGATGTCGGTGCAGTTCTCCGGCGGCGAGCCGACGATGTCGCCGTACTTCCTGAAGGCCGTGAAGTACTGCCGTGAGATCGGCTACAACTCGGTGCAGGCGGCGACCAACGGCATCGAGTTCGCCAAGTCGCGCGAGTTCGCCGAGTCTGCCGCGGACGCGGGCATGCGCTACGCCTACCTGCAGTTCGACGGTATCGGCAACGCCCGCAACTCGCACCGCAAGATCGGCAACCTCTTCGACGTGAAGATGAAGGCGATCAACAACATGCACGACGCCGGCATCGAGATCGTGCTGGTGACGACGCTGGTCAACCAGATCAACAACGAAGAGGTCGGCCCGATCATCGAGTTCGCCCGCGAGAACCCCGGCAAGATCGCTTTCGTGAGCTTCCAGCCGGTCTCGTTCACGGGTCGCGACGAAGAGATCACCGACGAGCGCCGCTTGAAGCAGCGCTATACCTTGTCGCACTTGGCGCATGACGTGCAGAACCAGTTGGGCATCGGCGAGCCGACCCGCGACTGGTTCCCGATCTCGGTCATGGGCTCGTTCGTGGACGCCGCCGACTTGGCGCACGGTCCGGATTCGCAGTGGGGACAGGTGAGCTGCGGCTGCCACCCGAACTGCGGCGTCGGCACCGCGTTCATGATCAACAAGCAGACCAAGGACATGGCCCCCGTGCCGGCGTTCATCAACGTCCCGCAACTCACGCAGGACATCCGCTCGGTGAACGACTCCTCGCGCAGCCGCTGGAAGACGAACCTGCAGCTCGCGCTGGCGCTGCTGAAGAACTACAACCCCTACAAGGCGCCGGAAGCCTTCTCTGTGATGGACCTGCTGAAGAAGTTCGACAAGTCCTTCGCGTTGTCGGGCAAGAACTACGGCAAGGGCGTCGCCCGCCGCAGGGATCCGTGGAACTTCCTGTTCGTCGCGGGCATGTGGTTCCAGGACCTGTTCAACTACGACTTCCGCCGGACGGAGATGTGCGTCATCCCCTACGGCACGCAGGAAGGCGAGATCTCGTTCTGCGCCTACAACACCGGCATCGGCTGGCGGAACATCATCGAGAAGATGCACATGACCGCTACGCTGTCGACCTGGTATGAGGAGCACGGCCGTCACCGGATCTACGCCGGCGGCCGCAACGTCGACGACGTCAACGACCTGAGCCACAACCTCAAGCTGAACCCGGAGATGGTGGCGCGCGGCGAGCAGGACTTCGAGGGCCCCAAGAACGCCCGCGAAGAGAAGATCGCTCAGCGCAACGCCCGTCTGGCCGAAGCCAAGGCGAAGGGCGAGGTGCCGGTGGTCAATGGCGGCAAGTCGGCCAAGAAGATCCTCTCGAAGGAAGAGGAAGCGCGGCTGATGAAGATGTACCGCGAGCAGGTGCTGAAGGAGCCCCCGGCTCCCAAGCTGGTGCAGATCGCCGGCCCGACCGGCGGCATCGCGCCGACTCCGGCTCCCTCGCGCGAAGAGACCGGCGTAGCGGGCGACTAAAGCCTCACGCCAGGTTGGTTGGAGAAGCAAAGAGCCCCGGTGCGAAAGCGCCGGGGTTTCTTGCGTTTAAGGGGCCTTTCGTGGTGTTTCTCGCACCGGACCTCGAAGCCTCGCTCCGGTCCCCCGAAGTTTCCCTTGATCGCCCGCGGGATCGCGTGTACAGTTGCCCTGAATGTAGCGACCGACTAGCGCCCAAATCGAGAATTTCAGCCAGGAAGCAGCGAGGTCCCCCCATGCCCGCCACTCCCGTTTGGATTCGTGTCCGCTTCGGCGGACGAGATGACGTTCGCCCAAAAGCCGCTCTCCGCGTTGTTGCGAGCGGCGCCCAAGACCTCCCTGCTCGGAGGGCGCCGTGGCGGTAGCGCGCTGGTCGACCCCTTCGGCCGAGCTCACCCAGCGGCTGGCGTTTCGCCTGCGGGCCGGCGCCCCGAGCAACGCCCGCTCGGCGCTGTGGCAGCGCGACGGCCAACTCCTGCTAGTGCACCTGACCACGCTGCGCGTCAGCGTGAAGGACGGCTGGCTGCTCGCCGACCTCTTTGTCGAGACCGAGCCCACCGGCCGCCGCCTGCTTCAGTTCGTCTTCTTTCTCGGCTCGGACGGCGAGGGCGACGGCAGTCAGGCCGGCGCCACCATCCACACCGACAGCCGTGAGGCCGCCCAACTTGCCCAGCTCTGGGGCAGCGAGCTCCAACGCGTGCTCTGGGACGGGGTGCTCGACGTTCTAGAAGGTTGCCTGGCGCTGGCCGAGCGCCGCCTGCCCGGCCGCTCGTTGAACATCCTGGGCTTCTCCTGCGGTTCCGATCAGCTCCACGTCGACATCGAAGCCGAAGGAGGCGCCTGATGCCGAACCCTACTCAGGCCCTGTTGGCGTTCGGCAAGCTCATCGCCTTTTTTGACGACAACGGCGTCGTGCAGTTCGCGTGGTTCGGCGATCCGCTCGATCTGTCGCTGCTGTCGATGCCCGAGCATCGCGACCGCTTGCACGATCTCTTGCAGTCGATCCTCCAGGAGGGACCGAGCGGACAGAAGCCGCCTTTTCCCCTGGCTGGGCTCGAATGGGAACCCATCAACCTCGGCTCGTCCGTCGGCGTCGGTTTCGCCTGGAATGCCGGCGGCAAGACCGACCCGCTGCGACTGGGCTTGGGGGCGGCGGCGAATTTTCCGGTGGGGGGACAGAGCATCGACCTCGCGGTGCTGGCCCGGCTGCTCACCATCCAGAACGGAGACATCGCCGGAGACCTGCCGGGCTTCGTCTTCGGCGGCAAGATCCCCGTTCCGGACTTTCTGCACTCGGCGTCGCTGCAAGGGGAGGTCCCCAACCCCACCCAAGTCGGCCTGACGGTCAACGCCGATGCAAGCAACGCCCGCACGCTGACCATCCCCGGCCCGCAGCTCGCCTGGGATTCGGTTCGCTTGGCGGTCTTCATCCTGCAGGCCTGGGTGCGCGACCAGACCACCGGCGGCGACACCTTCTTCGACCGGATCGACAAGCACCTCTTCCCCATCTTCGGAGGCCCTCCGGGCGGCCCCATCGCGCCTTTCCCCTTCTTCGGGGCGGCCAACATGGGCCAAGCGCCGGACTTCGACCCCTGGGTGGATTCCGTGCTCAAGTTCGACGGCGGGGCGCAAGGGGCGCTGACGTGCCTGTGGCATCTGCGCGCCCTGCTGACAGGCAACGAGAGCTCCAGTTTCCTCGACGGCTCCCTGTTCTTCCCCATCGACGAGCCGCCTTCCGCCGGCAGCCTGCCCAGTCTGGCCGACAGCGCCGGTTCACTGGCGCCCACCACTCCCGGCGCCTTCTTGGGCATCGAGGAAGACGCGCTCGACGGCAACAAGCTGCAACTGGTCATTCGCCTGCAGAACGGTCAGTCCAAGCTGACCATTCCGCTGGCAAAGAGCTCCGGCGGGACGCTGACACGGCCGAACCTGCTCGACAATCCCGCCAACCTCAGCTCCTACCCCCTGCCGGGCTGGATGTCCGCCTCGGGAACCAATCCCACCAAGCTCACGCTCTTCAGCGAAACCCTGACGGCCACGGCCGGCTTCGGCGGCCCGCTCAAGTTCGACCTGCTGCTCACGCAAGGGCTGCCTGTCGGCTACGAAATTACGCTGCCGACCACGCCCCCCCTCGGCTTGGCGTTTCCGCCCACGGGCGGCGGCCCCATCCCTTCGCCCAACACGCCCGAGCAAGCCTTCGACGAAGTGCTGTCGCTGATCGCGGCGGCCTCTAGCGGCACGCCGGCGCAGGACATCGTCGCCGCGTTGCAGTCCATTCTCAGCGCCGCGATTCGCAACCAGAGCCCGGACCCGCAGGCGATCGTGGCGGCCATTCTGGCGGCCGTCGGCGACCAGGACGCGCTGGAGTTGGGCGACCTCTTTGTGATCGACCTCGAATCCGGCGCGGTCGTCCAGGCCGAGCTGAAGCTCGACAAGGTCGCCGAGGCGCTGAAGGATTCGCCGGTGCGGATCGGCAAGGCGGGGCTCGACGCCAAGCTCTCGCTGGCCAACGCCGAGCCCCTGCAGTCAGTGAAGTTCCGTCTCGAGGACGTCCGCATCGACCCCTCCGGCGCGGGCGCGGGCGGTGTCGCCGGCGCCTTGCTGGGCGACATGACCGAGGCTCCGGGCTTCTCCCTCGCCGTCGAGTGGCAACCGCCCGACAAGATCATCCCGAGCGGCGGCGGTCAGATTCCGATCCAGCAAACCATCGGCCCGCTGGAGCTGAGCACCCTTTACGTGGAGGTCGATCAGAACGCCCTGGAGATCGCGCTCGACGCGGCATTCACGCTTGGCCCGGTGAGCGTCACGCCCTATGAGCTGGGCGTTCGCATCCCGTTCAGCAACACCGCGCCCACGCCCTTTCTGCATGGCCTGGGGCTGAGCATGGACGTCGGCGGCATCAAGCTGGCGGGCCATTTCGCCGAGATCGACAACGACTATGTAGGAGCGGCGGTCGTCTCGGTCGTCGACTTCTTCGAGCTCTCGGCCATCGGCGGCTACACCAAGCTGCCCAACGATTCCGAGTCGCTGTTCCTGTTCGCCTCGCTGGTGGCCCCGTTGGGCGGACCGCCCTACCTGTTCATCACAGGCATCGCCGGCGGCTTCGGCTACAATCGCCTGCTGCCCCCGCCGGGTCCGATCTCGGACAACCCCTTCATGCGGGTGATGCGCGGCGAAATCGCGCTGGGCGGCGGGCCGAGCGAAGCGCTCAAGACCTTGGGCAAGCAGTTCCTCCCCGCCCAAGGGCAAAACTGGATCGCCGCCGGCGTCCAGTTCCTCTCCTTCGGCTTCATCCAGGGCAAGCTAGTCGTCGTCATCGGGTTCCCGAGCTTCTCGCTGCAGATCCTCGGTTCGGCCGCCTTCGGCATCAATCCGGTGGCCTACTTCGAGCTCGAAATTCAGGCTACGGCCAACCAGGAAGTCTTCGAGCTCATCGCCGGGCTGTCGCACAACAGTTACGTCATCCACCCGGACATCTTCAGCCTGCACGGGCAGTTCGGCTTGGCCGCTTGGCACAGCGGCCAGCACGCCGGCGACTTCGTGTTCTCGATCGGCGGCTACCACAACTCCTTCCCCGTCCCCGAGCACTATCCGCAGCTCGACCGGGTGGGCGTGACGGCCACCGTGTACGGCTTCATCAAGATGTCCGTGCAGTGCTACTTCGCCACCACGCCCCAGGCGATGATGGCGGGCGCGTCGGTGTCTCTGTCGGCCGAGTTCGCCGGCATCGGCGCCGGGCTGGACGTCTATATCGACGTCTACATCCAGTGGGACCCGTTCTTCATCCAAGGGCGGCTCGGCGTCGTGGTTTGGTTCGAGTTCATGGGCCGCCATGAGATCGGCGTCAAGCTCGAGATCCACACTCCCCCGCTCGGCGGCGTCGCCACGATCGACCTGCTGCTGGTGAGTTTCGACATCGAGTTCGGCGACCAGCTCAACGGTACGCCGCCGCTGCCGATCCCGGACTTCTTCGAGAAGCAGCTCGGCGTGGAGTCCGATCCGTGGAGCGCCGAGGGCGCCCGTGTGGCGGCTCTTTCGACTGCCGATCGGGCCGGCCTGTTCCGTCTGGATCTGCTGTGGGGACGCACGGCCAAGGCCGAGTCCGAGAGCGATGCGCAGGAAGGCGTCAGCGCTTCCGACCCGATCCGCGTCGGCTCGGAGTTCGCTTTCTCCGTCCGCACCCGGCTCCCGTTGGGCGCAATCCAGGCGCTGGTCGGGCCGTTCCCGCCCAACGCCGTCTCGATCAGTTCCAGCGTCGACCTGCCGCTGTGCCCCAACGCCGACGACCTTGACTCGACCCTGCGCATCGAGGGTCCGCAGGTCGGCCAGGCCCTCCCCGCGTTGCTCGACGACGCCTTCCCCGCGGCGCAGTTCGGCGCGGAGATCCAAGTGGCCCAGCCGGACTCGTTCGCCAAGGCCCTGATCGGGCAGGTCAAGACCGACGAAGCGGTCGTCGACCTCACCGAGGGGCTGTCGTTCACCTACCTACCGAAGTTCGAGCCGGCGGAGGCCAAGGACTGGGACATCCTCACCACCGAGGAGCCGTCGCTGGGCGATGAGCGTTACCCCTTGCCGCTGGCGGCTCCATCGAGGACGCTCACGCTGCGCGCGCCGAAGCCCCAGCTCATTCTGGGCGCGGGAGGCAGAGTCTTCAAAGCGCCTTCGCAGCGTCCCAGCCTGACGCTCAACCGCAAGCTGCTGGTGCGCGAGCGCATCCAGGCCCGCGTCGCCAAGCCCCTGCAATTGGCGATCCGCAGCGTCACGCTCGATAGGCCGACTAAGCTGGCCGCCCTGGCAGGCTCAGGCTTTGCCACGCGCCCGGCGAATATCCCTGTCGTCACGCCGCCGCCGTCGCCGGTCCGCCGCATCGAGATGCGTGACATCGCCTTGCGGACGGTTCCGCCACGCGTTCCGGCAGCGCCGCGGCCGACGATTCGGCCCGTCGCGGTCGGTTTGCGGCCTTCCCTGACGCTGGCCAAGTCCGTCCGGCTGCCGCTGCAGCGAGTGGGCGCCCGGGACCAGTCGCAGGCTCAGGTAACAACCGGCGAGGCCGTTCACCTCGAAATGGCGGCCGAGCGGGCCGTCCGCGGCTCGCTGACCCTCAAGGGCGCCCAGATCGTGCGCGCCGTTTTCCTGGGAACCCAGGGCCAGCCGGTGGCTGACCTCTACCTGCCCGCGAACCACTCCGGGCCGATCCCGCCGCGCGCACGGCAGGCGGTGTTCTTCGGCGAAGGCGTCGCGGCTCCGGTCGCCCCGGCCCGCCCGGTCCTGACAGGCGCCGCGGGCCCGGCGCGCGCTGTGGAAGCCGTCGGCGTCGAGCTGGATTCGCTATTGACCGCTCTGAGCGCCCGCTCCTTCGCCGGGCACGGCTGCGTGGTGGAGGCCTCCAGCTCCGTCGGCGAGCCCGTCGCTGCGCTCGACCCCTGGGTCGGCGCGGACCTGTTGCGTGCGGCGCCGAACATGCGTGTCCACTTCCCGGCCGTGCCGCCCAACGGGACGCTGGTCGTCTACTGCGAGCCGGTGGGAGGCGAAGCCGAGCCCGACCCGACGCAAATCCGCTGGCGCAGCCTCGACGCAGAGCTCGGCTCGCTACTCACCGTCACGCGGCCGGACCGGCTGGCGCTCACGATGGCCGTCCGGGCGGACGAGCCCTGGACCCTCGACGTCGATCTGGGCCCGCAATGGCGGCTTTGCGCCGCGGTGTGGCGGCCTCAGAGCCAGCGCGAAACCTTCGCTTGGCTGAGCTCCTCGGCCCATTGGGACATGACCGACGACCGGCAGCCGGAGCCCGCCCGTCCGGCGACCTCCACTCTCGACCTGGACTTCGAAGCATGAGCAACCCCGACGCCACCCAAGTCTTCAACGCCTGCGATCCGCTCGTCGATTCGGGCCAGCAGATCCAGATCGACATCTCGCAAACGCTCACGCGCCCCAAGAACGGCGGCGGCAAGGTCGATCTGCTGAACGTTTCCGGGAGCGCCTCCGTCCACCTGCGCGTGGAAGGGCCGCAGACGACGCTGCTCGACTCCGACATCGTCGGCGTTTTCCCCTCGCCCGGGAGCGACACCTCCCCCGACGAGTTTCTGCCGCACATCGCCCTCAAACGACGCACGCTGCCATGGGAGCGCGTCGGGCCCAAGCCCGGTTCGCCTTGGCTGGCGCTGCTGCTGCTCAAGCAATCCGAGATCGGCCGCCGCTTCGCTCGGGGCGGCGACGCCCAGCCGATCACGCCGACCACCGTAGCCGGGGTCAAGACCACCCATCCTAAGGCCTATGCCCGTTTCAAGGCCGCCGGACTCACCGATTCCACCGCGATCGACGTCGTCTTCGCCCCCACGACGACGCTCCAAAAGGTCCTCTCACTCGACGACGTCCCTCTGCTGTGCCACGTCCGCCGAGCCGCGCAGGACAATCCCCTGGCGAAGCTCGACGACGACCGCGACCTGGCCGTGGTGGTCAGCGGCAGGCTGCCCGACGCCTCGGGCGACAAGCCCGAGCCGCACTACGCGTACTTGGTCTCCCTGGAGCAGCGCACGGACCTCCAGAACCCCTCCGGCGCCACCACGCCGTTGATCGTGCTGCACTACTGGAGCTTCACGCCGAGCACGGGAGGCGACTTCGAGGAGGTCATCAAGGCCATCCGGGTGCGCCCACACGGAGGCGTGCTGCGCTTCGGCAACCTGCCCAAGGGTCACGCCGCAGGTGAGCCGGAGCTCTCGGGGGGCTTCGCCGCCATGCTCGACGACGCGGGCTACCTGCTGCCTCCCGCGCAATTGCAGCAGGACGGCACGCAAGTGGAGTACCGCGGGCCGCTGCGGCCCTTCGCGCCGCCGCTACGCAGCCGGGGCTTCGCGGTCCGGCCGGCGCCCGAAGAGTTCGACGGCGCGCAACATGGAGACCCGCCGGACTATTCCCACGCCGCCGCCTTCGAGATCGGCCGCCTGTCCACCCTCGCCGGCGAAGGCTTGGCCGAGGACCTGCACCAGATCAAGTTCGGGCCGATCCTGCCCGAGATCGAGGTTCCCGTGGCCATCGACAAGCTGCCCGACGCCTTGCGGCGGCCCGACTGGGTGGTGGACCCCGAGTGGTGGGACGATCCCTACACCCTGCCAGGCAACCAGCAGATGCTCAAGAACGAGTTGCAACTGCTGCAGCCGGGCCAGGCCGACTTCACCGGCATCGCCGCCCAGAGCGCCCCTTGGAAGCAGAGCGTGATGAACCAGATCGAACAGCTCGCCGGCATCGAGCAGTCCCCCATCGGCCAGATCGAGATCGGCTCGATCGGCGAACAGGTCCTACACGAGGCGTTCGCCGAGGTCGTGGCGATCACGAAGTCCCACTAGGAGGAATCGAAGCATGGCTATGTACCAACCGCTTTCCGACAAGACCTCCGTCCAGCAGTTGCAGGACTGGGTGCAGAAGTTCCAGTTCGAATCCGGACCGGACGGTTTGGTCGTCACTCCTCCCGATCACTTCGAAGGGCCGTTCGACTACTACGTGGACATCCCGGAACGCCTGCGCACCTGGCTGGTGGGCTTGCGTCTGCTGCGCGGCGTGCCGCTCACCCACTTGGTCCCCGACCCGGCTTTGCTCCCTCCGGAGTCCATCCGCTTCTTCTATGTGGACCCTACCTGGACCGACCGCCTCGTGGACGGCGCTCTCTCCGTTGCGGGCATCGGGACCAGCGACCTGACCTTTGCAGCGGCCGCCCTGACGCTCATCCGCGACGGCCTGGACCACCAACTCGAAGCCATCGTCAAGGAACAAAACCCGGGCGTCCCTTGGACCGCCGGCAAGGAGCCCATGACCGGCATGCTGATCCGCTCCGAGCTGGTGCGCCGCTGGCCCGATCTCGTCGTCCGAGCCAAGAAGAAGCAGGGGCTGCTCAACAAGTCCATGGCCATCCTCCGCAAGGAGCCCGTCTCCCGCGACGTGATGATCGCGCTGTTTGCGGGCCTGCCGACCCAGGTCGAGGTCCGCGAGCCCGATGTGGCCATGCGCTTCGGCGTCGAGCCGGGCAACAAGGTCAACCTCCGCGGCTTCGACGGAGTCTTCGCGAAGACTCCGCAGGGCGACCCGGTCAACATCAACGTTCCCTGGCGCGACAGCGCCAAGAGGACGCTGAACGTCCAGCAAACCGCCGCCAACATCGGCGCCAGCGCGCAGTGGACGCCCGGCAAGCCTGGCCGCAAGCCGGGCGCACGAGACGTGGCCTTGACTCTCGAGCAACTGCCTTATGTGCAGGTCTTCACCAACGCCGAGCCCGAGAGCGACGGCTCCAAGTCCGCCCGGCAGTTCGGCGTGGTGCAGGGCAAGCCGGCCCTTCAATTGCGGCGTGGGCGCTTCGTGCACATCGACAAGATCACCACCCGGGCGTCGTCGCTGCTGACAACCGAGGAGCAAGACTGATGTCGCTTTCCATCCTGGTCCCGGTCCATGTGGAGGCGAAGGTGGTCGCTCAGGCGACTCCCGTCCCGTCCCTCGGCGGCGGCGCGTTCAACCTCGACGCGACGCTCGAGCCGGGCGTACACGTCCACTGGGCGCTGCCCGACGCCCTCACTCGGGCTCGCTTCATCGACGCCGAGGGCGGTCGCCGCACTCTCTTCCCCGGCGTCCCGGACCTCTGGCTGGTGGTGCGATTCAATCCGCCGCCCAGCGGCCGCGCCGCGATCGGGCGTGTGGGCCAACTGCCCCGCCACGTCAAGCGAAGCTGGCGAGCCTGGGTGGTCGATTCGCGAACGCAAACGAACGTGCGCCTCGACGATTGGTCGCCGCCCACGTCGGTCGACGCAGCCTCCGTCCACACCTTCGCCGGCCTGCTGCCGTCGGCCGAATCCCTCGGCGAGCCCGGCTGGGGCGTGTGGAACAACAACGAGCAGGGCTCCTTCAACCCGGCCGTGGCGGCCTACTATCCCACAGCCCGCGGTCGGTTCGGCTTCCACGACGATCTGGCCGACCTGGGAACCTCCGCCGGGCCGGTCAGCTACTCCGTCGTCGGCTGGTTCGCCGCACCGTCCCAGGACCCCCTCCATCGCTCGCCCGATCGCAAGGCCCGGATGAAGGCCTGGAAGTTCGCCTGGAAGGCTCGTCCATTCCACCTCCTGCCCACGTTGGTGACGAGCGCCGCGGCGCAGTCCGCCGTGCAGTTCATCCCGACATCGGCAAAGGTCGCGCAAGCGCCGGCCTCCCGCACGGTGCAGGCCTCCCTGCAGACCCGCAACGCCGTACGCATCAGCGAGCAGATGCGGCAGACTGGACGCGCCGAGGCGATGCAACGCAGCGCGCAAGCCATCGCGGTCTCGGCGGCGCAGGTCCAGCCCGGCCTCTCCACGGGCGCCGGACAGGTCCTGACCTCCACCGTACCGAGCGAGATCGTCTGCCACGGCGCCGTCGTGGAAGTCCCCTTGAAGCCCCCCGCCGCCGCGCCCCCCTCGTTCGAGCACGGCGACATCCAGGTCTATCCATCCGTCAAGACGGCGATGGCCGCCGTCGCCAGCCTCGACGACGCCAACAAGGTCGAGATGGTCGAGGCTCTCTTGCAGAGTCTCGACGGCCAGCAAGCCAAGACGCAGAGCGGCGTCCTCGACCTGCCTGCGGCGCTGCACGCCCTGAGCTTTCAGAGCGCGCCGGGCAAGAGCCGGTTCTACGCCCAGATCGACGTCTTCGCGCGCGCCGCGGTCCTACAGAAGGCCCCCAAGCTCGATCTCTCCAAAGCGCTCAGCAACGTCAACACGGCGATGACGCGGCAAGCCTCGGGGCACTGGCCGGCCATCAGCACGCGCTCGGCCGCGGTGCAATCCAGCGCGCTGTCCAAGGACAAGCTGAAGGATTCCTTGCAGCGTAAACCCCAGACCGCCAAGCCCTATGAGCCGACGCCGGCCGAGCTGGGCGCCTGGATGGCGGACGTGCAGTCCGCGCTGGCTTCGGCAGCTTCCGAAGCGGAGGCCAAGGGCTCGCCCATCGACCCCGCCATCGTTCGCGTCCGAGACAGCCGCCCGACCGCCCAGCCCATGCTGCTGGGTCCGGCCGCCGGTGGTCGCGGTTCCGACGGCGCAGGCTACTGGCTCGATGTCACCGACGCGGACGCCATGCGGCGCTTCCTGATCGCGGTCCACGGAGCCGGCGTCAGCCTGCCGGACGCCGATCGCCTCTATGAGCTACCCGGCCCTCGCTGGTACCGCCCCTGGTCCCCGCAGATTGTCGTCACCGGCCAGGGCCGCTCCTTCCGTTTCGGCGAGGACGGGCGCTTCGAAGCCAGCGGCATGCTGCGCTGCCGCGTCAGCGGGGAGACCCTCACCAGCATCAAGACCGGCTCGGGCAAGATCGTCCTGGCGCGCAACATCGTCAACAACACGGCCGCACTGGGCTCCAACGCCGGCCTGCCGCCCGAAGCCCGGGCATTAGTGGAGGAGACGACGCTGTTCGACTCCTCGAACGCCGACGAGATGGCTTTCCAGAGCCTGCCCGGCGCCGCGACCGCCGCGCTCAACGCCGCCGAGAAGTCCTTCCAAGAAGCCTCCCACGCCTTGTGGCTGCTGCGCGAGCCGGACTTGCAGCCGGCCGCCAAGACCCAGATCCTGTCGATGGTACAGGGCCGCGAGCCGAGCCCCGTCGCCTATCTGCCCTGGCGCGATCCCTGGGACCCTCTGTTCGCCGACGTCAACTACGCCCACCCCTTCTCGTCGCTCGAGACCGACTGGACCCTCGACGGCTTGGGAGACAAACCGCCGAGCGTAGAGTTCCGCCCGCTCACCGAAGCCGCCACGGAGCCACCGGCCGGCCAAGTCGAGGTGTTCGATGAGCGCTCGTTCTTGACCAGCACGATCGTGCACACGCTCGAAAGCGCCCTGGTCACGCAGCTCACCCTCGACAAGTACGGCAACCCCGTCAAGGTCGGCAAGCCGCCGAACGGCGTCGACGGCCAGACCTTCAAGAAGATGGCCGTCCTGTCGGCGCCGCTCACCGGCTTCGATCAGGCGCTCTACGAGCGCGGCAAGCGCCAACGGACCGGCGCGCTGCGGCTCAACAAGCTCGACCTCATCGACGCGTTCGGCGCCCGCCGCTCCTGGATCTCGCAGATCGCCGACCCCTCTTCCCCGGCCGGCGACGACACGCTGCCGTGGTGGACGGCCCTGAGCCCTCGGTTGCCGTACTGGAGTCGCTTGCGGTTTCGGCTGCTGTCCGCCGACGACCCGAACCAGGACGCCACCTTCAAGGACACGCCGCTGTGCGGCTTCCTCGTGCCCGATCTCTTCGAGCACGCCCTGGAGGTCTACGACGCCTCCGGCCGAGCCCTGGGGCAGGTCCGCAGCGATCCGCCGCAGCGGGGCAGCCAGCAGTCCGCCACGCTCAATTGCTGGTTCGAAGCGCACCCTTGGACGCTCGCGGAGATGGGCTTGGGGGCCGCGGACGATCCCCTTGCCGTGATCGAGAACCAGCGGCTGCGCAGCTTGGTGGAAGGCGTGGCGGCACAAGGCGGCGTCTCGGTTCCGCCTAGCCAGCCCAAGACGGAGCTGTTTGAGACCGGGCTCACCGCACTGATGCGTATCATCGACACGCTGCGGCCTTCCATCGACCCCAAGCAGAAGGTCAAGGACCGCAAGGTCCGGCTCACCGGCGATCCCATCGCCGTTCTCGCCGCCGGGGTTTGGTTGGAGGCGACCGGCGAGACCGCCGCCGAGGCCCTCAAGGGCGATCCGCCGCCTCCGGCTCAGCCGCCCGCCCTTCCCACATTGCAGGTGCGCATTGGGGATCAGAGCCGTCCTGACGACGGCGTGCTCGGCTGCTTCCTGCCCGGCCCCGAACCCGCCGCGGGCCGGTTCGCCCCCGTCGACGCCGAAGCGGCCGAGAAGGCCATCCTCAACGAGTTACCCTCCGGCGGAATCACCGAAAAGCCCGCCAATCATCCGTTCGTGGCGGGGCTGGAGTGCGCCTTCCCGGTGGCACTGGGAGACAAGCTCGATCTCACGGTCTTGGTGGAAGCGGGGGCCGGTCTTCATGCGGTCTGCGGCGCCCTGCCCCGCAAGAAGATCGTCGTCCCCAAGGAGTTCCTCGCCGGCGTGGAGCGGCTTCAGCCGACGTTTCGGGTCGGGCCGTTGTTGTCGATCCCGTCACTGGGGGCGCTCAACCCGATTCTGCCGACGCCCCAGGTCGAGGGCCACGACGTGGAATGGGTCCGCTACGAGCCCGGCGAGGACGGCCAGCCCGGCGAATGGTTGTCGTCCCTCGTGCCTCCGCTGCCGCCGGTCGGCGCGGTTCCGCCGGCCCGTGCAGGCGTCAGTGAAGGCTGGATGCGGCTGACCCCGCGCAAGGAGCCCTAAGGCTACTCGAAGGCGACGGTTACCCGGTTCGAAGTGCGGCCGGCCACGCGCAGCACGATGTCCACCTCGCCCTTGCCGGCCAGAGACCGCGGCAGGGGTCCCAGATTGATCTGGTCCAGCCCGGCGTACTCGGACTGGGCTCCGGCGTAGATCACCGGCACGACCTGGCCGCCCACTTCGGCGCGGACGTCCGCCAGTCTCGCGCGGCCGCGAATCCCGGTCCCATACAGAGTCAGGAACAGCAACTCGCCGTCGGGGCCCAGCGACACGGGCCGAGGCCGCCAGCGGCCTTCTTCCGCGTCGTACACGCCCACCGGCTCCGGCGTGGTCGAACCATTGGAGACGCGCAGAAGCTCCGCCGCCGCGACGCCCGTTCCATCGCCGTTCGCCGAGAACACCGAAGGCGCATAGGCCGCCACCACGATCTGCCCCGAAGCCGCCAGACGACCGTTCCGCAGCACGTTCAGCACCGCCGGACCGACCGTCACGCCGGGCTCGATCCAGAAGTTGATCTGCCCGGGCGAAGCGAAGATCAGCCGGGGGTTCCAGCGCATTCCGGCCGAATCGATCATCTCGATCGACGAGCCGGCGAGCTCGAGCGGCAACGAGCCTTGGGCCACCGCCAGCCCCGGCGCAAGGTTGTCGCCGAAACCTGCCGCCAGGGAGTCCGGGGCCACCGCGACGCCGTCATAGCTCGCCGCGGAAACCACCGTGAAGAAGGCGCTCGTCACCACGTCCTTCACCTCGAAGGCCCGCTGCTTGTCGAACGTCTCCTCGAAGCGCGGCGCCAGCACGGCGCTGGCCGACGACGACGGCGTCATCGCGCCGAAGACCGTTGCGACGCCGGACGCAGGGGCCCCGTCGCCGGCCGTGAGCAGCACGCGAAACGTCAGATCCTCGATGCGGGTCGCGTCGGAGCTGAGCACCTCCCACACCGCCACGGCGATCCCGTTGGTCTCGTCCAGCTTCACGAACCCGTTCTTGGCCCCCGTGGCGGGCGTAAAGGCGCCCCCGCCGTCAGCGTCGGTGTAGGTGAGCAGAGCGTGCGTGACGCCGGTCGGCGAAACATCGGCCTGGCTGACCCAGACGTCCACATTCGCCGGGATCGACTCGATAACCGCCTTCAGGCGAGTCCCCGTATCCGCCAGACCGGCCTGGTCCAAGCCGCTGCCGGCCCCGAACGTCGGGTTGTAGAAGCCGGTTTCCGTGCCGTAGCTCGCGCCGGGCAGCGCCTGCCCGACCAGCATCGCCGGCGAGCCGGAGCTGGTGGCCAGATTGCGCCGCCGGAAGGCGCTCGCAAAGCCCTCGGTAAAGCGCACCAGCAACGACTGTTCGGTGTCGGGCGTCTGTTCCGGCAGCATCGCCGGCGTGGTCACCAGCGCGGCCTCGGCGGCCGGCGCGGGCTCGTCCTCGGCCGTCCGCAACCCAAAGGTGAGCCCCGGCGCGACTCGCGCAGCCAGCGTCTCGGCGGGGTTCACGGCGATCGTCCCGCCGCCCGCCGGAAAGATCTGCACGGTAAGGCGCACCTCATCGGGAAAGAACGGATCGTCGAGGCCTGCTGCGTCCACCCGCACATTCGTGATGCGCAGCTTCCGCGAGCCCTCCGGTCCCGGTGGGTCGAAGGCCACGCCCGAGAAAACGACGGCATTGTCCTGCACCCGTCGCGCCGGGAAGACATTCGGCGCCCCGGGCTTCCCCTGGATCGCTTCGCACGGCGGCCCGGCGTCCAGCGGCGCGCAGGGCCTCTGCGCCGCCGCCGCCGGATCATCGACCAGCAGCAGCGCCTCGTTCCAACCCGCCGAGCGGCCCACGGTGGGATCGAGGTCCTTACTCGTGATCGCCGCGTTTGCTACCACGAGGATCTGAAAGCGAGGTAGATCCGCTCCGGCGAAGGCCGGCAGCCCGCCGGTACAGGTCAGCGTCAAATCCGCCGTGAGCTCCGCCCCTCCTTGGTCCCGCACCGCGACCGGAGTGGCGGCCGAGGCGCAGCTCATCTGCGCCCGCAACCCAGGCGCGGCGACCAGCACGGCCGCGGCGATCAGCAACCGTACGTTTCGCTCGGCTCCCTTCCCCGCTGACCCAGGCGTTTTCATGCGCTCGAACATCGAAGACTCTCCGCGAATCAGAACCGGCTGCTCGCCTTACGGCAGGAAGTAGGGCCGCTGTCCGGTCCAGTCCGGGACCGGCGGGATGTCGGTCTCCTGGCCGATCGGGCGCGGCTTGACCAAATAGTTCAAAAAGAAGCCGGCCGAGCCCGCCGTGAAGTTCCGGGTGTTGTTGGCCGTCACGAAGGCGCCGATCACCCAGTTGGGGGCGAGGTGGTAGGCGCCGCGAGCGTCCAGGCTGAAGTGCGCGCCGGTGCGAGACAGCGCTGCGTACTGCGGTCCCGAGCGGCCTTGCAGCGCAATCGAGGTCGGGAAGTACGGCGAGGCGTCCTCGCGCACGTACTGCGTGCCGATGCTGCCGCCGATGTCGTAGTGGAACCGCCGTTGCCAGCTCCCACGCCAATGCACCGGCACGTTCAGCAGCATGTAGCGTTGGGGGCTGAAGTAGCCGCCTTGGCCGAGTGTGAAGTAGCGCAGGTTCTTGTCGTAGGACAGCCCCGTGAGATTGAAGCCCAGCGTCAGCGCGCCCTCGTCGGTGCGCAACGCCTCGAAGTAGGTTCCGGCCGTCACTTCGATGCGCTTGTTGTCGGCCACGCCGTCGCCGGTCAGCTTCTGGTAGCCCGCCTTGGCATAGGCCCCACGCTTGGCGCCGCCCCAGTCGCCGCGCAGGGCGAACTCGTCGGCCATCACGCCGCCCCAGACCTGCCCGGTCACGGGGTCCCGCAAGCCGGCGAAAGACAGCATCGTATCGGTGACCGGCGCGCGATTGAAGCTCGCCGTAAAGGGCCCGCCCCCCGGCGTGAAGCGGAAGCCGTAGGTCAGGTTCTCGACCAGGAAGCCGCTCGGCGTGGTTCCGAAGCGGAGCCCGAAGGTCTTCGTGCCGATCTCCAGGTCGCCCGCCACGCCGTTGGCGGTCAGATCGCCGAACTGGCTGCCGGCCGGCAACAGGCCCAGGCGCAGGTCGCTCTGGCCGTCCCAAGAACCGGCGTCCAGGTAGGTCGGCCGCGCCGACATGCTGAAGCGGACCCGGTTGCCGACCACCGCGCTGGCGCGAAAATCGGCTTCCTGCACGCGCAGGCTCTCAAAGCCCGTGCGGCCGCTGCGGCCACGGGTGCTGCCTCCCATGCCGGCCGTCGGAGTATTGCGGGCCTCGATCGCCGCGATTTGGTCTTCGATCTCGCTGCGGCGCGAGCGCGGGCGCTCCTGTTGGACCAGCGCGGCCATCTGGTTGTCCAGGGCCTCCATGTCCGGCAGCTCGAAGTTGTCCCAGCCTTGGGTGCGGGCCGACGGCGGAGCCGGACGCGGCGCCGTCATGGGACGCTGGGCCGAGGCGACCGTACGGGTCTCCGGCGCCTCGTCGAACAAGGGCAGTGGGCCGGCCTGCTGCGCCGACGGCGCGAAGCCGCCCGGCGACGGCGTCTGGCGCGCGGCCTGTCCTACGGGGCTCAGCCAGCTCATGTCGCTCAAGGAGCTGGAGGAGCCGCCGGCGTCAGCCAGCAACAGCCGCCCCAGGTCCCCAGCCGGGTCCTGTTGGCCGGCGCCTTGCGGGCCGCCCATCTGGGCGTCGAACGGAAAGCCCGGCGCCGGGTTCTGGGTCGGCATGTTCTGCAACGCGGCCTTCCAATAAGCCTCGGCGCGCTTGTAGTCGCCGCGCGAGGCCGCCACGCGGCCGGCCATCGTGAGCAGGTCGGCGTCCTGGGGCCACTTCTGCAGTCCCTCGCGCAACCATTGGTTGGTCGCCGCACGATCCTGCACGGTCATCGCCGCGCCGATGGCGCCGGCGTAGTCGGCGGCCTCTGCTCCCCGCAGCCCCCAGCTCTTGTAGACCACCAGGGCTTGACCTGCGTAGCCGGCCTCCAGCAGCGTCCCGGCCAGAGCGCGGCGCACCCGGTCGTCCTCCGGAAACATCCGGGCGGCGGCCACCAGAATCGAGGCTGAGCGCTGCACGTTGCCCGCTTCGCGCGACCGGTCCGCCTCCCGTAGGCTCCAAATCAGCCAGATCTCGCCGAACTCCTTGCGCTGCGCGGTGGATAGATTGGGGTCCTCCCTCGCCGCCTGCAGCAGCTCAAAGAGTTTCTGGTCCTCGCCACCCTGGTCCAGCAGCAACCAGGCCTGTTGCAGGCGCAGCGCCGGAGACGGTTCCTTCTTCTCGATCGCCAGGGTCGCCAGCGCCTCGCGGACCATCCGCAGGGCCTCCTCGCTGCGCCCGGTCTCCTTGTAGATGCCGGCGAGGATCGTGATGAAGTCCGGATCGTTGAGCAGCCGCGAGCTGACCGCCAAGGGCAGCTTCGCGAAGGCCGCCGAGGCCTCCTCGTACCGCCCGGCGGAGGCCAGCAGCCCGATCAGAGCCTTGTGGGCGTCGGCGCTCTCGGGATTGGCGTCTACCAGCGAGCGGATCTGCCGCTCGGCGGCGTCCGTCTCGCCGCTGTCCCGCAGCAAGTAGGCGAGCTCCAGACGAATGCCGAGGGCTTCCTTGGACTTCGGGTCGGGCTGCGCCTCGAGCGCCTTGCGCAGGAACCCTTCCGCCGTATCGAGCTGTCCGACGGCCTGATGCAGCTTGGCGGCCGCATACAGGAAGCTCGGACGCTGCATGGCGCGATAGTAGACGTCGTCCGGCGTGGAGCTCAGCAGCACGCGGGCGTGCGCCAGGTCGCCGGCTTGCACGAAGCCCGCCAGGGCCCCCTCCCACGCGTCGAGATTGCTCGGGTCGGCCTGCAAGACGTCTTCGAACTCCTTGGCGGCCCGGGCCGCGTCACCGTGCCGCAACTGCAAGCCCGCCAGCCGCAACCGGATGGGTTCGGGCAGGTCCACGCTGTTGGGGGCGGCCAACTGCATGGCGCGCTGCAAGGTCTCGCGAGAGTGCTCTTCCCGGCCGGTATCGGCATAGATCACCGCCATCAGAGCGAGGTGGCTCACGTTCTGGTCCAGCCGTTCACGCGCCGCCGGGGGCATGTCCCGCGAGGCGGCCAGAGCCGCGACGGCGCCGTCGGCCTCGTAGCGCGCGTTGACCAGGTCAGCCCAGGCCTGATCGTTGAGAGGCTCCACGCCGAGCAGCTTCTCGTAGACCGGCGCCGCCTCGGCCGGCTTGCCGAGTTTCATCAGTCCCCCGGCCAGCCCCCTCAGGGCGTCCGCCTCGCTCGGCCGCATGCTCAGGGCCGTCTGGTAAGCCGCCACGGAGTCCGCCGTGCGCCCTTCTTCGAGAGCGGTCTTGCCGTCGTCCATCGACGTCCAGAAGCGCGCGGTTGCCAAGGCGTCCAGGATGACCTCATCGCCGGGCGCCGCCTGCGACGCCGCCGTCAGCGACTCCACCGCCGCCCGGAAGCGCTCCTGCTGCATCCGCACGAAGCCCATGCCGGCCAGCGCCTTCGCGTTCGAGGGCGCTGTCTCGAGCGCCGCTCGGAACTGGCGCTCGGCTTCCTCCAGATCCTTCTCCCGCAGAGCCTTGTAGCCGAGCTCGATCTCGCGGCCCGCCGTGGGCGCGCTACGGGCCTGGCCGGCCGCCGGAACGCTGTCGCGCAGGGCTGCGAGCTCGGAGTCGTCATAACGCGACAGGTAGGCGTTGAGCGAATCCAGGGACTCCCGGTTCGGACCGGCCCACACCAGCGCCTGCCGCCAAGCTTGCCGCGCCGGAGCGGCGTCGGGCCCCTCGCCGATCGCAGCGAGCATCTGCATGCCCTCCGTCCGCGTCTCCGGGCGATAGGTCAGCAGCCGCCCCAGCGACAGGCGGTACTCGTCAGCCTCGGGATACTTCGCCGACAGCTTGCGCAGTCCGTCCACAGCGGGCTTCCAGCCGTCCGCCGTGGCCGCCAACGTCTCGTAGTAAGCGATCGCCCAGCCCCCGGCCGGAGGCGCTTCGCCGAAGACGTCGCGGTAGATCCGCATGGCCTCTTCCTTCTTGCCTTCCTTCGACAGCCGGGACGCTTCATCCAACTGGGCCTGATAAGGGCCGAGCGCCTTGACGTCGGTGATGCTCTGCAACGCCGGATGGCCCGGCGCGACCTGACGCAGGCGCGACAGGTATTGCTCGGCCTCGGCGTTACGACCGTCCAGGCGCGCCGCCTTGGCCAAACCCGCCAGAGCGTCCGGCTGATCGGGGTCCGCCAGCAGCACCTGCCGCCAGGCCTCGGCGGCCATGTCGAGCCGGCCGCGCCCTTCCAGCGCCTGCGCTTTGTCCAGCAGCAGTTGCACTGCGCGGTCCGCTGCCCCCACAGGCGCCCCGGCCAGCAGGCCCAGCAAGAGAAAGAGGATTGCAGCTTTGCGTGTCATTGAGAATCTTTCCAGGGAGTCCGCAGGCGTCCGTTGGCCTCGAAGGCAAACCGCCCCTCGCTCCAGCCCAGGCCAAACAGCACCAGGTTGTGGTCGTAGTACCCGGGGTCGGCCGTATACAGACCGTCCTCGGGGAAATACTCTGCGCTCAGGCGGTTCCGCAGCGTCTTTGCCGCCTTCTCGTCGCCGTGAGCCTGCACAAAGGGCAGCAAGGCGGCCGAGAAACCGACGCTTCCGTTCGGGTCTTGGACCCCTCCGTCCGCGCCGACCACCGCCGGCGGCGCGCCGTTCTCCCCCACGTAGTCCTTCATGCGTCCAAGCCCCGCCAGCAGTTCGGACCGCCCCTTACTCTCTTCGGCCAACATGCCGGCCCACAGATAAACTCGAATCGCGTCGTACGAAGCCGTCGGCGCGGCCACCGGTAAGGGGTCGAACAAGAAACCCTGGTCGTTGCGATAAGCGGTCCAGTCGGCGGCGAAGCCGTGCAAACGGGACTCCAGAATCACGCGCGGTCCGTTGGCGGCGATCTCGGCCCAGGGTCCGGCGGGCAGCCGACTCGCCAAACCCAGCAAGGGCTGCAGCGCCAAGTAGCTCGGGTTGAGCTGCCAAACGTCGGGCGCGGGCCGGAACCCTCTCGGACCGGGCAACAGCATCGGCCCCAGGCCCGGCAACGTCCGCACCTCCCGGACGACGATCTGCTCCGCCAGCTTCGCGCCCCGCAGCGACAGCGCCGGATCGCACCACTGCTCCCCCGCCTCGAGCAGGGTGTAGGCCATCCAGACATCCGCATCGGCGGCGGCGTTGGGGTCCTGTACACCCCAGCGGTCGTCGTCGCCGCGGGCCCACAGCCAGCTCGGCAGATTCTTGCCCAGGTCGCCATCGGCCAGATTCGCCTCGGTCCAAGCCAGCAGCCTGTCGAAGGCAGGCCGGTCGTTAGCCACCAACGCAAAGAAGAGGCCGTACGCTTGCCCTTCCGATGTGCTGTGATCGCCGGCCTGCGGGTCGACGACACGGCCTTCGTCGGTCATGAAGCGATCGACGTAGGCCGCCCAAAGCGGCCAGCCTCCACCCGCGAACGCAAGCGCGGGAGCGACGGCGAGCAGGAGGAAGGCAAAACAGCAGAAATGGGAAGGGAGAGACATAACATTTTCAGGCCTCGAGGTGGAGCCGCTGCTGCACGTGGCGATCGATCCAAGGCCGCATCGACCACGCGAACACCGCAACCGCCGCCAGAATCATCCCGACCAGCAGCAGCACATGCCGCTGAAGCCAGGCCTCGGCGGCGGTCCGCCAAGACCCCTCGCCCACGGGACGAGACGCCTCGCTGAGTTGAAACGAATGGAACTGCCCGTCGCTGAGCACGGAAACGTCGCCGTAGATCTCGTTCGCATGCTGCAGGTCGGTGAGCAACGTGCCCAAGGGCTCCACGTTCGCCGAGTCGATCGTCGTCAGCGAGACCACGTTTCGCGTGCCGCCGTTCGAGGTCGAGAAGCCTTGCAGAATGGCCTCCGGCAGCTCGGACGACGCCAGCAGCGAACGCAACGCTCGGCGGTCGGCGCGGAGGTGCGACCACGGCGCAAGGCTCGACAGAGCGCCCCAGGCGCCCGCGTCGCGGAGCACGAACGGATGCGAGTCGACATCCACCTCCATCTCGCCGTGCCAACGCTCGGACGCGCCAAGGTCGGCCGGAGAGTCGATCAGCAACACGTCCATCCCCTCGGGGATCTCTCCGCCTCCGCCGAAGGCCGCAACGGTGGCCTTGTAGGCCGGCACGCCGGTCTGCGAACCGAAGAATCCCAGCAGGTCGAGAAATAGCGAGACCTGCTCGATGCTCGGGTTCGGCGGCAACACGATCGCGGTGTGCGAAAGGTCTGCGTAGCGCGTGAACGGGTAGCCCGCGTTGGCGAACAGATCCAGGCGCGGCAGCTCGGCGAAATGCGGCGTGTCGCCCAGATCCAGAGCTGTATCGGGCAGCACCTCGCCTACCGGGTAGCTGCGCGCCTCATCGGCGGACTGCACCTGGTCGAAGCCGAACTCCACCGTCAACGTGTTGTTGAAGGTCAACAGCTCGACCGGCACGTGAATGATTTTGTCGACGCCGTCCTGGGTCGCTTGGTCGGCCTGGAACTGATCGACCTCCACGCCGTTGAGGTGCACCTTCAGCCGGCCGGACAGGCTCTCCCCGAGGCCGTCATAGCGGTAGCGCAGGTGCAGGTTCACCCACTTCCGCACGCCGAAGTGGAGATCCGGAGCCAGCCGGAAATAGACGTTGACGGCGCCGCCGCCATACACCCGCAGGCGCGCCTGCGGAACGCCCGCCGCCAGCACGGTACGGCTGCTGGATTCGAGCCAGCGTGACGCCGCGTAGGCCGGCAGGGCCTGCGGTTCGACCACGCCCGCGACTTCAGCCGTCGATCCCGTTGCCGGCAACCGCCCGGCAGCCAGCGCCACCACGCCCAGCCGAAGATCGCGAGCGTCAGCGCCCACGAAGGCCAAGACCTTACCGTAGGGGTCGCCCGGGTTGGTCCGGACCACGGCGACCGGCTCGCCGACCGCGCCGAAGCCCAGTTGCTGCGCCAGCTCCGACCCATATCGGGCGAAGACCACCACGTTGCCGGCCGGAATCGTCCCCACCGACGTCGGGAACCGCGCCCCACGGTAGTCAGCCAGAGCCCCGAACCACGACGCCGCAATGCCCGCGGCCTCCAAAGTCTCCTCGTCCGGAGCCCTGTCGAACACGAATGGCAGGTGCAGAGCGCTGCTGGTCGAGCGATCGAAGAACGGCGCCGGCAACAGCCGGAAATCGCTCGAGATCGACAGCATGCGGCCCTGCATGCGGATGCTCGTGGCCGGGTCCAGCTCCGAGCGCAGAGCCGACCCCGTGGCGCCCTCGCAACGCGCGCCGCACTCCCCGCCGATCGCAAACGTTAACGTGTTGTCTCGGAGCAGCAGTTCCGCCGGCAAAGTCACCAGAACGCCTTGGCGCAGCGCGCCGGTGGTCGGAATGCTCTCGAACTCCACGCCGTTCAACGACACATCGAGCGTGTTCACCCGTGGGTCCAGCACCGGCGCCGGATAGAGTTGCAGGAACAGTTGCGCCTCGGAGACGACCTTCGTGATGGGGACGCCGAAGCTCACCTCCGCGCGGCCCTGCGTGCCTTCCAGAGCCAGCGGGCGCTTGTGGCCCAGCGAGGCCAGATCCACGGTCTCCTCGAACACCGGCGCATCGCCTTGCTCCGGGGCAACCTGAGCGCGGCCCGCGGCGGCGAACCACGACAGCAAGGCCAGCGTTCCGATCGCTACGACCGGCAGCACGGGCTGCTTGCGAAGCTGCTTTCTGGTGGCGGCGTCGGGACCGCGCATGGTCTCGAAAATCGCTCGCGGAATCAGCAGCCAGCCGCGGACAGCCAGGCCCGCCAGTTGGGCCAAGCTGCGCAACGGCCGGTCGCGCTCATAGTCCTTGTCCCAATCCATCCAGGCGTCGGCCCGCGAGTAGATCAGCCGAGTGAGCTGCTGGTCATCGTCCAGCGTCAGCCCCTCGAAGCTGACCCGCACGCCCCGGCCCCCGGAGCCTCGGACCCGGGCCCTGACGCGGTGCAACCCGTCGTGGAGCGCGAAGGCGAATCGAACCCGCGCGCCGGGCTCCAAGCGGATTCCGGCCGGCATCGTCACGTAGACGCCGCCCAGGGAGATGTCGCGCGTGCGGCAGCGATAGCTGACGTCGTCGCCGACCTCCAGCATCGCGTTCACCTGCAGCGGCAGCCGGAAGCTCAGACGGCGCTGCTTCTTCTCCCACGCCACGCTCACCGCCACTCCCAGGACCAACACGTTGTAGCCCGCCCAGGCGGCGTTCATCCACAGGGCGCCCGGCCTCTCCGAACCCGCGTGAAGCTCATAGCCTGCAAACGCCATCCCGCTCAGGTTCAGCGCCAGCAACGCGAGGTAAGGCCACGCGAGGCCCCAGTCAAAGCGGTCGGACTCCACCAACCCCTGCTTGGGCGTCACGTTGAACTTGCCGTACTTGGGGTTCACCAGCGCCAGCAGCGTCGGCAGGATGATGAACGGCGCCAGCACCGTCTCGTACACCTCGTTCCAGAAGGTGTAGCGGTAACGGCCCTGGATGCGGGAGTTCGTCACGGTCGCCAGCAGGATGTGCGGAATGGCGTAGGCGAGAATCGCGGCGTAGTAGCCGTAGAAGTTCGTCAACCCCAACAGCAGATAAGCTAGCGGCGCGGTCAGGAAGATCAGCCGCGGACCGGCATGCAAGAAGTGCAGCGCGGCGTTGAAATAGCACAGGCGCTGGGGCAGCGCGAGCCCACGGGACAGCAAGGGGTTGTCCACGCGGAGAATCTGCGCCATGCCGCGCGCCCAGCGGACGCGCTGGCGGATGTGATCGCGCAGATTGGCCGTCGCCAGCCCCGCCGCCTGTGGAATCTTCAGGTAAGCCGTGTTCCAACCCCGGCCCTGCATCCGCAAAGCCGTGTGGGCGTCCTCGGTGACCGTTTCGACGGCGATACCGCCGACTTCTTCGAGCGCCGTGCGGCGGATCACCGCGCAGGAGCCGCAGAAGAAAGTCGCGTTCCAGAAGTCGTTGCCGTCTTGCACGACGCCGTAGAACAGCGCGCCCTCGTTTGGCGTCTTGCGGTAAACGTCCAGGTTCCTCTCGAACGGGTCCGGCGAGTAGAAGTGGTGGGGCGTCTGCACCATCGCCATGCGCGGGTCCTGCAGGAACCAGCCCATCGTCACCTGCAGAAACGAACGCGTCGGCACGTGGTCGCAGTCGAAGATCGCCACGAACTCCCCGTCGGTCTGCCGCAGCGCGTTGTTGATGTTGCCGGCCTTGGCATGGCTGTTGTCGGTGCGCGTGATGTAGCCCACCCCGCAGGCGGCGGCGAAGTCCCGCATCTCTTCACGCGAACCGTCGTCGAGAATGTAGACGTTGAAGCGGTCAGCCGGCCAATCCAAGGTCAACGCCGACAGAACCGTGGGTTTGAGCACGTCGACCGGCTCGTTATAGGTCGGGATGAAGACGTCCACGGTCGGCCAGGTCGACACGTCTTCCGGCATCGGGGTCGGCTTGCGGCCCAGGGGTCGCAGCCCCTGGAAGTAGCCCAGGCAGAGGATCAAAATCGCGTAGAGCTCCGCCAGCAACAGCAGACCGACGCTGGCCAGGTTCAGCCAACTGTCCTGAAAGTTGTTCAACACCAAAAAGTCGTAGGTGTTCGTCAGGCGCCAGTAGAGGTAGCGAATGGTGGCGAACGCGGACAGGCCCATCAGCGTGAGCGTGGCTCCATAGCCCTCCAGGCGCTTCGACAGCACCAGAGCCGCTCCGAACAGTGACAGCCCCAGCAAGGCCTGCCCCTCCCAATCGAGAGGCAACGTGACAAACCCGGCCAAGGCGACCAGTGAGACCAGGAACGCCAGGGCGCTGAGAATCGACGGGCGCTTGGAATCGCGCGCTCCGCGCCGGCCCGTGGAGAGCTCCGGCTTGGCCGAAGGCTCCGGTTTCGTCTGCTCCATGGTCGGCACGCTCACATTCGCCATCGCATCGCTCCTCACGCCAACGTCTCCGCAGTCCGCCGAAAGGCCGGGCTCTCCGCCAACCAGTCGCCCAACTCCCGGTAGTCCGCACTGAGCGGGCAGCTCGGCGCGTAGTCCACCACGGGACGCCCGGCGGTCAAAGCCCAGTCCGCCGCCTCATCCCAGCGCAGGGTCACCGGCGCCAGGCGGTCTCCGAACCGTTCCGAAAGCCAAGACCGCAGCCGACGGTGGAGGTCGAGCTCCGGGCGGAATCGAGTCAGAACGAGGCGAATCTCTTGCCGTCCCAGCCTCTCGAGAGCCGCTGGAAGCTTGTAGATAGAGCTTGCCTCGGCGCCGATCAGCAGCAGCGATATCCCCGAACCCTCCGAGGCGGTCTCGCGCCCGGGCCGTCCCGCCCGCTGCAACACATAGTCGGCCGCCACGCCCATCTGCCCCAGCACGCCGGCATACCAGGGGCGCCCACTCTCATCGACCCTGTCTTCAGATTCATTGCGCGCGAGCAGTTGCACCTCGCCGGTGGATGCGCCCTGCTGCACCAACACGCTCGAGAACCGCAGCCCCTGCCGACGGACGCCAAAGTAAAACGGCAGCAGGGAGTCGCTGGCGTCGTCGACCAACGCCACGGACCGGCCTTCTCCCGCCCACAGCCGACCCAGGTTCGCCGTCAGGCTCGTGGCGCCGGCGCCCTCAGCGACGGAGTACATTCGCAGACAGGCCGTGCGACGCCTCGGTCCCGCGGCGGACGGACGACTCAGGGCGTTGTCCATCGCGGCAAAGAAGGAATCAGCCCCGGTGGAATCGATGGGCGCGGGCTCCGACGCAAGCTCCCTGTCCTTCCGAACCGGCGGCGCCAAGGCCTGCAAAGACGTCGACGCGGGCTCGTCCTCGCCCTCGTTCTCCTGAGACCGCACGGGCGGCCTCCGGCTGAATGAGCGATAGCCGTCGGACTCGAGCGCCAGACCGTGGAAAAACGTATCGATATCGTCCGGGTTCTGAATCTTCGTCGCCATCTACAGCCTCCAGGCCGGCGCCGTCATCACCGGACAACTCAACCTGAGCCCCGCAACGACGTACGGGTGACGGTTGGCTCCAAGGCGCGGCGGCCTTGCCTTCTTTTTCAGGAACGTTCTACGGGTTGCAGTGCGCCGCCGTCACGAATTTCGGTCCGCGCCCCGCGCAATATCCGAGCGCGCCGGGCCCGGCCTTTTCAGGCTCTCTGCGGATCGCCGGCGCGCTCAAACACTTCGCCCGAAGCGCGTCCAAGCCGCCCTGGCCGCTACGGACCAGCATCCGCCCCACGCCGGGAATCCCGGTGCAATTTGCGGAAAACGTGCGGCGCATAAGCAACGTGAACGCTCCTCAAATTCAGTATGTCGACCACTCTACACCCTGACAATGGTTTCGGAGTACCCCCCTTTCAGTACGAATGTACCGGAGGCATCATAAGTACGACTTACTTACTACTCTTCTAGGTGCACCTATAACCATGCGGCGATCGCTCTCAAGGCCCGCCTTGCCAAATGAAGCCTTCGGACCTATGCTGCGATTTTGAGGCAGAGCGCCGACCGAAACCGTCGGCCCGGGACGTCCGTCATGATTTCCTTCCGTTCGCGATCCTCCCGGAGCCTTCTGCTCTGCGCCCTTGTTCTGGCTGTTTCTAGCGCAGCGCCGGCCCAGTTCGGCCGGGGCGTCGCGCTGGCCGGACCGGAATTCTCCGAGGAGACTCTACCCGGACAAGAAGGCGTCGACTTTACATTCAACAGTGAGCGGAGCTTCTCCTTCTTCTCCTCGGAGAAGCTCAACTTGATTCGTATACCGCTCCGTTGGGAAAGACTCCAACCAACCCTCTTTGGGGCCCTCGACGAAACATACCTGGCGGGACTCCAACGAAATATTCAATGGGCCTCCGCGCATGATTGCCGTGTCGTCTTGGATATTCACAATTACGGCCGATATACGCTGACCGCGAACTCGCGCACGGAATCGGCCGTACTGGATAATCCCTACAATGGGTCGGTTCTCGTGCCGAGCTCCGCGCTCGTCAATCTTTGGACACGGCTCTCCGCGTTGTTCGCCCAGCAAGATACGGTCCTCGCCTATGGGCTCATGAATGAGCCGCACGACATGGGCCCCGCCGACTGGAAGGCGATCTCGCAGGCTGTGCTCTCGGCCATCCGCGCCACCGGAGACGACAAGCTGGTGATGGTCGCAGGCGACTCTTGGTCGTCCGCCGAGCGCTGGGAAACGACGCACGGGCCCACCGCCTGGATCGACGATCCGGCCGACAACGTCGCCTACGAGGCCCACCTGTACTTCGATCAGGACGCCAGCGGGCGCTACCTCCAGACGTTCGCCAACGAGCTCGCGGCCAACCCGAACCTGCTCGACATCGGCGCAACCCGGCTGGCGCCGTTCCGGCAGTGGTGCTCCCGCAACGGCGTGCGCTGCTACGTCGGAGAGTTCGGCGTTCCCGGCGGCGACCCGGGTTGGCTGGAGGCCCTCGACCGCTTCTTGACAGCCCTGGACGAAGCCAAAATGGATGCGACCTATTGGGCCGCCGGGGAGTTTTGGGGAGATTATCCTCTGTCCATTCAGCCGGGCCCCAACTTCGACCAAGACCCGCCCCAACTCGCAATTCTGCGAAAGCATCTCGGCGTAGACCACGTCACAGTGGTCTCGGCAGCCAGTTTTGTCGAATCGGCGGCCTCTCCCGGCTCCCTCGTTTCGGGGTTTGGAGCCGAGTTGGCGACCGGTTCCAAAGGGGCCGAAAGCCTTCCGTTGCCGACGGAACTAGGCGGCGTTCAAGTGATATTGACGGATATTCTCCAACGCTCTTCCGCCGCCCAGCTAGTTTTTGTCAGCCCGACGCAAATCAATTTCTTGCTTCCCGAAGACTTGGCCTTGGGCAAGGCAGGCGTCGAGGTCGTACGCAACGGAGAAACCGCCGCCCGCGGCGAGATCACCGTGAGTCGCTTGGCGCCCGCGCTCTTCTCCTCCGCCGGAGACGGCCGTGGAGCCCCCGCCGCGCTGCTCACCACGGTTGGCGCCGACGGGCGCCAGCAAGTCAGCTTGCTCGGAACATACAACTCCCAAGCGGGGGCGTTCGTGCCCGCGCCCATCCGTTTTGGGCCCGGCGACCGGCTGTTCGTCTCCTTTTTCGGCACCGGTTTTCGGGCCGGATCGGGGGTGCAATCCGCAGTCCGTGTGGGCGAAACATCACATGAGCTGTTGTTTCTAGGCCCCCAGTCGGAGTTTCCCGGACTGGACCAAGCCAACATCGAGCTGTCGCCCGAGCTCGCCGGCGCCGGTCAGCAGGCGGTGACCCTGGTGGTCGAAAACCGCACCAGCAACGTTCTGGTCCTGTTGTTCGATCAAGGTTCGCAGTAGCGCGGTCGCGGATTCTCGATTCTCAAGTGGTAGAATCCTGGGGCATGAGCTGTCTCTCGCGTCGACGCTTTTTGGCCGCCTCAGGCGGACTGGCCGTCGCTCCCCTGCTGTCCCGCGCCGCCTCGATCGCTCCGGTCCGGGAGATCCACCGCGGAGGCATGATCTACCGCCAACTCGGCCGCACGGATCTGCTCGTCTCCCTTCTCTCGTTCGGCTCGCACACCGATCCCGGCTATAAGATCTCCGCTCCGCACGGCCAAGTGCTCAACGAGGAAGGCCAGGCGCGGCGCGATCGGCAGGTCGCTCGCGCGCTCGACCTCGGCGTCAACATGATCGACGTCTACGAAAACAACGGCCAGTGGGAACCGGTCGCTCGTCTGCTGGAGGGGCAGCGCAGCCGCGCCCTGGTCTCGGTTTGCCGTCAGTTCAACATGTTCGTCGGCGAAAACATCGACCAGGCGGCCAAGCTGTTCGGGCACGTCGACATGTACCGCATCTACCTCGGCGCGGGCGAGCGTGTGCGCGACAAGGACCTCGAAGACTGGGACATGCTGCGCAAGGGCAAGCAGGCGGGCAAGCTGCGTGCCATCGGCATCTCCACGCACAGCGAAGCGATCATGATGAGCGCCCTCGACGAGTTCGAGGATCTCGACTACGTCATGTTCCCCTACAACTTCATTCACGCGCGGACCGACTACACGGACTTCCTGCCGGCGGCGCGCGCGAAAGGAGTCGGGCTGATCGCCATCAAGCCGCTGTCGGCCGGTTCGATCGTCAACCTGGACCCTCTGGCCCGTCCGGGCGCCAAGCCCGAATCCAGCCAGATGCGGCTGTACCGCGACGAGCACCGCCCTCTGCCCCCGGCCGTGGTCAGTGAGCTCACCAAGAGCCTCCATCGGCTCGCCGATGAGACCCTTTGCCAGGCGGCTCTGCGGTTCGTCTACTCGCGGCCGTTCCTGACCTCGGTCATGCCCGGCATGTTCGAGGACTACATGATCGAGGAGAACTACCAGGCGCTGCAGCGGTCGCTCAAGCTCTCCCGCGAGGAGCAGGCCGCGCTGGACGCCGCCCGGCAGGTGGCCTGGGCCGCAGGCCCGCGCTGGCTGCCAAGACATTACCAGTGGTTGGACCGCGAGTTCCGGGCGTGAGACTTTTTCACGCGGGGCTGGTGGCCCTTTGGCTGGCGGCGGCGGCATCGGCGCAGCAAGCGGACCTCAAGCAGGCCGGCGTCTGCTCGCGCTGCCACGTCGTCTCGGTGCTGGAATGGCAGATCTCCGGGCACGTCGCCGCCGGTACGGCCTGCGTCAACTGCCACGGCCCCAGCGCGGCGCACGTCGCCAACGAGCGCAACGAGGTCAGCCCCGATCGCATTCCGCGCGGTCCCGCCGCTGACGGCCTGTGTGAAAGCTGCCATACGTCCGGCTGCCCCTCCACGGAGAAGACCGCCGGCTGCCTCACCTGCCACAGTCAGCACACGCTCACTAACCCGGAGCAGATCGAGTCCTACCAAGGCGATCGCTCCCAGCACCCCATCTACGCCGAGGTCGAGCGCCTCGAGCGGTTCCGTGAAGCCGTGGGGCGGGCCGAATCCTTGGTGGACAGCCGGGACTACAGTGGCGCCAAGAAGGCCTTCAAGGAGGCCTTGGCGCTCCGCCCCGGCGATCCGGATACGGAGGCCCGCGTGCTCTTTTGCGAGCGCCGCCTCGATCCCTCGCTTCCCGGCTTCGAACCGATCGGAGACGAGTTCGACCCCGTCTCCGGACTGCCCCGCCGCGTGCGAATCCAAAGCCTCGGGCTGGAAATGATCCTGGTCCCGCGAGGCTTCGCGGACCTCGGCTCCGACGAACTGCCCGATTCTAAACCGATGCACTCGGTCCGAATCGAGGCCTTCTACCTGGGCGCTCGCGAGGTGACGCAAGCCGTCTGGACGCAGGTGATGGGTTCCAATCCCAGCGCCCGGCCTGGGGAGGACTCGCCCGTGGAGAACGTCTCCTTCCGCGACGCCCAGGAGTTCATGGCCAAGCTCAACGCCCGCATCCCCGGTGGAGGGTTCCGCCTGCCCACCGAAGCCGAATGGGAGTACGCCGCGCGCGCCGACGGCGAAGGTCTCTCCGACTCCGATCTGGCCGGCGCCGCCTGGTTCCGGGAGGACTCGCAGGTGCAGGCCCCCGGCGAGGACGGCTTCCGGCGCATCGAGCACTTCGGGGCGCACCCGACCGGCGCCAAAGCGCCCAACGCCTGGGGTTTTTACGATCTGCTGGGCAACGTGTGGGAGTGGACTTCGAGCCTGTTTCAGCCTTATCCCTACGACGCCGCCGACGGACGGGAATCCCCTGACGACGGTGGGCAACGGGTACTCCGCGGCGGCGGCTTCGCGGACCCGGCCTTCCTGCTGGACCCGGCCCTGCGCCACGCGGAGCGACCCGAGCGGCGTTATCGCTGGAACGGCCTGCGACTGGCTCGAACGGTCCCGTAACAGCCGCCCTCGTAACAGCTTCCGGCGATCGACGATCCAACGGTCAAAGCCCCAGCGGGCTGATCGCCATGCCTTCCAACGCCCTCTACATCGTCGGATTCATCATCGTAATCCTCGGACTCGCCTACATGGCGTCCCTGATGGGGATCTCCGCCCAGTGGATTGCGGCCGGGGTGGTCGTGCTGGTGGGCGTCGGCATTCTCAAGCTCGCCAAGCGCGGCCCCAGCACGCGACCGTTCGATACGCGCTGAGCGGCTAGTCCTTGGCTTCGAGTGCGCGCTGCTCCATGATCGCCCGGGCTTCCCGGAACTGCCCCAGCACGTGGGCTTTCTCCTTCTCGGAGCGCCATCCCGGGTGAGCCTCGGCCAGCTTGGTGACCTCGTCGATCCAGTGCACGAAGTATTCGGCGTCCGCCCGCGACCGGATCGGCTCTTCGCCCACCAGCGTGTAGACCGCCGCCGTCTCGGCATGCAGATTGGCGTCGTCGATCGGCGGCACCGGCTCATCGGTCACCGCGCGAAGAGTAAACCAGCCGCTGCGCTCCACCGGGACCGACCCGCGCCAAAAGGCCTGACGCCCGCCGTTCTGCAGCGGGATCGTCTTCACGACTTCCCCGCGAAAGATCAGCTCCACCCGCTCCACCGGGAAGGCCGTTTGCATGTTGGCTGTCACCTCCACCGATCCGCCGCCGGCAGGCAGGCGAATCTCACCGCCCGGTCCCTCTCCGTTGACCTCCAGGCCCACCAGCGGGCCGTTGGTGTAGAACGTGCGCCCTTCGCGGATGGCGTCCAACCAGCGCGACCACTCCAGCTTGTCGCCGACGTAGGCATAGAATCGCGCGGCCCCCAGGGCGGGCGTCCAATGCAGGTTCGAGATCGAATCCTCGCCCCCGGTGGGCGTCACGCGAAAACCGCAGTTGAGCGCCTTGTGCCACACCGGCGCACTGTACTTGGAGTAGCCCGCCCCGGTCATCACCTCCAGATAGTCGAACGAGCCCAGCGCGAGATCGATGGGGAACCCCCGAGCGTTGGCCCAGTCGTTGGTCTCGGGAACGGCCGGAAACGGATGCACGTGCCCGCTGAGGGCGCCCTGCTTGCGGCCCAGCCGGAACATATCCGTGTTGGAGGGGTACAAGCTCTCGATCGCTGTCCCCTCGTAGCCCGTAGTGAAGGGCGAGAGCAGGTGCTGCGTGAGGTTGATGAAGTTGATGTGCCCGTAGAACGGCGGGCGGTACTCCTCACCGAAGCTCAGCAGCCGTTCCGGCGTGGACCGCTTCTCGTCGTAGCCGCCCGTCCAGTACTGGTGGTCGAAGATGCGGTTGTCCTTGTTGGCGATCTTCTCGCCCACAACGTCCAGGTCTTCGGCGGCGGCCATGAACAGCAGGTTCTCCGGCGTGTTGTGCAGGTTCCCGCCATAGTTCATGTGGACGTGATCGCTGCCTGAATACCAGCCCTCGGCCTTGAAGTTGGTGAGCCGTTCGAGCACGATCTCCGCCCGCGCCACGCGACCGTCCGGGATGACCACGGTGCGGTCCACCGGCAGCCTCTCAAAGCCCTTCATCACCGTCAGCTTGGCCTCGCCCACCGGCAATTGCAGACGAAACGTCCCGGTGGTGTGGAAGAAGTCCGGGAAAAGCGCGCGAATGCCCACGCGGTGGTAGGCGTCCGGCGGAGCCCAGGCCTTGCCGTCCGCACCGGTCAGCATCACCTTGGCCTCGGTGGGCGGCCCGGCTTCGCCGTCGCGAACGGTGATCTCGAGAGTGCCCATGGGCCGCTTCCAAACCCGCTCGCGAATCTCGATGCGCTTCTCCTCGCCGCCGAACGTCCGCAGCAGCCGCAGGTCCGAGAGGCCGTGCTCGTTCGAAACGTACACGATCCACTCGCCGTCGGGCGACCAGCGCGGCTCGAAGTGGTCCCAAGAGCCGAACGTGAGCTGATACGGCTCGCCGCCCTTCACCGGCAGCACGTAGAGGTTGTTGTACTGGCTGCCGCGATGGGAGCTGTAGAGGATGCGGGTTCCGTCAGGAGACCACTGCGGGCGCGTGCGGTAGAGGGTCTCCTCGCGCAGGACCATCTCGGCGTCCTGCATCATGTTGGGGCCGATCTTGGCCCGCCAGACCGCCCCGGAGCCTAACGAGATATCCCGGTTCGAGACCAAGATCATTTCGGAACCGTCGGGAGAGATGGTTGGCTCGATGTGCAGATCCGCCTGTCCAAAGTACAGCCGGGCGTTGTGAAAGTCGTGGTCCAGCGTCAGGCGGATCGGCTTGCCGGGGTTGCCGGCCTCGTCGAGCGGCAGGCGGAAGAGGTTGTACCACCCGTCCGGCTCGGTGGAGACGTAGTACAGGCTCCGCCCGTCCGGCGCGAACACCGGGTCGAGGTTCACGAACTCCCCTTGCGTCAGCGCATGCGTTTCGCCGGTGGTCAGGTCCAGCAGGCGGAGGTTGATGGACTTGTAGCCTTGGTCGGACGTATAGGCGATCCAACGGCCGTCAGGAGAGTAGGCGGGCGAGGAATTGACGGTGGGCTCGGCGGTCAGCTCGTGCGCGGTCGTTTCGCCAATGCGGATCTTCCACAACGACCCCGCCATCGAGAAGGCGATCTCCTCGCCATCGGGCGAGAAGGCTGGTCGCCAAGGCGTGGACGACGCCGGCGGCAGGTAGTAGTTGTGCATGTAGTTGCCGCCGGTCTTGGCGTTGGGATAGGGACCCTCGCCCGTCCATTGGGCGGACGCGGCGGCGGCAAACAGGGAGAGCAGGAGCAGCGGACGAAGTCGAGCCATCGGGAATCCTCGGGGCGAAGGCCAGTATAGACGCTCACGCGATTCCCGATCGCCCACAGCCGTGAGCCCGGCTACTCCGCCCGCAGGATCTCGGCCGGATCGATGCGGATGGCGCGGATCACCGAAGGCGCGGCAGCGAGCAACGCCACAGCCACGACGGCCAGAGCCGTCGGCGCTAGAATCGCCGCGTCCGTGGCCTTCACGCCAAACAACAGCGCCTCGATGGAGCCGGCCGACGCCAGGCTCAGCGCCAGTCCGCCCGCAGCCCCCAGTACGGCTGTGCCCGCCGCACCGGCCGCGACTGACCAGGCAACGTCCTCGGCCTGAGCCCCCACAGCCCTGCGAATCCCGATCTCCCGCCGCCGCTGGACGACCGAGTACGTCAGCGTTCCATAGAGCCCCAGGCCCGCTAGCAACAGCGCCACACCGGCGAAGAACAGACCCAGCAGCGCCAGCAGCCGCTCGCGGATGGTGTGGCCGCGCAAGATCTCTTGCTGCAACCGCACGTTGGCTACGCGCAGCTCCGGCCGCGGCCGAGACCCCGCCTCCCGCAAGGCCGCCATCAGAACAGTGGGATCTCCGCTCGTCCGCACCATGAACGCGCCGGACTTCGGCGTCAGGCGTCCCTCGGCGGACTCCGGTAGAAAAGGCAGGTAGATCGTCGGCCGGATGCTCTCCTTCAAGCTGTTGTAGCGGGCGTCCGCAACCAAGCCGACAATCTGAACGCGCTCCCGGGCTCCGCCCAGAGCCGTCCGCTCGAACCACTGGCCAACGGGATCGGCGCCGTCGAAGTAAGCCCGAGCGAATGATTCATTCACCAGCGCGGCGTTTGCGTCGCCTCGGCGCAGATCCCGGCCCTGGAGTCGGCGAATCGCCATCGTCTCCAGCCAACCGGGCGAAATCCCTAGAAAGAAGGGAAAATCCTCAGCCGGCTCGTTGCCGATCCACACCGCCCCGGTCCAAGCAGTGCTATCCATTAGCGCCCAACTCGCCAACGCAACACTCTCCACGCCGGGAACCGCGCGCAGGCTCTCCGCTACCTGTTCCCAGGCCTCGGGAACCGTGGGGCTACGGGCGGCCATGTCGACCACCGCCAGCCGCTCGGCCTCAAAGCCCAGGGGCTGGTCCGCCAAGCCGTTCAGCGAACCGACGAACAACCCCGCCGCCAATGTCACCACAAAGCAGAAGGCAACCTGCGCGGCGATCAGACCATACATTAGCCGCCCCTTGGAAGGCCTCCCCGCCCCGCCCTTGAGCGCCGCCGCCGGACGCACGGAAGACGCCCGCAGCGCCGGGATCAGGCCGAACAGGCCCGTCACCGTGAGGGCCAACCCGAGCCCGAAGAGCGCCGGACGGCCGGCCAGCGGCAGCGCCAAGCGGGCCGGGTTGTCCGGCGGGTTGATCAAGCCGACCACCTGCGGCGCAGCCCAAGCCGCAAAGACCGCGCCGACCGCGGTCGCCAACAGAGCCAACCAGCCGCTCTCCACCATCACGAGCTGAATCAACCGGCGGCGCCCCGCGCCGATGGAAACGCGCAGGGCCATCTCTCGCGACCGCGCCACGCCCTGCGCGGCCATGAGGTTCGCCACGTTGGCGCAACCGACCAGCAGCGCCAATCCCGCCAGGGCGCTGATCACGAACAACGCCTCACGATACGATCGCTGCGTCCGCGACGTCCCGCTCGAAGCCGACTCGAGCAGCACCCTGTCCCTTAGGAGCCGATCGATGTGGTGGGAGGGCAGACGTCCTTCGGCCCGCAGCCCCACCACTCTCTCTTGCAGCATGGCCTGATGGACGCCGTCCAGCCGCACCCGCACGGCCTCGGGCGCCACCCCCTCCCGCAGCGCCGCGAAGGCCCGGAACCATCGCACGGCCTTGCGCTCCACATTCGGGTTCATCATCACGGGCGCGAAGAAGTCCACGAAGACCCCAGGCTCCACGCCGGTAAAGCCCGACTCGACCACGCCGATCACCTCATACGACTGGCCCTCCATCCGCATCGTCCTGCCGATCACTTGCGGGTCTCCGCCGAAGCGGCTCTTCCAGTAGTCGTACGACAGCACCACGTACGGGCTTGCTCCGGGCTTGGCGTCCTCGTGACGCGCCAGCAGCCTCCCAGCCGCGGGCCGCAGGCCGAATGTCTCGAACATCGCCCCGGAAACCCATTGGCGGTAGGCCTTCTCCACGTCCTCGTCGGAGCCGAAGGTAATGTCGGCGCGACTGGCATAGGAGATGGCCAGGAGCTCGGCGTCCCCGTCCACGGCTTCGCGCATCTGCTCGAAAACGGGGTACTCGCTGGCGTCCCCTGTTTCAGGGCGTCCTTGGGAGTTGAGCGTCTCATGCTCGATCACGTAGAGTCTGTCCGCGTGGGCGATCGGCAACGGGCGCAGCAACAGGGCGTCCACCAGTTGGAACGCCGCCAAGCAAGATCCAATCGCCAGCCCCAGCGACAAGACCACCGCCGCCGAGGTCGCCTTGTGCTTGCTGATCTGCCGCCAGCCGAACACGGCGTCGGCGCGCAGCGAGTCCAGCCAAGGCAGCAGCCGCACATCCCGGCTCTCCTCCCGCAGCCGCAACGAAGGGCCGAGCGCCCGCCGAGCCTCCTCGCGGTCTCGCCCGCGATCGACGGCCTCCTCGATGTGCGACTCGAGCTCTTCGGCGATCTCTCGCCGCAGCCGTTCGTCGCGAAACACGTTGACCAGACGCGACCAGTACGACATTCGTGAACCTCTCCTCGGCGTTCAGTCCGCCCGCAGAATCTCCGCCGGGTCGATCCCGACAGCCTTTGCCACCGACGGCGCGGCGGCCGCTACGGCGGCCAGCCCCACGGCCAAAGCCGCCGGCGCCAGCATCGCGGCGTCCGTGGGACGCACCTGGTAGAGCAAGCTCTCGATCGAGCGCGCCGCCAGCAGACTCAAGCCCACCCCGATCAGCGCGCCGACGGCCGCGGTCGCCCCCACGCTCGCCGTCACCTGCCAAGCGATGTCGCCGGCCTGCGCGCCCACGGCCCGGCGCACGCCGATCTCCCGCCGACGTTGAAACACCGAATACTCGAGCACGCCATACAGGCCCAACCCCGCCAACAGCAGCGCCACCACGGCGAAGAACGACGCCAGCGCCGCCAGCAGCCGCTCCCGCACGGTTTGGCGAGAGATCAGCTCCTGCTGGGTCCGCACATTGGTCACCCGAAACTCGGGCCGCGCTCGCGACACCGCCTCGCGCAGCGCCGGCGCCAGGGCAGAGGCGGCCTCCCCTTTCGTCCTCACCACGAACGTCCCCCAGGACTGCGGGCTCTCGCCGCCATCACCGGCATGGAAGGGGATGTAGGCCGCCGGGCGAAAGCCTTCCCGCAGGTCGTGGTAAACGGCGTCGTGGACCACGCCCACAACCTGGAATCGCGAGCGGGAGCCATTGGGCGAGCCGATCTCGAACCACCGTCCGAGCGGGCTCGCCTTTCCGAGAAACGTCTCGGCAAAAGCCTCGTTGACGAGCGCGCCGTCGGTCTCGCCCACGCGCAGGTCACGGCCCTCGACCCTGCCGATCTGCATGGTCTCCGCCCAGCCCGGCGAGACCCGCAGCAGATACGAGCTCGCCTCGGCCGGCCGGCCGTCGGTCCACACGAGCCCCCCGGAAATACCAAACAGCAGGGGCCAGCTCGCCGCCGAGGCGCTTTCCACGCCTGGCGTCGCGGCAAGCCCGTCGATCGCCTGTCGCCAAGCGCTGGACGGCTGCGGCGTATCAGACGAGGCCTCCAGCAACAGCAGTCCTGGGGCCGAGAAGCCCATATCCTGGTTCCTCAGGCGATCGAGAGTACCGACGAGCAGCCCGGCCATCAGCGTGACAACGACGCAGAAAGCCGCCTGTACGCCGACGAGCCCCTTCATCAGCCGTTGCCGCAGGCGTGGCGCCTCGCCGCCCTTCAACGCCGCCACCGGTTGCACCGAAGATGCGCGTAGGGCCGGGGCCACGCCGAACAGCCCTGTGACGGCCACGGAGAGCGCCATGCCGAACCCGAACAGCCGCAGGTCCGCCGGCAGCGTCAACCGCGTCGGGTTGTCCGGTGGGCTGATCATGCCCACCACCTGCGGCGCGGCCCAGCTACAGAACGCCGCACCCACCGCCGTTGCCAGCAACGCCAGGAACGCGCTCTCCACCAGTACCAACCGCACCAGCCTCCGGCGGCCGGCCCCGATCGAGACGCGCAGAGCCATTTCGCGCGACCGCGTCGCAGCCCGGGCCGACATCAGATTCGCCACATTCGCACAGGCGATCAGCAACACCAGGGCGGCCAGCCCTGCGATGGCCGTCAACCCGGTGCGATAGGTTCGCTGGATCTCCGATGAGCCCGTCGGCGCCGGCTCCACCCGCAGCGTCCGGTTCAGCCAGCGGTCGACAACCTCTTGCTTGGCCGCCTTCCAGTCCTTCACCTGCTCTTCCTGGTAAGCCCGGTAGATCGGCGTCAGCTTGTCGCGCACGGCGTTGGCGGAAGCGTCGGGCCCCAGAAGAGCGAACGCGCGAATCCAGCCCAGCCCGGGCCGGGAGAGCGCGCCGTTCATCGTGAGCGGCGCGTAGACGTCGACGAACACGCCCGGTTCCACGCCGGTGAACCCTTGCTCGAGCACGCCGATGATCTCAAAGACCTGGTCATCCATCCGGAATGTCTGCCCCACGATCTCCGGGTCCCGACCGAACCGCCGGTTCCAGAAGTCGTAGGAGAGGACGGCGTAGGGATGGCCGCCCGGCGTTGCGTCGTCCGCCGCTGTCAACAGCCGCCCCAGGGCCGGCATCAGGCCAAAACTGTCGAACATCCCGCCGAGTACGAACTGCCGGTAGGCCTTTTCGGTCTCCTCGCCGGCTCCGAAGGCCAGGTCGGCTCGCTGCGCGTAGCTCAGCGCCAACAGCTCGGCGTCGGCTTCCACGGCGGCCCGCATTTCGCGGAACAGGGGGTATTCAAAGCTTTGGCTCGCCTGCAGCTCGTGCCGATCGTTGAAGCCTTCGTGCGCCACCGAGTGAAGGCGTTCCACATGGGCGATGGGCAATGGACGCAACAGCAACGCGTCCACCAGGCGGAACGCCGCCAGACAGGAGCCGATCGCCAGCCCGAGCGACAGGATCACGGCCGCGGTGGCCGCGGTATTCTTGACGATCTGCCTCCAGGCGAACACCGCGTCGCCCCGCAGTGAGTCCAGCCAAGACAGCAACCGCACGTCCCGGCTCTCCTCGCGCAGGCGCAGCGCCGGCCCCAGAGCCCGCCGGGCCTCCAGCGGATCGCGGCCGCGCTCGACGGCCTCCTCGATGTGGGACTCGAGCTCTTCGGCGATCTCCCGCCGTAGGCTGTCGCCGCGAAACACGTTGACGAAGCGAGACCAGAGCGACATGTCAGACCGTCCTCAGAACCCGTTGCACGGCCACCGTCACCGCTTCCCAGCGGGACTCCTCCGCCTCGAGCTGCTTTTCGCCGGCCTTCGTCAGCGCGTAGGCCCTCGCTCGGCGGCCGTTGTCCTTGGTCACCCATTCGGCGCGCAGCCAGCCGGCCTCTTCCATGCGGTGCAACGCCGGGTAGAGCGAACCTTCCTCCACCCGCAGAACGTCGTCGGAGCGCTCGCGAATGGCGGTCATGATGGCGTAGCCGTGCAAACCCGGCCGCCGCGAAAGGGTTTTCAGAACGAGCAGGTCCAGCGACCCTTGGAGGGAATCAGCTTTGGGCATACCAAGACATCTTAGTACAGAGACGTCTAGGCGTGGATTTGGTGAGGATCGGCTTCAGAAAAAAGACGGACCCTAGCCGCCGTGCTCGCCGATCTCTCCGGCGCGGTTGGTGGGGTCCCACTCTTCCTGCGAAGGCGCCGTGGCCGGCTCGCGCTTGGAGTACTCAGAGCTCACGCGCGGCGCCGGCGGCTGCATCCCGGTCGCGGCCCGCTCGCCATGCTCAAAGCCCAGGGCCGCTCCATAGCAGGCCGAATCGAAGAACTCATCCACGGCCACCAGCAGCTCCGACTCCAGGGTCAGCTCGGCGGGCTCGGCCTGCACGGACTTACGAATGAAGTCCTGCACGGTCCGCTTGGCCAAGCTGAGCGCCGCAAAGATCTCGCTCATCGGGATCCCGGCATGGCGTCGCTTGAGGCCGACCTTGTGATAGTGGTTTTGGATGGCTCCGGCGCTGCGGGAAGTCAGCCACTGCCCCAGATTCTCGAGTACGGCCTGGACGGCGCCGCGCATCTCCCGCTCCGGCAGACGCGCGTAGTTGGCCGTTCGAGGGTCTCTGCGAACCCTTTCCAGGATCTGTTGCATGAGCTGATCGGCGTGATCTTCGATTTGACGAACGAGGTTCTTGGACAGCATCGGGGGGGCCTCCTTTGTGGTCCTCATTCTCAGCACGTCGCAGAGGCGGAAGCAAGGACGCTAGGCTGTAGCTGAACCATGAGCCCGACCTCAAAACCCCTTTCCATCCCAGCACTGTCGCTGTGCGGTCTGGGGCTTCTCGCCGCCGCCTGCGCCTCCTCGCCCGGCCCCGAAACGAAGCCCGAGCAACCTTGGGAGCGGCATGCCATTGACGCCTCCAGTCAGGGCGCCGACGGCGTCCGCCCAGCAGACGTCAACGGCGACGGGCTACTCGATTTCGCCACCGGCTGGGAGGAAGGCGGCACGGTGCGTGCCTATCTCAACCCAGGCCCCTCAGACGCTCCGCAGCGTTGGCCGGCCGTCACCGTCGGGCAGGTGGGCTCGCCTGAAGACGCCGTGTTCGCGGACCTGGACGGCGACGGCGCCTGGGACGTCATCAGCTCGACCGAAGGCCACACCGACGCCCTCTACGTACACTGGGCTCCCGCCGACCCGGCGCGCTACCTGGACGCCTCCGCGTGGACGACCGCACCCATTCCCGCCTCGCAAGGGCTCACGAAGTGGATGTTCGCCCTGCCCGCCCAGATCGACGGTCAACGCGGCGTCGACTTCTTCGCCGGCTCCAAGGGCTCCCCGGCCTTCATCGGCTGGTGGCAGTCGCCGGACGACCCTCGCGACCTACAGGCCTGGACTTGGCGTCCGCTTTACCAAGCCGGCTGGATGATGTCTCTGATCCAGCACGACGTGGACGGCGACGGCGACCCGGATCTGGTCGCCAGCGATCGCCGCGAAGGCCGCCGCGGCCTGCTCTGGCTCGAGAATCCCGGCGCGGCTGAGGCGGAAGGGCCTTGGGCGGAGCATCGGGTCGGCCCCGTCGACCGCGACGAGGTCATGTTCATGACCATCGCCGACCTCGACCAGGACGGCCTCGACGACATGCTGGCGGCGAGCAAGGACGGTCCCCTGCTCTTCTACCGGCGGCTGCCCGGAACGGCCGAGTGGGAACGCCATGAGATTGCGATGCCCGCATCGGCCGGGACCGGCAAGGCCGTCGCCGTGGCGGATCTGGATCTCGACGGCCGCCTCGACCTGGCCTTCACCTGCGAGCACGCCGAAGACGGCAAGGCCGGAGCGATGTGGCTCTCCTTCGAGGAGTCGCCCTTCGATCCGGTCTGGAAGGAGCATCCGCTCAGCGGTCCGGAAGGGATCAAGTTCGATCGCATCGAGCTGTTGGATCTCGACGCCGATGGCGACCTGGACCTGATCACCTGCGAGGAGCGGGACAACCTCGGCGTGATCTGGTACGAAAATCCGACCCGTTGAAGACTCGGCGGCCTAGCGATCGAAGAACGCCAGCAACGCCGGCAAGCCGTAGAACAGCACCACCACGTAGGCCACGGCCCAGCGCCGGGAGCGGGCGGCAATGCCCGCCAGTCCTTCGGCCAAGGCCAGCGGAATGCGTCGAATCGGCGGGAACGGGTAGATCACGATGGTGCCGGTGAGGTTGAACAGCAGGTGCACCAGGGCGATGGTGACGCCGGCGGTTGCGTTCGGCCCGGAGACGGCCAGCGAAGCCAGCAGCGCCGTCAGCGTCGTGCCGATGTTCGCTCCCAGCGTCACCGGAAACGCCTGATTCAGCGTGAGGATGCCGGCCCCGGCCAGTGGCACCAGCAGCGAGGTCGTGATCGAGCTCGACTGCACGGCGGCCGTCACCAGCACTCCCACCAGGATGCCCAGCAGGCCGCTCTTGGCCAGTGTGCCCTCCACCAGCCGCTCCATCTGCCGCTGCAGCCGCCGACGGAGCGTTCGCACGAGCTGCGCGAGCGCTACGAAGATCAGCCCGACGCTCACCACGGCGATGATCACGCCCTGCCACTGGGCGTTCTCCGGGAGGGCCCACTCCGCCAGTCCCACCACCGGAGCCAGCAAGACCTTCAGCACGACCTTCAGCGGCGAATCGTAGTCCAGCCCCGGCGCAGCCGGCCCCAGCCAGCGGGCGGCCATCGCGGCCGTGTTCTGCAGATAGCCCGTCAGCAGCTCCAACGGCAGCAGCAACGCGACCGTCAGAAAGTTGAAGAAGTCGTGACAAGTCGCCACCGCGAACGCCCGCTGGAACTCATCCCGCCGGCCCACGTAGGCCATCGAGACGAAGGTGTTCGTGACCGTCGTGCCGATGTTCGCGCCCAGGATCATTGGCACGGCGTTCGCCAGCGGCAAGGGATTCTCGGGCGCCGCCACCAACGCCACCACCATGGACGTGGTCACCGACGAGCTCTGGACGATCGTGGTCGCCAGGATGCCCACCATCAGAGCGATCAGCGGATTTTCAGTGGCGGAGAAGAACGAATCCAGCAGGTCCCGGCCCAACATCTTGAAGCCGTCGCCCAGCCCATGCACGCCGGCCAAGAAGATCAGCAGGTAGAACAGCGCCAGCAGGACACCGCGAAAAGCGTCGGAGCGGACCTCTACGGGGGCCTCCACGGGAACGGATCGGGGCTTCTGCGTCATGGACATACCCGGAAAACCGGTTCAGGAGTTGCTAGAGGGTCTCTTCCGCGAGGATCGGCAGCAAGTCGCGCGAATCAGTCGAGACCGCATCCGATCCCGTGTCCAAGAAGCGACGATCCAAGAGGCGAGTGTGGTCGACGCGCCCCATGGCGGCCAATAGATTGTCCATCACGTTCGGGTTGCTCTGCCGCAGCGTCCCCAAAAAGGTTCGCAGGGACTCGCGCACGGTCCCCGTCTTGAACGAGCATACACACGGCGTCAGCGGCAAGCCGACCTCCGCGCAGTAGCCGGCCGTGATCTCTTCGGAGACGTAGACCAGCGGCCGGATCAAGCGGAAGTCGCCCGACCGGCTGGAAGTGGTCGCCGGCAAGGCCGCCAACCGTCCCGTGAACATTGAATTGCGGAGAAGAGCCTCGCAGAAGTCGTCAGCGGTGTGACCCAGCGCCACCACGTTGGCGCCCAGACGGTGCGCAATGTCATACACCGCCCGCCGCCGATAGCGGCTGCATACGTCGCAGCCGTGCCGTGGCTCGTCCTCGAGCAACTGGAAGGAAGCCTCGTCGCGCTCGTAGGTCCATCGCACGCCGCGCGCGTCCATCTCGGACCGCAGCGGCTCGATGGGCCGCACGAACTTCCCCTGCTCCACGGTGAACGCTTCGACTTGAAAGGAGATGGGAGCGTGGTCCCGCAGGTGCAGAAGGGCGTCCAGCAGCGCCAGGGAATCCTTCCCGCCGGAGACGCCGACCGCGATACGGTCATCCGGACGGATCATGGAAAAATCATGAACCGCCTTGCCGACCTTGCGGAAGAGCTGCTTTTCGAACCTCACGCCCCGCAGCGCGAACGCTGAACGTCCATTATAGCCTTGCCCACCGACGATCTCGGCGCCCGGCCGCCGGACAAAAGCGTCGCGCCGGGCGACCTTCGCGGTCGCCCGGCGAAACCATCCTAGTAACCCTTCTGCTTGTCGACCACGTTGATGAGCGGCTTGCCTTCGCCGAACCGCACGATGTTGGCCTTCGCGGTGCCCAACATCCGGCCGTGGTCGAGATCCGAGCGGCCGGCAATGTGCGGGGTGATGATTACGTTGTCGAACTTCCACAGCGGATGCCCTTTCGGCAGCGGCTCCGGGTCCGTCACGTCCACGCCGGCGCCGTTGAGCCGCTCGGAATCCAGAGCCTTCATCAGCGCGCCGAGGTCGTAGGTCTTGCCGCGGCTGACGGCGATGAACCACGATCCCTTCTTCATCCGTTCGAACTGGTCCGGGCCCATCATCTTTTCGCTCTTGGCCGTGTGCGGCGCCGACATGAACACCACGTCCGCCATCGGCAGCACCTCGTTGAGTTGGTCCGGCTTGACGACCTTGCTGACGAAAGGCGTCATCGGGATGTCTTCCGGGTCCACGCCGATCACCTTCATTCCGAACGCCCAGCAGCGGATGGCGATCTGCGTGCCGATGCCGCCCACGCCGATGACCACGGCCGTCTTGGTGTTGAGCTCATAGAGCTCGTAGGGACGCCCCTGCCACTTCTCCTCATCCTTGTAGCGCAGCCACTTGGGGATCTCGCGCGTCAGCGAGAGCAGCATGGCCAAGGCGTGGTCGGCGATCTCCGGCCCCTGCACGATCTGGTTGTTCGTGACCACAATGTTGCTGTCGCGCAGCGCGTTGGAGCCCGACGTGAGCAGATACGGCTCGACGCCGGCGCTGGTGATCTGCACCCACTCGAGCTTCTTGCCGGCCACCACCCATTCCGGCTTGATGCCGCCGACGAAGGCCTGCGCGTCGGCGATCTCGTTCATCACCGTGTCCGGCGTGACTCCGACGAGCTTGACCTTGTCGCTCGCAGCCTGCCAGTCCTTGATCGTGGCTTCATCCTGCCCCAGGACGAGGACTTTTTTCTTCGATTGAGCGCCGAGAACGAGCGTGAACGTCAGCAGCAGCAGCGCAATTTTTCGCATGAGCTAGGGACCTCCGTTGAGCGGTCCAAATCATAACGCACTTTGCTGCGGACCGGTCAGACGCCTTGCCAGCGTTTGGTCGAGTCGAGCGACAGGTTCAACAGGTCCAGCAAACGGCCCACGCCCTGCTCCACGACCTCGTCCACCGTTTGCGGACGGTTATAGAAGTCCGGCATCGGCGGGGCGATGATCGCACCCATCTCCGCCGCCGCCGTCATGGTGCGCAGATGCCCTAGGTGCAGCGGCGACTCCCGCACCATCAGGATCAGCCGCCGGCGCTCCTTGAGCGTCACGTCCGCCGCCCGCACCAAGAGGTTCGATGCCACGCCGTAGGTGATGGCCGACAGGGTGTTGATCGAGCACGGCGCCACCACCATGCCGTCGGTCAAGAACGAGCCGCTGGCGATCGTGGCTCCGACGGCTTCGATCGGGTGCCAGTGGGTCGCCAACGGCTTGACGTCCCCCAGCAGCAGTCCCATTTCCTGATGTAACGTTTTCTCCGCCGCCTTGCTCACTACAAGGTGCGTTTCGACGTCGCCCCGGTCGCGCAGGCGCTCTAGCAGGCGGATTCCGTACTGTGCGCCGCTGGCTCCGCTGAGCCCGATTACGATTCGACTCGATGCCATTCCGCTCCCAGAACAATAGATTGTCGTCTGTTCCGAAATCAGAACAGACTTTCGGATGGTTTCGGACCTTGCTTCCGGGCCCGATCTTGGACCATTCTACTAAGGGTTATCATGGATGCTGGCCTGAGACTCAAGAACGTCCGCGAACAGCTCGGCTTGCGTTACCGTGAGGTCCAGCAAGCCAGCGAGCTCATCGCGCAGCGCCGCAAGAGCTCCGACTTCGCCATCGCCCTGAGCCGCCTCGCCGACATTGAGAATAAGGGCGTTCTGCCCAACATTCACCGCATCTACAGCCTCTGCGCCATCTACCGCCTCGACTTCGCACAGGTGCTCGATTGGTACGGCGTCAGCCTGGACGAGATGTGGCGCGACGCCATGCACGTGCGGCCCTCCAAGACGCACGCCCTGGGCCTGCACGAGCCCACTCGCGGCGAAGTCCTGCTGCCGCTGTCGCTGAGCCCCGGCGTGGACCTCAACGATACGGTGTACCTGAGCCGCTTCATCCAGGAGTGGGGCCGCGTCCCCTTGAGCCTGCTGGCCGGCATCGACGTCGCCAATCGTCGCTTCGGCTTCGTCGGCTGGGAGGACGAGCGGATGTCGCCGATGCTGCAGCCCGGAGCGCTGGTCCAGATCGACGATTCGGTTCAAGAGATCGTCAATACGGGCTGGGCCAACGAGTTCGAGCGGCCCATCTACTTCCTGGAGATGCGCGACGGCTTCGCCTGCTGCTGGTGCAGTCTGGCGGGCGATCATCTGATTCTCCAGCCTCATCCCGGGTCTCCTTGCTCGCCCGAGCTCCTGCGCTACCCGCAGGATGTGGACGTCGTGGGTCAGGTCGTGGGCGTGGCCATGCAATTGCGGCCGGTCGAGAACCTCAAACGGACCGGGAATCGGCGGACTCGGCCCGCAACAGCTCCAAAATAATCTCGAGATCCGTCTCGTAGAGCAATCGCTCGGCCCCCCCGGCCGCCGCCGGCGCCAACACTCGGTACGGAGCCAGCGTGCCCCACGTCTCCAAGACGCTGCGACGGTCCTGCCCCATGCTGTTGAGATAGCGGTCCAGGTCCTCGTGTTGCTCCTGGAGCCGGAAGTTCAGCCACTCGCTGAACACCGTCTCGTGGCTGAGCCGCAAAATCTTGGCGGCCTCTTCCTCTCCGAAGGATTGGGCTAGGCCGTGGTGGCGATAGCGGCCCGAATTGTGATCCCGCAAGCTGGCCAGGTAGGCCAGCCGTCCGAAGTGCGTCGGGATCTGCTCGAGCGTCCGGTTCCAGACTTGCTCGAGGCGCTCCTCACGGCGCAGCATCGCGCCAGTATTCGGGTCGCTCACAACCATTATCTTATCGACCACTCGCCACTCCGTCATTTTGCGCTCGACGAGAGAAGGCTAGAATCCCTCTCCGCGCTCGGAATATCGGCCGCTTCGAATCCGTATATCCGGCGTCGTTCGCCCGAAGTGTAGCGACGGCCGTCCCCTTCTCCAGCCTATGGACAGGGGCCCGCGGGCCCTCCCCTTCCTGCGTCCAGCACAATCTTCGGCTCCTTGCCGGCATGCGCCAGGGCGCCGATCCGGAACAAATGGATCTACGAGTTTGCGAAATCAGAACAGATCGAACTGCCCGACTCTAGGTCCCTCCTCTCTGCCCAAATGGACAGCCCAAACCTGCAGGGTCTGTTCCAACCCCGGAAATTCTTCGGCGTCGGCGGAATGAGCCGTCTGACCCTCGATACGTTGATCAGCGTCAGGGCGGCCAAACGGCCACAACGGAACGCTAGACCGCCTGACTCGGATCTCTTTTAGAACACGACAACGTTCACTTCACGACACGGAGGCTCACACCATGATCAAGCGCACCATCTATCTGCTCATCGCCGGCGCCAAGGCGCTTACCTTTGCGGGCGCCATCCTGCTCTCCGGCAGCACGGCCGTCGCCGACGACGATTGCTACGTCTGCGCCCCCCCGCCCGACTGCTATCCCGACGAGCCTTGCTGGGGCGAGTGCTGATTCTTCGACGGCCGGTTTTTCGGGTAAGCGCCGTTTCCATTGCTTAGGCGCGTGCTAGACTATGGGGGCGAATTTCCAGAAAATCCATGACGCGCTCTGGAAATTGCCCCTTACTCGATGCCTGCTGAGGCCTATCTCGGGCTAGTTCCAAGCGCCCTTGCCCTCCTCTGGGCGGGCGGTTTGGCGTGGCGGGGAAAGGCTCGTAGCCTGACCGCTCTCACGGTTTACCTAGTTTTTACATCCCTGTCCGGCGTTGCGCTGCAAGTCATCCGCACTCACGGATTCTTCGGATTGTTTCGTAGCGTCCGGACGGCCTACAGCTTTGCGTTCTTCACGGTTCAACTCGTTGCGCTGGCGCTGGTCGTCAGCGCCTTTCTAGAGCTGGCGACGTTGCATCTCGATGGGCGTCCCCGCTTTCAAGCGGCCGGCCATCGGGCGGCTCGACTGGGCTTGATGGCGGCCGGCCTAGCGGCCGTGGGCGTCGTTTTCGTCCCGGAACCGTGGATTGCGGGCTGGCGCGCTTTTCACCACGCCCAATCGGTGACTTTCGGCCTGAGCATGGTTGTGCTCTGGGCCTTGTTTTGGCTCGGCACGCGTTACTTCCATCTGCGTGACCGTAACAACGCGTCGTGGTTCGGTTGGATCCTTGCCGTCCTTGGGGGCGGCGAGGCCATCTTGGCGGTCGTACCGCCGGCCTGGGCCTTCCCCTTGGGTCTCGGTCTCACCATCGTGTGCTATTCGGCGGGCGCCTATCTAGCGTGGCGTTCCTGCCGGTCAGAATGCCCGGCTGATTCCGGCTTTCCGGGCTCCAGAAACTATTCCGAGAATCAGGAGGTTCAAGCGGCGCTGGATCGCTTGGACCGCTTGGATGGTTCATTCGATAGTCTGTGACCCACGAAGGATGATCTAGCCTCATGTCTACGACCATGGCCTGTCTGATGTCCGCTGGCGCCGCTTTTTGGCTGGCAGCCTTCCTCTGCCGTTTTCGCTCCGCCCGGCTGCGGACGCGTCCGCAGTATGGATCGCCCGACGCGAGTCGGCGCGTGACTGCGGCGTTTTCCCGACTGCTCGCCGGCGAGGAGTTGCACTACGTCCGATCCTTCCCGGGAGCCCCCGCCGGCTTGTCGCGGCGGCTCAAGAGCAATCGCCAACGGGTGCTGGGCGAGTACCTGCAGCAGCTCCGTGTGGAGCACGCCGATGCCTCGCGCAACTTGCGGGAGTTGGCGGCTCGCATGGATCGGCCGGACCTTGCCGCCGAAGCCGTCCGCCGCGCCGTGCGGTTCAATGCGATCTATTGGAGCCTGCGACTGCAACTCGCGTCCGGCATTCCGGTCAATCAGACGACGTTGGCCTGGGTGGGGTTCTTCCGCTCGGCGGCGAAGCCGCAGGCCCTCGAGGCCGACGGCGCCACGGCGCCCGCCGGCGTGTCGGCCTGATCGCCATCGGCGCTAAGATGGGCGGCGGGCCAACCCGGTTTTGCGCATCGCCGCCACACTGATCACGCTCAACGAGGAAGCCAATCTTCCGCGAGCGTTGGCTTCTTTGTCTTTCTGCGACGAGGTCGTCGTCGTGGACTCTGGATCCTCTGACCGAACCGCCGAGATCGCCCGGGCCGCCGGAGCCCGGGTCCTCCACAACCCCTGGCCTGGCTACGCCGCCCAGAAGAACTTCGCCGCAGCGTCCGCCTCCTGCGAATGGATTCTGGCGCTGGACGCCGACGAGGAGGTCAGCCCGCCTCTCCAGCAGGAGCTCGCCCGCCTGAAGGGACACGGCCCGGACCGCGACGGCTACTCCTTTCCTCGCCTGGCCCGCTACGCCGGGCGCTGGATTCGCCACTCCGGCTGGTACCCGGATCGGAAGGTGCGACTGTACCGGCGGGATCGAGCCCGCTGGGTGGGCGACTACGTGCACGAGAGTGTCGTGGTCTCCGGCGCCGTGGGCGAGCTGCACGGCGATCTGCTGCACTACACCTGCGACTCCCTGTCCGAACATTTGGCCACCCTCAACCGCTACACGACGTTGGCCGCACAGGAGATGGCCGCACAGGGCCGCCGCGCGAGTCCCTCTCGGCTACTGCTCTCGCCCCCCTGGACCTTTCTGCGCAGCTACGTGCTCCAAGCCGGTTTCCTCGACGGCGCCGCCGGCCTGCAGATCGGCTTGATGGCCGGCCTCTACGTCTACGCCAAATACGCCAAGCTGCGCGAGCTCACCGCGTCGCCATGAGGGTTTTGCATCTCGACAGCGGGCGCAGCCGCCGCGGAGGCCAAATTCAGCTCGAGATCCTGCTGCGCGGCTTGGCCTGCCGCGGCGTCGAGCAGCGCCTGCTCGCCCGCGCCCCTAGCTTCGCCCCTTTCGCGCCGGCTCCCTTTGGCGCGCGCGGCGTCCTTCGTGCAGCGCGTTCGTGCGACCTGATTCACGCCCACGACGGCCGAAGCCACTCGCTCGCGGCTCTGCTCTGCCCCAGCAAACCCCTCGTCGTCTCGCGCCGCGTCGCCTTTCCGGTCCGCGACGGTTGGACGCACCGCTGGAAGTACCGCCGCCCGGCGCTCTTTCTAGCCGTATCGGAGCACGTCGCGGATCGGCTCCGGCAGGCAGGCGTCGACGACAGTCGGATTCGCGTCGTCCATGACGGCCTTCCGCTCGTCCCCACGAGCCCGGAGGTCGCCCCGCGCAGCGGCGTGGTCGCCCTACAATCCTCCGACCCCGGCAAGGGTTCCGCCCTGGCCGCGGAGGCCTGTCGACGAGCGGGCCTGGCGCTGCATCTCACCGAGAACCTCGAAAGCGATCTGCCCGCCGCCGGGATCTTCCTCTACCTCTCGCAACAAGAGGGGCTCGGTTCGGCGCTCATCCTCGCGGGCTTGCACGCCAAGCCGATCGTCGCCAGCCGCGTCGGGGGGATTCCCGAGATCGTGCAAGACGGCCGCACCGGCCTGCTTGTCGACAACGACGCGGACGCCGTCGCGGCCGCCCTGCGCCGCCTCGCCGACGACGCCGAGCTGGCCCGACGCTGCGGCCGAGGGGCCCGCGCGCAGGCCGTCGAACGCTTCAGCGATGATAGGATGGTCGAGCAGACGCTGGCGGCCTACCAAGAGGTCCTCCGCCGCGTCAGGTAAGCCTTTGTGATCGTCGCCGCGTTCCTCTTCGGCCTCCTGATCGGCAGCTTTCTCAACGTCTGCATTCACCGCTGGCCCATCGACGAGTCGATCCTTCGCCCAGCCCGTTCCTATTGCCCGTCCTGCAAGCGGCAGATCGCTTGGTATGACAACGTCCCGCTCCTCAGCTACGTCCTGCTGCGCGGGCGCTGCCGCGCTTGTGGCGCCTCGATCTCCTGGCGCTACCCCCTCGTGGAGTTGCTCAACGGCCTGCTCTACGCTGGGCTCGCCGCGACCCAAGGGCTGACGCCGGAAGCCGCTAAGGCCGCCCTGTTCTGCTCCATGATCCTGGCGCTGATCTTTACCGACTTCGAGCACTACATCCTGCCCGACGAGCTCACCTGGGGGGGCCTCGCCATCGGCTTGGCGCTGAGCTTGGTCGTCGCCGTGCCCCCCAGCCTCAGCAGTCTGTTCTGGCTGATCACTGAGTCCACGCCGTCCCCCCGCCTCGGCTCTCTGGCGGAGTCGGCCCTCGGCGCGGCCGTCTTCGGAGGCCTGCTGTGGGCCATGCGGGAGGCCTACTACCGCATCCGGGGCGTCGACGGGCTGGGGCTGGGCGATGTGAAGATGGCCGCCATGATGGGATCGTTCTGGGGCGTCGGACCTACGCTGCTCATCCTGCTGCTGGGCTCTCTCGGCGGCTCCCTCATCGGAACCGCCATCATCGTGCTCGGCGGCAAGAAGTGGAGCCACGAGCTGCCCTTCGGCAGCTATCTCGGCGCGGCGGCCTTGATCGTCACCCTCTGGGGCGATCGTCTCTTCAACCTCTACTGGCAGAGCGTCGGCGCGGGAGCCTGATGATGAATCTTCAAGACATTGCGGAAAAGCTCGGCTGTGAGCTCATCGGAGACGGCCACGTCGAAATCACCGGCGTCGCCGGCGTCGCCGAGGCCTCTCCCTCCGAGATCACCTTCCTCTCCAACCCACGCTATCTCGCCGGAGCCAAGAGCACCCGGGCCGCAGCCATCCTGATCGACCGGCCCAACACCGATCTGCCCTGCGCGCAGCTCATCTCGGGCAACCCCTATCTGGACTTCGCCCGCGCCCTCGAGCTGTTCTACCAACCGCCCCGGCCGCCGGCGGGCATCCATCCCACCGCCGTCATCGACCCCTCGTCCACGGTCGGCGAAGGGGCCTCCATCGGCGCCTACGTCACCATCGGTCCGCGCTGCTCCCTCGGGCGCAATGCCGTGCTCCACCCGCACGTGGCGATCTACGACGGCGTCACCATCGGCGACGACTTCCTGGCCCATTCCCACGCGGTGGTGCGCGAGTTCTGCCACATCGGCGACCGCGTCATTTTGCAAAACGGCGTCCTGGTGGGGACCGACGGCTACGGCTTCGCCCGCCGCGGAGACGGCTCGCACCACAAGATCCCGCAGTCCGGCATCGTCATCGTCGAGGACGACGTGGAGATCCAGGCCGGAACCTGCATCGACCGCGCCGCCGTCGGCGAGACCCGCATCCGCCGCGGCGCCAAGATCGACAACCTCGTCCAGATCGGCCACGCCGTCGAGATCGGCGAGAACAACATCATCTGCTCACAGGTCGGCATCGCCGGCTCCACCACGCTCGGCCCCAACTGTATCCTGGCCGGCCAAGTCGGCGTGATCAACCACCTGAACATCGGCGCGAACGTCCTGATCACGGCCAAAACCGGCGTCGGGCACGACATACCGGACAACAGCAAGATCTCCGGCTCGCCCTCTATCGACAACCGCCAATGGCTGCGCTGCACGGCCGTCTACAACCGTCTGCCGGAGCTCGATCGCGAGGTCAAGCGCTTGAAGAAGAAGATCGACGGCTAACTCAGGCCTTCGGCGCGGTCCACGGGTCGTCGCCCTTGTCGAGCCAGGGCTGGATGCCGTCTTCCAGCAGCTCGGCGACCAGACCCGCCTTCTCGCTCGCTAGATTTTCGAGCTGATACGGGTCCTTCTGGCGGTCGTAGAGCTCCGTCTGTCCCGTGTCGCTGTCGAGCATCACCGTGTAGCGTTCCGTGCGCAGGCCCCTGCGGCCTCGCTCCGGGTTTTCGAACGGCATCTTCAGGTACACCTGGGACTCCGGCGCCCCGGCCTTTTCGCCTCGGAACGCCGCCGCGTGGCTCGCGCCGCCGACCGCTGCCGGGATCTTGTCTCCCAGACCCAGCAGGTCGAGCACCGTCGGATAGATATCAATATTCGAGAACAGCAGCGAGTCCCGCCGGGGCGCAATCCTCCCCGGAAACCGAGCCAGGAAGGGCACGCGCATCGACTCCTCGAAGTGATTGTTCTTGTGCTGCTCCTCGTGGATGCCGATGCAGTCGCCGTGGTCGGACGTGAAGACGACCAGCGTGTCCTCCGCTAGGTCGAGCCGGTCCAACGCGTCCAACAGACGGCCGAACTGGTGGTCCACGCCCGTGGTCATCGAGAAGTAGTCGCGGATGTTCTTGCGGTAATAGTCGCCGTTGGACGTGCCGGCCGCGGGGATGTTAGGGCGGCTGAACAGGGTCTCGTCCGAAACCTCGCTGTAGGCCCCTCGGTAGTCCTCCGGATACTGCGTATAGGGCGTATGCGGAGGGTTCATCGAGACGACCAGCGCGAAAGGCTTGGCCGGATCGCGGCGCTTGCCGCCGGCGTTTTCGAGGAACTCGATCGCTACGTCGACCTCATGCTCCGGCCCCCACTGCTCGATCTTCAAGCGGTCGTCGCGCCCCATCTCGGTCGTCCAATACCACGGCGCCATGTGGCGGTCGTAGGTGTTGTAAGCGTGCCAGAAGCCGAAGCCGTGGCGACGTTCCGGCGGAGTCCACTCGTTCCAGGCGATGTCGGCGCGGTTGTTGTAGCTTTCGACGTACGGCTCCTTGGGACCTTCCAGGTGCCACTTGCCGATGTAGCCGAGGCTGTAGCCGGCGTCGGCCAGCACGTCGGACCAGCAACGGTCCGCCTGCTGCAACTCCACCCCGTAGGCGTAGCTGTGGTTGGTGCAGTTGCTCACCACCTTGCTCTGGCGGGGGAACAGACCGGACATCAGCATCGCCCGGTAAGGGCTGCATACCGGGTAGATGCTGGCCGCCTGCGTCAATGCCAGCGACTGCTTGGCAAAGGCGTCCAGCCGAGGCGTCTGCACCGGCTCCTCACCCAGGAACCCCATCGCGGAACCCCTCATCTGGTCCGGAAAGACCAGCACGAGGTTCGGCGCCTTGGCGGCGGGTTCGGGCGCGGCGCACGAGGCGGCCGCGGCGGCAGCGGAAGCGGTCAGGAACTGGCGACGGGTGCTCGGCATGGAGCAGCCATTGTAGGGCGCCCGGCCTTCTCCGAGGGGCGGCCGGGGGGCTCACGGCTCGACCGAGAGGTTGCGAACCTGCATCGTTCCAAAGTGGAAGCTCAAGCTCAGGTTCGTCTTCTCCTTGCCGTAGCTCGCGTCGCGGACCGTCTTGCGGAAAGCGTCCCCCACATGGATGGAGACCTGCTCGCCGCGGTTCTCGATCTGGTAGCGCACCCACTCGCCGTTGACCACAGCCGGAACGGACTCGTCCATCCGCTTGGAGACATGCTTGCCGTCAACGTCCGCGAAGGCCAGCGCCACGCCGCCGTCGGCCTGCTGCAACAGGCGAAAGACGTGCCCTTTGGCGCCGTTCAGCGTGAAGACGAAGCGCTTGGCGTCGGCCAGCTTCACCTCGAACGAGATCTTCGAGTCGCCCAGCGGCAGATCGTAGAAGACGATCGGCCCGTGGTTCTTGTACTTCTTGTACAGTGCGTCGTCCTGCGTCACGCTCAGGATGCCGCCGGCGGAGGTCCACTCGCCGCGCATCAGCCGGCGGTGCACGAACTCCGGGCTGGTGAACGGGTCGCGCAGAGCCTCCTCCAGGGCGGCTGGAAAGCAAACGGCGGCGGCCAATAGGCCGAGCAACAGGCAGCGAAGCATCTCGGGTCCTCCTGGAATCGTTCGGGCTGGAATCGGTCGGGCGTCGGTAGCTTACACCACAACCCGCCGGGATCGCTACGATGGGAGCGTCTTGCCAAACCTTCCGCCGAAAGTCCGTCAGCGCCTTTTCGAAGGCGCCGTCATCCCGGCTCACCCGTTGGCTCTCGACGCCCAGCGCCGCCTCGACGAGCGCCGCCAGCGGGCCCTGACGCGCTACTACCTGGCTTCCGGCGCGGGCGGAGTCGCCGTCGGCGTGCACACCACCCAGTTCGCCATCCGCGATGTGGGCCTGTCGCGGCCGGTGCTGGAGCTCGCCGCCGAGACGATTGGGCAGAGCGAGGTCGCAGACCAGCCCCCTTTTCTGCGCATCGCCGGCGTCTGCGGCAAGACCAAACAGGCCGTGGCCGAGGCTCGGCTGGCCGCCGATCTCGGCTACCACGCCGGGCTGCTCAGCCTCGGAGCCATGGCCAAGGCGTCCGTCCCCAAGCTGCTGGAGCACGCCCGCGCCGTGGCGGAGGTCTTGCCGGTCTTCGGCTTCTACCTACAGCCCGCGGTGGGCGGCCGGGCGCTGCCCTATGACTTCTGGCGGCGGTTCTGCGGCATCGAGGGCGTGGTCGCCATCAAGGCCGCCCCTTTCAACCGCTATCAGACGCTCGACCTGCTACGCGGCGTGGCGGACTCGGGTCGAGCCGCCGAAATCGCCCTCTACACCGGTAACGACGACAACATCATCGGCGACCTCACCGGCGTCTGGCGCTTTCCGGGCTACCCGGCCGACCTGCGCTTCGTAGGAGGCCTGCTCGGCCACTGGTCGGTTTGGACGCGTCGCGCCTGGGAGCACTGGAAGGAGTGCCGGCGCGTCTCTCTCCAGGGGCTGCCGATCCCCCGCGCGCTCGTTCAGCTCGGCAACGAGATCACGGACGCCAACGCGGCCTTCTTCGATCCGCACAACGGCTTCCACGGCTGCATCGCCGGACTGCATGAGGTGTTGCGCCGCCAGGGCCTGCTGGAAGGGCTGTGGACGCTCGATCCCAACGAGGGCCTCTCGCGCGGACAGTCCGCCGAGATCGACCGCGTGTACGCGGCCTATCCGCACTTGGCCGACGACCTCTTCGTCGCCGAGCACCGCGACCGCTGGCTCTCCTGAGCCCTATTGTTTGGTGACGGCCTCGTCCAGGTTCAGCAGCAAGCTGGCCACGGTCGCCGTCGCCGCATGCTCGGCCGGGTCGAGCGACTCGTCCCGCGGATGCTCGCCTGAGCTCAGCAGCTCCAAGGCCGCGGCGCGGTCGCCCTGGAATCTCTCTAGATAGTGCTCGTAGCTGCGGTGCAGCGTGGCCCGCTCGGCCGGACGGGGCTCGCGCCCCAGCAGCAGCCGGTAGCCGCGCGCGATGCGGCCGTCCACGTCGTTACCGCCCTCACGGATCATCCGCTCGGCCAGCATGCGGGCGGCCTCCACGTAGGTCACGTCGTTCATCAGGTTCAGCGCCTGCAGCGGCGTGTTCGTACGCGTCTGCCCAACCACGCAGGTCTCCCGGCCGGCCGCGTCGAAATTCATCATGAACGGCGGCGGCGCGGTGCGCTTCCAGTAGGTGTACAAGCTGCGGCGGTAGAGCCCCTCGCCTGTATCCGCCTCGTACTTCTGCCCCGCCAGCTCTTCCCACAGGCCCGCCGGCTGATACGGCTTCACCGAGGGCCCGCCGACCTTCTCCACCAGCAAGCCGGAAGCCAGCAGCGCCTGGTCGCGCACCATCTCCGCCGGCAGCCGCAAGCGCGGGCCACGAGCCAGCAGGCTGTTGTCCGGGTCGCGTTCCAGCAGCGCCGCGTCCGCCATCGAGGCCTGCCGATAGGTCTTGCTCATCACGATCGTCTTGACCAGCGCCTTCACGTCCCAGCCCGAATCCATGAAGTCCGCGGCCAGCCAATCCAGCAGCTCCGGGTGCGAAGGCCACTCGCCCTGCGAGCCGAAATCCTCCACGGTCTTGACGATGCCGCGGCCGAAGAACATCGCCCAGATGCGGTTGACCGTCACCCGCGAGGTCAGCGGATGCTGCGGCGACACCAGCCAGCGCGCCAAGCCCAGCCGATCGCGCGGCGCGTCCGCCGGCAAGGGCGGCAAAGACGACGGCGCCCGGCGCTCCACACGGTCCGTCGGCTGGTCGTAGGCTCCTCGGTTGAGCACGTGCGTCTCGCGCGGCTCGGGCAGCTCCTGCATCACCATCACGGTCGGAAAGCTGTCGAGCAGCGTCTTGCGCTCCCTCCGGCGCCCCACCAAATCGGCCCAGGCTTTACGATCGGGCTCCGGACCGTACTGGTTCAAATACGCCAGCCGCAGCAGATCCTGCGCCGCCTGCGGTTTGGGATCGGCCTCCAGTCGCGCCAGCTCGTTGAGCGACGCCGGCTCGGCCAGCAGGGCCACGCCGGGCTCGTCGAGCGCAGCTTCGAAGACCCGTACGCCGTCAATCAGCCCCTGGAAGCCCGTGTTCAGACCGCCGCCCATGCCGATCAGCAGCGGCTCCTTCACACCCGTCTGCTGGTTCATCAGGTCCAGAATTACGGTCTTCTCGACGCGCTTGCCGTTGACGAAGAATTCGATGCCGTCGGCCATGCGCGAACCGTCGTAAGTCACCGCCACGTGGTTCCAGGCGTTCAGCGGGAGCGCCTCGGCGGACTCCACCCGCAAACCGTCGTCGAGCCAGCGCTGAATCAGGTTGAATTGCAGCTTGCCGTCGACCAGATACAGGCCATATCCGCCCCAGCCCAAGTCCTGCCCGTCCTTCTCCTTGTTCGTCCGGGCCACGATGGCGCCGGTCGGGCCGGACGGCTTGATCCAGGCCGAAAGCGTGAACGCGTCCAGGTAGCCGAAGTTGGCGGTGTCGCCGGCGTTCACGCGCCGCGTCCCGTCGAGCTCCACGGCCTGTCCCCTCACGCCCTCGGCGAAGGCCGGTTCCCCTCCCTCGAAGGTCCAGCCCGCCTCGCCCTGCTCCAACTCATAAGCGGCTACGCGGTCCAGCGTCGGCTCCCAACGAGCCTCATCCTTCTCGCCGGCTAGCGACTTCTCCCAGCGACGGAAGCCTTTTGCGATAGCCTCTCGCCGGGCGTCGAAGGCTTGGCTCGCCTGCTCCAGCCGTTCGTCGGCGGCCTGCAGCTCGGTCTGCTGCGCCCGCGTCGGCGCCGGAATCATCGGCGGCGTGTTGCCGTATTTGAATACCCGGCCCCGCTCGGGAATGTTGTTAAAGAACGCGTAAAACGAGTAGAAGTCCTTCTGCGTCAGTGGGTCGAACTTGTGATCGTGACAGCGGGCGCAACCCAGCGTCAGCCCCATGAAGACCGTCGCCGTGGTATCCACGCGGTCCACCACGTACTCCACCAGATACTCCTCGGGCACGATCCCCCCCTCGGAGTTGGCGCGGTGGTTGCGGTTGAAGCCCGTGGCGATGCGCTGTTCCCGGGTCGGGTTCGGCAGCAGATCGCCGGCCAACTGCTCCACGGTGAACTGATCGAACGGCTTGTTGTTGTTGAAGGCCTCGATCACCCAGTCCCGCCAGCGCCACATATCCCGCCAGGCATCGGTCTGGTACCCGTTCGTGTCGGCGTAGCGCGCGCCGTCGAGCCAGCGGATCGCCATGCGTTCGCCGTAGCGCGGCGACGCCAGCAGCCGGTCGACGACGGTCTCGTAGGCATTCTCCGAGCGATCCGCCAGAAAGGCGTCGATCTCTTCCGGCGTGGGCGGCAAGCCGGTGAGGTCCAGGCTCACACGCCGCAGCAGCGTCTCCCGGCCGGCTTCGGGAGCAGCCTCCAACCCTTCGGCGGCCAAGCGGGCCCGCACGAAGCGGTCGATCGGCGCCAGCTCCGCGCCGCCAACGGCCGGCGGAACCGGCCGCTTCACCTGCAGAAACGACCAGTGGCCCTGGTACTCCGCTCCCTGCGCGATCCACCGCCGCAGCACTCCCAGCTCGGCGTCGCTGATCGTCTTGCCGGTCCCGGCATAGGCCGGCGGCATCCGCAGGGCCTCGCTCTCATGGGTGACGCGGCGGATGATCTCCGAGGCGTCCGGATCGCCCGGCACAATCGCCGCCCGTCCGCCCAGGTCGCGCGTGGCGCCCTCGAAGTTGTCCAAGCGCAATCCGCTAAGTCGCTTCTTCTCGTCCGGACCGTGACAAGTGAAACACTTGTCCGACAGAATCGGCCGAACGTCCTTGTTGAACGAGACCTTCGACTCCGGCCCGATCGGCGGCGCGGCGGCTGCGACGGCGACCAGGCCGAACGACAGCGCGAGGGACGAAAAAGCGTTCTGGAAGCGCAACTTGGGCTCTATTATCGGGCTCGACTCGAAGCGAAGCAAGCGCGCCCCCCGTCCGATCGAGTAACCTCAAGCCCAGGGGTCCGCGACCCCGGAGTCCGCCAATCCATGGATGCCGCGCCAGGTCCGTCCGAACCGCAGCCGCCAACCCAGGCGCCCACCGAGCTGGTCATCATCACCGGCTTGAGCGGGTCCGGCAAAGGCACAGTCCTGCGCGTCTTCGAGGATCTGGGCTACTACGCCGTCGACAATCTCCCGCTCGAGCTCATCCCCAAGTTCGTCGAGCTGTGCCAGCAGTCCGCCGAGATTCGCCGCGCCTGCCTGGTGGTGGATGTACGCGAAGGCCGCGCCCTGTCGCGTTTTCCTGAGATTTTTGCCGAGATCAAGCAGGAGACCAAAGCTTTCCTGCTCTTCCTGGAAGCTTCGGACTCCGTGCTCCAAAGGCGCTTCAGTGAAACCCGCCGGCCTCACCCCCTTGCGGGCGAGGGTTCCCTGCTCGAGAAGATTCAGCGCGAACGCGAGCAGTTGTCGGCCGTGCAGGCCATGGCCGACCGCGTCATCGACACCTCGACCTACAACATTCACGACCTGCGCCGGCTGATCGTGGACCGCTTCGGCGGCGCCAACACGCCCGTGATGTTGGTCACCATCGAGAGCTTCGGCTTCAAGCACGGGCTGCCGACCAGCTCCGACTTAGTCTTCGACGTCCGCTTCCTGCCCAACCCGCACTACCTGCCCGGCGGCAAGGATCTCACTGGGCAGGACGCCAAGGTCATCGAGTACGTGAGCTCCTTTCCGCAGACCGGGGAGTTCATCCGCCGCACCAGCGAGCTGCTCATCTACCTCCTGCCGCACTATGTGGCCGAGGGCAAAAGCTACCTCACCGTCAGCATCGGCTGCACCGGCGGCCGGCACCGCTCGGTGATGATCGCCGAAGAGATCCAGCGCCGCCTCGACGAGGCCGGCTTCACCACCAAGCTGCTGCACCGCGACCTCCACCGCGGCTAGGTCACGCCCCCTCCGCAGACTTTGCCCCGAGCCCCTACCGAACGGGGGGGCCTGCGCGTCTAAGGCCCTATAATCAAGGGAGCTCTCGCCATGACACGGATCACCTCGTTTGTTTTCATGTTCTTGCTCGCGGCAGCCGCTGCGCCGGCCCAACTGCAGCAGTTGGCGCGTTCGGCGCCTCCGGAAGTCGATGAAGCCCTGCGGCAGCGCGTGGAAGGCTTTTACACCCACTTCCAGAAGGGCGAGTTCCGACAGGCCGAAAACTACCTCGATGAGGAATCCAAGGACGCTTTCTACAACGCGAAGAAGAACCGCATCATGGCCTTCGAGGTAAAGACCATCAAGTGGGCCGAGGACTTCCGTTCCGCCAACGTGCTCGTCGCCTGTCACACCATCGTGCCCATGCTCGGCTCGGCCCCGCTGGCGGTGCCGCTGGCCAGCGACTGGCGCTACCACGACGACTCCTGGTTCATGCACTTGACCAAGAAGGAAGACGTCGAGATGAGCGAAGACGCTCCGGTCAAGGCGACGCCGTTCGGACAGATGCAGGCCGGCCAAGAGGTCGTGCCCCCCGGCGGCTTCCGGCCGCCGCCCCAGGCGCCACGGCCCACCATTGAGAGCCTGGCCGAGATGTACCAGGTCAGCGCTGACGCCGTACGCTTTCCCGCCGCCGCCGACGAACCCGTGACGCGGCAGGTGAAGGTCAAGAACAACTCGATGGGTAAGCTCAAGATCGAGCGCTACACCCGGGACATCCCCGGCATCGAGGTCTCCGTCGATCAGCCGGAATTCGACAGCGGCGTCGACGCAACAATTTCCTTCACCTATCACCCCGAAACGGCGAAGCTGGGCGGTCGCTACCGGGTCGACTTCATGCTGATGCCGATCAGCCAAATGTTCGAGGTTTACCTGGACTTCTAGGCGCGCCCCGGCCCCCTCAGCGCTTCGCCTGAGGGCGTGCCGGGATTCGCCTTTTCCCGGGAAAAGAAGCGTCTGAACCACAGCAACGGCCGTCGGACCCTGCGATAAGATAGCAGCGGGACGGGCTTGTTTTTCCAAACAACGCCCATCCCGCCTTCATGCCCGCCGAAAGCTATACCGACGAGCTCATCGTCGTCAACCGCCGCGCCTATCACCTGTCGGTGCTGCGGCTGGTCATCGCGATCGGCTACTTCCTCATCCAAGGCATCTATTTTGCGCTCGGCGGCTCGGCCGCCGGGTTGGTGGCCGGACCGCTCCTGTGCGTCTACGCGGCCTCCCTTCTCGCCTTCCGCGAGCACAACATCGTCCGCACCCGCACCCACTGGGTGCTGTTCGCGGACCTTGCGGTGATGGTGATGACGGTCTTGCTCACCACCGACGGCGAGATCGGCGTGCCGCTGATGCTCTTCCACTTCCTGATCATCGAAGCGGCTCTGCTGCACGGCGCCAAGGAAGTGCTGGTGATCACATCGCTGAGCATCGTCTTCTACTCCGCCTGGGTGGCCAGCGGCGAAGGCAACCAGTTCCGCTTCTCGCTCAGCTCCTTCCTGTTCATGCTGGTGGTGGCCGGGGCGCTGGGCTACTACATCACCTTCCAGTCCCAGCGCGCCGAAAAGCGCATCGCGCAGGCACTGCGGCAAGCCTCGGGACAGTCCGAGGCGGACATGGTGTTGGCCGTTGAGAGCGCCTTACGGGACCTTTCCCTGTGGCTGGGCTGCTCCCGCGCCGTGCTCGCTCTGTGGGACGCCCAGTCCGACTACTACGCGATCTGCCAGTACCCGCCCCAGCGTGGCGCCTCCGACCCACCCGCCGTCGAGTTCGACCAGCGCCAGGAGTGGGCTTCGATGACCGGAGCCAAGCTGGACTTCTACTCAAACGACCTCTCGCTCGTCGCCGCCGACGGCCGCAAGGCCGAGCGCGAGATCGACCTGCACCCCTACATCGTGCAGCAGTTCGAGATCTACAACGCCATGGGCGTCGGCCTGCGCGACGACCGCAAGACCATCGGCCGCCTGCTGCTCATCAACAGCGTGCGGGGCGTCCGCAGCTCGCAGTGGAAGAAGCTCCGCGACGTGGGCCACCTGTTCCGCGACGCCGTCCGCCACCTCCTGGTCGTCAGGCGCACCGAGAACGACGCCTACGAGCGCGAGCGCATCCGCATCGCGCACGACCTCCACGACGGCCCGCTGCAAAGCGTCATCAGCTTCGAGATGCGCCTGCAAATCATCCGGCGACTGCGGGACCGCAACCCTGAGCTCGCCGAGCAAGAAATGCAGTCGCTGTACGAGCTCGCCCGCAAGCTCGTGCAGGAGATGCGGACCTTCGTGCACCGGATGCGGCCCATCGAGGCGGACGAGTCCTCTCTGCTGGTCTCCACGCGGCGGCTGGTCGAGGGCTTCCAGAAGGAATCCGGCGTCGCCGTGACGATGCTCGCCGAGCAGAACGGAGCGCTGAGCGTGCCGCAGCAGGTCACCGGCGAAACGCTCAAGATCGCCCGCGAAGCCTTGCATAACATCTACAAGCACTCCAACGCCACCCACGTGCTGCTCGCCCTGGAGAAGAAGAACAACGAGCTGCACGTCTCGGTGGACGACAACGGCGCCGGCTATCGCTTCGGCGGCAAGTATTCGCTCGAGGAGCTCGACGCCCTCCAGCTCGGCCCCAAGTCGATCAAGCAGAGGGTGCGCGGGCTGGGCGGCGCCATGACTCTCGAGTCGAATCCCGGCCACGGCTCCAACCTCCGCATCCGGCTCCCGCTGATCAATCTGCACGGCTGAGTTTCCGCGTCGGAAATCGCGGCTCCGGTGCTACAGTGAGCCCAGATGCGCACCTCCAACCCGGCTCTCAACGAGAATACCTTCCGGCAGGTCGTCACCCGCTCCGGCTTCGACGTGGAGCGCATGACGCTCGACGGGACGGTCAATCGCACGGGGATGCTTCTGCTACTCGCGGTCGTCGCGGCGCTCTACCCCTGGAGCCTGGTGCAGCAGGGCGAGAACACGGCGCTGTACTGGATGGGCGGCGCCATCGGCGGCCTGATCTTCGGCCTCATCACCTCCTTCAAGCCGGCTTGGTCGCCGATCACCGCGCCGATCTACGCGGTGCTGGAAGGCCTGTTCCTCGGCGCGATCAGCGGCTTGTTCGAGATGCGCTATCCCGGCATCGCCATCCAGGCCGTCGGCTTGACCCTCGGCACCGCCGGCGCGCTGCTGCTGGCCTACCGTTCCCGGCTCATCAAGGTCACGGAGAACTTTCGACTCGGCGTCGTGGCGGCCACCGGAGGCATCTGCCTGTTCTACCTCGCCTCCTGGGTCCTCGGCTTCTTCGGCATCCAGATTCCGCTAATCCACGGCAGCGGTCTGGTCGGAATCGGCTTCAGCCTGATCGTCGTCGGAGTCGCCGCGTTGAACCTCGTGCTGGACTTCGACTTCATCGAGAACGGCGTCGCCGCAGGCGTCCCCAAGTACATGGAGTGGTACGGGGCGTTCGGGCTGATGGTCACGCTGGTCTGGCTCTACGTCGAGTTCCTGCGGCTGCTCTCCAAGCTGCGCGATCGCTGAGCGCAGTGCGAGTCGGCAGGCAGCTCCTGGCGCTCTCGACGACGGCGATCCTGGGGGCCGCCGTCGGCCGAGCCGATCCGGCCCAAGCGACTTCTCCCTTCGAGGCTCTCTTTCGAGACGCCCTCTCCCGCCGGGAGGCGCAGGATGGTCCGGCCTCTCCCAAGACCGCCGCGGCGCTGCATGACCTCGGCGCCTTTCTGCTGGCCCAGGACCGCCCGCAGGAGGCCGAACCCTATCTCCGCCGCAGCCTGACCCGGTTCGAGGCCGCCGAGCCCGCCGACGCCGAGGCGCTGGCCGCCGGTCTCGAGGATCTCGCCGAGGCTCGGCTCGCCCAAGGCGACGGCGAGCAGTCCGAATCCCTTCTGCGCCGCGCCCTGGCCCTGCGCCTGGAGACGTCGCCTCAGCGGACCGACAACGCCGAGCTCTACTTCCGCTTGGCGTCGCTGCGCAGCGCCAAGGGAGACCCCGACGACGCCGAGCAGTTCTACCGCGGCGGCTTGGCCCTGTCCGAAGATCCCGGAGCCCTGGTACGTCTGGCCGCCCTTCGCGAGGCCCACAACGACCTGAGCGGCTCCGAGGCGCTCTATCGCCGCGCGCTCGTCGCCGTGGAAGCCGCGCACGGGCGCGACCATCCCCAAGCCGCCCTGGCCTTGAACAACCTCGCCTATCTGGCGTCGCTCGCGGATCGCCCCGAGGAGGCCGACCGGCTGCTCGCCGAGGCCGTCGCCATCTACGAGGGCACCACCGGCCTCCACACGCCCGACGCCGCCGCGGCGCTCGACAACCGCGGCAACGTGCAGCGCCAGCTCGGCGACTTCGCCGCCGCCGAAAAGCTCCTGCTCCAGGCCCTCGAGATCCGCCGCGAAACTCTGCCCCCGGACCATCCCGACCTGGCCTCCACGCTCAACAACCTCGGCGGCCTCTACCACGTGCAGAACCGCTTGACCGAGGCCGAGCCGCTCTACCGGCAAGCCCTGGAGATCCAGAAGGGCGCCTTGGGCGAGCAGAGCCCGGAAGTCGGCCAGACGATCTACAATCTGGCTCATCTCTGCTGGGCCGCCGGGCGGCGCGAGGAGGGCGCGCGCCTCTTCCGCCAGGCCTACGCGACGCTCACGGCGGCCTACGGCGAGCAGGACCCCTTGGTGGCCGAGATCCGCGGGATCGTCGAGCGGCTACCGCCGGGGAACCAGTGAGCCGGGCTCGAAAACCCCTATCCAGTGGTTCGTGAACGTCAGCTCCGGCTGCGGCTGCGTCTTCGGCATATGGCAGGAGCTGCAGGCAGCGCCCTCCGTGGAAGCGCAAACGGCCGACGGCGGCGCTTCGGCCTGGTTGTGGCAGCCCCGGCAAAGCCCGTCATACGCCTTGGCGTCGTGATCCACGGACGCATGCGGGTCGTGGCAGCTCATGCAGGTCAGCCCGCCGCCGAGAAAGCAGGCGCTGCGGGCTAGATACAGAGGCTGATGCCGCACGTTCCAGGGGTCCCTGTAGTCGATCTCGGCCGTCTCGCTCGCGGGCGGCCGGTGGCAGGCTCCGCAGGTCGCCAACAGCTCCGTGGGACTGAGTCGAGCGGGGTTGTCGATGGCCTTCCGCGCCGCCTCGACCGACCCCTTTCCCACCGCTTCCACGTGAGCCTGGCCCGGCCCATGGCAAGCCTCGCAGCGCACGCCAAGCTCCGACGGCTCGATCGAATACCCCTCGCCCAGCGCCAGCGGTCCGGTCGTGTGGCAGCGGAAGCACGTCATGATCTCGGTCTGCGGTGAAAACGTCCGGTACTGCACGCCCACCGCCTGCCCCAAATCATCGGCCCGCAGCATCTGGTGCCCCGGGGTCGGCCCATAAGCGCCGGTAGCCGAGTAGTAGCTGAAGTGGTGCTCCAGGTACCACTCCTCATCCAAACGCCCCACGAACGTCACCGCCTGCTCCCCCGCCCCAAACGCCCAATCCGCCACCAGCCGCCGCGTCCGCTCGCCGTCGGAGGCCTCCACGCGGAGCCGGCCGTCGCCGAGGCCCACGCGAAACGTATAGCCCGGCTCCCGCCGCAGCTCTCTCGCCTCCCCAAACACGCCCGACAAACGGTGGTCCGCCGGTCGGGACAAGGCCCGCGCGTGGGCGGACGCCGCTTGAGCCTTGGCCTGCCGTGGGTGACACGTTTCGCAGGCCGAAGCGCCCAGATACGGACCCGCCAAGGCGTGCGCCGGCGCCAGCCAGACCAACGCCGCCACACTCCAGGCTCCCCACAATCCACGCATGCCAGCGCTCGTTATACCACGCCGGAATCGCCCTCATACCCCCTCGCTCCCATACCGCCTGGCCCCCTCAAACTGGCAAACATTCCACCAAATCATGGGATTGTGGTGATTTGTTTCCATCCCTACGATTTCTGGAGCTACGGGGTGCGGGGCTTTGGGATCAGCCCCTATTTCGCTTGGGGTATTCGGGGTTTTTGACCGGCTGCTCTCGCCGGGCCATGCCTGCCTCCCGGATGGCGTATGCAAGAACACAACGTTGTGTGGAGGATGATCCATGTCGGATATCAGGGGCGGCCGCCGTTTGCCCGGAACGGCTCTATGGACCGCCGTCGCCATTCTCTCTCTCAGCTCACTCCCGGCCGTCGCGCAAGACTTACGCGGACGCGTCCAGGGCGTCATCACTGACGTCAGCGGGGCCGTCATTCCGGCCGCTCACGTCACGCTTCGCAACGTTAACACCAACGTCGAAGCCTCCCACGAAACCAATGAATCCGGCAATTACCTCTTTGACTTTGTATTGCCCGGTACATATGAGCTTCGCGTCGAGGTCGAAGGTTTCCGCTCCTTCGTCCAACAGAACATTCTGGTGCAGACTCGCGCCAATATCAGCGTCAACGCTTCCCTCGAAATTGGAGCCATCGCCGAAACGGTCACGGTCGAAGAAGCTCCGGTGGCCGTAGCCTTCAACTCCACCACCATGGAGATGACGCTCGACACCAAAATGGCCAACGAGCTGCCCATCATCCACCGCAACCCCTTCCTGCTGGCCCAGCTCGATCCCGCCGTGCAGTATCGCGGGGGCAATGAGACCAGCCCCTATCACCACTGGGCGGCAAGCCAAATGGACGTGGGCGGCGACACAGCCTACAAGAACAGCGTGCTGCTCGACGGCGTGCCGCAGCTCGTCGGCGCCAAGGGGACCTACGTGCCCGCCATGGACGCCGTCAGCGAGGTCAACGTCCAGCAGAACGCCGTGGACGCCGAGTTCGGCCACTCCGCCGGCGGCATCCTCTCGGTCCAGATGAAGTCCGGCACCAACGAGCACCACGGCACGGCCTACTACTTCGGCCGCAACCCGGCGCTCAACGCCCGGCCGAACCCGCTCACCGCGCAGGCTTCCATCGTGCGCCGCAACGTCTGGGGCGTCACCTCCGGCAACCCCATCGTCAAGAACAAGGTCTTCAACTTCTTCGCCTATGAGGGCCAGAACACCCGCGAGCCCCGCACGCTGGCGCTGACCTTGCCCACCGGACTCGAGAAGGCCGGCGACTTCTCCAACAGCCTCAACAGCAAGGGCGGCCTGCGCGCCATCTACGATCCGTTCACCACCGTCATCACGGGTTCGAACACCTCCACCCGCGAGCCCTTCGCCAACAACACCATCCCGAGCTCGCGTCTCGACCCGACGGCGATCCGCATGATGTCCACCCTCTGGGAGCCCAATCAGCCCGGCGACAACGCCTCCGGCGCGAACAACTACCGCTACACCTTCCCGCAGCAGTTCCAGTACTACAACTTTTCCGACCGCGCCGACTGGAACGTCAGCGATTCGGTGAAGATCTTCGGCCGCATCAGCCGCTTCCACACCACCCAGAGCGATCCGGACTTCACCGGCGGCTCTCCCTTGCAGCCAATGGCCGGCAGCGCCCGCAACACCTGGCAGACCTCCGGCGACGTGGTCTGGACCATCAACCCCACGACCGTCTTCAACATTCGCGGCTCCTGGTCGAAGATCAACGACTCCTTCGCGGCGCCGGCGGTGGAGATCGGCGAGCAAGGCCTGGCCGACCTATGGCCCGGCAACAACTGGTACTCGTCGCACGTGGCCGACATCCCGGCCGTGTACCATCCGCAGCTCGACGTACGGGCCGACACCCGCACGCAGCTCGGCCGCTACGGCTTCTGGTATCAGGTGCCCAAGACCTACAACTACGACGCCAAGCTCTCCAAGCAGGTGGGCAAACACTACCTCAAGATCGGCCAGCAGTACCGGGCCCAGCGCATCGAGGCGGCCCGCCCGCGCGGCATCCAGTTCATCTTCCAGCCCAACGAGACCGCTGACACCTTCTTCGCTCCGAAGACGGCCGAGGTCGGTCACGCCTACGCTTCGCTCATGCTCGGCGCCGTCAACAGCGGCATTGTGCAGACCGCCCCGATCAACCGTCCACACGCCGACGTCTACGGCGTCTACATCCAGGACGACTACAAGGTCAGCCAGCGCGTGACCCTCAACCTGGGCCTGCGCTACGAGTACGAGACGCCCTTGCGCGACCCCGAGCGGCGTCTATCGATCGGACCGGACTTCTCGCAAGGCTTGCCGGACCTGGAGGCCGCCGCGGCTCCCATGCCGGACGAGGCCCTGGCGCTGCGCAACCGGCCGCTCACCTACACCGGCGCCTGGATCTTCACCAACGACGACCAGCGCGGCTACTACAAGGCGCAGAAGACGATCTTCCTGCCCCGCGTCGGCATCGCCTACCGGCTCGACAACAAGACGGCTCTTCGCATCGGCTGGGCCCGCTACGCCGTCCCGCCGATCCAGGACCGCAACTCCGTGGACCCGCTGGGCTCCACGCCCTACCCGGGCTACACAGGCACCACCAACCCGCTGTCGGTGCTGCAAGGCATTCCGCGGACGCAGCTCTCCGATCCCTTCCCGTCCTCGGGCGCCAACTCCAACCCGCTGGTGATTCCGCGCGGCAAGACCGCCGGCATCTACTCGGTGCTGGGCACCGGAGAGGGCGTCTTCCAGACGCAGAACTACAAGCAGGGCATCAACGACCGCTTCAACTTCAGCCTGCAGCGCGAGCTCGTCAGCCGCATCGTGATGGACGCCACGTTCTTCATGAACTACGGCCACAACCACTCGCTCGACACGCAGGTCAACAACGCCGACCCGCGCATCGCCTTCGCAGCGCAGTCGGCCACCACTCAGAGCGTCGCCAACCCCTACTACGGGCTGCCCACCAGCATCATCCCGGGCGAGCTCTCCAACAGCAAGAACGTGGCCGTGAGCCAGTTGCTGCGGCCCTACCCCTACTACAACAACATCGAGCAGTTGTCGATCCCGGTTCGGGACGTGCGCTACAAGGCCTTCCAGTTGAAGATCCAGCGCCCGTTCTCCAACGGCTTCAACTTCATGTTCGGCTACAACTACAACCGTGGCCGCAGCGGCGCCTACTGGGACGAGGTCGACATGTACGACCAAGTCCCGACTCTGCAGAAGGACCCCAACCAGGGCCAAACGTTCACCTTCGGCGGCATCTATGAGCTGCCCTTCGGCCATGGACGCCAGTTCGGCGCCGGCATGCCGAAGGCGCTCGACTTGGTCGTCGGCGGCTGGTCCACCTCGGGCATCTTCCGCTACGTCTCCGGCGCGCTGCTGCAGTTCCCCACGCAGCTCCAGCTCAGCGACGACGTGAAGCTCGACAACCCGACGCGCGAGCAGTGGTTCAACACCGCCGCCTTCGCCCGCCAGCCGGCCTTCACCCGCCGTTCCAACGCTTGGTTCGTGAATGGCGTCCGCGGCCCCTACTTCGCCAACCTCGACCTGACGCTGAACAAGAAGTTCGACGTCACCGAGAAAGTGGCCCTGGAGTTCCGTCTGGAAGCCTACAACCTGACCAACTCCTTCATGGGCGCGGCCCCCTCGACCGACGTCAACTCCGGCAGCTTCGGCCAAGTCAACACCCAGTTGGCCACCCAATCGGGCCGCGAGCTGCAGTACAGCGTCCGCTTCATCTGGTAGGTCCCAGCGGACCAGCCCGAAAAACCGGCGGCCGCCTCCCCACCAGGGGTGGCGGCCGTCGCCTTTTCCGCACCCGTTCAGGCGTTGGTTCCGGGCACGGGGACCGGCGGCGGAGGCGGCGGCGTGAGCGCGTCCCGCAAAGTCAGAACCCAGTCACCGCAGCCGCCGGCGAAAGGCGTCTCGAGCGCCCGCCAACTCTCCGCGCTCACGCGATGCTCTGTCTCGCAAGCTCGCAGCAATTCCGCCGCCAGCCGCGCCAGCGCGGCTTGGTCGTCACCCGGCGACGGCGCAACGCCCCGCGAGGCGGCGCCCCAGAAATCGGTCACCACCGTGTCGTCCCGCTCGTCGAGCACGATACACGACGGCCCGAGCGCCCCATGCGCCAGCCCGGCTCGGTGCGCCTGGTTCAGCGCCTCCGCCGTCTGCTCCAGCAGGCGGACCACGCCGTCGGGATTCGGCGCCCAGGCCGCCGCGAGCCGGCGCGCGAGGGATTCTCCCCGTGGCAGACGGCTGACCAAGTAGGCTCCCTCGCCGTCCGCCCGCATCTCGAAAATCTCGGCGACGCGGGCCCGCCCCAAACGCAGGTATGGCCGCAGAACCTCCAACCGCCCAGCGCCTTCGGAAGCCTCCCAGGCCTCCAGCAGCGCCTCCCGCTCCAAAAAGGGATCGCGGACCCGATACAGCGACCGGCCGTCCGCACCGGGCAAGGCCTCCAGGACCTCGTAGCGGCCGATCCGAGGCGGCTCCGCCCCGGGGCTCAGAACGGCGCCCCCGCAGGCGCATGGAACACGTCGTCGGGAACTTCGCCCTCGATCATCGTGTTCATGCGAATGATGTCGCTCAGGCGCATCCGCTCGAGCTGCCGCGCCGTCGCCTCATCGAAGAAGCTCTCGTACCAGCAGCGGTCACCGTCCCGCAGCCGCTCGAACTGATCCGTCAACACCGTCCGAATCAGCTCGCCCACCAGCGCGCCGGCCACGTGATCTTCGGCCAGCCCGCCCACCCAGGGGTCGATGCGGTCCACGGTCCCATAAGCCTCTTCCAAGCGCCGCTGAATCACCGGTTCGCCGCTGATGGCGGCAAAGCTGGTCTTCGGCGCCAGCCCCAGCTCGCGCCGCACCGTGTTGTAGTCCGGCAGCCCGTGGTCGCGGCCGCGCTGAATGTTCAGCGTCGCCAAATCGAAGCCGCCCGCGCCCGGCGGCCCGAACAGGAAGTTGCGCACCGCGTCGGTCACGTAGGGATCGATGCGCCGCGCCCGCTGCCAAGCCAGCCCGCGCAGAATCGGCTCCAGACCGCCCTCCTCGGTCAGCCGCACCGGGTTGAAGAACGATTCCGCCAGCGGCAGATGGCCCGCCGCGCTCTCCGAGCCGTCGCGTTCCAGCCGCAGCAGCTTCTCGTTGAGCATGCTGTGGCCGAAGCGGTAGGCCGCGGTCGCAAACAGGTTCGCAATGGAGGCGTCCACGTCCGGCCGAAACCCTTCGTAGGGCCGCAAGGCGCCCGCCCCCAGCAGAATGGGCAGAAACTCCTTGTACGTGATGATCTGCATCTCCGCCGCCACTAGAGCGCGAGCGCGCTCATAGACGGCGTCGCCGCTCAGGGAGGCGTCCGCGGCCCGAATCATCCGCGCCAGCCGGTTGTGCTCCCGCACGAACAGCGTGTGCAATGCCGTCAGGCCGATCTGCTCATTGGCGCGCACATCGCCGGCCACGAACAGCTCCTCGCCGCTGCCGCCGCCGTTGGGCATGCCCATCGTGTTGTAGGGCAACATGCCCCGGGGGCTGGTCAGCAGCCCTCCCGAGTCGTCCGGCGCCCGCAGCACGGAGGCCCGCTCGGCGCTGCTGCCGTAAACGTTCGAGGCGTCGATGAAGGCCGTCACATCATTGAGCTGCCGCCGGGGACTTCCCGGTTCGTTCCCGGTCGCCGGATCATAGAGCGAACGGAACAGGGGAATCACCGCAAGGCCGGTTCCCGAGGGGTCGAACCACGGGTCGCCCGCCGGAACCGGCGCGTCGAACGTCTCGGTCGCCGAGGTCTCCACCAAGTCCAAGTCGTGGTCCAGAAACTGGCCCCATTGCCACAGGAACGAGCTGGCGTTCGCCTCGTTGGGGATCGCCTCCGGCTCGGCGACCACGATGTTGCTGACCGCGCGCGCGGCTGGTCGATCGGCCCCGGACGGAGCAGAGACGCCATCGGCGTAGGCCGACGCCACCGACGACCGCAGCATCGTCCGCGCCGCGCCTTGCTCGGGGTTTTCGAGAACCGGGTCCAGGCCGTCGACGCCTCGCGGGGCGCTCTCCGACCCCGCCGTCGGCATCGACGGCGACGGGCGCGGCAGTCTCCTTCGAGACGGAAACTGCCCCCAAGCGGCGACTGGAATGGACAGAGCGACGGCGCCGGCGAGGACCAAGACCAAAGTCAGGCGCATCTGCATCCAGGTCCCTGCGGCGTCCCGATCGACGACATCCTAGCACGGGCCGCAAAGGCCTCCGCGCTAGGCGCCTTCGGCTTCTCCATCCGGCGTTTCCGGAGGCTCCGGCTGCGGAAACAGCGCGCCCAGCCCTACCCAGCACAGCTCCACCAGCAGCACCCAGAACCGCACGCCGACGGCCAGCGTGAAGGCCGGGCCCTCAGCCATGAAGCGGCTCAGCATCAGCCCCATGGCGCCCTCGCGCACGCCCATGCCCGCCGGCGCAATCATCGTCAGCGTGCCGATCAGCCAAGCCACCGCGTAGCTCGAGCCCAGCAGCATGGGGCCCACCGACCCGAGCGACAGAATCCCGCGCGCGAACATCGCCACTCCGGCGCACAGCATCACCCAGCCGACCACGTACATCAACCAGATCCCCAGCAGCATCGGCCAGCGGATCTGCAACGGCGTCCAGGGCTGGCGCAACCGATTCGCCAAGAAGCCCGCCCAAGCGTTGAAGATCGTCGGATGCACCACCGCCACCGACGCCACGGGGAATCCGATGAGCAGCGCCTGGTGGTAGCCCTGCATGCCCGGAAAGGCGTCCAGCAGCGTCCACGAGGCGGGAATCAGGCAAGCCAGCGTCGCCAGCACCAGATCCACGATCGTGGCGGCCATGCAGGCTGAAGCCGTCACGTGCCAGCGCTTGATCAAGTAGATGCGGCTGACGAACTGCCACACAGCGCCCGGCACGTACCGGCTCAACTCGCTCTGCCGATAGACCCTGTAGACGGCGCCGTAGGGCACGTCACGGCCAAAGCGGTTCAGGATCACGTTCCAACCCAGCGGCCGGAACAGGAACCAGCCCGAGCACAGCACGAACGAGCCGATGAGATGCAGCGGCGAAAACTGCCACTCGGCGGTCCGCACCTGCTCCCAGTTGGCGTGGATCACCTTGCCCACGAAGTAGGCGATGACCAACGGAACCAACAGCTTGAGGACCCTGGCCAGGTTCCTAATCAAGGCGGTCCTCGACGACGTACTGCGCGGAGGGATCGAGCTCCAGCGGCCGCGTGATCACGATCTCGGCCACCCATCCGGCGGCCAGCAACACCACCGCTGTCAGTCCGAAGAACAACGCCTTCAGCCCCAGCGCCCAGCCCATCAGCCCCAGCGGAAAGTAGCTCGCGCCCCAATGCGGCTCCAACCCGCCGGCACGCAGCCCCGCCGCCAGCAGGCCCGTCAGCGCCGAGAGCGCCAGGCACGCCAGCGCCGCCCAGCCGAAACCGTGCGCCGGGCGCTGGCGATACTCCGTCAGCAGCATCACGGTAATCAGGTCGACGAAGCCTTTGAACAGGCGGCTGGCGCCATACTTCGAGCGGCCGTGCTTGCGGGCCTGGTGGCGCACCTCGATCTCGCCCACGGCGTAGCCCTCGGCGGCCACCATCGCCGGGATGAAGCGGTGCAGCTCGCCGCGAATCCGCAGGCGGCGCGCCAAGTCCCCTTGAAAGCACTTGAAGCCGCAGTTCATGTCGTGCAGGTCGAGCTTGGTCAACTTGCGCACCACGAAGTTGAAGATGCGCGAGGCAATGACCTTTGTCACCGGATCGTGGCGCTTCTTCTTGTAGCCGGTGACCAAGCCGTAGCCCTTGGTCATCTGTTCCAGAAACCGCGGAATCTCGGCCGGGTCGTCCTGCAGGTCGCCGTCGAGCGTGAAGACGATGCCGCCGCGGGTCACCGCGAAGCCCGCCATCAAGGCCGCCGCCTTGCCGAAGTTCCGCCGGAACCGGATCAGGCGCACGCGATCCGGCTCGGCGATCTCCAGCAGCCGCTGCCAGGTCGCATCCGTCGAGCCGTCATCGACGAAAATCAGCTCGCACGACGGGCCCAACTGCTCCAGGGTTCGGCGGGCCAACTCCTGCACGTCCGCCTCTTCGTTGTGCACCGGAATGACGACGGAATAGCTGAGCGTGGGAGCGTCGGACATGGAGCGAGCAAGCCGATTCCCGAGTGTAACGAAATTAGGGCCGCTCCGCCTTTTCTCGCAGGAGACCTCAGCGAAACCCTCCATGGGCGTTTGTGCGTCTATTCGGAGTAGAATGGCCCAACAAGCCGTTCGGAATCACAGAGGTAGAGAATGACTCGCGAACTTACACCCGATTCCCGCCGCCGTACCCTGACCGGACGCGCCGGCCAAGCCTCCGTTCCGCCGGTGGCTATTGTCTTGCTGGCCCTGATCGCCGTGCTGATCGGCGCCACGCTGTATTTGTACATGGAGCTGCGCAACACCAAGACGGACATGGCCGCGCAGTTCCAGACGATGTCGGAGCAGATCGCCCAACTCGAGGGCTCGGTCAACCGCACCTCCCGCGTCGTCGACACCAGCGTGCAGGAAGTGCGTGGCATGGTGCAGGAAGCGGAAAGCAAGATCGACCAGAAGGCTTCTCAGGTCGAGCAGCGCGTGCTGGGACGCACCACCAGCCTCGCCAAGGAGATCGAGCAGACCAAGACCCAGCACCAGCAGGCGCTGGCCGAGGTCGGCGGCAAGATCACTGAGCTCAATCAAGTCGCCTCCCAGACCGACAGCAAGGTCGGCGCCTTGTCGGGCCGGGTGGACACCGTCAAGACCGAGCTGACCGAAGCCCAAGCCGAGCTCGAGAAGGCCGTCGCCGACCTCAAGACCGTCCGCGGCGACCTCGGCGTGCAGAGCGGCCTGATCGCCACCAACTCCGGCGAGCTCGAGGCCCTCAAGCGGCTCGGCCAACGCAACTACTTCGAGTTCAGCATCCGCAAGACCAAGGAGCCCCAGAAGGTTGGCCGCATCCAACTCCGCCTGCGTGACACCAACGACAAGAAGGGTCTCTACACGCTGGAAGTGATGGCCGACGACAAGACCATCGAGAAGAAGAACAAGTCGCTGCTCGAGCCGGTCCAGTTCTACGTCATCGGTTCCAAGATCCCCTACGAGATCGTGGTCAACAAGATGGAGAAGAACCACATTTCCGGCTACCTGGCGACGCCGCTCGACGACGAGCCTCGCCGGGCCGCCAACGACAAGCCCTGAGTTTTCTCTACCCTGGTGCACGGGAAGCGCCGCTTCGAGCTCGTCTCGAAGCGGCGCTTCTCTTTGTCTTCCGCGCCGTCTTCCGTGCCCCTTCAAGCGACGGTCCCGGCAGTCCCAGCGCAGCCCATAGGCAACAAAACTGTGGGCGAACCGACCAACCCTAGCCCGCACTAAGGCTTCAGACTGACGTCGTCGCAGTACGGCCGTCCCTAAACTGGCAGGTGACAGCATCCGAAAACTCCTCTTAAGGGTGGTATGCAAGCGCTCCCGGAAATCCCCGCCCAGGACTTCTTCCTCGGTCTGGCGTCGGCAGGCATTCTGCTGTCCGTGCTGTTCGTGCTGGCCCGGCCGCGCGAGATCCAAGAAAGAGTTCGGTTCCGGCGCGGCGACTCCGCGGCGGGTTCCGACGAGCTCTTCGCCAACCTGCCGTTGGACCGCTCGACGCGCCAACTTCCCTTTCTGGGGGCCCTGTTCGCGCACCTGTTCCTGATTGCGCTGGTGCCCTGGCTGCAACTGCTCTACCCCAACAGCCTGCCCTTCAACCTGAACCGCTACGACATGGTCATCGTGCAGTTCAAGATGAAGGAAGAGCCCCTGCGCCTGCCGCCGGACCTGCGCCGCAGGCACTCCCGCGACGAGCCCCCCCTGGAGGCTCTGGCGCCTCTCGACGGCCTGGTCAACGACATCGGCGCGGGCAACCGCAAGGAGGCGCCCAAGCTCAGCGTCGATCCCGGCGGCAAGGGCGAAGAGCCCGACGCTCCCGAGACCCAGCCCGAGCCGCCCCGCTTCGAGATCGTGTTGCCGGAACGCCACCAGCCCGGACCCACGAGCCTGGCGGAGATCGCCGCCGCGCAGGAGATCCAGCTCCAGCTTCCCCGCGTCCAGCCCGGCGCCACGCAGATCGACGTGGCCTGGGAGTTTTCGACGCCCGACCCCAAGGCCCTGCCCAATCCCGGAGTCCCCGCCCTGGCCGAGCTGGCCGTACCCGCCCCCAGCCTGCCCGTGAGCGAAGGCCTCCCCACGCTGCCCTCCGACATGGAAGTGCCGCGCGTGCTCACGCCCGCTCTGGCGGAGCTGGGCGACACGCCGTCGCTGGGCGAGCTGGGCGACGAGGGCTGGGGAAGCCTGCTGGCCGGCGATGAGGGCGACGCCTCCGCGCTGGCCTTGGGAGCCGCTCTGCAAGGCAGCGCCTTCGGGCCCTTCTTCGGCTCCGGCGCCGGCGCCGGAACCGGCAAGGGAGCCGGCGACGGGGCCGAAGCGGGAACCAACGGCGACGGCGGCGAAGGCTTCGGCCGCGGCTACCTCGGCCGCGGCGCGGTGCCTCGCAGGCTCCACGGCATCATCGTCGTCTCCAACGAAGCCGGCGCGATCCCAGAAGCGGCCGACGTGCTCACGGGCAATCCCGTCTACACCGTCTACGTCGAGGCGCCCGGATTCCAGAAGAAGTGGGTCCTGCAAGTCTGCGTCCCCGCCGACCGCCGCGAGAGCCTGGAACAGAATGGCGACGTCATCCGGGTGCTCTCCCGCAAGAGCCTCGACCCGCCCTTCGCCTTCCACAAAGCCCCGCTCGGGCTGGACTTCTCCGACCGGCCCACCGCCGAGCTGCCGCCGCGCATCGTGGTTTATGCCAGCGTCACCGAGCAGGGCGAGCTGACCGAGATGCGCATCATTTCCGGCGTCGACCCGGCCACCGACAACCTCGTCATGGCCAACCTGCAATCGTGGGAGTTTCACCCCGCGTTTCGGGATGGACGAGCCGTGGCCGTGGAAGCCCTGTTCGGCATCCCCTTGCGATAGAACGGGCCGAGCCGCCAGGGCTGTGATATCCTGCGAGTTGGGCTGAGGGCAGCCCGCATCGCGATGCGCTGCAGTATTTCCGGCCAAGAAGTCCCTACCGACAAGCTGTTCGTCCTGTACTACCCGCCTTCGATGGCGCACCACAACTGGACGCACTCTGTCTACGCAGCAGCCCGCGCCCGGGAAGCCGTCGAGGCGACGCTGGACGAGCTGCGCAACTTCAAGCAGCGCTACGTCACCGGCCCCAACCTCACGCTGCACTTGGCATTGGGCGCGTTGGGCTTGGCGTTGCTGGGCTACTGGGCTTTCGTGCTGGCCACCCGTTGGGAGTCCGCCGGGTTCCTCTCCGCCTTCGTGGCCCCGTTCGTCGGCTTCGTGCTGCTGGTGTTCGCGCGCTTCCGCTACAAGGACTATAAGCAGCGCAAGGATCGTTGGGACGAGGCCGGCGCCGCTGAGGTGGAGCGCGAGCTCGCCGAAATCTCCAAGCTCGCCGGCGAGTTGCCCAAGGACCCCAGCGCCGAGCAGGCCGCCCCGCTGATGCGCCGCGAGTGCCCTGAGGCTCTCTCCGAGATCGCCTTCCAGGGCAAAGCCTTCCACGCCTTCACCTACCTGGACTTCATTCTCTTCCCGAAGCTCAAGAGCCCGACCAGCAAGGAAGAGCTTCCCCAGCGCCATAGCCTCAACCGCGACGCCTACTACGTCGGCGAGGTCGTCTTCGACAGTTGGCGCACGTTCCACCGCGACCGCCGTGAGGTCATCGACCCGCGCTTCGTCGGCAGCGGCGGACGCCGCGGCGTCATCTAGGGCGAGCCCTTCTCAACCCAGGCAGAAGCGACCCGTCGGCCGGCTTGCAAGCCGAGTCGGCGCTGATACTCTAAGAGCTGCTATGTCCTCCACCGCTGCGCCGCCGCCCGTTCATCTCCCCGCCTCGTCGGCCCATCACGGCCCGGCCAAGCCGCAGGCGCGGTCTTCGGAGACGCCGGCCGTCCCGCTGACTCTCGACGGCTCGCCCGTACTGCACCAGATGTTCCGCGTGCGCTGGGCCGAGCTCAAGAAGATCTCCGCCGAGGCTCGCGCCGCTCTGGCCGACGAGGCCGCGCGTACGTTCGAAGCCTTGGAGCAGCACCCCGAGGGCGGCAGCGCCGTCTTCGCGCAATTGGGCCACAAGGGCGACCTGCTCCTGGTGCATTTTCGGCGCTCGTTCGAGGCCCTCAATCAGGTGGAGCTCGCCATCTCGCAGCTCTGCCTCAACGAGTTCCTCGAGCCCACCACCTCCTACGTCTCGACCGTCGAGCTGGGCCTCTACGCAGGCTCTCTGCAGGTCTACCGGCAGCTCCTCGAAGCCGGCGTCGAGCCCGGTTCGGAGGATTGGGTGGCGGCCGAAGCCGAAAAGCTCGCCGAGCAGCGCCAAGCGATGCTGCCGCGGCTCCATCCCTCCGTTCCCGCCAACCGCTACGTCTGCTTCTATCCCATGGATAAGAAGCGCTCCGACGGCAACAACTGGTACTCCACGCCCATCGAGGATCGCGCCCGCATGATGCGCGACCACGGCGCCATCGGCCGCCGCTACGCCGGCAAGGTCAAGCAGATCATCTCCGGCTCGATCGGCTTCGACGACTGGGAATGGGGCGTCGACCTGTTCGCCGACGACCCACTCGTGTTCAAGCAGCTCATCTACGAAATGCGGTTCGACGAAGCCAGCGCCTTGTACGCCGCCTTCGGACCGTTCTATATTGGCATGCGGTTTCCGGCCGCCGAGCTGCGCTCGTTCCTCGAAGGCCGCCCTCCGGCCTATGGGGCGCCGAGCGAAAGCGCGTAGCCCGAAAACCGCGAAGGCCTCGTGCCAGGAACTGTCAAGTTGCGGAAGCCTGCGCGCCCCTGGATGTGGGCGGCGCTGGGGCTGACGGCGATTGCCGCAGCGGCCGTCCTCGACGACTGGCGCCTCCGCCAGGCCTTGACGGCGTCCGGCGAGCGTGTGATGACCCTGGAAGGCGCCGCCGCGAACCTTCGCTGGCAACTCGCAGGGGTCGCCGAGCAGGCCCTTGAGCTCCAGCAGCAGCGCCAGGCGGCCGAATCCCGCATCGAAGAGGCGCGCCTGCGCGCCCAACGCTCCGCCGAGGCCCACGCCAGCGCCGAAGAGCTCCTCGCCAACCTCAAGGAGCAGGCCCTCAGCTCCGACGAACAGGCCGCGCGGACCATCCAGGAGCTCCAGTCCGCGCTCGACCGGGCAGCCCAGGCCGAGACCGACGCTGACTTGGCCGAGAAAGCCGTCGAGGAAGCCACCGCCCGGATTCTGGCCCTGGAACAGCAAGAGCGTGAGGCGCGCCAAGACGCTGACAACCAACGCCAGCTCACCCGTTCCGCCGAGGAGAGAGCAGCCGCAGTCCGCCGCGATCTGCAGGCCGCCCAGCGCGCCATGCTCGAAGCGGCGTCCAACGCCGAGCGCTCCCTGGCCGAAGCGCTCAAGCAGTACGAGCGCGCCGAGGTGGCCGTCCACCAATCCAACCGCGCCGCCGAGATGAGGGTCCGCAACCAAGGCCCCGCCCTGGACTCCGAGCCCGACGGCGGATTGCAGGACTACCGCACCATGCATCTGCGCGCCGAACAAGCCCTCGAGCTCAGCCGCAACCGCGTCCTGGAAGCCCAAAGGGCGCTGGAGAAGATGCGCGCCGAGTTGCACTGACGGGCTCAGCGCGCGCGTAACGGGACCCTCCGGCCGCCGATCCCTCCAGTGGTGATCGCGTCGCGGCACGCCCCCATCGGGCTCTCAGAACGGCAGAAAGCCGTCTGCTACCCTAAAGAGAGGGTGCCTTTTGGCCCCCGCATCGAAGGAGGCGACGCCGTTTCGCCCGCTCGCCCTCCGGACCTTTTCATCGCACGAATGGATACTCTCGCCCCTCCACCCGCGCCCCCTTTCCCTTCTTGGGAGGCGCCGCGGTGAGGGAAACGTCCGATCTCTACATCGTCCTCATCAGCATTCACGGCCTCATTCGAGGCGAAAACATGGAGTTGGGCCGCGACGCCGACACCGGCGGCCAGACGAAGTACGTCGTGGAGTTGGCGCGGGCGCTGGCCCAGGAGCCCGAGGTCGGACGGGTCGACCTGCTCACGCGGCTCATCGAGGACGAGGACGTCTCCGACGACTACGCCCGGCGCGAAGAGCCCCTCGCCGACAACGCCTCCATCATCCGCATCCCGTTCGGCCCGCCGAAGTACCTGCGCAAGGAGCTGCTGTGGCCGCACCTTAGCAGCTTCGTCGACGGCGCACTCAAGCGCTTCTCCGCCGTCGAGCGCACGCCGGACCTGCTGCACGCCCACTACGCCGACGCCGGCCTGGTCGGCGCGGACTTGGCGTCGCTGCTGAGTACGCCGCTGGTCTTCACCGGCCACTCGCTGGGCCAGGACAAGCGCCGCCGCCTGATCGACAGCGGCATGAAGCCCGAGCGGATCGAGAGCCGCTTCGCCATCGGCCGCCGCATTGAAGCCGAAGAACGAGCGCTCTCCAACGCCGCACTCGTCGTCGCCAGCACGCGGCAAGAGGCCACCGAGCAGTACTCCCGCTACGACAACTACCGCAAGACTCGCACCGCCGTCATCCCGCCCGGCGTCGACCTCACGCGCTTCCGTCCTCCACGCCGCTTCGATCCTCGAGCGCCCATCGAGCGGCGCATCACGCGCTTCCTCGAAAAGCCCGAGAGACCCTGGGTGCTGGCCATCGCCCGGCCGGACGAACGTAAGAACTTCGCCACGCTACTGGACGCCTACGGCGGGTCGAGCGACTTGCAGGAGCGCGCCAACCTGGTGCTCATCGCCGGCAACCGCGACGACATTGCGCAGATGGAGGAAGGCCCCCGCGGCGTCCTGCGCGACATGCTGCTGCGCATCGACCGCTACAACCTCTACGGCAAGGTCGCCTACCCCAAGCAGCACGAGCCCGACGAGGCCCCCGTCATCTACCGCCTAGCCGCCAAGACCGGCGGCGTTTTCATCAACCCGGCCTGGACAGAGCCCTTCGGTCTGACCCTACTGGAAGCCGCCGCCAGCGGCCTGCCTCTGGCCGCCACCGACGACGGAGGCCCCCGCGACATCCTCGGCCAATGCAAGAACGGCATCCTGATCGACCCGTTCGACGCGCCCAAAATGGCCGAGATCCTGCTCGAAATGCTCACCGACCGCAACCGCTGGAGGCGCTGGAGCCGCTCCGGGCTGCGGGAGGTCGACCGTCACTACACCTGGCGCGGCCACGCCCGCCACTACCTGCGCGAGGTCCGCAAGATCCTGGGCCGCCCCCAGCGCCGCAAGAATCCCGTGCCAAAAACCCGCTTGCCCACCGTCGACCGCATCCTGGTCACCGACATCGACAACACTCTTCTCGGCGACGCCGAGGGCCTGGCCGCGCTGATCCAAAAGCTGCGCGAGGCCGGCGGCCGCGCGGCCTTCGCCGTCGCTACCGGCCGGCGCCTGCAGAGCGCCATCGACGTGCTGCACGAAAACGACGCGCCGCGCCCGGACTTCTGGATCACCTCCGTGGGCAGTGAGATCCACTACAGCCCCGACTTCCACGCCGACGAGGAGTGGCTGCGCAACATCCACTGGCGCTGGGACGCCGGCCTCATCCGCCGCACGCTCGCCGGACTGCCCGGCTTGGAGTTGCAAGACGAAATCGACCAACGTCCCCACAAGGTCAGCTTCTTCATCGACCCCGCCAAGGCCCCCGCCCTGCGGGACATCGAGAAGATGCTGCGCAAGGCCGGCGTGCGAGGTAAGACGATCTTCTCCCACGGACAGTACCTGGACCTGCTGCCCGTGCGCGCCTCCAAGGGCCTCGCCGTCCGCTTCGTGGCCCATCGCTGGGGCGTGCCGATGGACCGCGTCCTGGTCGCCGGCGACTCCGGCAACGACGAGGAGATGCTCTCCGGCAACAGCCTCGGCGTCGTCGTCGCCAACTACAGCCCCGAGCTCGAGAAGCTCCGTACGGCCGACGACGTCTTCTTTTCGAGCAAGCAACACGCCTGGGGCATCCTCGAAGGCGTTGAGAAATACGATTTCTTCGGCGAGATCCGCTCCCAGTCGAAGCAGAACGACCCATGATCGACCTCCTCCGTTCCGCCATCTCCCAGCGCCGCGAAACCGTCGCTTCCTTCTGCGGTCGGCTGCTCTCGCTCGGCCGCACCTTCCTGTTGCACTCCGAAGTTTGGGATGAGTTCCGAGCCTTCTCCGACGGCCAGCCCGAGTCCGGTTTGCGCGACGCCGAACTCGGCCGCTTCTTCTTCTTCGTGCAGGAGGCCGCTCACGATGGCCGCCTGCTCGCCATGGCTCTGCGCTACCAAGTCGCGCGCTGGACTCACGTCGCGCTCGACACTCAGACCCTCGAAGCCCGCGAGCTCTCCGTCTCCGAGTACCTCGCCTTCAAGGAACGTCTGGTGGGCGTTCCCAGCAACGGCGCTCTCGAGTTCGACATCGCTCCCTTCCAGCGCGGCTTTCCACGGCTGCAGGAGACCCGCTCGATCGGCCGCGGCGTCGAGTTCCTCAACCGCAAGCTCTCAAGCCAACTCTTCTACGAAATCGGCAAGGGCGATCGCCCGCTGCTGGACTTCCTCCGGGCCCACACCCAAGGCGGCCGGCAGCTCATGCTCAACGGCCGGATCCAAGACGTGGCTTCTCTGCGCCAAGCTCTCCGTTCCGCCTCGTCGATGCTCGAGTCCGTGCCCGCCGCAACCGCCTGGGCCGACATCGAGAAGGCCTTGGCCGACCTCGGTTTCGAACCCGGCTGGGGCGGAACCGCCGGCCGAGCCCTCGAGACGATGCATCTGCTCTCCGACATCCTCGAAGCGCCCGAGCCCGCCATCCTCGACCGCTTTCTCGCCCGCATCCCGATGATCTTCTCGATGGTCATCCTCTCGCCCCACGGCTACTTTGGCCAGCGGGACGTGCTGGGCAGGCCCGACACCGGGGGCCAAGTCGTCTACATCCTCGATCAGGTCCGCGCGCTCGAAAAGGAGATGCGCCAGCGCGTCGCCGAGCAAGGGCTCGACATCGAGCCGCGCATCCTCATCGTCACGCGCCTGCTGCCGGAGGCCGAAGGAACCACCTGCGATCAGCGCCTGGAGCAGGTCGAAGGGACGGAGAGCGCCACCATCCTCCGTGTCCCATTCCACGACCCAGACGGCGCCGTGGTTCCCCACTGGATCTCCCGCTTCGAGATCTGGCCCTACCTGGAGCGTTTTGCCGAGGACGTCGAGCGCGAGGTGCTGGCCGAGCTCGGCGAGCGCCCCGACTTGGTCGTGGGCAACTACTCCGACGGCAACCTCGTCGCCACCCTGCTGGCCCAAAAGCTCGGCGTCACGCAGTGCAACATCGCCCACGCCCTGGAGAAGACCAAGTACCTCTACTCCGACCTCTACTGGCGCGAGAACGACGGCCAATACCACTTCTCGGCGCAGTTCACAGCAGACCTCATCGCCATGAACGCCGCCGACTTCATCATCACCAGCACCTATCAGGAGATCGCCGGCACCTCGGACACCATCGGGCAGTACGAGAGCTACTCGGCCTTCCCTATGCCCGATCTCTACCGCGTCGTCGCCGGCGTGGATGTCTTCGACCCCAAGTTCAACATCGTCTCGCCGGGCGCCGACGCCGACGTGTACTTTCCCTACAGCCAGACCGAGCGTCGCCGGCAAGACCTGTGGCCGGAGATCGACACACTCATCGACGGAGCCGACCGCAACGACGTCCGCGGACGCCTCCAAGAGCCCGACAAGCCTCTGCTGTTTACGATGGCGCGGCTCGACCGCATCAAGAACCTGGCCGGGCTGGTCGAGTGGTACGGCCAGAGCGAACGCCTCCGCCAGGCCGCCAACCTTCTCGTCATCGCGGGTTCCGTCCACGTGGAGGACTCCGGCGACCAAGAGGAGCGCCAGCAGATCGAGCACATGCACCATCTGTTCGATCACTACGGGCTCGACGGGCAGGTGCGCTGGGTGGGCGCGCGGCTCGACAAGATCGTCTCCGGCGAGCTCTACCGCCGCGTCGCCGACAGGGGCGGAGCCTTCGTTCAACCCGCCCTCTTTGAGGCCTTCGGGCTCACCGTCATTGAGGCCATGGGCTCCGGCCTGCCCACGTTCGCCACCCGCTACGGCGGCCCCCTGGAAATCGTGCAACACGGCGTCTCGGGCTTCCACATCGACCCCAATCACGGGGATGCCGCCGCGGAGCTGATGGCTGACTTCTTTGAACGCGCCGCCCAAGACCCCGACTACTGGCGCATGATCTCCGACGGGGCCGTACAGCGCGTGCTGGCTCGCTACACCTGGAAGTTGTATGCCGAAAGGATGATGACTCTCTCGCGCATTTACGGCTTCTGGAAGCACGTCACGAACTTGGAACGGGCCGAAACACGCCGTTATTTGGAGATGTTCTACAAGTTGCAGTTCCGGCCCCTGGCCGACGCAGTCGGCCGTTGAGCGCCGATCCAAGCCCGAACCCTAGGCCGAATTCCCTAGGAACTCCAAAAACGCTGGTTTAAAGTACCAGTACGAACTGAGGCCGACTCATTCTAAAAATGGGGGGGGGATCTTTATGGATCACTCTTCCCCCTGGACAGCATACTTGCCTCAGGGTGGGGACAACCCAGTCCCCTGGGGAGAGTCAATCATGGAACAACGGAACTGGAACCCTTCGTCTTCGGGGCAGACGGCCGAGGTGCGGTCGACCCGACCGGTTCGGGGGCGCCGTCAAGGCCAGGTGATGATCTTGATCGCCTTGCTGGCGACCTTCCTGTTCTCGCTGGCGGCTCTGGCCGTGGATCTGGTCTACGCCTACTCGGTCAAACACTACTTGGGGGTAGCGATTGATTCTGTCGCGCTTTCCGCCATGCGTGGGTTGGCAACGGGGACGACCTTCGAAGAACAGGGCTCCTCGATCACGCGCATCGCCAACTTGATGCTCAACACCAACTTTCCCAGCGGCTACCTGATGACCAAGCAGGTCGGCTTCTCGCAGCCGCCGACGATCTTCGGGCTCACGATCCCGTCCGACGCGCCCGCGCCCTTTGCCCAAGATCCCAACCTCAACCCCGGCATTCGCCAGTTGCGAGTCACCGGCGAGGCCGTCATTCCCACCTTCTTCGCGCGGATCTTCGGCGTCAGCCAGCTCACGGTGCGTTCCTCGGCGATCGCCTCGCGCCAGGACTCCAACGTCATGCTCGTGCTCGACCGCTCCGGCTCGCTCGGCGCCGCCGGCGCCTGGGACGACGTGCAGCAGGCCGCCACCACCTTCCTGGACTTTTTTGACAACAACGGCGACCGCGTAGGCCTGGTCTCCTTCGGCACCGGAGCCAACGTCGACGTCACCCTACGCAGCGGATTCAAGGACGGCAACTACGCGGCCAACGAAATCACCAAAATGGAGTCCAACGGCGCCACCAACTCCGCCTTGGGTCTATGGCTGGCCTACGGTGAGCTGCTACGCATCAACGACGCGGACTCGTTCAACGTCATCGTGTTCTTCACGGACGGCGAGCCGACGGCCCTGCCGGCCCGCTGGCGCGTCCACCGCACCGGAAGCCCGCGAGACGGCAGGTCCAGCAACCCCACCTGCAGTTCCAACTACAAGGAAGCCGTCATACAGACCTACGGCGGCCCCACCAACATGGCCGGCTTCAACAAGTTCATCGCGGGTCCGGCGCCGGTCAACCACGCCTACAACTGGGGCGCCGACTTCTATCCGGTCTCCGGTTGCAGCAACCTCGACACCCCCTATGGCGAGAATGTCGAGACGCTGCTGAACAACAACTACTGCCTGCCGAGCGAGTGGCAGGCTGAGTACGACTCCAGCCACGGCTGCGCCAACTGCGACGGGACCAGCTACTCCAAGACCTTCGACATCGTGCCTGGCCCCTACGGCGGATATGACCCCTGCGACTCGAAGCTGTTCTCCACTTCCGGCTCCTACTCGAACTACCGCGGCCAGAAGTGGCAGCAGTCGGCCCGCAACGTGGCCGACGCCGTCGCCGAGCAGGCCGGCGCCGACGAATCCCTGGGCTCCATCACGATCTATGCCCTGGGGCTCGGCGTGGCCGGGCTCACCGCCAATGAGGAGTTCCTGCTGCGCCTGTCCAACGACGACGCCTCCCCGGTCTTCGATCCGGTCGCCCGTCCCGAAGGCGAGTACATCTTCGCGCCCACGGTCGATGAGCTGGCAGCGGCCTTCGACCGCGTCCGCAGCAACGTCATCCGCCTTACACGTTGACGCCCGCCGCCTAGTGAAAACCCTAGATAGAGTACTAGAACTCCTATCAGGCCTCTTTCTACGGGAACCCATCCATAGCCACCGTGTCGTGAACCGGCTCCGGAGGCCCATACTCGGTTCAACAACCGTGGGAGCAAGTATGGACCCCCGAAACTCGAGGCGCTGCGAGCCTCGTTGCGCTTCGGCCCGCCGAGGCCAAGCGCTGCTGCTCTTCGTCATCTTGTTCGCCGTCCTGGCAGGCATCCTGGGGCTGGTCTTCGACGGCTCGCGGTTGCTCTTCGAACGTCGCCGCGCCCAGGCGGCGGCCGACGCCGGGGCGATCGGCGCCGTCCAGGAGCTGCGCCGGGGCAACAACGACTACGACGCCAACATCAAACCCGCCGCCGACTACGACGCATCCCTCCACGGCTTCGACGAGACCAACTCCGAGATCACCGTCTACTTCCCGCCGGACACCGGCGAGCACGCCGGCGACAACAACTTCGTCGAAGTCGTCGTGGAGAAGAGCGTGCCCACCACGTTCATGCGGATGTTCGGTCCGCGCGCTTCCACCGTGCGGGCTCGGTCCGTGGCGGGCCTCAAGCCCACCGGAGACCCCTGCATCATCGTCTTGGATCCCGACGACGCGGACGCCTACAAGCACAACGGCACGCCGCGCCTGACCGCCAACTGCGGCGTGATGATCAACTCCAACTCGAGCACGGCCCTGCGACAGGTCGGCTCCGGCTGCATCAACGTCACCTGGGTCGGCGTATCCGGCAACTTCAGCGGAACCTGTATCAACCCCACGCCGCAAATCTCCGTCCCGCCGATGGTGGACCCTCTGGCAACCCTGCCCGTGCCCGACTACTCCGCCATGGCCGGCGGCTACACGAGCGCGGCGGCGACGACCAGCGCCTTCGCGGGCTCCTACGCTTTCCAAGCCCAGGGCGGCAACGGGAATGGCAATGGGAACGGGAACGGGAACGGCGGGGGCGGCAACGGCGGCTCCGAGCAGGTCACGCACTACTGGCCCGGCTACTACGACAGCGAAATCAAGATCCAGAACGGCGCGGCCATCTTCGAGCCGGGGATCTATGTGCTGGAGCAGGGCATGAAGATCACCGGCGGAACCGTGACCGGCAACGAGGTCTTCTTCTACAGCATCAACGCGGACGGCAAGCAGTTCATCGACGTCGGCGGCAACGCCACCGTGCAACTCAGCGCGCCGACCTCCGGCCCCTACAAGGGCGTGCTGTTCTTCGTGAACCGCAACGCCCCCGATCGCAGCCCGGGCAACAACATCGCGCGGGGCAATGAGGACTCCTTCTTCGAGGGAGCCATCTACATGCCCTCCCAGCACCTCGACTTCGCCGGCAACCCGGAGACCTCCATCCAGTGGACGGTCGTCGTCGTCAACACCCTCAACATCTCCGGAACCGCGGACGTGCAGGTCGTCAACAAGCCGACCTCCGAGCAAGCGCCGCCGGCGTATCGCACGGTGCTGTGGGAGTAGAGGTGTTGTGGGAGTAGCCCCGCCCAAAAGGAATATCGCCATGCGCATCCGACTTCTCGAAAACCAGAAAGGCAACGCCATCGTCGAGTTCGCCCTCGCGACTCCGGTGATGATGCTGATGGCTTTGGACGCTGCGGACTTCGGCCGGCTGTTCGTCGAATCCGCCATCCTGGCCTCGGCTTCCAGCGCCGGCGCCGTGCAAGGCTATCGCACCACCAAGGACGCCATTGACGCAGCGGCCATGGAGCAGTCGATCCTCTCCGACATCGGAGGCCTCGACGGCGTCACCGCGCACGCCGAAACCTTCTGCGACTGCCCCGATAACCCCGGCCTGGAGGTCGCCTGCACCACCACCACCTGCCCCGGCTATGGCTTTCCGCGCGTCTACGTCAAGTCCACCGCTTCCAAGGACTTCCAAACCTTGGGCCGCTACATCGGAATCCCCAGCGACGTGGACATCGACATCAATAGCTACCTGAGAGTGCAATGACTGCAGGCGTCCAGAGAGTCGATCCAGTCCGGCCGCACGACAGACGCCCGAGCCGCGGCCCGTGTAACCGCGGCTCGGCCTTCGTCGAGCTTTCGCTCGTCTTCGGCCTGTTCCTCGCTTTCGTGGCCGCCACGTTTCAGCTCGGCTGCGCCATCTGGACCTGGGCGAGCCTCTCCCACGCCGTCGCCGAAGGAGTGCGGTTCGCCTCGATGCACAGCGACGAAAACCCCGCCGCGCCGCCGCCCAACATGTCGGCGGGCGACGACCCGACTCGCGCCGCGATCGAGTACGTCGTTCGCCGTAACGCCATCGGGATCAGCTCCGGCCAACTGACCGTACAGGTTGCCTGGTCGGCCGGCCGAGTCCCCGGCAGCGTGGTGACCGTGTCAGCCCAGTATCCGTTCTCTCTCTTCATGGGGCCGCTCATGGGAATCGGCAAGAATATGTCCATCGCCCGCTCGTCGTCGGCCCCCATCGTCAACTGACGACTCGCGCTCCCCGCGGCGCGCTGTGCTAGCCTCTAGCGCGATGCGCGCCGCCACTTCTTTCGCCACCGCTCTCGCTCTGCTCGCCGTCGCCTGCGGCTCCTCCAGCCGCCCGGAGGACGCCGCGCCGCCCACGCGCTACTCCGCCAGCCACGGCAAGACGCCCGACGGCTCGGTGGACTTGCTCGTGCTGGAAGACTCCGCGGCACAAACCATCGCCACCGTGGCGCCGTCGAAGGGCGGCGAGCTCAGCAGCCTGCGGCTGAAGATCGGCGACCACTGGATCGAAACCCTCTACCGCGCCGAAGACTACTCGACCCAGGAGGGCTGGACCGGCAAGGCGCCGCTTCTGTGGCCCGCCACCGGCCGCAACTTCCCGCCCGGCTTCAAGCCGGAAACCAAGCCGGACGGCTCCATCGAGCGGGGCCGCTACGACCTCGACGGCAAGCGCTACGAGATGCCCGGTCACGGCTTCGTCCGCGACATGCCGTGGAAGGTCGAGCAGCTCGGCGTGCGCGACGGCGCCTACGCCGCCCTGTCGCTCGAAGACACCGAGCAGACCCGCGCGCTCTACCCCTTCGGCTTCCGGCTCGATGTCGCCTATACCCTCCACGACGGCGACCTCGAGATCGCCTACACTGTCGCCGCCAAGCCCGACAACGCCCGTCCGATGCCCTTCTCCATCGGCAACCACATCACCTTCAACACGCCCCTGATCCCCGGCTCCGACCTCAGCCAGGTCCGCTTCTCCACGCCTTCCGAGCGTGAGCTCGTCAAGGAGAACGGACTGCCGACCGGCGCGGGAACGCCCCGCTCGCATGCCGACGGCGTCCCCCTGGCCGACTTCGAGAAGTTGGCCGCCATCTCGCTCACCGGCTACGAATCCGACCCGTGGATGGAGCTCAGCGACCCGCAAGGCCTCACCATCCGGCTCACCCACCACGCCGACCGCTGGCCCGAGCAGCCCTTCATCCAATTCAACGTGTGGGGCGACGCCCCCAGCGGCTACTTCAGCCCCGAGCCCTGGGTCGGCCTGCAGCAGTCGTTCGTGCTCGACCAGGGCATGACCCGTCTGCAGCCCGGCGAGAGCTGGCACTGGAAGATCCGCATCGACGTCGAGCGCACGGCCCCGTAAAGCTTCTAAGGCGTCCGCTCGATTGTCCGGCAGAGGCCGGGGGGCCAAACTGTTGGACAAGGGCTGATGCGTTCGGACTCCGGCCAATCGCTGCTTCTGTTCGTGCTGCTGTTCGGTGTAGCGAGCGGCCTACTGGGCTTGGCCCTGGACGGCGCTCACGTCTTCGAGGAGAAGCGCCGTGCGCAGACCCTGGCTGACGCCGCCGCCATCGGCGCCGCCTTCGAGCTCTCTTCGGCACGCACAGACCAGGAGCTGGCCGCGGCCGCCTTGGACGACGCCCGCCTGAACGGCTTCCGCGACGGCTCGGACGAGTTGCGCGTGGAGCGCCTGGACCCCGAGAACGCCGTCGCAGTCTCACTGCACCGCAACGTCCGCATGACGTTCCTGTCTCTGTTCGGTGCGCCCGAGATGAGCGTCAACGCCCACGCGGCGGCCGCCTGGCGAGAGGGCGAATCCGCCTGCCTGCTGGCCCTCGCCGAGAGCGGCCCGGAAGCCCTGGTGGTCGAAGGTCCCGGCGTCGTGCGCGTGGCCTGCGCGGTGGAAGCTCGCTCGACCGACCCGGACGCCGTCGCCCTGCCCGACGGCGGTTGCCTCTCCGCCGACCGCGTCGACGCCCGCGCCCCTGCCGACGCCTGCCTCTCCCCCGCCCCGGGCGAGCCCCGCTCCGCGCCGGCGCCGGCCACATCAGAACCGCCCCCCGACTGCGCCGGCCGGCCCGAAGGCGCCGCCACCGACCGGCCCGAGGGCGTCACCGACTTCTGGCCCGGCTGCTACCAAGACGTCCTGCGCATCGAAGAAGGCGTCAACGTCTTCAACCCCGGAGAATACGTGCTGCTCGACGGCGTCGAGGTTCTGGGCGGCGAGGTCCGAGGCGAAGGCGTCTCGTTCCTCATCGTGGACGGCCCGGTCCAGCTCTCGGACGCCTCCGTGGCGCGGCTCCGTGGGGAGCGCCTCTTCGATTCGTTCTCCTCCGAAGGCGAAGCAACCTTGACGCCCGCCGACGGCTCGTTCCTCGAAGGCGCGCTCCACTTCCCCTCCCGTACGCTCTCCTGGCGGCCCAATACATCCTCGGAGCCCGGCTGGAACGCCGTCACCGCCGAGCGCATCCGTCTCGTCGTCGACGACGACGCCCGAGTCGTGGAACCTCCGCCCGCCGGGCAACGGCGCGGACCGGGAGGACCGGTGCTGATCCGATGAAAGCCCGCACGTCACGCCGTCACGAGCCCACCCGAGGGTCGTCTCTGATCGAGACCGCCTTCGTGCTGCCCATCGCGATTCTGCTGTGCCTGGGAGCCTGGGACTTCAGCCGCCTCTACATCAGCGCCGCCGATCTCGAAGCCGCCGCCACCGTGGCCGCCGTCCAGGGCGCCCGCGCTCCCGAGGATCTCGCGGCGGCTCGCTCACTGGCCCTCAAGGATCTCGACCCCGACGGCGAGGTATCGCTCGAACCGGTCTGCGCCTGCCCCTCCGCCCCGTCCGCCTGGGCTGCTTGTGAGCAGATCGCCTGCGGCGCCGAATCGCCCCGCCGCTACATCCGGGCGGTCGCCTCCAGCAGCTACTTCACCTTCGGCCGTTACCCCGGGATCGAGTCGCCCGCTCGTCTGGAGCGCGAGCGCTTCGTGCGCGTGGAGTAGAATCGCGGTCCCGTCCTCAGCGGCGTCAGCCCATCGGCTCAAGCTAAACTGGTTCGTTCATGTCCGAGCAGCGTCCGAATATCGTCTTCATCCTCACTGACCAGCAGCGCTTCGACACGATTCGAGCCCTGGGCTTCGACTACATGGACACGCCGCATCTCGATCGGCTGGTCAATGAAGGCGTCACCTTCACCAACTGCCACATCCCGGCCGCCTCGTGCGCCCCGTGCCGCGCCAGCCTGTTCTCGGGGCAATACCCCCAGAACACGGGCGTTTTGCGCAATGGCGACCGCTGGGAGCACTCCATCGTCGAGCTGCTCTCGGACGCGGGCTACCACACCATCAACGTCGGCAAAATGCACCAAGTCCCTTACAACGGGCTGCTGGGGTTCGACGAGCGCTTCCCGGTCGAGAACAAGGACCGCTTCATGGAAGGCCGCTGGTTCATCGACGAGTGGGACAAGGCCATCCAGGCCCGGGGCTTCCACAAGCCCGGCCGCCTCAGCTACCGAGACATGCCGGACTACCACCAGCGGCTGGGCGCCTTCGAATGGATGCTGCCGCCGGAGCTACACTCCGACAACTTCGTCGGCGATCGCGTCTGCTGGCGGCTCCGCCACACCCCCCGCAAGGAGCCGATGTTCCTCCAGGTCGGCTTCCCAGGCCCGCATCCGCCGTACGATCCCACGCCGTCCGAAGCCGAGCCGTACTTGTCCAAGGACTTGCCGCTGATGGAGGTCACCGAGGAGGAGCTGGCGAATCAGCCCGAACCCTACCGCGGCATGATCGACCACAACTGCGAGGTCGATCACGATTCCGTCGTCCACCAGTGGCGGCCCACGCCCGAGCAGCGCCATCGCCAGCGAGCCTACTATCTGGCAAACGTGACGATGATCGACCGGCAGATCGGCAATATCCTGCAGACGCTCGACGAAACCGGCTATCTGGAGAACACCATCGTCATCTTCAGTTCGGACCACGGCGACGCCCTCACCGACCACGGCCACAGCCAGAAGTGGACCTTCTACGACACGATCACCAAGATGCCCTTGATCGTCTGGGCGCCGGAACGCTATCGCGGCGGCCGCAAGATCGACGGTCTCTGCTCGCTCATGGACGTCGCCCCGACCATCCTCGAGATGGCAGGCATCCCCGTGCCCGACAAGATGGAAGCGCGCACGCTGCTGCCCGCCATCGAGGGCAAGGAGTGGAAAGAGCGCGAGTTCGTGGTCTGTGAGCAGGCCCACGACACCAACTTCACCACCAGCGACTATGAGACGATGCTGCGCACGCGGGACTGGAAGTACGTTTGCTTCGTCGACAGCCCCGACGGCCAGCTCTTTGACCTAGTCAACGATCCGACCGAGGTCCGCAACCTCTGGCGCAGCCCGGAACACCAGGACAAAAAGGGCGAGCTCGAGCAGATGCTACACGGTTGGCGCATGCGTAGCGCCCACGATCACTCCGGCTGGCGGCAGGCTTGGCCGGCCTGCCGCCAATGAACGGACCGAAGCCCGCCGCGGCTCACACCTTCAGGTGAGCCGGTTCTCCGAAGTGCCGAACCAGCGGGCTTACGATCCTCGCGAATTCGCCGTACGGCATGCGGATCTCGTCGCGGTGGGTCCCGCCGTTGAATTCGATCATCGGCTGCTCGGCCAGCCGGTTGTCTACGTAGACAGCCAAGCCGAACAGCGGCCCCAAGGGCGGCATGGCGCCCATTTCACAGTCGGGGAAGAGCTTTGCCACTTCCTCTTCGGTCGCCAGCCGCAGCCGGTTCACGCCGAGGGCGGCCTGGAGCTCCGCCAAGTCCACCCGTTCGTCCGCCGGCAGGACGGCCATGGCAAAGACCTCATCCGCCAGAAAGACCACCGTCTTGGCGACGGTCCTCTCCGGAATGCGGTCCGCATGCGCCAGCTCACATGCCGTGTACGTCATCGGATGGTTCGAGTGCTCGAAGTCGGCGTCCGCTTCGTTGAGGTAGCTGAGAATGCGAGATGGAATGGCCATGGTTCGCCTCCTTTACGCCGTTTCGTCAAGCAACTCGAGTGCCGATTGAGACCTGCCCCCATTGTCGGGCGGAGGCGTGGGAGCGGGATTGACGAGTTGCATCAGATCGTCCATCGCGAGCCGAATCCGCACAGAACCCGTCCCAATCCGCACATCGGCCTTGGGCCAAGCGGTCACCGCCTCTTCGATGTACACCGGAGGGGCCCAATCCAGTCCGAAGGGCGCCATGCCCCCCACTTCGAGATCCGGATCCAAAGCCCGGGTCTCTCCCTCACTCGCCAAGCGCACGAACGCAGCGCCCGTAAGGCGGCGAAGTTGCCCTAAATCCACGGGAGCGTCGTCCCGAATCATTGCCAGTACGGTGACACCGTCAGCAATCAATACAACAGTGCGGACGCGGACAGCTTCAGGCGTCCCGCCAACTTGGGAGTGAACGCCATTCGATATCACGTCAAACCGAACCTCCTGATCGTGTAGAAAACGTGTGATATGAGCCGGAAGAATCACCTAAATTCCCCTCGCCTGCCACTACCGCAACGAGGGGGCCATCATCTCCACCACGGCTAAGTTGTTGATTTCTATACGCTCTAATGTAAGCGTTTGCGGCAGATTTGGGGGAACTGCCCCAGCCTTGGGGGCGATGCCACCCAAAAACCGCGAGGCGAAACGCAAACCGTTCCGGCGCGTCTCATGGGGTGTTATGACACGCCGCAACATGCTACTTACCCCTTTGCTGCCGCTGGCCGCCGCCACCGCCGCCTATGGGCGCGGAGGAGGAAGTCAGCAAGGCGGTTGGCGCGCTGTTCGCAGCGACAACTACGACCCCTACAGCCAGGACGGCCGCTTCGACCTGCGGGCTCGCGTGGACGGCGAGGCCGTCTTCTTTCTGCAAGACGGCAGGGTCAGCTACCGCAGCCTGAGCGGCAGACCGCCCCGGGACGCCGGCTCGGAATACCGCAAGGAGATCCCCCGCGGGCGCATGTTGGGCCTCCGGCTCGAACAGCGCGACGGCCGCGGCCGCATGTGGATCGAAGAGGAGCCCTCGGCCCGCAACAACTGGACGATGGTCGTACGCGTCTCCGACCCCAAGGGCGGCGAGGACCGCTACCACGCCCGCATCACTTGGCAGGACGACTACGCCGCAGGACGCGGTGCCAATCGCGGCAACGGGCGTTACCAAGACGAACGCTACGGCAATTACCCCAACAATAATCGCTATCGCCGCGACTAGTTTCCGTCGCTAATCGCGAAAGACTTTGCCGGGATTGAGCAGGCCCTCGGGATCGAGGGCCTGTTTGATCTTGCGCATCAGCTCCACGCCCTCGCCGTGCTCGGCTTCCAGCGCCTCGATCTTCCCCAAACCCACGCCGTGCTCGCCCGTGCAGGCTCCGCCCATCGCCAAGGCCCGGGCGATCAGGCGACGATTCGCCTCCCGCACCCGCCCCAACTCCTCGGCGTCCCCCTCATCGAACAAGAACGCCACATGGAAGTTGCCGTCGCCCACGTGTCCCAGCACCGGCGCCAGCAGCCCCAGCGAGCCGCAGTCGGCCACCGTCTCGCGAATGCACTCGGCCAGTTTGGAGATCGGCACGACCACATCGGTCGGCCAACCGCGCGCGCCCGGCCGCAGCGCCTTCAGCGCGTAGTAGGCCTTGTGCCGCGCCTCCCACAGCTTGTCGCGGTCCTCCCGCCGCGCCGACCAGCGGAACTCCCCGCCGCCATGCTGGGCCGCGATCGCCCGGCTCAGCTCCGCCTGCTCGGCCACCGAGCTCTGCGTGCCGTGAAACTCCAGAAACAGCGTCGGCGCGCGCGGCAGGTCGAGCTTGGAGTAGCCGTTGACGGCGTCGATCGAGGCCTCGTCCAGCAGTTCGCAGCGCGCCACCGGAATCGCCGACTGCAAAGCCTCCACCACGCAGTCCACCGCGCCGTCCAGGCTCTCGAAGGCGCATACCGCCGAAGAGACGGCCTCGGGCAGCGGCTGCAGTCGCAACTGCAGCTCCGTGATCACGCCCAGGGTGCCCTCGGACCCCACGAACAGCCGCGTCAGATCGTAGCCGGAAGACGACTTCCGCGCCCTTCCTCCGGTCTTCACGATCCGCCCGTCGGCCGTCACCACCGTCAGCCCCAGCACGTTCTCCCGCATCGCCCCGTAGCGCACCGTCGTGGTGCCGGAAGCTCCCGTGGCGGCCATGCCGCCCAGCGTCGCATCAGCCCCGGGGTCGACAGGGAACATCAGCCCCTGCTTTTCGAGCTCGCGATTGAGCTGCATCCGCGTCACGCCCGCCTGCACGCGGCAATCCAGGTCGTCGGGCTCGATCGACAGGATCGCCTTCATCCGCGACAAGTCCAGCGAGACGCCCCCGCGCACGGCCTGCACGTGCCCCTCCACCGAAGTCCCCGCGCCGAACGGCACGATCGGCGTATGGTGCTCGGCGCACAGCCGTACCACCGCCGCCGCCTCCTCGGTGGACTCCACGAACGCCACTCCGTCCGGCGGCTCGGGCTCATGCCAAGACTCATCCCTGGCATGGGACTCGATGTCATAGGGCGACACCGAAAAGCGCTCGCCCAGCAAGGCGCGCAGCGCGCTGAACAAGGCCGGCGAGGGCTCGATTCGGGCGGTCATGGCGCTTCCGTTGTAGCAGATTCCGACGCGCTTATAATCTGGGGTGAAGCGGAAATCTTCTTCGGTCGCCACCATGCCACTTGGACGCCGATTCCTGCCCTGTCTGCTGCTGGCCGCCGCGCCCCTGGCCGCCCAGGATCTGCTCGGCCCGTTCCAAATCGAAAGCTACGAGATCCTCACCCAAAACGTGGGCGGCGGCAACGTCACCAGCTACGGCGGCGGCGTCAAGGTGCTGCGTTGCCGGCATCCCTATGACGCCATGGTCGGCGTGCGCATCCGCAAGGGCTCCGTCGTCGACTACATGCAGCCGCTCTGCGCCCCCCTCCACCAGGACCGCCGCAGCGGCCGGCTGTTCTGGGTCGGCAAGGAAGTCTACGGCGACGGCTCCAATTGGGCCGGCAACACCCAGGGCGGCTCGCCGCGCCGAGCCATCTGCAAGCAGGACCAAGCCATCGAAGGCTTCCTGGCCGTCTACACGCTCGACAACGTCTTCCTCGACGACATCCGCTTCGAGTGCGCTCAGATCACCGGGCTCGCCAAGGGCCAGCGAATGGTCGATATCACGGGCCGCACCGAGCCCGTCAACTGGGTCCGAACCTCCGCGGCGACGGCCACCTACGCCGGCTGGATCTCGGAGAACAGCACCATCAACGGGCAGCTCTCCGGAGGCCTGCCCCAAGGCGTGGCCGACTCCGTCTACCCTCGCCAAGACCCCATTCGCGGAACCTTCTTCCCGGCGCGCTCCCAATGCACCGACAGCGCCGCCACCGGCTTGGCCGTGGGCGTGGACCGCTGGACCGGCGGCTTGATGCAGAACCAGGTCGTCAAAGCCTTCCAGATGGTCTGCGCCGAAGGCTACACGGACTTGGTCAACACCGTTCCCGAGTAGCCAGCTTGGTCAGCGCCCAAGCGGCGTGCTCCCGCACCACCGGGTCCTCGCTTTCGGCCAGCCGCTCCAGCGGCGCCCGAAACGACTCGTCGCCCAGGTTGCCCATCGCCACGCACACATTCCGCAGAAAGCCCTGGTAGCGCGTCCTCTCGATCGGCGAATGGGCGAACCGCTCCTCGAACTCTTCTTGCGTCAGCGACGCGGCTTCGGCCAGGTCCAGCTCGGCCGGATTCGGCCCGGCGCCGTCCGGGGCGTACTCCGGAACGCGGCTCACGGCCGCCCGTTCGGGCCGATTCCAGGGGCAAACGTCCTGGCAGATGTCGCAACCGAACACGTGCCTCCCCAGCCCCTCCCGCTCTTCCGCCGGAATCGCGCCGCGCCGCTCGATCGTCTGGTAGCTGATGCAGCGCCGGGAGTCGAGCGCGTGCGACGGCCCCTCGCCCGGCGCCAACGGAATCAGCGCGTCCGTCGGGCAAGCGTCGATGCAGCGGGTGCAGCTTCCGCACCGAAACGGCGCCGGGCCGTCCGGCTCCAGCTCCAGCGAAACCAGAACCGCCCCCAAGAAGACCCACGACCCCAGCCCCTCATTGATCAAGCAGGTGTTGCGGCCTATCCAGCCCAGCCCGGCCTGATGGGCGTGGGCCCTCTCGAGCAGCGGAGAGGTGTCCACGCACACCTTGAAGCGAAACTCCCCCGCCCTCTCCCGCATGGCGCCCACCAGCTCGTAGAGCTTGTTCTTGAGCGCCAGGTGGTAGTCCTCGCCCCAGGCGTACCGCGCCACCCAGCCCCGGCCCTGGGTCGAGGGGTCTGTGGAGTACGGAGCCGCCGCGTTGTATACCTGTCCGACGCAGACGATCGAGCGGGCCGCCTTCAGCAGGGTGCGCGGGTCCGAGCGCATCTCCCCCCGCCTACCCTCCAGATACCCCATCGCCCCGTGGTAGCCGCGCCGCAACCATTCCGGGTAGAACGCCGCCTCCGGGGCGGGTTCGGCGCGGGCCACGCCGACGAGGTCGAAGCCCAGGCTCCGCGCCACTTGTTTGACCTCCGCCGCCGTCACCGATTCCAGTATCGCCCTTAAGGCCACAGCGTCCGGCCGGTCAGCTCTGCGATGCGCTTTTCCTCCTGGGTCGGGACGATGCGGACCTCGCACGCCGCCCCTTCGACCTCGATGGCCGCTTCGGCGCGCTCGTTGCGGCCTTCATCCAGCGCCACACCCAGAAACCCCAGCCCGGCGCAGATCTCGCGCCGAATCTCCGCCGAGCGCGCCCCGATCGCCCCGGTAAAGACCAACTGCTCCATCCCTCCCAGCGCCGCGGCCATTGCGGCGATGTGTTTGCGAGCGATGCGGCAGAACATCTCCACGGCTTGAGCCGCCGCGGCCTCGCTCGCCCGCAGCTCCAGCAGCCGCTTCATGTCCGAAACGCCGCCTGAAACGCCCAGCAGCCCGGATCGCTCGTTCACCAACTCGTCGAGCTCTTTCACGGTCAGCTTGCGCTCCCGCAGCAGGTAGACCAGCGCGCCCGGGTCGATGTCTCCGCAGCGCGTGCCCATCATCAGCCCGCCCGCCGGCGTTAGGCCCATCGTCGTGTCCACGCAGCGTCCGTCGAGCACCGCCGCCAAGCTCGCTCCGTTGCCCAGATGGGCGATTACCGCCCGCCGTCGCAGCCGTCCGCCCAGCGCCGCCACCACGGATTCATACGACAACCCGTGAAAACCATACCGCCGCACGCCCTCGGCCCAAAGCTCACGCGGCAGCGGCATCCGCCGGGCAACCTCGGGCATGTCGGCGTGGAAGGCCGTGTCGAAGCACACCGCCTGCGGGGTCTGCGGAAATGTCTGCGCCGCCGCTTCAATCAACGCGATCTCCTGCGGTAAGTGCAATGGAGCCAGAGGAATCACGTGGCGCAGCTCATCCAACACCGCATCATCCACACGGGCCGGCGCACGCAGCGTCGGTCCGCCGTGAACGATGCGGTGCCCCAGCCCGTCGGGCGTCGGCAGACCTGCGCGCCCCAAGGCCTCGACGGTCTCCGCCAGCGCTCCCGGTTGGTCGGTCGCCGCCGAGCCCTCTACGTGCAGATCGTCGCCGGACGGCCCCTGGGCCTCCAGCCGATAGCCGCCGTCCTCCTGGCGAGCCGCCCCGCGAGCAAGCAGCCGCGGCTCGTCGTCGAGCCGATACAGTCCGAACTTGAACGACGACGACCCGCTGTTGAGACTCAGCACGACCCGAGCCGAGCTCACAGGTCCCACACCCAATCGCGCACCTCGGGCATGTCCTCGCCATGGGCGGCTACGTACTGCCGGTGCTCCCGCAGCTTGTCATCCACGAACTGCGTCACCACATCGCCCGTCACCTTCAGGCTCGGCACGCGGCTCACCACGTCGCCGGCAAGCTGGTAGCGGTCGATGTTGTTGAGCACGGCCATGTCGAAAGGCGTGGTCGTCGTGCCCTCTTCCTTGTAGCCGCGCACATGCAGATTGGCGTGGTTGCGCCGCCGGTAGGTCAGCCGATGGATGAGCCAGGGGTAGCCGTGGTAACAGAAGATGATCGGCTTGTCGGTGGTGAACAGCGCGTCGAAGCTCGCGTCGTCGAGGCCGTGCGGGTGCTCGCTCTCCGGCTGCAGCGTCATCAGGTCCACCACGTTCACCACGCGGATGCGCAGCTCCGGCAGCCGCTTCCGCAGAATCGTCACCGCCGCCAGCGTCTCGAGCGTCGGCACATCGCCGGCGCAGGCCATCACCACATCCGGCTCGCCGTCCTGGTCGTTGCTGGCCCAGTCCCACTTGCCGATGCCGGCCTTGCAGTGCCGGGCGGCCTCGTCGACGGTCAGCCACTGCGCCTCCATCTGCTTGCCGGCCACGATCACGTTCACGTAGTTGCGGCTCCGCAGGCAGTGATCGGCCACCGACAGCAGCGTGTTGGCGTCCGGCGGCAGGTAGATGCGGATCACGTCCGCCTTCTTGTTCACCACATGGTCGATAAAGCCCGGGTCCTGGTGCGAAAACCCATTGTGGTCTTGCCGCCACACGTGAGACGTCAATAGATACGTCAACGAGGCGATCGGCTTGCGCCAAGGGATCTCACGGCAGCTCTTGAGCCACTTGGCGTGCTGATTGAACATCGAATCGACGATGTGGATGAACGCCTCGTAGCAGGAGAAGAAGCCGTGGCGTCCGGTCAGCAGGTAGCCCTCCAGCCAGCCCTGGCACAGGTGCTCGCTCAAGACCTCCAGCACCCTCCCGTCGGCGGCGATGTGCTCGTCATCCGGCCGCAGCTCGGCCATCAGCTCCTTGGACGTCACCTCGTAGAGCGCCGACAAACGGTTCGACGCCGTCTCGTCCGGCCCAAAAACCCGGAAGTTCGCCTCCTCCGCATTCCCCCGCATCACATCCCGCAGAAACCCTCCCAGCACGCGCGTGGACTCCGCCACTGCGCCGCCCGGCCGCGGAACCTCCACGCCGTAGTCCCGGAAGTCCGGCATCTTCAGGTCTTGCAGCAGCAGCCCGCCGTTGGCGTGAGGGTTCGCGCCCATGCGCCGATCGCCTTCCGGCGCCAGCTCGGCCAGATCCGGTCGAAAGCGTCCGTCCTCCTCAAAGAGCTCCTCGGGGCGGTAGCTGTGCAGCCACTGCTCGAGCTGCCGCAAGTGCTCCGGGTTGTCCGCCAGCCCGGCGAGCGGCACCTGGTGCGCGCGGAAGGAGCCCTCGCTCGGCTTGCCGTCCACCATCTTCGGCCCGGTCCAACCCTTGGGCGTCTTCAGGATCAGCATCGGCCAGCGCGGACGCTCCGTCGCGCCCTCCTGGCGAGCCTTGCGCTGGATCGCCGCGATCTCGTCGAGCATCTCGTCGAGCACGGCCGCCATCCGCGGATGCATCGTCTTGGGATCGTCGCCCTCCAAGATGCGGGGCGCATAGCCATAGCCGCGGAACAGATCCAGCAACTCGTCCTCGCCGATGCGGGCCAGGATGGTGGGGTTGGCGATCTTGTAGCCGTTGAGGTGCAGAATCGGCAGCACAGCCCCGTCGCGAGCCGGATTGAGGAGCTTGTTGGAATGCCAACTGGCCGCGCAGGCGCCCGTCTCGGCCTCTCCGTCGCCCACCACGCAGCAGGCCACCAGGTCCGGGTTGTCGAACACCGCGCCGTGGGCGTGCAGCAAACAGTAGCCCAGCTCCCCGCCCTCGTTGATCGATCCCGGCGTCTCCGGCGCCACGTGGCTGGGGATGCCGTACGGCCACGAGAACTGGATGCACAGCCTGCGCAACCCTTCCACGTCCCGCGAAATCTCGGGGTACACTTCGCTGTAAGTCCCTTCCAGATACGTGTTGGCGACCAGCCCCGGCCCGCCGTGCCCAGGACCGGTGACATAAATCGCGTTCAAGTCGCGCTCGCGGATCGCCCGGTTCATGTGGACGTAGATGAAATTCAGCCCCGGGGTCGTGCCCCAGTGGCCCAACAGCCTAGGCTTCACGTGCTCGAGCGTCAGCGGCTCCCGCACCAACGGGTTGTCCCGCAAGTAGATCTGGCCGACCGACAGGTAGTTGGCCGCCCTCCAATAGGCGTCCATCCGTTCGAGCAATTCGGGGGATATGGCGTTCTGCATGGTGGAAATCACGGTCCTCGATCCGTCTCAACCTTCGCAAAAGAGAGCCTCTCCAACAGCTAGGCCGTCTCTGTACATCTTAGGGGGAGCATCCCCGGGGCCAATCCGGCTATGCTAGGGCGCGATGGATCGTCGCAGCTTCCTGTCCTCCGCCGGAGCTCTCCCCCTCGCCGCCGGCGCTTCGCCGCAAACCTCTTCCTCCGCAGCCGACCGGCCGCCGAACATCCTCTTCCTGCTGTTCGACAAGTGCCGCCGCGACGCCTTCAACTGCTACGGCCTGCGCGAAACCCATACGCCCAACATCGACCGAATCGCCTCCGAGGGCGTCCGCTTCGACAACTGCTACGTTCCCCAGGCGCTCTGCGGCCCCACGCGGGCCTCCATCCTCACCGGCAGCTACCCGCACTGGCACGGCCTGCGTCGCAACGTCTACCCCATCAAGCCCAGCACGTTGCCTTCCAACTACCAGGAACCTATCCCGGATCCCTGGCGCGACCCTCGCTTCAAGCTGATCGACAACTGGGCCTTCTTTCTCAACAGCGGCGGCTACTCCACCGGCCACATCGGCAAATGGCACCTGGGGCCCATGAACCCGGGCTTCTTCGACTACTGGAAGGGTTTCAACTCGATGCTGCGGCACTGGCTCGCCGAGCCGCACAAGTCCCGCTACCGGCCCGACGTGCACACGGACCAGGGCCTCAAGTTCATCGAGGAACGCGCCGGCTCCGACGAGCCCTGGCTGCTCTACCAGAGCTACTACACGCCCCACGAGCCGCTCGACCCGCCCCAGCGCTTCGCCGACCTCTACCGCGGCCAGGAATACCCCGGCTACTGGGGCAACGTCTCCGCGCTGGACTGGAACGTCGGCCGCTTTCTCGAAACCCTCGAGCGTACCGGCCAGCTCGACAACACCTTCATCATCGTGACCACCGAGCACGGCCGCACCTGGCGGGACCGCCCCGGCACGGCCGAAGGCATGTGCATTCCCTACGACGAGGTCGCCCGCATCCCGCTGATCCTGCGCTACCCCAAGCGCCTGCCCCAGGGCAAGGTCTGGAAGTCCGGCGTCAGCTCCGTCGACCTCATGCCGACCATCCTAGACGCCGCCGGCATCAACCCCTTGGTCGGTACCGTCGAGGTCGAGGCCCGCCGTCCGTTCCTGCACGGCCGCAACCTGTTCGACGTGGTCAATTCCGGGAAGGACCGCTGGGAAGCCCCCTGCGTGATGCAGAACCTGCCCCAGGCCGCCATCGACGGCTCCTTCTATGAGGAGCGGGCCATCCGCTGGGAACGCTGGAAGCTCGTGCTGCGACTGTTTGACAATCGCCCCGCCTATCGGCCCGGCGAGCTCTATGACATCGACGCCGACCCGGAGGAGAACAACAACCTCTACGCCTCCAAACCGGATGTCGTCAACGACTTGGCGGCCCGACTCAAAGCCTTCGGCGAACGCACCGAGGACGAGCTGGCCGTCCGGCTGGGCAATTGGGCCCTGAAGGGGTGATTTTTTCAGGGCTGCGCGGAAGCGCACCCGCGCCGGTTCGAGCGGTGCAACCTTTCCGCCCGGCCGGACGCCTGAACGATCCGGGTGTTCGAGCAGAGCCTCATCGCGAGCCATGACGCGGGCCGCCGGGGAGCGGCCTTCGGCGCCTCTCTCGCGGCCCAATTCCTGCTCGTCGCCACGCTCGTCATCCTGCCCCTGCTCTACACCTACCGGATTCCCCAGCACGCCTGGAAGGAGACGCTCTTCCTGCTCGCCCCGCCTCCTCCGCCCGCGCCGCCTCCTCCGCCGCAGGTGAAGGTCGAGCCCCAGGTCCGGCCGGAGCGCTTCGAAGAGGTCCTACATCAGCCCAACCGGATCCCCGATCAGGTCGCCTTGCTGGAGGAGAACGCTCCCAAAATGGCTCTGTCGGCGCCGCTGGGCGGCATGCCGGGAGGCGTCTACGGCGGCTCTCCCAACGGCCCCGGCGTGTTGCCGTTCCTCCAGCAGCCGCCCATCGTCAAACCCATCATCGTGGGCGGCCACGTGCAGTCGGCGCGGCTCATCGAGCAGGTCAAGCCCCAGTTCCCGCCCGAGGCTCTGGAGCAGCGCATCAGCGGCGTGGTCACTCTGCAGGCGATCATCGCGCGCGACGGAACCATCCGGCAGCTCACCCTGCTCAGCGGCCACCCCCTGCTGGCTGCCGCCGCCATCGAAGCCGTCCAGCAGTGGCGCTACAAGCCCACCGTCCTCAACGGCAAGGCCGTCGAGGTCCAGACCAACATCGAGGTCAAGTTCAACATCCTGCTGCCGCCCGAACCGCCGCCGGACGACCCCAAGGCCGCCAAGAAGAAGAAGCGCCGCTGAGCGCTCCCTACTTGCGCCGCTTGACCTTCGCCGGATCGTAGTTCGGGTTCGGCAAAGCTGGTTTGGCGCCCACGCTCTTGCGCCACGCCCGCAGCTTCTCCAGCAGCCGCCGCGCCTCCGCCGGACGCTCCTGCGCCAAATCCTTCTGCTCGGAGACGTCCGCCGCCAGGTCGAACAGCTCCACCCGGTCGTCCTCAAACCACTCGATCAGCTTCAGGTCGCCCTCGCGCAGGGCCCCCGACGGCGGGCTGCCTGCGTTGGAATAGTGCGGATAGTGCCAATACAGCGTCCGCGGCGCCGGCCTCCCCTCGCCCCGCAAAAGGGGCATGAGATCCACGCCGTCGGAGACGTGGCCCGCCGCGTCCGCCACGCCCGTCATCGAAAGGATCGTCGGGTAGAAGTCGATCGACGTCACCGGCGTCTCGTCGACCCGCCCCGCCGGAATCGTCCCCGGCCACCGAACGATCAGCGGCTCGCGCACGCCGCCCTCGTACAGCCAGCCCTTCACGCTGCGCAGCGGCCGATTGTCAGCGCGCTTGGTGCCGCCGTTGTCAGAGAAAAAGAAGATCGCCGTACGCTCGGTCAGGTTCAGCTCCTCCAGCTTGTCCATCAACCGCCCCACGATCCAATCGACGCCTTCCACCATCGCCGCATAGGTCGGGTCGTGGCCGCCGGTCGGATCGGGCTTGCCGGCGAACCCGTCGATGCGCGACTGCTTGGCCTCCACCGGCCCGTGCACCGAGTACAGCGGCAGGTAGAGGAAGAACGGCTGGTCCCGGTTGGCCTGGATGAACGACTCCGAGAAGGCCGCCAGCCGGTCGGTCAGATACTCCCCGGGCGGCCCGGCCAGAATCGGCTCGCCTTTGTAGGGCGCGAACATCGAGTTGTGGCTGCCCCAGGGGCCTCCCGCGAAGTTTAGGTCGAAGCCCCGGTTCTCCGGCAGGTACTCGCCGCCGCCCAGATGCCACTTGCCCACGCTGGCCGTGGCGTAGCCGGCCCGGCCGAGCGGCTGCGCCAAGATGGTCTCGTCCAGCGGCAGCCCTTCGGGCAGCTCCGCCTGCAACAGCTTGGCCCAAGGGAAGTCGTTGCCCGGTAGGTACTGCGTCACGCCCGTCCGCGCCGGCCAGTGGCCCGTCAGGATGCTCGCCCGCGTCGGCGAACAGTTCGGCGCGGCCGCGTAAGCCTGCGTGAACCGCATGCCCTCCCTCGCCATCCGCTCCACGTTCGGCGTCTTGTTGTACGGGTTACCGTACGGCGTCGTATCGGCATAGCCCATGTCGTCCACCAGGACGAAGATCACGTTCGGCCGCGGCTGAGCCAACGCCGCCGTCGCAAGAAACAGCCCGAGCAGGTATCTCATCGGCCCACAGGCTAGCAGAACGCCCTTGCCACGCGAGGGCCCCCTAGGTGTTCGTTGCCGGCGCCGTAGGGCTTCCCACGGAGGCCCGGCTGGGTCGATCGGGGGATACACTGACGCTTCCCGGAACCCGGAAAAGCCCCCATGGAATGCCAGTCCTGCAACCACTTCCTCATCGAGAAGTCCCGCTTCTGTGACGACTGCGGGGTGGCCACGGCCAGCATCGACTTCGACTCCGAGGCCCTGCAAAGCTACTGCTCCAAATGCGCCGCCCTGCTGCGCGGCAGCCGCAAGTACTGCATCCACTGCGGCGAGCCCTCCCCGCACTCCGGCAAGTTCCGCAAAAAGAAGGAACAGAGCTGGATCTCCGAGGTCCTGCTCGACTCGCGCGTACAGATGGGACTGGTCTCCATCCTCATCCTCGTCGCGGCCTTGCCGGCGGTCTCGCCGCTGCGCTACCGCCTCATCTCCTCGGTCCCCTTCGTCGAGGCCTACATCGAAGGAGACGAAGACAAAGACGCGCCGACTTCCCTCCTGCGTAGCGCGGAGAACTTCGCCATCCGCCCGCTGGTCGACCCCCTCGAGGAACCCGCCGACGGCCAAAAGGTCCGCAAGCCGGCCGGAGTCGCCCGCGACGCCCGCGGCAACATCTACATCTCTGACGCGGAAAGCCACGTCGTCTACAAAGTCGACGGACAAGGCAAACGCAGCGTCTTTGCCGGCTCCGGCAGCCCCGGCTACTCCGGCGACGGAGCGGCCGCCTGGCGCGCCGAGCTCAACGAGCCCCTCGGCTTGGCCATCGACGACAGGGGCGGCCTCCTCATCGCCGACTCCGGCAACGACGTCATCCGGCGCGTCAACCCCGAAGGCTTCATCAGCACCATCGCCGGCGCAGCCTCCACCGACGCCGCCAAGCCCGACCTCACCGTCGGCCGCCTGCCCAGCGCCCGCTCGGCCCAGTTGATGGCCCCCAGCTCCGTCTCCGCCGACATCGACGGCACCCTCTATGTCACCGAGAGCCCGTGCGAGATCGGCCCGCGCGATCCCACCGTCTGGGTCCTCAGCCCCAAGAGCTGACCGCCCGCTCGGCTAAGCTGGGGGAGATGGCAGCCGAGCCCTCCAAGCCCCGAGCCTACCTGCCGCACCTGCTCGGGGTGAAGGCCAGGACCGCCTTCGGACGCCGCATCACGCCGCCCTTCGTCACGCTCTACGTCACCACCCGGTGCGACGAGAAGTGCATCCACTGCTTCTACTGGGATCAGCTCAACACTAAACCAAATCAAGACTTTACACTGGATGAGTTCAGGCAGAGCTTTGATTCGATGGGCGAGATCTACAACCTCTTCCTCGGCGGCGGCGAGCCCTTCCTGCGGCCCGATCTGGCGGAGATCATCCTCGCCGCCCAAACCACGAACCGGGTCGCCAACGTCTACACACCCACCAACGGCCAGCACACCGAGCGCGTCGTCGAAGTCCTCGAAAAAGTGCTGCCGGCCGCCCCCAGCCTCCGCTTCCACCTCAACCTCAGCGTCGACCACATCGACCCCGAGGAGTACGACCGCATCCGGGGCCGCGCCGGCGCCTGGAGGCGCATGCTGCGCACCGCGGAAGCCCTCGCCCCGCTACGGCGCCACTACCCGAACCTGATCGTACACACCCTCACGACGGTCATGCGCGAGAACCAGGACCGCATGCTGGAGATCCACGAGGGCCTCAAGCAAATCTTTCAACCAGACGGTGCATCCTATAACTATTGCAGGGGATATCCTCTCGACCCCAAGCAGGCCGAGGTCGACCCCGAGCTCTACCGGGCGCTCCGCCGGCGGCTCGAAGACGACTATGCCTCCGGCCGTCTGAGCGCTCGCGGACCCAGCGCCTACTCGTCGGCCAACCATCTGCTCGACCAGCGCGTGCGCGAGACTGTCGAGCGCACGGTCGTCGAGCAGCGCCCACAGTTCTCCTGCGTCTCCGGCCGCTTGGCCTGCGTCATCTACTCCAACGGAGACGTCGTCGAGTGCGAGACCAACAACTCGCCGCTCGGCAACCTGCGCAAGGTCGGCTACGACTTCCGCAAGCTCTGGTTCTCCGCCGAAGCCGAGGCCGTCGCCCACTCCGCCGCCAATGGCTGCTTCTGCACCCACGAGTGCGGCCACTATGCGTCGAACATCTACAGCCTCTCGGCAGTCGGCAAGATCGCCTGGAAAGCCGCCGGTCGCCGCTGAACCGTCCCGTGCCTCCCCATCGGGCCCTTTCGCCCCAAGCCCGAACCGGCGACAATGGGCGGAACCATGAGCAGCAAGCGCCCGCCCTCGACCCAGCCCACTCCCAACCAATCCGCCCTCAGCCGCCGCGGCTGGCTCGCCTCCGCCACCGCCACGCCCTTGGCCGCCGTCCTCGGCGGCTGCCAATCCGCGCCCCCCGCCGCCGACGCCCATGCGCCCAGCCCCTACCTGGCCAAGCTCGGCGTCGAGCCCATCGTCAACGCCGCCGGCTACCTCACCGCGTTGGGCGGCGCCGTGATGCCGCCGGAGGTCGCCGACGCCATGCGGGCAGGCGCAAACGTCCACGTGCCCTTCTACGAGCTCTACGAGAAGGCCGGCGCCTACATCGCCGAGGTCATCGGCGTCGAGGCCGCTTTGGTCAGCGCCGGCGCCGCCAGCGCAGCCACCATCGCCACCGCCGCCTGCATGACCGGGACCGATCGTGACAAAGTGCACCAACTGCCCGACACCACCGGCATGAAGCACGAGGTCATCATCCAGAAGAACCACCGGCAGGGCTACGACCATGCGCCGCGCGCCTCCGGCGCCAAGTTCGTCGTCGTCGAGACCGAGCAGGAGTTCCGCGCGGCCTTCAACGACAAGACGGCCATGGTCTACCAGTTGGGAGCCGAGCGGCACTTTGGCAAGCGCGAGCCCGGCCAGGTCCCTCTGAGCCTCGTCGTCGCCATCGCCAAGGAGCACGGCGTGCCGGTCTTCGTGGACGCCGCTGACGAAGCGCCGCCCAAGAGCACCCTCAAGTATTACTTGGACCAAGGTGTGGATCTTGTTTGTTTTAGTGGGGGTAAGGGCATCCTCGGACCGTCCTCCACAGGCCTCTTGCTCGGCCGCAAGGACCTCATCGAGGCCGGAATGCTCAACCACATGACGGACAGCGATTCGGTTGGCCGCGGCATGAAGGTCGACAAGGAAGGCATCATGGGCCTCATTGCCGCCGTCGAACGCTTCGTGGCCCTGGACTGGGCGGCCGTGGAGGCCGAGTGGTGGGCCCGCCAGGACCGCATTCGCGGCTACCTGGAGGACCTGCCCGGCATCAAGGCCGAGCGCTTCCCCGAAGACCTCGAGCCGCCCCACGTGCCGCGCATGTACGTCGAGTGGGACGAGCAGGCCGTGGGCCTCACCCGCGGCGACGTCGCCAAGAAACTGCGCGAGGGCTCGCCGCACATCGCCACCACCAGCAGCTCCTTCGGCTTCACCGTCATCACCGCGACGCTCGAGCCCGGCGAGGAGGAAATCGTCGGCCGGCGGCTCCGCGAGATCTTCCAGGAAGCGTTGGGCAAGTCCGGCTAACCCGCTCCAAACGAAACATTTGCAGGCCCGCCGTCGTCCAACCTACGGAGGACACAGCGATGCAACTGCCTAGACTCGCCCGATATGGGATGGTGGTCGTGGCGGCGGTCGGCCTGTTGTCCATCGGTTGCAGCTCCGATCAACCGGAGCCGCAAGCGGCTGAGACGCAGCCGGCGGCCCTTCCGACGCCGCCGGAGCCGACTCCGCCTCCCCCACCCGTCCAACCCCAACCGCCCGCCCCGCCCGCTCGACAGCAGGCGACTGCGGACGCCTCGTACAGCAACGACACGCCTTGGGCCCCCGGCTTCGAAGGAAAGCTGATCTTGGGCCTCGACGGCGGCCAGTACGACCCTTACCGCGCCGGCGTCGTGCGGCGCGTGCAGAAGTTCCTGTTCGATCAGGAACTCTATGACGGACCCGTCACCGGCGTCCTCGATGCGGAAACCATGAAGGCCGTCGGCCGCTTCCAGGCCGAGCGCGGCATCGCCGAGAGCGGCGTGCCGTCGCCGGAGACCCGCAAGGCCATGGACGCCGTCGAGGCCGGTTCGGCCGGCAACCAGAGCTGACCGGCCGGCCTCGCCCGGACTCGATCAGCTCTTCGCCAGAGCCTTCAGGCTCTCGACAAACGGCGGTCGCGCCACGCCTTTCTCGGTGATGATCGCCGTCACATAGCGGTTCGGCGTCACGTCGAACGCGGGGTTCATGACGGTCGTCCCGACCGGGGCGACCGCCTTCCCGGCTAGGTGCGTAACTTCGTCGGCCGCCCGCTCCTCGATCGGAATCAGGTCGCCGGACTCCAACGTCAGGTCCAGCGTGGAGATCGGCGCGGCCACGTAGAACGGCACGCCGTTCTCCTTCGCCAACACCGCCACGCTGTAGGTGCCAATCTTGTTCGCCACGTCGCCGTTGGCGGCGATGCGGTCCGCCCCCACGACCACCGCGCCCACCTTACCGGCCTTCATCACGTGGCCGGCCATGTTGTCGGTCAGCAGCGTCACGGGAATCTCGTCCTGCTGCAGCTCCCACACGGTCAGCCGCGCGCCTTGCAGGAAGGGCCGCGTCTCGTTGGCCAGCACGGCCACCGGGTTCCCGCTCTCCACCGCCGCACGGATCACGCCCAGCGCCGTCCCGTAGCCGCCGGTCGCCAAGGCCCCGGCGTTGCAGTGGGTCATCACCGTGGCGCCCTGCGGCAGCAGCGTCGCGCCGTGCCGGCCCATGGCCTTGTTGATCTCGATGTCCTCAGCCAACACCTGCTCGGCCTCGGCCGTCAGCGCCTCCCGAATCTCGCTGAGCGACGCCCCTTCCGCCTTCTTGGCGGCGATCAGGCGCTGCATCCGGTCGATCGCCCAAAATAGGTTCACGGCCGTCGGACGCGTCCCCGCCAGCGTCGAGCAGATCGTCTCCATCTCCGCATCGAAGTTCTCGTCGGAGGCCTGCAGCGCCCCGATCGCCACGCCCATGGCGGCGGCGCAGCCGATCGCCGGAGCCCCGCGAATGACCATCGTCCGGATGGCGTCCGCCACTTCCTCGTAGTTTTTGCAGGTGATGAACGTTTCCTCGCCCGGGAGGACGCGCTGATCGATCATGACGACGCCTTCGGGCGTCCACTCGATGGTATTGACCATGAACCTTCCTTTCTTCTCGAATCTTGGGCCTAGACGTCGATCGGCACGCCGGAGACCTCCGACGCGATCAACGCCAGCATGAATGTGGAGTTGTAAGCCGCATGAATGACGGTCGTCGCGCGCGTGGAGCCGGACTGCGCCCGCACCGCTCCCAGTACAACGCCCACCAGGAACAGGATAAGCAGAATCTGCCAGCGGCCTCCATACTGCGTGCTGTGCGGGGCCGCAAACAGCGCCGCCGTCGCCACGATGGCCGCCTTGGTGCCGTGCGCCCTCTCGAGCACGCCGAACACGAAGCCCCGAAAAACCGCCTCTTCCACCGCCGGCGCAATCAGCACGCCGAACACCACGAACAGCGGCAAGTACCCCGTGGCGTCCGAAAGCAATTCCTCGAGCGGCGAGGGCGTATCCGGCATCGGCAGAATGTTCGCCAGCGCCGTCACGCCGATCGCCAGCGCGAAGCCCGCCGCGATCTGGCGCACCATCGAGCCCGACGGTCGCCAGGCCAGCGCTTCGGCAAAATCCACCCCGTACTTCACCACCGCCACGTAGTAGATGAAGGCCAGCACCAGAGCCCACCACAGCCCTTGGATCACCAGCATCGACACCAGCTTCAGCGGCCCCTCGGTGAACGACATCGGCGCTCCCGTGACCCGCTGGATCATCGTCAACGCCACGCCGGTCAGCACGATCAGCACGCCCAGCGAAACCAGCGCGAAGATCAGCAGTTGCAGCAGGTCCCAGTACCCGGGCTCGCGCCGCGGCGCCGGGCTCGGAGGCGGCTCGGGAGCCGCGGGCGGAAGGGGCTGGAACGGGAGGCCGTCGCCGCTCTCGCCGGCGTCCCCGAAAGCGGAGGAGGGATATTCCATGCGGCCGAAGTTTCTATCCTAGCAACCGTGGGCCCAGCGCCTTCGCCAGCTCCCGGCCGGTATAGCTTCCGGCCACCTGCGCGATCTCTTCGGGAGAGCCCGCCGCCACGATCGTTCCGCCGCCGTCGCCGCCTTCCGGCCCCAGGTCGATGATCCAGTCGGCGGACTTGATCACATCCAGGTTGTGCTCGATGATGATCACCGTGTTGCCCAGGTCCACCAGCCGCTGCAGCACCTCCAGCAGCTTGCGGACGTCCTCGAAGTGCAGGCCCGTGGTCGGCTCGTCCAGCAGGTAGACCGTCTGGCCGGTCTGCCGTTTGCTCAGCTCCCGGGCCAGCTTGATCCGCTGCGCCTCCCCGCCCGACAGCGTCGTCGAGGACTGCCCCAGACGGATGTAGTCCAGCCCCACCTCCGACAGCGTCTTGAGCTTCGTGTACACCTGCGGCAGGTTCTCGAACAGTCCCTGGGCCTGCTCCACCGTCGACTCGAGCACATCGGCGATCGAGGAGCCGTTGTACTTCACCTGCATCGTCTCCTGGTTGTAGCGCCGCCCGCGGCACACGTCGCAGGTCACGAACACGTCCGGCAGAAAGCTCATCTCGATGCGCCGGTTTCCGTCGCCCTGGCAGGCCTCGCACCGCCCACCCTTGACGTTGAAGCTGAACCGGCCCGGCTGGTAGCCCCGCCCGCGCGCTTCCGGCAGCATCGAATAGAACGACCGCAACGGCGTGAACACGCCGCTGTAGGTCGCCGGGTTCGAGCGCGGCGTGCGGCCGATCGGCGACTGGTCGATCCGCACCACCTTGTCGATCTTCTTCAGCCCCTCCACCTTGCGATGCTTGCCGGTGGAAGCGCTCGAGCGGTAAACGTGCTGCATCAGCACGGGGTAGAGAATGTCGTTGACCAGCGTGGACTTGCCGCTGCCGGAAACGCCCGTCACCACCGTCAGCACGCCCAGCGGAAAGCTCACGTCGATCTTGCGCAGGTTGTGCTCTTCGGCGTCGCGGATCACCAGCTTGTCCTTGCCGGGCTCGCGCCGCTTCTCCGGAACCGGCACGCTGCGCCGCCCGCTCAGGTACTGCCCCGTCAGCGACTCTTCCTTCTTCGCCACCTCGGCCGGAGTCCCCTCCGCCACCAGGTAGCCGCCCAGCCTCCCCGCCCCGGGGCCCAGGTCGAGCACGTGGTCCGCCCGCTCGATCGTCTCCTGATCGTGCTCCACCACCAGGATTGTGTTGCCCAGATCGCGCAGGTTCGTCAGTGAATCGAGCAGCCGCTGGTTGTCTCGTGCGTGCAGCCCGATCGAGGGCTCGTCCAGCACATACAGCACGCCGCGCAGCTTCGTGCCGATCTGCGTCGCCAGCCGCACCCGCTGCGCCTCTCCGCCGGACAGCGTAGCCGCGGACCGGTCCAGCGTCAGATATTCGAGCCCCACCGAGGTCAGAAAGCCCAGCCTCTCCTTCACTTCATCCAGGATCCGGCCCGCCACCTTCCGCTCGCGGTCGTTGAGCCGGATGCTCTCCGACACCACTTGCGACCGCCCGATCGGCAACCCGGCCAGCTCCGCGATCGACATCCCTTCGACCTTCACCGCCAAGCTCTCCGGCCGCAGCCGCGCGCCGTTGCAGGTGGGGCACACCGTCGGCGACTGGTACCGCAGCATCCACTCCCGGTAGTCCTCCGAGAGGTCGTCGTCGTGCCACTCCCGCAGCAGCGAAAGCAGCCCCGGGTAGTCCCGTCCGCCGCCCTTCATCAGGTAGTCGAGCTGCGTATCGGTCAGCTCGGAGACCTTCTTTCCGATTGGTATGCCCTTCTTCTGGGCGGCCTTGCGCACCGCGCTCTCGATCGAGGCGTACAGCAGCCAGTTCGCGGTCGCCCCGTTGAGCAGCGGCTTGGAGGGGTCGGTAATCAGCTTGACGGGATCGAAGTCCCACTGACTGCCCAGCCCGTTGCAGTCCGGACAGGCGCCGTAGCGGCTGTTGAACGAGAACGACCGCGGCTCGAACGCCGGCACGCTGGCGCCGCACTCCATGCAGGCCAGCTTCTCGGAGAAAAGCCGCTCCTCGCCTTCCTCGCGACCCACCAGCACGAGCCCGTCAGCCAACTTCAGCGCCGTCCGCACGGAGCTCTCCAGGCGCTTCTCAATGCCGTCCCGCACATTCAAGCGATCGATGATGACTTCGATCGTATGTGCATGATGACGCTCGAGATGGACGTCCTCATCCAGCGCCCGTAGCTCGCCGTCGATGCGGGCCCGCAAAAAGCCCTTCTCGGCAAACTGCTCCAGCTCACGCCGGTAGATGCCCTTGCGCCCTCGGATCACCGGGGCCATGATCACGATCTTCTGGCCCCGCCACTCCTCCAGCAGCCGCTCGGCGATCTGGTCGGCCGTTTGCCGTACGATCGGCGAGCCGCAATTGGCGCAGTGCGGTTTGCCGATCGACGAGTACAGCAGCCGGAGGTAATCGTAGATCTCGGTGATCGTTCCGACGGTCGAGCGCGGGCTCCGGGTGGTCGTCTTCTGCTCGATGGACAGCGCCGGGCTCAATCCGTCGATCGAGTCCACGTCCGGCCGCTCCATCTGGTCCAGAAACTGCCGCGCGTACGGCGACAGCGTCTCCACATAGCGCCGCTGCCCCTCGGCGTAGATCGTGTCGAAAGCGAGCGAGGACTTCCCCGAACCGCTCAGGCCCGTCACGACGGTCAAGCTGTTGCGGGGAATCTCCAGATGCAGGTCGCGAAGGTTGTGCTGGCGCGCGCCGCGGACGGTGATGCGATCGAGCATGAAGTTGCTCTTCTCACCATAGCGCGGGACGCCGCCGAACCTCCCCGGGCGGCTACTCCTCCCCTCGGCCCTTCGGCGCGTCCGGCGCGTCCGTCTTCGGCAGCCACGCCCGCAGCCCCTCGATCACCGCCGAGTACTGCGGATCGCGAGCCAGGTTCTTCCACTCCATCGGGTCCGTGCGGTGGTCGTAGAGCTCCTCATCGCCGTCGGCGTAGCGGATGTAGCGATACAGAGGCGTCCGCACGGCGTGGTTGCCGCGGCCCTCGGTCGTCACCGACGCCCTGTCCCACTTCGCTTTGGGGTCCTTGAGCAGCGGCACGAGGCTCTCGCCCATCAGCGCCGGGTTCGCGTCCAGCTTCGCCAGCTCCACCAGCGTCGGGTAGATGTCGAGCAGGCTCACCGGCGCCTCCACCTTCGTCCCCGCCTTGGTCCCCTCCGGCATCCCAGGAGCCACGCCCTTCGGCACCACCATCATCAGCGGCGTCCTCGTGGCCTCCTCCCACAGCGCGAACTTGCGCCAGTGCTGTTTCTCGCCCAAGTGCCAGCCGTGGTCCGTCCACAGGATCAAGATCGTGTCCTTCGAGCGCGGGCTCTTGTCGAAAGCGTCGAGCAGCCGCCCAATCTGTTCGTCCACGAAGGCGATCGCCGCCAGGTAGCCCTGCACGGCCTGCCGGTACTGGTTGTGGTCGATCACTTTCTTGTGGTCGCCCTGCGGCTTGGCCATCTTCACGCCCGCCGCCGGAATGTCCACCAGATCGTCCGGATTGGTCGAAGGCAGCTCGATCCGCTCCAGCGGGAACATGTCGAAGTACTTCTGGGGCACGTACCAGGGCAGGTGCGGCTTGTACATGCCGCAGGCCAGAAAGAACGGCTTGTCCCACTTCTGGTTCAGCTTGCCGACCACCCAATCCACCACCTGGTAGTCGCCCATCTCCTCCGAGCTTTCCGTCACCGGCCCCCAGTCGAAGTGAGCCGTCTTCGGAATGCCGTTCACCGGCGTCACCGCCGGCTTCGGATCGTCCGGCTTGTTCTTCGTCTGGCTGGGCCAGTACTCGTCCCACGACGCCGGGTCCGGAAAAGCCCCGTGGAAAATCTTGCCCGAGGCCCCCACCCAGTAGCCGTTCTTACGGAAATGCTGCGGAATCGTTACGGCGTTCGGCATCGCCGGCCGCCACGGCTGCGAGTTCAGGTACACGCCCGACTTGTACGGCGCGATCCCCGTCATCAGCGACGCTCGCGACGGATTGCATGCCGGCGCGGCCGTGTAAGCGTGCGTAAACAGCACGCCCCGCTCCGCTAGCCGGTCCAAGTTCGGCGTCTTGGCCTGCGGATGCCCTCCCAGCACGCCGATCCAGTCGTTGAGATCGTCGATCGCCACGAACAGCACGTTGGGACGTTCGGCCGCTGCAGCGGAGAGGGCGGCCAGCCCGAAGAGCACCAGCAACTTGCGCATCGGCGTGATTATACACGCAGGCATTGCCGTATACAGCGCTTACATTGGGAAGATCGTGAAGCGGTCGATCCCCCTCCTCTTCCTTCTCGCACTGCCGTCTCTGGCGCAGAATCCGCCCGTCATCCTGCTCAACGGCTACGACGTCGCCACGGCCGGCGGCGGCGACTGCGTGGTCGAGCCGGACTCCACCGGCTCCTTCGGCCGCCTGGAGGAGTTCCTCCGCGCCGATGGCCGCGAAGTCCTCTTCTTCGACAACTGCACCTACGGCGCGCCGCCGATCGAAGAGCTCGGGCAACATCTCGGCGAGACGATCGACGCCCTCGGCGTCCCCCAAGTCGACCTCGTCGGCATCAGCATGGGCGGCATGATCATCCGCTCCTATCTGGCCGGCAAGCTGCCCGGCGGAGGCTTCGACCCGCCGCTCGACCCCAAGGTCCGCAAGGCCGTCTTCCTCGGCACGCCCAACTTCGGCTCGCCCCTGGCGGATCTCCCCGTGGGCGGCGACCAGATCCCCGAAATCCGACGCGGCAGCCGCTTCGTCTGGGACCTGGCCACCTGGAACCAGGGCACGGACGACCTTCGCGAAATCGACGCGTTGGCGCTGGCCGGCTCCGGGCAGTACGACGGGCGCGGCGACGGCTCCGTCGGCGTCTCCAGCGCCTCCCTGCTCTCCTTCTACGGCCAACCCGTGGAGAAGAGCCGCGTCATCCCGGCCTGCCACAACGACGCCGCCTTCATCCTCTGCTCCACCCGCGTCGCCCTCGCCCAGGTCGACAGCGAGGAGCACCCCACCGCCGTCGCCATTCGAGCCTTCCTGGCCGATCGCCCGGACTGGATGAGCGTCGGCGTCCCGGTCCCCGAGCACCCCGCCACCGTCGGCCTCGCCGACGTGCTGGTCGAGCTGCGCGACGCCTCCGACGCGCTCATCACCGATGCGTCGCGTCCCGTCGTCACGCTCCCCGGCGGCGAAACCTCCACGCTCGACCGCGGCGTCGCCGGGCTCTTCTACAAGCAGGACCTGCCCGGCGCGCTGCTGCCGCTGACCGTCGACGCAGGCTCCGCTGGAACCCTCTCCGCTTCCATCGAAGCCGGCCTGGGCAAGACCCGCCTGCTGCCGCTGAGCCCCGGCCCGCGCCTCATCCGCGCCGTCCCGTCGGCCGGCCTGCTCTCCACGCTCAGCCTCGCACCGGATTCGCTGGCCTCCTTGTTCGGTTCCGGCTTCACCGACTCCGAGGCCGCCGCCGAAGCCCTTCCGCTGCCCACCCAGCTCGCGGGCGTCCAAGTGCGGTTCGACGACCAGCCCCTCGAGCTGCTCTACGCCGGGCCCGGCCAGGTGAACGTGCGCATCCCGGCCGGAGCGCTGGGGCTACACACGCTGACGCTCGAATCGCCGCTCGGCGTGGACGCCTTCAACGTCTTCCTCGAGCCCGCCGCTCCCGCCGTCTTCACGCTCGACGGCTCCGGAACCGGCGCCGCCGCCGCGCTCAACGCACAGACCTTCGAGCTCATCGCGCCCGCCACGCCCATCGCCGCCGGAGACTACGCCGCCCTGTACGTCACAGGCATCGGCGACCAAGAAGTCGAGGTCATCCTCGGCGGTCAGCCGCAGACGGTCAGCTACTTCGGCCCCGCCCCGGGCTTCGCGGGCCTGCAGCAGGTGAACTTTCAGGTGCAGGGCGCCTCCGGCTCGCAAGAGCTGCTGATTCGCGCCGGCGGACGCTTCAGCAACGCCGCCCTGCTGGCGATCCGTTAGCCCGCGCTAGCATAAGTCGATGCGCCCGCTGCTGATCGTTGCGCTGCTCGCCGGGCTCGGCTGCGCCGCCCCCGAACCCCTGCCCGACTACGGCGCCGTTCCCGGCTTCGAGCTCACCGAGCGCAGCGGTCGGACAGTCTCCTCTCACGACTTCGACGGCAAGGTCTGGGTGGCCGACTTCGTCTTCACCACCTGCGCCGGCCCCTGCCCGCGAATGTCCGCCAACATGAAGCGGCTCCAGGCGGCCCTGCCCGACTCTCCCGACGTCCGCCTGGCGACCTTCTCCGTCGACCCCGAGCGCGACACGCCCGAAATCCTCGCCGAGTACGCCAAGCGCTACGGCGCCGACCCCGAGCGCTGGCTCTTTCTCACCGGCGACAAGCAAGCCCTCTACGACCTCATCCGCAAGGGCTTTCTACAGGCCGTCGACGACGGCTCTCTCACCGAGGGCGGCAAGCCGGGCCCGGGCATTATCACCCACAGCACGCGCTACACCCTCGTCGACCGCCACGGCCGCGTCCGAGGCTTCTACCACGGCGAGGAAGCGGGCGTGGTCCAGGCGATTCTGCCGGACCTCGAGCGCCTCCTGCGCGAAGACTAGCCCGCACTCACCCCGGCGCTGTCGAACGTAGCCATTTCGCGGTAGACCGCCAGGGCTTGGTCCACCAACCCCATCGCAACCGCCGCGCCGCTGCCTTCTCCCAGCCGAAATCCCATTTGCAACAGCGACTTAGCGCCTAACTCTTGCAGCAACACTCGATGCCCCTGCTCGGCGGACTCGTGCGACCACAGCAGATACCCCAGAGTCTCCTTTCGCAGCCGCACCGCAGCCAACGCCGCCGCCGTGGCGATAAAGCCGTCCACCACCGCGGGAACCCTTCGCGCCGCCGCGCCCAAGAAGTAGCCGGCCATCGCGGCAATCTCCAGACCGCCCACGGCCGCCAGGGCTCCGACCGGATCCGCACTGTCCGGCTTCCGAGCCGCCAGAGCCCTTTCCACCACGGCCGCCTTGTGGCGGCGACCTGCCTCGTCCACGCCCGTGCCCCGCCCGGCCAGCTCGTCGGCCGCCCGGCCCGTCAGCGCGCAGCCCAACGCCGCCGCGGCGGTGGTGTTGCCGATGCCCATCTCGCCGGCCGCCAGCAGCGTCGCGCCAGCATCGACGGCTTCGGCCGCCAGCCGTGCGCCCGCCTCCAGCGCCTGCAAGGCTTCGCCGCGGGTCATCGCCGGCTCCACCGCGAAGTTGCGGGTCCCACGCGCGATCTTCTCATCCCGCACCGGCGGCCCAAACGGCTCGCTGTCCACGCCCACGTCCACGATCGTGGCCTCCACCCCGCCCTGCCTGCACAGCGCATTGATGGCCGCTCCGCCCGCCGCGAAGTTCAGCACCATCTGGCGGGTCACTTCTCGCGGATAGGCGCTCACGCCCTCCTCGGTCACGCCATGGTCGGCGCAGAACACGCACAGCGCCTTGCGCGGAGCCGCGGGCAGCGCCTCCCCGCGCGCCAGGCAGTACCACCGCGCGATCTCCTCCAGCCGCCCCAGGCTGCCGGGCGGCTTGGTCAGCGAATCCAAACGCCCCTGGACGCTCCTCTCGAGCGCCGGGTCCGCCGGGTCCTCGATCGCTTCGAGCAGCAGTTGCAGATACTCCGTCATAGCTCCAGTGCGTCTCCCAAGGGCTGCCGAAAAGCCGTCACGCGCGCCCAATCGACGGCGTCCACAGCGCCGCAGCGCGCCAGCTCCGCCAGCAGCGCGTTCACTCCCAAGTGCGCCACCACCGCCGTCGGACGCCGCGGGTCGCCCGCCAGATCCGCCCAAGCCGACTCCACGCGCTGCACGAACCGCGGCGTCGTCTCGCCGCCCGGCGGCGCCACCGCCCACCAGTCCTCGAGCTTCGTGGCGGCTTCCCGCGGCCAACGGCGCTCGATCTCGGCCCAGTCGAGCCCGTCCCAAGCGCCGTAGCCGATCTCGTTGAGCCGCTCGTCGGACTCCGCTTCCACGCCGCAAGCCGCCCCCAGGATCGCCGCGGTCTCCACCGCCCGCCGCAGCCCGCTGGCAACGATGCGTTCGATCCCCAGCGGCAGCAACCGCGCCGCCAACCGCCCGGCCTCTTCCCGCCCGGCGGCGCTCAGCGGCGGATCGGCCTTTCCCAGAAACAGCCCCGGGGTCGTCGTCTCCCCGTGCCGCACCAGCCACAGGCCGGTCACTGCGTCACCGCCCGCACGGTCCACAGAATCGCGATCTCCTGCGCCAGAAACGCCGCGCCCAGGCAGTCGCCCGTCACGCCCCCCAGCCGCGCCCGAAAGTACACCGCGGCCCCGGCCACCATCGCCAACGACGCTACCAGGCAGGCCAAGACCTCCGGCGCCGGCGCCATCCCCAGCAGCAGCAGCGTCGGCGCGGCCAAAGCCGCCAGCGCATGCCAAGCCTTCGCCGACCGCGCCAAGGCCCCGCCCGAACCCTCCGTCGCCGGACCAGCCCACACCGCCAGCAGCACAATACCTCCGCGCGCCAGGCTCTGCGACGCCAAGAAGCCCAGCGCCGCCCCGCCGCGCGCCAGCTCCGTCAGCAAGGTCCAGCGCGCCAGAGTCGCCAGCAGCAGCGCCAGCGCGCCGTAGGCCCCGATGCGACTGTCCTTCATCACCCGCAGCAGCCCTTCCTTGTCCCTCTGGCTGCCAAAGGCGTCCGCCACGTCCGCCAGCCCGTCCTCGTGCAGGGCGCCCGTCGCCAAAGCCCACAGCGCCAGCGCCGCCACCGCCGCGAACCCCGCGTCCCCGTCGGCCGCCAAGGCCTGAAACGCCATCAGCCCCACCGCCCCCAACGCCATCCCGACCCAGGGGTAGAACACCGCCGACAGCGCCAGCGTCCGCTCATCCGGAGCCCTCGGCGGCGACGGCACGGGGATGCGCGTCAGCATCTGCACCGCCGCCACCGCCGCTTCGGCCACTAGACCCACGGCGAGCCGCCCTCCGCCCCGCCCGGCTGCGGCTTCAGCCGCAACGGCAGGCCGAACGCCAGCCAGTAGACCTCGTCGGCGACCTCAGCCACCCGCTGGTTCATCGCGCCCGCCAGGTCCCGAAACCGCCGGCTCAGCTCGTTCATCGGGACGATGCCGCAGCCCACCTCGTTCGTCACCAGCGCCATGGTCGGCCCATCCCAGCCTCTGAGGAGCCCGACCAGCTCGTCGATCCGAACCTCCTCGTCCCCGGCCGGGTCCAGCAGCACGTTGCTCAGCCAAAGCGTCAGGCAGTCCACCAAAATCGCCTCGGCCGTCTCGGCTTCGCGGCGCAGCGCCCCGGCCAAGTCCAGCGGCTCCTCCACCGTGCGCCAGAACGGCCCTCGTTCGGCCTTGTGGCGCTCGATGCGCTCGCGCATCTCGTCATCGCCGGCTTCCCCTGTCGCCACGAACACGCCGCTCGCAAAGCGCTGCTCCACGTAGCGCAAGCCGTACGAGCTCTTGCCGCTGCGCGCCCCGCCGCCCAGCAGGATCACAGCCATACCCGCGCCCTCCGGCTGCGCAGCAGCCAAATGAAGAACGGCCCGCCCAGCATCGACGTGATCACCCCCACCGGAATCTCCGCCGGCGCCATCATCGTCCGCGCCGCCGTGTCGCACACCACCAGAAACGCTCCGCCCACGCAGAACGACGCCGGAACCAGCAGCCGGTGATCCGCCCCCACCACCATCCGCAGCGCGTGCGGCGTAATCAGGCCGATAAAGCCGATCGGCCCCGTCATGGCCGTGATCACCGCCGTCAGAAACGACCCCAGCACGAAGCAGAAGCGCATCAGCGCCCGCACGTCCGTCCCGCGCGTCAGGGCCCAATCCTCGCCCACCGCCAGCAGATTCAGGTCCTTGGCCTTCGCCATCGTCAGCCCCAGCGCGACCAGCACCCCCGCGCCCACCGCCGCCAACGTCGCCGGACGCGGCGAGTCGATGCCGCCCATCAGCCAGCGCACGATCGCGAACGACTGGATGAATCCCGCCGACGAGTGCAGGAACAGGATCGCCGCCATGCAGATGCTGTTGATCGTCACGCCCGTCAGCAGCAGCGTGAACGAGCTCATCCGGCGGCCTTCGCTGGCAATCTTCAGCACCGCGCCCATCACCGCCAAGGCGCCGACCATCGCCGCCAGCCCCAGCGCCGAAAGCTCTCCCACCGTCCCCCAGCCGAAGCAGATCGCCACCACTGCTCCCAGGGCGGCCCCATTCGAAACCCCCAGCGTGAACGGCGTCGCCAGCGCGTCGCGCAGCAGGGCCTGAAAGATCACGCCCGCCAGCGCCAGCGCCCCGCCCGCCGCCGCCGCCAGCAGCGTCCGCGTCAAGCGGATGTCGAACAGGATCTCCGCATCGGGCGATTCGCCCTGAAAAGCCCTCTCCAGCGAGATCGGCGACGAGCCGATCAGCGGCGCCAGCGCCACCGCGGCCAGCAGCAGGCCGACCGCCGCCGCCAGGGCCCGGCCAAACTTCTCCGGCGTCAGCATCCTACCCGTAGACCGCCCAGGGCCGCCCGGCGGCGGTCTCGATCACCTGCACCCGCGCGCCAAAGTACTTCTCCACCACGTCCGCGCGCAGCACCTCGCTCGGGGCCCCGTCGGCCACCACCTGGCCGCAAGCCATCGCCACCAGCCGGTCCGAGTACGCCGCCGCCAGGTTCAGGTCGTGCGTCACCGCCACCACGGCCACGCCCTCGCCCGCCAGCTTCCGCAGCAGGCCGTAGAGGTCGAGTTGGTGCTTCAAGTCCAGAAAGGTCGTCGGCTCGTCCAGCAGCAGCGCTTCCGGCTCCTGCGCCAGCGCCGAAGCCAGCACCACGCGCTGCTTTTCGCCGCCGCTGAGCTCCCCAAACGCTCTGCCGATGAACTGTTGCGAGTCCGTCAGCGCCAGCGCCCGCTCCACCGCCGCCCGGTCTGCCTCCGTCTCGAACAGCCCCCTGCCATGCGGCGTCCGCCCCATGAAGACCACCTGCTCGGCGGTGAAGGGAAACTCCAACCGCAGGGTCTGAGGAATGAACGCCACCCGCGCGGCCAACTCCCGCCGGTTCCAAGCGGCGATCTCGCGGCCCTCGAAGCGGCAGCCGCCCTCGTAGCCTTCGAGCACGCCGGCCATCACGCCCATCAGCGTGGACTTGCCGGCCCCGTTCGGACCCACCACGCTGGTCATCCGGCCGGCCTCGAAGCTCAAGTCCACATGGTCCACGGCGCGGCGTCCGCCGTAGCGGTAGCTCAGCCCGTGCAGCGTATACAGCGGCTTCAACGCCCGGCCTCTGTCCCCGCCGCCTCGGGATGGATCAGGCGAAACAGCAGCGCGGCCGCCTCGGCCACGCGCGGCCCCGGCACCACGAAGCGGTCGTCGGCCACCGCATAGGCGCGCCCCGCCCGCGTCGCCGGCAGGTCCGGAAACTCTCGCTTCCACAGCGCCGCCACTGCCCGCTTGTGCTCCTCCGTCACCGCGTCGGTCACGGCCATGTCGCCCATGTCCAGAATCACGTCCGGCCGCCCGGCCAGAATCTCCTCCCGCGGAATGCGCGGGTAGAACTGCCCCGCTTCGGCGAAGAGGTTCACGCCGCCGGCCGCTTCGATCAGCTCGTTGAGGAAAGGCCCCTGTCCCACCGCCATCAGGTCCTGGATCGCGCCCGGCGTCCGCCCGACGATGAAGATCGTCTTGCGGCGCTCCAGCCCCCGGGCCCGGGCCCGCACGGCTTCCAAGTCCGCCCGGATCTTCGTCACCAGCGCCGTCCCGCGCTCGGGTACTCCCGTCGCCTCCGCCAGCTCTTCCAGCGAGCGGTAGACGCCTTCCAGGTTGTTGTGGCGCAGCGGCAACACCTTTAGCCCCAGCCTCTCGAGCTGCGGAATCAGCTCGCCGTGCTCGGCCAGCGCCACCACCAGGTCCGGCCGCATCGCCACGATCATCTCCACGTTCGGCCGCAGATAGTCGCCGATCTTCGGCTTCTCACGCGCTTCGGGCGGGTTGTGGCAAAACGTCGTCACCCCGACCACGCGGTCGCCCAGACCCAGCGCATAGAGCATCTCCGTCACCGAAGGCGCGGCCGAAATGATGCGCTGCGGCGGCTGCGCGGCAAACGCCGTCAGCGCCCAGACCAATACCAGACTCAGAATTCGGGCGGCCATCTCTCCGCAAAGGCACCGGAGCGGCCGCCAAGGAGGGCGCGTCCAGGAGGGAACGGCGCTGCCCGAGCGGTCGCCGGCCTCGCTCACTCCTCGAAGCAACGCACGGCATCAGCGCAACGGGCCGGTCTCCTGGCTCGGACAGTCGCCTCAGGCGACTCTCCATACAGTGGCGGGTCCGCACGGGATTCTCACCCGTTTCCCTTGTCGCCCCGTTCTTCCTCGCGGGGCGCCCGTAGCGCGACGGCGCGGGCCGCAAAGCCCGACCGCTGAGGCGACGATAGCAGCTCCGTCCGGAAACGGTCAAGGAGCCGCCCCAAGCCAACGGTCCAACAGGATTATTTATAGAAATCCGACGAAGAGAAAGGCTCGTGCTAATCGAACGCAGAAACCCAAAACAGAGAGAGGGCGGCAGTGGTTTTTCGCGCGCTTCGAGGATCAACGGGACTTACAAGTCCCCTGAGGCAGAGCCTCCTGTTATCCCCTCGCCGGCAAGCCTGTCACGCTGCCACGCGCCGTACCATCAGCCGCCCATGTCTGCTTCGGTGGTTCGATCACGGCCTCCTTTGCGGTGGCTTTTCCTACAAATGAACGACACCCGAAAGCCACGGAATTGATGTCATCTGATTAGGATACTACGCCTCGATTTTCACCCTGTCAAGCCCTTTTCGCACGCGCTGGAGCCCTGCAAACAAGCCTTTCGCCGCGCGTCGCCGGCTAGCTCAAGATCTCGCGGATCACGTGGCCGTGCACGTCCGTCAGCCGCCGGTTGATCCCGTTGTGGTACCACGTCAGCCGTTCGTGGTCGATGCCCAGCAGGTGCAGCATCGTGGCGTGGAAATCATACGGCGTCGCCACATTCTCCACCGACTTGCCGCCGAACTCGTCCGTCGCGCCGTAGCTCACGCCGCCCTTCACGCCGGCTCCGGCGAACCAGACCGTGAAGGCGTTCGGGTTGTGGTCCCGCCCGACCGTGCCCTGCTGGTGCGTCGGCATGCGGCCAAACTCGGTCGCCCACACCACCAGCGTGTCCTCCAGCAGCCCCAGCGTCTTCAAATCCTGCAGCAGCGCGGCCGTCGGCTGATCCAGCACCGGGCAGTGCCGCTCGTAGTCCGCCTGCAGCGTTTTGTGGGCGTCCCAATTCAGCAACCCGTCCACGCCCGAGGCCCGCGAGGCGCAGAACAGGTTCACGAACCGCACGCCGCGCTCCAGCAGCCGCCGCGCCAGCAGGCAGTTGCGCGCATACGCGGCCTTCAGCGGGTTCGTATCATCGGCCCCGTACAGATCCCGGGTCGCCTTGGACTCCCGTGACAGGTCCGCCGCCTCCGGGGCCGAGAGCTGCATCCGCCCCGCCAAGGCGTAGGCCGCGATCCGCGCCTGCAATTCCGTGTCGCCGGGGTGCTCGGCGGCATGCTTCTGGTTCAAGAAGCCCAGAAAGTCTCGCGTCGCGTCCTCTTCGGCGCCGCTGATCGACGCCGGCCGCTCCAGGTTCCGAATCGGCGTCTGCGCGTTGAACACGATCGCCTGATGCTCGGCCGGCAGGAACCCCGCGCCCCAGTTGGCCGGCCCGGCCGGCGGCTCTCCCCGTACGTCCGGAATCGCCACGTACGTCGGCAAATTGTCATTCGCCGAGCCCAGCGCGTAGCTCACCCAAGCCCCCGCCGAAGGAAACCCCTCCAGCGTGAAGCCCGTGTTCATGAACACGCAGCCCGGCCCATGCGTGTTCGTCTTCGACGTCATCGAGTGCACGAACGCGATCTCGTCCGCCCAGCCGCCCAAGTGCGGCAGCAGCTCCGTGATCGGCTTGCCCGAGCTCCCCCGCGGCTTGAATGCCCAAGGGGAACCCATCAGCGCCCCGTTCTTGCCTTGGAACGTCACCATCTGCGCGCTCGCCGGCGGCTCCTCGCCGGAACGCTTCTGCAACTCCGGCTTGTAGTCCCACAAATCGATGTGCGAAGCCGCCCCGGGGCAGAAGATCTGCAATACGCGCTTGGCCTTGGGCTCAAAATGCGTCCCCACCGGCGCCGCGCCCGCCTCGCGGGGCAGCATCGAAGCCAGGGCGACGCCCCCCAGCCCTCCGGCCAAGTCAGCGAACCAGTCGCGGCGTGTGAGGGGCTTAAAAGACATACACAAACTCGTTGGCGTTCAGCGTCGCCCGCGTCAACACATCCCAGCCCTGGGCCTTGGCCAGCGCCTGCGCCCGGGCGGACTCTTCCGCGTCCGGCGCCCGCCCGAAGGCCAGCCGCCACAGCCGCTCCACCCGCGCCGCCGGGTCGTCGCCGGCCTCATCGGCCAACCGTTGGGACAGGAACCCCGCCTGTTGCAGCGCAAACTCGTTGTTCAGTAGGCTCAGCGCCTGCAGCGGCGTCGTCGTCGAAACCCTCTTCGGCGCCGCCAGGGCGGTATCCGGGCAGTCGAACTGGCCCAGCAACTCCGGCTTCACCGAGCGGGCGTGCTGATGGTACACCGACCGCCGGAACGTCTCCGGCCCGAACTCCCGGATCGGGTAATACGTCGCCACGTTGTCCACCGTATACCGATACAGCCGAAAGCCCGGCCCGCCCATCGTGCGGTCGAGCTTGCCGCTCACCGCCAGCATCGAGTCCCGCACTTCTTCGGCCTCCAACCGCCGCGGCGGAAAGCGCCACAGCAGCTCCGCGTTGCGGTCGATCTTCGCCGGCTCCTCGCGGTATTCGCTCGACTGCCGGTAGGCCGCCGAGAGCGCGATCTCCCGGTGCAGCGGCTTCAGCCGCCAGCCATACTCCTGCACCAGTCGCCGCGCCAGGCTCTCCAACAGCTCAGGATGCGTCGGCTCCCCGCCGTTCACGCCGAAGTCGCTCGGCGTGCGCACCAGCGGCTGACCAAAGTGATACATCCACACGCGGTTCACGATCACCCGCGCCGTCAGCGCGTTCTCGTCCGCCGCGATCCAGCGCGCCAACGCCAGCCGGCGCTCCGCCTCGGGCGCGTCCGGCGCCAGCTCAAAGCCCTCCAGCATCGCGTCCAGCGGACTCAGGCTGCGCGGCGCCACTTGCTCGCCGTGGTCCATCGGGTTGCCCCGCACCATCACGAAGCTCGGCTCGGCCGGCTCCTCGAACCGTCCCAAGAACGCCCGGGCCGGCTTCTCCAGGCGATTCAGCCCCTTCTGGGCCGACTCCTTGCTCGCCTCCAAAGCCTCCCAGCGGCTCCTTTCCTCGTCCGAGAACACCGCAAACAGCAGCAGTCGCTCGCGGTCCTCGTCCGAGAACGGCAAGCGCCCCTCCGAGCTCGCCACGGCCTTCCAACTCTCGCCGTCGGCGGAAACCTCCACGCGGTACCTCTCCGGGATCGAGCGACCGAAGCGCCCCCCAAAACCCATCAGGCGGTCCGACGACCACGAGACCTTCGCGATCGTCTCCGCCCGCGGCAGCTCCACCTGCACCCACTCCGGCATCCCTCCGCCGGACACCCAGCGCTTGTCGAACTTGCCGTCGATCAAATTAGCCGCCGCGTAAGTCTCCGGGCTGGCTTCGTCGATGCGCATGGACTTGGCGGACGCCTTGCCGCCCAGCGCGACGTTGCGGCCGTCCTCGCTCCACACCTCCAGCTCATCGAGGTCCGCCACCGTCCGCCCGGCCGTCGGCCGCTCGATCACCAGCCGCACGAAGCGGGCCTCCACCGGCTGGAAGGCCTCCTCGGTCTCGGTCGGGTCCACGCTCGCCCGGTAGCGCCCGAACACCTCGTCCCGAGCCGCCTTGGCCCGCGCGTCGGCGCTCTCCCGCAGGGCGTCCAGCCCCTCTCCGGCCTCCTTCAGAGCCGCTCGCAGCGGCTCCGCGGCGGCTTCGTAGGCGGCCACCTCGGCGGGCTCGGCCCAATTCCTCTCGTCGTGCCACACGCCGTTCAGGGCCGACTGCAGCCGGTAGTAGTCCTTCTGCCGGATGGGATCGAACTTGTGGTCGTGGCAGCGCGCGCAGTGCACCGTCAGCCCCAGAAACGACGAAGCCGTGGCGGTGATCATGTCGTCGAGATGGTTGGCGCGCTTCTGCGCCTCGCCCTCCGGGTTCTGGATCTTTACCGTGTCGTGCGGACCCGCCACCAGAAAGCCCGTGGCCGCCTCGATCGAAGGATCGCCCACGCCCACCTGGTCCCCGGCCAACTGCTCCACGATCATGCGGTTGTACGGCTTGTCCTCGTTCAACGACCGGATCACCCAGTCGCGGTACGGCCAAGCCGTCTGCCGCAGGTGGTTCTGCTCGTAGCCGTTGCTCTCGCCAAAGCGCACCACGTCCAGCCAATGCCGGCCCCAGCGCTCGCCGTAGGCCGGATCGTCGAGCAGCCGGTCCACCAGCTTCTCGTAGGCGTCGGGCTCGTCGTCCTGCACGAAGCTCTCCACGGCCTCCGGGGTCGGCGGCAGCCCGGTCAAGTCGTAGGTCACGCGCCGGATCAGCGTCCTGCGATCCGCCTCGCCGGACGGAGCCAAGCCCTCTTCGCGCAGCTTGGCCAGCACGAAGGCGTCGATCTCGCCGCGCCCCCAGTCGCCGGACGTTTCCGGAGCTGCGACCTCCCGCCAAGGCCGCAAGGACCACCAGACCGTCTCCCGTTTTTCGTCCTCGGCCGAGCCGTCGTCCGGCGCCCCGGCGGCGATCCACGCCCGTAGCGCCGCGATCTCCTCTGCGCTCAGGCCCTCGCCGGCGGGCGGCATCGCGGGCTTGTCCCCACTCACCTTCGCCAGCAGCAGGCTCTCCTCCGGCCGGCCCGCCACCACCGCCGGACCGCTGTTGCCGCCGGCCAGCAGCGCCGCGGCGCTGGTCACCCGCAGCCCTTGCTGCGCCTGCTCGCCCTGGTGGCACAGCGCGCAACGCTTCTCCAGCGCCGGCAGCACGTTCTGGCGAAAGCTCGCCGTCTGCGCGCCCGCCATCGCCGCCCACGCCACCAGCAGCGCCGACAATGCAACAATCCGCACACCCAATCGCATCTGCGACGACATTCTAGCGGCTCTGAGCCGGCGGCGCCCTAGAATACGAGCGACATGTTCCGACTGGCTCTCGCCATTACCGCGCTAGCGCTCCTCGCCGTTGAATTGGCCTTCTCCTCCGCCCTTCCCGCCGGCTCCCTGCCCGCCATCGCCGCCCCCGGCGGAGGCATCCAGCCCGAAGCCTTGGTCGGCCCCGACGGCGTCCTGCACGTCCTCTACTACCAGGGCGACCCGGCTCGCGGCGACCTCTTCTACGTCCACTCCTCCGACGGCGGCAAGACCTTCACTCAGCCCCTCCGCGTGAACTCCCAGCCCGACAGCGCCGTCGCCGCCGGAACCATCCGCGGCGGCCAGATGGCCCTCGGCAAGGGCGGCCGCCCGCACGTCGTCTGGAACGGCTCCTCCACCGCCGAGCCCAAAGGACCTCCCAACCCCGAAGATCCCGCCAACAGCCCCTACAGCGGCCTGCCCATGCTCTACTCCCGGCTCAACGAGGCCGGCGACGCCTTCGAGCCCCAGCGCAACCTCATGCGCGGCACCTTCGGCCTCGACGGCGGCGGAACCGTGGCCGCCGACAGCCAGGGCAACGTCTACGTGGCCTGGCACGCCAAGGCCCCCGGCGCGGCCGAAGGCGAGGCCGGCCGCCGGGTCTACCTCGCCCGCTCCACCGACGACGGCAAGTCCTTCTCGGCCGAGCGCCCCATCTCGCCGGAGTCCTCCGGCGCTTGCGGCTGCTGTGGAATGCGCCTCTACGCGGCCGAGGACGGAACGCTGTACGGCCTCTTCCGCACCGCCCGCGACCAAATCCACCGCGACGTCGATCTGCTGGTCTCCCGCGACCACGGCCAAACCTTTTCCAGCCGCCGCCTGCAAAAGTGGGAGATCAACGCCTGCCCCATGACGTCCATGGCCTTCGCCGAAGACGACCGCGGCGTGGCGGCGGCTTGGGAGACCGAGGGCCAAGTCTGGTGGGCTCGTCTGCCCGCCTCGCCCGACGCCCCCCTGCGGCCCGTCGCCGCGCCCGGCCCCGCCGGCAAGCGCAAGCATCCTCGGCTGGCCTTCGACCCCGCCGGAAATCTGTTGATGGTGTGGACCGAGGTCCCTGGCTGGAGCAAGCCCGGCGCCATGTCTTGGGAGGTCTTCGGAGCCGACGGCCAGGCGCTAACGGCCTCGCCCCAAAGCTCGCCGCTGCCCGTGTGGAGCTTCGCCGCCCCCTTCTGGAGCGGCTCCGGCTTCGCGGTGATCCAGTAGCAGGAACCCGAGCCGGCCTACCGGTCCGGCTTCTCCTGCTCCTTGTCGTCGTCCTTGGCTTTCTTCTTCTTGGACTTCTTGTCGCGCCTGAGGTCCTCGACGACCTTCATGTCGATCACGTCGCCGTTGGCCTCGCAGATCAGGAACTTCGCCCGCGTCCCCGGCGGAAACTGGATGCTCGGGGCTTCCTGGATCTGCTTCTGCGAGTAGCCGGAGATGCGGTAGCGCGTCTCAGTGGTGATCCGCCCCACGATGGTCTCGCCGCGCTCGTTGAGCACCATCTCCCCTTTCGGGCTGATGCTCTCGATCACGGCGTCCACGGCCCGCAGCGGGCAGCCGTTGATCTGCGGGCCCGGCGGCTGATACTGTCCCCAGGCCGCCGTCGGCGCTCCCGGCGCCAAAGCCAGCAACGCCGCCGCCCCCAGGGTCCAAACTGTCTTCGTCACACGCATGACGGACTCATTCTGGCAAACTTTCGTCGCCGCTGAAGGGCCGCGCCCCGATGAAGAAGCCGTGCAGGTCGTCCCCCGTCCGCCGATAGGTGGGATTGATCTCACGCATCATCCCGGTCAGCACCTCGAAGTCGTCCGGCAGGTGGTGCAAACACAGGATCAGATCCGGCGCAAAGCGGCGCAGCGTCTCGCGCGCGCCGGCCAGGGCGTGGCGTTCGGCGCCCTCCACGTCCATCTGGATCAGGTCCACCCGCTCCAGCCCGCGCTCGCGCACCAGGTCGTCGATGGTGACCACTTCCACCTCCACCGGCCCGTCCTCCATCGGCATGAAGCCTTCGGGGCTGACCTGCGGATTGCCCTCCGGGTCGATCTCGGGCAGCCCGAAGCGCACCGTCCCTCCGCTGTGGCTCCAAGCGGCCTTCTCCACCAGCTCCACCCGGCCGTCCCGCAGCGCCGCCCCGAGGTTCTTGCGGAAGCAGTCGATGTTGCTCGGCTCCGGCTCCAAGGCCACGATCCGCTCAGCCCCGTCGATCAGGCACTGGCGCGTAAAGCAGCCCACCCAGCCCCCGATCTCCAGCACCACGTCGCCCGGACGCGCCCGCGGCACGTCCTCGTGAACGGCAAACAGCTTGTCCATCCGGCGGACGTGCCAAGAGACATAGTCGTGGTCCACCATCTGCGCCCAGAAAGACCCCAGCGCCGTATCCCACAGCACCGGGCAGGAATCCTCGCTGATCCTGCGGACAAAGCGCGCGTCGCCCCGAAACCGGTCCTCGAGCAATTGGCCGCGGTAGCTCCCCGGCGCCATGCCCACCAGCACGTCCTCCCAAGGCCACTCCGGCGCCTGCCCGGACGCCTTCAGCGTCAGCGCACGCACCCTCCATTGCACTGCCGGCAAAAATAACGACGCCAGCCCCAGCCACAATCCGCCCGCCAAAATCAGCTTGCCCATATCGCTCTCAGGGTAAGCCAATCCGGGCTCGGGTAACGCCTCCGCCGAATCCGCCGATTGGACCTTTCGAGTGTCGCGCGACGCCCTCGAAACCACCCTGTCCGCCACGGCCACTGTCGCAGCGCTCGCCCTGCTGAGCGCCAAGCCCGTCGCAGCCCAGGCGGACCTGCACCTGTGGGTCGCCGCCGCGGTCCTGCTCGCCTTCGGCGCCGGCGCGCTGGCCTTCCGCCGGCCGCCTTCTCTGCCTTGGCCGGCGCTGGCGCTGGCCCTCTGGATGGCCTGGCAGCTCGCCCCGCTGCCGCTCGACTGGCTACAGGCCCTGGCCCCCCAGCGAGCCGAAGCCGTGCGCCTGGCTCAGGCGGCGGGAGCCTCTCCGGCCACGTCGCTGGCGGCGGACCCCGCCGCGGCTTGGCGCGGCGCCGTCGTGTGGCTCGGCGCCTGGGCCTTGTTCGGGCTGGCCCGCCGAGCCGCCCGCACCGAGCGCGGCGCCGTCTGGGTGGCGGGCTGCCTGGCTGCGCTGGCGCTAGCCCAGGCCGTCATAGGGCTCCAGCAGTACCTCTGGGCGGCCCAATCCGGCGCGGCCGAAACCCTGGCCCGCGGAACCTTCGTCAACCGTGGCCAGTTCGCCGCCTTCCTGCTCACGGCCCTCGGCCCGGCCGTCGGCTGGCTGGCCGGTCGTGACCGCCGCCAGCTCGAGCCGTTGCTCGCCGGCTTGGCGGTCTCGGGCCTGCTCGCCGCCGCCCTGGCCGCCTCTCTCTCCCGCGCGGCCCTGGCCGCCGCCGCCTTACTGGCGCTGCCTGCGCTGGCCTGCGGCCGACGCCGCGCGCGTCTCGCCGGAGCCGCGCTGGCCCTGGCGGCCGTCCTGACCCTCACGCTCACCAGCGTCGGCGCGCGCGCCTGGGCCCGCTTCGACCGTTTGGCGGCGGAGCAGGGCGACCCCGGCCGCCTGGCCGTCTGGGCCGACGCAGCCCCTCTGGCGGCGCGCAACGCCGTGTGGGGCGCCGGCATCGGCGGCTTCGGGGCCACCTTCGAGCGCAGCGCGCCCTACCTGCCCCGCAAGAGCGTCCGGCACGCGCACAGCGACCTCTACGAGCTGTGGATCGACCTCGGCGGCGTGGGCTGGGTCTTAGCGGCGATCGCCGTGCTCGGCGCCTTCGTCGCCGTGGCGCGCGCCCGCCCGGGTCCGCTGGCCTGGGGCTGCCTCGCCGGCGCCGCCGCGCCCCTGGCCCAAGCCGCCGTGGACCTGCCCCTGCAATCCCCCGCGGTCGCCTACGCGGCGGCCTGCTGTCTCGGGCTGGCCGTCGGCCTCGCGCTCCCGGAGCCTCCCCGGCCCCACCCGCTCCGCCGCGCAACCACAGCCGTCCCGGCTCTCCTCGCCGCAGCCTCTCTGGCGTTCGCGCCCGCCTCCTCCGCCGACTTGTTCGCCCGGGCCGAGCAGGCTTGGGCCGCCGGAGACCTCGAGCAGGCCCGCCAAGGCTGGCTCGCCACGCTCTCCGCCCAGCCCCGAGCCGCCGCCGCTTGGCTGCGCCTCAGCGAGCACGCTCGCTCCGAAGGAGACCTCGACCAGGCCCTGGCATGGGCCCAAACGGCTCGCCGTTGGCAGCCGCATACGGTACGGACGGAGTGGGCCCTGGCGGATCTCGAGCTGGCGACCGGCGCGCTCGACGCCGCCCTGGCCCGCCTGGCGGCTCTGGCGAACGCTGCGCCGGACCTGCGCCCGGCGGCCATCCAGGCCCTTTGGAGAGCCGGCGTCCCGCCCCCCTCGATCGAGCAGTCCCTGGCCCAGTCCGACGGGCGAGCCGCGGGCGACTACCTGGCCTTTCTGGCCCGCGAGGGATTGCGCGAAGAGCTACTGCAGGCCAACCAGCGCCTGGTCGTACAGCAGGCGCTACAGCCGCCCGAGGCCGAGGCCGCCTACATCGCGCGCGCCCTGCAAGCGCCGCCGCCCTAAGAAGGAATCAGAAGTCTGTCGGCCGAATCCGGAACGTCGCCGTCCAGCTCTCACCCGGCTCGATGCTCTGCAAGTCCGGGAACTTGCCTTCGTGCGCCAAGTTGATCGCGTTGGTCACGCCGGCCATCGGCTCAAAGCACACGAACCCGCCCCGCTCGCCGCCCGGCGCGTAGACCACCGCCACGTCGAAGCCTTCGCCGTACTCCACGGTCACCTTCTCGCGCTCGCCCGACAGCACGAACGTCGCCCAGCCTTCGGCGCCCCTCTCCAGGTCGCCAAACACGTTGTCGAGCTTCGAACCCTTCAAGCCCATCTTCTTGCGCTCGGGGAACAGCTCTTCGCTGGCGACCTTCTCGCCGGTCGGCACCACCTGCTCGCTCAGCTTCCACACCGAGCCCACCGGCAGCTCCACCGTCCACTCGTCGCGCGGCGCGTCATGCACCTGGAAGTACGGGTGGAAGCCCAGCGAGACCGGCATCCGCCGTACGCTGTGGTTGTCGATCCGCGTCGTCACCGCCAGCGCGCCGCCGCTGAGGCTGTAGTGCAGCTCGATGCTGTGCGCGAACGGAAACAGCGCCGCCAGCTCCGGGTAGCGCTCGTACTCCAGCCGCAGCACCGCCTCCGCGTCGCGGTCGTCCGCGGAGACGTTCACCACCTCCCACGCGTCGGAAAACGCCAGCAGCCCATGAATCGGGAACTTCGAGCCGTCCCGCCGGAACGGCGCCAGCCCTTCCTGCAAGCCGTAATAGCGCCCGTCGAAGAAGAAGCCGTCGCGATCCAGACGGTTCGCCCACGGCCACAGCAGCGGCACGCCCGCCAGCCGCGGCGCCTTCTGGAACTCCGCCACGTTCTCGTACGGAAAGTACAGCGCGTTCTTCCCGTTCACCAGAAACTCGTAGGCGTTGGCGCCGATCTTCGGCGCAATCGAGACGCGCATGTTGCGCCCCTCGTCAACGAGGCGGACGACTTCCACGCCGTCCTGGGTGGTCACCGTGGCGGCGTAGGGTTGGGCCTGCATGAGGGGAACGAAGAGGGATAGAACGAACGCAACGCGCAGAAGCATCATTTCTCCGCCGGAATCTCTCGAAGCTCGACCGGTTCCTGGCAACACATGCAGCGTCCCGGCCGGTAGCTCACGATGTGACAGATCTCGCAGTAGTAGGTCACCTGGAAGCGTTCGCCGTCCTTGATCGTGAACAGCTTGTGCACGTCGAACGATCCGCCGGCCTGCGGCACGCCCACGAATTCCCAAGTCCTGTCGGCCAGCTTCGGGTCGTGCAGCGTGTGGAACGCGTCGGTCTCCACCGCCAGCGTCCAGACCTTGCCGCTCTCGTCGCGGAGGCGAGGCTCGGCCTCTTCGTCGGCCATCGGCAGCACGTGTCCGCGGATCGTGGTGAACTCGACTTGCGAATCCGCCAACGCCGGCGCAACCAACAGCAGACAAAGGGCTAGAGCTCTCACGCCCTGAGTATACCGCTTGCCTTGGGAGCCGCTTGCTCTCACGCCGCGCCTAGTCCGGCAGGCGAAACGACACGATGTTCACGCCGGCCGTCACCGCCACGTACTGCTTGCCCTTCACCCCGTAGCTGATCGGCGAAGCCGAGATCCGCATCCCGGTGTTGAAGTGCCACAGCGGCTCGCCCGTCTCCGCGTGCAGAGCCGTCAGAAAACCCTGGTCGTCGGCGGCGAACAGCAGCTTGGTCGCCGTCGACACCACGCCCGCGCCGTACTGCTTCGAGGTGATCTGCTTGTACTCCCACTTACGCTCGCCGGTCGTCAAATCCAGCGCCCGCACCCACATCTGCCACGGCTCTTCGGGAGACTCTACATAGCCGGTGCCCATGTAGCCGAAGCCGCCCGGCCGGAACTCCTGCTTGGCCTTGTAGCTCACGCCGCAGCCTTCTTTCACCGCCAGGTAGAACAGTCCCGTCGCCGGGTTGTAGGCCGGCGACATCCAGTTCGTCGCGCCCGACGTCGACGGGCACACGAAGTTCCCCTGCGGCGTCGGCTCCACGCCGGGCACGCGGATCGGACGTCCCTTCTCGGTCAGCCCCGACGCCCAGTTGAGCTTGTCGATGAACGGCGTCCCGTGCAGGAACTCGCCCGTCTCCCGGTCGAGCACGTAGTAGAAGCCGTTGCGGTCCGCGTGCGTCAGCAGCTTCCGCATCTTGCCCTTGTATTCGGCGTCCACCAGAATCGGGATCTCCACCGAATCCCAGTCGTGCACGTCATGCGGCGTGAACTGGAAGTACCACTTCAGCTCGCCGGTGTCCGCATCGAGCGCCACCACCGACTCGGTGTAGAGGTTGTCGCCTTCTCGGTCGTCGCCGTCGAAGTCCGGCGCAGGGTTGCCGATGCCCCAATACAGCAGGTTCAGCTCCGGGTCGTACGAACCGGTCAGCCAGGTGCCGCCGCCGCCGGTCTTCCAGGAGTCGCCTTCCCAACTGTCGTGGTTCGGCTCGCCCGGACGCGGAATCGTGTACCAGCGCCACAGCCTCTCGCCCGTCTCGGCGTCATAGGCGTCCAGCCAGCCGTTCAGGCCGTAGTCGCCCGCCGCCACCCCGGCGATGATCTTGCCGTCGATGGCGAACGTCGCCGACGGGCTGTAATAGCCGTCCTTGGTCTCGGCGATCTTCGAAGCCCAGATCTCTGAACCCGTGCGCGCGTCCAGCGCCACCAAGTGGGCGTCCGGCGTCGACACGTACACCCTGTCGCCCAACACGCAGACGCCGCGCTCCGGCCCGCGGTTCACCGCCGGAGTCCGGCGCCAGGTCCAGATGTTGCGCCCCGTGCGCGCGTCGATCGCGTGCACCTCGTTCATCGCGCTCACGTACATCACGCCGTCCACCACGATCGGCACCGCTTGCTGGCGCGGCGTGGACGGGATCGGGTAGATCCACGCCGCCTGCAGGTCCTTTACGTTCTCCGGCGTGATCTCGCTCAGCGGCGTGTGCCGCTGCGAATCGTAGGTGCGGCCGTAGGTCAGCCAGTCCTCCGGGTCCGGATTCTTCAAGTCCTCGAAGGACACTTGCGCCGACAGTGCGGCGGCGACGGCGAACAAAGCAATCAGAAGTCGAGCCATGGCGGGTTACTCAGAGGCGGCTGCGCGCTTGGTGAGGCGGCTGAGAAAAGCGACCAGATCGCGAAACTCCGTCTCGCTCAGCCGCTTGTCGTAATCGGTCGGCATCAGCGACGTCTCGCCGCGCTCGATCGAAGCGATCTCGTCCGAAGTCAGCAGGTGCAGGCGGTCGTCGTCGCCCAGCATCTGGATCGAGAAGTTGTGCTCGTTCTTCAGCACCCCTCGAATCGTCCGTCCGTCCTTGGTCACCACCGTCGCGGGCCGAAATCCAAGGGGGACGTGCGGTTTGGGAACCGTCAGCGACTCGCGAATCGCGCTCAGCCGCATGCCGCCGCCCAGGTTCGAAAGATCCGGTCCCAACAGGCCGCCCCGACCGTTGATGCGGTGGCAACGGCCGCACTCGCCCTTGCCCCAAAACACCTTCTCGCCCGCCGCCACGTCGCCGTCCGGCGGAAAGTCCGCCGCCACGGCCCGCAAGCTGCGGATCCACGCCGTGATGCGCCAGGCGTCTTCCTCGGACAGCCCCATCGACGGCATCTGCGTGCCCGGAATGCCGTTGAGCACCACGTTGAAGATGTCCTCTTCGGTGTTGTGGGCGTAGCGCCGGGCCGCTCCCAGCGCCGGCGCGCGGTCGCCCGCGTCGCCGTCCACGCCGTGGCAAACCGTGCAGGTCTGGTTGTAGACCGTCCGGCCGGCTTCCACCACCTGCGGACCGTTCCCCAGCGGATTCTTCGAGTCGGCCGCGCACAAACTGACGGCGCAGCCCAACCAGGCGCAAAGCAGAAGTCTCATTCGTCCCTTGATTGTACTTACCGCACCGCGACCGTCGTCGTCTGGCTCGGCTGGCCGTCGGCGTAGATCACCAGCTCGGCCTCGCCCGCTTCCACGCCGTCCGGAACCAGCGCGTTCACCTGGAAGAGCCCGGCGAACCCCGGGCTCAGCCCCGCAAACAGCACCGGGGCGTCCAGGCCTCCGATGGTCACACGGATCTCCGCCGCCGCCTCGGCGAACGGAGCCGTCGACGGCGCGGCGGCGCCGGTCGGCACGGGCGGATTCGTCGGCCCCAGCCCGGTCGCGAACACCACGATCGCGTCACCGGCCTTGGCGGCGTTGTCGGCGTTGACGAGCTTGTAGGAGGCGTCCAAAATCGCCCCCGGCCCCGTCCCGCCGCCGCTCTGCGTAAACACGCCCGGCCGCGTCGCGCTCACCACCACCTTCTGCGCCGTCGAAAGCGCCTGCGTGTCCGTCCGCTGCACGATCAGCGGCAGGTCCTCGGCCGCCCGGTCGCCCAGCTCGAACGGCAGGATGGCGTTGACCTGATCCTCCCGCACGAACAGCAGCGGCAACGCCTCGCCCGCCAGGGTGATCTTCGTGCCGCCCAGCTCGGTGCTCAGCGGCAGCGCCGCGGCTCCCAGCCCGCCCGAAGCCGTCGTCTGCGGAGACAGCCCCGTGCCGAAGATCGACACGATCGTTCCCGGCGCCAGCGGCTCCCGCGCAAAGCTCGCCGCCTGCACCACGCCGCCCTCGGCCACCACCGGCGGCGCCGCCGCGTTCGGTTGCAGGTTCACGGTCTCGCTCGTGGAGCCCGTGTTGCCGTCGGCGTCGGTCGCCGTCACGGTCACCTCCACGCTCGTCTCGCCCTCGGTCAGCGGCGGCGTCCAGGAGCCCGAGTACACGCCCGAAATCTGCGTCAGCGGCGTCTGCGGAGAGGCCACGCCCTGGTACTGCACGGCCGCGCTGCCCTGCGTCACCGGATTGCCGCAGTCGTCCACCACCTGCACGCTGATCGGCTGCGCCCAGCCCGCCGAGGGAGGCCCGCCGCCCCCGAGCTGCGTCACCACCGGGATCGTCTGGTTCGGCTGGCAGTTCGCCGTCTGCCCCGGCCCTTCCGCCGTCAGCGGCGTCGCCCGCGGCGGAATCAGCACCAGCGCCAGCCGCAGCGTCGTCGACGTGCCGTTGCTGAACGCCAGCGTCACCCGCCCGCGATAGACGCCTCGCGCCAGGCCGGCCGTCCGCACCAGCGGCGCCACCCGCACCGAGCCTCCCGCCGGCAGCGGCACGGCCAGCCCCGGCGCCAGGTCGGTCGAGCTGCCCGGGGTCGTCGAATAGAAACCCTGCCCCGTCGGCAGCCACGGCCCCCCGTCGTCGGTCGTTGAGCTGACCGTGAACGTCAGCGCCGAGGCGCCCGCGTTGCGGATCGTGAAGAACTGAAAGATCGACGAGTTCTTGCCCGCCTCGCTGATCACGGCGGCGCCCTGCGGCTCCGCCAGCGGCGTCACCGGGCCGCCCCGAGGCCGCACGTCCAGCACCACCGTGGCCCTCTGCGGCGAGTTCGCCGCGTCCGGCGCGGTCACTTCCAAGAAGCCGTAGTACGCCCCGGCGGCCAAGCCGCTCGGATTGATCAGCACCGTCTCCGGGTCGCTCGACGACGAGTTGCTGGTGCTCCCCGTCGGCCGTCCCGCTTGCAGCCAGTTCCCGCCGGAGCTCGTCGCGGCCGTGGTGGTGAAGTTGATCACCCCGCCGCCGGCGTTGGCCACTTCGAAGAAGCCTCTCTCCAGCGCCGGAGCCCCTTCCTCCACCGTCACCGTCAGGCCGGTCTGCGTCAGCAGCAACTGCTTGGCCAGCCGAGTCTTCGTCAGCGTCACCGGAATCACCACCGGCGCGCTGCCTCCCGGCGCCGTCAGCTCGATCCGGCCCACGTACGCGCCCGCCGCCAGCGCCGCCGCGTCCGCCTGCACGCTCAGCGTCGCCGTCTGGCCGGCGGCCACGCTGCCCGCGCCCGGCGTCACGCTCAGCCAAGTCCCGCCGGACTCCGTAAACGCCGCCGCCTGGAAGCTCGCGCCCGTCGAGCTGCTCAGCGTCAGCCCGCTCCGCAGCGGCGATCCGGCCTGCGCCGAAGCCGTAAAGCTCAGCGCGCTCGGGGCCGCGGTCAGCGCCGGCGCCGGGCCTTGTCCGCCCGACTGCCCCACGTTGATGGTGAACCGCTGCGTCGCCACCCGCTGGGTGGAGCTGGTGCGCACCACATCAAAGGTGTACGAGCCCGCCTGCGTCGCCGAACCGCTGATCAGCGGCTGCCCGGCGGCCACTTGGATGCCCGGCGGCGGCGTGCCCTGCCCGACCGCGTAAGTGAACGGAGCCGTCCCCGCGCCCAGGTCGAAGGCTTGGCTGAAGGCCGCTCCCACCTGCGTGGAATAGCTCGCCTGCGGCAGCGGCGCCACGTCCACCGTCAGCGTCCCCGTCACGAATAGCGCCGTGCCCGCGCAGCGCCAGTCGAACACGAAGCTGCCCGGCTGCGTCGGAACCCCTTCGATGAAGCCGGTCGTTGGATTGACCGTCACGCCCGGAGGCGGCGTCCCGTTCGGCAACGAGTACGTGAACGTCTCCCCTGTGCCGGAGCAGGAGAACGTCAGCACCAATGAACGCCCCTCAGTCGCCGCGAACGGTCCGCACGAGGGTTGCGGAAGCACCGTCACCGTATAGGTCTGGAACCCCAGCACGCCGTCCGAGCTCCGCGACCGCACCGTGAACGTGAAGTTTCCCTCCGTCCGCGTCTCGCCGACGAAGATGCCGTCCGAACCCAGCGTCAGCCCGGGAGGCAGAGCCCCCGCTACCACGCTGTAGGTAAAAGGAGCCGCCCCGCCGGCCGACGCCAGCACCACCGGGTTCGTGCTGATCTCGCACCCGCTCGGGTTCGTCGAGGCGTACCCGGAACCCCTGTAGCTGTTCGGAAGAGACGACGGAGAGATCGTGAGCTGCGCACTGGCGGCCGCCGCACACAGGAGGATTCCGAAGGCGAGGCGCATCGGGGGGGAAGCAACAGCATATCACGACGCCCTCGGCGCCATCCTGCTATGCTCTGCCCTGATGCGACTCCTGGTCTGCGCCCTTCTCCTCGCCGCCGCGCTGCCGGCCGCCGACCACCCCTCGGCCGCCATCACCAACGGCCTCATCGAGGCCAAGATCCACACCCCCGACCCCGTCAACGGCTACTATCGCGGCACCAGTTTCGACTGGTCCGGCTCCATCTACAGCCTCACCTACAAGAAGCACCAATACTTCGGCGAGTGGCAGCAGTCCGACGACCCCTACCTCCACGACCGCATCACCGGCCCGGTCGAGGAGTATCGGCCCGGCGACAAGGGCCTCGGCTACGCCGAAGCCGAGCCCGGCGGGCGCTTTCTGCGCATCGGCGTCGGCGTCTGCGAGAAGCCCCGCGACGAAGCCGAGTACGACTGGCGCAAGTCCTACAAGGTCGTCGACCCGGGCAGTTGGAGCATCCAACAGGGCGAAAACTGGATCGAGTTCATCCACCAGGTGCGCGAACCCGTCTCCGGCTACGCCTACCGCTACATCAAGCGCCTCACCCTGGTTCCGGGCCAACCGCAACTGGTCATCGACCATCTGCTCGAGAACACCGGGACCCGCCCGATCGAGACCTCGGTTTACAACCACAACTTCTTCGTCATCGACGGCCGTCCCACCGGCCCCGAGTTCGTCGTGAAGTTCCCCTTCGACCTCACGCCCGACCGCGACCTCAAGGGCTACGCCGCCGTCCAGCAGAAGCGCAACTTGGTCTATCTGAAAGAGATCCCGGCCGGCGAGTCGATCATCACGCTATTCGACGGCTTCGGCGCCACCTCGGCCGACAACGCCTTCGTCATCGAGAACATGCGCAGCCACGCCGCCGTGCGCATGTCCACTGACAAGCCGCTCGAGAAGATGCAGTTCTGGTCGCCGGGAACGACCCTCTGCCCCGAGCCCTACATCGCCCTGTCGATCCAGCCCGGGCAGGCCGATCGCTGGACGATCCACTACGAATTTTTCGAGATCAACTAGCGGCGCGGCTCAGGCCCGCTCGAACTCCAGCTCTTCCTTGTCCGCCTTCGTCTGGTCGGCGTCGGGCAGCCACGAGTTGGCGTGGTCGAACTGGCCCTGCTTGATCGACAGCACCACGAAGCTGTACCACGGGCAGGAGTTCTTCAAGTCCGTCTGCGAGAAGTAGGCGTCGCAGTCCGGGTGCGAGTGGTAGATGCCGATCAGGTCCTTGCCCTGCTCGCGGGCGGCCCGGTCGGCCTTCAGCAGGTGCTCCGGCTTCAGCTCGTAATACGCTCGCTGGGAGCCGTCGGCGGAGTTCTCCAACTGCAGGGCGAACTCCACCCGCTTCTCTCCGCCGGAGATCGTGCCGATCATCGCCCCGACGCACTCGTTCGGGTAGGTCGCCTCGGCATGGGCGATCATTTCGGCCATCGGCCCGGGTTCAATCCGCAACATCGTTGGACTCAATCTTCCCAGAACTTGTCGCTGAGATACTTGTCAGCCGAATCGCAGAACACCGTGACGATCACGCCCGAGCCGATGCGCCGCGCCACCTTCAGCGCCGCCACGACGTTCGCTCCAGCGGAAACGCCCACCAGCAGCCCCTCTTCGCGAGCCAACCGCTTCACCATCTCGTAGGCGTCCTCGGTGTCCACCTCGAGGTTGTGGTCGGCCAGCGACGGGTCGTAGATCCCCGGCACCAGCGCGGTCTCCATGTGCTTCAAACCTTCCAGCCCATGGAAGCCCGTCGAAGGCTGCATCGAGATCAGCTCCACATGCGGCGCCGCCTCGCGCAAGTAGCGGCCCGTGCCCATGAACGTTCCGCTCGTACCCAGCCCGGCCACGAAGTGCGTCACCCGTCCCTGGGTCTGACGCCAAATCTCCGGACCCGTCGTCTGGAAGTGCGCCTGCCAGTTGGCCGGGTTGTTGTACTGGTCCGGGTAGAAGTACCGGTCCGGGTTCGCGTTGTACTCCGCTCGGCAGGCCTCGATGGCCCCGTCGGTCTGGCGCGTCGGGTCCGTCATCACCAGCTCCGCGCCGTAGGCCTTCAGGATCTTCTTGCGCTCCTCGCTGGCGTTGGCCGGCATATAGAGCTTCACCTTGTAGCCCTTCGCCGCCCCGATCATCGCGTAGGCGATGCCGGTGTTGCCGCTGGTGGCGTCGATAATCGTGCCCCCCGGCTGCAGCCGCCCGCTGCGCTCGCCGTCCTGCACCATGTTCAACGCCGGCCGGTCCTTCACCGACCCTCCCGGGTTGAAGTATTCCGCCTTGGCGTAGATTTCGACGTCAGGGAACTCCGCCTTGCCGATCCGTTCCAAACGGATCAGAGGAGTGTCGCCAATCTTGTCGAGGATGAAATGAGACTCTTCGAGCACCTGTGCGGCCGCCGCGGTCCGGAGCATCGTCATCGCCGGAACGTCCTCCCATCTTAGCTCAGCATCGAATCTCCCCAAACCCTACCAGGAATGGGGAGATTACCTCTCTAGGATGCTGCGCCGCCGCGATGGTTGCAAGATCCTTGAAAACAATCTTGCGTTACAACGTTCCACGATTCGGTTACAGCCCGTCCCGGGCGGCCGCCCAAGTCGCCTACGTCGCCAGCGGCGGGCCGTTGGGAACGCGGATCTTCTCGTGCCGCGTCGGGTAGCCGTGCCGCTTGGCCTCGAACTTCGCGTTCAGGTACTCGCCCATGTGCACGGGCCCCCCAAAGCCGTTCTCCGCAGCCGCCGCCGAGAAGATGAACGGCACCGAGTCGCCGGTGTGCCGGCCCGGACCGTCGCTGCGCAGGGTCACCTGGTTGCCGTCGATCGCCCCGAACAGCTCCCGGGTCTCGAAGTCCGTGCGGTGCGTGCCGCTGATCCAGTTGCCGTCCTGCTCCAGGTAGAGCGAGTGCGTGGTGTTGCCGTGGAAGAAAGCCAGTTCCACGTCCCAGTGGCCGCTCAAGTCCACAGCCGGCGGCTTCATCTTCGGCCGCGGGCTGCGCTTCTTGGAGAGCACGCTGTGGATGCGCTCCGCCGCCACCTTATCGTCGCCGGGCTGCATCATCCAGGCCGTCACGGTGATGGAGGTCTCCGAGTCGGAGTTGGTGCGGCTGCCCAGCGCGATCCGGGGCTTGGTCGTGGCCAGCTCTTCGGCCGCGTCCTCGCCGGTCATGTGCAGTCGGGCCGGGTCCCAACTGATCGTCAGGGACGGGCTGCGGTTGCCCAGCCCGGTCGGCTCGCGCAGGCTCACGCTCACGCCGTCCACCGTCTTCACGCGCTTGGAGATCGTGTCCAGCCACGTCAGCCAGGTCTTCCACTCCGCCTCGTGGTCGCGCTTCACCCAGGCTTCCACGGCGGCCAGCATGCCCAGAGTCTCCTCGCGGCCCACCTTGTTGTCGCGGCCCGGGCCGTGGTGCGGCGCGCTGGCCTGCCAGGCGGCCATCAGAATGTCTTTGCTGCCCAGCAGCAGCCCCGCGCACTGCGGCCCGCGGATCGCCTTGCCGCCGCTGTAGGCCACCACCGTGGCGCCCTTCTGCAGATGCACGCACGGAATCGTCAGAATCTCCGCGGCTGCGTCCACCAGAATCGGGATGTTGCGCGGCTTGGCGATCTTGGCCACGTTCTCCAGGTCCAGCGGCCGCGACGGCCCCTCGCGGTCGGCCATCAGGTAGATCATCGCCGTCCGCGGGCCGATCGCGTTCGCCATCTCCTCGGGCGTGTCGACGTTGATCATCTGCACGCCAATGTTGCGGATGGCGTGGTCGTACACCGTCCGCGACGTGCTCGGCACGACCACCTCGGTCTTCTCGAAGCCCGCCAGGTTCGGAATGCGGATCAGCTTCTCCGGGTTGCCGCCGGTCACGCAGGCCGCCGTCACGTGCTTCAGGCCCGCCGCGCAGCCTGACGACACCATGCCCCACTCCGCGCCCGTCAGCTCCGCCAGCCGCCGGCCCACGCCGTCGGCCACCTCGTCGAGCTGCGCAAAATACTTCGTCGCGGCGTCCATCGCCGCCCGCACTTCCGGCAGCTCCGAAGAGCCTCCGATGATCGTGAACGTCCCCCGGCAGTTGATGACCGGCTCCACGCCGATCGACTGGTAGATCCCCGGGCCGGGCGTCAAGGGACCTTCCGCCCTCGCGCTCGCACCGGCCGCGCCGAACAGCAGCGGCAGCGCAAGCGCGTTTCCGATCTGCAAGAGCTCGCGCCGGGTCGCCGCAAGCTGGGACTTTTCAGCGTTGGATGCCGTTTCCTTTTCGGCCATGATTTCCTCCCGCCTTCTCTACGAATCCGCTGAACCGACGCTGGCGCGCATTCGTCCCTACACTTTACGCCGCACGGCCGCCCGCGTCCATGAGCCGACGTGAGGAATACCCGCCAACCGCCGTCGCCGCCCCGCTCCCCTCTCTGCTAGCGTTTCCTCATGCAACGACGGCTTGCCGCTGCCTTGCGAGTCCTTCCGGCGCTCACTCTCCCCGTCGCCGCCTGCCTGTTCAGCGGCTGCCGCCCCCAGGCCCGCTTCGATCCGGTCGAGGCCACCATCGCGCAGATCCAGCAAGCCGTCGGCTCCGGCGAATTCACCTGCCGCCAAGTCGTGCAGGCCTATCTCGACCGCATCGAGGCCTACGACCAGCCTACCGGCCTCAACGCCGTCACCGTCCTCAACCCCCACGCCCTCGAGCGCGCCGACCGCATCGACGAGCAGCTCCGCCAAGGCCTCGACCCCGGCCCCCTCTTCTGCGCTCCCCTGCTGATCAAAGACAACTTCGACACCCACGACCTGCCCACCACCGGCGGCTCCATCGCCCTCCGCCACAGCCTGCCGCCCGACGACGCCTTCATGGTCCGCAAGCTCCGCGAAGCCGGCGCCATCGTCCTCGCCAAGACCAACATGGCCGAGTGGGCCTTCAGCCCCCGCCAGACCGAGAGCTCCTCCTTCGGCGTCACCCGCAATGCCTACGACTTCGACCGCGTGCCGGCCGGCTCCTCCGGCGGCACGGCCTCCGGCGTCGCGGCCTCGTTCGGCGTGGCCGGCATGGGTACGGACACCGGCAACTCCATCCGCGGTCCGTCTTCGCACCTGGCCCTGTTCGGCATCCGCTCCACCATCGGGCTCACCAGCCGCGACGGCGTCATCCCGCTGGCCTTCGACCGAGACATCGCCGGCCCCATGACCCGCACCGTCGAAGACGGCGCCCGCCTCTTCAACGTCGTCGCCGGCTACGACCCCGCCGACCCCTTCACCGAGCCCGACAAGCGCCAGCCCGACTACACCGTCTTTCTGGACCCTGACGGCCTGCGCGGCGCACGCCTCGGCGTCCTGCGCGCCCTGGTCGATACGCCCGACGCCGACCCCGAAATCCAAGCCCTGTTCCAAGCCGCCCTGACCCATCTGCGCGCAGCCGGCGCGGAGATCGTCGACCCGGTCGAAATCCCCGACTTCCAGGCCCACCTCGACGCCAAATCGTTCTGCCGCAGGTTCCGCTATGACATGGCAGTCTACCTGCGCTCGCTCGGCCCCCAGGCCCCGCTGCATGACGTCCTGGAGGTCCTCGAGAGCGGCCAATACGCCCCATACGCCGAGGAATCCCTGCGGCGGTTCGCCGACGCGCCCCTCGACGTTCCGCCGGAGAGCTGGGACCCGCCCTGCCCGGCCTACCTCGACCACCCCGCCCGCCGAGCCTTCCTCGACGCCGTCACCGCCGCTATGGACCGCGACCGCGTCGAGGTCCTGCTCTACCCCACCTGGACCAACCCGCCGGCCCATCTCGACAAGGCCCGCGAGGAGTACAAGGGGGACAACTCTCAGCTCGTCGCGCCGGCCACCGGCATGCCCGCCGCCACGGTCCCCATGGGCCACTCCCACGGCCACCTGCCCGCCGGACTGCAAATCCTGGCTCGCCGCTACGACGAAGGCGCCCTCTTCCGCGTCGCCTACGCCTACGAGCAGCGCACGCGCCACCGCCGGCCGCCGGAGGCGTTTCCACCCCTGGCGGCCGAATAGCCGCCGCTACGCGACGCGAAAGATCTCGCGCCGGCCCGTCAGCCAGAGCGCCGTGTAGCCCTTGGCCTTCTCCTGGATCGTCGCGTCGCTGGTATAGCGCCGGATCGTCTCTTCGAACTGGGCCAGGGACTCGACCTCGTGCTCCATCACCACCTGATTGAAGTCGGTCACGGCGTCGGTCAGAATGCGCGCGTTCACGAGCCCTCCCGCGGCGACCATGTCCTTCAGTTTCAACGCCAGTTGGCCGGCCAGTCCGGGCTTCGCCACGAACGTATTGCGAACGATCAGCATGGATCTCTCCCTCCTGCCGCCAGATCCTATCACCCTCCGCTCGGGTAGGCCCCGCTAGGCCTGAAGCCCCAGGCCAAGGCCCACTTTGCGGCATTTGCCCCAAGCCCTTCGCACGCCCCACGCCCCTCCTTCGGCCCCGCATCCCACGGCCCCAGCGCTCCCCGCCCCTGCCCGCTCCTCAGCCTCACTTGGTAACGCGCGTGCTTCCAGCGCGGCTTGGAAGCCCGGGGGTCATGCTGATCTGGACGGCAATCGGAGCGGTCGGAGCGTTGGCGCTCACACTCGTCTCTCTGTTGGCCCTCGCCGACCGCAAGCTCCAAGTCGTCGAAGATCCCCGCATCGACATCGTCGAGGACATGCTGCCGCACGCCAACTGCGGCGCCTGCGGCTTTCCCGGCTGCCGCCCCTTCGCCGAAGCCCTGGTTCAAGGCCGCGCCCTGCCGGGCAAATGCACCGTCAGCGCCGACGCCGCCCGCCTCCGTATCGCAACGTACTTGGGCGTCGACGTCGGCGCCGAAGAGAAGCGCGTGGCCCGCTTGGCCTGCGCCGGCGGAACCAACGTCGCCCGCAACCGCGCCCACTACCACGGCCTGCAAACCTGCGCCGCCGCGGCCCGCGTCGCCGGCGGCGGCAAGGCCTGCTTCTGGGGCTGCCTGGGCTTGGCAGACTGCTCTGAGGCCTGCGGCTTCGACGCCATCTCCATGGACGAGCATTCGCTGCCTGTCGTGGACCCCGCCAAATGCACCGCCTGCGGCGACTGCGTGGTCGCCTGCCCCAAGGATCTCTTCGAGCTGCATCCGGTCAGCCACCAGCTGTGGGTCAATTGCCGATCCCTGGCCGCCGGAGACCAGCAACTCGACGACTGCCAGGTCGCCTGCACGGCCTGCGGTCGCTGCGCCATGGACGCTCCCGACGGCCTCGTCGCCATGCAAGGCGGCCTCCCCGTCGTGGACTATTCCCGGCCGCAGAGCCGCCTTCCCATCCAGCGCTGTCCTACCGGCGCGATCGTTTGGATCGACGATGTCCTTGGCCTTGCCAAGGGCCCCGCCGCCAAGCCGGTCATCCGTCACGGAGCGCTCCAGGATGCGCCCTCGTAAAGGCTATTGAGGAGACAAGACCATGCCCCTGCTCTCGCTCGTTTCCAAGAAGAAAGAGACGCCGGCCGACGCCGCCGGACGCTTCAAATACCCGGGAGTGCGGGCCGCCATGGACGGCAACTCGGCCGTCATCCATTGTGAGCGTGAGGCCAGCGACGGAGCCGGAGCCTATCCCATCACGCCGTCCACGCAAATGGGCGAATACTGGGCCGAAGCCGCCGCCGCCGGCCACATCAACGTCTCCGAACGGCCGCTGATCTTCATTGAGCCCGAAGGCGAGCACGCCGCCGCGGGCGTCACCGCCGGCCTGGCGATGACGGGGCTGCGCTCGGCCAACTTCTCCTCCGGCCAAGGCATCGCCTACATGCACGAGTCGCTCTACGCGGCCGTGGGTAAACGCCTCACCTACGTGCTCAACATCGGCGCCCGGGCCATGACCAAGGCCACCCTCAACGTGCACGCCGGCCACGACGACTACCACTGCATTGACGACACCGGCTTCTTCCAGCTCTTCGCCAAGAACGCCCAAGCCGCCGCCGACCTCAACCTCATCGCCCACCGCATCGCCGAGCTCGCGCTCACGCCCGGCGCCGTCGCCCAAGACGGCTTTCTCACCACCCACCTCATCGAGTCCATGCTGGCGCCCGAGCGCGCCCTCATCGCCGAGTACCTGGGCCGCCCCGACGACGTCATCGAGACCCCCACGCCCGCCCAACGCATTCTCTACGGCCCCACCCGCCGCCGCATTCCGCTGCTGTGGGACGTCGACAACCCCGTCATGGCCGGCCTGGTCCAGAACCAGGACTCCTACATGCAGAGCGTGGCCGCCCAGCGCCCGTTCTTCTTCGACCACGTGCAGGCCCTCACCGACCGCGCCATGAAGGAGTTCCAGGCCCTCACCGGCCGGACCTACCAGCGCGTGGAGACCTACCGCGCCGACGACGCCGACTACCTCATCCTGGGCCAGGGCAGCCTCATCCCCAGCGCCGAAGCCGTCGCGGACTATCTGCGCGAGACCCGCGGCCTCCGCGTCGGCGTCGTCAACCTGCTGATGTTCCGCCCCTTCCCCGCGGACCTCCTCGGCCGCGTCCTACAGGGAAAGACCGGCGTGGCCGTGCTCGAACGGCTCGACCAGCCCTTGGCCGTCGACCTGCCGCTGATGCGCGAAACCCGCGCCGTCGTCAGCAAATGCCTCGAAAACGGCCGCGACCCGCGCGCTCCCGTCTACCCCGGCTTGGCCTCCTACGGCCCCGACGACGCGCCCGCCCTCTACTCGGGCTCGTTCGGCATGGGCAGCCGCGACCTGCAGCCCGAAGGCCTCATCGCCGCCATCGAGAACATGCTGCCCGACGGCAAGCGCAAAAAGCTCTTCTACCTCTCCATCGACTTCATCCGGCCCAAGGCCATCACGCCCAAGCAGGAGATGTACCAGCAGACCATCGAGCAGGACTACCCGCACGTGCGCGATTTGGCCCTGCGCGGCTCGGAAAACCCCAACCTGATGCCTCGCAACAGCATCACCGTGCGGTTCCATTCCGTGGGCGGCTGGGGCGCCATCACCACCGGCAAGAACCTGGCGATGACGCTGTTCGACCTGCTCGGCTACCACATCAAGGCCAACCCCAAGTACGGCTCCGAGAAGAAGGGCCAGCCCACCACCTACTACCTCTCCGCCGCCCCTGAGCCCATCCGCGTCAACTGCGAGTACTTCTACGTCGACGTCGTGCTCTCGCCCGACCCCAACGTCTTCCACCACACCAACGCCCTGGCCGGGCTCAAGGAAGGCGGAGTCTTCATCATCCAGAGCGAGCGCAGCTCCCCCGAAAAGGTCTGGGCCGACATCCCTTCCGCCTTCCAAAAGATCATCCGCGACAAGCAGATCAAGCTCTACGCCCTCGACGGCTTCAAGATCGCCCGCGAGGAAGCCACCGACCCCGAGCTCCAGCTCCGCATGCAGGGCATCGCCTTCCAGGGCGCCTTCTTCGCCGCCTCGCCGGTCATGCAGCAGGCCGGCCTCGACGAGGCCCGCCTGCTCGAAGCCATCCGTTCGCAACTCGAGCACAAGTTCGGAGCCAAGGGAGCCCGGGTCGTCGAAGACAACATGCGCGTCGTCCGCCGCGGCTTCGACGAGGTCACGCTCGTCCCGGCCGGCGAGATCACCAAGGACAAGCCCGGCGAACGGAGCTTCGGCGAAACTCCCGACATCCCCGTGATGGTCAAGAGCCTGCCGTCGAGCAAGGCCCCCATCACCGACGTCCACCGCTTCTGGGAGCAGACCGGCAACTTCTACGTCCGCGGCATGGGCAACGACAACATCACCGACCCCTTCATCGGGCTCGGCGTCATGCCCGCCGGCTCGGCCCTGTTCCGCGACATGACGCAGATCCGCTTCCAGCACCCCGAGTGGGTCTCGCAGAACTGCACCGCCTGCGGCAAGTGCTACACCGTCTGCCCGGACACAGCCATCCCCGGCCTCGTCAGCGAGGTCGGCCAGGTCCTCGAGACCGCCGTCAAGCGCGTCCGCCGCCATGGCGGCTCCGCCGAGCTGCTCCCCAAGGCCGTCCGCCAGCTCGGCGCGCGCCTCGAAAAGCTGCTGCACGAGGCCGCCGAGAGCGACCGCGTGCTCGACCTGCTCGACGAAGCCATCGAAGCGACCGTCGCCGAGAGCGACGCCGACAAAACCGCCCTCGCCAAGGAGTTCCAAGCCTTCCGCGAAGAGCTCGAAGGCATGGACTTTGCCCTCACCCGCCCCTACTACACCCTGCACGAGAAGAAGGAGGCGGGCTCCGGCGGCCTGCTGTCGATCACCATCAACCCCTCCACCTGTAAGGGCTGCATGGAGTGCGTGGCGGTCTGCGAAGACGACGCCTTGCGCGCCGTCACCCAAACCACGGAGTCCGTCGATCGCCTGCGCAAGGGCTGGGACTTCTGGCTCGACCTGCCCACCACGCCCGCCCGCTACTCCCGCGTGGAAAACCTCGAGGAGGGCGTCGGCGCCCTGGAAACCATCCTGCTCGACAAGGCCAACTATCTGGCCTTCTCCAGCGGCGACGGCGCCTGCCTGGGCTGCTCGGAGAAGACCGCCATCCACCTGTTCGTCGCCACCGTCGAAGCCCTGATGCAGCCGCGCGTCAAAAAGCACGTCGAAAAGCTCGACAAGCTCATCGCGGGGCTCGAACGCCGCGTCCAGCTCCAACTCGTCGGCGGGCTCGACATCAGCGACGCCGCCAAGGTCGAGCGCCTCATGCTCTCGGCGGGCGGCCACGACCTCACCCTGGCCGATCTCGCCGGCCGGCTCGACGACGACGGCGGAAAGCCGATCGACCAGGGTTGGCTGCGCCGCGTCACGCACCTGATCGCCAAGCTCAACGACACCCGCCGACGCTACGTCGACGGCGTCACCGGACGTGGCCGCTCCACCATGGGCATGGTCAACTCCACCGGCTGCTCGTCGGTCTGGGGCAGCACCTTCCCCTTCAACCCCTACCCGTTCCCCTGGGCCAACCACCTGTTCCAAGACGCCCCCTCGGTCGCCATGGGCGTCTTCGAGGGCCACATGGCCAAGATGGCCGAGTGCTTCAAGGTCGTCCGCCTGGCCGAGCTCGAGCTCGCCGGCGAATATAAGCCGGGCCAGAGCGAAGCCGATTTGACCTACTTCAACTGGCGCCAGTTCACCGACGACGAATGGGCCCTGTGCCCGCCCGTGGCCGCGGTCGGCGGCGATGGCGCCATGTACGACATCGGCTTCCAAAACCTCTCCCGCATGCTGGCCTCCGGCAAGCCCATCAAGGTCCTCATCGTCGACACCCAGGTCTACTCCAACACCGGCGGCCAGGCCTGCACCTCGGGCTTCCTGGGCCAAGTCTCGGACATGGCTCAGTTCGGCAAAGCCATCCAGGGCAAACAGGAGCCCCGCAAGGAGATCGGCCTCATCGGCATGGCCCACCGCAACAGCTACATCCTGCAATCCACCATCGCCCACCCCTCGCACATGATCGAGGGCTTCCTCGAAGGCCTGCAGGCCCGCCGGCCCGCCCTGTTCAACATCTACAGCTCCTGCCAGCCCGAGCACGGCATCGCCGACGACATGAGCTCGCACCAAGCCAAGCTCGCCGTCGAATCCCGCGCCTACCCCCTGTTCCGCTACAACCCCGACAAGGGCAAGACCCCGGCCGAGTGCTTCGACCTCGACGGCAACCCCGCCATCGACCAGGACTGGCCGACCTACGACCTGCACTACAAGCTCGGCTCGCGCGACAAGGCCATGCAGGTCCCGCTGACCTTCGTGGACTTCGCCATCACCGAAGCCCGCTTCCGCAAGCACTTCCGCGTCGCCCCGCAGGACGCCTGGAACGACAACATGGTCCCCCTGGCCGAGTTCCTCGACCTCTCGGCCGACGAGCGGACCGGCAAGTTCCCCTACGTCTGGTCGGTCGATCGCAAGCAGCGCCTCACGCGCCTGCTCGTCGACAAGGCCATGGTCGAGTCGGCCGAAGACCGCAAGGATTTCTGGATCATGCTGCGCTCCCTGGCCGGTCTCGCGCCCGGCGAGCAGCCGCCCTCGCGCGAGCAGATCGAGAGGGAAGTCCGCCGGGATGTCGTCGGCAAGCTCGCCGCCGGGCTCCTGCAGCTCGTCTCCGGCGAAGCCGCCCCGGTCGAAATCCCCGCCCCGCCCGCCACAACGGCGCCCGCGGCCGTCGCCTCCCAGGACGCCCCCTCCCAAGAAGCCATGGCGCCCTGGATCGACACCGACGAATGCACCTCCTGCGACGAGTGCATCAAGGTCAACAGCAAGATCTTCGCCTACAACGACAAGGGCAAGGCCTACATCCAGGACCCCAACGGAGGCCCCTACCAGGACCTCGTCAAGGCCGCCGAGAAGTGCACCGCCCAGGTCATCCACCCCGGGCTGCCGCGCGACCGCTCCGCCAAGGACATCGACAAGTGGATCGCGCGCGGGAGCAAGCACAACTAGGGTGGCCGCCATGAGCCTGCTCGGACTCAAGACCTTTCGTCACGGCGTGCACCCGCCGGAGGCGAAGGACGCCACCAAGGACCTGCCGATTCGGCAGTTCCCCTTCGCGCCCCTGCTCACGCTGCCCCTGAGCCAGCACCTGGGCAAGCCCGCCAAAGCCGTCGTGCGCGAGGGCCAAGAGGTGCGGCGCGGCCAAGTCGTCGCCGAGCCCGACGGCTTCTTCTCCGTCGCCATGCACGCCCCCGCCAGCGGCGTCATCGAGCGCATCGGACTGGCCCCCTCCATCGGCGGTCAGATGGTCCCGGCCCTTTATCTGGCGCCGTTTCCGGGCTCCACCCAGGAGGTCGCCGACGGAAAGCCTTGCGACCTCCAAACCGCCACGCCGGACCAGATCCTCGCCGCCATCCAAGCCGCCGGCGTCGTCGGCCTCGGCGGAGCCGCCTTCCCCACCCACGTCAAGCTCAAAATCCCCGAAGGCAAGAGTGCCGACACGCTCCTCATCAACGGCGCCGAGTGCGAGCCCTACCTCACCACCGACCACCGCGTGATGCTCGAGCAGACCGACGACATCTTCGTCGGCGTCCGCTACCTGCTGAAGGCCACCGGAGCCGGCCGCTGCATCCTCGGCGTGGAAGAGAACAAGCCCGACGCCGTCGAGCGCTTGCGGGCGCGCCTGCCTCAGGACCTGCCCGCCTCCGTCGAGTCCCTCCGCGTCAAATACCCCCAGGGCGCCGAGAAGATGCTCATCACGGCCCTGCTCGGCCGCGAGGTGCCTTCCGGCGGCCTGCCGCTCGACGCCCACGCGCTCTGCGTCAACGTCGCCACCTGCGCCGAGATCGGGCGCCTGCTGCCCCACGGCCGCGGCATCCAGGAGCGCGTCATCACCATCACCGGCCCGGCCGTCGAAAAGAAGGGCAACTATCGCATCCCCATCGGCACGCCGCTGCGTTTCCTGCTCGACTACGTCGGCGTGGCGGCGGACGTGAACCGAGTCTTCCTCGGCGGCCCCATGATGGGCGCCGCCGCACCCAGCCTCGACATCCCCATCACCAAGGGAACCTCCGGCGTCACCGCCTTCCGCGACCTGGAAGCCGAGCGCACCCACGCCCAGGTCTTTCCCTGCATCCGTTGCGGCTACTGCCTGGACGCCTGCCCGATCTTCCTCAACCCGGCCGAGCTCGGCCTGCTGGCGCGCAACCGCGAATACCAGCGCATGGCCTCCGAGCGCCGCCTGATGGACTGTTTCGAGTGCGGCTCGTGCAGCTACGTCTGCCCCGCGCACATTCCGCTGGTGCAGCAGTTCCGTGCCGCCAAGGCGGCCGTCCGCAAAGCGGGGGCGCCGCGATGACCGTCGCCAAAACGCTCGAAATCCGCACCTCGCCGCACATCGTCAGCGGCTATGGCGTGGACTCCATCATGTTCAACGTCGTGCTGGCGCTGCTGCCGGCCGCCGCCTTCGCCGCCTACGCCTTCGGCCTCACCGCGCTCTTGACGCTCGCCGTCGCCGTGGCCTCCTGCGCCGCCGCCGAGCGCTGGGTCTCCCGCCGGCAAGGCCGCTCCACCCTCGGCGACTGGTCCATCGTCATCACGGGGCTGCTGTTCGGCCTCACCCTCCCGCCCAGCCTGCCCCTGTGGATGGTCGCCTTGGGCGGCGTGATCGCGACGCTGCTCGGCAAGGCGATCTTCGGCGGCTTGGGCCAGAACCCCTTCAACCCCGCCCTGGTCGGCCGAGCCTTCCTGCAGGCGGCCTTTCCGGCTTCCATGACCACCTGGGCCCCGGCCTTCGCCGAAGGCCGCTTCGGCAGCCTCGCCTCGTCCTCGCTGGCCTTCCCCTTCGCCAAGCCCGCCTACGACGCCGTCTCGGCCGCCACGCCGCTGGCCCGCTGGAAGTTCGACGGCGTTCTCACGCCCGCCGGCGACCTCGCCTTCGGCCTCACCGGCGGCTCGGCCGGCGAAACCAGCGCCGTGCTGATCCTGCTGGGCGGCGCCTACCTCATCGCCCGCAACATGATGAGCTGGCGCATCCCCGCCGGCCTCCTGCTGGCCGTCGTCATCGTCAGCGGCGCGGCCCACGCCTGGGACCCCTCGCGCTACGCCCCGCCGCAGTTCATGCTCTTCTCCGGCGGCCTCATGCTCGGCGCCGTGTTCATGGCGACGGATATGGTGGCCTCGCCGCTCACGCCGCTCGGCTGCTGGCTCTATGGCGCGCTCATCGGCGTCCTGATCGCCGTCATCCGCATCTGGGGAGCCATGCCCGAAGGCGTCATGTACGCCATCCTGCTCGGCAATGCGGTCTCCCCCCAAATCGACCGCCTCATCCAGCCCAGGGTCTACGGAACCCTCCCCAAGGAGGCCCGGTCATGAGCTCCGCCTGGCCCCTCTACCGCGCCATGGTCGGCGTCGGTCTGCTCTGCGGCGGCCTCATCGTCACCGTCTTCGAGCTGACCAAGCCCGTCATCGCCCGCAACCAAGCCGAGGCCCTCCAGGCCGCCGTCTTCCAGGTCCTGCCCGGCGTGGCGTCCAGCCGAGCCTTCCGCTACGCCGACCCCGACGGCTTCCGGCCGCTCGAGCCCGGCGCACCCGCCGACGAGACCGTCGTGCACGCCGGCTACGACGCCTCCGGAGCCTTCGTCGGCGTCGCCGTCGAAGCCTCCGGCATGGGCTACCAAGACGTCATCCGCCTGCTCTACGGCTACTCCCCGGTCCAGCAGCGCATCGTCGGCCTGCGCGTGCTCGAAAGCAAGGAGACCCCCGGCCTGGGCGACAAAATCCAGTCCGACGCCGCCTTCGCGGAGAACTTCGACAGCCTCGACGCCCAGCTCGACGCCGCCTCCGCCGCCCTGGCCCACTCCATCGTCGCCGTCAAGCACGGCGCCAAGACCCAGCCCTGGCAGATCGACGGCATCACCGGAGCCACCATCTCCTCCAACGCCGTCGCCAACGCCCTCAACCGCAGCGTCTCCGCCTGGGCCCCGCGCATCCAGGCCCACGCCGCGCAGCTCCAGGAGGCCCGCTGATGCCCTACGCCGCCCCAGCCTCCGCCGACGAGCTCGTCAAGGGCCTTTGGCGGGAAAACCCGGTTTTCGTGCAGGTGTTGGGCATGTGCCCCACCCTGGCCGTCTCCAACACGGCCCTCAACGCTCTGGCCATGGGCTTGGCGACCACCTTCGTGCTCGTCCTGTCCAACGCCGTCGTCTCCCTCATCCGCAACTTCGTCCCCAAGCAGGTCCGCATCACCACCTTCATCCTGGTGATCGCCACCTTCGTCACCTGCGTGGACTACGTGATCCAGGCCCTCAGGCTCGACCTGCACCGCGCCCTGGGAGCCTTCATCTCCCTGATCGTCGTCAACTGCATCATCCTGGGCCGCGCGGAGTCCTTCGCCTCCAAGAACCCCGTCGTTCCGGCGGTCTTCGACGGCCTCGGCATGGGCCTCGGCTTCACCTTCGCCCTGCTGTGCCTCGGCTCTCTGCGCGAGGTCCTCGGCGCCGGCCGCCTCTTCGGCGTCGCCGTGCTGCCCGCCGCCTTCGAGCCCTGGGTCGTGATGGCTCTGCCCAGCGGAGGCTTCTTCACTCTGGCCCTCTGGTTGCTCCTGTTCAGCGCGCTGAAGCGGCGCCGGGAGGCCGCGGCATGAACGACCAGTCCCTTTCCACCATCTTCGTCAGCGCCTGCCTGACCAACAACTTCGTGCTCGCCTACTTCCTGGGAATTTGCCCGTTCCTGGGCGTTTCCGGCAAAATGCAGACCGCCGGCCGCATGGGCGCCGCGGTGACCTTCGTCATGCTGGTCGCCTCGCTGTGCGCCTACGGCATCAACGCCCTGCTCCTCGCCATCGGCGCACCCTACCTGCGCCTGATCTGCTTCATCGCCGTCATCGCCTCGACCGTGCAGTTGGTGGAGATGTTCATCAAGAAGGTCAGCCCCGCCCTGTTCCGTTCCCTGGGCGTGTTCCTGCCGCTGATCACCACCAACTGCACCATCCTGGCGGTCGCGCTGTTTCAAACCAACAAGGGCTACGACCTGCTCCAGTGCCTGGTCTACGCCTTCAGCGCCGGGCTGGGCTTCACGCTCGCCATCACCCTCATCGCCGGCCTGCGCGAAAAGCTCGCCCTGGCCGACACGCCCGAGGTCGTCCGCGGCACGGCCCTCACGCTCGTGCTCGCCGGCATCCTCTCCATCGCCTTCATGGGCTTCGCCGGACTCGGAGGCTAGACCGTCATGCTCGCAACCTACGCCACCGCCATCGCCGTCGTCGTCCTCCTCCTCTTCGCCTGGGTCGCAATCCAGTCCGCCTGGGGACGCCGCTTTCCCGAAACCGACTCCGACCCCGACGTGCTCGCCCGCCGCCTCGATTGCGCCGGCTGCGGCTGCCTCTCGGTCTGCCGCAGGCAAGCGCCCTCCAGACACCTGCAGGAGAAATCATCATGACCGAAGCTGTCCTTCGCCTGACTGACTGCGACGCGACCGCCCGCTTCGCGGCTCGAGTCGTCTCGTCCGAGCGCATCACCCCCGAGGCCGTCGACGAGGTCCGCGAGATCGTGCTCGATGTCCAGCGGCCCGGCTTCCACTACGAAGCCGGCCAGAGCATCGGCGTCATCGCCCCCGGCGATCCCGAGCTCGGCCAAATCGAGCACTTCCGGCTCTACAGCATCGCCGACCTCCCCGAAACCGGCCCCGGCAACCTGCCCCGCATCAAGATCTGCGTCCGCCGCTGCAACTTCATCGATGAATACAGCGGCGAACGCTACATCGGCATCGCCTCCAACTACCTCTGCGACCTGCGCGCCGGCGACCCCGTCTCCATCTCCGGCCCCTACGGCCTGCCCTTCCAGGTTCCCCGCGACCACTCCGCCAACTTGATCCTGCTGTGCACCAGCACCGGCATTGCGCCCTTCCGGGCCTTCGTCAAGCACATCTACCGCGACATCCCCGACTGGACCGGCAAGATCCTGCTCTTCTACGGCGCCCAGAGCCCCCTGGACTTGGTCTACATGAACGACCGCAACGACGACCTCGTCAATTACTACGACAAGGAAACCTTCGAGGCCTTCCAAGCCCTCAGCCCCCGCCCGCACTGGTCCGACCCCATCAGTTGGGACTTCGCCATCGAAACTCGCGCCGACGAGCTCCTCCGCATGTTCGACCAAACCAAGACCCATGTCTTCGTGGCGGGTCTCGAAGCCATGCGCGAGCAGTTGGACGCAGTTTTCTCGAAACGCATGGGATCTCGCGAGCGTTGGGAGCTCCGCAAAGCCGAAATGGTCGCCGGAAAGCGTTGGATCGAATTGCTTTACTGAAATCGGCGAACGCTGAATCGGGGCCGGAATCCAAATCTCTTCCGGCCTCGAAGCCCTCCGGAATCCCTCTCGATTCGAGCCTCAAACACCCTGAACCCCCACGGGTAACTCCTCGGCCCGGCGGCGGAATGCACTCCCCCGCATAGTGACTTTCCGTCCGGCGATAGAAAGATGAGATCTCAGCAAAATCACCATGTGGCAATCTTGATCCCGAGTCGGTAAGATGGTGCGGTACCTAGAGGAGAATCAACGATGCGGGTTCATCTTGGCCTAATGGCGACCGTCGCCGCGGCCGCGTTTCTCGGAGCGCCGGCGCAGGCGAGCTTCATTGGCGACACCGTCACGCTCACTTGTGTTGCGCAATTTCCCAGCCCCAATACGGATTGTCTGGTGGGCGGCGGACCGTCAAATGTCCTGGTTGGCGCCGGTACGGAAGGCTCGGTTACAAGCGGAATTGGCGACGTGACCATCGACGTGGCGGCGACTTCGATCGTGCTCGCCGCCGGCGTGAACGGCGCCAATTTCAACGGTTTGTCGCAAATCCTGACGATCTCCGACTTGGATTGGGTCGGCGGTCCGGCCATCATCACCGGCGTGAACGTCTCCACCAGCGGAACCTTCAACCCCTTGATCGGCCCGATCACCTTCACCTCCAACAGCGTGCAGATCGACTTCGGCGTCTCCGGCTGGTTCGCCGGCACCGACCCGACCGTGACCATCGACATCGAGACCACCGCGGTCCCCGAGCCCGGCTCCGTCGCCCTGCTGGCGACCGGCCTCATCGGCATCGGCTGGCTCCGCCGCCGCAAAGCGGCCCGCAACTAGTCGCCTCGAATCGCACTCGGTTCCTCGAAGGCCGGCTCCCCTGGGAGCCGGCCTTCTCATTTCCAGCCCCTCGCCGCTCCCCCCACGCGCCTCCGGACCCGCCGCCCAAAGTTCGCCCTCGCCTCTCCTGCCCCTCCGCCCTCGCTCTCCGCGCCCCGGCCGACACCCCCCTCTCCCACCCAAAGCGAAAGCGCCCGCCGCCATCGAGGCGAACGGGCGCTTTGCCGTCAGGGAGAGCCTGCGAGCAGCCCTTTATTTGATCAGCGGCTGCGGATTCTCGTAGTACTTCTGCGCCTTCACGATCCACCAGTAGTCGTCGGTCGGCGGCGTGCCCACGTTGCCCGTGCTGGCGCCCACGCCCGGTCCGAACAGGATCATCGTCACGCCCGCCTCAGCCGCTTCCTTCATGTGCGACTGCCACTCCACCCGCGAGCCGTTCACCGTCACCTTCGGATCGCGCCCCTCGTTCGTGCCGAAGTGCTTCAGCCGAGCGCCTTCGGTCTCGAACACGTCGCCCAGAAAGTACACCGGCGCCGAATCCTCAAAGCGCTGGTGCGTGTTCGCCAAGTCCGGAAACACCCCCGTGTCGCTGTACGGATTCTCCTCGCGCGTGCTGTTGATGCGCCCCACCGGAAGCTGCCACAGCAGAATCGGCAGCTTCGAGGCGTCGTGCATCGCCCGCACGAACGTCAGATAGTTCGTCCAGTGGTCGGCGTTCCAAAACCAGATCGACCCCGCCGGATCGCGCGCCGCCTGCCCCTGGTAGCCCACCGCGTCCAAGCCGTACTTGTCGATCGACAGAAAATCCGCCCCGTGGGACATGATCCCCGCGTCCAGGTAGTACTGCGTGATCGCCTTGGCCTCTTGGTAGATCAGTGGCCGCCCTTGCGCCACGCCCACGTCATCGGTCTTGCGGATGATGCCGTTGGCCGGAACCTTCGTCGTGAAGCCCCCCGGCGGCGAAGCCCACAAGTTGAGCTGCCAGCCGAAGTAGCACTGCGGGCAACGCTTGTTGATCAAGTAGTTGACCGCTTCCACGAAGCCTTTGATCGTGTTGTCAAACTTCGGGTCCTCGCTCGTCAGCGCCCCGGCGTCGTAGGCCGCGCTGGTCGCCGCGAACAGTGTCCGCGCCGGCCCGCCCGCGTTCTGCGCCATGTAGCCCAAGAAGTCCGGCTCGAGCACCACGCCCACCAGGTCGTCCGGCGACTGCTCGTTGATCAGGTCGAGAAACAGCATCATGTTCTCGAAGTACCCGCGCAGGTAGCTCTGCGTCTGCACGTGCTCCAAGTCGACCTGAAAGCTCTCCGACCCCTCGGGAATGTTGTAGAAGACGAAGAACGGCATCTGCCCGTAGATGCGGCTGTTGCGGATGTAGTTGATCACGCGCGTCCCGGAGCCCGAGCCCCAGGTGTCCCAGCCGAAGAACGGCCCGCCGTTGATGTAGATGTAGCGCGCGTCCACCCGCGTATTCTTGCGGCCTTCGCCAAAGCCGCCCCAAAAGTCCAGGTGCGACGGCGTGTCTTCGCTCACCGAGGCCAGCGATACGTAGTCCGGAAAGCCCGGCAGGTCGCCATTCGCCTCGCGCACCCTCATGCCGATGAACCGCACGGCCGTGCCGCCGGAATCCTTCACCCGGATGCCGGCCCGCCCGCCACGCTTGCCCGTCACCACCAGCTCGGAGCCCTCCACGCGCACGTCCAGCACCGTCGGGTTGTTCGTGGCCGCTTCCAGCGTGGGCGTCGCCCCGCTGCGCAGCTCCAGCGGGAAGCGCGATTCGCCCTGCGGAATCGTCATCTGCGTCGCGTCGATGTCTCCGCCGATGGCGATCACCTCGACCCCCGCCGGCACGCCCGGCTGGCCCGGCGCGGCTACCCGCGTCTCCACCACCACCGAGCACGCCTGTCCGTTCAGCGCGCAATCGCTCACTGTGCTGCCCCGCAAGCTGCCGTTGCCCGAAAACCCGATCTCCACCGAATCTCCCGGCGGAATCGAGCCGTTCCACGACTCATTCTTGATCTGGTAGGCCTCGTCGTCCCGCGTCAGCGAAGCGCTCCACAGCGCCGTAATCACCGGGTCCATCCGCAGCCGCACGTTCCAGCCGTTGAGCGGCTGCGTCGAGTTGTTCGAAACCTTCAGGTTGGCGGTAAAGCCGCCGTCCCACTGCGAATTTTGGATGATCGAGACCACGAACTGGTCCGGCGGCCCCGACGGCGGCGGGTCCGGCTCATCCGGATCGGTCGGCGTCGTCGGAGGCTTCGGCGTCGGCGGCGCCGGCTCGCCCAGCGACTGGCTCAGCAGAAAACCCCGCGGAACCTGCTGCAGGTTCCCGGGCTCGCCCGCGAAACCGAACGACACGCTCCGCCCTGGCGGAATCAAGCTGTTCCAGCCCGCGCTGCCGATCACGTACCGCCGGTCGCCGTGTTCGAGGATTTCGGCGTCCCAGACCTTGTTGATCTCGCCTTCGAACTGGAACTCCAAGGCCCACCCGCTCACGGGTAGATCCGAGTCATTCCGAATCGTAATTTGTCCGGTAAAACCCGCGCCCCAGTCCGCCGTCGTCTGATAAGACACAGCGGCGGCAAACGCGCCGCCCGCGGCCCAGGCGGCGACCAGGCACGTCAGGACCCATCGGATGTAAAGCTTGGCCAATCTCTTTCACCCTTGCACAATGATTATCTTCAAACCGGATAACTCCCGACAATTCGGAACAACCCTAGTTATCCATGCTTAGAACCCGACCGAGACTCGCCCTTCAATTACCGAAGTCCTAAGGTTTTCGGCGCCGATTTTCCGAGCTCGTTCGCCGCCGTCACCGTCACCGAATCCAGCGCGGTCGCCTCCACCGAGAGCGTCACCCGCACCGTCGCCGTGAACTGGCTGCCGAACGACTGCGAAGCCTGGCTGCGGTACCACGACGCGAACGCCCTCTCCACGTCCAGGCTCAGCTCGGTCGTATCCAGCCGCACGCCCGGCCGCCCCTGGAACTGAAATTCCAGCTCCGAGAGCGAACGCGAAGTGGCAAAGCCCGTCACCATCAGGTCGAAGCTGCGGTCGCCCACCGTCGTCACGTCCAGCGAATAGATCTGCGGCTCGCTCGGAACCACCCGCACCGAATACGTCAGCGGGCTGCCGCCCGTCACGTCGATGCCGGCCGCCGTCAGCGAAGCCGACAGCGTGATCACGCCCGCCGTCGTCCCCGTCTGCAGCAGCACGTAGTCCAAGTCCGGCCCCAGAATCGCCCGCGTCGAGCCCGCCGGAATCCGCACGTCCACCTGCCGCGTGCCGGTGGAGAACACGATCGTCGGCTCGCTCACGAACGACTCGGAAGTGAAGTCCAGCGTCAGCCGCCCCACCAGGTCCGCCGGATAGGGCTCCGCCAGCTCCAAACCGATCGCCGGCTGCGCCAGCGGCGGCGCAGGGTTCGGCAGGTCCGTAATGCGGATCTCCTGTAACTGCGGCGGATTGCCGCCCACGCTCTCGATCTGCACGCTGCGATCGTTCACCCGCAGCACGCCCATCACGTTGCCGGCCGCCTTCGGGGCCACCTGCGCGTTCACTTCCAGCGACTCGCCCGGCCCTACCGTCGCCGGCAGAACCGGCGCGCTCAGCAGCGCAAACCCGTAGCCGGAGAGGTCCAGAAACGTCACCTGTCCGGCCAGGCCGCCCAGGTTCTTCACCACGATCGTGAACTCCAGCCGCCCCCCGGCCGTCACGCTCGGCAGGCTCACCCGCGTCACCCTGTCCAGCTCCAGCGTCTGGTTCGGCAGTCGTAGCGACAGGCTCAACTGCACCGCCGGCTTCTCGCCGCTCAGCGGAAACTGGTCCGCGTCAATGCTCAGCCGTCCGCCGAACTCGCCCGGCGCCGGCGGATTGAAGCGAATCTGGAACACCAGTGCGCTGCCCGAACCGATCAGGATCGGAAACTCAGCCAGCGGGGCCAGCGTGAACGCCGCGCCCTCCACCTTGATCGAGTCGATCTGCTCGACCTCTTCGCCGGTGTTCAGCACCCGCACTGTCACCACCGAGGAGTCCTCCCCGGCCGTCAGCGACGGAAACTCGAGGGTGTCCCCCACGGCCAGCGGCTGCGCCGCCCCGTCGACCTCCGTTTGGTAGGTCAGCGCGGCGCCCGCCCGCGGCGCCGTCGCCAACAGCGCCAGCACGGGGAGAAGAAGAGTCAGGGGTAGTTTCTTGGACCGCATGGGGAGAGTCCGCTCGCTTGGCATAACAATGAAACCGGGGAAATTCTTACTGCGGAGGCCCGACGCGAATGTCGCCGACCGTAATCGTGATGGGGCCGCCCGACGGCGACACGGCGCTCGGCGCAGCCGCCGGAGAGCCGCCCGTGGCCGCCACGCTGGCGGCAGTAATCGCCGCGCCCACGCCCAGAATGATGAGCAGCTTCTTGCCCATTCCGCTCGACTTGCGCGGCGCCGCCGACGAAGCCATCGGAGGCGTCGTGGACATCGGCCGGTTCGAATGCCGCAGCACGATCGAACCCCGGGCGTCCTGCGCGTGCGCGCTCACGGCCAGGCTGAACGGCCCCTCGAACGAGTTCGGCTGGAAACCCACCATCGACGCCCGGCCGTCCGAGCCGGTCGTCACCAACTGGCTCCGCGAGCCGTCCGCGAACCGCCCGCTGGGGCCGATCGCCGGGGCCGAGAAGGTCACCTCCACGCCCCGCGCCGGCTTGCCCGCCGCATCATGCACCTCGATCACCGTCGGCGAGGCGATCCCGCGAATCGGATCGTGTACGGCGTGCTCGCCCTGAATGGGCACGATCTCCAGAATGCCGCCCGCGGCGCAAAGCGACGCCGCCGAGAGCGCCAGCAAAAGACCAAATCTCGTCAGCACCTAGCGATCCTCCTTCCCGGCTCGCAGCTCGCGCTCGAGCGATGCGGACACGTTCACGTCCCCGCCGCCGGTCACCGCAATCGTCCTTTCCCACCGCGTGTGACCGCTCTTGACGACCTCCAGGTGGTGATTTCCCGTCGGCAGATTCAGCGTCGAAGGCGTATCGCCTACGTACACGCCGTCCACGTGGATCTCCGCGCCCGCCGGGTCCGACCGCACCGACACCCGCGAGCCCGCCCGCGCCGCCTGCACCGTCGACCGCGAAGGCCGGCAGCCCGTCGCCGGCTCGTCCGTATGCAGATCCATCGAGCTCAGCCGTCTGGACTCCGCCAGCTCGGCATGAACCTCCTGCCCCGCCGGAACCGTCACGGCGTCGCCGTAGAGGAACATCATCACCGGCAGCGCCGGCAGCACATACATCCGGTCGTCCTCGCCCTCGTCCCGCGTCGGCGCCGGGGCCGCCCCTTGGGCCGCCGCCCGCAGGCCCATCGCCGAACCGTCGGCCAGGCAGACGCCTTGCAGCTCGATCTCGAGGCTTCCGTCCCGGCGCAGCCGTCCCGGAGGCGCCACCGCCGACACTACGCCCCAACCCTCGCTGCCGCTCGGAATCACCGTCACCCCGTCGACGCGCAGCGCCCGGGTCACCTCGAACGGTACGATCTGGCCCTGCCGCGCTTGCGCCGACGAGACCGTGGACGTAAACCGCAGGCTCAACGGCGTCCCCGAGGCGATCTGCACCCCGTCGGTGCGCCGAGCCGCGGGCTCCGCCGCCGTCAGCAGCGCCGCCAGCAGCGGCAGCGCCGTCAGGGCTCTAGCAAATGCAATCACTGGCTTCATAGCTGTTCATCCAATGCGATCAGCAACACATAGCTGCTCTGGGCCTTGATCGACGGGAACTCCAGGCTCAACACGTCGCTGTCGTCGAGCAGATGGGTCTCCGGCAGGCCGCTGCGCAGCACGGCCGGAATCACACGCACCGCCTCCGGCCGAAACGGCAAGTAGACGTTCACCGTGGCCTCGTCCAGCGGCTTCGCGCCGCGGTTGGTCACCGCCAGCCGGATGCGGCTGCCGCTCACGTAGCGCGTCTCCACGGACACATTGCTGCGGCGGGCCCGCCAATCGGCCAAGTTGGCCGCCGTCGTCATCCAGACCCGCCCCTGGCGAATCCGCCGGATCACCCGCTCCAGCGCCGGCAGGTTCTCGGGGGCGCCCAGCAGGTCGTTGTGGAACAGCAGCGTGTACGCGCCGCCCAGGCTCGCCGTCCGGTCGTAGTCCTCCAAGAAGTGGTTCACGAAGTCGTCGCCCCAGGCCGTCTCGCCCTCGTAGCTCACCAGCGCCTCGAAGTCGTCGCTGCCGGCTCGGCTCAGCCGCATGAACGAGTGCGTGTCCACGTACAGCCAGTCCTGCGTCGGGTGCGCCAACGACCGCGGCGTCGCGTGGCTCGCCGCCACGCCGTCGTAGTAGTACTCCAGGCCGCTGGCCTCCAGTGCGCCCACCGTGGCCTGGTCCACCAGCTCCTGCGGCGGCCGGAAGCCTCGCACGGTGCGCCCCGGCAAGGCCCTCTCCACGCCCGCCTTGATGTTCTGGATCCGCTCGGTCTGCGTCGTCGCCGACTGCCCCACCAGCGGCTGCGATTCGGCGTCGGTCGCCGCAATCTCGATCAAGTCGCCGCCTTCCACCAGGGCCGCCGTGTTGGCCTCGGCGCTCGCGGGCGTCACAAAGAACGTCGCCGGCGCCCGGTTCTCCACCAGAAAGGCCACGCTCGGCCGCACGCTCGCGCCGTTGTCCTGCACATTCTGCGCCAGCACCACGGCGGACGTGTTCCGCCCCGGCCAGTCGCCCAGCACCGCAATCGGCTGCACGCCGGTCCAATGCACGGCCGCCTGCAGGTAGCCGTCCAGCGCCTCGTGGTCGGCCGAAGAGAAGCCCGGAATCGACTCCCGGAAGCCGAACCATACGTAGCGGCCGCGGCCCCTCGTGCCGCTGGTCGCCAGCGCCGAACCCTCCGTCAGCGGCCCGTTCACCGGCCGCGTGCGGCGGTCGCTCAGGTACATGTCCGGGTCCGCGGCGTTGCCCACCACCACTTCCTGCGAAGGCAGCGGCAGGTTGTAGCCCGTCGGGGCCTGGTTCGAGTAGAACCGCCCGCCGCGCACCATCGCGTAGCCTTCCGCGCCGGTCGGCAGCACCTCCGGCGAGCGCAAGCCGGAAAACTCGGACACGAAGTCCAGCCCCTGCCACTCGCACTGCTCGTTGCGCGCGCCGATCGCGCCGCCCGCCACCACGCCCATGCCCGCCTCGAGGCTGCCCAGAATCACTTCCTTCTGGGTCTCGCTCAGGCACACCGCCGCCGGCAGCACCAGCACGTCGAACGAAACGCCGATCCCCTTCTCCAGGTCATGATCTGAAACCAACTGATTCGCGATGCCGGCGTTGGTCAGCAACGCCTGCCACTTGCGAGCCAGATCGAAGTAGGACTGCGGGTCCTGACCGTCGATCTTCGAGCTCATCTCGCTGTTCAGAACCGCCACTCGCAGATCCTGGCGCAGCGACGCCGGAGTCTCCGGCTGCCGGCCGAAGAGCGGAGCGACTCCGATCGTCATGTCGATCGTCGACAAATAGACCAGGACTTGAGCGGTCAAGGTCACGCCAAGACCGACGAACAGCAGCAAGCCGTACCGACTCTGGGGTTTTTTGCGCAAGGATCTATCTCGCTTTGGTTAGTAGCCGGCGCCTTCGTGACGCCGAAAGAACATCGGCCGAGCCACTTCCGCCGGGCCGGCCATCGTCTCCACCGCCGCGCTCCGCCGGCCGCTCTGCCGATAGCGAAACGCCAGGTACGAGAACAATGCGAAGACGAGCGTGATGATCGTCGAGACGAGAATCACGGTCGAGAGCAAGGCATACAGTTCGATATCCATGGAAACCCCCAAAACTCTTGTCTAGATCCTGCCCAGCCGTTCCAAGCGCAGCCAGCCCATCCGGATCTCGAACAACTCATCCAGCCAGGCGAAAAAGCGCATCAAATCCACGAACGGCACAAAGTAGAGCCGATACAGCACGGCGTAGACCGGCAACGTCACGTCTTCTCGGTCCAGCACCACGCAGTACATGGCAATGACCGTGTCCAGAATGGCGAGCTGCACCCACCACAACACGATCAGCGGTGAAAGGCCCCCGGTAATTCCCGCGAAAATAAACACCAGCATTCCGATGATGTCCATCGCGGGCAACGCCACGCTCTCGAAGGCGAGCATCCACAGCATCGCCCAGCTCAGCGGGTCCGGAGCCGGCCGCAGCAGTTGGCCCCGGTGCTTGTTGATCGCCTGCAGAATCCCGCGCCCCCAGCGGTAGCGCTGCTGGAACAGCGCGCGCGCATCCTCGGGAGCCTCGGTCCAGGCGATCGCCTGGGGCTCGTATTGAATCTTCCAGCCCGACAGCATGATCCGCAGCGTCAGCTCGCAGTCCTCCGCATACGTGTCGGTCGTATATCCGCCGATCTCATCCATCACCGTCTTGCGGAAGAAGCCCACCGGCCCCGGGACCACGGCCACGCGTCCCACCACCGCCTGCGCCGCCCGCACCAGGTTCAAGCCCTCGATGTACTCGAGCGCCTGCAACCGTGTGAGCAGGTTCCGGCGGTTGGCCACGCGGACGTTGCCGGCCACCGCGCCGATCGTCGGGTCATTGAAGTTGGGGATGGCCTTCAGCACGGCGTCCGGCTCCAGCCGCGAATCGGCGTCCACGCACAGCAGAATCTCTCCCCGCGCGTGCGAAATGCCGTGGTTCAGCGCCGTTGCCTTGCCCGAGTTCGGCTGCGTCAGCACCCGCAGGCGGTCCGAGCCGTAGCGCTCGATCAGCTTGCTCGCCACGTAGTAGGTGTGGTCGCTCGAGCCGTCGTCCACCACGATCGTCTCGAGGTTCGGATAATCCAGCTCCATCACCGAACGGATGCAGGCCTCGATCACCCTCTCCTCGTTGTAGGCCGGCACCACCACGGTCACCGAGGGATATTCGGTGAGCTCCTTGGACCGGTTCGCATACCGCAGGTGTTGCAGGAAGGCCAGCACCAGCAGCGCCAGGTAGCGCAACACCAACGTCAGCAAGAACACGAACAGCACCATCGTCGAGCTGAACAGGAAGATGTCCGTCAGCTCCAACCGCGTCAGCCGGAAGCTGCCGAACAGCAGCAGGACGGCGACGACCACCAGGCCTATGGCCAGGACCGAGAATAAGAGTTGTGCGATACGGCGGTTCACGGGTTTCTCCCTTTGCTTAGCGAATCACCAGACCGCTAGGCCGCCCGCGCTGGCCCACCCGATCCAAGAACGACGATTCCAGGCGGAACTCCAGCACGTCCGTCTGATACGCGCTGGTCCGGAACACGCTGTTGCTGCCGCGTCCGTAGCGATACGAGGTCCGCAGCGCCAAGTCCGGCTGAATGCGCCACAGCAACTCGGGCCGCATCATCACTTCCACCGTGTTCACCCGCGGCAGCCCCGGCCGGTCGATGCGGCCGTAGCCGATCTCGGCATCCCAACTGAACCGCACGTTCTCGCTGATCTTGCGATCCCAGCGCCACACGCCGCCGCCCGAGCCATACGTCGAGGGGCTGAAGTAAATCGGCGTCATCTCGTTGAAGCCCGTCAGCCGGAAGTAGTAGCCGGCCGAAAACGAGTTCGTCACCTTGTAGTTCAAGCGCGCCCCGCCGAAGCGTTGGAAGTTCGACCCGAACGCCCCGTCCAGGCTCTGCGAGTAGCGCGTCACGCCCGCCAGGAACGAAGCCGTCCAGCGGTTGGAGAGCCCTTGCTCGTAGCTCACGCTCAGCGAGTCCGCCTGCACGCCCGCAAACACCGGAGCGATGGTCTGCGTCGAATAGGCCGCGTCGCGCCGGCTGAACGAGACGCCGAAGCGGCCCCGCTCCCCGGTGCGGGCGTAGAGCTGCATCTGCGCCTGCAAGGCGTTGCGCCCCAGATCGAACTGGGCCGCCGCCACCTCGGCGCTGAAGTCCACGCCGCCCGATTGCAGCGCCAGCTCCACGCCGCCCACGTGCGCGCTCGTAATGCCGTCCGCGCCGCAGATGCTGTCGCTCAGCGCCCGCGCGCCGGCCGCCGTCGGGCTCGTCCCGCCGCAGGCCGTGCCGCCCACCTGGCGAGCCTGCTTGAAGTAGTCGTAGCGGTAGAACGGCGAGGCCTTCAGCCCGCCGCGGAACGGCAGCGTGGCCCGCACCGAGTTCATCGCCAATCCGAAGTCGTCGGAGTTGTTGAACGAGTACAGGTTGTAGCCCACCGACGGCGAGACCTCCGGTCCCAGCTCCTCGTAACGCTCCCGGGCGACCTTGTTCGTCGGGTCCGCTTCCAGCACGTTGCGGTACTTCTGCACCACGTCGAACTTGTCGTCGCCGCGGTAGGCCGACACCTGCGCCAAGCCCAGCAGAGCGTCCGCGTTCGGCTCCGGCGAGCTCTGCGCCAGCGCCCTGTAGTCCTCTTCGGCCTGCTCGTACTGCCCTGACCACTCGCGCACGCGGGCCAGCTCCAGCCGAGCCGTCTCGTCGTCGCCGTAGCGGGCCACGTAGTTCTCATAGGCCTGAGTGGCGTTGCCCCACTGCTTGTCCCAGGCGTAGACCCTCGCCACGGCCAAGTCGATCGTGCGGTCCGAGCCGTACTTTTCGAGGAAGGCGTTGTAGGCGTCCAGCGCGCCGGCGTAGTTGCTCTCCGCCGTCAGCCGCCGAGCCTTCTCCAGCAGCGTGTCGCGGCTCTGCGTCTGCGCCTGCTCCAGCGCCTCCAGCGCCACCGCGTTGGTCGGCTCGATTTCCAGCAGCCGCTTGGCCTGCTCCCGCGCTTCCTCGGTGCGGCCGGCCCACAGGTACGACTGCGTCAGCCCCTCTCGGTCGGCCACGGTCCCAAACGGGCCCTCCACCAGCCGGGCGAAGCGCTGCTGCGCGGCCGGAAAGTCCGGCAGCGCCAGCTCCACCCGCGCCAGCTCCCGCAGCGCGTCCGGATCGCTCGGATTCCTTTGCAAATAGTCCCTGTAGCGCCGCGCCGCCTGCGGATACTGCTCCGCCCAGGCGTTCACGCGAGCCGTCTGCAACAGCGCCGCGTCGTCGTCGGGGTGGTGCGACAGGTAGTCCGAAAAGACCACGATCGCGTCCTTGAACCGCCCTTCCTCGACCGAGCGATAGCCCTTCTGCAGCGTCGACTCTTCCAGCAGCCGGTCATAGGCCTCGCGGGCGTCCTTGCGGTCCGGATTCTTCGCCAGCACCCGCCGGTACGCTTCGACCGCCTCGCTCAGCTTGCCGGCCTTCTCGGTCGCCTGCGCCAGCGCGAAGTCGACCTCCGCGTCGTCCGGACGCCGCCGCTTCACGGCCGCCAAGCTCTCCAGCGCCTCGCTCGCGCGGCCGGACTCCGTCAAGGCCCGCGCCTGGTTCAGCAGCGCGTCGATGTCATCGGGCCGCGCCGCCAGATACGCCTGGTACTCCTCCGCCGCCTCGCCCGGCTGTCCGGACCACAGCAGCGCGTTCGCCAGCCCCAGCCGCGCCTCGGCGTCCGTCGGCACGGAGCTCAGGTACGCCCGAAAGCGGTCGATCGCCGGCGTATACTCCGCCGCCCACGAGAAGTTCAGCGCCGCCCGCCGGTGGAACTCCTTGTCCCCGGACTGATCGGCGATCGCGCCATATAGGTCCGCCGCTTGGTGGAAGCGTTCCGAGCCGCTGCAAATCTCCGCCAAGCGAAGTCGAGCCACCACCGAACGCGGCTGCCGCGCAATCAAGTCATTGAGCTTGCGCTCGGCCTCGTCCAGCCGGCCGGCCTGGATCAGCCGCTCGGCCTCCTCCAGCGCGCCGCCCGCTCGCAGCCGCTCGGCCTCCTCGCCCTGCGGAGCCTTCGGGGCCGCCGCCACAACCGGCTTCGGCGCCGCCGTCGGCTTCGGCTTCTCCTCTTCCTCGGGAGCCTCCAGCGCTCGCCGGGCCTCCACGTCGCCGGGAGCCAGCGTCAGCACGGCCAAATAGTTCGCCCGAGCCGCCTCGTGCCGTCCCAGACGCGTCTGGCAGTCCGCCAGCAGCTTGCGCATGCGGACGCTCTTGGGCTGCGTCTCCAGAATCTTCTCGAGCGCCGGAGCCGCCGCCGCGCAGTCGCCGCGCCGATAGGCGTCCAGCGCCTCGCTCAGCGGACCCTGCGCCTTGGCCGCCGGAGCGCCCATCCCTGCCAAGCCGAGCAGCAGCGCAAGCAGCGCGCCCCGGCCTCCAAGCGCCGTCAACCGGCGGATATTGAGCCTGTGATGGTCCATGACCGTTCTCCGGTTCCTCCGTCTCAGGCCCGAACCGCCGCCGCCGACGCGCGCTCGCGGTCGCGGTCGCGGTCACGGTCGCCGATGCCGCCGATCGCCACCACGGCCCGCTGCATCAGCAGATCCAGGTCGGGAGAAGCGCCGATCGGGGGGCAGTCCGCCGCCGGCGCATAGTTCGACGGCCAGCGCGACTTCAGCCGCTCGTAATACGGAGAGAACGACTCGCACTCGGGCAGCAGAATGGCGATGCCCTCTCCTCCCAGCAGCACCAGGTCCGACGTCCGCGCGGTCACCGCCGCCAGCGAAGCCAGCTCCATCACGTCCGAGCCCCCGGCCGGCGGGCGCAGAAACGCCACCGTGAACGGCGCGCCGAACCGCTTCAGCCCGTCCACCGCCTGGCTCAGCCGCCGGCGGAAGTAGCCCGGGTCCTCCGTACACCGCACGCCGTCGTCCTGCCACTCCGGCGCCAGCGAATCCTTCGGGTCGGTCAGCGGAATCGAAGCCAGCCGCGTCAGGCTGCGGCGGCGCAGCAGGGCCTTCACCTGCGAGGTCAACAGCCGGCCGTCCAGCGGCAGCGAGAGCGCCACGTCCGCGCCCGCCTCCAGCGCCCGAATGCGGTCCGCGCGCCGCGACAGCCGCTCGCCCAGCATCAGCACCGGCATGTTCCAGCCGCTGTGGCGCAGCTTCCGCGTAAACTCCGCCGAGCTAACCCCGCGCGTCTCCACGCCGAGGATGATCAGGTCCGGCGCCTCCGCACCCAGCCGCGCAAAGCCATGCGCCGCGCCGCTGGCCTCGCTGAGCCGGTAGTTGTCGCCCAGCAGCGACGACACCGCCCCGCGAATCGTCGCGTCCGGATGGATCACCAGAATCCGCGCGTCCGGCGCATCGCCCCGGCCCAGCATCGCGTTCGTCCCTTCCGTCGAGGCCAAATCCGCCCGCGAAGCGCCGATGATCGTCTGCCCGTTCGCTCGCGGCTCCGGAGCCGTCAGCAGCCGCCCCTGCTGCTCCACCAGGCCCAGGCCCGGCGTCACCTCGAAGAACAGTCGCGGTTGGCGGCCTTCCATGTGCGGAAAGCGCTCCACGATCATCGAGTGCGGCACGTGCAGCGCCGGCGAATCCTCGAACCGCAGCACCCCGCGCACGGCGTCCTTGCACGACTGCAGGCAGTCCTCGCCGTCCGGCGTATCCACCAACAGCAGCGTCGTCGCGCCCAGGTCCGCAAACGCCGAACCCACCGTCTTGGCCCGCGCCGCCCGGAACCCGTTTTGCCCCGCCAGCAGCGGCGTCACCGGGTCGAACACCACCCGGCGCACGTCGCCCGAGCCGACCGCCGAGCGAAATTCGTCAATAATCCTGGCGTCGGCCATTACGCGCGCCGCGTTCTCTTGGATCTCCTCCGGATACTCCAGAAGGATCAGCCGCCCCGAGCGGACGTACGAGGCGAACTCGTAGCCCATCGTCTCGGCGTGGCGCAAAACCGAGGAAGGCGCGCGATGGGTCACCATCGCCACCTGCTCTCCCTCGCGGACGCCCTCGGCCAGAAAGCCCATCGCGAACGTGGTCTTTCCAGCGCCGGCCGGCCCGTAGAGGAGGTACGACTCCGCCGCGAAGAGCCCACCCGTGAGCTCGTCGAGAGCGGAAAAGCCGGTCGACAGAGAGGCATGATTAGCGCCAAGGTCTAGGCTCGAAGTGCGATGTTCAGTCATGGAGGCGTTCCTATTGAAAGGCGTGTCGAAAAGCTCTGGTTCCGTTCCTTTTTTCAACGACAGAGTCAGAATATCTGCGAATTGGCGGTCGGTCTACAGGGCGATCCCCAATATGCGCTAGGGAAAAACCTGGACTCTTAGGGCGCCTCTGGGGCGCCTAGTAGAATTCCTAGGACCATGGTTCTAAGCGAAGCTCGAAAGCCCCGCCCACACGGCCCCGAAAAGCCCGCCCTGCCCGTGCCGCAAGCTTCGTCGGCTTTGCCGCGGCAGCCTCGTCCGGCAACCGCCCAAGCCCCGTCGCGGGCCCGCCGCGCCGCCGGCGCGCCACAGCATTCGGATGGTGATTTTTGCCGTCGGCTCAGCGTCCTGCAATCTTGACTTTCATGCGCACGCATACACGAATCTCTTCCGAGATTCCACTCCCGGCGCGAGATATTTCGAAATGACATATAACCCTCCGTGGGGGCATTTGCCCCAGACGGACTTCGCATTGGATGCCAGGAAACTCGCGCTCACGTCGATCGCAGAACGCAGGCGGCGCCTCAGGAAAAGGCGCTCGAACAGGAAAAGGCCGGCCCGGACGGCGGGGTCCGGGCCGGCCCTGGGAGGAAACTCGTCTATCGGGAGGCGGAGACCCGCAGGCGGCTCGGCGCTTCTTCGCCGGCGGGCGCCTCGGCGGCCAGCGCCGGCACGAACTGCGCCCTCGGCGCCAGGGTCGCACCGTCCGCGGCCAGCGGGCTGGCGTCCAGCAAGATCACGGGCTGCCGCAAGTCCTCGGTGAGCTGGTACAGCGACCGGCCCCTCAGCGGCGACACTTCCGTCGGCCGGCAGCGGCAGTCGAAGAACTGCGCGGCGCCGCCGTCCAGCGGCAGCAGGGCCACCCGGCCCATCGCCGGCATCGCCACAATGGCGCGCTCGCGGTAGACGTCCGCCGCCACCGCCGCCGGCCCTCTCACGCCGTCCCGCGCCGTCGCCAGCGTCGTCACCGCGCCGCCTTCGCTCAGCCCCGTCGCCAGCAGCACCTCGTTGCGGCCGTAGTCCGCCGCCACGGCGCTGTCCCGCCCGCGAACGAAGCGGATCGAGGTCACCCGCGTCACCGATCCCAGCGACCGCGCCGCGCCGCTCGCGTCGATGCGGTACAGCCCGCCGTCTCCGTCGCGCCCCGCCGTGGCCGCCAGCATCGAGCCCGCGTCGTCCGCCACGGCCAGCGCCGTCAGCATCCCGGGCAGGCCGCCCAGCTCCACCGCCGTACGGGCCTCCGGCGTCGCCAACATCCCGCCCAACATCTGCGCCTGGCGGTTGCGCCGGTCATAGACCGCCGCCGCCGAGCCCGTCGGCGAAATCACGAACGTATCCACGCTCGCCAAGTCCGTAGCCATCGCCCGCATCGTCGGAATCGTCCCCAACAAATCGATCCGCAATAGCCGCCCGTCCGCATCCAAACCCAGCGCATATTCCTGCCCCGGCGCGATCTTGGCCAGTGACAGGCTCACGCCCAGCGGCAGAGGCTCCGAGAGCTGCGCAGCGCCCGGCAATCCGGCAATCCGGCGAATCCCCTGCGCCTCTTCATCGAACACGAATCCCAAGCTCGGACCCGTGATCGAGCTCTCCGCGACCAGCGGCAAAACCGCGGCGCAGACCGCCGTCAAAACGGTCGCAAATCGAAAAATGACAGGGCGCATGAAGTGATTCCTTCCAAATGGACCGGCTTTGAGCCGCCGAGGGCCAGAGTAAACTGCGATTGCCGAAGCCCGCAATACCCTCGGACATACTTCCCAGCAAGATAGGGAGTTCTTCGTAGCCATTTGGTTTTGGCCCAAATTGCGGTCGATATCCGAGTCGCCCGCCGCTGGATCAGCCCGCTTCCACCAGCTCCACGCGCGATCCCTGGGGCCCTGGACGCACTTCCAGCCGCGCCGGCAGCCGCCGGTGCAGCTCCGCCACGTGCGAGATCACGCCGATCATCCGCTCGCCCGCGCTCAGCGCCTCGATCGCGCCCGCCACCACGTCCAGCGTCTCCGGATCTAGGGTCCCAAAGCCTTCGTCGATGAACAGGCTGTCCAGCCGCACCGCCCCGGCCGCCTGCTGCACCTGCTCGCTGAGCTCCAGCGCCAGCGCCAGCGACGCCAAAAAGGTCTCTCCGCCCGACAGAGTGTCCGCCGAGCGCTGCTCGCCGCCATGGTCGTGATCGAGCACCACGAAGGCGTCGTCGCTGAAGTGCAGCGAATAGCGCTCGTTGAGCTGCCGCAGCCGCACCGAAGCCCCCGCCACGAGCTGCTGAAACGCCTCGTCGAGCAGGTGTTGCTGAAAGCGATCGCTGCGCAGCTCCAGCGCCAGCTCAGCCTGCAGCGCCTGCCGGCCCGCCACCTCCGTGCGCTCCTGCCGCAGCTTCGCGGCCTTCGCCACTGCGGCGCGCAACGCCTCCAGCCGCTCGGCCAGCCGATGCCGCCCGCCCACCAGCGCCCGAAGCTCCTCGCGCGCCCGGCCTTCCGACTCGGACGCCGCCCTGACCTGCTCCTCGTCCACCCGCGCCCCACCCAGCCGTTCCTCCAGGCCCTCGATCGCCGCCCGCAGCGCCTGCACGTCCCGCTCATACCGCTCGATCCCCGCTTCGAGCGCCGCCAGCTCCTCTGCCGCCAGCGCGGCGGCCCGAGCCTCCTCCTCACCCTGGAAGCCCGCCGTTCTCGACTCCCTCTCGGCGCTCTCCGCAGCCTCTTCCGCCGCAAGATCGGCCGCCTGCCGAGCGCTCTGCGCCACCGCCAGCGTCTGCGCCGCCTCGCGCCAGCCCGCCTCGGCCTGCTCGGCCGCTTGGCGGGCCTTCTCGAAGACGTTCGTCAGCCCCTCGATGCGGCGCTCCAGCAGGCCCTTGTCGCGCTGGGGATCGGCCGAACCCGCCGCCGCGATCCGCTCGCCGTACTCGGCCAGCCGCTCCCGTGCCGCCGCCAGTTCCTGCTCCAGCCGGGTCCCCGCCTTCTCCGCGTGAGCCGCGGCGTCGGCGGCGCGCTGCGCTGCGCCTTCCGCCTCCCGCCGCTGCATCTCCAGCGCATTCCATTCCTTCTCGATCGCCTGGCGCTCGCGGCTTTGTTGGTCGATCTCCTCCAGCGCGGCCAGCGTCGCCTCCTCCGGCGCCTCGTCTCCGCCGAGCTCCGGCGCGGACTCCCGCAGCAGCGCCTCCAGCCGCGCCGCCAAGCCGGTCAGCTCCTCGCGCCGCCCCTCCCGCTCGCGCAGAGCGCTCTCCGCGCTCGCCAGCCTCGTTCGGGCCCCGTCGCTCGCCACGCGCGCCGCCTTCTCCGCCCGCTCCAGCGCGCCCACGTCCGCGCCCGGCGCAACCTCGGGCAGGACATCCACCAACTGGCCGCACACCGGACAGTTGTCGCCCGCATGCAGATGCCGCCGCAGGTCCGCCGCCATGTCCGCCGACCGCGCCGCCCGCACCGCCTGCTCGGCCTCCTCCAGCCCCACCGCCGCCGCGGCGCTCTCCCGTCGTGCCGCTTCCAGCGCCTCCCGCTGCGCCCCCAGCCGTTCGCTCACGGTCCGCAGCTCAGGCCGAACCCTCCGCAGCTCGCCCGCCGGTTCGCGCAACCCCAGCAGCCGCTCGTGCCGCGCCCCGTCATACCCCAGCGCCGCCTGCCGTTCCACCAGCGCCGCCAACCGCTCCGCCAACCGGCGTTCGTCCGCCCGGCTTTTCTCCGCCTCCTCCCTCTGCCGGCCGGCCTCCGCCCGCTCCTTCGCGAGCTCCGCCTGCAAACCCTTCGCGCTCTGCTCGACCCGGTCCCTCTCCGGCAGCAGCGGCAGCACCGCCAGCAGCTCTTCCCGCCGGGTCCGCAGCGCCGGAACCTCCGCGGCCGCCTCGGTGGCCTCCGCCAGAGCCGCCCGCGCCTGCTCCTTCCCGGCCAGCCGCGCCCGCTCCGCCGTGACCGCGCCGGCCTCCTCCCCGCGTCGCTCGTCCCTCTCCGCCGCCGCCCGGCTCACGCGCTCCAGGTAAGGCCGCAGCGCAGCCGCCCGCCGCGCCCTCTGCGCGCGCTTGCGGTCGCTCTCCACCTTGCCCCGTTCGGCCTCCTTGCCCTCCAGCGCCCGCCGCTTCGCCGCCAGCTCCGCCTGCAGCGCCCACAGCGCGTTCAGCCGCTGCGCCTCCTGCGCCAGCCGCCCTGCCTCGACTTCCGCCTGCGCGCACTGGGCGACCAGGGCGGCCTCCTCGGCTTCCTGCGCCGCCAGGTTCTCTGCGGTCGCCTCGCCGTAGTCCTGCTCCAGGCGCTGGTCGAGCGTCTTGAGCTCGGTCTCCAGCTCCCTCTTGCGGCTCTCGGCGCGCTTGCGCATCTCCTCGTAGACGCCCAGCCGCAGCAGCTCCCGCAGAATCTCGCGCCGCTTGCCCTTGTCCCCCTGCAAGAACTCCGCGAACTTGCCCTGCGGCAGCAGCACCGCCTGCACGAACGTCTCGTAGCGCAGCCCCAGCAAAGGCGTCAAAGCCTGATTCACCGCCGTCACGCCGTCCTGCAACGGCTGCGGCCCGCTCTCCCGCAGTTCCTCGAGCTGAGCCTTCTTCGCCCCCGAGCGCCGCATCGTCCGCGCCACCCGGTAGCGGCGCCCCCCGTGCAGCTCGAAGTCCAGCGCCACCGACGCCTCTTTCGCCCCCAGGCTGATGAACTCGTCCAGGTTGCGGCTGCCCATCCGCGGAATCTGCCCGTACAGCGCGAACGTGATCGCGTCCAGCAGCGTCGACTTCCCCGCCCCCGTCGGCCCGGCGATCGCAAACAGCTTCAGCCGCTCGAAGTCGATCTCCTGCCGCTCTCGGTAGCACGTAAACCCTTCCACTTGGAGCTTCAAGGGCCGCATCAGAATCCCTCGACCTCTTTGCGCAGCGCCTCGAACGCTTCCAGCAGCGCCTCCGGCGCCTCCCGCTCGTGCCGCCGCCGGTAGTAGTGTTCGAACACCTTGCGCGGCCCCTCCAGCTCCAGCGAAGGTCGCAGCTCCTGCTCGCCCTTCTCCCGCGGCAGCTCCACGTCCACCGCCAGCGCCGACGCGCCCAGCAGCTCCCGCACCTTGCGGTTCATCTCCGGGTCCGCCGACTCCAGCGGGACCGTCACCCGCAGCCAACCGCTGCCCTTCAGCCTCTCGGCCGCCGCCGTGAGTTGCTCCAGCGTCATCCGCTCCCGCCGCAGCTCCTTGCCGCCCTCATACGGCACGCGCTGGAACCGGGCCGGCTGAGTGCCCGGCTGGACGTCGATCACCACAAAGCTCTTCTGCTCGCCGGCCTCGCCAAAGTCGAGCTGCAACGGCGACCCGGCATAGAACGCCGGCGACGGCGATGACCGCACCTCTTGCGGCTTGTGGATGTGGCCCAGCGCGATGTAGTGCGCATCGGCCGGCAACCCCGCCGGCGTCGCCGCCCAGTCCTCGTTCACGTGCACCTGCCGCTCCGAGCCGGACTTCACCGCGCCCTCCAGGTGCGTATGCAGGCACAGCAGCCGCACCGCGTCCGAGCGGTAGCGGCGCGTCAGCGACTGCACCAGCCGCCCCATCCGCTCGGCGTAGCTCTGCAGCGAGCGCGACTCGTCGTCAGCCAGCTCCAAGGCGCTCACCAGCGTCCGCGGCGCCGCAAACGGAACCGCCGCCACCTGCGCCGTCTCGCCCGCCGCCGTCCGCAGCTCCATCAGCCCGCCGTCAGCGGCCTTGCGGGGCCTTCCCAGCGCCCTCACGCCCACCAGCTCCGCCAGCAGGCTCCAGGCCTCCAGCCGCGCGCCGGAGTCGTGGTTGCCCGCGATCACCACCGTCTGCGCGCCCGCCGCGCCCACTCGCTTGAAGAACCGGAACACCGCCCGCTCCGCCTCCGCTGACGGCGCCCCCGAATCGAACACGTCGCCCGTCATCAGCACTAGGTCGACGCCTTCGCTCTCCACATAGCGGGCCATCTGCTCCAGGCAGCGCTCCAGCTCGTCCAGCCGGTTCAGCCCCTTCCAAATCCTCCCGGCGTGCCAGTCCGACGTGTGCAGAATGCGCACGCTACTCCCCCATCCTCGAGAACAGCTCGTCCTCGTCAAAGTCCCGGTCCGCTTCCGAAGCCCGCGTCGCCCACGCCGGAAACGGGAACCGCAGCAGGATCGGCACCGGAATCTCCGGCTGCGACACGATCATCGAGCCCGGCTGCAGCACCGTCGCCCGCGTCCGCGTCGCCCGCCCGAGGAAGCGGTACTCGTCGCGCTCGGCCTCGGCCGCGTCCAGCCGGCCCACCACCCGCAGCGCCGCGTTCGACACCACCCGCCGCTCCACCTCACTGGCCGTCTGCTGCGCCCCAAACAGAGACACCCCCAGCGACCGCCCGCGCTCAGCGATGTCCAGCAGCGTCTCCTGAATCGGCGACCAGCCCTGCCGGGGCGCGTACTTGTTCAGCTCGTCGAGCACGATGAACTGCAACGGCTTGGACGTCCCCTTGGCCTCCTTCTCCTCCATCGCCCGCTTCAAGATCGCCCCCACCACGAACAACTGCGCCGTGGCGTGCAGCCGGTGGATGTCGATCACTGTCACCTGCGACGAGCGCCAGTCGATGGGATACTTGGCCGCCTCCTCGTCCCCCCTCACCAGATGGCCCATGTGGTGCGCCGCCGCGTGCAGCCGCCGCCGAAAGGCGTCCAGCGTCCCCGAGGCCGCGTTCGGCGCCATCTGGTCCAGCGCCCCGCCGTCGAGCAGATCCGTCAGCTCCTGAAAGTCGTGCAGCCGCGTCCCCGCCACCTCGATCGTGGGGTCCTGCAAGTTCCCTTCCTGCGCGGCCTTCTCCAGCACCCGCTCCACCCGCGTCACCACAAAGCTCAACTGCTGCCGGGCGTCCTCGGCCCCCGCAAAGGCAAAGCGCAGCAGCCTCTCCCGCGCAAACTGCCGCAAGCTCCACACGTAAGGGTCCACGCCCTCGAACCGTCCGCCCGTATCCGGCGCGATGCGGTCTCCCCGCTTCGCCGGCGCGAACAGCCGCACCGACCGGAACGGCCCCACCGGCAGGCCCAGGCGCTCGTACTGCGCCCGCGCCTCCTCCGAAAGCTTGCTGTTCGGCTGGTCCAGCCACAGCAGGTCCTCGCCCTTTACGTTGAAGATGATCGCCTTGGAGTTCGTCGCGTCCGCCCCCAGCGCATCCGAGTGGAACAGCGAGTACAGCAGGAAGGTCGCGTACGACGTCTTCGTCGCCACGCCCGACACCCCGCTGATCGAAGCGTGCGCGCCCCGCGTCCCGTCCAGAAACTCCAGGTTCGCGTAGACCGCCTCGCCAGTCCGGGTGATGCCGATCACCGCCTTCCGCTCCATCGTGTCGAACGACAGAGCCCGCTGATAAGCCTCTCCGTGGACCACCGCCGCCGTCGAGCCCGGGTGCGGCGGCACGAACACCTCCGGCTCCAGCCGCGTCACCTGCACGTGCGCCACATAGGCGACCTCGGCCGGCAAGGCGTTCTCCGCCACCAGAAAGGCGTCCGTATCGTAGGTCTGGCCCTCGAAGCGCTTGGCGACCTCGTCCACGATGCCGAAATACGCGATCGGCCGCCCGTCCGGCGTCTGCGTGTCCACCACGATCAAGTCGTCGAGCTGCACCGTCGCGCCGGCCCGCACGCCCACCCAGAACGACAGCGGCGCGCTGTCTCGCGAGCCCAGCACCACGCCCACGTCTTCCCGTTCTTTCAGATCAAGCCCTTGCATCGAACGCCGCCTGCCCCGCTTCTCTGGAGATCCATGCCTCGATCCGCCGCCGGGCGATGCGTTGATCGCCCATCTGCCGCCGCAGCCGATTCTCGAGCGCCGCAATCGGCAACAGGTTCTGCGGCGCCCGCGCGTCCAGGCCACGCCGCCCGCTCAGCGGCGGCAGCAGCGCGCAGCAGGCGTCCGCCAGCGCCCTGGCCCGCTCCGCGCCCGCCTCGGCAGCCACTTCCAGCCGCACCACGCCGGCAAACTCCGAGTCGCCCGGCCGCGGCGCCTGCAACCGCAGAAACCACGACAGCCTCTCGAATCTCTGCGACGAGCGCAACCCGAACAGCGGCGACCGCGCCCCGCTCGGCAGCCCCGCCACCACCCGCAACTGCGCCGCCGGCAGATACGGACGCATCACTCGCTTGATGTAGCCCACCACGTTGCCGTGCGCCGGCTCCGCAAACGTCAGCGGACCGTCGGCCACCACCAGCCGCTCCGGAGCCGCCGCCAGCTCGCGCCCCAGCCGCTCCTCCAGCTTCCGCATCTCGTTGTGAATCGCTTGCAGCGGACCGTCCGCAGTGGGATCGTTCGCCGGAATCGGCCGATACGTCGCCGCCGCCGCCAGCTTCACCGGCTCCGGCAGCTCGCTCAGCCCCACCGCCAGCAGCCGGTCCACGATCAGCCGCTCGAACACCGCCGTCTCGCCGTCCAACCGCACCGCACCCACCGCGCCGCTGCCCATCGCGCCGTAGCCGTAGACGCCTCCGTGCTCCACGGACAGCCGCGCCTCCAGCCGGCGCACGCCGTCCACAAAGCAGACCTCGCCGATCTCCGCGCCCTGCGAGGGCTCCACCGGCCCCCACTCGCCCGCCGGCGCCTCGGCCTCCAGGTCCACGCCCTCCGGCGTCTCCTCGCCGACCACGTCGTCGCCGCCGGAAAAGCCCGCGCCGTACTCCGCGTCCCAAGGATCGAGTCGCAACTTCACGCCGGGCTCCCCATGCCCGCTGGGGCCCGCCGCCTCAGGCGTCCAACTCCGCCAGCCGCTTCTCCCAGCGCGCCACCCTCTGCTCGTACTGCTCGTCGGTGATCTTGCCCTCGGCCAGTTGCGTATCGAGGCCTTCGATCATCTGCTCGATCTTCTCCCGGCTCATCCCCCCGCCCGGCCCCGCCGGCGCCGCGGCCTGCTCGATCGCCGGAGCCTGCACCGCCGGCGGCGGCGACCCAGCCCCCGGGGCCTCGATCTGTTTGGCCTCCTCCGGATAGCTGTCGCGCAGCGTCTGCTTCACCTGCGGCGGCATCCCCGGGTCCAGCAGCGCCTGTGTCAGCGCCGCGAACGCCTGCCCCTTGTGCAGGTCCCCGCCGATCAGCCCGCCGCCGCCCGAAGGCGTCTCGGCGTAGCTCTGCAAGGCCTTCACCATCTCCAGCCGCATCGGGTCCAGCCCGCTCTGCTGCAGCATGTTCATGATGCGCACCTCCGCCGCGCCCTTCGACAGCATGGCGTTGGCCTCGGCCGCCGCCTCCAACTGCTTCCGCTGCGCCTCCATCTGCGCTTCCATCAGCGCCTGCTGGTTGCGGAACCCCGTCACCGCCACCTGCTGCGCGGCGGCCGTGTACTCGCCGGCCAGGTTGATGTCCACCTCGATGTGCTTGAACCCCAGGCCCCACTCCGCCAACAGGCCCGTCAGCTTCTCGCGGCACACCTGGATAAAGCCTTCGCGGTCCTGGTTCAGCTCCTGCGCCGTCCGCGACGCGAACTGCTGCCGAATCACCCCGCCCACCAGGTCCCGAACCCAGTCCTCCAGCGCCTTCTGCGTCAGCTCGTCCCGCCCGGCCGCAAACTGCAGCACGAACTTCTCGGCGTCCGTCACGCTCACGATCACCTTGCCGTGCCCGCCGACGGTCACGAAGTCCGACGACATCACGCCGCCCACGCCCCAGCGCAGTTGGGCGTCGCGCAGCATCACCCAGATGATCTCGATGCGGCCCGTCACCGGCGCCCGCGACAGGTCGTAAACCCCCGGCTCCAGCAGCCCCTGGTTGCGGCCGTCCTGCAGCACCAGCGCCCGCTCGTACTCGCGCACCACCACCGGCTGCTTGCTCACGAAGATGCTGGCCGTGGTCACGCGCTCGGCTTTCGGCACCGTTTCCGGCTCCGGAACCCGCCAAATCAGCCCCGGCCGGCGGTCATGCGGCCACTGGATGGCCAGCCGGCCGCCGCGCGTCGCCATCCCCGTGGCGGCGTCTTCCACGCTGTCCACCAGCCCGCCCACCTTGTACAGAAGCCAATTGATCACGCCCATGGCAAAACCCTCGCTCCGCGCCTACGAACCCAAAACACTCTGCCGGAACCGCGCCGTCGCTCCCCGTATCGACTGGATGTCCGCCCGATAGCTCTCGATCGGGATCACCTCTTCGGCCCGCGCTCCTTCCTTGGACTGGTAGTGCGCCACCACCGACGGCAGCCACAGCACCCCTTCCACCTTCACCCGCCCGTTGGGGAACTGCGGGTTCCCCCGCACCGAAGCCTCCAGCATCCGCTGCGCCCGCTGCCGGTCCACCAGCGCCGGCAGCGTCAGCAGCGAGTCCGCCGCCGGCCGGCCCAGCGCCGACTGGATCTGCGGCCCCCAGCCGGCGTCCAGCGGCACCCGGCTGATCTGCGCCTGCCGCCGGTCCAGCGCGTCGAGCAGCAGAAACGCCTGCGCCGCCGCGCCGCTGCGCAGCACCACGCCGCTGGCCTGCGAATAGCTCACCGAGGCCGCCCAGAACGGCCGCCAGCAGCGCACCACCGAAGCCACTTCCTCGTTCACGCCCATGAAGCCGAACTTGGCCTTCCGCCGACGGTCCTCCACCGCCGCGTCCACCCAGTTCCAGTCGCGCACCCGCGGCAACCCGCTGTCGCCGCGCGCCGCGGAAACGATCTCGCCCAACTGCAGGACCGTCACCTCCAACTCCGCCGGCTCGCTCAGCGGCAAATCCGCCGCCTGCACAAAGCCCAGCACGTCGGACTGGAACTTTGGGTAGCTCGAAACGCCCGCCCCCGCGGCTTCCTCATACGCCCGCAACAAGCCCGCGTGGAGCTGCACCAGCCCCAGCTCCCGCTGCGCGCCGCGCTGCCACGGCACCGTCTCCAGCGGCGAGTGCCCGCTGGCTTCGGCCATGCCGATCGCCTCGCGGTACCTCTCCACGGCCTGGTCCAGCCGCGTCGCCAGCGACTCCCCCGGCAGGTCTCCGCCGGCCTCGATGTCGCGCAGCACCGTCAGGCTCGTCTCGGCCGCCTCGATCCGCGCCAGCACCGCCCGCAGAAAGGCCTGCTCCTCCGGGCCCGCCTCGTCGAAGCTCTCGATGTACGACGTGCGGATCGCCCCCAGGCTGCGCAGCGCGCCGTTCGCGCCTTCGGCGTAGGGCCGCTGGGTCTGCTCCAGCGCGTTGGCCACGTGCAGAATCTCCGTGATCCGCCGCTCCATCCGCTCCAGGCGCCGCTTGCCCTCGTCCTTGACCGCAAAATCCCGCAGCGCCGGCGACTGCAACCGCGTCGACAGGCTCTTCACCGGCGCCAGCAGATCCCGCCGCGTCGACAGCAGCCCGCCGGAAAACGCCGGCCCGAACCGGCTCGCCAGCGGCAGCTCGATCAGCGGATGCTCGCGGTACCCGTCCACGTTCTCGAACAGCCGGTCGAAATCCCTCTCCAAGCTCGGCAGCAGCTTGTCTTGAAAGATCACGCTGCGCGACGCCGAATCCACCACCGTCGACCGCGCCTGCTCCGACACATACTGCCCCAGCCACTGCTGCAACTCCTCCTGCAGCTTCGCCTTGGCCGACTGCACCCGGTAGCTGTGCCCGCAGAACAGGCACTCGTGCATCCCGTCCGACCCCGGCGTGGAATCCTCCAGCGAGCCGCCGCAGTTCGGGCAGGAGACCTTCACCGCCTCCACGTCCTGCTCGATCGGAATCACCGGCGGCGGCGGAGGCGGCGCCGCGGCGGCCGGAGCCTCGCCCAACCGAGCCCGCCAGCGCCCGCTCAGCTCCTGGTAGGTCGCCAGGTCGATGCGGCCCTCGGCCAGTTGCATGTCGAAGCTGTCGAGCAGCCTCTGGATCTCCGCGGCGTCCATCAAAGTTTCCGGTTCACTGGCTGAAGCGCAGGTTGTCGATGCGGCTGCTCAGGCTCGCGATCTGCCGCGCCAGCGCCGCGAACTGCGGCTCGACCTCGGCGCGCAGCTCGGCCACGCGCTGCTCGGCGTAAGCGTCCGCCTGGCTCTGGATGGCGGTCGCGCACACGATGCAGATGGCCGCCTGGCCGCCCTCCGGGTGCAGCGACGACTTGTCCTGGTCCAGCCGCGCAATCAGCTCCCGCGCGTACTGCGTGATCCGCGCCGGATAGAAGTCCACGTTCAGCCCCACGCCCTGCATCTCCCTGTGGCAGAACCAGCAGGTGCGCTTCGCCCGCAAATCCGCCTGCAACGTCGTGCAGCGCTGCTGCCAGTCGCCGTTGCCGGCTTGCCGAAAGTGCTGCGCCGCGGTGTTGATCAGCCCGGCCGCGCCCTCCGGGTCGGCATAGCGCAGTTGCAGGCCGCTGTAGTAGGCTGCGTGGCCTTCGTGGAAGAAGTAGCGCTCCTGCGCCGAGCCGTCGTGGAAACCCGTCGGAATCAGCCGGTAGGTCTGCAAGTCCTTGCCGATCAGCTTGCGGAAGCAGCCCGCCGCGCTGCGGTGCAGGTCCAGCGCCCGGTTCGGCTGCTCCTGGGCCTGAAAGGCCAGCATCTCGAACTGCCGCCCCTGCAACTCGGCCAGCAGATCGGCCGCCTGCAACACCTCGTCGCGCGAGCCCGGCGCCTCGATCTCGTCGATGTGCTCCAGGCTGCGGCTCGCCGCGCCCAGCGTCTCCGGCGTCCGCGCCGTCAGGTAGTCGTAGAGAGCCGCGTTGGCCAGCGCCTGCCGCGCCCGGATCGCCTGTCCGTTCTCCTCGTACTGCTTGGCCGCCTCGCGAAACATCCGCGAAGCCGCCCCGTAGTCCTCCAAGAAGACGCCTTTCTCGTACGCCCGGGCGTACCTCTCGTCGGCGGACAAACCGATCCCGGTGGCGCCCTTTGCGGCAGCTTTCAAATTATCGAACAGGCTCACGACGCCCCCCCAGGTTTCGCGAATCGCGCCCGCGGCCGGCAGCCGCTGCGCACGTCCGTTTTTAGCAGTTCAATCCCGCTGCCGCAACCGCATCAAAGGGCTCGCCGGACGCTCGCTAACCCACTTCCGCGTTCGCTCGCGCCAGCGTCGCCCGCATCCACGCGATGCAATACGCTGTACCGGCCCGGTTGATGCCGCTGTCCCCCTCCAGCCGCGGCACGTGATCCGGCATCACCGCGCCCGAAAACTTCACCTTTCGCAGCGCTTTCATCACCTCGTAAAGGTCCAAATACCCCTCGTCCTGGAACGTCTCGGTGAAGTTCGGCAGCGGCGAGCTCACGCCCCGGTAGTGAATCTCACACAGCTTGCCCCGCCCGCCGAAGTCCTCGATCATCTCGAAGACGTTCTTGCCCATCCGGTCGCCGCCCTCGCTCCAGGTGCCCACGCAGAAGGTCAGCCCCCAGTGCGGCGCCCCCTTGCCCTCGATCGCCTCGGCAATCCGCTCGGCCCGCGCGTAGCCGTCATAGTGCACGAACATCTTGCCCACGCCGTTCATCATCGCCAGCGGCGGGTCGTCCGGATGCAGCGCCATGCGCACGCCCGCCTCGGCCGCCACCGGCAGCGTCGCCTTCATGAAGTACTCGTAGTTCGACCAGATCTCCTCCACCGGATACTCCCGGTCGAACTTCTGCTTCTCCACCTTCTCCCGAAAGTCATTCAGCCGGAACTCGCGCGTCTTGTAGCCCCTCGGCGACTCCACGATGGCCGTCGTGTAGGTGTTGGCCGGGTGGAAGTCGTAGCTCGCCACCGGCATGCCCAGCTTGCCCAGATCGCGCAGAAACTGCTGATACTCGGCGATGTAGCGGTCGCAGCCCGGCTGCCTTCGCAACTGCAAGTCGATCTCTCGGTAGGCCGGGTGCACCACCGAATGGATCTTCATGCCGTAGGCGGCATAGCGCTTCTGCGCCGCAACCAAGTCGTCGAACCGCGCCCTCTCCCGCGGAAACTCCACCCGCGCCCAGCGCAGCCCGATCTGCTTGAGAAACAGTAGATCGTCATCGGAAATCTCGGCCGGCAGCCGCCGCACGAGCTTGATGTTGCCGGGATCGGCCTCGGTGATCCAGGCCGCGGCGGAAGCCGCCGCCGCCAACGGGAGCTGCAGCAAGAAACGTCGGGTTGCGCGCATGTCGGGCCGTATCATACCGCCGCCGCCGACTCCGCGGCCACGCACTTGACACCCCGATCTATCCTGGGAGTGGTTGGAGGTCCGGGGCTTCGGCCCTGGCTCACAGCGAGCCTCTCCGGAGCCCCAAATGGCTCACTTTGGCTCAGAATGGCTCAGTTTGGCTCACTTTTCGAACAATTTCAGGGCCCGCACGCCCATCAACCATCCTGAAATCAACCGCTTAGCCAAAATTCGGCCCATCCGAACCCTGCGCAATTCCCTCACTTCCTCAGCAAACCCAGCGCCGCCAACTGCTCCCGCAGCGGCTCCACACCCACGAACGTCTCGGCCTGGATCCCCACCGCCCGGGCCCCCTCCACGTTCTCCGGCTTGTCGTCGGTAAAGAAGCACTCCTCCGGCCGAGCCCCCACCGCCTCGAGCGTCGCCGCGTAGATCGCCGGGTCGGGCTTCAGCGCGCCCACCTCGTACGACAGGACCGCCTTCTCGAACCGCCGCACCACCGGGTACCGCTCCCGGATCCACTCCCAGTGCAGCTCGTTCGTGTTCGACAGGATCGCGATCCGCACCTGCGGGTCCAGCTCGTCCAGCAGCGCCTCGTCCACCAGCGCCTCCGGCCGGAACATGTCGCACCACAAGTGACGAAACGGCTCGTAGGCGTAGCCCAGCCCCAGCAGCGAATCCATCCGCCGGTGGAACTCCCGGGAGGTCATCTCGCCGCGCTCGTACGGCCCCGAAAGCCCCGAGTCGTGCAGCAAATGCGCCACCTCGCGCTCGCTCAGCCCCGTCCGCCGAGAGGCGGCCCGATAGGCCCGGTCGAAATCCAGGGGGACCAGCACATTGCCGAGGTCGAACAGGACGGTATGGATCATCGCAGCCCGCCTACCGCCCCAGCGCCCGCCGAATCATCATCACGCCCGCCACGATGATCGCCACCGGCCACAGGTCCCACAGCGCAAAGTGCACCAGCCGGAAGTTTGCCGCCAGGAAGTAGGCCCCCAGCGCCACCAGCATCGCGCCGCCCACCCGGTTCTCCCGCCGCGCCGGCCGCAACAGCAGACCCAGACCGATCGCGATCAGAATCGCCGGCCACAGCCGCCACACCTGCCGCCACTCGAGCGTAATCCAGCCCAGCGAGTCCAACTGCAGCGCCGCGCCCGCGATCGCCAGCGCCGCCCCCAGCGGCCGGCTGCCGCCCGTGAACAGCATCTGCAGCCCGAACGCCACCAGCAGCAGCGGCCAGAACTGCCGAAACGTCCCCAGCGAGATGTAGCCGAAATTGTGCGCCAGCAGAATCACGCCGAGCGCAATGATCAACAGGCCGGGCAGCACCCGGGGGTTCGCAAGACTGCGGTTAGGCATCGGGTTTGGCGGCCGCTTGCACGTCGCGCATCACGCGCAGCGTGTTCTCGCCCAGTATCTTCGAAATGTCCCCGTCAGACAAACCCCTGCCGCGCAGCCCTTCCACCAGGTTCATCGTCTTCGAGCAGTCTTCCATGCCCTCGGGCAGCTCCTCGTCCACGCCGTCGAAGTCCGACCCCAAGCCCACTCCCTCCACGCCCATCACCGTCACGGCGTGCTCGAAGTGGTCCAGCAGCACCGCCAGCGGCGGCCGCCCAATCTCGTCCAGCTTGGCGATCTGCCGCCGGTAGAGAGCGTGCGCCAGCCCCTGCGGGTCGCCGGCGTATTCCGCCTTCAGCTTTTCCGCTTCGCCCTTGTGGTCCTCGCCCCAGGCCGCGCTGCGCGCCCGGAAGCCGTCGTCCAGAAAGCCGTCGTAGTAGTTGATGTGCACCACGCCGCCGGTGTCGGCCACCTGCTTGAGCATCCCGTCGGTCATGTTGCGCGGCGCCGACGACAGCGCTCGGCACGACGAGTGCGAGGCGATCAGCGGCGCCGCCGACGTCTCCCGCACCGCCGCGAAAGTCTTGTCGGAGATGTGCGACACATCCACCATCATCCCCAGCCGGTTCATCTCCGCCACGATCTCGCGCCCCAGCTCCGTCAGCCCCGGATCGTCGGCCGCCGTATCGCCGGAAGAGCCCGCCCACGGCGTGTGCTTGGAGTGCGTCAGCGTCATGTAGCGGCCGCCCTTGGAGAACAGCGTCCGCAGATTGTCCAGTTTCGAGTCGATCATGTGACCGCCCTCGATCCCGTACAAGATCGTGATCTTGCCCTCCTGCTTGGCCCGCTCGATGTCTCCGGCCGAATCGCCTAGGAACAGGTCTCCCGGATGCCGCCCGACCTCGGCCTCGATCTTCGCCATGATGTCGAGCGCTTCCTGGAACTTCTCCGGCGTAGCCCCTCGCGCGCCCGGGCAGTACACCGAAAAGAACACCCCCGTGTAGCCGCCCTCATGCAGCCGCGGAATGTCCACCTGCCCGTAGTCGTTGCGCTTGCCCAGGTCGAACCCTTCCGCCGCGATCCGCATCGGCGTGTCGCAGTGCAGGTCGATCACGTGGACGTTCTTCAGAAAATCCGCCTCCGGGGGCGTCTCGACGGCCGTCTCCGGCTCCGGCGCGGGCGATGAGCAGGCCGCGCTCCACGCCGCCGCCGCAAGGACCCATTGGCGTCTGGTCAAAGGCATGAACCATTGTCCGCCGTGTTCCGCGCCCCGGCAAGTTCGTTAAGGTGGGGAGTCGAGTCGACCACATGCAAAGGCAGCAAGCCATTGAAGCGTTGGAGGCCCACGAAGGCCCCTGGGACTTCCTCATCGTCGGCGGAGGGGCTACCGGCCTGGGCTGCGCCATCGACGCCGCCTCGCGCGGCTACAAGGCCCTGCTGCTGGAGATGCACGACTTCGCCAAGGCCACCTCCAGCCGCTCCACCAAGCTCGTCCACGGCGGCGTGCGCTACCTCCAGCAGGGCAACATCTCGCTCGTCCTCGAAGCCCTCAAGGAGCGCGGACGCCTCCAGCAGAACGCCCCCCACCTGGTCTCCAACCTGGCTTTCGTGGTCCCCAACTACGACTGGTGGGAAGCGCCCTTCTACGGCATCGGCATGAAGGTCTACGACATGCTCGCCGGCCGCCAGAACTTCGGCCGCTCCAAGCATCTCAACATCGCCGAAACCCTCCAGCGCCTGCCCACCATCGAGCCCGCCGGCCTGCGCGGCGGCGTCATCTACTACGACGGCCTGTTCGACGACGCCCGCCTGGCCGTCAGCATGGCCCAAACCGTCTTCGACCACGGCGGCGTCGCCCTCAACTACTGCCAGGTCTTGTCTCTCTCCAAAGGCTCCGACGGCGCCCTCAACGGCGCCCGCGCCGTGGACGTCGAGTCCGGCCGCGAATGGAACATCCCGGCCCGCGTCGTCATCAACGCCACCGGCATCTTCACCGACACCATTCGCCGCATGGACGACCCCAACGCGGTCGCCACGCTGCGTCCCAGCCAAGGCACCCACATCGTCCTCGACAAGTCCTTCCTGCCGGGCGACTCGGCCATCATGGTCCCCAAGACCGACGACGGCCGCGTCCTCTTCGCCGTGCCCTGGCTCGACCGGGTCATCGTCGGCACCACCGATACCGAGGTCGAGGGACCGGATCTCGAGCCGCGCCCGCTACGCGAGGAGGTCGACTTTCTGCTCGAGCACGCCGGCCGCTATCTCACCAAGGACCCTACGCCCGCCGACGTCCTCAGCGCCTTCGCCGGCATCCGCCCCCTGGTCAGCAACCCGGGCGCGCCGTCCGGCGCCACCTCGGAGATCTCCCGCGAGCACGTCCTGCACATCTCCAACAACGGCCTGGTCACCATCTCCGGCGGCAAGTGGACCACCTACCGCCAAATGGCCGAGGACGCCATCGACCAAGCCGCCACGCTCGCCAACCTCGAAGACCGGCCCTGCGTCACCAAGACGCTGCCCATCCGCGGCTGGACCGAAAACCCCGACTCCCTGGGCCCCTTGCGCCAATACGGCTCCGACGCCCCCGCCGTAGCCGCTCTGTCGAGCGAGCGCCCCGAGCTGGCCGCGCCGCTCGACGCCCGCCTGCCGCTCACCGCCGCCCAAGTCCTCTGGGCCGTGCGCGAAGAGATGGCCCGCTCCGTCGAAGACGTGCTGGCCCGCCGCACCCGCTCGCTGCTGCTCAACGCCCAAGCCGCCCTCGACGCGGCCCCCCGCACAGCCGCCCTGATGGCCGCCGAGCTCGGCCGCGACGCCGCCTGGGTCGAAGCCCAAGTCAAGGAATTCACCGCCGTCGCCGAAGGCTACCTCGTCCGCCCCGAGCCGCCGCCTCAGTAGGGCCGGACATTCCTGTCCGGCCGCCCCCGCCCTCCGCCGCCTAGCTGAACCGCCGCAACAGCCGCCTCAGTGGGGCCGGACATTCCTGTCCGGCCGACGCCACCCCCCGCCGCCTAGCTGAACCGCCGCAACGATCGCTCCCGCGCCTTCGCCGCCTCCACCTCCCGATCCCTGGGCGGCGCCGCGGTCACCAGCGCGCTCAGCAACTCCCCGGACGCCGCCGTCACAGCCTCCACGGCCTGCTCGAACGCCGCCTCATTGGCCTGGCTGGGCCGCGTGAACCCGCTGATCTTCCGCACGAACTGCAAAGCCGCCGCCCGGATCTCTTCCTCCGTCGTCGGCGGCTCGAAATTGAACAGGGGTTTGATGTTCCGGCACATGATCGGCTCGCTCTCATTCTGGCAGGCCCAGCCGCAACGCAAGAAGGGCGGACCCGTTCCCCGGACCCGCCCTCCGCTCTTTCCCGATCAGCCCTCGGCCTCAGCCGAGCGCCCGTTGGCTACCAGACGCCGACGAACGGCAGGTCTCCGGTGTTGCCCCAAGGCACGACCTTGTCCACCGCTCCGTCCCAGGCGGCGTTGCCGTCGAAGTCGATGAACCAGCTCCCGGCGCTGTACACGCCGGCCTTGTCGCGGCCGTCGCCGTTCCAATCGCCGATCACCGTCGTCGCCCCCTGCCAGCCGAGACCGAAGATCCGGTCCGTCACGCCGGGGTTCCACAGTGTATCGCCGTCATAGTCGAAGAACCAGAAGCCGTTCGAATAGACCGCCACCGAATCCCGGCCGTCGCCGTCCCAGTCGCCGACCAGCGGAGCCGCTCCGACCCAGCCGAAACCGAAGATCTTGTCCACGGTACCGCCGTCCCAGAAGTAGTTGCCGTCGTAGTCCAGGAACCAGAAGCCGTTGGCGTACAGGCCCAACTTGTCGCGGCCGTCGCCGTTCCAGTCGCCGATCTGGAGTTGCACGTTGGCAAACCCGCCGAAACCGAAGATCTTGTCCATGGTTCCGCCGTCCCACGTTTCGCTGCCGTCGTAGTCCAGGAACCAGAAGCCGTTGGCATGCACGCCCACGGAGTCGCGGCCGTCACCGTTCCAGTCGCCTACCACCGGGATGGCTCCCGGGAACCCGAACGCGTACTGCTTGTCCGGGCCCGGCGTCGGATTGTAGACGCCGTCGCCGTCGTAGTCCAGGAACCAGAAGCCCCCGGCGTAGACGCCCACCGAGTCCTTGCCGTCGCCGTTCCAGTCGCCCTTCATCGGCGTCGCGCCGTTGAAGCCGAGGAAGAAGTCGAAGTCCACGCCGTTCTCAAACGACCCGTTGCCATTCACATCCAGCAGCCAGCGGCCGTTGCGGTAGACGCCGAAGGTCTCCGGAACGCCGACCTGCGTGAGCTGGTAGGCATAGGCGGCGCCGCTGTTGATCGAGTTGTTCTGCGTCTGCGTGTTGGAGTTGATCCCCACGCCGGGGCTGTCTTCCAGCGGCGCGCCAACCGCCATCACCAGCGATGCCAGCGCCACCGAGTTGCCAAAGTTATCAGAGTCCGGATTGGAAGCCTTGACGTAGTGGGTCTGGGACCAAACCCCGTTGGCGCGCTCGAACACGTACACCGCGCCGCTGTCAGGCGTCAGGTTGTCATCCTGCGCCGAGGGGTCGACGCCGACGCCGCTGCTGTCCTCTCGGATCGCACCGACCAGGATTCGGTTCGCCAGAATCGCGACCGATCCGCCGAACAGATCCTCCGCGCCGGTGTTCGACGCCTTCAGGTAGGCCTGCTGGCTCCAAGTCGTCCCCGAGCGCTGGAACACATACGCCGCACCGGCGTTCGACGCGGTGTTGTCTGCCTGCGCGTTCGGGTTGACGCCGACTCCGATGCTGTCTTCGTTCACGGCCCCGACGACCAGCGTGTCGCCGTAGATCGCAAGCGAGGACCCAAAGTTGTCGTCGACGCCGGTATTCGAAGCCTTCAGATACGCCTGCTGGCTCCAGGCCGCTCCCGAGCGCACGAACACGTAGACGGCGCCACTGGCGTCCGTTCCGTTGTTGTTCTGGGCGTTCGGATTCACGCCCGTCCCGTTGCTGTCCTCGAGCCGAGCGCCCACGACGGCTGTATCGCCGGCAATCGTCACAGCGTCTCCGAACCGGTCGCCCGAGCCATTCGTGGACGCCTTCAGATACGCCTGCTGACTCCACGTCGAGCCCGAACGCACGAACACGTAGGCCGCCCCGCTGTCTTGCGAAGAGTTATTGGACTGAGCGCCGGAAGCCGTTCCCGCGCCGTTGCTGTCTTCGAAGTAGGCTCCGACGATCACCGTGTCGCCCGAAATCCCTACGGCCCACCCAAACTGGTCGCCGGCGTCGGTGTTCGACGCCTTCAAGTACGCCTGCTGGGTCCAGGTCGTGCCGTTGCGCTGAAAGACGTACGCCGCGCCGCTGTCTTGGGCGCCGTTGTCGCTCTGCGAGTTGGGGTTCACGCCCGTGCCGCTGCTGTCTTCCTGACGAGCGCCGACGATAATCGTGTCACCCGAAATCCCTACCGCGATGCCGAACTGATCGCCGGCTCCCGGGTTGGAAGCCTTGATGTAGGCCTGCTGCGACCACACGCCATTGGTCCGCACGAACACGTAGGCGGCCCCACTGTCGCCGAGACTATTGTCGAGCTCCGCATTCGGGTTGACTCCCGCGCCCGCGCTGTCCTCGAGCGGAGCGCCCACCACGAGCGTTTCGCCCGAAAGCGCCATCTTCCAGCCGAATTGGTCTGACGGGCCGCTGTTCGACGCCTTGATGTAGGCCTGCTGCACCAGCGGATCGACCGTCACCGGGTAGGTCGCGCCGCGATCCTCCACCGCTAGCAGCACGTCCCCGTTACCTGCCAGCGTCATGCGCGACGGAAGCGCCTTGCCCGTGGCGTCCCATGCCTTCAGCCCGTCGTAGGTCAGCACGCGGGCGCCGCTCTCGTCGACGAAGACCACGCCCTCGGCGCCCTTGGCCGCGCGAGCCCGCAGACCGCCGCGGACCGCGAGCCGAAACTCGATGCTCTCGCCGCCGCCCACCGGACGCTCAGAGAGCGTATAGCCGTGCTCCAGGCCACGCGAGTCGTTCACGTACCACTCCTCGACCGAGTCGCTCCAGGCGTAGCTGACCCGGCCCGCTTCGGCGTCGACGCGCTGCGCCGGAGAGGTCACGGCCCGGGCCGCGCCCTTCGCGCCGTATTGGATCAAGTCCAAACCCCACGACCAGTGCGAGTCCGCGGGCGCGAGCCCCACTCCCCGGCCGTCGAACTGCAGCCGCCATCCCTGTCCGGGATTGCGGGCGCTGTAGCCCGACCCGTCCGGGATCGCGCTGTGAAGGCGCTGCTCGATGAGAGCGCGCACCTGTGTGCGGTCGGCGGCGCTCAAGGCCTCCGACATCTCCGCCGGGGTCGTCGGCTCGGCGAGAGCCAGCGTCCCCAACGTCAACAATGAGAGCAGTAAGTAGAAGAATCTATGAAACGACATTGCATTCACCATTCCGACGTGTGACACGCGGGAGTCTTGCGCGATCGGGGGATTCGGGATTCGATGGGTCCGTTCTTGGGTCGGGCGAAAGGGAGCTCGCGGCGGCCGTTCAGGACGAACCTCAATTTGCGGAGCCGGCGCAGGAGCCAATTCCAAACGCCACCCGACTGTTACGATCCCCCCGCGCGCGGCGCTTCCTCTCGCAAAACCGCCCCTTGGGTCAACTTATTGCAGTTCCGCCGGACGGTTTAAATAGCATAACCTAAGCCGGACCCGCTTGCAGGAATCTCCGTGCTAAGGGCTGCCCACGACCCTCCGGAGACAGCCGACGACGGCGCCCCGGCCGTCGCTGAAAAGTCAACGCAAGCCGTCGAAAGCCCTGCCGGCGGGCCCGCCCAGCCATGGCAGGCCCCTCCCGCTGCCGGCCGCCAAAGCAGCCCAAGCCCAGGTGAGCGCCTTCGAGTAAATCCAAAGATATTGGCCGTCTCGCGCGCCCGCGCACCAATGTCCGCGTATCTCCGGAACGGTTCGATACATTTCGGAAATAAAGACACTAGTACTTTAGGACGTAAGGCTCTATGTCGATATAAGGGGTAGAATCAACCCGTTTCCAGGTCTTCGCCCTTCGCGCTACGATCCGGTCGCAAAGAAAACGGCCCCTAACCCTCGAGCAGCTCCCGCCGCACGCGCCCCTTCCCGTCCTTGGTCACATAGAACGGCCGCTGCTCGATCACGATCCCGTCGTCCGGCGCGATCCCCAGCGCGTGGTACAGCGTGGCGTGCAGGTCCTCGATGCCGATCTCGCCCTCCACGATCGAGCAGGGCCGCTCGTCAGCCGTCTTGCCGTACGCCAAGCCCCGCCGAAAGCCTCCGCCGAACACCAGCGCGCTCGAAGCCTCGGTAAAGTGCCGGTGCATGCCGTAGTGCTTCAGCTCCTGCATCCGGTCCGGCACCTTGGCCTGCGTCTGGACCGTCGCGCCGGGCCGGCCTTCGGTCATCATGTCCCGCCCGAACTCGCTCGCCAGCACCACGATCGTACGGTCCAGCAGGCCGCGCTCCTCCAGGTCCAGAATGAGCTGCGACACCGGCCCGTCGATCGTCTCCTTCATGCCGCGAGCCCGAGTGTGGCCGTTCTCGTGGGTGTCCCAATAGCGGAACGGGATGTACTCCGTCGTCGCCTCCACGAACCGCGCCCCGGCCTCCACCAGCCGCCGCGCCAGCAGGCACGAGCGGCCGAACCGGCTGTCCCCGTACCGCGCCACGTTCGCCTCCGGCTCCGCCGACAGGTCGAACGCCTGCGCAGCCGGAGAGGTCAGCAACCGGTAGCCGTTCTCGAGCGACGCCAGCAGCGACTCCCGCTGCCAAGTCGCGCCCTCCCGCCCGATCGGTCCGGCCTCGGCCAGCTTGCGGTAGCTCGCGTATCGCGCCCGAAACCGTTGCGGCGAGATCCCTTCCGGCGGACGCACGCTCGCGGCGGCGTCATTCGGGTCCGCAATGAAGAACGGTCCGAACTCCGTCCCCAGCACACCCGCCGTGTGGAAAGCCTTCAGCGAGTCGCTTTCGGCCCCGATCTCCAAGTTCTGGCCGATGTCGATGAACGCCGGCATATCCGGATTCTTCGGACCCAGCAGCTTCGAAATCCAGGCCCCCAGGTGCGGCGCCGCCACCGACAGCGGCGGGGCGTATCCGGTGTGCCAGTGGTACTGGTGCCGCGAGTGCAGAATGAAGCCCAGGTCGCCGGAGCGGTAGCTGCGGATCAGCACGCCCCGGTCCAGCACCGAACCGATCTTCGGCAACCCCTCCGACAGCTCCACCCCGTCCAGCGCCGTCGGAATCGGCCGAAACGTGCTCAGCACCCGATTCGACTCCAAACCCGGCTCGAACGGCGTGTAGCGCTTCGGGTCGAACGTCTCGGTCTGCGCCATCCCGCCCGCCATCCAGATCAGGATCATCGCGTCGGCGGTGGCCTTCGGCCGCTCGGCCGCCCACACGGTTCGAGGAGCCGCTCCGGTCAGAGCCGCCAGCGTGGCGCTCGCGGAGGCCCGCAGAAAGTGGCGCCGCCCCAGCCCCTTCGTCAGCTCGTCGTGCAGATGCTCCGTCGTCTTCATTGCAATACCTGGAAGTCCGGCAGCAGGGCCAAGCTCCACAGCAGGTCCTCCAGCCCCTCCACCGGAATCCGGCCGTCCGGCCCGCCCTGCAGCAGCTCCAGCGCAGCCCGCAGCTCGCCCTCGGACGGCTGCCGCGCCAGCGCATGGACGAACAGCCGCCGGACGCCCTCTTCGGCCTCGCTCAACCGCGGCGGCGCCGGAACCGGCGGCTCCCCGCTCGGCCGCACCAGCCGACGCCGGTCCGGCGCCTCGGTGAACACGAAAAACCGCGCCCGCGGGTTCACATCGCTGGACTGGCTGCGGTCGTCCACGCCCGCCCGGAACAGCAGCCGGTCGAACTCGCCCGGCGGCAGCGCGTAGACCCTCCGGCTCGGGATTCCCGCCGCCAGCGCGTCGTCCTGCACCTTGCCTTCGAGCTTCATCACGGCCGGGTCGGGCGCCTCCAGCGGCTTCAGGCTCGAAAGCTTGACCGCCGAGCCGTCGGCCCGCACCAGCATCGCTTGCACCCAGCCCGCCGTCACCCGCGAGGCGTCGTAGGAGTCCTGATCCTCCACCAGCAGGTACAGCCGGCTCGCCCCGCTGAGCTTCGCCTCGCCGGCCACGGCGTCCTTGCGCACCACGCCGCTGTCATACGCCGCCGCCGGCGCCGGCTCGTAGGCGCCCAGCAGCCGCTCGGCGCCGCTGCGCAGCCGCCGCGTCAGCGTGCCGCCGTTCAGCAGCTCCAGCGCCTGCAGAGTCGTCGCCTGCTCGTTGCGCTCGGTGAACACCTGGTCGCGCACCGGGCGGCCCAAGGCCCTGTCCAACGGCGTCGCCTTCAGCCGCCAAGCCCGCGCGTACTCGGCCCGCAGCCCGCTCTCGCGCAGCGGCCACTCGCCCGTAATGGCGGACACCGCGTCGCTGAATTGCTCCGCCGACAGCCTCCGGGGGTGCGGCCCTCGAAACACGTACGGCTCCTCGACCGGCGCCGCCGCGGACTGGTAAGCGTCCGACAGGATGATCCGCCGCAGCAACTGCTCCAGATCGTAGCCCTGGTCCACGAAGTCCGCCGCCAGCCAGTCCAGCAAGTCCGCGTTCCAGGACGGCTGATCCAAGTCATCCGCCGGCTCGATCAGCCCGCGGCCGATCAGCTTCTTCCAGTAGCGGTTGACGATCGTGCGGGCGAAGCGCCCGTTGCGCTCGGAGGTGAACAGCTCGGCCGCCGCCGCCCGCCGCCGTCCCAGCGGCGCGTCCGGGTCCACCTCGCCCAACTCCGGGAAGAGGAACTTCAGCTCGGCCGTCTTGCCCGTCGGCGTATCGCAGCGCACCAGCTCCAGCCGCTCGTCGGAGAAGAAGCCGGCCAGCCCGTAGCTGTCGGCCAGCTTCCACTGGTTCACAAAGCTGTCATGGCACGAGGCGCACTTGAGATTCACGCCCAAAAAGACCTGCGCGCTGTTCTGCGCCGCCTGCATCGGCGGCGTCTGGCTGGCGTTCACCACGCCGCGCCAGTTCACGCCGATCAGAAAGCCCTGCGGAGCGTCATGCCCGCGAGGGTCCAGCAGCTCCCGCACCATCCGGTCGTACGGCTTGTCGCTCTCGAGCGCGTCGAGCAGCCAGGGCGTAATCGACTCCCGACCGCCGTGGTAGATCACGCCCTCGTCGTTGCGCAGCAGGTCGTTCCAATAGGTGATCCAGTGCCCAGCGTAGAGCTTGCGGTCGGCCAGCAGCGCCTCCACCAGCTTGGCCCGCTTGTCCGGCGCAGGGTCGGCCACAAAGGCCCCCAGCTCCTCCGGCGTCGGCGGCAAGCCGTGGAGGTCGAACCACACGCGCCGCGCGAACGCCGCGTCGGAAACCGTCGCCGGCTTCGCCACGCCGTTGGCCTCCCAATAGGACGCCAGAAAGCGGTCCACCGGATTGGCGGCCTCGCCCGCGGGAACCTCCGGCCGCCGCGGCGCCAGCGACGCCGTGGCGCGCGAAGGACCTTCCTCGACGGCGGCCCATGGCGCGCCCTCTTCGATCCAGCGCGCCAGCAGCTCCAGCTCCTCCGGACCCAGCGGCGCGCCGCCCAAAGGCATCCGCGGCCCCGGCTCTCCGGCAGCGCGGCGGACCAGCAAGCTGCTCTTGCCCACCCCCGGCTCGACCGCCGGCCCCGAAGCGCCGCCGGCCAGCAGGGCCTCCCGCGAAACGACCGACAGCCCGCCCTGCGGCTTCTCCGCGCCATGGCAAGCCAAGCAGCGGCTCGCCAGCAGAGCATGCGCCTCGCCGGCGACATCAGCCCAACCCGGCGCCGCCAGCAGACTCAGCAACAGTACAAAGCGCGTCCGCAAACCACTGGGGATTATCGCATGGGGAGCGGGCCGGTCCCGCCGCCCCCCTACAGCGTGGCCAAGTCCACGTTGTCGAAGTTGCGGTGGTAATACTTCATGTAGTCCACCTTGCGCTCCAGCGCCTCGATCACGCCGTTGGTGAACGACACCTTCTCGAACTTCTGGGCGCTGCCCAGCCCGCCCGGGCTGAACACGTTGATCTCCATCAGCTTGTCGCCCACGATGTCGATTCCCACCAGGAACATGCCGTCCTGCACCAGCTTCGGACGGATGATCTCGGCCAGCCGCAGGTGCTGGTCGGTGATCTCGGCTTCGCGCAGCTTGCCGCCGGCGTGAATGTTGCTGCGCATGTCCTCGCCCGAGCGCACCCGCCGGAAGGCCGCGTACTTGCCCCGGTAGCGGAACGGCCGCCCGTTCATCATGAACAGCCGCGTGTCGCCGTCAGCCGCCGCCGGCAGATACTCCTGCGCGATCACGTAGCCGTCGCGCGTCAGCGACTCGATCATCTGGTTCGTATTGGCGCCGTCGCCCGGCTTCACCAGAAACACGCCCGAGCCGCCCGAGCCTTGCAGCGGCTTGAGCACCGCCGAGCCGCCCTGGTCCTTGATGAAGCTCTTGATCTCTTCCCGCTCGCGGCTGATCAGCGTCAGCGGCCGCACCTCGTCGGGGAAGAGCTGGAAGTACATCTTGTTCGTGGCCTTCGCCAGCCCGTTGGGATCGTTGAGCACGATCACCCCGTGGCGCATCGCCACCCGCCCGAAGACGATGCCCGCTGACGCCGCCCACGGCCGCGACATCGCGTCCTGCGACGGGTCGCTGCGCAGCATCAGCACGTCCAGGTCGTCGACGGTAATCTTCTCCCGCCGCGCCTTGGGGCTCTGCAGCTCTTCCAGGAACACCACCGTGCTCTTGTAGTTCTTCTTGCGAACCGTCGTCGCATGGGCGTGGATGTGCTCATCCGTGCCGTAGGTGAAGTCCGCGGCCCCGATCAGCCAGGCCTCGTGGCCGTGGTTGACCAGTTGCATCGCCAAGCGGATCGTGGTGTACCCGCTCTGCTCGGTCGCGACATCGTTGACCATCAAACCAACACGCATTTCAACTCCTGACCGACTGCCGCCTTCAGCTCACTCGCACACGCCGCGGCCGCCCTGGCCGGCGCGCCGGCGGGGCCCCCACGCCCGGACCCGCCGGCGCCGTCTTCGGCAACGGCGGCAACCGGCTCAACTCTTCCAGCACCCCGGGGACGGTCGACCGCAAGGCCTCCAGGATGCGCCCGTGGTGCGCGGCGTCCAACCGTCCCGTCCACTCGTCCATGAACGTTTTCTTGAACTCGATCGCCACCGCACAGCCGGTCTGCGGGAAGCTCTCGTGCGTCCAGCGCGACAAGTGCCCGCCTTTGAACTTCACGTTCTCGCGCACGTCCAGGCTGCGCCCGCCGAAGTCGAACCGCTTCAGCTCCAGCAGAAAGCGGTCCACCACCGGACCCCACAACGCCCGATCGACGGTTCCCGTGCCGATGTTGACCTCCGGGTTGGCCTCCGCGTCCGCTTCGGGACCGTCAGGCCCCTCCCGCCGATGATTGTAGGTGTGCAGATCGAACAGGAAGAAGCGGCCGTGCCGCCGCTCCACCTCTTGCAGGATGCGCCGGGTCTCCTCGTAGAACGAGTCGTACTCGAACAGAGACAGCGCGGCCACGTCGTCGGGCAGCTCGTCCTTCCACACCTGCAAGCCCCAGGCGTCCTCGGGCTTGCGGTAGACGGCCTTGTCGCGCGGCCGGTTCAAATCGACCTCGAAGCGCGAATGCAGACCGACGATCGTCGTGTCGGCGATCTCGGTCCAGGCGCCGGTGTAGGGGTCTTCCTCCTGCAAGCGCTCAGGCTCGCTCAGAGCCAGGTGGCAAGCGACGTCGGCTCGCACCGTATGGCCGTCATGAATCGCAGTCGCAACAAGGGGCGAATCGCCCAAGCGAGCAGTCCAAATTGGTTTCAAGGTGGGGGGCCCCGCGGGTTGACCGGATGTGGGTTACGAGAAGGGCGAAGGAGCTAACTCTGCGAAGTATAGCAGGGGCCGGGAACGCTTGTGAGAGGGCCCTGGGAGCTCTCCCGGGGCCGCTCGCAAACGCTATGATTGGATGAGATTTATGGCCGACAGAGGCTCCGCGAAGACTCCGACGGACAGCCGCGCGGCGGCCGAAGGAGCCGGTGCGGGCCTCACCTTGGGCGTGGACCTCGATCTCATCCTGCAGCGCATGGCGCAGGGCAAGCTCGTGCGCCGCAACCTGCAGCCCTGGGGCCGCTTTCACCACGACCGTTCCACGCCCTACCTGTGCGTCTACCGCCGGCCGGCCGCCGGGGCGGCCCCGCGCGCCGAAGAGCTGGTGACCGGCGAAGCCCGCTACCTCACCGCGCCCGGCGACGAAGCCTCCGCCCCCGGGGTCGCCGCCATGGTCGAAGCCGTCGTGCGCGCCGGCATCCGCGAGTTCGGCGCCTTCCTGCTGGTGGAAATCTCCACGCCGCAGCGCGAGTCGCCTTCCGGCGACCCGCCGCCCCTGTTCCGCATCGTGCGGCCCCGCTCCTGGCCGGACTCCCACACCGTCGACCTGCTCGAGTCGCGACTCGCCAAACTCGACCTGCCCGACATCCCTGTCCACGTGGATGTCGCCGCGCGAGCCGACTACGCCCCGCCCGGCCTGCGGCCGCTGCTGCGCCGCAAAGAGGCCACCCGCAACTGCCTGACGCTGCACGTGGAGGTCCGACCGGTCTACTACAGCCCCGGCAAGAAGCGCGTCTACCCGCTGCTGCACCGCAAGATCCGCGACGGCCTCTCCCGCGCCCTGCAACGCGCCGCCTTCGAGTTCACCCAGCGGCACACCACGCAAAAGCCGCCGCACTTCCACGCCCTCGGCCGGCACACCTTCGTCAAGCTGGTCTACGAGGTCGACAGCCAGCTCGCCAACGTCAGCAACTCCTTCGACCCCCTGCTGCTGACCACGCCCCGCAACGCCGCCGAAGCCTGGAGCGAGTTCCGCCGCAAGCGGTTCCAGCGAGCCCCCAAGTTCTCCTACCGCCCCGTCCCCATCGACCCCGCCCTGGTCAAGCGCGAACTGTTCAAGATCCCCATCGAGCGCATCGAGGACCCCTCGATGGCCGAGCTGTTTCGCGAGCAGCAGGACGAGCTCGACCGCAAGGTCACCATGATCACGGACCGCGAGACGCCGCGGTTCCTGCAAGAGAGCCTGCAACTCTACGGCGAGGTCGACGACGACCTGCTGCGCCTGGCGCTGCAACTGCTCGACCGCATTCCGTCGCGGTCGCGCGAGCGTGAAGGCGGCTCGCTCACCACGGCCGAGTTCGCGACCCTGGCGCAGAAGGAGCTCAGCTTTCTGCGCAGCCGCTTCCCGGGCCTGCGCGCCAAGGTCGAGGTGCGCAGCGACATCATCGGCCTGATGGTCTCCCGCGGCAATCTGCTCATCGGCAAGGACATGAAGGTGCCCAAGCACCGCGCCGAGGCCCTGCTGCAACACGAGGTCGGCACCCACGTGGTGACCTACTACAACGGCGAGGCGCAGCGCCTGCGCCAGTTGCGCAACGGGCTGCCGTCCTACGACGAGTTGCAGGAAGGCATCGCCGTGCTGGCGGAGTACCTGGTCGGCGGCCTCAGCCGCGCCCGCCTCCGTCTGCTGGCGGCGCGCGTGCTCGCCGTGGCGCGCATGACCCAGGGCGCCTCGTTCGTGGAGGTGTTCCGGCTGCTCGACCGTAACTGGGATTTCTCGCAGCAGACCGCTTTCACCGTCACGATGCGCGTGTTTCGCGGCGGCGGCCAGGCCAAAGACGCCGTCTACCTGCGCGGCCTGGCGGCTCTGCTGCGCTATCTGCGCGAGGGCGGCCTGCTCGAACCTTTGCTGGTGGGCAAGATCGGCCTGCGCCATCTGCCGCTGATCGAAGAGCTCAAATGGCGCAAGCTGCTGGTTCCGCCCCCCTTGCGTCCGCGCTATCTGGACCAGCCCACGGCCCGCGAACGTCTGGCCAAGGTCGGCCAGGGCATGGAAGTGATGGAGCTCGTGGGCTGAAGCTCCCCCTCGCGGCCGCCCCCTTTCTTTGGCGCCCGGCATGCTGTCCTTCCTGTTGAGAGGGACGGCTCCATGAAGATCAAGACAATCCTCGCTCCGGTGGACTTCTCCCTGAGATCCGCCCCGGAGGTCGAGAACGCCGTCAACATCGCCCGACATTTCGGCGCGCGCCTCATTCTGTTCCACGTCGTTCCGTCGTACCGGGTCGTCCACGCGGTCTACCCGCTCGCGGCTCGCGCCTACGAACAACAGTTCGAGGCCGAGATCCGAGCCGGAGCCGCCGAGGCGTTGGATGATATGGCGCAGGAGTTGGGGGTCGGCGTCGCCATCGAGACCGAAGTCGCCGGAGGAGATCCGGCCTCGGCGATCGAGCAGAAGTCTGTGACGACCGACCTGGACCTCATCGTGATGCCCACCGCCGGCGGAGGCCACTTTCGGCGGATGATGCTGGGGTCGGTCACCACCAAGGTCTTGCACGACCTGCCTTGCCCCGTGATGACGGGCGTCCACATGGAGGACGTGCAGCCCGCCGCGAAGCATCCCTACCGCCGGATCGCTTGCCTGGTGGACCTGGAGGCGGACAGCGACCGGATCCTGAAGTGGGCGAGCGACTTCGCCGCGGCCTACGAGGCGCCCCTGTACCTGTTGCACGCGCCGCCGCTGCTGCAAACCCTCGGCGCGGCGCCCTACATGCCTGACAACCTGCTGCCCATCTACATCGAGCGGGCGCGGGAGAAAGCTGCGCTGCTGCTGGCCGGGGCGGGCGTCGAAGCCGCCATCATCATCGAGCCCGGCGAGGTCGAAGACGCTCTGCCGAAGGCCGTGAAGACCGTCGCCGCGGACATCGTGGTGACCGGCCGCCGCCGGCCCGACGGTCGCGTCGGGCTGTTCGGCTTGCGCACGGACCTGACGGCCGCCATCCGGCGCTCGCCCTGCCCGGTGATCAGCGTCTGAGCTCTCGGCCGGAAACACTTGCCCCCGGCTCGGCCATCCAATGGATGTGATCGAGAAAGTCCACGCATCCGAAAGCGTCGTCGCGCGCGGCGTCGCCGTTCCGATGCACCCCGAAGAGACAGCCCGTTCGGCCGAGCCGCGCGGCGCCGACCTCTACCTCGAGGTCGACGGCGTCTATCGCTGGTACGAGCAAGGCGACCCGACCGACGCCGCCGGCAAGAGCCTGCGGACGGCGGTCGAGGCGGCCCGCCTGCAATGGCCGGGGTTCCAGCTCATCGAGCTCGACGGCCGTACGGTCGAGACCGAATCCGAGAGCGAGATCCCGGAACGCTACGCCGACGACGACCTCGTCCGGCGGCGCTGACACCGGCGCACGGCGCCCGTTGACACCTCCGCCGCTCGGGGGCAAACTAGCGGCGTGCCGCACCGCCTCTTGCCGTTGAGCCTTCTGCTGCTGAGCCTGACCGGGGCCCTCGGCGCTGAACCTTTCGGAATCGACCGGCGCACCGCCTGGACCGATTCCCACGTGGTCGGCTCGCCCGAGCCGCCTTCGCCCTACAAGATCCGGCTCGCCTTCCCCGCCCTCGTCTTCGACCAGCCCACCGTCATCGCCCGCGCTCCGGGAACCGAGCGGCTCTTCGTCGGCTCGCTCACCGGCCGCATCGAATCGTTCGAGAACCGCCGGGACGTCCCCTCCACCGAGACCTTCCTGGAGCTCGAGCCGCTGGGCAAGGACCGCAACGGCCGCGTCGTGCCCCGCCAAGTGGTCGGGCTGGCCTTCCACCCGGACTTCGAGAGCAACCGCTACTTCTACGCCTTCACGCGCCTGCGCACGCCCGATCCGGTGCGCTCCCGGGTCTCGCGCTTCGAGGCCCTCCCGGCCAAGGCCGGCGAGGCGCCCCGCGCCGACCCCTCCTCGGAGCTGATCGTGCTGGAGTTCCCCTCGATCGGCCACAGCGGCGGCGCCCTCGACTTCGGCCCCGACGGCTACCTCTACATCAGCACCGGCGACGGCTACGGGCAGAACGACCCCACCGCCAGCGGCCAGGACCTCAGCGACCTGCCCGGCTCGATCCTGCGCATCGATGTCGACCACGCCCACCCCGTGCGGCCCTACTCGATCCCGGCGGACAACCCCTTCGTGGGCCTGGCCGGCGCGCGCCCGGAGATCTACGCCTTCGGCTTTCGCCAGATCTGGCGGATGAGCTTCGACCGCGAGACCGGCGACCTGTGGGCCGGCGAGGTCGGCCAGGACAGTTGGGAATCCGTCTACAAGGTGGAGCGAGGCGGCAACTACGGCTGGAGCATCAAGGAGGGACCGCAGTGGTTCCGGCCCGAGCGCGCCCAGGGCCCCGGACCGTTGCTGCCCCCTGTAGCCTCGCACCACCACGCCGAAGCCCGCTCGATGACCGGCGGCTACGTCTACCGCGGCAAGCGCCTGAAAGACCTCTACGGCGCCTACGTCTACGCCGATTGGGAGACCGGCAAGATCTGGGCCCTGCGCTACGACGGCAAGCAGGTCGAGTGGCAGCAGGAGTTGCAGGACACCTCCGAGGACATCGCCGCTTTCGGCGAATCCAACGACGGCGAGCTCTACCTGCTCACCCACCGCAGCGGCCTGCTCTACGAGCTCGAGAAGCGCCCGCCGGAGGAGCTCCGGCCCCAGAGCCCGCCCTTCCCGCGGCTGCTCAGCCAGACCGGCTTGTTCGCCTCCACCCGCGACCACCAGCCCAACCCGGCGCTCGTGCCCTACTCGGTGAACGCGCCGCTCTGGTCGGACGCCGCCCACAAGGACCGCTTCATCGCCGTCCCCGGCGACGGCCGCGTGGAGATCGTCAGCGACGGCAAGTGGCTCTTCCCCGAAGGGTCCGTGCTGGTAAAGACCTTCTCGATCGAGACCACTGAGGGCGACCCCTCCAGCCGCCGCCGTCTGGAGACGCGCCTGATGACGCTCCAGTCCGGGCCCGAAGGCCGCGAGCAGTGGGCCGGCTACACCTACCTGTGGAACGACGAGCAGACCGACGCCGAGCTGCTCGGCAAGGAGTCCCTCACCAAGACCTACGCCATCCGGACCGCCGCGGGCGAGCGCCAAAAGCAGTGGTACTACCCCAGCCGCACCGACTGCATGATCTGCCACAACGAGAAGGCCGGCTTCGTGCTCGGCTTGAACACCTGGCAGATGAATCGCGAGCACGACTACGGCGCCGTGCAGGCCAACCAGTTGGCGACGCTCGACCACATCGGGCTTTTCACAAAGCCTCTGCCCAAACCGCCGGCCCAGCTCTCGCGCCTGGTCGAACCCTCCGACGCCTCGCAGACGGTGGAGGCCCGCGCCCGCGCCTACCTGCACGGCAACTGCGCTCACTGCCACATGATGGGCGGCGGCGGCAACGCCGAGATCCAGTTGACCTCGCGTATTCCCGTGGCGGACATGGTCGCCGTGGGCGCCAGCCCCGAGCACGGCGACATGGGCGCGCCGGGCTCGCTGATCGTCAAGCCCGGAGACCCCGAGCGCTCCACGCTCTATTCCCGCATGGCCACGCGCGGCGACGGCCGCATGCCGCACATCGGCTCACTCGAGCCCGACGCCGAAGCCCTGTCGCTGGTGCGCGCCTGGATCGAAGAGCTGCCGCGCTGAGCAGGCCGGTCTAGCGCAGGATTTTCGCCAGCCCGTCGCTGTTCGAGAGAGAGATCAGGCCGACCAGGGCGCCCAGCAACAGCAGGCACAGCAGCACGGCGCTCCGGGTCGCCGTCTTGGCGCGCTCCTCCTCCCACCAGCGGCGCGGACGCACGCCCTGCAACACAAAGGCCAGCGTGCCCGACAGGTTGATGCAGATCACGTTGATGGCGGTCAGCAGCAGAGCGCCGGTGGCGGGCGCGTAGTGTCCGGCGCCCAGCAGCAACCCGGCGGCCACCAGTGGAGGCGCGAGCGCTACGGCCACCATCACGCCGATCACCGGCCCGGCCATGCCGCGTGTGTAGGCGATGGCTCCGGCGGCCCCCGCTCCCAGTGCCAGGCCGACGCTGCCGAGCCCCGCCCGCGTGCGGTCCGCGATGGCCGGAATCTCGGGGTCCACCTCCAGCGCAAGCCCCAGGCAGTAGGCCACCGCCAGCGCCAGCGCGAATCCCGCCAGACCCGTCAGCGCCGCGCGCCGCAGCAGGGCCAGGTCGCCCAACGTCACCGCCAATGAGATCGCCACATTCGGCCCCAGCAGCGGCGCGATCACCATGGCCCCGATGATGGCCGCAACATCGTCGTGCAGCAACCCCAGCGCCGCCACCAGCGCGGAGAGAGCCGCCATCGCCAGGTAGGCCCAGTGCACGCCGAGGGAATCGTTGAGCTGGTTGTAGAGCTCGTCGCGGCTGACTCGCAGCCCGTGGGCCTTGTCGTCGTCCTGCTCGTTCTCGGCGACGTCGTCCTTGCCCTCGTCCGGGTGCGGCAGCACGGCTTCCACCGCCGAGACCACCGCGTGGAACCCTTCGTTCGAGCCGAAGCGGTCCTCGAACTCGTCCATCACCGCCTCGGCCTCTTCGGCCTGCAGCAGCAGATGGACCACCAGCTTGTCATCGAAGTGAGCGTCGCGCCAAGCGCCCAGAGCCTCTCGGTCTCCCAGCAGCTCGCGCAGGTCGTCGTCCGAGCACTGCGGCAGGTAGAGCTGCACGAAGCGCAGCGCCATCAGCCGCCCCCGATCTGCCGGGCGGCCCAGAAGCCGGCGGCGACCAGACACAGCCCCAGCAGCACGTTCACGAGCAGGTTGGTCAGCGCCACGCCCCACTCGCCGGCTTCCATCGCGCGGAAGGTCTCCACGCCGAAGGTCGAAAACGTCGTGAAGGCCCCAAAGAAGCCCGTGCCCACGATGGCGCGCACGTTGGCGCTCATCGTCGGGTCTTCGAGCGTGACCTCGGCCAGGAACCCCAGCCCAAAGCACCCCGCCAGGTTCACCAGCAGGGTCCCGATCGGAAAGCCGGACCCGAACTGCCGCAGGGCCCACAGCGAAACCCCGTAGCGCGCCACCGCGCCGAGGGCGCCGGCGATCGCTATGCCCAGGACCATCATCGAGCGGCTAGCTCTTGAACGGGCTGCGCTTCATGGCGTAGTCGATCGCCTTGCGTGGCACCTCGTAGGACGAAAACGCTCCGTTGCCCACGTAGCCCAGGTCCTTGATGCCGATCGGGCTGGTGTAATAGGCGTCGACGGCGAGCTTGCGCATCCAGTCGAAGAAGCCTACGCCCGCGCCCAGGTCCGACCGATCCCAGGCCTGATAGTCCTGGAACCGCGCGTACGGGCCCACGCCGCTGGCGGCGATGCGCTTGTCGGTCGCCCTCTCTACGGCCACGAAGTCGTCGAACAGCGCCTTCTGCTGCGCCTCCGAGCAGTCCACGAAGTCCTTCGAGTGGCGTTGGCGCATCTCCGCGTCGGTCCAGGACAGGCCGCCGTGGAAGATGTAGGCGAGCGGTTCGCCGCCGCTGCAGAGCAGGTCGATGAACTCCACCGCGCCGGCGTCCACGGCGCTGCCGCCGCCGGAGTCGGCCGGCATGATCAGCTCCGCCATCCGTGTCACGGTCTTCCACTCGTGCTCGCTGAGCTCCTTGCGCTCGTACTCGCCCAGGGCCCCCTTCAGGCTGGCGGCGGCGGCGTGGACGTGCTGCGCGTCGGCCGGGTTCATCTCGGCGGCCACGCCGGCGGCGAACACCGTCGCGGCGATCCGCCGCAGAGCCTCTCGGCGCGAAACGGCCGGTTGGATTTGGGTCAGCTCAGACATTGCCCTTCTTGGCCTCCTCGACGAGGTATTCGGCGGCGCGCCAAGCGAAGGCGCTGATCGTCAGGGTGGGGTTCTTGTCCGGGTTGGAGACGAACGAAGCGCCGTCCACCACGAACAGGTTCTTGGCGTCCCAAGCCTGGCAGTACTTGTTGAGCACAGAGGTCTTGGGGTTGTCGCCCATGCGCGCCGTGCCGACCTCGTGGATGATCGAGCCGGGTACGGAGATGCCGTCGGCCTCGCGCGCCGCGTTGGCCAGCCCCCGCACCTTGCCGCCCATCGTCTCGATGATCTCGGTGAAGGTCCGCTCCATGTGGCGGGCCTGCTTCCACTCGTGGTCGGTCCACTGGAAGTGGAACTTCAGCACCGGAATGCCCCACTGGTCGACCACGTTCGGGTCGATCTCGCAGTAGCTCATCTCGTTGGGGATCATCTCGCCGCGGCCGGCGAAGCCCACGCCCGCGCCGTATTCCTCGCGCGCCAACTGCTTGATCGCCGTCCCGTAGCCGGCCTTGCGGGCCACGCCGTGGTAGGAGCCCGGGCCCGGCATGCCGAAGCCGCCGCCGAACTCGATGTGGTAGCCGCGCGGAAAGCCCAGCTTCTGGTGGTCGTTGTAGCCCCACCACGGCGCGTACAGGTGCGAGCCGCCGAAGCCGTCGGTGTCGTACTTGGGCATCCCTTCCAGCGCCGGCACATAGCCGGACAGCCCGAAGCCCACCGTGTCCATCAGGTTGCGGCCCACTTGGCCCGAGGAGTTCGCCAAGCCGTTGGGGTGGTGCTTGGACTTCGAGTTCAGCAGGATGCGCGCGGACTCGCACGACGAGGCGGCCAGCACCACCGCCTTGGCCCGCACCTTGTGCTCCAGCCGGGTGTTGCGGTCGATGTAGATCACCCCGTCGGGCTTGCCGCTGGAATCCACCGAGACCTCGCGGCACATCGCGTCGGTGATCAGCTTCAGCCGCCCGGTCTCGAGCGCCGGAAACACCTCCACCTGGCTGGCCGCGTAGGCCGAAGCCGTCAGGCAGCCGCGTCCGCACTGGCCGCAGTAGTGGCAGGCGGCCCGGCCGTTCTTGTTGGAGGTGATCACCGCCCGGCGATTGGCGATGAACGGAATGCCCAGCTTCTTGCCGGCTTCGCGCGCCAGCAGCTCATGCACCTTCGGCTGCGGCGGCGTCTCGAAGATGCCGTCCGGCGCCGAGGGAATCCCTTCCTTGGTGCCCGTCACGCCGATGAACTTCTCGGCCTTGTCGTAGTACGGGGAGATCTCGTCGTAGTCGATGGGCCAGTTGTCGCCCAGACCGTCGATGTCCTTGCACTTGAAGTCGAGCTGCGAAAAGCGGAACGACATCCGCCCGTAGTGGTTGGTCCGGCCGCCGACGATGCGCGAGCGGAACCATTTGAACTGCGTGCCCTCGCCCATCGTATAAGGCTCGCCGGGAAGCTCCCAGCCGCCCGACGTGGTCGTCATGAAGCCGTAGGGCTTGCCGTCGCCGAAGTAGCCGGCGCCGCCCTTGTCGGCTCCGCGATGCCCGTAGTCGTAAAACCACTTGTGCTCTTTGAATTCCTTGGCCGGGTCCAGCATGGGACCCGCTTCCAGGAGGCACACTTTCAGGCCGAGGTCGGTGAGGACATGCACCGATCCGCCGCCGCCGGCGCCCGCGCCGACGACGACTACGTCGTACTCTTCCGAGGAGGTTGTAAGAAAGGCCATAGCTGCGAGACCGCCAATGATTGTAGCGCAAGGGCCGTCCCGTCCTGGCAAGCGGCCGGATCGTCCGTCACGCCCCGTCCGGCGGCTTCAGAGGGCCGCTCAGGGGTCCTGCGAGCCCGCTACCAGGAAGCTTCGCCCACCATCGGCAGCTCGTCGGCCAGCTCCGCCGGCGCCGCCACCAAGTCCCACTGCCCGCCCAGGAACGCGCCGAAGTCGACGGGGAAGTCCACCAGCTTGTAGGCGCCGGACTTCGGGTCCGAGCCCGTGAAGCCGAACAGCTCGTAGTCCTCGGGCAAAGCCGCCTCCAGCTCCTCCCGGCTGCGGAACAGCCGCTCCACGCCCTGCTTCACCGTGATCTCGAACTCGATGATCGGCCGGGTCTTGGCGAACGTCCGCCGCAAACCCAGCAGCACCGGCTTCTCGAAGCCTTCCACGTCGATCTTCACCAGATCCGCTCGGTCGATGCCGTGCTCGCGGAAGTAGTCGTCGCCCACCACCACCTCCAGCTCCAGGCCCTGCATACGGCCCGGCAGCCCGGCCTCCGGCAGGAACGACCCCGTCCCTTGGTTGGAGTCCTTGGGCTCCACAAAGGGCAGCCGGGCCGCGGCGTCGCCCAGCCCCACCGGGTGCAGAATCACGTTCTGCAGGTTGTTCCGCTCCAGGTTGTAGCGCATCTGCGCGACCACCGGCGGATAGGGGTCGAAAGCGTGAATGACGCCTACGTAGCGGGACATGAACATGCTGTGGAGCCCCGTGTTCGCGCCGATGTCCAGAAACACCAGATCGTCGGCCGGCTCGCCCTTCACCCGTTCGAGCATCTCCGCCGTGCGCCCCAGAAACTGCTGGATGTGCGTTTCCCAGGACCCCGTGCACAGCACCCGCCGGTCGATCAGGTTCGTGGTATTGCCGGAGTAGATCATCCCGTAATACTCGATGCCGAAGCGCCGGTCCGCCGGCACCTCGCACACCGGGGGCGAGTACACGGTCACCAGCGCCTTCAGATAGCCCTGTTTGGGCCGCAGCGCCAAGCTGAACAGGACGAACCCGGCCAGAGCCAGGAAGAAGGGGCGATACCTGCGCATGGGAGTCTCCGCGGGCCGCCGCCCGCGAGTCCCACTCTCCTACGCGGGCCCGAGGCCGCGCAGCCGGACCGAAACCCTACACCCGGGCCGGAAACGCCTTACGCCGCCGGAGCGGCCAAGCCACGCCGTCAGCCCCGTGGGCGCGGCGCCAGCCGCCTGCGCAGGCTCGCCACAGCCATCTCCACCCGTTCTCCCATCCCCGGGTGGAGGTAGCGCTCCACCCAGGCCCGCGAGACCTCGTCGGCCTGGCGCTCCAACAACGGCGGAGGAACCGGGTCCGGCGGCAGTTCCAGGTACGCGAACACCGCCCTCATCGTGCTGTCGTAGTTGTCCACGAAGTCCTCGTAGACGATGTGCAGCGGCTCGACGCCCAGCGTTTCGAAGTAGCGCGCCCAGCCGGCGTTGTAGGAGTGTATCGCGCGAATCTGGGCGGAGATCTCTTCGCGGCGATAGATCACGGTGCGGGTGCGCGGCGTCTTGTCGAACTGCCACTGGCCGGTCTGCATGGCCTTGGCCAGCGAGACCGCCTGACTGACCACGTCGCGCCGGGTGATGCGGATGTAGCGCAGCGGCGGCAGCAGCTCCGCCAGCCCCCGCAACTGCTCTGCGGTCGCCGGCGGCGTCGCCGAAGCCAGCCGCTCCAGGTCCGGCCACATCACCTTCAGGCCCGACACGCCGTTCGGCGTCTCGCCTTGGCGGAAGGCCTTTTCGAGCAGGACTGCGGGAGGATCGTCCTGCCAGCCGTGCTTGCGCAGCGTCTCCGCCTCCAGCAACTCATCGGGCCGGCCGGCGCGGTCCGAGCTCCATAGGCCATAGCCCAGCAGGCTGCTGCCCGTCCGAGGATCGGCGCAGATCAAATAGTGTCGAACTGGAGAATCGGCCCAGCGCATCGACCCACCCGCTGACGGCAGGCCCCTATCCTAGGCCGACGGACGCATGGACGGCAACGCCCGGCCCGTCGAGAGCGGCTCAAGCCAGCGGCGAGTCGTCGCGCTCTTCGAGCTGCGCCTTGAGGTCCCGCACCTGATCGCGCAGGGTCTTCTCGCGCGAGCCCAGGGTGTAGACGTACACCAGGTGCAGCGCCCAGGCCACGCTGAAGGCGGCCCACAGCCATTTCAAATTCTCTTCCATCGCTCGCTCCCGTCGCCTCGTCCCTAAACAGCGTGCACGGCCCGCCGCAGGGCCTCGGCTTCCCGCTTCAACCCTTCCAGCCGCCGGCGCAGCCGCACCAGGCACCAAAACACCAGCGCCATCGCAAAGAACGTGAAGTACAGCACGAAGCGCATCGAAGGGTCGATCGAGCCCTCGCCGCTCAGCACCGGCGCCGGGTGCTGCGTCCGCCACCACTGGTTCGCCATGTAGACGATCGGAATGTCCACCATGCCGAAGATCGAAACCACCGCGCACACCACCGCCCGCTGCGTCGCCTCCACCACCGATTCCCGCAGAATCAGGTAGGCCACGTAGATCAGCGCCAGCAGCAGCATCGTCGTCAGCCGCGCGTCCCAAGCCCAGTACACGCCCCAGATCGGCTTGGCCCACAGGCTGCCCATCGACAAGCAGACCAGCGCGAACACCAAGCCCACCTCATTGGCCGCCACCGAGAGATCGTCGAAGCGGTTGCGACGCGTCGCCAGGTAGCGAATGCTCGCCACCCCGCCGATGATGAAGCCCAGAAACGCCACGAACGCCGACCCCACGTGCAAGTAGAAGATCCGCTGCACGACGCCCATCGTCGATTCCATCGGAACCCACACGAAGATCAGATACATCGAGATCAGAACGGCGACGCCGGTCGCGGCGATCAGCCAAACCGGCAATGCGTCGGAGTAAGCGGGCTCCCTGTTCATTTCGATTCGCCTTAGTCTACCAACAGCGGACGCGGGGCTTGATAAGCTGACCCGGTAATGCCCGCGGATTCCACCGCCCCCCGCACAGCCCTGGTTCGCGACGCCCGCTACCGCCGGCACGACACCCCTCCGGGCCACCCCGAGCAGCCCGCCCGCTACACCGCCGTGGTGGAAGGCCTGGCCGAGGCCGGCTTGCTCGATCGGCTGCTCGACCTGGCCCCGCGCCCGGCCGTCGAAGACGAGATCGCCGCCTGCCACGCCCGCGACTACATCCGCTTGGCGCAGCAGGAGATCGCCGCCGGCGCAGGCCACCTGAGCACCGGCGACACCGACGTCTCCGAAGCCTCCTACGAGGTGGCCCTGCTGGCCGCCGGCGGAGTGCTCACCGCAGTCGACGCCGTGGTCGAAGGCCGCGCCGGCAACGCCTTCTGCGTCCTGCGTCCGCCGGGCCACCACGCCCGTCCCGCCCAGGGCATGGGCTTTTGTGTCTTCAACAACATTGCCGTCGGCGCGCGCTACGCCCAGCAGCGCCACGGCCTCGACCGCGTGCTCATCGTCGACTGGGACGTGCACCACGGCAACGGCACCCAGGACATCTTCTACGCCGACCCCTCGGTCTTCTTCGCCAGCTCGCACCAGTCGCCCTGGTACCCGGGCACTGGCGACGCCCGCGAGACCGGCGAGGGCCCGGGCCGCGGAACGACGCTCAACTTTCCCTTTCCGGCCGGCTCGGGACGCGAGGAGATCCTCGGCGCCTTCCGGCGAAAGCTGCTGCCCGAGGCCCGCGCCTTTCAGCCCGATCTGGTGATGATCTCGGCCGGCTTCGACTCCCGCGCCGGCGACCCGCTGGGCCAGTTCACCCTCGAGGACGACGACTTCGTGGAGCTGACCGAGATGTTGCGGGAGCTGGCCGACGTGACCGCAGGCCGGCGCGTGGTGTCCGTTCTCGAAGGCGGCTACAACCTGGCGGGCCTGGCCGCGGCGGCCACGACGCACGTCCGCGCCCTGCTGGCGTAGAAGCCTAGCGGAACAGCAACGGCAGCAGGTCGGCCAGGTTCCGCTGCCACTGCTGGTAGTTGTGCACGCCGTCCTGCAACTGCAGCTCGTGCTCGATGCCTTTCTGCTCCAGCAGCGCCGCGAAGGCCTTGGTGCGCCCCAGAGCGCCCTCGTCCTGCAGGCCGCAGCCGATCCAGAACGTCTCCAGCAGCCCGTTGGTCTTCTTGGAGTCGTCAAATACCTGCGGCAGCTTCGCCGCCAGATCGTCCGCCACCGCCACCCCGCTGAAGGCCGCCACCGACGAGAAGCGGTCCAGGTGCGCCAGCCCGATCGTCGTCGACTGCGCTCCACCCATCGACAGCCCGGCCAGAGCGCGGCTCTTGCGGTCCTTCTTCACCCGGTAGCGGCTCTCGATCATCGGAATCACTTCGCCCAGCAGATACTTCTCGAACAGCGCCGTGTTGCCAGCCCGCTCCTCGCGCGACGAGCTGTAGGGCACGGCGTGACCGAAAGGCATCACGATGATCATCGGCTCCATCTTGCCTTCGGCCAGCAGATTGTCGGCGATCAGGTTCGCCTTGCCCACCATCGTCCAGCCCACCGGCGTGTCGTTGTTGCCGTGCAGCAGGTAGAGAACCGGATAGGCCTTCTTGGGATTGTCGCGATAGCCCGGCGGCGTGTAGACCGTCACGATCGGGTCGTGGCTAAGCAGCTTCGACTTCTGCCACTCGGCCGTCACGCCGCCGTGCGGAACCGCCCGCAGGTCCCACAGCGCCGGCGGATTGCCCGGCACGGTCACCAGGGACGCCGAACCCCTCGCCCGCAGCTTCACCATCGGGTTGATGGGGTCCACCGTCGGCACGCCGTCCACCTCGTAGGAGTAGATGTAGGTGCTCGGCGCCAGCGGCTTCGTAGTGAACGTCCAGACGCCGTCGGCGCCTTTCTGCATGGGGTCTTTCAAGCCCCAGTCCGAGACCACCAAGACCTGCTTGGCCTCCGGCGCCTCCAGCCGGAACGTCACCGTCCGGTCGGCGCTCACCTCCGGCGACATCAGCAGCGGCTGGGCCGCGGCGGCGGCGACGCACAGCGTCGAGAGCAGCAGGGTTCTCATCGACGAACGATTATGCCAGAGCCGCGGCTATAATCCACGCCAAGTGCGCACGCTCACCCGACGCTCCCTGCTGCTTTCGCTGCCCGCTGTGGCCACAGCCGCCGAACCCACGGCCTTTCCGGGCGCCGCCTGGCAAACGCGTCCGCCGGCCGCGTTGGGCCTGGACGCCGCCAAGCTCGACGCTCTCGCCGCCCTGCTCGGCGGCCGCGGCTGCGTCGTCAAAGACGGCTACGTGGCGGCGGCCTGGGGCGATCAGACCGAGGTCGCCGACATCCTCTCCTCGGCCAAGCCCATCCTCAGCACCCTTCTGTTCTTCGCCATCCAGGAGGGCAAGGTCGCCGGGCCCGACGCCCTGGTCGCCGATTTCGGCTGGGAGCTGCGGCCCAAGGACCGCTCCATGACCTTCCGCCACCTCGGCGCGATGACCAGCGGCTACGCCCGCCCGGAGCCGCCCGGCGTGGCCTGGGCCTACAACGACTACGCCATCCAGCTCTACCAGAAGACTCTGTTCGACAGGGTCTTTCAGCAGGAGCCCGCCGCGGTCGCCCACGCCCCCGAGCGGCTGGGCGCCTTGGGCCTCCAGGACGGCTTGGTCTTCCGCGAGACCAACCGCCGCATCGGCGCCTCCGCGCGCGACTTCGCCCGCATCGTCTGGCTCTGGGCCAACCGCGGCGCCTGGAACAGCCGCCAGTTGCTCCAGCGCCGCTTCTTCGATGAGCTCATGCGGCCCCAGACGCCGCCCGACCTGCCCGCCTCCGCCGAAGCCGGCAATGACGACTACCTCGGCATCGGAACCTTCGGCGGCGGCTCCAAGCATTTCACCGAGTACGGCGCCGGCTGCTACGGCTTCAATTGGTGGTTCAACCGCACCGGCCGGCTCCACCCTCAGGCCCGCCTGTGGCCCGACGCCCCCGAGGAGCTGGTGGTCTCCATCGGCGCGCGCGGCAACAATACGGCCTTCTGGGAGAGCCGCCGCATGCTGCTCGTCGGGCTCGGCGGCGCTTGGGGCTCGCTGGCCGGCGGAGACCGCGACGCCCCCATGAACCGCGCCCTGGCGCTGTTCGCCCAAGCGGCCGGCTAGTCCGCCGGTTCGGGAGAAGGCGCGTCGAACACCTCGATCTTCAGCGGCTTCGACTTGCCGTCGATGAAGTCGCCCAGGTCGTAGGAGCAAGCCGTCAGCACCAGCCAGATGTCCTGCTCGGCGCGAAACTCCAAAAAGTCTCCGGCCTTGCTCAGCGTCCGAGCCGTCACGATCGTCTTGCCGTCCGGCGCCACGGTTGAATTCTGGAAGATGTTCACCGGCCCCGGCGCCCACTTGTAGCCCTCTATGCCCGCCTCGGCGACGGCGTCCAGGAAGTTGCGGTTGCAGTTGGGGTGGTTCTCCAGCCCCTGCCGCTTGTAGGTGTTGTGGTCGCAGGTGGCGTAGAGCATGTCATGCACGCCCGGCGAGTGGTCGCTCAAGAACGTCAGGATCGGCTGCCGCTCGAGCGTCACAAAGCCTTCGCCCACGGCCGGAAACAGCTTGCGGTTGCCGGTCCGGCTGCGGAAGGTGCACAGGTGCATCGAGGGGTCGCCGCGCTCCAGCGCGAACAGGTCCCCCACCTGGTGGCCTTCGACGTCGGTGATGCGGATGAGCTGGCCGGCGTCCACGGCCACGGCGCGTCCGTCATAGCCGGGCACCACCACGGTCTCCACCGGAGTCAGCCCCTCGGTGTAGGTCTTCTGGTCAGCGGGATAAGTCGGCTCCTCGGCTTGCCCTTCGGCTTCGGCCGGAACCTCCGCCACCGGCGCGGGCGCTTCTCCACAGCCCGCCACGACCGCCAGCAGCGCGGCGGCCAGAGTCCATCGGATGATTGGCACGGATTCTCCTCCTTGCTTTCGTCTTGGCGTACGACCGCGCGACGAGGCGGAGGGAGCGGCGAGGCGAGACCGACAGTGTACCTCAGCCGCCCGGCTTCGATCGCCCGGATTTCAGGCGATATGTGTAGCTGTCCATGTCGAAATCGTAGGCCTCGCGCGTGGGCTGCGGCCGGGCGCTGAACCGCGGCATGAAGACCGCCAGCTCTCGCTTGAGCTCGGCGTGCTCGGGCCGGCCGGCGAGGTTGGTCCACTCGTTGGGGTCCTTCTGCCGGTCATAGAGCTCCTCGGCCCCGTCCCGGTAGCGGATGTAGCGCCACTGCGGCGTGATCACGGCATGGTTGTTGGCCTGGTAGGTGCACACCGCCGGCCGCCGCGGCGCCGAGGGGTCGCGCAACTGCGGAACCAGGCTCACTCCTTCCAGCGCGCGCGGCGCTTCCAGGCCGCACAGCTCCGCCAGCGTCGGGTACATGTCCAGCAGCTCCACCGGTTGCGCCCGCGCCACGCCGGTCCGTTCCACGCCCGGCCCGGCCCAGATCATCGGCACGTGCGTGGCCCTCTGCCACAGCGTGCCCTTGTGCCAGTGGCGCTTCTCGCCCAGGTGCCAGCCGTGGTCGCTCCACAGCACGATCACGGTGTTGTCGGCGTGGCGGCTCGCGGCGAGCGCGTCCAGAACCATGCCCACCATGTGGTCGGCGAAGCTGATGCAGGCCAGATAGGCCCGCACGCCGTCCTTCCACTTCCCTTCCCGCACGATGCGCTCATGCTCGTCGCGGCGGGCCGCGGCAAACTCCTGAGCCACCGGCGGCAGGTCGTCGAGGTCGTTGCCCGGAACCTCCGGGAGTCGCACGCTCTCCGGCGGGTACAGGTCAAAATACTCCTGCGGGGCGAACATCGGGATGTGCGGGTGCCACAGCCCTATGGCCAGAAAGAACGGCTTGTCGTGCTTCTTGGCCAGAAAGTCCCGCCCGAAACGCACCGCCGCCATGTCGCCGTAGGTCTGTTCGGGCCGATTCGGCAGCGCGCCCCAGTCGAACTCGCCCGCGAAGTCGTCGCCCGCCATCCCGTTGAACGGGTGCCCCGGCGGGTTCGGAATCTTCTTCACCCAGGGGTACCATTCGGTGCGCCGGTACCAGGGGTCGTCGAACTCCTGGAGCTGGAACTCATCCCACTGATCGGGCGGATTGAAGCCGGCCGTGTGATGAAAAACCTTGCCGGCGCCGGCGGCGTGATAGCCGTTCTCGCGGAAGAACATCGGCAGCGTGGTCACATCCGGCAGCACGGGCCGCCAGTACTCGCTGTTGCCGTAGATGCCGGTCGTGTCCGGCCGCAATCCGGTCAGCAAGGCCGTCCGCGACGGATTGCACAGCGGCGACGAGCAGTGCGCGTCCCGGAACAGAGCCCCCCGCTGCGCCAGCCGATCGATGTTCGGCGTCTTCACGCCCGGGTAGCCGCCCAGGCAGCCCACCCAGTCGTTCATGTCGTCCACCGACAGGAACAGCACGTTGGGCCGGTCGCGGCCGGTCTGCGCCGCCGCGGGGGCAGCCGCGGCCCCGAGCGCGGAAGCCAGAAAAGCGCGTCGATTCACCTTGGATGAGGCGGACATGGCGGACGAGGCGGACATGGCGGACGCAAGTATAGCGCGGGCCTCGCCCCCGTCAGCGCCGCCGGTAGACCTCATAGCGGCGCACGAACGCTTCGTCGTGGCGGGTCCAGCCCCAGCGGAAGTTCGGGTAGGCGTACTCCCACACCTTGTCGTACGCGGCCGTATCCAGGCTGCGCGCCGGCTCCCCGCGGGTGTCCCACAGCACGAACCAGTCGGCCTCGGGCGCATCGTCGAACTGGTCGTCGGGAATGCGTCCGCGGAACTTCTGGTTGTGCGGCGCGGTCGAGTCCAGCAGGCCCACCCAGCGGATCTCGGGGAAGTAGAAGTACATCGCCATGCCCTTCACGTTGCGGTGAAAGGCGACCTTCTCCCCGGGCCGCACGTTCGTCTCCAGGAACTGGATCAGCGGACCGTTGTAGGAGCGGTCGTTGGTGAACTGCCGCGGCACGACCTCGTCGGTGCCTCCGAACTCGACGTTGAAGGTCGGCCAAACCGTCATCACGGCCAACGCCGCCACGCCCGTCGCCGGACGCCGCCGTCCCAGCGTCGCCGCAGCCATCGCTGCGAACAGGATCGCCGGCGGCAGGATCTGGTAGTAGTGGCGTGTGGTGGCCTTGTCGCGCCCGGCGCCGATGGTGATCAGTGGCGAGAGGACCAAGATCAGCATCGCCGGCAGCCCCAGCCACATCGCCAGGCTCTTCTCCCTCACCCGCAGCCACGGCAGCGCCAGCGCGGCCACGACCGCGAAGCTCGCCATAGCCCACACGGCGAACAAGCCCCGCGAGAAGGCCGCAATCCGGTCCGAGTCCACCCAAATCGGCAACGCCAGCATCAGCAGGCCCAGCCCGCCCAGCGCCAGCGCCGGCCGTGACAACGCCCCCTCCCGCCGGAAGGCCCACAGCGCCACCGGGAACACCAAGAACCACGGCGCCGTCCGCCACAACTCCGAGCCGCGATAGGCGAACGTCGTCTGGTAGATATCCCAAAGCGGCTGCGGCAACGGCGGCGGAAAGGACCCCGCGAACTCCGCGTGCAGCAGGAAGAACTCCGGCAGAATCACCGCCGCCATTACCGCCGACAGCGCGCAGAAACCCCGGATCAACCGCCAATCCCTCCGCGCAAAGGCGAACAGCCCCACCGAGCCCCAGGTGCAGACGAAGCTGACGTAGTTCGAGAAATACAGCAGGAAGCCCGCCCCGGCCAGCTTGAGGTAGAACGAGCGTCGGTCTGCCCGCTCGGGCTCCTTCAAGTAGTGCGCCAGCTCCAGCAGCAGCCAGGTGCAGCCCAGGATCACCAGCACGTAGTAGCGACACTGCCGCGCCGCATGCAGAAACATCAGCGAAGTCGCCATCAGCAACGGCGGCGCCAACGCCCACGCCGAGCCGGGATACAGCGTCCGCCCCAACCGATAGAACAGCCACAGCGTTAGCGCGCCCAGCAGCGCGAACGGAGCCCGCGCCGTCCACTCGCTCACGCCGAACAGGAAGAACGACAGCGCCGCCACGTAGAACTGCAAGTAGCTCTGCATCGCCGGCAGCAGCTTCGAGTTCACGTCATGCCCGTCCGGCGCCTGCACCAGCAACTGCTGCTTGTCGAAGTCGTAGACCCAAGGGACCAGCGCGCCCTGGTCGACCATCAGCCGCCCCCACACCGCCGTCGTACCCTCGTCGCGCCAAATCGCCGACCCGTCCAGCCGCCAAAACAGCAGAAAGGCCGAAACCAGGATCAGGAGCACTGCCAGCGGACGCTGCATGAACGGACTAGCATACCGCGACCGCCACGCCGGCCTGGCGCCCCGAAACCGCAACTTTCAGCCCCTCGCCGGGTTCGAGGAAGGCAGAAGCGGGACTCATTCCCAGGAGATTCAAACGATGCCTTCATTCATCCGTTCCTCCATCCTCACCGGTGCAGCCCTCCTGCTCGCCGGCGGCCTCTCGGCGGCGCCGCCCAACGTCGTCGAACGCCAGCACAACCAGCAGCAGCGCATCCGCCAGGGCGTCCGCAGCGGTTCGCTCACCGGTGGCGAAGCGGCGCGACTCGGGCGCAGCTCCGCGCGCATCCATCACTCCATCGCCCGGGACCGCCACGACCAGGGCGCGTTCACCCCACGCGAACGCATCCAGGCCCAGCACAAGCTCAACCAGCAGAGCCGGCGCATCGCCGCGCTCGAGCACGACAACCCCAACCCCTCCCCCGCCCAATAGCCGTAACCTACTGGAAACGCTGGAATCTAGGGCGTCCGCCCCAGAGCCCGGCGCCGCCGGGTCGGCTACAATAACGGCAATGGATCGACGTGGATTCTTGAGCGCGTCGGCGGCCCTGGCCGCCGGCGCAGCCTCCGCCGCAGATGCCGGCGGCAACCAGTTCATCGAAGTGCGCGAGTACAAGATGCGCAACAGCAAGGCCCAGCAGTCCAACCGGCTGCGGGACTTCTTCGAGCAGGCGCATCTGCCGATGACCAAGCGCGTCGGCGTGGCGGCGGTCGGCTACTTCTCCGTCTACCTCGGCGAGGAGAGCCCGCGCTTCTTCCTGGTGCAGGCCTACAACTCGCTGGCCCACATGCAGGAGGTCCTGGACGCCAAAGCCGCCGACAAGGCCTGGATGAAGGCTTCCGACGAGCTCGGCTCCGACCCCAACCCGCCCTTTGACCGCGCCGGCAGCCGCCTGCTGCGCACCTTCGACGGCATGAAGCGCCTCGACGCCCCCGCCCTGAGCGAGGACAAGGCCCCGCGCTTCTTCGACCTGCGCACCTACCAGGCCGAAACCTTCCACGACGTGCGCGAGAAGATCAACATGTTCAACACCGAGGAGATCTCCATCTTCCGCAAGGTGGGCATCAACCCGGTCTTCTTCGGCGAGACGATCATCGGCGACAAGATGCCGAACCTCACCTACCTGGTCTGGTACGACGACGAAGCCGCCCGCGCCAAGGCCTGGAACGCCTTCCTGTCCCACCCCGACTGGATTCGGATCCGCTCGAAGCCCGGCTGGGGCAACGACGACATTGTGGCCGACGTGGGCAATACCCACCTCAAGCCTCTGCCGTTCTCGCCGATCCGCTAGCTACTCGAAGAATTCCGCGACGCCGACCTCGAAGCCGGGCAGCACGGGGTCGGCGTCGATCGTCTGCGAGGCTTCCAGGCGAACCGGCTCCGCGCCGGCCCGGCAAACCAGCACGGCCCGCTCCACCGGCAGAATCACCCACGCCAGCGGCGTGCCGGCCTCGAGATAGTCCGCGATCTTGGCCGGCAGTTGCTGGATGGAGTCGTCCGGCGATTGGATCTCGACGACCAGCTCGGGAGCCTGGTCGAGGTAGGGTTTCTCCAACGCGTTCGGGTCGTCCATGACCACGCACAGGCCGGGAAGGTAAAAGCGTGCGCGGCCGGGGAGCGGCAAGCGATATCTGGCTTCCGACAGAACCCAACCGCTCCGAGTCTTCCGCAGGCGGGCCCTGAGCAGGGCCCCCACATTCATCTGGATCAACGCGTGCTTCGGCGTCCCCACAACGGAATCTCGGACCTCCCCGTCACGGTATTCGTAGGTCTCCAGCTCCGGATCGCTCAAAAAGCGTTCCAGCGAGACATTCGAAGCCGTCGCCGCCTGCGCCATCGTCAGTCACCCGCCAGCGGCGCCGCGGCCTTGTGGGCCGAGACCGCCACCGCCTGCTCCACATCCGCCACGATATCTTCCAGCGCCTCCACGCCCACCGAGAGGCGCAGCATGCCGTCGCCGATGCCCAGCCGCTGCCGGTGCTTGGGCGACAGGTCCCGGTGCGAGCTCATCGCCGGGTACAGCGCCATCGTATGCAGATCGCCGACGCTCGTCGCCGGCGCCGCCATCCGCAGCGCGTCCAGAAACGCCAGCGCCCGCTCGCGGCCGCCTTCCAGGTCGAACGACACCACCGCGCCGTACATCCCCTCCGGAAACAGCCGCCGCGCGATCGCCGCGTCCGGGTGATCCGGCCGCCCCGGAAAGTACACCCGCTCCACGTCGGCGTTCGTCGCCAGCGCCTCCGCCAACCCGAGAGCGTTGGCGCACTGCCGCTCGAAGCGCAGCGGCAGGGTCTTGACGCCGCGCATCGTCAGGAACGCCTCGAACGCCCCCAGCGTCGCGCCCAGCGTCTTGCTCAGGTAGGTGATCGTCGGTTGCAGCTCGGCCCGGCCCGCCACCACGCCGCTGAGCACGTCGCCGTGGCCGCCCATGTACTTGGTCGAGCTGTGGATCACCAAATCCGCGCCCAGCTCCAGCGGACGCATCATCACCGGGGTCGTGAACGTCGCATCCACCAGCAACAGCGCGCCATGCCGGTGCGCGATCTCCGCCAGCCGGTCGATCTCCGCGACCCGCAGCAGCGGGTTGGAGATCGTCTCCACCAGCACCACGCCCGGCTTCTCCTCGGCCACCGCGGCCTCGAAGCCCTCCAGGTCCGAGACGTCCGCAAAGCGCGTCTCCACGCCCAGCGGCTCGAACACCTTCATCAGCATCGACATCGTCTGCCCGTAGAGCACGCTGGCGGCGACGATCTTGCGGCGGCGGTCCGACACCCCGGCCAGCAGCGCCAAGTGCGCCGCCGCCATGCCCGACGAGGTCGCCACGGCAAAGTCCGCGCCCTCCAGCGTCGCCACCTGCTCCTCGAACGCCGAGGTCGTGGGGTTGCCGTAGCGGGAATAGCTGTGGCCCGGCCGCTCGTTGTTGAAGACGGCTTCCAGATCCTCGGCCTTCTCGTAGAAATACGTCGAGGCGGCGAAGATCGGCGTCGTCACCGGCGTGTAGTCGGCGAGCTTCTTGCGGTCTCCGGCGTGGACCGCCTGCGTTTGGATGTTTTTCGAATGGCTGCGCATGGCGCTTCGTTTGAGTATAAAGCGCCCAGAGACAGCTATTCCGTGCGCGTCAGCAATCGCCGGCTGCGCGGCCGAAACCCGAAGTCGGCGTAGAGCGCCTGCGCCGCCTCGTTGTCCTCGCTCACTTCCAGATGAAAGGCCTTCACGCCTTCGGCGCGGCCGGCCGCCAGAGCCTTTTCCAGCAGCTTGCGCCCGAGGCCCTGGCCACGTAGCTCCTCGGTGACGAACAGCTCGTCGACGAAGGCGTCGCGTCCGCCGAGCTCGAGCGAGTAGCCGTAGCACACCGCGGCATAACCCACGGCGCGCCTCTCTACGCGAACCAGCCACACCGCGCCCAGGTCGGGACGCCCGAGTAGCGCCTCCAGCGCCTGGCCCCCGCTAGGCTCGGCCGCCACGCCGTCCTCGGCGCAATAGGCCGCCCGCAGCGCAAGGATCTCTTGCAGGTCCCGCGGACCTCCTCGAAGCAGACGATAAATCAGCACGGCAGCTCTCAGACTACACGGCTCGGCGAAGCGTTACGCCGAGGTCGAGAAGCTCGAAGCGCCGGCTCCCGGGCTCTGCTGCACGTGGATCTCGATGCCGCCGGCAATCCCGGCGAACACGTTGTAGATCACCGCCGTCAACGCCCCGCCGATAAAGCCCATCGCACCGTAGAGCAACGGGAACAGGATCACCGCTCCCACGCCCAACATGCCGCCCATCATGGCGCCGCCCGCGCCCATGTCGCTCTGCGCGGCGGCAAATCCGCCGAACATCGCGATCAGCGAAACGATCAAGCCCCCGATCAGCCCGATCGCTCCATACACGGCCCCAAGCATCTTGGCCAGAGAAAGCACGCCCACGCTCTTGATGACCATCGAAAGTGGACCTCCCCGCGCAAGAGGCTAACAGATCGCCAACCCGAACGGGGATGGGTACAATAAGCCCCGGTCATTCCCATGAAGCAATCCGGCATCTCTCGACGACACTTCTTCCTCGGCTCGCTGCTGGCGGGCGCGGTTCCCGCCGGAGGCTACGGCGCTGTACCGAGCCTCGGCCGCATGGGCTACAAATCGCCCAACGAGAAGCTCAACATCGCCGCTATCGGCGCCGGCGGTAAAGGCCGCAGCGACCTGGCCGGCTGCGCCACGGAAAACATCGTCGCCCTGGCCGACGTGGATGAGAAGAGCGCCGCCGAATCCTTTGCGAAGTATTCCAGCGCCAAGCGCTTCAAAGACTTCCGCAAGATGCTCGACCAGATGGAGAAGCAGATCGACGCCGTGATCGTCTCCACGCCGGACCACATGCACGGCATGGCGACCATGTGGGCGATGCAGCGCGGCAAGGCCGTCTACTGCCAGAAGCCGCTGACCCACACCATCTGGGAAGCCCGCGAGCTCACCGCCGGCGCCGAGAAGTACGGCGTAGCCACCCAGATGGGCAACCAAGGCTATTCCAACGAAGGCACGCGCCAGGCGGCGGAGATCCTCTGGTCCGGCGAGATCGGCGACGTGACCGAGGTCCACGCCTGGACCAACCGTCCCATTTGGCCGCAAGGCGTCTCGAAAGTCCCCAAGGGCGAGCCCGTGCCGTCCACGATGGACTGGGATTCCTGGATCGGCGTGGCCGAGATGCGCCCCTACAGCCCCGAGTACGCGCCGTTCGCTTGGCGCGGCTGGTATGACTTCGGCTGCGGCGCGCTGGGCGACATGGCCTGCCACATTCTGGGCTCGGTGAACATGGCGCTGATGCTGGGAGCGCCGGAGAGCGTGGAGGTCATCAGCCAGGAGGGCAAGAATCCGCACACCTTCCCCACCCAGAGCGTGATCCGCTTCGACTTCCCCGCCCGCAAGACCATGCCGCCGGTGAAGGTTTTCTGGCACGACGGCGCCAAGGACGCCGCCTTCCGCCCCGAAGGCCTCGAGCACGAGCCGCGGCTCATCCCGATCGCGCCCGACGCCGAGCGGCGCTTCTACGAGCAAGCCAAGAAGCCCCGCACCCGCCAGGAGATCGACCAGTTCGAAGCCCGCAGCCAAGCCAACGGCGCCATCTTCATGGGGACCAAGGGCTTCATGTCGACCGACACTTACGCCAACGCCGTCCAGCTCATGCCGCAGAAGTACTATCACGGCTACGAGATGCCCGACGAGTGGCTGACCCGTTCGCCCGGCCACTACCGCGACTGGATTCGCGCGGCCAAGGGCGGCGAGCGGTCCTGCTCGGACTTCTCCATTGCCGGCCCGTTCACCGAATGGATTCTGCTGGGCGTGCTCGGCCTGCGCTTCGAGGGCAAGCTCGAGTGGGACGCCAAGGCCATGAAGGTCACCAACCGGCCGGAAGCCAACGAGTACATCCAGCCCCACCCGCGCAAGGGCTGGGACTGGGCCGGCTAGGCTCGAGCAGCCTCCGTGGGGCCGGACGTTGTTGTCCGGCCGCCGCCCTCAGCCCCGGACGGCCGCTGCGAAGCCCTCCAGCTTCGCCGGATCGAGCCGGCCTTCGGTCCGTACGCCGGAGCAGACGTCGAGACCGTAGGGCCGCACCGTGCGGATCGCCTCGGCAGCGTTCTCCGCCTTGAGGCCGCCGGCCAGAAAGACCGGCCGCCCGGCGGACCGCACCAGCTCCCGGCTCACCGCCCAGTCATGGACGCGTCCGGTGCCGCCCAGCTCGGGCACGGCCAGACTCGGGCGGCCCGAATCGAGCAAGAAGGCGTGGACGAACGGGCGGTACGCCGCGGCGAGCTCCACGGCTGCGGGACCTTCGACGTGCAACACCTGCACCCGGCGGACCGACGGCGGCAGCAGCCGCGCCAACTCTTCGGCTTCCGCCGGCTCGATGTGCTGGACCACCTGCACGGTGGTGACGCCGCAATAGGCCACGTGGTCGGCGATGTCCCGGGCCCGGGTCCGCGAGGTCAGCAGGAAGGTCGCCACCGGCGGCGGTACGGATGCCGCGATCTCGCGCGCCAGCTCGTCAGGGATCGGCCCGGGGCCGGAAGGCATCGCGCCCACCAGCCCGACAGCGTCCGCCCCGACCGCCACCGCCAAGGCAGCCTCTTCGACCGATCCCATGCAGCAAATCTTGAATCGCGTCCGCATCGCTCAGCCGCCGAAGGTCTCTCTGTGAGTATGCGCGAACGGCCCGATCCTGCGCCCCCTGGGGGTGTTATTCTGAGGCGGATATGGAGAATCGCTTACTGACTCGCTTTCCTGGCGTGATCGGCTTCCCCGTCACGCCGTTCACCGCGCAGGACGAGCTGGACGAAGCCGCGTTTCGCAAGAACGTCCAGTTCATGCTCGATACGGAATTGGCCGCCCTCGCCTTCTGCGGCTCCAACGGCGAAATGCCGTCGATCACCCTGCCCGAGTACGAGCGCGTCGCAGCGATCGCCGGCGAAATGGTCGGCAGCCAAAAGGGCCTGATTCTCGGCGTCGGCCAGACGCTCAAGTCGGCCCAGCACATGGCCCGCACCGCCCGCAAAGCCGGCGCGGAGGCCATCCTGCTGGTCGCGCCCTACAGCAACGATCGCAACCTCAAGGGCTTGGCCGACTACTACCGGCGCGTCGCCGGCGCGGCTGAAATCCCTGTGTTCCTCTACCAGACCAAGTGGAGCGGCGTGCTCGAGCTCCCGTTGCTCGACATGCTCACCGACGTCGAGAACATCCTGATGGTCAAGGACGAGAACGGCGACCTGGGCCACTTCCTCAACGTCCGTTCGACCTTCGGCGACCGCTTCACCTGGATCAACGGCATGGCCGAGCCCTTCGTGCCGGCCTACTGGAACCTCGGCATCCAGACCTTCACCTCCGGCTTGGCCTGCTTCATGCCCAAGCTCACCATCGACATCCTGCACCTGGCCCAGGCCGGCGACTTCCCCGGCATCACCCGCCTGCTCAACGACGTGGTCGTGCCGCTGTACGCCATCCGCAACCGCAAGGCCGGCTACAAGTGCTCGATGATCAAGACCGCCATGGAGCTCTGCGGCCTGCCCGGCGGCTTCGTGCGCTCGCCGCTGATCGAGATGACGCCGGAAGATCGCGCCGATCTCGACGCTCTGTTGGAACGTACCGGCATCAAACCCGCGTCTGTTCTGGTATGAAGCTTGCCCTCGGCGCGCCCTGCCTGTCACTGGCGGGGCTGGCGCTGGCGACCCTGGTCGCCGGCTGCTCGCCGGCTGTGCAAGGAGAGACGCAACGGATCGGCCCTGTCGATGAGCAGGGCCGTTTTCCGTTGCGGATCGGCAAGCTCGTCAAGCGCCGCCAGATCGCGCCGCTGATGAACGTAGCGCACGCCGACTGGCTCACCCGTCCCGAGCGCGACGCCGAAGAGCAGCCGGACCGCGTCGTCGAGCAGTTGCACATCCCACGAGGCGGCACCGTGGTCGACCTCGGCGCCGGCGTCGGCTACTTCACCTGGCGACTGGCGCGCGCCGTCGGGCCCGCCGGTCACGTCATCGCCGTCGACATCCAGCCCGGCATGATCGAGTTGTTGGAAAAGAACCTGGCCGACCGCGGCGTCACCAACGTCCGCACGGTGCTGGGTTCGGAGGGAGACCCCCGGCTGCCCCCCGGCTCCGCCGACCTCGTCCTGCTGGTCGACGTCTACCATGAGCTGCAGGAGCCGGAGCTGACCATGGACGCGGTCCGCAAAGCCCTCAAGCCCAACGGACGGCTGGCCGTCATCGAGTACCGCCAGGAAGACCCCTCGATCCCCATCGACCCGCTGCACAAGATGACCGTCGGCGAGCTGCGCGGGGAGATCGAGCCGATCGGCTTCCGTTTCGACGAGCTGCTGGACTTTCTGCCCAAGCAGCACATCGTCATCTTCCGCCGGGACGGGGCGCTATGAGCCTTTCGCCCTCAGGCCGCTTCGGGCACGGGGACGCGCGGCGCGTTGCGCCACAGCCGCTCCAGGTCGTAGAACTTGCGTTTCTCCGGCGTGAAGATGTGTACGACCAGATCGCCGTAGTCCATCAGCACCCATTCGCCGTTCTGGCGGCCTTCGATGCCGAGCGGACGCCACCCTTCGGCGCGCAGGGTTTCCTCGATGGCGTCGCTGATGGCTTGGGTCTGACGGATGTTCGTGCCATTGCAAACGAGGAAATACTCCGCAAAAGAGCTAACCTCGCCAATGTGCAAGACGACTATGTCTTCAGCCTTTCGGGATTGCGCCGCTTCCACGGCAAGTTGCCAATGCTGCATGAGGTCCGAACGGATCTGCCTTATTTTACACTGACTTCGGCCGACGCATGTTGAAACGAGCCCTACTCTTGCTGGTTTGCCTGGCTGCAGCCCCCTGGACCGCGGCGGCGCAGGACGCCCTGGGCGCCAAGGCGGAGCTCGAGCGGACCCGCCAACTGGTAGCCGCCGGAGCCCTGCCCCGTACGGCTCTGGAGCAGGCTGAGCGTGCCAACGAGAAGGCCGGGCTGACCGAGAAGATGCGCGACTACGTCCGCCGCGACGTGGGCGTCAACGAGATCGGCGCGATGCTCGAAACCGCCGCCCGGCTGCGCGATCTCGCCCGCGAGGACTTCAACACCGTGCGCGCCCGGGTGGAAGCCGGGGCCACGCCGGCCAACGAGCTGCCCCCGGCCCGAGAATCCCTCGACGCCGCCGAAAAGCAGCTCGAGCTGGCCGAGCAGCGGGCCAAGCTCGTCCGCGAGCTGGCTGACATGGCCCGCGCCGAGGAGAACTACAAGGAGCTCGAGCAGGAGGACTTGGCATTCTCCTTCCGCGGGGAGGGCGGCTTCAGCGAAGACGACCTGCTCGCCATCGACGCCCTCTTCTACGAGTACTGGGGCCGCGCCATGCCCATCAGCGCTGACGGCGAAACCGACGTACACCGCTCCATGGGACTCAACCACACCGGCCGCGTGGACGTGGCCGTGCACCCCGACGAGGAAGAGGGCCAGTTCCTGATCACCCTCCTCGAGAGCTGGGGCGTGCCCTACATCGCCTTCCGGACCGCCGTGCCCGGCCAGGCCACCGGGCCACACATCCACATCGGCCTAGCCAGCGAGCGAATTCCCCCCAGCGAGTAGCCGCCCGCCTGGGTGGGCCGCGATACACTAGCGGCGATGTTTCGATCCGCGCCAGTTTTGTTGTTGCTCGCCTTGCTTGGTTGCGGCGGCGCAGAGGCCCCGCCTCCGGCCGTCGAACGCCCCAACATCGTCCTGTTGATGACCGACGACCAAGGCTGGGCGCAGCTCGGCTCGCACGGCGACGACGTCCTCAAGACGCCCAACCTCGACAAGCTCGCCGCCGAGAGCGTCGAGTTCGAGCGCTTCTACGTCTCGCCGGTCTGCGCCCCCACCCGCGCCAGCCTCATGACCGGCCGCTACAACTACCGCACCGGCGTGGTGGACACCTATCTGGGCCGCGCCATGATGGCGCCCGACGAGGTGACCATCGCCGAGCTGCTGGGCGAGGCCGGCTACCGCACCGGCATCTTCGGCAAGTGGCACCTGGGCGACAACTACCCCATGCGCGCCATGGACCAGGGCTTCGACCGCGCCATCGTGATCCGGGGCGGCGGCATCGGCCAGCCGTCGGACCCGCCCGGCTCGGACTACTTCGACCCCATCCTGTTCGACAACGGCGAGCAGAAGAAGTACCAGGGCTACTGCACCGACGTGTACTTTCAAGAAGCCACCCGCTTCATCGACGAGAGCGGCGACAAGCCCTTCTTCGTCTACCTGCCCACCAACGCCCCGCACGCGCCGTACCGCGTCGCCGACTCCTACCGGGAGCCCTATGCCGCCCTCGGCCTCGACGACAAGGACGCCCGCATCTACGGCATGATCACCAACATCGACGACAACGTGGGCCGCCTGCTGGCGCACCTGGACGAGAAAGGGCTGCGCGACAACACCATCTTCATCTTCATGACAGACAACGGCCCCACCACCCGGCGCTTCACGGCCGGGCTGCGGGCCCAAAAGGCCAGCACCTACGAAAACGGCATCCGCGTACCGTTCTTTTTCCGCTGGCCGGCCAAGCTGCAGCCCCGCAAGGTGCAGACGATCGGCGCGCACATCGACGTGCTGCCCACTCTGCTCGAAGCCGCCGGCGTGCAGCCGCCCAGCACCCTGCACCTCGACGGCCGCAGTCTGATGCCGCTACTCGAGCTCGGCGACGCCGCCCCATGGCGCGACCGCCGGCTGTTCATCCAGTCGCACCGCGGCAACATCCCCGAGCGGGGCCGCAACGCCACCGTCATCGGTCAGCAGTACAAGCTGGTCCAGCCGTTGAGCTTCGGCCAGCCCCCTCCTCCTGACGCTCAGTGGGAATACTACGACCTGAACGCCGACCCCGGCGAGGCGCTCGACATCTCCTCCAAAGAGAACCAGCGCGACCGGGACAACCTGCAGCGCGACTACGAGGTCTGGTTCCGCGAAGTCTCCGAGACGCGCGGCTACGAGCCGCAACGCATCTGGCTTGGCGCGGAGGAGGAGAACCCCACCGTGTTGACGCGCCAAGACTGGCGCATCCTCGCCGGCCCCGACGGCTGGGGCAAGGGCTCCTACGGCGAATGGGCCATCGACTGCCGCCGCGACGGGCTCTACAAGGCGATCGTGGACTTTGACGAAGCCGAGGCGCCGGGGCGCGCGGAGGTGAAGTTCGGAGCGGCGGAAGCTTCCAAGGAGTACGAGGCCGGCGCCACGCGGGTCGAGCTGGAGGGCTTGCGCTTCCAGCGAGGGCTCGGCAACCTGGGAGCGCGGCTGGTCAGCCGCGGGCAAGTCTCCGGCGCCCGCATGGTGACCATGGAGCGGATCGGCGATCTACCGCCGCAATAGCCTTCTGCGGCGAGGCTCTAGTCTCCGCCGGCGGCGGCCGAGGCCAGTGCGCCCGCGCCCCGCAACGCCCGTTGCAGCACCGCGTGCAGGTAATGCGGGTCGACCGGTTTGCGGACGAAACCGATGGGGTCGACCTGCATCACCTGGAGCTGATACGAGGCGTCGTTCGATCCGCTGACGAACACGATCGGAATCCCGGTCTCGTCGTGGATCTGCCGCGCAGCCTCCAGGCCGCGCGGCACTCCTTCAAAGAAGATGTCCATCAATATCAGGTTGGGGTGAAGCCGGCGCGCCGCATCCAGGGCTCGCGCGGGCTCGGTCAGAGCGCCGAGCACTTCGAAACCGAAGTCCTGGAGCAGCAGACCCAGGTCTTCGGCCAGCAATGGGTCGTCTTCTACGACCAGAATCCTTGGCGAGTTAGGGATTCTCACTAGAAGCTCCTCCACCCGCACTATAGGGGCGCCGGGTGGAGGCGGCAAGGAAATTGTGCTGATCGTTCGATAACCGAAACGCTAATTGATGCGTTTTGCTACAAAAGTCATCTCGCGGCCCATTCCGCCGCGCCGCGGACCGCCATCGCCGGCGCCGCCCTGGCCGCCTGCTTGGCCTCCGCCCTGGCCGCCGCCGGGCCGCATCCCGCCCTTCTTTCCGCCGCCCATGCCTTCGACGGTGCGCGTCAATTCCAGCTCATCGCCGTTTACCTTTCCCTTGTAGGCGAACGTCATCGTCCGCTCGCCGCGCTCGAGTTTCTGCTTGAAGCTGATCTCGTCGCCCGACACTTTCCCGTCGCTGATCTCGGACTCGCCCATCATCTCGTTGGAGACCGTGCCGGTGAGCGTCTCGCCGTCGGCCGTGAGGTTGAAGACGAAAGCCATTTCGCCGCGCGGGCCTTCGATCTTGGCCTCCCACTTGCCCGAGGCGTCGGCCGCGAAGACGGGCGCCGCAACCAGGGCGAGCGCGGTCATCGAGAGTGTGACCAGATGTTTCATGGGTTCTCGCAGTTCTCCTTGGGACGCCCGAAGGGCGCACCCGGCAGGTAAGGGCGCGCCGCGAAGCCCAAGGTAAGGGCCTTTGCAAGGATTTAACACAGGCCGCCGTACGGCGGAGTCCGCGAGTCGTCCGTCAGCCCCGGAGGTCCAGCCCCCGCAGCGTTCCGGTGGAGGAGGCGAAGCGCTCGGTCTCCACGCCCATCCGCTGAGCCATGCTGACGAACAGATTCGGCAGGGGATAGTTCCGCTCGCCCTCGAAGGCCAAGTGCCGGCCGTGGCGAAAGCCTCCGCCGGCCAGCAGCACGGGCATGTCCGTGGTGGTGTGCTTGTTGGCGTCGCCGAAGTTGCTGCCGTAGAGCGTCATCGTGCGATCCAGTAGCGAGCCGCCTTCCTCATTCACCGCCCGCAGCTTGCCCAGCAGCTCCGCCAGCAGCCGCATGTGCCAGCGGTCGATGGCCGCGAGCTGCTCCAGCTTGCTCTCGTTCTTCCCGTGGTGGGAGAGGTTGTGGTAGCCGTCCGTGATCTCAACGCCTTCCACGTCGATCGCCGGCGAGGCGGCGCTGTCGAGGAACAGCGTGATCAGCCGTGTGGAGTCGGTCTCGAACGCCAGCCGAGCCATGTCGTACATCAGCCGCACCTTGTCCATATAGGCCCGGCTCGAATCAGGGTCGACCGGCTCGGGCTCCTCGGTGCGCGGCTTCGGACGCCGCTCCCAGGCCTGCGCCAGCAGCATCCGCCGCTCCAGCTCGCGGACGCCCGTGGCGTACTGGTCCAGCCGGCTGCGGTCGGCCGCTCCCAGCCCCTTCTCGAGCTCGGCGGCGTGCTCGGCGATCGAGTCCATGATGCTCTCGCCCAACTTCAGCCGGTCGATCTGCCGCTCGATCTCCTCCGGAGTCCCCTGCAGGAACATCTGCCGGTAGACCGCCGCCGCGCTGTCCTCGCACGGAATCATCACGCCCGAGCCGGTCCACGAAAGGCTCTTCTGGCCGTCGCCCACGTTCACTCCCAGCGTCAGCGAGGCGTAGCGCGTCTTCACGCCGATGTACTCGGCCAAATACTGGTCCAGCGAGATCGTGTTGCGGAAGCCTCCGTTGGCCGGATGCGGCGCCGCCGTCAGAAAGCAGACCTCCGAGGCGTGGCTGCCGTCCACGTCCGGATGCGACACCCCGCTGAGCACCGTGAAGTCCTCGCGAAACTCCGCCAACTCGGTCAGATACGGCGACAGCTCGTAGCCCTCGCCGGCTTGGGCCGGGAAGAACCCCTCGCCCAGCACCCCCAGGTTGTTGCAAATCGCCAGCATCCGGCGCGGCGCCTCGGCCGCTTCGGCGGCGAACGCCGGCCGCATCGCATCCAGAAACGGCAGCGCCAGGGCCACGCCCGCGCCGCGCAGAAACCGGCGGCGCGGCAACGCGCGGCGAAAAACCAAGGAGGGAAAGGTCATGGCATCTCTCATTTGCGGCGGAACAGCTCGCTCTCGACCACCGCGCTCACGATCGAACGCACCCCGTAGCCGCTTGGCTCCACCGAGCTCACCAGCCGCTCCACCTCCGCCCGGTCGGCGAACGAGGCCGGCTCGCCGGTCGCGTACACGATCAATTGCTCCACCAGATTGCGGGCGATCTGCCGCTCGTCGTCGAGCAGCAGCTCCTTGAGCCCGCGCACATCGTCAAAGCGGCGTCCGTCGTCCAGCTCGCCCGAGGCGTCCACCGGCTGGGAGGCCCGGAAGGTAAACACGTGGCCGTTCTTGCCGATCCCTTCCACCGGCTCGCCTTCCTCGGTCGAGCGGTAGCGCCCGCGGAAGCCGCCCAGCACGTCAAAGGCTTCCAGGGCGAACCCGGGCGGGTCGATCTTGCGATGGCAGACCGCGCACGAAGCCGTCGAGCGGTGCTTTTCGAGCTGCTCGCGGATCGTGGTCGCCCCCCGCGTATCGGGCTCGATCGCCGGGATCGCCGGCGGAGGAGGAGGCGGCGGCTGACCCAGTAGCCGCTCCAAAATCCAGGTCCCGCGCAGCACCGGCGACGTCGTCGTGCCGTTGGCGGTGATCTTGAGCACGCCCGCCTGCGTCAGCAAGCCGCCGCGCACGCTGTCGGCCGGCAGCTCCACCGCCCGCATCGCCACGCCGTTCACGCCGGGGACGCCGTAGTGCCGCGCCAGCCGCTGGTTCAGGAACGTGAAGTCGGAATCGATCAGGTTCGCCGCCGGCAGATCCCGGCGCAGCAGCTCGCCCACGAACAGTTGCGTCTCGCGCAGCGCCGACTCCAGCAGCAGGTCGTCGAGATAGTAGTCCGGGTAGAGCGTCTGGTCCGGTGTGGTGTCGCCGAGCTTGCGTAGGTCCAGCCAGTAGTCCAGAAAGGCGTTGAGGAAGCGCTCCGTACGCGGGTCGGCCAGCAGCCGCGCGGCTTGCTTGCGCAAGACCTCGGGCTTCTCCAGCGCGCCTTCGTCGGCCAGCGCCCGCAGCTCGGCGTCCGGCGGCGAGTTCCATAGAAAGTACGACAGCCGACTGGCCAAAGCGTGGGAATCCAACCGCCCGGGCCACTCCTCCAGATACAAAAAGCCCGGCGAGCATAGCGCGGCCGTGTAGCCGGCCAGCAGCGCTTCTTGAAACGACGACCGCCCCGACTCCAGCCGGCTCTGCACGATCGACAGATAGCGCCGGACCTCGTCCTCCCGCACCGGCCGCCGATAGGCCCTGCCCAGGAACGCCCGCAACAGACGCTCGGCGTCGCCCTCGGAGGTCGATTTCACCGCGAGCTCGCCGGACTCCGTGCGCGTCGCGGGCAGCTCGCCGAACAGCCGCCGGTAGCCCTCTTCGCTCGGCCTCGGCCCTTCCACCTCCATCCAGCGGTAGGCCACGCCCGGCATGCCTTCCTCGGTCGCCTCGGGACTGCCGATGAAGCCCGGCCGCGAGCGGAACAGCCGCGCGGCGTCCGGCCGAATCTGCTCGCCCGGCAGCAGATAGGCCTCCAGCTCGTGCACGGCCGGCTCCGGCGACACGTCGAACGAGCCCAGCAGCCGTTTCTGGCCGCCCGGGCTCATGGCGTAGATCGTCACCGGCTCCACCGTGCGGCCCTTGGCGGTCCGCTCCCGGTCGGGGTGCCACCACGGCGCCCTGTCCTTGCTGTTGTTGTTGTTCCACAACGTGTGGACCCACAGGGAGTAGGCGCTGAAGCGCAGCTTGTAGGCCCCGCCCACCGGCGCGGTGAACTCGTCGAAGTGGTACTCGTTGCCGGTGTAAGTGCTGGCGGTGAAGGCGTACGCCTCATGCTCGCGGGTTTCCGGGTCGGCCTCGCCCACCGAGATCGGAACCGTCTCGGCCAGCACGTCCGGCTGCGCCTCGAAGCCGAGCACCGGAATCGACGCCCGCTCCGGGTGCCGGTTGAACGAGGAGTAGCGCATCCGCCCGATAAAGCGTTTCTGGTCCCGGGCGTAGTAGCGCCGCGTCGTCGAAGGCCGCAGATAGGCGTCCAGCGTCAGCCGCATGGCCTTGTCGGCCGTGTCCAGGTAGCGCGCCATCTGCACGTGCGAGACGTCCAGCGCCCGGCCCACCTTGTTGAAGCGGCGCACGATGCCGTCTTCCGGCAGGGAGCCGCGCAGCTCCAGCCAAGGCGTCGCCAACAGCTCGCGCAGCGTGTTCTCGTACTCGTAGCGGTTCAGCCGGCGCAGCGTGGAGCGGCCCTGGGCGGCGTCGCGAGCCTGCTCGTGCTCGACGATGCGGGCGGCCACGGTGTCGAGAAAGGGCTGCTTGTCGGCGTCGGAGAGCGTCCCCACGGCGGCCGGCGGCATCTCGCCGTCGCGCACGCGGTCGTGAATCCGCACCCAGCGCTCCAGATTGGCGGGGTCCTCCAGGTCGAACCCGGCCGCGCTCAGGTCCAAGCCGGCCTGGGGGTTTGACGCGCCATGGCACGCCACGCAGCGGGCGTCCAGAAACGAGCGCGCCTCGGCCGGCGCCGGTTTGGGCGCCGCCCACAGCGCCGTCGGCGCCAGCGCCAGCAGCCAGGCGGCCCCGGTCGCGAGGCCTCTTTGCGTCGTCATGCGCAGCCCGACCCTCATCGCTCGGCCCTCAGCGGCCCCGAAAGCAGTACAGCGCCGCCCCCGTCCGCACATACATCCGGTCGCCGTCGAACGCCGGCGTGGCGTACACCGGCTCTTCGAACTCGTGCTGCGACACCACCTGCCAGTCCCGCCCGGCCTCCACCACCGTGGCCTTGCCCGGCTCGCTGAACAGGTACACCTTGCCGGCCGCGGCCACCGGCGAAGAGTAGTACTTGTCGTAGGCTTCCGGCAGGCGGCCCTGCTTGACCACCTCGCCCGTCGCCGGGTCCACCGCCGACAGGATGCCGCCGTCCTTCACCAGGTACAGTAGGCCGTCATAGAGCAGCGGCGTCGGCACGTTCGGCAGAAACTTCTCCAGCCGCCACTGCACCGCCTCGGTATCGGTCAGGTCGCCCCGGCCCGCGCCCGGCTCGATCGCCAGCAGCGCGCTGCTCGAGGTCCGCTTGGCCACCTGGAACTCCCAGTCGCGGCGGTCCAGCCGGCCGTCGTCGTCGAGGTCGATGAGCGCGAACCGGCTCTTGGGCTCGACCGCCAGCAGCTCCGGCTCGGAAACAGCCCCGTCGCCATCCTTGTCGGCCTGCGCCAGCAACGCGTCAAAGTCCGGAATCTCCGCCGCCGGCTTGCCGCCGCCGCCTTCCCAGGAGCTCACGTAGATTCGCCCGCCGTCCACCACCGGGGCGGACTTGGGCTGCCAGGACAGTCCTCGCACCCACCACAGCTTCTCGCCGGTGTCCAACTGGTACGAGGCCACCGAATAGGCCCCCGGCACGATGAGCTGCTTCGGCCCGCCGGCCGGTTCGTACAGCGACGGCGTAGAGTAGGTGCGGGTCGATTCCGGCCGCTCCGCCCGCCACAGCAACTGCCCGGAGTCCTTGTCCAGCGCCAGCAGGCTGGAGTCGGTGTCCTGATCCGCCAGCAGGATCACGCTGCCGCCCGCCACGATCGGCGACGTCCCGTGGCCGTTGACGTTGTTGAACGGGCCCAGCGGCATGCGCCAGCGCTCCTCGCCGTCGGGCGTATAGGAGAGCAGGCCGAAGTCGCCGAAGAAGACGTAGACGTTGCCCTCGGCGTCCACAGCCGGGCTCGGGGAGGCGGGCGAGTTGGTCGGCTGATAGCGCTCCAGCCGCGGCCTCGGCGTCTGCCGCCGCCACAGCGCCTTGCCCGTGGCGCGCTCGATGGCGTAGGTCCACAGCACGCCGCCCTTGTCCACCACCTTGTCGCGCCCGGCGTCGGCCCGCGCGCCGCCCTCGGCCGCGGTCAGGTAGATCCGGTCGCCGCTCAGGATGGGCGAGGAATGCCCGGGCGGCAGCGGCGCGCGCCACACCAGGCCGGCGGGGTCCGAGAAATCCGTCGGCGGCGTCGCATCCGCCGCCACGCCCTCGCCATTACCGCCCCGAAAGCGGGACCAGTCCTCGCCGGCCCAAGCCGGAGCACACAGCAGCACAATCGCCAGCGCAGCTCGCATGGCGAACACTATAGAGGAACGCCCCGCATTTGGGCAGCCCTAACGGCCGGAAGCCATCCGCCCGAAGTTTTCGAGCAGCATGATCACCGCCGGTCCGGCCGTGATCAGAAACACCGAGGGCATGATCAGGAAGAAGATCGGGAACAGCAGCTTCACGCCCACCTTGTGAGCCTTCTCCTCGGCCGCCTGCCGCCGCCGCACGCGCATATAGCGGGCCTGCGTGCGCAGCACCTTGGAGACGCTCGAGCCGAAGCGGTCCGCCTGGATCAGCAGCGAGGTCAGCTTGCGCAGCTCCGGCTCGCCGCAGCGTTGCCCCAGGTTGCGCAGCGCCTCGGCGCGGGTCGCCCCGGCGATCAGCTCGCTGCGAAACAGGTTCAGCTCGTCCCACAGCACCGGGTGGACCCGCCGCAAGTCGCGCGAGGTGTCGCTGATGGCCTGGTCCAGCGACAAGCCGCTTTCCACGCCGATCACCAGCAGGTCCAAGAAGTCCGGCAGGGCCCGGTTCAAAGCCTGCCGCCGGGCGCGGGTGCGTCCGCGCAGGTAGCGCTCCGGCAGGCGATAGCCCAACGCCGCGCCCAGCGCCGCCGTCAGCAGCGCCGGAAAGACCTGGCCGGTGAAGGCGATGACCGCGCCGAAGCCCAGCGTCGGCAGCGCGATCGTCGTCGCCGTCCGAGCCCCCCGGTAGGCCGCCGCCGCCCACGGCTGCCGGAAGCCCGCCGCGTAGAGCTGCCGCCGCAACTGCCCTTCGTCCACCGCCGGGGACACGTCCGCCAGGTCCGCCAGCGCGCCCGCCCAGCGCGGCCTCTCGTCGTCCACGTCGCCGGCCGCCGGAGCCGCGGCCGCCTGCGGCGCGCCCACGAACCGCCAGGCCAGTAGGCCCGCCGCGGTCAGCATGACCAAAAAGATCCCGACGGTGACGAAAGCCAGCATGCTAGATCCGTATGTCGGCGATCTTGCGAATCACGAAGAACGCCGCCACCTGCGCGATAAACGCCAGAAACAGCAGCGTCTTGCCGGTCGGGTTGCGCACCAACACCATGAAGAAGTCCGGGTTGACCATCATCATGGCCCCGGCCAGCACGAACGGCAGCGCCGACAGCACGATCGCCGTCATCCGCCCGTTGGCCGTCAACGCCTGCACCTGGCCCTTCAGAGTGGCTCGCTCGCGGATCGTCTCGGCTAGGTTTTCGAGCAGGTCGTGCAGGTTGCCGCCCGTGCGCGACTGCGTCACGATCGCCGAGGCGAAGAACTGGATGTCCACGCTCGGCACCCGCTCGGACAGGTTCATCAAGGCCTGCTCCATCGACAGGCCGAGGTTGTACTCGTCCACCGTCTTGCGCAGCTCCGAAGCCATCGGCTGGCCGATCTCGTCCGCCAGCAGCTCCAGCGACATCGGCAGCGAATGGCCGGCCACCAGCGCCCGCGAGATGAAGTCCAGCGCCTCGGGCAACTGCGCCTCCACCGCCGCCAGCCGTTGCGCCCGCTTCTGGCGAATCCGCACGATCGGGGCCGAGCCGGCGCCGGCCGCCACGATCAGCGCGGCCCACCAGGGCACGAACGAGGTCCGCAGCAGAACGGCGAAGGTCAGGGCGAAGGTCGTCAACGTCAGCAGGATGACCCGCCCGGCCGACCAGCCCAGGTTCGCCTCCTGGATCATCTTTTTGAGGCGCTCGCCGAGCTTCACGCGCTCCAGCACCAGCGCCAGCAGCCCGATCGCGCTCAGGGCGTCGGCCTGCAGAATGTGCGGAGACGGCTCGGACTCATCGCCGGGACGGCGGTCCAGGAACAGCCAAGCCAGCACCACGGCTGCGCCCACGACCAGGAACGTCAGCCCGAAGATCAGCAGGTAGCCCAGCGGAGCCATCTACTCTTCCCCGCCCTGCCGCCGGCTCGCCGCCGGCACCAGATCGTCGCCCAGTTGCTCGGCGCAGAGCCGCATCTGCTCGCGGAAGCGCGGCTTGCCGCCCACGGCCACAAAACGGCCGTCCACGATGCCGTCGTCGGCCAGCCCGGCCCGCTCGAAAACGAACAGGTCGCGCAACGCCACCTCCCCGTGCCGATTCAGCCCGGCCGCCTCGGCGATCTCGATCACCTTGCGCGAGCCGTCGCTCAGCCGCGCCACATGCACGAACAAGTCGATGGCGGAGGCGATCTGCTGCCGAATCGAGGCCGACGAAATGTTCGAGTTCGCCAGCGCCACCATCATCTCCAGGCGGTGTACGGCGTCGCCGCAACTGTTGGCGTGGATGGTCGCCAGCGAGCCGTCGTGCCCGGTGTTCATGGCCTGCAGCATGTCCAGCGCCTCGTCGCCGCGAACCTCGCCGAGGATGATGCGGTCCGGACGCATCCGCAGGCTGTTGATCACGAGCTGCCGCTCCTTGATCGAGCCCTCGCCCTCCAGGTTCGGCGGCCGGCACTCCATCTTGGCCACGTGCTCCTGGCGCAATTGCAGCTCGGCGGTGTCCTCGATCGTCACGATGCGCTCGTCGGCTCCGATGTAGGCCGACAGCACGTTGAGCAGCGTCGTCTTGCCCGACCCGGTGCCGCCGGTGATGAGGATGTTGCGGCGGTCGCGCACGCTCTGCGCCAGCAGCTCCAGCATCTCCTCGTTCAGGGCGCCGTGGTTCACCAGGTCCTCGGCCGTCAGCGGGTCGGCCGAGAATTTGCGGATCGACAGCAGCGGCCCCTCCACGGCGATCGGAGGGATCACGGCGTTCACGCGGGAGCCGTCGGGCAGGCGGCAGTCGACCATCGGCGAGGACTCGTCGATGCGTCGGCCGGCCTGGCCCACGATCTTCTGGATGATCCGCGTCAGGTGCTGGTTGTCCTTGAAGCGGATGGCCGTCTTCTGCAGCTTGCCCTGCCGCTCCACGTAGACCAGCCGCGGGGTGGTCACCAGGATGTCCGACACGGTCGGGTCCTGCATCAGGGCGTCCAGCGGCCCCAGCCCGAAGACCTCGTCGAGAACCTGGTCGATCAGCGCCTCGCGCTCAGCGTCGCGCAGATTCGGGTCTTCCTCGGCCACCAGCGAGGCGACGGCGTTGCGCACCTCGCGCCGCACGCGCGGCGCGTCGATCTCCGCCAGCCGGTCGAGGTTGATGCGCTCCAGCAGCTTGCGGTGCAGAACGTGCTTGAGCTCGACGTAGGCCGACTCGGCCCGGCCCTGCGGCTCGAGCGCTTGTCCGGAGGCGGGGCGGGCGTCGGCGGGATGGGCCACGGCCGCCATGCTATCGCTGCTCCTTCACCACGGCGGCGCTCAGGGCCGTCCGCCCTGCAGGGTTCACCAAGCGCGGCGTTACCAGAATCACCAGCTCGTCGTTGCGGTCGCGCTCCAGCGGCCGCTGCGGAAACAGCCGCCGCAGGAAGTCCCAGGCCCCGGGCCGGTCGATCAGGCCGCGAATCCAGAAGCTCTGGCGGTCCTGCAGCTCGACGTCCGTCTCGGCGCGCCGCAGCGTGATCCGCGGCAGCGTCGCCCCTGCGATTTGCGCCGGATGGTCCGGATCGGGCACGACCGCCTGCGCGGCGACCTCCACCACGAAGCCGTCCGCCTCCCCCGCGCTGGCGCCCAGCTTCACCCGCACGCCGATGCGGTCCAGGTCCTCGCCCGAAGCGTTGACCGCCGGCGTCTCTGAAGCCTGCTCGAAGGTCGCTTCCCGTCCGGCCGGCACGTCGAACACCGGCGCGGCGAAGACTTGCAGCGCGCCGTCGCGCTCCAGCCGCGCAAAGGTCTCCTCGGCGTCCCAGCCGCGCCGGAACTTGCCGACCAGCACCGCCCCCTGCTCGGCTTCCGCCAAGCCCTGGGTCATCTCCTGCAGCGCCCGGTCGCCCAACCCCGCCAAGCGGAGCTGGAGTTGCAACGCCGGGCCGGCCGCCGGACGCGTCGGCTGGACCGGAGCCTTGGCCAGCGTCGAGCGCTCGGGAGCCGCCGGAGCCGCCACGGGTTGCGGCGCCGGCCGCGCCGGAGCCCGGTAGCCGCCGCGGGCGGGCGTCCGCGGCAGGTCCAGCAGCTCCCGCGCCGTGGTCGCCTTGGCCACCGAGATCGTGTCTCCGTCGTCGGGGTTGCGCAGCACCAGCCGAATCGAGCCGGCCTGGTCGGCCAGGGTGAGCTCGGCGGCGGCCGAAGCCTCCACCAGCAACGTCACGTTCGGCGCGTTCTCCTGCGCCAGGCGGCTCTCCAACTGGCGGTCCGAGGCCAGCACCTCCACGTTCTGCAGCAGCGTCTTGAGCGAGATGTCCGGGCGCCCCGGCGTCCGCACGGTGCTCGCCACCAGCACGTCCACGCGGTCGCCCGTGGTCACCATGCCGTGGATGCCGGCGTACTCCTGCACGTGTACCGTCACCGCCCGCATTCCCGGCGGAATCGCCACGCCCAGGCCCTGCTCGCCTCCGGCCGGAAAGTGGCTCGGCAGCAGCGCGCTTCCCGAGCGCACCGGGCTGATCAGCCGCTTGCCTTCCAGAACGCCGGGCGAGGCATAGCCGTCGCTGGGCGCCGTCGTCGCGTCCATCTTCTCCACCCGCAGCATGTCCTCGGAAATCCGAGCGCCGCGCGGCAGGTCGCGGGCCGCCACCACGACGCTGTGCGTCGCCGAGGCCCGCTCATGGTCGCCGCCCATCTGGTTGGACAGCATGTTGTAGAAGAACAAGGTGGTCAGCGTGGCCGCCGCAAGGGCTATGGCGCCGACAATGATGAGTTTTCGCCGCATGGGGAGCGCTCTGACGAAACCGGTCCGGCCGCAATTCGGCCCATCGCATAAGAGATCGGCGCCGGCGCGCCGAAACTCCAGTCGGCCTGGACCGAACGGCTACCCACGAGAGTAAGGTGCGGCGCCCCCGGTCACTCATCGAGAGATGACCCTACCGAGACGCCGTTTTTCCCTTATCGGCTGTCAGCCGGGATTTTTCAGAGCGTCGGCGGGCGCCGCCGGTGAAAGTCCGTCGCCTCTTGGAAGGCCATGCCGGCGGCGAGAATGCGCCGCTCGTCGTAGGCGTCGCCGATGAGCTGCAGCCCGATCGGCAGGCCGTCGGCGCTGAAGCCGCACGGCAACGTCAGCAGCGGCAGCCCCGTCAGGTTCAGCGCCCGGGCGTTGCGGGTCGTCGCCAGCCTTACGTCGTGCCGCATGCCGCGAATCTCCAGCGTCTTCTGCCCGATCTTCGCCGGCAGCACCGCCACCGCCGGAGCCGCCATCCAGTCCACCCGCTCGAAGGCCCGTGCGAAGGCCTGGCACAGCTCCCGCCGCCGCCGCTGGGCGTTGAGGTAGTCCACGGCCGTAATAAAGCGCCCTTGGTCGAGCAGCGCGATCTGGTCCTCGCCAAAGTCTTCCGGCCGCGCGTCGAGATTCCTCTGGTGCACCGCCGTCGCCTCGGCCAGCAGGATCACGCGCGCCACCGCGTTGAGCTCCTCGATGTCCGGCAGTTGGATCGGCTCCACCACGGCGCCCAGGCTCTCGAACGTCGCGAGAGCCGCCCTGCAGGCCGCCTCGACCTCCGGGTCCAGGTCGTCGAAATAGAACGCCTCGGGCACGCCCACCCTGACGCCCCGCAGATCGGTTTCCGCGGCGGACGGCAGCTCGACGGGCCGGTCGATCGAGGCGTCCTCATGCGGATCGAAGCCCGCTATGGCGGCGTAGGTCCAGCCGCACTCCTCGGCCGTCAGTGCGAACGGCCCCACGTGGTCGAGCGTATGTCCCAGCGGGAACACCCCGTAGCGGCTCACCCGCCCGAACGTCGGCTTCAAGCCCGTAACGCTGCAGAACGCCGCCGGAATGCGGATGGAGCCGCCCGTGTCCGTGCCGAGCGAGAAGCTGCACAGCCCCGAGGCCAGCGCCGCCCCCGAGCCGCCGCTCGAGCCGCCGGGGATCCGCTCCAGGTCCCAAGGGTTGTGGATGGAGCCGAAGTGCGGGTTGTCGCTGGTGATGCCGTAAGCGTTCTCGTGCAGCCCGGCCTTGCCCACCAGCACCGCCCCGGCGCGGCGCAGCCGCACCACCACGGTTCCGTCGTACGACGGCGTAAAGTCCCGCAGAATCTTCGACCCGGCCGTCGTGCGGATGCCGCGCGTAAAGCACAAGTCCTTGGCCGCGTAGGGAACGCCGTGCAGCGGCCCGCGGTAGCGCCCCGCCCGGATCTCGCTCTCCGCCAGCCTCGCCTGCTCGCGCGCCAGCTCGGCCGTCACCGTAATGTAGGCGTTCAGCGCCGGGTTCAGCCGTTCGATCCGCGCCAGCGTCTGCTCCAGCAGCTCCACCGGCGAGATCGCGCCCGTCCGGAGCAGCCCGGAGAGCTCGGCGATCGACTGCAGCGGCAGGGTCGTCTCGGCCATCGCTACTCGTCCCCTTCGCCGGTCGCGGCCGAAGTCGTCGGCCGGAACGAGAACATCGGCTCGACCAGGCTCAGGTCGCGGTCGAGCGCCGCCCGCGTCTTGGCCTCCAAATCGTCGAGAATGCACGAGATGCGCTCCAGGCGCTCCTCGGGAAGGTCCAGGCCGCGCGCCTCGGCGATGCGCGCCCAGCGGGAGGGCAGTTTGGCGGATTCGCTTTCCATCACGTCAGGCAACAGTCTACAGTGGTTTGTGGATGAAATGCCGCACCGAGTACCTCTACTTCCACACGGAAACTCGGCGCGCCTACATCAACATTACTGACAAGGTCGCCGCCGTCGTCGAAGCCAGCGGCGTGCGCGAAGGAATGGTCCTGGTTTCGGCCATGCACATCACCGCGGCCGTCTACGTCAACGACGCCGAAGACGGCCTCATCGCCGACATCGACGAGTGGCTCGAACACCTGACGCCCTCGGGCCGCGACTACCGCCACCACCGCACCGGCGAGGACAACGGCGACGCCCACCTCAAGAGCCTCCTGCTGCATCACGAGGTCATCGTTCCCGTCACCAAGGGCGAGCTTGACTTGGGAACCTGGCAACAGGTCTACTATGCCGAGTTCGACGGACAGCGTCGCAAGCGCCTGATCCTCAAGGTGATGGGAGAGTAGCAAGAGCATGCCAGAGACCCTAGCGAAACTGTTTCGGCACGCTATTTCCTACGACAAACGGGACGCAATCCTGACGAAACAGGACTTGCTTACCGGCCGCTCCGGGCGCTACGAGCCCATCTCCTCGCGCGAAATGTACCGCCGCGTCGCCAAGCTGCAATTGGCGCTGGCTCGCGTCGGCGTCCGCAAGGGAGACCGTTGCGCCCTGCTGTCGGAGAATCGCTGGGAGTGGGCCGTCAGCGACTTCGCCATGATGACGGCCGGCATCATCAGCGTGCCGCTGTACCCGACGCTGGGGGCCGATCAGCTCCATTACATGCTGGAGCACTCCGAGGCCCGCGTCGTGCTCGTCTCCACCGCCGAGCAGTTGGCCAAGATCCAGGAGGTCTGGCCCAAGCTGCCCCGCCTGGAAGGCGCCGCCGTGTTCGACCTCGTCAGCTCCGACGACGAGCGCGTGGTGGGCGTCCAGAGCCTCATCGGAACCGAGCCGCTCACCGACGAGGAGACCCGCGCCTTCGAAGCCGGCATCAACGCCGTCCAGCCCGAAGACGTCGCCAGCATCATCTATACCTCCGGCACCACCGGCGTGCCCAAGGGCGTCGTGCTCACGCACAACAATCTGGGCACCAACGTCCGCGACTGCGGCTTCCAGATCGAAACCGGCGACCTCTGCCTTTCCTTCCTGCCGTTGAGCCACGTGGCCGAGCGCATCGCCGACTACGTCTATTTCCACTCCGGCGCCACCGTGGCCTACGCGGAATCCTTCGAGGCCGTGCCGCAGAACATGCAGGAGATCCGGCCCACGGTCGCCGTCGCGGTCCCCCGCTTCTTCGAGAAGATCCATGGCCGCGTCACCGCCGCCATCGCCGCCGCGCCCACCTTCCGCCGCAAGCTCATCGAGTGGGCCCTGCGCGTGGGCGAGCGCGCCCTGCCGTTCCGCAGCCACGGCCAACGGATGCCCTTTTGGCTGGGCCTCCAGCAGACCATCGCCGACCTTTTGGTCTTCAAGAAGCTCCGCGACCGACTCGGCGGACGCTTCCGCATGATGTTTTCCGGCGCGGCCCCGCTGAGCCGCCACCTGGCCGAGTTCTTCTACATCGTCGGCATTCCCATCTACGAAGCCTACGGTTTGACCGAGACCTCGCCGCTCATCTCCATCAACACGCCGGACCACTTCCGCTTCGGCACCGTCGGGCGTCTCATCCGCAACGTCGAGGCCCGCCTCGCCGAAGACGACGAGATCCTCGTGCGCGGCCCCAACATCATGAAGGGCTACTACAAGGGCCCCGAGGCCACCGCCGAAGTGATCGACGCCGACGGCTGGTTCCACACCGGCGACATCGGCAAGTTCGATTCCGACGGCTACCTCTCGATCATCGACCGCAAGAAGGACCTGCTCAAAACCTCCGGCGGCAAGTACATCGCCCCGCAGCCCATCGAGAACCTGCTCAAGACCAGCCCCTATATCTCGATGGCCATCGTCTTCGCCGAAGGCCGCAAGTTCCCCTGCGCGCTCATCATCCCGGAGTTCGAAAAGGTCAAGTTCTGGGCCCAGGAGCGCCGCATCGAGTTCCGCACCCTGCGCGACTTGATCGACAACAAGGACGTCTTCCAGCTCCTGTTCAGCGAGGTCGAGAAGGCCTGCGAACCCCTCGCCCGCTACGAGAAGCCCAAGAAGATCCTGCTGCTCGACCGCGAGCTCTCCATCGAGGACGGCGAGATCACGCCGTCCATGAAGGTCCGCCGCCGCGCCGTCGAGATGAAGTTCGCCCGCCAGATCGACGCCCTGTACGACTGAGGGAGGCCGCTCTGAAACCCCTCCCCGCCCGGAACGTCTTCAACAGTGTGGGCCGAATTTTCATTCTGGCGCTGACGCTGACTTGTGCGCTGGCGGCGCAGGAAAAGTATCCGCTGCGGGAAATCGTCATCGAAGGCGCCCAGCACTTCGACAAGGACCGCATCCAGGCCGAGACGGGCCTGCACGTCGGCGACATGGTCAACGAGGCGGACTTCCAGAAAGCCGTGGCGCGCCTCACCGAAACCGGAGTCTTCGAGACGCTCTCCTACCGCTTCGGCCCCAAGGACGGCGGCTACTCGCTGACCTTCGAGGTCGATGAAGTCGACCAAGTCTTCTCGGTGCGCTTCTTGAACTTCGACGAGCCCGAGCCGCAGTTGCTCGAAGAGTTGCACCAGCAGATCCCTCTGTTCAAGACGGAAGTGCCGGCCACGGGCCGCATGGTGGACCAGATCGGCGACGCTCTCCAGAAGCGCTGGATGGCCGCCGGCCACGACTCCCGGGTGATCGGCCAACTGCTGCCCATCGACGGCGAGAGCCTGGCGATGGTCTTCCAGCCCGAGCAGCGCATGCAGAGCATCGCCTTCGTGGAGTTCAAGGGTTCGGCGGCGATCGGCCCGCTCGACTTGCAGCGCAGCTTCAACCCCAAGGCCATGGGCGAGCCGTACACCGAAGCCCGTCTGCTGCAGCTCCTGCAGTACAACGTGCGGCCGATGTACGAGGAGAAGGGCTTCATGGGCGTGGAGTTCTGCCCCTGCGAAGCGCGTCCCGACGACGCCTCGCTCGGCCTCATCATCACCGTGGAGGTCCACGAGGGCGACGTCTACTCTTACGGCTCGATCCAGCGCCCGGACGTCCCGCCGGTCTCGCCCGACAAGCTCGACAGCCTGTTTGACTTCTCGAGCGGCGAACGGGTGAACATGACCGCCGTCCAAACCTCCCTGGGCCGGCTCGACGAGCTGCTGCGCACCGTCGGCTTCCTCAAATCCCAAACCCTGGAAGACCACAAGGTCCACGACGACACGAAGACCGTTGACCTGGTCTTCCACACCGAGCTCGGTCCGCAGTACACCTTCCGGCGGCTGGAAATCCAAGGCCTGGACATCCTCGCCGAACCGGTCGTGCGCAAACGCTGGGGCCTGGAGCCGGGCAGACCCTTCAACGCCACCTATCCGCGCTTCTTCCTGGACACCATCGAGCAGGAAGGCATGTTCGAGCACCTGGCCAAAACCGAAGCCCGCACCCACCTGGACGAAACCACCAAAACCGTGGACGTCACGCTGATCTTCAACGGCGAAGACCGCAAGAAGGGCTACATCCCCGAAGCCCAGCGCCCCAAAAACCCCAACGACCCGTTCTAGGCCCCCGTGGCGCACCCCTCCGGCGTGCCGGGTCCTCGGTCCCCGACGACCTCCGGAACGGAGGCCATGGCCCCACCGAGCCCTTGACACCCCGCGCTACCCTAAAGGCAAACAAGACCGGCCCATGGCAGCCGACAGGCCCCCCGGGCTTGAGATCGCCGTGACCTGCAATCCCCGGCAACTTTCGATCAGCAACCGCCGCGGAGCCCGCCAATCCGAGCCGAAAATGGCTCACTTTGGCTCAGAATGGCTCACTTTGGCTCACATTTTGAAGAAAAAATCCGGCGGGGCGCCCGCGGCCCCTCACGCCGGCCGCAGCATCTTCCGCAAACCCACCACCAGAATCGGCAGCAGGAACAGCAGCCAGTACCCGTACGTGATCACGCCGTAGCCGCGTTCGATCAGCGCGATCAGCCCAAACCGGTCCGCCAGCCACACTGACGCCACCAGCAGCCCCGCCGCGATCGCCAGCCGCCGCCAATGCGTCAGCGTCTGGCCGCGCTCGCTCAGAAGGCCCGCCACGCGCTCGTTGAAGCCGTGGATCATGCCCGTGCCCGTCTCGATGAACGTCCCGAACAGCACCAGTTGGAAGAAGAGCTGGAAGGCCGGGCTGTCCAGCTCGCCCAGCACGAAGTTCGCCGGGATGGACTGCTCCAGGATGGACGGGTAGAACGCCAGCAGCGCCGTGTAGATCAGCGCGCCCGGGAACATCGCAATCAGGCCCGCCATGAAACCCGCAATCACCGCGTCGCGGCGCGTCTCCAGGTGTCGCGCCACGAACAGCATCGCCGGCAGCGCCGCCAAGTTGTAGGCGGCGTACTCCAGCCCGCCCAGCAGCCAGGGAGCCCCCGGCACGGTGATGGCCGCGTTGTGGGCGATCACGTCGCCGAACCGCGGCGCCACCAGCGCAATCATGATCAGGTAGACGGCGTAAAGCGCGAACGACCAGAACGCGAAGAAGCGCTCGATCAGCGCGCTGCCCCAAAACGCGAAGAACGCCACCGCGGCCACAGCCACCAGCGTGCCCACGATCGGCGCCGCCCCGAACATCTCCGCCGAAAGCTCTCCCGACGCCGACCCCACGATGGCGATGGTCAAGATCGTGCTCGCCACGTACAGCGCCTCGAACCCCACCCAAGCCCGGCCCAGCAGGGCCTTGGTGAACGTGCGGTAGTCGAAGTGGCGGCTGCTGCGGGCCATCTCGAACCCGAGCGCCAGGATCAGGCCCCAGATCAGAGTCGCCACCAGCATGCCGCCGTAGCCTCCCAGCGGGCCCTTGGTCAGGAAGAACTGAACCAGCTCCCGGCCCGTGCCGTAGCCCCCTCCCACCACGATCGATTGGAAGACAAAGCCGGGGAGCAGATACTTCTGGAAGGTCTTTTTCATAGCTGCGATGCCCTAGGGTCGCACGGTCGTCGACCCCCCGCCTACAGGCATTGCACGCAATTTTCGGCCCGTTGTCGTTACGGGCCCTCATCGACGTCGTCGGCCGACTGCAACCCAGCGCTCCGGGCAGCCGCCCCCTTCCGGATTCGTTGATCCGGGAGGGCCAAGACCTTCCCGACAGTCCACGACTCGTGACACCGCGCTGAAACAGGATGCCACGCTGAAATTAGATGGAGTCTCCGTGCGTAACACAGTGTACTAATTGACGGTTGCCTAATATCAATCTCGATAGTACAATCGTGGGGCTTCGACCCTAACATTGAAGCCTCCTGCGCATTCTGAGATCGTTCCAAGGGGGGGACCTATGATTCGATTACCTGTGGGATGTACGCCGTATCTTGCCGTAGTGGCATTCGCGTCGCTGTCCGCCATGCTCCCGGCCGCGGACGTTGGCGTTGCGGAGGTGCTCACTCTCAAGGAAGCCGGGCTGACTGACGACACGATCATCGCGAAGGTTCGCCAAAACCAGCAGCCCCTGGATCTGAGCGTGGATCAGATGGTCGAGCTGAAGCAGGCTGGGCTCTCCGCCGAGGTCATCCAAGCCCTGCTGAATCCAGCGCCGGCCGTCGCATCTACGACGAATGGATCAAAGTTTAACGACGGCTTCCCACAAGAAGTAGGAGTCTACTTACTCAAAGAAAATCGATGGGAGTTCATGGAACCGGAGCTCGTGACTTGGCGGACCGGCGGCATGCTGAAGAGTATCGGAACCGCCGGCCTTCACAAGGGTCATATCAGTGGCGTAATCGACGGCAGAAATGCACGAGTTCAGGTATCACCGCCGGTAGAGCTCTTCATCCGAGCAGAAGAAGGGGTGGCGGCTTCCGAGTTCCAACTCCTGAAGATGGACATCCGGAAAGACCTGCGAGAATTTCGAGCACTGACGTCCGGCGTACTCCGAGCCAAGAGCGGATCAGAACGCAATGCCGTTCCTTTCAACCCGGAGAAAGTCGGCGTGCAGGCGTACAAACTCGTTCTGACGCAGGTCGACAAGGGAGAATTTGGTCTATTGGCGCCCGGTGCGGTAGGCAGCGCGTCGATGTCTTCTTCCGGCAAAGTATTCGCCTTCGGGGTCGAGTAGCGTTGTCGAGCCGACCGAGCGCCTTACGACGAGCAAGAAAGTTGCTCCGCTAGCGCGGGCTAGACTGGAGCGATCGTGGCTTCGCAGTCCCTGCCGCCGTCGCTCGATGTCGACGACACCATCGTGGCCCTCTCCACGCCGCCCGGCCGCGGCGGCCTCGGCGTCGTCCGCATCAGCGGTCCGGCGGCCCGCGCCGTCGCCGATGGACTGCTCCGCGGCCATCCTCGCGAGTGGTCGCCGCGACAGGCCCAGGTCGCCTTTCTGGTCGACGACCAGGGCCGCCACGTCGACCGCGTCGTGGCGACCTGGTTCCAGGCCCCGCGCAGCTACACCGCCGAGGACGTCGTCGAGCTCTCCTGCCACGGCTCGCCCGCCGTGCTAGCCCTCGCCGTCGAGCGGGCCCTGGCGCTGGGCGCCCGCTTGGCCGAGCCCGGCGAGTTCACGCAGCGAGCCTTTCGCAACGGGCGGCTCGACCTGGCGCAAGCCGAGGCGGTGCGCGACCTGATCGAGGCGACCACCGCCTACCAGGCCCGGGTGGCCATGCAGCAGGTCGAGGGCGCCCTCTCGCGGCGGCTGGCCCCCATCAAGAAGGAGCTGCTCGACGCCGTGGCCCTGCTCGAGGCCGGCATCGACTTCGCCGAGGACGATCTGGAGGTCGCCGAAGACGCCGAGATCCTGCGCCGGCTGGCGCTGGTCGCCGAACCCGTCGAGCGGCTCCGCGCCAGCTTTCGCCTCGGCAAAGTCGTCCACGGCGGGCTCACGCTGGCGATCGTCGGACGCCCCAACGTCGGCAAATCGAGCCTTTTCAACCGCCTGCTCGAAAGCGAACGAGCCATCGTAACCCCCTTGGCCGGCACCACCCGCGACGTCGTCAGCGAGGTCGCCCAGATCGGCGGAATCCCGGTCAAGCTGCTCGACACCGCCGGCATCCGAGCCACCCAAGACGTGGCCGAGGCAGCCGGCGTCGAGCGCAGTTGGGAGGCCTTGGCCGGCGGCGACCTCATCCTGGCCGTCATCGACCGCTCACAGCCCCTCGAAGACGCCGATCGCGAGCTGCTCCACAAGGCCCGCTCCACCGGCCGCGCGCTGGTGGCGGCCAACAAGGCGGACTTGCCCGACGTGGCGCAGACGGAGGGCCTGGCGGTCTCCGCCGCCACCGGGCAAGGGATCGACGACCTCCGCCGGGCCATCGTGGACCAAGCCCGCGGCGGCGTGGAGCTGGACCAGGAGAGCGGCCTGATCACCAACGTCCGCCACGAGCGGCTGTTGGCCGAATGCGCCGAATGCCTCGAAAGAGCCCGCGCGGCGGTGGCGACCGGCACGCCCCATGAGATGCTGCTGCTCGATCTCTACAGCGCCCTCGAACCGCTGGACGCCATCACCGGCGCCACCACCATCGAAGAGATCCTGGGCAATATTTTTTCGACTTTCTGCATCGGCAAATAGGAAACTCTCCGACGCGCTGAAAGAACTGCGCCCCCGAGAGCCGCCCCCTACGGCGGTTTCCCGCCCCAAACCCGGCTTACAATCGAGGGATGCAGGCTCTCGTCCACGTTACCCTCAAGAAGACGGTCCTTGATCCGCAGGGCCGCGCGATTACCGCGGCGTTGAACAATCTGGGGCATGCCGGCGTCGCCGGCGTCCGCCAGGGAAAGTTCTTTGAGATCGAGCTGGCCGACGGCGTGGACCCCGCCGCCGCCCGCGATCAGGTGGAGCGAATCGCCCGTGAAGTCCTCGCCAACCCTGTGATCGAAGAATTTACTGTCGATCTGCAACCGTAGAGGGACTCCAAAGACTATGTGTGGAATCGTCGGCTACATTGGCGCGGCCGAGGCGGCCCCGATCATCATTGACGGCCTCCGTCGGCTGGAGTACCGGGGCTACGATTCGGCCGGAATCGCCGTCAGCCGCTCCGACAATCCGTTCTCGGTGCGCCGCGCTCCCGGCAAGCTCCGGCAGCTCGAAGAGGTCGTGCGCCTCAACCCGGTCGAAGGCAACTACGGCATCGGCCACACTCGCTGGGCCACCCACGGCCAGCCCACCGAGGAGAACGCGCACCCCCACCGCGACGCCTCCGGCGATATCGTTGTGGTCCACAACGGCATCATCGAGAACTACCTCGACATCAAGAAAGAGCTGCGGGCCGAGGGCCACACGTTCGTCAGCGACACCGACTCCGAGGTGATCGCGCACCTGGTCGACAAGTACAGCCGCAACAACGGCGTCCCGCTCGAAGGCGCCGTACGCGAGGCCATCGAGCGCCTGCACGGCGTCTTCGCAATGGCCATCGTCTCGCGGCGCGACCCAGGCAAGATCGTCGCGGCGCGCTCCGGTCCGCCCGCCATCATCGGCCTGGGGGAGAACGAGTACTTCGTCGCCTCCGACACGCCGGCCATCCTGCACCACACGCGCGACGTGTTCTTTCTGCACGACGGCGACCTGGCCGTGCTCACGCCCACCGGCGTGACCTTGACCGACTTCCAGGGCCGGCCCGTCAACCGCTCCGTGCAGCGCGTGCTGTGGGACCCCGTGATGGCCGAGAAGGGCGGCTACAAGCACTTCATGCTCAAGGAGATCTTTGAGCAGCCCCGAGCCGTCCGCGAAACCGCCATCGGCCGCGTGAACCGCCAGACCGGCAAGGTCTTTCTCGACGAGATCGGGCTCACGCCGCAGCAGTTGGCCGAGATCCGCTCGGTCAAGATCCTGGCCTGCGGCACCTCCTGGCACGCCGGCTTGGCCGGCAAGTTCATGATCGAGCGCTTGGCGCGGCTGCCGGTTGAGGTCGACTACGGCTCCGAGTTCCGCTACCGCGACCCGATCGTCAGCGACGAGGTGCTGACCATCTCGATCAGCCAGTCCGGCGAAACCGCCGACACGCTGGCCGCGCAGCGCGAGGCGAGGGCCAAGGGCTCGCCGACCATCGCCATCTGCAACGTGATCGGCTCGGTGATCACCCGCGAGTCCGACGGCGTCGTCTACACCCACGCCGGCCCGGAGATCGGCGTAGCTTCCACCAAGGCCTTCACCTCGCAGCTCACCGCCCTGTTCGTCCTGGCGATGCAGTTGGGGCAGGCCCGCAACGTGCTCAGCGACGCCGAGTCCAAGCGGCTCGCCCAGTTGCTCTTCCTGGCCCCGAACGAGGTGGAGGAGTGCCTGCGCGTGGACGAGATCTGCGAAGAGCTCGCCAAGAAGTACTACCACGCCACCGACGCCCTGTTCCTGGGCCGAGGCATCCACTACCCCATCGCCCTCGAAGGCGCCCTCAAGCTCAAGGAGATCTCCTACATCCACGCCGAGGGCTACCCCGCCGGCGAGATGAAGCACGGGCCGAACGCACTGATCGACGAGAAGCTGCCCGTGGTGGTGCTGGCCGCCTACGATCCCAACGATGAAGGCAGCCGCGTGCGCTACGAAAAGACGGCCTCGAACATCCAGGAGGTCCAGGCCCGTCTGGGCAAGGTGATCGCCATCGTCAACAAGGGCGACGAAATCGTCCGCTCGACGGCCGAGGACGTCATCGAGATCCCGACCACGCACGAGCTGCTGTTGCCGATCCTCGAGATCGTGCCGCTGCAGTTGCTGGCTTACCACATCGCGGTGCTGCGAGGCTGTGACGTGGACCAGCCGCGCAACCTCGCCAAGAGCGTGACCGTGGAGTAGACCGGTGGAGTAGAACGGCGGAGTAGACCGGCGGGTTGACCGGGCCGGCCGCAGGCTAGTGGGGACGAACGGCCGCGAAGTGCGCGATCTCGCCGATCCACAGCCGGCGGGTATGGAGGCGGCGCAGCTCGCGGAACCCCGCCCCGGTGATGAGCTCTTCCACGCGGCCGTGGGCGTGGTCCGCCGTGGGCTCGAAGCCGTCGACGACCCGCACGATCAGGAAGGCGGCGGCGGCAGGCCCGCGGGGCTTGGTCCAGTCCGTCAACAGCAGCCGTCCGCCCGGGCGCAACACCCGCAAGGCCTCGGCCAGCGCGAGCTGCTTTCGCGGCCGCGTCAGGTGGTGCAGCATCAGCGTCATCGTCACGCGATCCATCGACGCATCGGCGAAGGGCAAGGTCTGCCCCAATCCCCCGACGAAGCGGGCGCCCTCCCAGCCGTCGGCTCGGGCCCGGCGCAGCATGTCCGGGTCGGGATCGAGCCCCACCACCCGCGCCGCCGGCTGCACCGCCGCCACGGCCCGCTCGAGCGACCCCGGGCCGCAACCGATGTCGAGGGTCCGCTGCCCCGGCGCCAGCTCGAGGTCGCGCGCGATCAGACGCGGCAGATCCTCCAGCGAGAACCAGCGCACCACGCTTTCATAGAAGGGGACGGAGCGCCAGCGGCCCAAGGCCGGAATCCAGGCCTTGCGATTGGTGCTCACTCCAGGCGCTCCCTCATCGGAAAGTCCAGCGACAGTGTCGCACCTCCCGGCGCCCCCTTGCTGAGGGGATCACTCCAACGGCAAATAGAAGTCCGTGACGGCTTCGTTTTCGGGGACGTCGGGGAAGAAGCGCACCCGCCGGCAGAACAGCGGGAAGTCTCGCGGCCGCTCGCCACTGGCCGGCAGCCACTCTCCGTAGAGATAGGCGAGCGTGGCGCCGAAGCCCTCGTCGGCCCCCACGTGGCGCAGCACGGCGCAGCGCCCGGCCGGGATCACCCCGCTCGCCACGCCCGCCTCATTCGGCGCGATCTCGTCGTCGGTGGCCGCGCACAAGTCGCACCGAAAGCTCTCCGGCGGGCCGTCATCGGGGTCGCCGTAGAGCAGGTTGTAGGTGGCGCTGTGGCGCGGAGACAGCCCGGCCTGCTTGCGCCAGGCGATGAACCTGCGGATGGATTCGCCCATCCGCGACGGGTCGCCGTCGTGCTCCAGGACGGCGACCCGGGTCTCGGGAAAGTCGAGGATCTGGACGCGGGATTCGTGCATTGCGTAGCTCACTGCGGAAGCGCGGGCGCGGCGGACGAGATCGTAGGCGGCGCGCCATCCGGCCCAGTCCGGACTCCGCCGAAACTCCGTGGGCGTCTGGCCGACGCGGCTCTTGAAGGCCCGGCAGAAGGCCTCCGGGCTCTCGTAGCCGGTCTCCAGAGCGATCTCCAGCACCGAGCGATCCTCGCGAAACGCCAGCAGATACGACGCCCGCTTCAGGCGCACGAGCTGGACGTAGCGGTAGACGCCCACGCCGAACAAGGCCGCGAACTGGCGGTGGAAGTGGAACTTCGAGAACGCCGCGACGCGGCTCAGCTCTTCGACGCTCAAGTCCTCGGCGAGGCGCTCTTCCACAAAGCGCGCCACCCGCCGGAACCGTGCGGCGCCCTCTTCGGCCGGAGTGGGAGACGGGGAACGCGTCGGCATCGACACTTTCGAGCGTAGCGGCCGAAGCCCGCCCTGTCCTGACCGATCTTGCTCCCCGGGCCGAGCCGGCCGACAATCGCGCGACCGCATCTCCGGCCGCTCATGGTAGAATTTCCGGGATAAGCGCCCGGCGCAATCGCGCCCGGGCGCTCTCTTTTGGGCCTTGACCCTTGAGTGAAGAGATCCCCATCCTGCCGCCGGACGAAGAGCCGGAGGAGTCCCAAGACGGCGAGCGCCAGTCCGGCCCGCTCGACGTCCAGCTCCCCGTCTACCACGGACCGCTCGACCTGCTGCTCGACTTGGTGCGCAAGCACAAGCTCGACATCTTCGACCTGCCCATCGCCCAGATCACCGAGCAGTACCTGGGCTACCTGAAGACGGCCGAAAAGCTCAACATCGACCTCGGCGGCGACTTCATCTTCATGGCTTCGACCTTGATCCACATCAAGTCGAAGATGCTGCTGCCCAAGGACCCCACCATCCCGGAGGAAGAGCAGGAAGACCCCCGCGACGAGCTGGTGCGCCAACTGCTGGACCACGAGAAGTTCGTGCAGGCCGCGCAGATGCTCCGCCAGAAGCGCGAGATCGAAGAGAACGTCTGGTCGAACCCGCCGGTGGAATCCTTCGAGGACGAGGAAGAGCCCGGCCTATCGGTCAACGTGTTCGACCTGGTCTCGACCTTCGAGAAGGTCCTGCAACGCTTCAAGAGCCGGCCGACCTACAACGTCGCCGAGGAGGAGGTCTCGGTCGCCAGCCGCATCGACTTCCTCAAGAACGTGCTCTTCAGCCTGGACGAGGCCGTGCGCCTGGAAGAGGTCTTCGAGAAGCAGCCCAGCGTCCGAGCCTTGGTGGCGACCTTCCTGGCCGTGCTCGAGATGGTGCGCATGCAGGCGATCGTGCTCGTACAGGAGCAGGCATTCGGCTCCATCGTCATCCGCAAGCACAAGATGTTCGACACGGTCTTCAGCGGCGCCACGCCAATGTCCGCCGCCGACGCCGAATACTCCGACTGAGATAGGCGAACAGCCCCTAAACGGCTGCGCCCTTTGCCCCAATCGGCCCAGTCGAGGGGACTTCTCCGAGCCCCCCAGGGACGGCCGGCCCGACCAGCCCCCCTTCGCGTCCCGCCTGGCAGAAGGCGAACCGCGCGTGGCGCCGCGATTGCTATTACCTCCTTCCAGCAAGGAGGGCATCTCTGATGTTCCACGAAAGGATTCACCTTTCCGTGTGTGGCGTTGCCGTGCTTGCTCTCGCAACCGTAAACGCCGGGCGCGCAGCATCGGGTACTGAAGCTGCGGCCAACAACCTCTCATTTCCTGTGCTGATCGCGGAGACTCCCGTCGTCAGCATTCCGAACGTCGTTCCCCAAGGCCAAGCCGAGCTGAACGGCAGATTCTATCTATGGAACGGATCGGACCCGCCCTGTGATCCGGCGGAGCCGACTTGCGACTTTTCGAGCCTGCCCCCGGAATCGCTATCTCGGATCTACGTTCAGAAAGATGCGGAGAACAACTGGCAAGCCTACTCCGCGTCCGATCTGGTGTCGCTGACGGCGAGCCACGTGGACGTATCGGACAACATCGAGAGCGTCCCTTGGCGGGCCACCTCGTTCGTCCGCGTCGAGTTCGTTCCCTTTGCCCCAACCGACCTGACCGGTTTCGAGATGGTCCACATCTCAGGCCTCGGAGTGGACGAAGTGTGGGGCGTACGGGCGTCGAACGCCCAGCAGGCGGTCGCGGCCGCTCAGGCGCCAGGCTACGCGACACTCTTCAGCAACACCATGATGATCAGCCTGACGAAGCTCGAACCGGAAGCCGGGACGATCGATGTCCTGCCGGATCCCGCGGGGACGGCCTACATCTGGAACCCCACGACGAAGCTCTGGGAGAAGGCCGGCGGGGGCGCAGTGGCGCAGACCGCCCAAGAGAACTTCACGGCGGAGATCAACGTCACCGGCCGCATGATCTACGGCTACAACTGGAAGCTCAGAAACATGGTCATGAACCCGGGCGTCGAGAAGGCCGGCTGGTGGCGTCTGACGTACTTCAGCGGCAGCGCAACTTCGCCGCTGGACTTCACCGCGTCGACGGCCCTGTTCGACCCGATTGCCGGCCCCGTCTCGGAGCTCAGCGTCGAGCCCGTGGCGGAAGACGACAGCGGCTCCAACCCCAACTATCCGCGGACGCCCGTCGTGGACCCGCTCAATGACATCGTCTACATCGACATCTACATCACCGGGACCGCGGGCGGCGGTGGCGGTGGCGGCGGCGGCGGCGAAGGCGAGAAACCCGACCACGTCGGAATCTACAGCGGAGGGCTGTGGCAGCTCGACGTGAACGGAAACGGCGTCAGTGAAGCGGGTGCGGACTCGCTGTTCAGCCTCGGCTTCCCCGGAGCCCAGAAAGTCGTCGGTGATTGGAACGGCGACGGGACGACCAAGGTCGGCGTCTACAACCAGGGCTACTGGTTCCTCGACTACGACGGAAACGGCGTCTGGGACGGCGGAACGGCCGACCGGATGTTTCCCATGGGCTTCGCCGGCGCAACGCCCTTCGTCGGCGATTGGAACGGCGACGGGACGACCAAGGTCGGCGTCTACAACCAAGGCTACTGGTTCCTCGACTACAACGGAAACGGCGTCTGGGACGGCCCGCCGAACGACAAGCTCTTCCCGATGGGCTTTGCCGGCGCGACGCCTGTGGTAGGCGACTGGAACGGCGACGGCAAGACCAAAGTCGGCGTCTATAACCAGGGCTACTGGTTCCTCGACTACGACGGAGACCTGCAATGGGACGGAGGAACCGTTGATCGAGCCTATGCCTTCGGGTTCCTCGGCGCAAAGCCGCTGGTCGGCGACTGGAACGGCGACGGCAGAACCAAAGTGGGCATCTATAACCAGGGCATCTGGTTCCTCGACTACGACGGCAACGCGGCCTGGGACGGAGGCGTCGCGGACCGCGTGTTCGCACTAGGCTGGACGGACACCATCCCCGTTCTCGGCGACTGGAACGGCGACGGCCGCACCAAAGCCGGCGTCTTCTTCGAGGGAGTCTGGTTGCTGGACTCCACGGGAGACGGCGTCTGGGACGGCGGCATCTCCGATCCGCTCTACTTCTTCGGCATGCCCGGAGACGAGCCCGTGGTGGGCAAGTGGTGACGCGTGTCTACCCGATCCCTCGAGCCGCACCGTGAGCTGCCGGCTCGAGGGACAACTCCAACCGAGCCGCCGCCGATCGCCCGAGCGCTCTGGAGAGGCGGCGGCGGTAGAACCTTTGTTGTCCGCGAGCTCAGGGGGGAACGGTGACAATCCAACGATTTACTTTGTGCGCGGCGGTCGCCGTCGCACTATTCTGGGGCGCGAAGCCCTCGGACGCCGCCGCCATCGACCCGGACTCCGCAGCCTTTCGAGGGGGAGGCTGCGTCGGCTTGATCGAGCACGGCCAGAGCCAGAGATCCTGCGAGAACGTCGGGTTGGTCGTGGAAGGGCTTCAGATCGCTATCAACAAGGACTTCTCCAAGACCGAGCTGGAGGAAGGAGATGACGGCGAGGGCATGGGCGGTCCCCCTGAGGGCTCCGGCCCTGGTGAGGAGGAGGAGACTCACGAGGAGCTCTTCTCTCGTCTGGCGCCGATCCAAACGTTCTTTGACGTCACCAACAACCTCGGAGTCACGATCTACTCGTTCGACGAATGGATCACCAACTCCACGCTGGATCCCTGGGACGGATTCCTGTTTCGACTGCGCGGCGCGGGCGCTGAGGACGGACTCGTCGCCTTCGTGCTCGGCAGCCCCTCTCCAATAGCCGACCTATTCCCGGATCTGTCGGCCGGCCCCATGAAGCTGCAGTGGTCGGGCGCGCAACTAGCGCCGGGGTCCGCGTTCCACGCTCAGTTCCAGGTGTCTGTCAGCGACTCGCCGACCGAAGGCGGCTACAACTTCATGTTGCAGGAGTTTCCGCTCGTCGCGGCCGAAGCCGTTGACGCGGAGGTTCCGGAACCGGCGAGCGTGTTGCTCCTGCTCAGCGGGTTGGCGGGCATCGCGATCTTGGCCAAGTCCCGAGCCCGGCCTCGTTGACCGGCCGACGGTCGGCCGCTACCGGCCCACGTAGATCGTCACGGCGTTGCTGGGCGTGCCGCCGACGAAAATGGTCGCCTCGTGCTCGCCCGGCGTGCGGTCCGCCATCCCCAGTTGCACCTGCAACAGCCCGGCCTGTTCCGGCGCCAGGCCGGCGAAGCGCACCTCGGCGACCGAACCGTCGATGATCGCCGTCACCGGCAGCGCCGCCAGCGCGAAGGGAGCCCCGGGGGCGGCCGAGCCGGCCGGCACGGGCGGATCGGTGGCGCCTTGGCCCGTGAGGAACAGCGACAAATAGCTGCCGCGCAGGGCGGGTCTGTCCGGACCGTTCAGCGAGCCGTCCTGGTTGATCGCCAAGGCTCTGCCGTTCTGCGCGAACACGCCCGGAGCGGCCGGGATGATCTGCAGCGTCGTCTGGCCCTTCTTCTCTCCCTGGAAGAACAACTCCATCGTCGCCACGCCCGGCTCGATGTCGATCGGCAACTGGGCGTTGAGCTGCCCGGCGCTGGCGTGGAACAGGGGCAGGTCCCGGCCGTTCACCCTGGCCGACAGGCCGCCCAGGGTGGTCGGCAGCGGCAGTCCCACGGCGTTCGCGGTCACCCCGTCGGGGTTGAACAGGAATGCCGTGATGATGGAGCCCGGCGCCACGGGCTTGCGCTCCATGGTAGCGGCGTTCACCACGAACTCCGGCGCCAGGAAGGTCGCGCTGGAGGTCACCGTCAGGGTCACCGGCAACAGCAGCGGCTCGGACATCTCGTTGTCGGTCGAGATCGTCACGTTGCCGGTGTAGACGCCCGGGCCCATGCCGGCGGGCATCGCGCCGACCGTCACCATCGTCGGGGACTCCTCGTCCCGCGCGACCGCCTGCAGCCAGGGCTCATCAGTGGAGATCTGGAGCTTCGCTCGTGTACCGCGCGAGCCCACGAAGATGTCGGCGGCCAGCGGCGCCGTCTGCCGCGCCAGTCCGCCCTTCCCGGTGAACGTGTCGAGCTCGAGGCTCAGCGATTCCGGCAACGAGTAGATCTGCGGCGGGTCGAACACCCGCAGCAGCACCGGGATCTGCGTGCGATAGCCCGAGCCGGCCTCCACGGTCAGCACCGCGCCATGCAGGCCCGGCGCCAGGCCGTCGCCGTTCACAGAGACGCGGAGCTGCGCCGGCGTCTCGCCCGCGCTCTCGTCCGCCCAAGCCCACGGCTCCGACGACGTCACGCGGTAAGAGGAGTAGGTCTCGGCTGTCAGGGACGTGGTCTGCGAAGGCGGCGGCGGCCCGCCCCGGGAGTAGTTGAACGTCAGCGCGCCCGGGTCGGCCGGGAACGGCGACTCCTCGCCCACGACGATGGAGGCCGAAGCCGTGCTCGTGTTGCCCGACGCGTCGCGCGCCTCGTAGTAGGCCGTGTAGACTCGCGACCCGCCGTCGACCGGCCGCGAGGACAGCACCTGGAACGACGCGTCGGCCTGGCCGATCTCGGCCCCGCTCACCCGGCCGGTGGCGGGGTCGCTGTCGGTGACGCCGAGCAGCGAGAACGACGTTCCCGCCCCGCAGACGTCGGAGACTTCCACGTCGACGTTGATGGTCCGCAGGGTCAGCTCGGCCGGCAGCTTCGAGGGCGTCGCCGTAACGGTCACGGTCGGCTCATGGGTGTCGATCACCACGACGTAGAACTTCCGCTCCTTGGTCTCGCCGTCGTAGGTCGTCTCCACCAGGCCGATCTCATGCGCTCCCAGCTCCAGGAAGACGGTCCCCGTCGGCCCCTGAACGGTCCCGAACGGCCCCGTCCACCAGTACGTCGCCGGGTCCCCGTTGGGATCGATGTACGGCACGGCGTTGAGCTCGAAGAACGCTCCGCCGTTGCCCGTGCACTCGCGAAACTCCGTGTCGGGCACGCCGAGGTCCGGCTGAGAGCTCTGCGCCAGGGCGGCGGCGGCCAGAGCCGCGCTCCAGAACAGTAGGCGTGTGATCGTCCGCATCATCAGTGTGTTCGCAACCCTTGCCGCTGCCACGGCGCTCGAAACCCAGTCCGAGCGATCAGCACCAGTCTTCCAGCCGCCCCGGCGGGCTGTATCTCGGGAAAAGCACCTAACGAGCCTCCCCTTCGCCTGTAGCGGCCCCCTCCGGCCGCCGTCAAAAATCAGCCGCCGGGGCGCGCGGGCAGGCCGCGTGTTACAGTCAACAAAGGGGGTTGTGCGCCCTCGAGTTCCGGAGAACGCAACGATGGCGCAAGGCGCCGACGTAGAGACCAGCCAAGAGCCGCAAGAGCCCAACGAGGCCGTCGAGCCCAACACCCGGAACGAGCCCGCAGCGGAGGCCGAGCCCACGCCTGAACCCGCCGCCGAGGCTCCGACGGAAGACCAGCCGGAAGCCCAGGAAGTCGAAGCCGAACAGCGGACTCTGCCCGTCGCGCTGCCGGAGCTCGACCAACGTTTGGCCCTGCTCGAAGGCATCGTGTACGCCGCCGACGAGCCGGTGACGCTCGACCAGCTCGTCGAAGGGCTCGAGTTACCGCGAGACGTGCTCGAGGCCGACTTGGCGCGCCTGATCGAGGACGCCCGCAAGGACCACCGCGGCGTGGAAATCCGCAAGGTCGCCGGCGGCTACAAGATGTTCACCAAGGCCGAACATCATGAGGCCGTCCGCAAGTTCGTCAAGACGATGCGGCCCAAGCTCAAGCTGTCGTTGCCGGCGCTGGAGACCTTGGCCGTCATCGCTTACAAGCAGCCCGTGACCGTGCCGGAGATCCAGGCCGTGCGCGGGGTCAACGCCTCGGGCGTGATCCATACGCTGCTCAAACACAAGCTCATCGCCAACGCCGGCCGGAAGAAGGTCGTCGGAAAGCCGATGATGTACAAGACGACCCGTGAGTTCCTGGTCCAGTTTGGGCTCGACGACCTCGCGGAGCTCCCCAACCTCAAGGAGCTCGAAGAGCTCAGCCGCGCCGCCTTCGGCGAGGACGAGGCCGAGGTCGAAGAGTCAGTGCAGTCGCCGCCGGACGAGTCCAGCGTGGACGAGGCCGTGGCGGCCGCCGAAGAAGAGGCCGAGCGGACGGCCGCCGAAGCCGAAGAAGCGTCCGAGTGCTAGAACGCCCGAGGGCGTTGGGTCTCCAAGCGGTCTCTATCCCTCGCCCGACATCTCTGTTACCTTGTCCCTGGTCCCCTTGCGCGTAGTCCCCGAATTCCATGGAAGAAAGACTCCAAAAGATCATCTCCCGCGCCGGCATCGCCTCGCGGCGCCGGGCCGAGGAGCTGATCGTCGCCGGAGACGTCACCGTCAACGGCCAACCCGTCACCGAGTTGGGCAGCAAGGCCGACCCGTCTGTGGACGTCATCACCGTCCACGGCAAGAAGATCGAATCCAAGCCGCCCGAGCCGCTCTACTTCGCGCTCTATAAGCCCCGCGGCTGCGTGACGACCACCGACGACCCCGAGGGCCGCCCGACCGTCATGGATCTGCTGGGCCGCTACCGCGACAAGGTCTACCCGGTGGGCCGGTTGGACTACCACTCCGAAGGGCTGCTGCTGCTGACCAACGACGGGGATTTCGCCAACCACATCCTGTCGGCCAAGTCGAAGGTCCCCAAGAAGTACAGCGTCAAGGTCAACGGGATGTTGGCCGGCTCGCAGCTCGAGAAGTTCCGCAAGGGCGTCTACCTCGACGACGGCCGCCGGACCGCGCCCGCGCTGATCCGCATGTCGCGCGTCGGCCCCAACCCTTGGTACGAGGTCACGCTCAGCGAGGGCCGCAACCGGCAGATCCGCCGCATGTTCCAGGCGCTTGGCTTCCAGGTGGAGAAGATCAAGCGCACTGAGATCGGCCCGCTCGAGCTCGGCCGGATGAAGACCGGCGAGGTGCGCACGCTGACGCCGCGTGAAGTGCACTGGATGCTGCATCCCGAGGATGCGCCGCCGAAGCGCCTGTCGGCCTCGCGCGGCAGGGGCCCGAGCGAGCCGCGCGAACTCCGCCCGATGGTCCGCCGCACGGCCCAGGAGCGGGTGGCCGCAGGCGAGAAGCTCGACCTGCGCATCCATGATCAGGAGGAGCCGCCGGAAAGGCGCGCACCGGCCGTACGGAGGACGCCGCAACGCGCAGGCCGCTCGGTCGGCCGCGGCCCGTCCCGTCCGCCGTTGCGGCGCGCCGAGGGACAAGCGACGGCGAAGCCGGGCGAGCGGCGTCCGTTGGCTCGTCCCGCACGCGCCGGCGCCGGCGGTCGGACTTCTTCAATGACTTCTTCAATGCGCGACCGGGCCGCCGGAAAGCGCACCGGAGCCCGTGCGGCCGCGAGACTGCCGCTGCCGCGCAACACGTCCACCAATTGGACCCGGCCCGAGACCAGACCGGACGCCAAGGCCGTGGCCTTCGTCAGCCCCCGGCCCGAGGGTCGCGCAGAGACGCCGCCGCGGAGCTTCGCCCCCACGCGCCCGACTTCCCCGATGCGCCCGGAGCCTCGCTCGGAACGGCCCGCCGCCCGCATCCAAGTCGGCCCCAAGTCCGACCGCGACGGCGGCTTCCGCCGGAACGCTCCCGACGAGCGCCGGCCCGCCGGAGGCTTCGCCGTCGGCCCCAAGTCCGAGGGCGGCCGCAGCTTTGACCGAGGCCGTCCGCCGCGGCGCGACGATGACAACCGGGGCTGGCGCGGCAACGATCGCGGCCCGCGACGGGACGACCGCGGCCCGCGCGACGGCGGCTTCCGCCCCAGAGAAGGGGGCTTCCGCCCGAAAGACGGTCGGCACGGTGACGACCGTGGTCCGCGCGACGGCGGCTTCCGGCCAAAGGACGGCGGCTTCCGCCCCAAAGAGGGTGGCTTCCGGCCCAAGGAAGGAGGCTTCCGGCCGAAGGAAGGAGGATTCCGCCCGAAGGAAGGTCCTCGCGGCGACGACCGGCCCGAGCGCAGACCTCCCGGCGGATTCGTCGTAGGTCCCAAGTCCGACCGGCCGCCGCGGCGCGACAACGAGGGAGGCGGCTTCCGTTCCGACGACCGCGGACGGCCTTCCCCGCCCCGCCCGTCGTCCGGCCGGCCCTCTTCGAGCTCGACCGACCGCGGTCCCATTCGCCCGCCCTTGCGCGACAGCGGTCGCGGCGACGGGCGTCCGGGCGAACGCAGCGGTCGTCCGGCCGGCCCACGCCCGTTCTCCGGCGGCAAGGGCGGGCCGCCGCGCCCGTCTCGCGGCCCGGTGCGCGGCGGCCCCTCTCGCGGCCCATCCCGCGGCGGTCCTTCGCGCGGCCCCTCGCGTGGCGGGCCCTCCCGCGGTCCTGGCCGCGGCGGTCCTTCCAGAGGTCCGGGCCGTGGTCGCTGACGCCGCCCTCGCCGAGCTGCTGCGCTCGGCCAAGACGATCGCCGTCGTCGGCCTGTCCGACGACGCCGCCCGGGCGAGCTTCGGCGTCAGCCGCTATCTGCAGCGCAACGGCTACCGCATCCTGCCGGTGAACCCCAACGTCGCCGAGGTCCACGGCGAGCGCGCCTGGCCCTCGCTCGAAGCGCTGCCCGAGCGGCCTGACGTGATCAACGTCTTTCGCCGTTCCGAACACTTGGCCGGCCTAGTCGAGCCGGCCATAGCCTCCGGAGCGCGCCTGTTCTGGACCCAGCTCGGCGTCCGGGACGACGAGGCCGCCCAGCGCCTGGAAGACGCCGGCCTGACGGTCGTCCAGGACCGCTGCCTGATGATCGAGCATCTGCGACTGCTCGGCGGCTGAGCGCCATGAGGCTCACCGGCGCAGCATCGGCCCTGGCGGTTCCCTTCCGCTGTACGCTGCTGGGCCTTGCGCTGCTCGGGTGCGCCTTCGGGCGACCCGCCCTGATCGACAGCCCCGTACGGGTCGCCTCCTGGAATCTCCGCCGGGGCCTGGATTCCCCGAGCATCCGCAAGGGCCTGGCGACGCCCTTGCTCTCGGCGGACTGCGACATCCTGGCCTTGCAGGAGACTTCCGCCGCCGCCGAAGAAGCCCCCGTGGCGACCCTGGCCGCCGAACGCGGCTGGAGCTACACCGGCAACGCCTCCAACGCCATCCTCTCGCGCTGGCCGATCCGGCGCGCGGGCCGCGCCGTCATCGGCGTCAACCGCACCCGCGAGCTGCCCTGGGCGGACATCGAAACGCCCGCCGGTCCGCTGCGGATCTATTCCGTCCACCTGAGCTTCCGCAACGGCGGCTGGCCTTTCGAGGAGCAGCTCCGCTTTCAGGAGATCGCCTGGATTCTCTACCACCTGGAGCGCACCGAGCCGCCCGAGAGCCCCTCCGCGCCGGTGATCCTGGCCGGCGACTTCAATTCCATCGGCTGGCTGCTGGGCGGCCACCAGCAAGAGAAGGGCCTGCGGCTGCTCTCCTCCCGCGGCTTCCTGGCGGCGCCGGGGGACGGCGCCACGCACGCTCTGTTCGGCCGCCTGGACTGGATTCTGGCGCGCGGGCTGCGGCCGGTCGACGGCGGCGTCGGCAAGTTCTCGGGCTCGGACCACCGCTGGCTGTGGGCTTCTTTCGCGCAGCCGCAGCCGGAGATCTCGGCCGAGCCCGTCGCGGTCACCGGCGTGGCCAAGGTGTGGGGCGCCGCCTTGGCCGTCTTCGCCGCGGGAGCCCTGGTGTGGGTCGGCGGCCTGGCGGTGCGTCAGAACCGCCCGTCGAAACCGGAACGAAATCCGGGGACGCGCCCGTTCGGCGCCTTGTGACGCCGGCGCAGCCCCTGCCAGAATAGACCAAATGACCTCCTTCGACCTGTCCGCGAACGGGATCAACGTCCAACGAATCCTGCGGAATCCCGCCCCGTCGATGCTGTACGAAGAGGCCATCCGGAGCGAGCCCCGCACCGCGATCTCCGACACCGGCGCCCTGCTCGCCTACTCCGGCGAAAAGACCGGCCGCTCGCCCAAAGACAAGCGCGTCGTCCGGCACGCCGAGTCCGAGAAGGACGTTTGGTGGGGCCCGGTCAACTTCCCTCTGCCGGAAAACATCTTCATGGTCAACCGCGAGCGCGCGGTCGACTACCTCAACATTTGCCCCACGCTGTACGTGATCGACGGCTACGCCGGCTGGGACCCCGACTTCCAGATCAAGGTCCGCGTCGTCTGCACGCGCCCGTACCACGCGCTGTTCATGCACAACATGCTCATCCGGCCCACCGATGAGCAGCTCGCCTCGTACGGCGAGCCCGACTGCCTGATCCTGAACGCCGGCGGCTTCCCCGCCAACCGCTACACCAGCGGCATGACCTCCAAGACGACGGTCGACCTGAGCCTGGAGCGCCAGGAGATCGTGATTCTCGGCACCGACTACGCCGGCGAGATGAAGAAGGGCGTCTTCACGCTGATGAATTACTTGATGCCCAAGCGCGGCATCCTGTCGATGCACTGTTCCGCCACGGCCGAGCCCTCCACGGGAAGCTCGGCCGTTTTGTTCGGCCTGTCGGGCACCGGCAAGACCACTCTCTCGGCCGACCCCAAGCGCAAGCTGGTGGGCGACGACGAGCACTGCTGGAGCGACAACGGCGTGTTCAACATCGAGGGCGGCTGCTACGCCAAGGCCGTCTTCCTCACGCGCGAGAACGAGCCGCAGATCTTTGACGCCTTGCGCTTCGGCGCGGTGCTCGAGAACGTGGTCTACGACGAAGCCCACCACCACGTGGACTTCGACGACATCTCGATCACCGAGAACACCCGCGGGGCCTACCCGATCGAGTTCATCGACAACGCCGAGATCCCCTGCGTCGCCGGCCATCCCTCCGACATCATCTTCCTCACCTGCGACGCCTTCGGCGTGCTGCCCCCGGTCAGTAAGCTCACCCCGGAGCAGGCCGAGTATCACTTCATCTCCGGCTACACGGCCAAGGTCGCCGGAACCGAGGTCGGCGTTACCGAGCCGCAGGCGACCTTCTCGCCCTGCTTCGGCGGCCCGTTCCTGGTGTGGCATCCCGCCAAGTACGCCCAACTGCTCTCGGAGAAGATCCGCAAGCACGGCGTGAACGTGTGGCTGGTGAACACGGGCTGGAGCGGCGGCGGCTACGGCGAAGGCTCGCGCATCAAGCTCAAGTACACTCGCGCCATGCTCGACTCGGTCTACTCGGGCGAGCTCGCCAAGGCGCCCACGCAGAAGGACCCCGTCTTCGGCCTCGACTTCATCACCGAAGCGCCGAACGTTCCCCCCGGCGTGCTGACCCCGCGCGACACCTGGGCGGACAAGGCCAAATACGACGCGACGGCCCAGAAGCTCGCCGGCTTGTTCAAGACCAACTTCGCCAAGTACGCCGACGGCGTCAGCGAAGCGGTCAAGAACGCCGGGCCGGCCTGACATCGGGCTGACCGTGCGGCGGCAGAGACTCAAGCCGGACTACGGCAGCCCCTTCGCAATCGCATTCTTCGTGACGTTGTTCGGCGGGCCGATCTGCGTGGTTTCCGGATTTGACCCCGGAATGGCCGTACTCGGGCTGTTTTGGGGCTTCTGCTTCTTCGCCTTGGGAGCCGAGGGCCAGCCGTTCGCCTCCTGGCTCTTTGGACGCGAGCTCACCAAGGCCGCGGGCATGGACATCGACAGCGCTTGGTTTCACCGGATCGTCTTCGGCCTCGTCGGCTCCAGCATGTTCTTCGGAATCATCTTCTACTACCTGGGCGTAGGGCGATAGCCGGCTTTGCGCCGAAAAGCCCTCTCAGGGCTGGTAGATGAAGAAGTAGACCTCGCCGTAGACAGCCTGGCTGAAGTCGATGTCCGCGTCCCAATCGATGTGGTCGAGCCGGACCTCCGAATCCGCGGTCTTGACCACGTGCGTCGGCGGCAGCAAGTGGTCGCGCAGGTCGGCCTTGCCGACGCGGTAGGAATATTCCACGCCTTCGTCGCTGAGCCGCGCGTCGAGCGGCAGATCCAAGAAGGTGTACACGTCGCTCGTCGTCACGCGCTGACCCACGCATTGGCGCGTTGTCGTGGAGGACTCCACCGTCTCGCCGCGGCCCGGCGAAGCGTCCCGCAGCCGCACCCGCATCGTCACCTCGCAGCCGTCCTTGGTGAATTCGGCGGTCAGCTCCGAGCCGTTCACGGTGACGGGGAAGTACTCGCCCTTCCACTGCGAGGCGCCCACGTTGTTGCTCACCGAGATGCCGTCGAAGCAGTTGGTTCCGTCGGAGCACCAGCCCTTCGCCGCCCATCCGGCGCGCAGGTGCAGCCTGCCGTTCCGCGCGGCCTCCGTCAGCGTCTCCGGAATGCCGGACGGCTGTTGCACGAAGACCTTCGTCTCCACTCTCGTCGAAGGGGCTGCGGGCGCGTGTGTTGATCGCCGCGATGTAGAGGTTCGCGCCGTCCCGCGCCAAGCGGCTCACGTCCTGCGGCAAGGCCGGCTCGCCCACGTTGACCGCGCCGGCAAAGCCCCGAATCTCTCCTCCGACCGTGTCGAACACAACCGCCGCGCCCACTCCGCCCGTACTGGCGATCTGCACGTTGAGCGTGGAATCGCTGTGACTCTGCGCCCAGGCGCCGTCGAAGACCACGCGGTAGAAGCGCACCGAGAGATCGCCGGCCTTCCAGGAGAACGACACCGGGCTCTCGTCGCTCAGCGTTTGAGACTGCGCAACCGTCGGCGCAATCGCTAGCTCGTCCTTCCAGCCGGGAATCTCCCGCCAGCCCTGCCCGTCCGGGTAGACCTCGCCCATCAGATAGCCGACCACGAACGACGTCCAGGCGCTCGCCAGGGGGACTTGCAGCGACTGTCCCAGAGCGTCCACCGGCGACAGAGCCGGCGTCGACGAGTCCGCGGCCGACGGCGTCGCCTTGGCGGCGTAGAGCCGGGCCAGCCACGCGGAATCCGTCGGAAACTGCCGACTGTTCAGGCTCTCCACGAACATCGACGCGCCGTAGCCGTGGCGCCGGACCTCGTCGATGTTGCTGTTGAGAAACTCCGTGACCAGCGGTAACTCCAGCCCGCGCTTGGTCAGGAACCGCCGGTTCTCCAGCGCCTCCGCCGGGACAAAGTCGCCCGCAGAGGGCCCGAACCAGCGCTCGAACCAGATCGCCGAAGCCTCGTCGAACCACAGCCAGGAGCTCAGCGGGTAGCTCGCCAAGGCGGTCCCGGCGCGAGGATCATAGAGCCCCTGCGAGTAGTGCATCAGCAAGTGGGCGGCTTTGGGCTGCACCAGCGAGACCGGGCCGTTCAGCAAGGCCTCGCTCACCTGGATCGTCGTCGCGCGGGTCCACAGCGCGTTCCGCACCTCGCCCCAGGGCTCTTCCGGCCCTCTCGCGCTCCGCACGCGCACGTCAATGGGCGAAGGAGCGCCCGCCAGCCGGGTGAAGCCCAGCGCCCCCAGCCGCCGCTCGGCCTGCTCGAACCCCGCGATCAGCTCGTCCACCGCCAGCGTCTGGGGATACGTCACGCGGAACCGGCCTTGCGAGCGTGTCCGATAGCCGCCTACAAAAGCCATCGTCACCCGCTGCCACAGGCCGGCCGAGATCTGGTCCTTGGCATGGGCCTCGTCGCGGAGCGACGCCCGCAGCTCGTCCGCCGGAGGAGCCGCCCGCGCCGGCAGGTCCGCCGTCAGCCGGCCTTGCGCAACGCGCGCCGGGACCCAGAGGCTGTCCGAACCGTCGCCCCGCTCCGAAACCACCAGGTACACATCGCCCGTCGGAAGGGCGCCGAGTGCATCGGCTTCCACCGTCAGCGGGCCGTTCGTCGCCAGGGGAAGGCCGCTGATGGCAAACGCTTCCGAAACGTCATTCGGCGACCCGGCGGGCGCGTTCAGGGCCCTCTCGATGGTGACCTGAGCCGCGTCGGCGAACACTCCGGGCGGAACGGCGACCGAGATCGAGCCGCCATAGACCGTCCCTCCGCCGGAGCCGACCGTCGCGCCGCCCACCGTCTGCCATTGCAGGTCGCAGTAGTAGCCCACGAAGCTCTGCGAGCCCTGGTCCTCCACCTCCACCGTCAGCGGTAGAGCGCCGAAGCCGGCCTCCGGCGGCGTCTGGAAGTTCACCTGGTAGAGGCCGATCCAGCCGGGCGCCAAGCCGGCGTAGTACACCGCCGCCTCCCGTGCGGCCACGCGCACCGTCACGGCCGGCTCCACCAGGTTGAGCGGCGAGCCCGCCGAGCCGTCCCCCGCGCGGTGACCGGACGGTACAGCCGGCGAGACCGGCCCGAGCCCGCTGAGGTAGAGAACGAGCGCCTCTCCCGGCGTCGCCGGATGCGTCGCGGAGACCAGCGAGTAGTCGGCGTGCAGCAAAATCGGGTCGCCCCGGCCGTCGAGCGTCGTGGTCAGCAGGCGCGGCGAGCGCTCGCTCACTACGATCGAGACGGCCTCGCTCACGCCGGCGTCGGTCCGCACCCGGAGGCTCACGGCGCCAACCGGGATCTCATAGAGCAGTTGCGCGTTGATCTGGCCCGGCGATACGAAGAACAGCGGCAGCGGCGTCCACTGGCCGCCGACCAGCGCCTCGGCGCAGGCTCCGGCCAACGAGGTCGGCAGCGGCGCGCTCTGCGCCGCAACCGTGGCCGGCGCCAGGTCGAGGCCGAAGATCGACAGCAGGATTCCAGGCGACAGCTCGCTCGTGAAGTCAGCCCCGTTCACGACGCTGTCGCTGGTGATGACAGGGGGCCCCGGCGGGGGCGGCGTGACAGCCTCGAGCGTCAGCGTCACGGGGATCGCCACGCTGCCGGCCGCTCCCGCCTCCACGCGCAGCTCCCCTTGGCGGACTCCCTCACCCAGACCCGCCGTCGCAACCGAAACCGCGATGGCGTCCGCCTCGCCCGTGGAGGAGCCGCTCGCGGGACTCGCCGCCAGCCACGGCTGGCTGGTCGCAATGGAGTACGTGAGCGTCCCGCCGCCGCTGTTGCGCACGGTGAGGGACTGGGCGCTCGGGGTGGCGCCGACCTGCGAAACGAAGCTCAGCGACGCCGGGGCGACCGAGAGTGCGGGCGGAATCGGCGCAGTGGTCGTCACCGTGGCGGAGACCAGGCCTTCGACATTGGTTCCGAAGGTGTGCAGCGCCAGGGCGACGTAGTAGACGCCCGCGCGCAGCGGCGGACTCGACGAGGCGTCGACCGTGATCTCCTCCGACCCGGCGGGCAGCGTCGACTCATGGTCCGCGGTCACCGCGGTCCCAGCAACGGCCGGCTCAGCGTCGCGGCGCAGGTAGAGATCCACGTCCGCGGCGGCGTTGGGAATCGCGGCCATCGCGGCCACGGTCAGCCGCGTGGCGCCCTCGGGGACGACGATACGGTAGCCGTACGACCCGGTAAAGAGCGTGGGAGAGCTCACGGCGGGCAAGGAGAAGCTGGACGGCGCGTCGGACTCCAAAGTGGTCCCTGCGTAGGCGTCCGTCATGGAGTACGTGGCGGTCACGGTTCCGGAGGCCTGGACTCCCGTGGTGGCGAGGCCGAGCGCCACGTAGTAGACGCCCGCTTGCAGGGCGGGCGTCGAGGAAGCCGTGACGGTCAGGGCTTCATAGCCGGAATAGCCGGCGGCCCCAAAGTGCGTCAGGACGCCTCCGTCAGCGGTCAGTTCCGGGGGATACCCGTATCGTAGGAACAGGTCCGTCCGGGCTCCGCTCGTCGCCGTCGCCAGCCGGACCTCCAGCCGTTTCGCCCCCGCCGGAACCGTGATGCGGAAGGCGTTGGCGCCGGTGTACAAGGTGGCGGTCGCCACCGGCCCCAGCGTGAACGGCAGGGAAACGCCGTTCTCCAGCTCGCCGCCCATGGCGGCCTGATCCGGCGGGATCGCCTTCCAGGAGGATGGAGCGCCTTCCGCTCGGACTCGCTGTGTGATCTCCGCCGCGGACGCAGCGGACAAAACCGAAGCTGCCAGCACCAGGACGACGACTCGCATCGCGCCATCTCCCTTGCTCTGCAATGCAAGCGCATTGCCATGCAAAGAGGCGGCGGAGGCGGCTTCTAGCGAGGGGCACCGCCGTCGGGACCGGGGACCTACGCCCGGCCGACTGCGCCAAATGAGCCGCTCTCAGGCCTCGGCTGCGCCCGCAACGTCGATCACGACCTTGCCTCTGCCTTTCGCAGGGTGCAGATAGGCCGCCGGGGCGTCGGCGAACGCCGCTACGGACTGCACGATCGGCCGCAGCTCGCCCGCATCCAGCAGCTTCGCGATCTCGGCCAACTGGTCTCCCTTGGGCTCGACGATGAAGAAGGCCTGCTTGGTTCGCTCGTCCTGGGTCCCTTCGCTGGCCGCCGCGATCGTCACCATCCGGCCTTGCGGCTTCAGCACTCCCCAGGAGCGCTCCAGCGTCTCGCCGCCGATCACGTCAAAAACCACATCGAGACCCTGCAGGACTTCGTCGAAGCGCTCGGTGTGATAGTCCAGGACCTGATCCGCGCCCAGCTCCAGCAGAAAGTATCGATTGCGGGCTGACCCGGTCGTGACCACCCGAGCGCCGCGGCGCCGCGCCAACTGGACCGCGTAGATCCCCACCGCCCCGGCGCCGCCGTGCACCAGCACACTCTCGCCGGCTTGGAGCCCCGCCCGCTCATAGAGGCCTTGCCAGGCCGTGAGTGCGCCGATGGGGGCCGAGGCGGCCTCGGCGTGGCTGAGGCCGGCTGGCTTGGCCGCGACCCATTCCGGCCGCGTGACGCACAGCTCCGCCGTGGCGCCGTCGGCGAACCAGTCGTTCATGCCGAAGACTGCGGCCCCAACAGGCGGACCTTCGACGCCGGCTCCCAACGCCTCGACCACGCCGGAGAGCTCGTGCCCCGGCACGGCGCCGGTGCGCGCTTCGCCGGATTGTTGGTGCGTGGTGGGGTACCACAGCAGCTCGGTCGGGGTAACGCCGGCGGCGTGGACGCGGATCAGCAGCTCGCCCGGCCCCGCCTTCGGACTGGGCAGGTCGGCTTCGATGAGCGCCGGACCGGCGGACGTTTGCTGGAGTTGGATGGCTCTCACGGTGGGTCTCCTCGACGACGGCCCTTCCACGATAACGCCGTCGGGGAGGCGCGCCGCAGCGAAATCAGCGACGATCATCACATGGCCCCGCCCTCCGACGAAGCGCGCTACGGCAGGCCGCCGCGCGCGCAGCCTCGCGACCTGCGCCCCGTCGCCGACCAGGGCGCGCGAGTCGCAGTCGGCGGCATCATCGTCAGCGCCGCCCTCGCCGTCATCAAGATCGTGGCCGGCGTGTTGGGCAACGCCTACGCGCTGATTGCCGACGGCGTCGAGTCCATCTTGGACATCCTGAGCGCCTTCGTCGTCCTCGGCAGCTTGCGGGTCGCGGCCCAGCCGCCCAACGAGCGGTTTCCCTACGGCTACGGCAAGGCCGAGCCCTTGGCCGGCATGGCGATCTCGATGGCGCTGTTTGCGGCGGCCGTCGGCATCGCGGTGCAGAGCGTGCGGGAGATCTTGACGCCGCACCACCTGCCGGCGCCGTTCACGCTGGCGGTGCTGGTCGGCGTAGTCGTCACCAAGGAGATCCTCTTCCGAATCCTGCAACGCACCGGCGACGAGATCGGCAGCCGAACGCTCGAAACCGACGCCTGGCACCACCGCTCCGACGCCCTCACCTCACTGGCCGCCTTCATCGGCATCTCCATCGCGCTGTGGGCGGGGCCGGGCTACGAGAGCGCCGACGACTGGGCCGCCCTGTTCGCCTGCGGCGTCATCGCCTTCAACGGCTTCCGCCTGTTCCGCACCTCACTGCGCGACGTGATGGACGCCGCGCCGCCGCCGGAGATCGAGCGCCAGGTCCGGCGCATCGCAGAAAACGTGGAAGGAGCCCTGGATACCGAGAAGTGCAACGTCCGCCGCAGCGGTCTAGGCTACTTCGTGGACCTGCACCTGATCGTCGACGGCGGCTCGGCCGTGCGGGACGCTCACGAGGTCGCCCACCGCGTGAAGGACGCCTTACTCGAGAGCGACCTCTCGATCCGCGACGTCGTCGTCCACATCGAGCCGGACTCCTAACGGCTCAGGGCGTACGCAGCTCGCGGTAGCGCACCAGGAACATCGTGCGGTCGTGCTCGGAGTTGCGCACCCGCAGCTTGGCCCAGCCGTTGTTCGGACCCGGAGCTTCCAGGATCTCCACGCCGTTGGCCGGGCTCACCTCCACGGCGATGGGCTCGGCCGGCAGGGGCTTGCTGAGACTGCCCGCCGACGGCGAACCGTTCTCGATGAGCAGCGTCTCGCCCGGCGCCAGACGTCCGCGCCAAACCAGCGTGACGGCCGGGCCGGAGGCGACCGCGGCGGGAGCCTTGGCGGGTTCGCGCACCACAGCCGGCGGCGGAGCCTCGGCGGTCTTCGCCGGGGCCTGCTGGGGCGGACGGCTCGCGTTGGCCGACGGCTCCAGCTCCGGCGGCTTGGGCTGCGGCGTTTCGGGCTCCTTGGCCTCAGGTTCCGGCGCTTCGGGCTGGGGACTCTCCTCCTGCCGCGTCACCGGCGCCGGCAAGACCGGCTGCGGCGTGCCGGACCGTGGCGTGACGGAAGCCTGCCCGGGACTCTCCCCTTCCCCCGGGCCCGGCTGCAGGAACACCGCCGCGGCCGCCACCGCCAGAGCGCCGCCGGCCAGCAGCAGCACCCACGGCGCCAGCCGAGTCGGCCGCGGCTCGGGCGGCGGAGGCGCCGGAGCAGGCCCCGGCGCAACCATGGCGCGCTCCAACGCCTCGGCCATCGCCCCGCAGCTCTCGTAGCGATTCTTGGGGTCCTTCGCCAGGGCCTTCTTCAGCGCCGCCTCGACGCCGGCCGGCAAGTCCGGACGGATCTCGGTCACCGGCGCCGGGTCCTCGTTCAGCACCATGTAGAGCAGTGACGAAAAGCTCTGCCCGTCAAAAGGCTTCTCGCCCGTCAGCAGCTCATAGGCGTTCACGGCCAGGGCGAACTGGTCAGCCTTGGGGCCGACGCCCACCTCCTGCAACTGCTCCGGCGCCATGTAGTGCGGCGTGCCCACGATCACGCCGGTCTGCGTCAGCCGCTCGTCCGTGAGGATGCGCGCGATGCCGAAATCGGTGATCTTGGCCACGCCCTGGCGGGTGACCAGGATGTTGCCGGGCTTCACGTCGCGGTGGATGATGCCCTGGCTGTGGGCGTAGTCCAAGCCTTCGGCCACTTGACGCAGGATGCGCAGGGCCTCGGCGGGCGCCACGGTCTCTCCCTCGTCCTGGATCTCCCACAGCGTGCGGCCTTCCACCAGCTCCATCACGATGTAAGCCTGGTCGGGCAGCTCGCCGACATCGAAGATCTGCACGATGTGCGGATGCTGCAAACGACCGGCGGCGCGCACCTCCCGCAGAATGCGCTCGCGCACCTCCTCCTTGTCCCCGCCGGAGGGCGCCAGCTCGATGGTCTTGATCGCCACTACCCGGTCGATCAGCGGGTCGCGGGCCCGATACACCCGGCCCATGCCCCCCTGGCCGATGATCTCGATCAGCTCGTAGCGGCCGATCGTCTTGGGAGCAGCGGGCATTGGCCGCATTGTACCGTGGGGTGTCGGGCGGACCTTGGCGTAGACGGACAATCTGCCCGGGGGCTGCAACAAACGGCCGCGGTGCGCGATAACTGACGTGTGAAGCGCCCTCTTGTCCTTTTATTGATTCTTGCGGCTTTGCTGGCGCCCCTCGCCGTCGCCCAAACCGACGGCCGCCTGGCCGGCAGCGTCGTGGACCCCCAGCGCAGCCCCGTGCCCGGCGCCGATGTCAGCCTTTTTCTACCTGGCGGTCAGGAGCCGATCGCGACCACGCGCTCGAGCAACGACGGCCTGTTCTTCGTAAGCGGCCTGCGCCCCCAGCTCTATGACTTGGAGGTGGCCGCCCCGGGCTTTCAGACCGAGACCCTGCGCGGCGTGAAGATCGACGCCGCCCGCGAGACCTCCCTGCCGCGCATCGAGCTCGAGCTCGGCGCGGTGACGACGGCCGTGGAGGTCAGCGCCGAGATCGACAACCTGCAACTGACCACGGCGTCCGTCTCCGTTACGGTGGACGCCGAGCAGATCCGCCGCCTGCCGCTGCTCGACCGCAACCCCCTGCGGCTCATCGCCACCCAGGCCGGCGTGGGCACCAACCGAGCCGGCGCTTCGGTCATCAACGGCCAGCGAGCTTCGTTCACCAACATCACCTTCGACGGCGCCAACATCCAGGACAACTTCTCGCGCTCCAACGGCGTGGACTTCACGCCGAACTTCCTGGTGCTCGACCAGGTCAGCGAGTTCACCGTCACCACCTCGAACGCGGACGTCACCCTGGGGGGCGGCGCCTCGCAAGTGAACTTCGTCTCGCCGACCGGCACCAACTCCTTCCACGGCAAGGCCTACTGGTACCACCGCAACAACTCGCTGGCCGCCAACGACTGGTTCGCCAACGCCGACGGGCTGGAGCGCCCCAACCTGGCCCAGAACCAGTGGGGTTTTACGCTGAGCGGACCGATCAAGAAGGACAAGCTGCTGTTCTTCCAGTCCTTCGAGCTCTTTCGGCTGCCCGGACGCCGCCAGCAGTTCCGGCAGATCCTCACCAACGACGCCCGCAACGGCATCTTCTCCTACGTGGATCAGAGCGGCGCGGTCCAGAAGTTCGATCCCCGCGACTACGGCATCCCGATTGGCGACGTCATCGACCCGGTCTCGGCGGACCTGATGTCGCGGATTCCTGACGGTTCCCAGATCAACAACTTCCGTTTGGGAGACAGCAGCGAGGGGCAACTTCTCAACACGGCCGGCTACTCGTTCTTCGCTGACAACGACCTGCGGCGCATCAATGCGACCTCTCGGCTCGACTACATCGCCTCGGCGCGGCACGCCTTCTCGGTGTCGCTCAACTTCAGCAAGTCGCGGCAGGACAATCCGCAGAACTCGAACGACTATTCTGTCCAGCCGAAGGTGGTCAACACGGTGGCGCCCAAGCTGGTCTCGGCGAACTGGCGTTGGAACCCCTCGCCTTCGTTCACCAACGAAGTGCGCGGGGCGTTCAATCTGGCGCCGATCCGCTTCGATTCGAGCGAAGCTCCGCAGGACTTTGTCGTCTCCTCCAACTCGCTGCCGTTCTCCAATCCGGTCAACCTGTTCGCGCCGGAATCCCGCAGGATCGGCACCTTCAACCTGCTCGACAACGGCTCCTGGTTCCGTGGTAAGCACCACGTGGAGTTCGGCTTCCAGGCGATGAAGATCCGAGTCGCTTCGACCGACGAGGTCGGGATTACGCCCTCGGCGACCCTGCGGGGCGTGTCGATCAGCGACCTGGTTCCGGATCTCACGCCGGCGCAGGCCGGCGCGGCGGCGGCGCTCTACGGTTTTCTCTACGGAAACGTCGGCTCGGTTTCGCAGAGCTTCAACATTCGCGATCGCTCCTCCGGCTTCATCCCGCGGGAGCCTCGCAATCGCCACTACCGCACCTCCAGCTATTCGTTCTACGTAAAGGACGATTGGCGCGTGGCGCCCCGCATGACGCTCAACCTGGGCCTGCGCTACGAGCTAACGATGCAGGCCGACGAAGCCGACGGGCTGGCGCTGCTGCCCCTCGGCTCGGACAGCAATCCGCTCGGCGCGCTGCTCTCCAACGCCACCTACGACTTCGCCGGGCGCTCGATCGGCCGGCCCTTCCACCGGCTGGACCGCAATAACTTCGCACCGAACGTCGGCTTTGCCTGGGACGTCTTTGGGACCGCCCAAACCGTCCTGCGGGGCGGGTTTAGCGTGCATTACGTCAATGATGAGACACTGCGCACGGCCAGCTACGTGGTCGAAACCAACGAAGGGCTGTTCGTCAACGCCTCCGACCAAACGCCCATCGACGATTTCCGGTTGCTCAGCGAGCTGGACGCCTCGCCGGTTCCTACGCCCACTTTCAACGTTCCCCACACCTTGGCGCAAACCTACGCCAGCAGTCCCTTCCAGACCGCCGGCGCGGTGGACCCGAACTTCCGTACGCCGTTCGTGCCCGAATGGAGCTTCGGGTTGCAGCAGAAGGTGGCCGGAATGGTCGTGGAGGCTCGCTACGTGGGCAACCGCGGCATGAAGATGGCGCGGACGCTGGACTTCAATGCGCCCTACCTGCGCGAGAACGGCTTTCTCGACGACTTCCTGCGAGCCCAACAGAACGCCGAGCTCTCCGTCGCAGCCGGCGGCGCCTATAATCCGGCGTACAACCCGGCGATCCAGGGCAGTCAGCAGCTCCCTGTGTTCGACAAGCTCGGCGCCGGGGGCCTGCTCGGCAATCCCATCGTCCGCCAGTTGATCCAGCTCGGCGACGTGTCGGACCTGGCAAGCCTCTACCGGTCGGTAGACCTTGCCGGACAGGTGTCTCTCGTACCGAATCCGCTCACGCTGGACGCCATCTATCTCACCAACGCCAGCAGCTCGACCTACCACTCCTTCCAGCTCGACCTGCGCCGCCGGCTGCGCAAGGGCCTTCAGTACCAGGGCAACTACGTGTTCTCGAAGGTGCTGACCGACTCGAGCGGGACCGACGCCACGCGATTCGACCCCTACCTGGACCCTCACAACGGCTCCATCGAAAAGGCCCGGGCGTCCTTCGATCTCACCCACGCCATCAAGTCCAACTTCATCTGGGAGCTGCCGTTGCTCTCCGAGGACGTCACCGACGGGCCGGCGGCGGTGCTGTTCCAGGGTTGGGCGGTCAGCGGCGTGCTGACGTTCCAGTCCGGCTCGCCGTTCTCGATCACATCCGGCCGCGCCACCACGATCTCCTCGACCTACTCCGCGCTGAACACCGTGGACACCGCGCTCGACAAGGCGGCGCTAGAGGCCTTGACCGGCGTCCGCGCGACCGGCGTGGGACCGTCGATCTTTTCGACTGACGCGATCGGCGCCGACGGCAAGGCCGCCACGGCCCTGTTTGCCAACCCGCAGCCGGGGCTCCCCGGGTCGCTCCAGCGTCGAATCCTTTCGGGTCCTTGGACCTTCAACCTGAACTTCGCGGTGATGAAGACGTTCCAGTTCACCGAGGCGCAGTCGTTGGAGTTTCGCGGCGAAGCCACGAACCTGTTCAACAACCCGAGCTGGGTGGTGGGTGACCAGAACATCAACAACCCGGGCTTCGGACGCATCACGAGCGTGGCCTACGACGCGCGCCGCATCCAGCTCGGCCTCTACTACCGTTTCTGACGGCAAGGGTCCCTCGGAGCCCTCCCGCAGGGGCTGATACACTGCGGGCAATTCGCTTGTGCGCGCCCTTGGACTGAGCTTTTTCGCGCTGCTGTGCTTTGGCGTGGCCTGGGGTCAGGGCACGCTGTGGGATTCCTATCTCGGCGCCGGGCTGACCGCGCTCGACCGCGGCGACCTCGCCGCCGCCGAAGCCAACTTGACCGCCGCCCGGGAAGCGCTCAAATCCCCGCAAGGCGAGCCCGCCGCCCGCACCCTGCTGGCGCTGGGCCGGCTACGGCTGGCCCAGCAGCGCCCCGCCGAGGCGGAAACGGTCCTGCTGGAAGGGCTCGCCGCCGAGGCCCAGCCGACGCTCACGCGCAGCCGGACTCTGCGCGCCTTGGCCGAGGCGCTCGAACGCCAGGGCCGCTTCGCCGAAGCCGAGGAGCGCTTGCTGGCCGCCCTCGAAGCTGACGAAGCGCTATGGAAGCCCACCGATCCGGCCCGCGCGGCGACGCTGTGGGCGCTCGGAGTCCTCTACAGCGCCCGCGGGCGCTACGCCGAGGCCGAACCCGTGCTGACCGAGGCATTGGGCCTGGAAGAGCGTTCCGGCGACAAGACGGCGCTGGCCCGCGGTCTCGACGCCCTGGGCGCGGTCCAGCTCGCCAAAGGGTCGTTCCGGCGCGCCGAGACCTTGTTCGACCGGGCTCTGGCGCTGCTCGACGAAGCCGGCGCATCCGCGTCCGACCAGTCCGCGGCCGACCGCGCCGCAGTGTGGCTGCACCAGGGCCGCGTCGCGCGCCTGGAAGGGGATTTCGCCCGCGCCGAAGAGCTCTTTCGCCGAGCGAAGACCGCGCAATCCGACCCCGCCGCGCAGGCCGAGGCGCTCGACGAGCTGGCCGCCACGTTGCAAGCTCGCGCCGAGCCGGCCAAGGCCGAGACGCTGTTCCGGCAGGCTCTGGCGCTGCGGCGCAAGGTCTTTGGAGAGGTGAGCGTCGAGGTCGCCCTCTCGCAGGCCGGTTTGGCCGGGCTGCTCAGCGCCGAGGGCCGGCTCGACGAGGCCGGCAAGCTCTACCAGGAAGCCCTCGACTTGGCCGAGGCCCTGCTCGGCCAGGAGCACCCCGAGGTCGCCTCGATCTACGAGCAGGTCGGCCGCTTCGAGCAAGCCCGCGGGAACCTCGACATTGCCGAGGAGAGGCTCCGCCGCGCGGCCGAGCTGCGGGCCTCGATGCTGGGCGAGCAGCACCCCGACTACGCCCAGAGCCTGCTCGACCAAGCGCGCCTGGCGCAGCAGCGCCGAGACTACGCCAAGGCGGAGAAGCTGCTGGAACAGGCCATCGAAATCCGGCGCAAGGCCTTCGGCCCCGCCAGCGGGCCCATGGCCGAGGCGACGGGCGCGCTGGCGGCGCTGCGGCACCTGCGCGGCGAGTACGACGCCGCGGCGCCGCTCTACCAGCAGGCGCTGGAGGCCTACCAGGCGTCCTTCGGCCCCGATCACCCCGACACCTTGCGGGTGGAAGCCGGCCTGGCCGCCCTGCACGTCGACCGCGGCGAGGCCAAGGAGGCCGCGGCGCTGCTCGAGGATCTGCTGCCCCGCCAGGAGGCGCGGCTGGGCTCGCGCGCCCCGGCGACGATGACGACCCGGCGCATGCTGGGCAAGCTGCTGCTGAGCCGAGGCCGCGCCGAGCGAGCCGAGCCCCTGCTGCGCGAGGCCCTGGAATGGCTCCAATCCCGCCCGGGAACCCCGCCGAAGGAGCTGGCCGAGGCCGAGGCCCTGCTGGGGGAGAGCCTGCTGGAGCAGCCCGGCAAGCGCGCAGGAGCTCGGCCGCTGCTGGAGTCCTCTCTGAGCCATGGCGAGCGGCCCTTGCGGACGATCCTGCTGCTGGCGCGCGCCGAGCGGCTGGCCGGCGCCGAAGACGCCGCCCGCGCCCTCTACCAAGAAGCGCTCGACCGCCCGGACGCCTCCGCCGCCGAGCGCTCCGACGTGCTGTTCGCCCTCGGCGCCCTGGAGCGCGACGGAGGCCGCCCGCGGGACGCCGAGCCGCGGCTGGTGGAGGCCCTCCGGCTGCGGCAGGACCTACCCGTCGACCGACGCCGCATCGAGATCCGCGAGACGCTCGGCGAGGTTTACGCCGACCTCGGCCGCTTCACCCAAGCCGAAGCCGCCTTCGCGCAGGCCCTCGAAGACGCCCGCGCCCTCGGCGATCCAGCCCGCGATCTGGAGCCCTCTCTGCTGCTGGGCCTGGCGGCCTCCAAGGCCAACCAAGGCCGGACCGCCGAGGCGGAAGGCTTGTTCCGCGACGCGCTGGAGCTGTCCGCCGAGCGCTACCCCGACGACGACCTGCGTCATGTGGAAGCGCTCGACGCAGCGGGCCGCTTCTACCGCGACCAGGGCCGCCTGCTGGAAGCCGAACAGAGCTTCGAGCGCGCCGTGGCGATTCTGGAGAAGGCGGGCCCGGACCACCCGGACCTGCCGCTGGCGCGCAACAATCTGGCGACGGTCTACCGCCTGCGCGGCAAGTTCTCCAGCGCCGAACGACTCTACCGGGCCGGGCTCGCGGCAATCGAGCGGCGGCTGGGCCCCAACGATCCCGAAGTCGCGGTGGCCCTGAGCAACCTGGGCGAGGTGGCCCTGGAGAGCGGCGAGTTCGGCAAGTCGCAGTCGTTGCTCGAACGCGCGGTGAGCATCCTCGACGCGGCCGGCGACTCCGGCGCCAAGCGGCTGCCCGCCACGCTCGACCAGTTGGCCAAGGCCTACTTCGCCGCCAAACGCTACAACGAGGCCGAGGCCGCCTTGCGCCGCTCGCTGGCCGCGGGCCGCCAGACGTTCGGCCCCGGCCACCCCAGCGCCGCCCGCACGCTCAGCTACTTGGCCACCGTACAAGCCACCCAGGGCAAGCTGGCCGAGGCGCAGCGCTACTACGAGCAGGCCATGGAGACCGTGGAAGGCGCCTACGGCAAGGACCCCGTGGCGCTGGCGCCGATTCTGGAGGACTACGCCGCCCTGTTGCGGCTGCGCAAGCGCGACGCCGAGGCCGCCCTGGCCCTGGACCGCGCCGAAAGGATTCGGCGGCAGGCCCGCCAACCCTAGACAGCGACACTACAATTGGAAGGTCGAGGACGACGGATGGCAGCGAGGAGCCTGGAAGACCGCTACGAACTGAGAGACACGCTGGGCCGTGGAGGCATGGGCGTGGTCTACCGCGCCTTTGACAGCCTGCTGGACCGCGAGGTCGCCCTCAAGACCGTCCTCGACGTGGACGACGAGACCTCGCGCGAGCTGTTCCGCAAGGAGTGCGCGGCGCAGTCGAAGGTGGTCCATCCAAACATCGTCGAGATCTTCGACTTCGGCGAGTTCACTGACGAAGAAGGCGTGCTGCGGCCGTTCTATACGATGCCGCTGCTGCCCGGCAAGAACCTGCGGCAACTGCTCGACGAGAAGTCCGCGCGGCTGACCCTCGATCGCTCCATCGAGATCCTGCGCAGCGCCTGCCGCGGCCTACAGGCGGCGCACGACCACGGGCTGATCCACCGCGACCTCAAGCCGGCCAACATCTTCGTGATGCCCGACGACTCGGTCAAGCTGATCGACTTCGGCATCGCCCACGCCGCCGAGAGCGGCAAGCAGACGATGCTCAAGGGCACTCTGCAATACATGGCGCCGGAGCTGCTCGACATGAAGCAGCCGACGGCGATGTCAGACATCTACTCGATCGCCGTGGTCGCCTACGAGACGCTGGGGGGCCGGCTGCCGTTCCCCGGGCTGACGGCTCACGAGCTGGCCGAAGCGATCCGCGAGCGGACGCCGCCGCCGCTGGCCGAGGTCAACAACCGCATCCCCAAAGGCGTCAGCCAAACCATCCACAAGGCGATGGCCAAGCAGCCCTGGCACCGCTTCTCGCGGGCCCAGGAGCTGGGCGACACGCTGGTGCGCGCGCTGGCCGGAGAAGCCATCCAGCTCTACGACCCCGAGCAGGTGCGCCAACGGCTGGAGCGCGCCCAGGCCGCCTTCGAGGAGGGCGACGCCGACTTTGCCGCCGAGGTCGTCCGCGACCTCGAGGGCGAGGGCGTGCAGAGCGAGCAGGTGACGCTGCTGCGCAAGCGCGTGGACCAGGCGATGCGGCACGGCCGCGTACGCAAGCTGCTGGCGAGCGCGCGCCGCTTCCGCGAAGCCGGTGAGACGCCGGTGGCGCTCAAGAAGGTCAGCGAAGCCCTCGACCTGGATCCGCAGGACGCCGACGCTTTGGCCCTGCGCGCGGAGATCGAGCGCGAACGCCGCTCCGAAAAGCGCGAGGGCTGGCTGCGGGTGGCCCGCGAGCACCTGGCCAACGGCGCCTACGAGCGCGCGCAAGAAGGCGTGGGCCGGGCGCTCGAGCTCAAGCCCGACGACGTGGAAGCCCTCGAGCTGCGCACCGAGATCGGCCGCGTGGAGCGTGAGGCCCAGCGCGCCCGGCAGCGCAAGGAAGAGATCTACCAGACCGCCCTGGAAGCCTGGAACCGCGGCGACGTCTCCCACGCTCTCACCCGCATGGAGAGCCTGATGTCGTTGCAGCAGTCGCGGCCCGACGCCGACCCCGACCGCTCCGGAACCTATCAGAAGCTGTTTCAGGAGGTCCGCTCCGAGCACGAGTCGATCGAGGCCGCGCACGAGCAGGCCCGCCGAGCGCTGAGCGAGGACCGCCTGGACGACGCCGGCGAGATCTGCCGCAAGTTCCTCGGCAAGTATCCGGCGAACGCGCTGTTCCAATCGCTGCAGTTCGACATCGAAGAGCGCGGCCGGCTGATGCTGTCCCAGGCGATCGCAGAGACCGATCGCCGCGTGGACAAGGAGCCCGACCTCGAACGCAAGATCGCCATCCTGACCGAGGCGATCGAGAAGCATCCCGGCGAGTCGCACTTCGAGCGGGCGCTGTCGCTGGCGCGCGAGAAGAACGAGCTGGTCCAGGGCATCGTCCGCAAGGCGCGCTACCTGGAGGAGCAGGGCCAGGCCGCCGAAGCCCTCAGCCAGTGGCGCATGCTGCGCTCGATCTACCCGCCCTACCCAGCGTTGGATCTGGAGATCGAGCGGCTGCAGAAGCGCGGCGAGCAGCTCAGCGCCAAGGCGGAGCGGGCCGAGCGCATCGCCGAGATCAAGGCTCTGCTCGAAGAGGACGCCGTCGACGAGGCCCTGCAACTCTGCCAGCTCGCCTGGAATGACAGCCCGGACGACCCCGAGCTGGAGGCCTTGCGCGCCACCGCCTCCAAGCGCCGGGAGGTCCTCAGCCAAGTCCGCGGCCTGATCGAACGCGCCGAGCAGGCAGCCCGCGAGGGCGACCACGAGCGCCGCTTGGACCTGCTGCGGGAAGCGCGCCGGCTCGACGAGGACAGCGCTCTGAGCAAAGCCGCGCTGGTGACCGCCCTGGTGGAACGGGCGCGCGCGCTGGCCGATTCGAACTGGAACGCCGCCGCGCCGCTGGTGGACGAGCTCACCCGGGCGCGGCCCGATCACCCGGACCTACCGGCTCTGCGCCAGAAGTTGGAGGAGCGCAAGCGCGGCCAGTTCGTCGAACAGTTCCTAGCGCGCGCCGTGGAGCTCGAAAAGCAGGGTTCGAAGGAAGAGGCGGTCGCCACGCTGCGCAAGGCGCTGTCGCTGTATCCCGATGACGCCCGCCTGACGGCTCGGCTCAACGAGCTGACGCAGCCGCCGCCCCAGCCCGCGCCGACTCTCACCGATCCACCGACGGTGCTCTACCGCGACGCTGAGGCCGTGCTGGGCAAGCCGCGCGCCAAGGCCCCCGCGCCGCCCCAGGCGACTCCCGAACCCCAGCCCCCGAGCCCACCGCCGGCGCCCCCGCCAGCGATAGATCCGCCTAAAGCCGCCGAGCCGCCCAAGCCGCCCGCCCCGCTCAAGGCGCCCGAGCCGGCCGTCCCAGCGCCGGTTCACGCCGAGCCCGCGCAACCGGTCGCCAAAGCCAAACCGGCGCCCGAGCCCAAGCCGCAGCCCAAGCCCATTCCGCCCAAGGCGACCGACAAGCCCGGCATCGACCCCCGCGTAGCGCTGATCGGCGGCGCGCTGGCCGTGCTGGTGGTAGCCTTGCTGGCGTTCATGTTCTGGCCCTCGGCGGACACCAAGGTCGTCGAGAGCGCCGGCAAGCTCCCCGTCCATTTGGCGGCCCAGCCGGCGACCGCGGAGATCTCGGTGGACGGCCAGGTCTGCGGAACCGGAACCTGCGACCTCGAGCTGCCCCCCGGATCGCACCGCGTGAACGCGCGGCTGGCCGGCTACGAGTCCGGGTTCCAGACCTTCGATGTCGCCGCCCCCGCGCCGGACGCGACCCAGCCCATCGACCCGCTGCCCATCAGCCTCAGCCTGCAGCCCTGGTCGCCGACCCTGCTGGTGCAGACCAACCGGCCTTCGGGCACGGTCTTTCTGGACGGCGAGAAGGCCGGAGAGATCGAGAACGGCGAGTTCGAGCTGCCGGCTCTGCTCGACGGCGAGCACGACATCCGCATTCGCGATGCGGCGACGGAGTCGAGCCTGAGGGTTCGTGTGGCGCCGGCCCAAGCGCCCGAGGTGCTCGAGCTCAAGGCCGTCAACGTCGACCTGGCGCTGGCCTCGGTGCTGGGCGACTCGGTGCGCCTGTACACCAACAAAGACGGCCTCGCGGCGCGCGTGGACGGCCAGGAGGCCTCGGGCCCGGCCGGCCCCGGCGGACTGCTGGTCCAGGGTCTGAGCGAGGGCTTCCACGAAGCCTCTCTGGGACCGGCCGATTCCGCCACGAGCATCGGTTTCGAGACCGGCCCCCGGCCCCGGCTGGCCGTGATGGTCTCCTCGGACCTGCCCACCGGAACGCTCTACGTGAGCGCCAATGAGGACGACGCAGTGGTCTACCTCAACGGGGAGCCCTACGCCCGGCGCAAGGTCTACCGCGGGCGCGTTCGCATCGACCCCATGCCGGGCAAGATCAAGGTGAGCGTCCGCAAGCCCGGATTTCTGGAGCCCGCCGAGCAAGAGGTAACCGTGCAGAAGGGCCGCGTCTCGCGCGTGGAGTTCAAGCTCGAGCCCGAGCCCAAGCGTGGCGGCGTGCAACTGGTCAACGGACCTCCGGGCGCCGAGGTCGAGGTCAACGGTAAGCCCTCCGGCCGCTTGGACAACGAGGGCCGCCTGACGCTGTCCGGCCTGGAGCCGGGCCGTCTGCAGGTGAAGGTGCAGCGCGAAGGCTTCCGCCCCAAGCAACTGGCCGTTTCCGTGGAAGCCGGCCGCAGCGTGCAGCAGGATGTGAGCCTGGAGCCCGCGCCGGGCCAGATCGCCGTGACCGTGGCGCCGGCCGGCCTGGACGTCGCCCTGACGTTGCGCAAACGGGGACAGCCGGGAGACCGCAGCATCCGCCCCGGTCCGCTCGAGGTCGAAGCAGGCAACTACACCATCGAAGGCCGCGCCGAAGGCTATCAGCCCTTTGTGGCCGAAGTCCGCGTCGAGCCAGCCAAGACCGCCCAAGCCATCATCGAGATGAAGAAGATCGCGGTGGCCGCCGCTCCGGATCGCGGACCGGTGGACTACATGGCGGCCTGGCGCGACGCGGGCGGCTGGACGCCCCGCGGCGAGCGCTTGGTGCGCAAGGGCGGCGACTTCGTCTACAGCCCGGTCTCGCCCGAAGCCGGCGTCTACCGCTTTACGGCCCTGCGGCAGGGCGGCGACCCCGTGCGCTGGTTCATCCGCCTAGGGGAGAACCAGGACTATTGGGTCTTTCAACAGGGCACCCGCGCGCTGGAGAGGTACCGCGTCACCCCCGGCTCGGAATCGGTCAGCGAGGAGCGCCACGACGGCGGCGTGGGCCGCAACGAGCCCTTCCAGGTCGAGATCCGGGTCGAACCGGATTCCATCACCACGTCGGTGTTGCAGGGCGGCAACGCCGTCGCCAGCGACAAGCTGGAGAAGGCCGGCGCGGGCTTCGACAAGGGCCGCTGGGGATTCCTGATCGGCAAGAACGACCAGGTGGCTCTGGACGCCTTTGTCTTCGATCCCAAGTAGCGCCGGCGCCGGACAAAAAAAGAAGGGGCGGCAAGCGCCGCCCCTTTGGTCCCGGAGAGGGGTTGGGGAAGGTCCGAGGACGCAGGGTGTCCGCGGGTAGCCGGGATCCGTCGGGAGTCCGGGTTAGGTCGGACTCAGTTCAAAATCGTGTAGGACGCCGTGGAGCTGACCGTCAGGGTGTTCCTGTTCTTCATGAACAGGCTCGCGCCCACGAAGTCGACCGGATACTGCACGGTGATGACGAACTGGCTGCCGCGGTGATTGTCCGGCGTCCAGCTCTTCGAAACCGTGAGCCGATCCGGGTCCAGCCCGATCGCGCTGGCCTTGGCCATGTTGTCGATAGCGGCGCTGTCGGCGCCCTCCGCGCCGAGCTGCGAGCGGACGATGGCGTAGCGGGCCGCCTGGCGCGCCGCATACGAAACAGTGGTGAAGCTCCACATGGCTCGGCCCATCTCGAAGATGCCGAGAAAGAGCATCATGACCAGGGTGAAGGTCATGCCGAACTCCACCATCGATTGGCCGCTGCGAGGATTATTGTTGCGGTGAGGCTCTGAGGCGTGGCGCATGGCGATCTCCTTGTGGATGGCTGCGGGCTCCCTCTAGCGGACGCGAACCCAGTTCGACAGGTCGATGGGGGTCTCTTCCGGAATCCCCGGCCAAGGCCCGAACGTCGAGAAGGTCTTGGTCACCCGCACCCGCACATACAGCCGGGAGAGGCCGTAGCCGGTGCAGCGGGCCGTGGTGCAGTCGACGGCCACGCCCGGAGCGTAGGGACAGTCGCAGAACTGCTCCGTGGTGACGTTGGCGTCGCGAACGTCGGACAGGCCGGCGGCGGCGCTGCTCAGAATGGCCGACGTATCCTTGGAGGCCAGCGGCGAGAAGGTGCCTCGTTGCACACCGGCCTGGGCCGCCCCGGCCATGGCAATGGACTCATAGAAGAGCCGCCCGAAATCCACGGCGCCGACCGCCATCAAGAAGATGACGCTGGAGGCCAGACCAAACTCGACCATTGCGTTGCCGCGGCGCCGTCCCGACCTCTGATGACCTTGCACTTGCTTGCTTTGCATGGCTCTTGAACCTCGTTTACTCGACCATGATGGGGACCAGCAGCGGATTCTCGTCCGGCGGCGGCGGATTGACGACGGCCGCTCCCGTATCGCCGGAGAAATCCATCGTGCGGGCGACGATGATCGTCCAGCCGACGCTGCCCGCGGGCGTTCCGGCAAAGTCGATGTGCTCGTTGGGGAAGTAGAATGTCCCGGTGTAGTTCGAGCCCGACGAGCCGCGTGCGATGTTGTGGTTCGGCGGCGAGAACGGGGAGTCGCGCGAGCCGAAGAAGAGGATGCCCATGTACGTGCCCGTCTTCGGCGCGTTGATGTTGACCGTCGCCGCCGCCGAAATCGAGATCACGTCGCTGCCCTGGTCATTGTGGTTGTAGAATGTCACGCCGTCGCCGACGATCGTGCCGCCGGAGAACTGCAAGCCCTTCTCCAGGTAATACACGCCGGGCAGGAAGGTCGCCTTCTTGCCGGACGTGACTTGAATCTTGTTGCTGTAGACGCCGGGCGAGTAGACCCTGTCGGTGGCGGGACCGGTGGTGGAACCCATCGGCAGCGAAGCGCGATCCGGCTCCGGCAGGTGCGCGAGAGGATCGGGGACCGCCGGGATGCCGGTGTCGGGCGTGGTTTGCAGATCCGGGTTCGAACACCCCACCGAGTAGCCGCCGGCGATGGAGATATTGGTGGCCTTGGTGCAGGCGCCGGTCCCCAGACCACGAAAGCCCTCAGCGTCCATGGAGTTGACGATGATGCCGCAGTTGGCCTCGAACGAGGTCGTGCCGTTGTTGGTAAAGGCTCCGTCTGCGTCGGGATCGAGCGCGTAGATGCAGAAGAACGAGTCGGGCAGCAGGCCCACGACCGATCGCACGTTGATCTCGGCGGTCCGCATCCCGACGGCCCGGATGAAGGTCGTCGGCAAGGTGCGGCTGATCAGCACTTCGGCGAAATTGTCATCGGCCGTCCGCGATCCGCTGGACGGCGGAACGTTGACGACGATAGTCGAGTTCTGATCGTTGTAGCCGTTGAGATCCGTGTCGGTGAGGGCCGCGCCCCGCACCCAAGACGTCTCGCGATGGCCCCGGCGGATCTCCTGGGCCGCCGCGACGGCGCCCGCGTCGGCGGCCGCCTGGGCTCGCCGCTTCTCAAAGTAGATCCGGCCTCCATCGAGCACCAGACCCAGAACTCCCAGCATGGCGAAAACGCAGATCGCCAGCATAATCATCGTCTGACCGGCCCGGCGAGAAAGTCTGGCGGTCAGGTTAGAGCGGTACATCGGAACGGCTCCTGCCACGGACGATGAGGGTTGAAATAACAGCTCGTCCGCGCCTCTTCAATTTCTAGATCAAAGGTTGCAGGACCGCTATGCGCCGCTCGGCATACGACCGGCTCGGCCACTCTCTGCGCCTGAGGGCGGCGACTCCCGACCGGCTCCTAGCCCGAGACCCGGCGTCGGGGCGACGCTATCGTACGGAATGCCCTGCCAAAAGGCCCTGCGGCTGGGTCCGAGCCCTCCCCGCCCCGGGGAAGACGGCGCTGGGTTCCTTGGAATGACTGGGAGAGGCCCCAGCCGGGGATGATGCATCCCCCTTATGCCGATCGAGTGTTCGAGAGACGCCTCTAGGGGGATCGCCCGGTCTACGAAAAGTACCCCCGTACCCGGATTCGGCGCGTGTAACGACGGTTACGGAGGGCTTGCGAGAGTCCTAACGCAGCCACCAGACGCTGATCAGCGCCGCCGCGATCAGGATCACCGCCAACGCCGTCCACTCCAGGAAGGTGACGCCGGAGAGCATCGCCTTGACCAGAGACAGGGGCGGAGGGGGCGCGGCGGCCGGAGCGGCCTCCGCGGCGGCCTTGGGCGGATCGGCGTCCGGCGGCGCCGGAACCGGTTCGTCGCGCTCCAGGCGAAAGCGCAACAGGTAGTCGCCGATGCGGATCTCGTCGCCGGCGCCGACCCGCTGCGGCGCCCCGGACTGCATGGTGCGGCCGTTGATCCAACTGCCGTTGCTGCTCACATCGGTGGCCCACAGCTCGCCGTCGCGCACGTCGAGGGTCAGGTGCTCGCGGGAGACGGCCGGGCCGTCGAGCAGCACGGGGCTCTGCGGTCCGCGGCCCAGGGTCAGCCGTTCGGGCTCGGGGAAGCGATGTTGCTGCGGCGCCTCAGAGGAGCCGTCGGTGACAAAGAGCAGGAGTTCCACTTCGGCTTTACAGGAGCGCCTTACGCAGGTAGGAGAGCATCTTCTGTTGCAGCATCGGGTCTTGGGCCATAAAGTCTGTCAGTTGCTTCCGTCCTTCCTCCGGCAGAGCCCCGCTCACGGGCTGATCCTGGACCAGCGCCGCGAAGGCTTCCCGCACGGCCTGGTCGGCCTTGTCGGGCTGGTCGAGATCCCGCGCGGTGAAGCGCGAGCGGAGGGCGCCGAGCGATCGCGCGCCCTGCTCTCCCGCACCCAGCTCGAACGCCTTGCGGCTTTCGGCGCCCTTCACGCGGTCGTCGCCGCCGGAGGGCTGAATGGGTTGCGGAGGCCGGGAGTTGATCTTCATCGTCTTAGCACTCGCTGACGGTTCACTACGCGCCGGCGGCGGCGCGAACCTCTTCCAACAGCTTGAGCAGCCGGCGCGCCAGGGCGCCTTGCGGACCCTTGGGGTCCAGTTCCACCGCCTTGTCGAGGGCCGTCTTGGCCTCGGCATAGCGCCGGTCGAACAGCTCCGTCTCGCCCAACTGCGCGTACGCCCAGGCGTCGCGCGGATTGGCCTCGATCACGCGCTCGTAGCGCTTGCGCGCCCGCGCGAAGTCGCCGCGCTCGAAATCGACGGTCCCCAGGGCGACCTCGGCCACGCTGAGGTTCGGCGAGAGCGCCTGCACGCCCTGAAACACCACCTGCGCATCGTCGAGACGCCCCGCCGCCCGCAGGATGAAGCCCGCCTCCAGCAGCGTCTGCAAATCTTCTCGCGTCGTTCGTACCGTCCAGGCCATATTCGCCTCGCCTAGCTCTTCATGTTCCGAATGGCCGACATCGCCGCATCGTGACGATTCTTCATGATGACCGAAGCCGTCTCGAAGGCCCGGTTCTCCATCTGCATCTGGCGCTGCATCTCCAGAAACTGCGTCGACTCGCTGCCGAGCAGGCCGGTCGAATCGAGCGAGCCGCCGCTGATGACGTTGCCGATGGCGCTGCCCAGCCCCGGGGCCACCAAGTTGCCGACCCCTCCGACGACCGCGCCGAGCGTCTTGCGGAAGCCCGACCCGCCGCTCGACTTCGTCGGCGGCTGCGTCATCTTGTTGATGTCTTGGATCGTATAGTTCGGCGTGTAGGCCGCTCCCAAACCGCGCTGGACTGACATCGTGCTTTCTCCTCGCCTCTCTTTGGCTGAGCCCGTCTGGCTGCTTTCACCCGAGTTATCGCCGGACCGGCGAAAAAGTTGCCGTCTCTAGCGAGCGCCGGCCTTGTCCATTTCGCTCTGGATCTCGTGGAACAGCTCGAGCGTCTTGCCGTAAGCCGCCATGGCGCTGCGGGCGCGGGCGGCCTCGCGCGGGTTCTCCGAGCCTTCGATGATGGCGTTGAGCTCGCCGCAGGTCTCCTGCACCCGGGCGTAGAAGCCTTCCAGGTCCGAGCTGAAGACTTTCTCGAGCGTCGGGAAGGAGCGCCAGGAAACGTCTTCGGCGCTTTCGACGGCCTTGGCGGGGGTGTTCGGTTTGGACATGTCTGCGGTACTCCTAGGCGGCGGCCTCGAGCGTTCCCAACGGAACGATGTTGATGTCGGCGGTGAGCTGGTCGTAGCTCAGCACGGCGGCTTCAGGAAAATCGTGCCAGAGGATCTGGCGCACGAACGGGCGCACGTCCTCTCCGGTGAGGATGACGGGCGTCTGCGCGGTGGCCGGCAGGTTGCCGAACATGCGCTGGGCGGCCTTGCTGAAGGCCCGGATGCTGGCCTCGTCCATCGCCAGGTAGGCGCCGCCCGAGGACTCCCGGATGGAGTCCCGGAAGGCGTCCTCGAGATCTGGCGAGAGCTGGTAGACGTGCAGCAGGGGCTTGCCGGCAGACAGCGAGTAGCAGATGCGGCGCCGCAGCGCGTAACGCACGCGCTCGGTCAGCCGGGCCGGGTCGCCGTCGGTTTGGCCGGCCGACGACAACGCCTCGAAGATCATCTTCAGGTCGCGGATCGAGACCTTTTCGGCGGCCAGCCGCTGCAACACCTGGGTCAGCGCCTGCAATGAAACCGGCTTCGGCGTGACCTCCTCCACCAGCGTCGGATACATCTGGCGCAGCTTGTCGGTCATCCACTGGACCTCTTGCGGCCCCAGGAACTCCGCGGCGTGCTCGCGCAAGAAGTGCGTCAGGTGCAGCACCAGCGCTTCGCCCGGCGTCCAGGACTCCAAGTTGGCGGCCACGGCCCTCTCGCGCATCGACGGATGCGCCCACAGCGCCGGCCGCCCGGTGGCCGGATTGCGCGTCTCCTCGCCGCGAATCCCGTAGAGAAACACGTCGGAGGCGCCGCCGCTGATCAGCACCGCGTCGGCGCGGATCTCGCCCGAAGCCAGCGGAATCTCGTGCGCCCAGATCTGATAGGCGTTCGGAGCCAGGCCCGGCTGCACCACCACTTGCGCCGGCGGCAGGATCACGCCAGTCTCCAGATACAAGGCGTGCCGCACCTGCACCAGCAACTGCCGAAACTGCTCGCCCTCCGGCGTGGAGGGATCCACGTGGCGCTCGAGCTCCGAGCCCACTTGCAGCGCCAGCGCGGCGGTGGGCCGAATCTCCGGCTCCTTGGCGGCCTCCAGCGCGGAGTCCTCGTCGTCGCCCTCGCCGCCCACCGGCGCCGTCCGGATCAGGTTGTAGCCGATCGCCCCGGTGGCGGCCGCCATCAGCACGAACGGGATGAACGGCAGCCCCGGCGTGATCGCCAGCACCAGCAACAGGCCGGAGGCGATGGCGATCGCCTTGGGCTGCGAGAGCAGTTGCCGGGCCACATCCTTGCCCAGGTTCGAATCCTCGTGCTCGGAGGCCACGCGCGTCGTCACCAGACCGGCTGAGATGGCGATCAGCAGCGCCGGAATCTGCGACACCAAGCCGGAGCCGATGGTCAGCACCGAGTAGACCTGCACGGCCTCGCCGACCTCCATGCCCAACTGCATCACGCCGATGATCAGTCCGGCGATGATGTTGATGAGCACGATGATGATGCCGGCGATGGCGTCGCCCTTGACGAACTTCATGGCGCCGTCCATGGCGCCGTAGAACTGCGATTCCCGCGCCAGCGCTTCGCGCCGCTTGCGGGCCTGCTCAAAGCTGATGGTGCCGGCGCGCATGTCCGCGTCGATCGACATCTGCTTGCCCGGCATGGCGTCCAAGGTGAAGCGCGCGGCGACTTCCGCGACGCGCTCGGCGCCCTTGGTGATCACCAGGAACTGCACCAGCGTGATGATCAGGAAGATGACCGCGCCGACGACGAAATTGCCCTGCACCACGAAGTTGCCGAACGAGTAGACCACCTCGCCGGCGTCGGCCTGCAGCAGAATCAGGCGCGTGGTCGAGATATCCAGCGCCAGCCGGTACAGCGTGGTGATCAGCAGCAGGGTCGGGTACGAGGCGATCTGCGGTCCTTCCTTCACGTAGACCGAGACCATCAGCACGACCAGGGCGACGGTGATGTTGACCGTCAGGAAGATGTCGAGCAGAAACGTCGGCAGCGGGACGATCATCAGGCCGACCATCGCCGCGACGGCGATCACCAGGATGACGTCAGCCGACTGCGTGAGCACCAAAGCAATATTGCCGGCCCTCAATTGGGCCAGCATCTCGGTCAACTGCTTCTTCAGATCCTCGATCACAAGCTCTCCAGGTTACCCGATTGCCGCTGCGCGCCATCGGCGGGAGCGGGGCCGGGGCGGCTCGCGCCGCCCTGCCCCGGCCCGCCCGGCCACTACTCCTGCTCCATCGCCTTGGCGGCTTCTTCGAGCACGACGCTGACGCCGTACATCATGGCCCGGGCACGGTTGGCGCCCGGGTCCTTGCCTTCCGGATCGAGCTCGATCGCTTTCTGGAAAGCGTCGGCGGCTTCCTCCACCTTGCCCTGGCGGAACAGAGCCTCGCCCAGGTTGGCGTAGACGGCCGCGTCGCCGGAGGTGCGCTCGGCCGCCTGGCGCAGGTAGTCGACGGCGGCGTCGACGTCATCCTCCACCAGGGCCAGCACGCCGAGGCCGGCGTAGCCGTAGTAGGACTTGCTGTCCAGCGCGGTGAGGCCCTCGAACAGGATGCGCGCCTCGTCGTTGCGGCCCTGCTCGTAGGCTTGGAAGCCCAGCACGGCGATGGACTGGATCTGCAAGTCGCTGAAGCCGAAGATGTCGTTCATCGTCGCTTCGCCGTCGAGGATCTGGTCCAGAGTCACATCGGTCACTGCGGTTTCGTTCGGCATTTTGAATCTGTCTCCCGTCTTCTTGCTCTTTGTCTCGGTTGTCTGGTGAAACTCTTGGGTCGGCCGCGGAGGAGGCGGCCGACCCGACTGGAGATTTCCTTACTGGGCCTTCTGGTAGCCGGCGCGGCCGAGGGCGGCGCTGAACCTCTTCTGGATGTCCTCCATCATCTTCGAGAACATCTCCTGGATGCGGTTGGCCTGCTGCATCAGCCGCTGGGCCTTCATCTGGTCCGAGGGCTTGTCGGACATCATCAGCTTCTCGGCCTGGTCCATCATGCTGTCGACCTTCGAGCCGATGGCGGAGACCGCCGAATCCATCGAGGAGCTCACGCCGCTGAGCAGACCCTGGCCGGGCTCGTAGGCGCCGGAGGAGGCCACGTCGCCGGAGCCGGACGCCGAGCCCGTGCCGCTCGCCGCGGGGGAGCTGGAGGTCGCCGCCGGGGCCGAGACCGAGCCGCTCGAGCCGGTTCCGCCGGTGGACGCGGGGGCCGACGAGCCGCTGGCAGCGCCGGAGGCGGCGGAGCCCTGGCCGGTCAGCGCCGACAGCAGCTTCTGCAACAGCTCCGAGAGGGCCTTGATGATGTCCTCGGCGCCCTGCGGCTGCTGGCTGGCGGACTGCGCCTGGGCCTGGCCGACCCGGCCGTCGAGGAACGAGCCGACCGCGTTGTAGGCCGCGCCGTTGTTCGGGTTCGCGCCGCCGCTCTTGGCGATCTGGGCCTTCACCTCATCGAGCGAAGCCACGTTCTTGGTCGAGCCGTCGGCGTTGGTCACGAAGAACTGCTTGGTGTCGGAGTTGAACTTCACCTTGTCGTTCTTCTGCAGCGCCCAGCCCACGGCCGCCATGTCGCTCTTGTCGCCGCCGCCCAGCCAGGGGTTGGTCCCGTTGAAGTTGAAGGACTTGTCGTTGCCGGTGATGCGGGCGTTGGCCTGGTTGGCGAACTGGCCCCACTGCGAGTCGTTGCCCACTTCGCCGACCTTGCCGAAGCTTTGCAGCGCGCCGGCGCCGGGGGCCTTCTGCAAGTTGTCCATCGGGTTGACGGTGACTTGAATGACGTTGATCGAGAACGGTTGCGGCCGCGAAGCGGTCTGCTGTCCACCCGTAAAACCCGAGGCCTTCGGATACTGCGCCTGCAGAGCCGTCAGCTGCTGCTTGCCCTTTGCGCCGGCTTCGAGCAATCCCCCCAACACGTTGGCGACCACGCCGCCCAGCGGCCCCATCGGGGCGGTCACGACCTGGATCATCGACTTCAAAGGGTTGAGATTCATTTTCATTTCCTCCTGTTTGCTGCCTGCTGACTGTCTCTCCGAAACTCTTGCGCCGGGGTTTTTCTTTGTTCCCTGACTTACGCCCGAGTTATCGCTCCCCGAGAGATGAAGTTGACCCGACTCCTCAAAAAAATCACCGACGCCTCGGGCTCAGCGTCCGATCCGCACTCTGCTCGGCCGCCCGCAGCCGTAATTCCAGCCGTTGCGACAGGACGCCGCCGCCGGCCTCCAGGCGCAAACGCTCGGCGTGAGCCTGGGGAACGCGTCCGAGCTCCAGCAGAGCCTCGATCAGCAGGGCCCGGGGCTGCTCGTCCCGGGGTCTCTCCGCCAGCCAGGCCTCGAGCATCGCCGCTGACTCGGACGCGCGCCCCTGCTTCATCCGCACCGCGGCCAGCGATAGCAGACTGTGGCGATCCAAAGGGTCGATTGCGCGCAGCCCCTCCAGCAGCGTCGCCGCCGGCTCGTAGGCGCCTTGCAGGCTGAGCTCATAGGCCCGCCGGGCTATGGCGTAGAAATCGCTGTCGCTGAATCCGAACTCTTTCATGCCGTCCTACCCGTGCTGCGCCGCCGCCCGCGCGCCACGCGCCGCGATCTGGTCCTGGGCCTGCTGCTGCCGGTCGAGCAGATCGAGCATCTTGCCGACGGCGTCCTTGCGCTGTTGCAGGCCGTCCGGGGCGGCGTACTCGGCCAGCGCGGGCAGCCGCTGGTCGACGATCCCGCGGATCTGCGCTCGCTCCGAAGCCGCATCGGAGACTCCGTAGCCCGGCGGCGCGGTGGGCGGCGCGATCCACGGGTCGACCTGCGTCTCCCGGTTCAGCCGCAGCAACTGCCGCCAGCCCGCCGCCCGCAGCGGCGCGAGCTTCTTCATGCGCTCGCGGAAGGAGACGCCGTCCTGCCTCGCCAGCTCGCGCGAGCGCGCTCCGCCGGCTTGTATCGGGTTCAATGCGTCCAGAATCCTCATGCTTCCTCCGCTTCGGCCTGCCGCAGTTGGTAGACCCAGTTGAGCACCTCGGCCACCGCCGCGTAGAGCTCTTCGGGCACCTCGTGGCCGATCTCGATCTTGATGAGTCCGCGCGCCAAGGGGATGTTGCGCAGAATGGGCACGTCGTGACGCCGAGCCAGCTTCAGAATCTCCTTGGCGCGCTCGTCCTGCCCTTTGGCCGTCACCCTCGGCGCCGACATCGTGGCCTCCACGTAGCGCAGCGCCACGGCCAGGTGGGTCGGGTTGACGACCACCACGTCGGCCTTGGCGGTCTCTGCGATGGAGCCCTCGCTGAGCAGGTCGTGGTGGAGCTGTTGCCGCTGGCCCTTGATGAGCGGGTCGCCCTCGTCGGACTTGAACTCGCGCTTCACCTCGTCCTTGGTCATCATCAGCTCCTTGAGATGGAGCTTCTGCTGCAGGATGAAGTCCGCCGCGCCCAGCGCCAGGAAGAACGTGCCGATCTGCAGCAGCAGGTCGCTGAGCAGGTCGCCGACCAGCGGCAAAACCTGTTCGGGCCGCGCCCGGGGCGTCAGCAGCAGCTCCGGCAGGATCGACTTGACGTTCGCGTACACGATCCCCAGCACCACGGCGAACTTGAGCAGGTTCTTGCCGAGCTCGATGTAGGTCTTGGGCTTGGCAAAGATGTTCTTGAAGCCGTCGAGCGGGTTGAGCTTCTTGATGTCGGGCTTGATGGCCTCGGGCGCGAACAGCCCGCGCACCTGCACGAAGCCGATCAGCAGTGAGACCGCGGCCATGCCGGCCAGCACCGGCAGCGGCGCCAGAATCACCGTCCAGAAAGCCTCGCCGGCCCTCGACAACAGCTCCGACGGCGGCGCGTCTCCCTGGAAGGTCCTCTCGTCCAGAAAGCTCAGGATCAGCCCTTCGAGCCGCTCCACCAAGCTCGCGCCGATCATCCCCAGCGTTCCGGCGGCGGTCATGAACAGGAAGGCGTTGGTGAGGTCCTGGCTCTTGGGGACCTGGCCCTTCTTGCGCGCGTCCTGGAGCTTTTTCGGAGTCGGCTGCTCCGTCTTCTGGCCGCTCATGCCGACAGCCTCCGCACCACTTCCTTCACGCCGGCCAGCATGTCCACCATCGAGACGCCGAACTGCTGGATCAGCAGCGGCAAGGCCAGAAACACGATCAGCAGGCCGACCAGGCTCTTGAGCGTATGCGCTTCGCCGTGGACAGGCATCTGCGGCGCGATCTTGCCCAGCGCCCCGAACGAGGCGTCGATCAGGAACAGCGCCGCCATCACCGGCGCCGCCAGTTGCAGGGCGATCAGGAACAGGTCCGCCGAGAAGCGCGCCAGCCGGTCGACGAAGGCCATGCCGTCGGCCACCACCGGCGGAAAGGCGTTCACCGGCGTGGTCTGGAAGCTGTCCGCCAGGGCTTGCAGAAAGACCAAATGGCCGTCGAGCGCCAGAAAGACCACCAGGGCGGCCTGGAACTGCAGCAGCCCCAGCGCGGAGGTATTGCCCTGGAGCTGCGGCGCGAAAAAGCTGAACTGGTTCATGCCGCGCTGCGTGTCGATCAGCGCTCCGCCCATCTGGATGGCGAAGAAGACCAACTGCGACAGCAGCCCCAGCAGGGCGCCGATCAGGACCTCCTTCACCAGCAGCGCCACCCACAGCAACGTCGGCGGCGGCGCCTCGGCCACAGGATCGAGCAGCGGAAACAGCAGAATCGTCATCGCGGCGGCCAAACCCACCTTCACCTGGTTGGGGACGCTCTTGCCGCCCAGAAAGGGCGCCAGCGAAATCGCCGTGACCAGGCGCGCCAACGCCAGCCCGAACACGGCCAGGTAGGCCGCCGGGTCGCCGCCGAGGCCCAGCGAACGGGCGATCTCGCGCAGGGTGGGGATCCACTCGTCCACGGGCTTGCCTAGCGGACCTCCACGATGGCGGACATCACGGCGTCAGTAAAGTGCACCAATTGCGCCAGCATCCAGGGCCCGGCCACGGCCAGCGTCAAGAAGATCGCCAGCAGCTTCGGCACGAAGCTCAACGTCTGCTCCTGCACCTGCGTGGTGGCCTGCAAGATGCTGACCGTCAGGCCCACCACCAGCGAAGCCAGCATCGGCGGGGCCGAGACCAGCACGATCAGCAGCAAGCCTTCCCGCAGTAGTCGAATGACGGTTTCTGAATCCATGGCAACCCTTTCCTCAGCCGGCGTAGCTCAGCACCAGGCCGCGCACCACCAGATACCAGCCGTCGACGATTACGAACAGCAGCAGCTTGAACGGCAGCGAGATGATCACCGGCGAGAGCATCTGCATGCCCATCGCGAGCAACACGTTCGCCACCACCATATCCACCACGATGAACGGGATGAACAGCAGGAAGCCGATCTGGAAAGCCTCCTTGAGCTCGCTAGTCACAAAAGCGGGGATCAGCACCCGAAAATCCTCGCGCCCGGGGGCCGCGCCGTCCAGCCGCGCCGCCAATTCCAGAAACAGGATGCGGTCCTTGTCATGCGCGTGCTTGAGCAGGAACTCGCGCAGCGGCTCGCGCCCGCGCTTGACCGCCTCGTAGACGTTGCGCACGCTGGCCTGCGAGAAGATCTCGCGCGTCTCGGGCACGCCCCCGGCGGCGTCATACATGCGCTCGGCCACCGGCGACATCACGAACAGTGTCAACACGAACGCCAGCCCGGTGATCACCTGCGACGGCGGCACCTGTTGCGTGCCCAGCGCGTTGCGCAGGATCGACAGCACCACCGCGATCTTCACGAACGAGGTGAGCATGATCATCACGAACGGCGCCAGGGCCATCGCGCCGAGCACGATCACCATCACCACCGGGTTGGTGAGCGAATCCGCCGACGGCGTCTGCGCGGCCAACGGTTGCGCCGCCAGCAGCAGCGCCGCCAGAGCTGGAGCCAGTCGCTTCATTTGCGCGCCTGCAGCTCCCGCAACTTCTCGAGGAACGCCCCGGAGACCTTCGGCCGCTCGAACGCCGCCAAGTCGATCGACCCCTCCGGCACGGTGTGCAGGAGGCTCAGCGAGCCCTCCGCAGCCCCTACCAGCAGCGTCTGCTCGCCCACCCTCACCAGGTAGAGCGTCTTGCGCGGCTCCAGCGGATAGCGCCCCAAAACCCTCACCGGCCCCGCGCCGCCGGCCGCGTGCGGAACCCTCGGCCCGGCGTAGCGCACCAGCGCATACGCCCCCGCCACCAGCGCCGCCAATACCAATAAGACCTTGAAGTAGTCCCACCATACGATCTCTACGAATCCTTCCGAGCCGACCGAGCCGGCGTCGGCGAGCTGCAACCACGCCAAAGGCAGGGCCCGGACTAGGGTTTGCGCAACCATTCCGTCACCTTCACGCCCAACTTCCCGTCGATCTCCACCAGCTCGCCGCGGCCGGCGCGAGCGCCGTTGGCCCACAGCTCCACCGGGGCGTCCGGCGCCCGCTCGAGGTCGATCACCGAGCCGGGCCGCAACTGCTGCACTTCCGCGAAGGTCAGGCGCTTGTCGCCGACGACGACATGCAGCTCCACGGGGAGCTCGCTGAGGTTTTCCGCCTGAGGGCCTTGATCTGACACGTCCAACTCCGTCTCAAAATATTCGCCGATTTCGAGGCTCGAGTAGCCGGCGTCGGCCGTGCAGCGCCAGCCGGCGCGCTGCTCGCCGGGCAGCCACAGGGTCACGCCGATGTCGGGCAGCAGCACGTCGCCGGGTTCCAGGTGGCTGAGCTCGCCGACCTCGAACCGCTCGGTGGCGATCGTCACGCGGCAGCGCCAGCTCACCTGCTCCGGCGCGGCGCCTTGGAGCGACGGCGCGTAGCGCATCCGCTCCAGCGTCCGAAACGGCAAAAACAAGCGCAGCGTCCGGCCCCGGCCGCGAATCCGCAGGCTCGTCTCAACCGTCACGCCGCGCAGCAGCGGCCAAGCCGTCTCCGGCCCGGGACGCGTCCCCAGCGTCAACTGCATGTCGGCCTCGAGGCTGTCTCCCAAGCGGTCCGCCAGCGTCAGCAGCCAGACCTCCAGCAGGGCCCGGTCCACCTCCAGCAGCCCGGCGGCCTCGGCCGACTCGCCCAGCGCCGGCAGCGATCCCGTCACGATCTCTTCCGCCAGCCCCGCCTCGACCTCCACGAACAGAGCCCGGCCGGCTGGGTGGACGAACAGCGGAAACACGAGCTGTCCGGCCCCGCCGGCCTGCTCGAAGTCCGCCCAGGTCTGGACCCTCGTCTCCACGGCCCCCAGCGCCACGTCCTGTTCCGGCGCCCACACGGCCTCGATCTCGAACCGGCAGTTGTACGGGAAGATGCTGAACTGGTCCTGCTCGCTGAGCTCGACCGGCATGTGCGGCTCGAGCTTCTTGTTGCGCCGGAAGACCCCCATGGCGCTGCCCAGGTCCTCCAGCCAGTAGCGCCCGTCTTCCAGGTAGACCGCCGCGTGCTGCTTGGTGATGACCTTTTCGGGCAGGACCACGTCGCACTCGGCGTCGCGCCCCAGCACCACCCGCTCGCCCTCCATCGCCTGCACCACCGGCGGCTCGTCGCTCTGGATCACCTTGGAGATGGTCAGCTTGGGACGGCGGCCCGACGGGCGCGACAACGTCTCGGCGGCCACGGCCTCCAGCCAGCTCGACCAAGCGTCGTCAGCCGGCAGAGCCGCCAGCAGAGCGTTCCAGGCCGCCGCTTCGGACTTGGACCAACCCTCCAGTTGCGTCAGATTCAACGGCGTGGCCGTCGCACTCATCGGCGGCCTCGCTCGTCACGGTCGCCGCGGCCGCCGCGCCCCTGCCCGCCGCCTTCGCCCTGGCGTCCCTGCCGGGAGTCCTGCGGCCGCTCCGGCGTCGACAGCGCCGCCTGCGCCCGCGGAACCACCTGCACCGTCGACACATTCAAGTTGCGCGCCTGCAACGCCGCCGAGAGCTGCGGCATGGCCTTCTCGAGCTCGCGCCGGGTGGACGCCGTGTCGGTCAGCAGCTTCACTTCCAGGCGGCCGTCGCGCTCGGTCACCGAGATGCGCAGGTCGGCCATCACCTTGGAGTCCACTTCCGCCTGAATCTCGCGGGAGCCGTCGGGCCGCGAAATCATCACGATCTCGTCGGCGATGCGCTCGACCGGAGTCGCGGGTGCGGCCGGAGCGGGGGCGGAGACCTGCTCAGCCTGGTTCCGTAACGGCGCCGCCAGCGCCTCGGGGGCCAAGTCCGTCGGCGGCGCCGGTTCCTCTTGCTTTCTGCGGCCGGGGCCCTCCGGCTTTAGCCGGGAGGCCGCTCCCTCCCGCGGGTCTCCGCCCGGGAGCGGGGCGTTCGACGCCAAGCGCGAAGGCGGCTTGCCGGCCGCGCCGCCTTTGCCGCGTGCCAACGGCTTCTGCGGCGACTCTCCCCTGCCCTTTTCGAGAACGCTGCGGAAATCCGAGCCCGGCTTGGACCCGGCCTGCTTGGACCCGGGCGCCGTGGACGCCTCCGACGGGCTCGCCGCCGCATCGCCTTCCGCCTTCAGCGGCTTGGCGGCCTTGGGCTCAATTCGCATCGCCGCGCCTCCTGAGGTAGGACTGCGTGGCCGCCTCGTCGAGCTCCAGGGCTTCCTTGCGCTCGATCTCGGCGTAGAACTCGGTTTCCTGCTTCTCGCGGTGCTTCTCGAGCGCCTCGGCTTCGCGGATGGCGTCGGCCAGAATCAGCCGCGCGCGGTCCACGTTCTCGACGCATTCGTCCACCAGGATGCGCTGCCCGAACACCTCCGCACCGGCCGCGTCGAGCTCCTCGCCCACGCGTTGGATGTAGTCCCGGCGCCTCCGCAACTCCTGAGCGCTGGCTTGAACGGTCACCATCTCGGTTCTCAGCTCTGCCTTCTTATCGCGGAGCTCCTGCTCTTTGTTGCGCAGTTGGGCGAGTATTTCTTCGGCCTCCTGCTGGGCCCGCAGCGACCGGGTGAGCTCCTCCTGAGCCCTCTCCCGCACCTCCTTCTTCTGGTCGAGGACGGCCTGCAAGCGATAGCGGAAGCGCGCCATGCCTAAACCGCCGTCTGGAACTGATCGAGCATCGACTGGAACGTCGAAGGCTCCATCACGCCCTGCTGCAGGAAGCCGCGGATGGACTCGATCTTCTCGATCGCCTCGTCCACCTCCCGGTCGCTGCCGAACTCGTAGGCGCCGAGCAGGATCAGGTCGCGCTGCTTCTCGTACGCCGCCATCAGCCGGCGCATCTTGCGCGCCTGCATCTGATGGTCGTTGCCGACCACGGCCGACATTACGCGGCTCACCGACTGCAAAACGTCGATGGCCGGGTAGTGGCCCTGAGCGGCCAGCGCGCGAGAGAGCACGATGTGGCCGTCGAGGATGGAGCGGACTTCGTCGGCCACCGGCTCGTTCATGTCGTCGCCGGCCACCAGCACCGTATAGAAGGCCGTGATCGAGCCGTCCGAGGAGTTACCGGAGCGCTCCAGCAGCCGTGGCAGCTCGGTAAACACGGACGGCGTGTAGCCCTGCCGCGCCGGCGGCTCGCCGCACGCCAGGCCGATCTCGCGCTTGGCGCGGGCGAAACGCGTCACCGAATCCATCATCAGCAGGACCTTCTTGCCCTGGTCCCGAAAATACTCCGCGATCGCCGTGCCGACGTAGGCCGCCTTGAGCCGCACCAGCGACGGCTGGTCAGAGGTGGCGCAGACCACCACCGAACGCTTCAGCCCCTCCTCACCCAGACTCTCGTCCAAGAAGTCCCGCACCTCTCGGCCGCGCTCGCCCACCAGCGTAATCACGTTGATGTCGGCCTCGGTGTTGCGGGCGATCATGCCCATCAGCGTCGACTTGCCGCCGCCGGCGGCGGCGAACAGGCCCACGCGCTGGCCTTCGCCGCAGGTGAGCAGACTGTCGATCGAACGCACGCCGGTGGAGAGCGGTTCCAGCACCCTGCGCCGCCGCATGGGGTCCGGCGGATTGCGCTCGACCTCCCACTCGACGGCGCCTTCCAGCGGCCCCAGGTCGTCCATCGGCCGCCCCAGCCCGTCGAGCACGCGGCCCAGCAGGCAGTCGCCGGCCTGAATCGTCAGGCTGCGTCCGGTCGGCTTCACCTCGCTCGACGGGCCGATGTGGCGCAGGTCGCCGAGCGGCATCAGCAGCGCGTCGCCGTCCTGAAAGCCCACCACCTCGGACTGCAAGGCTTCGCTGGAGCGCCCGGAATAGAGTAGGCAGACCTCGCCGATCCAGGTCTCCGGCACGCTGGCGCGCACCAGCAGGCCGATGACCTCCTTCACCCGCCCGCGCACCTCCACCGGCGTGGCGCGGTCCACCACGCGCAGAAAGCGGCTGAGGTTGTGCCCCGCGCTCATCGCCGGGCCTCCCGCAGCAGCAGCTCTTCGATGCAGCGCAGTTGGCTTTCGAGCTGGGCGTCCACCGAGCCGGATTCGGTGCGGATGATGCAGCCGCCCGGTGCCACGGCCGGATCGGCGCGGACGCTGAACAGAGCCCCCTGCGGCGAGCCGTCGCGCAGCTCGTGCAGCCGCGACTCGACGGCGGCCGCGGCGTCGGGATGCACCCGCAGCGTGACGTCCTTGTCCCGCCGGGCGCTGCGCAAGGCTTCGCGGACGATGCTGGCGGTCAACCCGGGGTCCTGGCGGAGCTGCTCACCGAGGATCTTCTCGGCGATGTGCACGGCCAGTTGCAGAATCTCGGTCTCGGCCTCGGCCAGAGCCTTGTCGCGGGCCTGGGCGGCCTCCAGAATCAGGGCGTTCCAGCGCTCCAAGCCTTCGGCGCGCCCGGCTTCGCGAGCCTCCTCGAACAGGGCGTCGCGCTCGGCCTCGGCCTTCTCCAGCAAGGCGGCGGCGTCGGCCTGGGCCTGCTCCAGGATCTCCTCGGCGCTGCGTCCGCTTTCGTAGACGGAGCGCTTGACCAGCCGGGGGTCTCCGCCGACGGTCTCCGAGCTACCCTTGAGGATTCGTCCAGCCATCGTTCACCGTCGGATTCCAGGCCCAGCCGCGCAACGCCGGCGGCAGTCGTCCCCACACCGAGCCCCAGGTCTCGCGCCGCCGCCGCTCCAGCTCGGCCAGCTCCGCCTCGCGCAACCGGCGCAGCTCGGCGGCGGGGTCGGCCGGAAGGCTCTCCAGCTCCGCCCGCACAGCTTCGCGGCGATCCTCCGGCAGGCGCATCAGCAGCGCCTCCCGGCGGTCTTCGCCGCGCTGGGCCAGCGCCAGAGCCAGCGTACGGGGGCTCAGGCCCTACCTCCCTCCGTGCGCGTGGGCTGGGTCGCCGCGAGCTGCAACTGCTCGAGCTGCTTCACGCGCCCGGTCTGGGCCCGCAGGCGGCCCAGCAGAATCAGGCTCAGCAGACCCAGCACGCCCAGCAGCGCCAGCGACGCCACCAGCAACTCGTCGGTCGTCGGCGCCCAGGCCAGGTCCGACTGCGCAATCGGCGTCTGCTCCACCTTGTGGAACACCACCGCGATCTGGTCCTCCTGCAAGCCTTCCACGCCCTTCGCCACCAAGCGCAGCACGTCAGCCTGGGCAATCGGCGGCTTGTCGCCCGCGTAGCGGATCAGCACTGAAGCCGAGGGCTTGGCGCGCCGCTCTTCGTCCACCAGCGGATTGTCCTCCGGCAGCACCACGTGCACCCGGGCGTCCACCACTCCCTTGATCGAGCGCAGCGTGCGGCTCATCTCGCCCGACAGGCCCACCAGAATCTTGGCCTTCTCCTGGGTCTCGGTGGGAATCATGCCCTGCTCGGCGAACACGTCGCTCAAGCCCTGCACGCGCTCGCGCGGCAAACCGTTCTCCTGCAAGACCTTCCAAGCCGTCACGCGGTTCTGGTCGCCACCGCGGACCAGCACCGTCCAAGTCGGCTCGGCGCGTTCCTGCGCGACCATCTCGCGCACGCCGTCGAGCCCGTAGGACTCGAGCAGCACGATGATCTCCTGCGACTCGCGCTCGTCGAGCCCGCTCACGAGCTCCTGCCGCAAACAACCCGTCGAAGCCAAGGCCGCGAGGGCGACGACGGCGAGGCCCCAACGCCGCGCCGGATCAAACCTGGGTTTGAATAATCTGTTTGACTCCACTGTTCACCTGCTCCACTACCTTGGAGACGATCTCGAAATTCTGGGTCATCTGATGGACCTCGACCTGCAACTGCAGCATGGCCCGGGGGTCGTTGGTGGACGTGAGCTTCTCCAGCCGGGCGCCGGTCTGCGAAAACTGCGACTCGAGTTTCTCGAGACGGGTTCGCAGCGGCGACAGCTCCGGAGTGTTCGGCGTCTTCTCGACCTTGACCCGTAAACCGTTGATCTTACCGCCGAGGTCCTGCATCTCGGGACCGAAGACCTGCTGCGGCGTCTTCATCTGGCTGTTCTGGAGCTTCTTGTGCAGCTCCGTCGCCAGAGACTTCTTCACTTCCGCGGTCGGAGCGGCGGCCTCGGGCGGCATCTGCGCCGTTGACTGCATCTTCTCCGCCATGCTCTGGCGCACCTGCTCGAACGACTGTCCCTTGGCCGGCCCTTCGGTCTGGGTCGGCTTCGGCGTGACGCCCGAGGTGATGGATCGAGTAATGACCGGGTCTGCCATGTTCGCTGGAGTTATCGTCGCGCCGCCGAAAAAGTTGCTCACGATCCGGCCGGAGCGGCGGCGAGCGAGCCGGTCAAGGCGTCCCGCAGGGCCTCCAGGCCCTTGGCGTGGATGCGCGAAACCCTGCTCTTGGACAGATTCAAGGCGTCGGCGACCTCGTTGAACTTCTTGCCCTCGAAGTAGTAGCCCTGCAGCACCACGCGCTGGTTCTCGGGCAACTTCTGGATCGCCGCCCGCAGCAGGCGGCTCTGCTCATCCTCGAGCAGCTGCCCCTCGGCGTCGAGCGAGGGGTCTTCGGGCGAGGGCATCCCCTCGGCCTCGAGAGACATCCAGTAGCAGACGGCCAGCGACTCACTGGCGCGGCCCAGCGAGTCGAGCATCTGCTCCGCCGTGCCGTCCGGCGCGGAGCCCTCGGCTTGGTCGCCCATGTAGGAGTTGGCGGCGGCTTCGAAGCGCACCTTGTCGTACTCGGACTTTGACAGCCAAGTCGCGCGCCGGATCGAATCGTAAATCGCGCCGCGGATGCGGTAATAGGAGAAGGTCTTGAACTGGACGCCGCGCGAGGCGTCGTAGGCCTGCGCGGCCTCCACCAGTCCGAGGTCCGCGGCGGCCTCCAGCTCGTCCCTTTCCGCGTGGGGAGGGAGCTTCCGCAGCACCTCCGCCGCGATCGCGCGGGCGTAAGGCCGATGCTTCTCGATCAAGGTCATCAAGCGGGCGTCCAAGGTGACCTCACCGCGTCCGGCAGCAACTTCTTCCGGCCCAACCGACAAGCCATACGATACCAATTCTCGGGAATTGCCGAAGCTCCCCTTCGCAGGGGGGCAACTTCCCGCCGCGCCAAGCGATAACATCTGTGCAGGGACCTTGGGCCGCTCGCGGGGTCGAAGGCTGCACATTGCCATGAAGATCAACCAGAAGCTCACCCTTCCCGGAGGCGTTGACGCCGAGCTCAAGCAGCCGTCGACGAAGACTGACGCCCGCAAGGGCGGCTCCTTCCGCGACGCGCTGGACACTTCGGCGATCGAACCCCTCAGCGGTTCGGTCAAGGCCCCGGCCGACCCCACGCCCACCGCTTCGCAGCAGCCCGCGCCGCGGACGGCCGTCGGCGACCGCGCCGACGTGCCTGATTCCTGGAAAACCCCCAACGGCCCCTATCACCAGGCGCCGGAAGAGTACGGCGGCGGCTGGTGGTACGTGAACCCCTTCACCGGCCAGGAACCCTGGAAGCGCGCCGAGGCCGCCAACAACATCGCCACCGGAGGAGCCGGCGGAACCGGTGCGACCACGGGCGGCGCCGCGCAGCTTCCCGACGGCTTCGTCGACGTGTTCGGCGAGAAGCCCGTCAGCACGCAGTACAAGAACTACCGCGAGTACCAGACGGCCAAGATCCGCTGGGAGCAGGACCTCAAGTACTTCAAGCAGGCCGGCACGCCGCCGGACGTCAGCCCGGAAAAGCTGGCCCAGATCACCAAGACGACCGAGGCCTGGGGCATGGGCGAGCCCAAGTTCTACGAGGGCCGCTACGGCTGGAAGGTCCGCTTCCCCGACTCCGCCTTCCCAGACTACGAGGTCGGGCTGGAGGGCGTGACGATGGGCGTCCACCAGTCGATCGCCCGCTACCAGATCAAGATGGTGCAGCACGGCATGGAGCCCGCGCAGAAGCATCCCTTCGTGCCGCCGCAGGTCTGGCTGCAGCTCCAGTCCGGCGAATAGGGCGTTTGTGAAAAAATGGGCGGGGGATCGCCTCGCTCATGGACCTCGCCGCCGGACAGCTCGTCGCCGATCGCTTTGAAATCCTCCGTTCGGTGGGCCGCGGGGAGCGGCATGAGCTGTTCGAGGCGCTCGACCGCACCAGCGGCCGCCGGTTCGGGCTCAAGATCATCGACGAGGTCTCGGCGCGCAACGCCAAGCATCGCGAGGACTTTCTCCGTCAGGGACGCGTCGCCAGCGAGCTGCGGCACCCGCATCTGCTGGCCGTGCTGGAGCTGGGCGAGCATCGCGGCCTGCCCTTCGCGCTGACCGAGTACGCCCCCGGCGACTCCCTGGCCGAGCTGCGGGCCCGCAAAGGGCGTCTCAGCGCCGAGGAGCTGCTGCCGATCGCCCGCCAATTGTGCTCGGCGCTGTCGTTCCTGCACTCCAAGGGGATCATTCACCGCGACATTCGCCCCGACGCCCTGGTTCTCGGCGCGGACAGCCGCTGGAAGCTGCGCGACTTCGAGATGGCCCGCGACGTAGCCGTGCAGCAGACGATCGCGCTGCCCGGCGGAGCGCCCCCCTACCGCTCGCCCGAGCACCTGTTGGGGCGTCCGTTGGACGCTCGCTCGGACCTCTACTCGGTCGGAGCCGTATTGTTCGAGATGCTCACCGGCGAGGCGCCGCTGAAGGGCGTGGACGTCATCTCGCGCTTCATGCAGCCCCCGCCGAAGGTGGCCAAGCTGGCCCCCGAAACCCCTGCGGATCTGGCGGCGGCCGTGGAGCGCTGCCTGGAGCCCGAAGCCGAGCAGCGCTTCAACAGCGTCGACGAGTTGCTGGAGCAGTTGGGCGGCCCGTACGTCGAGGAGCCGGAACCGGAACCGGAACCTGCCCCGGAACCGGAGCCCGAGCCCGAGCCTGAGCCCCAACCGGAACCTGAGCCTGAGCCGATTTCCCAGCCCGAGCCTCCTCCCGCCGTGGTGGAAACTCCTCCGGTGGCCGAACCGCTCCCTCGCGCCCCGGAACCCGAGCCGGAGCCCGAACCTGAGCCTGAACCCCAGCCGGAGCCCGAACCGCCGCCTCCGCCGCCGCCCGCCAAGCCGGCGCCGCCCGAGCCCAAGGCCCCCCCCAAGCCCAAAGCGGCTACCCCGCCGCCACGGCCCAAGAAGACGCGTCGCACGCTGGCGGAGAAGATCGCCCCCGAGCCCGGGCGCACCTTGCCCGTGGTGACGGCGCTGCAAAAGATCCTCGACCGCCTGATCACCCTGCGCGCCGAGGGCCTCTACCACGCCGCGCTGTCGCCTTCGACGATCTACCTGAACGGAGACGACTTTCAGATCGACCCGGCCCCGCCGCCCGAGCCGGGCCAGACCGTGGCCGTCACGCAGCCCAAGTACAGAGCGCCGGAATGGCTCCTCGAGGCCCCGCTGGAGGCCCCGGACGTGGCTCGCGCGGATCTCTACGCCCTCGGCTTCATCGCCTACGAATGGCTGGCCGGCCGCGACGGCTTCGTGCGAGTGTTTCCGCACGAGGAAGACCCGCAGCCCAACATGGCCTGGATGCAGTGGCAGAGCAACCCCGGCGAGGCCGCCCCGCCGCTGGGACAGAATCGGAACTGGGTGCCGTCGGCGCTCTCCGAGCTCGTCGCCAAGATGATCTCCAAGAACCCCGCCACCGCCGTCACGTCCTATGAAGAGGCGTCGGAAGCGCTGGCGTCGATCCTGTCGCGCATCGAGGACACCCGTCACGCGACGGCCGTAGCGGACAAGCCGCGGCCAGTTGCCAAGAAGGGCGCCGCGAAGCCGCGGCCCAAGAGCAGAAAGGTCTGGATCGCCGTCGCGGTGGTCGTGGCCCTGATCGCCGCAGCCGCTGCGGCATGGTGGTTCCTGATGCGCTGAGAGGGCCTCCCCGCCGAGCCCTCGCTTGCTGCGTCCCCTTGATTTCGAGTATCCTCACGGCCCAATGCCATCGAACGCGCCGACGTCTCCCGCGCTGAAGTTTCTCTCCTCCATCCTGCCGGGCATCTTCATGATCGGCTACGTCATCGGCACGGGCTCGGTGACGACGATGGCCTCGGCCGGCGCCAGCTACGGCATGTCGCTGACCTGGACGCTGATTCTGGCGTCCCTGTTCACGCACATCATGGTCGTGGCGCTGAGCCGGCTGACGATCCTCACCGGCGAGACGACGCTGCACCTGTTCCGGCGGCATTTCGGGGCGCCGGTCACGATCTTCATGATCCTGGCGCTGGTGAGCACCCAGTTGGCCTCGATCGTAGGCGTCATGGCAATCGTCACTGACGTGTTTCGCGAATGGACGGGGATGCTCTTCGGCGTCGGCTTGCCCACGCTGGCCGGCGCGATCGGCTTCACCCTGCTGCTGCTGGGTCTGTACTGGGTGGGCCGTCACCAGTTCTTCCTCAATCTGCTGGCCGCCCTGGTGGCCCTGATGGGCGTGGCGTTCCTGTTCACGGCGGCGCTGGTCGCCCCGGACCCCTCGACGATGATCGAGGGCCTCGCGCCCAGGATCCCCGATGTGGGCAACCCGGCTCTGCTGATCGCCAGCATGGTCGGCACCACCATGGCCGGCGTCGTGCTCATCACCCGCAGCGTGCTGGTGCTCGAGAAAGGCTGGACGATGGCGGAGTACGGCGAATCCGTACGGGACTCGGCCGTCTCGATGACCCTGCTGTTCTTCATCAACGCCGCCATCATGGCCTGCGCCGCCGGCACCCTGTTCGTCGAGCATCAGCCGGTGGAGCAGGCGATCGACATGGTGCGCACGCTGGAGCCTCTGGCCGGCAAGCTGGCCGTGGCCGGCTTCGTGCTGGGCATTCTGGCCGCCGGTTTGTCGTCGTTGTTCCCCAACTACCTGCTGGGTCCCTGGCTCTACGCCGACTTCAACGGCAAAGAGCGGGACATGACGGCGCCGCTGTTTCGCGGCATGGTGATCGTAGCGGCCCTGTTCGGCCTGATCGTGCCTCTGTTCGGAGGCCGACCGGTGCCGATCATGATCGCTTCGCAGGCGCTGAGCCCGCTGGTGATGCCGCTGTTCGTGCTCTTCGTCTGGGTCCTGATCTCCAAGAAGGAGGTCGCAGGCAAGCACCCGCCGTCGCCCTTGCTGCACTTCGGCATGGCGATCACGCTGCTGTTCTCGACCTACATGCTCTACTTGGCCGTGGTCGGCCTGCTCAGCTAAGAGGCGGCGCGTTCCACAGCGTTTGGCAGCGCTGCCGGAAGCGCTTGGGCTTCTCCGCAAAGAGCCGGATGCGCAGAGAATCCGCTCGCTCCCGCAGGTTCGCGGAGCGCAGCCGCAGCTCTTCGAGCAGATCCGCTTGTCCCTCCGAAACCCCGATCCGCTCGGCCAGGTCGACCACGTCGCTCAGGTCGTGGTCGTCGCCCAATAGGTCGCCCAGCGCGTGGAGCTCGTGGGCGCGCGCTTTCATCGGCGTCGGCCAAACGTCTCGAAGCAAGCCGACGTGGCGCCAGTGGTCCTTCCCGCGTTTACGAAATTCGTGGAAGGCCTCGGCCGTCTGCCGGCTCGCAGCCGCGCGGCCGGCGCTCCGGGCCTGTCGATAGGTCTTGGCGAGGCCGGCTCCGATCTCGTCGAAACCGTCGCCATCGACCTCCCAAGCAGCAATCCGGCGGACCCCGTCGGCCAACCGAAGGCGGGCCTCTTCGAGCGTCGCCCGAACCCTCGCGTCGTCGGAGGTCAGCTCGTCCCGGCGTCGAACAGCCGCCTCCAACAAACGGCCCAGCGCGCGCCCGTCGTCCTTTCCCAGACCGGTTTGGGCGAGCCGTCCCAGCGTTTCCACCGCCGCATCCGCCTCACGAAGCGGCGCCAGCAGACGGCCCAGATCCCGGAAGTGGGCGTTTTCCGCAGCGTAGGAGGTCCGCAGGCGCGGTCGAAGCAGCCGTAAAGCTGAGCGCACCTTCTTCAACCGCTTACGAACCTGATGCACGCGCCCGCCCAAACCCAGCTTCTCGGAGCTGATCTCGCCGAGCGCCTTCCGCACCTGCTCGCGCGCCGCGCGACCGACCTCGCGCCCGACCCCGTCGACGATGGCGACACGATACGACATGGGCTCACCCCAGGGACAACCCGTCGCGCCCTGCTGTTACCTCCCTGTCCCTCGCCGTGAAACAACGGCGGGCCAGCCCGCGTCCCCCGGGCACATGCTGGATATCAACAAGATTCTGATTCCGGTCGATTTCTCGTCCCGCTCCCGGCGGGCGATCGAGCACGGAATCAACATCGCCAAACACTTCAACGCCGGCGTCGTCTTCCTCCACGTGATTCCCGACTTGCCGTACGACAGCGCGTTCCTCACTGAGTACGGCGCCGCCGGGGCCTTCTGGACGCCGACTCCGGACCACTTGGCGGCTATCCGCAAGAAGTTGCACGCGCTCGTGGAGCAAGTTGCGCCCGGCCACCCCGGCGACCGTGTGGTGGTCAACGGTCCTCCGGCGGTCCTGATCGAGGACACCATCAAGCAGCTCGACGTGGATCTGGTCGTGATGCCCACCGCCGGAGCCGGGCCGTTTCGACGTTTCCTGCTCGGCTCGGTCACCACCAAGGTCCTCAACGACTCCGAGTGCCCCGTCTTCACCGGCGCCCACGTGGACGACATCGAGACCTTCTCGTTGCGTCCTTACCGGAGGATCGGCTGCGCCATCGACCTCGAAGAGCAAAGCAGCCGCGTCCTTCGCTTTGCCAACGACTTCGCGGCCGCCTACCGCGCCGAGCTCGAAGTGGTCCACGCCATCCCGGCGATTTCGGAGGATGGCGGCGGAACCCGGGCGGCGCCGCAACTCGGCCGGGTCTTGGAAGATCACATCCGCACGAGGACAGCCGCCATGCTCGACGAGATCAACGCGGATGCGCAAGTCCTGGTCGACATCGGCGAGCCCGAGAACGTGGTCGCGCGAGCGGCCGAAGAGCAAAACCTGGACCTGCTCGTCATCGGCAGGCGCCGCGACGACGGGCTCTTTGCCGGGTTGCGCTCGCACGCCTTCGGCATGATCCGTCGCGCCCCGTGCCCCGTCTTGAGCGTCTGAGTCCGCAAGCGCCGGCTAGAGGGTGAGTTGCAGAAAGACGAACCCCAGCGCGGGCGAAGCGCCGGAGGCGTAGCGCTCGATCACCGGCCCGGCGTAGAGGCGTCCCAGGCCGCCGCCCAGGCTCAGCCATTCATTGACCGAATAGCCCGCCTGCACGTCGACCTCATGGCCGATGTAGGTCGCCGTGTTGTTGGCCGGCAGCGCCAGGTACAAGCGCCCGTTGTGGCGGTAGAGGTCGTCGGTCGGCGTCGCCAGCCAGTAGAAGTAGTGATCCGCCCTTAGGGTCCAGCGGGGGGCGGGCCGTAGATGCAGGCCGTTCTGCAGGATCTTGGCGTTGCGCCCGCCCACCTGGTCGATCATGCCCCAGATGCGGTGGGCCCGCGCCGGCAAGGCGTCAAAACGGCCGATTTTGCCGTCGCCGCGTCGCTTGTCGCCGCTGGCGAAGGTGTACTCGGTCAGCAGCCGGGGCTTCCAGGGCTTCTGCTTCCAGGTGTAGCCGAGCAGATCGACCATGCGCCACGCCCGGAGCTGGTCGAGCCCGTAGTCGCCGCGCTGGCCGTCCAGCTCGAACTCGTATTCCCACGGCCCGTCGGAGTCGTCGGCCAGCCGGAACCCGAACGTCCAAATGTCGGAGTCGGCCACGAAGCCGCGCTCGTCGGTGACCCGCGGACGCGTCCGCCACAGTACGTGCGGCTCGAAGCGATGGCCCGGCAGCACCGACCGCAGCACCGCATGCGTCCCATGGACGTTCTCGCCCGGCGCCACCTCGTCGAAGCCTTTGGCGGCCACCTGTACGACCGAGGCGGAAAAGATCTCCACGCGATCCCGCCCGCGCTGCAAACCCAGCCGGGCCATGTCCCATGTCCGCGGAATGTTCGCCCACTGGTTCACGCCGATCAGCCGCTCGTAGCCGATCACCAGCTCCTGGCGGCCCACGGTGAGGTCCCAGCCCCACTCCTTGGCGTCGCCGATCTGCACGTAGCCCTGGCGCAGGTCCATGCGGTCCTTCATCGCCGGCCGCGGCGCGCCCTGGGTCAGGCCGGCTGCCCGCGAGTCCTGGCCCTGCACGAAGAAGCGCAGCTTCGACGAGGGCCGCACGTCGGCGCTCAGGTGCAGCCGCTGCACCAGAAAGCCGTCGTCATCGGCCGGGTTCAGCCCAATGTCGGTCTGCCACTCGTAGCGCACCCGCTGCGCGACGCCCAGCGTCAGCCACGAAGGGACGCCGCTGTTGAGGGGTCCGCGGTCGGCGGGAGCTTGGCCGGCGGCGGGCATGCCGATTGCGGCCAACGCCGCGGCAATGGAAAGAATCGAACGCACTGCCGTCTATTGTGAGCAAAAACGACAGCGGCGGCGGCGGAAGGCGCCCGCCTACGGCTGCTCTTCAATGCGGCGGTACGAAACGTCCAGAAACGCCACGCCCACTCGGTGCGAATCCTTGTGCATCCGGCGGCAGTAGGCGACGCGCACCCGGGCGTCGAGCGCCATCGAGTAAGCCGGCCCGCGCAACGAGCCTTTGATCTGGATGACGTCTCCGGGCTGGAAGGCGCGCGGGCTGTCCATGCCGAGGCCGCCCTCGCTAAAGTCCCACAGCTTCGCTTCACACTCGTGCGGAGTGCCGTCGACTTCCTGGTAGCTCAGTTGGAGGGTCTGCGGCCCATGATCTCTCGTTCGGCGAAAGCGTCGGTTGTCACTTCTGTTTTCCATGGGGGGCGCACGGTCCCGTAGTGTCCCCGATGGCGCAAACCGGCGCAAGCGCAACGTTCCGGGAAGCGATGCTCGAAACGCCCTAGATTTGGCCCAAACGATCCCCCGGCTCAGCCTCCGGAGAGGCCGTCAAGGACCCTCCGGGCGTCGCCGGCGAGTTTCCCCCCACCACACCCGGAATTTCGGTTGGCCGCCGGCCCGCCGTCGTACAATCAGGCCATGTCCACGAGCTGGAATCGTCGAGAGCTGTTGCGAGCCGGGGCGGCTGCGATGCCGCTGGCCGCCTCCGCCGCGGTGTCGGACGTCAAGCTGCCCAAGGAGGTCCGAGTCGCCGTCATCGGCCTCGAAGGGCACTTCGGCGAGGCCGTCAGCGTGGCGCGGAAGTATCCGCAGGTCAAGATCGTCGCCGTCGAGATCACCAGCGAGCGCGAGGAGAAGCGAGCCGCCGGCAACCCCGAGCTCGCCAAGGCCAAGCGCTACGACGACTACCGCAAGCTGCTGGCCGCCGAGAAGCTCGACGCCGTCTGCATCTGCGACCAGAACTGGCGCCGCGCCGAATCCGTCATCGCCTGCCTCGAAAAGGGCTTGCCCACCGCCGCCGAGAAGCCCATCGCCCTCAGCATCGCGGACATGCGCAAGGTGCGCAAGGTCGCCGACAAGACCAAGACGCCCCTGACCATGCTGCTGCCCATGCGCTTCGACCCCGAATACCTGGCGATGAAGCGGATCGTCGACCGCGGCGAGATCGGCGAGCCGGTGCAGCTCTCCGGGCAGAAATCCTACCAACTCGGCGAGCGCCCCGAGTGGATGATGGAGCGTGAGCGCTTCGGCGGCACGATCCCCTACATCGCCTGCCACACCGTCGACCTGCTGCGCTTCGTCAGCGGACGCGACATGGTCGCCACGGCCGCGTTCCACGGCAACGTGGGCTTTCCGCAAGTGAAGGAGATGGAGAACACCGCCGCCATCTGCTACCAGCTCGACAATGGCGGCACGGCCGACGTGCGCCTGGACTACCTGCGTCCCGAAGCCGGCACGAGCCACGGCGACGACCGACTGAGAGTCGCGGGCACCGACGGTGTCGTTGAGTACATGGGCGGTAAGGTCACGCTGATGACCGACAAGAAGCCGCTCCATGAGGTGGAGGACCGGCCGCAGGCGCCGTCGCTGTTCGCGAACTTCCTCGACTCGGTCTACAACAAGACCACGCCGATGCTGACCCAGGCCGAGCTGTTCCGGGTCACTGAGATCGTGTTGCGGTCGCGCGAAGCCGCCGACGCCGGACGAGTCGTGAAGATTTGAGCCGGACGCTCCCGTCCGGCCGTCCGGTTAGACGAAGAATTCCTTGAAGCGCTCGAGGAACCCCTTTTCACTGGGCTTGTGGTCCGCCGGCAGCAGGTCGCGCAGCGCTTCGAAGTGCTTGCGCTGCTCCTTGGTGAGCTTCTCCGGCGTCACGACTTTGATGTGAACGATCAGGTCGCCGCGACGGCCGCTGTTCACGTCCGGCACGCCCTTGCCCTTGATCCGGAAGCGGCTGCCGCTCTGCACGCCGGCGTTGATCTTCAGGCTCTGCTCGCCTTCGAGCGACGGCACCTTGATCTCGTCGCCCAGCGCCGCCCGCGCCACGTTCACCGGAATCTCGCAGTGCAGGTCGTTCTCCTCACGGTGGAAGACCTCGTGCTCGCGCACCCGGATCAGCACGTAGAGGTCGCCGGGAGGTCCGCCGGCCGCGCCGGCTTCGCCCTCGTTGGACAGCCGCAACCGCACGCCGCTGTCGACGCCCGGCGGGATGTTCACCTTCAGCCGGCGATTGCTGCGCTTGGTCCCCTGGCCATGGCAGGCGTCGCAGGGGTCGTCGACCACGCGGCCCTCGCCGCGGCAGGTCGAGCAGGTCTGCGCCACCGAGAAGAATCCGCGCTGAAAGTACACCTGCCCGCGTCCGCCGCAGGTCTGGCAGGCGCGCGGCTTGGAGCCGGCTTTGGCGCCGGAACCCTGGCAGACTTCGCAGGTCTCCGTGCGCGGATACTGGATCTCGGTCGACATGCCGAAGACGGCGTCCTCGAAGTCGATCTCCAGCTCGTACTGCAAGTCCGCGCCGCGCCGCGCCCGCGCGCGGCCACGACCGCCGCCGCCGCGACCGGCGCCGCCGAACAGGTCGCCGAACCCAAAAAAGTCGCCGAACACGTCGGCGAAGTCTTGAAAGTCGGCCGGGTTGAAGCCGCCCTGCCCCGCCCCGGTCATGCCCGCATGGCCGAACCGGTCGTACTGCTGCCGCTTGGCGGGGTCGCCCAGGGCTGCGTAGGCTTCGGCGGCTTCCTTGAACTTCTCTTCCGCCGCGTGATCGCCGGGGTTGCGGTCGGGGTGATACTGCAGCGCCAACTTGCGGTAGGCGCTCTTGATCACGTCGGCCGAAGCGTTTCGCTCGACTCCCAGTACTTCGTAATAGTCGCGTTTGCTCACGCCGGCGCTCATTCCTTCACCGCTACCTTGACCATCGCGGCGCGCAGCAGACGGTCCTTGAAACGATAGCCCTTGCGATAGACCTCGAGAATGCGCTGATCCTCGGCGTCATCCTCCGTCGGCGCGCGGTCCACGGCTTGGTGCAGGTTGGGGTCAAAATACTCGCCGGCTTCGATGGGCTCGAGGCCGAACCGCTTGAGGATATCGCAAAGGCGGGAGTGAATCAGCTCCACGCCCTTCTGCAATTCCGGGTCGACGCTGTCGGCCTGCAGCGCTCGCTCGAAGTCGTCGAGCGTCGGCAGCAGGGCTTCGACCACGCCGGCGGCGGCGTACTCGCGGCTCTCCTCCTGCTCGCGCTGCATGCGGCGGCGGGCGTTTTCGAACTCCGCCTGCGCCCGCTGGTAGCGGTCGATGAGCTCGGCCTTCTCGGAGACGGCCCGGTCGCGCTCTTCTACGAGGCGCTGCAATTCAGAGGGATCGCCCGCGTCGATCTGATGATCGGGGTCGGTGGAGGGAGCCATATTCGGAGCCTGGGCGCCCTCGGATGGCGTGGGTTCTTCTTGCTCTTTCACCATATGTCCAGGAAAGGGGAAGGCCTCATGGGCGTCTCCAGGAAGGAGTACGTTTCCCCACGAAATTCATCCTAGCAGAGAGCCCAATCGCCCCGATCCGGTTCAGCCGCGAACGCGCTTCACAAAAGCCGGGTACGCCTCCGGCCCGCGCCGCTCCACCCATTTGGCGAAATCCTCGCAGACGCTTTCCAGATTGCTGAAGCTCTTGGGGTCTTTGTTCATTTCGCGATAGGCCGGGATGAGGTCGCGGAGGCGCTCCCACACCAGCAGCATCTCGCGGTTGCTCTCGAAGAACAGCTCCTTCTGCAGCACGCCGGCCGTGATGAACGACCCCACCATGTCCCAGTAGCTCACCACCATCCGGAACGACTCATTGGTCTCGGAGCCGGCCGGGCACAGGGCCTGAAACTCCTCGACGGTCTTGGCGCGGAAATGCGCGACAAACCAGCGGCGCGCGTCGCGCAAGCGGGTTTCGCGGCGCATTTCGTACAAGCGCAGGATCAGATTGACGTCGTCGTAGGTGGCGCAGCCGCCGGGTGCAAAGCTCATACCTCTCGGTCCTCGTTCGTCCCAGCATAGCAACGCCCGCCCCGCGCGACCGCCACTCGATTGACCTCGCCCGGGGGCCCTCCTATAGTGGTGGGCGAAATCGTGAGCCGCCTGCCCATGCGCCTGCCGTTCCTTCTCCTGCTCGCCGCTGCGGCTCTGCCGGCGGCTCCCGACGGCTCCGACCTGTTCGAGAACCGCGTCCGGCCCCTGCTGGCCGCCAAGTGTTTCGCCTGCCATACCGACGCCAAGATGGGCGGCCTGCGCTTGGATTCGCGTGACGCCATGCTGGCCGGAGGCGGCCGCGGCCCGGCCATCGCGCCGGGCGAGCCGGACCAGAGCTTGCTGCTGCGGGCCGTCCGAAGGGAGAGCAAGGACTTGGCGATGCCGCCCACCGAGCCCCTGCCGGCCGAAGCCGTCGCGGCGCTCGAAGCCTGGATCGCAGCCGGCGCCGTCTGGCCGGAGGCCGCCCAGGTCAGCCAAGCGCCTCCCGGAAAGATCGCGCCGGAAGCCCGCCGGTTCTGGTCGTTCCAGCCGATCGGCGATCCGGCGCCGCCGCCCGTAAAGGACCAAGCCGCCGCCCCCACCACGCTCGACCGCTTTCTCCAAGCGCGCATCGAGGCCGACGGCCTGGCCCTGGCGCCCGCCGCGGACCGCCGTACGCTAATCCGCCGCGCCACGCTCGACCTGCACGGACTGCCGCCCACGCCGGAGGAAGTGGAAGCCTTCGTCGCCGACCAGTCCCCCGACGCCTGGGAGAAGGTCGTGGACCGCTTGCTGGCCTCGCCGCGCTACGGCGAGCGCTGGGCGCGCTTCTGGTTCGACCTGGCCCGCTACGGAGACGGCCAGTCCGCGGCCCAGACCGATACGCCTTTGGCCAATGCCTGGCGCTACCGCGACTGGGTGATTCAGGCCTTCAACCAGGACATGCCCTACGACGTGTTCGTGAAGGCGCAACTGGCCGCCGACCTGCTCCAGGGCGAAGACTGCGACCGCCTACTTCCGGGTCTGGGCTTCCACGCGCTGCGGGATCGCGACGACGACCGTGTGGACGTCACCAGCCGGGTATTCCTGGGCCTGACGGTGGGCTGCGCCCAATGTCACGACCACAAGTTCGACCCCATCCCGCAAAGCGACTTCTACTCCCTGCAGGGGATCTTCGACAGCTCCACGCCGCGTGAGATCCCGCTGGCGCCCGACGCCCAGGTCCGCCGCTACAAGGCCGCCCAGAAGCTGGTGAGCCACAAGAAGCGCACCCTCGACGACTACCTGGAGAGTCAGAGCGACCAACTCATCGACGCCATGATGGAGCGCACCGACGCCTACCTGCAGGCCGCTTGGCAGGCCGAGCGCGGCGGAGCCTCGGTCGCCGAGGCCGCCGAGGCCTGGTCGGTGGACAGCGAGACGCTGGAGCGTTGGATCGCCTACCTGAATTCCCCGGAGCTGGAGCACCCCTACCTCGACGAGTGGCGAGCGCTGTGGGCGGCCGACCGCGCCGAGCCCGAGCAGGTGCGCGCCGCCGCCGAGAGCTTCGAGAAGACCTTGCTCGCGATCCACGAAGAGAAGCGGGCCATCGACGATCGCAACTACGTAAAGCTCGGCGGCAAGGACGGCGTCAAAGACCAGAAGACGCTGCTCAACACCAACCTCGAGTTCATCGAACCGGTCAAGTGGTACCTGTGGCGCGATCTCGCCGCCGGCGCCTTCCGCAAGGACGGCTACCCCTTTGACGGCGGCCTCTACTACTACAGCGGCGCCAAGCTCGACCGCTTCCTGTCAGGGGTCTTCCTGGAGCGCGCCGAGCAGCTGCGGGCCGAGCTCGCCGACCTCGAAAAGGCCTCGCCCAAGCCCTATCCCTTCCTGCACGCCTATACCGACGCCGCCAAGCCCAAGGACATTCACATCGCCATCCGGGGCGACAAACAGAACCCCGGCGCGGTGGCCCCCCGGCGCTTCTTGGCGATCCTCAGCGACGACGAGCCCGAAAACTTTACGCACGGCAGCGGCCGGCTGGAGCTCGCCCAGGCCATCGCCTCGCCCCAAAACCCGCTGACCGCGCGGGTGATGGTCAACCGCATCTGGCAACGGCGCTTCGGCCGCGGCATCGTCAACAGCCCCAGTAACTTCGGGCAGCTCGGCGAACGCCCCACGCACCCCCTGCTGCTGGATTGGCTGGCCTCGCGCTTCGTCGAAAGCGGCTGGTCGGTCAAGCAAATGGACCGTCTGATCCTGCTCTCGGCCGCCTATCGCCGCAGCTCCGAGCGCGTGGCGGCCAACGACGAGAAGGACCCGGAGAACCTCCGCCTGTGGCGGATGAACCTGGTGGAGCGCATGGAGGCCGAGGTGTTGCGCGACTCGCTGCTGGCTGTGAGCGGCAAGCTCGACCTGGACGCCGGCGGCCCCGGCAAGGCGATGACGGATGACTTCGCCGGACGCGCGGTCTACGGCAAGATCAGCCGCACCACTCCGGACCGCACCCTGACGCTGTTCGACTTTCCCGACCCCAAGAGCCACTCCGAAGAGCGCAGCGTCACCGTCGGCCCCTTGCAGCGGCTGTGGTTCATGAACAGCCCCTTCGTCATGGAGCAGGCGCGGGCGCTGTCCGAACGGGTTGCGGCCGAGGCCGGCGACGACCCCGACGCGCGGGTCCGCCGGGCCTACGCGCTGGCCTACGGCCGGCCGCCCAGCGAAGCCGAGCTCGGCCTGGCCCGCGACTTTCTGGCGACCGCGGACTGGCCCGAGTACGCCCAGATGCTGCTGGCGGCCGGCGAGTTCTTCACCGTGCGCTAACCGGCGGCGCTAGTTGAGCTGCCGCCGGAACCGCCACACGCTCAGCCCGTAGAGCGCGATCGTCAGCAGCGTCAGCGCCCCCATCGGCCGCCACAGCAGCTCCAGGTCCGCGCCCTTCACGGTCAGGCCGCGGATGATCTCCACCAGGTACCGCAAGGGGTCGATCATCGAAGCCCACTGGAAGATGCGCGGCATGTTCTCGATGCGCGCAAAGGCCCCAGAGCACAGCATCACGAAGGGGTTGATGAAGAACGTCAGCAACTGCGCCTGCTGCTGGTTGCTCGAATAGGTGGCCAGCAGAATCCCCAAACCCATCGCCGCGAAGCCGGCCACCACCCCGGCCAGCAGGTACAGCCCGAACGACCCTCGCAGCGGCAGCCCAAACACCAGGTGCGCCGTGTAGGTGGAGACCATCAGGCCCAGCACCAGCAGCGACAGCACCGGCGTCGTCTTCGCCAGCAGGATCTCCAGCGACTGCGCCGGGCTCATCAGCAACTGCTCGATCGTGCCCACCTCTTTCTCGCGCACCGCAATCGCCGAAGCCACCAGCGAGCCGTCCACGAACAGCACCACGCCCATGATTGCCGTCACGTAGAACCACGAGAAGACCATGCCCGGGTTGAACATCGCGATCGCCCGAATCTCGCTGCGTCCCAGCCGCGGGAGCCCCGCCTCGAGCGTCACCGGCAGTCGCCTTCGCAGCAGCTTCTCGTTGTGATCAGCCACGGCGCGCAGTAGATAGCCGCCCGCCACCGCCGCCGAGTTCGCCACCACGCCGTCGATGATCACCTGCAGCTCCGCCGGACGTCCCGCTTGCAGATCACGTGCAAACCCCGGCGGAACCAGAATGCCCACGTCGATCGAACGGTCCTCGAAGGCCTTCTCGAGATCCGTCGTCGACAGGTAATTGGCCTTCACCTGGAAGGCCTCCAGCTCGGTCAGCATCGCCAGGATCTCGCGGCTGGCCGGCGTACGGTCGGCGTCCATCACGGCCGTCCGCAGGTTCTTGACCTCGGGATTGAGGGCGTAGCCCCACATCACCAGCAGCAGCGTCGGCGGAATCGTCAACTGGAAGACGAGCTTGGGCGCCCGCCGGAGCTGGTGCAGCTCCTTACGGGTCAAAGCCCAATAGCGGCGTAGAAAGCGCGTCATCTAGTCCGGAAACCGCATCCTTCGCACCTGCGACCACACGCCCCAAAAGCCCAACATCGCCAGCCCCAGCAGAATCACCACGTCCAGGCCGTTGGTCCGCCAGCCGCCTTGCCGCAGCAGAGCGTCGCGCACTACCTCCACGTAGTAGCGTGCCGGAATGAAGTACGACAGCCAGCGGATGGCCTTCGGGATGTTCTCGAGCGGCGCCAAGAAGCCCGACAGCAGCAGCGACAGCAGGAACACGCCCAACTGCACCGCCTGAATGCTGATGCTCTGCGACCGCGTCGCGTGCCCCACCCACATGCCGAACAGCACGCCGATGGCGATGTAGCCCACCGAAGCCGCCAAGAACGCCGTGGGGTCCGGCGGCAGGTCGTAACCGAACGCCACCGCCCCCGAAAGATAGCCGCACACTAGCTCCACGCAGCCGACCGCCACGTACGGCAGCGCCGTGCCGATCACCCATTCCGCCGGCGTCAATGTGGAGGCGTAGGCCTGAATCACCGTCCCCAGCTCATGCTCGCGCGAAGCTGCGATGGCGCCCAGCAGGGCCGGAAAGAAGATCAGCACCATCCCCAGCGCGCCGGTCCCGAAGAAGCGCCGGTCGGAGAGGCCGGGGTTGTACCAGTAGCGGATGCGGGCCCGCACCGGCGGAGCCAGGGCCGGGTTCTCCCGCGCCAGGAACGACGCATTCAGCGCCGAAGCCGTCTGCCGCAGAATCAGCGCCGTATTCGCGTCGGCGCCGTCGATCAGCGCCTGAGCCTGCGCCGGCCGCCCGGCCAGCAGATCCCGCCCGAAGTGCGGCGGAATCAGCAAGACCATCTCGGCCGCTCCCGTCTCCAGAGCCTGCTCGACCGCCAGCTCGCTGTCCCAGGCGATGAGCTGGAAGTCCGCGGCGCCGATGTAGGTCTCCACATAGCGCCGGCTCAGCGCCGAGTTGTCCAGATCGCGAATCACCAGCCGCAACCCGTCCGGGTCCAGCGACAAGGTGTAGCCGAACAGCAACACCATCACCACCGGCATCAGCACGGCCAGCCACATCGATAGCGGATCCCTGCGGAACTGCTTCCACTCCTTGCCCGACTGCGCCAGAATTCGCTGCATCCGACCTCAGGCCGCCTTGTCGGAGGCGGCGCGACGGCGCTCGATCAGCGCCAGGAAAACGTCCTCCAGGCTGAACGGGATCGGCTCGATCGACCGCAGCTCGAGGCTCTGGGCCTCGGCGATCGCTTGGATCTCGCGTTCCCCGGCGCCGACGTCGGGGGCCTGCACGTGCAGCCGCTCGCCGAACTGCGTCACGCGGTCGCGGCCCAGAGCCTGCCGGAAGGCCCCCAGCGAGGCCGCCACGTTCGCGGCCCGCACCTCCAGCAGCACGCCCGGCATGTGCTTCTCCAGCTCACTCGGGGAGCCCTCCGCGACCATGTCCCCCGCCGCCATAAAGCCGATGCGGTTGCACTGCTCGGCCTCTTCCAGATAGTGCGTCACCACCAACACGGCCGCCCCGTTGTCGGCCAGCTCGTTGATCATCCGCCACATGGCCCGGCGAGCCAGCGCGTCGACGCCGGAGGTCGGCTCGTCCAAAAACACGATGTCGGGCTGGTGCATCACCGCCGCGCCGAAGGCCACCCGCTGTTTCCAGCCATCCGGCAGCCGCCCGGTGAGCATGCCTTCCTCGCCGCGCAGGCCCGAAACCTCGAGCGCCCAGTCCTTGCGAGCCCGGCACAGCTTGGGCGGCACGTCGTACATGGCGGCGTAGAAGTCCAGGTTCTCGCCGATCGTCAAGTCGTCATACAGCGTGAATTTCTGGGACTTGTAGCCGATGCGCGAGCGCACCGCGGCCGTCCGAAAGCCTTTGGTGCGGCCCAACAGGCTGATTTCGCCGGAGCTCGGCTGCACCAGCCCGCAAATCATCTTGATCGCCGTGGTCTTCCCCGCCCCGTTGGCCCCCAGCAAGCCGTAGATCTCGCCGTGGCGGATCTCGAGGTCCAGCCCTTTGACGGCCGTGAACGAGCCGAATCGTTTGACGAGGCCCTTGGTTCCCAGAGCCAGCTCGCCGCAGCGCTCGGCCGGCGCCGTCGCCCTGTCCGGAAAGTGCGCGTGCGACTCGGGACCGCGTTTCGACCGCAACGTCGCAACAAAGGCGTTTTCGAGCGTCGGATCGCCGGACCGCAGCACCTCCGGCTTCAGCTCCTCCGCCTCCAGCGCTTCGAGGATGCGGTCGCGGTCGGCGACAGGGTCGGAGACCAGCACGTCCAGCCGGTCGCCGAATCGCTGCACATCCGCCAGAATGCCGTCCCGCTCGTGGCGTTCCAGCATCTCCTCGGCGCGCTGCAGGTCGCAGGTGCGGATCTCCAGCCGGGTCAGAGCCATCCGTGAGACGAACTCCGCCGGCGGATACTGCGCCAGGATCTTGCCGTTCTCCATGCAGGCGATCCGCGTGCAGCGCTCGGCCTCGTCGAGGTACGGCGTCGCCACCACGATCGTCATGCCGCGGTCGGCCAGCCCGCCCAGAGCGTCCCAGAAATCCCTGCGGCTCACCGGATCGACGCCCGTCGTCGGCTCGTCCAGCAGCAACACGGCCGGGTCGGCGATCAACGCGCACGACAGCGCCAGCTTCTGCTTCATCCCGCCGGAGAGCCGACCCGCCAGCCGGTCCGTAAAGGCCTTCATGTCAAAGGCTTCCAGGTAACGCCGGCTGCGCTCCGCAAAGGCCTCCTCGTCCACCTCGCGCAGGCCGGCGGCATAGCGCAGGTTCTCGGCCACGCTCAGGTCCTCATACAACGAGAACGGCTGGGTGACGTAGCCCACCCGCTGGCGGCTCTCGCGCGGCGAACGGAACAGCACCTCGACCTCGCCTGCGGTCGGCTCCAGCACGCCGGCCAGAATCTTGAAGCAGGTGGATTTGCCCGCCCCGTCCGCGCCGATCAAGCCGAAGATTTCGCCCTTGCGGATCTCGAAATCGACCGCGTCGAGGGCGCAAAGCTCCTGTTTGGTCCCCCGATCGTAGACCTTCGTCAGCCCTCGGGCGCGAATGACGACGCCGGTCATCGCGCTCCGGGACGCAGCCGAGCCTCCCCCGTCATGCCCAGCTTGGCCGGACCGGGATCGGCCGGCAGCGCGATCTTCACGCCCACCACCTGGCGCACGCGATCGTCCTGGAAGTACGTATTCTCCGGCGTGAACATCGTCTCCGGATCGACTCGCAGCACCCGGCCCTCGAGCGGCCGGTCCGGGTCGGCGTCGAGCGCCACCTGGGCCGGCGCGCCGACCTCGACCTGCCCGATGCGTTCCTGCGGCACATAGCCGCGCAGGTAGAGTTGCGAGGTGTCCACCAGCGTCAGCAGCGGCTGCCCCGGCGCAATCACCTGCCCCGGCTCCACCGAGCGCGTCACGACCAGCCCGCGAAACGGCGCCGTGACGGCCAGATCGTCCACTTCCGCCGAAGCCTGCTCGAGCTGCGCCCGCGACGCCGCCACGCCCTCCTCGGCCACCCGCACGGCGCCCTGCACCTCGTCCATCTGCCGGCGCAGTGCGGTCTTCTCGGCTTCCAGCAGCGCCGCGTTGGACCGCGCGGCCTTGGCGACCTCCAGAGCGCCCTCGGCGGAGGAGACCTGCCGGCGAGCCGCTTCCACCACGGCCTCGGTCGCCTTCACCTTGGACGCCATCTGCTCGGCGATCTGCTCCGGCGCGGCGCCCTTGTCGGCCAGAATGCGAAAGCGGTTCGCGTCGGAGCGGGCCTGGCCCAGCTCGGCCTCGGCCCGCGCCAGGTCCGCCTGCGCGGCGGCCAACTGGCCTTCGCCGGCGGCCACGCGCCCGGCCGCGTCGAGCTCCGCCTGCCGCTTCTGAATCTCGAGCTGCCGCAGCTTCTCTTCGAGCGTCGGCAGACGCAGCCGCACGGTCTCGGCCTGTTCTCGGGCGGCCCGCAACCCCGCTTCGGCCTGTTCGCGGCGAGCGGCGGCCTGGGTGGCCTCCAACCGCAGCAGCATCTGCCCGGCGCGCACTTCGTCGCCCTCGCGCACGGCTACCTCCAGCACGCGCCCCGGAGTTTTGGCCGCCACGCTGGTTTCGTCGCCTTCCACGCGGCCGGCGATGCGGATCTCTCCGTCGGGGTTGGATCGGGCGGATTGCTCGCAGCCCGCCGTCCACAGGGCGAGCAGCACAAGGGCGCCGGCGAGAGTTGGTCTATGCAAGGGCATCAATTCCGGTAGGTCTGCTCGGCCTGGCCCGTCGCTCGATGCAACGCGGCCCGCGCCAAGTTCAGACGGTAGAGCGCTCGGATGCGGTTCTCTTCCGCGCGAGCCAAGCGGTCCTGCGCCGCCAGCAGCTCAGTGTTGTCGGCCGCGCCGGAGGTGAACCGCGCCGTGGTCAGGTCGATCTCCTCTTCGGCCAGGCTGACGCCTTCAGAGGCGACCTCCACCTGCCGCCGCGCCGACTCGACCTGCGCCGCGCCGGCCAGCGCCTCGGCTTCGATCTCGGCCTGAATCTGCTCCAGCTCCGCCGCGGCGGCGTCCACTCCGGCCTGCGCCCTCTGGCGCTCCGCCGACGCTCGGCCGCCGAAGTAGATCGGCACGCCCACCTGGCCCCGAACGGTATAGGTATTGAGGTTGGCGTAGAGCTGGTTGCCGCTCTGGCCGTAATCGGCATAGAAGGAGACGCGCGGCAGTGAGATCGCCTGGGCCGCCTTGCGGTCGGTTTCGGCGGCCCGCAGCCGCGCCGCGGCCGCCTTGGCGTCCGGCCGCGCCGCCAGCGCCTTGCCCACCACCTCTTGCGGCTCGATCGAGGCGACGTCGTAGAACAGGTGTACGTCCGCCAGCTCGTACTCCGCGGTCGGCTTCGCGTGGATCACCGCGGAGAGCTGTAGCTTGGCGGTCTCGGCCATCGACTCGGCCTCCAGCAGCAACTGCTGCAGGTTGTGGGTCTGCTGCAGCGCCCTGCGTTCGTCGAGCCGGCTGGCCACGCCTTGCTCCAGCCGGTCCACGGTGATCGTATGGAGCTGTCGCGCCAGCGCCATCTGCTTGCGCAAGGTGGCGCTGGAGGCCTGGGCGCGCAGCGCGTCAATGTACGCCGTCACGACCTTGTAGGTCAGCTCCTCGCGAACGTCCAGCGACCCGGCCACGGCGGCCTCGCGCCGCTGGCCCGCCGCCTTGTACTGGCGCCGCTCGCTGAGGTCGAAGACGTCCTGCGTCACCGCCACGCGGGCGTCGAAGACCCCGAAGGGGCCCACGCGGCTCTGCACGTCCCGGCCGCCGAGGGTCTTGTCGGTCAACCCGAGCACGGCCAGGTTCCGCGTCATGCTCGCCTGCGAGACCGTCACGCCCAGGTGCGGCATCAGCTCCGACCGGGCCAACTGCGTCTCACCCTCGGCCTGCCGCTCACGCGCGGCGGCCAGCCGCAGCGCCGGCGAGCGATCCAGTGCGATGGAGAGCGCCTCGCGCAACGTCAGGCGCGCGGGAATGCTCGGCCGCTCAGCGGCGGACAGGGCCGTGGTCAGCAGGAGTCCGACGGCCAGACAACGGAGCCTCATGGAACCCAGAGTATACCGGCGCCGGAGGCCGCAGCGACCCGCTTCCGCTCAGCCCTTCGCCGAAGAGCCTCGCCGCCACTGCTGAAAGGCCAGACCGAACAGCATCAGCCCCGTCAGGGGAATCACGATCCACACCATCCAGTCGCTGTACAGCCCGGCCGCTTCATGCTCGGTGGCCGAAAGAAACAGCCAAACCGAGTACGAGAGATAGCCGCCCAGCAACAGTCCGCCCTCCCAACGGTCGATCTGTGTTTTGGTGAACGCGATGGGCAGGCAGACCACCGCCGTCGCCAGCATGATCGGCAGATCGTGGCGCCGGGCGCCCACTGAGACGTCGACGCCGTCGGGCGACAGCGCCGCCGCCAACCCCAGCACGAACAGGATGTTGAAGATGTTGCTGCCCACCACGTTGCCCAGCGCCAGATCGCGCTCGCCGCGCAGGGCCGCCGCCGCCGAGGCCGCCACCTCGGGCAGAGAGGTGCCGGCGGCCACCACCGTCAGGCCGATGATGAGGTCGCTCACGCCCAGCGCCTGGGCCCAGGCCGTGGCGCTGTCCACCAGCCAGGCCGCGCCCAGGATCAAGGCGGCGAATCCGCCCACCAACTGCGCCCCGGCCCTTGCGAGACCCCGGTTGGGGAATAGAGAGGCGGGCTCGGCCGCCGGCTCATCCCCGGTCCGGGCGGACCTCGCCAGCCAGGCCGTGTACAGCACGCCGGCAGCCGCCAGTCCGAGGCCGTCGAGCCGTCCCACGTTCCCGTCCGCCGCCAGCGCCATCAGCGCCGCCGAGACCGCGATCATCACGCCGATGTCCCGCCGCAGCAGGTCTCGATCGACCGCCAGCGGCGCAATCAGGGCCGACAGGCCGAGCACGACCAGCACGTTGAAAATGTTGCTGCCGACGACGTTGCCCAGCGCCACCCCGGCCGAACCGGCGAAGGCCGCCTGCACGCTCACGGCCAGCTCCGGCGCGCTGGTGCCGTACGCCACCACCGTCAGCCCGATCACCAGCGGCGCAACTCCCGCCGCAGCCGCGAACCGGGACGCCCCGTTTACCAACCAAGAGGCGCCGCCCACCAGCAGCGCCAGACCACCCACGAACTTTAGGAGCAGCCAGATGGACAGGGCGAAGCCCTCCTTGCCGGCATTGGACGAGCCGGACAGTCCGGTTGGTTACGGCCCTGTAACGGGGAGCGCAGAGGGTATTGCGGGGGGCGCGCCGCGAGGGCCGCACGTCGCTTGGTTTCCCGGCCTTTCACGGTCGTGCAAAGCCTCCGGCGGTCTAAGCCTTTCCCCTAATCCGTTTTGAATTCTTGCACAGCTATGCTCCAATTGGAGCAGGTTTACGGAGGAAGCAGCTCGATGAAAGTGAGTGTCATTGGAGCCGGTCACGTTGGCCTCGTCGCGGGAGCTTGTCTGGCCGAAATCGGTCATGACGTTTTGTGTGTGGACAACGATCCCCGCAAGCTGGAGGCCCTCGCGGCCGGGCGCACGCCCTTCTTCGAGCCCCATCTCGAGGAGTTGTTGACTCGCAATATTGCGGCCGGCCGGCTGCACTGGTCCGCCTCGATTGCCGAAGGCGCCGAGCATGCCGATGTGCTGTTTTTGTGCGTCGGCACGCCGCCGTTGCCGGACGGCGAGGCCGATATGTCGGCCGTAGAGGCCGTCGCTCGGCAGATCGCCGTCGCCGCTCGTTCGCCCAAGCTTCTGGTGGAAAAGAGCACCGTGCCGGTGCAGACAGGCGAGCGTCTCGAGAAGACCCTCGCCGTCTACGGCGCCGCCGAGTCCGAGGTCGCCTCGAACCCCGAATTCCTGGCCGAAGGCACGGCCGTGGTGGACTTCCTCTTCCCCTCCCGCATCGTCATCGGCGTGGAGAGCGAGTGGGCCGAGGGCCTGCTGCGCGAGGTCTACGAGCCGATCGTCCAGCGCGCCTTCTCCTGGCGCCCGAGCGACGTGGAAGTCGACACCGAAGGCCAGGCCCCGCTGATCGCCGCCAATCGCAACACGGCTGAGATCATCAAGCACGCCTCCAACTCCTTCCTGTCCACCAAGATCTCCTACATCAACATGGTCTCGCGGCTGTGCGACGCCGTCGGAGCGGACGTCCGCCTGGTGGCCGCCGGCATGGGTCTGGACGCGCGCATCGGCCCCAAGTTCCTGCAAGCGGGCATCGGCTTCGGAGGCTTCTGCTTCCCCAAGGACCTGCAATCGTTCATCCGCATGGCGGAGAAGAACGGCTGCGACTTCAGCCTGCTGCGCGAGATCGAGCGCATCAACGCCGGCCAGGTCGACCGCTTCGTGCAGACGCTGCGCGATGAGCTGTGGATTCTGAAGGGCAAACGCATCGCCGCCTGGGGCCTGGCCTTCAAGCCGCACACCGACGACATGCGGTTCTCGCCCGCCGTGTCGGTCATCCAGCGGCTACAGGCCGAGGGCGCGCGCGTCGTCGCCTACGACCCGCAGGCCGCCGACGAAGCCGCCCGCGAGGCGCCCGGCATCGAGTTGGCCGACTCCGCCGAAGCCGCCGCCGATCGCGCCGAAGCGCTGCTGATCCTCACCGACTGGCCGCAGTTCCGCCAGGTCGATTTGGCCGCCGTCAAGGCCCGCATGGTCCGCCCCTTGCTGCTCGACGGCCGCAACCTGCTCGACCCTGAGTCCATGAGCGCCCTGGGCTTCGAGTACCACGGCGTGGGCCGTGGCCGCCGGACGGCCATGCGGCTGGCGCCCGCCGTCTAGGACTCTTGCAAGACCGTAGCCGGGTGGACCCGGGAAGCCCGCAACGCCGGCAAATAGCCGGCGGCCAAAGCCGTGAGGAGCAGCAGCCCCACGGCGGCGGCGAAGGTGACCGGGTCCATCGCGCCGACGCCGTAGAGCAGCGAGCCCATCACGCGCGTCAGCGCCAACGCGCCCGCTACCCCGATCGCAATCCCCAACGCCGCCAGCGCCAGCGTCCGCCGCAGCACCTGTAGCCGCACATTGCGGTCGGTCGCCCCCAGCGCCATACGGATGCCGATCTCGCGCCGCCGCTGGCCCACCGAATACGACACCACGCCGTAGATCCCCAGCAAGGCCAGAACGACGGCCGCCAGGGCGAAGGCGCCGAGCAACGAGACCAGGAAGCGGCGCGGCGATGCGGCCCGGTCCACGATGGCGTCCAGCGTCTGGTACTCACTGGTCGGCATCAAGGGGTCCACCTCGCCCAGCGCTTGCCGCACCGAAGCCACCATCGACTCCGCAGGCAGAGTCGTTTCCAGCACCAAGTCCACGGCGCCCCAGTCTCCCTGCTGGGCCATGGGGAAGTAGACTTCCAGGCCTCCCTCTTCTTCCAGGGAGCTGTGGCGCACGTTCGCCGCCACGCCCACCACGGTCCAGTCGCGGTTGTTCACCAGGACCGCGCCGATCGGATTGCGGCCGGGCCAGAGCTTCTCCGCCATCGTCTCGTTCACCACCACCACAGGCTCAGATTCCTCCGTGTCGTTCGGCGTAAATCCTCTGCCCTCGACCAATTGGATGCCCATGGCGTCGAAGTAGCCCGGGCTGATCATCCGCGGGAAGGCGCTGGGATACTCGCCGTCGGCGTAGACCTCTCCCTTGGCGCCCATGCCCCACTCGCGGTTGCGGCCGAGCGGCAAGGTGTCCGTGAGGCCTACGGCGGTCACGCCCGGCAGGTTCCGTACAGCGCGCACCATTTGGTCATAGAAGCTCACCCGCTGGGTCAGGGTGTCGAAGTCCCGGTTGGTCTCCACCCGCCAGGCGATGCGCTGCTCCGGCCGGAACCCCAGGTCCGTGTCGAGCAAGGCCAGGAAGCTGCGCAGCAGCAGTCCCGCGCCCACCAGCAGCACCAGCGCCAGCGCCACTTCTGACACCACCAGCGCCCCCCGCAACCAGCCGCGCCCCTTGCTCTCGCTCATGCCGCGGCCGGCGTCTCGCAAGGATTCGTGCTCGCCGGAGAGCCGCAATGCCGGAACCAGCCCGAACAGGAGGCCCGTCGCCAGCGTCGCCGCGAAGGCGAATCCCAGCGCGGCGGCGTCGGTTTCGACGGTCCGCAGCAAGGGAATCGTGACGGCCTCGGTGGCCGCCGCCGCACGCGTCAGCAGGTACGCGGCGGTCACGCCCAGCAGCCCTCCCGCGGCCGCCAGCGTCAGCGACTCGGTCAGCATCTGCCGCACCAGGCGCATCTTGCCGGCGCCCAGGGCGCTGCGCACGGCCACCTCGCGCCGCCGCGAAGCCGCCCGGGCCAGCAACAGGTTCGACAAATTCGTACACGTGATCAGCAGCACCAACCCCACCGCCGCCGCCAGCAACGTCAGCGAATCGCGGAAGTTGCCCGTAATGTGCTCGCGCAGATCGCTGACCTTCGCGCCGAGCCCCCAGCGCCGCGGATCTTCCTCATGCAGCCTCTCGTTCACGCGGTCCAGGTCGCTCTGCGCTTGGCCGACGCCCACGTCGGGCTTGAGCCGGCCGATCACCGCCAGAGTGTTGCCCCAGCGGTCGGTCTGGTCAGCCACGGGAAACGGCCGCAGAAAGTCGATGCGGGCGCCCGGCGAGAAGATCGACGCGAAGTCGAACGAGTCGGGCAGCACCCCGACCACCGTCATGGCCTGATCGTTGAGCCGCAGCGTCCGTCCCACCACGCCGGCCTCTCCGCCAAAGCGCCGCTGCCAGAAACGATGCGTCAGCAGTATCGCCCCCGGGCCGCCCCAGGCGCACTCCTCGCTGGTAAATCCGCGACCCAGCGCCGGCTCCACGCCCAGCATCGGCAAAAAAGTCTCGGTCACGCCCACGCCGACCAAGCGTTCGGCCTCGCCCTCCTCGCGCAGCGTGAACCGCTCGTAGTCAAAGAACGCGAAATAGCCCGCCAGATCCTCGAACGTGCGGTTCAGCTTTCGCCAGTCGCGCAAGTTCGACGAGCGCGACGTCACGCTCGAAAGGCCCGAGCCGCCCGTGTTGGCCACGCGCACCAGTCGCTCCGGCTGCTCGAAAGGCAGCGGCCGCCACAACACGGCGTCCACCACGCTGAACACGGCGGTAGAAGCGCCGATGCCCAATCCGACGATGAGAGCCGCAATGCCGAAAAAGCCTGGATCGCGGCGAAAGGCGCGGGCGGTGTAGGTCAGGTCTTGTCGCAGTTGGTCGAAAGGCATGGTCGAGCGTCCTAGCGGAATACGCGAAATGGACGCAGAGGTTCCCCTTTAGTGAGCCTCGGCCAACGATCTTCTTGCGCCTTCCTAGCGGATCGAGATACCGAACCGCAGCTCGGAGAATCCGTTGCGGTCCGAGCCCCCTCGGTAGGTCCGGAACTCTCCCCGCAGCGCGAGATGCGATTGGAACCAGTAGTTGACGCCGCCGCCCACGTTCGTCCAAGCCGCAGTCTCGCCGTACACCTTCGCCCCAGTCAGGCCGCCGGTCACGAACGGGTCAAACCCCGAAGCGGCCCGCCGCCGCAGGTGGACGCCCACGTTGCCGGAGGCGATCAGCCCGCCGCCATTGCTCTTCACCCGGCCGATCTCCCCGCCAAACGTCACGTGCGGAAACACGGCCCAGGCCGCGCCGAGCCCGTAGCGAAAGGCGCCGTCGAGCGGAGCGTCGCCGATCGTCGACCCCACGAATCCGTAGCCGTGGGACTGCGCCTGCAGACCGGGCAAGCAAGCGATCGAGAACAAGAGCGCCGGGAGAATCCCCCGCCGAATCCATCCAAACTCCATTCCCAAGAGTTTACAGAGGCGCCCCGATCGGACTCCCCGGCGGCGCCGGCAGCGGGGCTGGGGGCTGAGCCTCCTCGGCCGGCCGCTTCAGAAAGCGCTGGACCTCCGGCGGCGTCGATGCAAACTGCGCCAGATGTTCCAACTCCCGTTCGGCCGCCTGCCGAACCATCGGCGGCGCCGTGCGTTCTCTCGCCAACGCCATCAACTGTTCCGCGTAGGCCGCCTGGGCTTCGCTCTGCACCAGGGCTTGCCAGCGGTCGCTCGGCACGCCGCCCCCGCCAACGCGCAGTTTCTTGCGGATCGCGTCGAACACCGACGTCAGCCCCGGCATCTGTTGGTCCCGAGCCTGTTGCTCGACCAAACGAGCCGCCCGCGCGGGCTCCAGCATCGCCGCCAGCGTCGTGTCGATCGCGATCCGGGCGGCCGCCAGCGGATCGAAACGCCGGCCGGAGCGGCTCTCCATCCCTTCCCGCCGATCGTTGTACCCGTACGCCGGCGGCGGAATCAGCCCCAGAATCCTCTCCGGCAGCGCCAGGGCGGCCGGATCGAGCGTTTCGAGCAGGGCCTTCAGCGCCGCTTCCTGCCGGTCCGCCGGAACCGTCTCGACCTTCTCGCCGGTCTTGCCCCGCACGCCGTAGTCGAACGAGAGGCCGCCCAGCATCTTCACGGTGGCCTCCACCTGGTAGCGATGGTGCAGGTACAGCGGCGTCAGCCACAGCTCCAGCTCTGACAGCGGCGTCCCGGTCGGCACGTTGTCCAGCCCGAACTGCTCCAGAGCGATTCGGCGGACCTCCATCGTCTGCCGCAGAGCCGCCACCGGGTCCGCCCCGTTGTCCCACAGTGAGGCCAGCGGATGCGGCGCGCCGAGCGGGCGGGCCTCGGCGTCGGAGAGGAACAGTTGGCCCTTCTGATGGGCCTCGGCCAAGATCCGGTCGAGCGCCGCCGTCTCGTCGACGCCGGGCGGAAAGTCGGAATAGGCGTAGCGCACGATCGTCTCGTCCCAAGCGCCCATCCCCACCGCGTAGGCGTCTCGCAGGTCCAGCCGGCTGTCCTCTGTGATCTTCACCAGCGGCGCCGGATAGTCCATCACCGAGCCGCGCCCATAGGTCGAGGCCGCAAAGTTGTGCGCGAAGCCCAGCGTGTGGCCCACCTCATGCGCGGAGAGCTGACGCAGCCGCGCCAAGGCCACCTCCACCGGCGACGGGCCCGCCGGCTTGCTCGGACCGAAGTACGGGATCAGCCCCTCGAACAGCAGCCGGTCCTGCCGCACGCGCAGCGACCCCAAAGTGACCACCCCCTTGAGGATCTCGCCAGTCCGGGGATCGATCACCGAGCCGCCGTAGCTCCAGCCCCTGGTCGAGCGGTGCACCCAGTTGATCACGTTGTAGCGCAGGTCCAGCGGATCGGCGTCCTCGGGCAACAGCTCCACACGAAAGCCGTCGCGATACCCGGCCGCCTCGAACGCCTGGTTCCACCAGCGGGCGCCTTCCAGCAGCGCCGACCTCACCGGCTCCGGCGCGCCCCGGTCCAGATAGTAGGTGATCGGCTCGACCGGTTCGGAAACCGCCGACGCCGGGTCCCGCTTCTCCAGCCGATGCCGGATGATCCGGCGCGTCTCCAGGGGCGCGTCGAGCGGGGCGGCGTAGTCCGCGAACGACGTGGGGATCACGCCCGCACGCGGATCGAAGCGGCGCGGCCGGTAGCCGGCCGGAGGCAGCTCCACCAGCGAGTGCCGCACACGCAGGGTCAACGCCTCCGGCGTCGGGGTCGTCTCCCGCACGCCCCGCCCGGGCTTGCCGCCCTCAAAGGTCAACAAGACTTCGATCTCGCAGTTGCGCGGAAACGTCCGCACTTCGTCCGGCAGCAACGCGCTGCGTTTGGGATCGAGCCGAAAATCCCCTCCATTGGACTCCTGCAATTGCCGCGCGACGCCATGCGAATCCCGCACTAGAAACGGCGTCAGGTCCACCAGAACCGAGCCTTCCGTCTGCGCCACGATGTCCCCTCCCCACAGCGCCGACGAGGCGAACGACTCCTCCACGGCGCGGACCTCGTCGGGATCGCCCGACGTCGCCCGATAGCGCTGATTGGGCTCTTCCAGCAACACTCGGCTCCCCAGCCTCCGAAATCGCACCACGCGGCTCTCGCCCAGTTGCGCTCGATCGAGGCCGATCGGGTTGTATCCCAAACCGCGGCTCAGCCATCCGACGTACAGGAATTCCTCGTCCAATCGATCGATTTGCAAGTACGCCGAATTCTGCTCCCGGTCGAGAAATACAGGGAAATACCCCTGCTTCATCTCCATGTTTTGAGTCTTATCCGCAATCGTCGGCAAGGTTTTGCCGGCCTGGCTCCAGAGGGATTGCCCGGCGGCGAACGACAGCAGCAACAAGAGACTACGAAGCAACATAGCGCTATGCTCGCACGACGCCCGAAGGATCGGAACCCGCTTTCCGTCGGTCAGGGAATCTACCCGCATTGAATCCTTCATTAGACGGACCAGGAAGGTGATACCTTAGAGTGGGAGGAAGAGCCGGGGGAACAGGCTCCCCGGGTTCTGGTTCAATCCTGTCGCGTGAGTTGTCGATGCTCTGATGCCCACACCCGCGCACGGGAGTTCTCCCGGATGTGGAGGCCTCGTAGCCTGCCGCCGATGATTTCTTCGCGCCTTGCAAAACGGTCGCGGCCCGCCCGCCCCGCAGCCGAAGAAACAGTGTGGCGATGTTGATGCAGCACTCCACCGAGCGGTCGATCCTTCGCCGGATCGACGGGGCGACGGTCGCTTGCCTCGCGGGTCTGTTCCTGGCAGTCCTCGTTCTGGAAGCGGTAGGTTACCGCGGCGAAGACTTTTGGTGGCCTGACAGCCCGCGCCACGCGATGGGCGGCGCGCTCGTGCACGACTTCGTCACCGAGAGCTCGCTCACCGATCCGCTGCATTTCGCCGAGCGCTACTACCTGCGCTACCCGGCCTTTTCGGTCGGGCTGTACCCGCCCGGATTTTACGTGCTCGAGGGCGGTATGTTCGCCCTGTTCGGCATCTCCGAGGCGTCGGCGCTGGCCGTTGTCGGCCTGCTCTATTTCGCCGGCGGCGCGGCCGTCTTCTACCTGGCGCGGCTGTGGCTCGGGCGGGTCGAGTCTTTCGCGGTCGCGCTCCTCTCGCTGTGCCTGCCCGAGGTGGCCTTCTGGGGACGCGAGGTCATGCTCGACGTCCCCATGTGCGCTCTCCTGCTCGTCGGCATCGCCATGTTCATCCGGCGGTTGGACGACCCCGACCGCAACGCCGTCTACTGGTCGGTCCTTCCGCTGGTCGGCGCGGTCTACATCAAGTACAACGCCGCCTTCGTGGGCCCGCTGCTGGCGGCTGTCCTGGTGAGCCGGCGCGGATGGCGCGAATTGCAGCGCCCCGCCGTCTGGGCTTGGGGCGCGGTCGCCGTGATTCTGCTGGCGCCGGCCGCCGCGCTGATGGCGGCGCTCGGACGCTTCAACGTCACCCAGGCGGTCGAGGTCGGTCCCGGGCAAGGGGCCGCGCTGCCGCTCGACTCGTTTCGCAACTGGACCTACTACCTGGAGCAATTGCCGGCGCAAGCCGGCTGGGAAACCGTCGCGCTCGCCGCCGCCGGCCTCGCCCTGATCCTCTGGCGGCCGCGCCTGCGCGACGCCGCCCCGCGCGCGGGCATCCTGCTGGCCTGGTTCGGATTCGGCTACCTCGTCTTCAGTCTGATCGCCCTCAAGGAGCAGCGCCATACGATGACGCTGCTGGTCCCCGTGCTCTTCGCCGCCGCCTTGTTCCTGCGCGCCGTGCTGCCGGCGCGGGCGCTGCCGGCCGTGCTGCTCGCCTGGGCCTTCGTGCGGTTCGGCGTGGCCGTGGCCCAGCCCTTGCCGACGGTGGCCGGCTACTGCCGGGCCGCCGACGATTTGGCGCGATTGGCCAAGCCGGAGAGCGTGGTCATGTTCTTCGGCACGGGACGAGGCAACGGCAACGTGGCTTTTCGGCTGCGCAGCCGTCACGACGAGCAGGGCCTCACGCTCTACCGCGGAGACAAGATGCTGTTCAGCATGAGCTCGAACATCTCCACCATCCGCTCCCTGCCGGTCTCGCACGAAGACATCGGCGCCAAGATCACCAGCCTCGGCATCGAGTACGTGGTCGTGGAATCAGCGCCGTTCCTGGACAAGCTCGACAACACCGGCCGGTTGCTCGACGTGTTGCGCTCCCGCCAGTTCGAGCTGGTCACTGAGTACGACATCCAGGGCAGCAACGCCTACCACGACAATCACGTGGCTATCTATCGCAACCGCGCGCCGCTGCCCAAGCATCGCAGCCCCATCGACTACGACATCCCGCTAGCGGACTTCTCCATCGGCGAGCATCACTGACCCCGGGTACGCCTTCAGCCGTTCAGTCCAGGTACGGCCGCAGGATGCGCGTCCACAGCGCGACGCCTTTGTCGGAAAGGTGCAGCCCGTCTTCCACGAACAGATCCGGCTGCGGCTCGCCCCGCGGATCGAGCATCGGCTCATAGACGTCCACATACTCGAGCAGTGGGTGCGTCAGGGTGTACTCCCGGATCAGGTTGTCCGCCCCGGCCACGGTCATCATCATCGAGCGGCGGCGGATGCTCGGCTTGATCGCCAGAAACACGATCTTCGCCTTCGGCAGCGAGGCGTGCGCCTTGGCCACGAAGCGCTTGTAGTCCGAAAAGACCTCTTGAGCGGTCATGCCGCGGCCGATGTCGTTGTCGCCGGCGTACAGGACCACCGTCTTGGGCTTCAGCGGCGTAACGATGCGATCGAAATAGCGGATCGAGTCCGCGATCACTGATCCGCCGAAACCCCGGTTGACCACCGGCAGGTCCGGGAAGGACTTCTTCAGGTCCCAACGCCGGATGCTGGAGCTGCCGAGGAAGACGATGCCGCCCTGCGGCGGAGGGCTCGCCTTGTCCTGCTTGGCGAAGTCCTGCATCGCCGGCTCCCAGCGATCAGGGTCCTCCGCGGACTGGGCCAAAACGGGAACGAACGCCAGCAGCGCCACAGCGATGAGTCGAACCATGCGGCTCAGACTATACCAGAAAGGCGCCGCTCGAGCGGCGCCTGCGTGGGTCGTAACGGCCGGTCGGCCGAGCCTAGGGAGCCTGCGCCGGCTTGGGCTTTGGCAGTTCCACCTTCTGCTTTTCGAGCTCCGTGGCCGTCACCTTCATCGACGAGAGCCCCAGCTCCTCGCTCAGCTCCAGCAAGGCGTCCAGGTCCACTTCGCCGACAATGTTGACCACCGTCACCTCGTTCGGGTCCGAAGAGACCAGCGTGACGCCCGCCACCGATTCGCCTTCGGTGTAGGAGTACACCGTCACCGACTCCCGGGTGGCGTTGTTGCGCACGTCCAGCATGGGCGCCCAGCCTTCGCCGGTCATCTTCTGCCGAATCGGCGCCAAATCCTCGTCCACCAGCTCCGAACCCACCTCTCCGCCGAACCGGTACGTCCGCCGGTAGATCCCTTTGAGTCCGTTGAGCAGGGACTTGACGGAGTTGCTCATTCCCTGGCGAATCGCCAGCAGCCGGCTGCCTTCCTCGAGGGATTTCCCCTCCAGGTTGACCTCCACCACTTGATTCGCCTTCTTCTTCAAGTTCGGCAGGTCGACATCGACTTTCGCCCCGGTAAGCCCCCAAACCGGCGCACTGACGAACATTGCCAACAATCCCGCTGCTGCGAGACGCATAACCTCAGTCCCCCTTCCAGGCCCCGGCTCTCTCCCGGGCCAGATGAATCTTCGCACCGGTCACGAACAGCGCATCGACGAGCTCGGCTTCCGCCTGTTCGGCTTGGGCCTGCTCCACGGCTCGCCGGCGCTGTTCGACCTTGCGATTTTCGACGAACGCTCCCACGGCCAGCGTAGCCGCCAGAGCGCCCGTCACCCCCCACGTCCAAGCCTTGCGACCGCCGCGCCCCCACGACAGCGCGTCGCTCAGCCACCTCACACCTATCCGCCTCGGCCGCGCCGTGCGCGCTCGCGAGGCCTCCCCCGGCTCTTCTCGGATCTCTTCCCGCACCCGCGCCATGACTTTGTTGGAGAAGCCGCGCGGCGGTTCACGTCGCGCCAAGCGACGCTCCAGCTCAAGCTCGAATAGGTCCATAGACCGCTCCCTCCTCCAAATGAGCCACTTTCGGCCTCAGCCGTTGCAGGGCTCTGCGCAAAGTCGTCTTCACAGTATTCACGGGCATCTCGAGAATCTCACCGATCTCCGAGAGCTTCAGGTCCTCCTGAAAGCGCAGGATGACCACCGCCCGCATCTTCTCCGGCAGCAACGCCACCTTGCTGTTGATCTCGTCCGCCAGCAACGGATCGCTCTCCGGCGGCTCCCAGCCAGGCTCGGGAGCGTCTTCGAGCGCCTGATGCCGGCGGTGCTTCAGGCGGCGGGTCTGGTCAATGCACTTCCGCGTGACCGTCTGCCGCAGCCAGAAGCCGAGATGCAGGTCAGACTCGAGCTTGCCGAGATTTCGGTAGAGCTCGAGGTAGGCGTCCTGCGCAATATCCTCCGCCAGGGTCCGATTCTGGAAGAAATTGTACGCCAACGAATACACCATCGCCTGGTGTCTTTCGATGATATCGGCGAAAGCGTCGGGGTCAGCCAACGCCCGATCCAATAGGACTCGCTCGACTTGCGACATTCCCGGGTTCTGAGGCTCGTTACGCATGCCGCGAAAAGAGAGTTTCAAAGAATTCTAGGGGTCAGGAACCGACCGCCGGCGCCGGGACCGTTTGGTAGAAACGGGCCGTCTCCGCCCATAAGAAATCGAGCTGATCGGTCAGCGAGTGGTCTGAGTCCACCAACTCCAGCCGAGCGCTGGGATTCAGCCGCGCAAAGTCGACCGAGAGCTGCGCTGGAACCTCGGCGTCATTCTTGCCGTGGAACACCAGCGCCGGCTGCGTCACCAGCGGCAGGTCGTCGTGCCACTGCCCGTCCTCGAACAGCCCATAGCCGACCGCTTCGAGCCGTCCCGTGCCGTAGTGCGGCACCCGCATGCTCCCGTCGCTGCGCCACGCCTCCAGCCGTTGCGGCCCCAACCGCTCGATCCAGCGGCCCGGAAAGCCGAAGGCCGGCGCCAGCAGCGTCAGCGCCGGAACCAGGTTGGGCCGCACGGCGGCGTAGAGGGCCGCCACATAGCCCCCCATGCTCGAGCCGATCAGCAGTGTAGGATGGACTTCTTGGACGATGCGGTCCACGAGCCGAAGCTGGCGTGTAATCGTCAGCCCAAAAAAGTCATCTTCATTCAGGTCGGGAACCACGGTCTCCGCGCCGATCTGCGCGAACTGACTGGCGAAGAAGCGCCCCTTCGCCGACTGCGGACCGGACGCAAAGCCGTGAAGATAGAGAATCCGATTCACGAGGCGCCTGTCTTAATGATCGCAGCGTTGTTATCGAGGAGTCCAACATCGAGATCCTGAGCCAGCTCTGGGACGCCGTCCGTTATCTCAAGCTGTTCTACCCGCTGTTGCTGGTGGGCGCTTGCGCGGCGGCTTGGCGGAAGCCGCGGGCGGACTGGCGGGCGCGCTGGGCTCTGGTCGCCCTCTTCGCCCTGTCTTGGATGCCCGTGGCCTGGGTCAACAACCGGTTACTGGAGTATCCCTTCGTCGACCTGCCCGAGCCGCCGCCTGCCGACGCCATCGTGGTCCTCTCCGGCGCCGCCGAGCCGCCCTCGGCCGCCTTCCCCTACGGCGTGCTGCTCGACTCCACCGCCCGTCGCACGCGCTACGCCGCCGAGCTCGGCCTGCGGCGCGGCGACCTGCCCATCCTGGCCTGTGGGCCGCATTTTTCGGAAGCCCCCGAACAGCTCTCCGTCGCCGCAGAGATGGGCCTGCTCCTGGAAGGCTGGGGCATTCTGGCCGACCGCATCTGGCTCGAACAAGTCGGCCGCTCCACGGCGCAGCAGGCGCAGGAGGCCGCGCCCATCCTGCGGGAGCGCGGCGTCCGCCGTATCCTGCTCGTCACCGACGCCTTCCACATGCGCCGCGCCCTGGGCTGTTTTCGCAAACAGGGGTTCGAGGCCTTCCCGGCGCCCTCGTATTTCCGCGCCCCTCCGCTGCCGCCCAGGCTCGTGGAGTTGATCCCCTCTCCCGGCTACGTGCTGCACAACGAAGAAGCCCTGCGGGAGTGGCTGGCCCTCATCCAGTACAAGCTCCGCGGCGCGATCTGAGTCCGGCGTGGATCGGGCCTCAGGAAGCCGCCAAACGCGCTTCCGCCGCCAGCACCTTCGCCAACCGCCGCTTGTGGCGCTCCTCGCCGCTGAACTTGGCCCCCAAAAAGGCGTGCAGCAGCTCTTCGGCCAGCGCCGAGCCCACGATCCGGCCGCCCAGGCACAGCACGTTCAGGTCGTCGTGCTCCACGCCCTGCCGCGCCGAATAGGTGTCATGGCAAAGCGCCGCGCGAACCCCTCGCACCTTGTTGGCCGCCACCGCCGCGCCCACGCCGCTGCCGCACACGATCACGCCGCGCTCGCCGTCGCCTCGCGCCACGCCGTCGGCCACCGCCAAGGCGAAGTCCGGGTAGTCGTCGCCAGCATCGTAGGAGTGAGCCCCCAGGTCCACTACATCGTGGCCCTCCTTGCGCATCAGCTCCGCAAGCTGAGTCTTCAGCTCGTAGCCCCCGTGGTCCGCCGCGATCAACACCCTCATTGGAAAAATTGTATCTTGATTCGGTTGGAATGCACCGACTTCGGTGTCGGAAGTCTGGACACCGGCTGGTATTCTTGTCTCTTGAAATTGCGCACCGCAACCGCGGCGGGCCTTTGGCTCTTGTTTTGGGCCACTGCAAGCCTGCACGGCCAGTCCGCCACGGGCAGGCTCTCCGGCACAGTACTGGACCCCTCCGACGCCGTCGTCCCCGGCGCTTCCGTCCTGGTCCGCAGCCAGTCCCAGGGCTCCACCGTGCGCGGCGAAACCGGCGACGCCGGCGCCTTCTTCTTCCCCGACCTCGCTCCCGGGCTCTACACCGTCCGCGTCGAGGTCGACGGCTTCCGCGCCGTGGAGATCGAGCAAGTCAAAATCGACATCGCCCTCGAAACCTCCTTGCCCCCCATTCGCCTCGAGCTCGGCGACGCCTCTCTCGAAGTCTTGGTCACCGCCGACCCCAACCCGGTCCAGACGGCCAACGCCGAAGTCACCTCCGTCGTCACCCGCGAGCAGATCGTCGACCTGCCCCTCACCGGACGCGACCCTCTCCAGTTCATGCAACTCCAGGCCGGCGTCGCCTCCAACGGCCTCGGCCCCACCACCATCAACGGCCAGCGCACGTCCTTCTCCAACGTCACCCTCGACGGCGTCAACATCCAGGACAACTACATCCGCTCCAACGGCCTCAACTTCCTGCCCAGCCGCACCCTGATCGACCAGGTCGCCGAGTTCTCCGTCACCACCCAGAACGCCTCCACGGCCGCCGGCGGAGGCTCCTCCCAGGTCAGCTTCACCACCCCTTCCGGCGGCCAGGAGTTCCACGGAACCGGCTACTGGCACAACCGCAACGACGCTCTCGCCGCCGCCGACTGGTTCTCCAACCGCCAGGGCCTGCCGCAGCCCGACCTCAACATCCACCAGGCCGGCTTCTCCCTCGGCGGACCCATCGTCAAGAACCGCCTCTTCTTCTTCGCCAACTACGAGGTCCTCCGGCGCCGCGCCGAAACCCTGGTCAACACCACCATCCTCACGCCCGACGCCCGCCGCGGCGTGTTCACCTACGTCGACCTCGACAACAACCTCCGCAAGGTGAACGTGCTCAACATGCAGGCGCTCGGCTTCGACTCCGCTGCGCTCGAAACCCTGGCCAAAACGCCTTCCGCCGACCAGATCAACAACTTCGACCTCGGCGACAGCTCCCGGCAGCGTCTGCTCAACACCGCCGGCTACCGCTACCTGGCCCGCGACGACGGCCACCGCCAAGCCGTCACCAGCCGCTTCGACTGGGTCGCCTCCGCCAAGAGCTTCGTCAGCCTCACCTACAAGCCGGGCTTCGAGCAGAGCGACCGCGCCGACATCGACAGCGCCTATAACCCCGACCCCGCCGTGCGCGACGACGTCGACAGCCACTTCCTCTCCGCCGGCTGGCGCTTCAACCCCGGCCCTCGCTGGACCAACGAAGCCCGCCTCGGCTTCAACCTCACCAACGGCAACTTCTCCAACTCCTCCGCCCGCCCCGACGTGCTCACCGACGGCTTCCTCTACACCAACCCCGTCGTCAACTTCGCCCCCCAGGGCCGCCGCACCAACACCTTCAACTGGACCGACAACGCCGCCTACCAGCTCGGCCGCCACAACCTGCGCTTCGGCGGACAGCTCCAGCAAGTGCGCGTCAACACCTACGACTTCTCCGGAACCCGCCCCACGCTCCAAGTCGGCCTCGACAACGACAGCCAATACCTGCTCAGCTCCGCCTCCTTCCCCGGCGGCATCGCCTCCGACGACCTCTTCCGCGCCGAGGACCTGCTCGCCACCCTCGCCGGAGTCGTCGGACGCGCCAACCAGACCTTCAACGTCCAGGACCGCACCTCCGGCTACGTCCCCGGCGCCGAGTACCGCCGCCGCTACCGCTTCAACATCGGCTCGCTCTACCTCCACGACGACTTCAAGCTCTCCCCGCGCCTCACCCTCAACCTCGGCGTCCGCTGGGAGTACCTGGGCCGTCTGGACGAGCGCGACGGCCTGATGCTCAACCCCGTGCCCAATAGCAACGGCGTCATCGGCGCCCTGCTCTCCGACGCCACCCTCGACTTCGCGGGCTCCGCCACCGGACGCCCCCTCTGGCGGCCCGACCGGAACAACTTCGCACCCAACCTCGGCCTCGCCTGGGACCCCTTCGGCGACGGCAAGTCCGCCGTCCGCGTCGGCTACTCCGTCAACTACGTCAACGACGAGCTCATCCAGGCTTCCGAGAACGCCATCTCCGCCAACCAAGGCCTCCAAGGCGGCCCGCTGCTCCGCAACCTTGACCGCTTCCTCTCCCAAGGCGCGCCCGCCATCACCGCACCCGCCTTCCAGGTCCCGCGCACCGCCAGCCAGAACCTCGCCATCGACCCCACTTCCGCGCTCTTCTCCATCGACCCCGGCCTGCAAGCCCCGTCGGTGCAGCAGTGGAACTTCAGCCTCGAACGCCAAATCGGCCGCCAAACCGTCGTCGAAGCCCGCTACGTCGGCACGAAGTCGACGCACATGCTGCGCGGCTATGACTTCAACCAAGTCATCCTGCGCGAAAACGGCTTCTTGGACGATTTTCTAAAAGCCCGCGCCAACGGCTTCCTGGCGCTCAGCCGCACCGGCGAGTTCAACCCGGCCTACAACGGCTCCGTCATCGGCAGCCAACCGCTCACCGTCTTTCCGCGCTTGGAAGACGGCGGCGTGCTCGGCGCCTCCTCCGTCCGCGAGCTCATCCGCCAAGGCGAACCCGGCCAGCTCGCCTACCTCTATATCCTCAACGAGCTCACCGGCGACGTCGCCTTCCGCCCCAACCCCAACACCCTGGTCGCCGACATCGTCGCCAACTACTCCAACGCCACCTACCACGGCCTCCAGCTCGAAGTCCGCCGCCGCGCCGCCTCCGGCCTGCAATACCAGGCCAACTATTCCCTGTCGAAGGCGCTCACCGACTCCAGCGGCACCGGAACCCGCTTCGACCCGTTCCTCGACAACGCCCAACCGCAGCTCGAACACGCCCGCGCCGACTTTGACCTGCGCCACGTCTTCAACGCGAACTTCGTCTACGAGCTGCCCTTCGCCGGCCTGCCGCTCTCGCCCAAGCTCACCCACGGCTGGACGGTCTCGTCCATCCTCAACTGGCAATCGGGCGCGCCCCTGTCAGTGCTCTCGCAACGCGGAACCGTCAACCGCGCCGCCCGCTCCGGCCAGAACACGGCCACGACTTCACTCACCGGCTCCGAGCTGGCCGACGTGGTCGACTTCCGCATGACCGGCGACGGCCCGTACATCATCAGCCAAGCCGCCATCAACCCCCGTGACGGCTCCGGCGTCGCCCCGGACGGGGAGCCGACGTTCCAGGGCCAAGTCTTCACGCACCCCGGCCCGGGCCAAGTGGGGACGCTGGGCCGCCGCCTCTTCTCCGGCCCCGCGAGCTTCGCCTGGGATTTTTCGCTGTCGAAGAAGACCCAGCTCACGGAATCGCAAGTGCTGCAACTCGGCGCCCGCGTGGAAAACATCCTCAACCACCCGACCTTCCTCGCCGGAGACCAGCTCATCAGCTCCGAGCAGTTCGGCCGCGTGACGAACACGCTGACATCCCCGCGCCGAATCGAGTTGTTCCTGCGCTATAGCTTCTGATCCCCGAGAGCTTGCTGAAAACCCCAACGCGAGAGATCCATCTTCGGAAACCGCGCGATCCGAATCCATACGAAGCAGCTAATGCTGGCCGCACGAATCATCCTCATCGGAATCCTCGCCAACGCGCTGGGCGCGGGCCAGGATACCGCCGTATTCGGCGCCGATGAGTCCACGACCAAGCGCTATCGCGATCTCTCCGCTCTCGTGAGACCGCCAAAGTCCGTGGAACCGGCCGGCGCCTGGCCGCGCCCGCAGGAAGCTCGAATCGCCGAAGTCGTGCAGAAACTCCACGACCTGTGCGAAGCAACGATCCTGGCCGCGCTCCAGACACCGGACGCCACGGCCGCATCGGTCCGGACCGCCCTTCGCGATCTCCAGGCGGAGAGCTCCTTGGTCGGCTTCTACGGTTCGGAGAGCCTCACGAACATCCCCCAAGCGGAGATGACCCAACTCCACGGACTCCCTGTCACCGTCGCAGCATTCGCGGTGCTGTCCGGCGGCCACGGCGTCCCGGAGGTCGATGCCGCAATCCAGTTCTACTCCAAAGCCGGCGGACAGTGGACGTTGCAGGCTGAAGCAGGGGACCCTTTCGACGGAACCAGCTTTCAAATGATGTCGCTGGACTCGCCCAACCCTGGCGAAGCCTGGTTTCTGGTCTGGGGCAAGGTCATTGGCGGCAGCCGAAGCCTGACGCCCGCACGGCTCTACGCCTTCGACGGACACAACGCCCGCGTTGTCTGGCAAAGCGACGATCGCCGCGGCGGGTCCATCAAAGTGCTGTCGCAGCGGGAACTTCAGTTCCGCTATATCGAGCCTCGTCCGCAAGGCATATTCTTCGTACCGGAGACCCAGATCATCGAGCGCTGGCAGGTAGTGCCGAGCGGCCTGCTCAAGATCGACAGCCAAAGCACGCCATTCAAGTAGGCCAGACGCAGACCGGCCAGTGACTCCAGATCCTCACCTAAGCCCGCTGCGACCTCGCCGGCACTGATCGGCTTCCGCACGACCGGCGACCACCCGTACATCTTCACGCACCCTGGCCCGAGCCTAGCAGGAACCCTAGGCCGCCGCCTCTTCTCCGGCCCCTCGGGCTTCGCCTGGGATTGTTCGTTGTCGAAGAAGACCCAGCTCACGGAGTCCCAAGTGCTGCAACTCGGCGCCCGCGTGGAAAACATCCTCAACCACCCGACCTTCCTCGCCGGCGATCAGCTCATCAGCTCTGAGCAGTTGGGCCGCGTGACGAACACGTTGACTTCGCCGCGCCGAGTGGAGCTGTTTCTGCGGTATAACTTCTGAGGTGGAGTCACTTCCTTCGGCGTTCGGGCCCTCACCTCCAAGCCAATCTAGTCTGGGTACATTGACTACATAAACCTCCATGTCGCAGAAGCCGAAACCCAAGAAGGCGACCAAACGCCCCAAACCCACAAACTTGCCGAACAAAACGGCACCTGTGGGACTCACGCCGCGGCAATACGAGAGACAGGCCTCAGCAATCGGCCCTCTCTCTCGTCTCGAGTCGTGGATCCACCAACTCCAACCGCCCGCCACGCTTCTGATCACGATCGTCCTTTCCTGCATAACAACGATCCTAAGCACCATACCGACGGGAGTTACACGTTCTGTATGCCTAGTGGTCGGCCTGACGTGCACCTTTTTCATTGCCAAGCACACTACATACTTCGACCGCAGGAACAGACGAATCGCCCTAGCCTTCGGCCTTACGGCTCTAGGAATGGGAGCATACTACACAATGGACTTCCTCGACGACGGCAGAACCCAGACCGCAGCTCAGATCGCTGAGAATACGGAACCAAAGGCAGGTGGTAAAACTGAATCTTCACCCCCTCAGTACCCTGGGTTCCGGCTCCAGCCTGGTCCACTGATGATCTCTCTGTCGGACGGGAACACCTTGGATCTAGGCGACGTGGGCGGCCGCCTACACCAGCCACTCCAAGTATTCAAACTGCTTGCCGGACTTGATATACCATTGTGGATTTACGAAAGGGACGGGGACGTACTGTTCGATGCTGATTTGATAAACCAATTTTCTCCATCACCAATAAAAACAATATCATTGAGAGGCAACAAGGTCACATTCACAAGCGTTAATATCGATAGCAACTTCGACGATCGAGCACTAGAGGTCGTCAACGGCGATCGCGACGTCCTATTTCGTTGCGTCTATCTAACCGAGCGACACGTTCGAGTCGAAGGAGTTTTTCTCGGTCCTGAAAAGAAGACACTCATCGTAGGAGACAAGCTCTACGTCGGCATCCCTTACAGCAAGGAAATGATACCTCCGCCTCTGTTCAAGTACCCATCCTGGCGCTATCCCGGGATACGCAGCAACTGAGAGCGTACGGGCAGTTCGGGGACGGAGCCCGATCTGCTATCGATACCGCTCGGCGATGCGACGTCCTCGAAACCGCTCTGCCAAGCCGACGGGTGAGCCCAGCTCGGATCTCATCCTAGTTGATCTGGTTTTCCGGGGGCAGGTCACAGGCAGGCGCTGTTGCGCAGCGTCTTCAACGCGCGGTTGAGCCTTTCGGTAGCCGGCGAAGCCTTGGTATTGGCGGCGTACGAAGTAGCCGCTGTGCAGTGCCACGAGCAAGAGAAAGCCGGCTTCCCGCTTGATGTAGCCGAGGCTCATGAGAGACCTGATGCGTTCCGAATCGGTCCTGGAGCAGCGGATGCCCGGGCCGACAGAGGCCCGTTCCGGCTTCATGACCTTCGAGCGCCTAGACCCGGGGAAACTCAGCGGGTATGGGCGGCGCGTTCGGGAGCCACGCTCAAGCAGTATATGGAACACTGGTCGCTGTGAGCACCCCGATCGTAAGCGTGGGAGACTGGATTCGTCCCTACAGCAAAGGGATCTGGAGGGTGTTTCGGATTCTCAATGACTTCAATGAGTTTCGCTACAGCCTGCGCGAGCCGAAGGTCCGATCGGACCGGACACTCGTTTTTTCGAACCGCCTAGTCAACGACTCATGGAAGCGGTCGTTCTCAACCGAATGCTCCGAGCTGAGTTGGGTGACGTCAATCCCTCGGGAAGAGCGACAGAGAATCCATCAGCTTCTTCGAGGTGACGAGAAGCTTCGAAAGGCCTTCGAAAAGTTTGAAGGTGCTCCGAAACCGGTCGACTTGGTAGTAAACCTCCGCTTCGGGCCCCTGCCCGGTTCCGATCGGGAGCGATTCAAGGCTGCCATGTCGGAAGTGCTCCATGGGCCGATTAAACGGGGACTGATTCTCGACGAGGTTCTCGAATGCGTCCGAGCTGCCGGGTACGAGGGCTGCATGAGCCAGAATCCCACGACAGCCACGCTCCAACTCGTATCGCCCGATCACGAGCTTCGCGGGCGTGAGTTCGTGATGAGAGAGTATCGGGTATTGAATTTCTGACGTTTGCGCAGCGACAGTGCTTGGGCCCGGCAGTTCGGGGCAGTTCGGGGACGGGAGCCCGATCTATTATCGGGAGCATGGCGTTATTGGGCCGCCCAGTAAACCGTCGCGACTCGCTACGACGCCGCTCAACCCCACAGGCCCTTGACACCACCCGTATCCTAGAGATGAAGAGCGCAGGGCAATCGGCAACCGCCCGGCGCACGCCTGCAGGTCCTCCCTTCACCCTGACCAGGGAAGGGAGAAAGCGAGCCGTAGCGGCCCTTTGGCGTTTGAGGCCCAACAATCAAGCGCCCGCCTCGGCCTTCGAGCCGTAATCCGATCGTCAGCCGGCTGAAAGAGATAGACAGGGCTCCGGCGTAAGGGAGCCCGCGCAACCACAAAGCGAACGCCCGGCCGATCCCTCCCAGGGACACGTCGGGCGTTCGTCTTCCTCCCCCACCCGCCGTTCGGACAGCCGACGTGCGCCCATTCCCCGCTTCGCCCCAAGCCCCAAAAGAAAACCTCCGCGACAAATCGCGACATTTCGCGACATCGCCCCCGGCTCCGGCCTCGTAGCGCGCGCCTCCAGGCGAGCCGGGTCGTCGGTCCCCGACGACCTCCCGCACCCGCCTCACGGCTTCGGGATGCGCAACGTCGCGCTGATCATCGCCGTCCCGCTCGCCCCATACAGCAGCGTCAGCGGATGCAGCGTCGGCAGCAGGATGCGGTGTGCGCCGAGCCACAGCTCCTCCTCCACGGCCCCCGCCGCGAAGGCCGCCGCCAGCACCGCCACGATCAGCACGCTCGTCGGAATCGGCGCGCCCTCGAAGTACTTGACCTTCCCCGAGCCGTCCGACAGCGCCGCCGCCGTCACGTTGAACCGCGCCAGGCGGCTGATGCCGCACACCACGAAGTACACCAGGATCACGATGTCCCAGCCGCCTCGCAGCCCCAGCGTATAGCCCAGCACCGCCGGAGCCACGCCGAACGACACGATGTCCGACAGCGAGTCCAGATCCGCGCCCAACACCGACTGCCGCCGCGACCGCCGCGCCCAATAGCCGTCCATCACGTCCCAGAACAGCGCCAGGAACAGCAGCGCCACCGCCGTCCAGATCAGCCAATCCCGGTGCGACAGGCTGTACTCCAAGCAAAGGAACAGCGCGATCGTGCCGCAACTCGCGTTGCCGAGCGTAAACGCATCGGCCACCGTATACGACCGCAGCATCGACAGATGCTTCTTGCCCGAATCCGGCGTCATGATCCGCCCCAGGAAGCCTCCAGTATCCAGTACCGCGCCGGCGGCCGCCGCGCGCTCCAACGCGCCAGCCAAGCCTGCGCCTCGCGGTTCAGCCCGTGCCAAGGCTTGTGGATCGTCCAGCGCAGTCCCAACTCGACGGCCAGCGCCTGCAGCATCCCTTCGTCCAGATACTCCATGCTCAGCACCGAATCCAGCCGCCGGCCGTAGCGCTCCTCGAAGCGCGCGTGGCGGCGCTCCACCATCGCCTCGCCGTCTTGGAACCGTTGGTAGATCGGCGTATCCAGAATCACCACGCGCCCGCCCCAACTCAGCACCCGCCGCGCCTCCCGCAGCGTCTGCCGGTAGTCCACGGCATGGTGAAACGAGCTGTTGTAGACCACCAGGTCGAACTGGTCCTCGCCCAGCGGCAGGTTGTCGAACTCCGCTTGGATGGCCGGAAACGGCCGCTCGAGAACCTCTCGGTAATGGCTGACCGCCCCCAGCGCGTCGCGCGGATCGTCGCGTAGGTCGATCGCCACCGGGCGATGGCCGCGCAGCGCCAACCGGTAGCTCAGCCAACCCGCCCCGGCGCCGGCGTCCAGAATCTCCAAGGGCCTCGTCGCGTCGCGCTCCAGCGGAATCAGCACGTCCCGCTCGAACGACCGCCAGCTCCGCGCTCTCTGCGGCCAAGGCGACTCCGTCCGCCCGAACGGCAGCTCCAAATACCGCGACGCATCCAGCGGCTCGAGCCCTTGCGCGTCCCGCACCGCCCGGCAGTCCTCGAAGAAGCCGGCATAGCGCTCCCGAGCCTCCGGCGTCAGCCCGTCCACCACGCCGTCGCGCACCGCCCAAGCCGAGCCGCAGCCTGGACAGCGCCAGCCGGCCGTCCCAAACGGGTCCAGGTCGCCCTCATGCTCCCGGCACTGCGGGCAGCGGAATAGCAAAACTGCGGACAAGACCGCCAAGGTAGCAAACGAACCGCCCGTGCAGTGTTATTCACCGCCCAAGATGGCGCCGTGCGGCTTGCCTTCGGCCAGCTCCGTCCAGCGCACGCGAACCTGTTCCGGGAAGCCGTCGCCCACCCAGTTGCGGACCTCCGCCGGCGGCTCGATCGTCGTCGACTTGCCCTTGCCGTCCGCCACCGTCACCACCTCGTCCATCTTCTTGCCCGCGTCGAAGGCCTCGCCCACGGCCTTGTTCACAAAGTCGAAGAAGGCCTTCTGGCCCTCCAATACTTCCTTGCCGCCGCGCGGACCGTGACCGGGCAGCACGTGCTCCACGTCCAGCGCCATCGCGCCGGCCACCACGTTCGGCCAGTTGCCCGTGTTGCCGTCGCCGGTGTAGTTGAAGGCCCCGTTCACCACCGCGTCGCCGGTCGCCAGAATCTTCTCGGCCGGCAGATACACAAAGCCGTCGCCGCGCGTGTGGGCCCAGCCGAAGTGGTGGAATTCCACGCGGCGCAGCGGGTCCTCGAGAATGTGAGGCGTCTCCGAAAACGTCTCCTTCGGAGGCTCCAACGTGTCCAGGCCGACCTCGGCCACGTCCGGGCGCGTCTTCGAGGCTTCCTGCCAGCGGCCGGGCTCATAGCGGCCGATCTCCTGCGCCACGCCCACGTAGGCCAGTGTGGTGGCGCCGGCCCTCGTCCACAGCGCGTTGCCGTAGGCGTGGTCGCCATGGTGGTGCGTGTCGAACACCCACTTCACGGGCTTGTCGGAGACGGTCTTCACGTCTTCCATCACGAGCTTGGCGCCGGAGGGGAAGTTGGCGTCCACCACCAGCAGCCCGTCGGAGAGCTCGATCACGGCGTTGTTGCAGTGGCCCTGGTCGCGCTCGCCGAGCCGGAACCAGACGCCGTCGGCGACCTTTTCCAGGCGGCCGGCCGGAGCGGCCTCCGCGGCGGGCGCCGCCTCGGGCGCAGGCGCCTCCGAACAGGCGATGTGCAGCGCCAGAGCAAACAGGAGAGCGAAGGGTGTGAGAACGTAGGTGCGACGCATGGCGGAAAAGCTACTCGATCGTAGCCCAAACCGAGCCCATCCGCACAAACGTGGAGCAAGCCTCCCGGCTTGCCACGGGCACCTCCGGTCCCCGAAGAAGTCCATGCCGGACTCGGCGTCGCGTTCTTGGGCGGTGAACTGCTCTTCTACTGGCCGGAGATGACCATCGATCCGGTCGATCCGTACAGCGACGAGCGTCCGTTGACGCCCGAGCCGATGCGCTCGCCGAAGGGCAGGTAGTCGTAGCGCGCCTCCACCGTCGAGCCGCGCATCACCATGCGGGTCGAGCCGAGGTGGTCTTCGAAGCGATACAGCAAGCCCGTCGGCCCACCCGAAGCCTCGTTGGAGTATTCCGCCGCCAGCCGCCCGAAGGCGTCATACACCATCGCAGCATGCTGCCTGTTGCGGAACCGACTGTCGCCGAACCGACTCAACCGACTTTATCACCGAACCGACTTCTGGTGTGGCATGCGTCTGAGCTTGGCCAATAGTTCGGGAGCAAAGTCATCGCTGTGACCGTAGTCTTGCTGTAGAATTGTCTCCGTTGCGGGCAGATTATTTGCAAGTACCGAGTAAAGTGTGTCACACAAATCATTCTGCTGCCGCCGCAGGGCCGCCAGAACGTCCTGAACGAATTCTGTCTCCCCGCCGCGATCGAGCAATAACTGTGCGCCATCGTCCTCGATATTAGCGCCTCCATCGCGTATGTACTTTAGATACGACAAGATCCTTCCTATGCATTCTTCAGGGCACGACACGCGGAGCAGTCCCCTTGCCACTTCATCCCTGACTACTATCGATTGCTTCGGGCTGAGTAGTTCACTGATCTCACTTCCGACACCAGTTTCATCTCGCGCAACCAACGCCCGCACAGCTTCTTTCTTGATGTGCTCGTTGCTAAACTCAACATCAGTCCCCTTCGCGAGGCGCAGTAGCAACAAATGCACACGATCGCCATCGAGCACACCGAGTTTCCGGGTAGCCGCCTCCGCGGAATCACTCCCTTTTGTTGCCGTCGAGGCCTCGAACCACAGATCCTGTAGTATCCTATCTTGCTCCTGGCATTCTGTCGAGCCACTGCAAGCCACGCAGACTAAGAAGAGTATCACGAGAGAGGTACTGACGATATTTCCGGCCTCACTCCTCCTTAGGCTTTTCAGTGCTAACTCTAGTTGAGATGCCCTCATTGTTGTCCTCGCATCCAGAATCAGCTTTCTCGCAGTGCTCCTTGCAGTACTGTGCCTTATAAATTTTCAAAGAGCAATATATCGCGAAGTTCTGCGTCATCGATGCCCAGTGCCTGAAAAGCAGCAGATTTCAACGCTTCTGGCGAAAGGCCTCGCAAGGCGTTCCGATCCGCTCCCAGATAAATCGTCCGCCGGCCGCCGAAGGAACCCGCCAACCCCACCATCTTCTCTGGCCGTCCACTCTTGATCGTCACTCTCTGGCTCGCTTCGGTCCTGAGCAGAATAGCAAACCCCTCATTAGTCGCGGCGTTGCCCATGGTGTAGGCGTTGACGTCGGTCATGCTGGTCAGCACCTGCGCTCGCTGCGCTAGTGGGAGGCCGCCCCCCCGTCTCGATGGTCGGGTAAGCGAATTGGGACCGGCCCCGCATGACGTCATTCCTTGGAGCGTTGGACCGGAAAGACCCACGGCTCATCAACAGATTCGCGGGATCGAAGGTCTGCACAACCTTGAAGAACTGCTCGATCTTGGCGGCAACCGTGACCGCGCGCGCTTGCGTGCCGCCATCGTCGACCAGAGCAAGCGGGTTGTTCCGCGTGTAGGAGTACAGGTTCCAGCTCTGGGGGTTGGCCGGGGACTGATCCGCAAACGGCTTGTCCGGGCTCAGAAACCGCCCCTGGGGAGCGGAGAAGAAGCGGGCCCCGAAGAAGTCCATGCCGGACTCGGCGTCGCGCTCCTTGGCGGTGAACTGCTCTTAGACGACGGTGTCCTGGCCGGAGATGACCATCGAGCCGGTCGAGCCATACAGCGACGAGCGGCCATTCACTCCCGAGCCGATGCGCTCGCCGAAGGGCAGATAGTCGTAGCGCGCCTCCACCGTCGAGCCGCGCATCACCATGCGGGTCGAGCCGAGGTGGTCGTCGAAGCGATACAGCAAGCCCGTCGGCCCGCCCGAAGCCTCGTTGGAGTACTCCGCCGCCAGCCGTCCGAAGGCGTCATACACCATCACCGTCAGCGCGCCGCTGCTGGGATGCCATTTGCGCACCCGCCGGCCGTCGGCGTCGGAGTCGTAGTTGCGGTCCTTGGCGTTGGAGGCAAAGACCTCGTCGAAGACGATCATGCGGCCTTCGGCGTCCCACTGAGCTGCCGGCGCCTACCTGCGCCCCGGATCAACGGAGCAATTGTCAGCGTGTCGCTCAGGCGTCAGGGTCGGTGCAAAGCAGCCTCATGCGCTTCTCTTTGGCCTCTTGGGCCACCCATCCAGCATTATCGCCGGTCAATTGCTGTAAAATGTCTTTTGTAACTTTGTGGTGTCTTACAATCTGAGCCCGTATGCCGTCATCCGGATCCCTTGAAAGGTGCTCAAGTAGGTCATAGTCCAACTTGCGACGGGCTGCCACGGCGGACCGTACGCTGGTATCCTCATCCTTCGCCAGAATTCGAAGTATTGAAAGCGGGACCGCCTTATTGCGCGCTACCCGTATGCGCATCTCCGGATACCTTTCGATGACGTCCAGCCAGACAGATTCAGGCGCTGAGTCCCTGTACGCCTGATCGTACTCCTCGAAAATTTCGCTATTGCGAAGTCGATAGAATTCTTCTGCGGATGTAATCATGCCGTATCTACCCACTTATCGGCGCAGTTTCGCTCAATGGGCTAGCCTTGCCAACTGAGCTTTGCGGCAATCCGGTGCACCGCCTCGGCATCGTCGTAGCAGTGACTCAGAAAAACATCGAAGGGCTTATCCCCCACGGAGACTCCCCGCAAATAGCAACAGGGCCGCACCAGCAGCGCCCCGAGTTTAGCATCCGCACCAAAAAAAGAACGGGGCGCCAGGGGGAGGCGCCCCGCAAGGGGTTAAGTGACTTCGGTTTTACGCTTTACAGCGCTTCCGTCGGTGCGCGCCGTCCGGAGCCGGGGCCGCGCATTCCTTCCATGCCGCCAAAGCCGGGGCCGTGGCCCGGGCCATGGCCGAACCCGCCGGGTCCAGGGCCTTCCAGCAGCCCCAGCATCGCGGCCGTCCGAATCACGCCGAACGTCTCACGCGTCTTCTCTTCCGAAGAGGCCAGCGTCGTCAGCGTCTCTTGCTGCGCCGGCGTCAGAATCGCCACCGCGTCCGCGTGCGTCTTGTCCCGCACTTCGCCGATCTTGTCGTGGATGGCGTCGACCTTCACCGTCAGGTCGCCCACCAGCGCCGGGTCCGGCGCGTCCTTGTCGAGTTCGGCCCGAATCTGCTCTTGCAGCGGCCGAATGTCTTGCATCAGCAACTGCGTCGCCTCGCGCCCGCTGGCGGCGTTCTCCTGCAATTGAGTGAGCTGGGCTTCGGTCAAGTCGAGGGCGGCGACCAAGCCGTCAAAGCTCGGCGCGCGGTCGCCTCCGCCGCGCGGTCCGCGCTGCCCGAGCAGCATCGAAGCGCCCAGCAGCGTCACGGTCGTCAGAATCGTCAGTTTCGTCTTCATTGCGTCGTCTCCTTTCACCGGCCCCCAGCCTACCCGGGCCGTCACTTCTCTAGACGCTCAGTATCCCTCATCGGTCTCACGGTGAGAGGTTAAACGTCAGTAAAACAGTACTTTACGTGGATTTAACGATCCAAACGCGAAGAGCCCCCGCCCGATGGCGGAGGCTCCCCCGTAAACCGAAAACTGCCCAAAAGCCCAGCCGGCTCAGTGCTTGGCCAAGCGGCTGCAAGCGTTGGCCGCGCCCATCACATCCACCGCCGAGGCGCCTTCCTCAATGTGCTGAACCTTCCCCGTCTTGTCCACCACAAAGGTCGTGCGGTTGGCCACGCCCCGCTCCTCGTTGAGCACGCCGTAAGTCTTGGACACCTCGCGCGTGCGGAAGTCGCTGAGCATGGCGAAGTTCACGCCGAGCTCCTCGGAGAACTTGCGCTGCGACGGCGTGTTGTCCGTGCTCATGCCGAACACCACCGTGTCGGCGCCGTCGAACTTGCCCAGGTTGAACTGGTAGGCCTGCATCTCCTTGGTGCAGCCTCCGGTAAAGGCAGCCGGATAGAAGGCCAGCACCACGTTCTTCTGCCCGCGGAATTGCGAGAGCTTCACGTCGCCGCCTTGGGTCGAAGGCAGGGTGAAGTCCGGGGCCATCTCGCCCACCTTCACCTTCGTCTCCGCGGGCAAGGCCGCCACGGCGGAGAGAGCCAGAGCTGCTACAAACATTCGCGTCAAGAGCATGGGTTTCCTCGGGACCAACGTCTAGGGTCGCCGCGTGCGCCGGCGAACCCATGCATTCTAGGGCGCCATGGGCTCACCGCACAATCCGGCCCGGCCCCGGCTCGTCCCCGTCCGCGACCGTACGGTTTCTCCAGGTGAACACGTCGCCACTCGCCCGTTCGCCGCGCTATCCTGAAAGGACACCCCGCGCACGACCTCCGATGAGCGACTTCCCGTCCGCGACGAGCTTCGACACCAACGCCTGTTGGCTGTGGCGCTCGTCGTCGTGTGCGTCGTCGCCCTGTTGCTAAACCGTCTCACCGGTTTCGCAACTTTCCCCAACAACCAGCAGGACTTGTACTCGCCATGCATATTCGCAAGCTTCGACTACTGACACCCGGGCCGACGCCCCTGTTTCCGCCGGCGATCCGGGCCATGTCCGCGCCGGACATGCATCACCGCACCAAGGACTTCATTGAGGTCTACAAAGGCGTCGTCGCCGACCTCAAGTACCTCTACGGCAGCGACAACGACGTGGCCGTCTTCTGCTCGTCCGGCTCGGGCGCGATGGAGGCCTCGGTCTCCAACCTGTTCACCCCCGGCGAGAAGGTGATCGTCTGTCAGGCCGGCAAGTTCGGCGAGCGCTGGACCAAGATGGCGAAGGCCTTCGGGCTGCAGCCGGTGGTGCTCGAGAAGCCCTACGGCGAACCCGTCGAGCCCGAGCAGGTGGAAGAAGCGCTGAAGGTGAACCCGGACGCGACCGGCGTCTTCGTGCAGGCGAGCGAGACCTCCACGGGCGTCGCCCATGACGTCGAGTCGATGGGCAAGATCATCCAGAAGACCGACGCGCTCTTCGTCGTCGACGCCATCACCGGCCTCGGCACGATGCCGCTCGACGTCGACGGCTGGGGCTTGGACGTCTGCGTCGGCGGTTCGCAGAAGGCGGTCATGATTCCGCCCGGGCTGGCCTTCGCCTCCGTCAGCGAGAAGGCTTGGAAGAAGCGCGAGAAGGGCGGCAACCGCTACTTCTACTTCGACCTGAAAGCGCACGCCGAGGGCGGAGCCGAAGGCAATTCGCCGTTCACGCCGCCCACGTCGCTGATGCTGGGCCTGGGCGCGGCCATGCAGTACATCCGTGAGATCACCCGCGAGGGCCTCATCGACAACGCCCAGCAGTTGGCCCGCGCCACCCGCGACGCCGCCCTCGCCCTCGGCCTGGAGCTGTTCGCCAAGAAGAACCCGGCCTCGTCGGTCACCGCCATCAAGGCGCCCGAGGGCAAGGACTCCGGGCTGGTCGTCAAGGCCTACCGCGACGAGTTCAACTCGATCATCGCCAACGGCCAGGGCACGATGAAGGGGCAGATCTTCCGCATCGCCCACCTGGGCTACTTCGACTTCCACGACCTGTTCGCCACCATCGCCGAGCTCGAGCTCATCCTGGCCGGCATCGGCCACCCTGTCGACTTCGGCAAGGGCGTCGCGGCAGTCCAGAAGGTCTACGCGGAAGCGGCCGGCAAGTAACTGAGAAAGCAGAGGCCGAACGACCATGAACATCCTCGTCGCAGACGCAGTCTCCCCCGCCGCGGTGGACGTCCTCAAGGCGGTCCCTGAGTTCACCGTCATCGTTTCCAACAAGAACGAGTACCAGAACTACCTGTCGGAAGCGCACGCCATCCTGGTGCGCTCGGCCGTCAAGGTCACCAAGGAAGTCCTCGCCGCCGCGCCGAACCTCAAGGTCGTCGGCCGCGCCGGCGTCGGCGTCGACAATGTCGACATCGAAGAGGCCACCGCCCGCGGCGTGGTCGTCATGAACACGCCCGGCGGCAACGCCATCGCCGTCGCCGAGCACACCGTGGCGCTGATGCTCTGCCTGGCCCGCTCGCTGCACCTGGCGAGCGAGTCCACCAAGAGCGGCCAGTGGGAGAAGAAGAAGTTTCTGGGCAGCGAGATCGGCGACAAGACGCTCGGCATCGTCGGCCTGGGCAACATCGGCATGCAGGTCGCCCGCCGGGCGCGCCCCTTCGGCATGACCGTGCTGGCCTACGACCCCTTCGTTTCCAGTGACTTGGCCCGCGATCGCGGCATCGAGATGGTCGAGCTCGACGAGCTCTTCCGCCGCGCCGACTACCTCACCCTGCACGTGGCCCTCACGGACGAGACGCGCAACCTCGTCAACGCCGAGTCGATCGCCAAGATGAAGGACGGCGTGCGGATCGTCAACTGCGCCCGCGGCGAGTTGGTGGACCTGGACGCCGTGGACGCGGCGCTCGCGTCCGGCAAGATCGCCGGCGTCGCCCTCGACGTGTTCACCAAGGAGCCTCCCGGCGAGCTGCCGCTGTTCCGCCACCCCAACGTCATCGCCACGCCGCACATCGGCGGCTCCACCGAGGAGGCCCAGGAGCTGGTCGGCATCCGCATCGCCGAGCAGGTGCGCGACTTCCTCAGCGACGGCGTCGTGATGAACGCCGTCAACATGCCCTCCGTCTCGGCCGAGCAGTACGCGCGGCTCTCACCCTACCTCAAGCTGGCCGAGCGGCTCGGCAAGTTCACCGCGCAGATCGCTTCCGGACGCCTCGTGCGGGTCAAGCTCACCTACTCGGGCGAGTTCGGCGAGACCAACTCGCACCTCATCCGCAACGCGGCTCTGGCCGGCGTGCTCAACCGCTTTCTCGAGGAGAAGGCCAACCTCATCAACGCCGCCCAAGTCGCCAAGGAGCGCGGCTTCGGCGTCGGCGAGGTGCGCCGCGGCCGGACCGAGTTCGCTGACTCCGTTTCGGTTCTGCTCGAGACCGAGCAGGGCGAAGTCTGCGCCGAGGGCGCGGTCTTCCCCGACGGCACGCCGCGCCTGCTCAGCGTGGACGGCATCTATGTGGAGTCGCCGCTCGACGGCCACATGCTGTTCATCAAGAACGCTGACGTGCCGGGCGTGATCGGCAAGTTCGGCACGATCCTCGGCAACCACGGCGTCAACATCGCGGACTTCTCGCTGGGCCGCGGACCGGCGCCGGCCAACGGACCGACCGAAGCCGTGGCGGCGGTGCGCGTGGACTCCGAGATCCCCAAGAAGGCTCTCGACGAGCTCGAAGCCGTGCAGGCCGTGCGCTTCGCCCGCACCGTCAACCTAACCTAGGCCGGACGGCAATGGAAACAAGGGAGCCTCGGACGCGCAGTCCGAGGCTCTCGTCGTTTCCGGCCCTTCTCAGGCGTACTCGGTGAACGTCCAGCGGCTCGTAAAGGCCAACGGCTTTCCGCCTGCAATCCGCGTCAGCCGTTCCACCTGGCCGCGGTGGTCGTCGTCCACGAAGCGCACCACCAGCAAGGCCTTGCCGGTCGAGATCGCCTTCTCGCAAGCCTCCAGGAAGATCTGGAAATCCCCCAGCTCCTGCGCGTACCGCACCAGCTTGCTGATCAACCCCGACTCGTGGCCGGGCGGGTGGATGTGTTGCAGTCCCCCCGGGCCTTCGAGGATCAGCATGTCCTCGGGCGTCACGTCCGTCTTGGCGATCTCCTGCGCGGCGGCCTTCGCGCCCGGCTCGTCGTCGAACAGCGCCCAGTAGGTATTGCCCGGAAAGTGTTCCAGGTCGATGGCGTACCCGGTCGCCTCGGGTTTGGCAGTCGATGGCGTCATGGTTTGCCCTCCGACTGATAGAAACCGCCGAGGCGCGGGTCGTTTCGTCTTCGCGAGCCGCCGCTGTCCGTTTCCCGACCGCGCCCCGGCGCTTCGGCTACTGCGTCTTCACCGGCGGCGCGGGCCTCTCCGGCAACGGCATCGGGTTCTTGCGAATCCTGTCGAGCACTTCCGCAATGCCCCGCTCGAGCTGCGGATCGCGGCCCGCGATCACTGACGCCGGATCGTTCTCCACCTCGATGTCCGGCTTCACGCCGTAGCCCTCGATGATCCACGAGCCGTCCACGTCATTGGTGGCGAACTCGGGCACGAACACCTGCCCGCCGTCGAGCAGGTCGCCGCGGTTGGTGATGCCGATCACGCCGCCCCAGCTCCTCTTGCCGATCAGCGGCCCCAGGCCTGCTTTCTGGAAGCGCGCCGGGAAGATGTCCCCGTCCGAAGCCGAATTCTCGCTGATCAGGCAGACCATGTGCCCGTAGAAGACCGTCTCGGGATAGGTCGTCGGGTGGTCGTTGTTGCGGGAGAACCGCGTGCCGAGCAACTTGCGTTGCAGCCTCTCCAGAATCATCTGCGAGACGTTGCCGCCGCCGTTGCCGCGCACGTCGATCACCAGCCCCTTCTTGCGCATCTGCGGGTAGAAGTACTTGATGAACTCGCGGATGCCGTCGGCCCCCATGTCGGGAATGTGCAGATAGCCGACCTCGCCGTTCGAGGCTTCGTCCACCCTCTGCCGGTTGGCGGTGATCCAGGCCAGGTAGCGCAGGTTCGACTCGTCGGTGATGGGCCGGAAGGTCGTCTTCCGCGAGCCGTCCATCGTCGGCTGCGCGTTCAGCGTCAGCTCCACCGGCCGGTCGTTCTTGTAGCGCAGCATTCGGTAGGGGTTGTCGCCGGCCGACAGCTCTTCCCCGTCGATCGCCAGCAGGTAGTCCCCTTCCCTGGCGTCCACGCCCACTTCCGTCAGCGGCGAGCGATACATCGGCTCGGCGTTCTGGCCGGGCAGGATCTTCACGATGCGGTAACGCCCCGCCGCCGCGTCCAGCTCGATCTCGGCGCCCGGCAGCGCCGTCCTCGGCCGCGCCGGCAGGTCGTAGTCGCCGCCGGCGATGTAGGCGTGGCCCACGCTGAGCTCCGCGATCATCTCGCCGATCACGTAGTTCAGGTCCATGCGGTGCGCCACGTGCTGCAGCAGCGGCTTGTACTGCTCGCGCAGCGCCGCCCAGTCATAGCCGTGCATGTTCTCCACGTAGAAGAAGTCCCGGTAGCGCCGCCAGACCTCGTCGAAGATCGTCTCCCACTCCTGCTTCGGGACGCTGTCGACCATCATCCCGCTCATGGAAACGCCCTTCTTGGAGCTCTTGCCGCCCGGCTTGGCGTCGTAGACGCCCCAGCCGCCCCCTTGCCGGATCAGAATCTTCTCGCCGTCGCGCGAAAGCGCGTACGTCCCGGCGTCGTCGACCAGCGTCTCGCCCTTGCGCTTCTCGAACGAGAAGATCTCCACCGAAGGCTGCATGTCCGCGCCGCGCCCATAGTAGAAAGGAGGCGTCTTGAGGTAGATCAAGTGCCCTTTCTTGGCGGACAGGCCCACGTAGTTCTCGGCCTCCACCGGAATCCGCACGACCCTCTCGGCCAGCCCGTCGAAGTCGATCACCACCGGGCCCTCGTCGGCCTTCTTGTCGTCCTTCTTCTCTTCCGGCTTCTTCTCGTCGTCCTTCTTGTCCGGCTCCGCCGCCTCGATCTTCACCTCGTCGCTTTCCGGCGGAAACGGGTGCGGCACATCCTTGCGCAGCGCCAGCGCGAAAATGTCCGTCTGCCGGTTGCCCGCGTAGTTCCACTCGACCGAAGAGATCTGCGGCGCGTAGGTGCGGTCGCTGAGGTAGTAGATGTACTTGCCTTCGGGGTCCCAGGCCGGCGACGAGACGTCGAACAGCTCGCCGGTCACCTGCCGCACCTGTCCGTCGGCCACGCTCCAAATCTGCAGCGCGCGGGCGCGCTCGGTCACCTGCAGCACGAACGCCAGGTGTCCGCCCCGCGGCGACCAGACGTAGGAGCGCACCTGCCCCCAGGTGTCGTCGGCGATCTCCTGCAACTGCTTGGTCGCCACCTCCAGCACGTAGACCTTGCCCGACTTGCTGGAGAAAGCGATGCGCTTGCTGTCCGGCGACCACTCCGGCGCGTAGAGCATCTCCGCCAAACCGCTGGTGAGCTGTTCGGCCGGCGCGCGGCCGTCCTGGTCGATGGTCCAGATCTGGTCCTCTCCGGACTCGTCGCTCACATACGCGATCTTCTTGCCGTCGGGCGACCAGCGCGCCCAGCGCTCATGAGCGTCCGGCGTATCGGTCAAGTTGCGCGTCGGCCCCTTCTCCACCGGAACCGTGAAGATGTCGCCCCGCGCGCCGATCAGCACGCGCTCGCCCTTCGGGCTCAGCTCGGCGTCCTCCTGGAACTTCGCCGCGGCGATGCGCGACGGACGCATGTGCAGGCCGTCGTCGGGAGCGGTGATCGACAGCTTGCGCGTCTTGCCCGTCTTCACGTCCAAAATCTGTAGCTCTCCGTCGAGCTCGTATACGATCCGGTGGTCGCCGTCATCGCTCGGCCAGCGCACGTCCCAGTCATTGAACTTGGTGATCTGCTTGGTCTTGCGCGACTTCGGCTCGAACTCGAACAGGTTCAGCTTGCCGGTGCGGTCGGACGCGAAATAGATCTTGTCCCCCATCCACATCGGGTCGCGGTCGGTGCGGATGTTGTCGGTCACCTGCAAGGTCTCGGAGGTTTCCGGGTAGAAGATGTAGAGGTCCTGCGCCCAGCCGCCCTGGTAGCGCTTCCAGGTTCGAAAGTCCCGGAACAGCGGCGAGTAGAGCACGTCCTTGCCGTTCGGCCCCACCACGCCCGCGCCCGAGACCGGCATCGGCAACGCCACCGGCAAGCCGCCGTCCACCGAGACCGTGTACAGCCGGCCGTCCTTCGGCCCCCAAAACTCCCTCTGGCCGCGAAAGACGATGCCCTTGCCGTCCGGCGTCCAGCCCTCCACCTGATTGTCGAAACCCCAGCGGTCCGGGAAGGGCCCGCGCGCCGGGTACCAGGTGAGCTGCTTCGGGACGCCTCCTTCGGCCGGAATCACGTAGACCTGCTCGTCGCCGTCGTACTGCCCGGTAAAAGCGATCCACCGGCCGTCGGGCGAAAACTTCGGAAACAGCTCCAGCCCGGGGTGCGCCGTCAGCCGAGCCGCCACGCCGCCCTCCGCCGAAGCCTTCCATAGGTCGCCGGCGTACACGAACACGACTTTGTCGCCGTGCAGATCGGGGAAGCGCAACAGCTTCGTCTGCCCCAGGGCGGCCGCGGAAACCGACAGGACAAGGAGGGCCAGGCGGCCCAGCGATCGCTTCGTCAATGAATTTCCCCCTACGGCTGCAGCAGCGCCGTGTCTTTTTCAGAATTCAGCCGGGCTGCTCTGCCCGAAGTAGAGGGAGACCAGCAGCCGGAAATGAGGATTCTCTCCGGTTCGCGCGCGCAGATAGCGTCGGATCGCGTCTTCGATATCGCGAATCGCCCCGTCCAGGGAGTCCGACTCGCGCCCCAATGGCAGTTCGACGCATTCGGCCACGAAATGGGAGCCTTCGCGCCGAATCAAAGCTTGAATGACGTCCGAGCCCACGCGTTTCGCCCCCTTGAGGGTATGGCGGGGCGCGTCAGAGTGTCAATCGAAGGCCTTTCCAGCACCCCGCGGCGCCCGCCGCAAGGCCCTCCGCAAGGGGTCTGCCGCGCCGGAATTCCTCGCCCGAAAAAAGCCCCTGCGCCCCGTTGACGGCGCTCGCCTCCAAATTCTAAACTTGCAACTCATTTTCCTCCCATGTGATGATTCCAACCTCGCCAAATCCCCTGGGATCGGCGAATCGACCCCGAGTGCGGTAACCCATATGCGCCTGACGAACATCCTTGTATTGATCTGTTTGCTCGCAACCCTTGCGGTGAGCGAGTTGCGGGCCCAGGAGGAAGACTCCGACCCGGCCGAGATTGCAATTGGAGAGCGGCTCTTCCTCGAGACTCGCTTCGCCCAAGCCTTCAAGGCCTTCCTCGACGAAGGCGGCGCCGTCAACGGCGCGCCGGAGTCCGGCGACCCCGCGCTCGACGAGCTCGCCACCACCGGCGCCCCTTTGCCGAACCCTTTTAAGGGCCAGACCTTCAACTGCCGGGCCTGCCACATGGTCGACGAGAGCCTCGATGAACCCCGTGGCGGAATGCGCACCTACAACGACTTCGCCCGCCGCAGCCCCGTGCCGGTTCGGGAAGACGGCGCTGCAACGGCGTTGCGGAACTCCCCGCCCTTGGTCAACGCCTCCCAAAACCGTCCCGGAGGCGCCTTCTTTCACTTCGACGGCGAGTTCGACTCCATGGAAGATCTCGTCCGCGGCACCATCTCGGGTCGCAACTTCGGCTGGATCCACGGCGAGGGCCACTTGGTCCCCGCCCACGTCGCCCGCATCATCCGCGAGGATGAGGGCCTGGCGGCCGACGACTTCGGCGGCCTCTCCTACGCGGTGACGCTGACCGGGACCGACCCGTCGATTCCCGCAGAGTTCCTCCTGCCCGAAGAGTTCCGCGTGGACGTCGCCTCGGCCTCCGACCAGGAGATCTTCGACGCCGTCGCCAAGCTCATCGCCGCCTACACCGTCGACCTAGCCTTCTCCACCGACGACGCCGGCGACTTCAGCGCCTCGCCCTACGACGCGTTCCTGGCCGCCAACGATCTGCCCCGCCACCCAGTCCTCGGGGAATCCCCTCTGGCCTACAGCCGCCGCCTGCTGGGCCTCATCCGCGCCGCGGAGGCGGACGGAGACCTCCAGTTCATCTACAGCGATCCCCAGAGCCACCTCGGCGCCTTCGCCTTCCACGACCAAGGCTTCCGCTTCTCCCACAAGGAGCTGCGGGGCCTGAAGATCTTCTTCTCCGAACCGGCCCGCGGCGCAGCCAGCCCGGTGGAGGCTTCGCGCGGGGGCGTCGGCGCCTGCCTGCGCTGCCACCCCGCGCCGCTGTTCACCGACTTCCGCTTCCACAACACCGGCGTCGCCCAGCGCGAGTACGACGAGATCCACGGCGCCGGCGCCTTCTCGGCCCTGGAGGTCCCCGGCCTGGAGACCCGCAACCAGCGCCCCGACCTCTACCTGCCCGCCACGGAAGCCATGCCCTCGGCCGCCGAACCCTTCCGGCGCATCCCGTTGGCCGAGCGGCCCGGCTGGACCGACCTCGGCGCCTGGAACATCTTCGCCAACCCGACCGCGCCGCACCCGCAGGCCAAGCTCTGGCGAGCCTTCTGCGAACCCGAGCTGCTGGCGGCCCGGCCCGAGTTAGCCGGCCTGTCTGCCGTGCGGCTCAACCTGCTGCTCGACGACATGACCGCGCGCGGCGACCGCTCCGTCTCCCCTTGCACCGAAGCCGAGCTGCTGCCCAAGACCGTGGCGGCCTTCAAGACCGCCGGCCTGCGCGACCTTTCGCACTCGGCCCCCTATATGCACAACGGCGCCTTCGACACGCTCGACCAGGTGCTCGAGCTCTATCTCGACTCCGCCGCCCTGGCCCGCGCCGGCAAGCTCCGCAACCCGCCCGCCGACCTCTCGGCGGTCGCCATCACCAAGCGCGATTTCGCGGACTTGGTCGCCTTCCTGCAAGCCTTGAGCGAGGACTACAACTAGCTCCTCTCGCGTCTTCCCGGCGGCGGAAGCGGCCTTCTCCGCCTCCGCCGCCCCTCTCCTTATCGATTCTTGACGGCTGAGCGCTATACTTGGCGGATTCCGATGCTCACCCGCCGCCATCTCCTCGCCGGCGCTCTCCCGCTGGCATTTCACACTCCTTTGCGGGCGCAGAAGCGCCCCAAGATCGCCTGCATCTCGACGGTCTTCTTCAAGTACTCCCACACGCAGCACTTCGTGGATCGCTTCCTGGAGGGCTATGGCTGGAACGGAACCCACCACCGCCCGGAAATGGATCTGGTCTCGCTGTGGGTCGATCAGGTCGGCGAAGGCGACTTGAGCCGCGAGCGCGCCAAGCGTCACCCGTCGATGAAGATCTACCCCTCCATCGCGGAAGCCTTGACGCTGGGCGGCAGCAAGCTGGCGGTCGACGGCGTCCTGCTCATCGGCGAGCACGGCCGCTACCCCCGCAACGAGAAGGGCCAGCGGCAATACCCTCGCTACGAGTTCTTCCAGGAGATCATGAAGGTCTACCGCGACAGCGGCCGCGCCGTCCCGCTGTTCAACGACAAGCATCTGTCTTGGAACTGGGAGTGGGCCAAGGAGATGTACGACACCGCGCAGGAGCTCGGCGTCCCCTTCATGGCCGGCTCGTCGTTGCCCGTCACCTGGCGCACGCCGCCCATCGAGATGCCGCTCGGCGCCAAGGTGAACGAAGCCGTTTCGGTGGCCTACGGCGGCGTCGACGGCTATGACATCCACGCCCTCGAAACCATCCAGTGCATGGTCGAACGCCGCGGCGAAGGCGAGGTCGGCGTCAAGTGGCTGCAAGCCTACCGCGGCGACAACTTCTGGAAGGCCTACGACGAGAAGCTCTGGTCGCACGACCTGATGAAGGCGGCGATGACCCGCAGCCACAACCTCACGCCGTCGCGCGAGGGCTTCAACGACATCTTCCCCACCCTCGACGACATGAAGCGGCTCGTCAAGGAGCCGATCGCCTACCACTACGAGCACGAAGACGGCCTCAAGTGCACCATGCTGCTCATGGGCGGGCTCATCGACGACTTCAACTTCGCCGCCAGCGTCGAGGGCCGCTCGACGCCCCTTTCCACGCAGATGTATCTGCCCATGCCGCCCCGTCGCACCACGCTGGCGAACTTCTTCTCGCCGCTGGTCAACAACGTCGAACAGATGTTCCTCACCGGCAAGCCCACCTATCCGGTGGAGCGGACGTTGCTGACGACGGGCCTCACGGCCGCCGGCGTGGAGAGCCTTTTCCAGGGCGAGACCCGCTACGAGACGCCGCATCTGGCGATCCAGTACAAGCCGACGAAAGAGTCGACCTTTTGGAGGAGCTGAGCCTCAATGAATCGCCGCACCTTTCTCTCTCTCGCCGCAGCAGCCGGCTTCTCCTCCTGCGCGGGCCCCTCGGCCCCGTCCGGCCCCAAGCGCATCGCCGTCGTCACGACGATCTACCGCTACCTCTCGCACGCCCAGCACATGGCGGACCGCTTCCTGGTCGGCTATCCCATCGACGGCGCCTGGCATGAGCCGCAGATGAAGATCGTCTCGCTCTACGTGGACCAGCACCCCGACGGCGACCAAAGCGAAGAGCGCGCCAAGGAGTTCGGCTTCCAGGTCTACCCCACGATCGCCGAAACCCTGCGCTGCGGCGGCGACAAGATCGCCTGCGACGCCGTGCTTATCATCGGCGAGCACGGCGACTATCCCATCAACGACCTCGGGCAGAAGCTCTACCCGCGCTACGAGTTCTTCAAGGAATGCGTGAAGGTCTTCGAAGAGGACGGCCGCGCGGTCCCCGTCTACAACGACAAGCACCTCTCCTACAGCTTCGACAAGGCCAAGGAGATGGTCGAGGACTCCAAGCGCCTCAAATTCCCCATGCTGGCCGGCTCGTCTCTGCCGGTCACCTGGCGCCTGCCGGACATGGAATTCCCGCTGGGTTGTGAGATCGAGGACGCCCTCATGGTCGGCGTCGGCGGTTCAGACCCCATGGACTACCACGCCCTCGAGGCCATGCAGTGCATGGTGGAGCGCCGCAAGGGCGGCGAATCCGGCGTCAAGCGCGTGGAGATGATCACCGGCGACGCCGTCTGGAAGGCCGGCGAGGAAGGCCGCTGGTCCAAGGAGCTGCTGACCTCGGCGATTTCCCGCAGCGACACGCCGCTCGGGTTCTCCGAGGAGGACTCGCGGACCTACGACATGGTCGGCTCCGGCGAGATCTACAAGCTCGTCAAGGACCCGGCCGCCTACTTCATCGAGCGCAACGACGGCCTCATGACCACCCTGCTCATGCTCAACGGCGCCGTCCGCGACTACAACTTCGCCGCTCGCGTCAAAGGCATGGAAGGTCCGCAGTCGCTGCAGTTCTTCCTCACCCCCACGCCCAACGTCACCTACTCGGCCTGTCTGGTGCGTGGTATCGAAGAGATGTTTGATACAGGCGTCGCTCCCTATCCGGTGGAGCGGACTTTGATCGTCAGCGGCGCCCTCGAAGCTTGTTTGAAATCCAAGCACGAAGGCAAACCGCTCGATACGCCCTATCTCGACGTCAAATATCAGGCTCCGGAAGAGTCCCACCACTGCCGGGCCTGATCGCGCTCACGCCTCCGGACGCCGCCTTGCGCCAAGTGGCGAGGCGGCGTCCGGCTCCGCTACGCTAGTAGAACAACCTAGCGCCCGCGTCGGCGTTCCTTTGCCGTTCCGGCGAAATCAGGCGGACACACTACCGTGAGCAACTTCGACGATCAATTCAATAAGATCAAAACCCAAAAGGGTTTCATCGCCGCTTTGGACCAGAGCGGCGGCAGCACTCCCAAGGCCCTGGGCCTGTACGGCATCAAGGAAGACGCCTGGACGAACGACGATGAAATGTTCACCCTCGTTCACCAGATGCGCACCCGCATGATCACCAGCCCCGCCTTCGGCGGCGACCGGATCTTCGGCGCCATCCTCTTCGAGGGCACCATGGACCGCGACATCGAAGGCAAGGGTACGGCCGAATACCTTTGGAGCGCCAAGACGATCGTGCCGTTCCTGAAGGTCGACAAGGGCTTGGCCGACGAGGCCGAGGGCGTCCAGTTGATGAAGCCGATCCCCGGCCTCGACGGGCTCCTCGCCCGCGCCAAGGCCAAGGGCGTGTTCGGCACCAAGATGCGCTCGGTGATCAAGCAGGCCAACGCCGCCGGCATCGAGTCCGTGGTCGCCCAGCAGTTCCACATCGGCCACCAGATCCTCAAGGCCGGCCTGGTTCCCATCATCGAGCCCGAAGTCGACATCCACTGCCCCGACAAGGCCGGCGCCGAGAAGCTGCTCAAGGCGGCCATCACCGAAGAGCTCGACAAGCTCAACCCGGACCAGATCGTGATGCTCAAGCTCACCCTGCCCGAGGAGGCCGGCTTCTACACCGACTTCGTCATGCACCCCAACGTGCTGAAGGTGGTCGCTCTCTCCGGCGGCTACTCGCGCGACGAAGCCAACGCCCGCCTCGCCAAGAATCACGGCGTCGTCGCCAGCTTCTCCCGCGCGCTGTCCGAAGGCCTGACCGCGCAGCAGAGCGAAGCCGAGTTCAACGCCATGATGGGCGCCTCCATCCAGAGCATCTACGACGCTTCGATCACCTAGCCTCGATCGATCCACTGGAATCAACTGAACGTCCGGGCACATAGGTAACAGATTGACCCAATCACATGGGTAACAGTCTAGGGATTGTCGCCGTGGAGCGGGGAGCTCTTTTCGCCCGGCTCCGTTCGTGTTTTTGGACGGCGGCGGGAGCCCGTAGGGCGACCTGAGCCGTCCAAAAACTGCGCCGTCCAGCGGCCTCGCCCACGCTTGTCGCGCCCCCCGGCCGCGCTGATCTGGCGCGCGTCCAGCCACGCCAGCGGCAGCGGCCCCAGCCACATCCGCCAGCCGTCCTCAGCCTCCTCGATGCCGACCGTCTCGCCCGCCAACGCTTCGCCCAGAAACATTCGGCCGCATTGCCAGCTCACGTCGCCGTGCGGCTCCACGTTGCGTCTGACAAAGCCGGCCGGATACTCCATCTCCGGCAGTTTCTCCGGAAACCGTCGCGGCGAAGGCTCGTACAGGCTTGCCGGCGTCGCCATCGCCAGCGCCTCGTGCGGTCGTTCCTCGTTGTATTCCCGCCGAAAACGGTCGAACGCTCGCTGCTGCGCCCGCCCCGTCCGCGCCGGCGGCTGCGCCGTTTCCTGCTTGAGCACGCGGTGCATTCGCTCGTGTCGCCCGTTCTGCTCCGGATGGCCCGGCTCGATGCGTTCCGGCAAAATGCCCAGCCGCAACCACCACACGCTCAACCGGCTCAGGCCTCCGACGCCGGTCGCAGCAAACGGCG
>WGMB01000006.1 GCA_016125275.1 Acidobacteriota bacterium | reverse complement strand
CTGTCGAGACCTACATCGACAAGCACAACGAGGATCCCAAGCCCTTCATTTGGACCGCGAAAGCCTCCGACATCCTCGCCAAGGTCACGCGCGCCCGCAAGGCCCTCCATAATGTTCAAAGTGTGTGAGGCACTACACTAGCTGATCCGCCACGAGTTACGATCGCCAGCCAGTCGCCCATCCTGCTTGCCGCACTCCAGTTCCTGCTGTAAATGACTGTTCTCGCATTGGTTGAGGCCCCACCGCCCCGCGAACGTGAGGCCACCTTGGGCGTGCCCGGATTTCGCTGCTGACGCTGGACTTCGACTACGGAACAACGAACAATAGCGGCAACGTGCTGGAGCAGAGATCACGCGGCCGGGGCTGAGCGCGATCCAACAGGACTACCTCTATGACGGCGTGAATCGGCTAGGGATTGCGACCGAAGGCTTGGCGCCGGGGAGTGTGCGAGACTGTCAGCGAACGATGCCGAGAGCGGCGCGGGTGGTGGCGGTCGGGGCACCGCATCACCTGACTCAGCGGGGCAACAACCGCCAGGACGTTTTCCTCGTCGGCGACGATCGGCGAGCCTATCTCGAGCGGCTGCGGCAGGACTGGCGGGCGTGTGGGGTTCGGGTCTTGGGCTACTGCCTCATGACCAATCATGTCCATCGGTTCGTGGCGGAGCTCGAGCAGCGATCAGGTCGGCGCCTGCGAGCAGCCAGGCCGGGTCCGAAGCCGCGGGCGGTTGGAGCCGGAGCAGGCGATAAGTGATAGATTCCACTGCAGGTGAGGCGGATCGCCGGCGATGCGGCGCAACTGAGTTCGGGCTCCGTCCCAAATCTGCCCAGACTGCTCAACCTCTCTGGCGACTACCAAGTCGCCTTCCAGGGCGACGGTCCGCTGGTGTTTACCGGAGGTTCGGCGGAGACAGGGAACCCTGGGGTCAACCCGCAGACCGGCCGCCCCGTCCATAGCACGCATTACAGGGGCGAGAACGTCGACTTGCGATACATGGGACCAAACGGCCAGAACATCCGAAGCGCAACCGCAGCCGATAGTGCAGACGTTGCACGAACCCGTTTCATCGTTGGCGGCGTCCGTCAGGCTATTACCAGCGATCCCGGCCGGTTCGGTTCTATTCCAGCTCCTCCGGCAACCCTCAGAGCCCACCGCAACCACATCCACCTGATTCCGTTCCCCGGTGCTGGCAGGAGAACGCGATGAATGCACTAAGGGCGCTGCTCTTGCTCACCATCTGTGTTCCGGCGAGCCGCGGTGCCGACGTGTCTCCCCTAGTTCCTGAGATGTTGGCCACTTGCTTGGACAAGGTTCGCCCAGATGGTGAGAGGGTCGAATTCTACACAGGGGTAAATCCCTTCTACCTCAGAGGGGATTTTGATGGCGATGGAAGAGCCGACTACGTGGCCCAGATCCTACATCCGGCGTCGGACTCTAAAGCTAGCGTCGACTCAAGCGGCCTCATCTTTTGCTTCGCCTCAGGGAGGGTGGATGTCATGGGCGCTAGACTGGGGCCTATTCCAGAAAATGCCGACCCGTTGTTACTCATCAGTCCGTCTTGGGAAGCCCTACCGAGCGATTCTGACGAGGTTAACTCCCTCAGCGCCAGCGGGGATGTCGTCGTGATGGCCTGGGAAGACGGTTCGGGTATGATCTATCGAGACAAGGGCGATTACAGATGGGCTTGGGCAGGCGGTCTTAATTGAGTCTGTCCCGGTTTCTCCCCCGGTTTCTCCCAATCACAGCGCCAACGAGATATTAGGCGAGCGAGGGGTCAAAGACGTGAGGACACACAAGAAGTGCCATGACAGTTATCGATTTGATTATTCGATCCGTGATTGGCAGCGCGGTTCTTACTTTCCTCGGTTGTTCCGCAGTCGCACCACGCTCGAAGACCGGAACTCCATCTGCCGCTATGGGTGAGCCACATGAGAGGCAGTTGGCGTCGCGAGACTCCGTCGTCGCAACGCGCGCCGTGGAAGAGGCATTTGAAGCTGGGACTCTGAGCTTCGATTGGTTGTTCGAGTGTCAGGGGGACAGTCGCCCCTACTACGGTCGCCCCTTCGGGCGTGCGGGCTCAGGAACTGCGATCTTGTACCCGGAAGATCCCGCCTCTGGCGAGTGGCCAATATCAGTGGAGGTTGCTTGCTTGTACATTATTCAAGCAATTTTTGAGGGGACCGCAGAGCATGCGTCCAGCATGCTGCTGTCCGACCTTCAACTCGCGCCGAGGGACGGTCTGGCGCGCAATACGCCGGCCCTTGTATCGAGGGCGTGGACCGACGTTCGAGAGTGGAAGGCTGAGTTCCTGCAGTATGGCTTGGATACCATGAGGACGAGGTCTTCGTCTCCCTTGCGGTCTGTTGGCTTCTGGTAATGTTCTATCCTGGACATCCGCCAAGGAACGCGACGAGGAAAGCGGCCTCGATTACTTCGGGGCGAGATACTTTTCCGCCTCGCTCGGCAGGTTCACTGGGCCGGATGAACCGCTGCTTGACCAGTCTGCGGAGAATCCGCAGACTGGAACTCATCTGGCAGGAAACCCGGTTTCTCCTCCCCGCATGAAGATAGGGTAATGAGTGTAATCAGTCATCACCGAAGGAGCTTGGGAGTCATGCCTGTGCTGGCAGCCCTAACAGCATTGTCTGGATGCGGATACAAACCAATCGAGCGCTCGGTAGAGGAGAGAATTGCGACGACGGGAGGAGAGTCGGTGTATGTGAAGCGGTTGTCGCGTGGGGTCAGCTATGATGTAATGTGGATAAGTGCATCGAGTGGGGTTTGTAGCCTGCCGTCGCAGGGAGAAGATATTGTTTTCCCAATGGAGGCGGCTACAGAGCCTCTCTACTACAGGTTGGAGGATGACGGTTCGATCCGCCTCTTTCTTTACGGAGTGTTAAATATACCACTTCATTTTCCGGTAACGATCAAGCAAGATCCTGTTCATCCAAAGGATTGGTCGCGAATACAATACTTGTACGAGCGGGGTGAAATCAGACGTCTTGAGTTGAAGATTCCGAGTGTTGATCCTTGTATGTTCCGTTGGTGAGACGGACAACGGCGAGGCGGTTCTTCTGAAATCCAGGGACAGCCTCGAGTATTGACAGGCGCTGGGCGGAATGGGAGGATCGAGACCGATATGCCGCGCAGGGCTCGCGTGGTGGCGGTGGGCGTACCGCACCACGTCACGCAGCGGGGGAACAACCGGCAACTAAGTCTTCTTTTCCGACGCTCACCGGCGCCTCCATCCGGCGTTTCTGGCTGAGCAGGCCGAGCGATATCAGCTCCACATTCTGGGCTATTGTTTGATGCCCAATCCCATCCACGCGATCGTCGTGCCGCAGATGCAAACATCGATGGCATAGGGACTGGGCCGGGCGCACAACGCCTACAGCGGTACTTCAATCCGAGCCGTCGACGCGGGTGCAGGGAATCCGGCGCGCCGTGTCGCCCCGCGGGCCGTGGAAAGGCGGCGATGCGCGAGGTGGCGCGGCGTGGACACGGGGACCGGACGTCCCCGTAGCAAGCCGGGAGGCTTGCTCCACCGCTTTGCGCGTCGCGGGAGCTAGCCTCGCTGGTCGGGCGTTTGCCGAATCAGCACTTGCTCCACGTCCCAGAAGGCGCGCATGAGCACGCTGAGCGACCAGTCGTTCTGGATCGAGTACATGTAGCTGCGCGTTCCGGCCCACAGCACGTAGTAGCCGTCAGCGGGGATGGGGCCGAAGTCGGCCGCGAGAATTGCGCGCTGGCCGTACTGGAAGGGCCGTTTGAAGGCGTTTTCGATCTCGTTGCTGACCACCCACAATCGACTCTCGCGGGTTTGGCCGCCGAGGTTCATGACGCCGTAGTTGGAGGAGGACAGAAAGGCTTCGGACCAGCCCCACTCGTCGTGGCCGTCGATTTGCACCATCGTGTCGATGCAGCGCAGGTGCGCCACGGCTTGGAACGACTCACCGGCCTTGAGCCACAGGCCGTGGCCGATCTGGCTCTGCAGGTCGATCGCGAAATAGTCGAAGTCGTCCACGTCGTGGTTCTCCCACACGTGGTGCGAGCCGACGAGTCCGCGGCTGCGGTCCGCGACTTGGTAAGTGGAGAGCACGTCGTGGTTGCCGATGTGGTCCTGCCAGGTGCGGCGATGGGTGGGATAGCGCAGGATCTGGCGCAGGTCGGGGTCGTTGGAGGCTTCGACCTCCGCCGTCCAGTTCCTCATGATCATGTTGATCGAGGAGTCGCTCTTGAACATGGAGCCGAACGGCCGTACGGCGTTGGCGATGCTCTGCTTGTTGAAGGCCTTCAGCTCCTGCGGGTCGATGCCTTTGCGCTGAAGCAGACGGCTGTGGGCGGCGTTCTGCTGCTTCTTGAGCTCGACTTCCTTGTCGGGCCGGTAGAGGCCGTCGTCGTCGAAATCGAGGTCGAGCGAACGGACCGCCTTGCGGCCGGAGGCGATGCTCTGGCGCAGGGAGTCCAGCGTCGTCGGGTCGAACTTGCTGCGGACCTGTGCGCGGTACTCGTCTCGGGCGGCGCTGAGGCGAGCGGCGGTCTTGGATGCGGCGGCGGCGTGCTTGGACTGATCCGCCAAGCTTTGCCGCTTCGCCTCCGCCAGGGCGTCCGACGGCGCGCCGGGCGCGTCGCCGAGCTCGAGCTCGGACTGCGGGCCGGTGAGCGTGCTTGGACTGGCCTGGGGGGCGGAGAGAATCGTCGGGTTGGGAACCCGGAGCAGAGGAGTGACCTTTTTGCGTGTAGCCATCGTAGTGGGGGGAATGAATCCTTGGGGGACTGCGAACGAGAACGAACGGTCCGGCTTTTGGCCGGGGTCTGGACACGGCGTCGCACCCCCTGATCTAGGGGTATCCATGATGCCAACTCGGGGAATGAAAGCAGAGGGTATCTTTTGGGCGACTTTCGTCCTCGCGAGATCCTATCTGGCGTTTTCTGGCTGAGCAGGCCGAGCGATATCGGCTCCACATTCTGGGCTATTGTTTGATGCCCAATCACCCGAGCCCGGAGCGGCGTTAGCCGCCGTCGCTTTGCTGGCGGGGTTGCCTTCCGCGATCCATGCCGCGTCGATCCAACCGATGACGGTCTTGCGGGAGGAGTAGGATCGCCGGGTCGCGGCTTCTGTGGCGGCCCGCCGGGTGAACCCCGGCGGTTCCTGCGGACTTAGCGGCTTTCGGCTGCTACTTTTTCGCACTGGCGCATCACGCGCAGCAGGTTTTCACCGGCGATCTTGCGGATGTCCTCGTCCGAATAGCCCTTCCGCATCATGCCGCGGATCAGGCTGGGGTATTTGGAGACGTCTTCCATCCCCTCGGGGACCATGGCGGAGATGCCGTCGAAGTCCGAGCCGAAGCCCACGTGGTCCGGGCCAACCAGCTTGACGATGTGGTCGATGTGGTCGAGGATCGCCTCGTAGCTGACCGGGGGCATCTTTTTGGCGTAGCGGGCGCGGATGGCCAGGTCGAGATCGGGGCCGGCGGGGTCGTTGCGATGCTGCGCCCACATGGCGGCGAGATCGCGGTCGCGGGCGCTCTGGTTCTTCTCGTAGACCTCCAGCGCCCGTTGGTTGAGGTAGCCGGCGTGGAAGTTGATGAAGATCACTCCGCCGTTGGCGGCGATCGCCCGGATCATCGCGTCGCTGAGGTTGCGGGGCGTGTTGCTGAAGGCCTTGACGGAGGAATGCGAGGCAATGACCGGCGCCCGGGTGGTCTCCAGCGTGTCCAGGATGGTCTCGTCGGAGACGTGCGAGATGTCGACCATCATGCCGATGCGGTTCATCTCGCGGACGACGTCGCGGCCGAAGTCGGAGAGGCCGCCGTGGACGGCGACGTCGGTGGAAGAGTCCGCCCAGTTGTTGGTTCCGAAGTGCGACAGGGTCATGTAGAGCACGCCCAGCCGGTAGTAGTCGCGCAGGATGTGCAGGTCGTCGACCATCAGCCGCCCGCCCTCGATGCTGGCGAGGATGGCGATTTTGCCGGCCTTGTGGATGCGCTCGATGTCGGCGGCAGTGCGGGCGAATTCGAGGTCGTCGGGGTAGTGGCGCGCCATCTCGTGGATGGTGTCGAGCTGATCGAGGATGGACTCGACGAAGTGTGCGGGGGCGAGGCTGGCCGGCGCGGGCATGCCGAAGAAGACGGCGCCGACGCGGCCTCGGCGGAGCCGGGGGATGTCGGTCTCGCGGGTCTTGTTCTCGATGCCGAAGTCATAGCCTTCGTCGAGGATGTAGCGCGGCGTGTCGATGTGGGTGTCGACGATGAGGATGTCGTCCATGAGACGGGCGAAGCGCTGCTCGTCGACCGGGGTCTGCGCCGGGGCGGAGATGGCGAAGGTCAACAGCAGGAGCGCGGGGCCGAGTCGGACGAGGGGGTGCATGGCAATCGCTAGTATAGGCGGGGTTCGCGGCGGGACGGATGGCGGGGTTTGGCGGGGCCGTCGAGCCGGAGGTCGGGTGCTTGTAGGATGGTAGGTTCGCCATGAATCCCATCCTCGACTCTCAGTCCGCGTCGATCTACGACATCCAGACCAAGGCCGCCGGGCCTTCGGGGCAGCTCCCCTTGACGGCGGAGATGCTGCGCACACGGCCCTCCGGCGACATTTTCGGCTGGACGCAGGACGCCGGCATGGGCTGGAATCCGGCGGAGCTCGGCAATCCTGAAATTCTGATCCTGTCCACGCAGGGCGGCATTCGCGCCGAGGACGGCACGCCGATCGCACTGGGGTATCACACCGGCCACTTCGAGGTGGGGTTGCTGATGCAGGCGGCCGCCTGGGAGGTTCGCAGTCTGGGCGGCATCCCGTTTGCGGGCTTCGTGAGCGACCCTTGCGACGGGCGCACGCAGGGCACGGTGGGCATGATGGATTCGCTGCCGTACCGCAATGACGCCTCGATGGTGCTGCGGCGGCTGATCCGGTCGTTGCCGACGCGGGCCGGGGTGATCGGCTGCGCGACCTGCGACAAGGGGCTGCCGGCGATGATGATGGCGCTGGCGGCGATGCACAAGCTGCCCGTCGTGCTGGTTCCGGGCGGGGTGACGCTGCCGGCCGCCGAGGGCGAGGACGCCGGCAAGGTGCAGTCGATCGGCGCGCGCTTCTCCCACGGGGAGATGACCTTGGAAGAGGCTGCCGAGGCCGGCTGCCGGGCGTGCGGGTCGGCTGGCGGCGGCTGCCAGTTCCTGGGGACGGCGGCGACGTCGCAGGTGGTGGCCGAGGCGCTGGGGCTGGCGCTGCCGCACTCGGCGCTGGCGCCTTCGGGGCAAGAGATATGGAAGGACGCCGCGCGGCGGTCGGCGCGGGCGATCATGGAGCAGCGGCGGCGGGGAATTACCGCCCGCGATATCCTCTCGGCCGGGGCTCTGCACAACGCCATGGCGGTGCATGCGGCGTTCGGGGGGTCGACGAACCTGATTCTGCATCTGCCGGCGGTGGCCTTCATGGCCGGGCTGCAGCGTCCGACGGCCGAGGACTGGTCCGACATCAACCGGCGCGTGCCGCGGCTGGTGGACGTGCTGCCGAACGGGCCGACGATGTACCGGACGGTGCAGGCGTTCTTGGCCGGCGGCGTGCCGGAGGTGATGTTGCACCTGCGGCGGATGGAGCTGCTGGAAGAAGGAGCTCTGACGGCTTCGGGGCTGACGGTGAAGGAGACGCTGGATTGGTGGGAGGGCTCGGAGCGGCGGACGAAGCTGCGGCAGATGCTCAAGGACCGCGACGGCGTGGACCCGGACGACGTGATCATGAGCCCCGACAGTGCGCGGTCGCGGGGGCTGACGAGCACGATCGCGTTCTGCCAGGGGAATCTGGCGCCGGAGGGCTCGGTGGTGAAGAGCACGGCGATCGATCCGTCAGTGGTGGATGCGGACGGGGTTTACCGTAAGACGGGTCCGGCGAAGGTGTTTACGCGGGAGTCGTCGGCGATCGAGGCGATCAAGGGCGGCGGAATCAAGCCGGGCGACGTGATCGTGCTGTGCTGCTGCGGTCCGCTGGGCTCGGGGATGGAGGAGATTTACCAGATCACGGCGGCGCTGAAGTATCTGTCGTTCGGCAAGCAGGTGGCGGTGATCACGGACGCGCGGTTCTCCGGAGTGTCGACGGGAGCTTGCATCGGGCATGTGGGGCCGGAGGCGCTGGCCGGGGGGCCGATCGGGCGGCTGGTCGAGGGCGACGTGGTGTCGATTGTGATCGACCGCAACAAGCTGGTGGGGTCGCTGGATTTGGTGGGCCACGGCGGCGAGCTGTTTGGGGCCGAGAAGGGCGCCACGGTGTTGGCGGCGAGAGGCCCGCGACCGGATTTGGCGCCGCACCCGGAACTGCCGGACGATACGCGGCTGTGGGCGGCGTTGCAGGCGGCCAGCGGCGGGCCTTGGGGCGGGGCTGTTTATGATGTGGATGCGATTGTGGGGGCGTTGAGCCGCTAGGCGATTGTCGGACGGCGTTTCAAACGCCAAGCGAATGAGGCTGCGACGCCGGCGCTGAGGAAGTAGGGCAGGACAGTGGCGGCGCAGAGCGCCATAGGCTGAGTCCGCTCGAACCAGTGGAGGATGAACCCCAGCGTGGGCGTCCAGCCCGCTGCGAACGCCGTCCATTCGGCAGCCGGGCCAAGGACGGTCAGGCGCTTGCCTGCCACGACCCCGCACAGGCTGCCGAGCGCAACCAGCGTGAGCCAGAGCAGCACAACTCGAAAATCAATTGGCGGCTCGGAGGGCCAAGACCCGTTCTGGAGAATCCAGGGTCCCGGGCCGAGGAAGGCGGCAGCCAGTCCCGCCGACCATGGCATGGAATGAGGCGTCCACCGCCGAAGCAGCCGCGCTAGAGACACGGTCAGAAGACGGATCGGCAAGATGCCGGTCGCCAGCAGGACCAAGGTTTTGTCGAACTGACCGGCGGGACCGAAGGCGAGGTCGGCCAGGGCGATTGTGTGGGGGAGCCACCCGTAAGTTCCACTGCGACCCGCCTCCCTGAAGGCCAGTAACGCGCCAACCGAGCCGAGGCAAGTCAACACGAAGGCCAGCGCCGCCGCGACGGCGAGGACCCAGCTCGTGTGTTCGCTGCGGCTACCTTTGCCTTCCTGAAGGAGAGGCGCCACGAAGGCGACGCCGGCCAGATAGATCCAGACCCAGGCCGGCCCGCTGAGGTAGGAGGGGCTCCACGCGAACCAATCGATGGCCGGAAGCTGGCTGGGTGCGAATCGGACAAATAGCAGCGCGCAGCCTGTCAGTACCGCCAACGTGAACGTCAGGAAGAGGGGGGCGGAACGGGCTACGGTTGGAAGGCCGCCGCGGACGCCGCTGAGAGTCCACGCGATCCAGCAACCCAGTAGAAGCCACGCGAGCGCGTTGTAACCGAGCAGAACGCTTGCTCGGTGGGCGGTCTCGGAATCGCGGGCCCAGTTTTCCACAAGGAGCGAGGCGATCTCGCCTACGAAGGTGAAAACCAACAGGATCGCGATGACAAGAGTGAGGCGAACGAAGCGGCGGAGACCCCGGGACGCAAACAGATAATCGAGGTAGTCGCCCTGGGGGCTACTACGGTGGGCGGCCACTTGCTCAAGCGGCCCGAGCAGCAGATACCTTCCCAGACCGGCGACGGTCAAGGCGACGAGCAGGGTCGTACCCGGGTGCCGACCGACGGTCCAATCATAGATCAGGTTGCACAGGGGCAGGCCCAGGACCAGGCCGGCGGCGAGGGAGAGCGGGCCGCCGGGGCGTGTGAGTCGGACGCGCATTGCAGGGTATGGACACCGCCGCGTCGATTTGGTTCCCGCGAGGGCGCGGGCCGGGGACCGGGAGGTCCCCGTGGCAAGCCGGGAGGCTTGCTCCACGAGGTCGTTTGTTAACATCTGGGGGCAAGACGCCCGAATTCGCAGGAGATCTCCCTCATGAATCTGGACCAATTTGTCAATGACGAATCCATCGCTGCTTTCACAGCCTTCGCCTTGCGGGCCATCGGGGCGCTCGTCGTCCTATTCATGGCCTGGATCGTGGCCGCTTGGTTGCGTTCGATGCTCCAGAGCCGGCTGGAGAAGCTGCGGTTCGACCTGACGCTGACGAAGTTCTTCGCGAACATGCTGCGGTACGCCATCTTGATCCTGGCGCTGCTGTCGTGCCTGCGGATCTTCGGTGTGGATACCACGTCGTTCGCGGCGGTGATCGCCGCCGCCGGGTTCGCGATCGGCTTGGCGTTGCAGGGCACGCTGCAGAACTTTTCAGCCGGGGTGATGCTGCTGGCCTTCCGGCCGTTCAAGGTGGGCGACGCGGTGAAGGTGGGGGGCGAGCTGGGCCTGATCAACGAGATCGAGCTGTTTACCACACGCATGGATACGTTCGATAACCGCCGGATCATCCTGCCGAATTCGCAGATATTCGGGGCGACGATCGAGAACATCTCCTTCCATCCGGTGCGGCGCGTGGACGTCGCCGTGGGCACGGCCTATGAGGCAGACATCGACGAGACCCGGGCGGTGCTCGAGAAGACGGCCGAGGAGGTCGAGGGGCGTCTGCCCGACAGGGACGCGCAGGTGATCTTGTCGCAGCTCGGCGGATCGTCGATCGACTGGGAGGTGCGGGTGTGGACCGAGTCGTCGGAGTTTCTGGCGGTGAAGCAGCGCCTGACGCGGAACGTGAAGGTGGCGCTGGACAAGGCGGGGATCTCGATTCCCTACCCGCAGATGGACGTCCATCACAGCGCGATCGAGTAAAAGTTTGGGGAATCGCTCAAGGTTGGGCGCGTTGGGTCGATAAGCGACGATCGAGGCCAGACCGGTGATTTCCGCGATCGGCTCGGCGGCTCTGTCCGGGGTTGCTTTGGCGGGGGGCTTGGCGGCGGCCCGGGGCCTGTCGTCCCGTGACCAAGCCGCCGTGGCGGAGCTCCGCCAGACGGACCGAGAGGTTCGGGCGCACGAGGCCGCTCACTTGGCGGCGGCGGGCGGGTTGGCCCGGGGCGTCAACTTCACCTACGTCACAGGGCCGGACGGCCAGCAGTATGCAGTGGCCGGCGAGGTCAGCATCGACGCCTCGCCGGTTTCCGGCGACCCGGAAGCTGCGATCCGCAAGGCGCAGCAGGTGCGCGCCGCGGCCAACGCGCCGGCCAACCCTTCCAGCCAGGACCGGCAGGTGGCGGCGCAAGCGTCTCAACTGGAACAGGCGGCGCGGCAGGAACTGGCCGCCCGCCAGCGCGAACAGCAAGACGCAGCCCGGCGCTCGTCGGTGGCGCAGTATGAGGCGGGCCAGGGCTCGACGACGGGACCCGATGCGGCGCTGACCCAGGCGATCGAAGCGGTCGCTTAGGGCTCTACGAGCGCTTGCCGGTGAAGAACCATTCCAGGCCGCGCCGCAGGCTCGAGCGCGACTTCTTGCCGGCCAGGGTGGAGGCGAGACCGGCGAGACCGGCGCCGAGGGCGGAGTCGGGGGCGATGAGCTCGGCGGCGGATTCGGCCGCGGCCGCGGCCTGATAATCGTTGGGCAGCCGAAAGCTCGGGGCGATCCCTACGATTCGCTGCACATCGCCGTCGTCAAGGGCCGGCTCGCCGCCGGTCCGGTTGAGCACGAGTCGAATGCGGGATTCCTCCACGCCGGCGGCGAGCAGCCGCTGAAAGCGCCTCGACGCCAGGTGCAGGGCGGTGATCTCCGGGGTGGAGACCAGGAAGACGAGGTCGGCCTTGGCCATGACCTTGCGGATCGAGGCGTTGATGGAACAGGGCAGGTCGGCCAGAACGTCGTCGTACTCTTGCAGGCACGACGCGAGCAGGGAGTCGATCGGAGGCAGGCCTCGGGCGGACAGAGCGTTGCTGGAAGCGGGGGCGAGCAGGATGTCGAGCCCGCGCCAGGAGCCGACAATGCTGCGCCAGCGCTGCGGAGCGGCTTCAGCTCGCACGCCGCTGAGCTCAGCGAGGGTCGGCTCCGGCCGGATGCCGAGGCGGCAGGCCAGGGCGCCGGAGTGAAAGTCGAGCTCCAGCAGCAGGGATCGGCGCTCGTGCTTGGTCGCCAGAGCGTGGGCGATGTGGAGAGAGAGGGTGGAAGCCCCATTGCCGTTCTGCGCCCCCAGAAAGCACAGCAGGCGGCCGTTCTTGCGGGCGCCGCGCGGTTGCGGGGAAGCTCCCAGCAGGGCTCCCAGGGCGACGGGGTCCAGCGGGGTCTCCAGGGTTTGCAGCTCGCCGCCGCCATTGAGCGACGAGCCCAAGGGCTCGCTCCAGGCGGCGGCCAGCGCCACGGGGAGGGCGTCGGGCACGTCCTCGCGCAGAGCCCGGAGCAGGTCTCCGGCTGATGGGAGGCGGGCGTCAATCAGCACGACCGGCCCGTCCAGCTCGCGGGCGGCCCGCAGCCCGTCGAGAGCCGCGTGGACGATCTGAGAGCGAGGGACGCCTTCGTCCGCAGGGAGCAGCGTCAACGCGCGCTCGAAGTCTCGGACGACGGCGGGGTCGCTCGAACACAGCAGGACGGTGCGCAACATAGCGGCCGGGGCGACAGCTCTTATAATAGGCGCCGGGAGCCCCTCAGGTGTGGCGGTCGGCGCCCGAACCTTCCCGGAGATTCCCCTTAGGCGGATTTGATTTTTGCCTCGCGATGCTACAATCGCGACGGCCAATCACTGCTATGTCCGTTCCATTTCGCCTAGGGATTGTTCTGGTCGCCACGGCGCTCGCGGCGTCGTCCGAACCGGTCGACTGGAGCGGCTTTCGGGGGCCGAACGCCGCGGGCGTAGCCGAGGGCCGGCCGCTGCCGGACAAGCTAGACCCGCAGGCGAACGCCCTGTGGCGTACGCCGCTGCCGCCGGGGTCGTCCTCGCCGGCGCTGACCGGCGACCGCATCTACATGACCGCCTACGAAGGCGAGCAGTTGCTGACGTTTGCGCTCGATCGGGAGACCGGCCGGGCGCTGTGGAAGCGCGCGATCGAGCGGCCTCGGCAGGAGCAGACGCACGCGCTGAACAACCCGGCCTCGGCCACGCCGACTACCGACGGCGAGAACGTCTTCGCCTTCTTCGGCGATTTTGGGTTGGTCTCCTACGGACCCGACGGCGAGGAGCGCTGGCGGCGCCCGCTGGGGCCGTTCCACAACCTGCACGGGATGGCCTCGTCGCCGATTCTGGCCGACGGCAAGCTGATCGTAGTGTGCGACCAGGACCTGGACTCGTTCGTGATGGCGGTCGACCCGGACAACGGCGAGACGGTCTGGAAGACGGAGCGGCCGGAGGTGGTGCACGGGTTCGCGACGCCGACGCTGTTCGAGCCGCGCGAGGGCCCCGTGCAACTCATCGTGCCGGGCTCCTACCAACTGACCTCGTATGAGCTCTCCAGCGGAAAGAAGCTGTGGTGGGTGCGCGGCATCACGTGGCAGATCAAGACGGCCGCGGTGGTGGACGCCGACACGGTCTACATGACCGGCTGGGCGCCCGGGGCGGACGCGGCGACGAGGAAGTACTTTCCGCCGTTCGAGGAGGTGGCGAAGATAGCCGACGCCAACCACGACGGCAAGCTCTCTCCGGAAGAGATCCCGGTGGAGATGCGCCACACGGGCTCGTGGCGGGCGATCGATCTGGACCAAGACGGCTTTATGAACAACCGGGACTGGAGCTTCTACAGGGCTCGCTGGTCGTCAGTGAACCGGACGCTGGCGGTGAAGCCGGGGAGCGCACGGGGCGACCTGACCGAGACGCATGTGCTGTGGGACTACGACCGCAGCGTGCCGGTGGTGTCGTCGCCGTTGCTGTATCACGGCGCGCTTCATACGATCAAGGACGGCGGCATTCTGACGTCGTTCGAGCCGGCCACGGGCAAGGTGCTGTTCCAGGGGCGTCTGCGAGACGCGATCGATAAGTACTACGCCTCGCCGGTGGGCGGGGACGGCAAGGTGTATTTGGTCTCCGAGACGTGCAAGGTGAGTGTGCTGCGGGCCGAGGCGCCGTTCGAGCCGATGGCGACGACGACGATTGGGGAGGCTTGCTATGCCACGCCGGCGATCGCCGACGGCGTGATGTATGTGCGGACCGGGAAAGAGTTGATGGCTTTCCGGGGGGAATAACGCCCGGCTTAAAGCTGGGCGCTCACTTCGGTGTCTGGCGGGTGGATTTGGTCGAGGTAGCGGCGCAGGATGGCTTGCTCGATGGCGCCTTGGCGGCCGACCGGCGCGGGCGTGCGGACCAGGATCGTCACCTTGTCGGGATCGTTGAGCTGCAGCAGCGTTCTCGGCTGGACCGGTAGGCCGCGCAGGCCGTGGCTCCGCTCGAGAGTCTCCATGTAGCTGCGGGCCTCTTCGAGGAACTCGGCGCTTTCGGCTTCGGCGGCTTCGAGCAGGGCCTGCTCGGCCTTCTTCCAATCCGAGGAGAGCTTGACCGGCACCGAGAAGACGTGCAGCACGTACTGGCGCATGAACGACTCGTTGACGACGGTCGAGTCGAGCATCTTGATGTTGGGCACGACGATGGTGCGGCCGGTGCGCAGGTGCATGGAGCGGCCGGGGCCGACTTCAAGCAGCGTGGTGGTGAACAGGTTGACGTCGATGACGTCGCCGCGGAAGTTGTTGATTTCAATACGATCGCCGACGTTGTAGGTGTTGGCGACGGTGCGCAGAAAAGAGCCCGTCATGCACTGGATGAGCTCCTTGGTGGCGATGACGAAGGCGACGCCGAGGCCGAGGATGAGGGTGCCGAAGGTCTCGAGGGCCTTGAACCAGACGGCGCCGAGGCCCAGCGCCAGGATCATCACGGAGTAGTTGCGGACGCCGACGATCCAGCGGCGGCGGATCTCGGACTGCGGCGCCAGGCGCAGGATCGTACGGGTGACGAAGGCCCGAACCGCCAGGACGCCGACGATCAGGACGATCGACCGGGCGATCTGCTCGATGGGGTCTTGGCCCCGCCAACTGAATTCCAGAAGACTTTGCAGGTTCCAGGCGGGCATACGCGCGCCCTCAGCCGCCGTCGGACGGGCGCGGGGCGATCCCCTATTGTTTCACTGCCGGGAGTGAAACTTAGAGGTCCTTCTTCTGGCGCTTGACCTTTTTCGGGATGTCGAGCTTGAAGTCCGCGTCCTTGAGGCCGGGATTGATCTCGACTTTGGTGTAGAGGTAGGTGCGGTGGTCCCCGTTGGGCTGGTAGAGCCGCTGCTGAACGGGCTGCCACGTCTCGGGCGAGACCCAGATCACCACCTTGGCGATGCTTTCGCGCATGCCCTGGTCCTTGGGGACGAGCTCGACCTTGACGGCGTTGACGCCCTCGACGGCCTCTTCGCCCTGCATGGCGATCTCGTAGTGCTCGCGCAGAAACTTGCCCGAGACGCCGAAGCCCGACAGCAGCGCCTGCTCGAGCTTGTCCTTCGACTTGGAGACGTCGTACTCCTCGACGGTGGCGATGCGGGGCTTGTAGATCTCGACCTGGGTCCCCCGGACCAGCAGATCGCGGGGATAGGGCTCGGTGAATTGGACCTTGAAGTCAACGCGGCCGTCGGCGACGCGGCGAACGACGACGGTGCCGGACTCGACGCTGGAGTCATCGACGAGCTTGGTGTATTGCGTCCAGGAGGTTTCGGCGCGCATGCCCTTCCAGGCGGCTGCGGCCTTGTCCATGTTGGCGAGCAACTGGTCGACCGACACCGCGCCCGGCAGCGCCAGGGCGCCAGCCAGGAAAAGGGTCGAGAACAGGGAGAATGTGCGCACGCTCACTGACGATTCGATGCTTGGAAAGTCGCCAACGTTTCGCGGGATTATTCGCCCGCGTAGACGAGGTAGGCGCTGACGGTTCCGTCGGGCCCCTTCTCGGGCCGCGCTTCGAGGACACGGACGCGCTGCTCATGGCGTTTCTGCAAGAGTGTCTCGATCCGGTCGGCGACTTCGTCGGGCGCAACTTCACCGACCGCCGCCGCATCTACCCAGTAGACCGACTGACCTCCGGAGGCGCTGAGGCGCTGGACTTCTTGAATGGCGGGAGGCCGGGGCTGATCGCCGAAGAATTCGGCCGGGGTGAGAAAGATGAAGGCGAGGATCGCGGCCACGATGACGTCGTATTGCCAGGAACCGCGGCGGTAGCTCCACAGCACGACCGGACGCAATGCCGCCCACACCCTCGTCAGCATATGATCAGTGTAGCTTACAATGAGATCCGGTCGAGTCCGACCTGATTTCCGCCGAGCGCTTGGTAAAGCCATGATTCGACGATTGCGACAGCTCTTTCGACTCGCCGCCTGCACGCAGTTGCTGCCCATTTTGGAGAGCGGCGACGACCCGCTCATCGGCGGGCAGGCCGTGCTGGAAGGCGTGATGATGCGGGCGCCGAACAGCTATTGCGTGGCGGTGCGCAAGCCGGACGGGACGATCGTGACCGAAGAAGGACCGGCTTCGCGGTTGGCGGACAAGAGCAAGTTTTGGGCGCTGCCGATCGCGCGCGGGGTGGGCACGCTGGGCCAGGCGATGAGCTTGGGGATGAAGGCGTTGAACTTCTCCGCGCAGCACGCCGTGCCGGAGGAAGAGCAGAAGAAGGATAAGGACGGCAACGTCAAGTCGACCGAGATCCCCAAGTGGATGCTGGCGCTGAACGTGCTGTTCTCGCTGGGCTTGTTCATCTTTCTGTATAAATTCATCCCGCTGCTGGCGACCAACGAGATCCAGAGCCGGGTGACGTTCTTGAACAACCAGGTCGGGTTCAGCTTCGTGGAAGGCGCCATTCGCCTGAGCATCTTCTTGGGCTTTCTGCTGCTGATCTCGCGGATGAAGGACATCCGGCGCGTGTTCGAGTATCACGGCGCCGAGCACAAGGTGGTGTTCAACTACGAGTCGGGCAAGGCGGTGGACGTGCCGACGGCGCAATCGTTCGTGACGTGGCATCCGCGCTGCGGCACCAGCTTTCTGATGGTCGTGATGATCGTGAGCATTCTGGTGTACGCGCTGGTGCCGTTGCAGGGCTTTGCGTTCCAGTTTTTGGTTCGGCTGGCGCTGTTGCCGGTGATCGCGGGCGTGAGCTACGAGATCATCCGGTTCGTGGCCAAGCGGCAGGGCAACATGCTTTCGACCGTGGTAGCGCCGGGCTTGTGGCTGCAGCGCGTGACGACGCAGCCGCCGGCCGACGAACAGGTGGAGATTTCGATTCGCGCTCTGGACGGCGCGATGGAGTTGGAGAAGCAGAAAGGCGGCCGGCTGGTGGTCGCCTAAGTCGACGGATTCTATGCAGTGGCTGCACAAGCTGGAAGAGATCGAGCAGCGGTATGACGCGCTCTCGGCGGAGATGGCCGACCCGGCCATCATGCAGGATCAGGCCCGTTACCAGAAGACGGCCAAGTCCGCGTCGGACCTGACCGAGGTCGTGGATCGCTACAGGGCCTGGAAGGAAACCAATCAGCAAATCGAAGAGGCCAAGACGCTGCTCTCTTCCGAAGACGAGGAGATGCGCGAGCTGGCGCAGGAAGAGGTGAGCTCGCTGGAGCCCAAGCTGGCGGACCTGGAAAACGAGATGCAGCTCCTGCTGCTGCCCAAGGACCCCAACGACGACAAGAGCATCGTCTTGGAAGTCCGGGCGGGCACCGGCGGCCAGGAGGCCACTCTGTTCGCCGCCGAGCTGTTCCGCATGTACCTGCGCTACGCCGAGGGCCAGCGCTGGAAGGTGGAGATCACGGAGCAAAGCGATTCGGAAGTCGGCGGCTACAAGGAGATCATCGCGCTGATCTCGGGAACCAAGGTCTTCAGCAAGCTGAAGTTCGAGTCCGGCGTCCATCGGGTGCAGCGCGTGCCGCAGACGGAGACGCAGGGCCGCATCCATACCTCGGCGGCGTCGGTGGCGGTGATGCCGCAGGTCGAAGACGTGGACGTCCACATCGAGAACTCGGATCTGCGGGTGGACTACTACTGCTCTTCGGGACCGGGCGGCCAGTCAGTGAACACGACCTATTCGGCGGTTCGCATCACACACGTGCCGACCGGGCTGGTGGTGACCTGCCAGGACGAGAAATCGCAGATCAAGAACAAGGCCAAGGCGCTGCTGGTGCTGCGGTCGCGGCTGTACGAGATCGAGCGGGAACGTCAGCACCAGGAGCAGGCCGACGCGCGGCGCGGCATGGTGGGCTCGGGCGACCGCAGCGAGAAGATTCGGACGTACAACTTTCCCCAGAACCGCGTGACCGACCACAGGGTGCCGGGCTTGACGCTGCACCAGCTCGATCTGGTGCTGGAAGGCCGCTTGGATCCGCTGATCGACGCGCTGACGACGCATTTCCAGACCGAGGCGCTCAAGGCGGAGCTCGTGACCGCCTGAGCGATGAAGGCCGCTTCTCCCATCCCCGTCGCCGCCCCCACCGTGGGGGACTGTTTGCGTTCCGCCGCCGACCGGCTGCGGGGGGCAGGCGTGGAGCCGCCGCGCTTGACCGCTGAGACGCTGCTGGCGCATGCGCTGGACTGTGAGAGGGTGACGCTGTACGCGCATCCGGAGCGGGCGGTGGAGGACGCGGCTGCAGAAGCTTTCGCGCGGCTGGTGGAGCGACGGGCGGCGGGCGAACCGACGCAGCATCTGCTGGGCCGGCAGGAGTTCTACGGCCGGGAGATGGAAGTGGGTCCGGCGGCGTTCATCCCGCGGCCGGAGACCGAGCTGCTGGTGGAGACGGCGCTCGAGAACTTCCCGCAGGCGCGGCGGATCGTGGACGTCGGTACGGGCTCGGGCTGCATTGCGGTGACGCTGGCCAAGGAGCTGGATCGTCCGGTGACGGCGATCGAGATCGCGGCCGAAACGCTCGCGGTGGCCCGCCGCAACGCGGCGTATCACGGGGCGTCGGTCCGCTTCGTCCAAGGCGATCTGCTCAGCGCCGCGCGGACGGCATCGCTGGACTTGGCGGTGAGCAATCCCCCGTATGTGGCGCGGCGCGATGAGCCGACGCTGCAACGAGAGGTGCGCTTTGAGCCGGCGCGCGCGCTGTTCGGCGGCGAGGACGGTCTCGACGTCTATCGCCGGCTGATTCCGCAGGCCGAGCGGGCGCTGCGGCCGGGCGGCGGGCTGGCGCTGGAGCTGGGGTATGACTCGCTGCCGGGCGTGCTGGAGCTGTTACGCGCCGGGCGGTGGAGCGCCATCGCCGTGCGCGAGGATTTGGCGGGCATACCGCGCGTGATTTCGGCCGAGCGCCTGGCCGGTTGAGGGCTGTAGGCAAACGACATGGATCCCTTTGAAAAACGCAGTCGCGTCCCGCTGGTGTACCGCATCGTGTTCGAGAACCTGCGGCATCGCCGGACGCGCACGGTGCTCAGCGCGCTGGCGATCGGTTTGGGCGTGGCCATGATGCTGTCGATCGTGGGGCTGGCCGAGGGCATGCTCGACGATCAACGAGACCGGGCGCGCGGCGTGGGAGCAGACATCACGATCCTGCCGCCGGGGATGTCGGTGATCGGCATGAGCTCGGCGCCGATGCCGGAGAAAACCGTGGAGTTCGTGAGCTCTCAGCCGCACGTGGCGCTGGCGACGGGCGTGATCGTGCAGCCGATCAAGCGCATCGACCGGCTGACGGGCATCGACTTCGCGCAGTTCGACCGCATGGCGCACTTCGTCTTCGTCGACGGGGGTCCTTTCGAGAATCCCTTCGACGTGATTCTGGACACGTTCTACGCCAACCAAAAGGGCGTGAAGGTGGGCGACACGATCGAGCTGCTCGACCGCGAGTGGACGGTGCGGGGCATCGTCGAGCCGGGCAAGATGGCGCGGGTGATCCTGCAGAAGGACATTCTGCAGGAGCTGACCGGGGCGACCGGCAAGATCACCACGATCTACGTGAAGCTCGACGACCCGGCCAACGTGGGCGATGTGATCAAGGACCTCGAGAAGAAGATGGAGGGCTACCAGGTCTACTCCGTCGAAGAGATCATCTCGGAGTTTTCGGTAACGAACATCCCGGAGCTGCGGACGTTCATCAACGTGATCATCGGCGTGGCGATCGGATTCGGGTTCCTGATCATCTTTCTGACGATGCACACCGCAGTGCTGGAGAGGACGCGGGAGATCGGCATCCTGAAGTCGCTGGGCGCGTCGGCGGGCTACATCCTGGGCATTTTCGTGCGGGAGGCTTTTGCGCTGGGCGTGCTGGGGACGGCGGCGGGCATCGGGGCGAGCTACTTGGTGAAGTATGCGATCGCGGCCTTCATCCCGACGATGCAGCAGGCGATCGTGGTGTCGTGGTGGCCGATCTCGCTGGGCGTGACGATGGTGGGCGCGCTGTTGGGCGTGCTCTATCCCGCGATGAAGGCGGCCAAGCAGGACGCGCTGGAATCACTCTCCTACGATTGATCCGCGGCGGGGCGGGTCAGCCGCGCAGGCGGACGTGCGTCGGCAGGACGATGGTCTGCGGCGGCAAGTCCTTGTTGGCGATGCGCCGGAGGATGAGCTCGGCGGCGCGCTCGCCCATTTCGGCGCTGGGCTGCTCGACCGAAGAGATCGGCGGGTCGAAGACGTCGAGCAGCGGCGAATCGCTCCAAGTCATCAGCTCCAACTGGCTCGGTACCGCCAGGCCCAGGGCGCGGCATTCGGCCAAGCAGCCGGTCATCATCAAGAAGCCGGTGGCGAAGACGGCCGTCGGCGGCTCGCGCAGCGCCAGCAGCTTCTGAAGGGCGGCGCGGCCGGAGCCGTCGGTGTAGTCCCCCTCGCAGATGAGGGACTCGTCGGCCCCCAAGCCGGCCTGAGCCAGGGCCGCACGCCACCCGTCGATCCGCGAGCGGCTGACGGCGAGGTCGCGGGGCCCCACGACCAGGCCGATGCGGCGATGGCCCCTGGCGATGAGAGCGGCCACGCCCTTGCGGGCTCCCTCGGCGTTGTCGACCATGACGACATCGCCGGCCACGGACTTGGGTTCGCGGGCGACGAAGACCAGCGGGAGTTGCGATTCGACGGCTTCAGCGATCTCGTCCTCGGGGCCGAAACCCAGCAGCAGCAACATGCCGTCCACCTGCTTGGAGCGGAGCATGCCGAGGTAGCGGGACTGTTCGCGCTGACGGTTGTGCGTGGAGCCGAGCAGCAGCGAGTAGCCGGCCTGGCGGAGGCTGCGCTCGACGCCCTGGACCATGAGGCTGTAGACGGGTTCGGCGATATCGGGCACCAACATCCCGATGAGGCGGGTGCGCTGGCTCTGCAAACCACGCGCGACGGCGTTGGCGGTGTAGCGCAGCTCGCGAGCGGCCTGCTCGACGCGCAACGTGAGCTCCGGGCTGACGTAGGCCGACTGGTTGAGGACCGCGGAAACGGTGGAAATGGAGACCTTAGCGCGCTCGGCTACCTGTCGAATCGTGGGCATGATTACCAAAAAATCGGGGTCCCCGGTGACTTGGGAAAGAGCTACTCTTTGCGGTGGTTGCGGCGAAACGTTTCGCTGTGATTCTGGGCATCGAAAGGGGTACCTTACCATGTTGCACATTCGCGCGTTCGTCGCGCTCTCGCTATGCGCGCTCGTGGCCTTGCCTGCCGCGGCGCAGACCCAAGCCGCCTCGGTGCGCGGCGCAGTCCATGACGCCACCGGCGCCGTGATTCCCGGCGCCAAGCTCACGCTGACCAATATCGACCAGGACCGACCTTGGACAACGGAGTCCAACGCGGCGGGCGAATACATCTTTCAGCAGATTCCCCCCGGGAACTATTCCCTCGCCGTCGAGGCCGACGGCTTCAAGCGCTACGAGCGCCCGCGCTTCATCTTGAACGTCGCCCAAGTCGCAGAGATCGACGTGGCGCTCGAGATCGGCTCGCTGACGGAGACAATCGAAATTACCGCGGAAGCGCCGCTGCTGGCGACGGCGACCTCGGACCTGGGCGAGGTGATCAACTCGCGCACGGCGGAATCGTTGCCGCTCAACGGCCGCAACATCATGCAATTGATCGCGATGACGCCGGGCATCAACACCACCCGCAACTCGCGCAACGAGTCCTCCGGCTCGGGCTCGATCGCGTCAGCCGGCTTCTCGGCCAACGGCGGCCGCGACGTCTCGAACACGATCATGCTCGACGGCTCGCCCCAAGAGGTGATGGGCTATGGGCAGCCGGCCTTCGTGCCGTCGCCGGACGCCGTGCAGGAGTTCAAGGTGCAGACCAACGCCTTCTCGGCCGAGTACGGCCGGACGGGCGGCGCGGTGATCAACATGGTCCACCGCTCGGGCACCAAGCAGTTCCACGGCGTGCTGTATGAGTTCCTGCGCAATGACAAGCTGCAGGCCAACAACTGGTTCTCTAACGCCAACGGCCGCGACCGTGCGCCGTTCCGGTTCAACCAGTTCGGCGGCACCTTGGGCGGACCGCTGACGCCTTCGCGCCAGAAGACGTTCTTCTTCGTGAACGTCGAGTACCGCCGGCAGGTGAACCCCGGTTCGGTGACCTATTCGCTGCCCACAGCAGCCATGCGCAACGGCGACTTCAGCGCGGCCGGCGTCCGCAAGATCTACGATCCGCTGACGATCAACGCCGCCGGCGATCGGCAGCAGTTCGCCAACAACATGATCCCGGCGAGCCGGCAGGACCCGATTGCCAAGAACATTCTGGATTACTATCCGCTGCCGAACTTGGCGGGTGTGACCAACAACTTCTTCTCGCAGCTCGGCTCGCGGCCGAACCGCTGGACGTACTCCGGCAAGGTCGACCACCGCTTCAACGACCGGAACAACATCTTCTTCCGGCTCTCGCTGGACCAGCTCAGCAGTGAGCACCCGGACCACTTCCACAACCCGGCGACGCCGGGCGGCGGCTGGGACGGGATGAAGAACCGCTCTATCACGCTCGACGACACGTACCTGTGGAAGGGCTGGGTGCTGCACGGCAACTACGGCTACGCCCACCACGCCAATCCGCGCGACTACTCGGCGCAGGGCGAGTTCCTGCCGTCGTCGCTGGGCTTGCCCGCTTACATGGACTCCGCAGCGCAGATTCTGGCGTTCCCGCGGATCGCCGCGACGGGCTACACGGAGATCGGCCAGGACGCGTCCTGGTATATCCGCAACAAGTTCGAGACGCACACCGCGACCGGCGACATGTCGAAGCTGTTCGGCAAGCACACCGTCAAGTTCGGCGGGACGTACCGGATCAACCGGGTGTCGAACTTCCGGCCCAACGATCCGCAGGGCAGCTTCACCTTCAACCGCGTGTGGACGCGCGAGCGCAACAACGTGGGCACGCAGGGGGACGGCATCGCCGACCTGATGCTGGGACTGCCGGGCGCGGGCGTGATCCGCGAAGAGCCGGCTCTGGCGGACCAGGTGATGTATGCCGCCCTTTACTTTCAGGACGACTGGCGCGTCACCGACCGGCTGACCGTGAACATGGGCTTGCGCTGGGATTCGGACTATCCGCTGACCGAGCGATTCAACCGCGCCGGCTGGTTCGACTTCGGCTCGGCCGTACCGGGCTTGCAGCTCAACGGCGCGCCGGTGATCGGCGGCTTGCAGTTCGCCGGACAGGGCGACAATCCGCGCATCATCAAAAACAATGACCTGAACAACTTTGCTCCGCGGCTGGGCGTGGCTTACAAGGTCACCGAGAAGCTGGTGATCCGCAGCGGCGCGGGCATCTTCTACAACCCCACGACCGGCTACGGCCCCGGCGCGGCGACGGCGGGCGCGGTGAGCTTCAACTCGATCACCAACCTGATCGCGAGCCAGGACTCCAACCGCACGCCGTTCGCGACGCTGGCCGACCCCTACCCGTTGGGCTTCAATCACCCGGAGAACGGCGCCAACGGTCTGGCGACGTTCCTGGGCCAGAGCGTGCCCGCCGTGGTGCGGACCGACCGCACGCCGAACTCGGCGCAGTGGAACTTCAATGTGCAGTATCAGTTGCCGGCCAACACGCTGTTCGACGTAGCCTACGCAGGCAACGCCGGCATGAAACTGATGGGCATCAACTCGGACCTCAACCAGCTCCCCGACCAATACCTCTCGCTCGGAAACGATCTAGCGAAGCAGGTGCCGAATCCGTTCTACGGGGTGATCCCGGAGAACACCACGCTCGGGCGGCCGACCATCGCCATGGGGCAATTGCTGCGGCCCTATCCGCAGTTTTCGGGCGTGGCGCACCAGCGTCCGCCGGAATACCACTCCACCTACCATTCGCTGCAGGTGAAGATCCGGCAACGCTTCAGCAACGGCCTGCAGTACTTGGTGGCGTACACGTTCTCGAAGATGATCGACGACGTCTCCTCGGTGGAAGGCTTCCTGGGAATGCAGAACCCGGGCTACACCAACAACAACCAGAAGAACTGGGACAAGTCGCTGTCGAACCTCCACACGCCGCACCGGCTGGTGTTCAACTACCAGTACGACTTGCCGTTCGGTAAGGGCAAGGCGCTGCTCAACCAGGGCGGCTGGGTGAACCACGTGGTGGGCGGCTGGGCCCTCAACGGCGTGACGACGCTGCAGTCGGGACAGCCGATGTCGATCGACTTGGGCTCGCAGCAGCTCGGCGGCTACGGCGGCACGCAGCGGCCGCTGCGCACCGGGTTGGCGGCGGAGACCAGCGGAGATGTTCATAGCCGGCTGGGCGGAATCCACGGAGCCAACCGCTACTTGGACCCGATGGCGTTCTCGCAGACGCCGGCCTTTACGTGGGGCAACACCGGCAACTTCCTGCCGGATGCGCTCTCGCCGAGCCTGCAGAACTGGGACCTGTCGATCATCAAGAATGTGCAGATGAGCGAGCGCCTGCGGCTGGAGATCCGCGGCGAGTTCTTCAATCTGCTCAACAACGTGAACTTCCTGCGTCCGAACACGACGTGGGATCCGATCAACACCAGCGACCCGACGACGGTGCGGAACTTCGGCGTGATCACGAGCGCGGCCGATGGGCGCATCGGGCAGGTGGCGCTGAAGCTTCACTTCTAACGAGAGCCCGCTCCCTTCGCTCACTCGCCCCGAGGGCCCCAGGAAGGTTTTCCTAGGGCCTTTCTGCATGTTGTGAGATCCGCCTTGGGTGGAGAACTGCCAGAAAAGGAGATGCCGTCCACCTAATCTCAATCCCCCGAAAAGAAATGGATTCAATCTATTGATTTGGCAGTACACCTTGCGCTAGCCTGCCTGAGGCGTTTTGGCGAAACGTTTCGCCCAGCCCGGCGGCGTTCTCGGCCCCGGCTCTCGCGGGCCGGTTTACCGGGTGACCGCTCGAACAGGGGTATTGACCATGCAACAGATCCGCGCGCTCGTCGCGCTCTCGCTATGCGCGCTCGCGGCCATCCCGGCCGCGGCGCAGACCCAGGCCGCCACGTTACGCGGCGCGGTCCAGGACGCCTCCGGCGCCGTTGTCCCCGGCGCCAAGCTCACGCTGACCAACATCGACCAGAACCGGCCTTGGAAGACTGAATCCAACGCCGCCGGCGAGTACGTCTTCCAGCAGATTCCGCCCGGCAACTATTCGCTGGCGGTGGAGGCCGAAGGCTTCAAACGCTACGAGCGTCCCCGCTTCATCCTGAATGTCGCCCAGGTGGCCGACATCGACGTGGAGCTGGAGATCGGCGCCGTAACGGAAACGATTGAAATCACCGCCGAGACGCCCTTGCTGGCGACGGCCACCTCGGACTTGGGCGAGGTCATCAATTCTCGGACGGCCGAGTCATTGCCGCTCAACGGCCGCAACATCATGCAGTTGATCGCGATGACGCCGGGCATCAACACCACCCGCAGCTCCCGCAACGACGCCAGCGGCTCGGGCTCGATCGCTTCGGCGGGCTTCTCGGCCAACGGCGGCCGGGATGTGTCGAACACGGTGATGCTCGACGGCTCACCGCAAGAGGTGATGGGCTATGGGCAGCCGGCCTTCGTGCCGTCGCCGGACGCCGTGCAGGAGTTCAAGGTGCAGACCAACGCCTTCTCGGCCGAGTACGGCCGCACCGGCGGCGCGGTCGTGAACATGGTGCACCGTTCGGGAACGCAGCAGTTCCACGGGGTGCTGTACGAGTTCCTGCGCAATGACAAGCTACAGGCCAACAACTGGTTCTCGAACGCGAACGGTCGCGACCGCGCGCCGTTCCGCTTCAACCAGTTCGGCGGCACTCTGGGCGGACCGCTGACGCCTTCGCGCCAGAAGACGTTCTTCTTCGTGAACGTCGAGTACCGCCGGCAAGTGAATCCCGGCTCAGTGACGTATTCGCTGCCGACCGCGGCCATGCGCAACGGCGACTTCAGCCAAGCCGGCGTGCGCAAGATCTACGATCCGCTCACCGTGGACGCCGCCGGCAACCGGCAGCAGTTCGCCAACAACATGATTCCAGCGAGCCGGCAGGACCCGATCGCCAAGAACATCCTGGAGTACTATCCGCTGCCGAATCTGTCCGGCGTGACCAACAACTTCTTCTCGCAGCTCGGCTCGCGGCCCAATCAGTGGACCTACTCGGGCAAGGTCGACCATCGCTTCAACGACAAGAACAACCTGTTCTTCCGGGTCTCGCTCAACCAGCTCAGCAACCAGCATCCGGACCATTTCCACAATCCGGCGACGCCGGGCGGCGGCTGGGACGGGATGAAGAACCGCTCTATCACGCTCGACGACACCTACCTGTGGAAGGGCTGGGTGCTCCACGGCAACTACGGCTACGCTCACCATGCCAATCCCCGCGACTACTCGGCGCAGGGTGAGTTCATGCCGTCGTCGCTGGGCTTGCCCGCCTATATGGATAGCCAAGCGCAACTGCTGGCGTTCCCCCGGATCGCCGCGGCGGGCTATACGGAGATCGGCCAGAACGCTTCCTGGCACATCCGCAACAAGTTCGAGACCCACACGGCGACCGGCGATATGTCGAAGCTGTTCGGCAAGCACACGGTCAAGTTCGGCGGGACGTACCGGATCAACCGGGTGTCGAACTTCCGGCCCAACGACCCGCAGGGCAGCTTCACCTTCAACCGCTCGTGGACGCGCGAGCGCAACAACGTGGGCAATCAGGGAGACGGCATCGCCGATCTGCTGCTGGGGTTGCCCGGCGCCGGCGTGAGCCGGCAGGAGCCTGCTCTGGCGGACCAGGTGATGTACTCGGCAGTCTACTTTCAGGATGACTGGCGCGTGAGCGACCGGCTGACGCTGAACATGGGCTTGCGCTGGGACACGGACTTTCCGCTGACCGAGCGCTTCAACCGCGCCGGCTGGTTCGACTTTGGCTCGGCCGTCCCGGGCTTGCAGCTCAACGGCGCCCCGGTGATCGGCGGCTTGCAGTTCGCGGGTCAGGGCGACAACCCGCGGATCACCAAGAACAAGGACCTCAACAACTTCGCGCCCCGGCTGGGCGTGGCCTACAAGGTCACCGAGAAGCTGGTGATTCGCAGCGGCGGGGGCATCTTCTACAACCCGTCCACCGGCTACGGCCCCGGCGCGGCGACGGCGGGCGCGGTGAGCTTCAACGCCATCACGAACTTGATCGCCAGTCAGGACTCCAACCGCACGCCGTTCGCCACGCTGGCCAACCCCTATCCGCTGGGCTTCAACCAGCCGGAGAACGGCGTCAACGGCTTGGCCACCTTCCTGGGCCAGGGCGTGCCGGCGGTGGTGCGGACCGACCGCATCCCCAATTCCGCCCAGTGGAACTTCAACGTGCAGTATCAGTTGCCGGCCAACACGCTGTTCGACGTGGCCTACGCGGGCAACGCCGGGATGAAGCTGATGGGCATCAACTCGGACCTCAACCAGCTCCCCGACCAGTACCGGGCGCTGGGCAACGACCTGGCCAAGCAGGTCGAGAATCCCTTCTACGGCGTGATCTCGCCCAACACCTCGCTCGGCCGGCCGACGATCGCGCTGGGCCAACTGCTGCGTCCTTACCCGCAGTTCACCGGCGTGAGCCACCAGCGGCCGCCGGAGTACCACTCGACCTACCATTCGCTGCAGGTAAAGGTGCGGCAGCGCTTCAGCAACGGCTTGCAGTACTTGGTGGCCTACACGTTCTCGAAGATGATCGACGACGTCTCCTCGGTGGAAGGCTTCCTGGGCCTTCAGAACCCGGGCTACACCAACGCCAACCAGAAGCGCTGGGACAAGTCGCTGTCGAACCTCCACACGCCGCACCGGCTGGTGTTCAACTACCAGTACGACTTGCCGTTCGGCAAGGGCAAGGCGCTGCTCAACCAAGGCGGCTGGGTGGACAAGGTGGTGGGCGGCTGGGCCCTCAACGGCGTAACGACGTTCCAGTCGGGACAGCCGATGTCAGTGGACCTGGGCTCGCAGCAGCTCGGCGGCTATGGCGGCACGCAGCGACCGCTGCGGACCGGGCTGGCCGCGGAGACCGGCGGCGCCGTGCATGACCGCCTGGGCGGCAACCACGGCTCGCAACGCTACCTCGACCCGATGGCGTTCTCGCAAACTCCGGCCTTCCAGTGGGGCAACACGGGCAACTTCCTGCCGGACGCCCTGTCGCCGATGCTGAAGAACTGGGATCTGTCGGTCATCAAGAATGTGCAGATGACCGAGCGCTTCCGGCTGGAGATTCGCGGCGAGTTCTTCAACCTTCTCAACAACGTGAACTTCCTGCGTCCGAACACGACGTGGGACCCGGTCAATGTGAACGACCCGACGACGGTGAGGAACTTCGGCGTCATCACCGGCGCGGAATCGGGACGCATCGGGCAGGTGGCGCTCAAGCTCCACTTCTGATATGGAGCGACTGTGTCAACCCCCACGGGGGCTGGCGGATTGAAAGAGCCGGTCGACCTCTGGAGAGAGGGCGACCGGCCTTCGTTCTTGAGGAAGCAGGACGGCAGACGGCGCGGCGGCAGACGCGACGATGGATCAGTCTGATATGCGCGGGTCGGAACCGCATGGTCATGATCCGTCGGGAGCTGCCTCGGACTGAGCGCGCGGGTTGGGCCCCGAGGCCGTACCGCATAGAAGCTGACGAGGGTTCTCCTTTTCGTGGGCCCCGCGCCAGTCTTCGCCCTGCTTCCCCAAAACGCATTACAGACCTTCGGATCTCATGCGGCGATAGCCGCGTTCGGCGCTTCGGTCTCCACCGCGATCGCCCAGATGAAGCCCAGCAGCTCGCGGCCGATCGCCGTCACCGTTTCGTTCTTGTTCTTGCCGCGGGCGGTGAGCTTTTTGTATCGTCCGCTGAGCCGCAGTTGCGCCTTCCAGGCGATGCGTTTGACCTCATCGGAGAGCGCCAGTTTCTTCTGGCGGCGTAACAGAAAGCCGCTGACATCGGGGCGATGCTGATAGGCCCAGGCGGCCTCGACGAGCACCCTCCGCAGGTGTGCGTTGCCGCTCTTGGTGAGCGGGCCGCGTTGGATGCGATTGCCGCTGGAGTGCTCGCTCGGCGTCAGCCCGGCGTAGCTCATCAACTGTTTTGGGCTTGGGAAGCGCGACAGCGAGCCGAGCTCGGCGACGATGGTGGCTGCGGTGGTCTGCGCCACCCCGCGCAGAGCCTGCAACGCCTCGATGACGGCCCGCATCTGGGCCGGCGCGTGCCCGACGGCTTCATCGATCGCCTTCTCTAAACGCACGATCCGTTCGGCGGCGTGTTCGACCTCATGGAGAGAGTCGGCCAGCGTCGCCTCGAGCGCGGGCTGCTCGAAGCGCACCTTGGCATGCGCCCATTCAAGGTACTTCTTCGTCCAGGCCTTGACGCCCGCCGGCGGCCGTTGCGCATGCCGCAGCAGGAACTTGCCGAGCCGGTGACGCGCCCGCAGTTGATCCTTTTTGGCGGCCTCGCGGGCGGGCACCAGATCGCGCAAGGCCTCGTGGTCCGCATCGGGAACCCACACCGCGGTCAACTCGCCGGCGCGGTAGCAGCGCGCCAGCTTCTCGGCGTCGCGGCGGTCGGTCTTGATCCTCTCGCCCGGCTTGCGCGGAATCAGGCTCGGTGCGATGACCTCGCAGGCCACCCCAAGCGCGGCCAGTTGCCAGTAGAGCGCGTAGCCGGTCGGTCCGGCCTCGTAGCAGACCCGCAGCCGCTTGGCCGCTCCCAGCTTGCCGACCAGCTTCCGGATCGACTCGACCCGGTTGGGGATTACGCCGTGGCTGCGTACTTCTCCGTCCTGCTCGGCGACCGCCACCGCGATCGTCTCGGCATGGACATCCATTCCTACAAACAGTATCTTCGTCATGGCGGCCAACTCCTTTCGTATGCGGCTCTGCGCCGCTGTGCTTCGTTTCGCAGTCAGCGTAACCCGCGATGCTACGAACTCGAGTTGGTCGCTCCATCTTGACTGAATCGCCGATTCTCGGCGATCGGCGTGGACCCCGGAGAGGCGACGGCTTCTCCGGGGTCTCTCGTTGTTCAGAAGACGAGGCGAACCGTGTGCTCGCCGGGCGGCAGACGGCCGGACCAGTGGCTGCGGGTCTGCTCCCAGCCGGCGTCGTAGGGGCGGCCGTCAACGAGCGTCTCGGCCGGCCGCCGGTCGAGCAGCACGGGGGCGGCGGGCTGTGAACAGTAGGAAAAGCGAACCTCCCGGCCGTGGACGGAAGCGGCCAAGGGCTCGGCGTTCAGCCACAGGACTCGGGCCGGCGGGAGGGCTTGCGGCGCCTGCGGGGCTTCCACCACGTGTCGGCCCCTGGGGAGCCACACCGTGTGGCGGTCACTGAGCGGCCAGAGCCCGCCGTCCACGATCGCCGACCCGTCCCAGCTCAGGCCGAAGGGCCGGGGGGATTCGGCGACGATGCGGGCTCCGTTCGGGGCGCGCTCGACGATGCGGGCGCCGGCCGCGATGCGCGGCAGCAGCGCCAGGTCCGGACCGCTGATGGAGCTCTCGAAATACAAAGCCACGCGCTCGAAGCCGCGGCCGGCTTGGTCGACCAATGTCAGGAACTCGCCGCCGAGTTGCTTGCGGGTGGGGTAGGTCTGCTGGTAGCGCTCGACGATGTTGAGGTCGATGGCGAGGCGTCCGGGGTCGCCGGTGAGCGGCGCATACGCTGCGGCGATCCGCTCGTAGCGCTCCGGGCCCAGGGCCCACAGCGGCGCGGGATCTTCGATCAGCAAAGTGAAGTCCTCTTCCGGCAGCGCCAGCAGGGCTCCGGCGTCGGCTCCGAGCAGCTCGCGCATACGCGGCTCGAAGCGGTCGTCGATCTGGGTGACGACGAGGTCGGCGCGCGGCAGGGTCTGGCGGAGGAATCCCAGCCATTCCGCTTGCAGCCGCAAGGCGAGGTCGGCGCGCCAGTCGGCAAAGGCTTTCCAGGACTCGGGGCTGCGGCTCCAGAAGCGATCGCCGTCGGCGTCGAACAGTGCGAGCGGGTCGAACCCCAGAGCGGCCTGTGCGGCCTCCCGCGCGGAGGGATGGAACGGCGTCAGGCGGGTGGGATCGGCTGGGCCGTAGAGGGACTCGAAATAGAGCTCGGCCAGGTTGACGCCGTCCCAGGCAAAGCCCGTCAACAGGCGTTCTACGCCTTGCCGAGCCTGCTGGGCGCAGGCCGGGTCGGACAACGCGATCAGCTTGCGCCAGTCGAGCTGGGCGTCCAGCCCGGCGGCGGTCTTCTCGCGGCACTGCGGGAAGTGTTGCCAGAAGCCCTCGCTGACGTGAGGCAGCTCGAGCCAGCAGTAGGCCAGCACGCCTTGGCGGCGGCAGGCCGCCAGCAGGGCCCGCAAGCGCTCCGCGGAGCCCTCGTCGCCGTCGAAGAAGGGCCAGCCGGCGACGTGTACGCCCGCCACGCCGGCCTCTCGCCAGCGCCGGGCCAGCAGGTTGGGTTCCACGCGGAGCCGGTAGGCGGGGTCGTAGAAGACCCAGGTCCGAGCGTTGCGGAACGGCGGCTCCAGGCCCAGCTCCAGCAAGGCGTGCAGCCAGAGCGGATACCTCTCGTAGCCCCGGGCGCCCGGGGCCACGGCCAGCCAGAGAACGGCTCCGGACGGCGTCTTCGTTCCGGCCGCCAGAGGCGCGCCCGTCCGCTTCTCGGTGGTGAAGACGACGGCGCCCTCCGGCAGTGTGAAGACCGGAACCTCGAGGGGCTCTTGCCAGAAGATCTCGAGCTCGGGGGCCAAGGCGTCGCGCAGGGCGGCCACGCGGACGGTCTGCGGCGTCGGCCGGAAGCCCAGAGTCTGGGCCGCGTCGCTGTCGCCGATCACGACACGGAAGGCTGCCTCTTCGGCCGTTGCGAAGAGGCCCAGAGTGGCCGCCACAGCGGCGACGCCGGTCGCGGTGGAAGGAACCTGGAGCTGCGGCTCGGCGGCGGCCAGGGTGGACGCCAGCCAGCAGGCCAGCCAGGCCCCTCGTCTCATCGCGAGAACGAGTACCAGACGCCGGCGCGTACGTCGAAGTAGTTGGGCCGGCGCACGTTGCCTCGGTTCGACAGGTGTACGCCGCGCACGAAGTCGACCGAGAAATCCATCGGTGGGCGCACGCCGGGAACGCGCAGCCGGAAGCCCGGGCCGGTCTCCACGTAGTTGGCCCAGTATTGCCGCGAGGCGTCGATGGTTACGTTCCAGTTGGCGTAGAGCTGGGCCTTCCAGGGCCCGCGCTGCGGCAGCGTGAAGCCCGGCCGGTAGCGGAAGTAGGCCAGCGCGTCGTGGTCGAAGCGGCTGACGTAGACGGCGTCGACGTTCCACTCCTGGAAGACGCCGGTCTCCTGCGAGCCCAGGCCGGGACCCCGGGCGCGGAACCAGTTCAGGCCGCCGCGGTAGTCAGGCGCGGAGAACGGCGTTCCCGGGGCGCGTTCGCCCAGGTAGCTCACCGACTGCCCCGCCTCGCCCCACAGGGTGAAGCCGTGGCGAAGAGGCGCCCGCAGGCCGAAGGCGCCGATCAGGGCGCTCTCGGAGAGTTGCTGCGGCGAGGCGCCCCCGGTTCGACGGCGCACATCGCCGGACAACCGCAGGGAGATGTAGGGCCGGACGGGCAGGTCGCCGATCCGGAACTCCGTCTTGGCCTGGGCGTAGCCAAAAACCGTGCCGAAGCGCTTGGAGTAGAACGGCAGCATCCAGACCGACGTCGTGACCCGCCGGAACTGCGGCGCCAGGTTGCGATAGGACTGCTGCGCCTGGGCGGCGAGCTGAGGGTCGTCGGCGCCGGAGGCCAGCGCGAACCAGCGGACGGCTTCGCGATCTTGCTGGAGCAAGTTGTTGACCACGCCCAGCTTGTAGGCCAGGCCGGGATCGCCGGGCCTGAGCTCCCAGGCCTTCTGAAACTGTAGGCGGGCGTCGCGGAGGTAGCTGGCCCGCAGGCTCTTCTCGCCCAGGGCGCGGGCGGAGCCGGCTCGTTCGGCTTGGATGCGTGAAAGCGTCTCGGCGGCCTTGCCGGCCAGGGCGGGGTCGCTGGAGCCGCGAGCCCGTTCGAGCAGCTCGACGGCGCGCTCGGGCCGTCCGGCTTCGATCTCCTGGAAGGCCAACTGAGCAGCCGCCTGGAGGTCGCCGGGATCGATCTCCAGCACCCGCTCGAGCTCACCGACGGCCTCTTCGCTCTGGCCCACGGCCAGCAGCAGGTAGGCCAGCTCTTTGCGCAGAGCGGTATGGGAAGGCGCCAAGGCCAGGGCGGCGCGAAACTCGTTGGCCCAGGGCGTACGGTCGGGCAGCAGGTCGCGGGCGGTCTCGGCGATCCGCGTCTCGGCCGAGCGCGAAGCCAGCAGAAACGCGCCGTGGGCCTCGACCAGCTCGCCGGCCTGCAACCGGGCGCGGCCCAGCTTCAGCAGGATCTCGTCCGGATTCGGCCCGGGGAGCGGATAGGCCGCCGCGTACTCGGCGGCGGCGAGCGCCGGTTGGCCGCGCCGCTCATAGAGATCGCCCAGCTCGATCCGGGCCGCGCGGTTGTCGGGCTGGGTGCGAACGGCCGCCTCCCAGCGCTCGATCGAGCCTCCCAGCTCGGCTTCGAGCCGATCGGCCGCCTCGGCGGCGGTGCGGGCGACGCCGGTGTCGGCGGAGTCGCGCAGCGAGCGGAAGCCGGCGAGGGCGGCGGCCTGCTCGCCTGTCTCGTGACGCAGAAAGGCCAGCTCGAGCGCCGTGCGGTCCTCGCCGGGGTTGAGCCGCAGAGCTTCCTCGAAGGCCCGTACGGCCGCAAGGGTTTCGCCGGTCCGGAGGAGGACGTAGGCGAGATTCTGGCGAATGTCAGGCCGTTGGGGGGCCAGCTCGGCGGCTTCGCCAAAGGCGTCCGCCGCCGCTTCGAGGTCGCCGGCGCGTTGCGCCGCGTAGGCCCGCTCGAGCGCTGGATTCTCGGGGGCGGAGGGGCTCTCGAGAGCCGCTAGAGCGGCCGTGGCGGCCGAACGGGTGGATTCGTCGAGGGCGGCCCGCTGGAACACCTCCCGTGCGCCGTCGGCGTCGCCGGATTCGGCGCGGAGGTAACCCAGTTGCTGGGCGGTTGCGGAGTGGGCCGGGTCCAGCTCCCAGGCGCGCTCGAAGGCTTGGCGGGCGCGCTCGCGCTCGCCGTTACCGAGCAGGGCGAAGCCGAGCTCCCGGCTGATCTCGGGCCGATCGGGCGCGAGGCGCCGGGCGTCTTCGAACGCGGCGATCGCTCCGACGCGGTCGCCGGTGCGGAGATGTCTATACCCTTGGTCGAGCAGATCCGCGACGGGATCCGCTGTTTGCGCGGCGAGTGGCAGGCACGCGAAGACCAGCAGCAGAAGCCGGCGCATCGCGAGAAGTTCTCGCCTGCTATTGAATCACACGGCTCCCGGCAGGGCAAACGAAAGCGGAGCGCCGGGCCCCGCTTCCGCCGGCGATCGCCGGCACGAAATGCACCTCGGCGTCAGGCTGCACGCGGGCCAGCAGCCCCAACGGCTCGACTTCTCCGTTGACGGCCACGGCCAAGTTCGAGCGAAGCCGGTCGCCGTCGCAGAGTCTGGCCCGCAGGCCCGGATGCCGGGCCTCCAGCTCGTCGAGCAGCTCACGCACCGTCGCGCCGGCGGCTTCGAGCTCGGCGGCGCCCCCGGTCAGCTCCCGGAGCATCGTAGGCAGAAAGACCCGCGGCATCGGCGAATCGCCCGTTGGGCGGACGGTTAGTCCGCCGCAATCGGATTGGACTCGAGCGCCCAGATCGCTTCCATGAGGCGCGGAGGGCTCATCGGCAAGCGGCTCATGCGAACGCCCGTGGCGTTGTGGATGGCGTTGGCCAAGGCGCCGGGAGGCGGCACGATCGAGGCCTCGCCCACGCCGCGCACGCCGAAGGGATGACCCGGGTTGGCGACCTCGATGATGCAGGTGTCGATCATCGGCAAGTCGAGCGCCGTCGGCATGCGGTAGTCGAGCAGGGTCGAGTTGGCCATCACGCCCTGATCGGTCATGAAGTACTCCTCGTTCAGGCCCCAGCCGATGCCTTGCACGCTGCCGCCCTGCATCTGACCTTCCACGTAGCTCGGGTGGATGGCCTTGCCGGCGTCCTGGAAAGCCGTGAAGCGCAGAATCTTGGTCTTGGCGGTTTCCGGATCGACTTCGACGTCGACGATGTTGCCGGCGAACGAGCCGCCGACGCCTTTCGGGTGGACCGTCGCGCGGCCGGTGACCGGGCCGCCGGTTTCGCTGAGCTTCTTCGCCAACTCCTTGAAGGCGAGGGAGTTGTCGCCGCTGCGGAAAGTCCCGTCGGCGAACTCCACGGCGCCGGCGTCGACGCCCCACAGGATCGCGGCGCGCTCCTTCATCTGCGCCACGACGTCCTGGGCCGCGTTGTGCGCCGCCCAGCCGGTGGCGAAGGTGACGCGGCTGCCTCCGGTGACCGAGGTATAGCCGACCGAATCGGTGTCAGCCACCGAAGGACGCACCTCCTCGGCGGAGATGCCCAGCACTTCCGCCGCCTGCATGGCGATGGACGTGCGCGTGCCGCCGATATCGGTGGAGCCTTCGACCAGACTGATCGTTCCGTCGGAGTTGACGCTGATGGAGCAGCTCGACTCGAGCCCGACGTTGAACCAGAAGCCGACCGCCACGCCGCGCCCGCGGTGGGGGCCTTCGAGCGGCGTCTGGTAGTGCGGGTGCGCCTTCATGGCTTCCAGCACCTCGACCAGGCCGATGCGCGGAAACTTCACCCCGTCGGCCCGCCGCGTGCCTTCCTTGGCGGCGTTCTTCAGCCGCAGGTCGAGGGGGTCGACGCCGAGCTTCTCGGCGATCTCATCCACCACCGATTCCGCGGCGAAGGCGGCGTTGGTGGCGCCGGGCGCCCGGTAGGCGGCCGTGGAGGGCTTGTTGACGACCACGTCGAAGCCGTCGACGCGGATGTTGTCGATGTCATAGCAGGCGAACACACACATCGCCCCGGGGACGACAAAGGACTCCGGGTAGGCCCCGGCCTCGTAGGCCATCCAGGCTTCGGCGGCCACGATGCGGCCGTCGTTGGTCGCGCCCATCTTCACGCGAATGTGCGAGCCCGGCGTCGGGCCGGTCGCTTCGAACACATCCTGCCGGCTCATCACGAGCTTCACGGGCCGGCCGGTCTTCTTCGACAGCAGGGCGGCCACGGGCTCGAGGTAGACCGGGATCTTGCCGCCGAAGCCGCCGCCGATCTCCATCGGCGTCACCTTGACCTGCGAGACGGGGATGTCGAGGATTGCGGCCGTGGTGTCGCGGACGACGAACGAGCCTTGGGTGGAGGTCCAGATCTGGAGCCGGCCGTCGTTGTTCCACAGAGCGGTGGCGTTCTGGGGCTCGATGTAGCCCTGGTGGACCGTGGCAGTGTCAAAAGAACGCTCCACGATCACGTCGGCCTGGGCGAAGCCTTCGTCGGGCGACCCCTTGTCGTAGCGGAAGTGCGCCGCTACGTTGCCGGTCTGATCAGTTTCCTTGCCGAGCTCCTTGGTACGCAGACCGTCATGGAGAACGGGAGCGCCGTCGGCCATGGCTTGCTGCGTGGTGGTCACGGCGGGCAGGGGCTCCCACTCCACGCGGATACGCTTGACGGCTTCCTGCGCGACGTGCAGGCTGGCGGCGGCGACGCCGGCCACGGCGTGGCCCTTGTAGAGCGCCTTGCCGCTCGCCAAGACGTTGCCGCGCAGAAAGCTCAGGTTCTGCTCGCCTTCGCCCAGGTCGATCATCTTGTCGCCCGAGTCGCCCAGATCGGCGGCGGTGACCACGGCCAGCACGCCCTCCATCGCTTCGGCAGCGCTGGTATCGATGGAGACGATACGGGCGTGCGCGTGAGGGCTGCGCAGAATGGCGCCGTGGATCAGGCCCGACAGGTCGATGTCGGCGCCGTAGAGCGCCCGGCCGGTGACCTTGTCGACGCCGTCGTGGCGGATGGGGCGCGTCCCGAGGACACGGAACTGCTTCTGGGCGAGCACCATGTTGTGCTCGTAGGAGTCAGGTTTGTGAGTCATCGTGGTTCAAGCCTCCTGCCGCATTCTCTCAGCGGCGTGCTCGACGGCGCGCACGATCTTGTCGTAGCCGGTGCAGCGACACAGGTTGTTGGCGAGCCAGAGCCGGATCTCAGGCTCGCTGGGGTCGGGGTTCTTGTCGAGCAGAGCCTTGGCCGACACCAAGAAGCCCGGCGTGCAGATGCCGCACTGCAGTGCGGCGTCTTCCAAGAAGCACTGCTGCAAGGGATGCAGCTCCTGGCGTCCGGCGACGCCTTCGACCGTCGTGATCTCAGTTCCGGCCGACTCCACGGCCAATTCCAAGCAAGAGCACACCAGGCGGCCGTCCTGAATCACCACGCAGGCTCCACAGTTGCCGTCGCCGCAGCCTTCCTTGGCGCCGGTCAGGCCGAGCTCTTCGCGCAGGACCTCCAGCAGGGTCTGGCGCGGCTCGCACAGAAACTCGCGGGACTCGCCGTTGATCACGGCCTGGACATAGGATTTCTTCGGCATCATCGTGTTCTCTAGCGAGCCTTCGCCTCGGGGCGGGGGCTTTGGTTGGGAAGCCCGGGGTCGGTCGAACGTTTCTCGCAGCTCATCATAGCGGCCCTTCCACTCAGTGCTGATGGACGGGGCCGGGCAGGATCTCTCCGCGGGCCCGACGGACGGCGTCGCCCAGGGCGCGGCGGGTGAGCACTTCGGCCAGATGCTTGCGGTAGGCGACCGTGCCGCGCATGTCGTCGATGGGCTGGGCGGCGGCCTTGGCCATCTCGGCGGCCATGCGGATGCTGTCGTCGGAGACCGGCTCGCCGGCCAGCGCGTCGCCGGCTTCGGCGACGAACAGAGGCGTCGGGGCGACGGCGGCCAGGGCGATCCGCGCCGTCTGGAAGCGGTCGCCGGCGGCGTTGAGCGTCACGGTGACGCCCGCGCCGACCACGGCGATGTCCATCTCGTTGCGCGGGATGAAGCGTAGGTAGCGCGCGCCCGAATGCGGCGCCGGCGGGGGCAGGTGCAGCGACGCCAGAAACTCGTTGGGAGCCAGGGCGTTCTTGCCCGGCGCCAGGCAGAACTCTTCCACCGGCAGGTGCCGCACGCCGAACGGGCCGACGATGTGGCAGATCGCACGGTAGGCGATCAGCATCGGGATCGAATCCGCGCTGGGCGAGGCGTTGCAGAGGTTGCCGCCGACCGAGGCGCGGCCCTGGATGGGCGTTCCGCCGATCATCTCGACCACGTCGGTCAGCCCCGGATAGTGCTTCCGGACGCGCTCGTCGCCGTAGATCTGGTAGCAGGGGACCGCGGCGCCGAGCGTGAGGCCCTTGACCGGATCCCACTCGATGGCGCGCAGGGCGGGGATCTTCTTGATGTCGATGACGACGTCGGGCTCTCGCCGGCCGACCTTGAGCTGCACCAGCAGGTCGGTTCCGCCGGCCAGAGCGCGCGCGTTGGGGCCGTGCTTTTGGAAAAGTGCGACCGCTTCGTCGAGGGTTTGGGGTGATTCGTAGTCGATCCAGCGCATAGCCGACCTAGGAGTATAGCCCAGGGGAGCCCCTGGGCCATGACACTCCGGTTACGGACTGTTGCGCCGAGCGTCCGCTCAGGCCCTGCGGGCGTCGGTGGGGTCGAAGATGGCGCGGACTTCGTTGATGCGGCTGGCGGGGAAACCGCTCATCTCCGCGTGCTGCTGAATGACCTCTTCGTCCTCCGCGAGGTAGACGCAGAAGGTCTTGTCGGCCACGGCGAACGACTCGATCCATTGGATGCGAGGAGCCAACTCCGCCAGGGCCGCGTTCGACTTCTTCGAGGCCTCGCGGAGTTGTTTGCGGTCCAGACTGCCGACCGCCGGGATTTCCCGTTCGATGATGTAGCGCTTCATGGGATGAACCCTCCGCCTGAGTGGGCGCAAGGTCCGTCCGCGTGACGACAAGGAAAATTCGCGGCGACCGCGCTCAGCCGGCGGCGACGGGGTTTTCCAGTACGCCGATACCTTCGATCTCGACCTCGACCTTGTCGCCCGCCTTCATCGGAGACGTGCGGCCCGGCGTGCCGGTGTAGATCACATCGCCCGGCTCGAGGGTGATGAACTGGGTGACGAACTCGATGATCTTCGCCGGCGGGAAGATCAGGTCGCTGAGCATCTGCGTCTGCTTGACCTCGCCGTTCAAGCGGCAGGTGATGCGCTTGTTCGGCACATCCAGCTCGGTCTCAACGGCCGGGCCCAGAGGGCCGAACGTGTCCGAGCCCTTGGCGCGCCACCACTGCACGTCCGGCTTGTCGCCCTGGCTGCCGTTCTGCCAGTTGCGCTCGGAGACGTCGTTGCCGCAGGTGTAGCCGAAGATGTAGCCGGCGGCGTCGGCGGCTGAGACGTTCTTGGCCGTCTTGCCCATCACCACCACCAGCTCGGCTTCGAAGTGTACGTCCTTGGAGTCCGAAGGCAGCTCGATCGGGTCGCCGGGATTCTGCAGCGCCGTCGGCGGCTTGTAGAAGATCTCCGGCTTGGCGGGCGTGGGACGGCCGTTGAGGTGGCTCTGATAGTTCAGCCCGACGCAGAGGACCTTGGGGGCCTCCACCGGGTAGAGCAGCTTCACGTCCGACAGCGCGACCGTGGAGCCGGTCTTCGAGGGCTCGGCCCCGATGAAATTGCCGGAGAGCTCCTCGATCTGCTCCCCCGAAAGAATGCCGTAGGCGGTCTTGCCCTGGTGCTCGTAGCGGACGTACTTCAAGGTTCGATTCTCCGTTCGGAAGGCGCTAGTGTAGCACTCACCGGCCGTCTCAGGTCGGGCGCTGCGTCAGCAGGAAAAGGCGTCCCTCGGCCTTGGGCATGCCGAAATCCTCGGTCGCGTCGAAGATGCGCGGCTTGCGGAAGCCGGCGGCCTCGATCGCCGCAACCACCTGGCCGGTCGGATGGCAGTATTCGGGGATCTCGAGATCGCGCCGGGCCCAAAGGCCTCCTTCGGCCGGCTCGAAGAGCGTGATCCAGGAGGTTCCGGTGCGCGTCGCCGCATCGTAGAGGCTGCGGACGATGCCGACGTGGTCGGCGGCGGTGACGGCGTAAGTCTCGTCGGCGGCGTACTCGAAGCCCTCGTGGGTGTTGATGTCGAACAGGAACCAGCCCCCGGGCAGCAGCGCCTGGAAGACGCGCTCGAAGACCTGCCGCAGGCCTTCGAGAGTCGGCAGGTGGTTCATGCTGTCAAACGTCGCCAGCGCTCCCGCCACGGGCTGCGGCAAGACGAACTCGCGGGCGTCGGCGCACAGAAACTCGGCCGTGGTAGCGTTCTCGCGGGCGTAGCGCAGCATCGGCTCGGAGCCGTCGACGCCCACCACCTCGAAGCCGCAGGCGAGGAGCCAGGCGGCCGTCTGTCCGGTGCCGCAGCACAGGTCCAGCACGCGCGAGCCTGGCGGCAGGCGGGCCAGCAGGGCGTCGGCCACGCCGGCGCGGGCGTCTTCGAGGAAGTATTCGCCCCAGTAGCGGTTGTAGAAGGCCGCGAAGCCGTCGTAGAGGCGGTAGCGCTCCATCAGCGGCGCCTCACAGCCCCAGCCGGCGCCGGAACAGGAACAGCAGGTTCTGGAAGCCGTCGCGCCAAGGGTTCAGCTTGATCTCGCCCAAACGCGAGCTGTAGCTGACTGGGATCTCCTCGAACTTGAGGGAGCGGTTCTTGATGACCTCGACCTTGATCTCCTCGGAAAACGCCATGCCGTCGGACTCCAGCCGGATCTTCTCGAGGATCGAGCGCTTGAAGACCCACATGCCGGACTGCGAGTCGCTGACCCAGCGAAAGAACAGTGCGGAGGTGACCAGCGAGAGCACCCAGTTTCCGAACATGTGCTTGAGGCTCATGGCCTTGCTGTCGCGCACGGGGAAGCGCGAGGCGTTCAGGAAGTCCACGTCGAGGTGTTCGAAGGCGCTGAGCAGGTAGGAGAGCGCATCGACCGGGTAGGAGTGGTCGCCGTCGAGGGTGACGATCACGTCGCCGGTGGCTTCGGAGAAGCCCTTCTTGTAGGCGCGTCCGTAACCGCGCACCAGCTCCGGCACGACCTTGGCGCCGAAGCTCGCGGCGACCTCGGCGGTGCGGTCGGTGGAGCCGTTGTCGACCACGATGACTTCGTCGACGTAGTCGGGCATCAGGCGCAGCACCTGTTCGACGCCCTGCTCTTCATTCAGGCACGGGATGATCGCCGTGATCTTCCAGTTCTTCCACATGGGCGGGTCTACAAACCGTCGGCGTCGAGCGGGTCGGAGTCGGGTTCCGGCGCGAGGGGGGCGATACGGACGCGGGCGATGCGGTTGCGGTCCATCGAGACGACTTCGTACCGTCGCCCTTCGAAGTCGGTTGATTCGCCAGTTTGCGGGATATGTCCCAGACGTTGCAACAGGAAGCCGGCCAGGGTTTCGAATCCGGCGTCGTAGGGCAGCCCGATGTCGTAGTAGGCGTCGAGATCGCGGATGTTGGTCAGGCCGTCGAGCTCGACCGGTCCGCCCTCGGCTTCGAGCGGCTCGGGCGGCTCGTGCTCTTCGCGGATCTCGCCCACGATCTGCTCAACGGCGTCTTCGACGGTGACCAGGCCCGAGACGGTGCCGAACTCGTCCACCACCATCGCGAGCAGGCGCCGGCGCTCCTGGAACTCCTCGAGCAGCTCGTAGAGGTCCTTGGTCTCGGGAACGAACTCCACGGTGCGCACGAAGGACTTGAGCAGAAACTTCGGCGGCGGGCGATCGAGCATCTGCCAGCGGCGCATCTGCTGCACGAACGACCAAATCTCCTTGGCAATCACGACGCCGACGACGTTCTCCGGGGCGCCTTCGTAGACCGGAATGCGCGAATGGCGTTTGCGGGCTAGGCAATCGATGACCTGGTCCAGAGCGGCGTCGATGGGCAAGGCGACCATCTCTTGGCGAGGGGTCATGACCTCCCGCACGGTCACCTGGAAGAAGTCGATGGCCCGATGCAGCATCTCCTCCTGCCGTGCGGCGTGCTCGCCCTCGCGTCCGCTGACGCTGACGATCAGCTTGAGCTCCTCGGCGGTGTAGCCTTCTTGCGCGCCCTTGAGCTCGAGGCCCAGCAGCCGGGACAAACGCGCCGCCGTCCCCTTGACGATGGAGACGAAGACGCCCGTGACGCGGGCGAACAGCTCCAGCGGAGGCGCCACCGCCAGCGCGAGCCGCTCGGACCGCTCGAGCGCCAAGTTCTTTGGCACGACCTCGCCCAGCACCATGTGGAAGTAGGTGATGGCCAGGAAGGCAATGAGGAAGGAGACCAGATGGCCGGCCTGTTCGAAGGCGGGCGGGACCAGCCGGTTGAGTAGCGGCTCGATGATCCGGAAAACCGTTCCCTCGCCGGCCCAGCCCAGCCCCAGGCTCGCCAGCGTGACGCCCAACTGCGTGGCGGAGAGCATGCGGTCCGGCGAGGCCAGCAAGCCGAGCGCAGCGCGGGCGCGCCGGTGGCCGGTCTCCGCCAACTGCCGCAGACGGGTCTCACGGACCGAGACCAGGGCGACTTCGGCGGCGGCAAAGAAGGCGTTCACCGCCAACAGCAGGGCGAGAACGATGAGGCGAACCGATAGAGGCAGCTCTTCCATGCGACGCGGCGGCCGAAGCTAGCCGGCGGCGAGGCTGCGCAGCGCCTCTGCCGCCCGTTCGATGGCGGACTCCGGGCTCGACAGGATCGGGACCGAGATCCGGCCAGGAGGCAGAGCGGCCACGACGCGAGCCATCGAGGCTTGCGCCAGCACGATCACGTCCACGCCGCCGGCGAGCTCCAGCAGGCCCCGCTCGACAAGCTGATCGTGGCGTTCGGCGTCGCCGGCCGAGGCCGCCTCGAAGGCGCCTTCGCACAACTGCGGCTCGACCTCGCGTTCGATGCCCATGAGGCGGGCCCGGGCCTCGATCAGAGAGACCGTTGGCTCGAGCGTGGAGCGCAAGGTGGCGGCGACTCCGATGCGGCCGCCCTGGGCCACGGCGGCGTCCGCCATCGCCTCGTCGACGCGCACGACGGGAAAGGCCACGACTTGGCGGGCCACGTCCACCGCCGGCCCGATCGACGAACAGGTCACCAGCACGACGTCCGCGCCGGCTTCCCCGGCCAGCGAGGTCATCGAAGCCACGCGGCGGGTCGTCGCCGGCTCCAGGCGGCCGGCTTTGAGCGTGTTCTTCAGCAGGCTCTCGTCGAGCATGTGGAAGCACTCCACCTGCGGCAGCTTGGCGGCGGCCAGTTTCGAGAAGACGGGGATCACCAGCGGGCTGGTGTGGATCATGGCGAGAGTCGGCATCAGCCCCTCAGCTTACTGCGGACGAGGAGCGCGCGTATGCCGGCGGGTTTCGCTCGGCGTCGGAAGGCGAGCTCTATAGATCGCCTTCGTCCACTTCAATGACGGCCTTGACGAGATCGGGAATGGCCCGCAGACCGGCGAACTCCGTCGGCGTATTGCGCAGCGTGAGGCGATGATTGACCCACGGGTTGGTGTCGATCCGCCCCTCCTCGATCATCCGAATGATCTTGGGGAAGGCGTGCGCACTGTTGCGGCTGGACTTGAGCGTGAGCTCCTTGCGGTGGAAGCTCGGATCGTGGAACGAGATCGTATCCTGCACCAGCCCGACGAAGACCAGATTGGCGCCGTGCGCGCAGTAGTCGAACGACTTTTCCATGGACGCCTTGGAGCCGGTGGCGTCGAAGACGAAGTCAAACAGCTGGTCGCCGGGCGATTCGATCGCCTCGATGCCGAGATCGGCGACGAAGCCGCGGCGCGGCGCGCTGAGGTCCGCCACGACCGGCGTCGCTCCGGCCGCCTGGACGAACTGCGCGATGGCCAAGCCGATCGGCCCGGCGCCGATGACCAGAGCCGTCTCGCCCGCCGGAATCGCGCTGCGCTCGACGGCGTGCTCGCCGATGCCGAGCGTCTCCACCAACGCCAACTGCTCGAACGAGAGCTTTTCGGACTTGTGCAGCAGCCGGATGGGGACGTTCAGAAAGCCCCTCATGCCGCCGTCGACGTGTACGCCGAGGACCTTGAGCTCTTCGCAGCAGTTGGGACGGCCCAGGCGGCTGGCGTGGCTGGAGGGATTATTCAGGTAGGGTTCGACGGCGCAATGGTCGCCAACGGCGACGCCAAGGTTGTTGGGCGCGACCTCGACGACTTCAACGCCGAGCTCGTGTCCTAGAACGCGGGGGTAGGTAAAGAAGGGCTGGCGGCCCGCAAAGGCGTGCAGGTCCGTGCCGCAGACGCCGATTCGGTGGATCCGGACCAGCGCCTCTCCCTCGCCGACGACCGGGCGAGGCTGCTCGGAGGTCGAAAACTCGCCCGGCTGGTTCAATAAGATCTGTCGCATGCACGATCGATCTTAGCGAACCAGACACGGGCAAGAATCGAAGTCAGGTGCGGGGCTCGGACAGCGGTTGCGCCGACGCCCACTCCAACACTCGGATCATACGGTTGACTTGTTCGAGCTCCTGGCGCAGATCGGCCAGCGTGGTACGGACGGACGCTGCGTCGGGAGCATTACGCGTCAGACGGGAGAGTCGCTGCGCGATTCGGTGTCGTTTCAAACGGGGGGACTTCAGGTTGGTCATGGAGAAACTCCTGTATCAGTTCCAGGTCGAGATCATGTTGTGTACGCCTCCTCCCCAAAAATGCTGACCCACGGCCCAGGGGTCTCGATTTCGAACAGTTGCGAACAAAATGTAGTGAGAGTTTTTCGGTATCAGTACTTTGGTACTAACCTAGCCCGTACCGATTGGGAAATCAATCCCCCTGGTGGCTTATCGCCCGCGTCGTACGGACAGGACCCTAGCTGGGTTCGGGGAGCCGCTTAGGGCGCAGCCGGGGCATTGCGCTCCAAGCGTCGGATCGCCTGCCGCAGCGCCCAATGACTGAATGGGGCTTGGCCGAAGAACTCTCTGTCGTGGAGCTGGGAAGACGAAGCGACGAAGTCCTTCATCGCCGGCAAGACGGGCCGGGCGCGCTCGCCCAAGTGGTCCAGAGCGTTGGCCGCCCGCAGCGAAACGTACTGCTGGTCCGAGCGCAGATTCTCCAGCAGGACGGGCAGAGCACGTCCGCAACGCCCCAGATTGCACAGCGCCTGGGCCGCCGCGGTGCGGACCGACGGGCGCTCGTCTTCCAAGGCTTTGAGTAAAGCTTCGGCGGCGGGTGAAGCGGCTTCTCGCTGCGCGGTCAGCCCCACGGCGGCCCAGAATCGGACGGTCGGATCGGCATCGGCCAGCAGCTCGGTCTGCCGCGCCACGACCGAGGATCCCCTCGCTCCCACCAAGTCAGCGGCGGCGAGGATTCTTTCGATCGGGTAGGCCTCGGGATCGGCCCGCACGGCGTCGTAGGCGCGGCCCTCGAAGCGCAGCCACATCTCCTCTTCGGGGAGGAAGCCCAGGTCCTGAATTTCGAACAGCCAGGCGCGAAAAGCCTTGCGCATTTTTCGCAGAACTCCGGCGTAGTCCGGGTCCGCGGCCAAGTCGTGGATCTCGTTGGGGTCCTCGCGCAGGTCGAAGACCTGTTCGCGGGGCTTGCTGTGAGCCATGTAGAGCGCTGCGGGCCCTTGCAGCTTGCCTGCGTCGGCGAGCTGCGTCCAGATCTCCAGCAGCGGGTTCGTGCTCGGATACAGGCGCGTTTGCTCGTGGAACCAGGGCAGGTGCGGAAAGTAGTTTCGGATGTATTTGAAGCGGCCGTCGCGCACCGAGCGGATCAATTCATAGCGCTCGTCCATGCGATCGCGGTAGCCGAAGACGAACTGGCGCGGAAAGCCTTTGCGGCCGTCGCCGAGAAACGCTTCACCCTGGAAGTGCTTTGGAATCTGCACGCCGGCGAGACTGAGCACGGTGGCCGGGAAGTCGACGAAGGAGACCAGACGCTCCACGCGGCCGCCCGGGGCGACTGGGGCCAAATCTTCAAACTTCTCAGGGAAACGCACGAGCAACGGCACACGCGTGGACGATTCGAACTGGAAGCTCTTGCTACGGGGCAGTCCGGTTCCATGGTCGGAATAGAAGAAGACGATCGTGGAATCGGCCAGACCGTCGGCCTCGAGCTTGTCGAGGACCTCGCCGACTTTCTGGTCGGCGAAGGTGGCGTTGTCGGCGTAGCGCCGCAGGATCTCGCGGGTTTCAGGCGTGTCGGGATAGTAGGGCGGCACGACCGCGCGGGCCGGATCGTGGCGCTGCCCTGGCTCGAGCGCCTCGCGCCGCTCGAGCCAGGGCGCCCAAGGCTGGTAGACCTGGCTCGAATGCGTGTCAGCGATGTTGATGACGGTGAAGAAGGGCCGGTCGCCGCGCTGCGTCCAGCCCTTGCTGCGCCAATCGTTGTCGTTGACGTTCCAGGTGGCAGCCGGGGCGATCCAGTTATAGTCCTGCTTGGCGTGGTTAGAGGTGAAGTATCCGGCCTGCTGGAGATAGACGGGAAAGCCCTGCACGAAGGCGGGCGGCAGGCCTTCCGAGCGCATATGGTGCGTGCCGATGCCGGGTGGATACATGCCCGTGATGAGCGTGGATCGAGCGGGCGCGCAGGCGCCGCCGTTGGAGAATGCGCGCGTGTAGATCGCACTCTGCTGGGCGAGGCGGTCGATGTTGGGCGTAACGGCGTAGGGGTCGCCGTAGCAACCGAGCTCGGGGCTCAGGTCTTCGAGCACGATCCACAAAATATTGGGCTTCTCCGCGCCGAACAGGGGCGCGAGAGCGAGGAAGCAGACGACCGCAATCCGAAGGGACACGCCGCTATGCTGTACCGAAACGTTTGCTCCGTGCAAGGCGCGGGAACCGCTAGCGGCGCTGCAGCCAAGTTTCTCGGCCCGCGTCACGGAGCTTGCGTTCGGCGCGCTCAGCCGCGGTGCGGTCGGCGAAGGGTCCTACCAAGACGCGCACCCAGCCCTGGCGGCTCTCGGAGTCCACCTCCACCGGGTGGCCGTTCGTCCGCAGGGTTTTGGCGAGGCGTTTGGCGTCAGAGGGGTCCTGGAAGGCTGCGACCTGGATCTGATAGCCCTCCTGCAGAGGAGTGGCTGCGGTCCGGCCGGATTTCGCGGAGGGCGGATCCGGTAAGGCTGGCTCAGCGGGCGGCGGCTGGGGTTCGTTGAGGATCGTGTCGCTGACCAGCAGGCGCATCCGGTCGCCCTTGCCGGCGGCCCGATGTAGAACTTCCGGGGGCGCTCCCGCGGCGATCAGGTACTTCTTGATCTGCTCGGCCCGAGCCGGATCGCCCGCATCTTCGAGCACCGCTTGATAGCCCTGGTTGGCCAGCAGTATCCCGGCCAGCCGGCTCAGTCTCTCCCGTTCGAGATTGGGCGGAAAGACCGTGATGATGGTCCACCCAGAGCGCTCGGTCGGAGCGACCTTGCCCAGGGCCCGCGCCAGCCGAGTCCATTCCTCCTCTCTTTTCTTGCGTTCCTCGGCCGCTCGGCGCTTCGCTTCGGCGGCCTGCCGCATCGCTTGTTGCGCCGCCTCAGCGGCGGCCGCGCGGGCTTCGTCGGCCCGCAGCTTCTGCTCGGCGGCGGCCTCGGCGCCGGAGCGATCCTGCTCGGCGTTCTCCAGGGCCTGCCGCCGATCTCGTTCGGCCTGCTCGATCGCCGCCCGCCGGCGATCCTCCTCGGCCCGGGCTTCGGCTAGGCGCGCCTCGAGATTCTGTTGGCGCCCGAGGCGCTCGTCGAGCTGTTCCTGCCGACGGGCGACTCCTTGGGAAACCACCCAAGCCGCCGCTCCCACGGCAACGATCGAGGCCAGTGCAAGGAGCGCCGGCCAACCGACCTTGCCGCCGCCGCCGATAGAGTCTTTGGGGGTGCCCGTCACGATCGCCCTTATTGTCCATGATGCGCCCGAAGCGGAGGGCGTTGCCCTGAAGGCTCCCCAAACCGGACTGCTAAAATGATCGAAAGTTCGAGACGGAAATTCGACGGGGAACGAATGGCAAACCAGCCTGTGCAAGGCCCGGGTCACCCTATGCCTTGGGGCAGAGCGGTTGCCGCGGCGGCCCTGGCGACTCTGATCGCCGCTCTCTGCAATACACTCTGGCTTTTTGTCTCCGCCCACGGCGGCCGGGTGCGTGAGACCGGCTACTACTTCCTGTCGGCCCTGTATGTGGAGATCGGGAGCAACCCGTTCGCCCATTTGCCGGTCGCCATCAGCAACTACCGGGACTTGACATCGGCGGCGGAAGCGCTCGCCTTCCTTCCGTCCGTATTCGTCGGCGATTTCGTGCTCAATGCGGCCCTGCTGGCGGTTCCGCTGGCCGCGCTGGGATTCGGCGGTCGTCGCCGTGTTCTGCTTGGCGCCGGCGATCCTTTGGCCCTTGGACGCCTGGGGCATGGCGGCCACGGAGTGGCTGCTGCGAGATCAAGTGGAGTTGCAGTACCGGCTGAGTCTCGCCGCCCGCGTCGGACGGATCGGCTCGACGGGTTTGGTGGCCTTGCTCGTGATAGCTCTGTCGGTCGCCGCCCTCCGGGACGGGCGGATGGGCGCTTGGGTGCGGCGGGCCGGAGAGCTTTTCGCCGGGTCTGGAAAGCTCGCCGCGGGGCTTCTGGTCGCGGTCTTCGTCGCCGGCTGGGCGATGCGTCCGACGCCGGCGCTGGCCCCGCTCGAAAAGGTCCCGAACATCCTGCTGATCTCGATCGACACCTTGCGGTCGGATCATCTCAGCAGCTACGGCTATGAACGGCCGACGAGCCCGCGATTGGATGAGCTGGCTCGCGAGGGCGTCCGCTTCGAAAACGTCGTGGCGCCGACGTCCTGGACTCTCCCGTCGCATATGAGCATGCTCACGGGCCTGGATCCCTTGCTGACCGGGGTCTACGTGGACACCCGCAGCCTGCCGCCGGACACGGACACGCTCGCTCTGCGCCTGTCTCGGCTGGGCTATGCGACCGGCGGCGTGGTGAGCGCCGGGTATCTGAACGCCAAGTGGGGATTCGCCCGGGGCTTCGACTACTACGACGACTTTTCGGTGGGCAAGCGCCACTTCGGCGCCGACAAACAGGAGATCACTTCGCCGCACATCATCCAACTGGCGAACCGCTGGCTGGATCAGTGGCAGCGGCAGGAATCCGAGCGGCCCTTCTTCCTCTTCCTGCACTTCTATGACGTGCATTACGACTTCAACCCGCCGCCGCCGTACGACACGATGTTCGACCCGGACTACAAGGGGTCGTTGACGGGCTTGGACTTCGACACCAATCCGGCGCTGAAGCCCGGGCTCCCGCAAGAGGATCTGAACCACTTGCTGTCGCTCTACGACGGTGAGATCCGCCACATGGACGACCAGCTTGGGGGCTTCTTCGACGACCTTCGGCAGCGCGGGCTCTTCGACGACACGATCATCGCGGTGACGTCGGACCACGGCGAAGAGTTCGGCGAGCATGGCCGCTTCGGCCACCGAGCCACTTTGTATGACGAGGTGCTGCTGGTGCCGCTGATCGTCCGCTTTCCGGCGAAGATCCGGGCGGGTGGCGTTGTGCCGGACCAAGTGCGCTCGATCGACATCGGCCCGACCCTGTTGGAGCTGGCCGGCACCGACGCCGCCGGTTTCGGCAGCGACGGCGTGGACCCTCTCTACCAGGCGCGGACGCTCGTTCCGCTGCTCGATCCCGAAAGCGCCCGCGGCCCGGAACGGCTGGCTTTCGGGGATCTGCTGGGCGGCAAGCTGCGCTCCGTCCGCACGCCGGCGGTGAAGTACGTGGTGGACTCGAAGGGCCGCCAGGAACTCTACGATCTGGTCGCCGACCCCGGCGAAGAGCGCAACATGTCGAGCGCAGACGCCGGTGAGCAGGCGCTTTCCGGTTTGGTGGAGTCCTGGGTGCAGTTCAGCGAGTCGAAAGACTCGCAGACCCAGGCCGTGCGGGCCTCTCCGCAGCAGATCGAGACGCTCAAGTCGCTGGGCTACATCAACTGACGTCCGCCCCGAGCCCCTACCGGTCCAGAAACTTCAGCGCCGAACGGGGAAATCGCGTCATCCGCCAGATGTTCCATCGCGACGGCCGCGAAGTGGCGGAGCCGCCGTCGTCGACCGGCCGGGGATTGACGAACTTCCAGACCGTTTGGCCCTGCGGGGTGACTTCGAAGACCGAGCCCTGCGCCGAGCTGGTGATGAGGGTGTTGCCGTTCGGCAGCCGCTGCACAGAGCCGCCCCACACCGAGAAGAAGCTCGGCCCGGCGGAGTATTCCCAGACGATCCGCCCCTCAGGCACGGCGACCTCGATGACCCGGGACTCGTCGTAGCCGTTGTCGAAGATCAAGAGATTGCCGTTGTCCAGAAGGCTCGGGTGGTGCTGCACGCTGAGATTGGTCGGCCCCCACAGCCAAAGGATCCGGCCGCTGTCCTTCTCCAGAATGGCGACGGCGTTGAGCGTGCGGAACGAGACCAGCAGGTTGCCCTCTCGGAAGAGCGCCGAGCGGTGCGCCAGGGTCCCGTCGAAGACTTCGACGTGGTTGGCGTGCAGCAGCTCATAGGCTTTGCCCTGGCCTGTGGAAGGTTCCGCCGCCGGCAGCAGGTACTCGTAGGGGGAACCGCGGAACGGTTCGAGCAGGGAGATCTCCCGCAGCAACTCGCCCTGGGGGGAGAGGACCGTGATGGTGTCCTCCACGATCGGCTGGTCGCCGTAGCGCTCCGGCCAGCGGGAATCGCGGCGCGTCAGGGCCCAGATCGAGCCGTCGGACCGGACCTGCAAGTCGTGGTGGGCGCGGGCCGGCGTCTTCCATTCGAGGCGCGAGTCGGCCGAGAGGCGGAACACGAAGCCCTCTTCGCTGACGCCGATCAACGCGCCATCGTCCGGCGACAGCTCGGCGTGAATCCAGCGCCCCTGATCCATCGTCCAGGAGTAGACTTCGACGCCGGCGTTGTCGATCAGATGCGCCGTCGAGACGCCGGTCTCCTTGTAGAGATTCAACCCGTCGAAGGAAAGCTGCCGATTCGCTAGTACGACGCCGCTTTCGGCTGCGTCGGCCTCGACCGGCGCCGACTGCAGGTAGCCCAGCGTTTCCAGGCGTTTGCGGGCGGAACGGCCGCCTCGCGGGGCCGCCTCTTCGCGGCCTAGATCGAGCGCGCCCAGAGCCACGGCCGCGCTACGCAGTTGAGGATACGGGAACAGATTGCCCCGGTAGGCCAGCGCGCCCCAGACGAACGCACACGCACAGAGAGCGACCGTCCCGAAGAACTTCATACCGGAGGGCCCTGAGGCTTTGCGAAACCGGGCGGGCGCAACCGCCGCGCCGGCTACTCGTCTTCGTCGGCTTCTTCGTCGTCCGTCGTGTCGACCGTGGAGGACTCGATGAACGCCAAGGCGTCCTGGGCCTGGGAGGCGAAGACGCGGACCTCGACGACGCCGGTCGGCAGCTCCGGAGCGTTCTGTCGGACGATCATCGAATCAAAGCCCGCCGACTGCAGCAGCGCGTGCACGACATCGGCCTCGGACTCGGCGTCGAAACTGCTCGACGAGAACACGTTGACGAGCTCTTCGCTGGGATTGTGCTGCTCTTCTTGTTCGGACACTGGCTACCTCAATCGGCCTCGATGGCTTCTTCCCGGGCGTCGCGAATCAGCTCTTCGGCGTCGGACTGGTCGCCCGACAACACGAGCAGGCTCACGCCTCCGGGTCGCTGAAACGTCGGCGGCGTATGCCGGATGATCGCCGGGATTCCCGCGGACTCGAGCAGGGCCTTGAGGACCTCCGCCTCGGCGTTCGCGGACAGATCCCCCGCCGTAAACACGGGGACCAGCGTATCGTGCTGCATAGCGCCAGACCGAACTGCTCAGTATACGCGGGTCAGCCGCCCGGCCGCTCGCCCGGGAACCGTAGCCGCACGAGCTCGAGCGCCTCCGCCGTCGTGTGAACGGCACCTTCGAGCTGGGCGTCCTCGGCCGCCTCCAGCATCGGCTGAAAGGCGGGGCCCGGCCGATAGCCGGCGGCGATGAGGTCTCGGCCCGTCAGCAGCGGCGCAGGCCGCAGGCCGCCTTCGGGCTCGCTGCGGATCTCGTCGAGGCGGCGGCGTACGTAATCGTAGTTATCGAGATTGCCGTGACTGGAGGAGCAATCCAGCCGATGCAGCTCGAGGTGCTCGTCGAAAGCGTCCATGCGCAGAAACCGCTTGAGCTTGCTCTCTCGCATCTCCTGCACGTGGCCGAAGCGCATGTGGTTCTTCACCAGCGCCAGGATCTGCTCGGTGTCGGCGTGGGAATAGCGCAACCGGCGGCAGATCGCTGTGGCGAGCTCGACGCCCAGCTCCACATGACCGTCGAAGCGGATGCGGTCCGGCGCCCGCACGAAGGTTCCGGGCTTGCCTACGTCATGCAGAAGCACGCCCATCGCCAGCGTCGGCTCACAACCGGCAGCCAACCCTTCGAGCATGATCAGCGTATGGGTCCAGACATCGCCTTCGGGGTGGAACTGCGGCGGCTGCTCGACGCCTTGCATCGCCTTGATCTCCGGCAGCACGTGTTCGAGCAGGCCGGACTCGTCGAGCAGCTCGAAGCCCCGGCGCGCCCCGCCCTCGGTCAGAATGCGGTTGAGCTCGTCGCGGATGCGCTCGGCGGCGATATCGGCGATTCGCGCGGCCTGCGCCCGCATGGCCTCGAGCGTGGCGGCCTCGATGGTGAAGCCGAATCGGGCCGCAAAGCGCACCGCCCGGAGCAGCCGCAGGCGATCCTCCTGGAAGCGGCGCGCCGGCTCGCCGATGGCGCGGATGATTCCGGCCTCGAGATCCTTGCGCCCGCCCACGTAGTCGATCACCCGGCGCTCCACGGGGTCGTAGAGCAAGCCGTTGATGGTGAAGTCGCGGCGCTGGACGTCCTCTTCGGCGCTGCGGGTAAAGGTCACGCCGTCGGGCCGTCGGCCGTCGCTGTACTCGTGGTCCACCCGGTAGGTCGCGACTTCCACGACCTCGCCGCCGGCTTTGACGAGCACGACGCCGAAGGCCGCCCCGACCAGCTCGGCGTCGGGAAACAGCATCTTGACGTCCTGCGGGGTGGCGTCGGTGGCTACGTCGAAATCCTTGATCGGCCGGTCGAGCAGCCTGTCGCGGACGCAGCCGCCCACGAAGTAGGCCTCGTGGCCCGCTCGCCGCAGCTCCTCCACCACCGATCGCGCTAGAACTTCCGCTGTCATTGTTGCTTCCTGGAGGAGGGCTCCTTGCCTGGCAGGCCCGCCGGATTCTCGTGCACGCGCTCGCGCCGTCCGTGGCGCATGGCGGCGGCCAGACCCACCGCAGTCTCCCCAAAACGGTCGCGCAAGGCGTCGGCCGCCGCCAAAGCGCTGCCCCACTTGCGCCGCTGTTCCGAGTCGAGCAGGCCGAGCTGGCCCTCCGGATTCGACAACGAGCCCGCTTGGACGCCCAACAGCCGGACCTTGCGCGGGACTTTCCAGTTCTCCAGGAACAGCCGACGGACGGTTTGCAGCAGAACGTTGTCGAGCTGCGTGGCCTCTTCGAGCGTGTGCGCGCGAGTGTAGGTCGAGAAGTCGTCGTAGCGCAGCTTGAGCTGGACCGTACGCGTCCAGAGGCCATGCTCGCGGAGTCGCCGGGCGACCAACTGCACGAGCTTGGCGAGCGTGGCGTCAATGAGCGCGCGGTCGTTCGTGTCGATCGAAAAGGTCGTCTCGTGGCTGATGGACTTGGGCAGGTCGCGCCCGCCGATCTCGCCGTCGAACCAGCCGCCGGCGTCCTCGCCGCGGGCCTTGCCGGCCAGGGCTCGGCCGAGCTTGCCCCAGCGTTGGGCCAAGAAGCCTTCGTCGAGCCCGGCGAGCTGGCCGATCCGGTGGACGCCGCAGTCGCGCAACTTCTGCTGCATGACCTTGCCGACGCCCGGAATCTTCTTGATGTCGAGCGGCGCCAGGAAGCTCGCCTCCAGCCCCGGCTGGATCCACAGCACGCCGTTGGGCTTGGCCAGCCCGGAACCGATCTTGGCCACCAGGCGCGACGAGCCGGCGCCGATCGAGCAGGGCAAGCCCGTCTCCCGCCGAACCCTCTCATGGAGTGCGTGAGCGGCGGCCAGCGGCGGCCCGAGCAATCTCTCGGCGCCGGTGAGATCCAGAAACGCCTCGTCGATCGAGACCTGCTCCACGGCCGGCGAGAAATCCCGCAAAATCGCGTGCACCTTCTTCGAGTACTCCCGGTAGCGGTGCGGATGCCCGTCGAGAAAGATGGCCGTGGGGCAGAGCCGGTAGGCCTCTCGCAGCGGCATCGCCGAGTGGACCCCGTAGCGTCGCGCCGCGTAGGAGGCGGCCGAGACCACGCCGCGCTCGTGCGCCTGCCCTCCTACGACGACGGGCTTGCCCTTCAGCGAAGGGTCTTCGAGCTCTTCCACGGACACGAAGAACGCGTCCATGTCGAGGTGGAAGATGTGGCGCGGTCGCGGCACGACGGAGCGTCAGCGGCGGCTGACATGCTCATTGTCGCGGATGAAAAAGCGCAGCGGGAGAGCGGCGCTGCGAGTGATCCCGATTCGCGGCGAAACGACGATCTCGAACGAGTCGCTCGCGGCGGGCGGATGCACGGTCAGCGGGCCTCGGGTGACGTCAGCGCCGTAGAGCTCGAGCCCTACGTCGAGCGCCTGAGTGAGCTTTGCCGGCCCGGAGCACAGGTCCGTCTCACGCCGCGCCTTGGGCCGCCGGCGAAACATCTCCTCGACACCGGCGAGCGGTTCGAGCGCTCGGAGCAGCACGCAACCGGGCCGGCCTTCCGGCTCGGCGACCAGGTTCAGGCAGTAGTGCATGCCGTAGGTGAAGTAGACGTAGGCGCGGCCGGGCGGGCCGAAGATGACGCGGGTGCGAGGGGTGAGGCCGGCGAAGCTATGGGCGGCCTCGTCGTCGGCCCCCAGATAGGCCTCGGTCTCGACGATGCGTCCGGCGACCGGTCCATGGACGACGACCGTCCCCAGCAGATCCCGGGCCACCGAGACCGTATCCCGCTCGTAGAAGGATCGAGGCAGAGGCCGGCGTCCGTAGAGGTTCGGCACGCCGCCTCCACGGCTAGTCCGCGCTCTGGGTCTGCCCGGGGAAATCCGGATGCGACTTGATCGCCTCGATCTGGCGGATGTGCCGCTCGCGGTGCAGGGCGATGTAGTAGAACCACTGCAAGGCGTTGAGCTCGCCGACCTTGGGCAGCGGGTGGACGTAGACGTGCTCGTCCATCTCGCGCTCCTTGGTCGAATCCCACATGGCGATCAGCTTCTTGTGCACCAGCGGAAAATACTCCAGTAGCTCGGCCTTGTTGGCGATCTTGTTGGGAGACTGGAAATTCTCGGCGGCGTCCTTGCCGAGCATCACTTCCTTGAGCTTCGCCTGCTTGCCCTTGAGCCGCTCAGCGGCGCCGGGGGCCGGAGCCGCCTGCATGGCCTGCAAGACCACCTGCTGCAGCTCGTTCTCCGACAGTGCGATGTGCTCGGCTTCCTCCCCGATCGAGTGCTGGATCAGCGGGACCTTGGCGTTCCACTGCTCCGGCGAAAGGTCTTTCACCAGCGCCAGGAAGCGGTCGGAGCCGTCCCGCAGCAGCTTGTCGACTTCGGCGATCTCTTCCTTTGTCGCCGCCGACAGACCGGCGACACAACACAGTCCTGCGAGCAACAGGCGGGCTAGACTCGTTTTCCGCATCTCTTCTCAGGGTAAGGGATTCGCGCGCGCGGCTACTTGGATTCCGACGCTTCCTTGGCCTTGTCGGTTTCCGACGCCGGCAGCTCCCAGCCGCGATCGATCTTCACTTCGGGCAGAGCCTTCTGGAGCTTCTCGACGCCTGCGTCAGTCACTTTCGTCTGCCACACGTAGAGATGCTTCAGCTTCTTCATGCCGCTGAGATGCTCCAGACCAGCGTCGGTGACCTCGTCGCCGTAAATGTTGAGGTATTCGAGATTGGTCAAACCTTCGAGCTTGGCGAGGCCGGCGTCGGTGATCTTGGTCTTCTCGAGGCTGAGCTTGATGAGGCCGGTCAGAGGCGCCACGTAGTCCATACCGGCGTCGCCGACGGGCGTGGAACCGAGACGCAGGTAGACCACATCGCCGAGCTCCTTGAGCACGGCCAAGTCGGAATCCTCCAGCTTGTCGGCGCCTCGGAAGCTCACATCCATGCGGGGATCCTTCTGGGCGATCTCGAGCGCCAGACCCCCTAGCTCGGAGACCTTCGCGATCGCTTGCGGCGAGGGCTCCGCCGCACGGGCTCGCGGCGCGAGGCCTGCGAAGGCCGCGAGGGAAAACGTCAGGGCTGCTCGTCTGCGGGTCATCACGTCATCCTCCCCAGTCCGGTTCTCGACCGTTAGGATACAGCAGTCGGAAAACAGCATCGCTCGGCCCTGAACGGATACGGAGAGTTCGCCGATGGAATCAGGGAGGGTGCAAGGGCATGCAATCGATCGACGAACAGAAGCTCGAATCCGACCTGGGATACCGTTTCTCTTACGTGGCCGGGTTCATGGGGTTCGGCCCCAAGGACATCGCGTCCATCCATGGAGCGGCGGCCTGGCTGGCTCCGCTCGTGCCCGTACTGGTGGACGCCGTCTACGCCAAGCTCTACGAGTACGACTGCACTTGGCGTCATTTCGCTCCGCGCCAGCACGGCTATGACGGAGCGGTCCCCGCGAAGCTCGAGGAGCTGACGCCGGACCATCCGCAGATCGCTTTCCGCAAGGCCCATTTGTCCCGCTATCTGGAGCGGCTGGTGACGGCGCCCTACGACGGCAAGCTGCTCGAGTACCTGGACATGGTGGGCAAGATCCATACGACCAAGGCCGGCAACGCCTCGATCGACGTCCCGCTGGTGCAGATGAACGCGCTGATGGGGTTCGTCAGCGACGCCCTCACCGCCACGATCCTCGCCGCGGACCTGCCGGCGGAGGCCAAAGCGGACGCTCTGCGGGCCTTTGGCAAGCTGCTGTGGGTGCAGCACGACCTCATCACGCGCCACTACGCGGACTGAGCGTTCATCGCGGGCCGAAGCCCCGTGCGGCTCAAGCCAGGATCGGCTGGATCAGCTCACCGTGCACGTCGGTCAGGCGAAAGTCCCGGCCTTGGTGCTGGAAGGTCAGCCGCTTGTGGTCGATTCCCAACTGGTGCAGGATCGTCGCCTGGAGGTCGTGCACGTGGGTCGCGCCCGAGACCACGTTGTAGGAGTAGTCGTCCGTCTCGCCGATCGAAAAGCCGGGTTTGACGCCGCCGCCAGCCATCCACATGGTGAAGCAGCGCGGGTGGTGGTCGCGGCCGTAGTCCTCGGGCGTGAGCCGCCCCTGGCAGTAAACGGTGCGACCGAACTCGCCGCCCCAGACGACCAGCGTATCGTCGAGCAACCCGCGCTCAGCCAGGTCTTCGATCAGGGCCGCACTGGGCTGGTCGGTCGCCTCGGTCTGCTTCTTGATGCCGCCCGGCAGTCCGCCGTGCTGGTCCCAACCCCTGTGGTAGAGCTGGATGAAGCGAACGCCGCGCTCGGCCAGCCGCCGGGCGAGCAGGCAGTTCGCGGCGAAGGTTCCGGGCTTCTTGGCGTCGTCGCCGTAGCGCTCGAAGGTCTTGTCGGGCTCGGCGGAGAGGTCGGTGAGCTCCGGCACGGAAGACTGCATCCGAAAGGCCATTTCGTACTGGGCGATGCGGGTGCCAATCTCCGGGTCGCCCAACTCGGCCAGCCGCTCGTGGTTCAGGCTCTCGAGGGTATCGAGCCAAGCGCGCCGCTGGTCGCGGGAGAACCCTTCGGGGTCGGTCAACCACAGCACCGGATCGCCGACCGAGCGGAACTTGACGCCCTGGTAGCGAGTGGGCAGAAAACCCGCGCCCCAAAGTCGATCGTAGATGGGTTGTCCGCCCGTACCTTGGGTAATCAGCACGACGAAGGCCGGCAGATCCTCGCTTTCGCTGCCCAGCCCATAGCTGATCCAGGCGCCCATGCTGGGCCGGCCGGCGATCTGCGAGCCGGTCTGGAAGAACGTCACCGCCGGGTCGTGGTTGATCGCCTCGGTGTGCATCCCCCGCAAAAAGCACAGCCGATCGACGACTTTGGCCGTGTGCGGCAACAGCTCGCTGACCCAGGCGCCGGATTCGCCGTGGCGCGCGAACGAGAACTTCGATGGCACGACCGGAAAGCTCGCCTGCGTGGAAGTCATGCCGGTCAGCCGCTGATTGCCCCGGATGGAGGCCGGCAGCTCCTGGCCGACCGAGCCGTCGAGACTCGGCTTGTAGTCGAACAGCTCCATCTGGGACGGCCCGCCCGACATGAACAGGTAGATCACGCGCTTGGCCTTCGGCGCGAAGTGCGGCAGGCCGGACAGGCCACCCGAGCCGCCCTTGGCCGGCAGGTCGCGAGCCAGCAGCCCGGCCAGGGCGGGCAGCCCCAGGCCCGTGGCCGTCTTGCCGAAGAAGTGCCGGCGCGTCAATAACTTGCGGTGTTCGTCGAGGGGTTTCATTCCTTGGTAATCACCTCGTCGAGATTGAGGATCAGGCTGGCCGCGCCGGCGTAGGAGGCCAACTCGGCTGCGTCGAAACCGGAATCCCAGCCCGACTCGCCCGGCTCCAGGTAGTCGTACGCGGCGTCGGGGTTCTTGCGGTAGTCGGCCAGCAGCCGAGCTTGCAGTCCCACCAGAGCCTTGGACTCCGAGGCCGTCGGCGGGCGCGCCGTCGCCAACCGGAAGGCCCACGACAGGCGGTCCTCCGGCGTCAGGCCGCCGTCGCGCAGCGAGCGCTCGGCCAGGTGGCGGGCGGCCTCCAGGTAGGTCTCGTCGTTCATCAGGTTCAGAGCCTGCAACGGTGTGTTGGTGCGCTTGGGCTTGACCGAACAACTCTCACGATCACTAGCGTCGAAGGCGATCATCGCTGGCGGAGCCACCGTGCGCTTCCAGTAGGTATAGAGGCTTCGCCGGTAGAGGTCGCCGCCTTCGTCGAGCACGTAGCTGCGACCGGAGACCTCCTCCCAAAGCCCCTTGGGCTGATAGGGCTTCACCGGCGGTCCGCCGATCTCCTGCTGCAACTCGCCGGCCAGCCAAAGCGCTTGGTCGCGGATGGCGGCGGCGTCCAGTCGCAAGCGGGGCCCACGGGCCAGCAGGCGGTTTTCGGGGTCGCGCTCCAGCAACTGCGGCGTGACGGCGGAGTCCTGACGATAGGCCGCGCTGGTGACCATCAGCTCGAGCAGATGCTTGACGTCCCAGCCCGACTGGACGAACTCCACGGCCAGCCAATCCAACAGCTCCGGATGGGACGGCCACTGGCCTTGCGAGCCGAAGTCCTCCGCCGTGGCCACCAGGCCGCGGCCGAACAGCATCTGCCAGAAGCGATTGACCGCCACGCGCGCCGTCAGAGGATTCTCTGGCGCCACCAGCCAGCGCGCCAACCCCAGCCGGTTCGCGGGGGCATCCGCGGGCAGCGGCGGCAGAAACGACGGCACGCCGGGGCTGACGGGGTCGCCGGGCGCATCGTAAGCGCCGCGGCGCAGCACATGCGCCTGCCGCGGCTGATCCATCTCGCGCATCACCATCACGGTGGGCAAGGACTTCTCGAACCGCTCGGCCCGGCGCTCGGCTTCTCGCTTCGCCTCCAGCGCGGTGCGAATCTCCCGGGGCGCCGCCGCTTCCAGGAAGGCCAGTTGTAGGCGAGCCTCCTCGGCCTCGGTCCGCCGGGCCCGGGCGGCCAGAACGCCGACCGGCGTCGAGACGCCCAAAGCGGCGACCTCGGCTTCGTCCAGCGCGCGCCCGTACATCCGCACCTCGTCGATGAGGCCCTGGAAGCGCCGGCCGGCCGCCGCGCCGATGCGTAGCGGGTAGTTGGCGTAGCCGATCGGCCACTTCAAGTCATCCCACTCCACCTCGAACGGCCAACTCTCACCGTTGACCACCAGTCGCAGCGAGCGGTGGCTGGGCAACTCGCCGCCAAAGACGATGGCGACGTGGCTCCACTCGTCGAGCGGCAGGGCGCGCTGGGTTTCGACCCGCAAGGAGTGGTCCGTGTGGCGCATCGTGAACTCGAAGCGCAACCGCCCCTCGCGCAACAACAGGCCCCAGCCAGAACCCGTGTCGTGGTCCTGCATCCGCGAGATCACGCCGCCGTCAGCGGCCTCCGGCTTCAGCCAGAGGGAGACCGTGAAGGGGTCGTCGTACTGGAATCCCGCAATGCCGCCGGCGTCGAGATAGCGCTCGCCGTCGAAAGCCCCGGCCCTGGCGAAAAGGCCGTCAGAGAAGGCCGGCTCGGAAGGCTTCGGTTGCAGGTTCCGTTTGTCGTCGTCCACTCCGACCAGCGCAGTCGCCTCCAAGGCGTCGTCGAGCGGGAAGCGCGCCAGCAGGTTCCGGGAGGGGAAGTCCGCGTGGGCGTCGGGAGCGAGCCCGCTCTCCCAGCTCTTGCGGGCGGCCCGGATCGGCCCGGCCAAGGCGTCCCATTTGCTGTCGGCTTCGGCGGCGGCGGCGCGGAGGATTTCGAGCTTGGCGTCCTGTTCGCGGGTCGGAGCTTTGATCTGCGGCCCGTCGTTGCCGAAGTTGTAGACCAGGCCTCGCTCGTCGAGGTTGTTGAAGTAGGCGAAGAGCTGGTAGAACTCCTTCTGCTTGATGGGGTCGAACTTATGGTCGTGGCAGCGGGCGCAGCCGACCGTCAGCCCCATCCATACCGTCGCGGTCGTCTCGGCCCGGTCGGCGGCGTACTCCACCATGAACTCTTCCTCGACAATGCCGCCCTCGGCGTTGGTCCTGTGGTTGCGCAGAAAGCCCGTGGCCAGGATCTGGTCGCGAGTGGCGCCGGGCAGCAAGTCCCCGGCGATCTGCTCGACGGTGAACTCGTCGAACGGCATGTTCTGGTTGAAGCTCGCGATCACCCAGTCCCGCCAGCGCCACATCGAACGCGAGCCGTCGCTCTGATAGCCGTTGGTGTCGGCATAGCGCGCGGCGTCGAGCCAAAGCAGGGCCATACGCTCGCCATACCGCGGCGAATCGAGTAGCCGACGCACGGCCTTCTCATAGGCGTCCGGCGAGCGGTCGGAGAGAAAGCGATCGAGCTCGACCGGCGAGGCCGGCAAGCCCGTCAAGTCGAGGCTCACGCGGCGCAGCAGCTTGGCCTTGTCGGCTTCGCGCGAAGGAGACAGCCCCTCCTGCTCCAGCCGGGCCAGCACGAAAGCGTCGATCGGGTTGCGTACCCAGTCCTGGCGACGAACCACCGGCGTGTGCGGGCGGGTCGGCGACCGAAACGCCCAGTGCGACTCGAAGGCCGCTCCTTGCTCGATCCAGCGCTCGAGCACGCGGATCTCCGGCTCGGTCAGCGCGTCGTGGCCGGCGTAGGCCGGTGGCATGCGCAGCACGGGGCTGTCGCTGCGCACACGTTCGATGAGCTTACTGGTCGAAGGATCGCCCGGCGTCAGGGCGCGGCCGCCGGAGTTGAGATCCACCGCAGCCCCTTCGGCGGTGTCGAGGCGCAAGGGCGTCTTGCGGTTCTCCGCATCGGGCCCGTGGCAGGCGAAACAGCGATCGGAAAGGATCGGGCGGACGTCGCGGTTGAACTCGATGCGCTGCGGAGGGTCCAGGGCGGCGGCGAGCCCGGCAAGGGGGAGGGCGGCTAGCGAAATGAGCGCGGTCAACAGACGCATCGAACGAGTCCGGGGCTCATTCTAGCGCGTCGCGGTAGTGCCGATCGGGCAGGCGCCGCAACTGGGCCGCCGCCGCCTCGGGCGTAATGTCCCGCTGCGGCATGCCCAACATCTCGAAACCCACCATGAACTTCCGGACCGTCGCCGAGCGCAGCAGCGGCGGGTAGAAGTGGGCGTGGAAGACCCACTCGGGGTGTTCTTCGCCGTCGCACGGCGCCGGATGAAAGCCCATCGAATAGGGGAACGGCGCCTGGAAGAGATTGTCGTAGCGGCGGCAGAGCCGGCCCAGAATCTCCGCCAACCCGTCGCGCTCGGCGGACGTCATCTCTCGCCAGGCGGCGAAGGGCCGCCGCGGCAGCAGCAGGATCTCGAAGGGCCACACCGCCCAGAAAGGGACCAGGGCCACGAACTCCTCGTTAGCGCAGACCACCCGCTCCACGCGGTTCATCTCCAGGGCGAGGTAGTCCGCCAGCAGCGGCCGGCGCCGCTCGTCCCAGTAGAAGCGTTGCTCGCGCAGCTCCTTCTCCGGCTCGTTGGGTAGCGCGCCGGTGGCCCAGATTTGCCCGTGCGGGTGGGGATTGCTGCAACCCATCGCCTCGCCGCGGTTCTCGAAGATCTGGACGTAACGCAGGTCGTCACGGCTCCCCAGTTCGGCGTCCTGCTGAGCCCAGACGTCCACCACGCCCCGCAGGGCCGGCTGCTCCATACGGGCCAGCGTGAGATCGTGACGTGGCGAAAAGCACACGACGCGGCAGACGCCGTGTTCCGGGCGCGCCATCAGCAGGCCGTCCTCGTCCAGTGGCTCAGCCTCGGGCCCGGCCGGCAGCAGCGCGGGGAAGTCGTTGTCGAAGACGAAGGTTTGATCGTAGTCGGGATTGCGGACGCCGCCCGCGCGCTCCACACCGGGGCAGAGGTAGCAGCCCGGGTCATGCGGCGGCAGGTCGTCCGCAGCGACCGGTTCGACCTTGCCCTGCCACGGACGCCGGGAGCGATGGGGCGATACGAGAGTCCACTCTCCGCTCAAGGGGTTCCAACGCCGATGCGGCTGGGCAGTCAGGTCCACGACGTGTAAGCCCTTTCAGCCTAGCAAGATCCCCGCGCCGGCCGATTCGTTGCAGCGGAAGGCCTCGCTATACTGGCGAACGCTATGGCTCGCCTGTACGCCGGCGCCTCCGGCTTCGCCTATCCCGCCTGGAAGCCCGACTTCTATCCGGCCAAGACGCCCCAGGCGAAGTTTCTGGAACACTACGCTTCGCGGCTCAACAGTGTCGAGATCAACTACACCTTCCGCCGCACGCCCACCGCGTCGTCGCTCCAGAAGTGGATCGACCAGACGCCGGACGGCTTCGTCTTCAGCGTCAAGGCGCACCAGCGCATCACGCACTTCCTGCGGTTGAAGGAGGCCGGGGAGGCGACGACGTTCTTTTTGGATTCGCTCGGGCCGCTGCGGCAGGCCGGCCGGCTCGGCGTCGTGCTGTTCCAGTTGCCGCCCCACCTCAAGCTCGATCTCGAAAGACTCGAGAAGTTTCTGCCTCTGCTGCCGGCCGATATGCGGTGCGCCTTCGAGTTTCGGCACGAGAGCTGGCATGAGCCGTCGGTCTATGAAGCGCTCCGGCGGAGCAACGCCTGCCTGTGCCAGGCCGAGTCCGAAACGCTCGTCGCGCCGGACGTGATGACGGCCGACTTTGTCTACTTCCGCCTGCGCAAGGCGGACTACTCCGCCGACGACCGCGCGGCCATCGGGGACAAAGTGGGCGACCTGCTCGGCGAGGGTCGCTCGGTCTTCCTGTACTTCAAGCACGAAGACACCCCGCATGGCGCTCTCTACGCCGAAGAGCTGCTCGGCCGATTTTCAGACTGAACTCGCCGGCCCGATCCGCCGATCGTCCTCAGGAGATGTCGGTGCTGTTCTCGGGTCTTTTCGACCGCTTGCTTGCCAGGAACCGGGAGGAGCACCCGCCAACGCTCGGGCTCGTCGCCGAGGAACCGGAGCACCGGGCGGGAGATCGGACCTCCAGCGCCGAACGAGCTCTGGTCGAATGGATCGACGAGGAAGGGGAACGCCACGCCGAGATTGCCTGGGTCTGCGACCGTTCCAAGGAAGGCATGGGGCTGCGCTCGCCCTACCGGCTGGACGCGGGCTCGCCGGTGCTGATCACCCTGGGGGAGGAAGCCCCGGCGAAGGCGATGGTGCGGCACTGCCAAGCCGACCATGGCGACTGGCGGATCGGCCTCAAGCTCATTCGTCATGAACAGCGCCGCTTCGATCGGACTCCGATCCAGGGTGAGGCCACGGTCATCTGGCAATCGCCTTCGCACGGCCGCCAGGAGGTTCGGGTGCGCATCCTCGATGTCGGCGAGGGCGGACTTGGCCTTTCCGGCGAGAGCCGCATTCCGGTGCAGTCGACGGTCTCCATCATCCATGACGGCTGGCAGCGCTTCGGATCGGTGACCCACGGGCACACCGACGGTGAGCGTTACGTCTTCGGCATCCAGTTTGCGGGACCGCCGCGGCCCCAGGAGTCGGCGGAGCGCTGGGACTGACCATAAGGCGGCGTTGCCGTTTGCCGGGGCCCTTACAATGAGGGCCATGCCGGGCGCACGACTCCTGGTCTGCCTATTCGGCCTGGCGCTGGCCGCCGGAGCCCAGCAGTCCGGCGTCGACGCCTTGGCCGCCGGCAAGTTCCTGGTGGCCGAGGAACAGGTGCTCGATCCCAATTTTGCGCGGACGGTCGTCCTGTTGATCGACTACGGGCCCGAGGGCGCGATGGGGTTGATCATCAACCGTCCCGCCACCGTGACCCTCGCCGAGGTCCTGCCCACGGTGGAATCCCTGGAAGGCCGCACGGACCGCATCTACTTCGGCGGCCCGGTGCAGCAGGACGGGCTGCTGATCCTGGTCCGCGCCGAGGAGCCGCCGGAGGAGTTGGAACCCATCTTCGGCGATGTCTATGCCGGAGGCAGCGCCCGCACGCTCGCCAGTCTCATCGTGGCCGGCTTCGACGAGAAGCGGCTGCGCGGCTACGCCGGCTATGCCGGCTGGGGGCCCGGACAGCTCGACGGCGAGGTGGCCCGCGGCGACTGGATGATCCTTCCGGCCGCCTCGTCGCTGGTCTTCGATCCGGCGCCGACGTCCATCTGGAAGAAGCTCATCGACGGCCGCCGTCAGCGCTTCGCGGAGCTCGTTTCGAGGCTCCCAGGGCCGGCCAAGCCCCGGTTGGTACAGTGAAGTGTCGCCGGTTCCGGCGTGGTCGATCGTGTGGATTCGGATCCTCGTCGCGTTGAGCTTCGCGGGCGCAGTGAGCGCCGCTGCCGAGCTCGAGTTTTCGCACCAGCTCCACCTCGGCAAGGTCGGCTTGCAGTGCAACGTCTGCCACGCTTCGGTGGCGGGCAGCGACGCGGCGACGGACAACAACCTCCCGCAGGCGCAGCTCTGCCTGGTCTGCCACAACGGGGAGACCGCTCCGAAGGTTGACGTGGCGCCGCTCGAGGATCGAACGCCGGCGCCGCGCTCGTTCTCCTTCAGCCACCAGCAGCATCTCGAGCTGGGTAACGTGGCGGCCAAGCTGGCGGAAGCGATCGACAACGGCGCCTACCTGGGGCCCGTTCCCGACATTCGCGCCCAGCTCGACGCCGAGGGCGCCTGCGTCGGCTGTCATCGCGGCATGGAACAATCCACCGCGGTCGACGCCTCGGTCGACTTGCCTCACATGGCAGACTGCCTGGTCTGCCACGACCAGATCGACAATCCCTTCACCTGCGAAACCTGCCACGCGCCGGACTTTCCCATCAAGCCGGAGAATCACACCCGCGAGTTCATCGACGCACACTCCACCGGCGTTCTCACGGCGGAGCAGAAGCTCACCTGCCAACCCTGCCACGGCCGCAACTTTCGCTGCATGGGCTGCCACTAGCCGGACGGCGTTCGTCGCGGCTCAGCGGGAGCGGCCGTTGCGGATGAGAGAGCCGAGCTCGTCGAGCAGCTCTTGCTTGCGGGCCGGAAACTCCTCGATGCGGTTGCGGCGTTCGCTGGGATCTTCGGTGAGCAGGTAGAGCTGCATCGGCCCCTCTTGACCGGGCTCCACGATCTGGCCGCGCGGTTGCGAAAAGCCGCCCGATCCTGAGCCCAGGATGAGCTTCCAGTCGCCCTTGCGGATGGCGAACAGCCCCTGGTGGCTGTGATGCACGATCTGCCGACGGGCGTAGCGCTCTGAGCGGTTCGCCAGCAGCAGCGGCGCCAACGAGAAGCTGTCCTCGCCGGCGTCATCCGGCAGCTCGACGCCGAACAGCTCGGCCACGGTTGCAAACAGGTCCGTCAGGCAGACGGTCACGTCGTTGGCGACGCCGGCGCGGATGCGGCCGTCCCAACGGATGACCAACGGCACGCGATGCCCGGCCTCCCAGGCGTCGGCCTTCAGCCCTCGCCAGGGGGCGTTTGGGACGTGGCTGTAGAGCTCCGTGACGGTGTTGGTCTGACCGAAGGTCCCCAGGCCGCTGCGGGCGGGCGAGCCGTTGTCGGAGGAGAAGACCACGATGGTGTTCTCCATCTGGCCGGTTCGCTCGAGGGTCTCGACGACGCGACCCAGCATGGCGTCCATCTGGTGCGCCCAATCGCCGTACTGGCCGGCGTCGCTGCGGCCGCGGTAGGGATAGCTGGGCACAATGGGCGTGTGCGGGCCCAGCAAGGGCATGTAGAGAAAGAACGGCTTCTCGGGTTCGGCGGCGCGCTCCTCCAGCCATTCGATGGCGCGGGCGGCGATGGTCGGCTGTACGGCGAACAGGTCCCAGTTCGGCGTCATCGGTCCGACGCGCTGGCCCTTCTGCGCCGGCATGCGGTCGGTTGGAGCGGTCAGCACGCGGTCATTCTCGAGGAAGGCGTAGGGCGGAAAGTTCGGCACGTCGTCGCCGAAGTAGTAGTCGAACCCGCGGGTAACAGGACCGCTGCGGATGGGACGGGAAAAGTCGATCCGCAGGCCGGTGGCTTCCTGACGGGCGGCCGGCACGTTCACTCCTTCGAGCTCGTCGGAGAGATAGCCTCCGCCCCGGAGCGGCCAATCCCAGCCCAGATGCCACTTGCCGATGCAGGCCGTCGCGTAGCCCTTTTGCTGCAGCATCTTGCCTAGGGTGAGGCGGTCGGCGTCGATGACCGGGCCGCCCCAACTGTCGACGATGCCCACGGGCAGCCGCGAGCGCCAAGGGTAGCGTCCGGTGAGCAGACCGTAGCGGGACGGCGTGCAGACCGACGAGGCGGTGTGCGCGTCGGTGAAGCGCATGCCGCGCTCAGCGAGCGCATCAATGTGCGGGGTAGGGATGCGGGAGCGGTCGTTGTAAACCTGCGGATCGCCGTACCCCATGTCGTCGGCGAAGACGATCACGAGGTTGGGCGGCCGCTCGGCCGCCGGCGCCGGCGCGCAGCTCCCCGAGTAGAGCAGCAAAGTGGCCAGTAAGGGACAAAGACTCTTCATGGAGGTCGCGGCGGGTCTGCCGAACGCTCCAGTATATGCGCTAGGCTGGGCGCGACAAGATGTCCAAGAACTTCAAAGCAGAGCTCGTCGGCTGCTTCGGGCAGCCCGTCGCCGAGAACCCCACCGGCGTCATGCAGGAGGCCGCTTTCCGGGCGGCGGGCCTGGATTGGCGTTACCTCACCGTCGAGGTCGGCCCGGAAAACCTAGCGGACGCCATGCGGGGCGTACGCGCCTTCGGCATGCGCGGCCTGAACCTCACCATTCCGCACAAAGTGGCCGTGATCGATCACCTGGACGAGCTGACTCCGGCCGCGCGCCTAATCGGAGCGGTCAACACGATCGTTCGCCGGGGCGACCGGCTCGTCGGCGACAACACCGACGGCAAGGGCTTTCTGCGCGGGATGCGGCAGGACGCAGGGGTCGAGCCATCCGGCAAACGCATTGTGTTGCTGGGAGCCGGCGGAGCGGCTCGCGCGGTCGCCGCCGAGCTACTGCTGGCCGGTGCAGCGGATGTGCTTGTGGTGAACCGCAGGGTCGAACGCGGCGAGCGCATGACGGCCGATCTGAAGGCGTCCGCCCAGGGGCCGATCCGCTTCGAACCCTGGGTCGGGACCTACTCCGTGCCGAAGGAGACGGACATCTTCGTCAACGCCACCTCGATCGGCCTGTATCCCGACGTGGACGCCGTTCCGGCCGTGAGCCTGGCCGAGGCTTGCTGTCTCGTGGCCGACGCGGTGTTCAATCCGCCGGAAACGGGCCTTCTGCGGATGGCCCGGGAGCAGGGGCTGCCCACGCTCGACGGCCTGTCGATGCTGGTCTACCAAGGCGTGATCGGCTTCCAGCTCTGGACCGGGCAGGACCCTGACGAAGGCGTGATGAAGCGCGCCCTGGCGGAAGCGCTCGAAGCTTAGCGGCGCGCCGTCAGCGGCGCAGCGGCCGCCGCCGGGCTTGGCCGCCCGGGGTCACCTGCAACAGCGAGCCGAGCTGCTGGCGGGCGATGCCGGCCCACGGGCTGGCGGGATCCAGCTTCAGGTAGGCCCGCCAGTGCTTGGCCGCCCGCATGAGCTCGCCGGTGCGCTCGTAGACCAGCGCCAGGTTGTAGTGCGCGTCGGCGTAGCCCGGCTCGATGCGCAAGGCCGTCTGGTAGGCGTCGAGGGCCTCGGTCAGCCGCCCCTGCTCCTCGTAGACGTTGCCGAGGTTGAAGTGCGCCAGGGCGTAGTCCGGCGCGATCTCCAGAGCCTTCACGTAGCGCTTCTCGGCCTCTTCGAGCTGCCGGGCGCGGTAGAGCAGGGTGCCCAGGTTGACCCAAGCGCCGGCTGCCATGGGGTTGAGCTCCACCGTCCGCTCGTAGGCTTCTCGGGCCGTCTCGGCTTCCCCGCCGCGCTCTTCGATCTCGAGCCCGCGCTGGAACCAGGTCTCGGCTTCGTCCAGACGGACGGGCGGCGGCGTGGCTCGCAGCTCCAGCGTCTTGACGCGGCCCGGCGCATGCGGATCGAACGGCAGCAGGAACTGGCCGGTCTCGGCCTCCATCAGCGCGCCAGAGGTCTGCACAGCGATCTTACGCCCCTGAGGACGCAGGGTAAGGTCGACCAGCGGCCGCCGGACGCCCGTGCGCTTCCGCAGCGCGGCCAGGGAATTCTTGATGCGCAGAGCCGGGATGCGGCTGTCGCTGAGGCGCTTGAGGGTGCGCAGGGCGGCCAGGTCTCCAAAGCCGAGCCGACCCCGCAAATCGATCAGCCGATGCCTTTCCCAGGCCTTCAGGCTGCGCTCGTGGATGTTGAGAATTCGACGGATGTCTGCACGGGTGAACCCATCCGACGCCTTCAAGGCCTCCACGAGGGAAAGGTTAGCAGGATCTATACGTCCGGCGGCAGTTCCTTGACGCCGCGAGGCAGATCGAACACGTCGTTCTCGAAGTTCTGATTGACCTTCATCTCGCCGGCGAACTGCTCGTAGATCTCCTCGCCATCGCGTTCCTTGCGGATGTTCCAGGGCAGCGTGGCGCCGTCCCCGGAGGGCTTGTACTTCGACCAGATTGTCTTTTCCTCGTACGGGATACGAGTTTTGGGGTCGCGCCGAGTGTAGAGCCCCATGTGCGGCAAACCGTCGGACTGGCGCACATACACCTTGATGGTCTCGCCGTCGTAGTCGGTGATCTCGATGACGTCGGTCGGAACGTTGTCCACGATCTCCATGCCGGGCGAATAGTAGTACAGGCCCTTCTCGTCGCGGCGGTAGCGCAGAAAGTAGAGGAAGTCGCGCTGCACGCCGAGGCGGTACTTCTCCATCACGTCGGCCGGCAGGGGCCGCGCGCCCTGGTAGGTCACCTCCCAGCCCTTGCCGTTGCGGAAGAGGGAGTAGTAGTCGCCCTTCTCGGTGTAGACCTCGCGCCGGCTCACCGGCAGCCAGTCAGCCGGGGCGTCCGGGCGCATCGGCTCGAAGCGATCGTAGACCGTGATGCGGGCCAGCCCCCGGACGCTGGCGTTGTAGAAGGAATAAGCGCGTCCGGAGGCAACTTGGTCGTGGAGGTTCAAGAACGCCTCGCCGCCGAGCGCCTGCAGGGCCTTTTGTACGAGTTGCCGGCCCTGTTCCTGAGCGCTCTGGCTGCGCAACGGCACGGTCAGAAAGAGCGGCGCGGCGACGGCCAGCGCCTGACGGCGGGTGATCTTCGGAGCGTCCTGCATCGGGTTCGTACCTTGAGACGAGCGCGCTGGAGCGATTGTTGCATGCTTGGCGAACATCGCTGGATTCGGGGAGGTTCCAGACGGTGCCGGGAGCGCCACGGCGGAAAGATAGTAGGATCGGGAGGGGCGGTCCCCGCCGGCCACTCGCGCCGGTGCGGTTCGTCCTGCAGTTTCCATCGAGCGCCCGCCCATGAAAGTCCATGCGAATCAACACTGTTTTGTTGCTCTGCGGCGGGATGCTGGCGGCGGCTCCGCTGCTTTCCGCTCAATCCAATGAGCTGGCCCTGCAGATCGGCGGGGTCGTCTCCGAAGGCCGTCGCTTCGAGTTCTCCGGGCTGCCCGGCAACGTCTTCAAGGAAGACGGCGGGCTAGCCGGCGGCGTCGCCTTCAACCACCGGCTACTGGGCGGCGACGGCCTCTCCCTGCACCTGCACGTGCCGTTCTTCTTCTTCCAGGACCAGCTCCCGAGCGAGAGCCGTTTCGACCAGAGCACGGTCGACACCGACAGCTACTCCGGCTTCATCACGCCCGGCCTGCAGGTGCGCTTTCTCGAGCCGTTCTTCCTGCAACCCTACATCTTCGGCGGCGTCGGGTATGCGCGGATCGCGCGGGTCAACCCGACGACGCTGGGCGGCTCGTTGCCGACCTCCCGGCTCGAGCTCGAGAACAAAGGAACTTGGGGCGCGAGCATGGGAGGCGGCGTCGACGTGGTGCTGGGCCGCCACTTCGGCGTACGCGGCGAGATCCGCGGCCTGACCTCGGGCGGCCGGGACCGTGTCATCCCAGGGCTCACGCTCGACGATCCGAGCACGCGCTGGGCCGCCACGGCCGGCTTCCTGATCCGCTTCTAGGGCGGCGATTCGGCGCCCGCGGCCTCGGGACGAAACGAGCCCGGGGCCCGGATGCGTCCAAACAGGAGGGTCCCCGATGAGCAAGCGTTTCGCCCTGGCCCGGTCGCGCATCCGGCGACCGGAGGAGATTCTGGAGCAGACCGCGGACGAGGTCCGCGCCCGGCTGCTCCAGCGCCACCTGCCTCACGGAACGATCCTGGACCCCATCTTCGAGGCCCCCGACAGCGAGGTCGTCGCGGCTTATTCGCGCGGCGGCGACTCGGCCATCTGGACCGGGCACTTCCTGGCGGCCGAAACCTATCGCTTCGTCGCCACCGGCTCGGCGGACGCCTGGTACGCGATCATCCGCTGCATCGGCGAGATGCGCAAGCTGGTGGACGTCACCGGCACGAACCTGCTGGCGCGCGGCTGGCTGCCGGCGGATTCCCCCTGGGCCGCCTCCGTGGCCGTCGAGGAAGAGGGCAACGGGATCTACTCAGCGATGCTCGACGGCGCGCCGGCGGTGTGGATCGGCAACACCTCGCGCGACCAGTATCTGGGCTTCCTGTTCGGCCTGAGCGTGGCCTTCGAGTGGATCTACGACGAGGGCATCCGCGCCGACATCCGCGATCTGGTCACCCGCACCATCGAGTTCCTGCTCGACAAGGACTGGGCCGTACGGATGCCGGACGGCTCCATCTCCACGGTCTTCTGGCACCGAGTGGACCAGCGCTTGGCCATTCTGCAAGTCGGCCGACAGGTCAACGACGCCCGCTTCAGCAAGCCCTACCGCAACGAGCGCCTGCTCGGCTCGGCCCAGACGATTCCCGTGATCGGCCTGGAAGTGCTCGACGATCACTCCTCGTACTTCAAGTTCAATCTCATCGCCATCGCGATGTTCTCGCTGATCCGCTCGGAGCTTTCCGACACGCACCGGGGCCGCTACATGACCGCCTACAAGGTCTACCGGCGCACGGTCGATGACCATGGCAATGCGCACTTCAACATGATCGACCGGGTCTTGCAGGGGCCCGACGAGCGGCGCGACGCCGAGACGGTCGAGCTGCTGCTGGCCTGGGTCCGCCGGCCCTCGCGCGACTTCAGCATCGACTGGCGCGGCGTGGTCCCGGAGTGCGGCGAGGATCGCGCCTGCGACCCGCTGCCGGTGGAGGACCGCGTGCGTACGGACTTCGTGTGGCAGCGCAGCCCCTTCCAGCTTCATGGCGGCGGCGACGGCTACATCGAAACCGCCGGCGTCGACTTCCTGCTGCCTTACTGGATGGCGCGGGTTTATCGCATCATCTAGGGAGCGATGCGCCGCCGCAGCTTTCTCTCGCTCCTGCCCGCCATGGCCCTGCCCTTGCCCCTGTCCGCCGCCGAAACCGTCAAACCCCAGCGCTTGAAGCCCGGCGACACCGTCGGCTTGGTCGCGCCGAGCTCCAACGCCTGGGAAGACGAGGACATACGCTTCGGCATCGAGACCGTCGAATCCTTGGGGTACAAGGTCAAAGCAGGGCGGCATCTGTTCAGCCGGACGGACTACCTCGCCGGCTCGGACGAGGAGCGTGCGGCGGATCTGCAAGCGGCCTTCGAAGACGATGCGGTCGACGCAGTCTTCTGCATCCGCGGCGGCTATGGCGCTCAGCGCATCTTGCCCTATTTGGATTTCGACGCCATCGGCAAGAACCCCAAGATTCTGCTGGGCTTCAGCGACATCACGGCGCTGTTGGGCTCGATCCAGCGCCGCACGGGCTTGGTCACCTTCCACGGCCCGACGGCCCTGCGCACCTGGAGCGAGTACGCGCTGGGCGGGCTGCGCAAGGTCCTGGTGGAGCCCTCGGCGCCGGTGCGGCTGGCCGAGCCGCCTCCATTCGAGGCGCGGCCGGGCAAGGTGGAACGTGAGAACAGGCTGACGACGATCGTCGGCGGCAAAGCGCGCGGCAAGCTGGCGGGCGGCAACCTGACGCTGCTCTCGACGCTGCTGGGCACTCCCTACGCGCCGGATTTCACGGGCAAGATCCTGTTCATCGAGGACGTGGACGAATCTCCCTACCGCATCGACCGCATGCTCACGCACCTCTGGCTGGCCGGGGTGTTCGAGGCCTGCGCGGCGGTGGCCGTGGGTAAGTTCACCGAGTCCAAGCCGGGTTCGGGGCGCAGCCGCAGCCTGGAAGAGATCCTGCGGGACCGGTTGGAGCCGCTGGGCAAGCCGGCCCTGCGCGGGCTGATGATCGGGCATGTTGACGACCTGGCGACGATCCCGGTGGGGGCCGAAGCGGAGCTCGACGCCGATGCCGGAACCCTGACGCTGCTGGAAACGGCGGTAACATAGGCCCCCTCGCAGGCCGAGACCGCGGCGGTTGCCGGGCCCGGAAACCGCGCGCTAGCCTGGATTCTTCTGTCCAAGCGCAAAACCATCCGCCGCCCGGCTGCGGTCCAGTCCGAGTCCGGCAAGTCTGAGTCGGGCGAGGCCGTAGCCGCTTCGGTCGCGGTCTCCGGCGTCTCGGCTCTCGAATGGGTCTTGGCCGCTCTGACGGCCGTGCTGCTGCTCGGAGCGTTCTCCACCGAGGTCGCCGATACGGACTTCTGGTGGCACCTCGCCACCGGCGAGTACGTGCTCGAGAATCAGCGGTTGCCTGTCCCGGACCCGTTCGCCTACACCACGGATCTCGGCGAGCCGAGTTATCCCGGCGAGGAGCGGGTGCGCTACTTCAACCTCACGCACGAGTGGCTCTCCCAGGCGCTGTGGTATTGCGTGTACGCGGTAGGCGGCTTTCCGCTGCTGGCGTTGTGGAAGGGTTTGCTGCTGGCGTCAGTCTGCGGGCTGGCCGGTTTCTTGGCTTGGCGCTCGGGGGCGGGCATGGCCTGGTCGTGCCTGACGGCTCTGGCGGCGGCCCCAACGCTGTTGCTGTTTGCCGCCGACCGGCCGGCGCTGCTGACGTTCGTCCTGGTTCCCGTCTTCGTCGTGATCCTCGAGAGCTGGCGGGACGGCGGCTCGGACCGCTGGCTGTGGCTGCTTCCCGCTCTGTCGTTGCTGTGGGCGAACTCCCACGGCGGCTTCTTCATGGGCTGGGTCGTTCTGGGCTGCTACGCCGTGGAGGCGCTGGGTTCGGAACGGCGCAAGCCCTTGTGGATCGCCGCCGCGGCGGCCGTCGCCGTCTCCGGGCTCAACCCTTCCGGCTTCGGAATCCTGGCGATTCTCGCCGGGTATCGCGAGAGCGCTCTGACCCAAACCCTGATCGAGTGGTCGCGCCCGCCGCTGTGGGGGCCGCCCTACATCTTCCAACTCCTGCTCTATGCCGCGGCTGCGTTGCTGGTGGCTCGGATCAAACAGGTCCGCATCGCCCACGGGCTGCTCTTCGTGGCCTTCGGCTCGGCCGCCTTGTTGGCGTTCCGGAACCTGCCGCTGGTGGCATTTCTGGCTCCGGCCTTGTTGGCGATCTATGGCCGCCCGTTGGTCGAGGGAAAGGCTTCCCGCCTCGACCCTCGCCTCGGGCCGGGCCTGCTCGTCGGCCTCGCGGCAACGCTGCTGGTCGGCTTCGGCGTCCAAGGCAGGCTCTTCCAGCTTCGCGCCGCGGAATGGAAGTTCCCCGTGGCGGCGACGGACTTCATCAAGGAGCGGAACCTCGCCGGCCACATGTTCAATACCTACGAGTACGGGGGCTATCTGATCTGGGCGCTCGGTCCGGAACGCAAGACGTTCATCGACGGCCGAGCTCTGAATGAGGGCGTCTACAGGGACTACCAGGCGTTGCTCTACGGCGACCAAAACCCCGCCCAGACCGCCGCGCTGCGCCGCAGCCTGCTCGACAAGTACTCGGTCGACTCCATCGTCATGAACGGCTTCGAGTACGTCTCCGGCGTGGTCTACCCGCTGATCCTGGATCTCGGCCGCCCGGGGTTGGAGGACTGGAAGCTCATCCGCCACGACGCTCAGGCCGTCGTCTTCGTACGAAACAACCCGGCCAACTCCGCGCTGATCGCATCGGACGAGCAGCCGCTCTCCGGGGTGATCGAACACCTGGACGCCTCCTGCCGCCTCTACATCGAAAACTCGCCCGACCTGCCCTCCTGCGCCCGGAACTTGGGGTTCCTGTACCTCCAGGCGGGGGACCGCGAGCGAGGCCGTGCGGCCTTGCAGCTCTACCTCTCCCACTGGCCCTACGGAGACCCCGAAGCGGAACAGGCGCTGCGCTCGCTGGGCGGAAATTAACCGAATCGACGCTTGACCGCGGCGGCGCCCAAGTCCATACTCAACGGTATGCATACCGATCGGTATGCTCCTTGCGCCGACGCGAGAGAGGGGATTTGGAATCGTGACTCAGCCCAACGTGGAGTGGAATTTCATCGATTACGGGACCGCCAGCTTTCACGTGGCCTCCTACCGTCGCCCGGCGGAAGAAGCTGCGCCGGAAGCCGTGGTCGAGGCGCCGGCGAAGCTCGAGGAGTCGCCGTGTCGCTGGAGCGGCATGCTTCCGCTGTTCCGCTGCTGGGGCGCTTCATCGGCCTCTCGGCGAGCAGCCTGACCGAGGATGCTAGAATTCGGGCTCAGGCATGTTTACCTGGGTCTGCCAGCGCTGCGGGAAGGATGTTGACGTCTCGCACACGCACTGTCCGTATTGCGAGCCGGCGGATGCAGGAGAGACGGCCTTCGGGTCGGCCAGCGGCAGCCCCAAGCTGAAGCCGGAACCGGAGATCGCTCCGCGGCCCCTCCTAACCCCGCAAGTCGAAGCGGCGCCGGCTGTGGCCGCCCCGAGAGTGGAGGCTCCGAGAATGGAGCCGCTGAGCCCGCGGGCGCCGGTTATCCCCGCTCCGCCGGTCCGGCCGCCTGCTCCGGAGCACGCACTCTCGCTGAGCCCATCGCAGTTGTTGCTGTTCCTGTTCCTGGTGCTGGCTTCGGCCGGCGTCGCCGTCTACATGAGCAGCCCGGAGCTGTTCAGCCAGTGGCGTGACGAGCTCGCGGGCGGCGACTCGGCGGAGGCCGCCGTCACGATTCCCGAAGCGGGCGGCTTGGAAGTTTCCGGGCTGCGGGCTTGGCGGGACGCCAATGCCGAGGTGCGCATCCGGGCCGCGCTCACGAACCATGAGATGGCGCCGGCCCCCGCGGGCGACTACGAGGTGCTGGTGCTGGAGCGCGGCGAGGACAACGGAACCGGCCGTCTGCTGGGCCGCTTCCACATCAAACTCGACAAACCTCTCGAGGGCAACGGTCTGCTGGAAGTCGAGGAGCCTTTCGACGCGCCCGAGGGGCTCTCCGCATTCCCGCATTGGAGCGACATCGTCGGCCGCGTCCGACGCCCGGAAAGCTCCGGCGAGTAGCCCCGGCCCGCCTTGCCGCAGTACAATCGCGGGCGATGCGCATTCTCGCCGTTGCTTCCCTGCCGTTGCTGCTGTTGGCCACGACCCTCTCGGCCGAAGAGGTGACCGTCTGGCCCTCCAAGGAGCTCAAATCCTACTCCAAGGAGCTTGCGCCCAAGCTCAACGAACAGCACTACGCCCTGGAGCGGCTGGCCGACTTCGGCAGCCACTACGTGCTGGTGGTCTACCGCGAGGACGACGGACCGGCCGAGGTGCACGACAACCAGACGGACTTCTACGTGGTGCAATCGGGCACGGGCACGTTGCATTACGGCGGCGAGGTGGTGGACGCCAAGACCACCGAGCCCGGTGAGATTCGCGGCGCCTCGCTCAAGGGCGCCTCCACCCGCAAGTTGGCCCCAGGCGACGTCGTCAACATCCCTCCCAAGCTGCCGCACCAGATCGTGCTGGCGAGCGGGGAGAAGCTTACTTACCTAATCGTCAAGGTTCACGCGAAGTAGCCGCCGGCCGGGCTCGCGGGTAGAATGGGTGCGACGCTCCCCCGCCCGGGCGTTGTGACCGGCTTTGCCGTCTTCTCATGTCGTCCGAGGCAGACCCTCAAGTTCCCTCGATCTCACGCAAGCGGGTCCTGCAAGGCGGCCTGATCGTCGCCGTGGGTCTGGCCGCCGCCCAATTGGCGGGCTTTTTGCGCCAGGCGACCGTGGGCTATCTGATGGGGACGGGCCCGGAGGCGGACGCCTTCACGGCTGCCATGGCGCCGATCGAGCTGTGGTGGAGCGTCCTGGCGCTGGCCGTCATCTTCGGCTTCACGCCGCGGCTGACGCCTTCGGGGGCGATGGGCGGCCGCTCCTTCCAGGAGATCCTGTGGCCCGTCGTACGGCTGGCGGTCGGCTCTTCGCTGGCGTTTCTGATCTTCGCCAACCCGATCGTGCTGCTGTTCGCACCGGGCCTCGACCCGGAGACGGCCCGGCTGAGCGCAGGCCTGCTGCGGGTGGCCGGGCTCGCGCCGGCGGCGGTCGGTTGCAGCTTCGCGTATTCGGCGCTGCTGTACAGCCGGCGTCGATTCGTGATCCCGTCCCTGCACAACGCTACGGTGAACGTGGCGACGATCGTCGGCGCCCTGCTGCTGCATGACCGGCTGGGGGTCTACGGCTTCGCGGTCGGCTACGTGGCGGGCTCCTGGCTGCAACTGCTGTGGGCCTTCCTCTATGCCCGGCGCCTGCCGGAAAGCCGCGAGAAGCCGCCCCAGACGCCCGGCATCGAGCTGTGGTCCTTGCTGTCCGGTCCGGCGCCGATCCTGGGCCAGGCGCTGGCGATGGAGCTGACCACGGCGGTCTCGCGCGCCTACGCTTCGACGTTCGGGCCCGGCATGACGGCGGCGTTCGACTACGGCTTCAAGCTGTTTCGGGTGCCGCTGGCGCTGCTGGTGGTTCCCTTGTCGCAGTCGCTGCTGCCGGAGATCGCCGCCCTGCAGGCCTCGCCCGGAGAACGCCGCAGCGCGGCCCGCGCCATGCAGCGGGCCGCTCTGCTCACGGCCGGGGTCTGCGCGGTCATGATGGTCGTGCTGATGGTCTTTCGCGAACCCTTGGTCGAGATCCTGTTCGAGCGCGGGCAGTTCGGCGCGGCCTCGACGGCCGCTGTGGCGGCGGTCGTGCTCGGCTACATGCCGGTGATCGTGGGCCGCGGCGTGGTGGATCTGCTCTCACGCACACTGTTCGGCATGGGCGTCTACCGCGCGCCGATGGTCGCGGCGCTGCTGGCGCTGGGCATCAACGCGGCGGTGTGCGCCCTGCTGCCAAGCGTGGAGCCGGCGCTGATCGGAGCCGGCGCCGCGGCGGGCTTTGCCGTGGGCGCCGCGGTGATCGTTTCCCATGTACGCAAGCTCGCCGAAGAGGGCTAGGGCGATGGAGAGCGCCGGTGGGTGAGCTCAGCGCGCGCCAGCTCTTCGCGCTCTGGGCCATCCTGACGACGGCGTTGCTGTTGCGCTGCGTGGGGCTGGATTGGGGCCTTCCGCCGACTGACGCCGAGACCGCCGCGTCCGGGTTCCGCTCTTCCTATTCCCTCGAAGAGGACGACGCGCTGTTCGCCGCCGCTCGGCTGCGCGCTGAGGGAGAGTGGGGCAGCCTGCATGAGGGGCTGACGCTGGCGGCGTTGGAGATCGCCCATGCGGCCGGATACCTCGACGCAGACTGGCGCGACGGATTTCTGGAGATGCGCCCCGGCGCCTTTCAGCGCGTCTACCTGGCAGGTCGCCTCCTTTCGGCGATCCTCGACCTCGGGGCGGTCTTCCTGGTCTTTCTGCTGGGGCTGCGGCTGGGCGGCGTGGCCGCCGGACTCTGGGCGGCGGCATTGGCCGCCATGGCGCCGGGCCTGGTTCTGCAAGCTTGCCAGATTCGCCCGGACTCCGCCGCCGCCCTGCTGGCAATCGCCTCTTGCTGGGCAGCCTTGGATCGGCGCATGCGTCGGCTGGGGCTCTTGGCCGGGTTGGCCTGCGCCGTCGAAGCCTCTCTGGTCCTGCAGATGGCAGGTCTGCTGGCAGCGGCGGCTCGCGGACGCGGACGCCGCGCCGCGGCGGAGATGCTGGCTGCCGCGACTCTGGGCTTCGTGATCGGAACCCCTCTGCTGCTGACCGATCCCACGAGCGTGTGGCGGGAGGCGGCTTCGGCCTGGCAACCGGCAGCCGACGGCCCCCTTCTGCTGCTGCGATCGCTTGGCGACTTCGCGCGCTTCGGCTTGGGGATTCCGGCCGCGGGGTTGGCGCTTTGGAGGCTGTGGGCGTGGCTCCGTGACCGCGACCCGGCGGGGACGATGGTCGCTGCAGCGCTGGCGGGGGGCTTCCTGGTTCCCTTGATCGCCCAGGGACCCTTCCTCCAATCGCTGACGCCGATTCTGCCCCTCGGCGCCGTGGCGGCCGGCTGCGGCTTGGCTTCCCTGCCCGTCCCCTACCGGCGCTGGGCCGGGGCGACGGCCCTCCTGGTCGCCGGCCTGACGGCTCTGCGGCTGGTGGAGGCGCGTCTGGCCCCACATCCCGCCAACCTGGCTCTATCCGTACTGCGGCAGGCGGCCCGGCCGGGGCAGACCGTTTCTCTGCCGGAGCCCGAGGTTCCGCCGCTAAATCCTTCGACCTATCCCCCGGGGCCGGATCTGTTCCACGGCGACCTGAGCGCCGCGCCCCCGGATTGGGCCGTCACCTCCGACGCGAGCCCCGAGCCCGCCTCACCCGCCAACCTCACCATCCTGGAGCGCGACTACGACCGCATCGCCGTCTTTCGGGCCCGGCCGCTGTGGCTGTGGACCACGCTCGGCGAAGCGGGAGCCCCGCTCGACTGGAGAACCCTGCGGCCGGAGATGACACTCTACCGACGCCGCTAGAGGCCGCTACCGCACGGCCAGCGTAGCCTCGGCCGCCTGCGCGCCCCGGATGCGCAGCTCGAGCGAGCGTTCGCCGGCCGGAACATCCGCCGGGAGTCGCACGTTGACCTGGAGCAGGCCGACGAATCCCGGCGCCAACCCGGCAAACAGGATCTCCGCCGAACGGCCGTCGACCAGGACCTCCACGCCGTCCGCCCGGCTCAGCGGGTCCACGCCCGCCGGCATGCCCGTGGCGACGACAGGTTCCACCGCCCCCTGGCCGGTGGCGTAGAGCGTGACCACGGTTCCGGCAGCCGCCGGCGATTCCAACGTGTTGAGCGATCCGTCTTGATTGAGCGCCGCCGCCCGCCGCCCGTCCAGAGTGAACAGGCCCGGGGACTCGCCGGCCACCGAGACCACCGCCGGCGCGCTCGAAACCCCTTGCCGGACGATCCGGACCAGCGCCGAGTTGCCGGGGGTGAGGGTCGCCGGGACCTGGGCGTTGATCTGCCCGGAATCGGCGTAGAACAGCGGCGCAGGCGTCTCCTGGAAGAACACGGCGGTCTCCTCCAGCTCGGAGCGGAGCGCGCCGTTCACAGTGTCAAACGCACCCAGCGCCGGCGTGGACGGCCCCAGGTTCGAGCCGAAGATCGAGACGATGGCCCCGGGAGCGATGGGCCCGCCGGCGAAGCTCGCGGCGTTGACGACGCCGTCGGCCGAAAATGTCGGCGTAGGGGTGTCCGGCTCGATCTCGATGCCGGCGCTCAGGAAGGCGACGTCCGTCGCGGTAGCCACGCCGGGCGTGACGCTGCCGAAGGGCGCATCGGCGGCGACGGCGATCTGAAAGCGCAGGCGGGGATAGGTGACGCCCCCAACCGAGACCGTATCGCGCGAGAAGCTGTCCGGCATGACGCTGACGCCGGAGCCCAAGAAGAAGAGCGAATCCTCGGTGACCTCGTTCTTCTGCAGCCCGGGTCCGTGCATCTGCACGGCGTACTGCCGGCCGCGCTGCACGACGATCCCGGCGCGCGTCACGACCTCGCCGGAGGGCTCGGGCGTCGCCAGCCCCAAGATGTTGAGAGACGCCTCGCCAGCGTCGGAAACCAGATCCTGCATGGCGGTCGCGCCCGCCGTAACGGCTGTCATCGCCGGCGTCTGCGGACCGCCCGCGACCACCGAACGGAAGGTCTCGTCGGCGCCCCGGCGCGAAAAGCCGAGCTGCTGCACCGTGGCCGGGCCGTCCAAGGGCTCGGCCGTCAGGGCGTACTCGCCGGGCGGCAACGCCGCAAGCCGAAAGGCGCCGGTATTGTCGGCGATCGTTCCCACGAGCAGGTTCCGGCGCACGTCGATCGCTGTGATCAGGGCCCCGCCGACGAGCGCGCCGGTCGTGTCGGAGACGACGCCGGAGAGGGCACCGGTCGGCTCGAGGTCCGGCCCCGGATAGACTTCGCGGACGAAGGCTCGGTCGTCCTCGGTGAGCGTCCGCAGTCGACGCGAGCCGCGCACGGCGGTGGCGAACATCGTGGAGGTGACCGGCCCGGCGTGATCGAGCCCGATCGCGTGGCCCAGCTCGTGCGCCAGAGTCCCTTCGATGTCGAAGGTGTTGGCCGCCTGCGTCGTGGAGAACGGCAGAGCGGGGTTGAAGATGACGTCGGTATCGGTCAAGCCGCCGTCGGGATCGGAGCTCAGCCGCGTGACGGCAATGGCCCCGCCGACGAGCGCTCGGTTGAAGGCGTCGTCGGCAAAAGTGACGAGGTTGAGCTGATCGATGCGAGACGCGCCGTCGTCGGTCGGCAGCGGGGCGGAGAACCGCAGCGCGGAGCCGGGAACGCGGTTCCAGCGCTCCATGGCGGCGGCGATGGCCGCGGTCGGGCTGCTGTCCGGCGTGATGATCAGCTCGCCGTCCTTGTTGCGCAAGCCCGCGACCGTCCCGGAGTAGACGAGATAGGAGACTTGGGCCGGATCGCGTTGGAAGTAGGGGACTCCGGCGGTGCGCTCATTGCGGATGTATCCGCGGGCGGCGACGCCGAAGCCGAAGGCGGCCAGCAGGAGGAGTAGGGAGAGGCGAGGCATGGAACCCGAACCCAAAGTCGGACTCTAGCACGCCACGCGCGACCGTCAGGGCGGAGAGGCCCCGCCGTCAGTTGCTCGCCTGCTGGGGCGGCGGCAGGATCTTCCCTTCCGGGTCCACCAACATGCGGAACTCGACCACCCCGTGCAGGGGCTCGAAGGCGGACTCGCCCAGGACCTTGCCGGCGTCCTTGAAGCCTTCTTCGAAGGCCCGCCGCAGGTACAGCAACGCCCGGTCATAGATCTCCGCCTTCGCGTAGGCTTCAGCCATGAAGTAGTAGTACTTGGCGCGGTCCTCGACCGAGCGCTCCTGCAGCAGCGTGCCCGCCTGATTGCGGTGCTCGAAGACTTCGGGGTCGAGCTCGAGGGCGGTCAGATAGGCCTGGGAGGCCTGCTTGAACTTGTTTCTGGCAAAAAAGGCCGTCCCCAGATTGCTGTACACCGAAGCCGAGTTGGGCGTCAGCTTGAGCGCCTTCTCGTATTCCTTCTGCGCCTTCTTGTAGCGCTTCTCGGCGTAGTAGACGGTGCCCAGGTTGTTGATCGCCTGAGCGTACTTGCGGTCCAACTCCGAGGCCCGCTCGTACTGCCGCCGAGCCTCTCCAAACATCAACTGGTGATGGAAGGAGATGCCGAGCTTGTTGTAGAGGCGCGCGCTGCGGGGCTGCTCGCCGAGCGCCTCGCGATAGGCGTCCACGGCCTCGCGGTACATCTTGCGCGCCATGTAGATGTCGCCGCGCTTCTCGTGGGAGATTTCGGCCTCGACCGCGGCCTGGGCTCCAACCTTGTCGGTCGAATCCACCAGTTGCGGGAACAGCAATAAGGCAACCAGCGCGGGAACCATCACGCCCTCCGTGTGTTCGCCCGATCCGCGCCGGCCGCGGCCCGAAAGGCCTTGCGAAAACGACGCGGAAGAGCGTTCTCTCCGAGTGTTCAATATCACCCTACACCCGGGGACGCGATTTGCAAAGTCGGGAGAGCCGGCGCCGAGCGGACGGCCCGCAGAAGTTTACTTCTTGTTGAGAATCCCGAAGATCCGCTTCAAGAAGCCGTTCTTGCGCTTGACGTCTTCAGGATTCTCGGCGGCGGGGTCGGCCGCGGCGCCCTCGGCCGTGGCGGCCACGCCCGGATCTCCGACCACCGGCGCGCTGTCCCAGCCGGCCACGTTGGTCGCCAGCGTGATTCCCCCGCCGCCGCCGTGCAGACGGCAGAAACGGCTGGGCTGCGAGCCGGCGATGAAGACTTCGCTCTGGCGCTCGGAGCAGGCCGGCGTGGCGAGCTCGAGCGTCACCGGGTCGAGCTCCACCGTGATGACGCCCTCGGGCGCCTCGAACGGCTTAGGGTTGCGGTAGGGCCGCAGGGCGTGCGCTTGCTTCATGAACTCGGCCCAAATGGGCAGCGCCGAGTGCGCGCCCTCCAGGCTCAGGTCCGTGTTGTCGTCAAAACCCACCCACACCACGCAAAGCAGGTTGCTGGTGAATCCGGCAAACCAGCCGTCGTCGTCGGTGCCGGTCTTGCCGGCGGCGGGCTCGTTGAACTTGTAGCGGTAGCGCGCGCCGACGCCGGTGCCGTGCGCCATCACGTCTTCGAGCAGGTTCGTCACCAGGTAGGCCACGCGCGGGTCGAGCGCCTGCACTTCCTCCGGCTTGCTCCGCTCGAGCGTCCGTCCTTCGCTGTCGCGCACCATACGGACGAACGAGGGCTTCTTGCGCACGCCTCCGTTCACGAGGGCCGTGTAGGCGCCGGCCACTTCCAGCGGCGTCGCCTCATAGGAGCCCAACGCCATCGAAGGCGTCGGCTGAATGCCGTCGCCCAGCCCGACGCGCTTGGCGATCTCAGCCACGCGGCCGTAGCCGGCCATCTCCGCCACCTTCACCGTGGCGATGTTGATCGAGCGCCGCAGAGCGTAGCGGAAGCTGATCAGGCCGTAGATCTTGTTCATGTGGTTGGCGGGCTCGTAGGGCTTGCCGTCATACCAGAACGTCGTGGGCACATCGTCGACCAGGCTCGCGGTGGTGTAGACCTGGCCGGGATCGTAGAGCGACCAGCCGATCTCCTTGAACAGGTTCGACTCGCCTTCCTCGACCAGCCGCTGGCGCTCCTCGTCGAGCGCCGTGTCCAGCGCGGCCGCAAACACGAAGGGTTTGAACACCGATCCAGGCTGCCGCTTGGCGAGCACGCGGTTGAGCTGGCTTTCGCCGTAGTCGCGTCCGCCGACGATCGCCTTCACCTCGCCCGTCGAGGGGTCCAACGCCACCAGGGCGGCCTGCGCCCGGGGCGGTTCCTTTCCCTTGAAGCGGCGCTGCTTGGCGATTGCCGCGTCCACCTCCTGCATGCCGATGCGCACCGCGTCCACAGCCGCCCGCTGCAGGTCCTTGTCGAGCGTGGTGTAGACCCAATAGTCCTGAGTGACGAGCTCGTCGGAGTCGAACTTCTCCTGCAGGTGGGCGTTCACCAGATCGACGTAGTAGGGCGCGGCGCTGGACTCGATGTGGCCGCGCGCCAACTTCAAGGGCTCCTGCGAGGCTTCCTTGAAGGCTTCTTCGTCGATGTAGCCCCAGCGCAGCATCGCCGAGAGGACCTGGCTGCGGCGGTTGAGAGCTCGTTCCGGATGGCGGTAGGGGTTCAGGTAGCTGGCGCCCTGCGGCAACCCGGCCAGCAGCGCCGCTTCGGCCAGCGTGAGCTCACGGACGTCCTTATCGAAGTAGGCTCGCGCCGCCTCGCCCATGCCCATCACGTTGAAGCTGCCGCTGCGCCCCATGAAGATCTGGTTGGCGTAGTACTCGAAAATCTGCTGTTTGGTCAGACGCAGCTCGAGCTGGATGGCGATCAGCGCCTCGGCCACCTTGCGCTCGTAGGTCTGCTCGATGGTCAAGAAGAAGTTGCGCGCCAACTGCTGCGTCAGCGTGGAGGTGCCGCGCGGCTGCTCCCACGAGACCACGCCGTCAATGATCGCCTTGGTCAGACGGATGACGTCGATGCCCCAGTGGCTGTAGAAGCGGTGATCCTCGATCGCGAGGACGGCGTTGACGAGCTGCGGCGGAAAGTCCTCGAAGCGCAGAATACGGCGCTTGGAACGCTCGTCGTCGAACAGATGCGTGATCAGTTGCGGCTCGAGCTCATAGGCCGTCTGCGGTACGTTGTCGTTGAGCGAGACGATCCGGCTGATCTTGCCGTCCTCAAAGTAGAGCACCGCGGGCTCTTGCGCGAAGTACGACAAGGGCCCGGGATAGATCTCCACCGAGCCTTCCTTGCGCAGATAATGGCCGACGGCGTTGTGGCGGGAGTCGGAGTAGCCGGCTTCGCGCAACTGCGCCAGAATCTCGTCGTCGCCGGAATCTTGGCCCACGTAGACCGGGGTCGGCGCCGCCAATACCTTGGAGGCTCGGTTGAACGGTCCGCCGGCGAGCTTGCTGTCGATGACGCGGGAGTACTTCCACCAGTAGTGGTTGAACCCGGCGCCCGCCCCGATCAAGCCCAGCAGGGCGACCGCGAGCACTCCCTTTCCGAGCGGTTTCTGCACGAGCCAGCTCGCGCGGGTGAGAAGGCGCGACCGGATCGCCCATTTTCCGGAAGCGCGGCGGGGAGACCGTTTGGTCATTTCTTGCAACTCGAACCGCTCGAATTCCTTCGACGTTGGGCGGGGATCGAAGGATAGGGATCAAGGCCCGGCGCGGTCGAGCCTGACAAGGTCAGGCCTTGGCGGCGGCGAGCTTTTCTCGAAGAAGTCCTACAACCTCCTCGATCTTAACATCGCTCGATTGACGTGTCGAACGCACGGCGAGTTCCACCAGACCTTCGGTCACCTTCTTGCCTACCACGACGCGGAAGGGGATGCCGGCCAGATCGGCGTCATTGAACTTGACGCCGGCCCGCTCGGCGCGGTCGTCGAGCAGGGCGTCCACGCCGGCCTCCAGCAGACTGGCGTAGAGCGTCTCGGCGGCCTCGCGCTGCTCGTCGGTCTTCCAATTGATGGGCGTCACGACCACTTCGAACGGAGCGATCGCCGCCGGCATGGCCATGCCGGCCTCGTCGTGATTCTGCTCGATGGCCGCCGTGAGGATGCGCTCGACGCCGATGCCGTAGGAGCCCATGATGGGCGTAACCTCTTTGCCTTCATCGCCGGAGACGCGCAAATCCATCGACTGGGAGTACTTGTAGCCCAGCTTGAAGATGTGCCCGACCTCGATGCACTTGCGCAGCCGAACCGGCTGGCCGGACTCGATGTCGAGGTCGCCCTCCTCGACCTCTCGAATGTCCACGAATTCGGCGGCAAAGTCGCGGCCCGGAGTCACGTTCCGCAGGTGGAACCCGGTCTTGTTCGCTCCGGCGACGAGGTTCTTGCGGCCCTCGAGCGCGGTGTCGGCCACGATGCGCATCGACTTCGGCGCGCCGACCGGCCCGAGCGAGCCGGCGTCGGCGCCGAGCCACTGGCGCAACTCTTCCGGATGCGCCGGACGGATCTCGTTGGCGCCGAGCAGGCTGGCGAGCTTGGTCTCGTTGAGCTGGCGATCCCCGCGCAGCAGGGCCATCACCGGCTGACCGTCGGCCACCAGCACCAGCGTCTTGATGTGGTGCGTCTCCGGCAGCCCGTCGAACGCGGCCACTTCGGCGATCGTCTTCTGGTTCGGCGTGGCGAGCTCCGCCGGCGCAGCGTCTCCCTCCGGGTCCGGCTCGGTCGGCGCGGGCGCCTGGGCGACAGCCTTTTCGAGGTTGGCGGCGTAGCCGGAGGCGGCGCACTCGACTACCCGGTCTTCGCCGGCGTCCGACGGCACGACGAACTCGTGGGACTCGCTACCGCCCATCGCGCCCGAATGCGCCTCGATCGCCAGATACTCCAGGCCGCAGCGCGAGAAGATACGGCAGTAGGCGTCGTAGTGCTTGTTGTAGCTGACGTCCAACCCGGCGGCGTCGATGTCGAAGGAGTAGGAGTCCTTCATCGTGAACCGCCGGACGCGCATCAGGCCCGACTTCGGGCGCGGCTCATCGCGAAACTTCGCCTGGATCTGATACCAGATCTGCGGCAACTGCTTGTAGGAGCGCATCTCGCCGCGGGCCAGCCAGGTGACGACCTCTTCCTCGGTCATGCCGAGGCACAGGTCGCGCCCGAAGCGGTCCTTGAAGCGAAACATGTCGTCGCCGATGGCGTCCCAGCGCCCCGATTCCTGCCAGATCTCGGCCGGATGCACCTCCGGCAGAAAGATCTCCTGGGCGCCGATCGCGTTCATCTCCTCGCGGATGATCGCCTCGATCTTGTTGATCGAGCGCTTGGCTAGATACAGATAGCAGTAGAAGCCCGCTGCGAGCTGGCGCACGTAGCCCGCCCGCAACAGCAGCTTGTGACTGACGACTTCGGCGTCGGCCGGCGCGTCGCGCAGCGTCGGGATGAAGAGTTGACTCCAGCGCATGGGGGTGGTCGAAGCAGCAGCGGCCGGGCGGCAAACGCCCGGCCACACGGAATTTCGATCTTATCATGTTAGAATCACAGCGAGTTTGAGGGGCTGGGAGGACGTTTCGCCCGGTCGTTTGCCTTTCGCTTGGAAGCCTTCCAAACAACCGCGGGCCCCGCGTCGTCACTCGGCGACGGCCCTGCACTTTCACGTCCCCTGCTGATCGGGATCGACATTCGCCGAGCCGGCGAGTTCGGCGTAGGGATCTACACCAAGAATCTGGTCCGTTCGCTGGCGCGCGTGGGCCCCGAGCATAGCTACGTGCTGCTCGGCGGTCCGAGAAACCGGGAGTTCCTGGGCGATCTGGGTCCGAACTTCCGGCTGGTCCAGTATGGGCGTCGCTTCGATTCCCTGCGCAGCCACCTGGACTTCTGGTTCGTGCTGCGCGGCCTTGGATTGGACGTCTTCCACATCCCCCACCGCTGGGCCCCTCTGTCGACGCCGGCGCCATACGTGGTGACGCTGCACGACCTCAACAATCTCTATTTCCCGAAGGACCGCCGCTCGCAGGTCCTCGAACGGCTCCAACGCGGCGTCCTGCGCCGGGGTCTGGATCGCGCCTCCCGCATCATCACCGTGTCGCAAGCCACCCGGCGCGACGCCGTCAAGCGGTTGGGGTTACCTGACAGCAAGTTCACCACGATCTACGACGCCGTCGACGAGCAGGTCGCCCAGCCCGTACCCCCCGAGGTCCGCAAGCTGACCCTGGAGCGCTACTCCATCTCCGACCCCTTCGTGCTCTACGCCGGTCGCATTCAACCGCAGAAGAACGTGCCGCGCTTGATCGAAGCCTTCGCGGTGGTGAAGGCCCAGCTCGAGAACCATTGGAAGTACCACCATCTCAAGCTGATCGTGATCGGCGACGATCTGGCGCGCTACCCGGAAGTCCGCCGTGCGGTGATGCGCAGCCGGCTGCAGGACTCGGTGCGCTTTCTGGGTTTCGTGCCGCTGGAGACGCTGCGCTGCTTCTACAACGAGGCAACGGCCTTCCTGTTTCCGTCGTTGTACGAGGGCTTCGGCATGCCTCCGCTGGAGGCCATGGCGCACGGCACGCCGGTGGTGACCTCCTCGGTATCGTCGCTGCCGGAGTCGGTGGGCGACGCCGCCGAGCTCGTCAACCCCACCAACGTCTTCGACATCGCCCGAGGCCTGCGGAAGATCCTGCTCGACGACGAGTACCGCAGCGATCTCCGCAAGCGCGGCTTCGAGCAGGTTCGCAAGTTCAGTTGGGACCGCTCGGCCGAGCAGGTCCTGGAGGTCTACCGCGAGGTCGCCCGCAGGGCCTTGTGATGCGTTCGTCGTTGTACAATCGCGAGCGATCCATGCCGCTTCGGACGCCCGCTTCCCGACTCCGGCCCCTGTGCGGGCGCGTTTTCCACGTGATTGTGTGGCTTCCGGCGATGTTCGCGGTTGCGTGGATCGGCTTTGCCGGGGAGGCCTCGGCGCAACAACTCCCGAATCTTTCGATCATCCGCCCCGCCCCCGAGCAGCCGCTGCCGTTCAGCCACAAGAAGCATGCCGCACAGGGCCTCGAGTGCGCCGTTTGCCACCCCATGCCCGACCCGGGCGTCTTTGCCGAGATCGCCGGGACGGAAGTTTGCATGGGCTGCCACGTGCAGGTGAAGACCGACTCGCCCGCCATTCAAGCGTTGACGGCGGCGCACCGTGCCGGCAAGGAGATCGACTGGACGCCGGTGTACGTGATCGCCGACTTCGTCTACTTCAGCCATCGCAAACACCTCGAGCGCGCCAAGGTGACCTGCGCGGCCTGCCATGGCGACGTAGCTTCCATGGACGCCGTGGCCAAGGAGTTCAACATCTCCATGGCCGGTTGCATGCAGTGCCACCGAGAGACCGAGGCGCCGCTGGGCTGCAGCTTCTGCCACGAGACCCGCGGGGCCGACTAGTCCTCGTAGTACAATGCCGGCGGCCATGACCCGTCGCCAAGCTCTCCACCGGCTCGCCGGCTTTCTGGCGGGCTCTCCGCTCTTGGACGCTCAGTACGCCTCGCGCGCCGACCACCAGCGGACGCCCGGGCTCGACGAGCTGGCGAGCGCACTCGAGTTCGAGCCGATCGCGCACGCCAAGATGACGCAGCTCAACTACGACTACGTCGCCGGCGGCGTGGAGGACGAGGTGGCGCTGCGCCGCAACCGCAAAGCCTTTGACTGGATCACGCTCCAACCGAGGCCTCTGGCCGCGGTCACAAAGGTGGACCTGACCACCACGATCCTGGGCCAACCGATGGCGTCGCCCCTGCTCGTGGCGCCAACGGGCGGTCAGCAAGGCGTTCACTCCGAAGGCGACGTGGAGATGCATCGGGGCGCCTCGGCCGCGCGCACGACCATGTGCGTCAGCCACGTGGCGACCTTTCCCCTGGCCGACATCGCCGCCGCGGCCACCGGCCCGCTATGGTCGCAGCTCTACGTGCATCTCAACCCGACGGCCGCCCGGGAGCGCATCGACCAGGCCGGCGAGGTGGGCTGCAAGGCCATCGTTTGGACCGTCGACGCGCAGTACACCTCGCTGCGCGAACGCCTGCGCCACGGCGCGAACCTCGGCGAGCGCACCGCGCAGGGCGCGCAAGCCCAAGTGGCCGCCCGCAGGCGCAGCCGAGCCCGCGGGGGCCGTCCGTCCAACCCCTATGGGCTGAACCCGGAGACGCCGGATCTGACCTGGGATTTTCTGGAGACGTTGCGCTCCTGGACGCCGCTGCCGATCGTCGTCAAGGGTCTGCTGACCGCCGAGGACGCTCGGCTGGCCGTGGACAGCGGGGCCGACGCCGTGGTGGTGTCCAACCACGGCGCGCGCTACATGCCCCACGTGGCGGCGACCATCGAAACGCTCGAAGAGATCGTCGACGAGGTCGACGGCAAGATCCCGGTGCTGGTAGACGGCGGCTTCCGGCGCGGCAGCGACGTGCTCAAAGCGCTGGCGCTGGGGGCTGACGGCGTACTGCTGGGCCGCGCGGCGCTGTGGGGGCTGGGAGCCTTCGGCGCGGCGGGCGTGCAGCGGGTGCTGGAGATCCTGCAAACGGAGCTAACGCTGGCGATGGCCCAGTGCGGCGTCGCCAGCGTCGCGGAAATCGACCGCTCGCTGGTGCGAACGGATTTTCCCTGAGAAGGGGCCTCAGCCGACCAGTTCGAGCCCGCTGAAGAAGAACGCCGACTCGATGGCGGCATTCTCGGCTGAGTCCGAGCCGTGGGTGGCGTTGCGGCCGATGTCAGTCCCGTAGAGCTTGCGGATGGTGCCCTCGCCGGCTTCGGCCGGGTTGGTGGCGCCCATCACGTCGCGCCACAGCTTCACGGCGCCCTCGGCCTGGAGGCAGGCCGCCACGATGGGGCCCTCGGTCATGAACTCGACCAGCTCGCCGAAGAACTTCCGCTCGCGGTGCACGGCGTAGAAGGCCTCGGCCTGCGCCTGGCTCAGGTGCAGCTTCTTCATGCCGACGATCTTGAAGCCGGCTTTTTCCACGTGCGCCAGGATGGCGCCGCTATGGCCCGCCGCAACCGCGTCGGGCTTGATCATCATCAGAGTGCGTTCCATGGTTGTGTGTATCTGCGCGTCGCCGGCCCTACATGAGGCTGGCGAGAGTCGAGGCCATCTCGGCCGGCGAAGGAGCCACCTTGATGCCCGCGGCTTCGAGGGCGGCCTTCTTGTCCGCCGCGGTGCCCTTGCCGCCGGAAATGATCGCGCCGGCGTGACCCATGCGACGCCCCGGAGGCGCCGTCGCTCCCGCGATGAAGGCCGCCAACGGCTTCTTGATCGGGTGGTTCTTCACGAACTCCGCCGCAGCCTCTTCCGCCGTGCCGCCGATTTCGCCGATCATCATGATCGCCTCGGTGCCGGGATCGTTCAGGAACAGGTCCAGGGCGTCCACGAAGGTCGTGCCGATGATCGGGTCGCCGCCGATGCCGATGCACGTCGACTGGCCGATCCCCATGCCGGTGAGCTGGCCGACGACTTCATACGTCAAGGTTCCCGAGCGGGAGACCACGCCGACCGTTCCGGGCTTGTGGATGTGACCGGGCATGATGCCCATCTTGCACTTGCCGGGGGAGATCACGCCGGGGCAGTTCGGTCCCACCAAGCGCGTCTTCGACCGCTTCACCATCTGGCCGACGGCGATCATGTCGCGCGCCGGAATGCCTTCGGTGATGCAGATCGCCAACGGAATCTCGGAGTCGATCGCTTCCAGAATGGCGTCGGCCGCGCCCGGAGGCGGCACGAAGATCAAGGAGGCGTTCGCTCCGGTCTCCTTCACCGCGTCGGCGACCGTGTTGAAGACCGGCACGCCCAGAATCTGCTGCCCGCCCTTGCCGGGCGTGACGCCGCCCACGACCTTCGAGCCGTAGGCCATGCACTGCTCGGCATGGAACTGTCCCGCGCGGCCGAAGCCCTGCACGAGAATGCGAGTGTTTTCGTCGACGAGAACGCTCATTGCTTAACCCTTCGCCAGCGCGACGACCTGCTCGGCGGCTTCCTTCATGTTCGGAGCGACGGTAAAGTTCATGCCCGACTCCTGGAGCAGCTTGCGGCCTTCCTCGACCTTGGTGCCTTCCAGTCGCAGTACGATCGGCACCGGAATGTCGAGCTCTTTGGCCGCCGCGATCACGCCCTCGGCCAGCACGTCGACGCGGAGGATGCCGCCAAAGATGTTGATGAGAATGGCTTTGACGTTCGGGTCCGAGAGGATGATCCGGAAGCCGTTCTTGATCTGATCGGCGTTGGCGCCGCCGCCCACGTCGAGAAAGTTCGCGGGCATGCCGCCGGCGTACTGGATGATGTCCATGGTCGCCATGGCGAGGCCTGCGCCGTTGACCATGCAGCCGACGTTGCCGTCGAGCTTGATGTAGTTCAAGCCGTGGTCGATGGCGTCGGTCTCGAGCGGCTCCTCTTCGTCCAGGTCGCGCATCTTCACGATGTCGGCGTGCCGGTAGAGGGCGTTGTCGTCGACGTCGAGCTTGGCGTCGAGCGCCACCACGCGGCCGTCGTCGGTCACCACGAACGGGTTGATTTCGATCAGGTTCGCGTCGGTCTCTTCATAGACCTGGGCGAGCGCCTGGATGGCCTGCACGGCCGGGTTGAAGGCGGCGCCTTCGATGCCGAGCTTGAACGCCAGCCGACGCGCCTGGTAGCCGGCCAGGCCGATGCCCGGCTCGATGACTTCCTTCAGGATCAGGTCCGGGTCCTTGGCGGCGACCTCTTCGATCTCCATGCCGCCAGCCGTGGACGCCATGAACACGGCCTTGCCGATGGCGCGATCGAGCGTCACGCCCAGGTAGATCTCGCGAGCGATGGGCAGCGTCTCCTCGACGAGCACGCGCTTGACCAGCCGACCTTCCGGCCCGGTCTGGTGCGTCACCAGCGTCATGCCCAGGATCTTGGAGGCGATCTCCTTGGCCTGCTCGGGGCCGTCGGCAAGCTTCACGCCGCCGCCCTTGCCGCGCCCGCCGGCGTGGATTTGCGCCTTGACGACGACGCGTCCGCCGAGCTTCTCGGCGATCTCCTTCGCCTCGTCGGGCGTGTAGGCGACCTCGCCCCGCGGCGTCGGCGCCTTGTAGCGGCGCAGGATCTCCTTGGCCTGATACTCGTGGATTTTCATGGGATCGGTCGGTGACGCTACAATCGAGGCGGATCGTAGTCGGAAGACCCACTATAAGGCATCGTTTCGAGGGAACGCAATTTCCATGACGGCAGTCGAAGGCGCGCTGAAGAAAGCCGCCGCAAGACAGGATCTGACCGAGGCCGAGGCGTCCGAAGCGCTCGACGAAATCCTCGAAGGCGAAGCCGAACCGGCGCTGATCGGCGGCCTGCTCACGGCCTTGAGCATGAAGGGCGAGACGGTCGACGAGGTGGTCGGTTTCGCCCGCTCGATGCGCTCGCACGCCGCCCCGGTGGCGCCCGTCAGCGTGCGGCCGGAGCAGTTGGTAGACACCTGCGGCACCGGCGGCGGCGCGGTCAAGTCCTTTAATATCTCCACCGCCAGCGCTTTCGTGGTCGCCGGCGCGGGCGTGCCGGTGGCCAAACACGGCAACCGCTCGATCACCAGCCGCTGCGGTTCGGCCGACGTACTCGAAGAGCTCGGCGCAAACGTACAGCTCACGCCCGCGCAGGCCGCCGAGGCAATCGACGAGGTCGGCTTCGGCTTCCTGTTCGCCCCGCTGATCCACCCGGCGATGCGGTCGGTGCAACCGGTGCGCAAGGCCCTCAAGATCCGTACGGTTTTCAACATCTTGGGCCCGCTCACCAACCCCGCCGGGGCGGGGGCTCAGGTGCTGGGCGTCGCCGACGAGCGGTTGCTGCCGCTGGTCTCCCAAGCGCTGGTCCGGCTCGGCGTCCGGCGCGCCTTTGTGGTCCACGGCGACGATGGCCTCGACGAGGTCACGACCACGACCTCCACGCAGCTCGCCGAAGTGCGCGACGGCGCGGCTTTCTCGCGCCAGATCACCCCGGACGATTTCGACCTGCCCCGCGCCCTCCCCGGGCAGCTCCTGGGCGGAGACCGCGTCCAAAACGCCAGCATCGTGCGGGCGGTCCTGGAGGGCTCCAACGGGCCCGCGCGCGACATCGTCTGCGCCAACGCCTCGCTGGCGCTGGTGGCCTCCGGAGCCGCCGCGGATCTGCTCGAGGGCATGGCGCTGGCCCGGCAATCGATCGACCGCGGGGCGGCTATGGCCAAGCTCGAAAGCTTCGTGGCCCTCACGCAGTCCTACCGCGCCGACTGACCGCCATCGCCGACGCCATGGAGCCCCAGAACCCCCAGCACATCGCCGACCTCCGCCTCTCGCGGGGCGAGATCTCGGTCGAGGAGCACCAAGCCATCAGCCGGCGGCTCGCGGAATCCCGCGCGGTCCCGTCGCCGGCCCGGGGCGGCCCCGCCGCAGTCGTGCTGGAATGGACCGGGGACCGCAAAATCGAGGTCATCAAGGCGGTCCGCGAGATCACCGGGCTGGGACTCAAGGACTCCAAGGAGCTGGTCGAGTCGACGCCCGCCCTGGTCCTTGACGGGGTGGACCAAGCGAGGGCCGAGGATGCCGCTAGGCGGATCCGGGCGGCCGGAGCCACGGCGCGGGCGATCGCGGCTGACTCGCCCGAGGCCAGGACGGCCGTCCCCGCGCGAATCGCGGGCGCTCCGGCGAACGCCGCCGCCAAGAGCGGCTGCCTGGGGATGTTGTTCGTCACCGCCGGGGCGGCGGGGTTGCTGGCGGCCTTTTGTCAGGGCCTCTTCTAGCCCAGCATCAGGCGCCGGGAAACCTCGAAATTCCCCGGGCCTTCGCCGGTCCGGGCGGTGCGGGCTTCCAGCGCCAGCAAGCGGTTGTACTTCGACAGCCGCTCGGAACGTGTCACCGAGCCGACCTTGATCTGGCCGGCTCCGCTGGCCACGGCGAGATCGGCCAGAAAGTCGTCCTCCGTCTCCCCCGACCGCGCCGAGATCACCGCCGTGAAGCCGGCTTCGCGGGCCCTGTCGATCACGCGGAATGTCTCGGTGAGCGTGCCGATCTGGTTCATCTTCACCAGCACCGCGTTGCCGGCGCCGGCTTCGATGCCGCGCTCCAGGCGTTCCGGGTTGGTGACGAAGAAGTCGTCGCCAATCAGCCGGCAGCGGTCGCCGAGCCGATCGGTCAGCTTGCGCCACCCGTCCCAGGCGTCCTCAGCCAGCCCGTCCTCGATCGACAAAACCGGCGCACGGCCGGTCCATTCCGCCAGCAAGTCGATCATCTCGTCTTCGCTCAGCCAGCGATTCTCGCTGCGCAGGTCGTAGCCGCCGTCGCGGTGAAAGTGGCTGGAGGCGACATCGATGGCTACCGAGATCTGCTCGCCCGGCTCGAAGCCGGCGCGTTCGATGGCCGTCAGCAGCAGGTCCAACGCCTGCCGATTCGACTGCAGCCGGGGCCCGAAGCCGCCCTCGTCAGCCACGCCGGTCAGCTCGAAGCCTTGCTCGCCCAGCAACTCGCCCATGGCTCGATGGGTCAGCGCAATGGCCTCGATCGCCTCCGCGAACGAGAAGAAGCCGTGCGGAACGGCCAAGAAGTCTTGGAACTCGATCTGCCGCCCGGCGTGGAGGCCGCCGGAGAGGATGTTGACCATCGGCACGGGCAGGGCGGCCGGCCGGTCGCCGGCCAGATAGCGCCACAGCGGGACGCCGGTCTGCCGCGCCGCCGCCCGGGCGACCGCGCCTGAAGCTCCCAAGGTGGCGTTGGCTCCGAGCCGAGCCTTCTGGGCCGTGCCGTCGAGCTCGATCAGCGTCCGGTCGACCAACGCCTGGTCGTCCGCGGGCAGTCCGATCAGCGCCGCGGCGATCTCAGTCCGCACATTCTCCACAGCGCGCAGCACGGACTTGCCGCGATAGCGTCCGCCCGCTCCGTCGCGCAGCTCCACGGCCTCATGGCGGCCTGTCGAGGCCCCCGAGGGGACTTGGAAGGAGCCCACGACGCCGCTTTCGAGGCCGATCTCGACCTCGAGCGTAGGATTGCCCCGGGAATCCAGGATCTGCCAAGCGTCTACGGAGCGGATGCGGGACGACATGCGACCCTCTAGCTTGCCTGAAAACGCTCGACCGTCGCCAAGACTCCCTCCAGCGTCGAGGGCCGGTCGGCGATCAGTTGTAGCGCTGTCCGCCGCAGCCGGTCGCGAACCGCTTCATCCCGGAGATACTCGGCCGGCGACTTCCCGTCGATGCGCGCCAACAACAGGAAGGCCAGGTGCCTCATCGCTGCCGACTCGAAGCGCGGCAAGGCTTCGGCGGGCAGCACGGCCAGCGTCCAGGTCAGGAAGACTCGCGCTAGATGGTGGTATTCGGCTTGCTGCTGGGAGCGGTGGACGCCCTTGAGGATCAAGTGGTTGAGGGCAAAGGCCGCATCGTAGGAAGGGTCGCCGAAGTGGATGCACTCGTAGTCGATGAACAGCAGCCGCTCGCCGAGCGAGACCATGTTCTTGGGGCTCCAGTCGCCATGCGTCAGCGCCAGCCGTAGCGGCGTAACGGCCTCGACCCACTCCCCTACGGCGTCGGCGATAGCCGGATGGCGGCGGGCGATGGTGCGGTAGTAGGGATCGGTGCGGAGCTGATCGAACGCCCGCTGATCACCGAACTGGCGCTCCAACTCGGGGTTCCGCCAGGAGCCACGCACCGTTAGTCCCAACGCCAAGCCGGCCTGGCGGGCCTTTTCGGCGCTGGTCTCGCCCCGCAGCAGCTCGTCCTTCCAGGACTCGGCCTCGGGAGAGAAGGCCTCCATTGCGAAGAGGTAATCCTCGTCGGCGCTCCACAGCACCTTCGGAATCCAGCCGGCCGGCAGCAGGCTCGCAGCGGCCAGCAGGCCGTCACGCTCGCGAAAGATGCGGTTGCGGTCCGCCAGCCATTCGTCGCGCACGCGTAACTGCGGCAGGGCCTGTTTCAGGACAAAGGGGCCGGCCGGGGACTCGACCAGCACGACGACGTTCGAGACACCTCCCCCCAGCTCGCGGCATGCAAAAGGGCCGGCGATCCCGCGACGGGTCAGGAGCTCCGGCGCCGTGGTCGCGCTCAGGACGAAGCCGCTCACCGGGCGCCGAGCCGGGGGTAGAACTGGGTAAAGACGTTGTCCGTCTCGGCGTGCTCGTTGTGGCAAGCCCAGCAGCGTTCCTTGGCAAACGCCGTCGAACGCTCCTTCAGGCCGCCTTCGGCCGCCGGGCCGCCAAAGTCGAAGTAGGCCCAGGCGCCGTCGAAGCGCTTGGAGTCCTTGACGGCCGCCTCCACCCGCAAGAATTTGTCCGCAAAGCTGCCGGCCCGATTGATCGATTCGCGCTGGCCGGCCGAGTACACTTCCATCATCAGGACGGTTCCTTCGGGGAACTTGCCCGTCTTCTGATACTCCCTCCAGGCCTTCGGCTCCAGAAACACCACGTGGTAGTCCTGCTTGCGGGAGCTGGATGCGGCGCCTTCGTTGTAGCTCATGCCCAGCGACGAGCCCACGAACACCCATTCGCGGTAGCCCTCGGGCCGCAGCATCTGGTTGTCCGGGGTGAAGCGAGGCTCTTCCGCCAGGAGGCAGGCGGCGGTCAGCAGCATGCAGGCCATCATGCGCATCGGAAAACTCCTGAGCTACTTCGCCGCACCGGCGCCCACGGGCACTTGGCGATCGGCCTTGGGTTTGGTCCGCAACAGACTCCAGGGACGCTGGCGAATCTCGTCGCTGAACTGTTCGAGGTTCTCCGAAGTCGCTCGGAAGTTCTCGATCGTCTCGTTGATGTCCCCGCTGTTCACCGCGACCAGCGACCGCAGGTCCTCCACCATCAGGCGGGCCTCGGCGAGCGTCTCCTCGAGCTCGGCCAGATCCTTCTTGATCGGCTCGCGGATCTCCGTCACCGTCTGGTCGACGTTGGAGACGGTCTTGTCGGCGGTCTGGGCGACCTTGCGGAGGTCGTCCACGGTGGCGTCCACCTTGGTCAGCAGGGCGGCGATCTGATCGGTGATCTGGTCGATCTTCGGCGCCTGCGTCTCGACCATCTCGTTGGCGTTGCGCAGCAGACCGGCGACGTTGCGCTGGTTCTCCTCGTTGGTCAGCTCCTGCAGGTTGTGGGTGAGGTCGCGCAGGTCGGCGATCATCAGCTCGATGTCGCCCTTGACGTCAACCATCAGCTCCTGGGCCGTGTCGGTCACGCCGGCCACCTTCTTGGTGATATCGCTGAAGGTGATCGCCTCCTCGGACTTCACCAGTCCGCCGGGCGGAACCCGCGCGGCGTCCTTGGAGCCGGGCGAAATCTCCAAGTAGTTGTCGCCCAGCGCGTTGAGGCTGGAGATCGAGGCGATCGAATCGGCGTTGATCGGCACGTCCTCGCGCAGCTCGAAGCGGACCTCGGCCATGGTCGGATCGTCGGGCGACGGGCCCACGTCGGTGATGACGCCCGCCTTGAGGCCGCCGAAGCGCACCAGCTTGCCGCCGTCGAGGCCGCCGGCGAACTTGAAATGAGCCTTGTAGGGAACCTTGTTGCCGGAAAGCTGGATCGTGGCGACCGACAGGAACGTCACGACGAAGATCGCCAGGGCGACCACCACGAAGAGCCCGACCTTGGCTTCGTTACTCATTCAACGCCTCCAGCATACCAGCGCTCCATGCGCGACTCAGAGACCCGTCAGATAGTTCGCGTCGGCGGAGCCCGGCTCGTCGGGGATCCGCTGCAGAAACTGCCGAACGCGAGGGTGCTCGTGGCGCTTGATCTCCTCCACCGTGCCGATGGCGATGATCTTGCCCTGATGCAGCATGCACATCCGGTCCGCGATCAGGAAGGCGCTGGCCATCTCGTGCGTGACGACCACGATGGTCATCTTGAAAGCCTGCTTGAGATGCAGGATGAGCTGGTCGATGCCCGCGCCGATGATGGGGTCGAGGCCTGCCGACGGCTCGTCGAAGACCAGGATCTCCGGGTCCATCGCCAAGGCCCTCGCCACCGAAGCGCGCTTCTTCATGCCGCCGGAGAGCTGCGCCGGAAACAGGTTCTCGGCGCCTTCCAGCCCGACCTGCGAGAGCTTCATCTGCGTCATCAGCTTGATGGTCGGCTCGGCCAGCTTGGTGTGCTCGCGCAGGGGCAGGGCGACGTTGTCCCCCACCGTCATGGAGTTGAACATCGCGGCGCTCTGGAACGAGACGCCCATGATGCGGCGGACACGCTGGAGCTCCTCGTTCGTACACGTCGCCACGTCGACACCCTTGATATAGATGTGCCCTGAGGTCGGCCGCGCCAACGCCTCGAGGTGCCGCAGCAGCGTACTCTTCCCCGAACCGCTGGCGCCGAGGATGACCATGGTCTCTCCCGGGTAGATGTCGAGGTTGACGGACTTGAGGACCTCCTTGTCGCCATAGCGCACCACGAGGTCCTGCACGGAGATCAGCGGCGCCACGCCGTCGGCCCGCAGGCGCTTCCGGAGCGCGGGGTGGACTTCCTTGCTCATCTCCAGAACAGGTAGAAGAACGCCGTAAAGAGGAGATCCGCCAGAACGACCAGAAAGATCGACTTGACCACCGCAGCCGTTGTCGACTGGCCGACGCCGATCGGGCCGCCGGAGACATGAAAGCCCTCGAAGCAGCCCACGTGCACGATGATCGTGCCAAAGCCAACGGCCTTGATCATGCTCGTGACGATGTCGCGCAGCACCAGCACGTCCAGCGTTGCCCGCAGGTAGACTTGCAGCGACATCCCCATCGTGAAGTAGGTGAAGATGCCGCCGGCGAGGATGCCCGAAGCCACTGCCGCGATCGTCAGGCACGGCAGCATCACCATCATCGCCACGTACTTGGGCGCCAAGAGAAACTCGATGGGATCGAGCGCCATGGTGCGCAAGGCGTCAACCTCTTCCGTCACCACCATCGTGCCGATCTCTGCCGAGAAGGATGACCCTGAGCGGCCGATCACCACGATGGCCGTCATCAGTGGGCCCAACTCGCGTGTCATCGAGACGCCCACCAGGTTGATGACGAACTGCAGCGCGCCGAAGCGCCGCAGCTCCGCGCCGCCCTGGAAGGCCAGGATCAGCCCCGTCGCGCCAGCGATCAGGCAGACCACCGGCAGAGCGTGGACGCCGACGACCGCCATGTGGTCGATCGTGGATCGCCAGCGGAGGCGGCTCCCAGTGAACGGATTGACCCGCCAGGACGCCAGCCAGCCCCGCCAGAGCTGGATCGAAAGACCGCCCACGTACTCGATCTTCTCGATCGCCGAGTTGCCGACGGATTCCAGAAATCTCATGCGTGCGCGGTCCGAGCCCTTAGGCGTCCGCCGCCGTGGCTTCCTCTTCGGAGGCGGCGATCTCGAACACGTTGAGCAGGCGCGTGAGCTCGAGCACGTGGCGCGGCGCCTCGTTCAACCCAACCAGAATGAACCGGGCGTGCAGCTTCTTGGCTTCCTGCAAACCTTCGACCAAGCTCGCGATGCCGGAGCTGTCGATGTAGTGAACCTCGGAGAGATTCAGCACGACGCGCTGCTGGTTGCGTCGTTGAAAAAGGTCAAGCACCGTCTCGCGCAGTTGCGGCGAGGTGTACAGATCGATATCGCCTGTGACGTAGACGATCGAGCGGGCGCCGTCGCGCTTGACGTTGATCTCCATAGCTTCAGGAATCTTGGCGGGCGGGTGTGTTCCGAAATTTTCGCATGCGGACCACGTTCATGTCGCCATCGCGCTCGTATTCCATCTCGTCCATGATGGCGCGCATCAGAAACAAGCCCCGACCTCCCGGGCGCAGCTCGTCGGGAGGCAATGAAGTCCTCGAAATGGGATCGAACGCTTCCCCGTGGTCCGCGATCCGAACCTCCAACCCCACCCCGTTCGCGCTACAAGCGAGCGAAAACTTCTGATCCGTGCGGCCCTGGTAGGCGTGCTTGATGACGTTGCCGATCGCCTCGCCCACCGCCAGCGTGACGGCATGCGCGTCCCGAGAGCCGAAGCCCGCCTCCACGGCGAACTCGTGGACCACCTGCCGGACCAGCCGCATCCAGCGAGGATGGCTGGAGATCGTCAGCTCGACTTCCTCGCCCATAGCCGCCGCATCCGTCTCCGGGAGCCGCCGGGACCCGGTTTTCAAGGCGTAGTCTACCACGTGTCAAGCGCCGCGCCCGCTTTGCTACAGTGCCGGAAATGGCCGCATCTCCGGCTCGCCGAGCCGCTTTCGACATTCTGCTGCGGGTGGACGAGGGGGCCTTTGCGGATGAGCTGCTGCACGGCCCTGCGCTGGAAAGGCTCGAAGTCCGCGACCGAGCCCTCGCCACCGAACTGACCCTCGGCGTGCTGCGCTGGCGCGGCGCGCTGGACGCCCTGGCCGCCGCGCCCGCCCGCCGGCCCGTGGAAAGCCTCGACCGAGAGGTTCGCGCGGCTTTGCGGCTGGGCGCCTATCAGCTCCGCTATCTGTCGAGGATTCCGGACCGCGCGGCCGTGTCCGAGAGCGTAGAGCTGCTCAAGGCCGGCCCCAAGGCCGCCGCCGCCGGCCTAGTGAACGCCGTGCTACGCAGGCTTCCGCCGCGGCCGCCGGCCGCCCGGGAGATCGAGGCGGCCAACCCGGCTTGGCTGCTGCAGCGCTGGCGACAACGCCATGGAGCCGAAGCGGCGCGGGCGATCCTGGAGGCCTATCAGCAGCAGCCCTCCACCTTCCTGCGCTTCAACGCCCGGTTCCCTTACGACGAGACCGTTCGGCTGCTCGAAGCTGAAGGTGTGAAGGCGGTTCCGTCCGGCCTCCCCGGCGCCTACCGGCTCGAGGAGGGGCGCCCGTCGGAGACTCGCTGCTGGGCCGAGGGGCGCGTGCGGATCCAGGACCTTGGCTCGCAGCGCATCGCCCCGATGCTGCGTCCCGAGGCGGGCAAGACGCTGCTCGACCTGTGCGCCGCGCCGGGCGGCAAGACCCAGCACGCTGTAGAGCTGCGCGGCTCGGCCGCCGGCGTCTTTGCCTGCGACCTGTACCGTCATCGCCTGCGGACGCTCAACGACTTGGCCGCCGAGCCGGTCCCCGTGGTCGCGCTCGACGCCGAGAAGCCGCTGCCCTTCCGCCGTCGCTTCGACCAGATCCTGATCGACGCGCCGTGCTCGGGCACCGGAACGCTGGCGCGCAACCCCGAGATCAAATGGCGGCTGCGGCCCGCCGACCTGCTGGACCTCCAGAAGCGTCAACGGGAGATCCTGCGGCAAGGTTTGGCTGCGCTGGCCCCCGGCGGCGCCTTGGTCTACGCCACCTGCTCGATCGAGCCGGAGGAGAACGAGCAGGTGGTCGAGACGGTCCTGCGCCAGACCGGCGGCTTCCGGATCACCCAGCGCCTGGAGCGTCTGCCCGGCCGGGACGCCGGCGACGGCTTCTTTGCGTTCCGGATCGAGCCGATCCCTTCCGGCGCCTGATCCGGCTATCCTCGCGCGCCCTTGAGGTCGATCACGCGCAGCCGGTCGCCGAGAGCCGCCCGTAGGTCGGGTAGGTCGAAGCGGCGCAGCACGTCGGGCACGAAGCAGGACAGCGGCCAGTCGTAGAGCTCCGCCTCGGCCACGTCCTGGTAGGACGTCAGCGCCCCCTTGAGCGTCACCGTGCTCACGCGAGGCGAGAATTGCGCCGCGAACAGCGCCGGGAAGGTCCCCCAGCCCAGTCCCGCCAGGCGGACCTCGTGGTGGCCGTAGCGGCCCAGCCAGTCGAGCGTCGCCCGCACGTCGTGTGTCTTGCCGCCGACGTAGGGGCGGTCCAGCATCAGCGCGTGGATGGCATAGAAGTAGTCCGACCCGTAGGGCTCCAGGAAAGAATCCTCGCCGCAAGTGTTCGGACGCGACTCGCCGACTCCCCGGACGTCGAGCGCATAAAAGGCCGCCTCCGGGTGAGCCTCGGCCAGCTCCCGCACGAGCGCCTCGGAACGCAGCTCCTCGTCGGCGGAATGGTGTGAGACGTAGAGCACCGCGGGGCTGCCGTCCTGCGGCGGGCGCGACAGCAAACGCTCATCGGAAAGGCGAGTCAGCACGATCTCGATGCCCGGCTCGGTCTCGAGGACGTACTGCGCGAAGAACTCCTTGGGATAGCCGCGGGGAGCGATGTTGCGCAGGATGCGGGCGTAGGGCGGATGCTCTCGCTCGGGCAGCTTCAGGGCGTCCCGCAGGGCTTCGGTCAACGGCGGTCCCGCCAGCCGCCGACCGCCGACCTGCGCTCGGGCCGTTTCCGCCGTGAAGGCGAAGATCGGCTTGGAGCCCTCCTTGGCGACCTGGCCGCTCGCGGTCGCCTGCAGGCTCGCGTCGGTCTCGATGGTCAGCGGCGGCTCAGCGTGCCCCTCCGCGACGCCCGTCCAGCGGTTGAACCAGCCGTACATGGCCTCGCGGTTCTCCTGCGAGTAGCCGTGATAGGTGGGGCCGATGAACAGCGAGACGCGCTCCTCCGCCCCCAACAACCGCCACAGCTTTTTGAGTCGGTTGAGCGCCTCCTCCAGCCCGCGAGCGTCGAAGTAGTCGCGCTCCTTGCCCAGCAGGATCACCGGCTTGGGCGCCAGGGCCGCCAGAAAATCCTCATGGTCGAGTCCCAAGGCGATGGCGCGCGGCGGGCACTGCTCGGTGTCAGCCGGCAGCTCGTTTTCGAGGTTCCGCCGAAACTCCGTGACGAAGCAGCTCGGCGCCGCCATCGTCCAGCGCGAATCCAGCCCCGCCAGCCAAGTCGTCTCGGTTCCGCCGCCGGAGTTGCCGGTCACGCCCACGTGCCGCGGGTCGACCTCCGGACGCGTCAGCAGGTAATCCAGCGCCCGGATGCCGTCCCAGGCGCGCCAGGAGCCGAAGAACTCGCCGATCAGGAACTGCTGGTTGCCGGCCAGCAGGTGCTCCTGCACGCCGACCGGCACACGGTCGCCGTATTGCACTCGCTCGCCCTGGCCGAGCGGGTCGAAGATCAGCACTGCGTAGCCTTGCTTCACCAGCCCTTGGCAGAACGACTGATAGGCGTCGATCGCCTTGCCGTTGGAGGAGTGGCCGCAGGTCCCCACCACGCCCGGAAACGGCCCGGGACGCCCCACGGGCAGGTAGAAGTTGGCCGACACCAGCATCCCCGGCCGGCTCTCGAACACCACCTTCTCGATCTTGTAGCCCTCGCGCTCGACGGCGCCGAGAACGCGCGCATTCAGCGGCGTCTTGGAGGGAAACGGCGCAAAGCATTCCCGGATGCGCGCCCGCACGTCGGCCACGTAGGCTTCGGCGTCCGCCCGGGTCCGCAAGGCGTCGAAACGTTCGAGACGGCGGCGCTGAGCCTCACGGAGCTGGTCGACGAACCACTCCTGAACCATCCTGGGGAAGCGGTTGAGAGGCTCAAAGGACTGCTGGGCGGAGAGTTGGAGGGGCGCCAAGGCGGGCGCAGAGAGCCCGGCCAGGAACATACGGCGATCGATCGGCATGGCGCGATGGTAATACGTCGCCGCCCCACAAAAAAAGCGCCCCCGGCTTGCAAGCCGGGGGCGCAGCAAAAGGCGGTAGCTGCGAGCTCCGTTCAGAACTCGTAGCGCAGCGCGAACTGCATCACGCGCGGATCGCTCGTGTTGCGGTACTGACCCAGAACCGCCGGACGGTCATAGCGCATCTGCATACCCGTGCCGGTGAAGTTCACGTTGTTGAGCGCATTGAACACCTCCCAGCGGAACTGCACCGAGTGGCCCTCGAACGGCATCGTGAACCGCTTGCCCAGGGCCAAGTCGGTGTTGAAGTAGTCGTCGACACGGAAGATGTTGCGCGGGCCCACCGAACCCGTACGGTTGAATCGCATGTTGTCCTGCGCCGCGTTGCCGTCGTAGAACAGACCGGGAACGCCGTCGTCGTTGTCGGCGTGCGCCTGCGTCTCGATGTCGCCCACGATCAGAGCGCGACCGGAGCCGTAGTAGTTCGTGGACCAACGCGAGCCGTTGGCGATGTCGACCGGCAGACCGGTGCGGTAGCGGACCAGGCCCGAGACCTGCCAGCCGCCGATGATCTGGTTGACCCAGCCCGGAGCGCCGTCGCCGAACGCCTTGCCGCGACCGAACGGCAGACCCCAGATGAAGTTCGTGTTGAACTGCTGCCGGATGTCGAAGTCCGAGTCGCCACGGTTCTGGTCGCGCCGGAAGGTGTTGATAATGTTACCGGCCGTGTCGGAGAAGCTGCCCGACGACTGGAACGGCGTGGAGAGGTTGCCCTCCGCGGCCGAGCCGATGTCGATCGAGTGCGACCAGGTGTAGTTGAAGTCGAAGGTCAAGTCCTTCGTGAAGCGCTTCCGAATCGACACGGTCATGCCGTGGAAGTTCGAGTAGCCCAGGTTCTCCCACACCGGCAGCGAGCTGAACTGCTTGGCGAAGAAGGTATAGCAACCGGTCGCCACGATGCAGTTCGGAGCCGAGTTGGGGCCGTGATAGTAGTCGGTGCCGTTGAACGGGCTGAGCTCGCGGTCGAGCTCGTTGATCGTATCGAGCTCGGATTCACGACCCCAGTCGTTGTTGACGTAGAAGAAGTTCGCCGAAGCCGAACCCGGGATGGCGTAGTTCGCCAGGCCGGGGAACATATTCTCGAAGAACCCCTGCGTCGGCACCAAGTTGGGATTGGCCGCGACCATGTCGTTGGTCAAGCCCTGGTCCTCGAACAGCGTGCGGTTGGCCTGCAGTGCGTCAGCCAGCGTCTGGCCGGACTTGGGGTCCTTCCAGAAGATGAGCGGGCTGGCGGGATCGTGCTGCGCCAGCAGCTTGCGGCCGAAACGGCCGACGTAGCCGAGCTCCAGCGTCATACCGCCCGGAATCTCGCGGGAGAAGCTGGCGGTGATGGGCAGGCTGTACGGAGCCTTCAGGTTCGAAGCGGCCGTGATGCCCGAGCCGTCGATGGCGCGGTTGAGGGCCGGGGTGAACGGGAAGCCGCCCGCCGGAGCCGCCGGCAACGACGGGAAGCCGCCGTCGTAGCGGTAGGCCGTCGAGAAGTTGTAGGTCGTCGGATCCGAACGGCTCGCCTGGACGCCGAAAGTGCCCTGCTGGTCGGTCTGCGTCACCAGGAAGTTGCCGTAGCGATCGAAGAACAAGCCGCCGCCCACACGGAACACGCCGTTGTTGCCGAAGATCTTCTTCACGATGCCTTCGGGATTCTGCGGGCTCCAGGCGATCGAGAGGCGCGGAGCAAAGTTGTTCTTGTCCGGGTTGAACCAGCTCGGGCCGTTGTTGGCCGGACCGCCGGCGATCCAGGTCAGCAGCGAGCTCGACAACTGGTTGGCAGGCACGCCGGCTTCGGCCGCGCCAACGCGGTCGGCCATGAACTGCTCGAGCGGCACCGTCGTCACGCCCTGCAGGCCGTTGGTCTCATAGGGAGGCCGGGAATAGCTGTAGCGTAGGCCGTAGGTGATTGACAGAGAGGGCTTTACGCGCCACGTATCGGAGACGTAGAACTCGTACTCCTCGGTCGCGAAGCGGCGAACCGCCGGCGATCCGACCGGCAGAACGTTGCCCTGCGCGTCGTACTGGTAGGTGACGCCGATCGAAGTGAACGCGCCGGTGAGGTCGAGCGCCGCGCCCGAGATCGTCGAGAGCTGGCTGCTGGCCAATTGCAGGTTCGGATTCCCCGTCTTCTGCTGCAGCACGGTGTTGATGCCGCGCTGAATGTCCGCGCCCAAGCCGCCCAGCAAGCCCTGCGACAGGCCGTAGGACGGGAACACCGAGCTGTAGTTGGAGCGGTTGTTTCGGATCAGGCGGATGTTGGTGCCGATCTTGATGTTGTGGTTGCCCTTGATCCAGTTCAGGTCGTTCGAGAAGTTGTAGGTCGGGATGTGACGCGAGCTGGGGCGGGTGCTGTAGTTGACGAGCTCGTCGATGTCGAACAGGTTGAAGGCCGCGCCGGTGACGCCGGAGGTCGCCAGACCTTGCCGCGTGTAGCCGAAGCGGAAGTTGTTGATCATCGACGGCGTCAGCACGCCGGTGTAGCTGGCCACGAAACCGCGGCTGTTGTCGAGCTGCTTCGAGCCGTCGACGCCGGGGTACTGGGACAGGGCGCTCTGGAGGTCTTGCACGTTGTCAGCCAGGGTGCCGCGCCACGTGACGCGATGGCTGCCGGACTTGTCGATGTTGAAATCGACCTTCGCTACGTACGCCTTGTTGTCGATCTGTAGCGGCGCATTGAAGCGGAAGCCCGAGAAGTTGGCGCCGCCGTCGGTGCCCGCGGCGGGATCGTTGCCGGTCGGGAACTGCTTGAGCAGGTCGAGCATCAGCGGATTCGAGCCGATGCCGCCGGGATCGGCCTGAGCGAACTCCGCCGGGGTGAGCTGATAGGAATTGCCGTCGTTGCCGGCCACCGTCAGGATGCCCTGCTTGAGCGTCTCGGACGGGACCGTGCGCAACTGGCTGGCCGAACGCGCATCGCGGCGGCCTTCGTAGTTGAGGAAGAAGAAGGCGCGATTCTTGACGATCGGACCGCCGACGGAGAAGCCGTACTGGTTGCGGATGAGTTTCTCGCGCTCGACGCCGGAGAGGTTGTTGAAGAAGGTGTTCGCCGCCGTCACCGTGTTGCGGTGGAACTCGTAGAGCGAACCATGGAACTCATTGGTGCCGGACTTGGTGATCAGCGAAACCTGGCCGCCGGAGGAGCGCCCGAGGTCGGCGTTGCCGCCGCCGGTGGTGACGCGAAACTCCTGTACCGAATCCAGCGGCACCGGCAAGACCGAGCCGAACGGCTCCGGCGACTGCTGGTCGTTGACGTCCACGCCGTCCAGCGTCACGTTGTTCTGATCCTTGCGGGCGCCGAGCACCTCGCCGGTCTGGTTGACGCCCGTCTGCAGGCTCATCAGCTCGACCACGTTGCGGGTCAGCAGCGGGAGCTGGCGGACCTTGGTCTCGTTGAAGGCGTTGCCCACGGTTGCGTCGGTCGTGTTCAGCGTGACGGCGTCGGCTTCGACGGTCACCACTTCCGACACCGCGCCGACTTCCAGCGCGATGTTGGCGGTCGCCGGCGTGCCCACCAGCAGCTCAATGCTGGTGACGACTTCCGTGCTGAAACCCTCCATTTCGACCACCAGGTCGTACTTGCCGGGAGGAATCTGCAAGAACTGATAGAAACCGCGGTCGTTGGTCTGCGCGGTGCGCTCGGCGCCCGTTCCCTGCTCGGAGAGCGTTGCGGTTGCGCCTGGAATGGCGGCGCCCGAAGCATCGGTCACCGTGCCATTGAGAGAGGTCGTCGCCTGGCCGTACAGGCCTGTCGTCAGAAACAGCGCGAGCGCGAAGGAGGCGGACAGCCGTAACCAGCGCTCGAGCGAATGATGAATTCCCACCAATGGAAACCTCCTGTCGGCAGCCCGGGCGGGCTGCGCTCTTGTCGAGGTAAAGCAATACTGCTCACGTTCCCTGACGGGAACGCACTCGACGGTTTTTGTTTGGTTCTACGATTTCGGAGGACTGAGGCCTAAGTCCCTCAGTCTCTATGCATGCTCTGGCTGGGAACCCCTGTACCCTGCTTTCGCATTCGCCGCCCGCCGCTGTGCGACTGGTCAGCGGTCCGACTTCTCGTCGTAGAGAAGGATCATTCGTGGATGGCTAGCCCGCCGTGGGGCTGAAAAGGACGAGATCCGCGACAACTTCGTCACGAATCATACTTCCCCAGTCTAGGCGTGGGTGGTGTTAGAAGTCGACCTGAAACTTTGGATGAGGGGCATAAGAAGCGTTTATGCCGATCTCTTTACACTAGCATCTAACGCCCGATATCGATTGAATAATCTTGGAGAGTCTCGCTCGTGGCCCCTCTATCCTTCGCGGAGCCGTCGGCCTGCTCCTGCTCCTCGCGGCGGGCCAGCTCCGCCATGGACTCTAGGTCCGATCGCTCCAAGTGATAGGACCCGTGCAGCAGATCGCGGGCGCCGAGCCTCTCCTGCGTCAGGCCGTCCCGGCCGTGAGAGAAAGTGCGGGACAGCGCGTGGCGCAACTCGTGCGCCAGGGCCCGAGCCAGCGCGCGCCCCATCGCCACCTCGCGGAACGCCGGATCCTGCCGCTCGATCTCCGGCGCTATCGTCGTGCGGACGCGGTCGCAGTCGACTTCGACGTAGGGCAGGATTCGGCCGTCAATCACCCGCGTCCAGCCCAGCGGACCTCGGGCTCGGTCGGCGCCGCCGACGGCCATGCAGCGGCCGATGAGCCTGACGCTCACGCGACGTCCCAGGCGCGCCTCGCCGTCTGCGACCCAGTCCAGGGCCACGCCGCTCGGTTTGGTGATGCGTTGGAGCTCCTTGCGCATCTGACTCAGCACCAGCGGCGACGACTCTCGCGGAACCGAAAGCCGGATCGCCGCCGCGCCCGGCAGGAGTCCGGGGGCGAGCAGAGCGCAGAGGACGGCATACAGGGCCGTCTGCGACCTCGGTCGCGACATCGTGAGCGCCTCGCGGCGGTTGGTGGGATTTCGGACAAACGCTGTCCGGGCCCGGGCATGAGTCTAGGCGCGCTCGCCGCGGACGTCAACCGCCCCGGTGCAACATTTGCAAGTTTTTTTGACGCGACCCTACACCGGGCGAGCATGACCGTTGGAGCCCGCCACGCCGCGCGCCCGCCGCGCGGCGTCCGTGCGCTGGATCCAGGCCAGCAAGTAGGCTTCGAGGGCTGCCGCGCGGCGACGCTCGGAACGAAGCTCGAGCAACTGCTGCTTGAAGCCGACGTCGAGCGGCAGCTCGGCGGCCAGCGAAAAGCTGGGATTTGGCTCGGCAGGGTCGAACCGTTGCTCGACAGACGCCCCTGCCAGCCGCGCAGCGTCCATGGCCACGGCCCGCAGGCGGCTCTTCTCGGCCGGCTCGAGAGGCAAGTCCGGCTCGTCGTCGAAGTACTCGACATGGGCGCGCAGGCACTCCTCGGAACGGTCGAGCTCCAGCGTGCGGAAGCGGCGCACGCCGCGGACCGTCACATCGAAACGGCCGTCGTCGTAGCGCTTGGTCACCTGCTCCACCACGGCGGTGCAGCCCGCCGATTCGATGCTGCCGTCCTCGACGCGCCCGTCGTGGGTGAGGAGGATGCCGAATTCGCTGCCGTCCTCGGCCGCGCCTCCCACCAAGCGGCGGTAGCGCGGCTCGAAAATGTGCAAGGGCAGCAGGGCCCCGGGCATCAGTACCAGAGGCAGCGGGAACAGAGGGAGAGGCCCGCTCGGCATGTTACGATTATGGCCTTCGTCCGACGGGGCGGCAAACGCTTGGACTTCCGCGATAAGACCGTTCTACTCACCGGAGCTTCGTCAGGGATCGGTCGCGCCGCCGCTTTGGCTTTCGCGCGCCAAGGGGCCCGCCTGCTGCTCACCGGCCGCTCGGTCGAGCGCCTGGAGGAGACCGCCGCGGCCTGCGCGCCGGCCGATGTCGTAATTCGCGGCGCCGACCTGTCTCGCCCCGAGGATGTCGCTGGGCTCGCAGAAGCCTGCCGCCAACGGTTTCCTCGCCTGGACATCCTGATCCACAACGCCGCTGTAGGCCTCTACGCCCCCTCCTACGAAGCGGACCCGGCCCAGGTGCGGAAGGTCTTCGATATCAACTACTTCGCGCCGGTGGAGCTGACCCGGCTGCTGCTGCCGACGATCCCCCGCGGCGGCTCGGTCGTGGCCGTCAGCTCGATCGGCGGGCTGCTGGCCCTGCCCTGGCAGAATGCCTACTCCTCCTCGAAGTTCGCCCTCAACGGCTTCGCCTACTGCCTGCGGATGGAGCTCGAAGGAACCGGCGTCAACACGCTCTGCTTCTGCCCCTGCCTGGTGGAGACTCCGTTTCGCGAGCACGCCCTGGCCGGTGACATTCCCAAGCACGTCGCCAACCAGCAGAACATCAAGATCAGCGCCGAGCGCTGCGCCGACGACCTGCTGCGAGCGATTCACAAACGCCGCCGCACCGTCATCTCCCCTTGGAACGGCTGGTTCGCCGTGTGGGCGTCGCGCCTGCTGCCCGGCGTCGTCGAACGCCGCATGGCGCGCATGAACTCGACGCGGGCCGCCCAACCCGCGCGCTAGGCAAAGGTTCTACCGATGGACCAGCGACTCAAGGCGACTCCCGGAATCTACTTGACGGGCTTCATGGGCTGCGGCAAATCAACCGTCGGCCGCTTGCTGGCTTCCAAGCTCTGCTGGAGCTTCGTGGATCTGGACCAGGAGATCGAGCAGGCCGAGGGCCGGCGGATCGCCGAAATCTTCGAAGCCGAAGGCGAGGAGCGCTTTCGGGCGATCGAAGCGACCGCGTTGAAGGAACAGATCCGACTGGTTCGCGGCGGCCGAGCCCGGGTGGTGGCGCTGGGCGGCGGCGCTTTCGTCCAACCCGACAATCGCGAGCGGCTGCTCTCCGACGGCGGCTTGGTGGTCTTCCTCGATGTTCCGGTCGAAACGCTCTGGCGCCGGATCGCGAGCGAGGAGCATCGTCCGCTGGCGAGCGACCCGGAGAGATTCCGAGCCCTGTACGCCGCCCGCCTGCCACTCTACGGCCAGGCCCACCAAACGATCGACGCCGATCGCGACCCCGAGACGATCGTCGACGAGATCTTCCGCCTCAGCCTTACGTGATCTCGAACAGGCCCGGCGCCGATATGGTTCCGCCGCGCCGCACCACCGCTTCCGGCGGCCGGTCGCACTCCGCCAAGAAGAGGCAGTAGTCCACCGAGACGCTGCCCCGCGCGGGCAACCAGCGGTAGGTGCGTTCCCCAAACAGCGAGCCGCGGTCAATGGCCTCCCGGCGCGTCTCCGGGAACGGCGAGACGCCGAACTCCATGCCGCGCGTCAGCGTCCGCCCGCGCCAGGGCGCACGCTCGCGCGATCCGTTCTCCTCCCAGATGCCGAGCCAGGGGAAGTCGCTGCGCCGCCAAACGTAGCCCAGTGCGGTCCGACTCGACGGGCTCCAGGCGGTGAAGAACGCCTGACTGCGTCCGCGCTCCATCAAGTGCGTCGTGAAGGCGCCTGACGCTCCCCGGTCGGTCAGCGTCCGCAAGTCCTCAAAGCCGCCGTCGTCGAGCGGAGCCCACGGCCACTGGAACTCCGCGCCCGCCACGAACCGGTCGTAGCCGGCGGCGAACTCGCCCTCGAAGATCTTGGAGGCCCCGGCCGAGGCGCGGAACTGCGTCTTGCCCTTCTCCAGAAAGGGCGGACCGAGCGTCACATGCTGCGTCCACCCGACCGGACGGTCGACGCCCGTCCGGTTGTAAGCCGTCTCGGAGATGACGACGACCGAGGAGTCGGGCCGGGTCGTCAAGCGCCGCTCGAAGTCCATGCCGGCCAAGGGGAGCTCGGCGCGACAGGTCATCTCCAGCCCGTCCACGGTGACATCCCAGTCCGCGACCGAGCCCTCCCCATGGACGCCGAGGCCGACGGCCGCCTCCTCCTCGGAAGGGATGCCGAAGACGTCGAAGCACAGGTTGTGCCCGACGATGCCGGCCAGCAACTGCGCGTCCACGTCGTCGCCGTACTCGGCGTGGCGGGTCACGTCATGGCGCCGCGGATCGATCGTCTCCCACGGCGGGTCCCATAAAGGGCTCACGCCGCCGGGCAAGAGGCGAACGGCGGCGATGTGCCCTCCGCCGGGAAGAACGGTCAACTCCAGTCGGCCGTTGTTGAGCGAAACCGTCGGGCGATGCGCGTACGACATGAACCGCCACAGATCCTATCACGGCTCCGGCGCCGTCGCGCGCAAGGTATACTTTGTAACCATGGCTCGAGGACTCAACAAGGTACTGCTGATCGGCAATCTCGGCAAGGACGCCGAGACGCGCTTCACGCCCAGCGGCGTCTCGGTGACGAACTTCAGTCTCGCCACGGCGCGGTCGGTCAAGGACGGCCAGACCGGCGAATGGCGGGACGAGACCGATTGGCACGACATCGTTCTGTGGCGGGGCGAGAACGTCTCGCAGTATCTGACCAAGGGCACTCAAGTCTTCATCGAGGGCCGCCTGCAAACGCGGAGTTGGGAAGACCAGAACGGCCAGAAGAAGTACCGCACGGAAGTGGTCTGCGACGGTCCTTCGGGCCTGCAACTGCTCGGCGGCCGCAGCGGCGGAGGCGGCGGCGACTTCGAACAGCGTCCCTCCCCGGCCCGGCGCTCGTCCGGACCCGGCGGCGGGGGCGGCTTCGGCGGCGGTGGAGGCGGCGGCCGTCGCGACGACAGCGACATGGGCGTGGGCGATGACGATGTGCCGTTCTAGCAACCAGCTCTCCCCGCGGGGAGATGGCTGACTGGTCGGACCCGCCCGCTACGCGGCGGACGGAACGGCGTCCCGAAGCGTCCTGGCTTGAGGGTCCGTTGCGCGCGGGCCTCAAGCAAGTCCGGCGCGTGATGATCCGGACCGGAGCGGGGCCGTTGCGCCGCCTGTGGGCTCTGGTCTATCGCTTGATCATCGCCGGCTCCGTCGCCTGGCTCCGGCGGATCTCTCCGGACTCCACCATCTATATCCGGGGCGGTTTCGCCCGCGGAGACGCCGCCTACGGGCTGTCCGATGTCGACCTAGTGGCGGTTGCCGTCGACGGTCGCGAGGCGGACCTCCGCGATCGCATCCGCAACCTCTATTCCCGGTTGCCGTTGACCAAGGACATCGTCGAGTTTTGCGTCTACAGCCGGAGCGGCTACCGGCGAGCGACCACGGCTCCGTTCCTGGCGTGGCCTGCCGGCCCGCCTGAGCACCTGGCCTCAGCGGCGTCTCTCCCCACCGGGGGGCCGCGCGTCGTGGGACCCTTGCGTGACTGGCGCCGCCTGGCCGGGCCAAAGCTGCTCTCCGGCCGGCCCTCCGATTGCAGCTACGCCTCCTTGTGGGGTTGGATGGAGGTCCAGTTCGTCTGGAAGCACGCCTTCCGTCTCTGCGCGGAGCCTACCGGGGTCCACGTGGGTCGGAACTTGGTCAAATCGGCGACCGATCTCGCGCGCGTGCTGCTGTGGCTGGAGCACGGCGAGGTCGTGGACATGGGCTCCGTCCTGTCGCGATTCCGCGCTGTCTACCCCGAGGAGGCAGAGCTGGCCGAGACGATCAGTCGCCTCCAGAAATCCCTGCACCTCCAGCCTGCGCCGCCGCTGAGCGAAGTGCTCGCGTTCGTTGTTCGATGCAGCCGCGGGATCGCCGACCGCATCGACCGCGAAGCGGAACGAGCCGGGGCGGTGAGGGTCCGACTGCGGGGGAACTGGTCGCCCGAGACGCTGCCCTTGCTCGACTGGCGCGCTCGCACGCTGCCGGGACCGCCCGAAGAATCCTTCATTGTCATGGGACACGGCATCTCCGATGTGTCCGCCATTGGGGCCGCGGCCCGCCTCGAGAGCAGCCGCAGCCCCTACCCAGCGCTGGCGTCCGACGGCCTCCTGCTACTGCCGACCAACCGGCGCGCCGTCCAACCGCACTCTCCGGCGGCGTTTCGGGCGGCGCAGTCGGCGGCAACCGACCCGGTCTCATTCGCTCTACTCGCCGGCCACCGCGTCGCCCGGTTCCCCGAGCTCCCCGGCTGGGCTATCGGCCACGCCGCCTCCCGCTCGGTCGCCGAGTTTGCGCACTGGTTCGAAACGGCCCACACTAACGAGCCGCTCCTTCGCCTCGGCGTCCTCTTCTCGGCCGCTCGCGCGGCTCTGCTCTGGGAGAGCCTGGAGGCCGGCGCGCCGGAGTTGGCCGTCACGCTGGAGGCGATCGCCGAGAGCCTCGGCCCCTCGGCCCAAACGGCCCTGGAGATATACCGCGACCGACGAATTACGGGCTCGAATCTTCAGGGCAAGGACCTGCGGAGCTTCGAGCGCGCGGTGCGCTCCCTCAGGGCCTATCGCCGCCCCTCGGCCTCCGCTTCGAACCCAAGCTCCACCCTGGAAACCCAGCCGACCGCAGGCTCGGTATCCTGGTAGAGAATGCTGCAAATCTCCGGCGGCGCGATGCGCTTCGGCGCACGCACCTTGTTCGAAGGCCTCGACTGGCTCGTCCAGCCGCAGGACCGCGTCGGCGTGGTCGGAGCCAACGGCACCGGCAAATCGACCCTGCTCAAGATCATCGCGGGCATCGAGCGGTTGGACGCCGGGGAGATCAATCGCCAGAAGGGGCTGAAGATCGGCTATTTGCCGCAGGACGGCTTGAGCTTTACCGGCCGTTCGGTCTTCGACGAATGCCTGTCTGTATTCGACGAAGCCATCGCGCTCGAAAGGGAGCAGGAGGAGCTGGCCCACAAGATGGGCGAGCTCGACCCATCCTCCGAGGAGTACAGCGATGTTCTTGAACGCTACTCCTACGTCATCGACCGCCACACTGCGCTCGACGGCTACACCAAGGAGGCGCAGGTGGGCGGCGTGCTGGACGGATTGGCGTTCCCGTCGGACGACTGGAAGCGGGACACCAATGAGTTCTCCGGCGGCTGGCAGATGCGCATCGCGCTGGCCAAGCTGCTGCTCGAAAAGCCTAACATCCTGCTGCTCGACGAGCCCACCAACCACCTCGATCTCGAAGCCCGCAACTGGCTGGAAGGCTATCTCAAGGACTACCCCGGCGCCTTCCTGCTCATCTCGCACGACCGCTACTTCCTCGACGTGACCGTCGAGCAGGTCGTCGAGGTTTGGAACAAGCAGGTCCAGTTCTACAAAGGCAACTACTCCAAGTACGAGGTGCAGAAGGCCCAGCGCCGCGAGCTCCTCGTCTCCGCGTTCAAAAACCAGCAGTCGCGCGTCGAACAGCTCGAAGCCTTCATCAACCGCTTTCGCGCCACCGCCACCAAGGCCAAGCAGGTCCAGAGCCGCATCAAGGAGCTCGAAAAGATCGAGCGCATCGAGATCCCGCCCGAGGAGAAGGTCATCCACTTCCGCTTTCCGCAGCCGCCGTCCAGCGGCCGGATCGTGGCGCAAGCCAAGGGCGTGTCGAAGGTCTACGGTCCCAAGAAGGTCTTCGAGAACGTCGATTTCACGATCGAAAAAGGCGACAGGGTCTGCCTGGTCGGCGTCAACGGCGCCGGCAAGTCCACGCTGATCAAGCTGCTGTCGGGCGTCGAAGAACCTTCCACCGGCTCCATCGAGCTGGGCTACAAGGTGGACGTCGAGTACTTCGCGCAGGATCAGTACAAGGAGATGGACCCCGAGACCATCATGTTCGAGGAGATCGGACGGATGGCGCCGCGCATGGGCGACGCGGAGATCCGAACCCTGCTGGGCTGTTTCCTGTTCACCGGCGACGACGCCTTCAAGCGCGTCGGCGTGCTGTCGGGCGGCGAGCGCAACCGCTTCGCCCTGGCGCGGATGTTGCTGCAGCCGCGCAACTTCCTGCTGCTCGACGAGCCGACCAACCACCTCGACCTGCGGGCCAAGGACGTTCTGCTGCGGGCCATGCTCGACTTCACCGGGACGATCGTTTTCGTCTCGCACGACCGCTACTTCATCGACCGACTCTCCACCAAGGTCTTCGCCATCGGCGGCGGCGGCATGGACTCCTACCCCGGCAACTACGAGGACTACCTGTGGTCTCTCGAGCGCCGCAACGAAGCGGCCGTGGAGGACAAGGCGCCCGGCGGTCCGAGCGCCGACCTGGTGGCCGCTCTGGCCCAGGCCAAGGGCGAGAACGGCGCCTCCTCGGCTCGCAACGGGGCAGCGGACAGTTCCCAGCGTAAGCGCATGAACCCTCTGCAGGCCAACAAGTTACGGGATCGCGTGCGCGAGCTCGAGGGCGAGGTGAGCCGGCTGGAGGACGAGAGTAAGAAGCTGCAGGCCGAGCTCGCCACGACCGGCGACTACGAGCGGCAAACCGAGCTGCTGGCCCAGATGGAGCAGCGCCGCAAGCGTATCGAGGCCAACGAGACCGAGTGGGAAGAGCTGACCGAGAAGCTCGAAGCCGAGGCCTGAGCTACCACTCCTTGTAGGCTGTGCCGTTCAGGCCCACCCGGTCCGACCCGCTGCGCACGTCGAACACGCCGCTTTGGCCGGTCGGTCCGGTGTCAGTGATCACTTCCCAGCTATCCCGCGACTCCGTAAAGGGATCGACGGGAACCTCGCGCAGATAGCCCTCGCGGACCAGATCGTCGAGCGCCTGCGGCGGCTCTTCCTTGTCGTAGGTGTACTGGTCGATCACCGAACGCATGGTGAACAGGTTGCTCATCAGCACCGACTCCTTCGCACGCACGATGGAGGTGGTGTAGAAGGGGACGGCGATCGCCAACAGAGTGACGATGATCGCCATCACCACCATGATCTCGACCAGCGTGAATCCGGACTTTCGGGTGGAGTCGCGCATTTCGGACCTACCAATCACTGTATCGGGTGCCGTCGAGAGCAGTGTCCATCGACAGCGAGAAGACGTCGAAGACGTTGCCGCCGCCCCAACTCATTGAATCCGGCGAGTCGCTCACCGAGCGCATGCCCCAGTCGGCTCGGCCCGTGATCGGGTCGACGGGGATCTTGCGCAAGAAGCGCATCGTCTTCGGCTCGTCGTCGTCCTCGCCGGCGCCGCTGCTCTCGCCGAAGCGACCGGCCGTGGAGTTCTTCATCCGCGAGGAAGAGCTTCCGCCGAAGCCGCCGGACTTACGGCTGCCGAAGCTGGAGTTGCCCCCACCGAAACTGGAACCGCCGCCCCCGAAGCTCGATCCCCGATTACTGCCCCCGAACGACGAGCTGCGGTTGCCCATCGACGACCCGCTGCGGCCGCCCAGGCCGCCCTGTTGCATGCCGCCGCCCATGCCGCCCTGCTGGCCCATGCCCATGCCCATGGCGCCGGCGCCGCCGGCGGTGTTGTTGACCTCCACGCCCTCGACCAGAATGTCGAGACTCTCGGGGTAGCCGTGGTTGTCCGGGTCCTGCTCGCCCAACAGGCCCTTGTCGGAGGCGTCCTTGTAACGGTCGATCGCCGTGCGGACCTCTTCGAGCGCCATCCGCAAGCGCCGCTCCTTCTCCCGCTGAACCTTCATCTTGGTCAGCGGCAGGGCCATGGTGGAGAGCACCAGCAGAATCGAGAACGCCACGATCAGCTCGACCAGCGTCAGCCCGGCGCGCGAGGCGCCTCGGCGCCGCGCGGCTGGAATCGACGATGGAACGCGCGCTCTCATGGCCTCGGAATCATAGCCCTCTTCGTCAGGGCGTCACATTGACGGTGGCGCGGCCGGCGCCCACGTCAATGATCTGCTGGTCGGCGTTGCGGGCTCCGGTCGGCGTCACCAGCACGGTCGCCTCGCCCGGGGCCAGCGCCTCGAAGGTCAGCGTCACCAGCACGCCCGAGCCGTCCGCGCCGCCGGTGCCGGGGAACCTCGAGATGTTCACCGCGGCCTGGCCTACTTGGTTGCGGATGTTGCGCGAGAAGATCAGATCGGTGGCCTCCTCGCCGGCCAGGAAGGCGCCCTTGGTGATATCGACGAGATTGAGCTGCTCGCGGTTATAGCGGATTCGCAGCGGCGAGCCGAACAGTTGCTGAGCGCCATCGACGAGCAGGTTCATCGTCACCTTCTGGCCGCTCTTCACCGATAGGCTCGGCGTATCGAAGCGCAACTGCGCCCCGCCGCCGGCGGGCTGGGCCGGCTGAGCCGGTTGCGTGGGTTGCGGCGTCGCGGGCTGCGGCTCGGCCGGCTGCGGAGCAGGCGCGGGCTGCGTTGGCGTCGGAGACGGTTGAGCCGCCGGAGGAGCGGTGGCGCTCGGCGGCGGGGGCGCCGCGGCCTGAATCGCTTCCTTGGGCTTGGGCTCGATCGAAGCGCCCTTCTCCGGCAGCGCGCCCTCGCCGTTGCCGTCATGCTCGAAGCGCACCGTAAACACCTGATCCGTGCCGGATGCGACCGACTTGAGGTTGGTGTCGTCGATCGTCGGCAGCCGCACGACGTGCGGAATCAGCACCACCAGAATCTCGTTCTCGTTCTGCTCCACTCGCGTGATGCTGAAGAAGCGGCCCAGCAGCGGAACCTCGCCCAGAAACGGCACACCGGACTTGGTCTTGAAGACTTGCGCCTGGTTCAAGCCGCCCAGAATGCTGGCCTCGCCTTCCTCCAGGCGAATGTCGTGCGTGATCGTCCGCTGGCCGATCACCGGCTGCTTCACGCCGCCCAGGTCCACGTAGTCGCGAACGTTCGAGATCTCGATCTCGACGTGCATCGAGATCTCCCGGTCGTTGTGCACCTTCGGCTGGATGTCGACGTTCACACCGACATCGGTGTACTGGAACTGCGTGTTGACGAGCGGGTTGATGCCCACGCCGCCAACGCCGGGCTGGAAGCTGCCGGTCGCGATCGGGATGCGGTCGCCGATGCGGAGGCTGGCCTGCTGGTTGTCCGACGCCCGAATCCGCGGCGATTGCAGCAGGTTCGTGTCGGAGTTGCTGAACAGGGCCGTCAACTGGGCTCCGGGCAACGTAGTCACCCAGTCGCTGCCCTTGATCGTGTTCAGGTCGCCCAGACTCACGGAACCCGACGTGCTGTCGCCCGCATTGCGGTTGAAGCCCACCGGGATGCTGATGCCATTGCCGTCGCCCGTGACCGGCGAGATGCCCAGCTCGCGCACCCTGCTCTTGGAGGCCTCCAGCACGAGCACGTCGATGATGACCTCGGGCCGCGCTTTGTCGATGTCGTAAACGACCTTTTCGGCCAGCGCGAGCTTCGCCTCGGTCCCGCGCAGGATCAGAGCGTTCATCGAGGTGACCGGAAACATCCGCCGGATGTCGGTCAGGCCGCGAATCGCCGTCACGATCTCCTGCAACTCCTGCGGCGTGGCGACATTGTTGAGGTAGATGGTCTTGACGACCTCCTCCTCGTACTCGCGGCGCTTGTTGGTGTTGTCGTTGGTGATGAAGATGGCGTTGTCGCTGATGGGCTTCCAGTAGGCTCGCGCGATCAGGCTCACGTAGTCGAGCGCTTCATACAGCGTGGCGTTCTGGATCTGGATGTCGATCTTCTTGTCGGAGTAGTCCGGGTCGAACAGCACGTTGACGCCGGCGAGCTTGCCGATCGTCTCGAAGATCACCTGCGACTGTTCGGACATGGTGACGTCGATGGGTTGGCTCGACAGAGGCTTGAGCAGAGGCGGCTCGATCAGCGAATCGACCATGTCCTCGCGCTGGGCCCGGTCCTTTTCGAGCGCCGAGGCCATGAAGTCGTCCTCAGGGTCGTCCTTGTCCTGTCCGCTGCGCTCCTCCAGCATTTCGCGGGTCCGCCGGAGCTGCTGGGCGGCGACGGTCGAGCCGGGGTCGAGCTCGATGGCGCGCTGAAACTCAGCCAAGGCCTCCTCGAGGTGCCCTTGCTCGCGCAAACGCCGGCCGGTGTCCACATGCGCTTGGCCGGCGACGAACCGCAGCCGGCGTGCGGCCAGCTCGTAGCGGTGGTCGTTGGGGTCTTCCAGGCCCGCCTGCTCCGCCAGGCTCAGCGCCAGGTCGTAGTCCTTCTTGAGCTCGGCTTGCCGAGACTGCGAGTAGAGCTGCTTGGCCTTGCGGTCGCCCGCCCACGCCGGCCGGGGCCCCAGCGGCAACGGGCCGGGGAGCAAGAGCGAGAGGACGATGACGAGCGAAACGAATCTGGCGTTGGAGCGCATGCGCAAGAACAGCGGACCCAGGGTTCCGCTCCTACCAAAGGCAGACGCGCGCCGCGGCCCGGGCGTGCAAGAAAACATCGGCAGCCGCCGGCGAAAAAACGTGCGACCCTAAAAATTGGGTCGATCCTCGCTCCCGCCGCGGCGGACGAGTCGAGCGAACGACGGATTTCCATGAGCCAGAAGGACGCACAAGCGGGCGACAGCATCAAGCTCGTGGCCGACAATCGGCGGGCGCGGCACGAGTACCACTTCCTCGAGACGCTCGAGGCCGGCATCGTGTTGACGGGCTCCGAGGTCAAGTCCGCCCGGGCGGGCAAGGTCCAACTGCGCGACTCCTACGCCGCCGTCGAGCACGACGAGCTCTTCCTCTACAACGCCCACATCAGCCAGTACGAGCAGGCCAACCGCAACAACCATGACCCGACCACGGTGCGCAAGCTCCTGGTCCACCGCCGCGAGATCAACCGCCTGATCGGCAAGACGCGGCTAAAGGGGCTCACCCTAGTGCCGACGAAGATGTACTTCAAGAACGGCCGGCTGAAGGTGGAGCTGGCGCTGGCCAAGGGCAAGCAGTTGCACGACAAGCGCGAGACCATCAAGAAGCGCGACCAGGAAGCCGAGGCGCGCGCCGCGCTGTCGCCGCGCAGGGTCTGAGCGGCTGTTTCCGTCCCGGCTCGCGGGACCCTCCTCGCCGGCCTCGTCTTATCCTGGAAGTTGCACGACTTCCTCGAGCTCCTGAGGACCAACCGAAACTACCGCTACACCTGGCTGGGGCAACTGGTCAGCGAGATCGGCGACCATTTCAACACGATCGCCGTCTTCAGCCTGATCCTCGAGCGCACCGGCTCCGGCGCGGTGGTCAGCGTCGTAATGCTCTCCCGAGCCATCCCGATGATGCTGGCCGGGCCCATCGCGGGAGTCTCGCTCGACCGCTTCGACCGCCGCAAGCTGATGCTGGGCAGCGACCTCGTGCGCGGGCTGCTGGGGCTGCTGTTCGTGCTGACGGTGCGCTACGAGCCGCTGTGGCCGATCTACGCGCTCAGCGGCGCCCTCATGTTCGCCTCCCCGTTCTTCACCTCCGGACGAACGGCGATCCTGCCGACCATCGCGAACGCCAAAGAGCTCCATACCGCCAACTCGCTCACCCAGACCACCAAGTACATGACGGTCACGCTGGGAACCCTGTTCGGCGGCGTCAGCGCTGCCGGCTTGGGCTACGAGGCGGCTTTTCTCATCAACGGCTTCTCGTTCTTTTTCTCGGCCTGGATGGTGGCGCTGCTCAAGGTGGAGAAAGGGCACTTTCGGCCCGAGCGAAAAGCCTTGACCGAGCAGGACATGGCCAAGCCCTGGAGCGAATACCGCGACGGCCTCCGCTACCTGCGTTCGCGCCCGCTGCTATTCGGCATCGCGCTGCTGCACGTCGGCTGGGCCTTCGGCGGAGGGGCGGCGCAGATCCTGTTCAGCCTGTTCGGCGAGATCGTCTTCGACCGCGGCGCCACGGGAATCGGCGTCATCTGGAGCGCGGCCGGCGTCGGCCTCCTCATCGGCGCCAGTTACTCGCACTGGGCGGGTCCCAAGCTGACCTTCAAGGGCTACAAGCGCATGGTCACGGCTGCCTTTTTGCTGCACGGCCTGGCCTACATCTGCTTCAGCCAAGCGCCCGCGTTCTGGCTGGCCTGCCTCTTTGTCGGCCTGTCCCGCACGGGCGTCGGCCTGAGCACCGTCCTGAACCAAGAACAACTGCTGCGGCACGTGGACGACGCCTACCGCGGACGCGTCTACTCCACGATCGAGACGATGACTTGGGCCGTCATGATGCTCTCGCTGACGGCGGCCGGCGTGGCCTCCGACGCCTACTCGCCCCGCGTCATCGCTGCGGCGGCGGGCTGCTGCGCCTTGGCCACGGGCCTGGCCTGGGCCTGGGGCGATTGGAGCGGCCGCCTGCCCGAGCCCGAAGCCGCCGCCTTCGATCGAGACTCCTACGAGGTCCGCTCGCAACCCCGCATGTAAACGGAAAGAGGCGAGCCTCCCCAGGCTCGCCTCGCCGACTCCTGCTGCTCAGACCGTTTAGTCGTTCTCGACCTGCAGGTTGTTGTGCACCGAGAAGACCCCGGCCACGCCGTTCGCCTGCATGCCGGCGATGTTCTTCTCCATCTTGGAGTTGACCACGCCTTCCAGCGTCACGTCGCCGTTCTTCACGATGATGTGGATCGGCGGTACGGCCTGGAACGAGTACCGCGTAAACGACGGGTTGTAGTAGATCGACCGGTAGACGTCCACACGGATGCGATCGTCATTGGGGGAAACCGGCAGGACCTCGATCTGGTTGTCCACGCTCGTCACGCCCTCGATGTTCTTCACGACGCGCTCGGCGCCGGACTTCAGCGTCGGCCGGGTCACCGACCCCATCAGGGTCACCTTCGAACCGTCGACCTTGAAGCTGAAGTTGTCGAACACGCTGTAGTACGGCAGCATCACCAGCTCATGCCGCACCTGATTCTCCATCCGAGACATCTCTTGCGCGCCGACCGCCGCCAGCGGAGCGGCCGAAAGGGCCAGCGCGAGCAGGGACACGGCCAGCCGAGGTGTGTTTTTGATCAGTTTGCTCATTTTGTTTTTGCCTCCTTCTGCCCGATAGATGCATGCTGGCGGGCGGCTGTTTCAAAGATCCGCTGCAAAATCCCACAGAATGGGAAGACATGGCGGTAGTGTTGAGCGCGAGCGGGATCGGCAAGTCGCACGGCGTCCGGCGGCTGTTCTCCGGTCTGACGTTGACGGTGGACGACGGCGAGCGGCTGGGCCTGATCGGGCCGAACGGCAGCGGCAAGACCACTCTGCTGGAGATCCTGGCGGGCGTGCAGCAGCCCGATGCCGGCGAGCGGGCGCTGCGACGCCTCGCGCGGGTGGCCTATGTGCCCCAGGACTCCGTGTTTCCGGCCGACCACACGCCGCGTCAGGTGTTGGAGGAGGCCTTGCAGTCGCTGCCGCTCGATGACAGCGAACGCGACGTGCGCATCAGCGTGGCTCTCAGCAAGGTCGGCTTCGTGGACGACTCCCAGCCGACGAGCGCGCTCTCCGGCGGCTGGAAGAAGCGCCTGGCGATCGCGTCCGAGCTGGCCAAGGAGCCCGACCTGCTGCTGCTGGACGAGCCGACCAACCACCTCGACATCGAGGGCATCGAGTGGCTCGAGCGGCTGCTCAGCGGCGAGCGCTTCGCCTCGATCTTCGTCACCCACGACCGCTACTTCCTCGAAAACTGTTCGACCAGCGTCGCCGAGATCAACCGCGTCTTCCCCGACGGTTTGTTCCGCACGCCGGGCAACTACTCCACGTTCCTCGAGCGGCGTGAGGAGGCGCTCAACGCGCAGGACAAGCAGCGCGAAGCCCTGGCGACCGTCGTCCGCCGCGAGATCGAGTGGCTGCGGCGCGGCCCCAAGGCGCGCACTGGCAAGTCCCGCGCTCGCACCGAAAAGGCCGGCCGGCTGATCGACGAGCTCGCCGAGCGCGAGGATCGCGCCCGGGGCGGGTCGGCCCGCATCGACTTCACGGCTTCGGACCGCAAGACCAAGCGTCTGGTGGCGGCCGAGGGCGTCTCGAAGGCGCTGGGCGGCCGGCCGCTGTTCCGCGATCTCAGCGTGGTGCTCTCGCCGGGCGTCCGCGTGGGCGTGGTGGGCCCCAACGGCAGCGGCAAATCGACCCTGCTCAAGACGCTGCTGGGCGAGCTGCCGCCCGATTCCGGCGAGATCAAACGGGCCGACGGCCTGCGGCTGGTCACCTTGGACCAGCACCGCTCCGACCTCGACCCCGCTCGCAGCCTGCGCCGCATGCTCGCTCCTGACGGAGACGAGGTGCAGTTCCGCGGCAACCCGGTCCACGTAGCCGGCTGGGCCAAGCGCTTCCTGTTCCGGGAGGAGCAGCTCGAACAGCCCGTCTCGACGCTGTCGGGCGGGGAGCGGGCGCGCGCCGCCATCGCCCGGCTGATGTTGCAGGAGGCCGACCTGTTGACGCTCGACGAGCCGACCAACGATCTCGACATCCCCACGCTCGAAGCGCTCGAAGAAAACCTGCTCGATTTCCCCGGCTCGCTCGTGCTCATCACCCACGACCGTTTTCTGCTCGACCGCGTCTGCACTTCGGTCATCGGCTTGGACGGCGACGGCGAGGCCGGCGTCTATGCCGACTACGCCCAATGGGAGCAGGCCCGCGACGAGCGGCGCCGGGCGCGCGAGAAACCCAAGGCGGCTCCGGCCCCCTCCTCCTCCTCGGCGGCGGCCGACAAGCCCAAGAAGCTCTCCTACATGGAGCAGCGCGAGTGGGACTCGATGGAGGCCAAGATCCTCGAGGCCGAAGCCGAGCTCGAGGAGGCCACCGACGCGATGAACGACCCCAGCGGCGTCAGCGATCCGGCGGTCCTGCAGCAGCGTCATGACCGCATGGAGCGAGCCCAGGCCGCCGTCGATGAGCTCTATTCCCGCTGGACGGAGCTGGAAGAGAAGATCAGTTGAGCCTCAGGCTCCGTCGAAGACCCGCCGCGGCGTCTCCCACAAGATCGCCCGTTTGACGGTGTCTTCGACCGGCAGATCCAGAATCTTCCCGATCTCGGTGGAGAGGCTCGCAGGCAGGTCCGAGCCCGCCATCAGCCGCGTCGGCGGGACGTGCGCGAGGACCTCGAGTACGTGGTGCGGCATCAGCGACGACAGCTCGATGTAGATGTTCTCGCAGACCGAGGCCGCCACGATGGCTTCGAGCGCGTAGGTCGGCCCGCCGGCGTGCCCCAGCACGATCGTCGCTTCGGGGAACCGCCGAGCAGGGGCGATGAACAGCGACGGCAGCGAGAACGGGACGCCCGAGCCAGTGTGTGCGATGATCGGCAGCCGGTGCCGCGCGGCCGTCTCGAAGAAGAAGTCCGAGCGCGGTGAGACCGGATTGAGCGGCTGATACTGCGGCTGGAGCTTCAGGGCCCGCAACCCAAGCTTTTCGACGCAGCGGGCCGCCTCGTCCCGGAACTCCTGCTCCGGGATGAACGGATTCAGGCAAATAGCGCCGGTAAAGCGGTCCGGGTGGGCGGCGACCGCCGCTCCGATCTCGTCGTGCGCGGCGCGATGGTCTTCCACCACCGGATACGGAATCAGCACGGCTCGCTCCACGCCGTAGCCGTCCATCGAGCGCAGCATGTCCTCGGCCGTGAAGCGCATGCCGGAGTGACGCGCCCGCCCGATGTGCGTGTGCGTATCGTAGATCGGAAAGCCGTTCCGCACGGCTAGCCCTTCAGCAAGTCCGCCTTGCTCGGCCGCAGATTGTTGAAGTCCGCCCCGGAGATCACGTAGTACCAGCCGGCAAAGCGGTCCTGCAGCTCGTCGAACAGCTCCTTGCCCTTGGCGTCCGGCTCCTTGCCTTCTCCGGCGTAGCTCTTGGCGCGCTGGTCGCTGAAGCTGACGGCGATGAGCAGGAAGCGGCGCTCGCCGCCGGCGGAATCCGCCTCGCCGGCCTCCTGCTTGCCGCCGTTCGACGCGATCTCGCCGAATTGCAGCGTGTAGCGGATGCCGTTCTGCGTGTCGACGATGATCTCGCCCTCGTTGCCGAAGATCTTCCCGTCGCCGCCGAGGTAGAAGCCCTTGTCGACCAGCTCCCGGGCCGCGGCCATCGAGGGTTGGATCTGTCCCTTGGTCTTGAGGTCGGCGGTCAGGAAGTCCGGCTTGGGGATGACGTCGACGATCTTGAGGTTGTCGAGCGCGCCGGTCAGCGCGTTCATCTTCGCCTCGTTCGGCTTGCGGGAGCCCAGTCGCCACTCGTTGTCGCTGTTCTTGGTCAGCTCGACGGTCTCGCGCGGCACGATGCGCGCCATCCCGAACTGCTCCTGGATCTGATAGTTGTTGATCAGCACGCGCCGCAAGTCCGCCGCCGAGAGCTTCAGCAGGTCGGTCTCGATCCAGTCGCGGAACTGCGCCGACGGGTCGACCTGCGTCTGCACGGCATAAACCCTGCGCTGCCCGGGCACGCGCATATAGCGGTAGCCGGGCTTGTCCTCGACCGCCTTGCCGATCACGAAGTCGGCCAACACATTGTCCTCGCCGTCTTTCAGCGTGACGCGCTTGCCGCGGCCTTCGAGCGAGGTCACCTGCTCGTCGAGCGGATCGACGACGCCGTACTCGGCATGATCCTCCACGCGGTCGCTGACGATCATGTCCTTCTTGATCTCGATCAGCGCCGCGGCGGTCTTGGCCAGCCGGTCGGAGGCGTCGGCGGGGTAGTTGTTGTGCGACGGCAAAATCCACTGGCCGTCGCGGAATTCCACCTTTAGCGGGGTGGCCGTGGCGGTGTCTGCGTCGTAGTCGATGACCTCGATGCTCTTGGGCGCATTGGGATCGGTAAAGGTCGGGAAGAACAGCTCGCCCTGGTCGTTGAAGATATCCGGGGCCGAAGCGCCGGGGTCAACAACGATCGCCGCAGCCGCCAACACGGCCGCCCCGAGAACAAAGAAGAGGGTCTTTTTGAGCTCATTCATGGCTTAGTCCTTCTTCTCTCCCTTCTCCACCAACCTCTCCCTAGCCACATGCGCTTGCTCACGCCGCAGCCTGCGCGCCGAGACGAACAGGAACAGCAGGAACGCCGGTACGGGCGACAGCGCCACCGCGGCCACCTTGATCGAGCCCTCCACGCGGCGGATCGAGGTCTCCATCGCCGCCTTGCTGCGTTCGATCAGGCGCTGCTTCTGGTCCTCGATGTTCTTGCGCGCCACCGTCAGCCGGCGGTTCTCCGCCTGTTGCTGGTTCTGGATCATGATCTGGCGGGCGCGCGGGTCCAGATCCGTGCGGGCCCTGAGCTCCGCCACGGCGTCGTCCAGCCGCTTCTGCGCCTGTTCGAGCTGCGCGTCGGCGTCCGCTTCGGCCTGCCGCGTCTCCTCCATCCGCTGGTCCTCGTAGACCTTCGTCAACGACTCCACGGTTTCCAGCGTCCGGTGCCGCTTGCGCCGCTTGCGCAGCTCGATGAACGACTCGTCGCCGGCCAACCGGTCCACCGCGTTGAGCAGCAGCGTCACGTTGTCGAACTCGAGCTGTTCCACGCCCTGCGCCCGCAGTTGGAAGAACTGCTCGCCCATCACGTCGACGTCGGCGATGACGATGGCGTGGACCCCGCCCTCGCTCTTGCCGCGGATCTCCGCCGCCATAACGTACGACTCCGCGTCGGGCTCGTGCGGCAGGTTCGTCGCCAACTGGACGCCCAAAAAGCTCTGCTGCACCAGCCGGAACCACAGCATCGTGCCGGAATCCTTGCCCGACCGCAGCAGCGGCGTGAACTCCGTCTCCGCGCCTTCCTGCGCCTGGATCGTGCCGCCGTAGAGCGCCACCACCTCTTGCAGCCCGGCCGTCACGGGATTGTCGGCGTTGAACTCGTCGGCCTCGTTGTTGGGCGAGATGAAGACGACCTCCGGAGGCAACGAACGGAACTGCGGGTGCGGATTGTACTTATCCCAGACGATCTTCTCGCTCGGCCATTGCACGCCGAGCACGTCGAAAACAGATGTCAGGTCGGCCGGCGTCCGCGGCGGCTGGCCTTGCTGGAAGGGGCTCGGCGGAATCTGCTGCGGCGACAGCTCCATGTTGAAGGCCGGCAGCGGATCGACCATCAGCAGCGTGGGCTTGCCGGCGGCGACGTAGTTCTTCAGCCGCGCCACATCGGTCTGCGCGAGCGTGTTGGGCAGCACCACCACCAGAGCGTCGAGGTCCTCCGGGTAGTCGACGTTGGCGTCCACCTGGGTCACCTCATACTGCTTGCGCAGCTCGCTCAGAATCGACCAGTCCGCGGTGCGCCGGCGGTTCTGGAAGTCGAAGCCGCCGAACAGCTCGACGCCCGTTTTGAGCACGCCGATCTTCTTCTTGTCCGACTGCGCCACCACCCGAATCGAGCGCATCAGCTCGTATTCGACCGGCAGGCCCGGATCGAAGAACGGGATCACGAACTCCTCGGCGCCGGCGCGGAACGCCACGCCCAGGAAGATCTCATTCGGTGCGCCGGCCGACTGCTCGAACACCGGCACCGGCCGCGGCTGAATGTTGTAGCGGTCCTGCGCCTCGGAGGCCTCGTCGGTGTACTTCTCGGTCGTGACGACGCGGGCGTGGACGCGGTCTCCGCCGATCGAGTCGAACTCCCGCAGCATCGTGGCGATGTTGTTGCGGGTCTGCAGGTAGCGCCGCGGCACATCTTGCGAGAGGTAGGCCGTGATGAACACCGGCTTGTCCGGGTCCAGGCCGCGCAGCAGCTCCTTGGTCGTTGGAGACAGCGAGTGGATGCGCTCGGCGGTGGCGTCGATGCGTCCGCCGAGCTTGCCGGCCAGGATCGTCACGCTCGTCACGGCGATCACCAGCGCCAGCCCGCGGGCCCAGTAGTGCCGGGCGAGCTTGGGCGCGTCGGCGGCCGTGGACCAGTGCCGGCGGCCCAGCAGAGCCACGTTCAGGTAGAGCATCGCCGCCGTGAAGGCCGCAAAGTACAGCAGGCCCGACAGCGGAATCACGCCGGAGGCGAAGTCCCGAAACTGCTCCACGAACGACAGTCCCCGGATCAGTCGCTCCGCCCGGCCGCTGAACAGCGCCTCGGCGTGCTCGATGAACACCGGGATCGAGCACAGCAGCGCGCCCACGATGTAGGCCACCGTCAGGTTCGCCGTCAGCAGCGAGCCCAACATGCCCAGCGAGATCATCGCGCCGCCGGTCAGCCAGTAGCCGAGGTAGGTCGCAAACAGGAGCCCGAAATCGGGACTGCCCAAGAACAGCAACACGATCACGTGGCTCAGCGAAAAGACCAGCGCCACGGTGTAGATGGCGAACATCGCGCCGAACTTGCCGAGCACGATGTCGAGGTCGCTCGCCGGTAGCGTCAGCAGCAGCTCATCGGTACCGGTTCGCTTCTCTTCCGCCCAGGCGCTCATCGTGATCGCCGGGATGAAGAAGATCAGCAGATACGGAAAGAACTCGTTGAGCGAGTCCAGGTTCGCCAAGTTGTTGAGGAAGAAGCCTTCCCGCCAGAACGCCGCCACGGCGCTCAAGAAGACGAACAGGGTGATGAACACATAGCCGGTCGGGCTCGAGAAATAGCTCGTCAGCTCGCGGCGAAAGATCGCTTTGGGAAGATGCCAACGCTGCTTCATGGTCTCAGGCTTCCTCCGGGGCTGCGGGCGCCAGGCCGGCGCCGGCGGGGACTTCCGGACGGATCTTGCCGGTCAGCCGATAGAAGGCGGCTTCCAACCCGTCCGACCCGGCCATCTCGGCGGGCCGCCCGTCGAAGACGATGCGTCCTTCGTTCACCATCACCACGTGGTCGCAAACAGCCTCGACCTCCTGCAGGATGTGGGTGGAGAGCAACACCGTCTTGGTCTCCGCCAGCCTCCGAATCAGCTCGCGGACGTCGTGAATCTGGTTCGGGTCGAGACCGCTGGTCGGCTCGTCCATGATCAGGATGTCCGGCTCGTGCAACAGCGCCTGCGCCATGCCGACCCGTTGCCGAAAGCCCTTGGAGAGCTTGTGGATCGGCTTTTCGAGGACCTCGTCCAGGTGCGTCTGGGCGACGACGGCGTCCAGGCGGCTCTTCAGCCGCGCGCCCTCCATCCCCCGCGCCTCGCCGAAGAACTGCAACAGCTCCAGCGGCGTCATCTCCGGATACAGCGGTCCGTTCTCCGGCAGGTAGCCGAGCTTCTCGGCCGCCTGGATGCGGTCCTTCTGCACGTCCAGCCCGGCGATGCGCGCCGTCCCGCTGGTCGGCGTCAAGTAGCCGGTCAAAATCTTCAAAGTGGTGGATTTCCCGGCGCCATTGGGGCCCAGGAAGGCGGTGACCTGACCGGCCGGCACGGCGAACGACACATCGCGGATCGCCGCGAAGTTGCCGTAGAACTTGCTCAGGCCGGCGGCCTCGATCGCTACAGGGCTATTCGAGTCCAGCATCGTCCCTCGTCGTGAGTAGGTAATAGCGATTTGTCGCGCAGGAATCTGCTTGCAATCGACTCATATAAATTTACTCATCCCCCGCTAGCGGTTTCAAGTCAGGCTCCAGCGCATGGGGAGTTCATCTCGTCGTCGGCGCGGCGACGTCTCACCGCTCCGTTCCCGCCCCGGGAAGGGCCTTGGGCCTCGTTCCGACCGGGCAGGCGGGAGACGAAACACCGGCAGCATATCACTTTGGGACGAACGCCGCCGGTGTAAATTACAACCGCTGCTGCCCCTCGGAGCGCAGCACGATCGCAATCTCCTGTTCCTCGCCGTCACGCAGCACGGTGAGCTTCAGGGCGTCGCCGCCCTTCTTGAGCGCCAGGATCTTTCGCAGCAGGTCCTGGCTGGTGATGCGCCGCCCGTCGACCGCCACGATATAATCCCCGCCCCAGGGAATGCGGTAGTTGCCGAGAAACACCTCGCGGGTGGCGCCGCGCAAGCCGGCTGCCGCCGCCGCCGAGCCGGATTCCACCTCGGCCACCAGATAGCCGCCCGGGGGCAGCTCGAGCGCCTGGGCGAAGCGCCGGTCCAGGAAGACGGACGTGAACCCGGGATGCTCGGGCCGCTGGGCCGCGCCGCCGGACCGCACGAACTCGAGCAGCGGCCGGGCGCGGCCGATGGGCATGGCGAAACCGATGCCGATGTTGCCGCCCGGGCCGTAGATCGCCGTGTTCACGCCGATCACGGCTCCGGCCGAGTTCAGCAGCGGGCCGCCGGAGTTGCCGGGATTGATGGCGGCGTCGGTCTGGATCATGTCCTCCAGAACGCTGTTGTCTTCGTTGCGGATCGAGCGGCCCAGGGAGCTGATGACGCCCACCGTCAGGCTGCCTTCCAACCCGAACGGGTTGCCGATGGCCAACACCTTCTGTCCCACCTTCAGCTCGACATCCTCCGCCAGAGTCAGGTAGGGCAGGGGCTTGTCGGGCTGAATCTGGATCAGCGCCAGGTCATTGACCTCGTCCACGGCCAGCACCTTGGCCTCGTAGCGGCGCGTCTCCTCCTCGCCCAGCAGATTCACCTCGATCTTCGGGGCGCCGCCGCCCAACACGTGGAAGTTGGTGAGAATGCGGCCCTCGTCGTCGATCAGGAAGCCCGAGCCGGATTCCCGCTGCGGGTAGATCTCGAAAAACCAACCGCGCTGCAGCACCGTGCTGGTGATGTTGACCGTGGCTTTCGAGGCGCGATCGTAGATATCGATGTTGGCCGTCTCGTCAGCGGTCAGCCCGTTGGTCTGCGCGGTCGTCCAGAAAGGGTCCGCGGACAGCGGCGCGTTCGCCGGCCCTCCGCGCCAGTCGACCGCGATCGTCCCCAGGGCGAAGGCGCAGACGAGGGCCGCCGACAGCAGCAGGACGCGAAACACTTTCGAGCTCATACGACTTTGTGGACGGCCTCCGCCTTTAGTTTGGCGTACACGGCGCGGGCGCGCTCCGCAGTCTCGGCGAGGGAGTCCGAGGTGTCGATGAGGTAGTCGGCGAAGGGAATCTTCTCGATCAACGGCATTTGGCGCGCCATGCGAGCCCGCGCCTGCTCCTCCGAGCCGTTCTCACGGGCCATGAAGCGCTGGATCTGGAGCTCCGGCGGACAGACCGCCAGAACGATGCGGTCGTAGCGCTCGCGGCCCCCGGTCTCGATCAGGATCGCCGCCTCCACTACCGCCACCGCGGCCGGGTCTTCGGCCCGGGCCTGCTCGAAGAACTCCTCTTGGCGGCGAAACACGACCGGGTGCACCAGCGCGTTGAGCTTCGCAAGGCGGTCCGGATCGGCGAAGACGATGCCGCCGAGCCTCTTGCGGTCGATCCGCCCGTCACGGTCGAGGATCGCCTCGCCGAACTCCGCCACAACGCCTTCGTAGGCTCCGCCGCCGGGCAGCAGCGCTTCGTGCCCCAGCTTATCGGCCTCGATCACCTGCGCCCCACACTCGCGCAACACCCCGGCGACAAACGACTTGCCGCTGGCGAGACCGCCCGTGAGACCCACCCGCAGCATGGCGGCTCAGCCTCGCCGCAACACCGCCGCGCGGACGGTGTTCGACATCAGCATGGCGATGGTCAGCGGACCGACGCCGCCCGGCACGGGCGTGTAGGCCGACGCCAGCTCCTCCATGTCGGCCGGGTGCACGTCGCCCACCAGAATCGAACCCTTCTCGCGGAAGCGAGCGAGCTTTTCGGGCTGCCGGGCGAAGATCCGCTCGGCCTCGGCTGGATCGGTGATACGGTTGATGCCGACGTCGAGGACCACCGCACCCGGCCGGATGCAGTCTGCGCCGATCATCGCCGGCCGGCCCAGCGCGGCCACCAGAATGTCGGCCTCGCGGGCCACCGAAGGTAGATCCTGGGTGCGCGAATGGCACACCGTCACGGTCGCGTTCTCGGCCAACAGCAACAGCGCGGCCGGCTTGCCGACGATGTTGCTGCGCCCCAAGACCACGGCGCGCTTGCCGGCGATCGGAATGTCACTGCGCTTGAGAATCTCGATCAGCCCGGCCGGCGTGCATGACACCAGCCGAGGCTTGCCGGTGGCCAGCGCCCCGACGTTCATCGGGTGGAAGCCGTCGACGTCCTTGGCCGGATCAATCGCCAGCAAGATGCGGTCGGCGTCGACTTGGCGCGGCAGAGGCAACTGCACCAAGATGCCGTCGACCTCAGGGTCTGCGTTGAGCTCCTCGACGATCGCCAACAGGTCCTCCGTGGAGAGGTCGGCCGGCGGACGCAAGGTGCGGCTGCGCAGCCCGATCTTCTCGCAGGCCGCCATCTTGTTGCGAACGTAAATCTGCGAAGCCGGGTCGTCGCCGACCAGCACCGCCGTCAGCCCCGGCACGACGCCGCGCCGCGCCAAATCAGCGACTTGCTCGGCAAGCTCCGCGAGAATCTGATCGCGGATTTGGTTTCCGGAAAGGATGCGGCCGGCCACAGTCTTATTCTCTCCCCAGCGTGAACCGCCCATGCTAACACCTGGCGCGCAGCGGCCGGATCGGCGGGCGGATTCGGGGGAGGCCGGAGCAGGCCCTCCGGCGCCGTGAGCTAAGATTAGGCCTGCTGGAAGCCTGCGTCCGGCTCATTCCGCCGGCAAGGCTCGAAGGAGGCACGAATGGGTTTGCACATCGGCCAAGAAGCGCCGGATTTCACCGCCGAAACCACGCAAGGCACGATCCACTTCCACGAGTGGATCGGCGACGGCTGGGCCGTCCTCTTCTCACACCCCAAGGATTTTACGCCGGTCTGCACGACGGAGCTCGGGGCCGTGGCTTGGCTCGAGGAAGAGTTCGCCAAGCGCAACACCAAGCTCATCGGCCTCAGCGTCGATTCCGTGGAGGATCACCTGGCGTGGTCCAAGGATATTGAAGAGACCCAAGGCCACGCCGTCGGCTACCCGATGATCGGCGACACCGACCTCGGAGTGGCCAAGAAGTACGACATGATCCACATGGAGGCGACTGGCGACGCGAAGGCGCGCACCGCCGCCCAGAACGCTACGGTTCGCTCGCTGTTCATCATCGGCCCCGACAAGAAGATCAAGCTGATGATCACCTACCCCATGACGACCGGCCGCAACTTTGCGGAGGTGCTGCGGGTGCTCGACTCCATGCAACTGACGGCGACACACAAGGTGGCGACCCCGGCCAACTGGAATCCGGGCGAAGACGTCATCATCGTGCCCGCAGTGAGCAACGACGAGGCCAAGGAGAAGTATCCCGACGGCTGGAAGACGCTGAAACCTTACCTGCGGGTCGTGCCGCAGCCCAAGTAGGGCTTGGCCACAGCTCTCGCGGCGGAGGCGGGGCCGAGCGGCGGGTTGACGGATGATCCTGAAACAGTACTACCTCAACTGCTTGGCCCACGCCTCCTACCTCGTCGGGGGCGAGTCTTCCGGCGTGGGATTGGTCGTCGACCCCCAGCGCGACGTGCAGCAGTATCTCGACGACGCCAAAACGCTCGGGCTTCAGATTCGGTACGTCGCGTTGACGCACTGTCACGCGGACTTCATCGCCGGCCACTTGGAGCTTCGAAAGCGCGCCGGAGCCGAGATCTGCATGGGCGCCCGAGCCCACGCCGAGTTCGCCTTTCGCCCACTGCGGGACGGAGACTCGCTCGAGCTCGGCTCTGTTAGCCTACAGGCCCTCGAGACGCCGGGGCACACCTTGGAGTCGATCTGTCTGCTGGTCTTCGACCGGCTTCGCGATCCTGCTCGGCCTTACGCCGTGCTCACCGGCGATACGCTGTTCATCGGCGACGTCGGCCGGCCCGACCTACAGGCCGCCGTGGGCGTCTCCGCCGTCGAGTTGGCCGGCAAGCTCTACGACTCCCTGCACGAGAAGATCCTGCCGCTGCCCGACGAAACGCTCGTCTACCCCGCGCACGGCGCCGGCTCGCTGTGCGGCCGCAAGCTGAGCAAAGAGACGGTCTCCACGCTCGGCGAACAGCGGGCCGTCAACTACGCCCTCCAACCGATGGACCGGGAGACCTTCGTGCGGTTGATGACAGCCGACCTGCCCGAGTCCCCCGCTTATTTCAGCTATGACGCCGCCCTGAACTCGCGGGAGCGGCCCACGCTCGACGAGTCGCTGCTCGAAGCCCTCCAGCCGCTGTCGCTGGCGGAGGTCCTGGAGCGGCAGGCCGCCGGCGCGCAAGTGCTGGATACACGGGAACCGGCCGACTTCGCCCGCGCCCATCTCGCCGGCAGCCTCCACATCGGGCTCGGCGGCCAGTACGCCACCTGGGCCGGCACGCTGCTCGACAAGGAACGCCCCATCATCCTCATCACGGAAGCGGGCCAGGAAGAGCCGTCCGCCATGCGGCTCGGACGCATCGGCTTCGATCGAGTGACGGGTTACCTGGGGGAGGGCGTCGAGGCGCTGGAAGCGCGCCGCGATCTTGCCGAGGGCTGGGACCGGCTCAGCCCGGCCGCTGTCCTCGACATGCTCTCCGACGCCGATCCTCCGGTCGTAATCGACGTGCGCTCGGAGAAGGAGCACGGCGAGAAATCCATTGAGGGCAGCCTGAACATTCCCCTCAGCCGTCTGCGGCAGCGGTTGCACGAAGTCCCCCGCGAACGGCTCAAGGTCGTGCACTGCGCGGGCGGATACCGCTCCGCCATCGCCGCCGGCATTCTTCAGGGAGAGGGCGTTCCGGGTGTGACGGAGATGGCCGGCGGGCTCGGCGGCTGGGAAGCCGCGGGACTACCCGTCCGGCGGGCGCAGGCCTAGCCTTCGCCGCCGTCCAGAACGGCTTCGAGCTGAGCGCGGGACACCGCGCCTTCCTTGATGAGCCGCCACTCCGGCTCGGTGATGTCCACCGTGGTGGCGCCGGCGCCCTCCACTGCGCCGCCGTCGAGAATCAGGTCGACGCGTCCGTCCATCTCGCCGAACACCTCGATTCCGCTGCGGCAGGTGGGCTGGCCGGAGCGGTTGGCGGAAGTGGAGATGACGGGCCCTTCGAGCGTCTCCACCAGTTTCTGTACCAGCGGCGACGCGCTCTGCCGAATCGCCAGACGCCCGCTGTTGCCGGTCACCTTGAGCGGCAATAGGGAAGAGGAGGGCGTGATGATCGTGAGCGGGCCCGGCCAGAATCGGCGCGCCAGCAAAAAGAAGCGCGCGCTCAGCGGCTGCGCCGCGTAGTCTTCCGCCATGGTGATCGAATCCACCAGGATCGGCAGCGAGCGGTGCAACTCCCGGCCCTTGGCCCGAAACACCGACGAGACGGCGTGCAGGCTGAACGGATCAGCGACCAGCGTATAGAGCGTGTCCGTTGGGATGGCCACGACCTGGCCGCGCTTGATTCGGTCGGCGGCCTCCTGGATCTTTGCCGGATCGGGGTCGAGGCAGGAAATTTCTAGCAGTTCTGTGCCCAAGGGAGCGCGCTTCCGTGGTCGTCCAGCGACGCGAGGCCGCAAGCTGCGATTGTACCCCAACGAAGCCCGCCGGCAGCGAGCATCCCTGCGCCGGCCGGCGCCTCCGCTATGATGGCCTGCAATGGCGCGCTTGCCCCGCAGCGGATTCCTGCCGGCGCTGGCCGCGGCGATTCTTGCGGCGGCTTCCGCGGGCGCTCTCCGCGCAGGAGGCCCGCCGATCGGCTTCGCCGTCAGCGACGACCCCTTCTACATCGAAGGGGCGGAGACCTTCGGCAACGGCACGATCCTGGAGGGCGAGACGGTGGTCACCAACTACCTGCCGCTGCGCATCGCGCTCTCTTCCGGCGCGAAGCTGGCGCTGGGACCCGGCTCGGAGGCGGCGGTCTGGCGTGAGAAGGCCAGGCTGGTCGGCGTCTCCCTGGATGTACAAGTCCCGCAATCAGAGCCATTTACGGTTGAGTCTGGGGGCGTCGAGCTGGCTCTCGATGCCGGTTCCCACGCGGTCGTGTTCAGCGACCGGCCGGACCTCACCTCCGTCTGGCTCGACTCCGGGGCGTTGCGCGCTTTCGTGAGCGGTCAGCAGGTGGCTTCGATCGGCGCCGGCCAGGCGGTAACGGTCTCGCAGGTCGACGGCCGGCTGCGCGTCAACGAGCAGCGAGCCTCGCTGGAAGCGGGCCGTATCCAGATCCGGCAACTGCGTCACCTGCGGTCGCTGGGCGTGGTCCGTCCGGCCATCCAGCCGCGCTGCGACGCGCTGCTGCGGGAGCTGGCGACGGCTTCGAACGGGGCCCTGGAAGCCAGCCCCAACGACGAGAAGGCCGAGCAGAGCGCCCTGCCCATCGTCGACCACGAAAAGATGTTGGCGGCCGCGCGAAGCGTCCATCGGGCGATGCTGAGCGGCTACTGGGCGCAAGCCGGTTGCGGCTCGCCGGACTGCGTCCACCGCGAAAAAGTGCGGAGTCCGAACGACTTTCACGGCTGGGCGGGCGGCCTGCCCCCCGGCAGGAGGAGTTGCGAGCTCTGCCGGCGTCCGTCCGAGGCGGTCGCGCTCGAGTGAAGGCCCCAGGCCTGCGCTGGCTGGTCCCGCTGCTGGCGACCGGCCTCGGGCTGGCGCTCGCCGAAGCCGCTCTGCGCATCCTGACTCCGTCCGCGCCGCAGGTCGAGCTCGACATCTACCGCCGCGACGCCGCCGGCAACTTGCGGCTGCTCCCCTACCTCGACAAGCGCCACGTCACGCCGTTGTGGGACGTCGCGGTGCGTACCAACGAAGACGGCTGGCGCGACGATCCGGGCGCCGCAGCGGATCTGGCCGACTCTGTATTGGGGCTCGGCGACTCGTTCGCCTTCGGCTGGGGCGTCGAAGAGTCTGACAGCCTCTATCGTCGGCTCGAAGGCGAGCTGGGCGCCCGCGTCCTCAACGCCGCCGTGCCGGGAACCGGAACGTCCGACCAGGCCCAACTGCTCGAGACCGTCTTCGACTCGCAGCGGCCGTCCTGGACGCTGTTGGCCCTGTTCGTCGGCAACGACTTTCTCGACGTCGAGATCGGCGGCGCCGGCCGTTTCGAGGTCGAGGACGGCCTGCTGCGCGAGCCCGGCGGCGGCCCCGGCCCGGTGCGGCGCGCCGCTCTCGAATCGCGCTTGCTGCAACTGCTGCGCGCCTTGCAGTTTCGCTATGGACCGGCGTCGGCCGCGCGAGTCCCTCACAACTGGGATTCCTGGATGCGGGCCTTCGCCCAAGTCCACCGCCGCGACGCGCCGGCGGAGCTGTTCGAGGGCATGGCCGCCGCCCTGGATCGCATAGCCGCTTGGTGCGACGGTCACGATTCGAAGCTGGTCGTGGTGGCCGTCCCTCGAAGCTGGCAGATCGACGATGCCGAGCTCGACGCCATGCTGCGCGGTCTGGCGATGGACCGCTCCGAGCTCGATCTGGATCGCCCCCAGCGGTTCCTCCAAGACTGGGGCCTGAGGCGCAACATCGCCGTCATCGACCTGCTCCCCGCCTTCCGCGCCGCCGTTGCGGCCGACCCCTCGCTGCGCCTCTTCTACACGCCGGACTCCCACTGGACGCCCCAGGGACACGCCTTGGCGGCCCGCACCGCGGCCCAGGAGTTGACCGCCGTCGAGGCCCGCCGCTAGCCTGGGGGCGATGATCCTCGTCACGGGCGGAGCAGGCTACATCGGCGGCATCACGGCGGAGCAACTGCTGGCCCGTGGCTACGAGGTTTGCATTCTCGACAACCTCAGCCGCGGCTGCCGCGACGTCATCCCCGAAGGCGCCGATTTCGTGGAAGCCGATCTGGCCGACCAAGCCGCGTTGACCCGGCTGTTTGCGGAGCGACCGATCCAGGCCGTGATGCACTTCGCCGCCTACGCCCTGGTCGGCGAGTCGATGGAGCGGCCGAACCTCTACTTCCGCAACAACTTCGTCTCGGCGCTGAATCTGCTCGAAGCCGCCCAGCAAGCCGGCGTCGAACGCTTCATCTTTTCCTCCACCTGCGCCATCTTCGGCGACAAGGTCGCCCCGCCCATCGGCGAAGACGCTCCGAAGAAGCCCATCAACCCCTACGGCGAGTCGAAGCTGGCCTTCGAGAAGGCTCTCGAGTGGACGCATCGCCTGCACGGGCTGCCCTTCTTCGCGCTGCGCTACTTCAACGCCTGCGGCGCCTCGCCCACGCGCGGCGAACGCCACGAGCCGGAAACGCACCTGATTCCGCTGGTGTTGCGCGCGGCCGCCGGTGAGATGCCCGCCATCAAGGTCTTCGGCAACGACTATCCCACGCCCGACGGCACTTGCATTCGCGACTACGTGCACGTGCTCGATCTGGCCGACGCGCACATTCTCGCTCTGGAAGCGCCCGCCGAGCTGGCTGGCGGCTACAACGTCGGCGTCGGCCGCGGCGACTCCGTTCGCGAGGTCATCGACACGGCCCGCCGGGTCACCGGCAAGGAGATCCCCGAGATCGCCGTCGCGCGGCGGCCGGGCGATCCGCCGGAGCTCGTCGCCGATTCCCGAAAGATCCAGCAGAAGCTCGGCTGGAAGCCCCAGCGAACGCTGGAAGATTCGATTCGCAGCGCCTGGGAGTTCAAGCAGAGCAGGACATGACGGGTCCCGATAGGGTCGGCGCTCCGCCGGCGGATTCCCCGGACGTCCGGCGGTTCTACGACCGCTACGTCGAGGCGCACGTCCCCTATCACCGTTGCCCGCAGGGCTGGCAGGCCGCCGTATTGCGCGCGCTGCCCTACTGGTCTTACCGCGAATGGCGTTTCTGGCGGCGCGCGGTGCCCGCGGGCTGCCGCCTGCTGGACCTGGGTTCGGCCCGAGGCCGTGAGATCTTTCGCCGGCGCGCCGCCTGGGCGATCGGAATCGACCTGGCGTCGGCCGCTCTGGTCGAATGCGCCGAACACTACGATGGAGCCCTGCTGGGGTCTCTGGCCGCTCTGCCCTTCGCCGACGAGAGCTTCGACTGCGTGGTCTCCTCCCATGTGCTCGGCCACACGCCGTTCGCCATCAAGCCGGCCGTCCATGCCGAGATCGAGCGCGTGTTGCGCCCCGGCGGCCGGACCGTGCACGTCATCGAGGTCGACGGCGCGCATCCGCTGGTGGAGCTGTCCAAGCAGGATCCGGAGCTCTATCGCCGACGGATCATCGACCCCGACGGCCATGTCGGGCTCGACGCTCCGCGAGCGGCGCTGGACCGCTTCTGCGACGCCGGGCTCGAATACGTCGAAGCCACGCCCTGGGAGAACGGCCCGATCCATCCGCGCCTGGCCGTCAAATGGTTCGACAACGAGCACCGCGACCGCGACCCTCGCTTCGCCGAGCTGGTCCGCTGCAGCCGCGACCTGTTGGCCTCCCCGGCCCGCCTGGCTCTGGCCGAGGTCGCCCTGGGCTGCTGGGGCGCCTGGTTCGGGCCGCGGCGCGGTCTCGACGAGGCCCTCTTCCTGGCCGCTGTGTTTCGCAAACCCTGACGCGCGGGGCGGCGAGGGGCCGGTTTGGTATCCTCCAAGAAATGACGTTATCCGCCATCTTCGTAGGGCTCGGCCGGGAGCGTTTCGACGACTTGTTGGGGCGGATTTCGATGGGAAGCCTGCGGACCTACAAGCTCTATGAGACCTTCAAGTTCCGCGCCAGGTTGCTGAAGCTCGGCCGCGAGAAGCTCCGCCGCGCCGCCCCCAAGCTCTGGGAACGGCTCGAGCAGGGCGACGAGAACCTCGCCCGCGAAACCGCGCAGGCCGTCCTCGTCTCGCACCTGGACTTCGTGGTGAAGGCCCTCGACGCGCTGGGCATCCCGCACGACGGCAACGGCTTCTTCGACAAAGACGCGCAAGCCGAGGATCTGCTCCAGGACGGCTGGCAGAAGAAGCTCCTCACCGAGCTTCAGCCGGAGTGGCCGGAGTCCTTGATCCTGCTCTACATCAATCACCTCGACTGGGAGCTCGGCAAACCCGAGGAAGTCTTTCTGGGCTGAAGCCGGCCCGGTTTTTTCAAGTTTTGTTTTCGTTGACGGAGGAGGGAGTTGCTCACATGGCAGTGAAGAAGATTGGCATTCTCACCGGAGGGGGCGATGTTCCCGGCCTCAACGCGGTCATCAAGTCGGTGGTCTACGGGGCTCGCAACCACGGGCTCGAAGTCGTCGGCATTCGACGGGGTTGGAAGGGCCTGGTCGCGCCCACCTGGGACAACGGGCGGGACGACGAGTACTTCCTCGACCTCAACCGCCAGAACACGCGCACGATCGACCGCACCGGCGGCACCTTCCTGCACACCTCCCGCACCAAACCGTCCAAGACCAAGGTCGACGCCGTTCCCGAGCATCTGAAGAGTCGGCTCGGCGATTTCAAGGAAGTCAGCCCGGGCGTCGTCGATCTGACGCCGGTGGTCCTCGAGAACCTCGAAAAGCTCGGCGTGGACTACCTGGTTCCCATCGGCGGCGACGACACCCTCAGCTACGCCGACCGCCTCAACAACGAAGGCTTTCCCATGGTCTGCGTCCCCAAGACCATGGACAATGACGTCCGCAACACCGAGTACTGCATCGGCTTTTCGACGGCCCTCACCCGCGCCATCGACGCCATCGGCCGGCAGCGGACCACCATCGGCTCGCACGAGCGGGTCGGCGTGTTCCGAATCTTCGGACGCGACGCCGGCTTCACCGCGCTCTACACCGCCTACGTCACCAACCTGCGCTGCGCCATCCCCGAGCACGCCTTCGACCTCGACAAGATGATCGAGCTGCTGGTCACCGACAAGCACAACAACCCCAGCAACTACTCCATGGTCGTGCTTTCCGAGGGCGCCACTTGGATCGGCCGCGAGACTGCCGAGTACGGCGAGGCCGACGCCTACGGCCACCGCAAGAAGGTCAACGTGGGCGAGCACTTCTCCGAAGAGCTCAAGCGCCGGGCAGGCTTGGAGACCGTGGTCAGCGACCTGACCTACGATCTACGCGGCGGCGAGCCGGACTTCTTTGACAAGATGGTTGCCACGACCTTTGCGACGATGGCCGTCGAGTCGATCGTCGACGGATTGCGCGGCAAGATGATGGGCATCCAGAAGGGCTGCTTCGCCGTGGCCGATCTGCCGGACGCCAGCAAGGGCCCCCGCAGCGTCGATACCACCACGATGTACAACATCGAGCGCTACCGCCCCGACTACAGCCGCAAGGCCGGTCTGCCGGTCTTCCTGACGACGGCTTTCTGAGGCTCCCGCGCTCGCTCCGATTTCCTTGCGCCCCCGGCTTCCGAGCCGGGGGTTTTTGGTTTGGCTCGACCCTCCTCGGATTCTACGCGCCGGCGACCGTCGGCTCGGTCAGCCAGCGCTGCACCACGTCGCGCTCGAGCCCATAGCTGAGCGTCGCCAGCGCGTCCTCCGGCGACAGCCAGTCGAGGGCCTCGACCTCGCGATTGGGCTGGAACGGCGTGGCGCGCATCAGCCGCATGTCGTAGAACAGCACCACCTTGGGGCGCTTCTTCACCCAGTAGTCCACCGAGGCTACAAAGCCCACGACCTCCGCCACGCAGCCGGTTTCCTCGAAAATCTCCCGCACGGCGGCCTGCTCGAAGGTCTCGCCCTTCTCGAGCTTGCCCTTCGGCAGCGATCGCTCGCCCGGGTAGCGCGCCCGGGAGATCACTGCGACACGGCGAGCCCCGTCGGCCTCCTCGCGCCACAGCACGCCCCCAGCCGCCAGGATCACCTTCACGGCGCCGCGTCGAACCATGCCAGCGGGATGCTGCGGAAGCGCAAGCCGTACAAGCGTCCCTGGCCCACCCAGTAGGTGATCAGCAGCCGGTCCTCGTGCGGCGTGACGGAGATGTAGGAGAAGGTCTGGTCGGGGTCGTCCTCGATCGCCTGGGGCGCGGACCAGCTCCGGCCCTCATCGGACGACAACGAGACCGACAGCGGCGTCCGGGCGCCGCCGTGGTTGGCCCCTTCCACGTAGACGGGGTTGTAGAACAGCGCCAGCCGCGCGTCCGGCAGCCGCACAATCGTGGCCGGGGCTTCCGGCGACGGGATTATCCAGGGCTCGGCCGGGCTCCAGCTCTCACCCCGATCCGAAGAGTAGGAGTGCCAGATCTTGCCCACCTGCGTTCGGATGATCTGCAACACCCGGCCGTCGGCCAACTCCACCAAGCCCGGCTCCATCGCGCCGCGCTGCGGAGCTTCGAGCGAGTCTGCGCTGCGGGCCCAGGTGCGGCCGTCGTCATCGGAGTAGTACACGGCTGTGCGGAACGCCGTCCCAGGCTTGAACACCTCTTCGGTGAAGGCGATCGGCGCCAGCAGCCGCCCGTCGGCGAGCTGCACGACCCGGTCGTTGTTCATCACCGAGTACCCGGGCTGGGCGTCCACCAGCGTCGGCTCGCTCCACGTCGCCGCCTCGTCGCTCGAGCGCCGCACCCAGAAGTGCAGGTCGCTCTTGGAGTTCTTCACGCCGTAGAAGAGCAGGATGTCGCCCGAAGTCTTCGACCGCAGCAAGCTCGTCGACATCACGTTCTGCTCGCCGACGTTCTCCTGCAACACGAAACGCTCGCCCCAACTGCGGCCGCCGTCGTCGGAGATCCGCGCCGAGATGCGGCCTTCGGAGTGGTCCTCGGCGCCGCCGTAGAAATCCGACCAGGCCACCAGCAGGCGGCCGTCGGCGAGCACGACCACGTCGCCCTCGGTGTTTCTGGGGTTCTCCGGCGTGGGCGTCGCCACGTCGCTCACGATCACTTCCGGCCCTTCGGCGGCGGCCGAAGCCTCGCGCGGCTCCGAGGAGCCGCAGGACGCCAGGAGCGCAATCGCCAGCAGCCACTCGACGCGAAGCTTCATCGGATCACATGAACGCCTTGATGATCTGCGACTGAATGTCCTGCAAGCTCTGCTGCACGCGCTGCACTTCCTGGATCTTGCTCTCGAGCTTCTCCATCAGGAAGCGCCGCTCCAGCCCGTTCTGGATCGTCAGCTTGAGGTCGTCGTTGTTCCAGGGCTTCTCCACGTATTGGTACAGGCCCACCTCGTTGATCGCCTTGATGGCGTTCTCCTTGTCGGCGTACCCGGTCAGCAGAATCCTCGTCGCGAAGGGGTGGATCTTCTTGACTTCCAGCAGAAACTCGATGCCGTTCATCTCCGGCATCAGGTAGTCCGAGATGATCAGGTCGAGGTTCTTGTCCTTCAGTTGCGTCAGCGCTTCCCGCGGCGAGCGCCAGGTTTCGACCTCATAGTCGGTTTCGAGCAATAGGAACGAGCGCAAGCTCGTCAATACCATTTCTTCGTCGTCGACGATCGCGATCACTGAAGTCCTCTCATCCGCGGCCATGATCTTCCTCTTCGTCGCGGATCGGCAGCCACAGAGTGAACGTCGAGCCTCGTCCGACCTCGCTCTCGACCTCGATGCCGCCTTCGTGATCTTGCGCGATCTTGAAACAGATCGACAAGCCCAAGCCGGTTCCGACGCCCACGCCCTTGGTCGTGAAGCCCGGATCGAAGATTTTCGAGAGATTCTCGGCCGGAATGCCGACGCCGCTGTCTGAGAACTGCACTTTCACTCTATCACCGTCCCGGAACGTCCGAATCCGGATCTCGCCCTGGTCGGGAATGGCTTGCGCGGCGTTCACCAGCAGGTTCATGAACACCTGATTGATCTGATTCGGATGGCACCGCACCGGCGGAATCTCGCCGTAGTCCTTGATCACCTGAATCCGGTGCTTGATCTCGTGGTGCACCAGCGTGAGCGTGCTCTCGATGCCTTCGTGCAGGTCGGCGATCTGCAGGTCCGCCTCGTCCAGGCGGGCGAAGTTGCGCAACGACCCTACGATGGAGACGATCCGCTCGCAGGCCAGCTTATTGATGCGGGCGATGTCCTCGAGCAGGCTCAGCACCTGGTTGAGGCGCTTGTTCTCGCGGATGTCGGCCGGGGCCGTCTCGGCGCTGACGATCGCCCGCACCATCTGCAAGGAGCGGCTCAGGGTGTCGGCGTTCGAGTTGATGGTGCCGATCGGCGTGTTCATCTCGTGCGCTACGCCGGCCACCAGCTTGCCCAGGGCCGCCATCTTCTCTTGCTGCACCAGCTTGGCCTGCGAAGCGCGCAGGTCGCGCGTGGCCGCTTCGACCTCTCGTTCGAGCTCGGTGGCGTGGTCGCGCAGGTGGTCGGCCAGCTTTTCGCGCTCGGTCACGTCCAGGCAGATCACCTGGATCAGCCGCTTGCCCGAGTAGCTCACCAGCGTGGCGCTGAGGTCGTAGTAGCGCTTCTCCGAGGCCTCGCCCAACGAGAACGATAGGCGCAGGTCGTCGCCCTCGCTCATGCGCTCGAAGGTCTCCGGGTCGTCGAGCTTCTCGACCGGCAGCACCTGCGCCAGGCTGCGGCCGAGCAGCCGTTCACGCGGCCGGCCCGTCATGGTCTCCGCGCGGCCGTTGACCTCGATGATGCGCTGGTTGACCACGCTGGCCAGCAGGATCGCTTCCGCCGCGCCCTGCATCAGCCCGCGGTACTTCTTCTCCGAATCCTCGAGCTCGCGGCTGCGGCGCTGGAGCTCCTCATACAGCCGCGCGTTCTCCACGATTTGCGACGACTGCGACGCGATGATCGACAGCAACCGCTGGTCTTCCTTGGTGAACCCTTCCGCCCCCCGCTTGTTGAAGACGTTGAGCAGGCCCACCATCTGGCCCTTGGCCCGCAGCGGCACGCTCAGCAGCGAGCGGATCGGAAAGTCGCTCGGCGCCACCGTCTTGAAGCGTTCGTCCTCTTGCAGGTTGTTGATCAGCAGGGGCTTGCGATGCTTGAGCATCCAGCCCGTGAGCTGCTGGCCAAAGCGGAACGGCACGACCTCGGTGCCCGAGTGGGCCTTGCGGGCCATCGTGCGGAACGGATCGGTCTCCTCGTCATGCTGCAGCAGCATGACTGCGGCCTGCTCGACGTTGAGGTTCTTGACGCTCTCCTGGACGATCAGCTCCACCACCTCATTGAGGTCCATCGTGGAGCCGATGGCCGAGCCGATGGCGTTGAGGATGGAGAGCTCCTCCACGGCGCGGCGAAGGCGCCGATTCTCTTCCTCCAGGTCAGCCAGATTGCGCGTTGGGGCGAGGTCCATCCAAGAAGACTCAGTATACGGAAAACCGCCTAGGAGGCCGGGTTGGATGGCGTATTGATTCCCAGCGACAGCAACGAGCGGACGCGTTTGAACAATGCGAAGAAGAGCTCGCGGGTCATCTCGGGGTGGTCGGCGAGCAGGTCATAGAAGGCTTCCCGGTCGATCTGCAGCAGCCAGGTCTGCTCCACGGCGACGGCCGTTACCACGCTCGGCTGTCGATCGAACAGAGCCCAATTGCCGATCGTGTCGCCACGGCCCACCGTGAACAGAGCCTTGCCGTCGCGCCGCATCTGGATGCTGCCGGCCAGCACCACGTACAGGGCGTCCAGGCTGCCGCCCTGGGCGATCAGCGTGTCGCCGGCCTCCACGCGGATCTGCTCCGCCACCGAGCCGATCAGGGCTAGCAGCTCCGTGTCGAGCTCGCTGAAGAGCTCCACCTTCTGCAGCCGTATGGCGCGGTCGAGGATGGTCAGTTGTTCCATTCGCTGGCCGTTTGAAGACGGGCTCCGGCGGCTGCCGCGGCTTCTCGCAAGATGGGGTCCGGGTCGGCCTCGAGAGCCGCCACCCGCGGAGCCAACGCCGTCACTCCGGCCTCGGCGATGGCGTAACAGGAGCAGGCTCGCAGCCAGGCGTCGGGGTTCTCGAGCAGCCGCCGCATCACCGTAGGGTAGGGCAGCGTCTCGAGGTCGAACAACTGCGCCCCCACGGCCAGCAGCCGGTTGTCGTCGCTTTCCTCCAGCGCCGGCAGCAGCATCGGCCGCAGGGGGTTGCCCAGCAGGCGCGAGTCGAGGAACTCCACGGCGTTGGACTGCAAGTCCGGGCGGCCGCTGGCCAAGCGCGAGCGGGCGTCGCGGATCTCCCGCACCGGGTAGATCAGCCCCAGCAGAATCAACGCTTCCTCGCGCGCCCGCAGCATCCGCTCGGAGAGCGAACGGCGCAGAAAGGCCGCGCCCTCGCGGCTCGTCTCCACCCCTTGCCGCAAGGCGCCGAGCTGGTAGAACCGCCCCAGGGCCGCCTGGATCAGCCGTTGCACGATGTCCCGGTCGAACAGCAGGGTTTGGTCGGACTCCCGCAGGCGGTTCAGCGCCCGCAGCACCTCCTCGCGCGCCGCCTGCTGCGGACGCCGCAAGTAGGCCAGCAGATAGCGCGACGCTTCCCGTCCGCCGATCATGCCGATGGCGCGCGCCGCCTGCCGCTGCCGCGTCGCGCTGGCGCCGGAATCGCGCAGCGCATCGCTGAGCTTCTCGAGGATCGGCTTGCCGAAGGCCGCCAGAGCGCGCCGCGCCGCCGGAGCGAAACGGCGGTCTTCGAGCAGATCGATGATGCGCTGGGCCTGCGACCAGGGCTTGAGCCGTCCGGCGCACTCCAGGGCCGCCAGCACGACCTGCGGGCTCGGGTCGCTGAGCAGCGCGCTGAAGTGGCCGTTGGCCTCGGCTGGAGAGCCCGCGCGGCCGAGCAGCCGCGCCGCGTCCGCGCGCTCGGCGTCGGAACCCTTCAGGGCCGTTTCCACATACGCTCGCAGGAGCTTCTTGGCGGCTTCGTGGAGCTCGCCGCTCTCGTGCGCCAGCGCCCACGCCGCTTCGGTCGCCGCCAGCGGGGTCGCCTCGGGCTGTTCGCCGCCGGCCGTCAGCGATTGGCGGAGCTCGGCGGCCAACTGCTCCGGCGCCTGGCGCTCCAGATACTCCAGCGCCCGCCAGCGCTCGTCGATCTCGCCCTCCCGCCGCAGATAGGTGAAGACCTCTCGGTGGCAGCCGGACACCTCATGTTCGAGGACCGCCGCCAGCGCCTTGTGCCGAATCGTCGGCGAATCGTGCTCCAGCAGCGACGCCAACTGCGCCTGCTCCTGCCCCACGCTCTGGAACTGCAACCAGCCCACGGCCGCCTCCAGGTCGCGTCGGTCCGAGCTCTGCAGGCTCGCCTCCAGCTCCTGCGACGGACCCGATTCCGCCAAACCCGCCAGCAACGTCTCGGCTTCCAGGTTGGGCCGCTCGATCGTCGTCCGCAGGGTGTTGAGGTACTCGCGGCGGAGGCGCAAGATCAACCCCATCCAGACGATCACACAGGCGATGCCGGCCAAGCTCACCGGACCGACCTCCGACCGCGACAGTTGTAGCAACACGACGAGAATGAGGCTGGCGGCGCCGTCGGCGGCGCGTCCCACCGCCATATCGAGAAAGCTCTTCACACGGTTGCGCAAGTCCGCCGGAACCGGCACGAACAGCAGCTCGCTCGAAGCCCGGTCGATGGAGTGGCGAAAGGCCTGGTCCCCGCCGCGCGCCAGGATCGCCGTGAACAAGTTCGCCGCAACCAGCAGGCCGACCATGCCGGTCATCAGCGACAGGGGCAGAATCAGCAAGCACCAGCTCACCCCCAGCCGCCGCAGCAGCCGGCTGGTGAACAGCGTGTGGAACACGAACGAGAAGACCGCGATGTAGCCGTAGAAGTAGCCCGAGAACGAGGTCAGCGCATCGCGGTCGGAGCCGAACTCGAGCTGCAGCACGGCCTTGTACTGAAACTTCACCAGCGTCCCGGCGATGGTCGAGGCGAAGACCGCCAGCGCCATCACCCGCAGATACGGGTTGTTCCAGACCAGCCCCAGGCTCTCGAAGATCGGCGGACCGGTCTGCTTCGGCGCCGCCGCGCCGGGCTCGGTGGGCGCGCCCGAACGGCTCAGGGCCCACACGCACCAGGCCGAACCCACCACGAAGCAGGCGCTGGCCGGCAGCAGTTGCTCAGCGCCGATCCACGGCCCGACCGCGCCGGCAAAGCTCCCGCCCAGCGCCGCCCCCAAAATGCCGCCGCTGCCCACCAGCGAAAACAGCCGCTTGGCCTGCCGGGTGTTGAAGACCAGCCCCGCCAGCGACCACACCTGGCTCGGGATGAGCACCGCGAACACGCCCACCCACACGTAGAGCATGGCCGGCGACAGCGGAAACTGCAGCCGCAGCAGAATCCAGAACAGCACCAGGCTGGCCGCCACGAACAGTTGCGTGGCGTAGATCAGCCGAGCCAGCGAGGCCCGGCGCGTCCAGCTCAGGTAGTAGTTGACGGCCAAGCCGACCAAGCCCGTCACGGCCAAATCGACATACGGCAGGCGGCTGGCGTCGAACTCGCTCAGAAAGACCGAGTCGCTGACGGCCTTGAGGCAGATCACTGTCGCCATGCCGAGCAGCAGAAAGCCGCTCAGCAACACCGTCGGGCGAAGCTCTCCGGGTTCGACCTCAAAGGCGAACGCCAACCGCTGGAAGAATGCGCGGGCAGTGCTGACGGGGCTCATCGGACGCGGCGGCGCTTTCTTCGCAGAGTCGCCGACCGCCACGGGGCGATCGCCTCATTGTAGGACGCCGGGTCCTAGACTTGCTTCGCCGCCCAGTCGCCGATCAGCGGCAGGCGGTACTGCGTCCCCTGGAAGGCTTTTACGACCAGGATGATCCACACCACGAACAGAGCGAGGCTGACCAGCGGCATCACCATCGCAACCAGGAAGCCGATGCCCACGACTGCCAAAACCGAGCTCAGAACGCCCAGCGCCACCTGCAAGACGACCGACGCCAAGCAGAAGAACAAGGACTGGAAGCTGTGGAAGCGGACGAAGCGGTTGCGGTTGTAGGGCTCGATGATCAAAAAGATGATCGCCGGAATCAGCAGATAGGCCAGCGCGCCCATCAGGTTGTCGTTGGCCGCCGCCGTCACCGCGCCGCCGCCCCCGACCGAACCGCCCATTGAAGGGCTCGCGCCCGCAGAGCCTCCCGCCATCGCTTGGCCGCAGCCGGGACAGAATTTGACCCCCGCATCCACTTGAGAGCCGCAGGAGTTGCAAAAAGGCATGGTCTTCCTTCTCCCCTTGCCCGCCACGACAGCGGACGCGGCCATTGTATCAGCCCAAACCGGTGATGGCGCGTTCGATTTCGCGCCGCAGCCCGGCCGAATCGGGGGGAGCCGCAGCGGCCGCTTGCTCGAGGATCGGGCCGTCGCCGCGACGCGGCGGTCGCGGCGATTCACAGTCGGCCCGCAGGGTCGCCGCCAGAGCGGCCCAGTGGCGGGCCTCCCCAGGCCGAGCCGCGGATTCGAGCCCGCTCAGTATCTCCAGGCACTCCGCCAATCCCCGCCGATCGTCGAGGCGGAGGCGCGTGCGCAGGCTCGCCGCCAACTCCCGGCGCGCGTCAGCCGGGCGGCCGCAGGCGGCCAGCGCGCGAGCCAGCGCCGCTGAAGTCCCGGCGTCGCCCCAAGCCCCGCCGATGGCGCGCCACACGTCCCGCGCGCTCTCCAGCGTCCGAATCGCCGCCCCGGGCTCGCCCCGCTCCACCGCGATCTCCCCCTGCAGCAGGCGGGTCCAGGCCTCGCCCGAGCGGTTGCCGCCCCGCTCCCACTCTCGCAAGGCCTTCTCCGCGATCTCCTCGGCCTCGCCCAAGCGGCCCTCGTCGAGCAGGATCATCGCCCGGCCCACCAACGCGAAGCCGGACAGGACGCGGTCGCCGATACGCACCAGCCGCCGGGTCGCTTGGTCCATCAGCCGGTGCGCCTGCGCGAAGCGGCCCTGCATCAGCTCCGTCCAGGCCATGCAAGCCAATGCGAAGCCCTCGCCGCGGCGGTCGCCCGAGCCCCTGCGCAGCGTCAGGCCCTTGTCGAAACACTCGAAAGCCGCCCGCGGACGCCCGCGGTACGCCGCCGCCCAGCCCAGGTTGTTCCAGGCCACCGCCTGCGTCCGCTCGTCGCCCAGTCTCTCCAGCAGAGTCAGGGCTTCTCGCGACAAGGCCGCCGCCTCGTCCAGCCGGCTGAGCTCCAGGAACACCCAGGCTTGGTTGAGCAGACTGGAGGCCAACCCGCGGTCGTCGCCCAGCTCGCGCCACAGCGCCAGGCTGCGCTCCAGGGCGGCCGTCGCCCGGGCGTTGTCGCCCAGGTTCTGGTCGAGCGTCGCCTTGGCGTGCAAAGCCTTCGCGATCAAGCGCGTCTCGACGGTCCGTTCAGCGAGTTGCAGCGCCGCGCCCAGCCGCCGTGAGCCTTCCTCGATGCGGCCGCGCACCAGCCAAAAGCGCCACAGCGCCAGGCCGAAGCGCAGGGCGCGCTCGGCGTCGCCGCGCTCCATGGCCCAATCGAACGCCGCCTCGCAGTTGCGGATCTCGGTCTCGAAGCGGTCCAGCGCTTCCGCCTGCAGGGCCCCCGTCATCTGGGCCGCGGCCGTCTCGGCCCGCGTCAGGTAGTGCTCGGCGTGCGCTTGCCGCACGCGGTCGGCCTCCTCGTTGGCCAACAGGCGCTCGGCGGCCAGCTCGCGAATCGTCTCCAGCATGTCGAACCGGGATTCGCCCTGGCCGTCATCGGTCCGGCGAGCCAGGTTGTGCTGCAACAGCGCGTCCAACGCGTCGAGCAACTCCGCCTCGGGAAGCTCTCCGCACACGGCCTGGATGCACTCGATCTCGCAGCCGCCGCGGAACACCGACATCCGGCGGAACAGCTTGCGCTCGGTGGGGTTGAGCAGCTCGTGGCTCCACTCCACCGCCTTGCGCAGCGTCTGGTGGCGCTCGGGCCGATCCGCGCCGGGAGACGCCAACAGGTCCAGCCGCTGCCCCAAGCGATCCAGCAAAGCCTTGGGCGAGAACAGCTTGGTGCGCGCCGCCGCCAGCTCGATCGCCAGCGGGAGCCCATCGAGGCGTCGACACAGCTCCGCGATGCTGGCCGCGTTCGCCGCCGTCAGCTCAAAGTTCGGCAGCCCCGCCCGCGCCCGGTCCAGAAACAGCGCCACGGCTTGGTTCCTCTCCAGGTCGGCCAGGCCGGCTTCCGGCGAGGGGACCTCCAGCGGCGGCGCGTTCAGCTCCCGCTCGCCGGCGATCCGTAACGGCGCGCGGCTCGTCGCCAGCACCTTCAGCTCCGGACACGCCTCCAGCAGGCGCGCCAGCCGCGGCACGCACTCCAGAATGCACTCGCAGTTGTCGAGCACCAGCAGCGTCTTCTTCGCACGCAGGGCGTCCTCGATCTGGTCAAAGACCTGCCGCTCCGGGCTCGGCTCCAACCCAAGCGCCCGAGCCAGCAAAGCGGCTGCCTGCGCTGCGCCCTGCGCCGCTTCCAGCGACACGAACCACACCCCGGACGGAAACCGCGCCGTCAGTCGCCGCGCCGCCTCGATCGCCAGCCGCGTCTTGCCCGCCCCGGCCGGCCCTGTGATCGTCGCCAACCGGGCCCGGTCGAGAATGCGCTCCAGTTGCTCGATCTCGCGCTCGCGGCCGAGGAAGGTCGTTAGCGGATGCGGCAGGTTCTGCGGGCCGCCCGGCCCCAGCGCGATCTCCTCGCCGCGCTCCAGCGCTTCGAGCTCCTCGCACAGCTCCGCCGCCGAGGACAGCCGCCGCGCCGCGTTCTTTTCGAGCAGAGCCCCCAGCAGGCGGTCCAGCCCGGCCGGCAACTCGGGCCGAATCGAGCGCGTCGGAGGCGGCTCCTCGTTGAGGATCTCGTACATGATGGCCGGCTCGTAGTCGCCCTGAAAGGGCCTCCGTCCGGCCGTCATCTCATACAGCGTTACGCCCAGCGCCCACAGGTCCGCCGCGGCGCTCACCGCCTCGCCCAGCAGTTGCTCCGGCGCCATATAGGCCAGCGTCCCCACCCTCACGCCGGGCGCGCTCAACGACGCCCCGTGCATCTTGGCCACGCCGAAGTCCAGGATCTTCACCGAGCCGTCTTCGGCCAGCATCAGGTTCGACGGCTTGATGTCGCGGTGGACCACACCGGCGGCGTGCGCTCGCCCCAGCCCCGCGGCGGCCTGCATCGCGATCCGCAGCGCCTGCTCCAGCGGCAGCGGCCCGTCGGTCATCCGCTGCGCCACCGTCTCGCCCTCGTAGAACGGCATCGCGAGGTACAGCAGGCCGTCGTCGGTCTCGGAAACCTCCAGAATCTCGCAGATGTTCGGATGATCCAGCCGCGACGCGGCCCGCGCTTCGGCCAGCAGCCGGCGGCGCGCCTGCGGGTCCGTGCTCAGGTGCGGAGCCAGCAGCTTGATGGCCGCCCGGCGGCCCTGCCGAGGGTCTTCGGCCAAATAGACCACACCCATGCCGCCGCGGCCGATCTCACGCACGATCTTGTAGGGGCCGACCGCGCCGCTGGGAGAGCCGCTGCTGCGGGGCGCGGCCAACACGCCGGGGTCCGTGATGGCATGCTGATCGAGCACGCCCGGCCGGTCATGACCCGCCAAAAGGCCCTCGACCTCGGCGCGCAACTCCGCGTCCGCGCCGCAGGCCTCGGCCAGCCAGCCGGCGCGCTCGGCGTCCGGCTTCTCCAGAGCCGCGTCGAACAGCTCCCAGACTCGCCCCCAATCCACAGAGCTTATTCTCGCCCGCCGTAGAGCTCCTTGTGCAGCCAAGCTCTCGCCTTGGCCCATTCTCTTTGCACCGTGCGCGTCGTCACGCCGAGCGCCTCGGCGATCTCGGTCTCGGAGAGGCCCGCGAAGAAGCGGAACTCCACGATCTGGCGCAGCCTCTCGTCCACCTCGTTCAGGCGGTTGAGCGCCTCGTCGAGCGCCAGCATCTCCTCGCCGCGCGGCGCCTGCCCCAGGCGCGCCTCGTCCATCGAGGTGCGGGCCCAGTCGCCGCCGCGCTTCTCGGCCCCCTTGCGCCGCGCGTGATCCACCAGAATCTGCCGCATGGCGCGGGCCGCGATCCGCAAAAAGTGGGCGCGCCCTTCGGCCGGGTTCTGGGTGGGGTCGGCGAGCTTCAGATAGGCTTCGTTCACCAGCCCCGCCGTGTCGAGCGTGTGGCCGGCCCGTTCCCCGGCCAGCAGCCGCCGAGCGATGCGGCGCAGCTCCGCGTAGATCAGCGGATAGAGCTGTTCCGGCGCCTGCGGGTCGCCCTGCTGCGCCATCCGCAGCAGTTGCGTGACCTCGCCGACGGGCGCCTTGGCGGCGGGAGACGGATTGTCTTCGGACATCGCCGCCATCTTCGCAAAAATCCCGAACCGCCGGGTCTCCGAACGCAAGATCCCGGCCCCGCTCCGCCAAACAGAAAGGGCGCGCGGTCTCCCGCGCGCCCTTCTCGTTTCCGTCGCCGGCCGGACTACAGCCGTTCCAGCGGCGCTTCGGCGTCGCCGAAGCTGTCGCCCGGAATCCCCATCCGCTCCATAATCGACAGGTACAGGCTGCACATCTTGCGGTTGTCGTCGCCCGCGTCCAGGTAGTTCAAGGCCCGCCCGGTCTCGAGCGTGCCGCCCAGCCCGCCCGCCAACACCACCGGCAAGCGGCTGTTGTCGTGCGTGCGGCCGATCCACAGGTTCGACAGGAACATTAGGCAGGCGTTGTCGAGCACCGTGCCGTCGCCTTCGGGCATGCTGTCGAGCTTCGAGGCCAGATACACGAGCTGGCTGAGGTGGAAGCTCGCGATGCGTTCGTAGCCGTCGGACAGGTTGTCGTGCGAGGCCGCGTGGTGGCCGTCGCTGACGCCCAGGAAGGGGTAGTACATCGCCGACAGGTCGCGCGCCAGCAACAGCGAAGCCACCCGCGTGCGGTCAGTCTGGAAGGCCATCGCGATGATGTCGCACATCAGCCGCGTGTGGTCGCGCAGATCCTCGGGCAGGCCGTTCGCCGGGCGGTCCATCGTAAACACCGGCCGGTTGGTCTGCTTGGCGCGCTCCTCGGCCTTCTCCAGGCCCTTGCGCATCTGCTCCACGCGCTTCTCCACCTCGCGGACGCTGGTGAGGTACTCGTCCAGCTTGGCCCGGTCGGTCGAGCTGACCCGCCGGTTCAAGCTCTGCGTCCGATCCTTCACGCGGTCCAGCACGCTCATGTTGCGCATCGTGCCGCGGTTCTCGAACAGGTTGTCGAACGCCAGCGACGGGTAGACCTCCACCGGCACCGGCGAGTCCGGACTCTGCCAGGAGATGTGCGAGCTGTAGGCCAGCGAGAAGTTCGTCTCGTGGAAGCCCGTCATCGGCTGGTCGCAGGCCAGCACCAGGCTCGACTGCGGCGTGTCCTGCCCGATGTGCCCGGCGATCGCCTGGTCCACCGAGACGCCCGAGCGGATGATGGCGCCCTTCTGAATGTGCGCGCCCGACAGCAGATTGCCGGTCTGCGCCGGGTGAATGCCCTGCCCGGTCGCGTTCTTGTTGAACAGCCCGTCGATGACGTTGACCTTGTGCTTGATCGGCTCCAGCACCGACAGCGTCTTGCTGAGCTTGAGGTCGGCTCCGGAGCCTTCCGCGCTCCAGTGGTCCTCGTTCACGCCCATGCCCATGAACAGGACGCCGAACCGCTTCGGGAACGTCGCCGGCGCGTTATTGGTCGTCGCCGCCTGCAGCGACTCCATCCACGGCAGAGCGAGCGCAACGCCGGCTCCGCGGAGCACCGCGCGGCGGGAAACTCCTGTCTGGTTGTTCGCGTTTTCGGGCTGGGCCATTCTCATTCACCTCTCTCGGTTGCGGCCCCGCTCTGCTGCGCGGAACCGGCGTCGCGTCGATTCAGAAACTGCGGACTGGTAATGATTGTCTCCACCAGCGCACTGAAATGGTAGTCGTTTTCTTTCAAGTTCGCCTGTTCTTGCTCGACCAGGGGCTCGTCGGAGAGCTGCAGCGAACGGCTCAGCGCATAAGCCAGCAGCTTGCGGCTGAGGTTGTCGAGATAATCGTCCTGGCGGTGCGCCCGGATGTACTCCTTCACGCCCGCGAGCCCTTCGCCTTCGCCGCCGCCGGGAAACTCCGCCACGGCTTCGATCAAGCGGCCCGCCAAGTCGTTGTCGCGGCGCTCGCCCACCGGCCCATAACCCTCAAAGGCCAAGCCGAAGGAATCGAAGCGCGCGTGGCAGGACGCACACAAGGGATTGGCGCGATGCTGCGCCAGCAATTCCGGCACCGTCAGATTCGATTTCGACTCGTCCTTCGGGAGCTCGGGCACCACCGGCGGCGGCGGCGGAATCGTCTCGCCCAGCACCCGCCGCACGATCCAGAAGCCTCGCTTTACCGGGCTGGTGCGCAGCCCCGGCGAGCTCTGCGTCAAGAAAGCGGACATCGGCAGCAGGCCCCCGCGGCCGTAGCGGCCGGCGTGGTCCACGCGCACCCAGCGCGTCTCGTCGCCATGGGCCTCCTCCAGCATGCCGTAGTGGCGCGCCAGCACGGGGTTGACGAAGGTGTAGTCGCCGTAAATCAGATCGAGCGCCGAGCGGTCGTGCCGCACCGCGTCCTCGATCAGCCGCATCGGCTCCTGGAACATCGCCTCGCGCAGCGCGTCGTCGAACTCCGGGAAGCGCTCGCGATCCACCGAGTTGAGCTGCTCGAAGCGCCGAAACTCCAGCCAGTTGCCGCCGAACTCTGTCGCCAGCCCCCGCACCCGCTTGTCCTCGAGCATGCGCCGCGCTTGCGCGACCAGTACGTCCCGCCGCAGCAGCGAACCGTCGGCGGCGTGCTCCAGCAGCTCCTCGTCCGGCATGCTCGCCCACAAGAAGTAGCTCAGCCGGTTGGCCAGCGCGTAGGCCGACAGCGGACGCGTCAGCACCGCGCCCCCCTCCTTCGCCCCGCCTTCCAGCGGCGCCGCGCTCGTGAGCTGCGGCGGGAAGCCGTCCACCAGGTCGATGCGGTACAGGAAGTCCGGCGACATCAACACGCTGACCAGGCAGTCCCGGATCGCGTCTTCGTGCGTCAGCCCGGTCTGGTCGCGCAGCGAATGGTAGTAGGCCAGCAGATCGTCGCCCTCGGCCTTGGTCAGCGGCCGGCGATAGGCCTTCTGGGCGAACGCCAGCAGGGCGTCCAAGTGCCGCGGCTCGGCGTCCACGCGCATCTTCTCCATCCTCCGTAGGGTGTCGTTCACCTTCTGGAAGTGGACGCGGATGGCTTCCACCGCGATCGGATCGTTGGAGGGATCTTCCTGCGCCTTGGCCAGGTAGACGTCGCGCATCTTGAAGATCACTGACGGCGCGTCGACGGCCGCGTCGGTCGGACGCTCGCTGCCCGACTCCCGGCCGTTGCCCACCACCTCGCCGCTCTGGTTGAAGAAGTACTGATCCCAAGTACGGCCGGTGAAGTCTGCGATGAAGTCGAACTCATCCCAGAGCTGGTCCAGCCGCTGCTTGCCGGCGTCGTCGAGAATCAGCTCCTGCAAGGCCGTGTCGTCGCGGTAGTACCCCATCACGTTGTGGTAGCCCGCGCTCAAGAACCGTCCCTTGTCGGCGGAATCGTCGGGGAAGAAGCGGCCACGCTCGCTGATGTAAAACGCGTCGGGGAAGACGTCGCTGAAGGCGGCAAACGCCTTCTCATACCGCGCGAGCTCGCCGTCCGGCACGATCAGGTCCGGATTGCCGGCCCGCGCGTGCATCTGCAGAGCCTTGTTGCGCGGCGCCATCTCGCGGCCCAGGCCGGGATAGGAGGGAATCTCCGGCAACTCTGGCGCCGGATCGCTCTTCTCGCGCAGCGCCGTGCGATCGAAATCGCGGCGATGCGAGGCGAACTCGTCGAACTTCCAGTTGATCAGCGGTTGCGACCACGGCGTCAGGCCCTTCACCACCGGGGCGGCAAACTGCATGGCCGTGTCCTTGCGCAGCTTCACCACGAAGTCGCGCATCTTCACGCACTGGGCGCGCACCGCCTCGGCGGCTCCTTCGCCCGGCGCCGGCAGCGCCTGCCACATGCCCCGCAGCTTGGCGATCGGGCCGACGTTCTCCTCCACCGGGCCTTCGAGAATGCCCCATACCTTCGGCAGATACTTCGTGCTCAGCTTGGCGTCGGCCGCCACGCTGTCGAGCGTCGCGGAAGGCTGCTGCAACGCCGCCCGGTTCTTGTAGCGCCACGCCGCCTCGAAGTAGTCCGCAAAGTCCGTCGGCTGGCTCTTGTAGAAATCCACGATCCGCTGAATCGTGTACTTCTCGCGGTCGGTCTCCACCAGCATCGGGTGCGGCGCAAAATCGATGCCGTCCGGCTTGAGCACCAAGTGCTCGCTCACCTCGCGCGCCGCCAGCAGGTACTTGTTCAGCAGCGACGGCGACATCGTCAGCGACTCGCCCGAATTGTCGAACCCAGCCAGGTTGGCCGGATCGACCGGAAACTCCCGCGTGGGTCGCAGGTCCACGCCGGTCAGGTCGCGGATCGTGTAGTTGTACTCGGAGTTGCTCAGCCGCCGCGGCAGCACCGCCCCGGGGTCTCCCGCCGAGCGCCGCGCCAAGTCCGCCCGCACCGCCTCGATCCAGTCGATCACCTCTTGGCGGGCCTCGTCGGAGGGCTGCGGCAGGCCCTTCGGCGGCATGTCCCCCGCCTTCAGCCGGCCCATCACCAGCGCCCAGTGCGGATGGTCTTCCACCACCGAGTCGTAGGTCCGGTACACCTCGATGTTGAACTGGGAAGCCGGCTTTTCGCCGCCGTGGCAAGCGACGCAGTTCTGCTTGACGAACGGCTTGACGATCTCGTCGAACTGCCGCTGCAAAGCGGCGTTGGGCGCTTCGGCGGCCGGAGCGGCGCAAACCGCCAACAACCCGCAGGCGGCCCAGCCGAACGTCCGGCGCCAAGCGGATCGCAGGGGGCTCATCGGGTGCTTTGCATTCTTCATTTCCGGTTCCGCGCTCGGCGCTATCGCGCGCTCAATACTCCGGCGACGTTCCGTTTGGGCACGTTACCCACCGGAATCCGGGCCGCCACTTCCATGGACTCGGTGTCGACCACCGCCGTTTCGTTGTCTCCGGCCAGCGCCACGTACAGGCTCTTGCCGTCGGGCGTCAGCGACAGCCAGTCCGGATGGCTGCCCACGTCCACCAGCTTGATCATCTCCCACACACAGCTCTTGCCCTTCGGAGGCTCCCGGTCGGCCCGGCACGGCGCCGGCGCGGCGAACGCCGCCACCGCCCCATAGAGCTTGCTCGCCACCCACAGCACCTTCTGGTCCGGGCTCAGCGCCAGACCGTGCGACGGCGAACCCTGCAGCCCCTCGGTCACCTTCTCGCGGCCCGGGATCTCCGGAATCTCCACCCGCGTCAGCTCCTGCCGCGTCCCGAAATCGACGACCGCAAAGCCGTGCAGGTCCGATAGCTCCACCAGCACCTGCCGCGTCGAGCCGTCGCCGCCCTTGATGAATGTCATCGGGCGCACGCCGGCCCCCATCGGGATCGTCCAGGACAGCTCGTCCCGCGCCACGTCGATCACGTTGATCGTCTTGCCCTCGATCGATCCGGCGAAGACGTGCGTGCCGTCCGGGACCACATACACGTTGTGGACCGGCCCCTCCACCGAGATGCTCTTCACCTTCGTCAGCGAAACGGCGTCGATCACGTCCACCGCGCCCGGCGCCTCGCGGATCCCCACGTAGACCTTCGAGCCGTCGTTGGCCACGGCCAGATTGTTCGGATTCCCACTCAGCGGAATCCGCTTGAAGACCTCGAGCGTCTTCGGGTCCACCACATCGAGCGTCTGCAGCGACTCGTCGCTCACGTAGATGCGCTTGCCGTCGGGCGCGATCGCCACTCCGTGCGGCGCCTCGATGCCGCGGATCACGCCGACCACCTCACGCATCGTCGGATCGATCACATGAATGTCGTCTCCGGCCGCGTTGGTCTGCAGCACGCGGGTCGAATCCGCACTGGGGATCGCCAGCGCCCCCAGCCGCCGCCCGCGCACCCAGTCGGCCAGCGTCTGCCACTCCGGGTCTCCGGTGGACGCCCAGTGCTTCCCGCCCGCATGGAAAGCGTCTCCGCCGGCGTCCTCGGCCAGCGGATGCAGCAACATGCGGCTCTCCAGAGGCTTGCCGGGCGTCACAAACAGCTTCCAGATCTCAAAGTTCTTGCGCGACTGTTCGTTGTCCCACGTCTCCGCCCCCGCCGAGAGCGGCTCCAGCGCGGGACTGCGATGCGCATGGCAAGCCACACAACGGGCGTGCCCGATGCGCTTCTGCAACAAAACCGGCTGCACCCGCTCCTTGAAGAACAGGTAATCGAGCTCCGGCTCATCGCCGGCCGCCAAAGCGCCGTGCGGAGCCGTCAAGGCGACCGCCGCCAGGACCGGGAGGGCTAGAGTTGACAAGGATCGCAGCAAAGGACGCACCGTTTCGCGACAGTTATTGTATACCGCTGAGGTCCGCCGACCCGGCGGCGCGCCCCGGGTTGCGGTCTGCGAAAGTCCCTGCCGCAAAGCGGCCCCGGTGAGGGTCGAGCGGCGGTCCGACCGCTATAATCGCTTACCAGCGATGCCGGTCCCGAGCCCCTCCGCTTCCTCCTTTCTCCAGCCGCCGCGACCGCTGAGCCGCCGCCGCTTCGTCGAGTCCCTCTGCGGCGGCTTCGGCGCCATCGGCCTGGCTGGCATGCTCGCGCCCCAGTTGGCCGCGGCCCCCACGGCCGGCGCCGCCCCCATCGGCCCGCACTTCGCGCCCAAGGCCAAGCAGATCATCTTCCTGTTCCTCACCGGCGGACCGTCCCACCTGGACATGTTCGACCCCAAGCCGGCCCTGCTGAAGCACGCCGGCCAGCGGCCCGACTCCGCCAACCTGCGCACCGAACGCATGACCGGCGGGCTGCTGCCCTCGCCCTTCGAGTTCCGGCAACACGGCCAGAGCGGCGCCCACGTCAGCGAGCTGTTGCCCAAGCTCTCCGGCGTGGTCGACGAGCTCGCCATCATCCGCTCGATGTACACGTTCAACCCGACGCACACGCCGGCGCGGAACCTCATCCACTCGGGCAACATCGCCTCCACCCGGCCCACCCTCGGCGCCTGGGTCTCCTACGGCCTCGGCTCCGAAAACCAGAACCTCCCGGGCTTCGTCGCCCTCAGCCCCTCCTCGCGCGGCGGCTCCCTTTGGCGCTCCGGCTTTCTGCCCGCCGAGCACCAGGGCACACACTTCGACAACAGCCAGACCGACCCTGAGCAGATGATCCAGTACCTGCGCAACGAGCGGCTCGACGCCTCGGCGCAGCGCGAACAGCTCGACCTGCTCCAGGCCCTCAACCGCGAGCACCGCGCCGACGCCGGCGAGGACGCCTACCTCGACGGCCGCATCCTCGCCATGGAAACCGCCTACCGCATGCAGTTCGAAGCGCTCGACGTCTTCGACGTGCGCCTGGAGCCCGAGAAGGTCCGCGAGGAGTACGGCTCCACGCCCTTCGCCAACGGCTGCCTGCTCGCCCGCCGTCTCGTCGAACGCGGCGTCCGCTACGTCCACGTCTACTACGGGCCGGGTCAGCCCTGGGACGACCACAAAGAGATCAACAGCAAGCTCCGCGAGCGCTGCCCGGACATGGATCAGGGCGCGGCGGCTCTCATCGCCGACCTCAAACGGCGCGGCCTGCTCGATGAGACCCTCGTCGTCTGGGGCGGCGAGTTCGGGCGCACCCCGGTCTCCGAAGCCGGCGACGGCCGCGACCACAATCCCTACGGCTTCACCATGTGGATGGCCGGCGGCGGCGTCAAAGGCGGCGTCAACTACGGCGCCACCGACGAGCTCGGCTTCCAGGCCGTCGAAAACCGCGTCAGCATCCACGACCTCCACGCCACCATCCTCAACCAGCTCGGCTTCGACCACGAACGGCTCACCTACCGCTACGCCGGCCGCGACTTCCGCCTCACCGACGTCCACGGCCGCGTCGTACGGGAGATCTTGGCGTGAAGGTCCTCGCGCTCCTGTGCGCCGGCGCCGCCCTGGCCGCCGCGCAATCGCTCGACATCGATTTCTTCGAGAAGAAGATCCGCCCCGTGCTGGCGGAGCAGTGCGCCGCCTGCCACTCGGCCCAGCTCTCCGACCCCATGGGCGGCCTGCGCGTCGATTCCCGCGAAGGCCTGCGCACCGGCGGCGCCTCGGGCCCCGCCCTGGTCGAGGGCAAACCCTCCGAAAGCCTGCTGCTCAAGGCCCTCAGCTACCAGGACCCTTCTCTCAAGATGCCGCCGACCGGCAAGCTGCCTGACGCCGTCCTGGCCGACTTCCGCACCTGGATCGAGCGCGGCGCGGCCGATCCCCGCGGCGAAGCTCCCGCGACCGCCGCCAAGAAGCAGGCCGGCCCCGGAACCCCCATCGAGGAAGGCAAACACTGGTGGGCCTTCCAGCCGCTCCAAACTCACCCCGCCCCGCCGAGCAGCCGCCCGGGCTGGGCTCGCACCAAGATGGACGCCTTTGTGCTCGCCCGACTCGAGCAGAACGAGCTGGAGCCCTCTCCCGAGGCCGACCGCCGCACCCTCGTCCGCCGCGTCTATCTCGACCTCACCGGCCTGCCCCCGACCTACGACGAGATCGAAGCCTTTGCCGCCGACGACTCGCCCGACGCCTACTCCGCGCTGGTCGAGCGCCTGCTCGCGTCGCCGCGCTACGGCGAGCGCTGGGGACGCCACTGGCTCGACGTCGCCCGCTGGGCCGAAGACCACCCCACCAGCGAGGCCACCAACCAGCCGCATCCCTTCGCCTGGCGCTACCGCGACTGGGTCGTCGAAGCCGTCAATCAAGACGTCCCCTACGATCGCTTTCTGCGAATGCAGCTCGCCGCCGACCTGATGCCCGGCTTCCAGCCCGAGGACATGCGCGCCCTCGGCTACATCGGCAACTCGCCCATGTACCACAAGGACCCCCGCCTCTCCCGCGACGTCATCGAGACCCTCGCCAGCGACGACTGGGACGAGCGCGTCGACGCCCTCTCGCGCGGCCTGCTGGGCCTCACCGTCGCCTGCGCCCGCTGCCACGACCACAAGTTCGATCCCATCACCAACAAGGACTACTACGGCCTCGCCGGCGTCTTCGCCAGCCTCTGGCTCGTCAAACGTCCGATCGTCGAGATGGACCCCGCCGCCGCCGACAAGCTCGTCTGGGAGCACGAGCGGCTGGTCCGGCTCAAGGGCATGTCCGGCAACCTCGGCGAGCTCGACACCATCGCCGAAGAGCTCCACCCGGTCGTCGCCCGCATGAAGGAAGAGGTCGCTGAGCTCAAGGAGCGCCTCGACAAGGACCCCACGCCGCTCACCCACGCCGTCATCGACTGCGGCGTCTACATCGACGGTTCCACGCCCACCGTCACCTTCTTCGACCTGCGCCCGGGCGAGCCCCGCGACCTGCCCGTCTTCATCCGCGGCAACGTCGCCAACACCGGCGACATCGTGCCTCGCCGCTTCCTCTCCGTCTTCGCCGACGGCGAGCCCGAGCCGTTTCGGCAAGGCACGGGCCGGCTGGAGCTGGCCGACAAGATCGTGGGGCCCGCCGGCCCCCTCGCCGCCCGCGTCTGGGTCAATCGCGTCTGGGGCTGGCACTTCGGCGAACACCTGGTGCGCACCCCGTCGGACTTCGGCACGCAAGGCGAAAAGCCCACTCACCCGGAGCTGCTCGACGACCTGGCCGCCCGCTTCGTCGCCAACGGCTGGTCGCTCAAGTGGCTGCACCGCGAGATCCTGCTCTCGGCCGCCTACCGCCAGAGCAGCCACGTCACCGACGCCGGCCAGTCCGCCGACCCCACCAACCGCTGGCTCTGGCGCATGAACCCGCGCCGGCTGGATTTCGAGGCTTGGCGCGACTCGATTCTTGAGGCGACCGGAGAGCTCGACCTCACCGCCGGCGGCCCCTCGGCCGAAGCCGACGAGAGCCCGCGGCGCTCGGTCTACGCCAAGGTCAGCCGCTCCCGGCCCAACCGCGTGATGCAATTGTTCGACTTCCCGGACGTCACCCAGCACAGCCCGCAGCGCCAGGTCACCACCACGCCGCTGCAACAGCTCTTCGTGCTCAACAGCGCCTGGATGCAAGCCCGCGCCGAAGCCCTATCCGCAGCAGCCGGCCACGACGACGAGCCTCAGCAAAAGATCCGCACCCTCTACCGCCGCACCCTCGGCCGCAACCCCCAAGCCGACGAGATCGACCTCGCCCTGAGCTTCCTGGCCCAACGACAAAGAGAGCTAGGCCGCCCCGCCTGGGCCGAATACGCCCAAGTCCTGCTGGCCACCAACGAGCTCACCTACTTCCACTAGCGGGGGCAGCTCCGGTGGAGACGGACATTCCTGTCCGTCGGTCCTGCAAGCGCGACCCGCGCAGCGGGAGCCCGGAGGAACGGAGCCTAACCCTCTCTCCGCGCCCCAGCGGGGCGCGCGCAACTACCAGCCCCAGGTGAAACCCGGGGACCCAAAGCCCCACCCCACCCTCTCCCGCGCCCCGGAGGGGCGCAGCTACCGCCTCACAGCCTCCCGGCCAACTTCCCCGACACCAACTCAACCCAATCCCGACTGATCTCCAAATCCCGCCGCCAAACGAGGAAATACCCGGCGAGCCGATCCATTTGTTCGATAAGCCCCTGACTTCCCAATGGTTTGCCGGAGTGTGTGGCAGCGCGCAGGCGCTGTGCCCACTCCTCGTCCGAGCCCCGGGCCGGCTGCAGCATGTCCTTCCAGCCGCCGGCCGGACAGAGCGCCTCCCAGACCGCGGGATCGATCAGACCGAACGGATCACGGCCCGTCAGGTGCGCCGTCGCGCTGGACCAGCCGTAGCTTTCCGCGTGATCGGTCATGCGGGCTCGAACTGGATTGAGGTCCACATATCGCAAAGCGGCGAGTAGGCGGGGGCGGTCGAGTGGGGCGGAATAGAAGCGATTTTGCCACAGATGCCCGCTGCGATTTCTGGTCCGATTGAAATAGCGGCTGTAGGCGCTGTGAGCGCGGCCAAAGCTATGTCCCATCGAGGTTTGCAACTGCGGAACGACGACCGCATGAATGTGATTCGGCATAAGGCAATAGCCGAGAATCTGGAGCTGATTGCGCGTGGCGTATCCGGCAAGCGTTGCCAGATACAGGCGCCGTTGTTGATCGGAAAAGAAGACTTGTTGGCGGTTGTTCCCCCGCTGCGTGACGTGGTGCGGTACGCCCCCGCTACCACGCGAGCCAAGCGCGGCATCGCCCCGGATCGTCGCTCCGGCCGCCCGCTCCAGCCGCTCGTACTCGCCTTCGGTCAGCTTCGTCCCCGCCGATCGCGTCCGCTTCTCCATGCTCCGCATTGTCGCCCCACGCCGCCCGCGGCTCCCGCGCCGGGGTGGCGTGTCACTCCTCCTCCAGCCGCCAAAGGCGGCTATTCGGCGCTTGTTCGGGTACTGGGCGGTAACCGGTTGATTCGGCCCGAGGTCACTTCGGATTCTGAGCCGTGTCTCGATAGAACTGAATCGCTTCGCCCAACTGCTTCACATCGCCGAGGTTCCGAAGTGGAACATAGCGGGAGTTGGCAGTTCTTACCCACTCGGCCAGCCGATCTTCTTGTGGTGCCGGGGCATAGGCCCATGATTCTTCCGTATACTGCTCAGTCGACTCGCCCACCTTCGGAATGCTTATGTGTATCGGTCGGTATCGAACGGCCAGATGCCCGTCAGCGGCCTTCCAAGTGCCCGAGTGGAGACTGAATCCCTCAGTGTAGAGGATGCGAAGACGATCATCAGGCCCCTTACGCACCCAGCAGGACGCTATCGCCAGTCTCCCGTCGCGCTCCAGCGCCAAGATCGCCACGAGAGCCGACGTCGCACTTGACCGGTCCGGCCGCTGGAATTCCTCCCATTTCACAAGATCACTTATGTAGAGCGACGAAGAATCGATTACCGTCTGGCTCCACGCAGGAAACAGCGCTACAGCGGTGAGGAGGAAGACAAGCTGTCTCATTTGCGCCTCACATCCACTGGAACAACTGGCGTCAACTTGGGATCCATCTGCAGCAGGAGCTTGAGCACTTGCTCGCTCCGCTCGGCGATGCATCCGTGGGTGTAGTCCTGAGGCCGGGTCTTTCCATGAAGGTAGTGACCAAGGAACTCGTCCCTTCTTTCGCCGACTGGCTCGTTCAGCCTCGCTCTGATGGACCCCCACTCCCACCGAACGTCGTATCCACCTACATTTTGAGGGACGACAGATCCGGACAGATCTGGACAGATCTGGGACAGAGCCCGAGCTCAGTCGCGCCGAATCGCCGGCGATCCCCCTCACCTGCAGTGGAATCTATCACTTACCGCCTGCTCCGGCTCCAACCGCCCGTGGCTTCGGACCCGGCTTGGCTGCTCGCAGGCGCCGACCTGATCGCTGCTCGAGCTCCGCCACGAACCGCTCGTCTCCCAGCGGCAGCCCCGTCCGAGTCGCTTCCCTGAGCTCCTCCTCGAACCAAGCTCCCGGGCCTCGGCGCAACGCCTCCCCCCAAGCGCCTGTTTCGCGGACTTCCGACCAGGCTTCCTTGTCGAGCAGCGCGTCCTCCGACCCGTTGGCGCGCCACGCCGCGCTCGACCACGGATACCCGGCGTCGCCGCCCACCAACCCCGCCCGCACCGGATTCAGGTCGACGTACAGCAGCGCCGCCGGCACGTGGTCCGCCGCTAACGCACACGAAAAGAAGCGGTTCTGCCACAAGTGGCCGCCGCGGCGGTACTCCCTGTTGAACGCCTGGGCGTAGCTCGAATGCGCCCGCCGCAGCGCGCGAGCGAACGAGTCGGCGCGCCCGGGCACAGCGATCAGATGGACATGATTGCTCATGAGGCAGTAGTCCAAGACCCGCCCCCCACGCGCCCGGCAGTCCTGCCGCAGCCGCTCGAGATAGGCTCGCCGATCGTCGTCGACGAGGAATACGTCCTGGCGGTTGTTGCCCCGCTGAGTCAGGTGATGCGGTGCCCCGACCGCCACCACCCGCGCCGCTCTCGGCATCGTTCGCTGACAGTCTCGCACACTCCCCGCCCTATTCGGGCTCTGTCCCCGATCTGCCCCGATCCATCTGCCCCCCATCTGCCGTCCCCCATCTGCCCAGTTGGTCTGGTTTTCCGGGAGCAGGTCACCTGTTCCCCCCGGTTTCGCCGTCCCGGTGTCGCCCCAACAGAACCCACACTGTCAGACGAACTTGAAGAGGCCCAGTAGCCACCCTTCGCACAGCAGTATCCGAGCCGCCCCTAAATCTCCTGATGCACCAAGGTAAGCAACCGGCAGGATGGCTGCTACCAGTACCAGAACGGCGGCAAGACCAACTTGACCCTCAGCCAAGCTTGAGGAGTGTCGAAGAGCCAGCATCGAGACGATCCCGCCAATGAACAAGAGCATCGAACCTCTTCGAAGCAGCTGCGATGCTGACGGTCTTGTTTTGGGAAGGCGATCTCCGAGTATCACGCTAGACGCAATTGGAAGCGTGGAGATTAAGCCAACGACTACCGCAAACTGTAGCGCTCGCAACATGGGGTAGACCGCGTTCAAGGTAGAGAAGTCCCAACCGAACCCCGATGTTGGTTCGAGCCGGAACGCGAACGGGCCGCGACCCAACGCCATGGAAACGATCATCGAGGCTGCCCAAGCGGCGTGAAGGAGCCAGTCGACTAGGGATAGCGCCCTACCTGCAGCGAGTCGGGCCGATGACAACCCAATGCCCGTAAGGACGGCAACGTGCCAAAACCCCCATACCCAGTCCCATCGCCCGCCCAAGCCTGCTCGAAGCGTCGGCCAATACGCGGCTATAGCTCCTGCGACGAGAAGCAGATGAAGGACCAAGAGGGAACGGGTCAGTTGTACGCTAGCGCCTGTAGAGCGGCTTGACACGGTTCACCTCCTTCAGGATGCGGACGTTACGATCGACATTCGTGTTATAACCATACGCTCCGCCGTACAGCGGAACGTGGCGGAACGTGGGACAGCCTCGATTGGCGGAACGCGGGACAGCCTCGATTTCTCGGCCATGGTGCCATATGTTATTGATTTCAAGACGGCTACGATCACCGGATCGTGCGACCCAGTTCTCGCGAAACACGCTCTATTGAGCGTAAGTGATTGTAACCACGCCCCTTGGCTTCCCGCCACGCCTGGACGCGCCGGCGGCGCCCGAGGGTGTCCCGGTTTTCCGCAGCCCCGCCCTCCGAGCGCTCTCTCCCAACGCTTGGCCGTATCACGACCGTGTCGCCCCCGAACTCGTTTCCCGCCAACAACATCCAACCCGACCGGGCTCGAAAGTTTGGTAACCCGCGCTACCCTGGAATCGAGGGACGGCTTCCACTCCCCCAGCCCAAATGTCAGGTCAAATGCATCCAAACCTGACAAATCCGGACATTTGACCCCGACCCAAAGCCCCGTCCCGATAGGACACACCCTCATGGTCACCCTGCCCAACCAAGGTCTGCGCCGCCGCATCGAACGCCTCGAGCGCCGCCTGCCGCCCCTACTCGACCGCCCCGAAGTCACCATCCGCGTCTTTGGCAACGAAGAAGGCGGCGGCTACACCATCTCCTCCATCAACTACGGAACCCACGTCGAAACCTTCGTCTTCGACCTCACGCCCTCCGAATACGCCGAGTTCATGGCCCCCGTCGAAGGCGAGGAGTCCTTCCCCGAAGACGACCCCGAGCCCCTCCGCCGGCCCGCCCCGACGCAGGAACCGACGCCCCGCCAGCACATTCCCACCAATCGCCGACAATCTCCCACGAATCCCGACAGAATCGACCCCGTCCTCGCCCACCACCTCCGCCAACCCCAAGACGAGCCGCCCCTCCCGCTCCACAACGCCCCGCCGCCCGCCCGCGACTTCCTCAGCCCCTCCCGCAACTCCCCCGGCTACGGCGTCGTCGCCGAGCCCCGCCTCTCCTTCTCCTCCCCCAAACCCAACCGCCGCTCCTGAGCCCCGCGCAAGACTCTGCGATCATGGTCGGACCATGATCGACGTCATCGCCTCCATCCGCGTCCGGCCCGGCCGCCGGGACGAGTTCCTCGCCAAGTTCCAGGCCAACGTGCCCAAGGTGCTGGCTGAAGACGGCTGCCTGCGCTACTCCCCCACCGTGGACGCGGACTCCGGCCTCGGCGCCCAGCAGCTCGACGAGAACATCGTGACGATCGTGGAGCAATGGGAAAGCGTCGCCGCCCTGCACGCGCACCTGAAGGCGCCGCACATGGCCGCCTACCGCGAGACCGTCAAGGATCTCGTCGAAGGCACGACGCTCAAAGTCCTCCAAGCGGCCTGAGGCCGAACGCTGCGCTACAATTTGCCCGATATGGCTGCTCACATTCCTGCGCTCCGTGACGCGCTCGTGGCCGGCGAAGGCCTCCTCCGACTGGCGCCCTGCTGGGTGCCGCGTTCGTTCCTGATGCCGGGCGGGCGGCTCAAGCTCCACTCCAGCGACCTGTACGCTTACGGCGCGCATCGCGGCGGCATCGACGAGCGCTGGTTCTCCTCCACCACCAAGGCCGCCAACGGCCCGCTGACCGGCGACGACGAAGGCCTCTCCTACGTGGTGGCCGGAACCGAAAAGGTGCTGCTCAAGGAGGCCGTCGAGGAGATCGGCGACGAGCTGCTGGGCCAGGACGTGATGTCCGAGCACGGCGGCTGGAACATCCTCTGTAAGTTTTTTGACAACCTCGGCCCCATTCCCCACCACATGCATCAGATGGACGAGCATGCGGCCAAGGTCGGACAGAAGGGCAAGCCCGAGGCTTACTACTTTCCGCCGCAGTTCAACTTCAAAGAGAACAACTTCGCCTACACCTTCATGGGCCTCGAACCGGGCACCACGAAGGACCAGATCCGCGCCTGCCTGGAGCGCTGGAACGAGGGCGACAACGGCATCCTCTACCACTCCAAGGCCTACAAGCTGAAGCCCGGCTCGGGCTGGCAGATCCCGGCCGGCGTGCTGCACGCGCCCGGCTCGGCGGTTACCTACGAGCCGCAGGTGAACTCCGACGTCTTCGGCATGTTCCAGTCCCTGGTGGAAGGCCGGCCGGTGCCGTGGGAGCTGCTGGTCAAGGACGTTCCCGAGGCGCACCACCAGGATCTCGACTACATCCTGAGCATGTTGGATTGGGAGAAGAACGTCGATCCGCACTTCATGGAGCACCGCTTCTTCGAGCCCCTGCCGGTGCGCGATCTCGCAGAGATGCGCGAAGCCGGCTACGAAGAGAAGTGGGTCACCTACTCCACCAACTACTACTCGGCCAAGGAGCTCACGGTTCTGCCCGGGCGCACCGTGACCATTACCGACGCGGCGGCCTACGGCACGATCCTGACCCAAGGGCGCGGCCTCGTCGGCAAGTGGGACGTGCACACGCCGGCGATGATCCGCTTCGGCGAGATGACCAAGGACGAGCTGTTCGTCACGCGGCCGGCCGCCAACGCCGGCGTGGAGATCACCAATACGTCGGACACGGAAAACCTGGTCATGCTCAAGCACTTCGGGCCGGGCAATCCGGACGCCAAGCCCCTGATTCGGCCCGAGTAGTCACTGGAAGATAAGAGCGCCATGGGCTGGATGAACGTCTTGGGATCGCTGGCTGCGCTGGCGCAGCAGAATCAGCAGCGGTCCTCGGCGGCCGCCAGGCCCGTGCAGGAACGGCAGCCGCCGGCAGGCCGGCTGACCGGAGAGTTGGAGCCATCCTCGCTGGAAGCCAAGGCTTCCGGCGAGTTGGCTCAGGCCGAGGCCGAGACCCTCCGCATGATGGAGGAGGCCGCCCGCGAAATGGCGCGCGACGTGGCCGCCGACGCCGCCCGCCACACGGTCCGCAGTGAGCTCAAGCCCTGGGAACAGCGGCTCTCGGCGACCGAGGCCAAGGTCATCGACACCGACGCCGCGGTGCTCGGGCGCCTCAGCAAGATGGAAGAAGCCCTCGAGGCCATCGACCTGAAGGCGCTCGAGGCCGAACGCTTCGAACTTAAGCTCAACGTGTTGATTGGGCTGGTGGCGGCGGTCTTTGCCGCCGTCCTGTTCTTGGCCCTGCGCTAAGGGGCGACTCCCTCAGGGCTTGTCCAGCGCTTGGGCCTTGCGATAGGCCCGCACCAGGTCGTCAGCCACCTTCGCCGCGACGTCGTGGGCCGAACCGCGAAACTTGGCCCCGTCGCTCTCTTGAATCGTCGACCACAGAACCTCTCCGTTGGGCAGCAAAATGCGGACCGCCGCGGAGGCCTCGTGGCGGCGCTCTCGCAGCTCGGAGCTCTCACTGTCGCCCACGCCGAAGCTGGCGGCGTTGTAGCGCGAGTCGCCTGTCTCCCGGCGGCTGCCGGACGCGGAGCCCCGCGCGGTCAGGCTCTCGCGGCGCCGCTCCAGGTTCTGGTAGATCAAGTCCTCGGCCGAGCCGCGCAAAAAGGCGTCCGCCGTGTCGGGGTTCTCGGTCAGCACGAACAGCCCCGTCTTCTGAATCGCGCCGACCAGCATGTCGCGGATCGTGCCCGCGGCTTCGCCCTGCAGCGGCTCCACGTATAACGTGCGGATGTCGAGCAGCTTCACCAGCATCCGGTCCACTTGCGGACCCGGAGCTTCGGCGGCCGCTAGAGCCGCCGCCCAGAGTATCGCCACCGCCGTCAGTCGCCGCATAAGCTCTGTCGCCGCGCCGCCAAGCCTATCGCCGCGCGGCGGTGCGCGCCTCCTCGTTCTCGTAGTCCACTCGCCGCCCGGTCCGCGCTTCGAGGCCGGCGAGCGTGCTGCGGACGATCTTCTTGCCCAGCTCGAAGACCGCCGCTTGCTGTCGGCCTTCCTCGTCGAGGAAGCCGATCGTCAAGTAGTGGCGCCGCTTCTTCGACAGCAGAAACAGCGGCGAGATAGTGATGGCCAACGTCAGGCGACGACCGGCGTTTTGACCGTACTCGAGCAAGTTGACGGCCTCATAAGGGACCCGCAGCTCTCCGTCGCCCCAGCGGAACACGAAGTCCCGCTCGTCACTCGCCGAGACGACCCCGCTTTCGGCGGCAGGGGGCGTGGACAGCGAACCTCCGCGGTAGATCGCCTTGTCGGACGGAGCTCCCGCCGAGAGCGGAACCGCCACCCACGCCGGCGCGCAGAGTCTTGCGAGCAGCTTGCGACGAAGCCAGCCTCGCGGCCGCTTGGACGCTGCGACCGGCAAACCTCAACCCTACTTTGCCATAGCGGTCCAAATTCGCCAGGGGCCTTTATGGTTTCTTTACGGAGCGGCCGGCCGAATCAACACGCGGCAAGCGATAAATTCCCGGGTCGCGGCCCGCCCGGCAGGGACAATCCTGGATTACTCTGAACGATGGCGCCCGGTTGCCCTAGGGTCGGCGTGGGCTAAGATAGAGAGCGTCCGCCCGCCGCGTCCGGTTTCCCCCGAAGGTTTTCTCCATGATCCGAAAAGTTCTGTTTGCTGGTCTCTGCTGTCTGTTGGGTGCGGCCGCCGTGGCGGCGCAACCCCGGCTGGAGCTCCATGTTCCGGCCAACCTGACGCGCCCCCTCTGGATTACGACCGGAAGCAACGGTCCCACGGACCTGTTCTTCGAGGCGGCCAACGCCGGAAGCGGCTCGTTGTCCGTGCAGGCCTCGGGAGGCTTTTACTCCTGGCTGACGCCGCAAGTCGGCGCCGCCGCAGCCTGCTCGTTCGACGCCTCGCGCACCTGCTTCCGCATCAGCGTTCTGTTCAACACGGCCTCCCTGGAAGCCGGCGAATACCACGGCGCGGTGGAAGTGAAGGCGCCCGGCGCGGTGGACGCGCCGCAGTCGGTGGAAGTGACGATCTACGTGGGCGGCAACGAGCCCTCGGAAGTCCAGCTCTACGTGCCGCCGATCCAAGGCGCGAGCGACTTCAAGGACTTTCAGACGCCGGCCGGTCCGGCGCCGGTGCTGACGGCGGCGGGCAGCTTCTTGCAGGTGACGAGCTCCGGGTTGGGCTCGTTCCGCTTCGTGCACACGCACCGCATCCTGGGCGGCTACAACGCGGGCCTCAACATGGGCGCCAACCAGGGCACCGTGTTCATGGAAGGCTCGTCGTTCGCCTCGGACAATCGGCCCATCCCGGTGACGCTCAACGTCACCTCCTCGCCGATCATCGTGCCCAACACGGAGCAACTGATGCTCGAGACGGCCGAGGGCGTGGCGGTTCGCGACGCCTATCTCTCGTTCTCCAACCGCGGCCAGGGCAACCTCAACGTGACGGGGGCGGCGGTTTCCACTGACGCCGGCGGCGATTGGCTGTCGACCGAGACGCTCGACAACAACTTGGTCGCCGTGAAGACGAACGTGGACGGACTGGCCGCGGGCCTCTACCGCGGCGTAGTGCGCGTGGACTCGAACGCGGCCAACGGCCCGACGCAGGTCGAGGTGTGGCTGTCGGTGCAGGCCTCGAGCGCGCCGATCTCGTCCTATCGCGGCGCGGTGAACGGAGCGACCTTCGACCCGACGCGGCCGATGTCGCCCGGTACGATCGTGTCGATCTTCGGCGATCAGCTCTCCTACGGCTTCGAGCAGGCGCAGACGGTGCCGTTGCCCACCGAGATGGGCGGCGCGCAGGTGATGGTCAATGGGGTCGCCGCGCCGCTGTTCTTCGTCTCGTTCGGGCAGATCAATTTCCAGATTCCCTACGGCGTCTCGGCGGGAACCGCGTTGATCCAGGTCGTGCGGGACGGCCAGACCGGCAACCAGATCCAGGCGCAGATCGACACGCGCTCGGCCGGGATCTTCCGCTTCAACATCGGCGAGTACGGCGCCATCCAGAACGCCACCCAGGGCAACTTCCCGCTGCCGGTCGAGATCGGCCAGCAGTTGGGCATTCCCACCGCGCCGGCGCGGCCGGGCGATGTGCTGGTGATCTATGCCACCGGGCTCGGACCGGTGACGCCGGAGGTGCCGACCGGCGCCGCCGCGCCTTCCAGCCCGCTCTCCTACGCCGTGGACATGCCGATCGTCAACTTCGGGCGGCTGGCCTTCGGCCCCCTGGCCGACCCGCTTTTCGTGGGCCTGTCGCCGACGTTTGTCGGCCTGTTCCAGGTCAACGTCGTCGTTCCGGATCAGTCGCCGACCGATCCGCGCACGCGTCTGACGCTCGAGTATCCCGACGGCCGCCGCAGCAACACGGTGGAGATCGCCGTGGAGCAGCCCTAGGCCGAGGCGGCCGGCCGGCCTCCGGTTCCGAGCGGGCGCGGTCTATAATGAGGCCGCGCCCGCTTTCTGTTTGATGCGGCGCGCCCGAAAACACCCATGGTCAAATACCTGCTCGGCGTCTTGACCGGCGTCCTGATCATCTTCTTCCTGGTCATCGCAGTCATCATCGTGGGCGCCCTGGCGGCCGGCGGCGGTCAGAGCGGCGTGCCCAACGACGCGGTCCTGACGCTCGACCTCTCCGGAGCGCTCCCCGAAAACGTCGCCAGTCCCATCCAATTCGACTTTCTGCACGCCGGACCGCCGGCGACGTTGTTGACCGTCCGCCGCGCCGTGGAACGGGCGGCCAAGGATGAGCGCATCAAGGCTTTGGCGCTCGATTGCGGCGGCCTCGGGGCCGGCTGGGGCAAGGTGGCGGAGCTGCGCGACGTCATCGCCGAGTTCAAGAAGAGCGGCAAGCCCGTGCTGGCCTACATGGAGGTCGCCGGGACCATCGACTTTCTCGTCGCCAGCGCCGCCGACGAGATCCACATGGCGCCCGAGGGCCGCCTGGACATGAAGGGCTTGCGGGCCGAAGTGGCCTTCTACAAGGACACCTTCGAGAAGATCGGCGTGGAGGCAGAGCTCGAATGGGTCGGCAAGTACAAGAGCGCCGTCGAGCCGTATTCCCGGGACTCCATGTCCGACGCCTTCCGCGAGGTCGTGGAATCGCAGCTCGACGGGCTGCTCGAGCTGCTGGTCGAGATGGGCTCCTCCTCGCGCGGCCTCACGCCGGAGCAGTTCCGGGCGGCGCTGGACCAAGGGCCGTTCCTCTCGCCCCAAGCCAAGGAGCTGGGCTTAGTGGACCAGCTCTCCTACCCGGATCAGTTCGAAGACCGCATCAAGGAGAAGGTCGGACTCGACGAGATCGAGATGGTCTCGTTGCGGCGCTACAACCAGGCGTCGCTGTCGGAGCTCGACCTGGGCTCGAAGCGCAAGATCGCCGTCGTCTACGGCGTCGGCACGATCGTGGGCGGAATGGGCGACGCCGACCCGTTCTTCGGATCGGAGCTGCTTGCCGGCGACGCCTTCGTCGACATGCTCGACCAAGTGCGCAAGGACGAGGATCTGGAGGCCGTGATCGTCCGCATCGACTCGCCCGGCGGGGATGCGCTGGCCTCGGACCGCATGTGGCGGGCGCTGCAGTTGCTGCGCGAGGAGAAGCCGGTAATCATCTCCATGTCGGATGTGGCGGCCTCGGGCGGCTACTACATGGCGATGGCCAAGGATACGCCGATCCTGGCCTATCCGGGCACCTACACCGGCTCCATCGGCGTGTATTTCGGCAAGTTCAACCTGCGCGGCCTCTACGATAAGATCGGCCTGCGCAAGGAGATCCTCACCCGGGGCAAGTTCGCCTCCATTGACACCGACTACCGCTCACTGACCGACGACGAACGCACCAAGCTGCGCGAGGGCGTCGAAGCGGTCTACGACTCGTTCGTCTCCAAGGTGGCTGACGCTCGCGGCAAGAGCTGGGACGAGATCAACGAGGTGGCCCAGGGACGTGTGTGGCTGGGCAAGGAAGGCCTGGGCAACGGCTTGGTGGACGAACTGGGAGGCTACGAACGAGCCATCGCGCTGGCCAAGGAGAAGGCCGGCATCGGCGCCGACGAAGAGGTCGCGCTGGCTACCTATCCCAAGGCCAAGACGATCCTCGAGGTCTTGTTCGAGCATGACGGCATGGGCGCGCAGGGTTTGGCGAGCGCGCCGCTGTTCCCGGCCTCGTGGGCCGAACGGTTCGACCCGCAGGGCCTGCTGCCGGCGCTGGCCGGGGGCGGCATGTTGGCCGTCACGCCTTATTCCTGGACGATTCGCTGACGACGTCGCGGAGCTTGGCGAGGGCCGGCTCGATCGACTGGCGCTTGTTCCAAAACTCCGCCCAGGGGTCGGTCTTGCGCTGCTCCAGCAAGTGCGGCAGGCTTTCGATCGTGTAGGAGTCGGGCGTGAGGTCGCTGCGCAGGCTGGCGGCGGACAACGGTGCGGACACGGTCGCCAGCGGCTTCGGGCGGACGCTGTAGACCGTCGCCAGCGGCCGGGAATAGGCGTTCTGGGAGTAGTCCAGGTAGATGACGCCCTTGGGACGCTTGTCGACCACGCGCTCCAGCGTGGTTTCGTCCGGCAGCTCGGCGTGGACGATCCGCATCACGATCTCGGCGAACGCCCGGGCCTGGTCGAAGTCGTAGTTGCGCTCGAGCGGCAGCCAAAGGTGCATTCCTTCCGAGCCTGAGGTCTTCAGGAAGACGTCGAGCCCCATCGCCTCCAAGCGCTTCCAGATCGCCCGGGCCACCCGCACGACCGTCGAATACTCCCAGCCCTCGGTCGGGTCGAGATCGAAGAAGACGTAGTCCGGCTTGTGCAGGTCGTCGGTGCGGCTCGGCCAGGGGTGGAACTCGATGGAGCCGAGATTGACCAGGTGGAGCAGCGCCGCCAGATCGTTGACCACGAAGTAGCGGATGTCGCGGCCGACGCCCTCGGACGGGATCACGACGGTATCCATCCACTCCGGCACGCCTTCGCCGGCGTCCTTCTGGTAGAACGACTCGGCCTCGATGCCGTTGGGGAAGCGGTGCAGCACCAGCGGCCGGTTCTCCAGAAAGGGCAGGATGCGGTCGGCGACCTTGTAGTAGTAGGCCAACACCTGGCGCTTGGTGTAGCCGGGCTTGGGGAAGTAGACCTTGTCGAGGTGCGTCAGGCGTACGCGTTTGCCATCGATCTCGGCGACCACGGTTTCGCGGCGGCCGGAGAAGAGCTCGGCTTCGAGCGCTTCGCGGGAGTCGAGCGTCGGCAAGGCGTCGGCCCGGCGGCGCGGCTTGGCGGTTTCCGGAGCGGCCATCGCCTGTTCGATGCAATCGGAGGGCTCCATGTCACTGCGCAGGCCCAAAAAAACCGGATGCCGCAGAATGTGATCCGGCGTCCAGGACCCGTATTTGACCCGCGCGACCAGCTGAGGCCGCACCCAATGGGCGCGCTCTTTGGTCACGGGAACGGCGGTGAAGGGGCAGACGTCGCTCGCCAGCGGGGCCAGCCGCTCGGCCAAGGCGTCGAGCACGGCGCCGTCAAAACCCGTGCCCACTCCGCCCACGAAACGCAGGCCGCCGGCGCCGTGGAGGCCTACCAGCAGGGCCCCAAAGCGATCGCGGCCTCCGCGCGGGTCGGTCCAGCCGCCCACTACGGCGTCCACCTCGCGAAAGGCCTTGATCTTGAGCCACTCGGCGGAGCGCCCTTGCTGATAGGCGCTGTCAGCGCGTTTGGCGATCACGCCTTCGGCGCCGGCCTGGCTGGCCAGCTCGTACAGCGCCTCGCCTTCGCCCACGACGTGGTCGCAGTAGCGAATCTGCGGCGAGTCATGCAGGATCTCGCGCAGCAGCCGCTTGCGGTCGCGCAGCGGGACCTGGCGCAGGTCATAGCCGTCGAGGTAGACCACGTCGAACAGGTAGAACACGACCGGCGCGGACTGGACCTGCGCCCGCGACGGCGCCTGCACGTGCATGCGCGTCTGGAGCCGCGCGAAGTCTGAGCGTCCTTGGGCGTCGAGGGCCACGATCTCTCCGTCCAGGACCGCGGAGCGGGCGGCCGCGGCGCGCGGGAGCTCGGCCAACTCCGGGTAGTGCGCCGTCACGTCCTTGCCGTTGCGGGAGAGCAGCCGCACGGCCCCGCCTTCCAGCCGGGCCTGGGCGCGCACGCCGTCCCACTTGAGCTCGAAGAGCCAGTCCGGGTCGGAGAAGGCCTTCTCGGCCGAGGTCGCCAGCATCGGCGAGAGCTGCGGCGGGGGGCCTTCCACGGCGTCTTCGAAGGCGGCCGGGCCGGCGGCTTGCGCTTGGTCCGGCGGAGCTCCGGCGGCGACTTCTTCCAGGGTGCGTCCGGTGAGGGCGGAGGCGGGGTGATCCTCGATGCGCCAATCCGGGTCGACGGCGGCGTCGCGGTGCTTGATCAGCAGCCACTCCTCGGCCTTCTTGTCGGACTTCGACGAGCGGCGAGTCCGTACCAGCACAAAGCTGCCGCGCAGCTTCTTGCCGTAGAGGGCGAACTTGATCTCGCCGCGCTCGAGTTGTTCGAGGGGCGCGGCGTCTCCCTCGCACTCGAAGGTCCCGATGTCCCAGACCAGCATCGTCCCCGCGCCGTAGTTGCCGGGCGGAATCACCTTCTCGAAGGTGAGGTACTCCATGGGGTGGTCTTCGGTGCGCGCGGCCAGGCGCTTCTCGCCCGGATCGAGAGATGGGCCCTTGGGGACGGCCCAACTGCGCAGCACGCCGTTGATCTCCAGGCGGAGGTCGTAGTGCAGCCGCCGCGCGGCGTGCTTCTGAATGCAGAAACGGCCGCCGGAGTCGGGGTTGGGCGCTGCTCCGGCCGGCTCCGGGGTCTCGCCGAAGCGACGCTTTTGGCGGTAGGTTTCCAGGGCCATCGCGCGTCCCTAGCTTGCCACGATGGAGCCCCCTGCGGGCAGGCCGGAGCCTCAGCGGGCGTAGTAGCCCGGCCGCGCCCGCACCTGCAAGGCCGGGTCCTTGGGCCGGACGTCCACCTGCCGAAAGCGGCCGTCGCTGGCCGCCTTGGAGGAGTAGTAGGCGGCTTCGTAGGAGGTCCGCAGGTCCTCGGCGATCCGCCGAAACTGCTCCCTCAGGCTCTCGCCGGAGGCCTCGAACATCTCGCCGCCGGTGTCTTGCGCCAGCCGCCCCAGCACGCGCAGGCCGTAGCGGTCGCGCACCTTCAGCGCGCCGCCGTCCTTCTCGGCGTACCAGATACTGAACAGCCGCACGTCGGCGGCCTGGGCGGCCTCCAAGGCGTCGAGCATGTGATAGCCGCTCGAGTTGTCGCCGCCGTCGCTGAGCACCAGCAAGGCGCGGCGACCGATGTCCACGCCGACGAGCTTTTCCTGGATCGAGTGGTAGATGGCGTCGTACAGAGCCGTGCCGCCGTCCCTGTTTTCGTCGGGCCCGAGTTTCGGCAGCCGCCCGGCATGCTCCCGGTAGTAGTCCAGGCGGGCCACCATCGCCCCGCCGTCGTTGGCGAAGTCGCACACCAGCCGCAAACTGTTGCCGAAGCCCAGCACGAAGGCGCCGTCCTCGGGTTCCAGCGCCTCGTCGAGAAAGTCCGCCAGGTCGCGCCGATGGCGTGCGATGAACTCCGACTGGCTGCCGCTGCCGTCCACCAGTACGCCCAGTCGCAGGGCCTGGTCGTCGCCATGCGAGAAGCGGGCGACGCGCTGGCGCTCGCCGTCCTCGAAGATCTCGAAATCCTGCTCAGAGAGGTCGCGCACGATCGCCCCGGCGGCGTCCCGAACCGAGAACGTCACCTGAACCAGCCGCACGTCGACGGTGATCGACGATTGCGCCCGCAGGGCCGCCGCGGCCGGCAAACCCAGCAAGAGCTCTCTTCTGCGCAGCATCGCGATGCTAAGAATACGAAGCTCAAGATACGGCGCCCGGCGCGAAATGTTCCCGCGCCGGCCCGGCTACAATGGCCTCATCTTGCTGCTGCGCCTCCTCGTTCCGCTCTTTCTGCTGGCCTGCGCCGCTGCGGCAGCGAATCCGGACTCCTACGACGACCTGGCGCGCGACATCTTGCAGGAGCTAGTGGAGATTCGCTCCAGCGAGACTTTTCCGGAGAACACCAACCGGCTGCTCGACGGCGTCGCTGAGCGACTGCGCCGCGAAGGGTTCGCCGAGGACCAGATCGCCTTCGTGCGCTCCGGCCCGGTCAACAACCTCATCGTGCGCTACAAGGGCTCCGGCGAGCGCAAACCCCTGCTCGTGATGGCGCACATCGACGTGGTGGACGCCGACCCTGACGCCTGGCAGGCCGACCCGTTCACCCTGCTGACCAAGGGCGGCTACTACTACGGCCGCGGCACGAGCGACAATAAGGCCGGCGCGGCCACCCTCATCGCCGACTTCATCCGGCTGAAGCGCGAGGGCTATCAGCCCAAGCGCGACCTGATCATGGTCCTGACCGGCAACGAGGAGTCCACGATGGCGGGCATCACCGCGATCGCCCGCGACCACCGGGAGCTGATCGACGCCGAGTTGGCCTTCAACACCGACGCCGGCGGCGGTGAGCTCGACGACGAGGGTCGCCCGCGTCTGCTCTCCATCCAGATGAGCGAGAAGCTCTACCAGAGCTTCACCTTCACGGTGACGAATCCGGGCGGACACAGCTCGCGCCCACGGCCCGACAACGCCATCTACCAGCTCGCCCGCGCCCTCACGCGCCTGGAGACCTATCGCTTTCCCGTCCAGGTCAATGAAGTCGTCCGCGAGTCGCTGCGCGTCGGCGCCGAGGCCACGCCGGGCGAAGTCGGGGAGCTGATGGCGCAGGCAGCGAAGGCCCAGCCCGATCCCGACGTCCTGCGCCGGCTGGCGGCTGCTGACGCCGGGCTCAACGCCTCGATTCGCACGACTTGCGTGGCCACGATGCTCAAGGCCGGCGTGGCCGAAAATGCGCTGCCGCGGCAGGCGCAGGCTACGGTCAACTGCCGAATTCTGCCCGGCACGACGCCCGAACAAGTCCAGGCGACACTGCGCGAGATCGTCGCCGATCCGGCCGTGAAGGTCGAGCGCATCGGCGAATCCAAGCCGAGCCCGCCCTCGCCGTTGCGCGAGGACGTAATGACCAAGCTACGCACGTTGTCCAAGGAGTTTTTCGGATCCGCGCCGATCGCCCCCAGCCAGTCGACCGGCGCGACGGACGGTCTGCGCGTCCGTCAACTCGGCATCCCGGTCTACGGCTTCTCCGGCATCGCCACCGGCCCCGAAGACCGACGCGCCCACGGGCTCGACGAGCGGCTGCCCGTCGACTCGTTCCATCGCGCGGTGCGGTTCTGGTATCAGCTCCTGAAGGAGTTCGGCGGCTAGTTTTTGGGGGACTACTTCACCGCGATGAACGCGATTTCGAGCTTCGTCCCGGCGCGGTCGGCTTCCTCGCGCACGCCCACCGTGGTGCGGGCCGGCGGGTTGTTCGGGAAGTATTCCTTGAACAGCGCGTCCATGGCCTTGAAGTCGTTCGAGTCCGCCAGATAGACCTTGGCGTCGACCACGTTCTCCAGCCCCATGCTGGCGAGCTCGAGGCGCGCCTTCTGCTCTTCCAGGATGGCGCGGAACTGCGCCTCCAGCGTCTCGCCCGCCTCCGGCGCGGCGTGGGCGGAGACATAGAGGGTGTCTCCGGTCAGGCTCGCGGGCGAGGAGGTCGCGCCGGGCTGCTCGTCATGCGGGTAGAGCCGCGTGATGTAGTTGTCCTTGGCCGCCAGGAAGGTGATCTCCACGCTGATCGTGCCGGGCAGCCGCGACAGGCAGAACGCTCCGCGGCTCGGCGCGCCGCCTTCCATGAAAGGCTTCATATAGGCTTCGTCCACGCCCGCGCGGTTTTCGGGGCCGAGGTAGTAGACGTTGGTGAAGACCACGTTCTTGAAGTCCAGACCGGCGGCTTCGAGGATCGCCTGGATCGACTCCAGCGTGCGCGCGGTCTGGTCGCCCACCTTCTCGGCGACCTCGTTGGTCTTGGGGTCGCGCCCGCCCTGACCGGAGATGTAGAGCGTGCCGCCGGCCATGACGCCCGGCGAGTACGGCCCCATCGCGGGGGGCGTGCGGCCCTCAGCGGCGTGGATGTACTGGATCTCGGCGGCGTTGCGGTAGCCGATGCAACTGATCTCCACGTGCGCGCCGGCCACCAGCGAAGGCATCTCGAGCGTGGTGCGCGCGGGGTACTTGCCCTCCTCGTAGTAGGAGCCGTAGACCGCGTTCATGGCCTTGTAGTTCTCCATGTCGTCGAGCATCACGTGGCACGAGACCAAGTTCGAATAGGTCATGTCGGCGGCCTCGAGCACATGGCCGATCGAGTCCATCGCCATCTTCGTCTGGGCTTCGACGCCTTCGGGCTGCTGGCCGGTCTTGGGATCGAGGTCGATCATACCGGCCAGGTAGAGCGTGTCGCCCGCTAGAACGCCCGGGGTATAGGACTTGCCTTCGGCAAACTGCGCCGGGTAGATGAGCTTGCGCTCCACCTTCATAGCGGCCGGCTCGGACGTCTCGGCCGGCGGCGCCTCCGCCGCGGGTCCGCAAGCCAGCCCGAGGGCCGCAACAACGAGGAGAAAGGCGCGCGCGTTCATTGGCGACCAGAATATCAGAGGCGCCGAGGAATATCGATCGCAGCGCGGCCCGCCGTCAGGGGCACTCGGCGTAGGGACAAGGGCGCCGCCCCAGCGTCCAGAGTGCGTGCCGGGCGATGCGTTGGACGTAGTCGAACTCGTCGTCCAGGGCGGCTTCGATCTCCGGGACGGCCGGGGAGGCCGCTTCTCCCAGTTGGTCGAGCGCGGTGACGGCCTGCAGGCGCGCGCCTTTTTCGGGGTTGGCAAGCTGTTCGATCAGCTTTTGGAGGCCGGCCCGCTCGTCGCCCATCCGCACCAGGGCGTAGGCCGACCAGACCTGCACCTCGGGCGCTGGATCGTCCAGCCGGGAGCGGAGCGCCTGCTCAGCGGGCTTGGCTTTGGCCCCCAACTCGCCCAGCGCCACAGCGCCCCAGTAGCGCACGGCGGAATCGGCGTCGTCGAGCGAGGCCGTCACGGCTTCCAGCGCGCCCGGCTGTCCGTCGATCGCCATCTCGCCCAGCGAGCGCGCGGCGACCAGACGTTCCACGCGATTGTCGGCGCCCAGTTGCGCCCGCCACTGTTCCAGCGTCTTGCCCAGATGCGCTTCCGCCCCGGTCGCGGCCGTCGCCGCCGAGCAAAGCAGCAGGAGTTGGAGGAAGACTCTCACGCCCGAATCATCGTATCTCATCCGGGCCTTCGAGCAGGGCCACCAGGGCGTCGAGCCGGGCGGACCAGAACCGCTTGGCCGCCTCGGCGTCGTCCCGGCCGGCCAGACGCGAGTGCATCACGCCCACCGAGCACTTGTCGTCTCCGCGCGGCTGGACGCCCAGCAGCACACGGCCGTTCGGCCAATCCAGCCGTACCCGCCGGCGGGCGCCCGCGAGCCGGCGAATCTTCGCTTGGGCGGCCTCCGGGAGCCAGCGCAGGCGCTCGGCCTCGTCGTCCCAGGCTCGCCAAGCGCGTTCGGCGGAGACGTGGACGGTGCGCTCCCGCTGGATCTGGTAGCCGTCCGGCTGCTCATGCTGGTCGCGCAACCCGGCGGCGCGCTCGTAGTCGACCGCCACGGTCTGCGCCCACCACGGCGTGAGCCCGTAGTCCTGGCGCAGGCTGCGTGCGATGGCCTTGTGATCCCAGCCTCGGGCGCCCGCTTTGTCGAGTTGTTCGAACCAGGCCCGCCGGCTCTTGCCGGTCTTGGCGACGACGACCTCGTCGCGGATTGCGCGCTCGGCGCTCGGTTTGGGCGGGGGGCTAGGCATCCGGCCTCAGGGTGCGTATAATCAGAAGGTTAACGCTTTCGCGTGAAAAAGGATCTTCGAATCGACGTCCGGGAGCTCGAACATCGGCCCGTCGAGTTCGACCTTGCGTTCACTTCCAAAGAGCTGGACCTGCCGGACAACTGGAGTCTGCCGGGCGAGCTGCGGGCCGAAGGCTCGGCCGAGCTGCTCGATCATAGCGGCTCCAGAACCCTGCGGGTGAAAGGGCGCTTGGAAGGGCAAGTCGCGGGAGAGTGCGCTCGCTGTCTGACGACGTTCACACAGCCGGCCGATCAGAATTTGGACCTCTACTTCTACCCGGCCGATGCGATCGACCGGAGCGAGGAGGTCGCCGTCAGCGCCGACGATTTGGACTACGGGTTCTACGAGGACAACGGAATCCTGCTGTCGGAGGTTGTCGGGGAACAGTTGCAGTTGTGGCTGCCGATGCGGCCGTTGTGTCGCGAAGACTGCCGGGGCATCTGCCCGGAGTGCGGCGGCAACAGGAACGAGAAGGAGTGCTCGTGCGAAGATCGAAAGGTCGACCCACGCTGGGAAGCGCTCCAGCAGTTGAAGAGAAACTGAAGGGAACGAGACAAGGATCATGCCGAATCCAAAACGCCGCCATTCCAAGACCCGCACGTCCAAGCGCCGCGCGAACGACTTTCTGACGACGCGGTCGACGACGACTTGCCAGCGCTGCGGCGCCGACAAGCTGCCGCATCGCGTGTGCCTCGAGTGCGGCTACTACCGCGACAAGGAAGTCATCGAAGTCGAGACTGAGTAGTCGAGGCTCGCACCGGCGACCCCAAATCAGCGAGAATCTACTTCGAGCCGTGCCGAACCGGGTCACGATCGCAGTGGATGCCATGGGCAGCGACCACTGCCCCGCGTCCGAAGTGGAAGGCGCCATCGAGGCGGTCTCCCAATACGGCGTCCGTGTGTTGCTCGCCGGACCCGAGGAGCGGCTGCGCGCGGAATTGGCGCAGCGCGGCGCCGGGTCATTGCCGATCGAGATCCTGCACGCCGACGAAGTCATCACCATGGAGGACTCGGCGTCCTCTGCGCTGCGTAAGAAGACCAACGCGTCCATCCGTGTAGCCGCACGCGCCGTTCGGGACGGGCGGGCGCAGGGCGTGGTGTCGGCCGGCAACACCGGCGCGTGCATGGCGATCGCCAAGACGGTGCTGGGCGTCGTGCCGGGCGTGAAGCGTCCGGCGTTGGCGCAGGTCTTCCCGACGCTCGAAGCTTCCTGGTCGGTGCTGATGGACGTCGGCGCCAACGTCGACTGTACGCCCGAGATGCTGGCGCAGTTTGCGCTGATGGGCGAGATCTACTCCAAGATCATCTGCCACTGCCCTTCGCCCCGCGTCGGCATCCTCTCGATCGGCGAGGAAGAGCACAAGGGCAACGAGCTGACCAAGCTAACGACGCCGCTGCTCAAGGAGCTGCCGGTGCGCTTCATCGGCAACGTCGAGGGGCGCGACCTGTATTCCGGCGCGGCGGACGTGATCGTGTGCGACGGTTTCACGGGCAACGTCGCGCTGAAGGTCAGCGAAGGGCTCGTCGCGGCGATTCGCCAGATCCTCAAGGAATCGCTCGAGAAGACGCTGCAGCGCAAGATCGGCTACGTGCTCGCGAAGAACGCCTTCGAGGACTTCCGCAAGCGCGTGGACTACACCGAGTACGGCGGAGCGCCGCTACTGGGCGTCAAGGGCGTCTGCCTGATCTGCCACGGCCGGTCGAACGCCAACGCCATCAAGAACGCCGTCCGGGTGGCCGCCGAGCTCAGCCAGGACAACGTGAGCGCGCGGATCGAAGCGGCGATGCATGAGAGCTTCGCGGCGCTGAACGCGGCCAGCGTCTAGAATCATCCCCAGGGAGGTCCGCCATGGACCTGGAGACCGACTTCGAGCAGCAGGGCGATCTGCTGCTGGCGAGCGTGTGGGGCGAGTGGAGTCTGCCGGGGATGCGGCGTTTGGTCGACGCAATCGGCGTCGAGTGCGCGGCTCGAGGCTGCCGCCGAGTCCTGCTCGACGGCCTCGCGATCGAAGTTCCGGGCGCCGTGTTCGAGTTCGAGCGCTACCTGCTCGGCGAGCGGATCGCCCGCAAGCTGCAAGGCTTGCGCTTGGCGGTTCTCTTCCCTGGAGACCACATCAACAAGTTCGCCGAGTCGGTGGCCAATCGTGGCGGCGCGGCCATGCTGGTCACCCACGACCGCGACGCCGCGGAGGCCTTTCTGGCCCACGACGAGGCGTAGGCGCTTGCGGAACCGCGCTCCAGCTCGGCGCGCCGGACTGGAACGGCGGCGTATCTTTCGATTCGGAGAGCGAAGATCAGACGTTGGCGTTAGGGCGCTCCGGGAGAGGAATAGGCGCTCGAATGCTGGGAACTAGAGCGTCTTTCAGAGACTATCGATAAAAAGATATCGCTGGGTTTTGATTTCTGTTGTAAGCTACCCCCGATAGTTTCGGGAGTCGTTGCGCTTGCGGGGTGCAGGCGCCTCGATCCCAATCCCGTAACGGAGGGGTTTTCATGCTGTCGTGTGCCTCGTGGCGCGGCCCCCATAGGAGCCTTGCGTCGCTCTTTGCACTCTGCCTGCTCGGCCCAAGTGCGGCCTTTTCCCAAACCGGTCAAGGCATTCTCACCGGTTTGGTTTCGGATTCGACCGGCGCGGCCATTCCCGGTGTCTCGATTTCCGTCCTCAGTAAAGAAAAAGGCGTAACGGTTTCTTCGGCTACGAATGCCGAAGGCGCCTACTACGTCCCCTATCTCAACCCTGGTTTCTATGATCTGACCTACCAGAGCGACGGCTTCAAGCGGGTGGTGCGCACGGGCGTGCAGATCCGCTCCACCGAGACCGCCCGCGTCGACGTCACGCTCGAGCTGGGCGACGTGGTCGAGACCGTCGAGGTCTCCGCCGCGGCGCAGATGCTCGAGACCGAGACGGCGTCGGCGGGCCACCTGGTGACGGGCCAGCAGCTCACGCGCCTGCCCACGCCGCAGATGAAGATCGAGAGCATGCTCTTCTATGTCCCCGGCGTGACCTCACAGCGAGGCACCGGCCACGCCTTGGGAGGCCGCACGCGCTGGTTCCAGATGACCGGCGACGGCGTATCGACCATGAACCCCGGTACGGGCGGCATCGGCACCGGCCGGAATCTTTCGACTGCGCAGCACGCCATGGAAGAGGTGAAGGTGATGACCACGGCGTTGCCCGCGGAGTACGGACACTCCGGCGGAGGCACCATGAGCATCACCTACAAGAGCGGCGGCAACGCGCTGCACGGCGTCGCCGAAGAGCGCTACGTGCCCAAGCAGTTCATCCACCGCAATTGGCAGGACGCTTCGGTGCCGACCGGCAAGTTCGCCTTCCACCTGATGTCGAGCATGCTCTCGGGCCCGATCGTCAAGAACAAGACGTTCTTCCTGTGGGCGTTCCAGCGCCACCACGAGAAGGCCTCGGAGAACAATGACCGCGACGTGCCGTCCCCCGAGATGATGATGGGCGACTTCAGTTTCCCCGGCTCGCCGGTCCGGCCCGACATCATCTACGACCCCGACACGCTGGTCCAACTCCCCGACGGCAGCTATTCGCGGACGGCGTTCGCCAACAACATCCTGCCGCAGAGCCGTTTCGATCCGGTGGCGTTGAACTTCCTCGCGCTCAACCCCTACACGGCCCCCAACAACCGCAACAATCAGGCCTATTTCGACTCCACGGGGCCGCGCAACAACTTGAGCGCGGACACGGTCTATCGCTCCTACCGCACCAGCTTCGATCACAAGATCGATCACACGTTCACCGACAAGCACAAGATCTTCGGCCGCTACTCCTACCATCGCCACCGCTCGTTCAACGGCCGCTGGCAGGTGCAGGTCGCCAATCCGATCTTCGATTTCAACCACACGCCGCAGCCGATCGACCAGCATCAGGTGGTGCTGTCGGACTCGTACACGATCAACCCGACGACGATCAACGAGGTGCGCGTGGGATACAACAGGCGCTTCTTGCGCAGAATTCCCGAAAGCCTCAACGGCGACTGGGCGTCCCAGCTCGGCATCCCCAACGTTGACGGTACGACCATGCCGTCGTTCCTGACCTCCACCGGCGCTGAGATGTACTTCCGCTACCCGGAGGGCCAGGCCACCGACGTAAACGAGAACATGAGCCTACAGGAGAACCTGACGATGGTGCGGGGCCGGCACACCATCAAGATGGGCTTCGAGGTTCTGCGGACCCGCATCAACTCCCATGTGCCGGCGCAGCCCTCGGGCCGCTACAACATGGCTGGCACGGAGTTCCCGTTCCGGCCCAACACCGGCCACAAGTTCGCCTCGTTGCTGCTGGGCACGGTCGGCAGCGCGCAGTTCACCCAGGACTTGGCCACTTGGCTGCCCCAGTGGTGGAGCACCGCGGGCTACGTGCAGACCGACTGGAAAGCGACTCCGAAGCTGACGTTGAACCTGGGTTTGCGCTGGCAGACCGAGACGCCGTTCCAGACCAAGTACGGCCAGCAGAGCCAGTTCGACCCCGACGCCATCGACCCGCTCACCGGGCGCAAGGGCGCGTTGCTGCACCCGGACGGGGCCCTGGCCAGCCAGGACTACAACAACTTCCAGCCCCGGGTCGGCATCGCTTACAACTTCTCGCCGTCGTGGGTCTTCCGCGCCGGTTTTGCGATCAACACGATCGACCTGTGGACCAACGGTCTGCAGGAGAACTTCGAGGAGTACCTGGCGACGGCGAACGTGGCGCAGGCGCCGGGCAATCCGGCCTACGCCTTCAAGCTCTCCCAAGGCCCCCCGCCGGTGGTTTTCGACATCCAGCCGGACGGCTCGGCCCCGTTCCAGGGCGCGAACTACTCGCAGCGCAACATCTCTTGGTTCGACAAGAACATGAAGCTGCCCTACGTGATGAACTGGAACGTCTCCGTGCAGCATCAGCTCAGCAACACCTGGCTGATGGATCTGAGCTACCAGGGCTCGGGCGGCGTGGGCCTGTTGAACCGCTGGGACATCAACCAGGTTCCGCTGGACGTGTCGACCAACTTCGACGAGCTCAACCGCATCCGCACGGCCTACCAGAACTATCGCCCGTACACGCAGTTTGGAGCGATCAACCACTTCAGCAACTTCGGCCACAGCACGTATCACTCCGGCACGATCAAGGTCGAACGCCGGATGTCGTCGGGCTTCCAGCTCTCGTCGTTCTACACCTGGAGCAAGTCGATCGACCAGGACAGCGACGACGGCTCGGCCGGCGGCGTGACGTACTACAACCGGTCGCTCGAGAAGGCCCGTTCGGACTTCGACGTCCGCCACCGCTGGGTGAGCTACGCCATCTTGGACCTGCCGTTCGGCAAGAGCCGCCGGTGGCTGCAAAGCGGCGTAGGCGGCGCGGTGCTGGGCGGCTGGCAGTTGGCCGGCATTCAGACGATCGAAAGCGGCGCGCCGTTCTCGTTCACGCACAACGGCCGTCTGCCGGGCGGCGTGACCAACGTCTACCTGCCGGGCACGCTCCGGCCGGACATCGCGCCGGGCTACACCTACGACGACATCCAGCTCGCCTGGGACCGCAAAGGTCCGTGCCGCCACATAGTGGCGTGCGCGCTGCCCTGGGCGGACATCAATGCCTTCGCCATTCCGGGCAGCTTCACGCCCGGGCAGGCGGGCCGCAACATCCTCAACCAGCCCGGCATGGTCTGGCACCAGCTCTCGCTCTCGCGTACGATTCCGATTCGCGAGAAGCTGCGGTTCTCGATCCGCTACGACATCAACCAGCCGTTCAAGATTCCCTTCTTCTCGGCTCCGAACAGCGTGGTGGACCTGCGGAATCCGCAGAGCTTCGGCAAGATCAACGGCACCATCGGCAGCTTCTCCGGACAGGGAGGCCGCACCTACATGCACTTGATCTTCAAGCTTGAGTTCTGAGGAATCGAGTCCCTTCGATCGAACCCAGAGGCCGCTCCTCGGAGCGGCCTCTTTTCGCGTCGCAGCGCGCTTCAGCCCTTGCGGGCCAGCGCCACCAGCGTGTGACCGAGCGGCAATCGCAGCCGCAGACCGAAGACCAGGCGGCGCTCCCAGCGCCAGTAGACCTCCAGCAGGCGCGCCTTCCAGTCCGGCTCGTCCGGGTTGAGCTCGAGGCCGACGTCGCCTTTTGGACGCGGCGCGAACAGGCCGCGGAGGTCAGCCAGAATGCTTGGCAGCCAGTTCACGCGCGCCACGAAGCGGGGCTCGAATCCAGCTTCGAGCAGCATTCGCTTCATTCTGGTCCGGTTCCGCTGGCAATAGTCCGGCGCGTCGCGGTGCCGCTTCCAGAGCCAGCCTCGTCGTGCGGCGGTGCGCAGCAGCAAGACGCCGTCAGGCCGCAAGACCCGGGCGGCCTCGGCCAGCGTCGCCAGCGCGTCCTCGTCGCCCAGGTGCTGGATCACGTCGTTGGACAGGACCAGATCGAAGGAGGTGTCGGCGAAGGGCAGCCGCCGCACGTCGAACTGCGCCGGGCGAGAGACGCCGGTCTGCATCGCCAGGCGGACGGCAGGCTGCGCGATGTCACCGCCCACGGCCCAGACCTGCCGCCGTACGGCGACCAGCTCGGCCAGAAAGATGCCTGCGCCGCAGCCGGCGTCCAAAGCGCGGCAAGGGCCCGTTGTCTTGAAGTAGCGGTCGAGCGCGCCGAGCTCGAGTCGGCGCATGGAGCGCGCCCACGGGTGCCGTCGTTCGATGTCGCGGAGGCGTCGATAGTACTCCGGCTCAAAGATCCGAACGGCGCTCACCCTTTCAGCGTACGCACAAAAAAGGCCTCCATGGCGGCCAGTGTCTTGTCGTACCAGGGCGGCGCGTTGAAGAAGCCGTGGCCGGCGCCTTCTGCGGTGAACAGCTCCACGTCGCAGCCGTCGGCCTTCATGAGCTTTTCGAAGGCGACCGCCTGCTCATAGGGCACGGTCGTGTCGGCCGTTCCGTGCAGCAACAGGAACGGAGGCGTGGACTTGCCGACGTAGGTTGCCGGCGAGGCCTCGCGGTAGACCGAGGGGTTCTGTTCCGGCGTCGCGCCGAACAGCGGCACGAAGTAGCGCTCGACGTGGCCGGGGATGGCTTCGGCCAGGGCGGTCACGTCGAACACACCGTTGAAGGCGGCTACGGCGGAGACCTTGCTGCTGGGACCCGGGTGCTCCATATGGGAGCCGAAGGAGTCCCGGCGCTGGGTCGTGCCCATCAAGGCCGCTAAGTGTCCGCCGGCCGAGCCGCCTGCGGCGCCGATGCGGCGCGGATTGACGTTCAGCCGATACTGGTTCTCCCAAAACCAGCGTACCGAGGCCTTACAGTCGTCGATGCAGGCGGGCCACTTCTCCTCGCCCGACAGCCTGTACTCGATGCACGCGCCCACAAAGCCCTTGGTCGCCATGTGGGCCGCTTGGCGATGGAACTGGGTTCGCGAGCCGCTCCGCCAGCCTCCGCCGTGGACGAACACGATCGCCGGGAAGGGGCCGCCGCCCGAGCGCGGCCGGAACAGGTCGAGGTGCAGGTCGCGTCCGCCGGGAGAGGCGTAGACCTGATCCTTGTCGAGCCGCACGCTCGACGGCAGCCGAAACGGCGGGTCCTGCTGCTGGCCTTGGCCGGGCAGCGCGCCGGCGGCGGCGAGAGCGGCGAGGAAGGTTCGGCGTAGCATGGTCGATCCCGCCTATAATGTCCCGCGGAGCTCCATGCAAAGCAAGTTTCTCGTCGCCGTGCTGGCCGCGCCCCTGCTGGCCGGTCCCAAGACTCCCGAAATCGCCTTCGAACGTCACGTGATCGACCTCGGTCGCAACGAGGCCTGCGCCGTGGCCGACGTCAACGGAGACGGCCGCTTGGACATCATCTCCGGCGAGAACTGGTACGAAGCGCCGACCTGGAAGAAGCATCACCACCGCGAGCTGTTCCTGTTCAACAACTACCTGGACGATTTCTCCGACTTGCCGCTCGATGTGGATTCGGACGGAGACGTCGACATCATCAGCGCCGCCTGGGGCTCGCGCCGCGTGGGTTGGTACGAGAATCCCGGCAAGGGCCAGGGGATGTGGGCCGAGCACGTCGTTGACGAGGGAAGCCCCACTGAGTTCGCTTTTCTGGTGGACATGGACAACGACGGCGTCAAAGACGAGGTGCTGCCGCAGTACGGCGGTCGGGAAGGGTTTACGGCCTGGTATGAGCGGGAGGGCAAGGGCGCGGAAGTGCGCTGGAACCGTCACGTAGTTTCCAACAAGCTGCACGGCCACGGCATCGGCGCGGGCGACGTGAACGGCGACGGCCGCAACGATGTGCTGACCCCGGAGGGATGGCTCGAAGCGCCCAAGGATCCGCGAGCCACGGGCGAATGGACCTTCCACGCCGAGTGGACCTTCGACAAGCTGGGCTTCCTCTACGTCTACGATGTCGACGGCGACGGCCTCAACGACGTGATCACCTCGCAAGCGCATGACTACGGCGTGTTCGTACTGCGGCAGCAGCGTGACCCCCAGGGCGGCCGCAAGTGGGTCAAGGAACTGGTCGACGACGCCTGGTCGCAAGCCCACGCGATGACGCCGGTCGACCTCAACGGCGACGGTAAGATGGAGCTGGTGACCGGTAAGCGGCTCTACGCGCACAACGGTCATGACCCGGGCGGGCGCGAGACGCTGGGGATCTACTGGTATGAGCGCGTCGACGTCGGTGGTAAGGCGGAGTGGGTGCGCCACATCATCGACTACGGCGGTCGTAGCGGCGGCGGCATGCAGATCCCGGTCGTCGACCTCGACGGCGACGGAGACCTGGACATCGTCGTGGCGGGCAAAGGCGGCGTGTACCTGTTCGAAAACGTCTCGCACTGACGCCATGGCTTTTGAGGTCAGTGATTTACCGGCCTCCGCCCGCTACCAGGAGGCGCCGGCGTTCCGTCCTCGGCCCCAGTTCGACTAGGCGAATTGGCTTAGACCCGAACTAAGCCAAAGCGCTAATTGTCGGTACATTGGCCACCGCTTAAGATAAGCCTCGGAGTAGTCTAGAAGCGGTCTGGGATCGCCGATGAGACTGGCAGGGCGGAACGGTCGTGAAGAACCAAGAAGAGGGCAGGCTAGCGGAAGTTGCGCAAGCGGCAAAGCCCTCTTGCGCCTCGGACTCGCATCCGCAACTGCGTGATTCCGGGGTGTTTGGGCCCAGCCTGGGCGAGCTTCGTCCGTCCGGGCGGAGTCAGGCGCGGCAGCTCCACGCCGTCTCTCTGCCCAGCCTCAAGCACAGTGACATTCTGCTGCCGTTGCAGCCTGCCGTCGACCGCGAGCGCCTCCGCCCGGCCTCGTTTCCGAACATCAAGGCCGTCCAGCGCCCGATCTTGCGCATGCCTTCCGCTGACGGGCTGCGTCCGGTCAAGCTGGTGACCAAGGATTCGTTGCCGCCGCCGAAACCGGCTCCGGTTCCGCCGCCGCAGGCCTTCGCGCGCCCGTCGCGCGGAGCCACGGCCGCTCCTGCTCCGGCCCCCGAGCCGAGCATCGTGCCAGCGCGCCCGCCTCTGCCGGCGTCGTTGCTGGTGGATTCCCAGGACGGGCTGCGCAAGTCGCAGCAGGAGCCCCTGTGGCATGCGCTGTTCGCCCCGACGGGTCAGCGCCGGCAGGAGCCGGAACGCAGCGACCCAGTTCCGGGCCGCGCCCGGGAAGCCTACGTGGAGCGGGCCAAGGCCAGCTTCGATTGGGGCGCGGCGGGCAACATCGAGATCGACGATCTGACGGATTCGAAGACCGAGTCCGCGCAGATCGCGCCGCTCCCCGAACCCAAGCGAGTCTGGTTCTGGCAGGCGATCGAAGGCGTCTTTCTAAGCCGCACGTTCGCGCGGGCGCTCGCTGTGGTCACGATCGCGCTGTTCGCCAGCACGTTGGACGTACCCTGGCGCGACTGGCTGCGCAAACAGGCCGCGCAGGTGCAGCGTCCGGTTTCGACGGCCGTAGCGCAATTGAGCAAGCCGATCCGCGACCGCGCCGCGTTCTTCATCGTCGACGACTTCACCGACGGCGTGGATCATTGGCTGACCGACACGAAGCTCGATGTCGATCCGGCCGGTTGGCTCACCGTGGAGGAAGGCTTGGCGCTGCGCGGCGACACGACCAACCTCGAGAACTACCGCTTCGATTTCGACGCGAAGATCCAGACGCGGGCGGTCGGGTGGCTGGTCCGCGCTCCGGACAAGATGAACTACTACGCCTTCAAGCTGCACCAATCCGGTTCGGAGAAGGCGCCGATCTATAGCCTGTCGCGCTACTCGATGATCGATGGCATCAAGAGCATCTCGGCCGCCAGCATCGACGTGCCCGCCCATCTGGCGCGGGCTGATGACTTCAACCGCATCTCAGTGCGGGTGGTGGGCGACCATGTGACGACGCTGCTCAACGGCTGGGGCGTGGACTTCTGGCAGGATCAGAAGCTGCCTCGCGGCGGCGTAGGCTTACTGGCCGACGCCGGCGAAGAGGCGCTGGTCCGCAAGATGACCGTTTCCGGCAATGACGACACCTGGGGCCTGTTGCTGTACGGCGCGCTCGAATCGATGCGGTCCGTGCAGGACTTCTTCGTGGGCGGCTCGACCGCTCCGGCGGCCTTCCTCTTCCACCGCCCGATCCTGCCCCACGCGACCGAAGCGATGGTGCTGCGCGGTCCCGCCACTTCGGAATAGCTTCCCGCTCGATTGGATCCCGGCCTCGGTCCGGGCGTAGGCCCGCTCAGGAGCCGCTCAGCATCCGCAGCGACACGCCGTCGCGCTCTTCGTCGGCCAACTTCTCCCGCTCCACGCGATCGCCCTCGCCGGGCGCCAGGAACAGGTTCGCTTCCAGCCCGTGCTGCTTGGTGTAGAGGTCGAAATAGCGGCCCTTGGCGGCGTACAGGGTCTCGTGCGTGCCGCGCTCGAGCACCCGACCGCTTTCGATGACCAGGATCTGGTCGGCCTTGCGAATCGTGGACAGCCGGTGGGCGATGACAAACGTCGTACGTCCGCGCATGAGGTAGGAGAGGCCTTCCTGGATGAGCGCCTCGGACTCCGAATCCAGGCTCGAAGTGGCTTCGTCCAGGATGAGGATGCGGGGATTCGCCAGCACGGCGCGCGCGATGGCCACGCGCTGGCGCTGACCGCCGGAGAGCTTCACGCCCCGCTCGCCCACGATCGTTTCGTAGCCTTCGCTGAACCGCTCGGCGAACTCATCGACGCGGGCGATGCGACAGGCTTCCAGGACCTGCTCGTCGGTGGCGTCGGGACGGGCGAAGGCGATGTTCTGCCGGATCGAGCCGTCGAACAGGAAGGTCTCCTGGAGCACCAGGCCCAACTGGCTGCGGTAGGAGCCGAGCTCCACGGCGGAGAGGTCTTCGCCGTCCACCAAGATCCGGCCGGCGTCCGGCGTGTGGAAGGCTGACAGGAGCCCAATGATCGTCGACTTGCCCGAGCCGGAAGGGCCGACCAGCGCCGTCATCGTATCCGGGGCGGCTTCGAAGCTGACTTGCCGCAACACCGGCTTGCCCGGTTCGTAGGAGAAATCGACGGCTTCGAAGCACACGCTGCCTTCGATCGGTCCGATCGACGTCTTGCGCTTGGGGTCGTCGTCCTCGGGACGCTCCTGCAGCACCTCGCGAGTTCTCTCCAGGCCGGCGAACGCTTCCATCAACTGCGTGGAGACGTCCACGATCTGAAACAAGGGCGCCACGAACATGGCCGAAAACATGGTGAAGCTCGCCAAGTCGCCGGCCGTCAGACGTCCCGCGGTGATCTCTTGGACGCCGACCCAGACGATCAGCGCGCCCATGCCGCCAAGCAGCAGTTGGGCCGAAACGCTGACCAGGGCGGTGCCGGTGAGCGTCTGGTAAACGTTCTGCAACAGGCGCTCGACGCCCTCGGAAAAGACGGTCGCCTCCCGCTCCTCGGCGCGATAGCCCTTGATGACCCGGACGCCGCCCAGCGACTCGGTCAAGCGCCCGGTCACCTCGCCGCTGATCTTGCGGCGCTCTTTGAAGGCGGGACGCAGCTTCTGAAAGGCGCTGCGCAGGACGAGGATGAAGATCGTGATGATGGATAGCGCCAGCAGGGTGAGCTTGGCGCTGATGGTGAACAGTACAACCAGAGCCACGCCGGCGGTGAGCAAGCCGCCGACCATGTTGACCAAGCCCGTGCCGACGAGGTTGCGCACGCCTTCGACGTCGCTCATGATGCGCGACACGAGCACGCCGGTCTGATGCGCGTCGTAATAGGCGACCGGCAGCCGCCCGACGTGGCGCTGCACCCTGCGCCGCAGCTCGGCGATCATGCGCTGCCCGTTCTTGGACAGCACCTGCGTCAGCGAGAACGCCGTCGCGGCCTGCAGCAGGGTGGCGGCGATGATCGCCAGCACCAGCGGCGTCAGCATCTCCGTGTTCTGCTTGACGATGACCTCGTCCACGATGAACTTGGACGACGCAGGTAGTACGAAGCTCGCCGCGCGACTGACGAGGATCAGCACGAGACCGCCGAGCAGCACGCCCCGCAACGGGACGACCAGCTCGCGGATCATGGGCCAAAGCTTGGGAAGGTCTGGTTTTGAAGCCAACTCTCAGTATAGGCGGGGGCTCAAGGCCTCCCCGCGGCGCTGAGATCGGCAGAGCCGCCGCAGGGGACCGGCGCCGCACCGCTGGCCTCCCGCCGCCGGGCGAGATGGAAAGCCACGACGTCGGGCCTGGGCCGCAGGAAGATGGCGCGGCTGAGGTTGAAGAGGATGAAGATCGGGTTTAGAGCCAGCGCCGAAAGGCTGAACCAGCCCAGGAACAGGGATTTCGCAGCTTCCGCCAGCAGCGCGGATTGCAGACACGGCACACAGCCCAACAGAGGTCGCCGGAAGACCTCACGGGTCCACACCCGGCCGCGCACCCACACCACCGTCGCGGCGGCCTCCACCGGACGCACGCCGCACAGCGGGCAAAGGGGCGTCCGCGGTTCGACCGGCGGCTGGTCCTGACCGTCCATGCGTGCCTCGCAACGCGAGTGTAGGCGATCCCGGGCCCGCGCGGAAGGGACGGGGCGCCCACGGCTAGGACGGCTGCGGGGCTGAGTTGGCGTCGGCGGTCTCAAAGCGATCGCGGCCGCCGGACTTGGCGCGATAGAGGGCGAAGTCGGCCCGCTGGAGGATGATCTCCAGAGGTTCGCCCTCGCGAAGGCGCGTCAGCCCCGCACTGAGCGAAACGTAGGTGTCGCCCGGACCCTTCATGCGGCAGCGATCGAGCAGCCTTTGCAGCCGCCGCAGGCAGTCCCGCTCCTTGCCGGCAAAGGCGGCCAGGAACTCGTCGCCGCCCCAGCGGGCCACCCAAGAGCGCGGACAGCCGTCGGAGGTCGCCAGGCCCGCACGGGCCGCCAAGTCGCGCAGCACGCCGTCGCCGATCTGGCGCCCGAAGCGGCCGTTGATCCCGCCGAGTCCGTCGACGTCGAGCAGGGCGATGCGCCATTCGTCTCCCTGTTCCACTAGGTCCGCGACCGCGCGGAGCTTCTCCTCGGCGGCACGACGGTTGTAGAGACCGGTCAGCGGGTCGTGGCGCACCTGCTGCTCGAGCTCCCGGCGGGCGATTTCGAAGCGATCAATGGCGCGTGCGACGTCGGCCATCAAGCGACCGGCTTCGTCAGTGAAGGTGCGCGGCAGGGCCGGCGCCCGGCGCTCCTGGTAGTAAGCGTGCAGGGTCTCGCCGGTCAGCAGTACCGGCTGCAGCAGCCGATGCAATCCCGCCAGCAGCGCCAGAGTCCCAGCGAGCGTCCCCGCCGTGGCGACGCCCAGCAGCGCCCAAGAGAGGGCTCCGGCCTGCAGGGCCATGTAGACGCAGAGCGACCAGAGGGGCACATGCGTGCATAGAAACGCCAGCACGAAGATCTTGAAGCCGTAAGAGCGCCGCGGAAAGATGCGTGCCGCGAACTCGTAGAAGCGGAGTCTGGTCTGCTGACGGTGCATGGCAACCCGTGTCCCAGATTCCACCACAGGGAGCTGCTGCGGTTGGATACGAAACTCGCCCTAGAGTCGGATTGCATTCGCCCGACCGGGATGGAGGTCAGGACAAGTCCGCCAGCGAGGCCTGCGCAGCCTCGATCAGGTCGGCCGGCGCCAGGATCATCTGCAGGCCGATCGCCCCGGCGCTGACCGCCACGGTCTCGAACAGCTCGACGGACTCGTCGATCCAGGTGGGTAAGGGCCGGGCCATGCCCACCGGAGAGCAGCCGCCCCGCTCGTAGCCGGTCAGCCCCTTGAGCTCTCGAAGCGGCAGCATCTCGATCTTCTTGTTGCCGGAAGCTGCGGCGGCTTTGCGCAGGTCGAGCTCGCAGTCCCCCGGAACGACAAAGGCGACGGGACCGGTCGAGGGTCCGACCGCGATCAACGTCTTGAAGACCTGCTCCGGCGGCATCCCGATTTTCTGGGCGACGGTTGCGGCGTCCACGGCGACGCCGCCGCTGTCGTACGAAGCCGTCTCATAGCGGATGCCGCGGGAGTCGAGCAGGCGCAGGGCGTTGGTCTTGCGAGGAGGCTTGGACTTCATGGCAAGGCGAGCCCAAGGCGCGGCGCCAATCTCGAGGCTCGCTGACCGCGCCGGGCGAAGTCAATCCGCCGAACCTAGCTGTGCCCGGCCGGTTTGGCGGCCACTTCCGTGGAGGGCTTGCTCGCCGCCGGCTCTCCGGGTTCGGTGAGCACGATCGGCGCCGGCTCGGTTTGGATGTGGAAAACCGGCGGCTTGGGCGGCTCCTCGGCCGTTGCGCCGGCGGATGGACCGCCGTCGCCGCGCGTTCGCTTGGCCACGGCCATCAGGCCGGAGACCGCGTCGTACCAGAACGGCGCGCCCAGCCCGGCTAGACAAGCCGTGAGCAGGCAGCCGAAGAACCACGTCAGCGGGGCCCAGGGGTTGCCGGCTGCGCAGCGCGGGTCGGCGGCCTTCTCCGGGCAGGCCGGAAACTGCGTCCAGCCGATCGGAAAAGGGTTCGTCTCGAGGCTGTTGAAGCGGTCCGTCAGGCGCGTAAGCGAGTCGCGCACCTCTTCGACGGTGGCCCCGTCGGCCGACGCGGCGGCTGGATCGGCGTTGGCCTTGTCGAGGGCGGCCTTCGACTGAGCCACGATGGCGTCCGCCTGGGAGAGGACCGCGGTGCGCGTGCTCTCGTCGAGCATGTAGGCCTGCAATAGGTGAATGCTGTCGACGTTGGCAATGAAGGCCAGCGCCAACGACAGTCCGACCGTCCACTGCCTCGAGCTCTTGCGGAAACTCGACGAGAAGACCTCGCCAAAACGCTCGTAGCGCTGGGCCACGTAGTCGAAGACGGCGTCGGCCTCGCCTTTGAGCTCGCGCGCGATCTGCTTTCCAAGCTCGGACTGCCGCAGCCTGTCGACCATCTCCTGCGTGGAGACGTCGATCAGATCGAAGGCGTCGACTTCGGCGGCCGGCGAACGATCGTTGGCGGGCGGCGGCAGGCTGTCGGTCCGGAGCGCCCCGTCCTTGGTGAGGGTCTGCAACAGGCTCTCGGTCCAGGAGTCCACCTGCTGCGCCACGCGCGCCGCGGCGGCGCCCTCTATCCGCTGCACGGCGGCGGAGAACGAGGGCTGGAGCTCGCGCCGATAGTACTCGCCCAGAAAGCGGCGCAGCTCTTTCTTGCGGACCCCGGCGAAGTGACGCCCCACCTCGAGGGCGACGCTGACGACCGTGGAGAAGGCCAGCATGGTGAGGGAGAAAGCGATGGCGGCGTCGAGGAGCTGCATGTCTTGCCGCCTCCAGGCCCGGTCCGCGGGCGGCGGCCACGGGGAGAATATCAACCGAGTCGACAAAAATACAGGGGAAAGTCATAGGGGGCGGGGAACGTTCAATGCGGCTCGGCCCCGACGTCGACGCGCCGCCGGGCGCCCGGCTCTCGGCACGGGCCAAATCCTCTACACTGAGCCCTGAATGCGTGGTTGGCTCTTGCTCCTGCTGCTGTGCGCCGTTCCGGCGATGCGGGCCGCCGAAGGCGACCAGCTCGATGCGGACCAGCGCATGTTCACCGTCATGACGGCGATCAATGTCGCCGGCTATGACGACGGCGTGGGCGCGCGCGGCGACAGCCCTCTGCGGCAGGCCGTGCGGAAGCACCTGGAGAGCTTCAACGGCGAGAGCCGGCAGTTACTGGTCAACGCCTACGAGGAGCTCAAGCAGGACGACCCGGACGCCAATCTCTCGCAGTGGGTCTCCTACGCGCTGCTGTGCGAGCCGCCGCCGACCTTCGCGCTGCTGGCCGAGCTGCCCACGGACCTGCCGCCGGAAGTGCGTCGGCTGCGGCAGTTCGGGCGCATCGTCGAGCAGTTCTATCACGAGGCGGACCTCGAGGGAATTTGGCAGCAAGCGCAGCCGGTCTTCGAGCAGGAAATGCTGCGGTATCAGCAGGCCCTGGCCCCGATGCTGTTCCGCACCTCCGGCTATCTGAGGCTGTCGACGCAGAGCCGCGAGTTCCAAGGGTTCAAGGTGTGGATCGACCTGATGGCGGCGCCCGGAGCCGTCAATACGCGCCTGTACGGCGGCGAAGTGCAACTGGTGGTGCATCCCAACGAGCAGGTGCCGATGGAGGAGATCCAGCACGCCTTTCTGGTGCACCTGCTGGATCGGCTCTCGATCCGGTACCGCACCGAGGTCAGCCGCATTGAGGTGCTGTCGCGTTTTGCGATGTTCGCTCCTGCTCTGCCGGATGAGTACAAGACCGACTTCGAGCTGCTGACCACGCAGTCGCTGGCGACCGCCGTGCAGCAGCGCCTGCGGCGGGCGAGCCCGGAGGAGAAGGCTGCCGCGATCGACGAGGCGCTACGCGAAGGCTACGTGCTGGCGCCGTACTTCTTCGAGGCCCTGCAAGGCTTCGAGGAGGATTCTCGCGACATCAATCGCTATTACCCGGACCTGATCGGGGGCGTGGATCTGAAGAAGGAGGCGGCGCGGCTGCAGGCGATCGAGTTTTCGCCGGCGCCGAGCAAGCCGGTCCGACGCGCTCCGGCGCAGCCGAAGCTGAGCGAGCTCGACAAGCTGCTGCAGCGCGGCGAGTTCCTGATGAACGAAGAGCTGCTCGATGAGGCGCGTGATACGTTTCTGGAAGCGCAGGAGAAGGCCGGCGGCAGCGACGCCCAAGCCAGCTACGGATTGGGCCGCGTCGCGATCCTGGAGGCCGACCCGGACTTGGCGCGGGAGCACTTCACCGAAGCCGCGCGGCTGGCCGAAGACCCGCATCTGAAGGCGATGGCCTTCGTTTACCTGGGCCGGATCGAAGACATCGTGGGAAATCGGGAAGAAGCGGTCAAGAATTACCAGTCGGCCCTTGCCGCCGGCGACCCCTCCGAGCGGACACGGAAGCTCGCCGAACAGGGCGTGAGCGCGCCGTTTGCGCGGCCCAAGTCCGAGGATGAGCCTGACGAGGAGCCGGACCCGAATCGGTAACCGCCACGACGCCCACGCGTCTTATGAGAGTCCGATAAGATAACATCGAACATCGGTCGCGCCCCGACCTGTCTAGGAGATTCAAATTGATGAAGAGACTCACGCTCTGGATTGCGCTCGCCTGCTGCACGCTCGGCTTGGCGTCGGCGCAGGAAGGGCCTACCCCGAAGTCGCAGGCCGAGCTCGACGCGCTGCTGGCGATCCAGAATGCAGCGGATCCGGAGGCGAAGATTGCGGCCGGACAGAAGCTCCTGAAGGAGTTTTCGGAAACCGAGTTCAAGGCCTTCGCCAACCAGCAGATGATGTTGGCCGCCCAGCAGCTCAACGACTACGAGCGGCTGCTGGTGTTCGGTGAAGAGACTCTGAAGCATGACCCGACCGAAGTGGGCGCGCTGTTGACGTTGGCGAACGTGATCCCGATGCGGACCCAGGAGTTCGACCTCGACAAGGAAGAGAAGCTGAACAAGGCCGAGGATTACGCCAAGCAGGCGCTGAAGGTGATCCCGACCAAGGCGAACCCGAACCCCGGCCAGATTCCGGATGAGCAGTGGCTGCTGGTGAAGAAGGACTTCATGGCCGACGCGCACAAGTCGCTGGGCCTGATCGAGTTCAAGCGCGGCAACAATGACGCCGCCGTGAATGAGTTCAAGCAGTCCATCGACGTCGCGGCGCAGCAGGACCCCGCTTCGTTCTACTTCATGGCCGAAGCGCTGCTCAAGAGCGGCAAGAAGGATGAGGCGCTGACCGCGATCAACAGCTCGATCGCCGGCGGCGGCCTGCCGATGGCCGACGGCTCCAACGCCGCCGAAGACCTCAAGAAGCGCATCGAAGCCGGCAAGTAAGGCTCGGCGCGGCGGATTACGACCAAGACGGAATGGGAGCCGCGGCCCACAGGCCTGCGGCTCCCTTCTGCTTGGAGAGGACTGATGACTTCGCTCGAAGAGAAGCTGGGCTACGAGTTTCGTGACTCCGAGCTGCTGCGCACGGCGCTGCGGCACCGTTCGTTTTCCCGCGAGGGCCGCGAGCAGACGGCCGACAACGAGCGGTTGGAGTTTCTGGGCGACGCCGTGCTGGGGTTTCTGGTCAGCGAGCGCTTGCTGCAGCTCTTTCCTGACTTGGCGGAGGGGCCGCTGACGAAGATCAAGGCGCGGCTGGTAAGCGCGGACGGGCTCTTCGAGGTGGCCGCGGCGATCCGGCTGGGCGACCAGGTGGAGCTGGGCCGCACCGAGGAGCACAACGGCGGCCGTTCGAAGAAGAGCATCCTGGCTGACGCCGTCGAAGCCTTGATCGCGGCGGCCTACCTCGACGGCGGCTCCGCCGCGGCCGGCTCGGTGGTGGATCGATTGATCCTGCGCCCCGAGCGCGTCGCCGAGGCGAAACAGAATCTCGCGGTGGACAACGCCAAGTCGACCTTGCAGGAGATTCTGCAGGCGCGCCAGGGGCCGCTGCCCGAGTATCGCGTGCTCTCGGAAGAAGGCCCCCCGCATGACCGGGTCTTTCGTGTCGAAGTCCTGGTCGGCGAGCAGGTTCGCGTGCAGGGACAGGGCCGCACCAAGAAGGAAGCCGAGCAGAAGGCCGCCCGCGAAGCCCTGCGCCGCATCGAGCCCGCTCTGGGTTGAGGAGTTTTGAAAGAGAGCGACGGCATTGCGGCCGCAAACCTGCCCGGTCTCGGAACGTACAATGAGGCGGATGCGTCCAGAGATTGACGCGAAGGCCGTGATGAAGTTCCTCCCCTTGCCCCTCCTGGCGCTGCTGGCCCTGCCCGCCTTCGGCGCCGTATCGTCGGAAGCCAGCGCCGCCGCCGAAGCGAAGATCAACCGCATCCTCGACGACGAGCTCTCCCCGGGCGAGACCGTCACGCTGACCCAGGATGAGATGAACTCCTACCTGCGCTACGGCTACGCCCAGGACTTGCCGCCCGGCGTGCGCGATCTGGCCGTGCGTTTCGAAGAGGAGACGGGCGTGGTCACTGGATTCGCCGACTTCTCGAAGATGGCCGCCGAGGGCGACTCGCCCGGCGCCTTCCTGCTGATGATGCTGCGGGGCGAAAGGGCCATCGAGGCGCGCGTCCGCTATACGAGCGCGCGCGGCATGGCGCAGGTGGAAATCGAGTCGTTCAAGGTGGACGGCCGCGAGATGCAGGGGCCTCTGCTCGACTGGGTGGTCAACACCTTCGTCGCGCCGCGCATGGAAAGCTTCGAGCTGGGCAGCCCGACTCCGCTGGATCACAATCTCGAGGAAGTGCGGCTCGAGCCGGGCCGCGCCGTGGTGGTGGCCTCAGCTACGTTCGCTGACCGTTGAGCCGCTACTTTGTTGCGAATTGGACACGAGCCACGCTGAAATGTGTCTCATCAACCACGGCATTTTGGGCTCATCTTCCTGTAGAATCAGCGGCATGGCGAACGGCCCATCGGTTGCCAACTTGGAATAGCGAACGCTCATGCTGAGTTCTTCGGATTCGTCCCCTTCCTCGTTCGAAGCGACCGTCCAGGAAACCGTGGAAGTTTGCGGTGTCGGCCTCCACAGCGGAGCGCGGGCGCGCATGCGCATCGGTCCCGGTCCGGCCGGCTCGGGCGTGGTCTTCGTCCGCACCGACCTGGACGGCTTTGCGCTGCGAGCGCACTGGAAACACGTCGCCAAGGTTAGCTACGCGACCAGCCTGATGCGGCAGGGCGTGCTGCTTTCGACGACGGAGCACCTGCTCAGCGTGCTCTACGCGCTCGGCATCGACAACGCCCGCATCGAGATCGACAACCTGGAAGTGCCGATCCTGGACGGTAGCGGTTGGCCGTTCGTCGAGCTGCTCGAAGCCGCCGGCCGTCGAGAGCAGCGCAAGCCCCGACAGTACATGGCCGTTACCCGCGCCGTGGAGGTGCGGGAAGGCGCCAAGCGTGTGGCGATCGAGCCTTCGGATCGGCTGGAGCTGGTCTGCGAGACCTTCTTCCCTCACCCGGCGGTCGGCGCGCAGCGCTGGGCCGGGCCGGTGACGCCGGAGCTCTACGCCCGGGAGATTGCGGCGGCGAGGACCTTCGGCTTCGAGCAAGACCTGGAACAGTTGCGCAGCATGGGCTTGATTCGCGGCGCGAACCTGGAGAACGCCGTCTGTTTCGGCCCGGACGGTCCGCTCAATGAAGGCGGTCTGCGCTTTCCGGATGAGTGCTGCCGCCACAAGGCGCTCGACCTGCTGGGCGACCTGGCGATGATCGGCCGGCCGATGCTGGGCCGCATTGTGGCCGAACGCGCCGGACACGCCATGCACATCGCGCTGGTGCGCAAGATCATGAGCGACCCGAGCTGCTACAGCTTGGTCGAAGCGCCGCAGGCCGCCGCCGTGGTCGCTTAGCCGGGCTTCCGCGCGCGCTGCCCATTGACGCTCCGCCAACCCCGCCATTACAATACGCTAAAGATCCCGGCGGGATCTCGAGCCCTCTTGCGCCTAATCGCTCGCCCTCTTGCGGGCGGTTCGGTCTGATCCGAAAGGTTAGCTCTACCCCGCTCGCAAATCGATGTTCGAGAACCTGTCAGATAAGCTGCAGCGCGTTTTCAAGAACCTGCGCGGCGAAGGAAAACTGACCGAGGCGAATGTCCAAGACGCCTTGAAGGAGATCCGTCTCGCTTTGCTCGAGGCGGACGTCAACTTCAAGGTCGTCAAGCAGCTCATCGAGAACATCCGCACCAAGGCGCTCGGTCAGGAAGTGCTGACGGCGTTCTCGCCGACCGAGCAGGTCGTCAAGATCGTCAAGGACGAGCTGATCCGGATCTTGGGCTCGACCGAGTCGAAGCTGCGGTTTGCGAACACACCGCCGTCGGTCTACATGATCGTCGGCCTGCAGGGTTCGGGTAAGACGACCTCGACCGGCAAGCTGGCCAATTGGCTGGCCAAGAACGGCCACCGGCCGCAGTTGGTGTCGGTGGACGTGTACCGCCCGGCGGCGCGGGAGCAGTTGCGCGTGGTCGCCGGCCAGATTGGCGCTCCGATCTATGTGGGCGAGCCCGGCGAGGCCCGGCCGCTGGAGCTGGCCAAGGCCGCCAAGCGCGAGGCGGTCCAGACCGGCCGCGACGTGGTTCTGGTCGATACTGCCGGCCGCTTGCACATCGACGAAGAGCTGATGGTCGAGCTCGAGCAGCTCAAGAAGGAGCTACAGCCGACCGAGATTCTGTTCGTCGCCGACGCGATGACCGGTCAGGACGCGGTCAAGAGCGCCGAGGCGTTTCACAATCGGCTGGGCGTCACCGGCGTCATCCTGACGAAGATGGACGGCGACGCCCGCGGCGGCGCGGCGCTGTCGATCCGGCAAGTTACCGGCCGGCCGCTGAAGTTTGTCGGCGTGGGTGAGAAGCCCGACCAGTTCGAGCTGTTCTATCCCGATCGTGTGGTGTCCCGCATTCTCGGCATGGGCGACGTACTGTCGCTCATCGAGAAGGTCGAGGAGACGATCGACAAGAAAGACGCGCTCGAGATGCAGGAGAAGATCCTCGAGAACGAGTTTACGCTCGAGGATTTCTTGAAGCAGTTGCGCTCGCTCAAGAAGTTAGGCTCGCTCGAGTCGCTGCTGGGGATGCTGCCGAACGTCGGACCGTTCAAGGAGCTCCAAGGCGCGCAGATCGACCCGAAGGAAATGGGCCGTGTGGAGTCGATCATCAGCTCGATGACGGCCAAAGAGCGCAAGAACCATGAGATCATCAACGGGAGCCGCCGCCGCCGCATCGCGCGGGGCAGCGGCTGCTCGGTGCAGGAAGTCAATCAACTGCTCAAGCAGTATCGGGAAGCCCGGAAGATGATGCGCGCCATGACCGGCGGGCTCAAGAAGGGCGGGCTCAAGCGCAAGCAGAAAGGCGCCAAGGGCCGCGGCGGACGCGCTCCGATCGCTTACGATCCGCAGGGATTTCCGGGGTTTTTCGGGCGCTAGGGAGCGTTCGCGGTCGTCGGAAGCCCGATTCGTGGCGAGGTCCGTGCGGCTGGTGGGAAGTATTGTGTTGGAGGGATAAAGAACTATGGTGGCCATTCGCCTGTCGCGCACCGGCGCCAAGAAGAAGCCAACGTATCGCGTGGTGGTGACCGACAAGCGGCGCCCGCGGGACAGCAAAACGCTCGAGATCGTGGGCTTCTACGATCCGCGGCCGAGCCCGATTGAGCTGAACCTCAAGCGTGACCGGATCGATTACTGGGTCGGCGTAGGCGCTCAACCCAGCGATACCGTCAAGCGCTTGATCAAGTTCTTCGACAACGAGGGCGGCCCGACGCTGAGCCAGCCCAAGAAGAAGGCCTTGCAGGAAGCGGCCGAGGCGGCGACGCCCGCTCCGCGTCCGGAGCCGAAGGCCGCCGAGCCGGTCGCGACCGAGAGCGCCGAGGCGGCGCCTGCGACTGAAGAGCAGCCGGCCGAAGCCTAGCGCTTGGAGGAGGATCTGGTGGCGGAATCGAAAGACCCGGCGATTGATCTGGTGGAGCTGATCGCCAAGGCGCTGGTGGATGATCCCGACAGCGTCGAGGTGGAGAAGGCGTCCGAGCAGTCGAACCTGCTGAAGCTGGTGGTCGCCCCGGGCGACCTCGGCAAGGTGATCGGCAAGAAGGGCCGCACCGCCAAGTCGATCCGAACGGTGCTTTCCGCGGCCGGCAGCAAGCGCAACCGGCGGTACGCGCTGGACATCGTCGAGCCGTGAGCGCCGCACCGGCCGCCGACGAGCTCGTCGTCCTGGCGCGCATCACCAAGCCGCGGGGCAACAAGGGCGAGGTAGCGGCGCAGGACCTGTGCGAAGACCTGGAGAGGTTTGCCGAAGGGACCGTGGTCAGCTTGCGGCGCCCCGACGGGTCGGTCGAGCCGGCGACGATCGAGTGGGCTTGGGATCATCAAGGGCGTCTGGTGATCAAGTTCGAAGGCGTCGCCTCGATTGGGGACGCCGAGCGACTGCGGGGCAGCGAGATTTGCATCCCCTATGGGGATCTGGGTCCCGCGCCGGAGGGCGAGCACTACTATGTCGATTTGATCGGCTGTGAAGTGCTCGAGGAAGGAACCGGGCGGGAGTTGGGGAAGGTCGAAGCCATCCAGGAGCCGGGCGGTTCGCTGCTGTTGGAGATTCGCCGGGACGGCAAGGAGCTTCTGGTTCCCTACGTTCCGGAGATTTGTGTGGCGGTGGACGTGGCCGCCAAGCGGATCACGGCGCGGCTGCCGGAAGGGCTGGAGGATTTGAACGAGTAGGGCGAGGGATGCGGTTCGATCTGTTGACGATCTTCCCGGCGTTCTTTGACAGTCCGTTCGAGTATGGAGTGGTGGCGCGGGCGCGCCGGCAGGGCCTGATCGAGATCGAGACGCACGATCTGCGCGAGTTCGCCTTTGACCGGCATCGCAGCGTCGACGACAGGCCGTTCGGCGGCGACGAAGGGATGGTGCTGATGGTCGAGCCGCTGTGTCTGGCGCTCGAGCAGTTGCGGTCCCGGCGGCCGGAGGCGAAGCGGCGCACGGTGCTGCTGTCGGCCCAGGGCCGGTTGTTCGACCAGACCGTGGCGCGACGGCTGACGGAGTTTGAAGAGGTCACGCTGATCTGCGGACGCTATGAAGGCGTTGACGAGCGCGTGGCCGAGAAGCTGATCGACGAAGAGATTTCGATCGGCGACTTTGTGTTGAGCGGCGGCGAGTGGGCCGCCGGGATCTTGGTGGATTGCGTGGCGCGCCTGCTGCCGGGCGTGCTGGGCAACGAGGCGTCGAGCCGGCGGGAGTCGTTTGCGCCGGACGACGCGGGCGGCGTGGGAGTGCTGGACTGTCCGCACTACACGCGCCCGGCGGAGTTTCGAGGCTGGGCGGTTCCGGAGGAGCTGCTCAGCGGGGATCACGAGAAGATACGGCGCTGGCGACGTCGCGAAGCGCTGCGAAAGACAAAGAAGAATCGCCCGGATTTGCTCGTCCGGGCGCTTCTGAGTAGCGAAGATCGAGAGCTTTTGAGGGAAATCGAGGGAGCGGGCGACCTCTAGGGGCGCCGGACGGCAAGCTTCCGGGAGAACGGCGATGCAGAATGCAGTGATCGACAAGATTACGAAAGGGGAGCTGCGAGAAGAGCTCCCGGTGATGGAGCCCGGGGACCAGATCAAGGTTCACGTGCGCATTCGTGAGGGCGAGAAGGAGCGCGTGCAGATCTTTGAAGGGATCTTGATCGCGCGCAACAATTCCGGCGTCTCGGAAACCGTCACGATCCGCAAGATCAGCTTCGGCGGCATCGGCGTGGAGCGCATCTTTCCGGTGCATTCGCCGATCATCGCCAAGCTCGAGGTCGTGCGGCAGCACAAGGTGCGGCGCGCGAAGCTCTACTACCTGCGCAATCTGCGCGGCAAGGCGGCCAGGCTCACGGAGCGGGATCGGCGCTGACCGCCCGATGGCGCCGCGTCGGACAGCCTGGCGAGGAACCATTCCCTCGAAACCAAGCAGCCGGTTCGAACGAGAAGCTCGTTCGGCCGGCTACGTCGCTGTGGCCGGCGTCGACGAGGTGGGCCGCGGCTGCCTGTTCGGCCCCGTGGTCGCAGGCGCGGTCATCTTGGACCCAGAGCGGCCGATTCGCGGATTGGCGGATTCGAAGGTCCTGGACGCCGACCAGCGCGAGGAGTTGGCGCGGCGCATCCGTGAGCGGTCAGTGGCTTGGGCCGTGGCCGGCGTCGACGCCGGTTGGATCGATCGCATCAACATTTACCAAGCGGCGCGGCGAGCCATGCAGGCCGCAGTCGCTAAGCTGAGCTTACGGGCGGACTACTTGCTGATCGACGCCATGCGCCTGGACTTGCCGATTGCGCAGCAATCGCTGATCAAGGGCGATGCGCGTTGCCGCTCCATCGCGGCCGCCTCGATTGTTGCGAAGGTCGAGCGCGACGCCTGGCTGGCTCGCTGGGACGCCGTCTACCCCGGCTACGGTCTCGCCTCCAACAAGGGCTACGCCACGCCCGACCACCTACGCGCGCTGACGGCGTTGGGGCCGACGCCGGCCCATCGCATGAGTTTTGAGCCGGTGGCCGCCGTGGCGCGCTTCTGCCGCCTGGCCCCGCAACCGCTCGCGGCCGAACAGCTCGCCCTCTTTCAAGCGGCGGGGGCGCAGTGATGGGAGCAGCGGATCAGACGGCGGGCCGGCATCCGGAGAGCTCCGGGGCGAGCCGCGTCATCCGCGTCATCATCATCCTGTTTTGCCTGGAAATTGGGTTGATCCTGCTGCTGCTGCCCTGGACGCTGCTGTGGGACAACAACTTCTTCTTCAGCCTGGCGCCGGAGTGGAACCAGTTCTGGCTGAACTTCTACGCCCGCGGCGCCGTCTCCGGCCTGGGCGTGATCAATCTTTGGATCGCCGCCACGGAAGCCCTCCGCTTGGCTCGCTGACCTCCGCCGCCACTTCTGCGGGCTTGTCGCGTCAAAGGCTGTGGCAGATCGTGCAGGCCGTCTCTTTCGGATACAGCAAGAAGGCGTCCGCGGTCCCGCCGTGGGCGTTGTGGCACATGCCGCACTGCTCGAGCTGATGCTTGGGGTGCGGGTGGTGGGCGGTGAACTGCTCGTCGGTGTGGCAGGTGAAGCAGTCGCCGCTGAAGCGGAAGGTTCCGCGACGGCTGACGCTGTGGCACTGGGCGCACTCCGCGCTCTCGAAGCCCGGGTGCGGCCGAAACGGCTGGAAGCCGGCCGGCGGATTGTCGCCGACGAAGAACTTGGCCTCCTTGCGGCCCCCGTTCCAAATCAGCGCCAGCACATGCTCTCCCGACGCGACCTCGGCCTTGCCGTGCAGAACCTCCGGGAAGGGCGCTTCGACCTCCACCGGCTTGCCGTCGATCTCGATGCGCCCCTCCGGCGCCCGCGCCACGATCTCGATCGGGCCCTGAGGGAAGGCCGTGCCGTCGGTCGGGCGCATGAGCTTGCCCGCCTCGGCGGCGAACAACGCCGGTAGGACGGCGAGCGCCAGCGCCGCCGCGATTCGTCCTGCACACATGAGCTTCATAGATGGATTCGACAGATCCAACCCGCGTTGGGGCTCTTATTGTCCTCGAAACCCGGCGCGATGCCGGCGTCGCAGTACCAAAGACCGCCGTCCCACCAGGTCATCCCGTGCGGATCGGGATCGGTGGCGTCCAACTGCACGCCCTCCAGCACGGCGCCGGTGGTGACGTCGAACTTCAGCGCGCGCCGGTCATTGGAGAACATGCACCACAGATGGCCGCCGTCCCAACCCATGCCGTGGGCTCGGCCGAGCGGCGCATCGAACTCGCCGGCGATGCGGACCGAGTCGTCGCTGCGCAGGATCTTGTTCGGGCTGAACTGGGTGACCCAGAGCGCTTCCCGGGCCCAGAGCAAGCCGTGCAGCCCGCCTCCGTTGGGCGTCGGATAGTCTGCGACCGGCTCGCCGGTGCGGATGTCGAGCTTGCAGATGCGGCCTCCCTTGGCCACATCGGTCGAGCGTTTCTCGCGCAAGAAGGCGGGCCCGTTGGCCGCCATGAAGACGTATTTGTCACTGGCTGCTATGCCGCTGGTGTTGGAGGAGTGTGTTTCGTAGCTTGCCGTCGCCTTGCCCGTGCGCCAATCGAGCAGGTGGGCGCGGTCGGTGATCTGCTCGCCCACCCAGAGGCCCTCGGCGGTCGCCTCCAAGCCGTTCGGGTTGCCTTCCGGGGATTGCCAGATCTTTTCCACCGAGCGCCGCCGCCGTAGCGGATAGTTCTGCTCCCGAGCCGACGTGATCGCGGCGGCTGTCAATGCTCCCAGCATCAACCTTCGAGTCAACATGGATTTCGTCTTCCGAGCGGCGGACCGGCCATCATCATACCGAAATCGATTCTCTATCACCGGGTCAAGCCGTCGATTCGTCCCAGATGCGGGCAAACTCGCAGGGGAGATCGGCTTCCACTGTGAGCGTCGCGCCGGTCTCCGGGTCCGGCAGGCGCAGCCGCTCCGCATGGAGGCAGAGGCGCTCCGCCGCCGTCCCGCCGTAGGCTCGGTCGCCGACGATGGGCCGGCCGGCGTGGGCGCAGTGGACGCGCAACTGATTGGTGCGACCGGTGACGGGTTCGAGCTCGACCAGCGTCCGCCGCGGGCCTCTCTCCAGGACCCGCAGACGGGTCAGCGCCGCCTTGCCCTCGGGGCTCACGCGCCAGTGCGGCTCGGTCTCCGAGACGCGCGCGATCGGCGCCTCGATCTCGAAGGAATCGCGCTCGACGACGCCGTCGAGGATCGCCCGGTAGCTCTTCTCGAAGCGACCCGCCGCCAGGGCGTTGCCCAGGGCGCGGCCCGCCGCGGGCGTCCGGGCGACGACCACCAAGCCAGACGTCGCCTGGTCGAGCCGATGCACCAGGATCGGCCGCACCACCGGACGTCCGGGCCCGTTCCAGAGCGCGGCGAGCCCGTTGAGCAGCGTGCCGGACTTGACCTTGAGGGTGGGATGGACGAGCATGCCGGCGGGCTTGTCGATGACGGCCCAGTCGCGCGCCTCGTGTACGATGCGGAGCGGCAGCGGCTCGGGCCGCATGGCCGACGGCCTGGACTCATCCAGGCGCGCCTCCACGCGGTCTCCCAGGGCCAGCTTGGCCCCGGCCTGCGCCGTCATGTCGTTGACGCGGACCGCGCCGTCGCGAATGGCGGCGCGAATCTGCATCCGGCTCAGCGTGGCGACGCGGTCGAACAGGAACTGATCCAGCCGCTGCCGCGCCGCGCCCGGCTCCACCACGTAGCGCCGGGGCCTTGGCTCCGTGCTCACCCCTTCTGTCTTAGCGGATCGCGCCCGGCCCGGTCAGCTCGTAGTCGCGGATGCGGACCAGCTTGCGGTCGATGTCGCCGATCTTGGCCACGCCGGACATGCCCATGTCGAGCGCGAGCTCCGTGTAGAGCAGCGTCAGCACGCGCTCCACGCCCTGCTGTCCATACAGCGTCATGCCCCACAGGTACGGCCGCGCGACGCCTGCAGCTTTGGCGCCCAGCGACAGGGCCTTGAGCACGTCGGAACCGCGCCGGAAACCGCCGTCCACCAGCACCTCGATCTTGCCGTTGGCCGCCTCCACGCACTCCGGCAGCGCTTCGATGGGTCCGCCCACGTGGTCCATCTGGCGGGCGCCGTGGCTCGAGACGACCACGCCGTCCACGCCGACCTCGACGGCCTTGGCGGTGTCTTCCGCCGTCAGAATGCCCTTGAGGATGATCTTGAGGTCGGTCATCTCGCGGAGCGTCTTCACGTCCTCCCAGGTCGGCGTGGGGAAGGCCAGGTGCGGGTAGTTGCCCGTCGTCCAGGCCTGCTCGCCCTCGGCGTAGATCAACTTGCCGGCGCTGTCGCGCGGCACGCCCGTATCGCACCAGCGACGCACGAACTTGTTGTGGATGGAGCGTTCGCGATGCGAGACGTGGATGATGTCGACGGTGAAGCAGATGCCCGTCGCGCCCATGTCCTCGAGCTTCTCCACGAAGGTCTCCATCGTGCCTTTGCTGCGCAGGTGCGAGCCCGTGGTCAGCATCCACCAGTTCTTGGGCGCCTCGGCGGAGGTCAGGAACTCGTCGACGCCGCCGTTGGAGATGTACATGCAGCCCAGCTTCGCCGCCGCCTTGGCGACTTCGAGCTCGCCGCCGTCGAGGAAGCAGTTCTTGCCGCCGGAGGGATCGATGAAGATCGGGAAGGGCAGGTTCTGCCCCAACACGTTCGCCTTGACGTCGATTTCGTGAACGTCGGTGAGGAATCGCGGCCGAATAATGATGCGGTTGAAGCCGCGCCGAGCGTCGTCGAGCGCGACCTCGTCGGAAGCGCCTTCGGCCAGATAGTCCCAAGCAATCGGGTCCAAATACTCCTTGGCCGCCTTGGCGAAATCGAACGTGTTGAACAGGTCGTCGATCGGCGGCGGCTGGTTGCCGTTGAAGCCTTCCTTGGCGGCGGCCTCGGCGAAGTCCTGGAACAGAGGGGAGGTCAGCAGCAGGCCGGCGAGCCCCCGCAGAGCGGAGCGGCGAGAGGTGGGCGTCCGGGCCCAGGGGGCGGGAATCTGATCGTTGGGGTGCTTCATAGCCGCTGGGAACTATAGCGCCCGCATGCAAAACGAGTCAACGCGGCGTCCATCGGCGGACCTGCGAAGAACCGCCGCGAAAGCCAACTTTATTCTTGACCTCCCCGGCGAAAAGGGTTTCAATTCAGGCCAAGTTGGGGTGTATGGGGTCGAGGTTTTTCAACCTATCATCCCGACAGCCGAAACAACCAGGAGGTTGTCTCCGATGAATCGCTTCGTTTGCTCGTCCGCCGTGGCGCGGATTCTGTCAGCCCTGCTCTTCTGCGCGAGCGCCTGGGCGCAAGTCGACACCGCCACCATCACGGGCGTCGTCACCGATCCCTCGGGCGCAGCCATCGTTGGCGCGGCCGTCCGGGCCCGCAACGTGGCGACCGGCCTCGACTATCACGCGGAGGCCAATGTGGCCGGCGTCTATGTCATCACCGCCCTGCCAATCGGGGTGTACGACGTCGAGATTTCGAGCGACGGATTCCAGACCGTGCGCCGCCCCGCCGTGACTCTCAACGCCGGCACGCGCGCCCGCATCGACGTGCAACTCACCGTAGGCCAGATCACTGAAGTGGTCGAGGTCACCGATGAGCTGCCGCTGCTCGAGTCCGAAACCTCGGGGCTCAGCCAGGTGATCGAGAACAAGACGATCACGCAGATGCCGCTGAACGGCCGCAACTACCAGGAGCTGGCCATGCTGTCGGCCGGGGTGCTGCCGAGCCGCAATCAGAACTTCATCGAGGACGCTTTCTCGGCCAACGGCGCGCGCTTCGACCAGAACGTCTTCACTCTCGATGGCTCGGACAACAACAACTACTTCTCCGGCATCGTGGTGGCGTCGAACCAGGTGGTGAAGCCGTCGATCGACGCGATCCAGGAGTTCAAGGTCGAGACGCACAACTACGGCGCGGAGTTCGGCCGCGGAGGCGGCGCCGTCGTCCAGGTTTCGACCAAGGGCGGCACCAACGAGCTGCACGGCGCCTTGTTCGAGTTCTTTCGCAATCAGAAGCTCGACGCCAACGACTTCTTCAACAGCGGCAACGAGCAGCCTCCGTTCCGGCAGAACCAGTTCGGCGGCGTGATCGGCGGACCCGTCATCAAGGACAAGATGTTCTTCTTCGGCAGCTACGAGGGGACGCGCATTCGCGAGAAGCTGACCGTGCTGAGCACCGTGCCGACGCCGGCGCAGGTGGGCGGCGACTTCAGCGGCGTGGCGAACATCTTCGACCCTGCGACGCAGAAGGCTGACCGAACCCGCGACCAGTTCGCCAACAACCTGATTCCGACCAGCCGTCTCGACCCGGTCGCCAGCCGTATGATCGCGCTCTACCCGACCCCGAACCGGCCCGGCAGCACCAACAACTTCCGCTTCAACACGCCCCGCAACCGCGACGACGACAAGATCGACTGGCGCTACGACTACCGCGTCAACGACAAGCACTCGGTCTTTCTGCGGCACAGCTACCTGAACTTCGACCGCCTCGAGCCGGGCAACCTGCCGCTGCCCGCCTCGGGCGGCAACACGGCCACGCGATTCGCGCGCGGCAACACGGCCACCCTCAACTGGACGATGCTGGCGTCGTCCTCCATGGTCAACGAAGCGCGGCTGGCCTACGTGCGCCTCAGCGGCGGCATCGACACGCCAAGCCGGGAGCAACTGTGGCGGGAGTTCGGTTTCGTCGGCACCTTCGACCGCGAAGACATCAACGGCTTGCCGCTGTTCGCGATGGCCGGCTACCAGAACATCGGCGACCGCAACTTCGCCCCCGACCCGCGCAAGCAAGACACGCGGCAGTTCGTCGACACGCTTTCCATCAACCACGGCAAGCACGCCATCAAGGCCGGTGTGAACATCCGCAACTACGTCCGCTACACCGGTATCACGAACTTCGCCCGCGGGCAGTGGAGCTTCAACGGACAGTTCACCCGTCCCACGGCGGGTGCAGCGGCCGGCGCAGGCAATTCGGATACGATCGCCGACGCCTTGATGGGGCTCACCAACACAGCCCGGCTGAGCACAGCCATCGACGCCCGCCGCCACGCTTGGTCGTATGAGACGTTCTTGCAGGATGACTGGAAGGCCACCCGCAAGCTCACCGTCAACCTGGGGCTGCGCTTCGAACGGCAAACGCAGTTCGTGGAGCAGAACAACAAGGCCACCAACTTCGTGGTTGACCCCACCGACCCGGCCTACGGCACGCTGATCGATCCGCGCGGCGACAGTCGCCATGACCGTTCCTTCCGCCAGCTCGGCCGCACGGACTTTGCGCCACGCATCGGCCTGGCCTACCAGCTCAACGAAAAGACGGTGATTCGATCCGGTTACGGCGTCTTCTACCTCGGCAGCTTCTCGTTGCCGACCAACGCCTCGCCGGAGTTCAATCCGCCGTACTACCTGCAGACCGACATCCCTACCTCGACGACGGCGGCCAACTCCGCGGTGATCGTCCGCGACGGCTTTCCGGCCGGGTCGCTCGATCCTACCGTGCTGGCCGGCCGGTCCGTCAACGCCGTCTGGCCCTACGGTTTTCCGAACGGCATGACGAACCAGTGGAACATCAACGTCCAGCGCACGCTTCCCTGGAACTCGCTGTTCTCGATCGCCTACGTCGGCTCGAATACGGCCCACCGGCAGGAGGTGGCGAACGTCAACCAGCCGACGCCCATCAACTTGGCCCCCGGTGTGAGCCTCGCCAACCGGAGAGCGTTCCCCACCTTCTCGGACATCAACATGATCATTCCGATGGGTAACGCCAACTATCAGGGCCTGGAGATGAAATTCGAGCGCCGCTTCGCCAAGGGCTACTCGATTCTCACCGGCTATACCCGGAGTAAGACTCTGGACGGCGAGCTCACGCAGAACACGGCGATCTTGGCGACGCAGAAGTCGGTATCTATCCAGAACCTGCCGCAGCGGCTGTTCGTCGCAGCGGTCTGGGACCTGCCGTTCGGCAAGACCGGCCATTGGGCCCAAAAGGGCCTGATGGCGGCGCTGCTCGGCGGCTGGCAGATCTCGCCGATCTTCGAGGCGCAGGAGGGGCTGTTCGTCAGCCCGGCGGTGACTAACAATCCGGCCAACACGACGGGCGGTCAGCGGCCCGACCGCATCGGCGACCCCAAGCTCCCGCGCGGCGAGCGCACGCCGGAGCGCTGGTTCGACGTCAACGCCTTCGACTGGACCACGCCGGCGGCCGAGACGCGCTTCGGCAACTCGGCGGCCAACATCATCCAGGCGCCCGGGTTGGTGAACCTCGACCTGATGGTCGCGCGCTCGTTCCAGTTCGCCGAGCGCTTCAACCTGGCGTTCCGGACGGAGTTCTTCAACCTCACCAACGAGGCGCACTTCGGTTTTCCGAACACGCAGGTCAACACGCCCAACGCCGGGCTGATCTCGTCGACCGCTTCGTCGATGCGGCAGATCCAGTTCGGAATGAAGCTGACGTTCTGAGCTTCACTTCGGCCGCGGCGAGCCGGGACCGCCCTTTACAGCGGCGGAATCGGCTCGCCGTGCCGTCGCACCCACTCGGCGTGCAGGCCCTGCAACTTCTCGGTCAGCGGGCCCCGACCGCCGGCGCCGATGCGACGGCCGTCCACGTCCAGCACGGGCGAGAGCTCGCCCATCGTGCCCGTCGTGAACATTTCGTCGGCGGTGTAGACTTCGCTGATCGACAGGTTGCGCTCCCGGCACTCGATCCCGTGCTCGCGGCACAAGCGGATCACCGTGCTGCGAGTGATTCCCGGCAGGCAGGAGTCGGCATGGGGGGTGAGAAGAACGCCCCGCTTCGCCAGAAAGACGTTTGTGGCGTTCGTCTCCGACACATAGCCTGCCAGATCCAGCATCAAGGCGTCGTCCGCGCCGGCGTGGTTGGCTTCGATCTTCGCCAGGATGTTGTTGATCAGGTTGTTGTGGTGAATCTTGGAGTCGATCGACTGGGGATTGTTTCTGCGAATGGAACTGGTGATGAGGCGGATGCCGTTCTGGTCGTAGACCGGCGCCTTCCACTCGGCCAGCACGATCAACGTGCAGCCGGACTGGTTCCAGTGAGGGCTCATGCCGGAGGTCACCTTCTCGCCGCGCGTCAGCGTCAGGCGGATGTGGGCCCCGTCGTACATGCCGTTGGCGTGGAGCGTGGCGAAGACCGCGCGCTTGATCTTTTCCCGCGACGGAACGCCTCGAAAGGCCATGGCGTGGGCGGAGTCGAACAGGCGGTCGAGGTGGCGGTCCAAGTCGGCGACCTTGCCCTCATAGATGCGCAGGCCCTCCCAGACGGCGTCGCCGCCCTGTACGGAGCTGTCGAAGACGGAGACCTTGGCTTCGGCGCGGGGGTGGAGTCCGTCGCCGACCCAGACCTGGATGTCGGCGTTGCGAGGATCGGGTAGACCGTTCATAGGCTCAGACCATTATGTGATTCCCAGGCGCCGCGCCCGTGAATGCTGTTGTGCGATGACTCGCCGAGACCTCCTCCGCCTCGCCTGCGCCCTGCCTTCTGGCGCCTGGTACGCCCGCTATGAACAGCTTGCCGCCGCCGAGCGGAAGCAGGTGAAGATCGTCGATATCAAGGCGATGAACCTGGAAGGTCGCGGCACGAGCCTGCTCAAGATCACGACCGACGCCGGCCTGGAGGGCGATGGCGGGTTTCGGCCACCTGACCAATATGCTCGGCGCGGCGGATCTCGGCTGCGCCACCCAGAACTTCTGCCGCTCCGAGAGCCGTTTGGGAGAAGGCAACCGCGCCGTGGAAGCGCAGGCGGCCGGCGAGAAGCCGCAGATCCGCGATGGCTTGCTGGCCGTCCCGGAGCGCGCCGGCCTGGGCGTGGAGTGGGACGAGGACGAGCTGAGGAGGACGCTGAAGCCCGGCGAGCCCTGGTGGGGATGAGGCAAGACGCGTAGACTAATCGCCATGATGTGCCGAGTAGTGCGCGTCCACCCGCTCTCGAGGTATCGGCTTTGGGTCGAGTTTTCGGACGGCTTGACCGGCGAAGTCGATCTCAGCGACCGACTCTGGGGCCCCGCATTTGAGCCCCTCAAGGAGCGGTCGTTCTTCGACCGAGTCAGTATCGATGAGTTTGGCGCCATCGGCTGGCCCGGCGGCGCAAGTCTGGCGCCCGATGCCCTCTACAAGAAGCTGGCTGCAGAAGTCGGCGTCGCCGAGAACGCAGGATGAAACGACGTAACGCCCTCCAGAACATCGCCGCCGCCGGCTTGCTGGCCGTGCCGGCTTCGGCCGCTTGGAAGGACACCTTCGCGGAGCAGTTCCGCAAAGATATCCTGGGCCACTGGGCCAACGAGCGGGAGTACTCGCTGGCGATCTTTGACGCCATGCCGGCCGCCAAGCTCGCCTACCGGCCGGGCCCTGAGGTCCGCACCTTCGGCGAACAGAGCGTCCATTTCGCGCGCGCCCAGGCGGCGTATTTTTCGCGTTTGAATGTGCCCGGCGTCGAGGCCCCTAAGGCGCTGGAGGAATCCGAAGCCGACCCGGCCGCGGTGCGGCGGTACATCGTAGCCACCTACGACTTCATCCGCGCCTCGCTCGAAAAGATGAGCGAGCAGGAGTTCTTGCGCCGTGACGTGCCTCTGGGCCAGAACCGCCCGCTGCACACGACCGTCGACATGTTTCTGCGCGCCATCCTGCACACGGCGCACCACCGGGGACAGATGGTCGTCTATCTGCGGCTCAACGGGATTGTTCCGCCGACGTGGCGGTTTGCCGCGCAGGGAGGGTAGGCAAGCCGTGCGCGGAACGGTGGGATGGCCCTTTCCAAACGGCCCTACCTGGTCACCTACCTTTCTTGGGCAGGTAAAGTTTGGTCTGATGCGGTTCGCCTGAATGCGACCCAGGCAGCGAGAACCGGTAGACGGCGTAAAGATCGCAGCTCAGTATGGTAAAGCCGACCAGAACTAGCAGGGTGGAGCGCTGTCTTTTTGCCGACATCGTATGGCTGCGATTGAAACTCGCAGATTCAGTAGGTAATACGATCCCCGACCTTTCTCCAACGTGATGTGGCGTTAGGCTAGTGTAGTGCAGCATAAATAGTAACCTTTATGGTTCCTTGGCGCCTCTACAATCAGAGGTCGCCTGCATGCGTGTCGCCCCTGCCGTTCAGCTGAATCCGGAACAACGAGAGATCTTGGAACAGCGCAGCCGTGCGCGCTCGCTGGCGGCGCGCTCGGTCGAGCGGG
>WGMB01000004.1 GCA_016125275.1 Acidobacteriota bacterium | reverse complement strand
CTTGTCGTTGCGCAGGAACTCGAACAGCGTGCCGTGAAGCTGGTTGGTGCCGGACTTCATGGTGATCGAGGTCACCGCGCCGCCGCCGAAGCCGACCTCCGCCGAGTAGGCGTTGGTCTGGATCTTGAACTCTTCGATCGCCTCCACCGAGGGAACGAAGTTCGTGATGTTGATGCGCGGGTCCTTGGCGTCCACGCCGTCCAGCGACACGATCTGGTGGATCTCACGCTGACCGTTGGCCGACACCGAGAAGCCCTGGCCGGGGATCGGAAAACCGCCCAGACCATCGGCGCGACCAGTGCGGTTGCCGTACTGCACGCCCGGGACCAGCACCGCCAGGTTGACGATGTTGCGACCGTTGAGCGGCAGCTCGATCACGCGCTTGTTCTCGACCACGCCGCCCACCACGGCGTTCTCCGTCACCAGCGTGGCCGCGGCCGCGCTGACTTCCACGGTTTCGGTGACCTCGCCGATCTCGAGCGCGAAGTCCAAGCGGACCTGGCCGCCCGTTTCCACACGCACCCCGTTGGAGATCTCGGTCTTGAAGCCGGGATTCTCGCAACGGACGTTGTAGTTGCCGACCGGAACCGCGACGAACGTGTAGAGTCCGGCTTCGTTGGAGCTCTGCGTCCGCACTACGCCCGTATCCGTGTTCGTCAGAGTGATCGTGGCGCCGGGGATGACGGCTCCGGAAGCGTCAGTGACAGCCCCCTCGACAGTCTGGTTGATGCCCTGAGCGAACAAGCCGCTACTGGGAATCGATAACGCTAGTAACACTAGCGCTGGCAGTGCCCTGAAACATCTTTGCATTGCTGAAAACACCCCTCCTATGGGAGATCAGGTTGTGGTGATCCCACTCAGTCCGCCGCGGCGGCGAACCTGCGCTCCGCGTTGCGTGGACTGACGATTGGCCCGGGAGTGGCGTGCGGACGGCGTCGTGACCGCGCCCCACTTCGTCGCGAGATTTCGGGTGCTGCGAACCCCCATATCCCGGGCGTCAGGTCGAACGAAGAGCTGAGTGGAAGCCCGCACCTTGCCGGGAGGGTACCAGGGTGTTTCAAGGGATAACAACACCCCAAATTCACGTGTATCAATCATCACTAACATCAGTGGACCGAAGGGCAGAGCACCGGAATGGCACCCCCTTTTCGAACACGCATTAGATGCTGTAACTCACTGATAATATTATGTCTAGATTGATTTTATGTAATATATATTACTCTCAATTCGCGAAGGCGAAGGGGGCTACAGACTCCCCCTAAAATACACGATGACCGACCCCCAAGCGAGGGTCGGCCTCCGTGCGTTTTCTCCCCTTTGTTTCGGGACGTTATCTAGAAGAAGAACTTCAATCCAAACTGGATCGTTCGCATGTCCGTCTGGAGAGAACGGATCTCGCCCTGGCGCGCTCCATCGGGCACGATCGTGTCGATGGACGAGTAGGAGAGGCCGTTCGGATTCCCGAAGTAGGGAGTGTTGGTGGCATTGAAGAGCTCGGTTCGGAACTGTACGCGCATCCGCTCGTTGATCGGGATGTTTTTGTACAGCGAAAAGTCGAACGTGTGCCCGGGGAGCTGCCGCATGATGTTGTAGCCGGCGTTGCCGTAGCGGCAGAGGTCCTGCCGATCGGGAATTTGGCAGGTGACGCGCTGGAAGGCCAGCGGATCGTAGGCCAGCTTCCGGGTGGGGTCTTCGAGCCGACCGTCGGCGATGCGATCGGGCCGTTGCTGGCCGCCCATGCCGAGATTGAGCGGATCGCCCCCGAGTCCGATGTTGAACGGGAAGCCGGTCCGCAAGCTCAGGATGCCGTTGGACTGCCACCCGCCCAAGACGTACTTGAGCGCGCCCGGAAGACCCTTGCCCGGCATCTCCCACACGAAGTTGGCCACGAAGTTGTGCTTCTGGTCGAAGCGATAGAGGCCGCGCGATCCCACGCGGTCGAACGGATTGGAGTACGAAGCGCCTTCTTGGCCCCCATTCTCGCCGTCGCCGTGCGACTTGGAGAAGGTGTACGAGACGCCGCCCGCGAAGCCGTTGCTGAAACGGCGGTCGAGCTTGACCTGTAGGCCGTGATGGAAGGTCTCGCCGAAGCTGTCGAGATAGCGGATGTTGCCCAGCGCTTGCACGCCGAGCTCCGGCGTGGCCGGATCATAGAACTCCTGGAACGGCTTGCGCGCCGCGAAGTTCGTGTCCGACGAAGGCAGAGCGTTGTTGAAGTTGGAGATCGAGTTGCCGGCGTTGGTTCCCTTGGAACCGACATAGCCGATGGTGGCGACGAGCTTGTAAGGCAACTGCCGCTGGATGTCGAAGCTCCATTTCCATACCGCGCCGTCCTTGCGGTCCGGCGGAACGTAGAGCAAGTTCACCGGCCGCGAAACCGCCGTCCCGCCCTGCTCTTGCAGGAAAGGGTCGTTGAGGGTCAGGACGGGCGAGCCCGGCCGGAACGTGCGGGTCTGCACGTTGTAGGTCTGGCCGTCGGCGCCCACGACGGGAATCCTCTGGGCGACATCGGTGATGGAGTTGAACAGCAGGCTGCCCGACTTGGGCGGCATGAGGTTGAGGATCGTCCAGGTGTTCTGGTGATCCAGATTGTCGAACCAGCCGGCGCCGGAGCGCAGCACGGTCTTCTCGTTGAGGCGATAGGCTAGCCCGACGCGCGGCATGAAGAAGCGCGCCGACTGCTGCCGGAACGTCTTTACCGCCCCCCGCTCGTCCACGTACTCGGGGAAGATCGTGGGGATCTGGCGGCCGTCGGCGGTGGTGTAGCCGACGCCGCGCCCGTCAACGATGGATGTATCGCCGACGAAGTCGAGCGTCCGCTGCAGCCCCTTGCGATCGATGGGGTTGCCGGCGTAGTCATACCGCAGGCCCATGTTGATCGTCAGTCGCGAGGTCGCCTTGAAGTCGTCGTTGATGTAGCCGCCGAAACGGTGCACGCGAGGGAAGGTCAGCGGGAGACCCTCGGCCGACTGCGTCTGATTGGGCAGGCCCAACAGGAACGCGGCGTAGCTGTAGCCGGCCTGATTGCCGCTGAAGGCATAACGACCGCGGGCCAAGTTGGCCGCGCCTCGCTCGATGCGGATGTGGTACCACTCGAAGCCCGTTTTGATGTTGTGCTTGCCCCGGATGAGCGACACGTGATCGCCGATCTGGTAGGTGTCGAGCCGGTCGAAGCCGTTGCCGCCGGTGGCCTCCCGGATGCTGGTGCCTCCGATGCCTGTGAAGTCCATCACGCCTTGCTCGCGGGGCGTAAGAGGCCGGTTCCCATCGCCGAAGACCCGGATTTTGCCCACGCCGAGAGCGTCCATATTGAAGCTCTCGTCGTTGGTGCGCGGGTGCGTGGTGTCGTTGGGTGAGAAGTTGAAGCCGAAGCGCAGCTCGTTGATGGTGGTCGGCGTAATCGTCTTCACCCACTGGGTGGCCAAATTGGTCGACTCGGCCGAAACAAACCGCGGAAAGTTCGGATTGATCGAGATCTGGTCGTAACTCGAACGGTCCGCCGCGATGCGCGCAAAGACGCGGTTGTTCGGTCCGAAGATGTGATCCACGCGGCCGAACCAGAGGTTCGTGTTGATCGGCTGGTTGATCGCGCCGCGCGCGGTGAAGTCCAGGGGATCGGTCTGGCGGAACTGCGCCTCCGGAATGTATTGGTTCTGGATGTTGTTGACGACGTTCTGGTTGATCTGCGACGCCGGCAGCACGTTGTTGGGATAGGGGTCGCCGGTATAGGCGTCGAACACCAGGATCGGCGCGCGGTAGAGATTGCCGGTGGCCGGGTTGACCGTGCCGGTGAGCAGTTCGGAGAAGTCGCCGTTGCGGAAGGCCTGCAGGGGATAGGCGGCCGTCTGTACGGCCGACTCCCGTTGACGACGGCCCTCGTAGTTGACCGCCCAGAAGGTCTTGTTCTTGATCAGAGGACCGCTGACGACGAAGCCGAACTGGTTGCGGCGCAGGCTGTCCTTGGGGGCCCGGTCGACGCCCTGAGCCAGCTCGAAGTTGAGGAAGTAGGTCTCGGCGTCGAGCTTGTCGTTGCGCAAGAACTCGAACAGAGTGCCGTGGATCTGGTTCGTCCCCGACTTCATCGTGATGTTGGTGACGGCGCCGCCTCCGAACCCGAACTCGGCCGAGTAGGAGTTGGTTTGGATCTTGAACTCCTCGATCGCTTCAATCGACGGCACGAAGTTGGCAATATGGATCCGAGGGTCCTTGGCGTCCACGCCGTCGAGTGAAACGACCTGGTGAATCTCCCGCTGGCCGTTGGCCGACACCGAGTAGGCCTGACCGGGGATGGGGAAGCCGCCCGAACCGTCGGCGCGGCCGGTGCGGTTGCCGAACTGCACGCCCGGCGTCAGCACGGCCAGGTTCTGCATGTTGCGGCCGTTGAGCGGCAGCTCGATGATGCGCTTGTTCTCAACCACGCTGCCGGTGATGGCGTTTTCTGTTTGGAGCGTGACGGCGGCGGCCGACACCTCGACCGTTTCCGAAACCTCGCCGATCTCGAGCGTAAAGTTCTGGCGAACCTGACCGCCCGTGTCCACACGGAGGCCGGTCGCGACCTCCGCCTTGAATCCCGCCGACTCGCAGCGGACCTCGTAGTTGCCTACCGGCACCAGATTGAAGGCGTAGTTGCCGGTCGCGTTGGTGTCAGTCCTCTGCTTTACGCCCGTTTCGATGTTCGTCATCGTGACCGAAGCGCCGGGGATGACGGCTCCGGTGGAATCAGTGACCAACCCCTGGATGGTCTGAGTGGTCGACTGCGCGGAAAGCGATCCGCACAATATCGATAACGCTAGAAGGCCCAGCGTCAGCGTGCCCCTAAACCCTATACACATGCTGAATTCAACTCCTCGTGGCCCGTTGGGCCGCGGTTGGTTAGGACGATGTGAGACGGATGGAGCGCCCACGCACGCCCTCTTCGAGCGCAGTCGTGGCTAGGCGCAGCGCGGACAGAACCCCGTCATTCCCTTGTCTCAGCGGCGCGCGGACCCTCGTTCGTCACGACAGGGTCTGAACGAAGCGCGCCGCCTCAACCCCTAGCTATCGCGGAAACGATAACGCTGAGAGGGTACCACCGACTTATGGGGTACCGCAACACGAATTTGGGGTGGTTGAGATTTGGGGTGTCAAGCTCAGCGAGCGTGCTCGCGAACGTAGTCCGGGAGACCGCCGCCGCCGCCGAGTCGATTGAACTCCTCGGCCAGCGTCACGCCGTGGCGGGCGCCGATGGTCTCCGCCAGTTGCTGCAGGAAGGCTCGCGCCATCCCGGCAGGTCCGTCTTGGCGTAAGCGCGTCACCAGGTTGGGAGCCTCGGAAGCCGCGCCGAGCCGCTCGAGAGCCACGTCGAGCTCGCGCTGATTGGAGCTCTCCAGCAGGGCCGCCGCCGCCAGCTTCTTCGGGAAGCCCTTGACGACGTCATTCCCCACGAACAGGGCGCGGATCTCCCCACCTTCCCGGGCCCTGTAAGGCCGGTAGGGCGAGTAGAAGTAGTAGTAGCGTGCGCCGCTGCCCAGCAACCCCATATAGGTCATCTCCTGGAGGAAGTAGTTCCCCGCTCCATAGGGGGCCTCCTCGGCCATGCGCCCGACCCGGTAGACGTCGTCGTCACGCAAGTAGTGGATGTACCAATCCGGGAAGAACACGGACTCGGGCTTGTAGAAGCGCATCAGAGTGATGGCCTGGTTGCGCAGCTCGCTGCTGGAGAGGAATGACATCTCGCCGCTCTTGTGGCCGAGGAACAGGGTCTCCCTCACGCCCAGCTCTGCCGCCGCGGCCTTGGCCTCGCGCTCGTGGGCCAGCCGAGACTCCGACGGCTTCATGCCGGGAGCCGTCTTCTCGCCGTTGCCAAAGTGCACCACGTAGATCGGCCGTCCCTCGGCGGCTAGCTGCGCCAAGGTGCCGCCGGCGCCGAAGATGTAGTCGCGGGCCTGGGCGGTGAAGACGAGCACCCCACCCGGTTCGGGGGGGTTGTCAGGGACGGGCTGGGCCGCCGCGATGATCGTCCCAGCGCACAGCGCCAACAACACCTTTCTCACCGTGCGCTTGCTCACCGGTCCCCCCCCTTCTTCACAGCGCGCTCGAGGGCGTGCGGCGGAATCTCGTCGCGCCCGCCCACGTAGTTGAACTCTTCGCCGTACTCGAAGCCGTGCTTGGCGCCGATCGTGGCCGCCAGCTCCCGCCCCCAGGCCTTGACCAGCGACTGAATCGCGGTCTCATCAAAGGCCGGCAGCGCCTCCACCGGCCGCCCGGCGCGCTCCAGCCGCAGGCGCGTGGTCCGCGCCATCTCCTGATTCCGCGCCCGCAGCATCGCCAGCGCCCTCAGCTTGGCCTCCATGTGGAAGCCGATGTCGCTCGAGACCATCTTCGCCGGTGCTTCCCCGCCTTCTCGCGGCTGGTAGGGTCGGCCGACGGAGTAGTAGTAGACCTCGGGGACCGAATACGGAGGCAAGCCGATCCGCCGCAACTCCGGTCCGAACGTGGAGCCGCCGCTATAGCCCCAGGCCTCCTCGGCCATGTTGCCGACGAACCAGACGTCCCAGTCGGGGTGGTAGTGCACGTAGGGGTCAGGAATGAAGATTTTGGCCGGTCTGAGGTAGCGAATCAGCCCGAAGAGCTGCTTGCGCATCTCGGTGGAGGAGACGTAGCCGAGCTCTCCGCTCTTGAAATCGAGCAGCACCCAGTCCTCCACGCCGAGATACTCCGCCGCCGCTTTGGCCTCCTGCACATTTGCCCAGCGAGTCTCCGGCTGATTCAGCCCGGCGGACTCCTTCTCGTCATTGCCGAACTGCGCGACAGTGACCGCGTAGCCGTCGAGCACGTACTGGGCGAGGGTTCCGCCGGCGCCGACCATCCAGTCCGCGCCGTCGGCTGTGACCACGAGGATCCGCCCGGCTGACTGCGCGGCCAAGGGCAAGGAGGCCAGCGCGAACAGGAGCAAGGATCTTCGCAACATCGAGTATCGATCGCGATTGTAGCACCGTGCTACCATGCCTCCATTCCCGGCATGTCGCGCCCTTTGGTCAAGCTCCTTGCCAAGCTTTTAGCTGTCTGCGCAGGGGCTGCCTGCGCCGTCGCCGCGCCTTTGCCACTCGGCGAAATCCCCAGCGGCGGGCGCTTTCTGGTGATCCAACCGCATCACGACGACCACACCTGGCAGTACGGACACGGCGGCTTCATCGCGAAGCTGGTCGACGCCGGCTGGAAAGGCGTCTACGTACGCGCGAGCAACGACGAGAAGGACGGCTCGAGCGGTTGGGGCCGCAACGACCAGATCAACGAATCCGAGGCCATCGAGGCCACCAGCCACCTCGGCATCGAGAAGGTCGTCAGCCTGAACTGGCGTAACGACCACATGAGCTCGATTCCCGGCAACGAGCTGCGCACGCAGCTAATCTTGCTGATCCGTGAGCTCAAGCCGGACATCGTGATGTCCTACAACCCCTGGGGCCACTACGACCGCAACCCCGATCACCGCAAGGTGGCCCGCGCGGTCGGCGAGGCGATCTGGTTGTCTGGCTTCGCCACGGTGAATCCGGAGCACGCCGAGGTTGGTGCGCCGCCCTGGCGAGTCCCCCACGCGTATTTTTCCCAACGCAGCGACTACGGCAAGGGTTATGAACCGAACGTGGCCATAGAGCTCAATGCCGAACAGGTGGCCCGCAAGGGAAGAGCCTACTGGCTACATCGCAACGTGCGGCTGAACCCGGCCACCGCGCGCTCGATCCGCGCCAAGCTGGACGCCCAAGGCCTGGAAATTCCCGAGCTCGAAGGCCTCGACGACGAAAAGGCGACCGAGAAGCTGCAAGAGTGGTTCATGGAGTGGATCAGCCGCAAGCGCGGGGAAGAGAACGGCGTCGAGTTCGCCGAAGTCTTCTTCCACGTGGGAGAGTGGCGCGCCGTTCCGGGCTTGCGCCGGTACCTCGAGGAGAACGTCCAACCGCGATGAAACGCGCGCTCGCCATCGCTCTGTGGATCGCCGCCGCTTCGCTGCCCGGGCAGGAGATCGGCGTCCCCCTGCAGGCGCCGGAATACGAACCGTTGCCCCTGGCTGAAATGCCGCCGGGCAAGATGTTTCTGGCGCTGCAGCCGCACCACGACGATCACACCACCGACTACGGCATGGGCGGCTTGATCGCCCGCTTGGTGGACGAAGGCTACCGCGGCGTCTACGTGCGCTCTTCGAACGACGAGAAGGACGGTCCGCACGGCTATCCCCTCGACGACATGATCAACCTCAAGGAAGCCGACGAGGCGACCAAGGTTCTGGGGATCGACGAGGTCGTGAGCCTGGAGTGGCGCAACGACTACATGGACCCGATTCCGCTGCAGGAGCTGCGCGCTCAGTTCATCCTGTTGGTTCGCAAATACCGGCCCGACGTGGTGTTGGGCCACGATCCCTGGATGCACTACGACCGCAACCCGGACCACCGTAAGGTGTCGCGGGCCTTGGCCGAGGCCGTCTGGATGGCCGGCTACGCCAACGTGCACCCGGAGCAACTGGAGCTGGGCTACAAGCCGCACCGAGTGCCCTACCTGTTTCTGAAGGGGCGCGTGGACTATGGGCGCGGCCACTGGCCGAATGTCGCGGTGTCGCTCAACGCGGAGCAGCTGCGCCGCAAGCAGCTGGCCTATACGACGCATCGCAACGTCTACGCTCATCCGGGCACTGCTGCGGCGTACCGCAAGATGCTGGCCGACGAAGGCCTGACGGTCCCTGAGATCGAAAGCCTGAACGATCAGCAGGCCGCCGTCGTCTTCGAGAACTTCTTCATGGAATGGATCTCGCGCAAGCGTGGGCGGGAGAACCAAACCGAAATGGCCGAGGTCTACTGGTTCCGCAACGAATTCGACCACTTGCCGGGCCTGTCGGACTACCTTCGCAAGAACGCGGTACGGAAATGAGACTCTTTGTTCTATTCTTGGCGCTGGCGGCGGCCCTTTCGGCCAAGACGGCGCTCGTTGTTGCGGCCGATCAGACCGACTGGGTGCTGGCGGCCGGCGGAACCATCGCAACCCTGGCGGCCGACGGCGTGGAAGTGCACCTGCTCCGCGTGGGCAACGACGAAAAGGATTCCTGGGACCTCTCGCCCGAGGAGACCGCTTCCCGCGCCCGCAAGGAAAATGAGGCCGCCGCGAAGATTCTGGGCGTGAAGGAAGTCCATTCGCTCGGCTATCGCTCGGGCGAGCTCGGCGGCGTGGAGCACACCGAGCTGCGGGATCGTATCCTATTCTTTATCCGCAAGTACAAACCGGAGATACTGTTCCTGCCCAACCCCTACGCCGAGTACGTGGAGGTTCTGGACCGCTTCTACGTCGGCAAGGCGGCCGAGGACGCTTGGCGCTCCGGACCGCTCGAAAACGTCCAGCCGGCCTTTGCCTCGGCGGGGCTGAAGGGCCACGTCGTCGACGAAGTGTACTATTACGCGCAGCCCGTCGACCCTCGCCGTCGCGAGCCGGAATCGACCGCAACCTTCGTGCCGCAGCCGAAGGTCCTCGACATCGCCGGAGCGCTCGACAAGAAGATCCGCGCGGCCCAGGCGCTCGAGACGGCCAACGAGTCCATGGCCCAGCGCATCAAGCAACGCCTGGACGAGACCGGGCGGCGCCTGCCGCTGCTCGACGAGGTCAACCGCCAATCCGTCAACGAGCTCGTGGCCATCAACGTTCGCGAGCTCGCCCGCATCGCCGCCGAGGCCTCGAAGTATGAGCAGGCGGAGGAGTTCCACTATGCCGGCATCGAATTTCAGATTCCGTCCAAGTATCTTCAATAGAGCGCGGCCGCTGACCCTGCTGCTGAGCGCAACCCTGGTTATGAACGCGGCCGATCACGAGTTTCCCAAAGACTATCCGCCCACCAACGAGATCAAGCTCGACAACCGCGTGGCGGTTCCGATGCGCGACGGCGTGGTGCTGTTCGCCGACGTCTACCGGCCGGCCAAGGAAGGCCAGTATCCGGTGATCGTCTCGCGTACGCCGTATTCGACCGAGCGGGCTCCGAGCTCCTACGAGCAGGCGGTCTACTTCTCCCGGCGCGGCTACGTCTTCGTCTTCCAGGACGTGCGCGGACGGCATGAGTCCGAAGGACGCTGGGAGCCTTTTCGCGACGACATCGATGACGGCTACGACACGATCGAGTGGGCCGCCAAACAGCCCTGGTCGAACGGCAAGGTCGGCATGTCCGGCGGCTCCTACCTCGGGCAGGTCCAGTGGCGTGCGGCGCAGGCCGCTCCGCCGCACCTGGTGGCGATCTTTCCGCGCGTGGCCTCGACATCCATCTATCACGACTGGGTGACGGTGAACGGCGGCTGGCGGCTGGCCTTCAACTTCGGCTGGGGGCCGATCCGGCAGGAGTCGCGCATCATGCAGAACACCGGCATGCACAGCATGGCGGGAGGGCCGGAGTCGATCAGCTACGACAACATGGTGTGGCACCTGCCGCTGAACACCATGCAGGAGCTGGCCGGACGCAACGCCCAGTTCTATCGCGACTGGATCGCGCACCCTGACTACGACGACTACTGGAAGAAGGTCTCCGTGGAGGAGCACTTCGACAAGATCGCCGTCCCGGTCCACACCATGGGCGGCTTCTTCGACATCTTCGCCCAGGGCACCCTGCGCGGCTACGTGGGCGTGAGCCAGAAGGGCGCCAACGAGACCGCCCGCAAGGGCAGCAACATGATGGTTGGCCCCTGGGAACACGGCGCCGGTCAGAAGGTCGGCGACATGGATTGGGGCCCGGCCGCTCTGCCGGACACTGACGCCATCGAGCTGCGCTGGTTCGACTATTGGCTCAAGGGCGTCAAGAACGGGCTGGACAAGGAACCGCCGGTGAAGGTCTTCGTGATGGGCCGCAATCAGTGGCGCTTCGAGAACGAGTACCCGCTGGCGCGCACCAAGTACCGGCCGATGTATCTGCACAGCGGCGGCAACGCCAACGGCTCGCACGGAGACGGCGCGCTGTCTTGGGACAAGCCGTCGGAGAGCGAATCGGCGGATGAGTACCTCTACGATCCGCGCAACCCTGTCCCGTCGTTGGGAGGAGCCAACTGCTGCGGCGTCGGCACGACGTCCGGCTCGCGCGATCAGCGGCCGAACGAGCACCGCGGCGACATCCTGATCTACACGTCGGACTTCCTCGACAAGGAGCTCGAGATCGTCGGCCCGATCAAGGTGAAGCTGTTCGCCTCTTCCAGCGCCGTCGACACCGACTTCATCGCCAAGCTGATCGACGTCTACCCCGACGGCCGCTCGATCAACATTTGCGAGGGCATCCTGCGGACGCGCTACCGCAACAGCGTCTCCAAGCCGGAGATGATGAAGCCAGGCGAAACCTACGAGATGGAAATCGACCTGATCGGCACGGCGAACCTGTTCCAGAAAGGGCACCGTGTCCGGCTGCACATCACCAGCAGCCACTTCCCGCAGTTCGACCGGAACCCGAATACCGGCCGGACGTTCGGCTCGAGCAAGGAGATGACGGTCGCTGAGCAGACGGTCTATCACTCCGGCGCCAAGGCTTCGCACATCATCATGCCGGTGATCGAGTAGCGCCGGCCGCGCGGCGCGCCGGCTGCCAGCTTGGAAAGGGTCCCCGTCACACGATTGGGACCCTTTTCCTTCTCGGCGGGCCGGTCTCCGTACAATGGAACCTATCTGATGCCAGAGAATACCGTGGCGGAGACGCCGACGTTCGAGGCCGGACTCGAAGAGCTCGAAAAGATCGTCAGGGAGCTCGAATCCGGCGACTTGCCGCTGGAGCGCTCGCTGGCGCTTTTTGAGAAGGGCGTGGGCTTGAGCGAATCCTGCCGCCATCAGCTCCAGGACGCCGAGACAAAGGTTGAGGTTCTGCTCAAGAAGGGGCGCAAGCTCGAAGCCCAACCTTTCGCGCTCGACGACCACGACGACGAGCGGGAGGTCGGCGCTTGACTCTCACCCAGTACCTGGCCGATCGGATGGCCAAGATCGACGCCGAGTTGAACCGCCTGGTGCCGGCCGAGTCCGTTCGGCCCTCCACGATTCATCGAGCGATGCGACATTCGCTGTTCGCCGGCGGCAAGCGCATCCGGCCGGTGCTGCTGATGGCCGCGGCCGAAGCGATCGTGGGAGACGCCCCGGGCGCGGTCACGCCGGCCTGCAGTCTGGAGCTGATCCACACCTACTCGCTGATCCACGACGACCTGCCGGCTCTCGACAATGACGACTTTCGCCGCGGCGTGCCGACGTGCCATACGGTCTTCGGCGAAGCGATGGCGATCCTGGCGGGCGACGCGCTGCTGACGCGCGCCTTTCAAGTGCTGGCTGAAGCCGACGAGATCCCCGCGGCCCGACGGATCGAGCTGGTTCGCGAGCTGGCCGTGGCCTCCGGAACCGTCGAAGCGATGATCGGCGGCCAGGTGGAGGACCTCGAAGCCGAGCGTCAGCCGGTGAACGCCGACCGCCTACACTACATCCACCGCTCCAAGACCGGCGCCCTGCTACGGGCCTCGGTGGTCATGGGAGGGATCTACGCCGGCGCCGACGAGGCCGCGGCGGCGGGCTTGGGCGAGTACGGCCGACGCATCGGACTGGCGTTCCAGATCGTCGACGACATCCTGGACGTGACGGCGGACACGGTGACGCTCGGCAAGACGGCCGGCAAGGACGTCGCGCAGGGCAAGGCGACCTTCCCCGCCCTGTTCGGCCTGAAGGAATCTCGACGGCAGGCCGACGAACACTACCAGGCTGCGCTGGCAGCAATCGAGCCGCTGGGCGAGCAGGCCCTGCGGCTGCGGGAGATCGCCGAGCGCGTGGTGACGCGGACGGCTTGAGCGCATCAAGCTGGATTCCCCGCGCTCGAAAACATTGACACCGGCAGGCCTCCCGATGATGATGAGGCCTATCACCTTCCGCGCGCGAGCAATCCGATGAGTCCGCAGGCTCCTATCACGCGTGACCCTGAAGTGATGCACGGGACGCCCGTGTTTCGCGGTACTCGCGTGCCCGTGCAGACCCTGTTCGACTATCTCGAGAACGGCGATTCGCTCGACGACTTTCTGGAAGGGTTTCCGACGATCAGCCGAGAGCTCGCCGTCCAGGTCCTAGAGGAGTGCAAACAGCTCCGATTGGCCCGTGTCTGATGCGCATCCTGCTGGATGAGTGCATCGATCAGCGGCTCCGGCACGCGTTCGCTGGGCACGATTGCCAAACAGCGGCTTACGCAAAGCTGTCGGGTATCAAGAACGGGGTCCTGCTGGCCGCAGCGGAAGCCGCGGGTTTCGAAGTAATGGTGACGACGGATCAGGCGATCCCGTACCAGCAGAATCTGGAGCTGCGCCGGATTTCGATCCTGATCTTGCACGCTCCCACCAATCGCCTTGCTGATCTGAAGGGCCTCGCTCCGGCTGCGTTGCGGGCACTCGAGGCAATCGGGCCCGGCGAAGCAATCCGTATCGACTGACCGTCGACGTACAAACCTAGATTCAACGCAATACTTCCAGGGGATCTGCGGACTTGAGGCGTCGCCTGCTAGATCTGGACCGTCTTCGTCTGCGCCCGCATCAGCTCGATGATCGCCGCCTGATCCTCCGGCGACGGCAGCCCCCAGTCGGCTTCGTAGTGGAACAGCTCGCGGGCGGTTTGTGAGTCGAAGCGGTCGTTGAGAATCTCGAAGCGGTCGGCCGTCACCAAGCCGGGGTGCTCCACGCCGGCGGCCCGGCTCAGCAGCAGCATCTCCTTGCGGAGCGTGCAGATGTAGTTGGCCAGCCGGGCGGACTTGTCGGTGGGATCCAGGCCGCGCATCAGCCAGCGATTCTGGGTCGCCACGCCCGCCGGGCAGTGCCCCGTGTGGCAGCGCTGCGCCTGGATACAGCCGATCGACAGCAGGGCTTCCCGGGCGACGTGGACCATATCGCAACCCAACGCCATCGCCAACGCCGCCTGCTCGGGGAAACCCAGCTTGCCGGAGCCGATGAAGACGATCTTCTCGTGCAGGCCGGCTTCGGCAAAAGCCCGGTAGACGCGGCTGTGGCCCAGCTTGAAGGGCAGCGCCACATGGTCGGAGAACGCCAGCGGCGCCGCGCCCGTGCCGCCCTCAGCCCCATCGATGGCGATGAAGTCCACGCCGCGATCGCCATGAAGCATCAGGCGCGCCAGATCGTACCAGAAATCCATCTCTCCCACGGCCGACTTGATGCCGACGGGCAGGCCGGTCTCCTCGGCCAACAACTCCACGAAGTCCAGCATTTCGTCGACGTTGCGAAAGGCGCTGTGGCCGGCCGGGCTATGGCAGTCCACTCCTTGGGGAATGCAGCGGATGAGCGCGATCTCTGAGGTGACCTTGGCGCCGGGCAGCAGTCCGCCGAGGCCGGGCTTGGCGCCTTGGCTGAGCTTGATCTCAAGCGCCCGGACTTCGCAGACCTCGCAGGTATGGCGCAGGCGCTCCAAGCTGAAGCGGCCCTGGTCGTCTCGGCAGCCGAAGTAACCGGTGCCTATCTGCCAGATCAGCTCGCCGCCCATCCGGTGGTAAGGTGACACGCCGCCCTCGCCGGTGTTGTGCAGGCAGCCGGCAAGCTGCACGCCGCGGTTGATCGCCTCGATCGCCTTGGAGCTCAACGAGCCATAGCTCATGCCGCTGACGTTGACCACCGAAGGCGGCCGAAAAGCCTTACGGCGTCCGCGAGCGGCTCCCAGAATCTTGGCGCAGGGGACCGGGTAGCCATGCGGGTCGGGGCCGCCGGGTTGGATGGGGAAGGCCGCGTGCCGCAGCGTCAGGTAGTTCGAGCTCTGCTCGAGGTCGTTATCCGTGCCGAAGCCGAAGTAGTTGTTCTCGAGCTTGGACGAAGCGTACACCCAGCGGCGCTGGTCACGGCTAAAAGGCCGCTCCTCGTCGTTGTCGGTCACGATGTACTGCCGCAGCTCGGGCCCCACGGCCTCGAGCATGTAGCGAAAGTGCCCGATGATCGGGAAATTGCGGAGGATGGCGTGCTTGCGCTGCGTCACGTCATGCACCACGACGCCGACGAGAAACACACCCAGGCCGCCAAGGATCCAGAACAGCGACATGGCCAGACGATGATTCTAGCGCCCCCCGCCGGTTCGCCGGGAACGCTGCATCCTTTGATCCGACGGAAGCAGCGCGACGGCCAGCCGCCACTGAGCCCGGAGTAGGCCGGCCCCCAGGTGGAAGCAGGGCCGCGCGCTCTGCGAGAATGGGCCTTCTATGGCTCAAGACATCTATCTGATTGCAAACGGCGACTTGCGCCTCTCGGCCAACCAGGTTTGTTGGCCGGCCCAGCAAGAAGCGGAACGCCAGCTCACGGCGGCGATCGAGAAGCTCGGCCACAAGGTGGTCCGCGGCCACGAGCTCGATGCAGCCAAGCAGCACGGCTTCATCGACTCGCAAAAGCGTGGCCTGGAGGTCTTCGAGTCCATTCCGCCCAAGGCGCCGCTGATCGTCTGCGAAGCCGTTTGGCAGTACAGCCAGCACGTGCTGCCGGGGTTGATGACGCACCAAGGCCCCATCCTGACGGCGGCGAACTGGAGCGGCCAGTGGCCCGGTCTGGTGGGGATGCTCAACCTCAACGGCTCGCTCGCCAAAGCCGGCGTAGCTTACTCGACGATCTGGTCGGAGAGCTTCGACGACGAATACTTTCTCGACAAACTGGGCGACTGGCTCTCCGAGGGCTCCATCAAGCACTCCGAGATCCACGTCAAGGCCGCCAACGACGTGATGGTGCCGCACAAGTCGTCCTTGCTGGCCAAGGACGTCGTCAAGACCTTGGTCGACAAGAAGGCCATCCTGGGCGTCTTCGACGAAGGCTGCATGGGGATGTACAACGCCATCATTCCCGATGAGCTATTGGCCAAGGCCAGCGTGTTCAAGGAGCGGCTCAGCCAATCCGCCCTCTACGCCGAGATGCGGGCGACCGCCGACGCCGAGGCGCAGGCGGTCCGCGACTGGCTCGACGCCAAGGGCATGCGCTTCCACACCGGTTCGGACGAGGCGACCGAGCTGACCGACGCGCAGATTCTGCAGCAGTGCAAGATGTACATCGCCGCCCTGCGGATCGCCGACGATTTCGGCTGCGCCGCCATCGGCATCCAGTACCAGCAGGGCCTCAAGGACCTATGCCCGGCGTCGGACTTGGCCGAAGGTCTGCTCAACAACGTCGACCGGCCGCCGGTGACCTCGCGCGACGGCTCGCGCGTCCTGTATGAGGGGCAAGCCCTGCCGCACTTCAACGAAGTGGACGAATGCGCCGGTCTGGACGCCCTGATCACCAACCGCCTATGGACCGCCATGGGCTTCTCTCCCGAGACGACGCTGCACGACGTGCGCTGGGGCGACGACTATCAGGGGCGCTTCGTGTGGGTGTTCGAGATCTCCGGCGCGGTCCCCCCGGAGCATTTGGCCGGCGGCTACGCGGGCGCGGTCTCCGAACGGCAGCCGCCGATGTACTTTCCGCTCGGGGGCGGAACGATCAAGGGCGTCTCCAAACCCGGCTGGGCGATCTGGAGCCGCATCTATGTGCTCGACGGCAAGATGCAAGCCGACCTCGGCGTGCTGGAAGTGGCGGAGCTGCCGCAGCAGGAAACCGAGCGGCGCTGGCAGGCGACGACGCCGCAATGGCCGATTCTGCACGCGGTGCTTCCGGGCATCGACCGGAACAAGATGATGGGGCGCCACAAGTCCAACCACATCCAGGTGGCCTACGTACCCGACCAGAGCCAGATCAGCTACGCCCTGGGCGCGAAGATCCACGCCTTCCGCAACCTCGGCATCGACGTCTTCCTGTGTGGGGCGGGCCACGAGCTGTAGCAGGCTCGGCCGCGGCGCCTCCTACGGCGAGATGTCGCGGCGACCTTCCCGAATGCGGCCGTTGAGCGCTCCGAGAAAGGCCGTCAGATCGGCCTTCTCGGCGTCGGTCAGATTGAGCTTGCGGATCTCGGGATCGAGCGCCGCGTTGGCCTCACCGCCCTGGTCGTAGAACTCCACCACGTCTTCGAGCGTCGCCAAACTCCCGTCGTGCATGTAGGGACCGGCCAGCGCCACGTCGCGCAGAGTGGGCGTCTTGAACGCGCCCCGGTCCGCCGCATCGCCGGTCACTTTCTCGCGGCCCAGATCCTCGGCCGGCCCATCCTTCCAGCCGACGCCGGTGTTGTGGAACTCCTCGTCGGTGAGGTTGGGTCCCAGGTGGCAGATCCCACAAGCTCCTTTCCCTCGAAAGACCTCCAGGCCGCGCTTCTGCGCCGGAGTAAGCGCATCGCCGTCGCCGGCCACGTAGCGGTCGTAGGAAGAGTCGCCGGAGACGATCGTCCGCACATACCCGGCCAGCGCCCAGGCCAGGGTCTGCGGGTCCGGCGCGCGCCCGAAGGCCGCCTCGAAGGCCGCGGCCGACTCCGCTGACGCGGCGAGTCGGGCGGCGGCTTCCTCCACCGGCAGATCCATCTCGACCGGGTTGGCGATCGGCTGCACCACCTGCTCCTCCAGACTGCCGGCGCGGCCGTCCCAGAAGTACAGGCGTCCGTAGCCTCGATTGATCAGCCGCGGGGTGCGCCGCGTCCCTTTTTGGCCGTCGACTCCCAAGCCGACCGGCTCCCTGTCAGTAAAGCCGAGCTCCGGAACGTGGCAGGTCGCGCACGACAGCGAGCCGTCTCGCGAGAGCCGCTTGTCGAAGAAGAGAACCCTGCCAAGGTCAATGCGAGCGGGCGTCAGGGGGTTTTCGGCCGGGACGGGCATGAAGGCGTCCAGCCCGAGCGGAGGCGCCGGGAGATCGGCCGCCAACGCCGCCGTCAGAGACAGCAGCGCCGCTGTCAGCCATCCTCCTGCTCCGTTGCGCATCACGGTCGAGCGTCCCAGCGCTCGCGCTCCCCGCACCGCAGAGTAGCCCCGATCGCCGCGGGGAGCAAGTCACGCTACACTAACGACCGCTTGAAGTTAGAGCCATGACCACGTTGCGGGCTCTCGTCGGGTGTCTCTGTCTGGCCGCCCCGGCCGCGGCCGCCGAGCCGCCTCCTGTTTTTGCGCCCAAGGCGGAGATCGTCTGGAGCGACGCCTCCACGAATCTGCTAGGCGCCCCCTCGCTCGACGGGCGCTTCCTCAGCTTCGTCGACCCCGCCACGGGCGACTTGGCCGCCTACGAGATCGCCACCGGCCACAGGCGGAGACTGACCCGCAACCAACCCGACGCCAAGACCTTCGCCTACTTCTCCACCGTCTCGCCCGACAGCCGCCGCGTCGCCTACGCCTGGTTCAATGAGCGCAAGTTCTACGAGCTACGCCTGATCGACGCTTCCGGCGGCGAGTCCAAGCTGCTCTACAGCAACCCCGAGATCGGCTTCGTGCAGCCGTGCGACTTCTCGCCCGACGGCCGCCAGATCCTGACGCTGTTCTTCCGCAAGGACAACGTGAGCCAGATCGCCCTCGTCTCCGCCGAAGACGGCTCGGTTCAGGTGCTCAAGACGCTGAGCTGGTTCTACCCTAAGCGCATCAGCTTCTCGCCCGATGGCCGCTACATCCTCTACGACTCGATCGTGAGCCGCGACAGCGCCGCGCGCGACATTCTGCTGCTCCGCGCCGATGGTTCCGCGGAGACCAAGCTGATCGACGACGAGGCCAACGACATCTTTCCGGTTTGGGCCCCTGACGGCGCCCACATCATCTTCGCCAGCAACCGCTCCGGCGATATGGACTTGTTTCTGCAGGACTTTGCCAACGGCGAGGCGGTCGGCCAGCCGCGACCCATCGCTCGCAGCCTGGGGCGGGCGCTGCCGATGGGCGTCACTCGCGACGGTCTGTACTACTACGGGCTCCGAGCCGGCGGCTCGGACGTCTACGTCAGCGGTTTCTCAGACGATGGCGTGGCCGGTCAGCCGGAACGCGTCGGGCGGACGACAGTCAGCCGTAGCACCGCGCCGGCTTGGTCGCCGGACGGCAAGAATCTGGCCTACCTGACCCAGCTCGGGACCGAGAACTACGGGCAGGAATCGCGCGGCATCGTCATCTGGAGCCTCGCCGACCGCACCGAGCGGCTGGCGTTGCCGCAGATGGCGTTCGTCTCGCAACTCGAGTACTCGCCCGACGGGCAGCAACTGCTGGCCTCCGGCAGCGACGGCAAGGGCCGGGCGGGCCTATTCCAGGTCCGCGTGGATGACGGCTCGACGCGCCCCCTGGTGAGCGAGCACGGCGGCGACCCACGCGGATTCGAGGGGGTCTGGTCCGCCGACGGGGAGCTGGTCTACTACCTCAACGGCAGCGGGGCGATGCATCGCTATGCGCTGGCCGACCGGCGAGACGAGGAGCTATTCGCTCCCGAGTCCGGAGCGACCCTGCACAGTCTGGCGCGCTCGCCCGACGGGGCCAAGCTGGCCTTCGCCCAGCGGCCCGGAGACGCCGCGTCCGGCGACGCCTTGATCGTCTACGAGATCGCCGGCGGAGAACGGCGCGAGCTGATGCGGCTGCGCAACGCGCCCCTCAGCGGCGTGGAGTGGGCGAGGGACGGACGGAATCTCTGGGTGAGCGCGCCGGCGGCCCCCGCACCCAAGCTCTGGAAGGTTCCGCTCAACGGCGAGGCTCCGCGGGAGATCCCCTGGACGGCCGCACGGGAGGGCGGCATCCGGCTTTCCCCCGACGGACGCCGCGTCGCCTACAGCGCCAACGACCAGCACTCGGAGGTTTGGACCCTACGCGACTGGCTGCCGAAATCGGCCGCCGCCGAACCGCAGCCGTGAGGAGTCCGCGGATCAGGAGAAACTGACCTTGGCCCGCAGGTTCGCAACGCCTTCGGTGTGCCGCGAATCCGTCACGGCAAACAGCAAAGCTTCTTCGAGCCAATCGTGCGCCGTGCCGTCGGGATCGTGGCAGGCCGCCGTGAGCGTGTACTCCTGCGGACACAGATCCGCGCGGAACTCGAAGCGCACCGTCAACTCGTCGCCGGCCGAGCGAGGCCCGAGCTCCAGACCTTCCAGCTCGGTATTGGTGCCGTAGACCGAGACTCCGATGCGATTGCGCAGCAAGATGCCGACGACGGGTTTCGCCACGTCCTGTTCGAAGCGAACCCGGATCTCCACGGCGGCCACCTCACCGCTCTGCAGCGTGGCCGTCGAGCGGCCCTCGTCGCCTAGCAACTCGAGGCTGACGAGCTCGGCGCGCCCGTCGCCGTGGCGCGGAAAGTCTTCGAGCAGGCCTGCCTCCGCCGCCTCCTCCCGCTGGGCCTCCGCCACCATCTCCACGTAGCGCGCGAGGGTCTCGCGGGGCTCGCCGCGCAAGGCCAGCGAGCCCTCGTCGAAGATCAGGACTTCATCGGTCTGTCGAGCGAGCGTCTCGTGGTCCTGGGAAACCACGATCACCAACCGCCCTTGGCGCGCCAGACGATGGATCTCCCGCCAAGCCCAGTCGCGGTAGAAGCGGCTGGTGAGGGCCAGGCAAGGACCGAGGATCAGGGTCTCCGCGGCGGACTCCAACGCGGCGTCGGTCCAGTACTCCACCGCCTCCACGTCCGCCGAATGGAACGTCGGCGCGGCCAGAAAGACCGACGAGCGCTCGATCTCGCCCTCTTCGGGCGGAACCGACCCCGCCGCCAGCTCGGCCAGCAACTGCAGCTCGGCCGGCTCGGCGCCGGTCACGCCGATCACCGCGCCCGAGGGCACAGCGAAATCCGCTTCGATGAGAATGTCGTTCACCTCGCAGCGAACGTCGTGAAAAGCCAGCGCCATGCTCTGACCATTGTACGCGGGCGGGCGGTTCAGGCCTGGGGACCGACGCGGCCCTTGCCGGAAGGCCGGGACGTTCGAGACAATTCGTGGCCGTGGCGGCCCGCGAAAACTATCTTGCGATCGACCTGGGAGCCGGCAGCGGCCGAGTGATGCTGGGAGCCTTAGACGGCGCCGGCATCGAGCTCGAAGAGCTGCACCGCTTCCCCAATCTCAGCGTCCAGACTCTCGACAGCCTGCACTGGGACGTGCTGCGGCTTTGGCAGGAGATCCTCAGCGGCGTGCGCATCGCGGCGCAGCGCAACCCTGTGGCCCTGGGCGTGGACTGCTGGGGCGTGGACTTCGCGCTGCTCGACCGCACCGGCGCGCTCATCGGCAACCCCTACTGCTACCGCGACGCGCGCACGAACGGTCAGCTCGCGGCCGCGCTCGAGAGGGTCCCCCGGGAGGAGATCTTCGAGTCGACCGGCTTGCAGTTCATGGAGATCAACTCGCTCTACCAGCTCTGCGCCATGCGAGGGACGCCCGCGCTGGAGGCGGCCGAGGCGCTGCTGATGGTCCCGGACCTGTTCCACTACTGGTTCACCGGGCAGAAGGTTTGCGAGCTGACCGACGCCTCCACCACGCAGTTCTACAATCCGCGCACGCGGGGCTGGGCTCGGGGCCTCCTGGAGCGCCTGGATCTGCCCACGAAGATCCTGCAAGACATCGTGCCGCCGGGCACGCAGCTCGGCGCCTTGCGGCCCAGCGTGGCCCACGAAGTCGGCCTGGATGGCCTGACGGTGGTGGCGCCGGGCGGGCACGATACGGCCTCGGCGGTAGTGGCTACGCCAGCCCAGGACGCCGACTGGGCCTTCGTGAGCTCGGGGACCTGGTCGCTGCTGGGCGTCGAGCTTCCCGAGCCCGTGGTGACGACGACGACGCTGGCCAAGAACTTCACCAACGAGGGCGGCGTCTCCGGTACAACGCGGCTGCTGAAGAACATTTGCGGGCTGTGGCTGGTGGAGGAGTGTCGGCGAGAGTGGGCTCGGCAAGGGGCCGACATCTCCTACCAAGAGCTGATTTCTGGGGCGAAAGCGGCGCCGGCGTTCCGGACGCTGCTCGATGTAGACGACCCGAGCTTCGTGGCTCCCGGCGACATGCCGCAGCGGATTCGGGACTACTGCGAGCGCACGGGGCAGCCATCGCCCGAGACGCCGGGGCAGTTCGGCCGGGCGATCTTCGAGAGCTTGGCCCTCAAATACCGCCTGACGCTGGCCGACTTGGCGGAGATCACCGGCCGCACGCCACGGACGCTGCACATCGTGGGCGGCGGCTCCCAGAACCGCCTACTGTGCCAATACGCCGCCAATGCCTGCGGCGTGGAGGTCGTCGCCGGTCCCGTGGAAGCCACGGCCCTCGGCAACGTCCTGGTGCAGGCCATGGGGCTCGGCCGCGTGAGCGACTTGGCGCAGGCTCGGGAAGTCGTCAGGCGCTCCTTCAAGCTGCACCGCTATGAGCCGGAGCGCGATACGGGCTGGCACGCCGCGGCCAATCGCTTGGCGGAGCTGATCGCGCCGGTTGTCTGAAAAAGGGGTTCGGGCTCGGGCCGTCAGTACTCGACCCGGTTCTTCGCGGGGATGGTCGTCAGATCCGGAGCGACGCCGTTCGCCAGCAGGATCTCGCTGATCGCATCGATGGTCACTTGCGACGGCTTGAAGTTGCCGAAGCGGTAACCCCTGGCGATCACCAAAGGCGTCCAACCCCACTCATTCGGCTTGTTCCATACGGCGATGTCCGCGCCGCGGTCGGCCAGCAGCCGGACGACCTTCGGCAAATTCTTGTAAGCGGCCCCGTGCATCGGCGTCTCGCCGTGGTCGTCCACGGCGTTCACGTCGGCGCCCAGCTCCAGCAGTAGCTCCACGGTCTCCAGCACTTCCTCTTCGGTCCCCGGGTCCTCGCCCGGCGACCGCGTACCGACGCCGGTGGCGGCGATCAGTGGCGTCGTGTTCTCCGCGTTGGGGATCGAGGGGTCCGCGCCAATCTCGATCAGCAACCGCAGGAGCGGCGCATCCGCCGTTCCTGCGGCCAGGAAGAATGGCGTGGCCTTGTCCCGATGCAAGCGCGTGTTGCCGAAGTTCACGTGCTTGGTCATGCGGGCGTTGACGTCGGCCCCGGCCGCGACCAAGCGACGCACGAGCTCGAGGCTCGTCATCGACCCCGAACCCTGCGGCGCCGGATCGTTGTCGCCGATGCCGGGCTGGCGGACGTTGGTGATCAGATGCAGCAGCGAATAGCCCGGAACGATCTCATTGGGGTCGGCGCCGGCGTCCAGCAAGTGCGCCGCCAGCTCGAAGTGGGCGTTCGTCACCGCCAGCCGCAGCGCTCCGGTTCCCACCGGAGGACCCTTGCGGGACGGCTTGCGCGGCGAGAAGGGCTCGTTGACGTCGACGCCGGCCTCGAGCAAGGCCTCCACCACGCCGATACGGCCTTCGCGGACAGCGAAGAAGAACGGAGTGAAGCCCGAATCAACGGCCGCCCGAAGATCTCCGCCGGCCTCGATGAGCTTGTTCACCACCGCCATGTGCCCCTCGGCGGCGGCCCACATCAGCGCGGTCTGTCCGCTGTCTTCAGCCGCGTTGGGGTCGGCTCCTGCGTCGAGGAGGGCGCTCACGGCGTCGAGCTTGCCGGTGCGAGCAGCCGTCATCAGGACGGTTTCGCCGCCGGGCAGCGTCGCCTTGGGGTCGGCGCCGACCTCCAGCAGCAGGCTGATCATCCCGGCGTCGCCGTTGGTGGCGGCCAGCGAGAGCGGCGTCACGCCGTAGCGGTTCCGGGCGGTCACGTCCGCGCCGGCCTTCACCAGAAGCCGCGCTGCCTGCAAGTCGTCGCGCCAAGCCGCCCAGTGCAACGCCGTCGTGCCGTCGGCCTGCGCGGCGTTCGCGTCTGCGCCTTGCTCCAGCAACGCCCGAAGCTGGGCCCCGTCGCCGGCCTCCACGGCGTCAGCCGGAGACACTCCGCTCGGAGCAGCCACGAGAGTCGCCGCCGCCAGCAATGCCGCCAAAACCGAGCCGGGCGCGCGCATCCTCATCCCAGGGAAACCGGATTGGCGAGCTGATCGATCGTGCCGGTCGAGTCGCTGAACTTGTCGCGGTGTACGCCTACGCGGTCCAGCAGCGTCAGGTGCAGATTGGCCAGCGGCTCCGGCGTCTCGTAGCGGAGATGCCTTCCGCCGGGCCGGGTCTTGCCTCCGGCGACGATGATCGGTAGGTTCACGTGGTCGTGGATGTTCGGGTTCCCCATGCCGCTGCCGTAGAGAATGCTGGAGTGGTCGAGCAGCGTCCCGTCCCCGTCGGGAGTGGCCCGCAGCCGCTCCAGGTAGTAGGCGAACAGCGAGACGTGGAAGCCGTTGATCTTGGCGACCTTGGCGATCTTGTCCTCGTCGCCGCCATGGTGGGTGAGCGGGTGATGGGGCTCGGGCACGCCGATCTCCGGATAGGTGCGGGTGCTGGTCTCGCGCGCCAGTTGGAACGTCAGCACGCGGGTCACGTCGCCTTGCATCGCCAGCACCTGCAGGTCAAACATCAGGCGGGCATGATCAGCGTAGGCCGGCGGGACGCCCACCGGACGCTCCAGATCCGGCATTTGGTTGTCCGCCACGCCCTCCTCGGCCTTCACGATGCGGCGTTCGACCTCGCGGACGCTGCTGAGGTACTGGTCGACCTTCACGCGGTCCTCGGCGCCCAGATCCTTCTCCAGCCGAGCGATGTCGTCCTTCACCCAGTCCAGCAGGCTGGCGCGCTTGTCCAGGGCCGCCCGCCGCTCCTGGGCGGTGCCGCCGTCTCCAAACAGCCGCTCGAACACGATCCGGGGGTGGGCTTCCGACGGCAGCGGCGTCGTTGGCGAGGACCACGACAGATTGTTCTGGTAGACGCAGGCGAACCCGTTGTCGCACTGGCCGACCATCGACATCAGGTCCATCGCCAGCTCGAGCGACGGCAACTGCGTCTGCTGCCCGACCTGCTGGGCGGCGATTTGGTCGACCGTCGTGCCCAGATAGTAGTCGGTCGATTCGGTCCACTTGGCTTTGGCCGCGCTCAGAAAGGCCGCGTTCGACGTCGCGTGCGTGCCCGGGTAGGCGTTCTTGAGCTCCATGTTCGACAACACGGTCAGGTGGTCGACCAGAGGCGCCAAGGATTCGAGGCTCGGGGACAGCTCAGAGAGATCGCGCTCGCTGCGGGGAGTCCAACGGGTGATGTCCGACCCCATCGGAACGTACACGAAGCCGAGACGCTGGATGGGAGCGGCGGGCGTGCGGGCCTGCGCCGTCATCGCGGGGATCATGGCGTCGAGCAGCGGCAGCGCCAGCGACGCGCCCATGCCGCGCAGGAAAGTGCGGCGAGGCAAGGACTTCTTCGAGACAATCATCGCGATCTCCTCATCTGGAACGGCGCGCTTTGGGCGATCCCCACGATCATGCCCGAGAAGCGGTAGTCATCCTCGCCGGCGGCCCGTACAATCTCACGCACGGCCGGCGCGTCATAGGTCTCCATGCCGCGCCCAAGGGCATAGGTCAGCAGTTTTTCGGTCAGCGTGCCGACAAACATCTCCGGGCGGGCCTGAAGGGCTTGGACCATCCCGTCGACGCCCTCGAACCGGCTGCCATCGGGCAGGCCCCCGGAGGCGTCGATCGGTTTGCCCTCCTCGGAGGTGCGCCAGCGGCCCACCGCGTCGTAGGTTTCCAAGGCAAAACCGACAGGGTCCATCAGGTTGTGGCACCCCGCACAGGCGGGATTCTTGCGATGCTCGGCCAAGCGCTGCCGCACCGACAGCCCTCGAATCGCCAAGCCATCTTCCTCGAGGGCCGGCACGTCCGGCGGGGGCGGCGGAGGGGGAATGCCGAGCAGGTTGTCGAGAATCCACTTGCCGCGGATCACCGGCGAGGTACGCGTGGCGTAAGAGGTCACCGTCAAGACGCTGCCCTGGCGCAACAGTCCGCCGCGATGACTGTCAGCGGCCAAGTCCACGCGGCGGAAGCGGCTGCCGTAGATGTTGGGGATGCCGTAGTGCTTCGCCAAGCGCTCGTTGAGGTACGTGTAGTCGGCGTCGAGCAGATCCAGCACACTGCGGTCCTCCCGCAGGACGCCTGCGAAGAACAGTTCCGTCTCTTGCCGGAAGGCTTGGCGCAGATTGTCGTCGAAATCCGGGAAGCGCCGCATGTCGGGCGTGATCGAATCGAGATTGCGCAGATAGAGCCACTGGGCGGCGAAGTTCGTGACGAGTGAAGACGAGCGTTCGTCGGCCAGCATCCGGCGCACGTGCCCTTCGAAGACATCCGGGTCGTGCAAGCGTCCGGCCTCGGCGTCCTTCAACAGCGGCTCGTCAGGAATCGAGCTCCACAGGAAGAACGAGAGCCGCGAGGCCAGCTCCAGATCGCTGACGGGATAGGCTTCGCCGGGTTTCATGCCCGCGGGGTCACGCTCCACGCGGAACAGGAACTCCGGGCTGACGAGCAGGGCGGACAGCGCCATCTCCACGCCGGCTTCGAAGCCCTCCTCCTCGGCGATGTCACGGTAAAGAGCCAGCGGGCGCTCGAGGTCGTCGGACGAGACAGGCCGGCGGTAGGCCCGACGCATCAGCTTTCCGAGAATCCGCTGGGCGCAGGCGTCCTGCTCCGCTTTCTCGGCGGGTTCGCACAGGAACAAGCGTTGGCGGCTGGGCGTGTCTCCCGGGCCCGCCACGTCGTAGGGGCCGAGGATGGATACAGAATAGACCGCCGGCTGGATCCGGGGATGGCGGTAATAGTTGAAGTGCGCTTGATAGGGCTGCCGCTCCGTCTCCAGCAGCGTCGTCGGCTGCTTTGGGAAGTCGACGGCCACCTCATGCGGACCGGCCGTGATCGGTATCCGGGCCCGCAAGTGCAGGTCGGCGGTGGCGTGGCCGGTGAGGGTCCGCGGCGGCTTCACCGTGAACAGGCGAATGCGCTGGCGATCCAGCAGTAATTCCACTTCATGGGGCTTGGTCAGCCCTTCCATCTGCTCGTTGCGGTCGCGTGCGAGCCGGATCTGGATCTCGTACTCGGCGTCGGCCGGAAACGTGTACGCCACGACGGTCCCGCCGCGAGTACCGATCGGCAGACCGTTGATATGCTGCTCCTGCGTCAGATCCGGCGGAACCAGAATCGTATCGCCGCCGGGCGAGCGGCCGGGACGCCCCACCGCGAGGCGGCTGACCTTCTGGGCGGCCGAGATGTAGCGGTCCAGCAGGGTGGGCGACAGGTCGCCGACGGTGATGTTGTCGAAGCCGTGGCTGGATTCGTCGTTGGGCAGCAGCGCGGAAACGTCCACGTCCAGGTCGAGCAGGTCGCGGACAGCATTGCGGTACTCCGTGCGGGTCAGGCGCCGAAACGTGTCCGTGCGGCCCGGGTTCGGCGCAGCGACGGCGGCGTGATCCAGCTCGGATTCGAGCGAGGCCAGAATGACCTGATAGTCCTGCTCGTCGGGTCGCGGCATCCCCGCGGGCGGCATCTGGCGCGCCCTCAGCCGCCGCACGACCTTCTCCCAAGTGGCCGAATGCTCGGAGACGGGCTCGTCGAGATAGGGCTCGAGCGTCAGCCCGCCGGTCTTGGCCTGATCGCTGTGGCAAGCCACGCAATACTGGCTCACGAACGACGAAGCGGCGGGCGGCTCGGCCGCAGCGGGGCCCGCCGCCGCCCCGGCGATCGCCAATGCGGCGAGCCAGTTCGCAAGGGGACTTCGACTATGCGTCCGCGCCATGGGAGTCCACTGCAAATTATAGGGGGCGCCCGACCGCGCCGCCGGATTTTCTTCCGCGACTGCCTTATTCCTTCGTGATCGTCTCGTCCAAATTCAGAATCGTCGAGCTCACGGTCGTCCAAGCGGCCAGCTCAGCCGGATCGAGGTCCGGGCTCCAGCGCGATTCGCCCACCGAGAGCAACTCCCGGGCGGCGTCCGGGTCGGCACGGTAGCCCGACAGCTCGCGGTCCAGCAACGTCAGCAGCAGGTCTCGCTCGCGGCCGTTCGGCTCCCGATTCAGGGCCAGCAGGTAAGCCCGCTGCAGCCGCGCCGCCGCGTCCGACGGGGCCTCGCTCAGCAGCCGCTCGGCCAGCGCGCGAGAGGCTTCCACGAAGGTGGGATCGTTCAGTAGAGCCAAGGCCTGCAAGGGGGTGTTCGTACGCGCCCGGCGCACCGTGCATTTCTCGCGGTTCGGCGCATCGAAAGACGACAAGGCCGGCGGCGGCGCCGTCCGCTTCCAGAAGGTGTACATCGACCGGCGATAGAGCGCCTCGCCATGGTCCTGGCGGTAGGATTGCGCCGTGAAGCGGTCGCCGTAGCTGACGTCCTCCCACAAGCCGGGCGGCTGGTAGGGATTGACGCTCGGCCCGCCGACATGTTCCCGCAACAGCCCGCTCACGTACAAAGCGTTGTCGCGCACCGTCTCAGCCGGCAGCCTAAAACGCGGCCCGCGCGCCAGCAGTCGATTCTCGGGATCGCGTTCCAGCAGCTCCGGCGTCACTCGCGACGACTGGCGATAGGCGGCCGAGGTGACGATGAGCCGCTGGATGCGGCGGACGTCCCAGCCGGACTCGACCAGCTCGACGGCCAGCCAGTCGAGCAACTCGGGGTGGCTCGGCGCCTCACCCTGGGAGCCGAAGTCCTCGGCGGTTTTGACCAAGCCCGTGCCGAAGAACAGCTCCCACTGGCGGTTGACCTCGACCCGCGCCGTCAGCGGATTCTCGGGCGCCACCAGCCAGCGGGCCAAGCCCAGGCGATTGGTAGGAGCGCCGGCGGGCAGCGGCGGCAGCGCCGCCGGGGTCTTCGCCTCGACGGCTTCTCCGTGATTGCGATAGTCGCCGCGACCCAGCACGAAGGCCTGGCGCGGTTCCTCCATCTCGGACATCACCATCGTGTTGGGAATCTCTTCCTCGAGCGCGGCGAGCTGTTCCTGCAAAGCCTCGATCCGCTTCCAGGCAGTTCTGTAGGGCTCGGGAGCGAACCGTTCGCGGTAGTAGCGCTCGATCGCCTCCGCCTGATTGCAGTCCATCGAAGGCAACTCGAGCATCGCTCGGCGGGGCTGATGGACGGCCAAGGTCTCCACGTCGGCGGGCGTGAGGGCCCGGTCATACAGGCGGATCTCGTCGAGCTCCCCATCGTAGACCGGCGCCGGGCCGCCCTTGGCGCCGACGCGCAACGGTCCCGGGTTCGCAGGCTCCACCGCTGGGCCTTGCTCCATCACCAATGCCTTGCCGTCGACGTAGAGCCGCGGCTTGTCGCCCCCGACCAGCGCCACGTGGTGCCACTCGCGCAAGGTCACCGCCTCGGTCGACACGTAGCTGCGCTCTCCCAGCCGCACCTCGATCGGGCCGGCGATCTTGTACTCGCCCGGAACCTTCTCCGAGCGGCCGAGCAGAATCGCGAGGTCGCCCTGGTCGAGCGCGGCAGCCCCCCAGCGGACGCCGGTATTGAGCCACAACGCGATGGAAAACTCCTTCTCCACCGGCAGCCTTGTCTCGAGCGAGACTTCCTGGCCGCCGTCGAGGCGCAGCGAGCGATCGACGCGGCCGGAGCCGTAGGCGATCTCGCCGCGAACCAGCTTGGCCGGCCAGATCTGCTTGTCGAAGCCGAAGCGCGCAATCAGCCCCTCCTCCGGGGGCCTCGGCAGAGTCTCCAGAGCCGTGTCCTCCCAGGCGAACTGCAGGCGGGTCAGCTCGAACTCGTCGAGCGCCGCGCGGGCCTCGCTCAGCTCACGCTCGAGCTCGACGCGCCGCTGTTGCTGCTCGGATGAGGGCAGCGCAAGAAACGGCTTGGCGTTGCCCTTCGTGCCGTCCAGTCCGGCTTCGTCCACCGTATTGAAGAAGGCGAAGAAGCGGTAGAAGTCTTTCTGCGCGATCGGGTCGTACTTGTGGTCGTGGCAGCGGGCGCACCCCATCGTCATGCCCAGCCAGACGGCCGCGGTGGTCTCCACCCGATCGACGACGTACTCCACGCGGTACTCCTCGGGGATAGCGCCGCCCTCGAAGTTGATCATGTGGTTGCGATTGAAGCCGGTGGCCACGATCTGGTCGCGGGTCGGAGAAGGCAACAGATCGCCGGCAAGCTGATCCACCGTGAAGCGATCGAACGGCATGTTGGCGTTGTAAGCCGCGATCACCCAGTCGCGCCAGGGCCACATGTCGCGGTGGGAATCGATGTGGAAGCCGTGCGTATCGGCGTAGCGGGCCAGGTCCAGCCAGCGCATCGCCATGCGTTCGCCGTAGCGAGGCGAATCGAACAGCCGCTCCACCTGCCGTTCGTAAGCGCCGGGCTCCCGGTCCGCCTCGAAGGCTGCAAGCTCCTCGGGCGTGGGCGGCAAGCCGGTGAGATCGAAGCTCAATCGACGAAGGAGCTTTGCCTTAGCGGCCTCGCCGGAAGGGGCCAGGCCCTCTTGCTCGAGCTTGGCCAGCACGAAGCGGTCGATCGGGTTCCGCGCCCAGCCGGAGCGCGCCGGCGTCGGGGGCTCAGGGCGCTGCGGGCGCTGATAGGACCAGTGGCTCTCCCACGAAGCCCCCTCGTTGATCCATACGCGCAGCGTCTCCACCTGCTCGGCGGTGAGCTTGCGGTCGAAGCTCGGCGGAGGCATGCGGGCCGCCTCCTGCGCGTGGCTCACGCGCTGGTAGAGCAGGCTGGCCGCAGCATCTCCGGGCCGGAGCACGCGCACCGCGCCTTCTTCGGTATCGAGGCGAAGCCCGGCCATCCGCCCGGCTTCGTCCGGACCATGGCAGGCGAAGCAGTGGTCGGAGAGGATCGGGCGCACGTCCCGCGAGAAGGAGACCCCGGCCGCCTGTGCGACGCCGGACAGAAGCGACAGGATCAGCAGCACGCGCATCGAGCGTTATTGTACTTGCCGCCGGAGCGGATGACAGCGCTCGCGGCGAACCCCTACAATCGAGAGCGCTTTCGAGCCGCAGAAGCCATGTCCGCCTCGCCGTCGACCCGCCGCCGTTTCCTCACGCAGTCCGCCGCGCTGGCCGCCGGGTCCGTTTGCGGCGCCTGCGGCGACTCCTCCCAGCCGGCGGCCGACGCCACCGCCCCCAAGGCCTGGTGGACGCCGAAGGTCAGCGAAAACATCGGCAACCTCAACGACGATACCCTGCGCTGGATCGCGCAGCTCGGCCTGGAATGGGTTTGCCTGCAAGGGACCGACTGGGTGGACCGCGAGGGCAAGGGCTACTGGTCGCCCGAAGACATCGCGCTGCTGCAGCAGAAGTGCGAAGACTTCGGCCTGGAGCTCTACTCGCTGATGATCCCCTTGGACTGGCTGATGAGCTCCATGCTCGGCAAGCCCGACGCCAAGGACTACGTCGAAAACATTCGCCGCAGCGTGCGCACGGCCGGCAGCGCCGGCGTGCAGGTGATCGAGTGGCGCTGGTCGCCGGACTTCAAGTGGGGCGACGACGTGGGCTACTACCCGGTGAAGGGACGCGGAGGCGCCGGATACAAGGCCTTTGACTACGCTCGGGCGGCCGAGAAGCCTCCCTTCCCGGAGTTGGGAGTGATTCCCCGGGCTACGCTGTTCGAGCGTCTGGTGGAGTTCGCCAAGCCCGTTTGCGCCGCGGCCGACGAGGTCGGCGTGAAGATGTCCCTGCATCCCAAGGACCCGCCGGTCAAGAGCATGCGCGGCGTCGACCGTATCCTCACCGACACCGATTCGATCGAGGAGTTCCTTGACGCCGTCGACAGCCCAGCCAACGGCTTCACGTTCTGTCAGGGGACGGTGACCGAGATGGGCGTCGACGTCATCGACGCCATCCGCCGCATCGGCGGACGCGGAAAGATCAACCACGTCCACTTTCGCGGCGTGCGCGGTCACGTCCCGCAGTACGTAGAGACCTTCATCGATCAGGGCGACGTGGACATGCTGGCCGCCATGCGGGCGTTCAAGGAGGTCAACTACACCAGCTCGCTGGTCTCCGACCACACGCCGCAAGTCATCGGGGATTTCGACGGCGGGCGGATCGGTCGCTCGTATTCGCACGGGTGGATTCGCGGACTGATCCAAGCCGTCAACGCCGAAGGATAGGACGACATGCCGACGACCCGCCGCCAACTGTTTCGCTCCACCGCCGCCCTCGCCGCCGCGGGCGCGGCCCGCGCTCAGACGCCGACCGAGCAAGCCGACGCCGCCAAGACTTTTCGGCTGAAGGTGGCCAAGGGCCTGCGGGACCTCTCCGACGAGACCATCGCGTTCTTTCTGCAGATGGGCGTGGAGCATGTCGTCATGCCGGCCCACTTCAACACGAAGCTGACCAAACGGGAGATGGTCCCGGCGGCGGACAAGGGGCCCCGGGGCGAGGAGCCGCTGACGCCCTGGAACGCCGCCGACCTCAAGCGCATCAAGGACTACCTGGGCGAGCGGGGGCTTTCGGCCGAGATGGTCCATCTGGGGCAGTTCCACCGGATTCTGCACGGCCGCCCGGACGCGGCGCGTGAGATCGAGAACGTCCAGAAGTCGATCGCGGCGGCCGGCGAGGCTGGGCTGCCGGTCGTCGAATACAACTTCACGCCCCTGCGCGGCTCCGAAGGCTACGGCCGGACCACGGGCCGCGGCGGCGGCGGGCGCAGGGACTACGACTACGAGCGCACCAAGGATCTGCCGCCGCTGCCCAACGTGGGCGAACACAGCCGAGAGCAGATGTGGGAGCGGCTGGAGATGTTCCTCAAAGCCGTCATCCCCGTGGCAGAACAGAGCGGCGTGCGGCTGGCGATGCACCCCAACGACCCGCCGGTCCCGGTCTTCCGGGGCGCCGCGCAGCCGGTACGCTCCCTCGAAGACCAGCGGCGGCTGATCGAGTTGATCGACAGCCCCTCCAACGGCATCACGCTCGACACCGGCGTGACGACCGAGATGGGCGAGGACGCCGCCGAGGCTATTCGCTACTTCGGCTCCCGCGACCGCATCAACCACGTACACTTTCGCAACGTGAAGGTCGAGACGCCCTACTTCAAGTACCTCGAAGTGATGCACGACAACGGGGATTGCGACATGCTGGCCTGCATGAAGGCTTTCCAGGAAGTCGGCTATCGCTATCTGATGATTCCCGACCACACGCCGGAGTTCGACGGCGACACCGTCGGCAATCAGGTGGGTTGGGCTTTCGCGATCGGATACTTGCAATCGCTGCGGCACGCCGCCGAGTCCAAACCGGTCGCACCCAAGACCTCCTCATCGTGAGCCTCCCGCTCCTGATCGTCGTTCTGGGGCCTACGGCGTCCGGCAAGAGCGCACTGGGCCTGGCGCTGGCGCAGCGGCTGGGCGGCGAGATCGTCAACTTCGACTCGGTACAGGTGTATCGCGGCTTCGACATCGGGTCCGCCAAGACGCCGCCCCAGGAGCGCGAGGGCGTCCCACATCACTTGCTCGACGTTCTCGACCCGGCGGATCGCTGCAGCGCCGGCGATTTCGCGCGCCTGGGACGGGCCGCTCTGGCGGATATCACGGCCCGAGGGAAGGTACCGGTCCTGGTCGGCGGCACGGGATTCTACTTGCGGGCGCTGCTCAAAGGCCTGTTCGAGGGACCGGCCCGGGACGAGTCGCTCAGGGCTCGCCTGGAAGGAATCGCCAATCGCGGCCGCCTGCATCGACTGCTCGTTCGACTGGACCGGCGGGCGGCCGAACGGATCCACCCCAACGACCGGCCCAAGCTGATTCGGGCGGCGGAGGTGTGCCTGCTCGAGCGACGGCCGCTGACTGAGGCGCACGCCGTGAAACCGCAACCGCTGGAAGGCTACCGCATCGTGCGGCTGGGGCTCGACCCGCCAAGAGTCCACCTCTACGAGCGCATCAACCTCCGCTCCCGGGCGATGTTCGAAGTGGGCCTGCTGGATGAAGTCGCCGACCTGCTGGCCCGCGGAGCTCCCCGCTCGGCGTGGGCCTTGGGAGCGCTGGGGTACCGGCAGGCCTTGGCCTGCCTCGACGGCGGAATCAGCGTCGAAGAAGCCATCGAACAGACCGCGCAGGCCACGCGGAACTACGCCAAGCGGCAGTGGACTTGGTTCCGGCGGCAGGAGCCGGAGACGCTTTGGCTGCAGGGGTTCGGCGAGGACCCCGCGGTCCTGGAGGCGGCTCTTCGGACTGCGGAATCGACTCGAGGATTCACCGGCCGCTCTACAAAGAAGTGAGGCGGCCGGCGGTCCGGATCTTGCCTACTTCGCCTCGGCAGTCTCAGCCGGCTTGATCACGCCCAGCGCTTCCCACTCGTTGAGCTGCTTGCGAATCTGCTCCGCCGATGGCGCTTGCGGAGACATCTCCAAGTAGGTTCGGAACGAGTCGGCGGCCTGCGGAAACGAGCCCTTCTGGGCGTAGATCACGCCCATCATCTGGTAGGCGTGCGGAAAGGCCTTGGCGTCCGACCCCGCGGCGATCTCGCGGGCCGTCGCCTCGGCCACTTCGATCTGCCCCAGCCGATACGCAGCCACCGCTTTGTAATAGCGGATCTGAGTATGGCCGGGATACATCCGCAAGGTCGCATCGGCCAGCTCCGCCACGCGGGGCCAGTCTTCTTTCCGCAAGGCGATCTGCACGAGCGGCTCGTACGGCCGGATGTAAGCCGGGTCGGCTTCGATGGCCTTGGTGAGGGCCTCCTCGGCGCCTTCCTGGTCGTCCAGGCGCAGCCGCGCTTCGGCTAGCCAAGTCCATGCCGAAGCGAACTTCGGGTGCTCGGCCACAGCGGCCTCCAAGTACTGCGCGGCCTTGTCGAACTTCGGCTCGGACTTGCGCAGCTCGCGCACGCCCTTGTCATAGTTCGCCTTGGCCTTTTTGGGAGCGGTCAGTGTCGTTGCGCTGACGATCTCGCCCTGGAATCCCGCCAACGGATGCAGCACGATCACGCCGACGTCGGGGTTGTCCATCGACCGCCGCCGCGTGAGCATGATCTGGTCCGAGCGGAAGCCCGCCAGAGAGGCTCGCAGCTCGCAGCCGCTGAGGTCGAGCGACCCGTCGAAGCTCGTCCCAGCTCCGCCCATGCCGCCGAAGTTCCCCGCCCCGTTCATGCCGTTGCCCGATTGACCGAAGCCGCTGTAGCTGGCGTCGGTGAGCGCGGCCGAGTTGTTGCCGCCCACCTGAAAATTGAAGCGGCCCTTCAGGTCGGTATAGCCTTCCGGCCGGTTCTGCCCGTTGCAGATTCGCTCGATGCGGACCGGCTCGGGCGGAATCTCGCCATTCGCCAGCCGGACCTCGCCCGAGAGGTAGATCGGCCGCTCCATCTGGCCGAAAGGATTCTGCTGCTGGCCGAAGGGGTCTTGCTGGTTCCGGCCGCCCTGCTGTCCGCCGATGGTCCCGAAGCCGCCGCCGTTCGTGCCGCCTCCGCCGGGATTTCCCGTCGTCCCCCCGCCTCCTGTGCCGCCGCCGGCGTTCCCTCCGCCGGTGTTCCCGCCGCCGCCGGCCGCCGGAGCCTGCTGGGCCCAACCCCCAGTGGTCACCGCCAAACTCAAACACCCTAGCATCAACGCTTTACGCATCATCACGGTTTCCCTCCGCTAGGAAATTGGCCTCAGATTAGCACAGGGTCCGAATCCGTCCAACGGAAATCGGACCGCGCCCCGGGGGCGTCCTGGAGGAGAGCCGGCCCGCTTGATCGCCGTTACAGGTACTTGTCCGTGATCCACTCGGTCAGTGTGGCGAAGGCCTCTTCGGGGGTGTCGACGTAGCGGAACAGGTCCCTGTCCTCCGGGCTGATCGTGCCGAACTCGATGAGCGCTTCGAGGTTCAGCACGCGATTCCAGTACTCCCGGCCGTAGACCAGCACCAGGAGCTGCTTGCGGAGCTTGTTGGTCTGCACCAGCGTGAGGATCTCGAGCAGCTCGTCCATGGTTCCGAAGCCGCCCGGAAAGGCCACCAGCGCCTTGCCCAGATACGCAAACCACAGCTTGCGCATAAAGAAGTAGTGAAAATCGAAGGACAGCTCCGGCGTGATGTAGGGATTGGGCTGCTGCTCGAACGGAAGGCTGATATTGAAGCCCACCGACGCGGCGCCGGCCTCGTGGGCGCCGCGGTTGGCCGCTTCCATGATGCCCGGGCCGCCGCCGGAGCAGATGAAGAACGACGAGCCGACCTCGCTGTTCTCATTGGCCCACTCGGCGAGCATCCGCGCCAACTGCCGGGCCTCCTCGTAGTAGCGCGCGCCCTTGAGGGCCACTTCGGCGAGCCGTTTGTCCTCGTCGGAGGCGGCTCTGTCCGCCATGGACTGGGCCGTCTCTAGGTCGCGGAAGCGGGCCGATCCGAAGAACACGATCGTGTTGTGGACGCCGAATCGCTCCAGCCGCGCCCGCGGCTCCAAATACTCCGCCAGAATGCGAATCGTGCGGGCGTTGGCGCTGGCCAGGAACTCGAGGTTCTTGTAGGCCTTCTGCGGATAGTGCGGTTTCTCGGCCATGAGTCCCCGCATGGTAGCGCGCGGCTTCTATTGCCGGCGATAACGCTGCTCGCGGAACGGATCGCCGTACATGTGATAGCCGACCTGCTCCCAATATCCGGGGCGGTCTTCGGCCGTCAGCTCAAAGCCTCGCAGCCATTTGGCGCTCTTCCAGGCGTAGAGGTGCGGCACGACCAGCCGCAGCGGCCCGCCGTGCTCGGGCGTCAGCGGCTCCGGCGCGTGCCGATCGGCCAGCAGCACGTCGGACCGCAGCAGATCCTCGATCGGCGCGTTGGTGGTGTAGCCGTTCTCAGCGCGGATGATCACGTACTTGGCTTCCGGCAGCACACCGGCCCTCTCGGCGATCGCGGTGAACGGTACGCCCTCCCACTCGTTGTCGAACTTGCTCCAGGTCGTCACGCAATGGAAATCCGCAGTGATGCGTTTGCGCGGCATGGCCTGCAGCTCGTCCCAGCTCAGCCGCAGCGGCTGGGAGACCAAGCCCCCCACGTCCAGGGTCCACGTGGCCGGATCGAACTTCGGGATGGGCCCCTCGTGGAGCACCGGCCACTTGAGCGTGAGCGACTGGCCCGGCGGCAAGCGGCCGTCCTGCCGGCGCTCTTGTTCTTGTCGTTCGCGATCGGAAGGGGACAACATCGTCGAGGCTCCTCTCTTCACAGGGTAACCTCGGTCCGATGCGCAGCCCTGAGGCCGCACTATACTGGGCAATTCCAGCCATGTCGTCCTACCCCCGCATCGCCGCTCTGCGTACGCCGGAGAAGTTCCGCGCCCGTCTGGCCGAGCTGAATCTGCCGATCGAAGTCGAGGACTCGATCGAGACCGCACCGCATTCCCCCTTGGCGCAGCCTCTGGCGGTCGACGGCTTCACACTCGGCAATCGCTTCGTGATCCACCCCATGGAGGGCTGGGACGCCGAGCCCGACGGCAAGCCGAGCGAGCTGGTGGCGCGGCGCTGGCGGAATTTCGGGCATAGCGGCGCCAAGTGGATTTGGGGCGGCGAGGCCATGGCGGTGGTCCCCGAAGGCCGCGCGAACCCGAACCAGCTCATCATCAACGAAGCGAACGCAGACGGCCTCCGGGCTCTGCTCGACGGGCTGCTCGATGCCCACCGTGAGTCCTTTGGGACCGTGGACGACCTGCTGGTCGGTTTCCAGCTCACGCACTCCGGTCGCTTCTGCCGCCCGTTTCGCAAGGACAAGGCCGAGCCGCAGATCCTCTACCGCCACCCCGTGCTGGACCGCAAGCTTGGCCTCGGCGACGACTATCCGCTGCTGAGCGACGACGCCATCCGCCGCCTCATCGAAACCTTCGTGGCCGCCGCGGGCATCGCCGAGCGCTGTGGCGCGCAGTTCGTCGACATCAAGCATTGCCACGGCTACCTGGGGCACGAGTTCCTGAGCGCCTTCTCCCGGCCCGGCCCTTTCGGCGGCTCGTTCGAGAACCGCACGCGCTTCTTGCGCGAGATCGTCGCCGGCATTCGCGCGACGACAAAGCTGTCGATCGGCGTCCGGCTGAGCGCATTCGACTTCACGCCCTACAAGCCCGACCCCGACCGGAGCGAGGGGACGAAGCTGGGCCCAGGCGTGCCGGAAGACGGGCCGAGACCCTACGAGTCCGGCTTTGGCGTGGACCATAAGGACCCCACCCGCCATAACTTAGCGGAGACCGAGCCGCTGCTGCGCCTGTTCGAAGAGCTGCGAATCCGGATGGTCAACGTAACCGCCGGCAGCCCCTACTACAACCCGCACATCCAGCGGCCGGCGCTGTTCCCGCCGTCGGACGGCTACCAACCACCGGAAGATCCGCTGGTCGGCTGCGCCCGGCAGGTCGCCGCCACGGCCGCGCTCAAGGAGAAATTCCCCCATCTCATGATGGTGGGCAGCGCCTACTCCTACTTCCAGGAGCTGCTGCCGCATGTGGCCCAATGGGCGGTTCGCAACGGCAAGGTCGATGCGGTCGGGCTGGGACGCATGGTGCTGTCCTACCCCGAGCTGCCGGCGGACGTCCTGCGCGAAGGCGCGCTGAGCTCCAAGCGCATCTGCCGCACGTTCAGCGACTGCACCACGGGGCCGCGTAAGGGAATGATCTCCGGCTGCTACCCCCTGGACCCTTACTACAAGGCCCGGCCGGAAGCCGCCGTCGTCAAGCAGATCAAAGCCGGCCTCTAGAGCCGATAAGGACCGAACCATGCAGACCCCTTGGGGAGAGCTCCCCGTCGAAGACGCCCACGCGCACCTGTTCTCCCACAGCTTTTTCGAGACGCTCCGCAAGCAGCAGGCGCAACCGGCCGCCAACGTAAACGCCCTGGTCGCCGGTCTGGGCTGGGAGGCTCCGCCCGCCGACAACGCCGCCTTGGCCGCGCGCTGGGCCGCCGAGCTCGACCGTCACGGCGTCTCCAAGACGATCCTGATGGCGTCGATCCCCGGTGACGAGCAGAGCGCGGCGGACGCCGTGCGGGCGAACCCGGAGCGCTTCTACGGCTACTTCATGGTCAACCCGCTGGCGCCGGACGCGGTCGAGCGCACGCGCCGCGCCTTCGAGGAGCTGGGGCTGCAAGGGCTGTGCCTGTTCCCGGCGATGCAGCGCTACTCGATCCAAGACGAGCGGGTGCGTCCACTGCTGGAGCTGGCCGCCGCGCCGGGCCGCGTGGTCTTCGTGCACTGCGGCGTGTTGTCGGTGGGAGTGCGTAAGAAGCTTGGGCTGGCGTCACCGTTCGACATGAGCCGCTCCAACCCAATCGACCTGCACCGTGTAGCCGTCGACCACCCGGACGTGCACTTCGTGATTCCCCACTTCGGGGCGGGCTACTTTCGAGAGACGTTGATGCTGGGCGATCTGTGCCCGAACGTGTCGCTCGACACGTCATCGAGCAACGCCTGGCGACGCTATCTGGTCCCGGAGCCGACCTTGGGAGAGGTCTTTCAGCAGGCCCTGGGGGTCTACGGCGCACGGAGGCTGCTGTTCGGCAGCGATTCATCGTTCTTCCCGCGCGGCTGGAACAAGAGCGTGTTCGAGACGCAGTCGGCGTTGCTGGCGGAGCTGGGTGTGTCGGCGGAAGACGCCGCGGCAATCTTCGGGGGGAACTTGGCGCGGTTGATGGCTCGCTGAGGTCGATCAGGGCCCTTGCTCTTGGATCTCTACCCCGGTCGGTTCGGCAAACAACTCAGCTTCGAAAGGAACCACGGAGTACTCGGTGTACCAGTAGACCTCTCCGAGCACCGTTTGAGATGGCGACCACGGCCCTTGGGATGAGCTCCGCGGTCGTGAGCAGGATCAGGTCGACATCGTCGACTCGTGCGCTATGGGCAATCGTGGGGTCGCCTGTCAGCAGCGGGCCTTCCGACTGTTCGGCGCCGACTGCCTTGAAGAATGCCAATTCACGACCGAACTCGAGCTGCAGAAGGGGCTTTTCGAAATCCTCCTGCGATCGGATGTGACTTCCAAGGATGGGCATGCGGCAGTTGAAAGTTGGGCCGGGATCGACAATGTGCTTCGCTGTCTCATCTAGCCGGTTGACCATCCAAACGTCGGGCTCGTTGGCGATCAGCAAACCGTGAATGCCATTCTCCGTGTCAGGAGCTTCCTCAGTCCGACAGTACTTGTTCCCCGCCCGAAACATTCGCTTCGGCTGCGCCGCGAAGCTATCTTTGGGAACGTCAGGACTCTGTAGCCACACCGAGAGCCGCTTCATCGTCCGAGGAGCCTCTTGGGCTGCGCCAACCGCACAGACGAAGGTCACCAGAAACAATAGCCTCATGGAGGAATTCTCGCTCAGATGGGGGAAGGTTCGGTTTCACCGGTAAGAACTTTCGCTGAGCGTCTCAATCGGCGATCCCACTGTCAGGCTTTCGGGTGGTTCCCATCGCACGGACCCCAGGAGAGACCGTCGGCGCAAGGCAGGCGACTCTCGGAAACGTCCGAAGCATGGTGCGCCTTGCTCTATGCCGTGCGCGCCGGCTCCTGGGCGGTCGGCCAACAGCCGAGATTTGCGGCGAGAGGCGGAGCAACATTTGCAGTCAAGCCGTGGGCGGGCCGCCCCCAGCGCCCGGTCCGTCCACCTCTACTCGTACCGCAAGCACTCGATCGGGTCCATCTCGGCCGCCCGGCTGGCCGGCTTGTAGCCAAAAATCAGCCCCGTGGCCGCCGAGACCGCCGCCCCGGTCACGATCCAGAACGTCGACAAATAGGCCGAGAACGTCGGAAACAGTTGCGAGATCGCCCAGCTCGCCGCCGCGCCGACCGCGATCCCCAGCACTCCGCCCACGATCGTCTGCGCCAGCGCCTCGATCAGAAACTGCGCCCGGATGTCCTGCCGCCGCGCCCCGACCGCCTTGCGAACGCCGATCTCCTTGGTGCGCTCGGTCACCGAGACGAGCATCACGTTCATGACCCCGATGCCGCCCACCACCAGCGCCATCGAGCTCACTCCGAAGGTCAGCAGGAACAGCGTCGAGGTCAGTTGTGACCAGAGGTTTTCCAGAAAGTCCGGCAGGGTGACTTCGAAGTCGTTCTCCTTGTGCGGCGGCACGTCGCGGAGGCGGCGCAGCGTCGCCACGACCTCGTCCACAGCCTGCGGCAGATCGGCCGTATCCGCCACCGAGACGGCCAGATAGTGCATCTCGACCTCGGGGTAGAGCTTGTGGAAGGTGGCGTAGGGGATCAACACGAAATCGTTGAGCCCGGGCCCGCCGAACAGGCCGTCGTCATTCGCCAGGACGCCGATCACCTCGAACGGCATCCCGTTCAGCCGCACCGTCCGGCCAAGTGGGTCGATCTGCGGGAACAAGGCTTCGGCGATGCCGAGCCCGATCACCGTCACCGGCCGCGCGCGGCCCTGATCGGCTTCCGTGATAAAGCGGCCCTGCTCGGCGGTCGCCATGGGCATGGCGTCATCAAACTGTTCGTCCACGCCACGCAAGAAGAAGCTCGTCGCGCGCTCGTTGCGGTAACGAATCTCGTTCTCGTAGCCAAAGACGAAGGAGTGATCGGCGAAGACCGTGGCGTACTCGACCGTCGGGCAGCTCTCCCGGATGGCGCGGGCGTAGGAGTATTCGAAGTCCTTGCGGGTGCGGATCTCCTCGGTCCACTGCTCCGGGCTCACGCCGGCCGGAAAGCGTCCGACGAAGAAGACCTTGGAGCCAAGCTGTTGCACGCGGCTGACGATGTCGCGGTTGAGCCCTTCGATCAGCGCGGCCACGGTGATGACGGCGGCCACGCCGATGACGATGCCCAGCAGCGTCAGGAACGACCGGCCCGGCCGCGCCCGCAGCGAATCCAGGGCGACGCCGATGTTTTCGCCGAGTTGCTGCCGGGTCATCGGTCCTCCCGCAATGCTTCCACCGGGTCGAGCGCGGCGGCCCGGATCGCCGGATAGATCCCAAAGAAGAGCCCGATGGCGGCCGCGTAGCCCACGCCCAAGGCGGCCGTCCACCACTGCAGGTCCGCCGGGAAGTCCGCATAGCGCCGAAGCAACCAAGCGCCCCCCACGCCGCCGGCCACGCCCAAGGCTCCGCCCAGCAGGCACTGCAGCACGCTCTCGGTGAGGAACTGGCGGCGGATGTCGCTGCGGCGCGCCCCGCAAGCCCGCCGCACGCCGATCTCACGGGTGCGCTGCGCCACGCTCACCAGCATCATGTTCATGATCACGATGCCGCCCACCAAGCCGGCAATGGTGGAGACGCCTCCAAACACGAAGACGAACGAGGCGCTGATGGTCTGCCAAAGCGCGATATAGGTGTCGGCGGTGCCGATGTAGAAGTTTTCGTCGTCGCGAGGGCCGATGTTGCGGCGCGCGCGCAGGATCACCCGGGCCTGGTCCTGGGCGCGCTGGAAGCGCGGCCCGTCGCCGGCGGAGGCCTCGATGGTCAGCGACTGCCGCAGGCCGCGCATCTGCCGGAAGGTCTCCAGCGGCACGACTGCGAACGAATCCTGGTTCTGGCCCAGCACCGAGCCGACGCGTTCGTAGACGCCGATGACCTTGAGGGGCTCGCGGTCGATGCGCAGGCTGCGTTCCAAGGGGTCCACGCCGGGAAACAGCCGCTCCGCCACGTCGGCCCCAATCACGCAGACGGCCGCCGCCCGTCGCTGCTCCCCCAGCGTGAAGTAACGACCGCGTTCCACCGTGCGCGTAGAGACGTCGGCCATCTCGTAGCTCTGGCCCTCGAGGTTGACGTCGCTGAGCTCCAGGCCGCCGCGCCGGGCCTTTACGCGGGCCGTGATGGTCGCGCCGACCGCGTCGCACTCGCCACAGCCCTCGCGGACGGCCAAAAAGTCGTCGTAGGTGATGTCCGGGTTGCGCTGGGAGCTGTAGTACTCCTCGAGGTTGGTCACGTCGAAGGAGCGCTTGGCGATGCGGAAGACGCCGGTCCCCAGCCCGGCCACCTTGTCGCCGACGTAGGCGTTGGCGCCCTGGATCAGCGTCATCACGCCGATCAGCGTGGCGACGCCCATCGTAAGGCCGAGAACGGCGAGCGCGGTGCGGAGCCGATTCTGGGAGAAGGAGTCCCAGGCCAGCCGAAAGAGCTCGACGAACGAGGCCGCGGCCATCTATTCATTGTCGGGGAAGAGGTCTCGGCGCGCGCGACGGCCTTCCGCCGTGGTCGCCTGGAGCACAGCCGCCACGACGGCGTGGCCGAGAACGTCGGCGGCCAAAGCCCCCAGCAGGCCCAGCTTGGCAGTATCGACCTTCAGGCCGCCTGTGCCGAGCGCGAAGACGGTGTCGCCGTCGAACGGCATGTGGACCGGCCGGATGGTACGAGCCAGCCCGTCGTGCGCCATCTGGGCGACCTTGGTGGCCTGCGCCTGGGTCCAGTCGACGTTGGCGGCCACGACTCCGAGGGTGGTGTTCTGCAAGCGGCCTCCGGCGCCGAGCCCCAGGCCTTCCCGGATTCGCCGGGCCACGTCGGCGAATCCGTTCTCGTCCTCGTTCAGCGCTCCCGCCAGAATCTCATTGGTTTCGGGATCGACCACATCGCCCAGCGCATTCACGGCGACGACGGCGCCGATCACGAGTCCATCCGGCAGCTCCAGCGAAGCGCTGCCCAGGCCAGATTTCATCGACCGCCCCGCGCCCAGCAGCTTGCCGACGGTGGCCCCGGCGCCCGCTCCCACCGAGCCTTGCGGAACGGCCTGCGACGAAGCGCCTTTGGCGGCTTGGTAACCGGATTCCGCCGTTGGGCGGATGGAGCCGTCGCCCAGGCCCAGGTCGTAGAGGATCGCGGCAGGCACGATCGGCACGACGGTCGCCCCGGCTCGAAAGCCCACGCCGATCTCCTCCAGGTACCGCATCACGCCGTCGGCGGTCGCCAGTCCGAAGGCGCTGCCGCCCGACAGCACCACGGCATGCGCCCGCTCGATCGTCCGCTCGGGCCGCAGCAGGTCCGTCTCCCGGGTGCCCGGCCCGCCGCCGCGGACGTCCACTCCGGCCACGGCCCCCTCCCGCGTGAGAACGACGGTGCAGCCGGTGGGCCGCCGGGTCGAGGTCCAGTGACCGACCTCGACACCGGGGACGTCGGTGATCGACCCCTTCGGCTGTACGCGGCTACGCTCAGGGGCCGTCGCCATCGAGGCTGCCAGCGGGGCGGCCGCGGCGGACTGCAGCAGGGTTCGGCGGGAGGAAGAGGTCGACATCACTGTCTCCTTTGCCGGCTACTTCAAAGGCGCATTGTCGATCAAACGCACGTCGCCGATCCAGACGGCCAGCGCCAAGCGCGACTCCCCTTCGACGCGTTCGAGCGGCGCCAGGGTTTCCGGGTCCACCAGCTCCACGTACTCTGTCCGCGCCAGCGGCTCGGCGTCGAGCGGACGGCGAGCGACCGCCAGCAGTTCCGCCGCGCCACGCTCGCCGTCGGCAAAGGCTCGCCGAGCGGCCTCGATCGCCCGCCACAGAACGACCGCGGCGGCGCGTTCCGCCGCTCCCAAGCGAGCGTTGCGGGAGCTCATCGCCAACCCGTCGAGCTCGCGAACGGTCGGGACGCCGACGATCTCGAGCGGGAAGTTCAGGTCCCGCACCACGCGCCGAATCACCGCCAACTGCTGAAAGTCCTTCTCGCCAAAGTAGGCGCGATCCGCGCCGGCGATGTGGAACAGCTTGGCACAGACGGTGGCGACGCCCCGAAAATGGCCGGGCCGGAAGGCGCCGCACAGGCCCTCGGTCAGCTCCTCGACCTCGACGAACGTTCGCGGCTCGTCCGGATACATCTCCTGCTGCGGAGGCGCGAACAGGTAGTCGGCGCCGGCGGCGGCGCAGGCCGCCAGATCCGATTCCACCGTACGCGGGTAGAGCTCGAAGTCCGCCGCCTGGTTGAACTGCAGCCGGTTGACGAACAGGGTGACGACGACCACGTTGCACTCGGCCCGGGCGCGTTCGATCAGCGCCACATGTCCGGCGTGGAGCGCGCCCATCGTCGGGACGAGGCCGATCGTTCGGCCGGCGCGCCGCGTCGGTTCCAACGCCGCTCGCAAAGCTGCGATCGACTCGATGAGCTGGGTCAACCCTCGGACTCCGGGAAGCGTCCTTGGCGCACGTCCTCGGCGTAGGACGAGGCGGCTTCAACCGTCGCTCGGCCGAGCTCCGCGTAGACCTTCGCAAACGGCGGAATGCTGTCGTAGAGGCCCAGGATGTCCTGGGTGACCAGCACCTGTCCGTCACAGGTCGGGCCCGCGCCGATGCCGATGGTGGGAATCTCGAGCGCCTGGGTGACCCGCTCGGCCAGCGGTCCGGGGATCGACTCCAGCACGAGGGCGAAGGCCCCTGCTTCCTGCAGCGCCAAGGCGTCCGCCAGCAGCGCCTCGGCCGCCTCGGCCGTCTTGCCCTGCCGCCGGAACCCGCCGAGTTGATGCACGGCTTGCGGCGTCAGGCCCAGGTGTCCCATGACCGGCACGCCGATCTCGACCAGGCGCTTGACCAGGTCGGCCACCGAACGGCCGCCCTCGAGCTTGACCGCCGCCGCGCCGCCGTCTTGCATCAATCGGGCTGCGGCTCGGACGGCCTGCTCGACGCTGGCCTGGAAGCTCAGAAACGGCAGATCGGCCACGACCAGCGGCCGCCGTACGGCGCGGCTGACCGCCCGCGCGTGGTGCACCACGTCGTCGAGCGTGACAGGCACGGTCGTCTCATAGCCCAGCACGACCATGCCGAGCGAATCGCCGACGAGCAACAAGTCCACACCGGCGCGCTCGAGCAGGCGCGCCATGGTCGCGTCGTAGGCCGTCAGCATGACGATCTTGCGGCCGTCCGCTTTCCAGCGGCGCAGGTCCGGCGCGCGAACGGGGCGCTGTTGGTTGGTAGGCACGAACCTCTCAGTTTAGCGAGGATTTTTTCCGGGTTCCGGGTTAGAATCCCCGCGTGAGGAGCCGAGCCGGCTGGGTCACCCTCGCCGTCTGCCTGACGGTAGCGACGGCGGCGCTGCGGATGGAGTCTCGCAGCGTCGAGGCGGCGGATGGAAACGCGGTCGCCTGGGGCGCCAACCACCCGACATGGTCGCCCGACGGCGAGCGGCTCGCGTTCACGCTGTTCGGCTCGATCTGGACCGTTTCGGCCGCGGGCGGCGACGCCCAGCAGCTGACTGCGGCGCAAGGCGGCTACGACGCGCACCCCGCGTGGTCGCCCGACGGCAAGTCGGTCGCGTTCATCCGCGGAGGCGTGGTGCGCGGACCATTCCCGCAGATCCGTGGACGTCTGTTGGTGGTCGATGTCGCCTCCGGCTCCGAGCGTGAGGCGAGACTGCCCAAGGCGACGGCGGGATCTCCGGCTTGGTCGCCCGACAGCGCTCGCATCGCCATCGCGGTCGGCGATGCCGGGGGCGCCCTGCTCTACGTCGTGGACCCGGCCTCGGGCGAAGCCGTCTTGCGGCAGTCGATGCTCCAGACCAACACGCCGACGATGGCCTTCCGGCGTTCCCAGCGGCAGGTCGGGCGGTGGATGGAGTCGGCTTGGTCGCGCGACGGCGAAGAGATCTTCTATTCAGGCGAGCGCCAGGGAGCGACGCAGATCTGGTCGCTGCTCGCCGTGCAGCGCGGCTTCCAAATCCAAAAACCTTGGACCCGCTATCTGCCCGACGACATCGCCATGCTCGGCGGCATCGCCGCCCTGCCCGACGGCGGGCTGATCTATTCGGCCGACGAGGTGAACGGCCGCGGCAACTTCGAGCTCTACCGTTTGGCCTCGGACGGCGCAAAGCCCCAACCGATCACCAATACCGCGCGCCATGAGCTGACGCCGGCCGTCACGCCCGACGGCAAGAAGTTGGCCTGGGCTACCAACCAGCTCGGCAATCTCGACCTGTTCACCCGCGACCTGCCTGACGGGGAGGCGCGTCATCTGGCGATTGAAGGCTTGGAGTTCCGCAAGGCTTCCGGGCAGGTGCGCGTCCACGTGGTGGATGAGATGGGCAGGCCCACGGCCGCTAGACTGTACGTGACAGCCTCGGACGACAAGGCCTACGCGCCCCGCGGCCTACCCATCTGGTACTACCCGATCGGAACGGGCGAGCCGGCGGGCTTCTTCCTGACGACCGGCGACGACGTCTTCCCCGCCCCGGCCGGGCCGTTGCGTCTGCAAGCCGTCAAGGGTTTCGAGTATCGACTCTCGTCCCAGACGGCCGAGGTCCGCGCCAACGAAACGGCCGAAGTCACGATTCAGCTCGAACGCTGGACAAACTGGAGTCAGCGCGGCTGGCACTCCGGCGAAAACCACTTCCACGCCAACTACTTGGGCTCCTACTACCAGCGCCCGCCGGATTCGCTGGAGTGGCTCCGCGCGATGGATTTGAACGCGGCCAACATGATCGTGGCGAACTCCCAAGGCGCGTTCATCCACGACAAGGAGTCCTTCACCGGCAAGGTCAGCACGGCGTCGCAGCCGAGCTATCAGCTCTTCTGGGGCCAGGAGTACCGCAACTCCGACCCGCTGGGGCACATGGGCTTTTTGAACATCCGGGAGCAGATCCCGCCGTCGTACACCAGCGTCCCCGGCAGCGACTCCCCCTACGACTTCCCGCTCAACACGATGGCGGCGCTGGAGGCCAAGAAGGTCGGCGGGCTAGTGACCTACATGCACCCCATCAGCGGACCGCTGACCGACGTCTTCGACACGAATCTGGGCGCCAAGGAAGCCGTCGTCACCGCCGCGCTGGGCGGCCTGGACACGCTCGACCTGCTGCCCTACGGCGAGTCCGCCTACCAGCTCTGGTACGGCCTGCTCAACTGCGGCTTCCGGCTGGCCGCCGGCGCCGGCACGGACGCCTTCACCAACTGGCGCGGCATCAACCGCCTGCCCGGCAGCGCCCGCGTTTACGTGCAGACCGGAGCCACCTTCAACTGGGCGCGCTGGATCGAGGCCTACCGCAACGCCGAGACCTTCGCCACCACCGGCCCGCTGCTGACTTTCTCCGTCAACGGTGCGCCGATGGGAGCGGATCTCAAGCTCTCCGACGGCGCTGGCTCGAAGCTGACTCTGACCGCCGAGGTGATGAGCCGAACGCCCCTGGACCGGCTCGAGTTCGTGCGCAATGGAGAGATCATCCACAGCGAGCCGGTTCCGAACGCGCTGAACCACCGCGCGGAGATGCGCGTGGAGTTGGACGGACCGGCCTGGTACGCGGTGCGCGTCGCAGGGCCTCCGGCCGACGGCTTGGCCGGACCGGCGATGGCCCACAGCAGCCCGGTGTGGGTGCAGGGCGAAACGCTGGTGCGCCGGGATCTGGAGACCGCGATCCGCTGGGTGGACCGCTTCTGGGCGAACTTGGTGGAGCGGGACAACTTCGGCCCGGCGCCCAACCAAGCCCAGGCGAAGGCGCTGGTCGACCAGGCCCGGGAGCACTACATGGCCAAGCTGCGACGCGCCCGTCCGGCCCGCTAGCTCTGGCGTCCGCCCGGTGCGGCTGTTAACCTTGAATCACGGATCGCGCCCGGAAAGGATGGACGATGCAACGCTTTAGCCGCAGCTCTTGGGGAGTTCTCGCCGTCGCCGCGTTGGCCCTGGCGGCGGTCCTGTCAGCGGCCACGGAGGGAGCGGTCAGCGGTCCCGTCTTGGGCTATCTGTTCGACCAGCAACAGCTCGTCTTGCGGCCGATCCTGGGCGTTCCCGGCGCATCTCACATCGCCGAAGGCCTGCCGCTGAACGTGCAACTCGCGATGGCGGAGGTGGCCCCGGGGCAGCAGTACGCCCTGGGCGTGGATACGGACGGTGGCTTGGTCTGGATCGACCTGCGCGGAGAAACCCCGCAGTCGCGGCCGGTCTCGGTCGGCGTCTCGACGGTCAGCCGCGTCCTGATTTCCCCGACCGGCCAAGCGGCGGCCGTCTATGACCGTCGCGCGCGCCAAGTCCAGTTCCTCAGCGGCATGTTGACCCAGCCGACGGCGGGCGCCACGGTCTCTTTGGCGGACCTGCAAGGTCTGCTGACGGCTCTGGCCGTCTCCGACGACGCGCGCACGCTGCTAGCCGCCACGGCCACGCGAGACGCCGGGGGGTCGCTCTATGGCGTGACGGCCTCGGGCGAAGTCCGCGGGCTGGGCTCGGTGGGCCGCGCGCTGGCGCTGGCCTTCTTGCCGGCACAGGACAACGCGCTGGTGGCGGACCACGACCGCAGCGAGGTTCTGCGCATCAACGGCGTGAGCAACGGCGGCGGTGCGACGGTCCTGGCTTCCGGCCGAGACGGCGTGCAGAAGCCGATGGCGGTCTTCGCTGACGTCAACCAGAGCAAGGCCGTGGTGGCGTTGGCGGAATCCGGGCGGTTGGCGATGATTCCGCTGGGCGGCGGCGCGCCGCAGTTTCTCGACTGCTCCTGCCGGCCGCAAGAGCTCAGCGCCTTGCGGGGAAACTCGTTGCTGCGGCTCAGCAGCGACCCGCGCCGTCCGATCTATGTGCTCGAGGGAGCGCACTTGGCGTCCGACGGCGCCTCGGTCGACCCGCGTATCGTCTTCGTCCCGGCCAACCCCGGCGAAGAAGCCGCGCAGAGCGCCGCGCCGCCGCGGCCTACCGTGGCGCGCTAAGCTATCCTGCGCTGTCCCATGGCTGATTCCAATCTGTTGCTGGAGGTTCGCGATCGAATCGCGCTCGTCACCGTCAATCGGCCGGAGAAGCGCAATCCGCTGAACCTGGAGACCGTCGACGAGATCGGCGCCTGCTTCACGAAGCTGGCCGACGACTCCTCGGTCGGCGCGGTCATCCTGACGGGAGCGGGCGACAAGGCCTTCGTAGCCGGGGCGGACATCAATCGCCTGCTCGAGATCGCCCCCTTGCGCGGCCGGGACTGGGCCGTGCGGGGGCAACGCGTGTTCGAGCGCATCGAACGGTTGGGCAAACCCGTGATCGCCGCGATCAACGGCTGGGCCTTGGGCGGCGGCCTGGAGCTCGCCATGGCCTGCCACCTGCGCATCGCCGCCGAGACGGCCCGCATGGGCCAGCCCGAGATCAAGCTCGGCATCACGCCAGGCTACGGCGGAACGCAACGCCTGCCTCGCCTCGTCGGCCAAGGCCGGGCGCTCGAGATGCTGCTGACCGGCGACCCGATCGACGCCGCCGAGGCCTACCGCATCGGACTGGTGAATCACGTCGTTCCGGCCGATCAATTGCTCGACAAAGCTCACGAAATAGCCGCTAGAATACTGAAAAACAGCGCCGTTGCGATCTCCCTGACCCTGGAAACGGTGGAGCGCGGCCTAAACATGCCGTTGCCCGACGCGTTGGCCTGGGAAGCGGCGCAGTTCGGGCTCAGCACCGATTCTCAGGACAGCAAGGAGGGCGCGCGCGCCTTTCTGGAAAAGCGTGAGCCGCGGTTCGAAGGCCGCTGAGGCCTCGGTCCGCTTCCCCGAATGCCCATGTCATCAAGCACTGAACAACCTCGCGTGATCGAGGGAGATCTTTCCGCCGCCGGAGCGAGCTTTGCCATCGTCGTCAGCCGCTTCAACAGCGTCCTCACGGAACGGTTGCTCGAAGGGTCGCTCGACGCGATCCGGCGAACCGGCGGCGACGTGTCGTCGACCGACGTGGTGCGCGTGCCGGGCTCGCTCGAGCTCGCCGTCGTCGCCAAGACTCTGGCGGAGACCGGCCGCTACGACGCGGTCATCTGCTTGGGCGCCGTGATCCGGGGCGAGACCGACCACTACGACCACGTCGCCGGACAGACGGCGGCGTCGATCGGCGGCGTCGGAGCAGCGACCGGCGTGCCCACGATCTTCGGGGTGCTGACGTGCGACACCTTGGAGCAGGCGATCAATCGCGCCGGCGCCAAGAGCGGCAACAACGGCTTCTCCGCCGCCATGACGGCCATCGAGATGGCTTCGGTCCTGCGCAAGCTGCGCGACCCGAACGGGCTCTGATGGCTTCGCGACATCGCTCCCGGGAACGGGCCCTCCAGATGATCTTTCAGTGGGAGGCCAGCGGCGACGAGCCGGAACAAGTCGTCGCTTCATATTGGAACGGATTGGCGACCGAGATCGGGCAGCCTGCGCCTGCCGAAGACCAGTTCGCCAACTCGCTGTTGCACGGGGTGGCGCGACGCGCCAAATCTCTCGACGACCTCATCCGTAAGCACGCCTCGAACTGGAAACTCGAACGCATGGCCGCCGTCGACCGCAACATCCTGCGGCTGGCGGTTTTCGAGATGCAACAGGGCGATACGGCCCCGGTGGTGGCGATCAACGAGGCGCTCGAGTTGGGCCGACGGTTCTCCGGCGAGAAGTCCGCGCGGTTTCTCAACGGCGTCTTGGACGCGATCCGCAAGACGCTCGAGCGCCAGTCGGCGAACGCCGTCGAATAGCCGGCGCGGCCGGAACCCCTAGTTCGGCTTGGGGTTGACGGCGGGGATGGGCGTCTGACCGGGCGCCAACCGGATCTCTCCGATCGTGGCCTCGTACTGCTTGATGTTCTCGCCGAGCACGGTGTAGAGCGCCTTGGCCTGCTGCGGGCTCAGGTAGACGCCCTGGAAGGCGTGGATCTCGACCTGCTGCGGCGACTGCTGACCGAGCGTCCCGAACTGCAGGAAGAAGTCCCACAGGCTCGCCCGCACCTGCACGCTGTTGGCGTAGCCTTCGCGGTAGTCGTCCTGGGCGATGATGTTGACCTTGGGTTCTCCGTCCATTTGCTCCATCCTGGCGGGGCCGGAGAGCGCGCGTCAAGCCGGCTCGGCGCACGCCCAAGAACGCTGGCGAGTCGCGTACAATAGCGAGCTTCGGCTCCCGAGCCGTTTTGGCCGAAGCGCGCCCTATGCAATCCGAGATTGATTGGCTTCCGTACTTCGGGCCCATGGTCGGCTTCGCCGCGGTGCTGGCGCTAGGCGACTACGCCCCGCCCTCGGCTGCGCTACCACTGATGGCCGCTCGCGTCGCGGTCCCGGCGGGGCTGTTCCTGTACTTCTTCTCGAAGGGGAGCTATCCCGAGCTCAAGCAGGGTCGCCTGGGATCGGGCGCCGCGCTCGACGTCGCGCTGGGGATCGCCGTCGCCGCACTCTGGATGGCGCCCTATCTGCTGTTTCCCGGCCTGCGACCCGGCCTCGACGAAGCCTTCGATCCAGCCGCGGCGGGCGAGGGCTCCCGCATGGCGATGCTGGCCTTGCGGCTGCTGGGCTTCGCGGCCGTTACGCCTTTCGTCGAGGAGCTGCTCGTGCGTAGCTTCCTGCTGCGGGCCGCCGACACCTACGATACCGGGCAAGACTTCCGCGAGCTGCCGATCGGGCGATTCGCCTGGCGCAGCTTCCTGGTCACCGTCGCTTGGTTCACCTTTACGCATTCGCAGTGGGAATGGCCGGTGGCCTTCTTGACCTGCGTGATCTACAACCTGTGGCTGTATCGCCGTAAGTCGATCGGCGCCCTGATTCTGACTCACGCCGCGACCAACGCCGCCCTCTTCGGTGCGGTCGCTTGGGGCTCCGGCAAGATCTCCGACGCCAACGGCGACTTTCCCAACCTGTGGTTCTTCCTCTGACGGGCTCCGGGAGAGCCGGTCGCCCGCTCAGGCATTGATAGACTGAAGACTTCGAGATGCGGATTCTATTTGTGGGAGACGTGATCGGTCGACCCGGCCGACGCGCCGTGCAGAATCTGCTGCCGGACCTCATCATTCAGCGCGAAGTCGACCTGGCGATCGTCAACTGCGAGAATTCCGCCTCGGGCTTCGGCGTGACGCCCGAGATCGCCCAGGACCTGTTCGACGCCGGCGCCCACGTGCTCACCTCCGGCAACCACGTCTGGGACAAGAAGCAGATCCTGCCCTACATCGAGGAGGAGCCGCGACTGCTGCGCCCGGCGAACTACCCCGACGCGCCGGGCTCCGGCGTCTACATCGGCACGACCGACCGTGGCGCCCGCTACGCCGTGATGAACCTGCAGGGCCGCACGTACCTGCCGAGCATCCACTGTCCGTTCCGCACCGCGGACGAGCTGCTGGAAACCATCGATCCCAGGATCAAGGTGCGCTTCGTGGACTTCCACGCCGAGGTCACCAGCGAGAAGGTCGCCTTCGGCTGGCACCTCGACGGGCGAGTCTCCGGCGTGGTCGGCACCCACACGCACGTGCCCACGGCGGACGATCGCGTGCTGCCCGGCGGCACGGCTTACCTCACTGACTGCGGCATGACGGGTCCGATCAACTCGGTGATCGGCATGAACAAAGAAATCTCGATTCAGCGCTTCCTCACCGGCATGCCGCTGCGCTTCGAGCCGGCCGCCGGAACGGTGCAGCTCAACGCCGTGCTGATCGACGCGGACGACTCGACCGGCAAGGCCCGCTCGATCGAGCCCGTGCGCGTGCAGATCGACTAGGGCTTCCCTGCGCCCGGCCCCAGCAGCACCCGCCCGGGACGTTCTCCCGTCATGGCGCCGCCATCGAGGACCGCCAGGCCATTGACGATCACAACCTCCACGCCGACAGCGTAGCGGTGGGAATCGCCGAACTCGGAGGTGTCCAGAATCGCGCCGTCGTCCAAGATCACCACATCGGCCATCATTCCGGGCCGCAGCAGGCCGCGGTCCCACAAACCCAGGCGGCCGGCCGGCAGCGAGGTCATTTTGCGGACGGCGTCTTCGAGCCGCAACAGACCTTTCTCCCGGGTATAGCGGCCCAGCACACGGGGAAACGTGCCGTAGTAGCGCGGGTGGGGAACGCCTTCGCCAAAGTCCACCACGCCGCCATCGGAGGCGATCATCGTTCCGGGATAGGCCATGATGCGCTCCACGTCGGCCTCCTTCATCGCGTGGTAGATCGCCTGGCAGCTCCCTTTCTCGACGATCTCGATGGCCGTCTCGGCGGCGTTGAGGAAGTCCGGCTCGCGTCCGGCGTCCCGCGTGGCGTCCGCCAGGGTGCGGCCGTTGAGGCTGGGGTCGAAGGCGCAGTTGGAGAACTGGACGTTCGCCGCATCGCCGCCGCCCCGGTCGTGCTCGATCCGCCGCGCCACTTCGGCCCGGATGCGCTCGCGGGTCTCCGGGGCGACAAAGCGCTCCAGCATGGCGCCGCGCCCGCCTTCCTGCGCCCAGCCCGGGAACAGAGCCGTCAGACCGGTGTGCGAGGCCGTGTAAGGGTATTGATCCACGGAAACGTCCACGCCACGCACGCGGGCCGCTTCGATCAGCGCCAGCGTCTCCGCGCTGCGGCCGTGGGCGGGTACTCCGATGGCCTTGTGGTGCGTGACCTGCGTGGGCAAGCCGCCCTCTTCGCCGATACGGATGGTTTCGGCGACGCTGTCGAGCAGGCCCTCGGTCTCGTCACGCATGTGCGAGATGTGCATGCCGCCGTATTCCGCGGCGACCTTCGCCAGCTCCACCACTTCTTCGGTCGGAGCAAAGACGCCCGGCAGATAGAAGAGACCCGTGCTGAGCCCAAAAGCGCCCTGCTGCATCGCTTCGCGGACGAGAGCCCGCATCCGGTCGAGCTCTTCGGGCGTCGCGAGACGGTCGTCGTCGCCGATCACTTCATGGCGAACGCTACCGTGGCCTACGAAGCTCGCATAGTTCAGCGCCACGCGTGTCCGGCGGAACTTCTCAAAGAACGGCGCGAGCGGCAGCGGCGAGGAGCCGTCGTTGCCTTCCACGATCGTCGTCACGCCCTGGCGGATGAAATTCTCGGCGTCGGGCACGTCGAGCAGACGGCCGCGGCTGTGATTGTGGATGTCCACGAAGCCCGGGGCCACGATCTGGCCGCCGGCGTCAATGGTTTTCGCGGCCGTCGCGTCGGGCAGATGGCCCATGGCCGCGATGCGGTCGCCCCGGATGGCCACGTCGCCGCGATACCAGGGGTTGCCGGCGCCGTCGACGATGCGACCGTTGCGGATGAGGACGTCGTAGGTCTCCTGGGCGGCGAGCGGCGCCGCCAGCAGCGCCAACGCAAAACCCAGCCGAACGAGAATGTAGAGACGCACGTTCATGGCTGCACCGCCCCCGGCCCAACCAAAACCCGACCGGGCCGCGCCGCCGTCATCTTGCCGTCGTCGATGACCATTTGGCCGTTGACGATCACGTAGGAATAGCCGGTCGCCATTTGGTGAGGATTGCCGAACTCCGCCCGATCGGTCACGGTTTCGGGATCGAAGACTACGATGTCCGCCAGCATCCCCGGCCGCAGCAGCCCGCGATCGAAGATCTTCAGCCGTCCGGCCGGCAGCGAGGTCATCTTGCGGATGGCGTCCTCCAGCGTGATCACATGCTGTTCCCGCACGTAGCGGCCGAGTACGCGGGCGAACGTGCCGTAGCTGCGGGGGTGCGGCACGCCGTCTCCCATGCGGCGAATGCCGCCGTCAGAGGCGATCATCGTCGCCGGGCTCCGTAGGATGCGCCGCACGTCCTCTTCGTCCATCGAATGGTAGACGTTGGAGCAGCCACCGGCGATCTCGATTTCAATGGCCGTCTCGGCAGCATTATCGAACGTGACCTCCCGGCCCGCAGCGCGCGTGGCGTCCGCCAGGGTCTTGCCGGCCAAGTCCGGCTGATTGCGGCAGCTCGAGAACTGGATGTTCTTCGGGTCGCCGCCGCCGCGGTTGAATTCGATCCTATCGGCGATGACCTCTTTGATTTTTTGGCGCTGCTCGGGGGCGCGGAGCCGTTCGAGCAGGCTGTCCCGGCCACCTTCCAGCGCCCAAGCCGGAAAGAGCGCCGCACTGCCGGTCTGTGAAGCGGTGTAGGGGTATTGGTCGATCGTCACGTCCACGCCGCGCGCCCGGGCCGCATCGACCATCGCCAGGGTCTTCTCACTGGAGCCCCAGGCGCTCTTGCCCATCGCCTTGTGATGGGTGAGCTGAGTCGGCAGGCCGCCCTTCTCGCCGATCTCGATGATCTCGGCCGAGGCTTCGACCACCTTGTCTCCCTCGTCTCGCATGTGCGAGATGTGCATGCCGCCATAGCGAGCCGCGACCTTGGCAAGCTCGATGACCTCCTCGGTCGGCGCGAAGGTCCCGGGCAGATAAAACAGTCCGGTGCTCAAGCCCATCGCGCCGTCGCGCATGCCTTGGTCGACCAACGCTCGCATGCGGTCGAGCTCTTCCGGGGTGGCGAGCCGGTCGTCGAGCCCGATGACCTCGCGCCGCACGGCGTTATGACCCACGAAGCTGCCGTAGTTCACCCCGAGAGGCGTTTGGCGCAGCTTGTCGAGGAAGGGTCCCAGCGGCAGTGCACCGCCGCCGTCGTTGCCGTCGAACAGAGTTGTGACGCCTTGGCGGAGCTGGTTTTCGGCGTCGGGGCGGTCGAAGATGGCGTCGTTGGAGTGGCTGTGAATGTCGAGAAAGCCGGGCGCGATCACTTTCCCGGTTGCGTCGATGGTCTTCGTCGCCGTTGCGCCCTGAAGGGAGCCCATCGCAGCGATGCGGTCGCCCTTGACGGCGATGTCGCCGTAGTACCAGGGGTTGCCGGCGCCGTCAACGATGCGGCCGTTGCGGATGAGCAGGTCGTAGGGCTGGGCGAGCAGTGGAGTCGCCGCCAGGACGAGCAGCGCCCCGGCAATGGAACCTTTCATGGGTTGAGGATAGCTTAGGCGATCGGGCTAAGCCGAGGGCGGCATTTCCTCTATTCCAGGGCAGGGGGCTTGGCGCGGAGAACTGCCAAGAGGTGTGGCTCAGAGATAGCGACTGCCTCACACCGATCGCTGGCAAGCAGCATCGCTTAGGGAAACCGGCCGGATCTCGCTCGTCAGAGCAGCATCCTCGTGATGTCGCTCGCGGCGTTCAATCCTCCGCGATGATCGCTCCCACTACTCGGCAGTGCAAACGTATAGCGGTCGTCGTCCTGAAACGTGAGTTTGTAGTGCTTCCCGTCCTTGCTGATTGAAAATCCCATCGCCTCGAGCCCCTTTCTTACCCTGGCATCAATGCCCTTGGACCCACGAAGTAGTTCCTTGAGCTTCTCCTGCATAGAACCCGCTATATCTTCCGGCTCGGGATTGGCTCGGAGCACAGCATCGAGAACGTGCTGGCGACGGGAATCCTGGGGGACTCGCGTGCGTCCATCTTCTATCGTAGACCTGACGATCGCGAGCACTTCATTAGGAAACAGATCCTGCTCATCGCCAATTCGCAAAATTGATCCTGCGCCCGCATCAAGCCGGGCTTGATATACCTTAATGTCATTCTTCAGACGCACGATCTCTCTGTTAGCATCTTCAATACGTTGGTCCTTGGCTGCAAGCTCCCTATCAAAAGTCTCAATATACTTCTCGACTTCTTGAGAACCAGACGCCCGAAGAGCCCGTAACGCCTGGCGGGATGCGGTTTCTTGAACGTGCGCCCACGTGCATCTTTCAAGGGGTCGTCTGTTAGTCAGAGCCACCTGAATTTCATTGAAAACCGCCCGTGCAACCTCACGAGGCGAGTCGTATTCACGGCCAACAAAAAATGACCGCCGGCCGCCGCCGTCCGGCCAATATACGCCAATGGTTCCGCCATAGACGTTCTCAGAATCGACTTCGGTCTTCAGGCGCACTGAAAAAGGGCGGCTCGGTTCCACTACCACATGTGCCATCCCCGCTAGGTCGCGAGCCAGTCGCACCGGGTCAAGTATATGACTGCCTTGAAACCCGGCGCTGACATAGACGATCGGCAAACGACAGGCTGATCGCCCCGCGATCAAACGCGATGCAAAGTCTATTTCCGATTCCGCGAGCCGACGCGGCGAGTCACAAACTCGGAGTTCGCCGTCAGATGCTCCTCCAAGCCTCTCCAGCAAAGTCTTGACGAGAATTGGTTTCTTGGCGGGAGGCAATCGCACCGCTGGATGGCTGGCTTCGCAAGAAACAGTCACTCCCACCCATGTGTCCGATGCATCCTGGGAAAAAACCGCTGTCGTGCGCCACTCAAGACCGCCGTTTTGTTGTAGATACCGAATCCCAGTGGTGTTTTCGTCGCCGCAAGTAGCTCGGAGGATGTTGATACTGTCGCTCCCCTGCTGGATCTGGAACTCTGCCTGGCGACCCAACAACGCTAACTTGTCAGCCGTTAACTTTGTATGAGGTGAACCCAAGATCCAGGCTTGGATCGCTTCAAGGAAGGCGTCGGGTCCGTGGCCGTGCTGAATCGGCAGTTCAGTCGTGAAGGACAGCATCGAAATTCTCGGGAAATCAATTCTAGTAGCGGCCATCGACGGGCGCGCCACGAATGTATCCCGGAGCGCACCCTGTTCGACTGCATTGAGGCTATCAGAATCTGATTGCGCGGTGGAGCGGCGCCTGCCCAGGTCTCCGATCGCGGAACGGACCTGATCGGATCAGGCGTGACGGCGTCAAGGTACGGATGGCCCGTCCTTGCACTGAGTCCAACTGAGAAGGGATTATTGCCCAGGGTTGCACAAACGAACGACCCACTCGATCTCCAACACTTTGAGCCTTTTCCTCCCCCTGCTAAACTCACCTGCAACCGGACTTTGCCATGGCTCTGACCCGCGCATTCCCGCTCCTTCTGCTGGCGACGTTCGCCGCCTCCGCCGCGGAGATCCCCGGCCACAGAGCGGACAAGCCTCGTCTGGAGCCGTTGAGCGGCGCCCCGCCGCAACCTGCTGACAATCCCTCGACGCCGGAGAAGATCGCCCTGGGCAAGAAGCTCTTCTTCGACAACATCCTGTCGGGCAGCAACCGGCGCTCCTGCTCCACGTGCCACAATCCGGAGCTGTACTTTACGGACGGGTTTTCCAGAGCTTGGGGCTTGAACGAGTCTGAGCTGCGCCGCAAAACGCCCAACCTGCTCAACGCCGGCTGGCAGCAGTCGATGTTCTTTGACGGCCGCGAGAAGTCGTTGGAGGATCAGGTCCCCAAGCCGCTCGAGAACCCTTTCGAGATGGACATCGACCCGGCCGAGGCCGCCGAGCGCGTGGCCGCGCATCCGTTCTACAAGCAGGCCTTCGCGCAGACCTTCCCGGGCGAAGAGGTCACCTTCGATCTGATCGCCAAGGCCATCGCCACCTACGAGCGCACGCTGGTTTCCTATGACAGCGACCTCGACCGCTACCTGCTCGGGGACGAGAGCGCCCTCTCGCCCGAAGCCCTGCGCGGCATGGCCCTCTTCAGCGGCAAAGCCGGCTGCATCCAGTGCCACAACGGCCCGCTGCTCACCGACCACCGGAAGCACTACACGGGCGTAGCCGAGAACGCCGGCGACAACCCGGCCGGCACCAAGTACAAGACGCAGAGCCTGCGCGACGTGCTGCGCCGCTACTCCTACATGCACAACGGCGAGATGCTGAAGATCGAAGCCGTGCTGGAGCACTACCAGAAGGGCGGCAGCGCCCCGGCGGGCCTGGAAGCTGAGATCCGGCCGTTCACGTTGACGGCAGAGGAGAAGGGAGATCTACTGGCTTTTTTGGGCGCCCTCAACGGACGCGTCAACGAGCTGCTCGACGCTTCGCCGGCCGCCACGGACATCTTCAACATCAGCCAGGCCCCGCTGAACCTCGACGACGAAGAGGCCGCGGCCGGGCCCGTCACGGACCCGAACTACATCAAGCCGAAGGCCGACGGTCCGGTCACCGATCCCAACTACGTCAAGAAGCCGTGAAGTGAGCGCCCGGCTTTAGCTGGGCGTTCGATCGGCGAACAGGCGGAAGTATGCCTTCAGGTTCGTCCGGCAGCCCGTCAAGAAACCGTAGGGACTGGGCATGCCAAGATCCCAGGGAAGCTGGTTCGCCTGAGCTACAGGCCGAGTCTCAGATCGACAACTAGCTCTCGATCGGAACGGCACTCCGGTGAGATCCGTACGGCTTGGTAGTGCGACTGGAAACCGTCCAACATCACCTTCATGACGTAGTCGCTTGGCTCCAGTCCGCGGATGCCAAACTTGCCCCCGCTCTTGCTTACCGTTCGCCAGATTCTCAAGGGCTCGTCGGCTCGGTCCCGCTTCACTTCGATGAGAACCCCTGCCCGCCCCGGCGCCTCTGTTTTCTCTTCCAACACATGGACTCGACCTAGCAGGCGCTTCTGGCACACTAGATTTGCTTCGTAGGTCACCATGTGCTCGGGGCTCGCTTTGGTGAAGCCTTCCGGCCACCGCGCCTGCGGGAGCGCTTGGCCCTGGAGCGCCGTACAGGAGGCCAATGTCAGGCCCGCGGCAAGTATGGATTCACGGCAGGTCATCGGCCTCATCTCGACATGACGCTTGGGCGTCCCGGCTCACTCCTTCCCGATCCCGAACAACCCCGGCCGCACGTGCTTGTACTCAAAGTGCGCCGGGTTCACCGCCGTCGCTCCGGGGCTGTCCACCGGAATCAACTTGGCCGCCAGCGGCTCCCAGGCCGCCCGCGGCGCGATCGCCCCCTTGAGCACGATGATCTTCTGGCGCTCGACATAGATGCCGTTGCTGATGATCTGGTGGGCGCTGTTGGGGCTGGAGCGCTCCGTGGTCAACAGCAGCAGGTTCGGCTCGTCGAGCGTCGAGCCGTCCACGTGGATGACCGCCGTCTTGCCCATCGACCAGTAACGTCCGCCGCCGTGGCGCACCTCCGGCTCCATGTATTTTCCGACGTGCAGCGAGCGCACATGGCCCCGGATGCGGACCGGCTTGCCGTGATACGGGTCGGTCTTGCCGCCCACGGCCATGTCGAACGGCTCGCCCACCCCGGCTTTCTCCGCCACGGCGTAGGCTGCCGGGTCGGCGATCACCATCACCCAGCCCTGCGCGTTCTGCTTCACCAGCTCCTCGAGGATGAACGTACTGTCGCCGGGAGTGCCGCCGCCGATGTTGTCGCCCATGTCGATCAAGCCGACCGGACGGCCTTCGAACTCCATCGCCATCTTGACGGCTTCGGCCGGAGAGGGCTCAGTGAGCTTGATCTTGTCGCGGGTGGCCCAAAGCATGTCCGACAGGCGCTTGGCCTCGCGCTCGGCCAGATCCGGGTCGTTGTCGGTCACCACCACCGCCGTCGGCCCCATCCAGGGGACGTCCGCGTACTGGTAGCCGCCGGAGACGCTCACGGCCAGGATTTTTGGGTTCTCGGCCTCCAGGCGGCGGCTCTCATTGGTGATCGGCAGAAAGGGCTCGGCCTTGGTGTGCTGGAAGACGATGTTGTAGACCATCGGCGGCTTGATGAGCGTCTGGGTCGGATGGATCTCGCCGCTGATCATCCCGGCCATGATCTTGGCCGCCTGGACGCCGCGGTCCTTGGTGTCAATGTGCGGATTCTCCTTGAAGGTGATCAGCACGTCGGAGTCGCGGATGATGTCGGGCGTGACGTTGGCGTGGAAGTCGTGCGTCACGATGATCGGCATGTCCGGCCCAAAGGCCTCACGCACGCGGCGAGTCAGCTCGGCGTCGCCGGAGGGGAAGGTTTCGACGACCATGGCGCCATGCAGCGCCAGCAAAATGCCGTCGAGCTTCGGCGCGGCCTTGAGGCGCTTGAGCATCTCGGCCATGAGGGTCTCGAAGGCGGCGGCGGTAACGGGCCCTTCGGGCGTCGCCCGGGTCACCAGCGTCGGGTAGAGCTCCAGCCCGTACTGCTGGGCCCCGGCGATGTAGCCCGCGACGGTGGAGCTGGAGTTGCCGTTCTCCTCGACGAATTCCGCCAAGGTCTGCTGCGGCGGGACGCCGCCGAAATCCTCCAGGCTCGCCGGATTGACGTTGAAGGAGTTGGACTCGTGCGAGATGCCGGCGACGGCGACCCGCGGCTTCTGCTGCGCCGGCAGGGCGACCGTCAGGAGGACAAGGAGGAGAATCGATTTTCGGAGGGCCACGGAATGAGTGTACCGAGTCAGCGGCGCGGCGGCGCGCCGGCGCCGGGCTCGAATGTGCGGCTGGGGGCCGCCGCTCGATATACTCCCTGTGGGAATGTCCTCCGAGCCCGATTCTCCGTTCGAGGCCCTACAGGGGCGGCGCTTCGCGTTCTATCCCGCGATCCGCGGCATCGAGCACAACGAGTGGACGCTCGAGCAGGAGACCTGGTCGGAGATCCTGGCCAAGAACACGCTCAGCGGCGATGAGATCTGGGTGCCGCGGAACCATCTCGGTGAGCTGTCAAGTTCCGACAGGCCGGTGATGATCGTCGGGCTGAAACGCGAGCTGCAGTACCGCAGCGGCCAGATCAGCCCCTACCGCAAGGCCGTGGTGGAGATTCCTTCGGCGCCCCAGCCGCGCCTCTCCAATGAGGCTGAGCCGGAGCCGCCGCCTCCCCTGCGGGACAGCTCCACTGATTCGCTGACCTTCTCGCTGATCGGCCGTGCCATCCTCATCGCGCTCGGCGTGCTGTTCGTCGGTACATTCTTCGCCTTCGAAGGCGTGCGCAATCCCATCGCGCGGCTGTTCGAGGCCGATACCTCGACGACCGACCAGAACTACCTGAACCTCACCGCGCAGGACGACTACTACATCGTGTCCGCCAAGCTGGGTCCTCCGGCGCGCGAGGAGTGGATTACCGACGAGAAGGCCGAGCTGCAGTTTCAGGCGCTGTTCTACCCGGAGCGCCACTATGTGGTGATTCTGATGGGCGGCGTCCGCAATGAGGCCCGCTATATCGGCACAGTCCACGAGCCGCACCGCAAGATCCTGGACGCCGCGCGGCTGTCCAGCGGCGGCGACGCCTCGGCGATGATGCGCAATTTACCTGACTTCTAGGGTCCCCAGCGGCCACGGCGAAGCGTGTAGACTAGGGCTTTCCCGCCATGAACCTCACACGTACGCAGTGGTTGATTTGCCTCGTAGCCGCTCTGGGCTTCGCCTTCGACATCTACGAGTTGCTCATGCTGCCGCTGATCGTGCGGCCGGCTCTGCTCGAGTTGGCCGGCGCCGCGCCGGGCAGCCCGGAGTTCAATCAATGGGTCGGCATGCTGTTCTATTTGCCGGCGGTGGCGGGCGGCGTCTTCGGCCTGCTGGGCGGCTATCTGACCGACCTGCTCGGACGTCGCCGGGTGCTGGTGTGGTCGATTCTGCTCTACGCCTTCTCGGCGATGGCGGCCGGCTACGCCACCACGCCGGAGATGCTGCTGCTGTTCCGCTGCACCACCTTCGTGGGCGTTTCGGTCGAGTTCGTGGCCGCCGTGGCCTGGCTGGCGGAGCTGTTCCCGGACCACAAGCAGCGTGAGAGCGTGCTGGGCTATACCCAGGCGTTCTCCTCCATCGGCGGCCTGCTGGTGACCGGAGCCTACTTTCTGGCAGTGACCTACGCGGAGTCGTTCCCGGAGATCGCCGGCGGGCATGAGGCCTGGCGCTACACGCTGATCTCGGGCGTGATTCCGGCTTTGCCGCTGATGATCATTCGGCCGTTCTTGCCGGAATCTCCCGAATGGGCGCAGAAGAAGGCCGCTGGAACCCTCAAGCGGCCCAGCCTGGGCGAGTTGTTCACGCCGCGCTTCCGCCAGACGACGATCGTCACGACCATCATGTTCGCCTGCAGCTACGGCGCGGCCTTCGGCGCCATCCAGCACCTGCCGCGCATCGTGCCCGGCCTGGTAGCGGACCTGGAGCGCACGGCGCAAGAGCAGGCCGTGGCCGGCGTGCAGTCGTTTCAGGAGATCGGCGGGCTGATAGGCCGCTTCCTGCTGGCCTTCCTGGCGGTGCGGATCCTGAGCCGCCGCAGCCTGCTGCGAGTCTTCCAGGTCCCGGGACTGTTTGTGATGCCGCTGGTGTTCCTTTACGCGGCGACCAACGATCTGACTTTGCTCAAGTGGGGCGCCGCCGCCATCGGCCTGCTCACGGTGGCTCAGTTCAGTTTTTGGGGCAACTATCTGCCCAGCGTCTATCCGGTCCACTTGCGGGGCACCGGCGAGAGCTTCGCCGCCAATATCGGAGGCCGCATGATCGGGACCTCCGCAGCCTGGGTCACCACCACGCTGGCCACTTCGCTTCCCGGGACGACCCCGCCGGAGAAGTTGGCGCTGGCAGCGGCGATCGTCGGTATCGCGACGTACGTCATCGGCTTCGCCTCGAGCTTCGCCCTGCCGGAGCCGTCGGCCGAGGACTTGGTCGACTAGTAGACTGAAGAGGTTCCCCAGGGAAGCCATTCTCGGCCGGCGCCGGGTGCGGTCTTCAAAACCGTTGTCTGCCGCTTTGGCGCGCAGAGGTGGGTTCGACTCCCACTGGCTTCCGCCAACGCTGGCCCTCCGACCCATGAGAATCCTGCTGCTGTTGCTCTCCGTCGCGTCCCTGGCGGCGGCGCAAAAACCGAACATCCTCTGGATCATCGCGGAAGACATGAGCCCGGACATGTCTCGCAACGGGACGCCGCAGGTCTACACGCCGCGGCTGGATGGATTGGCCGACGAAGGCGTCTATTTCTCCTCGGCGTTCTCCACCGGTACGGCCTGCTCGCCCAGCCGGTCGGCGCTGTGGACCGGCATGTACCAGACGAGCCTGGGAGCGCAGCACCACCGGCCGTCGGCGGAGTATTTTCCGCCGCTGCCTGACGGAGTCCGCATCCTGCCGGAACTGCTGAAAGACCTCGGATACCGCACGGCCAACATCCGAGCCATCGAGCCGGGCCTGCGAGGGACCGGCAAGGTGGACTGGAACTACCAGGCCGACGAAGGCGCCTTCGAGCTCTCCGACTGGGCCGCTCTGAAGGAGAACCAGCCGTTCTTCGCCCAATTGAACTTTCAGGAAGCGCACCGGGGCCCGAGTTGGGGCGGCGGCGATCTGCACCGAGCGGACCCTTCCAAGGTGCGAATCCCGCCCTACTACCCCGACCATCCGGTGACTCGGCAGGATTGGGCGGAGTACCTCGACTCCATCACAGCCCTGGACGCCAAGGTGGGTCGCGTCTTGGACCGGTTGGAGACAGACGGGCTGGCGGAGAACACCATCGTGTTCTTCTTCTCGGACCACGGGCGACCCATGCTGCGCGGCAAGCAGTGGAACTACGACAGCGGCCTGAAGGTTCCGCTGATCGTGCGCGATCTGACTGGGCTGGCGAGGCTGGACTCAGCCGACCTGACGCAATTGACGACGCTCATCGACGTCAGCGCCACGACGCTCTCGCTGGCCGGCGGCAAGAAGCCGGGTTGGATGCACGGCCGGATCTTTCTAGGCAAGGACGCCGAGCCCGAGCCGGAGCTGGTCTTCGGCGCGACGGATCGCCAAGGCGGGCTGCTGTTGCGGTCCCGCACGGCCCGCGGCCGGCGCTTCCGCTACATTCACAACGACTTTCCACAGGAGCCACTGACGGCTGGCTCGGCCTACCGGCAGGAGACCCATCCCCTGTGGCATCTGATGAATCTGCTGGGAAGCCTTGGCCGCCTGGGGCCGATTCCCCAGAAACTGACCGAGCCGCGGTCGCCCGAAGAGCTCTACGACGTAACGCGCGACCCCTACGAGATCTTCAATCTGGCCTCCGCCCCGGAGTACCAGGCGGTCATGGAGAGCATGCGGGCGGCGGTGAAGAAGTGGGCGAAGGAAACGGGGGATTGGGGCCTGCACGGCGACTCTCCCGAGGTCGAGGCCTTCTTCGAGCGCTACGCCGCCGAGAGCAGAGTCAAGCGAGCCGCCCCGATCGAGGCGCTCCGTAAGCAGGTGGAGGCGGCCGATCGGGCCTACATCGAAGCGGTCCGGCGGCGCTAAGCCGGGTCGCCGGGCTTGGTCTCGGCTCTCGAAGCCTCGCGAATCACCCCGCGCAGAAGCCACAGCAGGGCCAGGGCGGCGGCCCCGAGCACGACGTAGATCAGCCAAGGAGCCCGCTCGGTCACCGGCGGCTGCGGCGGCCGATAGTCCGGATTGTCCTGCCGAGGCTCCAGATACAGCAGCGGCGGAGTCTCGTCGAGAATCGCCGGCACGCGGCTGTCGTAGTCGTAGTTCGGCGCGGCCGCCTCGAGGTTGCCGTAGTAGAGGCGCAGGGGAAACGAAAGACCGTCGGAGTCGAACACAACTTGGCGCGCCGCCCCGGCCGGGGTCACGTTGTAGATGTCCAAGGGAGGGTTGCGGTCGTCGATGATCCGCAGCGTCAGCTCCTTGGCGAAGGCTTCCTCAAACCGTATGACGCGGTCCGTGGCGCCTTGCTCGTCGGAAGCGAGAACTCCCGAGGCGATCTCACGCCGGCTGTCCGGGCCGCCCGCGAGCAGCCGGTAGGGCCTGGAGAACGGCGCATTGCCGACGCTCAGAGCTAGCGAATCGATCGGAACCGCGCCCGGCATGGAGATTTGGATCTCCGAAGCCGGCCGGCCGTTCTCGCGGGTCGGCTGCCGGATCGGATAGACCTGCGGGTACTGCCGTTCCACACCCTCGGCTTCAGTGTGCAGCCGCACCTTGACCTCTCGAATCGTCGGCGCGGCGCCGTCGACGGCAGGATCGGAGCTCACGAGCACCCGCAGATAGCGGTAGCGGCTGTCGGGATACCGCACTCTGCGCTCGTCCACGCTGCGCCCGGAGGACGAAAAGCGAAACACCAGCGCATGGTCGGTGAGAGTCGCCCAGCTCTGGCCGTCGTCGGACCCCTCAACGGCGACGCTGCGCCGAAAGTTTCCGCCGGCCAGATCGAGCTCGACCTCGTTGTGGACGCCCTGGTAGTCGCCCAAGTCGAGCGTCGCCAGGGCCGTTTCTCCCCGGGTGGAACGGTTGAGCTCGCGGGCCTCCACGATGTCGCTGGTCAGCACGCGCCGGCGGACCCGCAAGGCGTAGGGGACTTCGCGCCCCGAGGCGTCATAGAGCCGCAGGTCGGCTTGGTCGGTGCGGGAGCCGCCGAGGGCCTCGTGGTCGAGCTCCACGGCGTACCGGCCGTCGGGAGAACCCTCGAGCTGTTGGTAGAAAGGCCAGTGCGTAAGGGTTTCCGGGTCCTGCGCGGCGGCTGAGGCGGCGCAGAGCAGTAGGCAGAGGAACGATCTCATGCGGCGGGCGCCTCCGGCGCGGTGCGGCTCATGCGTTGATAGGCCCAACCGGCGCCCAGCAGCAGCATGCCGAGGGTGATCAAGGCGATCACGCGATAAAAGCCTTCCAGCATGGGGATGTCGACGAAGAAGGCTTTGAGGACTGTCAAACCGAACAGCGCCAACCCGCTCCAGCGCAACAGCTTCTGCTGGAAGCGCAAGCCGCCGCCCACGAGCGCGGAGGCGTACAAGGCCCACAGTACGGACAAGGCCATGCCGCCGGTCCAGTCGAGCGAGCGCCGCTGTTCGTAGGAGTCCGCGGGGAGGGCGCGCGCGAGTTGCTCGTAGTAGGCGACGATCTCGATCGACCCATCGAGCCAAGTCAGCACGATCGCGCCGAACGCCGCCGCCATGGCGAAATGTCGGTCGCGGCGACGCAGCAGCCAAGCCGTCGCCAACAGGCAGGCAGCCACCGCCAGCGCCCCCAGAAAATCGACGTTGAAGACGGGCGTGAAGACCTGGCTGCGGTAGCCGGACCAACTCCAGTCGAAGAATGTCTGCCGGAAGACCGCCAAGCCGAGCACCACGGCCGAGCCCCAGCGCCAACCGGCGTCCTCCAGGCGGCTCGCCAGCCAAGCCAGCGCAACGCCCTGGAGCGCCCAGGCCAGCGTGATCCACTCGGCCTCGAGCTGAATCGGGATGGCGAGCGTGACGAAGGTCAGCGCGACGGCCACCAGGGCCCAGGGCAAACGAGGCTCACCCGGGGCGCGGCCCAAGGAATCCTTGGCCAGGAAGGCGTAGACAGCGGCCAGCAAGAGGGCGGCCGAGCCCGTCCACAGCGGCGCTTCGGAATCGAGGATCACGTAGACGGCGCCGAAGAACGCGAAGGGATTGAGGAACAGCAAGGCCCAGTGGACCGGCGTCAGGCGCTCGCCGCGGCGCGCCGGGAGCAACATCGATGCCAGGAACAGAACGAACAGAACGACCTGGAAGGCCAGCGCCGCCGCCATCTTCTCCGGATGGAAGCCGTGGTCGTACCAGGCCCAGTAGAACGGATGCGTGAGGCCGAACGAAACCAGCGGCAGCCAGCTCCAGCCCCTCCAAACCGCCACCAGGATCGAGCCGGCGGCCAGCAAAGCCAGGTAGGAGAACAGGACGCCGTAGCGGTCCTGACCCGAGTCGAGCAGCACGGGCGTGAGCACGCCGCCGATCTGCCCCATCAGCGCGATCGCCGGCGCCCGATAGAAGACCGCCAGCAAGTGCGCCTGGACCACGATGACGGCCAGAAAAGCAAACGCCGCCGCCGCTGGCAGCAGCTCATAGAAGCCGTAGGAGGCGTAAACCGACAGATACAGCAGCGTCACGCCGCCGGCGGTGAACATCTGGCCGAACGCCCGCCAGCCCTGGCGATGCTTGGACCAGCCGAACCACAGGAAACCCAAACCGACCATCACGCCGATGACGATGCGGCCCAACTCTCCGATCCACTGGTTCTCGAAGGCGTACTTGAGGAAGAAGGCCGCGCCGAACAGCATCGTCGAGATGCCGACCCAGCCCAGCCAGCGCTCGCCGATGATCTCCTCCAACGGACGCCCCGGCGGCGTAGAGGGAACCGACTCGAGCGGTTGCGGAGGCGAGAACGGCGCCGGCATCGGCGGGCCTTCGACGGTCTCGGGGACAGGGGGCGCAGCGGTCCCTTCCGGCGGGGGTTCCGGGATGGTGAACGGCGCTGCTTCCGGCCGCACCGCTGCGGGAGCGGTCGGCGCAACGGGTTGCCCAGCTTGCTGCCGGCTCAGCCGCAGGAGCGCCGCCTCCACTCCGGCCAAGCGAGACTCGAGCTCGGAGATCTTCCGAGTCCGTACCAAAGCCCAAATCGGGAGGCCGAACAGCAGCGTCACGACGACGCCGACGGCCAGCAGGATCATCACCTCTTCCAAGTCGCCTCCGGATGCGTCGAGACGGAACGGTGGGAGGGAGCCTCAGCGCGCGTAGTAGCCGGGCCGGGCTCGCAGGATGGCGTCGGAGCGGTTGACCTGTACGTCAACCTTTCGCCAAGCGCCGTCGAAATCCTGGTTCTTCGGGTAGTAGGCGACACTGTACACGCTTCGCAGCTCCGCCTCGACCTGCGGAAAGACCGGAGCCAGGTCGCCGATCGAGCCGGCCGGAAAGACGCGCCCTCCGGAGGCGGCGGCCAACTCCTCCATCCGTTTGCGGGCTTTCTCGGACCAGTCTCTGCCGAAGCGTTGGCCGGAGAGCAAGAAGATTGGGTAGATGATCGCATTCATCTCCTCGCCGGCCTGCACGAGTCGCTTGAATTTAACACTCGACGGAGCTTCCTGGTGGCTCACCTGGTTGTCAATTCCGTCGCTGATGACGATCAGGGCGTTGCGCTCGCCCGGTCGCTGGTGCAGCTCTTCGGCATACGCCAGCGTAATGGCGTCATAGAGCGGCGAGGCGCCGGAAACTTCCGGCAGGCGCTGCACGGCTTCGAGCAGCTTGGAGCGGTCGGAGGTCAACCGGGAGACGACGTGGAACATGCCACCGGCCAGGGCGTAGACGGCTACGCGGTCGTTGGGTCCGGCCAAACGAATGAAGCCCTCCACGGCGGCCTGCATGGGAGCGCGATCCGGGCGCGTGGAGCCGCTCAGGTCGAGCAGCACGGCCAGGTTGAACGGGGCTTCGTCGGAGCCGGCAAAAGCGACCTGCTGCGGCTCTCCGTCTTCGACGACGGTGAAGTCCTTGGCCTCGAGATCGGTCACGGGGTTGCCGGAGCGGTCGTTCACCGCCAGCACCAGGTTCACCATGCGCACGTCGCTGCGGAACAGGGCCTCTCCGCCGGCGCCGGTCTCGGATTCCGGCAGGCTCTCGGTCGGCGCCAGACGACGCGGCCGGCTGGCGGGCGACAGGATGGTCTCGAGCGCCTTCGACGCCTCCCAGTGGAACTTCAGGGGCCAGTCCGGCGGCGGGTCGAAGTCTTCGAGCACGATCTGCTTCGGGTTGCCCGCACGGACCCGGTAGCTGCCGTAGACGATGGCGCTCTCGGCCAAATTGTCGCGGAGCCGCCACAGCGTCTTGCCGCCGCTGATGTCGATGGTCGAGTCGAGGAAGCGGCGCCCGGACGGCAGCGAGACCTTGGCGGGCTTCTGATCGGCGTCGAGCTGCAGCCGGGCTCCGGCCCAAGGAATCTTGAGGAAGAGCAGGCCGGTGTCGGTATAGAGCCGCGCGCGGTGGACCATGCCGACGATCGAGATCTCGCCGGACTTCGTCTGAGCCTCGAGGTCGAAGCCCAGCGGCAGGCGGACGGTGAAATCCATCGGCGCGGAGACATCCGAGGGCTTCGCGGTGATGACGATCCGCTCGCTCTTGCGCTCGATGACCATCTCATCGTCGCGAGCCGGGCGAGCGCCGACCGAAGCGGCGACTTGCAGATCCGGGTCGCCGACGGCCTCCACGCGGATCGAGCCGAAGTCGTTGCGAATCTCCAAGGCGGCGGCAGGCAACAGAGCGGCTGCCGCCATCCAAGCGCCGCTGACCATCAAAGCAGTGCGCATGTTGCCTTTCATCGTAGCGGTTCGGCCCCGCCGGTTCACCAGGCGGCAGCCCGGCCATCCACCCCAAACCTCCCCCATTCGAGCCCATAATGAGGCGGTGCGCAAGAGTGTGATCGTGGGTACGGCCGGGCATATCGACCACGGCAAGACAGCGCTGGTGAAGGCCCTGACCGGCGTGGAAACCGATCGGCTGGCGGAGGAGAAGCGGCGCGGCATCACCATCGACCTGGGCTTTGCCCACTGGGACGCCTCGCCCGACCTGCGGCTTAGCTTCATCGACGTCCCCGGCCACGAGCGCTTCGTGCGCAACATGATGGCCGGGGCGTCCGGCGTGGACGTGGCGCTGCTGGTGATCGCCGCCGACGAGTCGGTCAAGCCGCAAACGCTGGAACACCTGGCCATCTGCCGGCTGCTAGGCGTGAAGGAGTATGTGATCGCCCTGACCAAGACCGATCTGGCCGACACGGACATGGTCGAAGTGGCCCGCCTGGAAGCCGAAGAGCTCTTCGGCGACGCGCCGCCGCCGATCATTCCGGTCAGCGCCCGCACGAGCGAGGGATTGGCGGAGCTGTGCGAGGCACTGGTGGATGTCGGCCGGCGCGTCCGCCGCAAGGACGAGCAGGGATTGCTCCGCCTGCCCGTGGACCGAGCCTTCGTCAAGAAGGGTTTCGGCGCCGTGGTCACAGGCACGCTGCTGGGCGGCTCCGTCAAGCCGGGGGACGAGGTGGAGGTCCATCCCGCCGGGCGCAAGGTGCGAGTGCGGGGCGTGCAGGTGCACAGCCAGAGCGCCGAGCTGGCGTGGGCCGGCGAGCGCGCGGCCATCAATTTGGCCGGCATCGAAGTCTCCGATCTGGCCCGCGGGATGACGTTGGCGGCTCCGGGGACGTTCGTGTCCGTGGAGCGCGCCGACTGTGAGCTGGAGCTGTTGCCCGGAGCGCCGCCGCTGGAGCATGGCGCGCCCCTGCATCTGCACGTGGGAGCCGCCGAGACCACCGGCCGCGTGCTGCTGCTGGAGCGCGATCCGAAGACGGGCCGGCGACGCCGTCTGCTCGAACCGGGCGCCCGGATCTTCGCTCGGCTGGAGTGGACGGGCCCCCTGCCTGTGGTTTGGGGCGACCGCTTCGTGGTGCGGCGCTTCTCGCCGGTGGAGACCATCGGCGGCGGCGTGATCCTGGACAACGCCTCGCCGCGGCGGGAGCCCTGGCCGGCCCACCAGGCGCGCTTGCGGGCGCTGCTCAGCGGCGAGTTGGAGCAGGCTCTGGCGGCGGTCTCGGCGCCGGCGCGCTACGGCCTGAGCTGGGATCGCCTGGTCACGCGGTTGGGGCGTCCCGGCGAGCCGATCCGAGCGGCGGCGGCGCGGCTGAGCGCGGCAGGCGTCGTGCGGGTCTTGCCGGATCGTGTGGTCGCCGCGGACCGCTGGGTGGCCTCCCTAAGCGTCATCGAGCAACGCCTGGCGGCCTACCACAAGGAGAATTCCCTGCAGCCGGGAGCCCCGCGCGGTCCCCTGCGGACCGGGCCGTTTCCGGGGGCTCCGGCGGGCTTCTTCGAGGCCCTGCTCCAGGAGTTGGCTGCGTCCGGCAAGGTCGTGGTGGAAGGCGAGACGGTGCGGCTGGCCACGCACGGGCTGCGCCGCAGCACCCAGGAGCAGGAAGCCCACGATCTGCTGCTCGCGCGCTACGACCAAGCCGGCTTGGAGCCTCCCCGCTTCAGCGAGATCGCGGCGGATCTGCCGGTCGACGCCGGCCGGGCCCGGCTGCTGTTGCGGAATCTGCTGCGTGAGGGCGCGCTCATCGCCATGACTCCGGAGCTGGCCGTGGCCCGTTCCGCCTTGGCCGAACTGGAGAAGACCCTGGCCGCCCGCAAGGCCGACAATCCCTGGCTGACGGTGGGAGACCTGAAGACGCTGGCCGGATTGAGCCGGCGCCACGCCATCCCCTTGCTCGAGCTGCTCGATCAACGCGGCCTCACGCGGCGGGAAGGCGATCGGCGACGGATACTGTGACATCCTGTCCCAGCGTCCGACTCAGGGTTTGTACTGCCGACGGTACTAAGGGCCCCAGGGAAAAACCCGAAGCGAAAAATTGGCCCCATCGGGCCATTGTCAAAGTACTGTCGGTAAAGCGATTCTATCGACGTGAAGGAGATAGAAATCGCCATGAATATGCAAGAAACGGATCGTTCGAGCAGCCGCGGGATGGGCGCGGAGGGCTTGGTCGTCGCGGGCATGATCATCCTCACGGTCGTGACTCTCGGTGTGATGACATCCTTCGAGCTGACTGCTGTGTTTTCGACTTCGCTGGGAGCGCTGTTGGCTCTCGCCGTCGGTCTGAAGATCTTTGGTTCGCCGGCCGAGCAGGTCGCGTCGGGCTCCGCCAAGCCCCGCCTGCTGCAGTCCTCCGGCGAAGGCGTTTCGGCGCGCTCCTGAAAACGATCTTGATCGCGGCGTAGGGGGGTGTGGTATTCTCGCCGGGCATCATGGCCGGCCCTCGGAAATACCTCCTCCCCGAAGAGCGCATCCCCGAGCGCTGGTACAACATCCAGGCTCACATGCCGAATCCGGCCCTGCCGCCGCTGCATCCGGCTACGCGGGAACCGATTGGGCCGGAGGCTCTGGAACCGCTCTTCCCGCAGGCTCTGATCGAGCAGGAAGTCACCCGCGAGGAGTGGGTGGAGATCCCCGAAGCGGTTCGCGAGATATACAAATTGTGGCGTCCGACGCCTTTGTACCGGGCGCGTAATTTGGAGAAGGCGCTCGATACTCCGGCCAAGATCTTCTACAAATATGAGGGCGTGAGCCCCGCGGGTTCGCACAAGCCGAATACGGCGGTTCCGCAGGCGTATTACAACGCCCAGGCCGGCGTGAAGCGCATCACCACGGAGACCGGCGCCGGCCAGTGGGGCAGCGCTCTGGCGCTGGCCTGCAAGATGATGGGCCTCGGCTGCGAGGTCTACATGGTGCGCATCAGCTTCGATCAGAAGCCGTACCGTAAGCTCATGATGCAGACCTGGGGCGCGGAGGTCATCCCGTCGCCCAGCAACCGGACGGCCGCGGGCCGTCAGATCCTCGCCGCTGACCCGGATTCGCCCGGCAGCCTGGGGATCGCGATCTCCGAAGCGGTCGAGCGCGCCGCGGCGGACGAGGCGACCAAGTACTCCCTGGGCAGCGTGCTCAACCACGTCCTGCTGCACCAGACCGTGATCGGGCAAGAAGCCGTGGAACAGATGGAGATGGCCGGCGAGCGCCCCGATGTGGTGATCGCGCCGTTCGGCGGCGGATCGAACTTCGCCGGGTTGGCCTTCCCCTTCCTGCGACAGAACCTGACGCAAGGGACCGACATTCGCTGCTTGGCGATGGAGCCGGCGTCGTGCCCAAAGCTGACGCGCGGCGAGTTCCGCTACGACTTCGGCGACACGATTGGAATGACGCCGCTGTTGCCCATGTACACGCTGGGGCATAACTTCGTGCCGGCCAAGATCCACGCGGGCGGCCTGCGCTACCACGGCGCGGGCGTGCTGGTGAGCCAGTTACTCAAGGACAAGCTGATCGACGCCGAGGCGGTCGACCAGCTCGAGACCTTCCAGGCTGGCGTCCTGTTCGCACAGACCGAAGGGATCATCCCGGCGCCGGAGGCCAACCACGCCGTCGCCGGGGCCGTCAAGCAGGCGCGGCAGGCGCGTGAGGAAGGGCGTGCGCGTACGATTTTGTTCAACCTGTGCGGGCACGGCCACTTCGACATGGCCGCCTACGAGGCCTATTTCGGCGGCCGGCTCGAACGCCACGAGCTGACCGAGGCCGAAATCGCACGCTCGCTGGCGGGGCTCGACGCGCCAAAAGTCTAGACGGTCCGGCGGCGGTGTTAGGGCTTGACCGCGATGAGGCGCACGATCTCGGTCTGTCTCCTGTCGTACCAGTCGGCGGTGTCGCGCACGATCTCGTATTTGAGGATTCGGAGCGCGTCAAACATTTGCAGCATGCCGTTTCGACCGACATAGTCGGCGGCAGCCTCCATGACCACGACGCCGCCCGGTTTCAGCGAACCCAGTACCGTCTCAACGGGAATCAATGGCATCGCCCAACTGAAGACGATGACATCGAACCGTTCGTGACCAAACTCGAACTCGCTGTCCGCAACAGCCTCGGCGTGCAGGGTCAGGCCGAGGGCTCGCGCTCGCCTCTGCGCGAGCTCGACGGCCGCATCCGCGGGGTCAAATCCCCAGACCTCCCAACCAAGCTGAGCCAAGTAGATCGAATTGCGGCCTTCGCCCATCGCGTAATCGAGGACCACGCCTGGCCTTTTGCCCCGGAGGCTTTCCATGACAAAGGCGTTGGGGGCGCGATTGAACGGCGCATTGCCGGATGTGTAGATACGGTTGTAGCGGTCGGCGTCGAGCAGCGGACGCTCCTCGCGGAGTAGATGGATGCGCCGTGCGATCTCGGTCTCCTCCACGCCTTCCGACCGGAGACTCCTGGCGTAGCCATTGAGGATCTCGTCGTTGGTCGCCAAGGGATTATCAGCTCGGGCGCGAGGCGAAAAGACGGACTGGAACTCTTGGTAGAACTCGAACTCCGGCCTCTGCCCGACCAACGGAGCGCAGCCGCACAAGAGGGCAAACAAGAAGGCTCGGCGCACTTCGTGATCGGACGCAGTTGCGGCTCGTGAGGTTTCCTGCGTCCCTCAGGGCCAGGGTCTTAGCTCCCGACGAGTCCAATCCAGGGCAGCGCCAGCCCGGCGCCAACCCATAGCAGCGCCACCGAGGCAAACCCCAGCAGAATGCGCTCGCCAAGCTGGTCGCTCACGCCGAAGGAGAAACCGGCGGACTTCACCTTCCAGCCCCAGAAACCCAGCGTCAGCGCCAGAAACGCGAGGTTCAGGAACAGCGTCGAGTCAACCGCGAAGAACTCCCGCTCCGTCACGCTCTTGGCCGCACTGGAATCCGGGAGAGCGCCCGCCGCGGCAAAGCCGTAGTGCAGCAGCAGGGCTGCTGCGATCAGGGTGACGAGGAACACCCCGAGGATGTAGAGCGCCATCTTCCAGCCGTAGAACTTCGCCTGGATGCGCAAGACCGGAAAGACGACCAGATCGCTGAAGATGAAGGCCATGATGCCGGCGAAGCTCACGCCGTGGCTAAACAACACGGCCGCCAGGGGGATGTTGCCCATGGAACCGATGAAGGTGAAGAACGCCGCAACAGGGCCGACCAGCGTCTGCAACACAACCTGTGAGAAGCTGAGGTCCCCGCCGCCGGAGCCGACGAACAGCATTTGGAAGAAGCGGGTCGGGACGAAGGCGGCGATCACGCCGGCCACCGTGAAACCGATCGTGACGTCTTTCCAAACCATGCCCCACTCCATCAGGTAGCGGCGGGACACCTGTCTCCAGCCCTCCTTGCTGCGAATCAGCGACTTCCAGTCGGGGACGTCTTCGGAGGCGTCGTCACCCTCCTCCGCACGGGCCTTCTTCCGCGCCTGCTCGGTGAGCCGTTTCGACTGCGTCAGACGGACGAGGACCCACATGAACGCGATCAGCAGGAGGCCGCCCACGTACTCGCCGACGACGAACTGCCACGACAGAAACACCGCGATGACGATGCCGAGCTCGATGACCAGGTTGGTGGAGGCCAGCAGAAAGGCCAGCGAGGGGATGAGGCCGGCCCCCTTGGTGAACAGGGAGCGTGCGGTGGCCAAGGCGGCAAACGAACAAGAGCTCGAGAGGAACCCAAAGAAGGTCCCCAATGCCATGCTCCGGGCGCCCGTCTCGCCCATGCTGCGGCGCATGCGCTCTCTGGTCACAAAGACCTGGATGCCGCTGGAGACCAAGTAGCCGAAGCCGAAAGCCCAGAAGGCCATCCAGAACAGCCCCACGGAGGTCGTAGCGGCGGTATGCCAAGTCTCGAGCAGGTTTTCCGGCATGCAGCGGTCGGAGAGACCGTAGCGGCCTCCCTCGGTGGACTCAAACCGCCGCGAGGGTGTTTCCGGCCGGGTCGCCTTTGCGCTAACGGATCGAGCGGCCGGACGTCAAACCGCCGTCATGAAGAAGCAATCGGTCGCGCTTGCTCTCGCGGTCCTGTTCACAGGCTCGATCTCGGCGCAGGTCCAGCTCCCAGACACTCCCGCGGGACGCCAGCTCTCCGCCTGGCTCGAAGCCTTCAACTCGGGCGACCACGCCCGGCTCGACCGGCTTCGGGAAACCCTTCATCCCACCATGGATGTCGCCCGGGAGATGCGCTTCCGCGAGCTGACGGGCGGCTTCGAGCTTCGCGCCGTGGAGGCGTCAGAGCCGACCGCGCTCTCGGGCATTTTTCAGGAGAAGGATTCGGATCAGTTCGGACGGTTCACGATCGAAGTAGAAGCGGAGGCGCCGCATTCCATCAAGGCGATGGGAATCAGGGCTATTCCCCGCCCCGCCGAGTTTCCGTTGCCAGCGATGAGCGAGGGGGATCTTCTCCAGGCCCTGCGCGCAAAACTGGAAACGAGCGCCGCCGCCGGTCGATTCGCCGGCGCCGTCCTGGTGGCCAAGAACGGCGAGGTTCTGTTCAGCGAAGCCTACGGGTTGGCCGATCGCGCCAAGCAAGCCCCGAATACGGTCGACACGCGGTTCCGGATTGGGTCCATGAACAAGATGTTCACCGCGACGGCCGTCCTGCAACTGGTTCAGGTAGGAAAGATCCAGCTCTCCGATCCGCTGGGCAAATATCTGACCGACTACCCCAATCAGGAGCTGGCGACCAAGGCGACGATTCATCACTTGCTGTCGCACACCGGCGGAACCGGCGACATCTTCGGCCCGGAGTACCGCGCCCACCGTCAAGAACTTCGGACGCTCGACGACTACCTGAAGCTCTATGGAGGACGCGCCCCGGAGTTCGACCCCGGCGGCAAGTGGGCCTACAGCAACTACGGGATGGTACTGCTCGGCGCGGTGATCGAGCGAGTGAGCGGAATGAGCTACTACGACTACGTGGCGAAGTACGTCTACGAGCCGGCCGGTATGATCCGCAGCGGCTCGGAACCGGAGGCCGAAGCCGTGAGCGGCCGGGCGATCGGCTATACGAAGGGCCCCGAAGGCAGCGAATGGGCTCCGAACACCGACACACTGCCTTACCGCGGAACGTCGGCCGGGGGCGGCTACTCGACCGTGGGAGACCTTCTGCGCTTCGCCAACGCTCTACTGAGCCACAAGCTGCTGGACGCCGAACACACGGAGCTGCTGATTACGGGCAAGGCGGAAACTCCCTGGGGCGGCCGGTACGCCTACGGCTTCGAGGACGGGCGCAAGGAGGGGATGGGCTACGTCGGCCACGGCGGCGGAGCGCCGGGCATGAACGGCGACCTGAAGATCTATCCCTATTCGGGCTACGTGGTGGTGGTGCTGGCAAACCTCGATCCGCCGGCCGCCCAGCGGATCTCGTCATTTCTCGATCTGCGACTGCCGCAGTAATCAGCCGGCGGGGGCGTAGGCCACGATGAACACCCGTCGAAACGGAAAAAGCACGCCGCCCGACTGCGACGCCGGATAGACCTGCCGCAACCGATCCGTGAGCTCCGCCAGAAACCGTGCGCGCCCGGCGTCATCGCCGATCGCCTCGAGGTGAGGACGCAACGCCGTCCCTTTGTACCACTCCACCATCTCCTCCACGTCCGCCATGACCTGAACGTACTCGGTCGCCCACAGGTCCAGCCGCGCGGCATGCGGTCGGAGCGTCTCGTAGTAGAAATCCAGGGAGTGGGAGCGCCACGCTTCGACAGCGAGACCGAGATCGGCGGCCAACTCGCGCATCAGGCGGTTCGGAGGCATCTCATACGCCGGCATCTGAACCGCCAGGGCCCCCTCGGGCGCCAGCCGGTCGAGCAACCGGGGGAAGAGCGTCGCGTGATCTGCCACCCATTGCAGCGCCGCGTTCGAAAAGATCACATCGAACCGTCGGCCGCCCGCCATGCGGCTCCACTCGCCAATGTCGGCCACCTGCCAATCGCCATCCGGGCGGCCGACGCGAGCCTTTTCGATCATCGCGTCCGACCGGTCGACGCCCAGGACGGAAGCTCCCGGCCAGCGCTCTCTGCAAACCGCCGTGCTGTTGCCCGGACCGCAGCCCAGGTCCACAACCCATCGGGGGTCCGCCACGGCCACGGCGTGGGCTAAGTCCCGCGCAGGCCGAGTCCGCAGGTCGCCAAACTTCAGGTACTGCTCCGGATTCCAGCTATCGCGGGGCATGAGTCGGCGTCCAGGCACCCTCCGCGGCTGCTACCAGTCCTTGCCAAGCGCTTTGCGGAAGTTGGCGACGTGGAACATCATGGCGTCCACGCCGTGCTTCTCGTACACCTCACGGGCGCTGTGCGGGGTATCGGGCACGATGATCTTCTGGAACGGGATTCCGAGCTTGGTCAGGTGGGCCATCCATTCCAGATTCGGCTGATAGTTCTGATCCTTCGTCCCGACGACGACCAGGATCGGCAACGGATGCTTCTTCATGCGCTTGGCGGCGTACTCCTTGGCCAAGTCCCAGGTGTTGTTGGTGGGCGGGTCGATGACCAGTTCCGCCGATTCGGCGCCGTTGTTCTCGCTGATTGTCTTCTCGTACTGATGTCCGCCGCCCATGGGCGCCGCCGAGGCGAACAGCTCGGGGTGCTTGAACATGATGCGCGCCGTACCGCGGCCGCCCTGCGAGAAGCCTTCCAGGCCGCGTCCGGCGGGTTTGGCGATGGTGCGATAGGTCTGGTCGACGTAGGGAATCAGCTCCTTGATGAAGGTCGTCTCGCCCAAGCAGCCCTGGTGGTCGTAGTGACTCACGCAGCCGCCGTTGACGAAGACGTAGATCATCGGCGGAACCTTGCCGGCCTGCATGGCGTCATCAATATACTTGGCTTGTCCGATGGACTTGGTCTCCGAACCGGGTCGGCCGCCGTGCAGGTAGTACACTACCGGATAGCGTCGAGAGGCGTTGGCCGCGGCCTCGTAGCCGGGCGGAAGGTAGATGACGTAGCCGACTTCCACGTCGTTGACCTTCGAGTGGTACGTCCCATGTCGTAGCGCTGGGTGCGCGCCCGTAGGCATCGGATTGACCCATTGGAATCCGGCCGTCTGCGCGCAAACCGCGCCGGCCCACAACAGCAACAAGGTGGCGACCCGCATGGGCCGCTATTGTACTGCGAAACGGCGAGCGCCCGGTGAGGGCGTACAATATCCTGCGAGGAGCGATTCCCGATATGACCGATAGCCTGTCGAAACTCTTCAGCGGCAGCCTCACGCGCCGAGGCCTGTTCGGCCGCGGCGGAGCGGCTGCGCTGCTCGGCGCCGCCGGCGCCGCAGCCGTTCCCGAGGCGGCGGAGGCCGCGCTCGAGGTCGGCCCCACCCTCTATGAATCGATCGGCGTCCGGCCGGTCATCAACTGCAAAGGCACCTTCACCATCATGAGCGGCTCGCTGAGCTTGCCGGAAGTGAAGCAGGCCATGATGGAAGCCTCCAAGCACTACGTCCAGATCGACGATGTGATGTTCGCGGTCGGCAAGCGCATCGCCGAGCTGGCCGGCTCGGAGTCCGCCATCGTCACCTGCGGCTGCGCCTCGGCCCTGGTCCACGCCACGTCAGCCTGCATCGCCGGCGGCGACCCGGAGAAGATGCAGCGGCTGCCTGACCTGACCGGGCTCAAGAACGAAGTCATCGCTCCCAGCTACTCCCGCAACGTCTACGACCATGCCGTGCGCATGCTGGGCGTGAAGATGGTCAACGTCAACTCGCTCGAGGAGATGCGGACCGCCATCGGCCCCCGCACGGCCATGGTGATGGTGCTGGCCAGCCCGCCCGACGCCGGTCCGTTCGGTCTGGAGCCGATCGCGAAGTTGGCGCACGAGTTCGGCGTGCCGGTCATCGTGGACGCCGCCGCCGAGGACTTCAACCCCAAGGTGCACCTCGACCGCGGAGCCGATCTGGTGGCCTACTCCGGCGGCAAGGCGCTGCGCGGCCCTCAGTCGGCCGGCGTCCTGCTCGGCCGCAAGGACCTCATCCGGGCCGCCTGGATGAACTCCTCGCCGCACCACGCCTTCGGCCGGCCGATGAAGATCGGCAAGGAAGACATCATGGGCATGCTGGCGGCCGTGGAGATGTGGTTCAAGCGCGACCACGCCGCGGAGCAGCGCCGCTGGCGCGAATGGCTCGATGAGATCGCGACCTCGGTCAAGCGCGTCAACGGCGTTACCACCGAAGTGCAAGAGCCGCGCGGCCTGTCCAACAACACGCCGCGGCTGGACATTAGCTGGAATGGCGACAAGCTCGGCGTCTACGGCCAGCAGATCGAGAAGATGGTCTACGAGGGCGATCCGCGGATCGTGCTCGGCGGCGCGCGCGGCAACCAGCGCCAGGGCGGCGAGTCCTCGGTCTCGATCACGCCGTGGATGATGGAGCCCACCGACGCCAAGGTCGTCGCCGAGGTGCTGTACAAGATCCTCTCGAATCCGCCCGCTCTGCCGAAGATGTCCAAGGCCGGCAAGCCGGTCGAGGTCGAGGGCCAGTGGGACTTCGAGATGGGCTACCTGCTCTCGCCCGCGCACCACAAGATCGTCTTCGAGCAGGACGGCGACGGTCTGCTCGGCCTGCACGAGGGCGACCGCACCGGCGGCGACTTGTCGGGCTGGGTGGATGGCGACACCGTGCACTTCTCGAGCCGCCACCCGTGGGAAGGAACCTCGATCGGCTTCAACTTCACCGGCAAGGTCTCCGGCGACACGATGACGGGCGAAGTCGACATGGGCGAATACTTCACCGCGCCGTTTACGGCCAAGCGCCACACCTACGGCCGCCGGCGCCCGCCGCAGCGCCCGCAGAAGAACGTCTGATCGGGCGTTTGGAAACCGCAAAAGCAAGGGCCGCCGGATCTCCGGCGGCCCTTCTTGTTCTTCCCGCGCCTGGCGGCGTTGGAGCCTAAGCCAGCTCCAGCGTGACCAAGCCGCGGCTCGCGTCAATGCCGGCGATCCGGAACGACCGCAGCTCGCCTTCGTGCAGCTCCGCCGCCGGAACGCTCGAACCGCCTTGCCAGGCAGCCGCCAGCCGGGCGCTCAGCGACCCCAGGTCGCCTTGCGGCGCACCGGCCGCCTGATCCGGAGCATCGCCGGTGGCACGCAACAGGCAGACGCCCTGCACGCCCTCGCCGAGCTCGACGTCGGCCTCGGCGCCACGTAGCCGCAACACTCGTCCGGTGACGGTGTCGCCGGGCTTCACGCTGTCCAGGAACTTGTCCTGCTCCGTCGGCTCCAGCTGCTTCATGCCGAGCTTCAGGCGTCGACGCTCGCGATTGAGCTCCAGCACCTTCACGCGCACCTTGTCGCCCACCCGCACGACCTCGTTCGGGTGATTCAGCCGCCGATCCGAAGTAATGTCAGAGATGTGCAGAAGGCCTTCGACGCCTTCCAGAACCTCGACAAAGGCCCCGAAGTTGGTGGTCTTGCGGACGACTCCTTCCACGGTCGAGCCGGGAGGCGCATCCTGCTCGGCGCGATCCCAAGGATCGCCCAGAGCCTGCTTCAGCCCCAGGCCCACGCGTTTCTTGCCCAAGTCCACATCCAGGACGACTACGTCGACCTCGTCGCCTTCCTTGACGACTTCGGAGGGATGCTTGAGGCGCCGCGACCAGGACATCTCCGAGATGTGGATCAGTCCTTCCGCGCCGGGCGTCAGCTCGACGAATGCGCCAAAATCCTTCAGCCGCGTGACGAGCCCGCGGACGCGGTCGCCCACGCGAACGTTCTCGGCCACGTACGACCACGGGTCGGATTCGAGCTGCTTGCGTCCGACGGCGATCCTGCGACCGTCGTCGTCCACCCGCAGCACCTTCACGTCGATCTCGTCGCCTTCCTTGAGGACCGACTCGACTTTGTCGACGCGGCCCCAGGAGATGTCGCTGATGTGGAGCAAAGCGTCCACACCGCCGAGGTCCACGAAGGCTCCGAAGTCGCGAATCGTGCGGACGATGCCGCGCACCACCGCGCCTTCGGCCAAGCCCTCCAGCGCCACCTGCCGCTGCTTGTTGCGCTCTTCCTCGATCAGAGCGCGGCGATCGAGGATTACGTTGCGGTCGTCGATGTCGAGCTGCGCGATGCGGCAGCGGATCTCATGGCCGACCAACGCCTCCAGGCTCTCCTGGTCGCGCTCGCCCGAACGCGACGCCGGCAGGAAGCCGCGAACGCCCACGTCCACCGCGAGTCCGCCCTTGACCACGTCTACCGCCTTGCCCACGACGATCGAACCGCTGGCATAAGCGATCTCGAGCTCGGACCACTCGCCCGGCCGCGTGGACTCCACGCTGCTGAGGAGCAGGTACCCGTCCGGCGCACGGCCGGCCACGGTCACATCGATCGTGTCGCCGGGCTTCCAGTCCGGCTTCTTGGTGCGCTTCGAGCCGGCCACCGGCAGAAACGCTTCCGACTTTTCGCCGACGTCGACGAAGGCGCCGTCGTCGCGCACGCTCACGATGACGCCCTTGAGCACGCCCTCGGGCTCGGTCTCCGGAGCCACGCCGTGCTCCTGCGACTCGATCAACCGGGCGAATTCTTCTTCATCCGGAATGTCGAGCTCGTCGTCATCGAGGTCATCGCCGACGGGCGCGCCAGGAGCCCCCGGCATCGCGGGCATGGCCGGGCCCGGAGGCGCGGCGGCCGCGGGACGCGGAGCCGGCTTGGGCGGCGCTGCCGGACGCGGAGGCGCCGCAGGCTTCGGCGTGGGAGCCGGAGCCGCCGCCGCCGGGAGATCCTCGTCCTCGTCGTCGTCTTCGATCACGTCCGAACGGCGACGCGTCGGGGCGCCCGGCGCCGGTTTGAGCGGCGGCCGAGGCGGACCTGGACGAGGCGTTTCCTTTTCGATCTCCAAATCCTCGGGCGCTTCGTTGGGAAGTGCTGGAATCTCCGCGCTCACTAAAACACAGCTCCTGCCTCAGAAAGGCTAATTTGCCATTGTCCCACACCGGACGCGGAGATACTTGGCTTCAAGGCGTAAGTACCGCAAATGACGCCGGAACGCCTGCTTGGGCGTAGGCCTTCGTGGCGGCGATGTAGGCGCCTTCGGCCTCGGCTTTTCGGGCTTCCACACCGTTCGGTTCGAGCGGGTGCATGACCGTCACGGGCCGAGGGGCTATGGCCGCCGCCAACTGCGGCAGGTCGTATTGACGCAGCACGCCGCGAGCCACACTCTCGAAGACGCGCCGATGAATCCTTTGTTTCACGACTGCCTGATAGGAGATCAGCATCCTCTCCAGCCGAAGCTCGGCCAGCCGCTCGTCGAGCACGGCGGCGTGCAGCAAGGGCACGGAGGCCTCGCCGACCCCGACCGCGGAGATGCGCCCGGCGTCGATCTCCGGACGGCTCGCCATCCAGGCTAGGGCCGTCGCGACGTCGCGTACGCGCAAACCCAGCAGGGAATCGTCCAGCAGGAACGCCGTCATGGCCGGCCCATAGGCCCCGAAGTAATCGGCAAAGGCTCCGCCGCGCACGTCCCGAGCGCCGGTTTCGCCCCAGCCCCGCAGATCCAGCGCGAAGACGACCCGGCCCTGTTCCACGAGCTTCTCGATCGCGCCGCCGGGACCGGCCTCGACGGACTTGCCGCCGGCGTGAACGTACAGAGTGGCCGGACGCGCGCCGGCATCCCCTTGCGGGACGAACAGCAACCCGGGCAACACCAGGCCCGGGTCGGTCTCCAAGGCGAGCTTCTCGATGCGGTAGCCAGGCCTCTCGATCGACCCGAACGGCAAGGAGCGGACCGAACCCTCGGGCGGTCGGTAGCCCAAGACCTTGCGGACTCGATCGGCAATCTCCTTGCGATAGGCGGGCAGATCCTGCCCTGTCCGAACGAGGGGCAAACCGCGGCCTTCAGCGAGGATCGCGTCCAGCCGTTCGTTGTTGAGCTCGAAGACGCCTTTGGACTTCGGGAGATCGATTGATACCTGCCCGCTTTGGGTCACCTGCAGACGACGCTCGCTCTGGATCTCCGCCTCCGGCTCGACGCCGTCGTCGGGAGTCGGCTGCAGCCATTTGGCGAACCATTCGTAGGCGGCCAAGCGGCGCGGCGCGGAGTAGCCGTGCCCGTCATCGGCTTCCACCTTGCGGATCTTCTGAGGCGCCCCGACGCGATCGTAGACGCCCGCAGCCTCGGCGAAGGTCGCTCGGGCGCCTTGGATGGGGAAGAAGTCCCGAATCGCCGGCAGCATCATGTACGGCCGCGGCGCAAAGGCGTAGATGAAATCGGCGTGGTCGAGCCCACGGGCCAAAAAGGGCAGCAGGCACTGTTCGGCGTCCTGCGGGCCGATGGTCGTGAGCAGGTTGCGCCAGGAGGTCAGAAAGCAGGAGGGCGCGGCCACGTGCAGGCGCGGCTCGAGCGCGGCCAGATAAGCGGTATGCGTGCCGCCGCCGGAGTTGCCCGTGACGGCTACGCGTTGAGGATCGACCTCCGGGCGTGAGAGCAGATAGTCCAGCGCCCTCATGCCGTCCCAGATGGTGTAGCGGGCGATGTTGTCGCCCACCAACAAACACTGGATGCCGAGCACCGTGTGCTCCGTGGTGGAGGCGACCACCTTCGAGCGGCCAAAGTCGGCGTCCCACATCTGCACGCGCTCGCCCTGCCCCAGCGGGTCCCAGGTCAGCGCCACATAGCCCTTGCGGGCCAGCGTGACCAGCATCTGCTGCCAGATCGGGTAGGCCTTGCCGCCGGGCTCGTGGCCCAGGGGATACAGCACGGCGGGGAAAGGCCCTTGACCGGCGGCGGGGCGGTAGAGGTTGGCGGTGACGAAGAAGCCGGGCTGACTCTCGAACAGGATCTTCTCGATCACATACCCCGGCATCTCGATCGTCTCGACGACCTTTGCGTTCAGCGGCGTGCGGTCCGGCAGCGTCCCCAGCATGTCGAGCATCTGCTGCCGCACGGCGTCGCCGCGGGCGACCAAATCCGATTCCGTGCGGATGCCGGCGACGGTCCGGGCTCGTTCGTCGAGCAGACGGAAGGCTCGCTGATTGAGGGAATCCTGGAGGGCTCGGTCGATCTCACGAAAATCGTTGAGCCCCCGCAGGAAGTCCAGCTCTTGCTGGGCGGAACAGGGCAGGGCGACGGCGCACAGGAGCGTGAGGAGCAACGACCGCATCGTTGCCCCAGTCTACGCCAGCGAACCGGGCTTTTCGGACCTTTGTTCGCTGCTATGACGCTCAGGCTTGGACTTTCAGCAGCGGCCCTGCGGGCGAACCGACTCCGCCGACAGTGGCGATCACCTCATGGTCGCCGTCGCCGAGGTTGGGAATCGTGACATTCAACTGGTACAGGCCGGTCGCCACCAACCCGGCGTAGGAAACCGGGGCGTCCATGCCGCCGATCGTTACCGATACGGAGCTCGTCAACGGGTAGCTGCCTTCGAAGACCAGCCCCGGCGCGACAGCCGGTTCGGTCGGCCCGAAGCCCGTCCCATAGAGTTGCAGTACGTCGCCCGGTTTGGCCGCCTGTGTCGTGCCGGAAGCCGTCGAGGCCGTCCCCGTCACGATCACGCCGTCCGAGCGCACGGCCGCCACGTAGCCGGAGATGAGGAAGAAGCCCGGCAACAGGGTCTGCATGTTGACCGAGGACGACGCCGACGTGCCGCTGGCGGTGGTGACCGACACCGGCACGGAGCCGACGCTGTCGTCCGCCGGCGCCTGGACGTTCAACTGCGAGGGGCTGATGTAGTAGAGAAATGCCGCCTTGTTGTTGATCTGTACGCTCGTGCCGCCGAGCGTCGTCGGCAAGCTGCCGTTGATCAGATCCGAGTCGGCGACGGCCCGCGTCGTCGTGGCCAGGTTCTGTCCGAAGATACTGACGAAGCCCTGCGGCGATACGCCGGCCTCGTAGCTGGCGGCGCTCACCACGCCGCCGGCCGTGACGGCCGGAATCGAAGCGGGCGGTGCGGTCAGGTCCACGCCGACGTTCATGGTCGCCTGATAACCGGAATCCGTCTGCGTCAGCGTCATTAGCGTCCGCGTCTGGCCGTTGTAGATGTTGTCGTTGGCGTTGCGGGTGTTGCGGGAGCCGCGGGTGTTGTACGGCGACTGCTGGAACACCGTGTCAGTCAGGGTGTCGTCGAAGAACAACTGCGAGGTGAACTGGTCCAGCCGCGTGGTTCCGTTGAACGTACGCACGCGCAGGTGGATGTGGACGGCGCGCCCGCTGTACCAGCCCGGGTAGATGGTCGTGAAGCGAGCCACGCCGTTCTCGTCGGTGATCTGGTAGCCGCGCAGAAAGTTCTGCCCGACGGTGTTGTTGGCAGAGACGTCGGAGTACAGGCCGCCGGCGTCGCAGTGCCAGATATCCACGTAGGCTCCGGGCAGGACGGCGCAACCGTTGCCGTCGATCTGCTGCACCGTGATGGCCAAGTCGAGCTGAACGCCGGCCTTGACGGCGCCGGTAGACGTATTACTGCGGACGTCGGATCGATTCAGCCTCTCATCGACCCAGTACGGTCCTTCGGTCATCTCGGGGGAGAGGATGCAGTCGAAGGTCTGGGCGACGGCGGACTGTTCGCCGGCGCCTCCGAGGAGGACGAGCGAGGCTCCGGTTCCGCCCAGCACCCACAGAGCTTTGCGGCGGCCGACGCGAGTCGGCAATGGTTGAGACATAAGCAACTCCTACACTTGCGAACGTGCTTCGCAGGCCTCGAACGTCGAGGATTCCCGCGAAATACCGCCAGGGACCAAGCCGACAATTTCAGCCTGTTTGAGGAGAAGACGGCCCGGGCCCGCCGGAGCGTTCCGTCGCCCGGTCGCAGTTTGCAGAAGCTTTACAAAGGGATCTACTTGCGCAATGCGGCCAAGCGGGCGGCTTCGGCAGAGCTTGGCGGCTCGGCCCGACCGCCCAAGTACCGCGCCAAGAATTGCTCGGCTTCCGCGTAGAAAGCCATGCGATTTTCCGGCCGTGAAAAGCCGTGGCCCTCGTCGCCGAAGAGCAAGTAGTCCACTTCCTTGCCATTGGAGCGCAGGGCGGACACGATCTGCTCGCTCTCGGCTTGTTTGACGCGCGGATCGTTGGCGCCCTGGGCGATCAGCAAAGGAACGCGGATCTCCTCGGCCCGGAACAGGGGCGAACGGGACTCGAGGAACTCTCGTTCGGTCTCGATGTCGCCGACGCGGACCCGAAACTGATGCATCAGCGGCGCCCAATAAGGCGGAATCGACTCGATGAGCGTACAGATGTTCGACGGGCCGACGATATCCACCGCGCAGCAGAACACGTCGGGCGTGAAGGCCGCGCCGACCAGCGCCGCGTAGCCGCCGTAGCTGCCACCGTAGATCGCCACCCTTTGCGGGTCCGCCACCCCTTGGCTGACAGCCCAAGCGACGGCGTCGAGCAGGTCGTCGTGCATCTTGGCGCCCCACTCGCGGTTACCCGCGTTGAGGAAGCGTTTGCCGAATCCGGTGGAGCCCCGGAAGTTGACATGGAGCACCGCATAGCCGCGATTGGCCAACCATTGCGCCTCAGGGTCGTAGCCCCACTCATCGCGCGCCCAGGGGCCGCCGTGGACATTGAGTACGAGCGGCAAGTCCTTGGCTTCGACATCCACAGGAACCGTCAGGTATGCCACCAGTCCCAGTCCGTCGCGCGCGGCGATGGAGACCGGCTGCATCGCCGCCAACGGCAGACCCTGCAAGGCGGGGCGATCGGAGAACAGGTACATCGCCTCCTGCTTCTCGCGATCCCAGGCGTAGTAGCGGACCGGATCGGCGTCCCCGGTGAAGGCGACCAGCCAGTGGCGGTCGTCGCGGTCGCGGCTCACCACGTTGATCTCGCCGTCGGCCGTTTGGGCCAGAGCTGCAAAGTCCGCCTCCAGGCTCGGATCCAGAAGCTTCCATTCGAGTCGATGCAGCGCAAAGCCGACCGCCTGGACGCGTCTCTCGGTGGGATGCTGCAGGACCGGACCGACATCCACCTGATCGTGGCGGGCGAGCGATTTCCTCTCGCCAGAGGCTAGGTGCAACTCATAGAGCTCGGTAGTGTCGCCGGCTAGGCTGTCTTCGATGTAGAGAGCCTCGTCGCCGGGAACAAAGCCGTGTGCGCCGCCGTTGTCCTCCGGCCCCCACTGGAGCAGCGGCTCCATGGCGCCGCCGGGAGACTTCGAGACGAGCAACTCGAAGCCGCCGTCGGGAGTGGCCGCCTGGGCGCCGCGCAGCCGGAACTGGTTGTCCACCAACCAGCCCACGTAGGCGCCCGGGTTGGCCGCCTCCAGCTCGATCTTGCCGCTCCGCAGATCCACGCGATGCAGGTCGAACAGTTGCGGGTCGCGCTGGTTGAGGGCGACGAAGACTTGGTCGGGAAAATTCGGATCGGTGATGACGTCCCCGACGGTCGTGTTGTCGAACGGGGTCAGGTCGCGCTCGGCTCCGGTCTTCAGGTCGATGTCGTAGAGATGCCAGTTCTCGTCGCCGTCGCGGTCCTGGAGATAGAGCAGCCGATCGGCGTCTTGGGCCCAAAAGAACAGGCGGATGCCCGTCGAGCGATCATGCGTCACGGCCCGGTCGTCCTGCTCGCCGATCGAGCGCACCCACACGTTCAGAGTCCCTTCCTCGGGCGCCAGCCAGGCCAAGCGCCGGGCGTCGGGGCTTAGCCGCGGGCTCGTGCGCTCGGGGTTGCCGAAGAGGGTTTCGCGAGGAATCAGGGGAGTGGACATGAAGGGGTCATGATAGCGGCTCCCACTGTACGGAAGCGCTGCAAACGCCCGGGGAAAGGCGAGACGCGCCCCGTCGGTTGTAGTAGTCTGAGTAGTCTTCCTGGCCGGCCTCCGCGTCCGAGGCCGAAATCAACGATCCCGGTGGAGGAAGCCGGGGGAGCCGTCGATGGAACCCCCAGACGGGACGACCTGCCATCCCGAGGCGAGGTGAAGCTCATGCTCGATTCCGACGAACGCCAAAAACTCTCGACCCACCAGAAGGCCCTCCGGATCAACCTCGACGCCGGCCGCTACGGTACCTTCGCTGAGATCGGAGCCGGGCAAGAGGTCGCGCGTTGGTTCTTCAAGGTCGGCGCCGCCGCGGGAACGATCTCCAAGACGATGTCGGCCTACGACATGGCCGTCTCCGACGCCATCTACGGCAAAACCAAGCGCTACGTCTCGCGGGACCGTCTGCAGGCCATGCTCGACTACGAGCACGGGTTGAACATCGAGCGCCTCAAGGAGACGCGCGGCAACTCTACCGCCTTCTTCGCCTTCGCCGACACGGTTTCGGCCCGCAACTTCAAGGGCACCAACGAATGCCACGGCTGGATGGGCGTGAAGTATCAGGCGCATCCTCGCGACGAGAACAGCCAGATCACCGTCCACGTGCGGATGCTGGACCACGAGAACTCCTTGCAGCAGGAGGCCCTAGGCATCGTCGGCGTCAACCTGCTCTACGGCGCGTTCTTCCTGCACCACAAGCCCGACCTGCTGCTCGAGTCGCTACTGGACAACCTGACCACCGATCGCATCGAGATCGACATGGTGGAGTTCTCCGGCATCGAGTACCGCCACGTCGACAACCGCGTGATGAGCCTGCGGCTGGTCCAGCTCGGCCTGTCCGGGGCGGCCATGTTCGGCCCGTCGGGCGAGGTCTTGCAGCCGTCGGAAGTCCTGCGCAAGCGGCCGATCCTGGTCGAGCGGGGCAGCTTTCGGCCGGTGACCAAGGTCAACCTCGACATGATCAATGGCGCCAGCCGCCAGTTCGGCGACGAGCCGGAGGTGGAAGGCGGCGAAGTGGTGGAGCTGATGGAGATTACGATGCGCAATCTCCTGGCGACCGGGGCCATCGACCTGTCGGACTTTCTGGCCCGTGCGGACGTGCTCGCCGCCGCCGGACGGACGGTGCTGATCTCCGACTATTTCGAGTACTACCGTCTGGCCGCCTACCTGACGCGCTACACGAACAAGCCGATCGCCCTCACGATGGGCCTGTCGAGCCTGCTGGAGCTGTTCAACGAGTCCTACTATCAGAGACTCGAAGGCGGCATCCTGGAAGCCTTCGGCAAGCTGTTCACCAAGGACCTACGGATCTACGTCTACCCGCTGCGCGATCCTGCCTCGGGCGAGCTCAAGACGGTCGAAAACGTGGTGATGCCGCCGGACATGTGCAAGCTGTTCGGCCATCTGGTCGACCGGGGCCGCATCAAGTCGCTCAAGTACTTCGACGAGAGCGTGCTGCACATCTTCTCGCGCGACGTGTTGCGCCGCATCAAGGAATGCGATCCGACCTGGGAGTCCATGGTGCCGCCGGAGATCGCGGAGATCATCAAGACGCGGCGCTACTTCGGCTACCACGAAGTCGAGACCTACGTCTGAGAAGTCGCCTGCACTCGCAGCGCCCGGAAACAGAGAAGCCCCGCCGGTCTCCCGGCGGGGCTCTCATTTTGGATCAGGCGCTTCCGATCGGAATCAGAAGCGGTAGCGCAGACCGAGCTGGATCTGCCGCGGATCCACGCGCTGACTGCTGACTTGGCCGAAGCCGTTGTTGTTGAAGTTGCCCTGCGGATCGCCGAAGCTCACCGTGTTGCCGATGTTGAAGAACTCGCCGCGCAGCTCGAACGAGTGCTGCTCGTTGATGGCGAACTTCTTCTGGAGCGCCACGTCGACCGAGAAGATCTTGGCCGCGTTGGTGATGTAAGGCGACGCGTTGCCGAACGTATACTGCTGCGGCTTCACGAAGGAGGCTGTATTGAAGAACTCCTCGGCAGTCTTCGGCCCGTTGTTCGGGTTGGAAACCGCATCTACACGTTGCGTCTTGCGGCCTGTATTGGCGATGTCCTGGTCGGTGTACACCATGATCGGCGGGCCGCTGTCGACGCGGGTGATGCCCTCGACCGACCAGCCTCCTGCCACCAGATCCAGGCCCTTGCCCCAAGCGCTGCCGAAGTGACGCCCTTGCCCGAACGGCAACTCATAGACGTACGAGAAGACGACCACGTGGTTGATGTCCCAGCTCGACCGGCTCCAATCGCTACGCCGGTCATAAGGATTCTGCGTCTTCTGGTTCTCGGCCAGCGACGACTGGTTATCCAGCGACTTCTGGTAGGTGTAGTTGAAGTTGAACTGCAAGCCGTTGGAGTAGCGCTTGGCTAGCTTCACCTGGAGAGCGTTGTACTGGCCGCTGAACTGGTTGGAGCCGCCGTCGAGGTCGCCGAAAGCCGGCAGCAGGCGGCGCGGACCGATGGCGCCGGGACCGGGCGTCAGCGCCGTGTTCAGCGGGGCGTAGCCGATCTGCTTGCGGCTGGCGGAACCGACGTAGCCGATGTCCAGCGTCAGGTCCTGCTGCAGTTGGTGTTGGATGAAGAAGTTCCACTGCGACGCGAACGGCGAGCGGTTCTGCGGGTTCTGGGGCCAGCCGCCGATCGCCGAAGTGGACTCGAAGGACGGGCCCGCGTCGGTGACCGGGAAGTCCGGCGAGCCGCCGCGGTTGGGGCTGAACACCTGTTGCACGGTGAACGGCCAGAACTTGCGGAGGTCCTGCAGTTCCTGCACGAAGGTGGAATTGTAAAAGATGCCGAAGCCCGTGCGGATCACCGTCTTGTCGCTGATCTTGTAGGCAATGCCGGCGCGCGGAGCGAAGTCGTTGTAGTCCGACTGCACCAGCGAGCGGCCGAAGCCCGCGCGGTTGGCCGGCAGGTCCGTCTGCAGCGCCTGAGTGGTCGGGTAGCGGCCGTCCGGAGGAGCCGGCTGCGGGTTGGTGGTCGACCACAGCAGCGTGCCGAAGTAATCGCCGCTCGAAGGATCGCGCTGCACCCAGAGGTTGCCCAGCCGATCGCTCGAATCATAGGGCCGGCTGCCGAACTGGTACATCAAGCCCAGATTGACCGTCAGTTTCGAGCTCAGCCGCCAGTCGTCCTGCACGTGGGCCATCATGAAGTGGCCGATGCCGTCGGTCAGGGTGTTGCCCTGGCCGCGCCGAATTTCGGACGGGAAGCCCAGCCAGGCGTCCGCCATCGGGAAGCCCGCGATGCCGCCGTTGAACACGGCGTTGCCGTCCATCGGGTTGGAGGTGTTGGTGAAGAAGTTGCGGTACTGATACTGCCCGCCGATCTTCAGCGAGTGCTTGCCCTTGATCAGGTTCAGGTTGGCGCGCGACTGCCAGATGTTGTCGCCCGTCACGCCGCCGCCGGCGCCGGGGGTGCTGTAGTCGCCGAGGGAGATGTTGACCAGAGGATCGCCGAACACCTCGGTCTGGTACATCTTCAGGCCGGTCTGCTGCAGGAAGTCGGCGCGAGTCAGCCCACCCTTGTCGGTGATGCCCCGGTCGATCGGCTGGTTCGTTCCGAAGGCGACTTCGAGAGTCGTCGTCGGGCTGAAGATGTGCGTCAGCGAAGCGCCGTAGTTGACGATGTCGAACTGGCTGCTGCCGATGAAGTTCGGCCGAAAGTCCGGGCTGTAGAGGTCGGCGTTCTGGTAGCTGAACCGGAAGAAGAATAGGTTCTTCTCGTTGATGTTGTAGTCGTAGCGCCAGTGGATGCCGTCACGGTTGTTGGCTTGGCTGCGGTTGCCGATGAAGTTCTGGACCAGGCCCCCGCGGTTCGGCAGCGGCGTGGTGAGGTCGAACGCGGTCGGAATCGCCGGGTTGATCCGCGACTGCGGGATCACATTGTTCGGGAAAGGGTTGCCGTTGTCGAACGGATCGGTGATGACGCGCGGCGTGCTCTGGCTCAGCAGCGCCGAGAAATCGCCATCGCGGAAGTCCGCTGTCGGCACGCTGCCGACCTGGGTGCTGCCGCGGCGGCGCCGGAAGCCTTCCCAGCTCACGAACCAGAACATCTTGTTCTTGGCGGCCGGGATGGGGCCGCCGACCGCGACGCCGTACTGGTTCAGGCGAAACGGAGTCTTGGGCAGCCCGCTGCGGTTGGCGAAGAACTCGCTGGCGTCCAGGGTGCTGTTGCGCAAGTACTCATAGACCGTGCCATGGAGCTCGTTCGTACCGGATTTGATCACCATCGACACGTTCGCGCCCATCGAGCGGCCGAACTCGGAGCCGGTGTTGGTAGCGACCTTGAACTCCTGCAGAGCGTCCATCGGCGGCGAGATGCCGGGCGAGTTCATCATCTGCATGTTGGAGTCAAAGCCGTCGAGCGTGAAGTTGTTATCCTGCGGACGGCCGCCGTTGACCGAATAGAGGTTGGTGCCGGACTGCCCCGTCCCGCGCGATTGGCTGCGGGAAACCGAGCTGGTGCCGGGCATCAGCAGAATCAGCCGGGTGTAGTTGCGCTGATTCACCGGCATGCTCTTGAGGTCTTGGCTGGTGACGACGTTACCCACCGAGGCTTCCTCGGTCTGAAGGATCGGCGGAGCGCCGGTGACCTCCACGGTCTCGCTGACCTGTCCCAGCTCGAGCTCGAAGCTGACGTCCAGAACGGCGGAGACCTGCAGGACCACGCCGGGCCGAACCTGCGACTTGAAGCCTTCCGCAGCGGCGCGGATGCTGTAGGAACCAGGGTTGAGAGGCGTTACGCGGTATTGCCCCGCTTGATTGGTGGTGACGGAGCGATCCGCGCCCGTCCCTTCATTGGTGATGGTGATTTCGACGCCGGGGATGGCGGCGCCGCTCGGGTCAGTCACGTCGCCGACGATCGTGGCGGCGGTCTGGGCGTCAGCGGAAAAAGGCGTCACGAGCAACATGGCCGTAACCGCAAGGACGCTAAGCGCTTGCTTTGTGACAGTAGTCATTTGTTTGTCTGCGAACCCCTACAAATTTGCCTGAAAACCCCAACGAGGGCCGGTCAGGAGGTTCCGTCGGTCAGGCAGCACCGGCGGCGATCCGGCCGTTAACGCTATCATCAATTCGCGAGAGTCTACAACCGGGTCAGACATTAGCTCACTCCGTCAGGCAATGTCAAACGAATTTCCGCAAATCGGGCGAGGGCCCGGCTCGGCGCCAACGCATTTTCCGGCATGCCAGGCCGCCGAGCCCGAGCCTGCAAACCGGGCCGACGCGGTCTGCTACCATGCGCCTCTGACGCGTTCGATGAGCTGCCGCCGTCCCAGTTCGATGGTCTTGGCCGTCCTGCTCGCGGCCTGGGCGGCCGAGCCGCCCTGCGCCCCCCTGCGCGCCCAGGGGCAAGCCACCCAAAGGGCCTCGGCGGTGTCGTCCGGCAAGCGGTCCGACAAGCCGTTCCTCGCGAAATTCGTGGATGCCGCGCCGGCCGCTGGTCTCGACATGCGCTTCGTCTACGGCGACGCCAAATCCAAGCAGTACATCATGGAAGCCAACGGCTCCGGCGTGGCCTGGGTCGACTACGACGGCGACGGCCGGCTGGACGCCTTCCTGGTCAACGGGTCGACGTTCGACGCGCCGGACGCGAAAGCCGTCAGCCGACTGTTTCGCAACGACGGCAAGGGCGGCTTTGAGGACGTTACCGCCGCGGCAGGCGTAGGCCGCAGCGGTTGGGGTACGGGTGTCTGCGCAGGCGACTACGACAACGACGGCTCCACCGATCTCTACGTCGCCTATTGGGGAGCCAACGCGCTCTATCGCAACACCGGGAAGGGCGGCTTCCAGGAACAGGCCGCGCAGGCCGGAGTCGCCGGCGGGGCCGACGAATGGACCTCCGGCTGCGCCTTCGTGGACTTCGACCGCGACGGCCTGCTCGATCTGCTGACAACGCAGTACCAGCGCTTCGATCCCAAAACTACGCCGAAGGCCGGGGCCACCTCTACCTGCCAATGGAAGGGCATGCCGGTGTTCTGCGGACCGCGCGGCCTGCCCTATGGCGGCGCCACGCTCTATCACAACAAGGGCGACGGCTCGTTCGAGGACGTCAGCGAGACCTCCGGCATCCGCAGCGTCCGCAGCTATTACGCCTTCACCGCCGCCGCGGCCGACTTCACCGGCGACGGTTGGCCCGACATCTACGTGGCCTGTGACTCCACGCCCAACCTGTTCTTCATCAACAACGGCGACGGGACGTTCACCGACTTCGCCACCGAGACCGGGCTCGGCTTCAACGAGCATGGCAACGAACAAGGCGGCATGGGACTGGGGATCGGGGACTTCGACAACGACGGCCAGCTCGACATCATCAAGACGAACTTCGCCGGCGACTACCCGAACGTCTACCACAACCTGGGCGACGGCATCTTCGAGGACATCGTGATCCGCGCCGGCCTGGGAGCCAATCCGCAGTACGTCGGCTGGGGCGTGCAATTGATCGATCTCGACAACGACGGATTACAGGATGTGTTCCAGGTCAACGGCCACGTCTACCCGGAGCTCGACGCCCAGAAGGCGATTGACGAGGCGTTCCGCCAGCCGGGCGTCGTCTACCGCAACCTGGGCGGCGGTCGCTTCGAGGACGTGACCGACTTGGCCGGCCCGGGGCTGGAACAGAAACGCTCCAGCCGGGGCGCCGCTTTCGGCGACTTCGACAATGACGGCGACATCGACGTCCTGGTGATGAACATGAACGACCAGGCGTCGCTGTTTCGCAACGATCTGGACTCCTCCAACCACTGGCTGCGGGTGAAACTGCGGGGGACGACGTCCAACCGGGACGCGGTGGGCTCGGTGATCCGCGTGAAGGCCGGCGGCGCGACCCAAGCCCGGGCCGTACTGAGCCAGGATAGTTACATCTCACACAGCGACCTCCGCGCGCACTTCGGGCTTGGGGCGGCGCAGAAGGTCAATGCAATTCTGGTGCAGTGGCCCAGCGGCCGGAGCGAGAGCTTCCCGGCGGCGGGCGTCGACCGCGAGCTCTTGCTGGTGGAAGGCGAGGGGGAGGCTCTCGCGTCGCCGTGAAGCGCTGGCTCCTGGTGCTGTCGACCACGGCGATTTTGGCGGCTGCCGATCCCGCGGCGTTGTCCGACCAAGCCATGGGGTTGGCGCAGCAGAAGAAGCTCGCCGAAGCCGAGGCGCTGTGGAAACAGGCGCTCCAGGCTGACGCGGCCTATTTTCCGGCCCTTTTCAACCTCGGGTTGATGAAGGTCCAGCAATCGAAGTTCTCCGAGGGCGAGGCCTATCTGGAGAAGGCCGCCAAGGCGGAGCCCAAGGATTTCAACTCCCGCTATCTGTTGGGCCTGGCCCGCTCCAAGAACGGCGACCACGACGGCGCCCTGCGGGCTTGGCGGGCGGCGCTGACCTTGCAGCCCAACCAGTTGAAGCTGATGCAGGTGATGTCTGTGGAGTACGGCGCGGGCCGCTACTACCAAGAAGCGGCGGCGATCGCCGAACGAGCCATCGAGCTCAAACCGGCCGACCCGGCGCTCTACTTCATGGCCATCACCGCCTACCGGCAGGCCGGCGAGTTGAGCAAGGGACGCGAGGTGGCCCGGCGGGCCGCCGAACGCTTCCCGGAGTCCGCCAGAGCCCAGTTCGAGTATGGCTGGCACCTGCTCAAGGACGGCGAGTACGATTCGGCGCTAACCCGGATCAAGAAGGCCATGGAGCTGGACCCGTCCTACGAGGAGCCGTTCTTCTACTACGGCGATTGGCTGGTCAATCAAGGCCGCTACGCCGAAGCCGAGCCCCTGTTGCGGCGCGCCATCGAGATCCTCCCCGGCTACATTCCGGCCCGGGTGCGCCTGGGAAGGGCGCTGATGGGAGACGGCCGCCTGGATGATGCGATCGCCGAGCTGAACCGGGCGATCGAGCAGGAACCACGGCATCCCCAGCCACATCTGCTGCTCTCCCAGATTTACTTTCGGCAAAAGGACCTCAAGAAGGCCGCCGCCGAGAAGCGCGAGTCTCTGCGCCTACGGCGGGAGAATCCGCAGTTCCTCGAGGCCGAGCAGACCCGGCCCTTCCCGGAGTAGGCGGCGAGCTCCGAGCGGAGAGTCGCGTTTTGGGGTATCTTGTTCACGTTATCAGCGCAACCAACCGAGAGAACCGAATGCAAACCACGAGACGCGAATGGGGCGGGCTGCTGGCCGGAGGGCTGTACGCCGTCCTCGCCCCGCGACTTCGAGCCGCGACGCTCGGTCCACAGATCCTGGGAGCCAATACGGCGATCTCGGGCTACGGCCTCATCGAGGCCATCGACTGCGTGGGCGGCCTTGGCTTCCCGGTCATCGAAATCCACCCCATGGGCCGGCCCGAACCGACGCCCGGACTGTTCCCGGGGTTCGAGTTCGACCGGCTCAGCAAAGCCGAGAAGCAGCAGATCCGCAAGTCGCTCGAAGGCTTCGAGCGGGTCACGGGGCACCTGCCGTATACCGACCTGCACACGTTCTCCCACTTCGACCCGATCCGCGATTTTTCTCGGCAGCGGGTGGAGATCGCCCTCGAAGGCGCGGCCTACTTTGGGGCGAAGCTGTGCGTGCTGCATGCCGAGGCCCTCACGGGCTCGCGCCGCGAACAGACTTGGCCCGAGCGGATCGAGCTCTATCGGCACTGGGGGGATCTGGCCCGCAAGCACGACATCCAAATCGCCCTGGAGACGGGCTTCCCAGCCTCGGTACGGGAGTTCGTGGCGATGATCCAAGAGATCGACCACAGCCACATCGGCGCAACGCTCGACGTCGGCCACCAGAGCCGCTACGCCGAGCTCACCGCCCGCGTGAAGCCCGAGGACAAAGGCACGCCGGCCGGCATTCGGGCCTACAACGACATCAACGAAGAGCTCGTCGAGCGCCTGGGCCCCAAGCTCTTCCACCTGCACATTCACGACATCGAGCCCTCCACCTGGGCCGAGCACAAGCCGCTGGAGTACGGTTTCGTCGACTACCCTCGACTCCTGCGGAAGCTCGCCGAGATCCGCTACTCGGGCTCGTTGATGTTCGAGATCGGCGGCGACCCGGCGAAGATGCCGGACTACCTCGCCGATGCCAAACGGAAGCTCGAAGCCTATCTGGCTGCGGCGACCTAGAGAGAGTCGGGCCGTCATCAAACAGCAAAGCCGGTAACCGGACTGAAACCAAGGGGGAACGAAGCCATGTCGCATCGTTGGACGCGCCGAGATTTCATGGGAGCGACGGTTGTCCTCTCCTTGGGCGCTTGCGCCGACAGCAAGCCGCAACCGGAGACCGCCGCCGGCTCGCCGCATTTCGAGCCCAACTGGGAGTCCATCCGAACCCATCGCCTGCCCGCGTGGTTCGATGACGCCAAGTTGGGCATCTTCGTCCATTGGGGCCTCTACTCGGTACCGGCCTGGGCGACGCCGCTGGGCGAGTTGGGTAAGGTCGACTTCAACGTTTGGTTCAAGAACAATCCTTACGCCGAGTGGTATCTGAACTCGCTCCGAATCGACGGCTCTCCCACCCAGAAGCATCATCGGGAGACCTACGGCGCGGACTTCGACTACATGCAGTTCGCGCCGATGTTCAACAAGGCCGTGGAGGCTTGGGACCCCTCGGCGATGGCGTCGCTGTTCTCCGGCGTAGGCGCCCGCTACGTGGTGCTGACCACCAAGCATCACGACGGCTTCACCCTCTGGCCCAGCGACGTGGACAACCCCCACCTGCCCGACGACCTGCAAGGGACCAAGCGCGACATCGTGGGCGAGCTCACCCGCGCCGTCAAGACCGACGGAATGCGCATGGGCTTCTACTACTCCGGCGGCCTGGACTGGAGCTTCAACCCTGAGCCGATCGACACCAAGGAGAAGGTCCGCAGCACGATCAACCACACCCAGGAGTTCGCCGACTACGCTGACGCCCACTGGCGGGAGCTGATCAACAAATACGAGCCGTCGATCCTGTGGAACGACATCGGCTACCCCAAGCAGTCCCACCTGGCCGAGATCGTGGCGGACTTCTACAACCGCTTCCCCGACGGCGTGATCAACAACCGCTTCGAGACCGGCATCGAGGGCGATCCTCCCCGGCATCACGATTTCGTCACCCCGGAGTACTCGAAGATGGACGCCATCACCGATTACAAGTGGGAGACCTGCCGGGGGCTCGGTTTCTCTTTCGGGTACAACCAAGTGGAGACCGCCGAGCACACGATCGGTGAAGCCGAGCTGATCCACCTGCTGGCGGACATCGTGAGCAAGAACGGCAACCTGCTGCTCAACGTGGGTCCGAAGCCGGACGGCTCGATTCCTGAGCTCCAGGAGGCTCGCCTGGAAGCTTTGGGCAAGTGGCTCGACGTCAACGGCGAGGCCATTTTCGACACTCGGCCCTGGGAAAGAGCCGACGGGGAGACCGACGGCAGCGTGCCCGTGCGCTTTACCCAACGGGGCGGCGCGCGGTACGCGATCCTGCTGGGAGAACCGAAGTCCGCGAAGGTAACCCTGGACGCCGGGCCTGTCGTCGAGGGCGCCAAGGTTGCGCTGCTGGGCGGCCCGGAGTTGGAGAGCACGGTCGCCGATGGCAAGCTGACCGTCTCACTCCCCGAAGCCAGGACGCCCTCCCACGCGCCGACGCTACGCATCAGCGGCTGAGCCCGAGGCGCCTACACCGTCAGGCGTCGCCCGGGATGGTCGCGGGCGGGATAGCTGTAGTACAGCGGCGGCAGGTAGTCGAGCGTCTCGTGCATCCAGTCGCTCAGCAGCATCTCATGGCGGATACGCTCGGCCTCGTGGCGTGGGTCTTCGACGAGGTTGTGGAACTCGTTGGGGTCGGCCTGCAGATCGTAGAGCTCGAGGAAGGGCCTCGACGGTGCGAGCAGGCGGCGCAGATCTTGGCTGAGCCGCCCCCGCACGTCTTCCTCCAGGTAGGACAGCCAACTTGGGGAGGCGGCGATGTCGGACGTGGGCCGATAGGGCTGTTCCGGGCGCCCGTTGTAGATCAGCTTGTAGCGCTCGGTGACGACACACCGCTGGGGGTCGGTGTGGTTGTGCCAGTTCCTCTCGGCGAAGACGGCGTTGCGAATGCTCGGACGGGCGCCGGTGAGGACCGGGACCAAGCTGCGTCCCTGCATCTTGGGTCCGGGAGGGAGCCCGGCGGCGTCGAGCCAAGTGGGCGCCAGGTCGACGCCCGCGGTCAGAGCTTCGCTCACTGATCCGGCGGTGATACGGCCCGGCCAGCGCACGATCAATGGAACCAGCAGCCCGCCCTCGTAGAGCGAGCCCTTGCCTCGAGGGAACGGGAAGCCGTGGTCGCCCGTGAAAACGACCATCGTGTCGCCGGCGCGCCCGCTCACCTCCAAGGCTTCGAGCGCCCGGCCGATCTGCGCGTCCAGGCGACGGATCTCGTCCCAGTAGGCTGCCAGGTCCTGCCGGACCGCGGGCGTGTCGGGCAAGAAGGCGGGCACGGAGACGTCTTCGGGCCGCGTGGGCGGCGCAGCAGCCCGCGAAGGATAGGGCCGATGCGGATCGCTGTAGCCGACTTGGGCGAAGAAGGGCTTGTCGCGCGGGGCCTTCTCGAACAAAGTCTTCACCGCGTCAATTTTCGCGTCGAACAGATCGAAGCGCCGGTCGAACTCGTCGCCCTGGTGGACCTTGCCGAAGGCGGCCGTGACGTAGCCGGCCTCCCGCAAAGACTCCATGATGCTGGGCTCGAATGAGGGGTAGAAGGAAGCCTGCCGGGAGGTCCCGATCGTGTGCGGCGTGCAACCGGAGAAGTACGAAGAGCGGCTGGGGCTGCATTGGGGCGCCGTGGCGTAGGCCCGCGTGAAGCGCATCCCCTGGGCGGCCAGCCGGTCCAGGTGGGGCGTCGGCAACTTGGCCGCGCCGTAGCAGCCGAGGTCCGCGGCGCTGTGGTCGTCCGAGATCAGGAACAGGATGTTCGGCGGACGCCTCCCTTGAGCGGCCAGGGGCAACGTAGCGGCGGCGGAGAGGAAGCTGCGGCGACTCCAGCTCATGCAAAGAATCCTTGCTCGGGGTTGCAGTAGCGATAGGCGACGTCCTCGTTCAGCTCCACGCCCCAACCGGGCCTCTCGTTCATGGCGATGCGGCCGTTCTCAATCAGCGGGTCGCCGTGGAGCAGCTCATCGAAGAACGGCACCGAGGCGCCGTGCCATTCGAGCGCCAGCGAGTTCGGAATCGCCGCCGCCAGGTGCGCCGACGCGATCGTACCGATGGGGCCGCTGATGTTGTGCAGCGTGAGATTAGCGTAGCGGGCGTCGGCCAAGTCGGCGATCTTCTTGCCGCTCCAGATGCCGATTTTCTGGGGATCGGGAGCCAAGATACGGAGCTTGGCAGCGTCGAGCAGCAGCTCGAAGTCGCGCCGGAAGTAGTGATTCTCTCCGGTGGCGATGGCCGTTTGCGCCTCCTTCTGGACCTCCCCGCTGCGGGCGGCGTCGTCGGCCGGCACGGGGTCCTCGATCCACAATAGTTTCAACGGGTCCAAGGCGCGGCACAAGCGCACGGCGTCTTCGACCGTGTAGTTCCAGTGGCAGTCGACCGCCAGATCCACTTCCCAGCCGACGGCCTCGCGGACGGCGCGAATCAAGCCGGTCATGAACTCAATCTCCCGGTCACTGAGGCCGCGGTTGTATTCGTCGGTGGGGTAGGGCGTGGGAACGTCCACGTCGAACTTGAGCAGATCGAAGCCGCGTTCGACCATGCGGAGCGCGCTGGCGGCATAGGTCTCCGGCGTCATGACGCCCTCTGCGGTATCCCAGCCGTGGTGCTTGACGCTGAAAGCGACGGCCGCACCGGCGGCTTCGCCCCGCGCCGCCCAGCGGGGGGTGCGCGGCACGAGCAGAGACGAGATGCTCTCCAGCGCTTCGCCGCCGTGGCAGTCGGCGTAGACGCGCACCCGGTCACGATACTTGCCGCCGAGCAGACGCCAGACCGGTTGCCCGACCGCCTTGCCGATCAGGTCGAGCAAGGCCGCCTCGACGCCCGCGATGGCGTGCCAAGCGACGCCCGGGCCGGCGTGGACGACGGCGGCCCGCAACCGACGGACGAGGGTCTCCACCTGAAAAGGGTCCTGCCCCACCAGCAGCGGCGCCATCTCCCGCAGGATGGCCGTGAGCCCCGGCCCCATATAGGCTTCCCCCAGACCGAAACGGCCGTCGTCAGAGTCGATGCGGACGACGGTCCAGTCGTAGTTGGCTTCGATCACGGCGAACGTCAGACGTTGGATCTTCACTTGGCGGTCCAGCCTCCGTCGATGGGCAGCGCCGCGCCGGTCATGAAGGCGCTCTCGTCGGCGGCTAAGAAGACAGCCAGTGCGGCGATCTCGCGCGCCTCACCCATCCGGCCGATCGGCTGCCGCTCGTGCAACTGCGCCAGGGTGCCGGCCACATCGTCGCCGAAGTACTTCTGCACGTAACCGCGAATCATGGGCGTATCGACGGTGCCGGGGCAGATGGCGTTAGCGCGAATGCCGTCGCGAGCGTAGTCGATCGCCAGCGCCCGGGTCATCTCGAGCACGGCGCCCTTGCTCACGCAGTAGGCGAAGCGGCGCTCCACGGCGATCAGCGAAGCGACCGAGGCGATGTTGATGATGTTGCCGGAACGCCGCCGCAGCATGGGCTCGATGGCCGCCCTGCAGGCTAAGTAGACGCCGCGGGCGTTGACGGCCTGAATCCGGTCGTAGTCCTCGGGCTCGGTCTCGTGCAGCTTGCCCACATGCATCAGTCCGGCGCAGTTGACCAGCAGGTCCAACCCGCCCGCCGCGTCGATCGCCCGATCCATCGCCGCCCGCAGAGAGCGAGGGTCGGTCACATCGAGCGCAGTCCCCTCCGCGCCGATCTCCTCGGCCAGCTGTAGGGCGCGCGACGCATCGCGGTCCCCAATCACTACCCGAGCCCCTTGTGCGACAAAGGCGCGCGCGATCGCTTCGCCGATGCCGGAGGCGCCGCCCGTGATAAGGGCGGACTTTCCTGTCAGATCAAACATGTCGTCACCGATTTCCCGAGTTCGCTCCTAATGCGCGAGAAAGTCCATCAAGTTGCGGTCGGCCGCGTCGAACGGCGCGGGATCGTCGCGGTCCGGGACGCCGTCGTTGTCCGCGTCGAGCGCGCTGAAGCGCGGCAGCTCCGCCTGCCGCAGATCCCGGAGCGCGTTCCACCAGCGGACGGCAAAATCGCCGCGCGTCATTTCGCCTTCCGGCGGAGCCGGAGCGCCGATGAACCGCCGGCGCGAGCGCTCGACCACGACTCTGCGCCAATCGGCATTGACCGGGTCGTCCGGGCGAAAGTCGACGTCGCCGGGCTCGAGCGGCAACAGTTGGTGGCCGGCCAGCAGGTTCGCCGCGGCGTAGGCGGCATGCTCGGGACCGATGTCGCGAAAAGGCCACAGAATGGCCGGCGTTCCGGCATCCCCCTGCTCGACCAGGGCCCGCTGCACGCTGCTGAGCAGATTCAAGTCATACGGCAGGGCCCGCGGCTGAATTCCCTTCCGCAGTGCGACCGCCGCCGCGGCCCCGGCGGCCTGGCCGATCGCCACGCTCTGGTCGTGGATGCGGACCGCCGAGCTGACGATGCTGGAATAGCCGAGGTTCTTCTGGGCGCCCAGCAATCCGTCCACGCGCTCCGGAATCAAGCTCCGCAAAGGGAACGTGGCGCGATCGCTCTGCGTGCGCCACGACCGGCCCGGCTTGAAGTAGGAGGCCCAGGGTCCGGTTTCGTCGCCACCGAGGAACATCCGACCGGTCATGTGGAAGTCGTACGGGAACTGCCAGCCGGCCACCGTGTCGTAGTACATCTGTTGCGAGAAGCGGTCGTCCGTCGAACCCTTCGTGGCGACTCCTTCTGCGGTCGCCGAGGCGACGCCGCCCTCGAAGTGGCGGCTGTCCGGCTCGCGCATCATGTACAGCGCCTTCAGGCGGATCGATTCACGGACATAGGGCTTGGGCGGGCAGCGGTCTTCAGTCGGAAACTCGTCACTGAGCTCGAAACGCCGGAACGAGTGCGCCCGGTCCTCCATGCGATCGTGCACCGTTGTCTGCAGGTGGTAGAGCATGCCGAGCGAGTGCTGCTTGGCGTCTTCGAAGACGATCTGGCGCTGATTGCGGCTCATCAGCGCGATGTTCTTGCGGGAAGCGCCGGGCTGGTCGGCTTCCAGAGCGTTGATCACATGGCTCGGCAGTGCGTCGAGGGGATAGTCCTGGATGGTCCAGACCAGCGAAATTACGTCCGGGTGGTCGATCTTCTGGTTGTAGTGGTCCACCAAGCGGCGCTGTGAGTAGACGCTGCGGTCGCCCTGGTAGAACTTGCCCGTCAGCGGCGTCCACGGCGGGTTGAAGGGACGGTGTGGCGGAAAGGGCCACGGCAGGGCCCGGTAGTCCCGCTCGGTGACGCTGGAAGTGAGGAAGTAGCGCTGGTCGTCGAAGTGTTCGGGGCGAGGAATCGGGTCGCCGTCGCCGGTCTCGGTGATCACCAATGTGTAGGTGATCGGGTTCATGTCGGTCGGAGGGAAAGCGCTCTGGTCGACCGGCGCATTGGGTTCTCCGTAACGGCTGCGAGGATCGACGCCCACTTCGAAGTCGGCGCCGGAAGCCTGCACCACGTCGCCCCAATCCGAGGCGTCGATCGTCAGCTTCGCCCGGACGCTCAGCTCCGGCTCGCCTTGAACGCTCGAACGGAATCGCACCGACTTGAGGGTCTTGCCGTCGCCCGCCAGCGAGGCTCCCGTGGCGTAGAAGTGCGAGAAGAGCCGCACCTGACCGGAAGCCACATAGGGCTCGATCATTTCCCGGAACAGCCGAGCGGCCTGCGCCGGACGCACCTCCGTGCGAGCCGTCCAGGCATTGCCGGGTTTCTTGTTGCCGTAGAGGCGCAGGTTGTCCTGCTCAATGCGCTCGGCGAGCTCGGCAAAGAGCCCGGATCGCGGGAACGGCGCGCCATCCATGCCCCGGTTCTCGTCAATGGCGCCCACCGATTCCGCGGAGAACTGCCCGCCGAGCCATTCGATGTCGTTGACCAGCACGATCGAGCCGACGCCCATCCTCGCGGCCTGGATCGCCGCCGCCCATCCGGACTCCGTTCCGCCGACGATGAGCAGATCGGCATCGACCGCTTCAGCGCCCGCCGGAGCCGCCAGCAGCAGCGCGAACAGCACGCCGTGCGTCGCGGCCCTCAATACGCCACCTCGACCAGTTCCAGCCGGGCCACCCAGCGCAGCGTCCGGCCCGCCAGACCGTGCGCCCGGAGCCCAAGCGCTCCCTGCCCCGCGTCGACGATCTCGAAATCCAGAGCGGCGTCGCTCTCGTGCAGCGCCGTGGCCTTTGCTCCCAGCAGCTTCAGGCCGGTTCCGTCGCGCACCGCCAAGCCCTTTGCCTCATAGGCCGCCATGGCCCCGCCACCCTGCCCTCGGGCGACCGCCAGCACCCGGTACGCCACAGTGGCGCCGTCGGCGATGCGCACCGGAGCGCCGCCTGCCAGGGCCAGCATCGCGGCGGCGCCGTCCGTGGTCACGCCCTTGGCGACCAGCGTCGACGACTGTGCGTCGCCCGGCGTCTCGAACGCGCCCGATGCTAGCGCGTCCTCGCCGGGCAGCCGCGCATTCGCCTGCCAACCTTGCGCTTGGGAGTACGGCGCGGCCGCGCGGTTGCCGTCGCCTCCCGTCACCGTGGCGAAGTCCGCCTCAGCCACGTTGCGGCGGCCGCCGGCAACGCCGGAATACTGGCCGAGCGCCTTGTTCTCGAAGCCGCCCGTCGTGGTAGCCCAGTAGCCCAACGGATCGCTCAAGTGGTTGCGGTTGTCGCGGATGATCAGGTTTTCCGGGGTCTCCCAAGCGCCGGGCGCGTTCACCATCACCACTTCCATTCCGGTGGGATCGTCGATGCGAACGTTGTTCTTGATGATCCCGTTCACGGACTTGCGCCAGCAGTGGATGGCCCGGCCGCCGCTCTTGATCACGTTGCCGATCACTTCGTACTGGCTCAGGTTGAAGTTCGGCTCGAGCGCCGTCGCCCCCGTCTCCATGTAGTTGTAGTTGCAGCGCACCTTGCTGAGAAGGCCTCGGTGGGAGGGGTGTCCCAGCAGATAGGCTCGGCCCTTGGGGTTGATGGTGCGGGTCCCGAGGATGGCGATGTTCTCGGCATCGAACGATTCGCCGCCCGCCGTCGCCCCGCCGCGCAGGAACTTGCCGGTGTGCTCGCCGTAGACCATCACCGTTCGCATGGTGTTGGTCATGGTGATCTGCTCAACGGAGACGTTCCGAACACGGCCGTGCAGCAGCACGCAGGCCGAGATGTCCTTGACCAGCTCCGAGGGCTGGACGTTGTTGTCCTGGTTCAGGTCGACCACGCCACGGCCGAAGATCCGCACATTCTCGATGTATTCGGGCTGTGTGCCGTACCCCACCCGGATGCCGTAGGACTCGCGGCCGTCGTAGGAGAGCGCCCAGAAGCTGCCGTCGCTGTGCCCGCTCCGCGCATCGAACTTGATCTCCACGCCGTTGCTCAGAGGTTGCCAGTCGCCGGTGACCGGGACCTTGGCGTGCGGCGTCCCGGTGGTGGCCCCGGGCCCCCAGCCGGTCACCCACGAGAAGGTGTCGGGCCGGCCGGCCTTGCCTTCGCCGTCGATCCGTACGGTGAAGATCACCGGGCCGAGCCCCTTGTCATAGCGGCCGCGGACGGAGAAATCGTCGATGGTCTTTACGGAGCCGTGGTCGATCGAGAGCTCCGGCTCGGTCTCGAGCGTCGTCTGCCCGTCGGCCAGCTTCAGCACGGCCCCTTCCATCAGCTCGATGTCGATCGGCTTGTCCACGTAGAGCAGCGATTGATGCTTGCGCAAAGGGTGCTCGTGGACGCCGGGCAGGAAGACGAGCTTGTCTCCGGGAGCGGCGGCGTCCATCACGGCCTGGGGGTTCTCACCCGGGCGGATGTAGTGTGTGGAGTCCACGGCGGGCGGACCCTGCGCGGCGGCGACCGCAACCGCAACAGCCAACGTGGCGAACAATCTCAACGTCATGAAAAGTCTTCCCCCACCGCGCGCGGCGGCGTCTCCTGTGGCTCGTGGCGTCACGGTTGCGCCTCTCGCAGCTTGTCGAAGATCGGCTGGACCTTCTGCCACGGCTCCACGCCCGTTCTGGCCGCCCAAGCGTCGTAGACGCTGCTCAGCTTCCGGACCAGCTCCGACCGCTCCGGGGCCAGGTCTTTCGATTCGGCCCGGTCCGAGTCGAGGTCGTAGAGCTCCCAGTCGCCCTTTGGACGGCTGACCAGCTTCCAGCGCCCGTCCCGGACGGCCCGAGCGCCCATATGTTCCCAGAACAGCGGCTCGCGTTCCATCAGCCGGTTCTGGAAGGTCGGGACCAGGCTGCGGCCGTCCAGCGGTAAGGTCGGCTTTCCATTGCGTTCGGCGGGGTACGCCGCTCCCGCCGCGTCCAGCAGCGTGGGCAGCAGGTCGATGACGTGGCCCACTTGGCGCCGTAGGCCTCCGCGTTCCGAGATGCCGGCCGGCCAATGGACGATCAGCGGGGTGGCGACCCCGCCCTCGTAGGTTTCGCCCTTGTAGCCGCGAAAGGGCGTGTTGGCCACATGGGCCCAGGCGGCGCCGAAGCTGGCATAGGAGTCCGGCGAGCCGATCGGAGCCGTCGCATCGCCGCGGTCGGATCGTCGAAAGCCCAACGGACCGCCCGCCGAATCTCCGCCGTTGTCGGAGAGGAACAGAATCAGCGTGTTGTCGATCGCCCCGGACTCCTCGAGCAGGCTCACCACGCGCCCAACGCCCCGGTCCATCTCCTCCACCTGCGCCGCGTAGACAGCCATGCGGCGATCCATCTCCTCCTGGTCGACGGTCGCCCAGTCCGGAACCAAGCGCGGGTCGGGCGGGCTCGATCCCCAGCGGGATTCGACGACGCCCCTCTCCACCTGGCGCCGATGCCGGGCGGCCCCGGTCGGCCCCCATCCCTGGCGGTAGCGGCCCAGGTGGCGTTCGATGTCCTGCGGGCGCGCTTGCAGAGGATAGTGCGGCGCGTAGTAGGCCAGGTAGCAGAAGAAGGGTTTGGAGTTGGCCTGGGCCTCGCGGATGAACCCGATCGCCTGCTCGGTGTAGGCCTCGGTGCTGAACCAATCCTCCCCCGGTTCGATCACTTGGTCTCCGAGCACCAGCGACCGGCCTCCAAACATCCGAAAGTAATGCAGGTCCCCCTGCGGAGAGCCGTAGAAGCGGTCGAAGCCGCGGTCCAAGGGCCAAGAGCCGCGCGGAGACCCCACGTGCCACTTACCGACGGCGATCGTGCGGTAACCGGCCGGCCGCAGAGCCTCGCCGATGGTCACGGCTTCGGGATTGAGCCGGCCACGGTAGCCCGGCAGCCCGAAGTCTTCCACCATGTGTCCGACTCCGGCGTGGTGGTTGTACAAGCCCGTCAGCAGGGAGGCTCGCGTGGGGGCGCAGCGGCCTACGTTGTAGAACTGCGTGTAGCGCAGGCCGTTGGCTGCCAAGCGGTCCAGATTCGGCGTGTCGATCTCGCTGCCGTAGCTCGACAGGTCGGAGAAGCCCATGTCATCCGCCAGGATCAGCACAATGTTGGGCTTGTCCGCCCCCGGGGCGGGGCGCGGCGAGGCTGCGGCCAGGGCCAGCAGCAGGAGCGCGGCGATTCGGTGGCGGAGCAGGATCATGGGTCGCCCGAGAGCGTCGGCGTTGCGCCCGGGTCGGCCGGCCCTCCCCAGCGGAAGGCCGGCCGACCGGCGCGACGGACAGAAGCGTCAGAACACGTACTTCAAAGCGAACTGGATGATACGAGGCGAGCCCGCGCTGGTGATACGGCCGAAGGCGCCGGACTGCAGGTTCGAGTTGGGATTGCCGAAGTTCGCATGGTTGAGGAAGTTGAACATCTCGGCGCGGAACTGCAACGACTGCCCCTCGAAGGTCGGGATGTTCTTGAAGACCGAGAAGTCCACCGTCTGCGTCCCCGGTCCGCGCAGGATGTTGCGGCCCGAGGTGCCGAAGGTTCCTTCGGGGTTCGCCGTGAAGGCGTCGGTATTGAAGTACTTCTGGATGAGCTGTCCGTTGGGGCGATCGAAGCTCAAGTTCGGGTCGCCGATCAGATTGGCGCGGTCCTGTCCGACGCCTGTGAGCGAGTTGTCGATGCCCGACACCACGCTGAACGGGAACCCGGAATACATGCTGACGATGCCGTTGTTCTGCCAACCTCCCAGCACGTGCCGCACCAGGGCCGGAGCGTTGCTGAGCTTCGGCAGCTCCCACACATACGAGACGACGACGGCGTGCGTGCGGTCGGCGTCCGCCCGGCCGCGGTCGCTGAAGAAGTTGAACGGGTTGACGACGGAGTTGCCGTTGGCGCTGCTGGCGTTCGACCCCGTGTCGATGTTCTTCGACCAAGTGTAGGAGCCCAGCACGCTGTAGGTCTTGGTGAAGCGCTTCTCGAGGGTCACCACGAGGGCGTTGTAGGTGTGGTTGCCGACCGGGGAGACGCTCTTGATGCTGGTGAAGTCCGGTCCGTAAGGACGACGGCTGTTGACGTTTCCGCGCGTCGACTGTCCCGGAACGTAGACGCCCGGGTTCTGTTCCCAAAGCAGCGGCAGGCGCGTGCCCTTGGAACCCTGATAGGTCACCCGCCCGATCAGGCTGGGGCGGAAGAGCTGCGACTCAAAGGTCGCGTTCCACTGCTGGGTATAGGGGTTCGTCATGTCCGGCGAGAACATGCGGATGTCGGTCACCGGACTGGGGAATACGTAGTCGCGGGGCTTGGGCACGGCCGCCGGGAACGGAACCGGCCGGCCCGCGTAGGGGTCCTGCGTGCTCACCGGGAACGGCACGTTCACGGTGGTGGTGAAGGCCGGAATCTGGCTGGCGTACTGCTGGGTCTGCTCGGCCGTCAAGGTCTGGTCGAAGAAGACGCCGTAGCCGGCCCGGAAGCTCATGGTGCCGTGTCCGGTCGGATCGATCGCCACGCCCATGCGCGGTGCGAAGCGCTTCCAGTTGTCCTTGGCCACGCCGCGCTGCACCCCTTGGTCACCGTAGAAGATCAGGCCGGTGGGCGCGTTGTTGTAGACGGTGGACTGCTGGCCGGGCTGGAACTGCGCCAACTGGGGCAGCGGGTTCCAGGTGTCGCGCCAGGGCAAGAACGGCTCGTAGCGCATCCCCAGGTTCAACGTGACGCGGCTGTTGAGCTTGTACTCGTCGTTGATGAAGGCGGCCCAGTCGGTTTCGCGCAAGGCGACGCGGAAGCCGTCGGTCTGCAGGAAGGCGCTGGGCTTGCCGATCACCGCGTCGGCGGCGTTGCTGCCCGTCAGGGCTTGGCTGAAGGTGTAACGGCCGTGGAACTGCACGTTCACGATTGGGATGTTGAACTGCCGGCGGATGGCCGTGACGCCGTAGCGCAGGTTGTGACGGCCTTTGACGGTGCTGAAGCTGGCCTTGTACTGGAAGTTGTTGCGAACCAACGGAGTGTCGCCGAACAGAGAGATGTTGAAGAAGCCGTTCATGAAGAACAGGAGGTCGTTGCTGGTGCCCGCCGCGGGGACGTTCGCGCCCAGGTCCTGCCAGTTGAACGGCGCCACATCGCCGCGCAGGCCGTCGGAGCGGTTGAAGGTGGCCGAGAAGTCCGCCAACACCGACGGCGAGAAGATCTTCGTGTAGCCGAGGGTGAGGTTGGTGGCGTCCTGCTCCAGGCGGTTGGCGTAGCTGAGGATGTTGCCCTGGATGCCGGTGTTGGGTTGGCTGTTGAGGTCGCGGAACAGGCGCACGAAGAGGCGGTCGTTGGTGGTGAACTGGTGATCCACGCGAAGGTTCCACTGCGTGTCGTCATTGATCGTGCGGCGCGGGTAATAGACGATTCCGCTGGGATCGGGCGCGGTCGGAACGGCGTCGAGAAAGTTCTGGAAGACGGGATCGAGGCGCGAGGACGGAATCACGTTGTTGGCGAACGCCGCGCCGGTCGTCGGATCGTTGATGGGGATCAAGCTGCCCGAGCCGCTGACCAGGTCGCTGAAGTCGCCCATCCTTTGCCCCGCCGTCAGGACCCTGGACTGCGCCGTCGTCGGCGTCTGGCGCACGGCCGTCTGTTGGTAGCCGAAGAAGAAGAAGGTCTTGTTGCGGATGATCGGACCGCCGATGGTGCCGCCGTACTGGTTGCGCTTGAGGCCGTCGTTGGACTTCGTACCGGTGGCCGGATCGGCGGGCGCGAAGAAGTTGCCGGCGTTGAGCTGCTGGTTGCGCAGAAACTCGAACAGCGTGCCGTGGAACTGGTTGGTGCCCGACTTGGTCACCGCGTTGACGACGCCGCCGGCCCGGCCGCCGAACTCCGCCGAGTAGCTGTTGGTCTGGACCGAGAACTCCTGCAGGATGTCCGGGTTCGGGAAGGAATTGGCGACGGCGCGGTAGGTGTCCATGTTGTCGCCGCCGTCGAGCACGTAGTTGACGCCGTTGGTCTTGCTTCCGCTCACGGAGGCGAACTGCTGACCGTCCGGCTGGAACGATCCGCCGACGTCGGCCCGGGCCGGGATGACGCCTGGCGTTAGCGCCATGAGCTGCAGCGGGCTGCGGCCGTTGAGCGGCAGGTCCACCATGCGCTTGGCGTCGATGACCGATCGCATCACGGCGTCCTGGGTGTTGACCTTCGCCGCCTGGCCGGAAACCTCGACGACTTCGGTGATCTGCCCCACGGCGAGGCTCACGTCAACGCGCAGGCGCTCATCGACTTGGGCCTCCACGCCCGTGCGCGAGGACGTCTGAAAGCCGTCGGCCTCGACGGTGACGGCGTATCGTCCTGGCGCCAGAGAGCCCACGGTGTAGTAGCCGGACTCGTTGGCGCTGACGGCGCGTTCGGCGCCGGTCTGCTCGTTGGAAACCGTCACCCGGGCGGCGGGGACGACGGCGCCGGAGGCGTCAGTCACGGTGCCGGAGATCGACGCGCCCGCCTGAGCGAACGCTGCGATGGGAACGAGAAGCAGCAGGGCGGCTGCGAGAATGCGATTCGACATGGAAGTTCCTTCGTGGGTCCACCACGGACCCTCACAAGGTTCCGGATATCGGAACTCTGTTTCTAGACAGGTCCGCCGAAGACGCTATCAGAAGCTCGAAAGGCGTGTCAAGATGGAAATCGAAGGGCACTTTATCTAGTGAGAGCCCACAAACAATGTAGTATGATCGTCGTTCCGTATTTCGGAACGGCTACTCCGTGAGGACGCACCCCGGCGTGACTTCTTCTCGACGCGAAGCGATGACCTCCACGCTTCGCTGTTTCCGCCTGATGGAGAGTCTGGCGCGCGAACCCTACGAGCTGACGCTAGCGGAGATCTGCGCCGAGCACGACCTGCCCAAGGGCTCTGCCCACCGCTTGATGTCGACCCTGGTGGAGTCGGGCTTCGTCGAGCAGGACTCCGGCACGAAGCGCTACCGCCTGGCCGGTAAGGCGCTGTGGATGGGCGGCGCGTACCTGCGGCACTCGACGCTCTATCGAGTGGCGTTCCCTGTGGTCCAGGACCTCTCCAAGCGCGTGGACGGCATGGTCCACCTAGGGGCCTGGGACCACGAGTCCGTGCTCTATCTGCACACGGTGGGCCCGCCAAGCGCGTTGTACCTGTTCGCGGACACCGGTGAGCGGCGTCCTCTGCATGCGACGGGACTGGGCAAGGCGATGCTCGCCTTCCGGCCCGAGAGCGACCTGGAGAGCGTCTTTTCGCGGCCGGTGGAAGCCTACACCGAGAAGACCATCACCTCGATCGAGGCGATGCGAGAGGAGCTCGAGCGGATTCGCGCCGAGGGCTACGCCTTTGACGACGAAGAAGGAGTGGCGGGCTTGCGCTGCGTGGCCGCTCCGATCTGGGATCGCAGCGGGGCCGCCTGTGGGGCCATCAGCGCCAGCGCCGCCGCCGAGGAGGTCGTCGGCGCGCGGCGCGCGGAGCTAGGCGCGATCATTCGCGAAGGGGCGCTGCGCGTGTCCGTCCAGATGGGCTTCCGGCCGAAAACGACCAACTTGGCTTCGCTGCTGGGCAAGTCCCGCTAGCGCCTTTCGAGCCGCTACTTGGAGGGCATCAGCTTGCTGCGCTGGGCGATCAACTGCTCCACCGCGGCGTCCACCAGCTTCTCGCCGCTGCCCGCGGCCACCCGGGTGCTGATCACCTCATAAGCGCCTTGGGGATAGGCTTCCCGGTTGGGGATGTAGCCGATCAGGCCGTTGGCCAGCTCGGTGATGATCGTGTAGGGGAAGGGCGAGGCGACCTTGATCTGCTTGCCCAGCTCCACGAAGACCTCGCCCGGCAGGGCCACCCAGGCGATCTGGTCGCCGAGGCTGATCACTTGCACTTCCGCCTCATAGGGCTTGCCCTTCTGCGAGAGCACGTCGAGCGTCTTGAAAGCGTTGACCTGGTCGTAGAACGGAGCCGCCTCGGGGGTGCCGTAACGAGCCACGACGCCGTCGGCCCAGGCGCGGTCCTTGTCCAGCGGCGCAGGGGTCAAGGGCACGATGCGGCTGCTCACCTGCAGGGGGCCGGGTTGGATCTCCGTGAGGTTCCTCAGCGTCTCCAGGGTGTGGCCCGCCAGGATGGAGCCGATGCGGGCCGCTTCTCCGTGCCCCTTCTGCGGCGTGGCCGTACCGACGTCGATGTGGTTCACGTTACCGGCCGTGCCGATGGTGAACTGGGTCACTAGGTCGTCGCCGAAGACCGAGGAAAGGCTACGCGCCAGTGCGTAGGGGTAGTCCTTGGAGAACTGCATGCCGCCGACGGTATCGAGGTGGTTGGCATAGTTCACCGCCACAGCCAAGGGCGCGTTGTCAGGGGTTTGGAAGAAGACCACGGGCAGCGAGGGGTCGATCTCGCCGGTCGGCCGAACAATCTTCGGGTTCAGCTTGCCGGCGTTCCAGCCGACCGTGCCGTCTTTCATCCAGAACCGCCGGATGAAGGCGACCGAGTCCACGTGGCCGATGCCGGCGGAGAGCTTGGCGGCCCGCAGGTCGGCCTCGGCGTTCACCACGCTCTGCGCGATCAGCCCCGGCAGCTTGGCGTGATAGTCGGTCGCGATCTTCAGCGTCTTGGCGTCGACACCCTGCATCCGCAGGCCCATCTCCGGGCCGGTGTGCGTATGGGTGGCGCTAATGATGACGTTCTCGCCGGGCACGCCCGTCTTGCGGGCGATGATCTCACGCGCCTGCACGGCGATCTCGCGCGTCATCGCGACCAGATCGCAGGAGACCATGGCGGCCTTCACGCCGTCCTGTTCCAGGACGATCGCCTTGGCATACAGCGGATCATGCACGCCCTCGCTGAGGCGCACACTGTAGTAGCCCGCCATCGGCATCCCCTCTCCGGGCGTGATGTCTACCTGGGCGCGGCCCACGCGGAGCTCGCCCTGGGCTGGGCCGGCGGCCGAAACCGCCAGAACCAGCGCCAGGGCAAACAGGGGGGGTGGGGCAAATCGAAAAGTCTTCATGACGGCTCAACTCCGCAGGCTCTTGATGAAGGCGATCAGGTCGGCCATGGCGTCCACGGAGATCTTCTCCTCGAAGCCCTCGGGCATGGGCGACACGCTCAGCGAGTACATCGAGTCCATATTCGAGCGCAGGATGGTGTCCTCGACGCCCTTGGCCTGGCGGATCGTCACGGACGCCGGCGTCTCCTTGGCCAGAACGCCGGTCAGCATCCGGCCGTCCTTGGTCTCGACCATGTACTCCTCGAAGCCCGTCTCGACCGCCGAATTGGGCATCAGAATGTCGGCCAGCAGCACTTCTTTGTAGCGGGCCGTGACGGACAGCAGGTCCGGGCCCAGGGCGTAGCCCATGTCCTCGACCTTGTGGCACTCCGAGCACTGCTCGCGGAAGATCTCGCGGCCTCGCGAGGCGTCGCCTTGCTCCCGGATCGCCGGAAGGTACGACTCGTAGACCGCCTGACGGTCCTGCCCTTGGGCCTGCGCGAACACGGATTTCGCTTTCTCTTGGACTTCGGCGTCGGGGTGGCGCTCCAACACGCGCGCGGCGTTCGGGCCCAGCGACCAAGGCTGAATCTTGCCTTCGGCTGTGGCGTCGAGGAGGGCCACCAAGCGGTCGCGGTCATTCATGAACCAGCCCAGCGCCACCTCACGCACCGGCGCCGAGAGCTCGCGCCAGCGCTCGATCAGCTTCGGCGCCAGTTCCAGGCTGTCGCTGTTCGCCAGTGCCCGCACGGCGGCCAACTGCACCTCCGTCGGCTGCTGCGGCGCCACGAGGGTGACCAGTTCCTGCGTCGTGGCGGCGTCCAGTCGCAAAGCCATCACGCCGGCGGCCGCACGACGCACCTCGACATCAGTCTCCGGGTCGAAGGCGAGCTTCGTCTTGGCGGTGACCAGCCGATCGAGCGCGGGTCCGGCCGTTAGGCGGACCCTCCAGGCCAACTCCAGGGCGGACTGAGCTACATCCGGCGAAGCCTTCGCCAGCAGGTCCAGCAGGATCGGTTCGCCGGCGCCGAGCTTCAGATTCGCACTGCTGGCTTGGTCGACGCCTTCCCCCAGACCTTCCAGGCTGGCGATGCGCCACCAGCTCTGCGCCGGTTGCGCGGCGCGGCTGACGGTCCGCAGCACGGCCGCCATGCCGGCGGCGTCCTGGCTCGCACCAAGAATCGAAGCCGTCCGGCGCAGCAGGTCAGCCTTGCCGTCGGTGGCGGTCGCCGCGAACTGCGGATCGGCGATCAGCGAATCGAACCACTGGCCGGCGTTCTTGGAAGCCCCGGTCAGCACGCCGATGCGGAACCACTCGTCGTCCATGTTGCGGCTGATGATGTCGCGCAGCAGCGGGAACGACGCCTTGGTCGGCACGCCGGCGCCTTCAAGCGACAACGTCAGAGCCAGTTGCAACTGGACGCGAGAGTCGGCCTCGCCGGTCATGCCGAGCAGAGCCTTCGCCAGCTCGTCGTTCGGCAGGCGCGTCTCCGCCATCCGGATCGCCTGCCGCCGTACGTCCGGGTTGGGATCGCTCAATGCGCCTAGGATGAGCCCGTTGTCGAGCGCTCCGAGACCGTCGAGCGACCACAGGGCGTGAATCCGCGCCACGGGAGCGTCTGCCTTGCTCGCCAGCGCCTTCAAGGGCTCCACGGCCGCCGCATCCTTGCGGTCCATCAGCAGGCGTTGCGACTCGAGCCGCTGCCAGGAGTTGGGATGTCCCAGGTTCTCGACCAGCTCCGCCGTGGAGGCCGCGCTGAGATCGACGGGGGGCCAGGGCTTCGAGGAATCGTGGACCAGCCGGTACACCCGGCCCAGCTTGTGCCTCGCCTCGAACTCGATCTGCTTCGAAAGCTCCGGCGGCACGAACTCCGGGTGCTCGACGGTGAAGCGGTAGTAGTCGGCGATGTAGAGCGAGCCGTCCGGGCCGGTGGTCGTATAGACCGGGCGGAACCAACTGTCCTTGGAGGCCAGGAACTCTTTGTGATCGTAGGCCGGCTTTGCGAGAAACGAAGCGCCTTGCGGGGAGACGATTGAGCGGCGGATGAGGTTGTTTACCGGCTCGCAAGTGAAGGCGTTGCCGTTGAAGTCCTCCGGCAGCGCGCCGCCGGTGTAGATCGACATGCCGCAAGCGGACGTGAAGTGCCCGATCTGCGAATCGTGGATCACCAGCGGGTCCACGGTCACCGGGTAGATCTCCGCGGCGTGATCGAGCCCGGAGACCGAGCGGTAGGACTTCGTCACCGCCAAGTAAGGGTTGCTCTCCAGGTAGCGGTCCTCGATGACGATCGTGCGCAGGTAGTCGTTGTTGTAGACGGTGAAGCGATTGCCCCACTGGTCGAACGAGTTGCCGTACTGCGAGCCGTTGCCCAGCGCCTCTACCCGCGCCTCGTCCGGGCGGATGCGCAGGTCCTCGGCCCGCACGTCCAACTGCGGCGCGCCCGGCTTGTTGGGGAAGGTCAGCGGCGAGCCGCCGTCGCCGAACTCCTTGGCGTATTTACGGGCGTTCACCAGCCGCGGATAGTTCACATAGATCCAGTTGTCGAGCCCGTAGCGCGGACTGTTGACGCGGAGCTGCGGGTTCGTCGCGGCAAAGCCGGTGAGCAGGACCTCACGGCTGTCCGCCTTGCCGTCGTCGTCGGCGTCCGGGAAGAACAACAGATCCGGCGCGGAGGCCACCAGGATGCCGTTTCGCCAGCGCATTACGCCGGTCGGGAACTGGATCTTGTCGGCAAACAACGTGGCGGTCTCGAAGTAGCCGTCGCCGTCCTTGTCCTCCAGCCGCTTCACCTGGCCCAGCGGGTCCAGGTTGAGCGGATAGTCGATCATCTCGACCACGTACATCCGGCCGCGCTCGTCGAAGGCGATCGCCACCGGGTCGACGATGTCCGGCTCCGAAGCGACCAGCTCCAGCCGGTAACCCTCGGGAAGCTCGACCATCGCCATCGACTCCTTGGGCGGATACGGCGGCTTGGAGCTCGAGCAGGCCCCCAGCAGGAACAGCGCGAGGACGGTCAGGACGAGATTCTGTTGCATGCCTTCGGTCGGTTCGTTACTTCTTCAAGGGGCGCAGCTCGATCTTGCGGAAGAAGACCTCGGCGCCCTCGGACTGGAACAGGAGCTTCCCTTTCGTGACGGTCGACTCCGTGCCTTCGTTGACCACCTTGCCGTTGAGCCAGTACTTGACGTGGTCGCCGTCGGAGATCATCTCCACGACGTTCCACTTACCGCGCGGCTTTTCAGGGTCGCCGTTTGGGTCGCGGTAGCCCGCGACATCCTTCCAGGTCCCCTTGCCGAAACGGTCGAAGCGGCCCTTGGACTTACGCTCGCCCTTGACGGTCAGCGAAGGCCCGTTGACGACCAGGATGTCGCCGGTGCCGCCTTCGATGAACTGGTACTCGATCGACGAAGGCCAGATCTTGTTCTCGCCGTGGACGTGATAGAGGATGCCACTGTCACGCGCTTTGTCCTTGCGCGGCTCGTGGGTCGCCTCACCCCACTTGAACTCCATGCGCAGGTAGTAGTCGCCGTACTCTTCCTTCGTGATGATGTAGCCGTACTCCACCCCGGAGGCCCGTACGACGCCGTCCTGGATTTGGAAAACCTTGTTGGGGTCTTCGTTGAGCGGACGGTCCCGGACGTAGATGTCGAAATGGTTGAGGTTCTTGCCGTCGAAGAGCTTGATCGGAGGCCCCATCGGCGGAAGGTCCGCCGCGGCGGCGATCGTGGTCCCGACCAGGATGGCGAAAAGGAGGCGGTTGAATCGTACTCGCATGCTCACAGTGTCTCTCCGGCGGTCGCCTTCACTGAACTTCCGGCGGCTGGTTCCCGTAGGACCAGGGCTTGGAACCGCTCGAGTTGGGGTCAGGATTGAACGGCAAGGCCGGCCCGGGTTCCGGGATGGGTCCGGGCTTCATGGACGCCATCAGAGCCACCAGGTGATCGGTCATGCGCGTACCGGCGTCCGGCACGAGGTTGGTGTAGCTGGATAGACGCGTCTCGTAGCCGCCGCCGTTGGATCCCAGGGCGCGTTCGGTAGGCACATAGCCCAGCGACATGTTCGCGAAGCTCACCGGGAAGACGAACGGGAAGGCGCTCTCTTGCTTGAGCCGCAGCCCGAACTCCACGAAGATCTCTCCACCGGCGCCGGCGAACACCGCCGGGCCGATCTGAATCGTTTGGACCTCACAGTTCACCTTCGGCGCCTTCTTCAGCAGCGCGTCGAGCATCACCGTCTCCTTGGCGAAGGTCCAGTCAGTCGAACCGACCTCTTCGGGAGACTTCTTGGCCAGCTCATAGGCGCGCCGGACCTTCTCCGGGGAGGGCTTTCTGCGGGCGATCTCGAAGATGGCGTGCTTGGCCGCGACAGGGCCCGTCGGGCCAGCGTGCATGCTCAGCAGCGCCCGCACGGCCTCGGCCCCGACGTTACCGCCCACGAAGCGCGACTGGTCGTCGCCGGATTCGCGCGCGTAGGGACTCAGATTGTCGACCTGCGTCACGTTGCCCGAGAAACCTGGGGTGAAGACGACCACCACGTCCTTGCCGAGCACGCCGCGGATGGCCTGCTCCATGTAGTAGATCCAGTTGGCCGACGATCCGGGCCCGCTGGCGGTGCCGTGGCAAGCGAAATTGACGATCGCTCCCTTGAGATTGCCTTCCGCGTCCCAGGCGCCGACGACGCCGACCTCCGGGTCGGTCGGTCCGGCCGGCGCCACGATGTCGGGATTTCCCTGCCCCGGGTGCGTGTAGGTCAAACCGTTCTTCATGCGGAAGCGGCGGTTGTACGCCACGTCCTCGGCAAGCATCTTGCCGACGCCGACGTCCATCGCCTCGCGCCCGTCATGGGCGGCGCAGACCGCGTCGACAATGGCGGCCACAACTTTGTCGGCGTAGACGGCGTCGTCCACCGTGGAGTGCTCGTAGGCCAGCTTCTGCACGAACTCCGAGGCGTGATCGTAGTCGCCGTGGCGGAACATCCCGATCGGTCCCGAGGAGTGGGAATGCGACCCGGCGATCATCACCGAATACCGCTCGATGCCGCAGCGCTTTGCGATGCCGTCGCGCGCGGCCGACACCAGGTACTCCGGCGCGGTCAGAGCGTCGATTCCGACGATGGCGACTTTGGAGGAGCCGTCGTCGAAAACCGACGCCCGCACCTTGCAAGGGTCATGAATGCTCTGAATGTAGGATTTGCCGTAGCCGCCCGGCTTCTCCATGCCGACTTCAGGCGTGATGTCCCGCTCGGCGAACCCGACTTTGAGCTTGACGCCGTCGGCGGCGACGACGCGGGAATGAGTCGAGAGCCCGGCCAGCAGCAGGCCGAACCCGGATCGGAAGAAATCTCGTCTCTGCACTGCGCTTTGCCCCCTTGGTTGTGGAGAGGACGGCGGCCCCACGGCCGCTCGTCCTCTCCTTGGCCGTATCAGCCGTGACTAGAAGTCGATGCTGGCGCGGATGAGAATCTCGCGGTTGCCATCCTTCTCGCGGCTGCTGCGGGTGCTGGTGATGATGCCCACCTGCGTCGGCTGGCTGATGTTGGCGGCCGGGAAGCTGTAGTGGGGCGTATTGAAGACATTCTGGAACATCCCCTGGATGTTGAAGGTCATGCGCTCCTTGATCGGGAAGCGCTTGAGCAACGTGAGGTGGTGAAGGTTCCAGCCGGGACCGATCAGCGTGTTCAGCCCGGAGTTGCCGTAACGGCCGGCCACCGGCACGGCGAACGCCGTCGGGTCGAACCAGTCGTTGATGGTGCGATTGCTCGAGTCATAGTTGCCGTCGCCAATGCGGTCCGGAATACCGCCGAACGTGGCGGTGTTCGAGGGGTCCGAACCGGAGAACGACGGGCTGAAGTACTGGCCGGACTGCAGGTAGCTGATCCAACCCAGCTCCCAGCCACCCAGAACCGTGTCGACAACCTTCGGCGCGTCCGACATGAACTGCCGGTTACGACCCACGGGAATCGTGTAGGTGGCGTTGATGACGGCCCGGTGGCGGGAGTTGAAGTCCTGCCGGTTCCACAGCGTGCTCAGGTCCGCGTAGGGATCCTGGAGGTTCAGGAAGTTCGACCGCGAGTCCGACAGCGTGTAGTGCGCATCGAACTGCAGCGAGCCCCGCTTGCGGGTGACCTGGAACTGCCAAGCGTCGTAGTTCTCTTCACCATCGCTGCGGAAGACGGTGGTATTGACGAACTGCGGGAAGGGACGGCGCGAAACCGTGAACGGAATCGTGCTGGCCTGCGGCTTGTTGATGTTGAGCGAGTAGTTCATCCCGCGGTTGCGGCTGCCCAGGTACGACGTGCGTAGTCCGATCTGGCCGACCTGCTTCTCCAGGCTCAAGTTAAATTGGTGAATCGTACCGTTGTTGGTCTGGTTCGGGTACGACGAGACGCTCTGCGACGGGATCTGCGCCTGGCTCAGGTTCGGGAACGGGTTCGGGAACGAGAACAAGGGCTGGCCGTTGACCACCTGGTTCAGGTAGTCCTCGGTGATCTCGAACGGACCGCCCGTGTTGTAGCGGCTGTAGCTGCCCAGCGTCTCGGTGTAGGAGCCGTAACCGCCGCGCAGCACGAAATCCTGCCCGAAGCGATAGGCCGCGCCGAGGCGGGGCTGGAAGTTCTTCTGATCGCCCTTGGGGACGACCTGCCCTTCGACTACGTTGATGGTGCTCGGATAGAGCGAGCTGACGGCGCCCAGGCCTTCCGGCGTGACAACGACGTTGCCCGTGGTCGGGTCCCAGTTGTACTGCAGCTTGTCCTTGTATGTGGCCGGCTTGAAATAGTCCCAACGCAGGCCGTAGTCCAGGGTCAGGCGCTGGCTAACCTTGTACGTGTCGGTGATGAACAGGCCCAACTCATAGGCGTTGAGCGTACGGCCGACGAACGGGTCCAAACGACGGCTGCGGCCGGGGATGCCCAGCAGGAAGTCCGCGTAGGGCACGCCGGTGATGCGGCCGTCGAAGTTGAAGTTGCCGTAGTTGCCTTCGCTCACCACGGCCTTGTAGTCGCGGAAGGTGCGCAATTGCGGGCCGAATTTGACCGTGTGCTTGCCGACGCTCCAAGTCATGGAGTTCGAGAACTGCAGGTTCCGCTGATCCAGGGCCACGCCGCCGGGCTGGACGCTCATCGAAGTGAGGCCGACGATGTCCATGCGGGGGAAGCCCATCTCACTGAAGCCTTGCGGGTTCACGCCCTGCAGGCCGATCTGCTGCACGACGTCCGCGCCGTTCACCGGCTGCACGCCGTCCACTTCGCCGCCGTCGAGGAAGTAGTCCTTGATCCAGCCGAAGCGGAACTCGTTGATCAGCCCGGGCGAGAACACATGCGTGTCCGCCATGACGATCGAGTAGTGGTTCCGCTCGCGGGTCCAGACGGACCAGTCGAAGTTGCGCGACAGGATGTACGGCGTGATGCGGTTGATGAAGCGCGCATAGAACGTGTTCTTGTCGCTGAAGTGGTGGTCGATTCGAGGCGTGATGCCGTCCCAGCGCAGAATGTCCACCGGGTAGGGATGCACGAACTGGTAGTTGTTGGCCGTGGTCGAGGCGTCGCCGCGGTTGGGGATCGGCACGTAGTTGTCCTGCACGATCAACGAGACGTTGCTCATCCGCGCCTGCGGAATCATGTTGTTCGGGAAGGGATTGCCCGTCGCCGGATCGATCACGGACTTGCTCTGCCCGGAAAAGTCTCCCGACCGGAACGCCACCGGAGCGGTGTTGGCGGTGAAGAAGCTGCCCGAGGGGATGCGCGTGAAGCTGTAGCCGAAGTAGAAGAACGTCTTGTCCTTGATGATGGGACCGGAGACGTTGAAGCCGCCGCGGTGCTGCTTGAACGGCACCTTCGTCTGCTGGAAGGTGTTGCGCGCGTTCAGCGCCGAGTTTTCCAGGTCATAGTATGCGCGGCCGTGGAGTTGGTTCGAACCGCTCTTACCGGTCATGGTGAGACCGACCGGGCGGGAGAACTCCGCCGACTGGCCCGAGGTGATCACCTGGAGTTCCTCGAAGTCGTTCATGTTGTTGACCAGGTTCAGCACGCCGTCGTTGGCGACGCCGTCCATCTGCTGCTGCGACTGGTTCGGGTTCTGCCCGGCGATGCGGATGCCCCAGCCGCCGGCGTTGGTCTGCACGGCCGGCGAAGTCGTCATCAGAGCCTGCGGGAAGAAGCTGTAGCTCAGGGGGCTGGTCACGAACTTTTCGTGATCGAAGCCGTCAGCCACCTGCGCACCTTCCGTCGTGATGACCGCCGCACCGGCCGTCACCGTCACTTCGGTGGCGACGTCGCCCACTTGCAGCGCCACGTCGATACGGCGCGTCTCACGAGCGGTCACCAGGATCTGGTCCGCCACAAAGGTCTGAAAGCCTTCCGACTCCGCGGTCAGCTTGTAGATGCCCGGTCCGACCAGCGGAATCTCGTAGTCTCCGTTGGCGTTGGTCGAGACAGTGCGCCCGACGTTGGTTTCGGTGTTGAGCAGAGTAATCGTCACGCCGGGGATCACCGCGCCGGTCGTGTCGGTCGCGGTCCCGCGAATCGTCGAAAGGTCGGTCTGCGCTAGAAGCAGACCCGACATGGCGCAGAGCGCGAGAAAGAGTCCGAGCGCACGCGGGACCCAGGTCCAGCGATCCTTCGCACTCGTCCGTCCAGGATCATCACAGTGGCGGTGCTGCATGTGCATTCCTCGTGGGCTCCCCTACAGCCCATGGTTGGGAGTGGTCCACTCCGTTCATTCCCATCGAGTTGGGCCAGGCGATCGCGCATGGATCACCCGAGTCCGACAGACCCAACCTCACCCTGTCCTCGTCCGCCTAGGAGGTCGGCGGAGCCCCTGACTAGGGTTGCTGGCGATGGTATGACCGTTGAAGATAATTTGTCAAGCAAAGAAATTCGTACGCGCCCACCGATTCGTGGGCCGTCCGGACCAAAAAGCTGTACGATGCAATGCAGGCGGACTGTTCCTAGAGGCGCCATCGACGCACTCCATGCCTGTTATTTTGTGTTCCAAACATGAAGCTTGTCGCTGTGTTGCCGTGCATGCCACGATGAGGGGGGCGGGGCCTCAGTAGAGGGCGGGCTTCGCCAAAATGCGGAAAGTCGCCAATCACTGGTTGCGGGAAGTCCTGCGCTGGACCTACCAGAAGAGAACGGTCACGCGCGCTGACATCATCGCTTCGACGGGACTGAACTCGGCCAGCGTCAGCCACTCGATCCGGTACCTGCTCGACCGCGGCATCATGCTCAAGGTCGGCGACCTGGAGTCCAGCGGCGGCCGACCGCGCGAAGCCCTCAGCCTGAACGGCGAGGCCGGCTACTTCGTGGCCGTCGACTTGGAAGGCCAAACGATGCGGTTCGCCTTGACGAACCTGATCGGAGACATCCGCTACCGCTGGGAAGAGGATCTCGAGTTCGGCCGCCCGCTGCCGGTGCAGAAGATCGTCGACAGCATCGGCTGGGTGCTCAGCAACCTGTCAGAGAGCCAAGCCGAGCGCGTGCTGGCGGTCTGCGTCAACTACCCCGGCGTGCTCGACAGCGCGGGCAACATCACGGCGTTCAACATCGGCTGGCGCTCGTTTCCGCTGCACAAGGCCCTGTCGGACGCCCTCGAGTACCCGGTCTTCATCGAGCATGACAAGCTCAGCAGCGTGCTCGCCGAGCATTGGCTCGGCTGCGCCAACAGCCACGACAATACGCTGTTCCTGATCGTGGAGCGCGGCATCGGCCTGGGCATGTTCGTCGACGGCAAGCCGGTGCAGGGCTCTCGGGACCGTACCGGAGAGATTGGCCACAGCAAGGTCGCGCCGGACTCGCGAGTGATCTGCAGTTGCGGCCAGCAAGGCTGCCTGGAGACCGTGGCATCCAGCCCGAGCATCATCCGCCAGTATCAGGAAGCGATCGGAGCGGAGCCCAGCGACGGCGGCGTGCTCCGCGCCGCGGACGTCTTCAAAAAGGCCCGCAACGGCGACCCCGCCGCCGGAGCCGTGGTGGAGAGGGCCGGGCGGGCGATCGGCTTCGCGCTCTCGCACGCGGTTAGTTTGCTCAATCCCGAGCTCATCGTGCTCGGCGGCGACCTCATCAGCGGCGAAGACTTGTTCATCCCTCTCATTTGGGATGAGCTGAGGAAGCGCTCGCTGCCGCTGCTGCTCGAGGGGCTGCAGATCAAGTCCAGCACTCTGGGACTGGATATCCGCCTGAAGGGCGCAGCCTCGCTGGCCTTCCGGAACGCCATCTCGAACCGGGACCTGCTGGCGAAGCTATGCCGGCCCGCCCTGGCCGGCTGGCAGAGCGACCTGTTGCGGACGGATTCCCGGAGCCGCGATGAACCAAACCCGCGCAACCAGCCGCAGAACTTGGGCAAATGAGCGCCGGCGCTTCGGGATCGCCCTGTCGCTGGCGGTCCTGGGCGTTCTGGTCGGCGCGCCGCTGGCCGCCCAGCCGGAAGCTTGCGCGGCGTGCCACCCCGACGAGGCGCGGAGCTATCTCGAGACCGGCATGGGGCGGTCGTTCGCGCCCCTGACCCGGGCCAACAACCAAGCCGATTTCCAATCCCGCAACAGCTTCTACCACGCCGCCTCGCAGCGCTACTACCAAGCGACGGAGCGCGACGGACGCTTCTACCTGCGGCGCTGGCAGCAGGACTCCGACGGCCGGCCGGAGAACATCGTCGAAAAGCAGATCCACTACGCGCTGGGATCGGGCAATCATGCCGTGGCGTTCCTGCACCGCACGCCCGACGATCGCCTGTTGCAGCTTCCGGTCACGTGGTACTCGGACCGCGGCGGCTTTTGGGCCATGGCGCCGGGCTACGACCGTCCCGACCACGCGGGCTTTCGGCGGAAGATCGACCTGGAGTGCATGTTCTGCCACAACGGCTACCCGAAAGTCGAAGGGCCGGAACTGCCGGGCGCCTCGGTGCGCTTCCCGCCGGAGTTGCCGGCTGGCATCGATTGCGCCCGCTGCCACGGCCCGGGCGAGCGGCACCTGGCGGCGGCCCAGGCGGGGGAGCCGCCGCAGAAGCTGCGCGCGGAGATCGTCAACCCGGCTAGTTTGGCGTCCGATCGGCAGCTTGAAGTCTGCTTGCAGTGCCATTTGGAGACCACCACCAGCCCTCTGCCGCACGCCATCCGCCGCTGGGGGCGAGACTACTTTTCGTTTGAGCCCGGGCAACGGCTCGCCGACTACGCCCTGCACTTCGACCACGCCGCGGAAGCCGGCCGAGGGAACAAGTTCGAGGTCGTCGGCGCCGCCTACCGATTGCGCGCGTCGCGCTGCTTCCAATCTTCCAAAGGGGCGCTGACCTGTACCACCTGCCACGACCCGCACCACCTGGAGCGAGGGGCCTCCGGGCGGGCCCGCCACAACGCGATCTGCCGCAACTGCCACGCGCAGACTGGGACGGCGAGCGGCCCGCACACGACCGACGCGGACTGCGTGAGCTGCCACATGCCCCAGCGCCCGGCCGAGGACGCCTTGCACGTCCGCATGACCGACCATCGCATCCAGGCGCCGCCGTCGCCAGGCGCGGCCCAACTCGCCGACGAGACCGGCGGGGAGGCCTACCGGGGAAGGGTCGATCTGTACTATCCGCCGCGCCTGGAGAACGATCCCGACCGAGAGATCTATCTGGCGCTCGCCCAGGTTCGGGACTTCGCCAATCTGGATACGGGGCTCCCGCGGTTGGCGCGAGCGATTCGGCGCCGTCCGCCCGAAGCGCCCGAGCCCCACTACTTTCTGGCCGAAGGCTACCGTCAGCAGGGCGACCTCGCCGCAGCAGGGGACGCCTATCGCGCCGCTCTCGAGCGTCAATCCGCCTTCTGGCCGGCGCTGCGCGGCCTGGGGCTGGCGCTCGCCGCCACGGGCGATCTCGGCGCCGCTGCAGAGGCCCTAGAGGCGGCGGCGAAGCAAGCCCCGACCGACGTTGCGGTGGCGGTCGCCCTGGGCGACATCTACTTTCGGATGAGCCGGCTCGATGACGCCCGCCGCGTCCTTTCGGCCGCTCTTGAAGCCAATCCGGACAGCCCGGAGGCCCACGACAACCTCGGCGTCGTCCATTTTGCACGAAACGCTCCGGCAGCGGCCGAGGCGGAGTTTCGGGAAGCGATTCGCCACCGCCCGGACTACGGCGCCGCCCACGGTCATCTGGCCGCCGTGCTGCTCGCTTCGGGCCGCCTGGAGCAGTCCATCCGAAGCTACGAGTTGGCCGTGGCGTTGGGAGAGACCGCCGACTCCACGCTGACGGGCTACGCCCAAGCCCTGACAGCAGTGGGCCGGCAGACGGAGGCAGCCGAGATCCGGCGCCGCCTCGAATCGCGCCCATGAGTGCGAATCAGCGGCCCATCGCCGCCCGCACCTTCTCCAGATTCACCCGAGCCGGCTCGAAATCCGGCCGCGTCCGGACGGCTCGCTCGAGAACGGCCGCGCTCTCGTCGAGCTTCCCTTGGCGGGCCAGCGCAATCCCCAGGTTGTTCATCGCTTCCACGTAGTCCGGGCGGGCGCCGAGCGCCTTGCGGTACTGTTCGACCGCCGAGCCCAATTCGCCGCGAGCCTCGTGAATCTTTGCCAGTCCGAAACGCGCCGCGGCATCGTCGGGCCGTAGGGTCACGGCGCGCTGGTAGTAGCCGAGCGCCTTGTCGAAGTCCCCTCGGGTCGCCCAGACCGCGCCCAAGCCGGAAGCCGCCTCGGCGCGATCGGGATCCAGCCGCAAGGCTTCCTCCAGGGCCGGCGCGGCCTCTTCGAATCGTCCCAGGGAGGCCAGTAGAGCCCCGGCGTGAAAGCGGGCCTCGGGGAGGTTCGGGTCAAGAGCGGTCGCTTCGGCAAACGCGCGCAATGCGTCGTCGGTCCTCCCCAGTTGCACGAGAGCGAGGCCTCTGTTGTTATGCGCCGGAGAGAATCGCGGCTCGATCGCGACGGCTTGGTCGAAGCGCTCGAGCGCCGCCGACGCCTTCCCCTGAGCCAGGCGAATCAAGCCGATGTTGCTCTCGGCCTCGGCATAGCCCGGATCCAGATGAAGCGCCTCAGAGTAACGGCGCGCCGCCTCTTCGGGTCGCCCCAGGGACTGCAGGGTCACTCCCAGCCCGAACTGCGCCTGCGCGTCGAGAGGGTCCTCGGCGACGGCCGCCTGGTAGTCCGCCAGGGCCTCGTCGGACCGCCCCGCTTCGCGCAACGCAGCGCCGCGGGCCAGCAGCCAAGCTGGCCGTCCGGGCAAATGGGCGAGCAGACGATCCCACTGCGCCACGGCTTGGGCGTAGTTCCCCGTCGCCGCCAACAGCTCCGCATAACGACGGGTGAGAGACGGGTCATCCGGACGCCGCAACACGGCCCGCTCGTACAGCGGCAGCGCCTCGGCGGGGCCCGCGCTCGCATCGAGTTCGGCCAACTCAGTCCGTCGCTCGGCGATCTGTTCGTCGTGCCCCGCTTGTAGAGTGAACGGGGGACGCAGCATCAGCTCTAGGATCTGCCGCTCGATTCCCCGGCGGTCCCAATCCGTATAGGCGATCCGCTCGGCGACCTCCTCGGCGGAGAGCCAACGCTCCGTGGGCGCACCGGATCGGACAGACTCCGGAAGCCCCTCCTCAAGGGCTTCCGCCGTGGCCCGTGCCAACGCCCAAGCGCCTCGAAAGCGGAAGTGGACGTGCTCGAGTAGCCACTCATCTCCCGGTGCGCCGCCGGAGCTCTCGGCCGCGAAGGCCGCTTCGGCGTCAGCCAGCCGGACGCCTTGGGCCGTCAGCCCGGCGGCCGTTTCTCGAATCGTCTCGTTGATCCGGCTGTCGGCCCGAAAGCGCAGCCGGTCGAGATCACGCGCTTTCCGGAAGTCGGCGGCAACTTCCCTGCCCAGTTGGCTCGCCAATGCTTTCGCGCCCGCCTCGAACGCCGCCTGAGCGCCGTCCGGCCCTTCCGCAGAGGCGAACGGCGGACAGTCCCGGAGATTCACCGCCACGGTCGAGAAGATCGTTTGCGCTCCGACCCCTTGCGCTTCCGCGGCGATGTCTCGCAGGTTCGCCGCCAGCGAGGCGTACACGCCAGCGAGCCGCGGGTCGTCCGCTCCGACCTGCCGGTCGACGAACATCTCCATGCCGCGCCAAGTCGTCGGGCGCCCGGCCTCCCCGGACAGCCCGTCCAGGGCGCCGCGAAAGGCCTGGCCCAGGCGCGTTCCGCCGAGCCGGATCGCCAGCCGCAGGGGTCCGCGCGGCAAGCCTCCGAAGCCAAAGACCGTTCCCGGACCGTAAGGGCCGACCACCTCGTTGTTGCCCAGGTAGACCACGAATGCGTCGGGCTGGAAGCGCGCCGAATCTTCCACGATCGAGACGACCACGTGCGAATTGATGGCGGTCATGGCGGCGTTGACGACCTCGAAATCCGTCTCGGGATGGCGCTCTTCGAGCAAGACCTCCAAGAGCCGCGCGAAGCTGAAGGCCGGCTCGGGAAACCCCATCGCGGCCGACCCACCGACCACGAAGATGCGGTAGACGCCCGGCGGCTTGGGGTCGCTCAGCCGGATGGGCTCCGGAGCCCTCGCCAGCGCCGTGGGAAAGAAGCGTCGCCCGAAATAGCGGTTCGCCTGCACCGCCGAGGCCCCAGGGACCGGAACCCAGAACGACGCGGCCCGACCATAGCCCGCCAGCCGCAAGCCGCCCTCCAGCAAGCCCAGGAACAGCAACGGCGCCGCCACGACGACGGCGGCGTTGCGCAGCCGTCTCGCCATCACAGTCCCTTTCATGGAATCCACCGCGGCCGGATACAGACGTAATAACACACGCGGCGCCGACGACGATGGGAGCCGGGGGCGCGAGACGGCGGCTCCGAAAGCCGAGTCAGGCCGCTCGAGTCGATCTCAACCGAGGCTCGCCCGAGCCTTGCGCCGGGTGCAGCCATTCGATGTTCCAGAGCGCCCAGAGCGCCACGGCCGCAACGAGCACGGGCCAGGCGGCCACCTGGAAGGCGATGTCGTACGAGCCCGAACGGTCGATGAACTCACCGAGCACCCGCTGCGCCGTCGACGGGATAATCCACGCGAAGAACGACAGAAGCCCCGTCACCAGCCCGATGTGCCGCCTCGACAGGTCCTGCGTGAAGGCGTAGTAGCACGGAAACACCGCGAGGCTGCCGAGAGAGGTCATCAACAGGATCGCCATCGAGGCTTGCCCGGCGGAAACTCCCGGCAGCGCCCACTCGCCGCGCGCCACGGCGGGAAGCAGCGCAGCCGGGGCCAGCAACGCGCCGGAGACGGTGAACACCCACCGCCGCGCGTTCACAGCCGAGACGCCATGCCGGTGCAGCCACAGGGTTGCGGCTCCGGCAGCAAGGCAGCCGACGTCATTGACAAGGTAGTACAAGGGCAGAATGCGGCCGAGCGTCTGCTGCTCGCTGAAGCCCAACCCCGCCGGGTCCTGCAGCGCCAGCGGTAGCCAAACGCGATAGACGGAGTAGACGCCATTGATGCAGCAGACGACCACGACCAGCAGCCAGAAACGGTGGCTGCGCAGAACCTTCGCCAACGAGGCGGCCCATTCAGCAGGCTCCGGGTCCTCCGATGCCGCCGGCGCCACGCTCCCGATACCTCGCCGCGTCGCCCACAGCCATCCCAAAACCCAGACCAGCCCCAGGGCCCCGATCCACGAGAACGGCCGTCTCCAGCTCCCCGCGGCCGGCGTGAGCATGGCAGCCACGATGATCGGAGTGACGATCGCGCCGACCGACGTGCCGCTCTGCAGGATGCTGTTGCCGAACGAGCGGTCCTCGGGCTCCAAGAGTTGCTGCGTCGTCCGCAGTGCGCAAGGCCAGTGCCCCGACTCGAAGAACCCCAGCAAGGTACGGCAGAACAGCAAAGCGCTCAGCGGCGCGATCGCGCCGGCAGCGCCCGCGGAGGGGACCATCCCCGTCAGAAAGCCCATCAGCGACCACAGCGCCAGCACTACGGGATAGAGCCAACGCACACTGACGCGGTCGGCCAAGAGGCCGAACACGATCGCCCCAACCGCGAACGCATAGCCGAAATACTGTTCTACAGCCCCGTAGTCGGCGTTGCTGAGCTGCAGCTCATCGATCAGCCGCCGCGAGACGCTCGCCAGCGTCAAGCGATCCATGTAATTGACCGCGCTGGCGAGCAGCAGCAGTCCGCAGATCCACCACTTGCGAGAAGAGCGGCCCGGCTCGCTCACACCGGGGCTCCGCCGCCCGACTCGCGCATCCGTTCGAGGAACGCCGCGACGCCATCGGCAAAGGTCGCCAGCAGATGCTCGCCCTTGGCTTCGGTGGCGAGTTGCGGTGAGCCGATGTGCCCGGTTTTCGACCGTTCGCGGGTCGTCCAGCCCCGGTAGGCCGGCTCGAAGCCGAGGGCCGGCGAGACCGATTCGAGCAGGCTGGGGTCGCCCTCGATCAGGTGCGGCGCGATGCGCAGCATCATCGAGGTCTCCCACTCCCCGGCGTGCCCGATCTCAGGCTGAGTGAACTGGCCGTTCTGCGGATCCGCCAAATTCCAGTAGGAAGTGAACAGGAGCACGAGGTCGTCGCGCTCGCGGAGCCGCTGGCGCATCTCGAAGATCGCCTGCTTGGCCGGAATCACATTGCCGCCATGGCCGTTCAAGAACAGGATGCGCGTGAAGCCGTGTCGCAGGAAGGTCTCAGCCATATCCTGCAGCAGATCGAGATAGACGCGCGGCGAGGCGGACATCGAGCCCGGGAAATCGATGTGGTGGTGCGAGTTGCCGAGCCACTGCAACGGAGCAAAGAGCGCGCCGTCGGGAAGGCGCCGCTCGGCCCGACGGACCACCTCAGCCAACAAGAGGCTGTCGGTCGCCAACGGTAGGTGATGCCCATGCTGCTCGACAGCGGCGATCGGAAGGACGACGGGGATGGCGCGATCGAGATCACGAACCCTCGGCCAGGTCATGTCAGTCAGAAACATGCGATGCCGCTCCGATGCATCGCACGATTGTAGCTGTGTCGGTTGGGAAGCGGACGGCCCTTCCTACAATCCTGCGGACCAAGGTGCAAGGGACCCACGGGCGGCCGAGCATGTGCGGAAGGTTCGGTCCATTCGGCATCGGGACCGACAAGTGAGGAGGATTGATTCGATAGCCAACCGCGTTGACTGAGGACCGCGGTTCTCCTACAACTGGTGGCTATCGCGATGTCCGACCAGGATCAGCCCAGCACGCCCGGCAGCCGGGATGTTCCTTTCCTTGAACTGCTCCAGTCCATCTCGCTCGCCGTTGGCGAGTCCCAAGGCACTGAGAACGTTCTGCAGAGCATCGTGACCGGCCTAGTCGGCTCAGCAGGTTGCGCTCTGGCGCGCATCTGGCTAATTCAGGAAGGAGATATCTGCGACCGTTGCCCGATGAGGGTGGAGTGCCCCAGTCAGACTCGCTGCTTGCACCTAAGAGCCAGCGCCGGCCGCTCCCTGGATTCAAGAGACAGTAGGGACTGGCATCGGCTGGACGGCAGATTCCGGCGATTCCCGCTCGGAGTTCGAAAGATCGGACGTGTTGCGGCCTCCGGCAAGCCGGAGTTCGTGCTGGATGCCTCAGGCGATCAGAGCTGGGTTGCCGACCAGGACTGGTTCCGCCGTGAACGGATTCGGGCTTTTGCGTGCCACCCCTTGATGTCTCGGGGCGACGTGATCGGCGTGCTTGGGGTCTTTACGCGCGAGCTGCTCAGCTTGGAACGCGTGACTTGGCTCGGTCTTTTCGCCCATCAAGCCGCGACCTCGATCGCGAACGCTCGGGCGTACGAGGAGATCGCCCACCTCAAAGCGAAGCTCGAGTTGGAGAATGAGTATCTTCGCGACGAAGTCGATGCCGCTCATGGTTTTGGTGACGTAGTCGGCCAAAGTGAGGGGATTAGAAAGGTCCTCGACCAGGTTGCACTCGTTGGACCGGCGGACTCGACGGTGCTCATCGGCGGCGAATCGGGAACAGGGAAGGAGCTTATCGCTCGGGCGCTTCATGAGCGCAGTCAGCGCAAGGACCGGGCTCTAATCCGAGTCAACTGCGGCTCGATCCCCAGGGAGCTGTTCGAAAGCGAGTTTTTCGGCCATGTCAAGGGAGCCTTCACTGGCGCTGTTCGCGACCGAATTGGCCGATTCCAGTTGGCTGATGGGGGGACGCTGTTTCTCGATGAAGTTGGCGAGATCCCGCTCGACCTGCAAAGCAAACTCCTTCGCGTCCTACAAGAAGGCACGTTCGAGCGGGTAGGCGACGACCGCACCCGTAAGGTCAACGTTCGCCTCATTGCGGCGACCAATCGAGATCTGCGGGCGGAAGTCCAGGCGGGACGCTTTCGCGAGGATCTCTTCTATCGACTCAGCGTATTCCCCATCGACTTGCCGCCGCTGCGTGAGCGGCTGGACGACATCCCTCTGCTGGCAGACCATTTCCTGCGGCAGACCTGTCGAGCGCTCGGCCTGCCGCCGCCTCAGTTGAAGAAGCGCCATGCGAAGGCTCTGCAATCTTATCGCTGGCCGGGCAACATCCGCGAGCTTCAGAACGTCATCGAGCGGGAGATCATCCGCGCACAGTCCGGGCCCTTGCAGTTCGACCTGCCCAGCGGTCCGGCCGAGGAATCCAAGAGCGGGGCCGCCGAGCTCGAGGCCAGCCCCGACCGTATCCTCAAACAGAACGAGATCAAGCGCATGGAGCGAGATAACGTGCTTGCAGCCCTCGACGCCACGAATTGGAAGATCTACGGTCTGGACGGAGCCGCGCAACTACTTGGAATGCGCGCTACTACCTTGGCCTCCAAGATCAAGGCGCTCGGTTTGAGCCGCCGCTGACTCAGCCGCTCTCCTTCTCTCCTCACAACGACTTCTCGTTGATCTTCAACGAGATTTCGTTGATGCAACGAAATCTCATTCCCTCGTACAAGGCGCTCGGAATCCATAAGCGATTTCATATCAATCGTTTGCCATCTCAAGGATCGTTTGGCCCCCTACGTGATCTCCTAGGGGCCGTCCGCAACCAGCGGTCTTTGGACGAACCCAAGGAGAGACACAAACGATGTTCCAATTCAGCCCTCAATTCGATCGCGCCCGGCGTGGCATTCTCGCATCCCTGGCCCTGGCGGTTCTCGCCGTGGCTGGCGCCGCTCCGGCGTCGGCCAACGACGTCAACGTCAGCACGGGCCTGACGCTCGCGGGCGGCCCGCTCGCCATCCACGGCTACGATCCCGTAGCCTACTTCACCGAAGACCGGGCGCGTCTCGGACAGGCCATCCACTCCGCCAAGCACGGCAACGCCGTCTATCGCTTCGTCAGCGCCGCCAACAAGCGCAAGTTCGAAGCCGAACCCGAGCGCTATCTGCCGCAGTACGGCGGGTTCTGCGCCTATGGAACCGCCCTCGGCGCGAAGTTCGACGGCGACCCGCTTTTGTTCACCGTCGTCGACGGCAAGCTCTACTTCAACCTCAACCCCGAAATCCTGAAGAAGTGGCGCGCGGACATCCCGGGCTACATCGTCAAGGCCGACCGGCACTGGCGGCGGATCCGTGACAAGTCGCCGGCGGAGCTCACCGACTAAGGGGCCCCGGCTCGAACGGCAAGCGACCCATAAGGAGAAACCCGCCATGCACTCCCGGACACTTCTCAGCATCCTCGCGCTCGCGCTTTGGTCGAGCGCCGCCTTCGGCCAGATCCCGAATCCCGGTATGGAGATCGACTCCGCCAACACGGCTCTGGTCATCACCGACCCACAGAACGACTTCCTGAGCCCTGAGGGCGTCACCTGGGGCGTCGTCGGCAAGAACGTCACCGCGAACAAGACCGTCGAGAACATCGAAAAGCTCTTCAAGATGGCCAAGGCTCGCGGTATTCCGGTGTTCGTCTCGCCGCACTACTACTACCCCGCCGACCATGGCTGGCGGTTTGAAGGCGCCTTGGAAGCGCTGATGCACAAGATCGGCATGTTCGACCGCAAGGACGCCCTGAACCTGGAAGGCTTCGAGGGCTCCGGCGCCGACTGGCTGGAGCGCTACAAACCCTACATCGAAGACGGACGGACGATCGTCTCCAGCCCGCACAAAGTGTACGGCCCGGAGACCAACGACCTGGTTCTGCAACTGCGCAAGCGCGGGATCGACCGAGTGATCCTCGGCGGCATGTCCGCCAACCTGTGCACCGAGAGCCACATGCGTGAGTTGGTGGAGCAGGGATTCGAGGTGTCGGTCGTCACCGACGCAACCGCCGCCGCCCAGGTCGAAGAGGGAGACGGCTACGAAGCGGCCGTCACGAACTTCCGCTTCATCGCCAGCACAGTGTGGACCACGGCCGAACTGCTGGAGAAGCTCGGAGGGATGGCCACGGACTGATCGGCTGTCGAAAGCGGCTCGCCTCATTGGGCGGGCCGCTTCTCACATCTGGAGGAAAACACTATGTCGAACCAACAACTTCAAGACATTCGCCAGCGATTGGAAGCCGCCCTCGCGGTGGCGGTCACTCCCACGCTCCCGGGGAGTGAGCCAGGTGCGGGCGACGTCTGTGAGCGGGCCCTGTCCGAGATGGAGAGCGATCTCGCCGTGGCGGCCATCAACCTCCGGTGGCGGACGGCCAAGGACGTCGAGTCGGCGCTGCGGCGTCTGGAATCCGCCTCCTACGGCGTCTGTGAGAGCTGCGAGGGGCCAATCGGGACCAAGCGCCTGCGGGCGCTACCGTGGGCGTCGCGATGCATCGGCTGCCAAAGCGCCGATGAGCTTGCTACACAAGGCAGCCAAGGTCCGGGGAGCCTTTGGGGCGACTGGCCCGACGTTTTCTTCGGGGGAATCCAATGACGCGCCGTCAACCCCAACCCGCCCCACACGACTCGCTCGAAAGCCTCATGGAGGCCTACCAGCAGGCCGACGAGCAGGCATTCACGGAGTTGGCCCGGCGCCTCTCTCCTCAACTCCTTGTCTACTTCCGCGGCCCCCACGCAACCCGCCGGCATGCCGATGATCTGCTGCAGGACTTTTGGCTGCGGGTCCACCAGGCGCGCCACACCTACGAAGCCGGGCGGCCGCTGCTGCCGTGGCTGTACACCATCGCGCGATATGCCCGTACCGATGCCTACCGTCGGATGGCCCGCGGAGAGCAGCAACAAGAGTTTGACGCCGACCTGATGCTCGACCCCAAGTCCTTGGTCCGTGCGATCGAAGCCAGAAGTGAGCTCGGCGCCTTGATGGCCAACCTGCCGGCCCGCCAGCGGGAAGTGGTCTTGCTGCTCAAGGCTCGCGGACTGACGCTCGACGAAACGGCGCGGGCGACGGGGTCCACCATCGGCGCCACCAAGCAGACGGCGCACCGGGCCTACACGAACCTGCGCGCGACGGCGAAAGCTCTCAACGAGCCAACGAGCTATCAGGCCGCGGCCAACTAAGCCATGGCGATGAGCAAGACCACGATGTCTGAGGAATTGACGAGCTGCATCCAGTATTGCCGTATCGAAGTCGACGGGCTTGACGTCTGTCGTGAGGCGGGTCTCGTCCTGTCGTACTCCCTCCGGGCGGCTACAAAGTTGCAAGGGAAGGATGGCGCCGGGGCCGCAGCCCCGAACAATGATCCGACGTGGATGGCGCGAAAGGGGGGACGCTAGATGAGCTACCGCTTTCTTGTCGATACCTATGAGACCGAACGGATCAAGACGCTCAGCGTCTGGAGCATGTTCCGTGACGAGGACTTGGCGTTTCGCCCACATCCAAATGACAGCCGCGGACGAAGCGTTCATGAGCAGATGGTTCATCAATGCGTCAGTGAAGACCTATGGTTCGTGAGCATCCTCGGTGTTGACGCAGGCGCAGGGCCCCTGCCTGAGACCGAAACTCGCCTGGAGTTCATCCGCTGCTACGCTGATCTCTCCCGTCAGCGCCTTGCTGCGCTCGGCTCGAAAGATGACGCTTGGTGGGAAGAGACAGTGAGTTTCTTCGAATTTCCCCGGTCTCGGGCTTGGGTCATGGTTCGGCGCTTGACCCACACCGCTCATCACCGCGGCCAGCAGACCGCCCTGCTGCGAATGCTGAACGCCGATCTACACAGCACCTATGGCCCGACGGCCGACACAGGTGGACTCATGCAGAACCAAGCCCCGGTTATCTATGCCTACCCAGATATCGACGCTCTTCTCGTCGCGGAAGCAGCGGGCGGCGCAAAGGCGCGGCTCCCTGGTCCTGGTAGCGAGCCTCCGACAGAAAGACCTCCAAGCTGAGCATTCAACGCCCGTCGGCACTCAGCAGGGCCGGGGCACGAGGCCCACTCCTTCCGTCACGCTGAACGAAGGCTGACCGACCATTCCGGCTCGCCCAGCCGGAAATCGTCGGTGACCCGATGCCCGGTCTCATGAAACGCTTCGCCTGCACGCTGTTGCTGACGACTGGTGTTCTGGTCGGGGCGGAGGGATTCGAACCCCCGGCTTCCTGCTCCCAAAGCAGGCGCGCTACCAGACTGCGCCACGCCCCGAGTTGTTGGACTTCACCTAGTCTACCGCTAAGCCGTACGTGACGCCGTCAGGCTCGAGGCCCTCGACGCGTGAGGGGCCGGGGCTGCGCCGGCCATCCAGCTTGGGGCGAAGGCCAGCAGCGCGCTCACCCACAGCGCCTGCGCGATCAGCAAGTGCACCAGTTGGAGCCAGCCCGGTGCGGCCCAAGCAACGTTCCAGAGTCCGACGCCCAGCTCCACTGCCAAAAACGTCAACGCTGCGCGCGCCCAGGGCGCTCCCTGCCGGGCCGGTCTCGCCAGCAGGCTTGCCACCAGCAAGGCCCCCAGGATCGCCAGCAAGGGGTGCCCGACGCGTAGCCGAACCAAGAAGTGGTTGGTGGACGAAAGGTCCGCCCGGATCTTGTCCAGTAGTCCCGGCCCCAGCGTCGGCTCAATCGGAAACAGCGTGTCGCCCAGCGCCGTGACGGCCCCGCTAACCGAGATCAGCACCAGCGTCAGTAGGCCGACTGCGGCGAGCGTCGGGCTGGGGCGCTGACCTCGGGCCGTCGGGGGCTGAGGATCGCCTGCCAGCCAGGCTGTCAGGGCGGCGCAAGCCGTCAGCAGCAGAGTGTTCGTCAGGTGCAGCGCGATCACAATCGCGCGCGCCGCCGAGTCGTTGTCCGCCACGAGCTCGCCCAGCACGAGGCCCGCGCCGATGAGCGCCTCGAAGACGATGAACACCAGCGTCAAAGCCGCCGTTCGAAACACCGTGCTCGAAGCGCCGAACAACCGGAACGCCCAGCCCACCAGCACCAGGCCAAAGACGCCGCACAGGCCGCTGGTAATGCGATGCGTGAACTCAATGATCGTCTTGGCGGCCGGCTCCGTGGGCAGGATCTCGCCGTTGCAGGTCGGCCAGTGGCTGCCGCAGCCGGCGCCCGAACCAGTTACCCGGACCCAGGCGCCGTAGACGATCACGGCCACCAGATAGGCGACGAAGAACCACGCATAACGAGAGAAGGCGCGTCGTCCCATGGCGTTCCTCTTAGGGTACCAGCGGGCGCCGAAGCGCGGCGGCGAAGGCCTTGCTGACGGTCACAGCGCCGTTTATGGGCCGCATAGAAAATATCTGCTTCCGTGGTTGTGGAGCCCTAGCTATAGTGGTACCGAAACGAAGCGGGCCCCCTCGAATCGCGGCCCGTGAGACGGCGTTTCGATGTCCACCGGATCTTGCTCGGAGGCGCTCTAGTAAGCGCTCGGCGGTCCGATGGCGGTCTTTCGCTTCTGACCCTGAAGTCGGAATTTCAAACTCAATACAGAAGAATTCACGCTCGCTCTGGATGGCGAATAATCCGGGTGAAGCGATGAAGCAGTGTTTTCGCTCGAGATGCGTAGGAGTGTGTGATGAGGAAAGCGATCTCGGAACAGTTCGTGAGGGGAAGCGGAGCCAAGCGGTTGGCCGGCTTGGGCGCGCTAACGCTCGTCGCCGCATCGGCGGCCTGGGCGCAAGATGAAACGACGGCCGATGCAGTTCAGACCAACGCGAACATCATTTGGACCCTCCTGGCGGCCGTGCTGGTCTTTTGGATGCAGGCGGGCTTCGCGTTCGTCGAATCCGGATTTACGCGGGCCAAGAGCGCCGCGCACATTATGATGAAGAACCTGCTCGACATGTCGCTGGGCGCCTTGTCGTTCTGGATTCTCGGGTTTGGCTTGATGTTCGGCGCCAGCACTGGCCTCTGGATCGGCGGCGATCACTTCATGCTTTCGCCGGACAACGGGACGGCGGATGGGCAGTGGGAGTACACGTTCTGGATGTTTCAGGTCGTGTTTGCGGCCACGGCGGCGACGATCGTTTCCGGCGCCATGGCCGAGCGCACGAAGTTCTCCGGGTATCTCGTGTACTCGCTGGTCATCTCGGCGATCATCTACCCGGTCTTCGGCCACTGGGCTTGGGGCAACCTGCTGATCGGCGACAACTCCGGCGCTTGGCTCGCCGGGATGGGCTTCAACGACTTCGCCGGCTCGACGGTGGTGCACTCGGTGGGCGGCTGGGCCGCGCTGGCCGGCGCCATGGCGGTGGGACCGCGCCTCGGCAAGTTCGGTAAGGACGGCAAGGCACGGGCGATTCCCGGTCACAACATGCCGATGGCGGCGCTCGGCGTCTTCATCCTGTTCATGGGCTGGTTCGGCTTCAATTCGGGCTCGACCACCACGGCCGACGGCTCGGTTTCGCGCATCGCGGTCAACACGTTCCTGGCTGGCTGCACCGGCGGCGTGATGGCGATGTTCTTCTCGTGGTTCAAGTTCGGCAAGGCCGACGTGGGCATGACGCTCAACGGCGTGCTGGCCGGCTTGGTAGGCATCACGGCCGGCTGCGCCACCACCACCCCGCTGGGCGCCATCATCATTGGCGCGATCGCCGGTCCGCTTGTGATGTACAGCGTGCTGTTCTTTGACGCCATCAAGATCGACGATCCGGTCGGCGCGGTTTCGGTTCACGGCGTCTGCGGCGCCTGGGGAACCCTGGCGGCGGGCCTGCTGCACGAGAACCTCTTCACCGGCGCGGAGTACGACCTGGGCGGCGCGATCTTCGTGCAGCTCACCGGCATCGTGACGGCGTTCGTGTGGACCTTCGTCACGGCCTTCATCCTGTTCAAAATCGTCGGCGCGACGGTCGGACTGCGCGTGACCGAGCAGGAAGAGATCGAAGGTCTCGACCTGGGCGAGCACGGTTCGAGCGCCTACCCGGACTTCGTCCAGGCCGGCGGCAGCGCGGGCTACTCGGCCGCGGCGACCAAGGTCTCGTCGCACGTTTGAGGCGCGTCCGGCGCCTGCGGCCGGACGTCAACGAGCTTTCCTATCCAACCACCCCCACACACGGCCCTGCTCCGCATCCCAACAACGCGGAGCAGGGCTCCTTCCTTTTTGGGGGAACGTGGTTCGTAGGTGGGGCCGGGCACACGCAGCCGGCCCTCCGGGCTCCATGGGCTGGAGCGAAGAGCCGGCGGCAATCGCGGGATGAGACGGAAGGTCAGGAAGCCGACGGAGCCGCACCGGCGCCGTCGGAATTCTCGTTCCAGATGTTGTTGCGCAGCTCGTTGAGGCGGTGCTCGGCGGCGTCGCGCACGTAGCGGAACTTGTCGTTCTTGGCGACCCACTCGAGATCGGACTCGTTGGTCATCACCTTCACGGCCTTGCGCCGCACCTCTTCGTCCTTGGCCTCGCGCACGACCTGGTTGTAGAAGGACTGGTCAGGCTCCAGATCCCGCAGCGCCGCAAAGGCGTTGTGGCGCACGAACCACTCGGCGTCATTGACGATCATCTTCACGAGCACGGCCGGGTCGCGAATCTCCTTGGCGGCGGCGATGCGCACGTCGGCATCGCTGTTCTTCCATTTCGGACGAATCGAATCTAGCAGTCCCATGATGATCCAGACGGCCGCCCCTCGGCGAGGCGACCATCTTTCATTGTACGCCCGTTTTGCGGGCAGGGCTCAGATTCGGTCGACGTGGACGTGGAAGTGGAGTTGAGCGCCGGTCTGCATGCTGCGTCCCATGTAGAAGAACAACGCCAGCCAGATCCCTTGCAGGAACAGGATCGTCTCGGCGCGCCACACCACCCGCAAGCCCTCGGCCAGGTCCGGCTGGATGACGCTGGACGGCAATCCAAACGGCGCAACTAGGGCGGCCAGGGTCGTGAAGGCGGCCATCCACTGGTAGACAGTGATCTTGGAATCACCGCGGTAGTCGGCCCGGAAGGTCTCCGAGTAGGTGCGCCAAACCTGCGCCGTACCGAGCGCCAACGGCAGCACCCAAGCGTAGCGGCCGAGGAAGAACAGCCCCGTGGCGGCCACGGCGAGCACGCCGTACAGCGTTGCGGTCATCGCCTGCACGGGCGCCACACGGACGCCCTCGAGCTGAGAGGCGAAGGCGATCTTCTTGGTCTTTCCCTCGAAGACGAACGGGCAGCGCTCGGACACCCAGCGCACCCAGCCCCGGGTCTCGCTCACGGGCTTGCCGTAGCAGCAGCCAAAACTGATGCACGCCAGCCGGCCCAGCCCCTCACCCAGCACGTAGGCGATGGAGATGGCCGCCAGCGACGGCGTCAACGGCAGCTCGAACGCCAGCCGCGGCCCCAGGGTCGCGTTGAGCAGGGCGATCACCAGCGGAACGACGAAGAAGCCGACGAACGAGGCTCCTCCGATCGTAAAGCCGTAGCGCTTGCCTTCCACGGCCCAAGCGATCCATTGCGAGGCGGGCGCGCAGACCAGCAACGTCAGCGCCACGACCAGCAGGCTCATCGTCAGCGGAGCGCCCACGGACGCCATCAAGAGCAGAAAAACGCCGGTCGACACCGCGTAGGCCGTCGCCGAGAAGAAGCCGTAGAAAGTAAAGTTGACGCCGGCCCAGCCGGATTCGCCGCGGCGCCCCGGGGCGGCGGCGAGGAACTGCCAGCGCTCTCCCGGAAGGGCCCGAAAGGCCCAGGAATAGAGCGCTCCCAGGCACACTGCGAACGCGGTAAGAAAGCAGATCTCGATCACAGCGGCGTCTCCATAGCGGGAAAGAGGGCTCGGGTGGCTATCAAGGAACGAACGGCGACCTCGGTTTCCACCAACGGCTGGCCGAAGGCCCTCGAGAAGCGGCTTTGGGCTCCGTCGGCGCGCAGGTTCCGCTCCAGGTCGTCGGCGAAGCGGACCCGCCCCGGTTGGAACAGGAGAACGTCCGTGCTGCTGCCCGGCCGATAGAGGCTCTTGGCCCGCCCCCTGCGGACGAAGAGGCCCGGCTCGACCGGACGCGGCGACTCGTAGCGTTCGTCGCTGTACGCCTGCACGATTTCGCCGATCATCAGCGCGACGATCTCGACCATGGCCACCAAGCCGACGCCGGTTCCGCCGTCCACGTCGGTGTCGATCACGGTCACGAAGCGCTTGTTCTTCGAGTACGGCGTGACCAGCTCGACCACCGCGCCGGGGTTGCAGGAGTGGTAGGTCCCAGAAATCTCATAGGCGTCCAAAACGACGCCGGCGACGGGCGTGTGGTTGTAGTGATACTTGTCCGGCGTCAGGCGGAATACCCCGAAGTCGCCGCCGTCGAAGGCTTCCAGCCAAGCGCGCTTGTCCGGTCCCAGCAGCTCTTCGAAGTCAAAAAACTTGCCTTTGGCAAACAGCCCGGAGCTCTTCTGGAACGACCCGATCACCAGCCGCGAGTCCGCCGGCGAGACCACGGCGTGCGGATCGCCAGGCTCCGGGCGGCATTCCCAGTAGCGTATGCGGCGCTCGAAGATCTTGCGCGGCGTCGTAAAGCTCTCCGGCGGCTCGACGCACTCGCTCAGGTCCACGCCGGTTTGCTCGAGAAAGCGCGAGTTACCGAGAAGACTGGTCGTCAGCGGAAGGTCGAAGTTCGCCAAGCTCAGCAGCTTCGACATGCGCTTGCCCGTCAGCGCCCGAAAGACGACCGGCGCGCTTTCCCTCGCGTTCGAGTAGAGGAAGTTGACGATGCGATCGCCGAACAGAGTCTCATCAAGGACGGCGCCGCACTCGCGGCGAACATACTGGTGGGCCGATAGCCGGGTCATACGGCGGTCTTCGCGTCAACGTGCTCGGCGACGAGCATCAAGTGCAGAATGCGGCGCAGCTCAGCCGCGGGAAGGCGGTCGGCGAGCAGATCCTCGCGCGCGCGCTCCAGATAGCCCCCCGGGTCAGTCTCGCCGAGAGCGTGGCGCAGAGCCTCGGCGGCCTCAGGAACCTCCGACCATCCGGTGCGGGATTGCCGGCGATAGTCGGCGAGCAGCTCGTCGAAGGCTTCGCGCATATGCTGCAGGCGAAGCTCTCCGCGGTAGTACTGCTCGGAGGACTGATTGAACTCCCGAGCAGTCAGGCTGAAGGGATTGCGGGCGCCGGCCGTCGCCAGAATGCCGCGTGTCAGCTTGCCGCCGGCGGACGATGCTTCCGGGTCGACCAGGCGCTGCTCCAGATCGGCCAGCGTCTCCTCCATGCCCAGCGCCTCGACCAAGTCGGCCCCGTCGGCTCGAATGGCCGCCAACAGGGCGCGCTGATACTCCCGGTGGACCACCCGCAGACGTCCCGGGTAGCGGCGGCTCAGACGCACCTTCTGCGCCCGGCGCACCAGATCGAGCAGGAACGAGTTCGAGCTGTCCTTGTTGACGAAGAACGTCGGAATCCCCACGGCCGCCCCGAACAGGATCTGCCGCCGCTCGCTCTCCACGCCCGGACGGTCGGGGATGTGGCCGTGAGTGACGGCGCCCGACGCCACGTAGCGGTAGGCCAAGGCGGTGACGAGGTGTTGTAGATTCACCGCCTGCGCCATGTCTCCGCGGTAGCTCTCGAACAGTGAATAGTAGCGGCCCTCGAAGCCGGAGTAGCCCTTGGTTCGGCGGTCGCGCAGCCGATAGAGCAGATAAAGGGACATCCGCGCATCGAAGACGCCCAGGTGGTCCAGGTCTTCGAGCAGCCGGGCCTCGTTACCCAGCGAGCCGTCCAGGGCAGGGCTCCGCTCCGTGCTCATGGGCGCGACCAGATAGTCGATGAGCCGAAAGTCCGGGATGAAGTCGCCCTTCAGTCCGAACGCGCCGGCCATCGCCCGATCGATCCAAGCCGGCCCCAGCGGGCAGAACGGATGCCCGAAGATGCGGATGCGAGCCTTGCCCTTCCAGCGCCGCCAGAGCATGCGCAGGTGGGTGTAGTCGAGCTCATGCGGCAGGAACGAGAGCGCTCTCTCCGGGTGAAAGTCCTGGTAGGCCATCCGGTAGGGCGCGGCCGAGTAAGTCCCGACAAACAGCGGCAGGAAGTGCTCGACGATCTTGATCACCAAGTCGCCGACGTTCTTCTCTCGCGCCGGGCTAAAGCCCTGCGGGCCCGCCGCGGCGGCGTCGCTCAACAGGTTGCTGCCCAGGCTGACGTGCACGCCGTTGTTGGCCAGGCTGACGTTGGAGGTATTGGGCAGCACCACCAGATTGCGCGTGATGATGCCCGCCTCACGCAGCTTGCCGATGGCGTTGAGCTGCGAGCGGGACAGCGTCTGGTGGCAAAGCCCCATATAGTCGCGCTTCTGCTCGCCGCGGTCCCAGCCCGACAAGCAGGGGCTCATGAACAGCTCGCGGTAGAACGAGTCCGAGATGCAGTCGTTGAGCTGCCGCTGGCGCACCGGCGGGTGCGGCGAAGCGTAGAGCAAGGCTCTCTGCCCGCGTTCCTCCAACTCGAAGACGCGGTTGGCGTAGCTGATGAGCAGTTGGGAGAACAGGTAACGCTTGGCGGACTCGCGGGCCAGCGCCGCGCCGCCGGCGGCGGACTGGAGCAGCCGCGGCGTATGAAATGACAGGGTCTCCGGCGACGTGTTGTCGTTGAGGAAGCAGCCCATCAGCCTCACGCCGGGGGCGCGGATGGCGTCGGGCGGATGCTCCGCCACGCCCAGCGCGTCCGCCAGCGCGAGCTTGAGCAGATAACTGATGGGGATGCGGACCAGCTCTTCGCCGCGCTCGAAGACGGTGAATCGGCCGGCGTCGGCTCGGCGGGGGCTGCCCGGGTCGGACTTATCCGCGCGCAGGTCGTTCTCGAAGACGCTGTTGGCGTAGGCGCTGAGAGTGCGCCTTGGAAAGCGCACGAAGCTGTTGTCCCAAACGCGTTCGCGGTTCGTCTCCAGCCAGTCTTCGAGGGCGGAGACGATCCCGCGAGGGGCGTCGCCGGCGGCGGCTCGCCGGATCGAGTTGGCGAAGAAGTTGGACCGCTCGATCGCCTGGGGCAGATCGACGTCCTCCCGTTCTCCCAGCACGGCCGCCTGCAACTCGCTCTCCGAGCCGGCGGTGACGTCGCCGGGGCCGAACGGCAAGGTCTCCGGACGGTTCGGATCGACGCCCAGCTCCTCCAAGAATCGCCGGGAAGAGGCCGGAACCAGCGGGCCGCCCCGCTCGGAGACGACGGCCGATTCGAGAAGAGACGCGCTCGGGTTCATGCGCAGGGCCGTAGGCCTGACACTCGGTATCGTAGGTAAGAAACGCCGCAGGTAGGTTTTGATTCCGTACCGGAACGATGAACTTTCGATGAAGTCCGGCGCGGGCGGCGCCGGTTCGCCTGGCTCTCAGACGCGGCGCGCCCGGGACGCCTCGTAGAGGATCACGGTCGCCGCCGTCGCCGCGTTGAGCGACTCGACGCGGCGCGTGGGAATCGTCAAGGGCGTGGCGACGCCGAGCAGGTCCGCCGAAACGCCGTGCGCCTCCGACCCGATGGCGACCACGGCCGAGCCGAGATCCGCTTCCGTCAAGGCGACCCCGCCCGACGGCACGGCTGCATACAGCGTGCGGCCGGCGTCGTCCGCCAACTCCGCCGCCAAACGGCCGGGCAGGACCGCGCACGGTACCCGAAACAGCGAACCCGCCGAGGCTCGCAGCGTCTTGGGGTGGTGCAGCGCCGCCGACCCCGGAGTCAGCAGCACGCCGGCGGCCCCAAAGGCCTCCGCCGAACGCAGGATCGTGCCCACGTTGCCGGGGTCCTGCAGTCGATCCAGCACCAGCGCGAGGCCGGCGCGACGGACGACGGCGGAAGGCTCGCACTCCGGCAGACGAACCAGCGCCAACACGCCCTGGGTCGTCTCCACCGAGGTGACCTGCTCGAAGGCCGAGGCGGCCACGCGCTGGATGCGGGCGCCGCTTTGTCGCGCGATCTTCTCAGCCTGCTGCGAGGCGCTCTCGGAGAGGAGCACGACGCGGACTTCAACGCCGCTGGCGGCGGCCTCGGCCACCAAATGCGGTCCTTCGGCCAGCGCCCATCCGTCCGGCGTCAGTCCTCCGCCCCGAGCCGCCTTGCGAACGCCCTTGAGCAGGGGGTTGGCGGCGCTTTCCAGCACGATCTCTACGGCCATGCAGGTCAGCGTAATAGAATCATGGGGGGCGCGCCAGAGCCGACCTGTCCGAGACGGTCAGAACCGGAGCGGCTCGGCGTTGCGTCCTTTACGATTAGAGGCGCCCTGATTCTGCACCTGAGGACCGAAACCGAGAGTCGCCGCGGTTGGATCCGTGGCTTGCTGATGACGCTCAGCCTCGCCGCGGCGGCGGCGGCAGGCTGCGTGGGCGTGGTCTATTTCCAGGTGGCCCGGCAGGCCCAGGTGGACGAGGCGCAGCCGGCGGACGTGATCGTCGTGCTGGGCGCCGCCCAATACTGGGGGCGGCCCTCTCCGGTGCTCAAGGCCCGCCTGGACCATGCTTTGGAGCTCTACCAACGGGAGCTGGCGCCGCGCATCATCACCACGGGCGGGCACGGCGAAGGCGCCAAGTTCTCCGAGGGCGAAGTGAGCCGGGAGTATCTTTCGGAGAACGGCGTGCCGGCGGAATTCATCACCGTCGAAGAGGCCGGCACCTCCACCATGCAGTCGGCCGCGGCGGTCGGCGAGATCATGGACCGCATGCAGCTCACCAGCTGCATCGTCGTCAGCGACGACTACCACATGCTCCGCTCCAAGCGGATGCTCGAGGAAAGGGGCCTGACGGTCTACGGCTCGCCGCGCATGTCGCTGGAAGGCGGCGATCCTTGGGAGCGCCGCAAACGCCTGATCCGCGAGTCGATCAGCTACGTGCTCTGGCGCATCGGGATTCGGGTCTGAAGGCGGCGCTGGGCGCCGCCTGGCTCAGTCCAGCGGCTTGACCCGGATGTTGCGGTAGTAGACCGTGCTACCCGGGTCGTGACCTTGCAGCGCAAAGGTCCCTGTGCCGATCACGCGGCCGTCCATGCCCTGAGGCGGCGTCCAATCGGTGGGCTGAGTCCAGTCGACGACCTTCTGATCGTTGAGGAAGATTGTGACGTGCTTGCCCTTGACGATGATGTGCTCGGTGAACCACTCGCCGTCCTTGGTGGGGACGGTCTTCACGTCGTCGACGGCGTAGAGGCCGCCGCTGCGGCGCCAGTCCTTGTGTGAGTTGTTCACCTGCACCTCGAAGCCCTTGGCAGGCCAGCCCTCTTCCTGGTAGGCGGTGTGGAAGTAGACGCCGCCATTGGAGTTCGGCTTGGTCATCACGTCGACCTTGAGCTCGAAGTCCTTGAACTTACCCCCGTGCACGTCGCCCACGTAGAACAGGTGGCAGCGCGGGCCGTTGGCCACGATCTTTCCGTCCTCGATCTTGAACGTGTCCGGATTGTCGTTGGTCTTCTTCCAGCCGTTGAACGTCTTGCCATCCCACAGGGAGATGAAACCGTCCTCGGCCCCGAAGGCGGGCAACAGACACAACAGCAGGAGTGGGAGCAATCGCTTCATGGCTTTGGGGGATCCTTTCCTTGGTGCAGTCTAGCGCCTTTCTAGAATGAAGCGCAGGTGACGGCGGCAGAAATTCCATCGCGGGACGCTCGGCTGGCGGCGGCGCGAGCGGCGGTGCGCGACTGGTTCGGGGCCCAGGGCTGGCGGCCCTTTCCCTTCCAGGAGCGCTGCTGGGACGCCTGGCTCGAGGGTCGCAGCGGCTTGCTGCATTCCACCACGGGAACCGGCAAGACCTACGCCGCGGCGCTCGGACCGGTGATCGACGCCCTCGCCGAGCTTTCGTCGGCGGCGACGGCGCCGCTGACCCTGCTCTGGATCACGCCGCTGCGCGCTCTGGCCGACGACACGGCCCAGGCTCTGGAGAAGCCCATCCAGGCTCTCGGATTGCCCTGGACGATCGAGACCCGCTCCGGCGACACGCCGTCCACGGTCCGCACCCGCCAAGGGCGCTTGTTACCGAGCGTTCTGGTCACCACGCCGGAGAGCCTCACCCTCCAGCTCTCCCGCGAGGACGCCCGCGAACGCTTTGGCAGCCTGCGGGCTGTAGTGGTGGACGAGTGGCACGAGTTGTTGGGCGGCAAGCGCGGCGTGCAGACCGAGCTGGCCCTGGCGCGGCTGCGGTGTTGGCGGCGCGACCTCCGCATCTGGGGGCTTTCGGCGACGCTGGGCAACCTGGCCGTCGCCAAGGCGGCGATGCTGGGTTCGTCGGCGCGGCGCGGCCTGCTGATCGAGGGAATGGCCCACAAGCACTACGGCATCGACTCGACGCTGCCGACCGAGATCGAACGGTTTCCTTGGGCTGGACACCTGGGATTGAAGCTGTTGCCGGCGGTTCTCACGGAGCTCGAGCGCTGCCGCTCAGCGTTGCTCTTCACCAACACGCGGTCCCAGACCGAAGCCTGGTACCAGGCCCTGCTCGAGGCGCGCCCGGGCTGGGCCGGCGAGATCGCGCTACACCACGGCTCGCTCGATCCGGACGCGCGGCGGTGGGTGGAAAGGAACCTGCGCGACGGGCGCCTGCGCGCCGTGGTCTGCACGTCCAGCCTGGACCTGGGCGTGGATTTCTCGCCCGTTGACCGCGTCTTCCAGGTCGGCAGTCCCAAAGGCGTCGCTCGCCTGCTCCAACGGGCGGGCCGCAGCGGCCATCAGCCCGGCGCCGTCAGCCGCGTGACCTGCGTCCCAACCAACGCCTTCGAGCTCGTGGAGGTCGCCGCCGCTCGGGACGCCCTGACCGCCGGACGCATCGAGGCGCGGGAGCCGGTGGCCGAGCCGCTCGACGTCCTGGCGCAGCACGCGGTCACCATCGCGCTGGGCGGCGGTTTTCGCCCCGAAGAGTTGCTGCGGGAAGTCCGCCGGACGCACGCGTTCCGCGACTTGAGTGACGACGACTGGGCCTGGACGTTGGATTTCGCCGCCACCGGCGGCCGAACGTTGCGAGCCTACCCGGAATACCGCAAGCTCGCCCAGGACCCCGCTGGGATCTACCGGGTCGAGGACGCGAAGATCGCCCGGCGCCATCGCATGTCCATCGGAACGATCGTCAGCGACTCCTCTCTGCACGTGCAGTTCATGAACGGAATGCGGATCGGCTCGGTGGAGGAGTACTTCGCGTCGAGGCTCAAGCCGGGGGACTGTTTCCTGTTCGCCGGCCGGTCGCTGGAGGTCGTACGACTGCGGGACATGACGCTGTGGGTCCGCAAGGCCGCCGGCAAGCAAGGCGTCGTTCCGCGCTGGATGGGCGGCAAGATGCCTTTGTCGAGCGAGCTCTCGCGGGCGGTTCGCCAGAAGCTGGACCAGGCGCGCCGAGGCGTCTATGAGGGTCCCGAGATGCAGGCCGTGCAGCCGATCCTGGAGTTGCAGCGGCGCTGGTCCGCACTACCGGGCCTGGCGGAGGTGCTGGTGGAGCGTGTTCGCACGCGCGAAGGGTGGCATCTCTACTTCTACCCCTTCGAAGGCCGGCTAGCCCATCAGGGCTTGGCCGCCTTGCTGGCCTTCCGGATGGCCCAGATCCGGCCCATCACGTTCTCGATGGCAGTGAACGACTATGGCTTCGAGCTGCTCTCGCCGACTCCTCCCCCCTTCGACGAGGCGCTGGCAAGCGGCCTGTTCGCCGCTGAACGACTGGAGGCGGACATCCTGTCGTCGCTGAACGCCGCCGAGATGGCCCGCCGCCAGTTTCGGGAGATCGCGCGCATCGCCGGGCTGGTTTTCCAGGGCTATCCCGGCGCCGGCAAGTCCGCTCGCCAACTGCAAGCCTCGAGCGGGCTGATCTTCGACGTTTTCGAGAAGCACGATCCGGGCAACCTCCTCCTGCTGCAAGCGCGCCGGGAGCTCCTCGAACGCCAACTCGATCAGGCGCGCCTGCTGGAGACGCTGGAGCGCATCCGGAAGGGGCGACTGGTCATCGTCCAGCCCGAGCGGCCTACGCCCCTGGGCTTCCCGCTCTTGGTCGAGCGGATGCGGGAGAGCTTGAGCTCGGAGAAGCTGGCCGACCGCGTGCGCCGCCTGCAGGTGACGCTCGAAGCCGCCGCGGACGAGGCGCCATGACGATTGAGCTAGCCGGAGAGCGGGTGGAACTGTTGGCCGGCCGGGCCTTGTGGCGGCCGGCGGCGAGCACGCTGCTGATCGCCGATCCCCACTGGGGCAAGGCCGCGACGCTGCGCCACGCCAACCTGCCGATCCCGCCGGGAAGCACCACGGACGACCTGCGCCGCCTCAGTGAGCTGCTCGTGAGTACGCGAGCGGAGCGGCTGGTCATCCTGGGGGACCTGTTGCACGCCAAACAAGGCCGCCATCCCGAGACCATAGCGGCCGTGGAGGCCTGGCGACGCAACCACGCCGAGTTGACCGTCGCTCTGGTGCGGGGCAATCATGACTTGCGCGCGGGCGACCCTCCGGCTACTTGGCGCATGGAGTGCCATGACGAGCCCTTGCGCGACGGCCCTTTCGCGCTCCGGCACGTTCCCGGTCCCGAACCCGGGGCGTACGTGTTGGCCGGCCACCTCCATCCGAAAGCCCGGCTGTGGGGGCCGGCCGGAGAGGTTCTCAAGTTGCACTGCTTCCGGATCGGTCCCGCCTCGGCGGTGCTGCCGGCCTTCAGCGGCTTGGCTGACGGCGGGCTGTTCCAGCCGCGGCCGGACGAACGCGTGTTCGTGATCGCCGAAGATGAAGTAGTGGAGGTCCCCGGAGTGCGGCGCGACCGGGCGGGAGGAGGCTAGCAGATGGCCGATCAGCGATTGTTGGACGAGCTCCGGCGGGGCGTACAGAACTGGAATTGGTGGCGCGAGGAACGCTTCCGGTTCGTGGCGGACTTTCGGGGCGCGGAGCTACGCGGTCGAGACCTGCGCGGTGTCTCCTTCCACAACGCCGACCTCAGCGGAGCCGACCTCAGCGGGGCCGACTTGCGCTACGCCGACTTCGTCCAATCGCAACTCGAAGGTGCCGTGTTCGACGGGGCGCGGCTCGCAGCGGCGGACTTTCAGGAGGCTTCGGCAGAGCGCTCTCGCTTCGATGGAGCCGATTTGCGAGGAGCCAAGCTGCGTAAGACCAACTTGCTCGAAGCGGTTCTGCCGGGAGCCGACCTGCGAGCAGCGGAGCTCGCACGCGCTAACCTCACCCGCGCGGACCTTCGCGGGGCTCTGCTTGGCGACGCAAACCTGCATGAGGCCAAGCTGCACGACGCGCGGCTCGATGGGGCCGACCTGCGCGGCGTGAATCTGACTGTCGTGCTGGGTCTGAGCGAAGACCAGAAGCAGTCGGCGAAAGGCGCCGGGGAGAAGGGCTCCCGGCTGACGCAGTGGATCATGCGCTTTCGCTGACCGCTCCCCAACGAAAGCGACGGCCGGAGCGCTGTCCGCTCCGGCCGCCGGCTGGTGATTCTCGTTGTCGAATCCGTCTTGCGCTAAAACTCGTAGCGCAACCCGAACTGGACGATGCGCGCGCCCTGCGCCGAAGTGATCTCGCCGAAGGTCGGGCTGGTGACCGAGCGGTTGCCGGCCTGGAAGATCGGCGAGTTCGTCAGGTTGATGAAGCCGGTGCGGAACTGCAGCCGCTGCCCCTCCTTGACCTGGAAGCTCTTCTCCACGCTGGCGTCCAGAGTGGAGTAGCGCGGACCAAAGACGACGCCGACGCCGGAGTTGCCGAAGGTGCCGACGGCGGTATCGCTGAAAGCCGACTTGTCAAACCAGGAACCGCCCTGGCCCACCGTATGCGGACCGTCGTTGCCGTCGCCGATGCGATCCGCACGGGCGCTGCGAGCGACCGTGCCGGACCGGTCGACGCCGGAGATCGTCCACGGGAAGCCGGCCTTGGCAGACAGAATGCCGGAAACCTGCCAGCCGCCGAAGGCCACGTCCAGAGGCTTGCTCCAGTTGCCGCCGATGGTGTGCCCCTTGCCGATCGGCAACTGGTAGACGAAGTTCGCCACCAACGTCTGCTTCTGGTTGAAGTAGGTCGGGCCCCACTCGGCGCGCTTGTCCCTCAGGTTCTGCCAATAGGCGCTTTGCGGCGCCGACAGGCCGCCCGAGCCGTAGTAGCCGATGGCGTCGCTCATGCCCTTCTGCCAGGTATAGGCCGCCTGGAACAGCAGCCCGCGAGCCATTCGCCGCCGGAGCGTGGCCTGCAGCGCGTTGTACTCCTGGTCGCCGTTGGATTCGGTGCCGGAGATCTGCGAGATGACCTTCAAGTCGGGGTTGCCGGAAAGATACGGGCTGCACCTGCAGGCCGCTGGCGTACCGTCCACGTTCACGCGCTGGAAGTAGGGCATCGGCACCACCAAGTGGGTGCCCTTCTGACCCACGTAGCCGACCGTCAGGACGGTCTGTGCGGCCAGCTGCTGCTCGACGGTGAAGTTCCACTGGTTGACGGTGGAAGGCCGCACGTTCGGGTCCCACAGGCGGATGTTGGCGCTCTGGTAGGGATTGGTTTGCGTGACGGTCGAGAAGCCATCCTCGGTGAGGCTCCCCGGCTGCGTGAAGTTGTCGTAGATCGCCTCGAACTCGACGTTGAACGGCGGGTTGAGCGGCAGACGCAGATTGGTGCCGGTGCCCTCCATGAACGACGAGATCGTGTAGGCGCCGCGGAACACCGTCTTGCCCTTCAGCTTCTTGGGCGTGTAGGCGAAGCCGATGCGCGGCTGGTAGCCCTTGTTGTAGGGGTTGTAGAGAGCGCGCGAGTTGCCGTTCTGGCCGGCCAGCAGCAGCGCGCCGGTGTAGGGCTCGAAGTTGGACTGGCGGTCGCGGACCTCATACAGCGGCTGATGCCACTCCCAGCGCAACCCCAGGTTGAGGGTCAGCTCGTCGGTGGCCCGCCAGTCGTCCTGGAAGTAGAAGCCCAGAACCCACTTGCGGTGTCCCCAAATGGCGCCGTCAATGCCTCGGCCGATGCGCACGGGCGTGCCGAGCAGGAAATCGGCTTCGGCCAGGCCGCGCGACGCCGAGACCGCCTGATCGCGGGTGAAGTTGCCGTTGTACTGCAGAAAGCCCGTCCGGCCGGTGTTGCCGGCGTAGAACGTATTCATCTGCTGGCGTAACGCCTGGCCGCCCATCTTCATCTGGTGGCGGCCGCGGATGATCGTGAGGTTGTCGGCGTAGTGGTAGGTGGTGTTGGCGGACATCGACTGCGTGCCGATGTTGGCGCTGCCGACGTTGCTCGCGAAGGTCGAACCCGCGAACTGGAGCTGCATCAGGCCCGGACCGCGGTCGTTGCCGTTCTTGATCCCAAGCTGCTGCGCCACATCGCCGAGCCCGTTGTCGGTGCCGCCGTTGTGGATCATGATGTTGTTCACACCGAGGCGCAGCTCGTTCACCACGCTGGCGCCGAACGTGCGCGTCCAGTTCACCACCCCGGCCTGGAACGGCGAGTTGTTGAAGGTGTTGAAGGTGAGCGGGAATGTGTTGAGCGTCGGATCATCCTGCACGCCCTTGGAGTAGCGGGCGGAGACGGTGTCCGAATCGGTGGGCCGCCAGTCGAGCTTGGCGTCGCCCTGGTCGTTGAGCAGCTTGCGGTTGACGGTGTTGAGCTGATTCTGGCGCAGGCCGCCGTTGACAGGGCCCGGGTAAAGGCTGGCGTCGGCGAGGAGGTTGGCAGCCACCGGATCGATGCGGCTCATCGGAATCATGTTGTTCACGAAGGGCTGCCGCCGGCCGTTGGCATCCACCGAGGCGTAGTCATAGAGCTGGATCGGGCCGCCGGCCACGGAGTTCGCAGCCAAGTAGTCGGGGTCGAGCAGGTTCGAGAAATCGCCCTGCCGGAAGTCCGTCGGCATCACGTTGAGCAGGCTGGCGGCGCCGGGCTCGGAGCGGCGGGTCCCTTGGTAGTCGACGAAGAAGAACAGCTTGTCCTTGATCGCCGGACCGCCGAGCGTGAAGCCGAACATGTTCTGGCGAATCGGCACCGGGCGATCAACGGCCGGGTTCGAGGCCGCCTGCCAATTCCGGGCCCAGTCGTTGGCATTGAGCTTGTCGTTCTGGATGAACTCGAACAGGGAGCCATGCAACTGGTTGGAGCCCGACTTGAGAGTGACGTTGATGACGCCGCCCTGGAAGTTGCCGAACTCAGCCGAGGCATTGTTGGTGATGACCTTGAACTCGGCGATGGCGTCGATGTTCGGCTGGTAGGCCGTGAGATTGCCGGTGACCTGGTTGTTGTCCACGCCGTCGAGCAGGAAGTTGTTGGCCTGCTCGCGGTTACCGTTGACATAGGGCCGGCCGTTGCCGCCCGAGCGCCGCCCGTTGTTGAAGCTCGAAGGATTGGTGGTAGTCACGCCGGGCACCAGCAGCGTCATCGAGATGAAGTTGCGGGTCGGCAGCGGCAGGTCCACGGTCTGCTCGCCGGTGATGACCGCGCCCAGCTCGGTCTTCTCGGTCTGCAGCAGAGGACCGGCGGCGGAAACCTCGACGGTCTCGCTCACCGAGCCGAGCTCGAGCACCACGTCGATGCGAGCGCGCTGGTTGACCTCGAGGATGATCTCCGGCTGCACCCAGCCGCGGAAACCCTCCGCCTGTACGCGGACCTCGTAGCGGCCGGCCTGCACGCGCGGAAGCGCGTAGTTGCCCGCCTCGTTGGAGTGGGTCGTGTAGGAAAGGCCGCGATCCAGATCGGTCGCTGTCACTTCGGCCGCTACCACGGAGGCGCCCGACGGATCGGTGACGATGCCGGTAATGCCGGCGCTGACCTCCTGCGCCCGCGCGGGCGAAGCCGCCCAGCCCACGAGCAAAAGAAAAAGGAGGACGCCGCGAGCGGCGCCGAGTGGAACACCAGGATGGTTCATGGAAAGACCCCCAGACAGCGGCAACCGCAGCACTTCCATCTTGGGTCTGCGGCTCCCACTGTCGAGGCTATCTCAACCGGGGGCTCATTTGAAGGCGTCGATTCGGGTATTGCGGGGACGAATCCACACGAACTCAGGGGAAATTCCTGGGACTTCGACATCTTGCGACGTCTTCCTCGGCGGAAGCGGCCGCGACGCGAGAAGGCCGGAACGGCGTCGCCGCTCCGGCCTTCGGTTGGTCAGGATTGACCTCGGCTGCCCTTAGAACTCGTAGCGCAATCCGAACTGGATGATGCGCGAGCCTTGCGCCGATGTGATTTCGCCAAAGGTCGGGCTGGTCACCGTGCGGTTTCCGGCCTGGAAGATCGGCGAGTTGGTGAGGTTGATGAACGAGGTCCGGAACTGGAGCCTCTGCGTCTCCCGGATGGAGAAGTTCTTCTGGATCGCAACGTCAGCGCTCTTGTATCCCGGGCCCCAAACGGTCCCGTTCCCGGCGTTGCCGAAGGTTCCCACCGCGGGAGCGGCGTAGGCGGTGGTATCGAACCACCTCTGCCCCGGACCCACCACCTGGGGACCGTCGTTACCGTCGCCGATGCGATCCGCGCGGGCTCCGCGAGAGACCGTCTTCGAGTTATCCGAGGACCGGATGGTCCAGGGGAACCCGCTCTTGACGTTGACGATTCCGCTGAGCTGCCAGCCGCCAAGCGCCATGTCGAGCCCTTTGCTCCAGTTGGAGCCGAACTGCTTGCTGTGACCGAACGGGAGCTCGTAGACGAAATTGGCGACGAACATATGGGTCTGGTTGAAGAAGGTCGGGCCCCATTCCGCCCGTTGGTCGCGCAAGTTCTGCCAGTAGGCGGACTGGGTCGCCGACAATCCGCCGGAACCGTAGTACCCAATGGCGTCGCTCATGCCCTTCTGGTAGGTGTAGGCAATCTGATAGAGAAAGCCCTTGGTCATGCGCTTGCGGAGGTTGACCTGCAAGGCGTTGTATTCCTGGTTGCCGTTGGCCTCGGTGCCGGAGATCTGCGTGATGTTCGCCAGGGCAGGGTTACCGGACAGATACGGGCTGCACAGGCAAGCCGCCGGCGTACCGTCAACGTTGACCTTCTGGTAGTACGGCATGGGAACCACCAAGTGGGTCCCTTTCTGGCCGACATAGCCGAGCGACAACACCGTATCCGACATCACCTGATGCTCGACGGTGAAGTTCCATTGCTGGACGGTCGTGGGTCGCACGTGCCGGTCCCACAGCCGGATGTTGGCGCCCTTGTAGGGATCGGTCGCTGAGACAGTGGCAAAGCCGTCCTCCGTGCTGGTGACCGGGTTGTCGAAGGCGTCGTAGATCGCCTCGGACTCGACGTTGAACGGCGGGTTGAGCGGTAGTCGCAGGTTGGTGCCGGTGCCCTCCATGAACGACGAGATGGTGTAGGCACCGCGGAAGACGGTCTTGCCCCCGAGGACCTTAGGCGTGTAAGCGAAGCCGATGCGAGGCTGGAAGCCTTTGTTGTATGCGTCGTACAGCGCCCGCGAGTTGCCGTCCTGGCCGGCCAGCAGCAACTTGCCCGAGTAGGGCTCGAAGTTCGACTGGCGATCCAGCACTTCGTACAGCGGCTGGTGCCACTCCCAGCGCAGACCGAGGTTGAGGGTCAGCTCGTTGGAGGCGCGCCAGTCGTCCTGGAAGTAGAAGCCCAGGATGTACTTGCGGTGCCCCCAAATGTTACCGGCGACGCCGCGGCCCAGCCGAACGGGCGTACCCAGGAAGAAGTCAGCCTCCGCGAGGCCCTTCGAGTCGGGGTTGGAACGGTCTCGGGTGAAGTTTCCGTTGAACTGCAAGAAACCCGTCCGCCCATTGTTGCCGGCGTAGAAGGTGTTCATCTGCTGGCGCATCACCTGACCGCCCATCTTCATCTGGTGCCGGCCGCGGATGATCGTCAGGTTGTCAACGTACTGATACGTCGTGTTGGCGAACATCGTGCCGGTCCCCACGTTCGTGCCGCCGATGTTCTGCGCGAAGCTCGAGCCGGCAAACTGGAACTGCATCAAGCCGGGCCCGCGATCGTTGCCGTTGGCGATGCCGAGCTGCTCCGCCACGTTGCCCAGACCATTGTCCGTGCCGCCGTTGTGGACCATCACGTTGTTCACCCCGACACGAACTTCATTGACGACACTCGGCCCGAACGAGCGGGTCCAGTTGACCACGCCAGCCTGGAACGGCGAGTTGGCGAAGCTGCCGAAGATGAGCGGGAACGATTGGGTCGTCGGCACATCCTGTACGCCCTTGGAGTAGCGAGTCGAGATGGTGTCGGCGTCTGTCGGCCTCCAGTCGAGTTTGACGTCACCCTGATCGTTTTGGAGCTTGGTGTTAGAGGTATTGGACTGGTTGAACCGCAGGTTGCCGTTGAGCTGTTGCGGGTACAAGCTCGCGTCGGAGAACAGATTCTGCGCTACCGGATCGATGCGACTCAGCGGGATCTGGTTGTTGACGAACGGCTGCCGGACGCCATTGGCGTCGGTGGAAGCATAGTCATAGAGTTGGATCGGACCGCCCGACACGACGTTCTGGGACAAGTACGTCGGATCCAGCAGGTTGGAGAAGTCGCCGTTCCGGAAGGCCGTCGGAATCACGCTGACCGTAGCCGCCGAACCGGGCTCGGAGCGCCGCGTGCCCTGGTAGTCCACGAAGAAGAACAGCTTGTCGTGCTTGACCGGCCCGCCCAGGGTGAAACCGAACATGTTCTGGCGGATTGGCACCGGGCGATTGAGATCAGGATTGTTCGAAGTGGCCGCCTGCCAGTTGCGCGCCCATTCGTTGGCATTGAGCTTGTCGTTCTGGAAGTACTCGAACAACGTGCCGTGGATGTTGTTCGAACCGGACTTCATGGTGACGTTGATGACGCCGCCCTGGAAGTTACCGAACTCGGCCGAAGCGTTGTTCGTGATGACTTTGAACTCGGCGATGGCGTCCGGATTCGGTTGGTAGGCGGTCAGGTTGTCCGACACCTGATTGTTGTCAACGCCATCGAGCAGGAAGTTATTGGCCTGTTCGCGATTGCCGTTGACGTAGGGACGTCCCCCGCCGCTTGACCGGCGACCATTATTGAAGCTGGCCGGGTTCGTCGTGGAGACGCCGGGCACGAGCAAGGTCATCGAGATGAAGTTGCGCGTGGGCAACGGCATGTCGACGGTCTGCTCACCGGTCACAACGGCGCCGATCTCCGTCTTTTCGGTCTGGAGGAGCGGACCCGCGGCCGAAACCTCGACGGTTTCGGTGACCTCGCCCAGCTCCATGGTCACGTCGATGCGCGCGCGCTGGTTGACCTCGAGGATGACTTCAGGCTGCAACCAGGTTCGGAAACCCTCGGACTGGACGCGGATCTCGTAGCGCCCCGGCGGAACGCGAGGCAGCGCGTAGTTGCCTGCTTCATTCGTCTGTGTGGTGTAGGTCAGACCGCGATCAAGGTCCGCCGCGGTCACCTCAGCAGCCACGACGGACGCGCCCGAAGGGTCCGTCACAATGCCGGTAATGCCGGCGCTGACCTCCTGGGCCGGAGCGGGTGAGACGGCCCACGCCAGCAAGAGCAGGGCGACGCCAAGGGTGGCGCCGGACAGAAGATGGAACTTTCTCATCGGTATACCCCCTGAAAAACTAGGGCTGCACCCACCCTCTCGGGTAGTTATGCCCCTTTGGCGAGGCTACCTCAGTTTTGGATCGTATTGAAAGCAATTTCGGGGAATGTGGACAAGGGCATGGCATAAATCAGACAAACGGGGTCGCAGTCAGGGGCTCTCGGCCGCGCGTCAGATAGGACTTCCGTTGGCAAGGCCACAAAAGCAAACGAGCGGACCAACAAAGAGAAAGCGGCCGGAGCGAAACTCGCTCCGGCCGCCGCTGATTGGGTTTTAGGGTATCGGCTGGGCTAGAACTCGTAGCGCAAACCGAACTGGATGATGCGCTCGCCTTGCGCCGAGGTGATCTCGCCGAAGGTCGGGCTGGTGACGTTGCGGTTGCCGGCCTGGAAGATCGGCGAGTTGGTGAAGTTGATGAACTCCGTGCGGAACTGCAGGCGCTGCGTTTCGGTGATGGCGAAGGCCTTCTGCACGCCGAGGTCGAGAGTGGCGTAGCCCGGTCCGATCACGGTGCCCACGCCGGCGTTGCCGAAAGTACCCACGGCCGGGGCCCTATAGGCCGTGGTGTCGAACCACTTCTGGCCCGCGCCCACGTTCTTCGGTCCGTCATTGCCGTCCCCGATGCGATCGGCGCGAGCGCCGCGGGAGGTGGTTCCGGAGTTGTCGGTCGCCTGAATCGTCCACGGGAAGCCGCTCTTGGCGTTGAAAGTGCCGCTGAGCTGCCAACCGCCGAAGGCCGTATTGAGAGCCTTGTTCCAGTCAGAGCCGAAGGCCTTGCCCTTGCCGAGCGGGAGCTCGTAGACGAAGTTGGCCACGAAGTTGTGAGCCTGGTTGAAGAAGGTCGGCCCCCACTCGGCGCGCTTGTCGCGAAGGTTCTGCCAGTAGGCCGACTGGTTGGCCGACAGGCCGCCCGAGCCGTAGTAGCCGATGGCGTCGCTCATCGCCTTCGAGTAGGTGTAGGCCACCGAGTACAGGAAGCCGTTGGACATGCGTTTCCGTAGGTTCACCTGCAGAGCGTTGTACTCCTGATCGCCGTTGGATTCGGTACCGGAGATCTGCGAGATCACCGACAGGTCCGGGTTGCCGGACAAGTACGGGCTGCACTTGCAGGCGGCCGGCGTGCCGTCCACATTGACCTTCTGGAAGTACGGCATCGGCACCACGAGGTGGCTGCCCTTCTGCCCGACGTAGCCGACCGACAGGGTCGTATCCGCCATCACCTGGTGCTCCATGGTGAAGTTCCACTGCTGCACGTTCGACGGGCGCACGTGCTGGTCCCACAAGCGGATGTTGGCGGCCTTGTAGGGGTTGGTCTGGGTGACCGTCGAGAAGCCGTCGCTGGTGCGGCTGACGGGCTCGGAGAAGCTGTCGTAGATCGCCTCGAACTCGACGTTGAACGGCGGGTTGATCGGCAGCCTCAAGTTGGTGCCGGTGCCCTCCATGAACGACGAGACCGTGTAGGCGCCGCGGAAGACCGTCTTGCCCCCGAGGACCTTCGGCGTGTAGGCGAAGCCGATGCGCGGCTGGAAGCTCTTGTTGTAGGGCTCGTAGAGCGCGCGCGAGTTGCCGTCCTGCCCGGCCAGCAGCAGCTTGCCGGTGTAGGGCTCGAAGTTAGCTTGGCGATCGAGCACTTCATACAGCGGCTGGTGCCACTCCCAGCGCAACCCAAGGTTGAGGGTCAGCTCGCTCGAGGCGCGCCAGTCGTCCTGGAAGTAGAAGCCCAGAATGTACTTGCGGTGCCCCCAAACGTTGCCCGCCACGCCGCGGCCGAGCCGCACGGGCGTGCCGAGGAAGAAATCCGCCTCGGCGAAGCCCTTGGACAAGGTGTCCGAGCGATCGCGCGTGAAGTTGCCGTTGAACTGTAGGAAACCAGTCCGGCCGGTGTTGCCGGCGTAGAACGTGTTCATGTGCTGGCGCATCACCTGGCCGCCCATCTTCATCTGGTGCCGGCCGCGAATGATCGTCAGGTTGTCCACGTAGTGGTAGGTCGTGTTGGCGAACATCGTCGAGGTGCCGATGCTACCGGAACCGATGCCGCTGGCCAGGAAGGAACCCGCGAACTGCAGGCTCATCAGGCCGGGTCCGCGCTCGTTGCCGTTCTTGATGCCGAGCTGCTCGGCCACGTTCCCCAAGCCGTTGTCGGTGCCGCCGTTGTGGACCAGCACGTAGTTCACGCCCACGCGAGCCTCGTTGACCACATTGGGGCCGAACGAGCGCGTCCAATTGACCACGCCGGCCTGGAAGGGCGAGTTGGCGAAGCTGCCGAAGATCAGCGGGAAGGTGGTCGTACCGGGCACGTCCTGCTCGCCCTTGGAGTAGCGCACCGAGATGTTGTCCGGATCGGTGGGCTTCCAGTCGAGCTTGATGTCACCCTGGTCGTTCTTCAGCTTTGTGTTGGTGGTGTTGTACTGGTTGAACCGCAGGTTGCCGTTTACCGGCGCCGGATACAGGCTGGGATTGCCGAACAGCGCCGCCGCCACGGGGTCGATGCGGCTCATCGGAATCTGGTTATTGACGAAGGGCTGGCGCACGCCGGCCGCGTTCGTCGAGGCGTAGTCGTAGAGCTGCGTGTTCTGCTCAGAAAGCAGGCGAGAGAAGTCGCCCTGCCGGAACTCATTCGGGATCACGCTGATGGTGTTGGCCGAGCCGGGCTCGGAACGCCGCGTGCCCTGGTAATCCACGAAGAAGAACAGCTTGTCCTTGATCGCCGGGCCACCCAAAGTGAAGCCGTAGATGTTCTGCCGCACCGGCACCGGACGATTGAGGTCCGGGTTATTGGTCGTGGCGGCTTGCCAGTTGCGAGCCCAGTTGTTCGCGTTCAGCTTGTCGTTCTGGAAGAACTCGAACAGAGTTCCATGAATGTCGTTGGACCCCGATTTGAGGGTGACGTTGACGACGCCGCCCTGGAAGTTTCCAAACTCCGCCGACGCGTTGTTGGTAATCACCTTGAATTCGGCGATGGCGTCGATATTCGGCTGATAGGCCGTCAGGTTGTCCGACACCTGGTTGTTGTCAATACCGTCGAGCAGGAAGTTATTGGCCTGCTCGCGATTGCCGTTGACGTAGGGGCGGCCATTGCCGCTCGAGCGGCGGGCGTTGTTGAAGCTCGCGGGATTGGTGGTGGTCACACCCGGAACCAGCAGAGTCATCGAGATGAAGTTGCGGCTGGGCAACGGCATGTCGACCGTCTGCTCGCCGGTAATGACCGCGCCGATCTCCGTCTTCTCGGTTTGGAGCAGCGGACCGGCGGCGGAGACTTCCACGGTTTCGGTAACCGCGCCAAGCTCCATGCTAATGTCAATACGGGCGCGCTGGTTCACTTCCAGCACGATCTCGGGCTGGACGACCGAGCGAAATCCCTCGGCCTGCGCCCGAAATTCGTAGCGGCCGGGAGGGACGCGAGGAAGCGCGTAGTTACCAGCTTCGTTGGTTTGCGTCGTGTAGGACAGGCCGCGATCCAAGTCCGTCAGAGTAATATCGACGGCGACAATCGAAGCTCCGGAAGGATCCGTCACAATGCCGGTCACGCCGGCGCTGACTTCCTGAGCGAACGCCGACGCCGGCCAAAGGGCCAACATCAACGCCACAGCCGCCACGCCATATCCGGCGCGCGTCAGTGAATGGAAATGAAACATCGAAACCCCCTTTTCCAAACCCAAAGGGCCGCCATCGCCGCCCGGCGGATTTACTAGCGAACCCTTTTTTCGAGGCTAGCTTGAAATTAGGTCCTCGAAAACACCCCAGTTTCGCCTCATTTCTTTAGGGGATGACCAACCCCTCCGATTCGACGGCCGGACACCCAGGAACCGGGCATCCCTGCGGGCGCGCAGCGCCTATTCCTCATCCGTCCGGAAGCGCCTACACTACGGACTGTTTGTCCCATTCCGCCCCTTCCCCCGGTTCTGCATCGCGGCCCGGCGCGCCGGTTTCCCAAGCTCGCCCGCTGTCGGGGCGCCGTCTCAAGATTCACGAGATCATCTTCGAGGCCGACACGCCGGCGGGGAAGGCCTTTGACGTGGCTCTGCTGGCCGCCATCCTGGCGAGCGTCCTGGTGATCATGCTCGAGAGCGTGGTCGGCCTGCGAAACCAGTACGGGCCCCTACTGCGAGGGCTCGAGTGGACGTTCACGGCGCTGTTCACCGTGGAGTACGGGCTGCGCGTCTACAGCGTCAGCCGGCCCCTACGGTACGTGCGGAGCTTCTTCGGCTTGGTGGACTTGCTGTCAATCCTGCCCACCTACGTGAGCTTCTTTTTCGCCGGGGCGCAGTCGCTGCAGGTGATCCGGGCGCTGCGGCTCCTGAGAATCTTCCGCGTGCTGAAGCTGGCGCACTACCTGGGCGAGGCCGACATTCTGCGGCAGGCGCTCAACGCCAGCCGGGCCAAGATCACGGTCTTCCTGATCGCAGTGCTCAACATCGCCTGCATCATGGGCGCCCTGATGTACCTGGTGGAAGGCGAGCAGTCAGGGTTCCACAACATCCCCGTGAGCATGTACTGGGCGATCGTGACGATGACGACCGTTGGTTTTGGAGACATAGCCCCCAAAACCCCCCTGGGACAGTTGCTGGCGGCCGTGCTGATGCTGATGGGCTACGGCATCATCGCCGTTCCCACCGGCATCGTCGGCGCCGAGATCGCCAGGGCCTCCCGACGCGGCCCGGTCTCCGCGCAGGCCTGCCCGGTATGCGGCGCCGACGGGCATGATCACGACGCCGTGCACTGCAAGTACTGCGGCGCCGCGCTGTAGCTTTGCCGCCTCAGAGCGTGGCGGCTGCGGGCGGCGCCATCGAGGGCTCCTCCTCGTCGTCGCTCGAAGGCTGCGCCGGGCCCTTGGGCTCGAAGTAGGCGTACAACGCCGGCAACACCACCAGCGTCAGCAGCGTCGAGCTCATCAGGCCGCCGATGACGACAACCGCCAACGGACGCTGCACTTCCGAACCAGGACCGGTCGCGAACAGGAACGGCACCAGGCCCAAAGCGGCGACCGTCGCCGTCATCATCACTGGGCGGAAACGCATTTTCGAACCTTCCAGAATCGCGGTCGCCTGGTCCATGCCGGCCTCGCGCAGGCCGCGCACGTACGACACCAACACCACGCCGTTGAGCACCGCGATGCCCCACAGTGCGATGAAGCCGACCGAAGCCGGGACCGAAAGATACTCCCCGGAGACCAGCAGCGCGATCACGCCGCCCACCGAGGCGAATGGCAGCACCAGAATGATCAGCGTCGCGAAGCGCACCGAGTTGAACAGCAGGAACAGCAGAAAGAAGATCGCTCCGATCGTAATCGGCACGATGATCATCAAGTGTTCCTGGGCGCGCTCCATGTTTTCGAACTGGCCGCCCCACTCGAAGTAGTAGCCGGGCGGCAACTCGACCTCATCCGTGATCTTGCGCTGCAGCTCCTGAACGAAACCGCCGAGGTCGCGGCCCTTGACGTTGACGCCGACGACGACGCGCCGCTTGGCGCCCTCGCGCTTGATCTGGGAGATGCCCTCGGAGACCTCCACGCGCGCGATGTTCTGGAGCGGCACTTGGGCGCCGTCCGCCGCTCGCAGCACGATGCGCCGAATCTCGGTAAGGTTGTTGCGAAAACGCTCCGGGTATCGCACGACGGCGTGAAAGCGCCGCTCTCCTTCGTAAACCTGCGTCGCGGAACGGCCGGCGACGGCGGCTTCGACCACGTCGTTGACGTCGGAGATGTTGAGCCCGTGCCGCGCGATGGCAGCCCGGTCGATGGTGATATTCAGGTTCTGCTGGCCCATCACGCGGTCGATCTTGAAGTCGGCCGTGCCTTGCACGGAGCCGGCGACGCGCGCCACTTCGCGCGCTTTGGCGACCAGCATCGACAGATCGTCACCGAAGATCTTCACGGCCACGTCGGCGCGGACGCCGGTGACCATCTCGTCCACGCGGTCCGAGATCGGCTGGGCCATCACCAGGTTCAAGCCGGGGAGCGTGTCAATGAGTTGGCGGATCTCTTCAGCGATGTTGTCCTGCGTGCGGCCCGGCCGCTCCTCGCGCGGCGTCAGTTGGACGATCACGTCCACGTCGCTGTAGCCGGCCGGATCCACGGGAGACTCTCCGCGGCCCAGCCGCGAGACGACCAGCTTCGTGCCGGATACGGACCGAATCAGCCGCTGGATCTCGAGCTCCATGTCCATGGATTCCTCGAGAGAGATGTTCGGAAAGCGGTCGGCGTTGGGCGAGATCGCCCCTTCCTTCATTTCCGGGATGAACGACGTGCCTAGGCGGGGCGTGAGCATCGCCGTGCCGACGAGCATGGACAGCGCGAGCACGATCACCGACTTGCGGTGACCGACGGCCCAGCGGAGCAGATACAAGTAGGGCGTCTTGGTCATGCGGACCAAGAGGGTGTCGTGATCTCCCCCGCCCTTGAGCAGGAAATAGCACAGCACCGGCGACAGCGTGACGCACAGAATGAGCGACATGGCCAGCGCGATAACGATGGTGTAGGCCAGCGGCGAGAACATCTTGCCTTCCATGCCTTCCAAGGTCATCAGCGGCAGAAAGACCAGGATGATGACGCCGACGCCGAAGATCACCGGCTGGCCCACCTCCATCACCGCCTCGTAGACGACCTTGAGCCGGCTCACGCCCTTGTGCTTGCCCAGCCGCTCAAAAACGTTCTCGACGACCACCACCGAGCCATCCACGATCAACCCGATGGCGATGGCCAGCCCGCCCAGCGACATCAGGTTCGCCGACATCCCGAAGTGGTTCATCACCAGGAACGTGAGCGCGGGCGTGAGGATCAGCGTGGCGATGACGATGACGCTCGAGCGCAGATCGCCGAGGTAGAGAAACAGGATGATCATCACCAGCACGATGCCCTCGACAAGCACGCGGCTGACGGTGTGCAGCGCCGCATCGACCAGGTCGGAGCGGTCGTAGTAGGGCACGATCTGCAGGCCGTCGGGCAGCAGACCGCGGGAGTTGATGTCCGCGACGCGCTCCTGGATGCGGCCCACGATCTGCTTGGCGTTGCCGCCGGCGACCATCATCACGATGCCGCCAACAGACTCGGTGTAGCCGCCCTTGACCATGGCGCCGTAGCGGACCTCTTCCCCGATCTGCACATCAGCGACGTCGCGCAGGAAAACCGGGGTCGACTCGACCTCCTTGATCACGATCGAACGGATGTCATCGAGGGTCGAGACCAAGCCCAAACTGCGAACGAGAAGGATCTCGGGGCCGATCGGCAGGATGCCGCCGCTCGAGTTCTCGTTATTGCGCGACAGCGCCTGGTGGACGTCTTGGATGGTGACGTCGTAGTAGTTCATCTTGAACGGGTCGACGAGCACCTGATACTGCTTCACGTAGCCGCCGATCGAGTTGATCTCGGCTACGCCCGGGATGGATCGCAGCAGGGGCCGGGCGACCCAGTCCTGCACCAAGCGGCGGTCAATCAGCTCGTCCTTGCCTAGAGGGCGCTCGCCGTCGTCGGTCCGCTCGATGGTGTACTGGTAGACCTCGCTCAGGGCGGTGGTCACCGGGCCCAGCACCGGATTGAGTCCGGGGGGCAGATTGCCGCGCACGTCGTTCATGCGCTCGCTCACCAGTTGCCGCGCGAAGTACTGCGGGGTGTCGTCAGTGAAGACCAGGGTGACGATGGAGAGCCCGGGCTCGTTCTGCGAGCGCAGCTCGGTGAGGCCCGGCAGGCCGGTCATGCCGATCTCAACCGGAATGGTGACCAGGCGCTCGACCTCGTCGGGCGACCGGCCGGGCACCTCGGTGGCTACCTGCACCTGGATGTTGGTGACGTCGGGGAAGGCGTCGACGGAAAGATTGCGCGCCGCGTTGAGACCGAAGCCCAACGCGACCAGCGCACACACCACGATGACGATGCGCTGCTTGAGAGAGGAACGGACGATCGCTTCGAGCACCTCGGCTATCCCTCCTCGCCGCTCACGGCCCGTCGGCGGCGTTCGTTGTTGAGGTGGAAGGCGCCGTCGAGAACGATCTGCTGACCCTCCCGGACGCCGTCGATAAGCACGCGTGCATTCTCGAACTCGTCCCCGAGCTCGACCTCGCGCAGGGCGAATAGATTGTCAGTCATCTGCACGAAGACGTACTCGCGGTTGTTTTCCCTCACGACGGCCGACGCCGGGACCACGCGCGCCACCGAGGCATAGTCGGTCAGCGTCATGTTCGCCAGCATGGCCGGCTTGAGACGCCGATCGCGATTGAGCACGTCCATGCGGATCTCGACCGTCCGCGTGTTGGGGTTGACGGTGGGGCTGACGTAGGAGAGCTTTCCGCGGATGGCCCGGTCCGGGATGGCCGGGACCTCGGCTTCGACGGTCGATCCGGCGCGCAGCGAGCCGATCGACTGTTCCGGAACATCGGCTACCAGCCACACGCGACCCAGGTCGGCGATCTCGAACGCCGTGTCGGACTCCTGAACCACCTGCCCCACGGTCACGTGCCGGCGCAGAATGGTACCGCTCTCGGGAGCGACGAGCTCGATGAGCGAGCCCACGGAGCGGGTCTTCTCGATGTTGTCGATCTTCTTCTCCGACAGGCCCAGCACGGCGAGTTGGTCTCGGGCGGCGGCGATCTCGGCCTGAGCGTCGGCAAGCTCGGCTTCGCGGCGCTGCAGCTCGGCAATGCCGATCACGTCGGCGTCGAGCAGTTGCTGCGCCCTCTCCACGGCCCGTTGGGCCAACTGCTGGCGGGTGACCGCCTTGAGGAACTCGGCCTGCGTCTCCGACAGTTGGGTGCTGTAGATGATCGCCAGGACCTTGCCGCGCTCCACGGTGTCCCCTTCGTTGACGAAAACCTCCTTGACGCGGCCGCTGACCTGGGCCCCCACGCGCACAGCCCTGTGCTCATCGACCTCCACGCGGGACGCCACGCTGAGCTTGGCGCTGACGGAGGTCCACTCCGGCTCGCCGATCTCGAGGCGTTCGAGCAGGTTCTCCGACGCTTCGATCTCGAAGGGATTGACCGGGGGCTTCGCGACGGCGGCCTCTTCCGGTTGGGAAGACGGGGCTAGGCCGCAGCCCGCCAGCAGAGCAAGCGCTCCAATCGTCAGCGCCGTCTGGCGCACAAACTTTCCGTCTGGTCTCATGGCTTCCCTCAAGGTGTTTCCGTCAAATCCAACGCGCGTAGATGTCTGATGTCGTTCAATGCCGATTGCCGGTCGTACTGGGCGTTCAAGAAGTCGAGCCGCACGGTCCGCAGCACTCTCTGGGCGTCGAGAACGTCGACGATGCCCCGCTCTCCCAACTGATAGGCCACTTGCGAGGAGCGCACGGCCTCCTCGGCCTCACGAAGCACGCCCCCTTGGAGGGCGTCGATCTGTTGTCCGGCGATTTGGTAACGTCCGTAGGCGTTTTCCAGCGCCGCGCGGATCTCGATGAGCCGCCGGTCCACGGTGGCCTCGGCGCGTTGCACCGTCGCCCGCGCCTCGCCGATCGGCCCTTTGCGGCGATTCCACAGCGGAATCGGGGCGGCGACGGCGAAGCGGTACAGGGTGGAATCGGGCAGTTGCTCGAACTCGAAGCGCACCGAAGGCTGCGGCTTGCGCAGGGCCAGCTCGGTCTGCAGGTGCGACTCGGCGCGGCGCACCTCGGTCTGGGCCTGAGCCAGCGACGGGTACTGCTTGGAGACCTCTTGGAGCAAGGTCGCCAGAGGCGGCAGAGGGGGAGGGTCCTGGATCTTCCCCACCGGCTCGAGAACCGAGTCATGGGACGCCCCGATGGCCGCGCGGAGGCGGGAGATGGCCGTCACATACTCGAGCTGCGCCCGGTTGACCACCGAACGCGCGGTCGCCACTTCCGCCTCGGCGCGGATCAGCTCGAGGCGGCCTGCCTCGCCGACGTCGACCTGCACTCCGATGCGGCGACGGAGCTCCTCGATCAGCTCCAGGCTCTGCCGCGCCAAGTCCACCGTACTGCGCCAGCGCAAGGATTCGTAGAAGGAGTGCCGGACGGAAGTACGAACGGCCAGCCGCGTCTCCTGCTGGGCGAGCTGAGAGCTCTCCCAGCCAAGCTCCGCGGTCTGGATGCGCGGCCGCCGCACGGAAGGCAGGTCCAGGGGCTGCGTGAAGATGTAGTACTGGTAGCCCCCCGTGGGAACGCCGGCCATGCGCGCGTTCTGGCGCGCCAGCGTCGTATCGAAGATCGGATTCGGATAGGCTCGGGCGGTCTCGATGGCGGACGCCGTAATCGCTCGCTCCGCGTCGGCTTCTCGCAGCCGGGGGTGATGACGATCGGCCAGCTCCAACGCCTGATCGAGCGTCAGCCGATCGGCGAAACAGGCTCCGACAACGAGGGTTGCGAGCGCAGCGGCTCGCGCTAGGGGCTTCATCGCTAAGAAACACTCTCCTTTCGGCCTGGGCCGGTACGCCGCCTCTCTCCCGAACGGATGGAAACCCGTGGGCGCGGCGTCAAACGCTGTGTCGTAACGTGAACGAACGGGGTGAGAGCGAAACCTCTCGGGCTACGCTCTCAGCCACACGACGGGGTGGCGATAGACCACGGGCAGAGACACCAGGAGTGGCGCCAAACTTCGTGGTTCAAGGCCAGTCAGACGATCAGACGCTAGCGAGGATGGGCGTGCGCGGCGGAGCGCGGGGCGAACAAAGTCGCGCCAAGGACTGCAGGGTGAGGGTTTTGGAGGTTTCGAGCGATCCGGACCGCTCGAAAAGCACCGGCAAGCCGGCGCGAGCGCGCTCCACGGCGGCGCGGGAGTGCGGCAAGGACGGTCGCGCGCGGTAGGAAGTCTGGCTCAGGCAGGCCGGCTCGGACTCTCCGCTGAGCTGGTCGGCCTCCGCCGGATCCGCCTCATCGGTATCCAGACAAGCGATGCTGCGCCGCTTGGACCGATGATGGTCCGTGTGGGCTGCGCGGTGGCGCGGGTTGCGGGCGGCGCGTTCGTTGCGACGCCGGATTTCCGCACCGATCGCAATGACCCGCTCCGCCAAATGCGGCGCGGACCGCAACGGGTTGCTCAGGGAGTGCTCGATGAGCGACGACGACTGCGAAAGGACCGGCGACCGGGAGGCGCCGGCGCGTAGCAACCCGCCCGAAGGCGCTGCAAACAAGAGCAGCCATACCCCCAGGGCGACGAGACGACGCCAGGTCAGAAAGGCAAAAGATTCAGATTCTGTAGCTTCTGATTCTGACTCGGGCGCGTCCGCACAGGTCTGTGCAGCCGTCATTAGAGATTAAGTTAGCGAATCGGACCGCCCCAAACAAAGCGTCTTGTGCCCTGGGATACGAGAAAAATCGAGATTCCAAAGATGGAGTATCCCAATCCGCGCCTGTTTCGCTCGGTGCAGCCCGCGATTCGCGCTATTTCCAGAAGCGCAATCCGCGTAGGAAGCCGCCTCGAGGCTTGGGCTGAGTGCCCGGCAGGAACAGCTCGTTCTGCTCGCGATGGGGGATGGGTTCGTAGTGTCGCTTCGGCTCCTCCGAATCCTCACCCCCCGGATCCACCGGTTCCTGCAGCATCCCCGCCAACTCCAGCTCCGCCCGGCGATCCTCAGCCGCCCGGGCGTAGTCCTTGATCCGCGCCGGAACGTCCACCCACGCCTGCTCCAGGCCCTCGGGCCGATGGAACGAGCGGGCGCCGCGGTAGGCCGGCATGCCGTTGGCCGCCTTCATGAAGGCGGTCCAGATCGGCGCCGCCGATTCCCCGCCCTCGATCTTCAGGTCCGTGTTGTCGTCGAATCCGACCCAGACCGCGCACACCAGCTTGTCCGTGAAGCCGACGAACCAGCCGTCGTCGTCAGTGCCGGTCTTGCCCGCCGCCGCCGGTCGGAAACCCGCGGCCCGCACCTGATAGGCCGTGCCTCTGTTGATCACATCCTCCATCAGGTTTACGACGATGGCGTTGACGCGAGGGTCGAGGACCTGGTCCTGGTCGCCCTCGGGCGATGCCCGATAGACGATTTCGCCGTTGTCCCAGACCGCGCGGAGGAAGTGGGGCTTCACCGAGCGGCCTTCGTTGGCGAACATCGCAAACGCGCCGGCCAGCTCCAGGGGAGTCGTCTCATAAGCGCCCAGGGCGGCTGACGGCGTCGCCTTCACCGCTTGCAGGCCCGCACTGTGGGCCAGCTCGGCAACCCTGTCGTAGCCCACGCGTTCGGCCAGTTCCACCGCCGGCACGTTCACGGAATGGGCCAGCGCCTCACGCACGGTCACAAAGCCGCTGACGCGTTTGCCGAAGTTCGTGGGCCGATACTCCTCGTCGCCGAACACGAATGTGCGCGGGGTATCCGGCAGGATCGTCGCCGCCGTGATCACCTCGCCGTCGCGGGTCTCCTGCCCCGGGAGTCCCGTCGTCAGCGCCGCGGCATAGACAAACGGCTTGAAGGCGGAGCCCGGCTGCCGCCTGGCCAACGCCCGGTTCAATTGACTGCTCTCGAAGTCCCGGCCGCCGACCAGGGCCTTCGCCTCTCCCGTGCGGGGGTCCAGGGCCACCAGCGCCACTTGCGCATGGGGAGGCTTCGCACCGCGGAAGCGGCTCTGGCGAGCCAGCCGCTTGTCGACCTCGGCCATCCCTTTGGAAACAGCCTCCACCGCCATGCGTTGCAGATCCAGGTCCAGCGTGGAGTCCACATCGAACCCGCGGCGGTCTTCGGGCAGGAGCCGGCGGAGCTCTTGCTCGGCCAGCGCGGTGAAGTATGGCGCCATGTCGGTGTCGAGATCTCGATGGACCACTCCCAAGGGCTCCGCCAGCGCTTCTTGGTAGGCGCTCTCGCTCAAGTACTCGTAGCGGAGCATGGCCGCCAGCACCTGGTTGCGCCGCTTGAGGGTTCTCTCGGGGAACTGGTCGGGGTCGAGATAGCTGGGCCGTTGCAGCAGGCCCGCCAGCGTCGCCGCCTGGGCGTCGGTGACCTCGACGATGTCCCGGTCGAAGTATCGCCGGGCCGCCATCCCCAAGCCGCGCACGTCAAAGGGCCCCCAGCGGCCCATGTAGACGTGGTTGACGTAGTGCTCGAGGATCTCCTGTTTCGTCAGCAAATCTTCCAGCCGAAAAGCGATCGTTAGCTCCTTGAGCTTGCGGGAATAGGTTTGTTCCGGGGTGAGGAAGAAGCCTCGTGCGAGCTGCTGCGTCAAAGTGCTGGTGCCGCTCGGTCGCTCCAATTGGGTCAGCCCTTCGACGGCCGCGCGTAGCGTCCGGATGCGATCGATGCCGTCGTGCTCGAAGAAGCGGTGGTCCTCGATCGCGATGACGGCGTTGCGAACGTTCGCCGGCAGTTCCTGGTAGCTCACGAGCCGCCGCAACGTGTGGCCGCCGTCGCTGATGCGGGTCAGCGTCACCGGTGTCAGAACGAATCGAGGCAACTCGCGGCCGTCCGGCGTTTCGACGGTCTCGACGCCCTTGTCGTTGAACTCGATGCGGGCGGGGCTCGCCGTGCTCCGGGCTGAGGGGTTCGGCTCGATCGTCAGCGCTCCGCCCTCCACCGAGTACGATCCGGCCGGCCCGCCGCCCTGGGCATAGCCCGCCTGGCGGAGCCACGAGAGGCTGTCGTCCAGGGTGACGGGAACGCCCGGCGCCAGCTCGCGCGGCGCGGCTCGGATGCGGACCGGCGGCTGGAACGGCCCTTCCGTCAACCGTTCCTGGATGAGCGCGTCGAAAGACGTCGCCCAGCCGTAACCCGCGGCCAAGACCGCCACGGCCAGCGCCGCCGCCAACGCATACCCGGCGACCTTGCGCTTCCCGCCGTCCGCGCCGGCAAGCGGGGGACTCCCGGTGAATCCGGGAGCGCCCACCGACGTTGTCGAATCCGATCCGTTCGGGGCCACGTGATAATTCCTAGCGATGCCTTCTAGACCCCTCCTCGGCGCCTGACGTTACGATCGACCCACCCGAGCCAAGCCGTCGTAATACAAACGACCTCTCGGGCGCGCAGGCCCCGGTTCGCGCTACTGTATCGCGCATATGTCTCCCAAGCCGCGCCCCAGCCTGCTGCCGCTGCTGCTGCTCGCACCCCTGCTGGCCCCCGCCCAAACCGCTCTGCCGCCGCTGCCGGAGCCGATGGACGTCCCGGCGGCGGGCCCGTCCGCTTCCCGCGGAGCCTACGCTCCGCAACCCATGCTGCCCGGCGGCGTCGTGGTCCCGCTGTATCCGCCGGACTCGCCCGAGCTGAACAAGGCCCGCATGGGCGAAGCCGAGAAGTACACGATGAGCGACGCGGTTCCCGGGCGAATCTCCAACGTGGTCAACGTCCACAACCCCTCAATCGAGTTCCACCCTGTCGAGAAGGGGCGCAATACGGGCGCAGTGGTGATCCTGGTTCCCGGCGGCGGCCACCGTACGCTGGTCATGGCCGGCGGCGGCTCGGACTTCGTTCCCTACTTCCACAAGTACGGCGTCAACACCGTGATCCTGCGCTACCGCCTGCGCGCCGACGGCTACGTGGCCGAGGTGGACGCCGTGCATGACGCGCTCCAGGCCATCCGCCTCGTCAGGGCCTACGCCAAGCAACTGAACTTCGATCCGGCCAAGATCGGCATCATGGGCTTCTCGGCCGGAGCCGAGCTCTCGGCCCCGGCGACGGTGGAGTTCGCGGAGTTTGACAAGAAGAACAGCGGCTCCGGCGATCCGCTGGCGGGAGTCAGCTCTCGGCCGGACTTCGCCGGGATCATCTATCCCGGGCCGACGCCGTTCGCCCCGAACCACAAGGCCCCGGCGACGATTCCGCTCGACGTTCCGCCTTCATTCATCGCCACCGCGGGCTCGGGCGACAAGGTCCACGCGGTGTGGGCCATGGAGTACTTCGGCGCGATGCTGAGCCGCTCGGTTCCCAACATCGAGATGCACATCTACGGCGCGGGCGTGCACGGCGGCGGGCTCAGCGACCGGCAGGGCATCCCGTTCGGGACGTGGGAGGACCGCTTCATCGACTGGTTCCGGGACCTGGGCTTTCTGGAGGCCCCTGGAGTTCAGACGAAGGCGGCCCGCGATGTGGCCGAGTACGTTCGCGAGGGCGGCAAGAGCAAGTGAAGTGAGCGCGAGTGGCCGGCCGGAATGACGGATCGCGCCCACCGCGAGCCCAAAATTCCGCCACGAAACCCGCGTAAGTTTGCGTACACTCATTCTGGTGTTGAGCGTTGTCCACAGGCTGAAGCGGTTTCGCGACACGCTGCTGCGCCTGGTCACGCACGCCAGTTGGCCGGGGATCGTGATCGCGCTGACGCTGCTGTACGGGGCCGGCGCGGTCTGCATGCCGCTGTTCGAGGGGCCGTCGAGCTCGCTGGCAAGCCTTTCGGACTACACCTGGTGGTTCATCGTCACGGCGACGACGGTGGGCTACGGAGACATCTCCCCGGCGACGCTCGGCGGCCGGGCCACCGCGGTCGTCATCATGCTGCTGGGCGTCGGCCTGATCGCAATCACCGTCGCCAAGATCGCCGAAGAAGTGGTGGACTTCGGCAAGAGGAGGCTGCGCGGCTTGATGAAACTCGACGAAACAGGTCATCTGGTGATCCTGGGCTACTGCCCCGGCGAGACCGAGGCGCTCGTCCGCGAGCTACTGACGGACCGAACCGAGGCGGGGGATATCGTGCTCTGCGCAACCGACCCGGAAGAGAATCCGATGCCGGACTGCGTCAAGTACGTCCGCGGAGACATCTCTTCCGATGAGGTTCTCGACCGCGCCTGCGTCTCGCGGGCCTCGCGCATCCTCGTTCACTGCCTGGACGACAACGAGACCTTGGTCGTGACGCTGGCCGCGCGCAGCGTCAACCGGACGGCGCACATCGTGGCGCGGATCGAGAAAGAAGCCAGCGAGCGCCACCTGAAGCGTATCGATCCGGAGATCGAGTGCGTGCGGTCGCTCTCCATCGCCCTGATGGTCCACGCCGTCCAAGACCGCGGCACGACGGCCGTGATTGCGTCGCTGCTCAGCCACGGCTCCGACGACACCGTCTTTCGTATGGAGCTGCCGGCGTCGGCCAAGAGCTGGCAATTCGGCCCGCTGCAGCGAGCGTTCAAGGAAAAATTGGACGTCACGCTGTTTGCGATCGCCGGCCGCGGCGGCCTTCAAGATCTCGACGTCAACCCGACGTCCGGGAAGACCATCGACGCCGGTTCTTGCCTGTTCTACATTGCCCAGAGCCGGCTCGACAGCCGCCAAGTGCCTTGGGAGGAGATGTGAGAATTGCCTTTTTGGACGCAGCAGTTTTGCGCCTACACTGTATACTCGGCCTCGAAGCCTCGCGAGTCGAGGCCCAAGGGTGTCGCGGTTGGGCGGCCGGCCGCGCATAAGCCATGAAGATGACGCCCCAGCGCTGGCTCGCGGCGATCGCCATCGGAGTGGCGGTCGGTTTTCTGGTCTATTTCATGTTTCCGCTGATCGTCGTTTCGGCCGTCAGCGCGACGGTAGCGTCGCTGGTGACCATCGGCGTCTACCGCTACCTGGATTCGAACAAGAAGCCGGAGGCGCCGCCCAAGGCCGATCCGCGAAAACAGTTGCGAGAGCTCTTCGACGGGCTGGTCTCGCTCAACATCCTGGTGCGCGAGGAGGGCCTGCACACTGCGGTCCTGGCCCGTGTGGAAGGGATCATCGACAAGTTGCGGGCCCTGCTGCCGGAGATCAACGAGCGGTACCCCTCGCACGAGCTGACCTGGACCCTGAACCAGATGGCCAAGGAGTACTTGCCCAAGGCCATGCGCCCCTACGTAGCGCTGGGGCGCCAGGACCGCGAGGACCGCAGAGCGGAGCTGCTGAAGAGCCTGGACGGGCTGGAGGCCGAGATCGACAACGTCGCCGAGCTGGTGCGCGGCGACAAGATGGGCGACTTCAAAGCGAAGGCCGCCTTCCTGCGGGCCCGCTTCGTGCAGGGCCTGTAGAGATACGAAAGAGACGAGTCAGACCATGAACGACCCCCAAAACCCGCAAACCACCCCGCCCGTCGCCGCGCCGGCCCCCAAGGCTCTCGCGCCGACCCGGCCGCGGGGCGTGAGCGATGAGTCCGCCGCCGAAATCGAGCGCCGCGCCGACGAGTTGGCGTTGCAGGTATCCACCAGCCCCGAAGACCGGCAGCTCGCCCGCCGCCTGAGCGCCATTGGCGTGAAGGATCAGCAGAAGGCATCTAAGGAGATCAGCCTGCTGAAGACGCGCGTGGGCGCGATGTTGAATAACATTGACGGCGAGGGCGGCGAGATCCCCAAGAACCTCATCGAGCTGCGCCGCACGATGGACGAGATCAACCCGCAGATCCTGGGGCAGCCGACCGGGCTCTCCAAGCTGCTGGGACGCACGCCGGGCATCGGCAAGGTGCTGCAGCGGATCGCGGTGAAGTACGAGTCGGTCCAAACCCAAATCGACCACATCATGAACGGGCTGCGGCACGGCAAGGACATGCTGCTGCAGGACAACGCCGAGCTCGAGCAGCTCTACGAGCAAGTACGCATCGCCCAACAGGGCGTGCAGCAGTCGGCTTACCTGGGCGAGATCCTCTGGGGCAAGCTCGACGGACGCCTGGCCGAGGCGACCGATCCGGGCGAGCGCCAGCAGTTGCAGGCCATGCTGCACCGCGTAGCCATGCGCGTGCAGGACTTGCGCACGATGGAGCAGGTCAACCTGCAATTCTTCGCCTCGATCGACATGACGATCCAGAACAACGACACGCTCAGTGAGCAAGTCGACCGGACCGTCATGGTGACCCAGAGCCTGCTCACCGTGGGCTTGGCGATCCAGGCCGCCCTGGCGAATCAGAAGAAGATCGCCGGCGCGGTCAAGAGTGTGCAGGACTCCACGGCCGCCATGCTGGAGGCCAACGCGGCCGCTATCGGCGCCCAGACGCGCGAGATCGGGGACATGCAGAACAACCCCGTGATCGCGCTCGAGAGCGTGAAGAACGCCTACAACAGCTTGATTGGCGCGATGAACGAGATGGAGCAGATCCGCAGCGCCGGCACGGAGAAGGCCCGCGCGGGCATCGCCGAGCTGACGAAGATGTCCGCCGCGCTCGAGCCCAAGGTCGAGGCGCTGCAAGCCGCCCAGGGCTTGCCGCCCGCCGAGATTCCCGGCGGCGTCACCGGCGTGATCGAAGCGACCTCGGAACCGGTGGACGGAGCCAAGGGAGGAGCGGCATAACCCATGAGCGCCTTGCTGCAGCCGGATGAATGCCGCCGCTACGACGAACAGTTCGCAGCGATTCGCAAGATGCCGACGCCGATCCCCCCGGAGAAGCGCTTCGAGCATTCGATCGAAGATGTCGGCCCGGGCGGCTATATCCGCTTCGAGGGCAAGTCCTACCGCGTCGAGTCTGTGAATGAGTACGAGCGAGAGGGCTATCGCTGGCCCGAGCTGGTGCTGTTCCGCCTCAATGACGGCGTGACCCAGTACCTGGAGTGGGAAAAGGAAGATGAGGTCTCGGTTTTCGTCACGCGGCGCAAGCTGACCTTCGCCGAAGCCGGCCTACAGAACAAGGAGAACCTCTGGGAGATCTCCGAGGAGGAATCCGGCGAGGCTCGCGTGGACGGGCGCGTCTTCGAGTACCACGAGGATTCGCCGGTGCGCTTCTTTCGCGACGGCGAGAAGCCCGGCACACCGTTCCACCAGTATCTTTTCGCCGAGGACGGCCGAAAGGCCTTCGTCGCCGTCGAGGAGTGGGGCGACGAGGATGAAGGTTACGAGCACGATCTGGCGCTGAGCGAATACCTCGATCCGCGGGCGATCGAAACGCTCGCCACGGGAGCGGCCGGGTAATGGAGTACAAGGACGAGCGCTCCGAGGATCTTCGCCTGCGGCTGTTCCAGGGCGCGCTGGAGCTCACGGCCTTTCCCGTGGTGGCGCGTGCAGTCACGCGGATGGCCGGCTTGGAAGTCGACGCCTGCATCATCGGCGCCAGCCACGCCGTGCAAATTCGAGCAGGCGAGCGGACGCTCACCGAGGTGCTGGCCTGCCGCACCGAAGCGGCGGAGCTGTTTGCGGACCGGCTGGCGGGCTCCTGGGGGCTTGGAGGCTCGGTCAGCCTGGAGCCGTGGCCAGGCCTGGGCTACTGGTTCGAAAGCGAGTTGTTGCCGCTGGCCGACTCGGGCGCATTGATCGAGGATTTCCGGCGGTCGGTGCGCGCCGCGGCTTTGGTCGGCGAGATCGGACTGTCGTTCCTGTTTCCGTCACTCGGCCCGCCGCAGCCGGGGAGCTTGTCGCCCGAGACTCTTCTCTATGTCTCGGCCCTGGAGGGCGAGCTCGGCATCCGGTCCGTACACGTCTACCCAGGGGAAGGCTTGGCTGTGCTGAGCCGTTCGCGGCTGGCCCTGGACAGGCAGAACAGCCGACTCCGGGACGGGTGGCTCGTGGAGGTCGGATCGTGAGGAGCTCCCGTCTGGGGACCTGGTCCCCCACTGCTTTGGGCGCGGCGCTGGCCGCGCTGGCTCTGGCGGGCTGCGGCCTGTCAGAAGATACCCGCGCCGCCGCCGAACGGACCAAGAGTCAGATCGAGCAGCGAGCCAAGGAGATCGAAGTCTCCCGGCAGGCGCTGGAAGCCTTCAAGACTTCGGACGCCTCGGTGGGCTTCCGCAACGCCATCGAGCGCGAGCAGTGGGATTCGCACTTCGCGCTGGCCGACGAAAAGATTCGCGAGGCGCGGGAGAGCTTCGAGCAGAACGTACAGCCGATCCTCGACTCCAACGACTCCAGCCTGGAGTATGGCCTGCTGGCGAACCTCGAGACGATCGCGCCGATCCTGAAGTCGGCCAAGGACGAGTCCGACTTCTGGAAGGAGCGCAGCCAGAGCCTGGCGACGGCCAAGGCGAACGCGGCGCAGCTTCGCACCGAAGCCCAGGCCGGCGTGCAGCAGATCGAAGACGAGCTCGCCGAGCTGCGCACCAGGGCGGCGGCGGCCAAGAAGGAGTTCGCCGAGCAGAGCGTGGCGATCGACCAGATGATGGCGCCGCTTGCGGCAGTGGCCCGCGGCGCGCAAGACGCCTTGGCGAGCTTCGAGGCGCAATACAAGGCGCACGCCTCGGGCGCCGCCGCCGACTACGGCGTGTTGGCCTCCGAGTCCGAACGCTTGCAGACGCTCGCGGCGAAGATGACCCAGGGGACGGCGGCCGCCGAAGCGAAGTTCGCCGAGCTCAGCCACAGCTACGCCAAGACCCTCACGGACATGAAGGCGGAGTATGCGATGACGATCCGCCGCCAGAGCTGGGACGAGTCCGCAGAGTACCCCTCGCTGCACGACCACGACTACGCACGAACGATGGACGGCGCGATGTTCGACTACCTCGACGACGTACCGGGTTCGCTGGCGACCTTCAGCAAGGGCTGGTTCAGCAACGACTTGGCGCTGCTGCCCGGCATCGACCAGGCACACTGGGACGCGCTCAAGATCGACCCCGAGGAGCAGTGGCCCGACGGCGACAACATGGCCGAGATCTGGGTCGAAACGGCCACGGCGCAGTACTTCCACAAGTATCACGTGGTCGAGAACGGGGCGGAGAGCGAGACCGACTGGGTTCCTGTCGACGAGGCCTTCTTCTTTGCCAATCTCGACAACCTAGGCATGGACGTGGAGGCCAAGCCCTACGGCATGTTCGAGGAGAACAAGCTCACCCACGCCGCGCCGCCGGGTATGGCCTACGTCGGCAACGAGCGCTATGGGCGCTGGGAGCGCCAAGGCGGCGGCATGGTCTGGACCTGGATCGCGCCGTACCTGTTCTACCGCACGCTGTTCGGCAATCCGTGGATGTACACGCGCGACGAGTACAACACCTGGCACAGCGGGTACTACGGCTCGCGCGCGTACTATGGCGGCACGTCCTCCGCGCCCATCTACGGCACGCACGGCAGGTCGACGCAGACTTCTCCGACGTTGAGCAGCTCCACGTTCGGACGTTCGGGCGGCTTCAGCCGGCCCTCTGGGTCGGTGCGCGGCGCGGGGCCGGCCTCGCGCGGCGGCGGTTTTGGCGGCAGCGGCAAGTAGCTTCGAAGGAAAGGCGACATGTTCGTACTGGAAACACTGCTTCAGGGCGCGGTAGACACCCTATTCGTGCTGATCATTCTGGCGATCGCAAAGAAGGTGCGCGACGCCCGCTTCAGCGCGGCGCTGCAGCCGGCCGGCGGCGATCCGCGCGAGCTGACCGCGGACTATCAGGTGGAGGAGGCCAGCAACTTGGCCGTGGCGCTGCGGATCTGCGGGCTCAGCATCGGCTTCGGCTTCGGGCTTGCCGGCGTGGTCAGCGGGGGCGTGGTGCGGTTCTCGGCGGGCATGGACCTGGTGTTGCAGAACATGGGCCAGTTGCTGGGCTACTGCGCGCTGCTGCTGGTCTTCCTGTTCCTGGCCGAGCTCATCGCCGACCGCATCATCTTGAGCCAAGTGAACAACACCGTCGAGCTCAAGAACGGCAACACGGCGGTCGGGCTGGCGGAGTTCGGTATCTTCGTCGCGACCGGTCTGATCGCTTACGGCTCCTTCCACGGAGAGGGCGGCGGCTGGTACACGGCGCTGGGGTTCTTCGGCATGGGGCAGGCGGCGCTGATCGCCTTTGCCGCGATCTATGAGTGGGCGACGCCGTTCCGCATGGTCGAGCAGATTCGGCAAGGCAACGCCGCCGCGGGCTTGATGCTGGGCGGGACGCTCGTCACGCTCGGCGTGATCCTTTGCTTTGCGATCGCGGGCCCCTTCACCGGCTGGCGCGAAGGCATCATCGGTTTCGCCGTCAGCGCCGGAGTCGGCATCGCCCTGCTGATCCCATTCCAGATCCTGATCGACAAGATCTTCTTGCCCAACACGACGTTGAAGATCGAGGTGGAGCGCGACCGAAACGTGGCAGCCAGCGCCGTCACCGTCTGCCTGCAGGTCGCCCTGGCGATCATGATTGGGTCGCTGGTAGCCGGCTAGGTTCGCTGCCTGCGGCTGCTCAGGCGTAGTCGAGGTCGCGGTATCCCAACCGCCGCAAGCAGCGTTCGGCCGCCCGCACGCCGCGATACTGCGCCTCTTCGAAGATCGAGATGCCGCTCAGATCCGAAGCGCCGAATTGGACCGGTCCTTCGAAGTCTTCGATCGCCTGACGCTCGGCGCCGGAGATCAACCCCGGAACGGGCCGGATCATGGCATGGCCGTAGCGCATGATATCGACGCGGGCGACGCGCTCGCGCAGCCCCGGGTGGGCTCGTTCCAGATCCTCGATCGATTGGGCGGTCCGCTCTTCCCAAGGGCTTTCCAGCAGCGCCGCGCGGGCCTGCCGGACCGGCTGCTGGGTCAGAGCCCGATAGTACGTCCAGACTGTCGGCCCTGTCGAAACTCCCGGCCGGTGATGGGCGCCGTCCACGTAGCCCAGGCCGTGGGAGTCGTAGAGGATGTTTTCCCAGGCCGGCGGCGCGCCGTCGCCCGGTGGCGCCTCATCGAGGACCAGGTTCGCCACCATCCACGGCGCATAGGTGAAGCGGTCCAACGAAGGCAGCGCGTTGGCGATCTCGGGCATCACGTAGGGCGCCAGGAACAGGGGCGCGGCAAACACGACGGCCTCAGCCTCATAGACCGTCGCGCCGGAGGTCACCTCGACCTTGCCGCCGCTCTCCACAATCCGGCGAACCGGAGCGCCGGTCCGCACGAACGAGCCGATGCGCTCCTGCAGCCGCTGGACGATCCAGCCGTTGCCTTCCGGCCAGGTCAGCACGCCGACGTCGTCTTCGGCGCGCGCGGCGAAGTAGTGTATGCCCGCCCAGGCTGAAGAATCCGCGTAGGAAGCGCCATAGTCGTCCCGGCAGCCGTAGTCGACATACCAGTGCAGCCACGGCGAGAAGAACCCTTCGGAGACCAGCCAGGACTTCATCGAGACCTGGTCGAGGCCTGCCGTCTGCTCAGGGCGCCGGATGGGGATCGTGAACTCTCCGCCCTGTCGGTAGAAGTCCATACGGTCCCAGAAGCGGTCGAACTGGTCACGGTCAGTCTTGGACGCCGCCGGGCCGGGCTCGAGGCCGTCGACCCACGCGCCGTCCTTGAACAACCGCTGCAAGGGACTGCGGGCCAGGTGAGCGCCGTCCCAGCGGCCCTCGCGCAAAACGCCGAGGTCTCGGAACAGCTCTTCCACCAGCGGGATGCGCTGGTCCGGCAAGGGAACGTAGTGGGCGCCCCAGGGGTGTCGGACGCCGCCGCTCTCGCCCCAGCGGGAGTTGCCGCCGGCTCGCTCCTCGAGCTCCAGCACCAGAAAGTCTCGAAACCCCAGCTTGTCGAGACGCCAAGCAGCGGAAAGTCCGGCGACGCCGCCGCCCACGATGATCAGAGGGACGCGGATTCGCTCCTGGACCGCGGCCGTCTCAACGCCGTCGCGGACGCGGTGGCCGGCTTCGGAGCCCTTGTCCACGAAACCGCCTTCCAGGGGCCGCGGAGGCCGCCGCAGGCAGGCCGGTGCGACCGCGGCCACGCCGCCGGCCGCCGCGCCTTGCAGCAGTTCCCTTCGAGACAATGACGGTCGGCGCATGCTGCTTCGATCCCCCGAGGCGGGCTTGAAGATAGACTAGCCTTTCGAGGATGTTTCCGCTTCCCATCCGACCGCGCACGGCCACGATCTTGCTCGCGCTGTCGATGTTCTTCACCGGCGCCGCAGGATTCATCTTCGAGTGCATCCTAGGCACGGTCGCCAGCTACATCCTGGGCAACAGCATCGAGCAGTTCTCGGTCACCATCTCGCTGATGATGCTGATGATGGGCGTGGCCGGCTGGTGGCAGAGCCGTCTCAGCGACGACCGGCTGATCGAGAAGTTCCTTGCCGTGGAGGCCGGGCTGGCGCTGCTCGGCGGTTTCGCGCCCATCGCCGTCTATGGCGCCTACGCGACGATGGAGACGCATTTCGCGCTGGCGCAGTACTTCTTCGTCACCTCGATCGGCTTTCTGATCGGCCTGGAGATCCCGCTGGTGCTGCGGATCAACCGCCGGTTCGCGCCGCAGTTGAAGTCCAACATCGCCACGGTCTTTTCCACCGACTACGTCGGGGCCTTTCTTGGCGCGCTGGTTTGGGCGTTCTTCCTGCTGCGGTACTTCCCGCTGACCGAGACGAGCTTCCTGGCCGCCGGGCTCAACTTTCTAGTCGCCGCAGCGACGTACCTCTACTTTTCGGTCACGGGAGCGGTCTCGCACCAGCGGCTCGCCTTCGGGCTGGTCGCGCTGACGGCGGCGGCCCTGTCGTTCGGCTACTCCCGCAATCAGGATTGGAGCCGCTTGTTCGAACAGAGGTTCTACGATCGCCCGATCGTGGTCTCAAGCACCACGCGGTACCAGCACATCGTGATGACGGCGTCGGTCGATCCGCTCGACTACCGGCTGTATCTCAACGGGAACCTGCAGTTCTCGAGCGTGGACGAGCGCATCTACCACGAGATGCTCGTCCACCCGGCAATGGCTCTGGTCAGGGACCCGCGACAGGTGCTGATCCTGGGCGGCGGGGACGGCCTGGGAATGCGGGAAGTCCTCAAACATTCGGCCGTGCAGCAGGCGGTGTTGGTGGACATCGACCCGGAGATGATCGACTTGGCCCGCACGAATCCCGTCTTCACGGAGCTCAACGAGGGGGCTCTGCAGGACGCTCGCGTCCACCTCTCCGCAGAGGGCTTGGCCCGACCGACACAGCTCGAGAGCACGGTCTATGAGGTCTCCCATCGCCGCGCCAAACCGCCGGGCGAGGGAGTGGAAGAGGCGGCGCGAGTGCAGGTCTACACCGTCGATGCCGATCGCATGGCCGACCAGCTACCAGTTGATCAAGACGTGGTCATCATCGACCTGCCGGACCCGAATACGATCGAGCTCACCAAGCTCTACAGCCTGGAGTTCTACCTCAAGCTGCGCCGGCGGCTCAATCCCGGCGCCGTGATGGTGGTGCAGTCCACGTCTCCGTATCACGCCAAGGAGTCGTACCTGTGTATTCGGCGTACGCTCGAGGCGGCCGGGTTTGCGACGCTGCCCTACCACGATAACGTGCCGAGCTTTGGCGATTGGGGTTGGATCCTGGCGTGGGAGCCGGAACGCCGCGAAGGCGACCTACTCGCCGCCATCGAGGCGCTCGGCGACTTTCGCGTCGAGCCCTCGCGTCTGACTTACTTGACGCCGGCGGTCTTTCGGGCGGCGTTGTCGTTCGGCAAGGGCGCGCTCGACTCTCCGCAAGCCGAGCTGAACCGTCTGATGCAGCCCGCGCTGCTGCGCTTCTACCTGGCCGAGAGCTGGCGCTCCGAGTAGCGACTCACAGGGCCTTCAGGTAGGCCGACAGGTCGCTCTTCTCGGCGGCGGACAGCTTCGTCCCCAGAATGATGTTGAAGAACTCCACCGTGTCCTCGAGCGTGAGGAGCCGCCCGTCATGCAGATATGGCGGCGAGTCCTTGATGCCGCGCAAGGGGAACGTCTTGATGGGCCCCTCGGGCCGGCCGTCGTAGAAGCGTTCGACCTTGAGGTCGTGCATCGTGTTGTCGGTAAAGTGCGACACCGCCGGGTGGCACTGCGCGCACAGCGCCTTGCCCTGGAAGAGCTTCTCGCCGCGCAGCTCGGCCTCCGACGCCAGCTCGGGGATCAAGCGATTCAGCGCGTCCAGCTTGGGCGCCGGCGGAAAATCCAGGATCGAGTTGAAGTCGCCCATGTGGTTGGTCTGCGCTCGATCGAGATTGCGCCCGCCGAGCGCGGCCAACATGGTGTGGTCGCCATCGAAGTACTCTTCCACCTCGGCAAAGTGGTCCATCGAGCGGATGGAACGCTTCGATCCGAACAGGAGCTCGGCGTAGTTGCCGCGCATGGTGGGCGTGTCGGCCCGCAAGCGTCCGTAGTTGGGCCGGCTGTCCGGTGCCAGCTCGATCGCTCCATTGGTGTGGCCGTTGACGTGGCAACTGAAGCAGGAGACGCCCTGGCTCGGCTCGAAGGTCACGCGGTGGTCGCTGACGTTGAACCAAGTCGACTGGAACGGCGTAACCAGCAGACGCAGTCCCTCCATCTGTTCGGGCGTGAGCAATCCGCGGAAGATCTCGAAGTAGTTACCGTAGGTGACCTCGACTCCGCGCGTCACGTCCCCCAGTTCGAGGTGTGTGGTTAAGTACATCGCGGGAGGAAACTCCGGCAGATAGCAGTCCGGAATGTCCATCCCGACGTCCATGCGCTCGTGCTCGGGATGCGCCGCCGTCCAGGCGTTCGGAAAGACCATATGGGCGGTGGAATGCAGCGGGTGGTCCAGCGGAGGATAAGGAAAGCCTCCGCGCTCGCGAACCTTGGAGGCCGGTAGGGCCGCATAGGCCTCCCAGCTCTCCACGCCCTGCGGCAGGCGCCCGGTCGGCCCCACGGGCAGCGGCTTGCCACGCGACATGGTCGCCGCCGGGTCCGAAACGCAGTCCAGGCGATAGCGCTCTTCCAAGACCTGCTTGGCCGCGCGGTCCACCTCCGGACGCATCGCCCGCAGTTTGGCGGCCCACTCGCCAAAGGGCATCGCCAAGCGGGGAGTCGAAAATGAGTCCGTCGCGCGCCCGCCGAACTGACTCACGCCACCGTCCGGATTGGGCGTGGCGGGCGGCGCCGCCGGGTAGGGCTTCAACCCGCGGCGGTCCTCCGTCTTTCGCCACTCCGACAGGTCGTCGGGCGTGTTCTTCCCCGGCTCCTGATGTAAATAGGCGCCGGACTTCTCCGCCGCCACGGCGGCCGCAACAAGGCAGCCCGCCAAGACGAGCGGAAAAAACAGTTTCGAGAATTGCAAGGCCTAGCTCCCCCACCGCCAGCGGACGCGAAGACAGGCGTCCGCTTGGTATGCACTCTCCGGATTATAGGCGGTTGTCGCCCGGCGTTCTTTTGCAGAAGGTTAGGGAAGTTGCTGAAGCAATTGGTTTGCCTCGGGTCGTTGAGGGTCGGCTTGGGCGGCCTTGCGGGCCCACTCCTTCGCACGGGCCGGATCGCCGGCCTGCAGATAGTACAAAGCCAGATTGAGATTGGCCCCGTAGTCGCCGGGATCGGCCTCCACGGCGCTTTCAAAGGCATTCAGACCTTGGGCCGAACGCCCGGTCTGCATGTAGAGCACGCCCAGGTTGGAATAGAGCTGCACGGACGAGGCCCCCAGCTTGCGGGCCAGCTCGAGCTCCGTGATGGCCTCGTCGAAGCGTTGTCGTGAGGCCAGGAGGGCGCCCAGATTTTCATGCAGGGAGGGCTGCTCCGGGTCGACGGCCACGCCCCGCCGGTAGAGCTTCTCGGCTTCGTCGAGATTCCCTTCCTCAAAGGCTGCCGAAGCCAGAATGCCCAGCGCCTCGGCGTCGTCCGGCTGCGTCTCGAGGACCGCCCGCAGCAGCGTCTGGGCTTCCGCCCGGCGCCCGAGGTGCAGCAGCGTCGACGCCAGATTCACGCGGGCCCCGGTCTGCAACGGCGCCAGCGCAAGGGATTCCCTCAGGAGCTTCTCGGCCTCTTCGAAGCGGCCTTCCTGCACGCGCAGGCCGGCGAGATTGTTGAACAGGTCCGGCGTACGGACACCCCGCCGCAACGCCTCCTCGAACATCGCGCTCGCGGGCTGGGTCAACTCCCGCTCAGCAAAGGCCGTCGCAAGCTCCACGAAGTCCCTGTTGGCGCCCGAGCGAACCCAACGCCCCTCGAAGGGCAACGCGGACCCTTGGCCGGCGCGGGCGTCCGTGAGGATCTGCTCGGCGGAAACCTCGCCGCGATACGCCTTGAGGACCCGGCCTTGCTCGTCGAGCAGAAAGCTCGACGGGATGGCCAAGCTGCGGCGGCGGTCGTAGAGCCGCTCGTTGAGCACGGTGTAGGCGTTGACCGTCGCGTCGTCGGCAAATAGCGCCGGAAACGGCAGGGCGCGCTCCTTCGCGAAGGCCCGCACCTTCTCACGGTCCGCCGGGTCGTCCACCGAGATCGCCGCCAGCTTCACGCCGGCCGCCTCGAAATCCGGCGCATGCCGCGCCAAGTCGCTGAGCTCGGTACGGCAAGGGGGGCACCAAGTGGCCCAGAAGTTGACGAGCGTCTTGGAGCCCTTCGCATCGCCCAAGCCGAACTTGCCCGCTACGCCATCGAGCTCGAAGTCGGGGGCCGGAATCGGCTCGGCCAGCCAGGTTCCCGCGCCCTCGGCCAACTCCCGCGCCAGCTCGCTCGCGCGACGCGGGCCGGGCTTGGGGGCGATGGATTCGAGGCTGGGGCGTCCCTCAGTCCCCTCGACTCGCTGCGCGTCAGGAACTTCGTCAAACGTTTGCCGAGTTCCCGAGGGCCAGCGCACGGTCAGGGATTCAACCTTTTCGCCCGGCAGCAGCCCGAACTGAGCCGTGCGGCTGCGCTGAGAAAGGTATCCGGACGCCGAGACGATCTCGCGCACCAGCGTCCGACGGTCCGTCCGCAGACTCAAACGGGACCCGACGGCGTCTCGGTTGCTCTCAGTCCCCACCAAGCGGACGGTGAGGCCGCGGCGATCGCTCGGAGCGGCGTCGTTGCGGAAGGCCCGAAGCTGCCGTCCGCTGCGGTTCTTGAGGATCAGGTCGAGATCACCGTCGCCATCCAGATCCATGGGCGCGAAGGCCCGGCCGTCGGCGTCGAGGTCCAAGCCGCTGACGAAGGCCACGTCCTCGAAACGTCCGTTGCCTAGGTTTCGGTAGCAGACGTCGCGCTCCCGGCCGCTCCAGGAGCCGTCGGAGCGGATGAGGAGGTTGATGGCCCGCCAGGCATCCTGGTAGGACTTCGAACCGCTCTGTTGTTGGGGGCTTTGCGACACGACCTGCCGCCAGAAGAAACTTCAAAGGTCGTCGAGCCGCGCGCCTGTGATGTATCCGTTCTGGACGAACAGGTCGAGCAGCCCGTCATTGTCGAAATCCAAGAAGTCCGAGGCCCAGGCCCAGCGCCCCAGTGTCACGCCCGCCTGGCCGCCGACGTCGTCGAACGTGCCGTCGCCGTTGTTGCGAAACAGCGAGTTGCCGCGAGCCTGCCGCTGGAACTTCGAGCGCACCTCGTCGGAGGCGGCCACGTTGGCGAATTGCTGGTTGAACGTCAGCCGCTGACCGGCCGAGGACCACATGTTGGAGACGTAGAGGTCCAAGTCGCCGTCGTTGTCGTAATCGCCCCAAGCCACGGACATGCCGGCGGCCAAGTCCTCCACGCCGGCCGAGGCCGCCACGTCCTCGAACGTGCCATCGCCGTTGTTGCGGTAGAGATTGTTCCGGCCGAAATCGTTGGCGACGTACAGGTCCGGATCGCCGTCGTCGTCATAGTCGGCCCAGGACGCCGAAAAACTGAAGCGGTCGTTGTTCTGCATCAGCCCGGCCGCTTCAGTGACTTCCTCGAAGGTCCCGTCGCCGCGATTGCGGAAAAGCAGGTTCGGCGGACCGTTGGTGGCGTCGTAGTAAGGCGTCGGCGCATCGTACTCCGAGCCGGCTTGCCAGAAGTCGTACGAGCACACATAGAGGTCGAGGTCGCCGTCGCCGTCATAGTCGGCCAACGCTCCGCTGGTGAGCATCGCGGCGCGATCGGGCGGCGGCGTCAACCCGGCCTCGGGATCGAACTGGAAGGCCCCGCGTCCGTCGTTGCGAAACAGCAGCGGCTCGGCTCCGATCAGCACCAGGTCTTGGTCGCCGTCGTTATCGAGGTCGGCGAACAAGCTCATCGAGGTGTCGTCGAGCACGTCCACGCCGGCCGCCCGGCTCACGTCGGCGAACGTGCCGTCGCCGTTGTTCCGATAGAGGCGATTCGGCAGCCCACCGGGCTGACTGATGTAGAGGTCGTCGAACCCGTCGCCGTCGTAGTCCCCGGCCGAGACTCCGTGGTGGCCGTAGACGGAGACGCCGACGGCGGCGTCGAGGCTTCCGCGCCAGTCGTCGGTCTCCCGAGCCAACTGCTTCTGGAACGAATCGATGCCGCCGAAGACCTGGTCTGTGATCTCAGTGAAGTAGGGTTTGGCGGCCACGACCTCGCGCAGCTCGCCGACCTGGGTCGAGCGCAGGGTCCATTCCCCGCCCTCGGCGCGCTCCCACTGCATGGAGATGGGCCCGAGCAGCGACAACAGTCGACCCTGCCGGTCCTCGCCGCCGAGCTCGAGCCGGATGTCGATGCCGGCCAGCCGTTGTCCGACGTCTGCCCGCTTGCTAGAGATGATCTTGAATTCGGCGAGCTCGAGATGCGCGAAGCGCCGCAACTGGGCCGCGAGCGGCGGGAATTCGCCGTCGCCGGCCTTGAGGTGTTTGGCGATCTCCTTGACCTTGGCGTTGATCGCCTCGTAGTCCTGCTCGCCGATCCAGTCGTCCTGGGCGGCGTCGAGATGCGCCAACACCTTGTCAACGGCGCGCCGGGACTGGAAATCCGGCTCGACGCTGTACTCGCCAGTCGGCGCCGCGCCCTGTTGCGCGGCCAAGCTGACGGCGAACACAGCCGCCCCAATCGCGATGCGCCTCGGCACTGCCACTCTATTCTACTGATTCAAAAGATGAGGGGCCGCCGGCGCGAAATCACCAGCGGCCCCCAGTTTCAGGCTCCGACAGCGGCTAGAATTCCAGCCGCAGCGAGAGCTGCGTCACGCGTCCTCCGGTTCCGCCGAGAACCGAGCCGACCGTGGCGAAGTCCGCCCGGCCGCGGTTCGTCGCCGGACTGGCGAAGTTCGCGTGGTTGAGCATGTTGTACAGATCGCCGCGGAACTGCAGTTTGAACCGCTCGCTGAACTGGAACCACTTGTGGATCGAAGCGTCCACGTTGGCAAAGCCGGGTCCGCAGCAGACCGAACGCGGCGAGTTGCCGAAGTTGCCCGTGCCGGGAGAGGCGAACAGGGTGGGATCGAAGAACGTGCCGCCCCGGACGTCGCTACGCCAGGAAGACAGTTCCGTCGGATCGCCCAGAATGTTCGACCGCTGCGCGGCATAGGTATTGAAGGTGTTGGTGTTCTCGAGAATCGAATACGGCGAACCGGTCCGGAACTCGCTGATCACGCCCACGCCCCAGCCGCCGACGACAGTGTCGAGGAAGCCGTTCGAGACATCGAACTTCCGGCCCTTGCCGACGGGCAGCTCGTAGACCGCGCTGGCCGTGAGGCGATGCCGGATGTCCGAACCCGAGTACGACTTGTCGAGGTTGCGTAGCTCGTAGTGGGTGTAGCCGTTGCCAGCCAAGCCCGCCAGCTCGGAGTTGCCTTCGACGTTGTCGAGGTACTTCGACCAGGTGTAGTTGACCAGCATGTTGAAGCCGCCCGAGTAGCGTTTCTCCACCTTCACGTTGCCGGAGTGATAGGACGAGTTGCCCCAGTCCGGCGTGAGCTGGGTGACTCCGAGGAACTGCGGGAACAGGCGCAACTGCTGCGACTGCTTGGCCGGCCCATGGCCGTTCACCAGCGGGATCTGGTTCCAATCGAAGCCCGGACCACCGAGGTTGTGCGCCACGTTGGCCATGTAGGTGAGCTCGATCATGTAGGTGCCCATCTGCCGCTGCACGCCGAAGTTCCACTGCTGGGCCATGGCGTTCTTCTGCTGGTCTTCGATGTAGTCGATGGCGATGCGACCGGGCTGGCCGAACTGAACTGCACCGAAGGCCGGCGTGAGATCCTCGCGAACGATCGACGGCATGCCGCTGCCCAGCAGGAACGCCGGCGACAAGCCGCCGTCGGGCGAGGCGAAGTTGCCCGTCAGACCGAAGCCCAGACGCATCGGATTGGCCACCGCGCCGCTGTAGGCGCCGTAGTAGTTGATGCCGTAACCGCCGCGAATGACCGTCTTCGAGTCCGCCTGGTAGGCAAAGCCGAAGCGCGGGCTGTAGGCGCCGGTGTAGACGCTGTGAGCGTACTTCGACAAGCCGTTCAGGCCCGCGAACGTCACGACGCCCGGGGTCCCGGAGACCGGATTGATCTGGTGCCAGTCAAAGCTGCTCTGGCGGTTGTTGCGATCCCAGCGGGGAGTGTCCACTTCCCAGCGCAGACCGAAGTTGAGGGTCAGCTTCGAGGTCGCCTTCCAGTCGTCCTGCACGAAGATCGCGTAGTAGTCGGTGCGGCTGTCCAGGACGTCGGTCTCGACCCGCGCGGCGGAGTTGACCAAGCCCAGCAGCAGCTCGGCCGTTCCCACGCCGGTGGCGCGGTTGTTGAAGTTGAATGTGCCGCCGGTGGTCGGGTTGAAGATGTCCTTGTTCCGCGCGTAGCGCCAGTTCAGACCCCATTTGATCTGGTGCGAACCCTTGATGTAGGTCTGGTTGTTGACCAGCTCGATCGTCCGGATCGGGTCCTGGATGCGCTCCTGCGGAGTCGTCGACAAGGCGGTCAAGCCGTTGACCGTGAACTGCGCGAACGGATCGGGGTTGACGCCGTCGATGCCGAGCTGACCGTTCATTCCCGAGGTGTAGCCGGCGTTGCGGTTGATGTGCTTGCGGTCGCCAAAGTTGAACCGGAACTCGTTGATCGCCGTCGGAGAGAAGTTGTGAATCCAGTTCAACGTCACGTTCTTGTGGCGGTTGGCGCGGGTGCCTGCGCGCGGGTCGGCGAAGGCGGTCGGGAACACCGCTTGGATCACTTCCGGAGCGTTCACCCAGATGAAACGGCCCGAGATGCGGTCGTTCTGGGAGAGGTTGTGATCGATCTTGGTCGTGAAGTAGTTCTGCTCGAGCGAGTTCGACGCGTTGGCCAAGAAGTTGTTGGCCGGCAGCTTGGTGAGCGGGCTCGACACGTTCGGATCCGGGTAGAACTGCACGACCTGTCCGCCGATCCGGTCGATCCGGCTTTGCGGAATGATGTTGTTGGCGAACGTGCCGCCCAGCGGGTCCTTCAGCGTCAGTCCGGCGATGTTGGAGAAGTCGCCGCTCCGCTCAGGAATGTTGGGCACGTCGTCGCTCGAGTAGGTGACGCCGTCCCGACGGCGGGCGCCCTCGTAGTTGAAGAAGAAGAACGTCTTGTTCTTGACGATCGGGCCCCCGATCGACGAGCCGAAGATGTTGTAGCGCAGCGGCGCAGTCTCCGGCGAGAAGAACGAGCGAGCGTCCATCGCGTTGTTGCGGAAGAACTCATAGGCCGCGCCGTGCAGGTCGTTGGTGCCTGAGCGGGTGGTCATGACGATGAAGCCGCCGCCCGCGCGTCCGTACTCGGCCGCGTAGTTGTTCTGCTCGGCCTTGAACTCCTGCAGCGATTCAGCAGGCGGGTTCAGACCCAGCTGCTGCACGCCGAGCGACATGTTCTGGACGACCGAGCCGTCCAGCGTCCACATCTGGTTCTGCGAGCGGCCGCCGCCCATGGAGAACTTCGGCACCTGCTCGCCGCCGTCTTCGGAGCGATAGGTGACATTGCCCAGCAGACGCACGAGCGAGGCGCTGCGGCGGCTCTGCAGAGGCATGTTGAACACGGTCTGGCGCTCGATGAACTGGCCGACGCTGGACGTCGCCGCATCCAGCAGCGGCGCCGTGGCGTCGACGGTCACGACCTCGGTCAACTGACCGACGACCATGGTGACGTTCACCGTGCGGGTGTTGCCGGTCTCGAGCACGATGCCGCTCAAGTCCGACGTTTTGAATCCTTCGAATTCGGCGCGCAGCGAGTACGCCCCCGGCGCCACGTAGGGAAACACGTAGGTCCCGGTGGCGTTGGACTCCGCCGTCAGAGAAACGCCCGTCGATTGATTCGTCAGGGTGAGTGCGGCGCCTGGAATGACGGCGCCCGTGTCGTCGCTCACCGTGCCGGTGAGCCGGCCTTGATCCTGCGCCAACGCGGCGCCGGCCAAGGAGAAAAGTATCAGCGCAAGCATCCCGACGCGCGACAGGGCGTCGGAAACGCGAACTTGCATGTCAATACCCCCAAACCTCGTAAACGATGGCAGCGCTTACACGTCGCCCGCAGGCGGCCGCTTTGCTGCCACTTTGGGCGATGGTAGGCTTCCGCGCGGTCGAGCGGCGCCCTGCCACGGAACTGATTCTTCGTACGATTCGGCATGCCTCAATCACCCCTTGAGTAAGGAGTAGTGGATCAGTGTTATGTCCAGTACATGATCCGCGTCAGACGAGACCCACAAAATCGGGATCATTTTCATTCCGTACTTGGCAGTGACGTACACCCGTAAGCTATACTCCTTGCGTTACGAATCAAGGGGATCGAGTTGTCTTCGATCAGACTAGGTAGAGGGTTAACTGAATGAAAACAAGAAGGAAGGCCAAGGCGTGGGCTGCGACGCTCACCATTTGGCTGGCGGCGCTGCTGCTCGCAGCGCCCACGGTTCTGGCACAGGGGCAGAGCCGTTTGACAGGAACGGTGACGGACAACACGGGCGCCGTCATTCCGGGCGCCACAGTCACGATCAGCAACATGGCCACGGGCGTCGAACAGACGGCCCAGACGAACCAGTCCGGCAGCTACGTCTTTCCCAACGTCACGCCCGGCGACTACATCGTCGTGGTCGAGTACACCGGTTTCAAGGCGTTCAGCCAGCCCGGCGTCACGCTTGACACCGGTTTCACGCGCACGGTGAACGCTCAACTGGAAGTGGGCGAGATCACCGAGGTTGTGACGGTCGAAGCCACCACTCCGCTGCTCGAATCGGCCACCTCGTCGGTGGGCCAGTTCATCGAGCGCGAGCAGGTGATGAACATGCCGATGGTCAGCCGCCGCAGCGCCTCGCTGGTACGGTTGATGGGCAACGTCTCGTTCCGCTCCGAAGACGGCGGCGAGGCCGTGCCCAAATTTTCCATGGCCGGCGGCCGCTCCCAGAACCAGATGTGGACGCTGGACGGCTCGGTCGTGCAGAACATGGCGATCGGAACGCAGCAGCTTGCGCTCAATCCGCCGGCGGAAGCGCTGCAGGAGTTCAAGGCCGAGCAGAACAACTACGCGGCCGAGTACGGACGCGCCGGCGGCGGCTACATCATCATGACCACGCGCTCCGGCACCAACAAGATGCACGGCGCCATGTACGAGTTCTTCCGCAACAACGCGATGGACGCTCGTTCATTCTTCGCCAAGACCAAGGCGCCGTTGCGCTACAACATCTTCGGCGGTTCGCTCGGCGGCCCGATCAAGAAGAACAAGTCCTTCTTTTTCTTCAACTATCAGGGCTCCCGGCGCCGCGACGGCGTGACGTACTCGAGCGACGACGTGCCGAACATTCCAGAGAAGAATGGCGACTTCTCCAACATCGCGGGGCTGACGCTGGCGGATCCCCTAGGCGGCGTGTTCGCCAACAACATCATTCCCCAGAGCCGCATCGACCGCATCGGCGGCCAAGTGGCGCAGCTCTACCCGGACCCCAACGTCGCCAGCCCGCTCAACAAGCTGCCGGCCAACAACTACGTCAACAACGCCTCCAACTCGCTGAGCCAGGACTTCTGGACCGGCAAGTGGGACCACAACCTCTCGAACAACGATCGCGTTTCGGTTCGCTTCATGTGGGTGCAGGCGCCGGAGGTTATCCCGGCCGTGTTCCCCAACGCCTACGCCGACCCGCGCGCCGGCATTCGCGAGAACCGGCACAAGAACACGACGGTCAATTGGATCCACAACTTCTCGCCGACGGTGATCAACGAGTTCCGCTTCAACTGGGGCGACCGTAAGCACATCAACCGTTCGGCGGCCCGCTTCTCGGGCGCCAACGGCGACCTCGGCATCCAGGGCGTCAATCCGGAGTCGTTCGCCCACTTCGCCGTCAACGGCCTGACCGCCTTGGTACCGGGCAACCAGGAGCGGATCCAGGACCCGATCCGGACCATTGAGATCGTCGAGAACCAGACCTGGGTCAAGGGCTCGCACCAGGTCAAGTACGGCGTCAACTACCGCTACAGCCGCAACATCGACGATCAGAACAACCAGACCGGCGGCTCGTTCACCTTCGGCAACCGCGCCACGGGCTACCAGGGGGCCGCGGGCGTGGGCTTGGCCGAGCTATTGATCGGCCAGGTCAGCTCTGCGTCGATCAACGACGCCGACATCCTGGACCGCCGTACCGACTACTGGGGCTTCTACGTCCAGGATGACTGGAAAGCGACCTCGAAGCTGACCCTGAACCTGGGCGTCCGCTACGAGTTCGACACGCCCTTGTGGGACCGAAACAACCGCCTGAGCAGCTTCGACTGGAACGCCATCAACCCCGTCTCGGGGCTGCCCGGAACCGTCACGTTCGCGGGCTTGAACGGCATGAGCAAGTACGCTCACCAGACCTACAAGGGCGCCTTGGGGCCGCGGATCGGATTGGCCTACAAGCTCAACGATACGACGGTGATCCGCAGCGGCTACGCCATCAACTACTACGGCGCATACAGCGGCGCCGTACCGAACGCCTTTGCGCTCGGCTTCAGCACGACCGGAAGCTTCACCTCGCCCGACGGCGGCTTCACGCGCGCGTTCACCCTGGCCGACGGCATGCCGGACACCACGCGGGATGAGCTCGGACCGGGCTTCGGTTCGGTGCAGTTCGGGCAGTCGCCGCGCATCTCGCCGGACTACCTGCGCCAGAACCAGCGCAACGGGCAGGTGCAGCAGTGGAACTTCAGCATCCAGAAGCAACTGGCGCACAACTTCCTGGTCGAGGCGACCTATATGGCCAACATGGGCCACCGACTCGGCGGGAACACCTTCAACTGGAACCAGATTCCGCTGGTCGACGGACATGGTCCGGCCAAGCAGTCGCAGCAGCTGCGGCTGTTCCCGACCTTCAACGCCGTCAACCAACGCTCCCCCGACTGGGGCAACTCGAGCTACCACTCGGGGAACCTCAAGATCGAGAAGCGCTACTCCAACGGCCTGAACCTGTTGATGAACTACACCTGGGCGAAGTACCTCGACGACATCGAGGGCAACTCCGAGCTCGCGGGTCTGGCCGGCAATCGCTACCAGCACTATGAGCTGCGCTACCTCGACAGGTCCTACTCCGGCTCGGATATCCGCCACCGCGTGGCGCTGAGCGCGGTGTATGACGTACCGGTGGGCAAGGGACGCAAGTTCGAGCTCTCCAACGGCTTCCTCGAGACCCTCGCCGGCGGGTGGGGTCTGGGCGTGATCACGGAGTTCCGTACGGGCTCCCCGTATTCGGTGATCGAGAATACCAATACGAGTAACGTCTACTCGGGCAGCCAGCGGTCGAACGTCACCGACTACCCCACCAAGGCGGCCAACTGGCGCGACAACGTGAAGGGGACGACGTTCTTTGACACGTCGCTGTTCTCGGCGCCGGGCGTCGGCAACTTCGGCAACGCGCCGTCCTCGTTCTGCTGCGGTCCGGGCATCGCGAACATCGACGCCTCGGTCCACAAGTGGTTCGACTTCACGGAGCGTCTGCGGCTGCAGTTCCGCGCGGACTTCTACAACATGCCCAACCACGCGCAGTTCGCCAACCCGGACCAGTCGCGCGGCAAGGCCGGCTTCGGCGTCGTCAGCAGCGTGCTGACGGGCAAGGGCGGCCGCGTTTCCCAGTTGGCTCTGCGACTGGAATTCTAACCGCCCCCGCGGGGGCTTGAACCCCGGAGGCCGCCGGCGCGAACAGCGTCGGCGGCCTTCTCACTTCTCGGCAGCCTTCGCCCACTCCGCCAAGCGCTTTTCCAGCGCCGGCCGGAACGGCGATTCGGGCTGCGCCGCCAGGTAGGCCCGAAACTCCCGCGCCGCCTGCTCCAGATCGCCCCGGTCCGCCGCCAGCAACCCTCGCAAGTAGGCGATCTCCGGCAATCGCGCGGCGTCCGGCCGGGCGGCCGCGAGGTCCGCGTGCGCGGAGGCGGCGCCCAGGTCTCCCAGGTTGTATTGCGCCAGGGCAAAGAAGAAGTGGGCGCCGGTGAGCTGGCGTTCTTCTTCGATCAGGAGGCTGGTTCCCGCCGCGACGTCCTGCCAGCGGCCCTGCGCGGCCTGATTCCGAACCTCCTCGAGGCTCGCGGCCGCATGCCACTCGGCTAGGCGTTCCTCAATGGCGTCCCGGTCGGGAGCGTCCCGCGCCAGCTCCAGATAGGACTCGTATTGCCGCGCCGCTTCGTCGGGACGGCCTTGCGCCGCTTCCGCGAGCCCCAGGACGAGCCGGGCGCGCGGAAACGAGGCGGCCGCTCCGCCGTCGATCACCTTCTGAGCCGCTTCAGCGGCGGCAGCGGCGTCGCCCAGGTTCCAGGAGCTGAGGGCCAGCTCGAAGAGGCCCGCCGGATCATCCGAATGCTCCTTTAGCCAGCGCCGGGCCGTGGCGCGCACGGTCTTCCAGTCGCCTTCGACCTCCGCCGTACGGGCCAAGCGGCGATAGGCGGGGGCGAAGTCGGCGTCGGCCTTGATGGCGCGCTCGAAGGCGTCCAACGCCGTCCTCGAGTCTCCGTCGGCGACGCGCAGATTGCCGAGCAAGGTCCACGCCAGAGCAAACTTGGGATAAAGGGACGTTGCGCGCTCGAGCTCGCGGATGGCTGCGTCCAGCTCGTTCGGCCCCTTGCTGAGGATGTCGAGCGCCTTGCGATAGGCGTCGCGGGCCGCCGCCGGCGCCTTGTCGGTCGTGGGGCTGGCCATCTCCTCGGTCTCGTGGCTGCGGCTTTCGCGCGCTTGCTCCATGACGGCCTCAAACGACTTCTGGTCGTAGTAGCGTCGCTGATACTCCAACTGCACATCGGGCCGCGCAACCTTGATCTCGATGTTGCGCTCCTGGTCGAGGCGCTCCGTGGGCGGAATCATGTAGGACAAAAGGTAGTAGCCGCCTTCGTCGCGAGCGACGGCGTCGAACGCCTTCCCCAAATCGTTGCCGCTGATGAACGCTTCGCCGCCGGTCTGATTGGCGATGACGACCAGCCCGTTCTGCTGCAACTGCAGCTCGGCCCCGGCGCCCAGAGACCCTCCGTTGGCTCCCTGGAACGGGCCGCTGACCTCCGGCGTGGCGGAGTTGTAGGAGGCGTCGGCGTTCGCGCTCAGGGCCTTCAGCCCACGCACATCCACCGTGTAGAAGTGAATCCGATTGCGCGTCGCCTCGCCGCGCATGCGCCGCAACAGGTCCGAATCCTGGAGATTGGAGAACTGCTGGGAGTCCAGGTTATAACCCACTGGGAAGCCCTGCGAAAACAACGCCACACTCTTGCGGCCGGGATACTCCGCCAAGCCTTCCATCAGGCTCAGATACCGAAACAGCTTCGAGCGCCCGTATTGGTCCTCCACCACATTGGCCGCATAGTCCTGCACTTGACCGATGAACTGTACGCTGGCGTCGAGCAGCCGCGAATCGGATTGCGTCAGAGCGTCCCGCGTCCAGGCGCGCCGCTCGAGCTGGTCCAGCAACTCCTCTTTGTCGTCGGTGAATGCCAGCCCTTGCAGCGAAACCAGTAAGCCGGGCGGCAGCCTGTCGCGGATGAAGCGCCGCACAGCCGGGACGACCCGGACCGTGTCGGTCGGAGGAGCGTCGAGCAGGATCAGCACACGACTGACGCGATTCGGCTCGACCGCCGTGGGGTCCGCCTGCGCGCCTCGGGTCGCCGGAACGTACTCGAGCGAGAGGATGCGCCGAGCGGCGCCGTCCTCCAGCGCCGCAAAATCTTCGATCTCAAGGGAGTCGACCGGACGGCCCTTCTTGTCCGTTACTCGAACTTCGAGCTCCAGGAGCCCGGCGTCGATCTGATAGTTGGCCGGCGCAGGGGCGGGCTCCTGCGCTGCGAGTGGAACCGCCCCGGCGGTCGCCAGCAACCCGCCCAGCGCCGCGACGATCAACTTCCTCATGGCTGACTGGCAGTCTATACCTGCCGCCGTCGCAACGGCCAACCGACTCTGTACGTTAGGCCAGGATGTCGTGGATGACGTTGCCGGCCACGTCGGTGAGGCGGAAGTCGCGTCCGCTATAGCGATAGGTCAGCTTGGTATGATCCAGGCCCAGCAGATGCAGCATGGTCGCGTGCATGTCGTGCGGGTGGACGGGGTTCTCGACCGCCTTGAACCCGAAATCGTCGGTGGCGCCATAGGTGATGCCGCCTTTGATTCCGCCGCCGGCCATGAGCGTCGTGTAGCCGGGCACGTTGTGGTCGCGGCCCTTACCGATCTTCTCGAGACCGCTGTTCTGAATCATCGGCGTCCGTCCGAACTCGCTGCCGATCACCAGCAACGTCTCGTCGAACAAGCCGCGCTCCTTGAGGTCGGCCACGAGAGCCGCGATCGGGCCGTCCACCTGCCGCGCCAGCTTGCCGTGCACCAGGATGTCGTCGTGGCTGTCCCACGGCTGGAAGTTGCCGTAGTACACCTGCACCATGCGGACGCCGTGCTCCACCAGGCGCAGCGACATCAGGCAGCCTCGGCCGAAATCAGTATCGCCGTAGCGTTCGCGCGTCGCCGCCGACTCCTTGGCAATGTCGAACACCTCGGGCGCCTCGGTCTGCATCCGGTAGGCGACTTCCATCGACTGGATGCTGGCTTCGAGCTGCGGCTGATAACCCAGGCGGTCGAGGTAGTGGCTGTCGAGCTTGTCGAGCAGCTCGAGCTGCCGCTGCTGCTGATCCGCCGTCATCGCGTGGTTGCGGATGTTCTGCAGCAGTTTCTCCGGATCGCTCTCGCCATTGGGGATGTAGGCGCCCTGGTAGGAGTTCGGCAGGAACGCCGACGACCACAGCACGGGGCCCATGACCGGGTAGCCCGGACACAACACCACGAAGCCGGGCAGGTTCTGGTTCTCCGTGCCCAGGCCGTAGGTCACCCAAGAGCCCAGCGACGGCCGGCCCGGCAACTGATGGCCGCAGTTCATCAGCATCAGCGAGGGGCCGTGATTGCCGTTGTCGGAGTAGCAGGAGCGAATCACGCAGAAGTCGTCGATCGCGTCGCCCAGCTTGTCGAAGATCTCAGCAACCTCGATGCCGCTTTGTCCGCGCTTGCGGAAGGCGAACGGCGACTTCATCAGGCTGCCCGCGGCGCGATCCGTCTTGATCTTCGGACCCGGCATCGGCTCGCCGTCACGCTTCTGCAGCTCCGGCTTAGGGTCGAAGGTGTCAACCTGCGACAAGCCTCCGTTGAGGAACAGGAAGATCACGTTCTTGGCGCGCGGCGCGAAGTGGGGCGCCTGCGTCATCGGGTTCGCTGCCAGCGTCCGCGCCAAACCGACGGAGCCGAAGCCGGCTCCCATGACCTTGAGTGCATCGCGTCTCGTCATCGCGTTGTCTCCTCGTTCTTCCTCTACCGCACGGACCGGAACTCGCTCGAAGCCAGCAGCGCCTGAGCGTAGCGCGGCCAGGCGCTCTCGTCGGCGGCCAGGTATTCGAGCCCCAGCTTGATCTCGGCTTCGCTCGGCGGACGAGCGTACAGCAGCTCATAGGCCCGCCGAATCCGGTCGGTCTCGCCGTCCGGAGCTTCCTGCCGGACGCGCTCGGCCAAAGCCTGCGCCTGCTCGATCACGAACTCGTTGTTCATGAAGAACAGCCGCAACATCGGCCCCTGGGTGCGAGCCCGCTTCTCACTGGTGGCGTTCGGGTCCGGAAAGTCCAACAGGGCCATCGAACGGTCCGGCTGGGTCCGGCTCACGTTCCCATAGACGGCCCGCCGGTGCAGCTCTTCGCCGAAGTCCTGCGCCGGTCCTCCGACGGCGGGATCGAGCGTCCCCGCAACGGCCAGCATCGAGTCCCGCAGCGCCTCGGCGTCGAGACGCTCCACCAAGTTGGCGCGCCAGTAGAGCTTGTTCTCCGGGTCCACCGCCGCGCTCTTTTCGTTGTGCTCGATCGAGGACTGGTAGGTCGACGAGAGCATGATCTCGCGGTGCAGCGCCTTCATCGACCAGCCGCTGTCAACGAATCGTCCGGCCAGATAGTCCAGCAGCGCGGGATGCGTGGGCCGCTCGCCCATCTGGCCGTAGTTGCTGGGGGTCTCCACCAGCCCCACGCCGAAATGCCCCATCCACAGGCGGTTGACCATCACCCGCGCCGTCAGCGGATTGCTAGGGCTGACGATGGAATTGGCCAACTCGAGACGGCCGCTGCCCTGCTTGTAGGGCTCCGGCTGGCTGTCGCAGAGGATATGCAGGAAGGCGCGCGGAGCGACCTCGCCCAGATTCTCCTTGTCGCCGCGAATGGCGACGCGCAGGTCCTCGGGCTTGTCTTTGTCGCGCATCCCGTGGATGAAGGGATACTGCGGAGGCAGGGCGTCTTCGAGGTCCTTGAGCTCGGCGCGCATCCGCTCCAGGTGAGCCATCCAAGGCCCGCTGAGGAAACGGTCTACCTCGAAGCCCTTCTTGGTCCCGAAGTAGAACACGCCGCCGTCGAACTTGAAGCCTTCGGGCGAATACGGGTTGAAGGCCAAGTCCCGCCACAAGTACCACTTCTTCAAGTCCAAGAACTCGAGGTTCGTGTACTGCCTGGTCTTCTCATCCGCCACACCCTTGGCGCCGCCCAGCCGCACGTAGTTGATGTCCTCGATCTCTTCCTTTTCCTTGTCCACGGCCAGGACGGTCCGCTCGAAGGCCTCGGCGGCGGCTAGAACTGCCTCCTCCGAACCGCCGCGTTCGTTGACGGCGAACCAGTCGGCCAGGAAGGGATGCTCGATCTGAGTGTCCCGCAGATAGCGGACCCAGCGACCGAGGATCTCTTCGTCGAGACCGGCCGCCTGGGCGGCCTGCGCCGGCTCGGCCTTGCCTTGGATCACCGACCGCGTCGCCATCATGTACTCGGCGGTCTGAGTGAACAAGATCTTGCGCAGCGACGCGCTCTGGTCCTCGATGAACTTGTTGATCGCAGCCTTCTGGTGATCCACGGCCGCCTTGGCGTCCTTCCAGGCCTGCACCTCTTCCTCTGGCGCCAGAGGATACTCGTGGACCTCGCTGCTGCTGAAGATGCCCTGTAGCGAATAAAAGTCCTTGGTCGGGATGGGATCGTACTTGTGGTTGTGACACTGTGCACAGCCGACCGTGAGGCCGAGGAACGTCTTGGTAGTGACGTCCACCCGATCGTCCCCTCCCGGGTACAGCGCCAAGAAGCCCAGCGCAGCCAAGTGCTTGGAGCGATCCGGCTCGGGCAGCAGGTCGGCGGCGAGCTGCGCCCGCACGAACTGGTCGTATGGCAGATCGTCGTTGAGCGCTTCGATCACCCAGTCGCGGTAGCGGAACGCGTTCGCGTATGGGTCGTCGACCGCCGTGCCCAGCTTGCCGTCGGCGTAGCGGGCCAGGTCGAGCCAGTAGCGTCCCCAGCGCTCGCCGTAGTGCGGCGAGGCCAGCAAGCGGTCCACCACGCGGGCGAAGGCTTCCGGCGAGTCGTCGGCGAGAAAGTCGGCTACCTCTTGCGGCGTCGGCGGCAGACCGACCAAATCCAGGGTGGCGCGGCGGATGAGCTCGCGCTTGCCGGCGCGTTCGTTGGGCTCCACGCCGGCTTCTTCCAAGCGCGCCAGCACGAAGCGGTCCACTCCCGTTCGCGCCCAGGCGGCGTTGCGTACGGCGGGCGGCGCCGGCCGGTCCACGGGCTGATAGGACCAGAAGCCGCGCTGTTGCGGAGAGATGACGTATTCGGTCGCCTTGACGTCGGGCGCCAGCAGCGCCTCGTCGTCGGTCTCGGGCCAGACGGCGCCGGCGTCCACCCATGCCCGCAGGTCCTGAATCTGCTGGTCGCTGAGCTTGCCCGACGGAGGCATCTTCAAGCGATCGTGCGTCTGCGCGACAACCTGGATCAGCAGGCTGCCCTTGGAGTTGCCGGGCCGGATCGCCGGCCCCGAGGCGCCTCCACGGACGGCCCTTTCCTTGGACGTCAACTGTAGACCGCCCATCTTCGAGGTCGTATGGCAGGCGTAGCAGTTATCTGCCAGCACCGGCCGAATACGCGTCTCGAAAAACTCAGCGTCCCCCGGCCCGGCCGCCCGGACGGCGACGCTCGGCGTCAGGGACAGGGCGCAAATCACGACGACTGTAGGTAGGCGCAGATGCACGGGTCTCCGACTGCGGCGGAAGCGGCAGTGCCATCAGCTTACTGCCTCGGGAAACGCGGTGCAATGCAGAATCGTTATCGGGCCGTGCAGAATCCGTGCTTAGACGCCCCATGGACTCCTTTGGTTTCGACGGAATCCTGTCGATTCGCCTGCGGTGAGATAAAATGCGGCTGCAACGTCGCTTCTGTAAGTGGAAGGTCGAGTTCCTAGGAATTGGCTGTTCCGCGACGCAGGCCGCCCCGCGGCCCTCTCGAGCGGATCGGTCCCGGGACCTCGCCCGTGCCCACGCGTCGTTGTAGCGCCAGTAGTCGCCCAATGAGTCAACCCATGCTCACCCTTGCCGCCCGCCGCCGCCTGTCCGTTTTCGTCCGGTGCGCCGTGGCCGTATTGGCGCTGGGGGTTGGCGCGGCTGTCGGCGGGGCGCAGACGGCACGCGACATCCAGGTGGTGTTCGACTCGAACGTGAACGCCTGGCCGGACGCCTCCAAGCGGTGGGCGCTGATCGTAGGTGTATCGAGCTACGAGAATCCGCAGATCTCGCCCGTTCCCGGCGCCGAGAATGACGCTTTCGCGCTGCGCGACGCGCTCGTCGAGTACGCCGGCTTCCCTAGCGACCACGTACTGATGCTGACCTCCGGGCAGGAGTCGTTCATGCAGCCCGGCCGCACCAACATTCTGCGTGATCTGCGCCGGATCAAAGCCGAGATTCCGGCCGACGGCTTGCTGTTGTTCGCCTTCGCGGGCCACGGCATCGAGCGCGAAGGGCGCGCTTTCCTGATTCCCGGCGACGCCTCGATCATCGACGACGTCGACTTTCTGGAGGAGACGGCCGTCAGCCTCGACAGCCTCAAGGGCCTGATCCGGGGCATGAACGCCAAGCAAGTCGTGCTGCTGCTCGACGCTTGCCGCAACGACCCGCGCGCCGGCCGTTCGGTGGACGGGATCGACGGCAATCAGATGACCGCCGCCCAAACGGGCTTCTCGTTCGCCAAGGCCAACGAGGGAGTCGAAGCCTTCGTCACCCTCTACGCCACCGCCGTCGGCTACCGGGCCTGGGAAGTCATGGACCGCGCCACCGGCAAGGCCCGCGGCAGCTTCTCCACCGCTTTGGTGGACGGCCTAGCCGGCAAGGCTCGCAACGAACGCGGCGAAGTCACGCTGCAAAGCTTGGTGCGCTACGTACAGGAAGCGGTGCCCGCCTTGGTCAAGAGCGAGTATGGCGACGATCGTGAGCAGCGGCCGTTCGTCCAGATCGGCGGCTACCGCGCCGAAGAGCTGATTCTCTCTCGAGTAGCCGAGCCCACCCTGGGCGACGACGCCGATTGGGCCCTCGCCAACAGCAGCAAGGACGTCGCCAAGCTCATCGGGCACTTCCGCAGCTTCCCCGGCTGCCCGCATCAGGACGAAGCGTTCTACTTGGTGAGCGAGCTGGTCCGAGACATGCCCCAGGCTTCCGTGGTCGACGTCAAGTTCGGCTCAGAGCCGGTGACGGCTCTGAACGTCTCAGCCCTCAAGGCGGAGTTCTCGCCGGAAGTCTACCTGGAGAAGTTCCCCAACGGCTCCAACGCCGCCGAGGCCCATTGGGCGATGATCGAGAACTCCAACCGGGCCATCGACTTCGCAAACCACATCCAACGCTACCCCAACAGCCGCAACGCCGAGCTGGCTCGGCTGAAATGGCAGAGCCTGATGGACCTGGAAGCCTGGAGCGAAGCGCAGAAGGCCAACACGGCCGCCTCGTACAGAGACTTTTTGGGCCGCTTCGCCAACAGCCGGTTCTCCGGCGAGGCGCAGCGCGCGCTCAGCGATCTGGACCGCCAGGCTTGGTCGAGGGTTCGCGACAGCCGCAACGCCGCCGACTACGAGAAGTACCGGGCCGAGTTTCCCGAGGGAGACTTCGCCTCGGACGCCCAGAGCCGGCTCGAAGACATCTCCGCCTGGGAGAAAGCCTCCGCCGGGGGCAACGGTCCTGCGCTCGAAGGCTACATCGCCGGCCACCCCAACGGACTGTTCATCAATGACGCCTACCGCCTGAAGGGGGCCCAGCCGACCGAGCGGTCCGCCGCCGAAGTCGAGTTCGAAGCCTGGTCGCAAGCCGTCACCTGCGGGGAGGCGCGCTGCTATGTGAGCCACTTCGAGAAGTTTCCGGGCGGCGCGCATGCGGACGAGGCGTTCTTCCGGGCGACGGAGAAGGCTTCGGCGGCCGAATCGAAGAGCTACAACTTCGACGAATACCTCCGGCGCTTCCCCAACGGCAGCTTCATCGAGCTCGCCCGCGAAGGCATCGCGCGCAAAGCGTACGAGCTCATTGCCGGCGGTAGCGATCCCAAGGCCTACAAGGACTTTCTGGCGCGGTTCCCGAACACGAGACTGGCCGGCGACGCCCAGCGAATGCTCAGCGATCTGGACCGGCAGGCTTGGTCGGCCGCGCGGGACAGCCGCAGCGCGGCCGACTATCAGACCTACCTGAGCGTCTTCCCGGACGGCGACTTCGCCGCCGACGCCCAGCGCCGCATCGAAGACATCTCCGCCTGGGCCAAGGCCTCCCAAGGCGACAAGGCCGCCGTGCAGGGCTACATCGCCGGCCATCCCAATGGGCTGTTCATCAACGAAGCCTACGGCCGCATCGGCGACCGCGGCGACTCTCCGGCCGTTCGCGAGATGGAGGCCTGGGGGCAGGCCGTCTCCTGCGGCGAAGCTCGCTGCTATGCCGAACATCACAAAGCCTTTCCGGGCGGGCCGCACGCCGACGAGGCGTTCTTCCGGGCCAGCCAGCAAGCGACGGGCGAGCTCGGCAACGAGTACAGCTTCGAGAAGTACCTGGGCGATTTCCCCGGCGGCGCCTTCGTGGAGTTGGCTCGCGACGGGCTGGCGCAACGGGCGTTCGAAGGAATTCGAGGCGGAGCCGACCCGCAAGCGTTTCGGGACTTTCTGACGCGCTTTCCGGGCAGCCGTCCTTCCGGCGAAGCCCAACGCATGCTCAGCGATCTCGACCGTGGCGCCTGGGACGCCCTGGGCGCCAGCCGGGACCGTTCGGCTTACGAGAAGTACTTGGCCGACTTTCCCGAGGGCTTGTACGCCTCCGTCGCCCGTGAGCGCGTGGCCGATATCGAGGCGTGGCAGGCCGCCCTGTCGGGCGGCAACGAGGCAGCTTTCGACGGCTACCTCGCCAAGCACTCCTCGGGCCTGTTCAATGGCGAAGCCCGCCGGAAGCTCGACGAGTTGCGGCCTCCTTCCGACGCCGCCTCCATCGTGGGCATTCCGCACTCGAGCCGCCGCGATCGGCAGGAGTACGTCTGGATCCCCGCGGGCCAGTTCAACATGGGCTGCGCCCCGGGCGACACGCGCTGTAAGGACGAGGAAAAGCCGCAACATCGCGTGACGATCTCCAAGGGCTTTTGGCTCGGGGCCACCGAGGTGGACATCGCCGCCTACCAACGCTTCGTGGACGCGTCCGGCGGGCGCTTGCAGATGCCCTCGGCCCCGCTGTGGGACAAGAAACGGCGCGTGACCAACCACCCGATCACCGGACCTTCGGCGGAAGAAGCACAGGCCTACTGCCAATGGGCCGGCGGCCGACTGCCGACCGAAGCGGAGTGGGAATACGCGGCCCGAGGCGGCCAAGAGGACGCGATCTATCCGCTGAACGATGAGAACAGCCGCGACAAGGCCAACTTCCAGGGCGAAGAGGGCAATGACCGCGCTCGCTACACGGCGCCGGTGAAGAGCTACGATCCCAACGGCTTCGGCCTGTTCGACATGGCCGGCAACGTATGGGAGTGGACGGGCGATTTCTTCGACCCGACATACTTCTCCCGTTCCCCCACAGCCGACCCGAAGGGACCACAGAGCGGGCAGGAGCATGTGGTTCGCGGCGGGTCCTGGTACAGCGACCCCAACGAGCACCTGCGGATCTCGTTCCGCACGTCTTTTCCCAAGGGCGGCAACCTGGTCGGTTTCCGCTGTGTCATAGAAGATACTCCGGCGGCCAAAGAGCTGCTGGTCGGCCCGGGCATTCGCTAGAAGGCCCGGAGATCGTTGACCGGGCATTGTGGTCGCAGTACCCTAGGTTCACTTCAAAACAAGGTAAAAAAAGCATCCATGCGTTCTACCCTCGTCTCCTCCTTCCGCCGCAGCGGCGTCGCCAAGTTGGCGCTGCTGACCGCTTTGTTCGCGGTTGGGGCCTCGGCCCAAAGCGCCGCCGTCGTCCGTCAGGGCAGCTACGAGATCGGCGGAATGGTCGGCGCCAGCTACGGCATCGACAAGTTCCGCGTGATGGGCGGCGCCAACGTCACGTTCGCGGCCACCCGGGTGATCCTGCCGTACTTCGAGTACACCTACTTTCCCGGCCTGAGCCGTCAGTTCGACTTCACGATTCAGGACACCGGCCGTTCCGGCTCGAGCATCTATGAAGTGCCGCTGACGGATGTCCACGGCGGCGTGCACATCCGCATTCCCGTGGCCGAATCGAAGTTCGTGCCCTACTTGGTGGCCGGCGTCGGCGTGATCCGGTCCCCCGCGCGCGACGTGCAGATCAACGTCGGTACGGCCGGCGGCACGGGCACCTTCACCGACAAGGCGCCTGCGGACACCTCGCTGGCCGCCAACTTCGGCGGCGGTCTGCGCTACTACGTCAACCAGAGGTTCGGATTCCGCGTGGAGGCCAAGGCCTACACGCCGCTGCAAGACTTCGCCGGCACCGAGATCGGCACGCCGCAGACGAAGGTCTTCAGCAAGTTCGTCGGCGGCATTTTCATCCAGTTGCGCTAACGGATTTGCACCGATAATCACAGGTTCGGCCCCGCATCCCGGCGGGGCCGCTTTGTGCCACGTTTCTCTTTGACTGAACCCCTGATTCCGGATACCCTTGCGCCATGCCTTTGTTCAGCCGTTTGGCGAGTCTCGTTCTTCTTAGCGCCTGTCTGATCTTTGGGCAAGTCGTCGTCACAATCGCGGGCCGCAACACCGTCCCGCCAGCCGACGGAACCCCCGCCACGATGGTGCCGTTCGACGCCAAGCAGCTCGCCTTCGACTCCAAGGGCCGGCTGCTGGTTCCCGACTCCGACGGGCATGTGGTGTATCGCTTTACGTTGGGCCGTGGCAGCGAGGTCATCGCGGGCAACGGCTTCCCCGGCTTCTCCGGTGATGGCGGCCTCGCCACGCGCGCCTCCATGAACACGCCGTCGGGTGTGTGCGAAGGACCCGACGGCAGCATTTACATCACCGAGTACGGCGCCCATCGCGTCCGCAAGGTCGATCCGCAGGGCGTCATCACCACGATCGCAGGCCGCGGACAGGGCGGATATAGCGGCGACGGCGGACGCGCCGTCAACGCCTTGATCGAGCGCCCGACCGCCATCACGACCAACGCCGTCGGCGAGGTCTTTTTCGCGGACAGCGCCAATAATATTGTCCGCAAGATCGATCTCAACGGCATCATCACCACCGTCGCGGGCATGCCCAATCCAGGCGATCACCCGTTCTCCGGAGAGAACGTGCCGGCCACACGCGCGCAGATGCGCTGGCCCGAGGGCGTGGCGTTCGACAACGCCGGCAACCTCTACATCTCCGACCGGTTCTTTAACATCATCCGCAAGGTCGACACCAAGGGCATCATCACTACGTTTGCCGGTTCGCCGGACAAGCCCGGTTTCATCGACGACGTTCCGGCCTCCCAGGCGCTGCTCTACTGGCCGCAGCAGATCGCCAACGACACCCGGGGCGGTCTGGTCTTCGCCGACAACCAAACCAACCGTATCCGCGCCATTGATCAACTGGGACGCATCAAGACCATCGCCGGCACGGGCTTGCCCGAGCAGACCCCGGATGGGCGCAGCGCCCTGCAGACGGGGGTTCCCTACCCCGAGGCGGTCGCCGTCAACTCCTCCGGTCAGATCGTCTACGCCGATGAACGCCGTGTGCGCACGATTCGCACCGATGGCCGCATCCAGACGGTAGCAGGCACCGGCGGCACGGTCATTCCGCCCGACGGCGTGCCTAGCTACGCCGCCGATCTGCGCTTTCCGCTCTCTGTCGCGGTCGACAACCAGAATCGGCTCCTGATCGCCGACTCCCGCGCCAACGTCGTCCTGCGCGCGGACCCGGCCAACGGCTACCAGATCACGCGGATCGCGGGCACCGGAGAGAAAACCTTCTCAGGCGACGGGGGCCCGGCCGTTCGCGCCGCCCTCAATGAGCCGATCGGCCTGCACGTGCTGCCGGACAACTCCATCCTGATCGCGGATAAGGAGAACTTCCGGATTCGTAAGATCGATCCAAAGGGGGTTATCACGACCATCGCGGGCAACGGTTCGCTGGGCTTGTCGCAGTCCGGATCGCCTGCCCTGCAATCACCCCTGAACTTCCCCACCGACGTCGCCGCCGACACCAACGGTGATGTGTACGTCAGTGATAGCTCCAACCACATCATCGTCAAGATCGACTCCCGCGGCACGTTGACTTGGGTCGCCGGAACCGGCCAGGCGGGCTACAACGGGGACGGCCCGGCCACGCGTGCGCAACTCAATTTTCCGCGCGAGATCGCCTTCGACTCGAAACGCAATCTGATCTTCGCGGACGACTTCAACGGCAGAGTGCGTCGGCTGACGCCGAGCGGCGGTCTGGAGACGATCGCAGGCAACGGCCAGTTCGGGTCGGACGGCGACGGCGGTCCTGGTCCGCAAGCCTCCTTCAAGACCCCCTGGGGAGTTGCGGTGGACTCGCGGGACAATATCTACATCGCCGAATCCAACGGGGACGTGATTCGGATGCTTTCCGCCCAGGGCGTGATGTCGCGCGTAGCCGGTTCGGGCGAGCGTGGCGCCTCGGGCGACGGCGGTCCGGCGCTGGCCGCCTCTTTCACAAACCCTGCCGGTATGGCATTGGACGCCGCCGGAAACTTGTTCGTCGCCGAACAGCTCAACAACCGCGTGCGTGCGATTCTGGCGTCGCCTCCGGGATTCACCACGTCTTTCGATACCTCGGGGCCGATCGAGCTCCGCACCCGCGCCGGAAAGGCTTCTCCGGCCAAGCAGGTCGAGATCATCGGCGACGTAGTGGGACTCAGCTATCAGGCCTCGACCTCGGCAAGCTGGCTGCAGGTCAGCCCCACCGACGGCGGCTTGCCCGTCGACCTCAACGTCCGCGGCAATGCCGAGGACCTGGGCCCAGGCGAGTACACAGCGCGGCTGAACCTCTACGTCCCCGAGGCGAATGAGCCGCAGCGTGGCGTCGACGTGAAGCTGATCGTGGAAACCGGCGAGCCGGCGAAGGTGGCGACTGATCCGGGGAACCTCACCTTCGGATTGATTCAGGGCGGAGCGTCGCGGAACAAGCGGCTCACCGTCAGCAACGCCGGCACCGGCAGGCTCTCGTTCACAGCCACGGCAACCTCGGAGCAAGGCTGGCTGACGATCGACACGTCGTCAGGCCAAGCCAGCGCGGCCAATCCGCAGGTGATCCTCGCGACGGCGAACCCAGGCCAGTTGGCGGTGGGAACGTACGCAGGCGAGATCCGGGTGATGGACGACCAAGGCAACTCCGTCGGTACGCCGGTGACCATGACCATCTCCGCGCCGTCCTCGATCCTGACCTTGAGCCAAGCGGGCGTCAGCTTCCGCTCGGGCCGCAACGGCGGCGATCCCTTGCCGCAGAAGATCGCGATCTTCAACGCCGGCTCGGGCTCGATGAGCTGGACAGCCTCCGCCACCACGCTGTCGGGCCGGACCGGCTGGCTGCGGATCAGCGACACGGCGGGCGTGGTCGAGAAGCCCTTGCAGGACTACTCCGTGCTCGAGATCTCGGCCGACACGACAGGCCTGATCGAGGGCGACTACTTCGGCCGGGTGGACGTGAACGCTCCCGGCAACCCGCCAGAGACCATTTCGGTGCTGCTCAGGGTCTTGGCGGCCGGCGCAGCGCCGCCGCCGAGCATCAGCCAGAGCGCGCTGATCTTCGTCGGCGCCCCCGGGGTTCCGCCGGGCTCGAAGGAGCTCATCATCGGCAACCGGGGCAGCACGCCGCTGACCTATTCTTCGTCTCGCAGCGCGCTGACGGAGGAAGGCGTGGAATGGTTCGTGCACGGCCCCGAGGGCGCCGTGATCCAGCCCAACACACCGCAGAAAGTCATCGTCAACCCCAAGCTCGACGACCTCAGCCCGGGCATCCAACGCGGGTCGCTGTCGTTCTACTTCGAGGACGGCTCGATTCAGAACGTTCGTGTGATCGGCATCGTCGCGCCGAGCTCGGCCGCACTCACAGACGAGCTGAGCCAGCAGGCGGGCTGCAATAGTTTGGAGATGGAGGTCGAGAGTTCGGGCGGCCGCATCCAGGCCCGCCTAGGCGAGCCGGTCCGCTTGGCAGTGACGATGTACAACAACTGCGGTACGGCCCTGACCACGCAGACTCCCAGCGTGCAAGCCATTGCGAACTTCACCAACGGCGACAGCCAGGTGGACTTGCGCTATGAGAGCCCCGGCCTGTGGTCTTCGAACTGGCAGCCTCGCGGCAACTCCGCACAGAACACCACTGTGACGCTGACCGGCCGGCTCGGTTCGAGCTTCCGGCAACGCGACATCGCCGTCGAGATCACCGAGGCCAGCCCACTGCCGATCGTCGAGGAAGGAGCTGTGTTGAACGCCGCCAGCTTCGAATCCGCCAGCCGGGTCTCTCCCGGCGCGCTGATCTCCATCTTCGGCAGCCAGCTCTCGGACACGACGTCCGTGGTCAACACCGTGCCGCTCCCAACGCTGCTCGAAGGCACCGAGGTCTATGTGGCCGGAGTGGCGACGCCGTTGCTGTTCGCCAACAACGGTCAGATCAACGCCCAAATCCCGTTCAACCTGCCGCTGAACCGTCAGGTGCAGTTGCTGGTCAAGCGCGGCAATGCGCTTTCCGTAGAGGAGCGACTCACCATCGCGCCGACGCAGCCGGCCATCTTCACCATCAACCAGCAGGGCTACGGGCAAGGAGCGATCGTCGATGGGCTCACCTTCCAGCTCAACAGCTCGGGCGCGCCGGCCCGGGTGGGCAGCGTGCTGACGGCCTTCTGCACGGGCCTTGGGCTGGTCGACCCGCCCAGCCCCGAAGGTCAGGTCGCGCCCGACTCGCCGCTGAGCGTGACGGTGAACCCCGTGGAGGTGACGGTCGACGGCATCGCAGCTCAGGTGCTGTATAGCGGCCTAGCCCCGCGATTCGCCGGCCTGTACCAGATCAACTTCACCGTTCCGCCAGGCGTGCTGCCCGGCGACTCGGTGCCGATCCAAGTGCGGACGGCCGGACTGACCAGCCCGCCCGTCACGATCGTGGTTCGGTAAGGACGCGGTCCGCTAGGAAAACGAACCGCTCGGAGAAGACGGCGGCGCCACGGGCGCCGCCGTTTGCTTTTCCAGCGGCTCGCCGTCCCAGAGTCCTCGCAGGATGCCGGCACTGTAGGCCATGCGGCGGGCCGCCAACATTCGGATCTGCTCGGTCGGACGGTCGTAGATGTGCGCGTAGTGCGGGAGCAGATAGCGCGCGAAGGCCATCAGCAGTTCCCGCAGGTGATACTTGGCGACGGCTTTGCGGTCGCCAAGCTGGTCGAGCGCAGCCAGCCGCTGGATGGTCGAGACGCCTTCTCGGTAGTTCCGGCGAACGAAGAACCGCCGGCTCAAGCGGCCCTCCGCCACGAAATGGCCGGCCACGGCTCCAGCGCATTAGTACATCCTCCAGCCGGCCTTGCAGGCGGCTTGGCCCAGCAAGCTGTCTTCGCCGCCGACGGATCGCTTGCTGAAGTTGTTGTAGCCAAAGCGCGTGTCGAACCCACCGAGCTCCCGAATAAGGTCAGTGCGCCCGCCCATGTTGCCTCCGAGCGGCAAGTGGCCCTCCGGCATTGGGCAGTCTTCGTCACCTAGGTCGTACTGCCCCAACAGGTAGCCGTACTCCCCAGGGAACCAGCTCGGAACCTCGCCCGGCCACTCACCCAAGATCTTGCCCGTCACCAAGCCTGCCTCGGGGATCTGCTGAAAGACCCGAACATAGGAGCGAACCCAAGACGGGGTCAGCGCATGGGCGTCGTCGTCGAGAAATAGGAGAAACTCGCCCTGGGCGCGCTCGATGCCGAAGTTTTTCGCGCGGCTCGTGCCTGCATTGGGCAGGTTGACGTACCGTACGCGCGCGTCCGCCAGCTCCTCGGCGCATGATTGGATCAGGCGCTTCGTGGGATCCTGGTCGATGACCCAAATCTCGAGCTCTGGGTAGTCTTGCTGCAAGACGCTGCGCAGCGATCGCTGCAACAGCTTCTCCCGGCGGTGGGTCGGGATGACGACCGAGACGATCGGCGTCGCTTCGCCGGACCTCATCGAGGCTCACTCTGCGCGTAACGATAGTCGATGCGCAGGCGCCGATACCGAGCCACCGCCCGAGCAAGAAATCCCTCAGCCAAGCGGCGACCGCCGTCGCCCAAGGCGCGCCGGGCGCGATAATTCCAAGCCAAGGCGTGGCCGCGAACTGCTGGGTGCTTCTCCAGTGCTTGCCCGAACAGCTCCCGGGCAAGGCCGGTCTCGTTGCGGCGGACGGCGTCGATGGCGCAGATCACCCGGCCGAGTCCCTCGCCGAGGGCCGCGCTGTCCAGCGCGGTGGCCCGTTCCGACTCCGCCAAGGTCCGCCACTTCGCCGCGACGCCTTGATAGCGCTCGGCGGCGACGTGCAGATTCCACTGATGCTCCAGCGCCAGATTGTAAAAATAATAGCCGCATGCCGGCGCCAGCCGGCCGGCCTTGCCGTAGCGCCGAAAGATCTCCAGGTTGTCCGGCCAGAAGGCGTTCGGGCTCGAGGTCGTTTTCGTTCCGGAGATCATTCGGAACATCGCCAACTCGACGGGCAAGTGCTCCAGCCGCAAACCATTCGCGCCGGCGCGTACCCAATACTCCAGATCCATCGAGTAGTGGAAGGACTCCTCGAACAGACCGATGCGGTCCATGACTCGGCGACGCCAGAACGTGGCCGGCTGCATGATATAGTTCGAAGCCTCGTTCCAAGCTGTGTGATGGCGCGTGAGCATATCAAGGTCGAAGGGCCGCGACAACCAAGTCCACAACAGCTGCTCCCGCTCGTCCACCACGCGCCCGTCGCCATAGACGAAGTCCGCTTGGGGGTTCTCCTGCAAGACTGCTGCGACGGCCGCGAAGGCTCCGGGACAGTACACGTCGTCGGAATTGAGGTAGGCTACGACGTCGCCGGAGACGCAACGCAGACCGGCGTTGATGGCGGCCGACTGCCCGCCGTCCTTCTCGCTACGCCAGGAGAACCGCACGCCGCGGTTGCCGGCGGGCGGCCGCTCGGCCAGCCGTCGCTCCCACTCGCGCAGAACATCCACCGAACCATCCGTGGACCCTCCGTCACGGACGATGTGCTCAACCTCGAAGTCCCCGGCCTGCTCGACAATGCTCTCGATCGTTCGGCCAAGGTACTGCGCCTGGTTGAGGGAAGGCGTCACGATGCTGAATCGCATCAGGAGCCCCCCGCCGGCGCCGCCGTTTCGCTTGGAAGGCGGCCCTGGGTCTCGATCTGCTCGAGGCGAAGCCGACAGAGCTCGAGTTGGAGCCGTTCGTTGTCCTCCATGGCCCGCACCAACTCCGCGGCGGTGCGACGCCTTTCGGACTCTAGCCGCCGGATCTCGGCCTCAGCCCGGCCGAAGCTCTCGGACGTTCGCGGGATGCCGAAGCGATACTCGCGCAGCTCCCTTTCGAGCGAGAGGGCTCGTTCTTCGCCTTTCAGGCGCCAGTACCTCTCCGAGTCCTGCTTAGCGTCGTTCAGGTCCAGCAAGGCAAGCGCCGTTCGCTGCGAACGGGAGCCGAGCAGCGCCGCTCTCGATTCGGCGCGGTCGATCTCGGTCAATGGCTCCCTAGCAGCGATCACGAACATATCGTAGTCGTACAGCGCCGGCAAGAACCGCACCCAGGGCAGGCCGGCCTCGGCCAGCAGCCTCTCCACCGCCTGCTCGGTGTAGAGGTAGACGTGCTCCTCCGGCTTCATCTGTTCCAAGAAGCGGTCCGAGCGCTCGACGAGGGCTTCGTGCGTTTGGTCGGGCGTACGGAAGCAGGGCGTCTGGAACAGTGCCCAGCCGCCCGGCTCCAGCAGATCCGCCACACACCGCAGGGTCTGCAGTGGCCGCGGCAGGTGCTCCAGCACGTCGAACGCCGCGATCCCAGCGTAGCTCCCCGGAGGCAGACTCAGCTGCTCCAAGGGGCCGCGGAAGACGTCCACGTTCCAAGTCTTGCGCGCCCAGTCAACGATCGCCGGGCTCATCTCCACCCCTTGCGCTTCGAATCCTGCTTCCGCCAGCAAGCCAGTGAACGCCGCCGGGCCGCAGCCGAGCTCGAGGATCTTGCCCGGAGGTTGGCGGAAGCGCAGAACCGTCGATAGCCAGTACAGGCAGCGCTCGGGCAGGTCCGCCCGGGCCCGGGCGACGACGTCCGGCTGCCCATGGGCCGACGGCAGATAGTCGAGCCAATAGGCCGAGCTATAGAAGCCCGTATCGTCGTTGGAGACTCGAAAATAGTCGTCGGCGTGCGGCGCGGCCAGGAACAGGCTGCCGCAGTCCAGGCACTGGCGATAGTCGTCCGAAAACGGCTTCGAACAGGCGGACCCGCACCAGCAGAGAGGCGTGGAGCTCAGCGAGACAGTCGACATCAGGGGGCTGGACGCAGCCTTTTCGCTCCGAATATATCACACGCATTCGGGGGACATGCCCGCGAAGTCTGTCTGCGCGAAATAGGGACTGAACAACGGGAACCTTATGTAATGATAGCGTTAGGTCGGCCCCATGCGGATCGGAGTCAACTGCTATGAACTGAACCGCCACATGGGAGGAATGCGTCAGTATTTCCACCGCCTTTTCGGTCATCTCCTCGTCCACGACTCGTCCAACGACTACGTCTTCTTCGCCCGCGAGCAGGCCGTGGAAGAGTTGGACCGCCTGGCGAGCGACCGCTGGCGAGAGCATTGGGTTCCGATCCAGACGCAAGAAGATATCGACGTCGGTCGCTCTAACCTCGACCTCTATTTCTGCCCTTTCAGCATCATTTGGCCGAGGCCGGTACGCGCGCCGTCGGTCGTAACGATCCACGATCTGCAGGAGATGTACTTTCCGGACTTTTTCCGGCCCCTGGATCTGTTCAACCGCGCTCTCCACCTGCCCGGATCGACGCGTTCGGCCGACGCCGTCGTGACGGTTTCGGAGTTCACCAAACAGACCGTCGAGGAGCACCACGGCGTCAGCGGACGCCGTATCGTCTCCTCACCGCTGTGTGTGGGCGAGACCTTCCTCCGGGCACTGGCGGCTCCCCTGGCGGGCGACGCCCCGTTCGAGCGATTCCTGCTCTACCCGGCCAATCGCTGGCGCCACAAGAACCACGCGGCTCTGCTCGAGGCTCTCCGCCGGCTACGCGACGACGAAGGCCTTCGAGTTCGGCTCGTGCTGACCGGCCATGACGTCGGCGGCGGCCCGCCCGTGGAGGAACTGATTCGGGAGATGGGGCTGCAGGATCAGGTCCGCTCGGTCGGCTACGTCAGCGCCACGGAGATCGTAAGCCTGTACCGCCAAGCCGCCGGGCTCATCTTTCCGTCGTTGTTCGAAGGCTTTGGCCTGCCGCTACTCGAAGCCATGACGGCCGGCTGTCCGGCCGCGGTGTCTCGCATCCCGAGCCTAATGGAGATCGGCGGCGAGCACGCGTTGTACTTCGATCCTCATTCGCCGGACGAGATCGCCCTGGCGATTCGACGGCTCTGGTCGGACTCGGCGCTGTGCGAGCGGATGGCTGCGGGAGGCCGATTGCGGGCGCAGGGGTTCCACCCGCAGCGGATGGCGGAGGCCCACCTGCAGGCCTTCGAGATCGCCCGTCGGCGCTATAGCCATACCCGGTATTGGGTCCGCCGTGTGGCGCTGGAGAGGCTGCACGCCCGGCGGGTCCGCCGTCGCTTTCGAGATCACCTAGACAGCCCGCCGGCAGGGCTCGGCGTAGAGTCCGGCATTCGGGTTCGCTTCGATAGGGGCTGGCATCAGCTCGAAGGCGACGCCGAGAACTGGTGGCGCTGGTCAAAGGGTCCCGCCAGCATCACGATCACTTCCGACGAGTGCAGGCGCGTGGCGCTCGAGGCGGACGCGCTGTCCGCCGCTGCGCCCAACTCGATCGACCTGCTGCTGGATGGGCGGTCCCAGATCCGCTGGGAAATTCCGTCGACACAGAATGGCTTCGGACCACTGGCGACGGTCGTGCTCGACCTCCGGCAAGGAGCATCCCGGCTGGAGATTCGCAGCCGCGAGCCCGCCGTCCAGTTCGACGGCGATCCCCGAAAGCTCGCAGTGGCCGTCAAGAACCTTCGATTTCGGCCCCTATGAGCGACGCTTCCCGCTCGTTCTCCCCCGGCGTTTGCGCCACCACCACTCGATTGCGCCCTTGGGCCTTGGCGTCGTACAGCGCGCGGTCCGCCGCCCGAATCAGCTCGGACTGGGTGGTCCCGTGCTGCGGATAGACGGCGACTCCGGCCGATATCGTGACCCTGCTGAGGAGTTGCCCGCGCAGCGTGGCCTGGAGCGACTCCACGGACTTCCTCAGTCGTTCCGCTCGCGCCAGAACCACGTCCAAGGGGGCTTCGCTGAGCAGCAGTGCGAATTCTTCTCCACCGTAGCGGCAGGGTATGTCCTCGCTGCGAGCGGCCCGCATCATGAGCTGGCCCACGTTTTGGAGTACGACATCTCCGCCCTGGTGGCTCGAAGTATCGTTGAAGGTCTTGAAGTGGTCGACGTCCAAGATGATAAGGCCGACGCAGGCGCCGCGGCGCTCGGCGCGCGCCAGCTCCCTCTCGAAACTCTCTTCGAAGTAGCGCCGATTGTAGAGGCGGGTCAGGGGGTCTCGAATCGCCTGGTCCCGCAGCTTCTCCCGCAGTCGCAAGTTCGACAACGCCAAGGCGATCTTTTGTCCCGTCGCGGCCGCCAAGCTTGTCACCGTCTCCTCCATCGGACGGCCATCCTCCTGGCCGGGAGCAGCCAGCTTCGAGAGCACCAACAGGCCCGAAAGCTCGCCATGGGCGGCCAACGGGATGCACAACGTCGTGGGCCGGCCCTTCTCTTGCACGTGAGCGCACAGCGGCTTCGCCTCGCCCGCCGCCACCGAGTAGGTCTGGCCGGACCGCAGCGCCCAGCAGTCTTCGGGCGCCAGCGTCACGGCCTCATGGGCGTCGCCCCATTCCACGGCCCGCTCCAGTACGTTGCGAGAGGCGCGGAAAAGGTAGACAGCCCCGCTTTCGTTGGGAAACAGCCGGCGCACAAAGCCTTGCAGCAAAGGCTCGGCTTCGGCCATGTCGCGGCAAACTTGCAGCAGCGCCCCCATTTCGCGGAGAACCACCAGGTCCCGATGGCTCCGCTCCAGCTTTTCGAGCGATTGCTGAATGCGCTGGTTGGCCGCATGCAGCTCCGCCGATCGCTCCGCGACGCGGTCTTCCAGCCGCTCTCGCGACTGTGCCAGTTCAGCCGCCAGGGCCTCACCGCGGGCGACTTGCTGCTCCAAGGGTCGAATCAGAGCGAAACAAAGCGTCGGCACCAGAAACAGCAGCAGCAACAACCCGTCCGCCAGCCCTTCCTGCAGCAAGGACAGGTGAAAGCAGCGGGTCAGCAACATCAGCAGCAGGGGCTCGACCGTCACGATCACCGCGCAGGCCGCCATCGCTCGGACCACCGGCCTCAGGTTGGCCGAGCTCGCACGGGTTGCGAACAGCGCGGGGAGTGTGGGTTGGAGCGTCATCCTCGGTGTTATTTTTTCAACTTGCCCCGTGACGGGTCGATTCGGGTTTGCACCTAGGCGCTCAGGGGACGTCGGTACCCCTCGATGGGCAGAGGTCCGCTCCAACCGGATCATTCGGCCCGATGGGCACACCATCTTCCACAGGGTTGCTAGTGTGGAGACACCACCATGATCGAACTCAACGAGTTGGGAGCCTGGCAGCCCCAGCAGAAGGCTTTCACCGCCCTGTTTGCGCCCGCTGAGCTCAGCGTTGTGGAGGATGCCCGCCGGTCCGTCCGCGCCGATCGCCGCCACATCGCCTACTGCGTTTACGAGAATCCTTTCGCGAGGGCAGGGGGCATCTTCGCGGTCGCATCCCATCTACCCAAAGCGTTGCGGGCCGCCGGCGAATCTGTCACAGTGCTGTCGCCGTTTCACCGGAACCTTTCGACCACCCCGCCCTACTACTCGCTGCATTATCTGGGCGAGGTCGACGTCCCGTTCGGTGGCCGCGATGTGCGGGTCGAGCTGTTCGAGCATTTCGATCGCTTCGAGAATCGCTGGGTTCTCATGCAGGCTTGGGGCTTCTTCGACGCCGATGGCGGCCCCGACGGCAGCAACCCGTATGCGCACGTTCACTCTTGGCAGTTGTTGCGCGACAGCTTGTTCGCCTGCGCGGCCGTCCCGTATGTATTGGCGCGGCTGGGGCTGCGGTCCGATCTGGTGGTGCACGCGCAGGATTGGCAGATGGCATCGACGGCGCTGACCGTCAAGCAGGCAGCCCTCGGGGGGCATCTCGATTCAGCGGCGGTCGTGCTCACCTCGCACAACCCTTACGATCACCCGCTGCCCGCGCCGAATCTGTCGTGGATCACTAACCGTCTCGGTCCCGAGCGCTGGCCCTTCGGCTCCGATACCGTCTATCAGCGGATGGTCCCCGTGACGGATGCTCCTCTGTCAACGGTGAGTCCGGGATTCGCGGCCGAGCTCACGACCGACCCTCTCCAGGCCAACCACTTCGCCGCGCACCTGCAAGGCGTCTACAAGGCGCACCAAGTCGTTGGGATCGACAATCCGCTGTTCGGTGAACCCACGCCGCCGTTCTCGTCCGACGGCGTGCGCGCAGCCCGGGTGGGCTCCACGGACGTCATCCTGGAGGAGAAGCTGGCCAAGCGGCGGCAGTTGCTTCAGATCCTCTCGGAGTACAAGGACCCTCGCATCCTAGGCGGACTGGACGCTGGGGCCGGAGCTCCGCTGACCGAGCTGCCGGAGGAGGTCCCGGTGTTCCTGATGTTCGGGCGCCTGGACCCTGGGCAGAAGGGCTTCGACGTGTTTGCGCGCGCGATCGAGGGCTTCGATCAGGGAGAAGCCAAGTTCATCCTAACGCCGATTGCCGGAGGCGGCGGGCCTTATTTGGACGATTTGCGTTTGCTGGCCGAGAAGCGCAAGGGCGACGTAGCCGTCTTCCCGTTCCGGATGGAGAGGGGCTATCTGGAGGCCATGGCGGGGGCTACCTATGCCGTGATGCCTTCGCTGTATGAGCCGTTCGGCGCCGCGACGGAAGCCTATCTGGCGGGGACGCCGGTGGTCGCTCGGTCCACGGGCGGATTGATGGGGCAGGTGGCGGATTTTGCGTCCGGTCCGGCCGACGCGACCGGCTTCCTCCTTCGCGAGAAGCTGCCGTTGGGGGCCTCCTGGCCGGGTATCATCAACGCCGGCGGGCCGGGGCATCGGACAGGGATTCCGCTCTACGTGATGATCGCCGAGGCGCTGTTCGATCGGCTGCAGGAGGCCGCTCGACTGTGGCGGGCCGACCGCCGGGCTTATGCGCGGTTGCTGGGGAATTTGTTCGACAAGGCCGCGTCCTTCTCCGGCGAACGCTCGGCCGCCGGATACCAGGCGCTGTACGACGCCGCCTGTGATCCTTCGCCTCGCTTCTGAGCCCACTTTGGCGGGCTCAGCGCCGCCGGGGATCGGTCTCCGGGCGTTTGCGGTAGTCCCGCACATCGAGGCGAATGCGGACGCACATCTCGAAGATCCGCGACACGGCGCGCTCGCCGATGCGGTCGGCGAGCGTGTCGCGGATGTCCCGCTTGCCGCTGACCGGATCACGCAGAATCGGCTTGTCGCCCAATTCCGCCATCGGCAGGTTGGTGGTGGCGATCAGCGCCAAATCCTCGTTGTAGCGATGGGTGATGATGCCGGTGACGGCGTCGAAGACGAAGTCGCTCTCACGGTGCGCACCGAGGTCATCGAGCACCAGCACCTCAGACTCCTTGGCGAGCCGCAGCACGTCCTTGTCGCGGGTCTCGGCGGCCGGATTGAAGCTGTCTCGAATGCGCTGCAACAGGGTCTGGTAGTCGAAGAAGACGACCTCGAAGCCTTTCTCCTGGAGCTTGCGCATCGCCGCTACGGCCAAGTGGGTCTTGCCCGTGCCGGGGGGACCCTGCAGGAAGAGGCCGCGGGGCTTGGCGAAGGGATAGTCCTCGGCGTAGCGCTTGGCTGCGATCAGTGCGCCGGAAAGGCGGTCGTACTCGTTGGGGTCGCCGGGTACGCGGCAACTGAAGTTCTCGAAGCTCGCCTCGCGAAAATGCTTGGGAACGCCCAGGGCGGGGTCTTGTTGGCTGGCGCGTTGGGCCGCTGTGAAGCAGTTGCAACGCTCAACAGCCGTGAGCTCGCCGCGCTGGACGTGCTTCCAGCCCGTTCCCTCGCAGTGGACGCAGTTAGGATCCGCAGGCATGCAGGAGTTTCCAGTCAGTCCAGAACCGCGAGGATCTGTCCAGCCGAGACTGGGTCTCCAGCCTGGACGCGCACCTCGCTAACGCGGCCGTCGCTGGCCGCCTTGATCTCATTTTGCATCTTCATCGCCTCGACGACGATCACCCCCGCTCCGGCTTCGACGGCGTCGCCGGGCGCCACGAGCACTCGGACGATTTTGCCCGGCATTGGCGCGCGCATCTCCTGCCGGCCTTGGGCCCCGGCGAGCGCTCCGGCGCCCCCGTACTTCCGAGGATCCTGGATCGTGGTTTCGTAGCGAACGCCGTCGACCAGTGCGCTCAGCCCTCCTGTAGGCTCCGGGCGCACATGGACTTCGAAGCTGCGAAGTCCGACCAGGACAGAGTAGGAGGACGGGCCGATTGGGCGGGCGTCGACCTCATAGGGTTCGCCGTCGACGAGGAGGCGACCGATCGTTCCATCCTTCAGCTCGAGCTGAAGACTTCGCGCCTGTCCGTCGAGCAGCGCGTCGAGTCTCATCGGCGGTCCCCGGCCTGGCGCGCCCTGCGCTTCCAGTTGGAGCCGTTGGAGACGGGCTGCCCGGCCACCGCGGACTCAGTCCGCGAGTGGATCACGCTCGCCGCCAGGGCGGCGGCATCGGCCTGTGTATCGGCTGGTACGTCGGGCGAGGCAAAGCGGCCTAGCCAGCCTGTGTCGATCTCTCCACGGCGGAAGCTCTCGTCCCGGAGGATGCGCCGGTACAACTCCAAGGGCGTGCGAACGCCGGCTATGCGGCACTCGTCGACGGCGGCCCGTAGCCGGTCGATCGCCTCCTCCCGGGTCGGCCCCCAGGCGGAGAGCTTGGCCAGGAGCGGATCGTACTCCATGGGAACCTCCCAACCCTCGTAGGCGCCCGAATCAGCCCGGACGCTCGGCCCTTCGGCCAGGCGATAGCGCTCCAGCCGGCCGGGCGAAGGCATGAAGCCTTGGTCCGGGTCTTCGGCATAGATGCGGCACTCCATCGCCCAACCCCGGGGCGCAACCTGGTCCTGGGTGTAGCGCAGCGGGCGGCCCGCCGCCACGTGGATCTGCTCTCGGACCAAGTCCACCCCGCTGACCATCTCCGTGACCGGGTGCTCGACCTGCAGCCGGGTGTTCATCTCGAGGAAGTAGAAGTTGCGGTCGCCGTCCATCAAGAACTCGACCGTGCCGGCGTTGGAGTAGCCCACCGCCAGCGCGGCGTCGATGGCAGCGGACGTGAGCCGGTCGCGGACATCTTGGTGGGTTCCCACAAGGGGAGAGGGCGTCTCCTCGATCACCTTCTGGTGGCGGCGTTGCAGCGAGCACTCGCGCTCGCCCAAGTGGATGCAGGCGCCGTGGTGGTCCGCCAGGATCTGGACTTCCACGTGACGGGGCTGGACGATGGCCTTCTCCAGGTACACCGAACCGTCGCCGAAAGCACGCTCAGCTTCGGAGACCGCTCGCTCCAGAGCCGGCGCCAGCTCGGCGGAGTCGTGAACCAGGCGCATTCCCTTGCCTCCGCCGCCGGCGGCGGCCTTGAGCATGACGGGGTAGCCGATCGCTGCGGCGATCGGCAGGGCCTCAGCGGCGTCCCGCAGGGGCTCGGTCGTGCCGGGAACGACGGGCACGCCGGCGGCCTGCATACGGCGGCGGGCGGCCGTTTTGGAGCCCATGGCGTCCATCGCTTCCGGCGGTGGCCCGATGAAGACCACGCCGGCGTCGGCGCAAGCGCGGGCAAATGCCGCGTTTTCGCTGAGGAAACCGTAGCCCGGATGGATCGCTTCTGCGCCGGTCTTCCGAGCCGCGTCCAGGATCGCGTCGATACGCAGGTAGCTCTCTTGTGCCGGGGCCGGCCCGATGCGCACGGCCTCGTCCGCCATCAGAACGTGGAGCGCCGTACGGTCGGCGTCGGAGTAGACCGCGACCGTGGGAATCTCCAGGGCGCGGCAGGTGCGGAGGACGCGGACGGCGATTTCGCCGCGGTTGGCGATAAGGATCTTGCGAAACACCGGCGAAGGCCCGCTATTTTAGCACTCGCCCGCGCGCTCAGATCCGCCCGGAGCGGCTGACTTCTCGGACGTATGGCAGTTGGCTGATGCGCCGGGTGATGCGGTCGAGTTGCGCAACATCGGTCAGCTCGACGGTCAGATTGATGACTGTCGGCCCGTCCGGGGCGGCGGCGGCGCGGGAGTCGATCTTGACGATGTTGACGCTCTCCTTGGAGAGGATGCCGGTGAGCTCGTTGATGATATTGGGCCGATCGTCCACGTAGACTGACAGGCGGGTCTGGAATCGAGCGTCTGCCATGGCCGCCCATTCGACCTCGATGCGGCGCTCGGCCTCGTACATCAGGTTGCGGACGTTTGGGCACTGCTTGGAGTGAACCGCGACGCCCTTGCCCCGCGTGACGTATCCCACAATGGGCTCGCCGCTGATGGGATTGCAGCATCGCGCGCGATAGATAATGACGTCGTCGACGTCGCGCACGATGAGCGGCGCCTGCGGCGCGGCGCGGTTCGGCTCGTGGGTCTCCTCGGTCGGTTCCGGCTCGACCTCGATCTCGGGGTGCGTGCGCCGCTCGATCTTGCTCAGGATTTGGCGCGGGGTGAGGCGGCCGTACCCCAGCGCGGCGTACAGATCGCTCATCTGCGAGCAGCCGTAGTCGTGGGCGGCCGCGAGCAGGTCCTCCGTGTCGAGCCGGGCGAGAGACGTCTTGTGTCGCCGGGCCTCCCGTTCCAGGATCTTCTGGCCGATCTCTTCGGCCCGCTCCCGGCGCCGGGCGTTCAGCGAGGCCTTGATCTTGTGGCGGGCGCGCGAGCTCTTGACGAAGCCCAGCCAGTCCGCGCTCGGCTCGCGGCCCTTCTGGGTCATGATCTCCAGCATTTCGCCGTTGGAGAGCTGGTAGCGCAGCGGAACGATGCGCCCGTCCACCTTGGCGCCGACGCAAGTTGCCCCGACCTCAGTGTGGATCGCGTAGGCGAAGTCGATCGGGGTGGAGCCGCGCGGCAGCACGATCAGCCGGCCCTTGGGCGTAAAGACGTAGACCTCCTCCGGGTAGAGATCGATCTTGAGCGAGGAGAGGAAGTCCGTTGAATCGTTGAGGTCCTGCTGCCACTCGACGAGTTGCCGCAGCCACGCAATGCGGCGGTCCTCGGCGTCCGGTCCGGTGCGCTGCTCCTTGTACTTCCAATGCGCGCAGATGCCTTCCTCGGCCATCTGGTGCATCTCTTCGGTGCGGATCTGCACTTCGAAGCGCTGGCCCTGGTCGGTGATGACGGAGGTATGCAGCGACTGGTAGAGGTTCGGGCGGGGCATCGCCACGAAGTCCTTGATGCGGTCCGGAATGGGCCGCCACTCGTCGTGGATCACGCCCAGCGCCGCGTAGCAATTCTTCTTGGAATCGGTGATGACACGCAACGCCAAGAGATCATAGACCTCGTCCAGCCCGATGCGCTGGCGCTGCAGCTTGCGATACACGGAATAGGGGCGCTTGAGGCGGCCCTGGATGCGCGCCGGAATCTCGTTCTCGCGCATCTTCTTCTCCAGCGCCTCGCTGATCTCCTCGAGAAAGCCTTCGTTGGCTTCCCGCCGGGACTCGAGGTAGCGAGTGACTTCTTGATACGCCTCCGGCTCCAGGTAGGAGAAGGCCAGGTCCTCGAGCTCGCTGCGGATCTTGCCCATGCCGAGCCGAAGAGCGATCGGGGCGTAGATTTCTCGCGTCTCGAGCGCGATGTGCCGCTGCCGCTCGGGCTTGAGGTGCTCGAGCGTGCGCATGTTGTGGAGCCGGTCGGCGAGTTTGACGAGGACGACCCGGATGTCCTGGGTCATCGCCAGCAGCAGCTTGCGGAAGCTCTCGGCCTGGCGGTCTTCGCTCGAGCGGTAGCCGACTCGGCCGAGCTTTGTCACGCCGTCAACGCAGCGCGCGACTTCCTGGCCAAAGAGCGCTTTGATCTCTTCGACGGTCGCGGAGGTGTCTTCGACCGTGTCGTGCAGGAGCCCGGTCGCGACGCAAACCCAATCCAACTGCATGTCGGCCAGCAGGTGGGCGACCTCGAGCGGGTGGGCCATGTAAGGCTCGCCCGACTTGCGGCGCTGGTGGGAATGGCGGTCTGCGGCGAAGTAGAAGGCCCGGTCGACGTCGGCGATGGGTTCGGTGGAACGGCGGGCGCGCAACTTCTCCTGGAGCTCTTCGTAGCGCTTCAGGAGCGCCGCATCGAGCTCCGGCGTGGGGCCGGGCAGTGGGTTCGGCGTCGCCATGGGGCCGCTAGTTTCCGCCGACAAGGGGCTCGTCCTGTTCCTTGAAAATGCAGAGCCCCGAGGGCCGGAGGCCCTCAGGGCTCATTGTAGAACGTGTCGCTAAATGCGCTCGCTATTCACCGGCGTGGAACTGGTCCGTGGTACTCTCTTCGGCCAGCCGCTTCTTGGTGGCCAGCGTCTTCTGCACCCACTCGTCGGCCTTGGCCAGATACTGCTCGTACTCTTCCGGCGAGTCGGCCAGGTCGGCCCGCTCGCGGTTGAGCAAGTTCAGGTAAGCCATGGCGTCGGCGTAGTCCGGGTTCACCTTGAGGGCGTTGGTCAGCGCCTGGATGCCGTCGTCGATGATCGGAATCGAGGTCGCCGCCAGCTCCTTGCGAGCCTTTTCGTCCTTGATCGGGCCCGGATCTTCCGGCTTCATCCCGAGGTCTGCGCGCACCTTGAGGCGAGGCTCGTAGGCCTGCGTCCACTTGATCACGCCGATGGTGTAGTAGGACTCGGCCGCCAGGGGATCGACCACGCCGTCGGGCGACTTGGCCGCCTTGGCCTCCAGGATCTCGATGCGGCGCCGGTGCCACTTCTCGGCTTCCTTAAAGTCCTTCATATTGAAGTACAGAGAAGCGAGTGCGCCGACCGCCAGCTCGTTGTCCGGATTCGAATCGAGCACTTCCTTGAACCCGCTGATGGCTTCGTCCGCCATCTTCTTGTTCTCGGCCGATTCGTCGCCAGGAATGAACTGCATCATGTAGGCGTAGGCGCGATAGTTGCGGGCGTCGGTGAGATTCGGGTCCAGTTCCAGAGCCGTCTCAAACCGCTGGGCGGCCGTGGTGTAGTCCGCCGCCGTAAACGAAGTCACGCCCTTGTTGAGCTCGCTGCGCGCCTTGAAGAAGTTGACCTGCTTTTCACAGCCGGCCGCCAGCAAAATCGCCGCGCTCAGCGCCAGCGCCGGAAATAGATGGATCCGTTTCATGTGCCTTCTCTCCTGGCAATCGGCCTCGGCCCATGCCGAGGCTCGCCGCCCGCCTACCAGTCGGCGTCGAGCTCCTCGGTGATGAGACCAACCTTGTCAACTCCGGCGCCCTTGGCGATGTCGATGACCGCCGCGACATCCCGGAAGTCGAGAGAGGGATGGCCCCGGACGAACATGACCCGCTCAGCGCGGCTCTTGAAGATTTCCGACAAGTGATCCTCCAGAACCTCGAGATTCGAGGGATCACGGTTGATCATGATACTACGGTCCGCGGCGACCGATACGACCACGGTGCGGAGGTTTGGCTCCTCCTGCTGCTGCTCGTTCGGATTCGGCTGCGGCACCAGCGCTTCCAACCCTTTCGGGGTTAGCGGCGTGATGACCATGAAGATGATCAACAGCACCAGCAGCACGTCAATCAGCGGCGTCATGTTGATGGTGCTGACCGCACCGCCCTTGTCGCCTCCTGCACTCATTCCCATGGGTTCTTCCTCCTGACTGCCTGCTGGGTTTCTAGTTGATCACCGGAACGCCGGCGGAATTGGGATCTTCTTTCTCAGTGAGGAGACCGAGTTGATCGCAGCCCGAAGCGCGGATCAGATTCACGACCTCCACGACGCGGTCGTACTTGGACCGGGCGTCGCATTTCAGATAAACCGTCTTGTCGATGCGGCTGCTCACCTGATCGCTGACCTGGGACTGCAGCTCTTCGTTGGACACCTTGCGGGTCCCCAGGAACGCCTGTCCGTCGCGGGTGACCGCCACCAGAACAGAGTCTTCCTTGTCTGCCTCGTCCATCGCGATCGGGTTGCGAGTGCGCACCATGTCCACGCTGACGCCCTTGGAAAGCATCGGCGTGATCACCATGAAGATGATGAGCAGCACCAACATCACGTCCACCATGGGCGTTACGTTGATCTCGTTGATACTGCCGTCCGGAGCCTTTTTCTTTTTCGCCATTTCTTTGCTTCCCTCGAGGCGGCCGACGGGCTCTCGGGCCCGCCGGCCTCACCGATCTGTGGCTTCTTGGTCTCGTCCGCTCTTACTTGGCCGCGGCGCGCCCCGACCGCTTGAGGAAGTAGTCGATCAGCTCCGAGCTGGAGTTGTCCATCTCGACGTCGAACGACTCCACCTGCGAGTTGAAGAAGTTGAACATCCAAACCGCGGGCAGAGCCACGAACAGGCCGATGGCGGTCGCCACCAGTGCCTCGGAAATACCGCCGGCCACAGCGCCCAGACCGGTCGACTTCTCTTGCGAGATGCCCTGGAAGGCGTTGATGATGCCGACCACGGTGCCGAACAGACCGACGAACGGAGCCGTGGAACCGATGGTGGCCAAGCCGCTCAGGCCGCGCTTGAGCTCGGCGTGGGTGATCGCCTGCGCCCGCTCGAGAGCCCGCTGCGACGACTCGATCGTCTCACCGGAGATCTCCGACGCGCCCTGGTGGGCCTGGAACTCCTGCAAACCAGCCACGACGACCTTCGCCAAGTGGCTCTTCTTGTAACGCTCGGCGAGCTTGATCGCCTCATCGAGCTTGCCTTCGCGCAACGCGCCGGCCACGGCCGGGGCGAACTGCCGCGACTGCTTCTTGGCGGCGCTGAAGGCGATGAACCGGTCGATCATCACGCCGATCGACCAAGCCGACATCAGGAACATGATGATGACGACGGCGCGGGCGCCGAAGCCCATCTGGTTCCACATCGAAACCATATCGAAGCCGACTTCCTGCTGGAGCAGCAAGAAGCCCCACATCGAAAACTGAGTGATCATTGAGTGTTCTTCCTCCTAGTCAGACGTACTGTTGAGTCACAGATCGACTCTCGTGCTGCGGGGCGGACGGCGAGACTCGCCTGTCAGACGCCGAGACCGACCGTCCCCGCCGCAAAACTGTTGCAATTGAGACCTTCTTCGCCCTCAGTCGCGACTACCCGCTGAGCGTGAAGTTCACGTCGATTTGGGTGACGACCTCGACGGCCTGCCCGTTGAGCAGCGTCGGCTTGTACCGCCACTGCTTGACCGCCTGCAGCGCGGCCGGAATCAGTAGCGGGTGCCCGCTGATGACTTCGAGCTTCTCGATCGAGCCGTCCTTGGCGATCTCAGCCGTTAACTTCACGGTGCCCTGAATGCGGGCCTGGCGGGCCAAAGGCGGATACTGCGGCTGCACCTGGCGCAGCAGGCGGGCCTTCTGGACCGCGCCGCCGACCCGAATGCGCGCCGGGGGCGGCGGCGGAGCCTTCTTCACCGGGGGCGGCGGCGGGGGGGGCGCAACGGCGGGCGTGTTCGAGATAATGCCGCCCAGCACTCCACCCAGCGAGCCGCCGGCGGAACCGCCGGGGACGCCGCCAACCACGCCGGCGATGCCGGCCACCGGAGTGAGGTCCTCTTCCTCGATGATGGCGACCTTATCCGGAATCTTCTTCGGCTGCGTCAGCTGACCCGCGTCAAACTCCCGCGGAATCACCTTCTTCGGCTTCACGACCGCCTGCGGAGGCGGCGGAGGCGGCGGAGGCGGCGGAGGCGCCACCAAGAACGTCGACAACTGCGTTACCGGAATGTCGTAGTAGTTCAGCAGCGGGATCGCCAGGGCGACCAGAATCGCCATGATCTGCAGACCAAACGAAATCGCCATGGTCCACGGTCGTTTCTCCCGGTGCAGCTCCATCATACTTTGCTCGAACATCGCTTTTTGCACCCCTTCCAGCGGTCGCTCCGCCGGTTTTTTGTCCTCTCATCGCGAGCGGCTGTTTTCAGCCTGCCGCCGCAGTTTGGCGTCTCTCGTACGAACCCTACCGCTTGCCGCCTCCGGCCGTCGCGCGCGCTGCGCGCGCTTCCTGCCACCAGAGAAGGATCGGGCTGGCGATAAAGATCGACGAGTACGTCCCGACCAGCACCCCGACAACGAGTGCGAACGAAAAGCCGCGCAGAACCTCGCCGCCCAGGATAAACAAACACAACACCGCCACAAACGTCAACCCGGACGTCAGGACCGTTCGCGCGAGGGTCTGATTGACGCTGCGGTTGAGCAACTCTTCCAGTCCCAAACGCCGGGTCAGCTTCTTGTTCTCACGGACGCGATCGAAGATCACGATCGTGTCGTTCATGGAGTAGCCAACTAGTGTTAACAAAGCGGCGACGACTGTCAACTCGATTTCGCGGTCGAACAGCGAGAAAAATCCGAGTGTAACCAGGACGTCATGAAAGACCGCAATCACGGCGGCCACGCCGTAGATCCACTCGAACCGGAACGCGATGTAGACCAGCATTCCGCCCAGCGCCGCCAGGGTAGCCTTGATGGCCTGCCATTGCAAGTCCTCGCCGACTTTCGGACCGACGACTTCAATGCCGCGGATGGCGAATTTCCCCAAATAAGTCTCAGCCGGAAGCGCGTCCAGCACGGGTTGCGGCACGCCCGCTCCGTTCAATTTCGCGTAGTCGGTAACGAGACCGGACGTCGGCGGCTTGTCGCGGAAGTCGACAATCGTCTTGGCGGCCTGCGTGATTTCGTCGTAACTGAGGTCGGATGCCGATAGGCCGGCGTTGCGACGGAGCCGCTCAGCCAATGCCTCCTCGCCGGCGTTGTTCAGATCCAAACGATCGCCTTCGGCCGGATACAAGGCCCGCAGCGTGTCGATGAGCTGCTGCTTGCCCGAGGTCTCCACGATGTCGCCCGCGAGGTCGAGGTCGATCTTGAGCTCATGGCTGTCTGGGCCGTCCTCGAACGGCTGCAGCGTGGCCACGTTGAGCCCCTGGCCCGTCAGGGCCTGTCGAATCTTCTCGACGTCGGGTTCATCTGCGAACTTTACGTACACGAGCGTGCCGCCCTTGAAGTCGATCCCCAGCTTGAGCCCGCCCTTGAGGACGAGGCTGATCGCGCCGGCCGCCAGCAGCAGGACCGACAGACCGATGAAGATCTTGCGCCGGCCCAAAAAGTCGATGTTGGTTTCGCCAAACAGTTGCATCGAGGTCTCATTGCGCCGGTTCCGTTGCTACAGACACCGGCAAGTCATTAAAAGTTCCCGTACCCGCCGATCAGATGCTGAGCTCTTTGACCTGCTTCTTCCCGCCGATGGCGAGATCGAACAGCAGCCGCGAGACGAACACCGAGGTGAACATGTTCGCGATGAGGCCGATCGCCAGGGTCACCGCGAAGCCGCGCACCGGACCGCGGCCGAAGAGGAAGAGGAAAGCCGCCGCGATGATCGTCGTCAAGTTGGTGTCGATGATCGTCAACACACCCTTGCCGAAGCCGGCGTTCAGCGCGCCTACGACGCCCTTGCCCGCCGCTAACTCCTCGCGAATGCGCTCGAAGATCAGCACGTTGGCGTCCACCGCCATGCCGATCGTCAGGATGATGCCCGCGATGCCCGGCAGGGTCAGCGTGAAGCCGAAGTAGCTCAAACAGGCCAGCAGGATGATTAGGTTCAACACCAGCGCCACGTTGGCGTTGATGCCCGCGGCCTTGTAGTAGACCAGCATGATGACTACGATCAGCGCCAAGCCGATCAGTGCGCTGCGGATGCCCTGTTCGATCGAATCCTGCCCCAGGGACGCTCCGACCGTGCGCTCTTCCAGATACTGCACCGACGCCGGCAGAGAGCCCGCGCGCAGCACCAGAGCCAAGTCGCTGGCCTCCTGCTCGCCGCTGAGCCCGTTGATCACACCTTCGTCCTCGATGCGGCCCTGAATGGTCGCCACGTTCTTGATGCGCCCGTCGAGCACCACCGCCAAGGGCTTGCCCACGTTCGCGCCGGTGAAGGTCCCGAAGCGCGCGCCGGCTTCGCGAGAGAGCGTGAATCCGGTCTGCCACTGTTGCGTCTGCGTATCGCGGCTGGCTCGCGCGTTGCGCAAGTCGCGGCCCGACACGATCGGCGTGCGGTTGAGAATGTACCACTCTTCGGTGAGCTGGCCGTCGAAGCCGCGCGCGGAGAACGGCGCCACTTCGCTATTGGGCGGCAGCACGCCGTTGTGAGCCGCGATGGCGGCCTGCCGCGACGGATGCGGTCCGTCGAGCACTTCCTGGATCTCGAGCTGCGCAGACATCTGCAGCAGCTCCATCACGCGCGCCGGATCGCTGACGCCGGGCAACTGCACCAGGATCTCGTGGCTCGAGTCCGCCCGACCTTGCTGCTGGATCACCGGCTCCGTCAAACCCAGGCCGTTGATGCGGTTCTCGATGGTCGCCATCGACTGCGTCAGCGTGTCGGACTTGATGCGCGAGAGCACCGACGGCGACAGCGTCAACACGTAAGTCGTCGAACCCTGCTCGCCGACCGTCCAGTCCGGCAGAGCCGCCTTGACGGCGTTCTGGAAGTCTGTGCGGCGCTCGGCCGGCACACCTTCCACCGTAATGGCAATCGAATCAGCCTCTTCGATGGTCTGCGGGTCGTTACGCGAAATGCCGGAATAGGCGATGCTCTGGGTTCGCAACTCCTCCCGCAGCCGAGCGATGCCGGTGTCGGCCTCGCTGCGGATGGCGTCCTGCACCTGGACCTGCAAGACCAAGTGCGTGCCGCCCTTGAGGTCGAGGCCGAGGTTGATCCGCTCGGACATGTGTTGCTTGATCGCCTCCATGGAGGTCGGCACGCCGATCACTCCGTAGATGCAGATCAACGTCACCGCCAGGGTGATGATCAAATTTCTCCAAACCGTGCTGCTCATACGAGAAAGTTCTCCAGGCGCGGCGCTCTCGGCGAGGACCCTCTAGTCCTTCGCCTCCTCCTGCTCGGCGAGGCCGTTGACTGACGAGCGCGCAAACTCGAGCTTGATGTTGTCGGGCCGCACGCGTAGCGTGACCGACTTATCGCTCAAACCCGTGATGACCCCGATCAAGCCCCCGTTGGTGACGACCTTGTCGCCGCTCTTCAGATTCTTGAGCATCTCGTCGTGCTTGCGCTGGCGGTTCCGCATGGGCAGGAACAGCACCAGATAGAACACGACCACCATCAAGATGACGGGGATCAAAGGATTCGATGTCATTCCGCCCGCTTGCAACAGCAACAGGCCTAGGGTCGGCTCGAGAGGGCTGCTCATCGTATACGGTGCGCTCGCTTCCAGCGTGCTCGTTTCTTTGGGTCGCTTCCCGTGCGCTCCGGCATCCGCGGCGCACGCGAGTCCTCTCGCATCGCCCGTGTCTTACGGTTGAGCTTGGTCGCAGCGCTCGCCGATTTCACCTACGGCCGGAGGCTCCGCCGAGAACGCCCCCGTTGCCCTAAGGCTTTACCGTAGTGCGACTTCGGTCGATTCGCCCAGGAAGGTCGCCAACCAGTATAGCGTGCCGAATCCGCCGCATGGTGTCAAGGTAGGCCCAGACGTTGTGAATCGTCGCCAGCACGCTGAAAAGGATCTCCTTGGACAAGAACAAATGCCGCAGATAGGCTCGTGAGAATCCCCTACAGCAGTAGCAGCCGCAAGTCTCGTCGATAGGCCGCGAGTCGGCGGCGAAACGGGCGTTCTTGATCTGGATGGGCTCGCCGTCCTGGATGAAAAAATACCCGTTGCGCGCGTTGCGGGTCGGCAACACGCAGTCCATCATGTCCACGCCGCGGACGACGTACTCGATCAGCTCGTCGAGCATCCCGACGCCCATCACGTAGCGTGGCCGGTCGCGCGGCAGTACGTCCTCGGTCGCTTCCACCATCTCGTAGCTCAGCGGGCGCGGCTCGCCGACTGAGAGACCGCCGACGGCGTAGCCGGGCGCGTCGAGCTCGCCCAACCGGCGCGCGCATTCGCGCCGCAGCGAAGCCGACATGCCCCCCTGCACGATCGGAAACAGCGCCTGCTCCGGGTTGGGATCGCCTTCCCGCGCGCCGTTCGCCCGCCAATGCGCGAACGCCCGCTCGGCCCAACGCACCGTGCGTTCCATCGACTCCCGCGCATAGGCCTCGTCCACGCCGTACTCCGGGCATTCGTCGAGCACCATCATCACGTCCGAGCCCAGCGCCCGTTGCACATCCACGGTCGATTCCGGCGTAAAGAGGTGCTTCGAGCCGTCCAAGTGCGACTGGAACTCCACGCCCTCCTCACGAATCTTTCGAAACTGCGCCAACGAGAAGACCTGAAAGCCGCCGGAGTCTGTGAGCACGGCGCGATCCCACTGCATGAAGCCATGGAGGCCGCCCAACCCCCGCACCAGCTCATGCCCTGGGCGCAAGTAGAGATGGTAGGTGTTGGCCAGCACGATCCGCGCGCCCAGCTCCTCGCCAATCTGCCGAGGCGTCAACGCCTTCACCGAGCCATAGGTGCCGACCGGCATGAACACGGGCGTCTCGATCGGCCCGTGCGCCGTGTGCAAGATCCCAGCGCGGGCCCGGGTGTGCGGACATTCCGCGACCACTTCAAAACGAGGAACAGCCATGGGAGGGAGGGCACGGCGGCAAGGGAGGCCCGCGCGCCGCAGTGTTCCCGCTATTCTACCGCCGCCCGGCCGCCACCACCCCTGCCGCGAAGTCGAGCCTTGTCAGGAGGCGCAACTCGCGGCACACTTGGGGCTACGCTCCGCGCCCGAGTGCTTTTCCTTACAGAGGTTCCCTTTTGATGCTTCGAATAACTCTTCTCGTCCTTTTCATTCTCTGTCCGCTCAGCCTGGTCCGGGCTCAGAATGTGACCGTCGTCTCGGCGGCAAGCTTCGCGCAAGGGTACCCAGTGGCGCCGAACTCCATCGCCAGCGCTTTCGGCGTGAACCTGGCGCCAGGCACGGAAGCCGCCACCATGACGCCGCTCCCGACGGTCTTGCAGGGCGCCAGCGTCACCATCATCGATTCCGCGGGCCAGAACCATACCTGCCCACTCTTCTTTGTCTCGCCCGGGCAGATCAACTTCTTGGTGCCGGACGGCGTCGCGACTGGAACCGCGAGCATCCGGGTGGGTCCAGCCGCCTCCACACTGACGGCCGAAGGCGCAGCGCAGAGCTTGCAGACCGGCCAGTTCGAGGTGGCCCCCTACAGCACGGGCCTGTTCACCGTGAGCGACCAAGAATGGATGGCCGGTTTCATCCTGCGTGTGGACGCCGACGGCACGCAGACCTACCTGCCCACGGTCGAGCTCGACGCCAACAACCAAGTCGTACCCGTGCCGCTCGAGATGAGCCCCAACGGCGACGAAAGCGCGCAGTTCTATGTCATTGCCTACGGCACGGGCAACCGGGCCGCCGCGGAGGGCGACGTCGTTCGCTCGTTCATCGGCCTTTCTCCCGACGTCAGCGAGGGCGACGAGATCCCGACGCTGTTCAACGGCGCCCAGGGCGGCTTCGTCGGACTGGACCAGACCAACGCCGGCCCGATTCCCCGACGCCTCGAAAACTTCGGCGGCGGCGATCGGCCCTTTTCCGTCGCCGTGAACGACGACCTCTCCAATGCGGCCTGGATTCAGGTGGCCCCGAATCCGAATGCGCCGACTATCTCCAATCCCACGTTCGAGCTCGTCAGCGGATCGCCGCCTCGGATGGTCTATGAGCTCGATTTCACGGACGCCGACGGCGACTTCGGCCCGTTCGAGGTGGTCTGGTTCTGGGAGGACGAAACCAGATACTGTCTCTCCGGCCTGCAATTGCCGGAAGGGCCGCAGACGGGCCAGACCTCCGGGCGCACCCAGTTCTCAGCGCTCAAGAGCGCCGGCACGCAGCTCGGGACGATCCTGAGCGTGAGCATCTCCGTGGCGGACGCCGCCGGCCACATCAGCAACCTGCTCGAATACGCGCCCGACCCGCCGGGATCGCTGGGGGGCTTCGCCGAGCCCTGCCAACTGGTCATCGGCAAATAGGGCGGCCCTGCCCCTCAGCGCCGGGCGACCAGCTCGCGGAGGCGCTCGATCGGCAGCTCGTCGGCCTGCGCCCCGCCTTTTCCTCGGATCGTGCGGGCCTGGAGCAGCGAGTTGTAGATCGCCTCTTCGGTGGCTTCGATGGCCGCCTGAAAGTAGGGGCTCAAGGCCCCGTCCTCGATGCTCCCCTCGCGCGTAGTGGCAAAAGCGATCACGAAGTCGCCGGAGCCGTTGGAGCCCGACGAGCCGGTACGCGCCAGCCCAAAGGTGGCCCGCCGCGCCACGCGCTGCAATTGCCGCGCGTCGACGGGGCCGTTGGTCGCCACGATCATCATGATCGAGCCGTCGCCGGAATCCCTCGTCGGCGGTTTCAGATCCTTCCACACGGGAATGCCGTCAACGCTCAACTGGCCGCCGAAATTGCTCTGCACAAGCACTCCGAGGACGTTCCCGTCCGGCAGGCGTCGCGAGCTCGTCCCGATACCGCCCTTCCAGCCGTAGCAGATCGTGCCCGTGCCGGCCCCCACCGCGCCTTCCTCGACGGGCCCGCTTACCGCAGCTTCGAGAGCTTGCAGAAAGTCCTCTCGCTCGGGCCGCTCGGCGCGAATGTCGTTCAAACGCCCGTCGTTGGTTTCGCCGACGACGACGTTCACCGAGCGCACCTGCTCGTTGCCGGGCTGCCGGAGTGTCCAATGGCGCAGCGCGTCGCCAGCCCGCCATACGGCGAGCGTGTTCGTGAGCAGGATCGGCGTCTCGAGCTCGCCCAGCTCCTGGATCTGCGGCAAGCCCACCGATTTGCCAAACGCGTTGAAGACGAAAGCCGCCGCCGGAACCTTCTGCTGGAAGACGTTGCCTCCATGTGGCAGGATCGCCGTCACGCCGGTGCGGATCGAGTCGCCCTCGATGAGCGTGCGGTGGCCGACGAGCACGCCGGGCACATCCGTGATAGCGTTGAGCGGCCCCGTCTCATAGATTCCGGGGGCGATCCCAAGGTCCCGCGCCCGCGGCTTGTCCTGTGCGCTCAAGACGCTCCCCAGCAGGCAGGCCGCCAGCCACAACCGCCGCATTACTCCAGATCCACCGGCTTGCCGCCGGCCTTCTTGCTGCGCAGGGCAGCGTCCATGAACTTGAAGATCTCGATCGTCTCGGACTCCGCCACCGGCGGCTTGCCCGTCTTGAAGAACTCGACCACGTCGCCCAGCATCACGGCGTACTGCGCGCCGGCATCGGTCGAAGTCATCACGCCCTTGGAGCCGAAGGCGGTGACGCCATAGGAGCTCTTGCCCTCCCGGATGGTGCGCACCATGCCCAGCCGGCCGTCCTTCCACTCGCCAATGATGCCGTCGGCGCCTTCGGTATAGATCCGCGTCACGCGTTTGCAGCCCGGTCCCATCACTGAAAACAGCAGCTCCACCGGGTGGATGCCGTACCAGGACAGGTCCAGCTCGTGGGTCGGCTCGAGCGGCGCGGGGCCCCACGTGATGGCGCCGGTCAGCCCTTCGGTCGACGCCGCGGCCTTGGCCGCCGGCGAATAGCGCAGGCTCGAGGAGCTCCACCACGGCACATTGTGCTTCTTGCCCAGGCGGGCGATCTCCATCACGTCAGCGAGCGAAGCGGCCAGCGGCTTGTCGATGAACACCCGCTTGCCGGCCTCGAATACCGGCTTGACCTGCTCCAGGTGCTTGCGGCCGTCCACGCTCTCGAGCAGGATGGCGTCGACTTTCTTGCACAGCGTCGGGATGTCGGCCACGATCTCCACGCCGAACTCCTCCTGCAACTGGTTGGTGTAGCCGTCCACGCGCTCGCGGCTGGAGGTGATGTCCGGGCTGCCTCCCTTGTAGGCGGCGACGATCTTGGCGCCCGGCACGTGATTCGGGTTGCTGGGATCGTTGAGGATCTTCGTGAACGCAATCACGTGCGAGGTGTCGAGCCCAATTAGGCCGACTTTGATCTGAGCCGCCGCCGGCAGGCTCAGCAAGAGGAGGGAGACGAGGAAGCGTAGCCGCATGGGCGACATTGTATCCTTGTCGCGCCCCGCTTCAGTAGCGCGCCCCGCCCACGTCCCAGAAGGCTCGATTGGCGTAGACCCACAGCGACTGCAACCGCGACTCGATGCGCTGCTCGGCGGTGTAGTGCACCGCGCCGGCCTTCTCCGCGTTGAAGAGCTTTTCAGCCGCCTCGTTCAGGTACTTCCGCTGCAAATCACTGAACTTGTGGACCGCGATCTGGCCGCCCGGAACGTCGGGATTGGGGACCATCTTCTTGCCGTTGATCTCCATCTTGATCTCGCCCCAGGTCTTGCCGGCCTTGTAGCCGCGGCCGCCGTCGCGCCAGGCGTCGACCAAGTCGGTGCAGGCCTCTTCGAGGTGCTTCTCGGTGATGGCGACGGGCTTGCCGGTCTCGAACCGAAGCTTGCTGCTGTCGAGCTTTTCCAGGAAGGCCCCCGGCGACACGCCGTCAGCGCGGTCCATGGCCTTGAAGATCTGGTGGTGCAGATTACCCTCGGAGTGGCGCTTGCGGGCGATTTCTGCGAACAGCGTCGCGTCGGCGGCCTGCGCGAAGACCTCCGGGCCGCCGTGGTCTTCGGCAAGCTTGCCGAGCTTACCCGAACGGATGGCTTCAGCCAGCTTGATGCGGACGTCTCGTAGATCCTCGAGGGGGACGGCCTTGATGCCCTTCTCCGACAACGTCTCCCCGATCTTCGGCCCGAAGATCTCCTTGAGCTCCTTGGCTCCAGCTTGCTTCAGCTTGTCAGTCATCGCGTCGATGTTGGCCGTGCTGCTGAGCCCCTCGTAGATCTCCTTGACGATCTTGCTGTCGGGCCCGATCAGGTCGTGGCCTTTGGCCGTCTTGCCGATGAGCCGCTGAATGCGGTCACTGTGCTCGAGCGAGTTGACGACGAAGTCGTACTCCTCCTTGCTCTTGAACTTCAGCGTCTGTCCGCCGACCTTCAGCCCGCGCCGGCTCAGGAACTCTTGCAGCTTGTTGTCAGCGGCCTCGTAGAGATCCGCCGCCTGGGAGGCCTTCTTGCTCAGCCAGGCCTCGGCCTTGGTCGTCAGCTCCTGCTTGAGCTTCTGGAAGGCCTGCGCGGGCATGGACTCTTCGAGCTTCAGCATGAATTTGGCGACGCCGGGCTGCGCCAGGGCCTTCTGTAGCAGCTTGTCGGCGGCGCCCTTGACGAGCTTTCCGCCCGAAACCAAGCCCTTCAGCAACTTGCCGCCGCCCACTTCAATCGCGCGGTTCAGGACGCCTTCGAGGCCCACATCGGCGAACGCGCGGCCAATCGCCTCCGGCAGCGGCGTGCCGGAGAGGTAGAGATCCTGCGCCTTGTTGAGCAGGTGCGGCACGCTGACGATCACGCTATCGAGCAGCGGCGCCACAAATTGATAGACCTTCGGCGCGTTGGCGGCCAGTTGGGTCATCGCGGTCGACTGACCGGCAATGCTGCCCACGCCGCCCATGTACACCGTCGCCAGAGCGATCTCGGTCTCGATGGCGGAGTCGCGGACGAAGCGGGCCCAGTTGGCCCGGTTCTCGGCAGTGCCCGACTGGCTCTCAGCTACCTTGCCCTGAGCGCGCAAGCCGATCTGCAGCTTGTCATAGCCGCTCTGATAGTCCTCGCGGAACCCTTCGTAGTCCCCCATCCCGAGCTTCTGCTTGGCTTGGCGCAGCAACAGCTCCCCTTCTCGAAACGCCCGCTCGGACTGCCAAGCCGCCGTCTGGGTCGCATCGCTGTCCCAAAAACCCGGCTCCTGTTTCACTTGCTCGCGGCCTTCCTGCGCCAAGTCCACCATCCGGTCGATGTTCTTGCGGTAGCGGGTCTGTTGCTCAGCGTCCGGGCCGGAGGCTCCGTAAGTCTGCTCCGTCGTCTGGCTGAGCCGGTTGCGCGCCAATGCCGCCGCGATCGGATCGGAGCCGGGAGGCGGCGGCGCGCCGAAGTGGGCGGGGGCCGGGGAGGGCTCCGGGGGCGGGGCCCCGGGAGGTCCTCCGTAGGTCATTACCCGTTGCGGAACTCCCGTCTTGGGCGTCGGCACCTGCAGCTCGACGCCGGGGCCGGCCTTGTCGAGGTCGAGGCTCGGGTTGGCCTCAGCCAGGTCTTGCATCGAGACGCCGGCTTGACGGGCCACATCCTGCGGCGACTCTCCCTGCTTGAGGATGCGGCCTTGCAGCTTGGCGGGCTTCGCGGCGGAGGGTTGGGCGGCTTGCGGCTTGATCTGCATGTGACGAGCGTCCCTGCGTCCTTTATCGAGATCCCTGGCGCGGAGTTGTCACGACCGAGGAGAAATCTTCCGCTCACTCCAACTCGACTTCGAACGGCGCGGCCATCCCGGCGGTCCGCAGCACGTTGACCTGATAGAGCCCGGGCCAACCGGGCGCCAAGCCGGAGTACAGAATCTTCGCGCGCTCCCCGTTGACCCGCACTTGCGGCTCGACGGTGGTCCAGAACAGCCCGTCGCGCTCCTCCACCGGGCCCAAACCGGTCGCCCACACGATCAAGTGCGTCGGCTCGACGGTCGTCACGAACACGCCAGGGGTCCGATCCGCCAGCATCGCATCGAATGAGACCGAGCGGTCCGCCACCTGGATCTCCACTGCGGCCCGAGGCCCTGCCGGGGCGCGCTCCGGGCTGAGATAGGCGTTGATCTGCCCCGGCGACGCGAAGATCAGATCGAGGGGCTCGCCGTCGAGCAGGACGCGGGCGCCGGCCAGCTTGCGAACCGGCGACGCCAGGCCGGCCGCGGCGGAGCCTCCCGGCGTGAGGTTTTCGCCGAAAACCGAAAGGAAAGAGTTGGGAGAAACCACTCCCGCCGGCGTCAAATCGGCAGCGTTGCCGATCTGGGCGGCCGAGCTCGATGGCTCGGCCAGTGGCAGCGGCTCGGCGTCGCCCTCTGCTTGTCCGGTGAGCCACAGCAAAGCCCTCAGGATCATCCCCTGGAAGGGCTTATCGCGCCAAGTCTCCTCGAAATGCCCGAGCGCGGTGTAGAAGACCCGGCCCTGCCCATACGGATGGACCCAGGCCAGAGGAAAGTCGAGCGTTCCGGCATTGACGTCCGGAGCGGTCAAGTCGACGCTCTCAACGTCCAGTGTCAGCAGGACGCGAGACCGCTCCCGCGAGAACCCTTGGAACTGATAGGTCTCCGCCCGGATGCGGAATTGCGGAAATAGGGCCCGCACGGCGGCGTGCTCACCGTCCTCGACGTGGATGTTGACGTCCTGCACCCACGGATGGCCGCGAAACCGCGCGCCGATCAGCTCGCCGTACTCGGGCCAAGAGTAGAACGTATCCGTGGCGCTGTGGACGCCGCCGAACCCCTTCCCCTCCCGGACGAAGTCCAGCAAGTCCTGCTTCTGCCGCTCCGAGACGGGCAACTCGCCGCTGGTAAAGAAGAAGACGGCGTCGTAGGTAGCCAAGTCGGCCGCGTTGAGCAGGCCCACGTCTTCCGTGGGGGTAATCTCGAGGCCGCCGTCCGTCGCAGCAAGCTGCTGCATGGTGGCGACTGACGTCTTGATGCTGGCGTGCCGGTATCCGGCTGAGTGGGTCAAATAGAGCACGCGCCGGGGCTCGGCTGCCGACGTCGCCGCAGGCAGGAGCGCCAGGAATAGCAGGACCAAGCGCAACCGTCTCATCCGGCGCGTCTCATGGGGCGCATTGTAACGGCGGCTACGCGAGACCCCAAATGGTCGTTCGGCTTTGAGGCTATGATGAGCCGCAGCATGTCCGCGGGACCGCTGCCGACGAACCGCTGGACGCGACTGGCTCTCGCCGTCGCGGTCTGGACGCTGATCGCCGCCCTGTTCGCCTCCAAGTCGTCCATCAGAGGCGAGCCGGTCGCGTGGCTCGACGGCTTCTACCATGAGCTCGCGCGCTGGTACGTCTGGGGCCTGCTGTCGGCGCCGATCCTGTGGGTTGACGCGCGGCTGCCGATTGCGCGCGAGCGGATCGTCGGCCGACTGCTCGCTCATGTTCCGCTGAGCTTCGGATTCACGCTGATCTACGTCTACCTGTCGCTCTGGCTCTCGGCCGGCCTGCGCGCCGAGCAATGGGCGCCGCCTTCGCCGACCGCGTTCGTGGACAACGCTCTCGCCGGTTCCTTGCATTGGAATCTGCTGATCTACTGGATGATCTTCGGCGTGGCCAGCGCCTACGACTACGCCCGCCGCTACCAGGAGCGGCAGGTGCGGGCCGCTGAGCTGGAGCGGCTGCTGACCGAGTCTAGACTGCACAATTTGCAGGCGCAGCTCCACCCGCACTTTCTTTTCAACGCATTGAACGCCGTCTCCGCGCACGTGGAGAGCGATCCCCGCCGGGCGCGCCGGATGCTCGAACAGCTAGGCGATTTGCTGCGGATGTCGCTGGACCGTAGCGAGCGCCAGGAGATTCCGCTCGACGACGAGTTGGCCTTTCTGGAGCGCTATTTGGCCATCCAGCGGGAACGCTTCGAGGACCGCCTCGACGTGCGGCTGGACGTCTCGCCCGAAGCCCGCGAAGCCCTGGCGCCGACCTTCGTGCTGCAGCCGCTGGTGGAGAACGCCATCCGCCACGGCATCGCGCCCCAGAGCCGGCTCGGGGTGGTCAAGGTCTCCGCCTGGAGGGAGAACGGCTCCTTGCGTCTGAACGTCGAAGACAACGGCTCCGGTCTGCCTGCGGGTTGGGATCTCGAAACCGGGCAAGGGGTGGGCCTCGCGAACACTCGCGAACGGCTGCGCCGGCTCTACGGCCCTGAGGCCCAGCGTTTCTCTATCGTCGGCTCGCCCGGCGCCGGCGCTCGCGTGGAGGTCTCCCTCCCGTTTCGCCGCGCTGACGGCCTGTCCAATCTCCATGTCGCCCATACGAACGGTCATCGCTGACGACGAGAAGCCCGCTCGGCAACGCCTCGTCGATCAGCTCCAAAAGGCTCGCGACATGGCGGTCGTGGGCGTGGCGCGCGACGGCCTCGAGGCTGTCGCTCTGGTTCGCGAGCTGAATCCGGACCTGCTGTTCCTGGACATCGAGATGCCGCAGTGGAGCGGCTTCGACGCGCTGGCCGCCATCGGCCCGGAGCAGATGCCGGCGACGGTTTTCGTCACCGCCTACGACCGCTACGCGATTCGCGCCTTCGAGGCCAACGCGCTCGACTACCTGCTCAAGCCTTTTAGCGACGAGCGGTTCGAGAGGACGCTCGACCGCGCTCGCCAGCTCGTGGCCTCGCGGCGCGCAGGAGACCTCACCGCCCGGCTTTCGGCACTGCTGGCGGACCGCGCGCCCCAGCGAGCCCAAGCGGCGGGAGACTCCGGCCCGCTGGAGAGAATCGTCGTAAAGCTCGCCGGCCGGGCCGTCTTCCTGGACGTCAATGAGATCGACTGGATCGAGGCGGCCGGGGTCTACGTCGAGATCCATGCCGGCGGCAAGACCCACCTGCACCGCGCCACCATCAGCGGGCTGGAGGCGGAGCTCGACAAGCGGCGCTTCCTCCGCGTCCATCGCTCCGCGATCGTCAACCTGCGCCGCATCCGGGAGGTCGACGGCCGCGGTCAGGGCGAGTTGGAGATCGTATTGACCAGCGGAGATCGCGTACGGCTCAGCCGCACCTACCGGCCGGCCCTGGAGGAGTGGCTGCGGCAACCGCTGTAGCGCCGCCCGAAGCGCGCTATGGCCGCAGGACTCTTTCGAGCAGCGGGTAGGCCTTGACGCCGCTCCAGCGGTGCTCGCCGTCGAAGTCGTCGCGTTCGAGCGCCGCAGCCGCACCCATGGCGGCGTAGACCTTCTCGATCCGCGCCCAAGCGGGTCCGGTCCATTCTTGGACCATCAAGCCGTCCCGTTGCCCCACTTCCCAAACCGCCGGACGCGGCGCGATCAGCCCTGCAATCTCCGGTACATCGCCGTACTGCAACAAGTCCGGAATCACCTGCGCCCCGCAGCTATAGCGGGCCCGCACGCGCTCCTGCATCACATTGAGCGCGCCCGACGGAACGGCCACGCGGATACGGGGCTCCATTGCGGCGGTCAGCATCGTCATGCGGCCGCCGTAGGAGAGTCCGACACAGCCGATGCGCTCCGGGTCGACGTTCTTGTACCGGCGCAGCGCTTCGAAGGCCCACAGCGCGTCACGCAAATTCTCGGTCATCAAGTTCCGGCCCAGCAGTTGCAGCCGCACGAAGCTCACTGCGCAGGCGTCGTCGCCGCCGTAGCGCTTCTTGTCGTCCAGCCGCCGGCCGAACGGCGTGAAGCACGGCGCCGCCGTCAGGTAGCCCCGTCGGGCCAGCTCTCGCCCATAGTCGTAGTGGAACTTCTCGATGTCCGCCTTGCGCTCGGGGGTCGTGTCCACGCCCGCCACGGCGTCATGCCCGAACGGTCCGTGGCCGTGGAGCGTGACCACGCCAGGCCGCTTACCGGTGTAGCCCTTCGGCGTGAGAATCCAAATCGGCAGGGCGGGCGCGCCGTCGGCCTCGAACACGAACAGCTCGCGCCGGTGATCCTCGAAGTCCGCCGCCTCCACCAGCGAGCTCTTCCAGAAGGCCGGCGGCTGAAAGGGTCCCAAAAGCTCCGCCAGCTTAGCGCGAAACCGGTGTTGCCAGGCCTCGGCCTGCGCCTGCGTCGACCCCTCGAAGCGCATCGACAGGGGAGCGTCGGCGGCCTCTTGAAGAATCCGTTCGTGCACGGTCGGCGCTTGCTGCGCGCCGAGCGGCGCCGCCAACGACGCCAGAAAGAGCCTTCGGTTCAACACGCCCCCATCCTACTCCGCGCGCGGGCGGCTCGCCACGCCTCCGGAGCGGTTGACCACAGTGGGCGCGGATCTCGCCACAACTTACACCGGCAGCCGGACGCGTCGCGGTAAGGTGAATGCGCGTTACGATCGGGCGAGAAACGTCCCATGCGTCATACCATCGCCGCTGTCTCCCTCGCACTGGCCCTGGTCGCCGCCCTGCCGGCCGACTGGCCGCAGTGGCGCGGCCCCCATCGGGACGGCCGAGTGGAGGGCTTCGACGCGCCCGCCCACTGGCCTGACCAACTCCGCAAGGGCTGGTCCATCGAGGTGGGCGAAGGCCACTCCTCGCCCCTGGCGGTCGGCGACACCGTGTTTCAGCTCAGCCGGCAGGGTGAGGAGGAGGTGATTCGGGCGCTAACGCTCGCGGACGGACGCGTCCTCTGGCGCGTAGCGTATCCGGCGCCCTATACGATGAACCCGGCCGCACGCGGGCACGGCAAGGGCCCCAAATCCACGCCCGCCTACGCCGCCGGCAAGCTCTACACGCTGGGGATCTCGGGCATCCTGTCGTGCTTTGACGCCTCCTCCGGCAAGCTCGTCTGGCGCAAGGACTTCACCGGACAGTTCTCGGCGACATCCCCGCTCTACGGCGCCGGCATGTCGCCGGCCGTAGTCGACGGGCGCGTCCTGGTTCACATCGGCGGCCCGGGCAGCGGCGCTCTGCTGGCCCTGGACGCCGACTCGGGCGAGCCCATCTGGCAGTGGACGGAGGACGGCCCGGGCTACGCCTCGCCGATCGTGGCGACGCTCGACGGCGCTCGGCAAGTGTTGACGCAGACGGAGAAGTTCGTGGTCGGCGTGGATTTCGCCACCGGCCACACGCTGTGGAAGATCCCCTTCTCCACCGCCTATGACCAGAACTCGCTGACGCCGGTGCTGCTGGACGACTTGCTGATCTATTCCGGGACCAGACAGCCGACCGTGGCCGTGCGAATCGGCCATTCGGGCGGCAAGTGGACTACCGAGAAAGTCTGGTCGAACCCGGAGATCCCGATGTACATGAGCACGCCGGCGCTGCACGGCGATCTGCTGTTCGGGCTGACCCAGAATGACAAGGGAGCCCTGTTCTGCGCCGACGCCCGGACCGGCAAGCTCCTGTGGAAGGGCTCGCCCCGGCAGGGCGACAACGCCTCGCTGCTCGTCAGCGGCGACCTGCTGCTGGCGCTGACCACCGAGGCCGAGCTCATCGTCGCCAAGGCCTCCGGTGCGGATCTCTCGGTGATCCAGACCTACGAGGTCGCCGCGAGCAATGTTTGGGCGCATCCCGCGCTCATCGGACCGTATATCCTCATCAAGGACGCGACCACGCTCACCCGCTGGAGCGTCGAATAGACCCAATCGTTCGAACCATCAAGGAGTACTCAGCCCACATGCACCGCCTCTTGCTGCTTTCCCTGCTCTCCCTCGGCCTGACCGGCTCGGCCTTCGCCGACGCCTACAAGGACGAGGCCCTCGCCCGCGTCAATCAGCTCGAACAGAAGTTCATCGGCCTCGCCAAGGCGATGCCCCAAGACACGATGACTTGGCGCCCGATGGAAGGCGTCCGCTCGGTCAGCGAGCTCTACCTGCACATCGCGGGCGCCGACCTGGGCCTGACCGCGGCCATCGGAACGCCGCCGCCCGCCGGCTTTGACCGCAAGGGCTACGAACAGTCGACGACGGACAAGGCCAAGATCGTCGCCGAGCTCGAGAAGGGCTTTGCGCACATGAAGAAGGCCATCAACGCACTGCCGGACGGCGGGCAGGAGAACGCGACCAAGATCTTCGGTCGGGACACGACCCTCCGCGGCGCCACCTGGACGCTCCTCGAGCACGCCAGCGAGCATCTGGGCCAAGCCATCGCCTACGCGCGCTCCAACAAGGTCGTTCCGCCGTGGACGGCGGCGCGCCAATAGCCGGCTCGAGGAGTCCACCCATGCGGGCCTTGCTTCGTTTGGCGGCGCTGACGACCCTGGTCGCCGGCGCCGCCGTCTCCCAGAGTTTTCCGCTCGCCTCCACGGACTCGTTGGAGGCTCTCAACGCCTCGCTCGAGGCGGTGACCTTCGAAGGCCGAAAGGGCGTGAAGATGACGATCGACCCAGCCGTCGCCGCTCGGCTAGAGAGGACCCGTGCGGGAGCCAAGAGGGCGACCAAGAAAGCAGGTCCGGGGGCCGGAGAGGCCAACCGCGTGGAAGTCCTCGCATTCCTCGAAGGCGTGGAGTTTTCGAGCGGAACCATCGAGCTGGAGCTCGCCGGACAGCCTTCGGACGCCGCCGGAGGGGGCGCCCGAGGCTTCGCGGGGCTGGCCTTCCGCGTTCAGCAAGACCCCAGAGTCTACGACGCCTTCTACCTGCGGCCCACCAACGGCCGCGCCGACGACCAGGAGCGGCGTAACCATTCCGTGCAGTACATCGCGCACCCCGACTATCCCTGGTATCGGCTGCGCCAGGAGACGCCCAGCAAGTACGAGGCCTACGCGGACATCAGTCCCGCCGAATGGATCGCCGTCAAGATCGAGATCGATGGGGCCAAGGCGCGCCTGTTCGTGAACGGAGCGACACAGCCGACGCTGCTGGTCAACGATCTCAAGTCCGGCGCCGAGGGCAAGGGCCGGGTCGCCTTGTGGATCGAAGGCTCCACGGTGGCGCACTTCCGCAACGTGCGGATCACGCCACGGTAGCTCCGGTTTACAACCGGCAATTCTTCCGGGGAAGGCGCGCGCCGGCCTTCCTCGGAGCGCGTCGTGTGGGACGATCCGGAGAAGATGCGCAAGATCATCGCTCTGCTGTCCCTTTTCGCGCTCCTGCTCGGGGCGTCGCCGGCTGCAGCCGAGACCCCGGCCGTCGGCGACAAGGCGCCCGACTTCACCCTCCGTTCCCTCGACGGTCGCCAGGTGAGCTTGTCAACCGTCAACGCCGCCGGGCCGCTCGCCCTTGTGATGCTGCGGGGCTACCCGGGCTATCAGTGCCCGGTGTGTAACCGGCAGGTCAACGATTTTCTTCAGAACGCCGTGGGATTTGACAAGGCCGGCGCGCAGGTGATCTTCGTCTACCCCGGCCCGTCGGAACAGCTCCAGGCGCGGGCCGAGGAGTTCACCGCTGACAAGACCCTGCCGACGGGCTTTCACTTCCTGCTCGACCCCGGCTATGAGTTCACGAATTTGTACGGATTGCGCTGGGACGCGCCGCGCGAGACGGCTTATCCTGCCACGTTCCTGCTCGACAAGGCCGGCAAGATCGTCTTCGCCAAGATCAGCGATTCCCATGGCGGGCGGACAGCCGCCGCTGAAATGGTCGCAAAGCTCGCAGCCCTACGCTGAAGGATGAGATCGAAACGGAGCTAACGGGGGATTGGCTGGGAGGCAGGGACTCGAACCCCGATAACCAGAGTCAGAGTCTGGCGTGTTACCATTACACCACCTCCCAACAAGGCAGCTCTTCTTAGTATACGTTCAAGTCGAGGCGCTCGCAACGATAGCGCCGGAAGAGCCGGCCGACAACGGCGTCGTTGCGGCTTGACGGGCGTGCTTCACAGCTCGTCGAGCAGTCAACCCGGGAAGGCAAGCCAGCAGGGCCAGCCCGGCCAGCGCCACGGCCGGCGTATGCAAGGGCGAAGTCGTCCAACTATGCGCCCAAGCTCCGGCCAGCGGTGCAATCACAAATCCCCACGCCGAAGCGTTCCGTGCGCGCCACAGCGCCAGCGCCAAGACGATCACCTGCGCCAGCAGCCCGGCCAACCCGGCGTCCACGACGAGCTCCAGCGGATCAGACTGAGCGTGCTGCCACTCGAAGCCGTCCTGCCGCGGCGCGAAGCGTCGAAACGCCTGCCGGAACGCGCCGAAGCCATGGCCCAGCCAAGGTTTTTCGGCGATCAGCGCAATGGCCCCCTGGCGAACCTCCCCGCGGGTCAGCGCCTCATCAGGCAACAGCCCGGTCGAGCCTTGCTGCGAGCTGATGCGCAGCAGACCAACCGACCAGCCGACGCCGAGCAATAGGCACACCAGGAGACCGACTCCGGCCAATTCCTGCAAGACTCGCGGACCGCGCCGGCGGCTGCGTAGCGCAGTCTTCGCCGAAGCGCTCCCAAACAGTAGCGTGAGAAACGCCGCTTGGATCGCCACGATGGCAAACGCCGCCTTCGAATGCGTCCCCGCGACCGCCGCCGCCAGCAGGGCCGCCACAGCGAAATAGTAGAGCTTGTGGGTTCGATGCCGAAAAGCCGACGTCAGCGCGATGGGGAAGGCCAACTCGATCAAGACGGCGAAATGGTCGCGGTTCGCGAACGGGCCGAACGGTTGAGCGCCCGGAGCCTCTCGAAACCAATAGACCAGGTGCGGCACGGTCAGCCATTGACAGATCCCAACCGCCGCCGCCAAACCCACGATGACGACGAAGCCTCGCAGGTAGAAAGCTCGGACAGCAGGGTCGCTTAGAGCGTTCACGGCCACGAGAAAGAAGGCCGCGTGCGCCATCCACCGCAGCAATTCGCCGGATGTCGAATAGGCCGTCTCACTGCCGCCGGACAAACACTGCACGGCCGCCGCAAGGGCCAGAGCCAAGGGCGCGGCGTATAGGCCGGTCGTTACCAAAGGGAAAGGCCGCCACAGCTTCCGCAGGGCCCAAACCGCCAGCATGGCGAAGATCGCCAGCGCGATGGCCGTCCAGACCAGCGAGTCGACCGCACCGAAACCGAACGTCGCACAAGCCACCAGCGCCAACAAGACGGCTCCCGTCCGTCGCCGGAACTCGTACTGGGATCCCGTCGCTCTCACGGCTTGCCGGCGCCTGTCGCGGGGCTGACGCGAACCAGTCCCGCCGAACGAATCACAAATCGGCCGCGATACCGCTCGGTGTTCGGCTCGCGCTGATAGGAGAGCTCGATGCGGACCAAGCGGGTGTCCGGCGGAGTCTCGAACTCGAACTCCTGCCGATTCCAGTAGTCTTCAGCGGCTTCCACGGGACCCGACTGGGCCAAGATGCGACCGCTGCGATGGTCCCGCACGGTCCAGCGAAGTCCGGTGAGAAACGGCAACTGCACCGTGGCGTACTCAAAGTGGAACAAGTAGGTCTGGCTGGGGGGCGTGGGGACGATCTGCGACAGCAGCAGTGAATACTCCTCCTGCCCGCCGCTCAAGCGGATCTCGAAGGAGTGGGTGGAGGCGTCCAGGCGCCTCTGGAGACGGTAGACGCCCGGCGCGGGATCGACGCGCCAATCGAACCCAACGCCGGAAACGCGGTGGGCGAAGTCGCCGCCGGTCAACAGACCGTCGTCGGCGAGGGAGATTGGCGCGAGGTCGATGATCTCTCGCTGGGCCAAGGCGTTCCAGACTTCGAGCGCCAAGTCCACCTTCTCGCCCGCGAGCAGAACTTCGAGTAGCTCGCCGGCCATCGGCAGGTCATTCTTCCGAATGGCCGGCTCGAACTTCTCCCACGCCTCCGGCAACGCCTCGATCTTTCGCTGCTGGATCAAGTAGTCCAAGTAGCGCCGCAGCACGGCCGGCTCTTCCAGCGCCGCCAAAGCCATGATGCGCGCGGGATCGTCGAGCAGCCGCCACCACAACGTGGCGGCCACGGCCGTACGATCCGGCTGCGCGCGAACCGCTTGCCGCGTGTAGCGCCAGAACTCCTCCTCGCGGCCCTGTCGCAAGCAGAAGTTCGCCAGAGTCCAGAGCGAATCGAATCCGGGATCCACTTCGACCGCTCGAAGGGCCGCCGCCTCCGCCCCGGCGACGTCGCCGCGCTCTTCCAGCTCGAGCGACACGCGAACCCACGCCGCCCCGTCATTCGGTTGGAGCTCGGCCGCGCGCTGTAGCGCGTCCAGACCGTCTTCCTGAGCGAGCCCGAGACTCGTCCAAGCGAAGGGATTGTCCGGGATCACGCGCGTGGCCAGCTCCAAACGGTCCAAGGAGCCTTGCCCGGCCAACCACTCGCCTGCGGCCCGACGCACCAGCGCCTGCATTCCGTACAGCGCTCCAAGCAAGAAAAGTGCGACCACCAGTGAGCCGAGCGGGCCGTTGCGGTACGACGCCTGCGGCGCCTGCGGCTTGGGTCGGGGAGGAACGACGGCTTCCAGCAGAATGGCGCGGGGAGAGGGAGGCGCCGTCGAGGCCTGCGGCGATGCGACCGTCGCTTTGCTCCGTTTCAGCTCCCGCATTGCGATCGATTGCGCCATCTCTCACAGCGTGAAGGCGTCGACGAATCCCGAGTATATCGTCAATCCGCGGCGGCTTCCCGAGCGCGTTCGCCGGCGCGCAGGCGGAGGAGCCGAAAAACTTCCCGATAGAATTGCGGGTGCGATTCCCACGTTTGCGCGGTTACGAAATGCCCATCCGCAACGGCTTGTTCGTCGATGAATTCCGCCTCGGCCGCCTCCGCTTCCGAGCGTACGTGCAGATAGCAGGTCACCCGCCGTCCCGCGACGACGCCCGCGGCTGTAAGGACCTGGATGCCGTGGCAAATCGCAAACAGCGGTTTGCATTGGCGATGCATCTCCCGCACGACCTCGAGCAGCCGGCGATCGTGACGCAGGTACTCGGGCGCGCGCCCTCCAATCAGCAACAGCGCATCGTAGTCCTCGGCGCACAATTCGTCCAAGCCCACTTGCGCTTCCAACCCGTAGCCTGGGCGCTCGACATAGGTGTCCCAGCCGGGCTCGAAATCGTGCATCACCAGGTGCAGCCGCCGCCGGCTCGGGGCCACGACGTCGGCGCGCCACCCCTCCTCCAGAAAGCGGTGCCAGGCGTAGAGGGCTTCGTAGCCCTCACCGCCATCCCCGGTGACGATCGCGATCCTTCCGCTCATGCTGCTGCCTCCCATCGGCCCCTTAGCATGCCACGAACGCGGCGTCCGGCTACGATGGTGGGCTCATGCAGAAGACCGTCCTTTGCTTCGGAGACTCCAACACCTGGGGCCGCAGCCCGCACTCCACCGCACGGCATCCCCCGGAGAGCCGCTGGCCCAACGTGCTCGCCGCGGCTCTCGGCCCCGACGTCGTGGTAATCGCCGAAGGCCTCAACGGCCGCACCACCGTGTGGGAGGACCCCATCGAGGAGCACCGCTGCGGGAAGGCCTACCTGCCGGGTTGCTTGCTCAGCCACCACCCCCTCGATGTGGTCGTGCTGATGCTGGGGACCAACGACCTCAAACGAAGGTTCTCCGTCTCGGCCTTCGACATCGGCCGGAGCGTCGGGTTGCTACTCGACATCATCCTCCAGAGCAAGACGGGCCCGGACGGGGGCGCGCCCCAAGTGCTGCTGGCGTCGCCGCCGCCGGTTACCAAGCTCAGCGCGTTCGCGGAGATGTTCGAGGGCGCCGCGGAGAAGTGCACCGGGCTGCCGCGCTACTACCGCGAGCATGCCGAAGCGCGGGGTTGCCGCTTCTTTGACGCCGGCTCGGTGGTGCGGGCCAGCGAAGCGGACGGCCTACACCTGGAAGCGTCGGATCAGGTACGCCTCGGCGAAGCGCTGACGCCGATCGTGCGGGCGATGCTGGGCGGCTAAGGCTCCGGCCTTCGTACAATGGCTGCTGGAGGATTATCGATGCTTAGAAACATTCTGCTGCTCGGCGCGATGCTCGTCGTCTCCGCCGCAGCCGCCGACAAGACCATCATCTACCCCAAGGAGTTCCGGGCAAACATGCCGTTCAGCCCCGGCGTGCTCGTGGGCGATACGCTCTACTGCGCGGGCCAAACCGGCGGAGATCTCGAGACCGGCAAGTACCCGGAGAAGTTCGAAGACGAGGTGCACCAGACCTTCAAGCGCATCGGCCTGATCCTCAAGGAAGCCGGCCTGGATTTCGACGACGCCGTCGACGTGAAGGTTTATCTCACCGACATCGCGAACTTCCAGGCGATGAACGGCGTGTACACGCAGTACTTCAAGAAGGATCGCCCCACGCGCACCACGGTGGCCGTAGCCAGCCTGGTCGGCACGGCGCGTATCGAGATCACCGTCGTCGCTCACAAGTAGCCGACGCGGTCGGAGAGTCGCCAAACGGGGACGAGGTCGATCCAACGGCCCGTCCCCGTCTTCGTTACGAGGCGGGAAATCCCGGCGCTTGGCGCACTTGCCGAGCCTGCCACAGGTGGCGGCGCATGTGGGTGAGCAGCAGCGCGAAAGCCTCGCCCAAGCTCAACCGAATCAGGTTGGACGCCGGCGAGACCAAACGGTTCCTCCACAAGTCCAAACCGTCGGCTTCGATCATGGACCGCCGCAGGCGGCCGTGCCGGTCCGAGAACCGCGAGCAGACCTCCTGCTTGGACGCAATCGCGGCCGGCAGAAACGAGCCGGGCGCTTTCACCTTGCCCCGAACCGGCGGAGCCATCAGCCACAGGAACAATCGGTTGAGGATGCCCCGGCGCGGCTTGCCGATACCGGTTCGGCCTGCGGCGCGACCTTCCCTCATGCACTCCTCAAGGACCGGCTCGTACAACGCCGCGGTCACCGAGAGGTGATCCATGCACTCGCCGATCGACCAGCGGCCCGGCTCCGGTCGCCAGCAGAAACCTTCGTCTTCGAGGCCCGCGACCAGTTCGTCGAATTCGGTGAGGACGGCGTCGAGCTCAGCAAGGTCCTGCGTGATCTCGGGATTCTCGATTTCGGCGGGCATGACTGCGGCGGGCATGGCAAAATCCTCCTCGGCGAGCTCTCATCGTAGAGAGTGGCGCAAAACTTGGACGTTGCCCGACGCAAGGCTTCCGCCCGCCTAGGCGCTGGGCGGCTCGTAGACCACCTTTTCAGCCTTCGGGTCCCAGAACAGCACCTTGCTCTCCCGGAAGCTCTGCACTCCCATGGTGATGATCACCTGCGCGTGGTAGCCGGTATCGGCGTCGAGATGAGGCTTCTGGCGCGTCCGGACGCATTCGAGGAAGTTCGCCATGTGGGCGTCCTCCGGCGTCTCCGCGACCGGGATGTCGACGGCCTTGTAGCCGCCGAACTTCTCTTCGAACTCGGCTTCGTAGATCCGCTCGGCCGCCACGGTGATGTGGTCGGTGGCGCCCTCGAACTGGCCGTGATCGACCATCGTGATGGTCCCCTTCTGCCCGCGGATCAGGCCCGGGATATGCGTGGAGTTCGCCATCGAGGCGCTCAACACCAGCGAATGCTTCTTGGGAAAGTCGGCCAGCAGGTTGAAGGTGTCCGGCACCTCGCGGTCCGGGAAGGCCCAAATGCCGCCGCTCGAGACCACGCGGTGCGGAAACTGCGGCTCGCCCCAGCAGATCTGCAGGGGCGCAACCACGTGATAGAACAGGTCCGTCGCCACGCCGCCGGAATAGTCCCAAAACTTGCGAAACCGGAAGTAGCGTTGTGGGTCGAATTCGCGCTTCTCGGCGGGCCCGAGCCACATATCCCAGTCGATGTAGTCGACGCCCTTGGCGTTGGGTCCGGCCTGCGCCTCGATCTGCCAACTCCGATTGCCCCGCTCCGGCGTGGAGTTCCACTCCCCGGCGATGGAGTTGCGGTGGTAGGAGCCCTGGCTTGAGATCAGCTTGCCGATCATGCCGTCCTGGATGGCCTTGCGCGCCTTCCACCACTGGTCTTTCGAGGTGGTCTGCGAGCCTACCTGCAGGACGCGCCGGGTTTCTTTGACCACCTGAACGACCTTCTTGGCCTCCTCGATGGTGTGCGTCATGGGCTTTTCGAGGTAAACGTCCTTGCCGGCCCGCATCGCCTCGATGGCGATGGTGGCGTGCCAGTGATCCGGCGTAGCCACGATCACGGCGTCGACGTCCTTGCGGCCCAGCACCTCGCGGTAGTCCAGCGTGGCGAACTCGGCCTTGGAACGCTCCTGGGCAAGCTGCTTGCGCTTCTCGTACACATCGCAGACGGCTTGCACGTGAACTCCCGCGCCGCCCTCCTCCATGCCCAGGACCAGCCGCATGAGGCTCGATCCCCGGCCTCCGACGCCGATCATGCCGACCTGCGTTTTGGAGTTGGCGCGGCTGGACTGGGGCGCGGCCGACGCCGAGGCGGCCAATGCCATCCCCCCTGCTCCGAGAAACTGTCTGCGATTCCAGAAACTGCGGTGGGTCATCTGCGATCGGCTCCTTGTTCGAGCGCCGATTCTAGCAGACGATGTCGGATCGGGGAGGAAGTCAAAAAAAGAAGGCCGGCTCCTAAGAACCGGCCTCCGACTCTATCGAGCCCCGTCCCCCCTGCGAGCCCGACGAGTCGTCCCTGGTACAACGAGAGTTTCGCACCGGAGACGACATTTGCTCAATGGCTCTTTGGGTTCAAAATGAAAACAGTACTCGAGTACTTTTCGTACTGAGTCTTTTCCTGTTGACCGAAGCGTAACGGGGTAGTACCACCCGAGGTATATAGCGGATTTTAGGGCTTGCGGCGCGAAGGAGTCGCCCCAACGGTGCGCCGTGGAGCCCCTGCTAGAGGCTGGATGCTGCCCTTGCCGCAGACCGCCACGCCCGTCTCCCCGAGCGCGTTGAGCAAGTTGTAGAGCAAGGCATAGACCACCTGCTCGCTCAGGTTCTGCTTACCCGGTAGGCGGAAGCCGGCGGGGAGCTCGGTCGACAGGGCGATCCGCAGGCGATCCGGGAGCACACGCCGTCCATCCCAACAGTTGGCGACCGACAAGGGCGTCTGGAGCACAACGCCGCTCAGCCCGTCCACGTAGAACTGGCAGCGAGAGAACCATCCCAAGTTGGACGGGTCGGCGGCATCGAACAGCAGAAGCTGCTGTTCTTCCGAAGGCCACACTTCAATGACCAGCCGGCGGTCCGACTCTTCGATCTCGCACTCGAAACCGGCTTGGTCCACCAAATTGCGGATCACGTCGTGATCCGGCTCGAGGGCCACCAGCCTCCGGTCTCCTGCCTGCAGGAAGCGCATCCTCCTTGATCCTAGCAGCAGTAACGCGCCGAGACGCCCGGAGTTTCTCCGGGCGTGGGCCGGATTCTTGCCGAAGGCGAGCGGATCTTTCGACACGCGGCGCGCTTGGTTGCTGTCACGAGCCGGGCGGTCGCCGGTGCTACACTGGCCGTCATCGGTCGTGGAAGATTTGGAAATCAGTTGCGCGGATCTCTCCGCCGCTCTACAGACCGGCAAGACGATTCGCCTCGTCGACTGCCGAGAGCCTTGGGAACACGAGATCGTCAGCCTACCCGACGCCGAGCTCATCCCGATGAACGAAACTCCAGAGAGGATCGGGGACTATCGCTCGGGCGAGGGTCTCTGCGTGGTCTATTGCCATCACGGCGTCCGGAGCCTAAACGTAGCCGCTTGGCTGCGGCAGCAGGGCCTGGACAACGTCCGCAGCCTCGCCGGCGGCATTGACGGCTGGAGCCTCCTCATCGATCCGAGCCTGCCCCGCTACTGATCTCGCATCATGAAACTGCGCTTTTACCACAAGAAGACCTGTTCTACCTGCCGCAACGCCAAGAAGTTCCTCGAGCAACGCGGCGCGGAGTTGGAATTGGTGGACCTGGACGCGGAGCGCCTCGGCGCCGCCGAGATCGAGGCGTTGATCGGGGAACGCGACTATCGCAAGTTCCTCAATACCCGCAACGCGCTGTATCGGGAACGCAAAATGAAGCTCCACCCGCCGACGCGCGACGAAGCGGTCGCCTTGATGGCCGAACACCCCAACCTGATCAAGCGTCCCCTCACCGTGGCCGGCGAAGAGATCATCCTCGGATTCGACGAGGAGAAGCTGGGGGCCTTGACGACCTAAGGTCGCTCAGCGCCGCAGTCGAGCTACTTCGCTCTCGAGCGCCCGAACGCGGCTTTCCAGATACCGGTCGCCGCCGCCCATTCCGCTAACCGCTTGTTGCTCCAGCCGATTGACGCGGGATTCGAGCTGCGACAAACGCGTCTCGAGGCTGATTGGAGAAGCGCTCGGATTGTCCTGGAGAACCCGCCGGGAAAGGCTCCGCTCCAGGGCGTCCCAGCGTTCCTCCAATTGGGCCAAGCGCTCCTCCGCCGTCAACTCCGGAGCCTGCGTGGGCTGCTGCGCCTGTTGCGCGAAGGCCGCACCCAGCAGGAAGGCGGCCAGCAGGCCGACCGGCGCGCCAAACGAGAACCGCTTCATGGTCCTCGTTCTAGCACGCCGCGGCCAGTGCGGAAAGTGAAATCAGGCGCGGCGGGCGGTCTTGATCACGACCGGCTCGCTCGGCACGTCGTCGTGCATGCCACGCCGGCCGGTCTTGACCTGGCGAATGGAGTCCACCACGTCCAGCCCGTCCACGACCTTCCCGAACACGCAATAGCCCCAGCCGCGGGGCGTCTTGCTCGTGTGGTCGAGGAAGTCGTTCGTATCGGTGGCGTTGATGAAGAACTGAGCCGTAGCGCTGTGCGGATCCGAAGTCCGCGCCATCGCGATGGTTCCCTTTTCGTTGCTGAGCCCGTTGTCGGCCTCGTTCTCGATGGGATCGCCGGTCTCGCGCTCCATCATGCGCTCGTCGAAGCCGCCGCCTTGAATCATGAAGTTCGAGATCACCCGATGGAAGATCGTTCCATCGTAGTGCTCAGCATCGACATAGGAAAGAAAGTTGGCGACCGTCTTGGGCGCCTTCGCCGGATCGAGTTCGAGGGTGATAGCGCCCTTCGATGTTTCCATCACGACGCGGGGATTGGTTTCTTCTGCCATTGGAAAATTCCTTCAGGAAGCTCGGCGAATCGACTCGATCGTCACCGTCTGCAGCGGTACATCCTGCATGCCGCCCTTGTTGCCGGTCGGCGTCGACGCGATTGCGTCGAGAACGTCCAGTCCTTCGATGACTTTGCCGAAAACGCAGTAGCCCCAGCCGTTCTGCGGCGAGTTGTCCAACATCGCATTGTCGGCGTGATTGATGAAGAACTGTGAGGTGGCGCTATGAGGATTAGCCGTCCGCGCCATCGAGATTGTCCCGCGGGTGTTCTTGAGCCCGTTGGTCGCCTCGTTGCGGATCGGATCGTGGGTGTCCTTCTTGGATAGGTCGGCGACGTGACCGCCTCCCTGAATCATGAAGCCGGGGATGACGCGGTGAAACACCGTACCGTCGTAGAAGCCCTCATCCACGTACTGCAGGAAGTTCTTGACCGTCTCCGGCGCCTCGTCCGGGTAGAGTTCCACGGTCATCGAACCCTTGGTGGTTTTGATGACGACGCGAGGCTCCTTGGGCGGAGGGGGCGGAGCCGGCTTCTTGGCCTCTGCCTTCTTCGGCGCCTCCTCCGGCGCGGCGGCCGGAGGCGCGGGCTCCGGCTCCGGAGCGACCTCTGCTGGAGCCGCCTCCGGCGGAGGGGCGGCTTCGCTGGCGGCCGGCGGCGGTTCGGCAGGCGGTTCTTCGGGGGGAGGCGTCGAACCGCATCCCCCGATCATCAGAGCGATCGCCATCAGGGCGATCCACATCAGCCGCCGAGGGCTGAGGGCCGTATTCTCTTTGTTCATTCGCCCCCAGTTTAGCAGGGGACGATTGACAGAGAGGACTACGTGGAACCGCCCGGAAGCGTCACAAAGAATCCCCTCGGCTGGTCCGCCGGACACAACAGCCGGAAATGGTAGGTTGTCGACCCCAGGAGCTGGGTCAACAGCACCTGACGCTGTACCGGGCCGCCTCCGTCGCTGACCCGACCAAAGTTGGACGTCGGGAAGAGTTTGTCCTGCCCGTAGTCGATCCAACAGGCCGCCGTATCCGGTGCGCGATAGGTAAACGTGGCGGTTCCCACCGGACCCGGCTCAACCTTCAGGTCCCTCACGAGCCCGATCTTGTCCCAAAGTTGGTCCGCGTCCACGCCGTAGCCCGGATAGGCGGGGTTCGCCGGCCGGCCGTAGTCCATGCGCTCCTTGAAGACCAACGCCTGCCGAGTCCTACAGTTCTGCCCGTTCGCACCCACGATCTGGGTGGAAAAGTTGGATGGACACCCCCCGGAACAAGAAAAATCGGAGTTTGCCGTGTTGTTGACGTTGTTGGTCGATTTCGATGCAGCCTCGAAGGGAAGCTTGGCATCGTCCAGACACGGGACCGCCACGTTGTCCCAGACCGAGAAAGGATCCGGTCCCACGCCGCGCCGAAAGTGGTTGATCCAGGCCTTGTATCCTGTGGTGCCCAGTGGGGACGGGAGGTAGCCTGTGTCCGTTGTGTAGATCCCTCGGAACTGACCGTTCGAGAACGGGAAGATGTTCTTGCGGACCGTCGACGTGCCGGCGAACTGCCCCTCCAGTTGATAGAAGGCCGCGTTGCTTCCAAGGAGCTCGCCTACCGTGTTGCGCTCGATGATCGTATCCGTGGATACCGTGACATCCCGGAAGAACTCGCCATAGAAGGGCAGATTGCCCCACTGCTCCTTGATCTCGCCGAACTGGTTGCTGGGCATCGTGTTCCAGACCGGCCGGTTGGTCCGAACCAGATTGTCGGCAATGCGAATGCGCCGGGTCGACTCGGACGCGGAGACGGTGTCGCCCGGACCCACCATGTCGATAGCTCCGCCGTTGTCCCAAATCAGGTTGAACTCCAGGTTGACGTCCTGAGCGGCCGCGCCCGGCAGTTCGATGCTGCGCTCGTTCTGGGTGCTGAGCTGAATCGGGGCGCCCGAGGGCTGGCCGTTGGCCGGATTCTGCCGAAGTTCAAGGCCGCGAACGCCCAATCTCCGGACGCACTTGAACTCGATGAAATGACGGCTCGGAAAGTAGAGCCCATGTGCTTCCGGAAAGCCCGCCACGCGGCTCCGTGGGTAGTAGAAGAACCCCCTCTCCAGCGAGATGTCCTCGGCGCACACTTGGTTCCCGTTCTGCCCGAACATAGAAATGCCTGGGACCGCGTAGTGGCCCACGTTCAGCACTTGGTAGTCGTACGTCGCGGTAATTCCATGAATGACCGGCGTGGCGGACAGCACGCTGTAAACGGTCGTACGCGGCGCCGTTCCGCTGATCGGGTGGGTTGGGAACCAGGCTTCAAAGTCCTGAATCCACGAGTTGATGACCGCGCCCTGCGTGGCGTACCGGGTTTGCGGAGTCGTGCTCTGTGTCCAACTGAACGCACCTTGGGACCTGATGGGAGGCCCGCCCCCGTCGAGGAGAACGCGATCGAAAACGCAACGCCGACACGAACGCAACGTCACCATGGTCTCGAATAGCGGCGGATCAATGGCGGACCATCCGCCGATCGTGGACCCGCTCAGGACGCTTCCGAGCAACTGAAAGTGAGTGGCGTCGATCACGTTCATCAGATGGACGCGATTGGCGTCGCTGGCTCCTCGTCCGGCCGTCTCGAAGATTGTGATCGCACCCATCTCCTGCATTACTCCGCCTGTGCAGGGTGAGGCGGGAGCGGGACTGAGTCGGGCGGTGCCGGCTCCCTTGTTGACTGACGTGACGGTGTAGAAGCCATCGCAGCCGCCGGTGGAACCGAGAATCCGGACGCCATGGAAGTTGTCGATCTGGTGCGACCCGTTCACCGTCGCCGTATCCCCGCTGATCGTCAGGAGCGGGAACTCGTAGTAGTTGCTCAGCAGGTGCGGCTCGGCGCTCTCACAGATCGGGTCGACGCCCGCCGCACAGGTTGCCAACGGCGTGGCGATGCGGTCCGACAACGTTCCGCCCCCCAGATAGTTGCCGCCCGCGTTGCCGCCGCCGCAGAGAGTGACGACGCTGGTATCGGTCGAGGAGTTGTAAGTCTTACTGGTGACGTTGCAGGTGCGGTGAGCGTAGACTTCCGCGACGCCGGGTAGGCTGACCTGCAGGTTGTCGAAGACCTCCTTCTCCCGGATATCTCCCTGCACCGTGATCTTGCCGTTGCTCGAATCAAAGCTTATGACGGGCCAGACCTTCCGCGTCACCAGTCGGAAGTCGGGCGCTCCGATCCGGAACCCCACGAACCGCCAACCCTCCGTGCAGGGTTGGCTGGCGCAGTTGGCGGGGCTCACCGCGATGAGGGCGGTATTGTCAGCCGAGTTGTCGCCCAGGTTCCATTCGATGTTGCACATGCCTCCGGCCTGCCAGGCCGGGTCGATGCGCACTCCAGGGGGCGGCAAGAGCTTCGGATCGGCGTCGCAGCGTACGACCACCGTGCCCGTGCCACGCTTCTCTCCGAGGATGTACCCTCTCCGGTCTTCGGACTCCGGGCGGCATACCCCGCCGGCCGGCACCACCACCTGATGCACCAAGCCCGGGTCGGCCGCCGCGGCGGCATTGAGCATCTGCTGGAAATTCGTACATCGCTTCTCTTCATCCAGGTTCACCAAAAAGGTGCTGCCCGTCACCACAGGCAGGTCTGTCAGAACCGGTTGGTTGACGGGGCTGTTGGGCGATGTCGGAGGCGTTCCGTTGGCGGGCAAAGTCGTGAACCGCGGCCGCAAGCGCGATCCAACCTGCACGCATTGATATCCCCCGGGTTGCGCCCCGGCGCTAGGACAGTGCTGCGTCTCACACTGGTCCCAGTTCCCGAAGCTCGACCCTGCCGCGTTGCTCACACGAATGTCGAAGTAGTAGCTCGTCGATGGCGCCAGCCCGGTAATGGCTCGCTGGCGATTCGTGATCGTTGCGACGTTCGGCTGCCCGCTCCAATTTCCAAGCACCCGAGTCGGAGTCTCCGCCGCGAGATTCTGCGGGTCTTCGCCAAAAGCAATCCGCGTTCGCGTGCTGGCCCCAGGCGTGTCGGTTTGGAAGACGATCTCCACCCAACGGTCCTGAATCTCGCGAAACTGGATGTTGCCGGGACACTGCGCACTCAGCGTACCCCGCCCAAGCGTCGTCAGAAGAAGGAGGACTGCGACCGAACAGATTCGAGAAAGCGGTTTGGGTTTCATCACTATGCGCCTGGCCCCACTACGCCTGGAAGGCTCAGGTCCTCTCATCCAGAACCTCGCAGCCAGAGGCTGACTTCGGCCAAGTCTCGCCGGTTCCTGACACCCGCCGCCGCTCCCGCAGCCCCTCCCCGTGGCGATCACCCAGTCCGCATTGCAGACTTCATCCCGATCTGGCGAGATACGATGGAGGGACGCATGCCCAGTCGCTTGGTCTGTTTCAATCCGTCGTGCGCCCGACAGTTCCCCATCGACGCGGTTCTCTACGAGTGCCCTGCCTGTGGCGGTCTGACCGCCGTCGACAATGACTTCAATCAGGCCGACGCCTCGCTCTGGAAGAGGACCTGGGACGAACGGCGTCTCAGCCGCGAGCCCCTCGACGTCTCCGGCGTCTGGCGCTTCCGCGAGATGCTGCCCTTCGTCGAGGACCCCGCCCACGTCGTTACGATTCGGGAAGGCAACACACCGCTGTTCGACGCCCTGCCGGCCGCCAGCTACGCCGGCGTCGACGCTCTCCAGCTCAAGCACCAGGGATACAACCCCAGCGGATCTTTCAAGGACAACGGCATGACGGCCGGAGCCACGCAGGCGCGACGACTTGGTATGCAGCGCGTCGCCTGCGTCTCGACCGGCAACACCTCGGCGTCCATGGCGGCCTATGCCGCCTCAGCCGGCATGCAAGCCGTCATCTTTTTGCCCCACGGCAAGATCGCCTACGGTAAGTTGGCGCAGGCATTGGAGTTCGGCGCGCTGACGGTCCAAGTCGAAGCCAATTTCGACCAGATCCTGGCCCTGGTGCGGGAGTTGGCCGCCAGAATCGGCATCTATCTGCTGAATTCGGTCAACCCGTTTCGGATCGAAGGTCAGAAGTCGATCGTCATCGAGATGCTCGACCAGCGCAATTGGGTCGTGCCCGATTGGATCGTCCTACCCGGCGGCAACCTCGGCAACGTCTCCGCCCTGGGCAAAGGGCTACGAGAGCTCTATCAGATCGGCGCAATCTCCAAGCTGCCGCGCATCGCCGTGGTGCAAGCCGCTGGCTCTGCGCCTTTTCACGAGTACTTCGAGCGCGGCTTTCAGGCGCCGTTCCGTCCCGTGCGCTCACCGGAGACCCTGGCCACCGCCATCCGCATCGGCGATCCCGTCTCTTGGCCCAAGGCGCAGTTCGAAATCGAGAGCTGCCAGGGCGTCGTGGCCTCGGCGACCGAACAGGAGATCGCGGACGCCAAGGCGATCGTGGGCCGCTGCGGTTTCGGATGCGAGCCGGCCTCAGCAGCGACCGTGGCGGGCCTCAAGAACCTCGTCGCCGCCGGAACCATCCCGGCCGATGCGGATGTCGTCGGCATCCTCACCGGCCACCTGCTCAAGGACCCCGACTACGTGTATCACTACCACACCGGCGGTTTGACGGCGCCGGACGGGACCAAGCTGCAGCCGACGTTCGGCAACGCACCCGTCGTCATGCCCAACGACGCCGCAAAGATCGCCCAGTTGCTCGAGTCGCAGTAGCTATCGTTCGAGGCAGGCCCCGCGACGGGAACCGCACCGTTCCCGTCGACCAGGTAAGCCAGCTCCACCGGACCGCACTCGTTGGACAACCGGCGTAGGCGCGCCTCGGGCTCATCCGGCGGCAAGATGCGCAGCCGACCGTCAGTCAACCGCACCAGCAGAGCCGGCGACGGCTCATGGCCGGCGGCGCGCATCCTGGCCAAAGCGTCATCGAGCCACTCCCGCACCAGCCCCTCATCGGCTGCGGGAGGCCAACTTTAGCCTCGTTGTTCATAGATCCGTGGGACCCGCCCGGAAATTCCGCACAGGATCTCATAGGCGATCGTGCCGCAGCGAGCGGCAACCTCATGAGCGCTGAGCTCAGGGCTGAGCAGAATCGCCTCGTCCCCTGGCTCGACGATGCCACACTGCGAAACGTCCACCGTCGTGATGTCCATGCTTACGCGCCCCACCACAGGACAGCTTGCCTCGCCCAGCAGGACGCGTCCGCCTTCGGAGAGCTCCCGCCGGTATCCGTCGCCATAGCCCACGCCCAGCGCCGCAATCCTCATCGGCCTCTCTGCGCGGAAGATCCCGCTGTAGCCGACTCGGTCCCCTATTCCCAGCTCCCGCACCGACAGCACGCGGGCCCGCCATTCCAGCGCCGGCCGAACCTCCGCGCGGGGCGCGCCCGCGGGACCCGCCGTCGGCGGCAGCCAGCCGTACAGCGCCAGACCACAGCGGGCCACGTTGCCTGCGCCGGTAGGACGGTATGCCAACGCGGCGCTGTTGGCGAAGTGCACCGAGGGCAGCGGCACGCTGGCCGCCTCCATCGCGCCGAGCAGCTCCTCGAAACGCTCCATCTGCTCGTCCGCGGCTGGGTCCTCGAAGTCCTCCGCCGAAGCGAGGTGCGTCGCCAAGCCCAGAAACTCCACGCCTCGCGCGCAGGCCAGCCGCGAGGCGATCGACTGCGCTCGGTCGAGTTCCACGCCCAGGCGGTTCATGCCGGTGTTGACCTTCAAGTAGCAGGGCAGCGGCGTCGAAGCGGCGCCGCCCAACTCGACCCAGCGCTCCACTTGGCCAGGGTGGTGCAGCAGAGGCGTCAGCCGTTCGGCAACAAATACGTCGTCCTCACCCGGCAGGAAGCCCTCGAGAACGACGATCTCTCCGCCCACCCCCGCCTGGCGCAGCTCCACGCCTTCTCCTGGGGACGCCACCGCGAAACGTCGGCAGCCGATCGCTTCCAAGGCTCCCGCCACCGCGACCGCACCGTGTCCGTAGGCGTTGGCCTTGACCACGGCCAGCACATCTCCGCCCGGCAGGCAGGCGGCCCGTAGGTTGCGGTAGTTTTGGGCGATGCGGGAGAGGTCGATTCGGACGAAAGTCCGCATACGAGGTCTGATTCCGACTCTAGCACAGGGGTTTCAGCCTCCTGCACGCATCCTCAGGCCCGCAGATACGGCTTGACGAACTCGAATGAGCGCTCGAGCGCCTTCCGCGATTCCTCATCCAGCGGACGCTCGTTGGGATTCCGGGTCTTCCAGTTGGGAAAGACCCCGCGCAGGTGCAGCACGTAGTTCGCCGCCACCAGCCCGTAGGAGCTGACTTGCGTAGTGAACAGCATGGCCTTGGAGAAGGCGTCGATCGCCTCTCCCTGGCGGCCCTGCGCCCACAGATCCCACGTCGTCGCCAGCAGGTCCACCCACGAGGCGACCGGCATGCTGCCGTCGGAGCCGCGCGCCATCTCATCGATGAGCGTTTTGCTGTGTCCGCCCGTGAAGATCCCCAACGGCCGCGGGGTGCTCGCGGCTCGGAGCTCCGTAATCCGGCTCAGCGTGTGTCCCGCCTCATCTTTCACATAGGACAGAGTCGGAACCTCCCGCATCAACTCCACGATGAACTCCACGCTGATGTTGCCGATCGCCTGGATGAACAACGGCAGGTCGCAGGCCTTGCCGATCCGCCGGTAGTAGTCCTTGATCGCCGGCAGATCGAACTCGTTCTGTTCGCCCTTGCGAGGGGGCAGGGCGATGATCGCGTCCGGCCGGAGTTTGTCGGCGTGCTTGGCGAAGCGCACCGCCGTCTCGGCGTCCACCGCCTGCACGCCGATCACGACTTTCGGACGCAACCCCTGGGCCGCCTTCACGATCGTCTCGGCTCCTTCGATGCGCTCTTCGTAGCTCAGCCGCATGTACTCGCTGGCCAACTGAGGCCATACGATACCGTGCGTCCCGGTCTTGTCGAGGAAGCGGACCTCCGCCGCCAACGACTCGTAGTCGACGGGCCCGGACCCCAGGTAAGGCGTCTGCATGATGGGGTAGACGCCGCGCAGGGCCGGCAGTTGCCCGCCCCCGGCCGCCCAAAGCGGGGCCGCCGCCGTTCCCAGCGCCAAACCCTGAAGAAATCTGCGTCGATTCATCGCCGTGCTCACCGTTCCGGTTCTCCTCAAACGTCCTTGCGGTTTTTTTGGATCAGGGCATCGGTCACTTCCGTTCCAAACCCGGGCTTCTCCGGCGGTAGGTAGTAGCCCTTCTCGAACGGCGCCGTCATCGCCAGCATCAAGTCGCTGACCGGCTCCCCCGTGCCGAAGCTCTCCGCCATTGGCGCGTGAGAGCTCGTCAGCACCAGCGGCAACCCGTAGAGGCTGCCGCCTCGGTGCGGCAGAAAGACCACGTCGTGCTCGGCGGCCATCACGCCGATCTTCCGCGCCGCCGTCACGCCGCCGCACCAGGTGACGTCCGGCTGAGCCACGCCCGCCGCTTTGTGATGGAACAACAACTTGTAGCCGTGCTGCGTGTACTCGTGCTCGCCATGCGCGATCAGCGTCGATCGGATGTCCCGCACGAGCTCGGCGTAGCCCAGTAGGTCGTCGGGAGACAGCGCCTCCTCGATGAAGTACAACTGCACGTCTTCCAGGCGCAACGCCATCTCCTTCACGTAGTTCAGGTCGTCCCACTTGAACAGCACGTCGATCATGAGCCGTTTGTCCGCGCCGATCGCCTGCCGAGCCTCCCGCAGGATGGCCGTCGTACGCTCCATCCCGGCGCGCCCCTCCAGCACGCCGTCGCGGATGGGCAGCTTGAAGTTCTGAAAGCCCATCGAGAGGCCCGATTCCGGCTTCGCGCTCGTGTAGTAGGCCTCGGCCTTCTCCTTGGTCGCCCCGCCCAACAACCGGTACACGGGCTGTTCGAGCCGCTTGCCCACCACGTCCCACAGCGCGTTGTCGACGGCGCTCAGAGCGGTGACGAAGATTCCCCGCCGGCCATAGGAGAGCCCCGAGGCGTACATCTGCTCCCACAGCAGCTCGATGTCGAGCGGATTCATGCCGACGAGCAAATGCCGCAGATGCTTCTCCACAATCTGCGCTCCCGCCGACCCGCCTGCGCCCAATCCGTATCCCACCACGCCCTGGTTCGTGCGAATCGTCACCGCCAAGGCGCCGGAGAGCTGGCCGAAGGGGCCAATGTAGCGCCAACGCTGGGGATCGTACGGGCCGTCGAACTTGGGCAGGTCGCCCTGGTTGTTCCCCGGGCGCAAATTGACCGGGACGGCTTCCACCGCGGTAATCCGCAGCGAGTGATCCTGCTGAGCGGCGACCTGGGAGGCAAGGCCCAGTCCGGACAGTGACTGAAGGAAACGACGACGCGTCGAAGCCATGGCGGGCCCCAGTCTAGCACCGCCGCGCTAGCATGGGAGTTGGTCGCACGCGCCTCGTTGAGCCCTTGGACTTTGAGATTGTGGGTCGCCCTGGTCCTGTTTTCTCAGACGACCTGGGCGGGCGGAATCGCCACCGTCATCTCCACCTGGCTGTTCGGTCCCGGACCGGCGCCGGTGGGCTCGCCGCCGTTCTTGCTCCAAAAGGCCTACCACGTCTTCCTGTTCGGAACCTATGGCTGGCTGCTGGCGCGCTCCGGCCCGCCCCGTTCCACGCCCTGGGCTCTGACGCTGGCGGTCGGGCTCAGCGTCTTCGCGGAATCCTTGCAACTGCTGGCTCCGAACCGCCATCCGCAGGTCGCCGACGCCATCTTGAACATCGCCGCCGCGACCCTTTTCTGGGCCGCGGCGGCCGGCGTCTTCAGCTCTCGGACGGCTTCGACGGCTCGCTGACCACGCCCGGCAGGTTCTTCAGCGTGGCCACGATGTCGATGCCGGTCATGGCCTTCACGGCCTCCGGCAGCCGCGCCATCGCCTGCGTCACATCCTCGGTCACCCGCGTGGCGCCCGTCCCCGCTCCGCCGCCTCCTCCGCTGATCACCACGATCTTCTCGGTCTTGGCCAGCGGCTCGGCGATCGCCCGGGCCAGTTCCGGCAGGGATCGCAACAGTTGCTCGGCTAGCGCCGCCTGGCCGTACTCCTTCCAGGCCTCGGCTTTCAGGCGCATCGCTTCGGCTTCGGCCAGTCCCCTCGCGCGGATGGCGTCGGCCTCGGCTTCACCACGCAGCCGGATCTGCGTCGATTCGGCCGCAGCCTCGGCCTCGCCCTGCAAGCGCGTCGCCTGTGCACGCGCCTCCGCCTCAGCGATCACCTGCGCCTTGCGGCCCTGCGACTCGGTCTCCAGCCGGTAGCGCTCGGCCTCGGCCGGCTTGCGCACGTTGGCCTCGAGCTCCCGTTGCTTGACCTGCGTCTCCTGCTCCTGGATCTCGATCTGCTTCTGCCGCTCGATCAGCGACACGCGCAGCTCTTCCTCCCGGATCTTCTGCCGCTGCCGGGCTTGCTCCAGGTCGAGCGCGGCGGCGGCCGCCGCCTTGGCCGCGTTGATCTCCTTCTGATAGCTGGCCTGGGCCAGCTCGAAGTCTCTCTGCGACTCGGCCACCTGCTGCTCCGAGCGCAGCCGCGCCGCCTCGGATTGCCTCCGGGCTTCGGCGCCTTCCACGCTCGACTCTTTCTCCGCAATCGCTTGCCCAATCGCCGCGTCGCGCTTCACCTGCGACGTGCGCCTAATGCCCAGCGCGTCCAAATAGCCCTTCTCGTCGGAGATGTCGCGGATCGTGAAGCTCACGATCTCCATGCCCATCCGGGCCATGTCGACCGACGCGACCTCCCGGACCTGCTTGGCGAACGAGTCCCGGTCCTGGTAGATCTGCTCCACCGTCATCGTCGCCATCATCGCCCGCTGGTGGCCTTCCAGCGTCTGCAGGGCGATCTGCGAGATCTCGCTGGCGCTCTTGCCCAAGAACTGCTGCGCCGCCGTCCGGACCGAGTCTTCGTCGCGGGCGACCTTCACTTGCGCGACGCCGTCCACCGACAGAGCGACGCCTTCCTGCGTATAGACGTTCGGCGTGCGCACCGCCAGCGTCATGATCTCGAGCGACAACACATCCGCCCGCTGCACGAACGGGCTGATCCAAGTGCTCGAGCCCACCACGACGCGCGGCCTCGCGCCGCCTCCCGAAACGATCAGGGCCTCATTAGGACCGACCTTGCGAATGTAGAACATGGTGTGGCCTCCTTTTCTCGTTCTTGAATACGAACAGGAAATTCTACTCCTTGCCGAAATCGGAAGGCCTACAACGCAAAACAGGCGGGCCCGAGGGCCCGCCTGTCATTTGTTCTCGAAACGCAGCGAAGGGGCCGGTCAGCTCTCCAGCACCGCGTTCTTGCAGTACTCGAAGCACTTCTTCACTTCCGCCACCGTGTCGCCGCCCTTGTATTCGTACTCGATGTTGGCCGGGATCTTGTACTTCTTGTCGCGCATTAGCCGCAGACACTCGACGATCGGCGTGGCGCCCTGCCCGAACGGCATGTTTACGTCGTCCTTCGACTTGTCCTTCACATGGATCGTCACGATGTCCTTGTGATGCTTGCCCAGAAAGTCCACCGGGTCGAAGCCGGCGCCGAAGAAGTGGCCGATGTCGAGGTTGATCGCGATGTGCGTCGTCCCCTTCATGGCCTTGGCGAAGTCGTCCGGCGTGGCAAACTCGTCGTCGCGAATGTGCGAGTGGTTGTGCATCCCCACGCGCATGTCGTGCTTCTTGGCGAACTTGTCCACTCGCTGCGCGACCGAGACATTGCCGGAAGCCGTAATGACCTTCGCGCCCAGCGCCTTCGCCATCTCGAACCCGCGATCGATCTCCGCGTCCGTGAAGTCAGCCCGGAAGCTGTAGTTGTAGGCGTACAGCTCCACACCGGCCTCATGGAACTCATGGCCCACCTTCTCGAACTCGCCCAAATCGACCTTCAGCCGCCAGTCGCGCAACTGCTCGCGACTGAGTCTCTGGCCGGCGGGCCGCTCCATGTGCCCGCTCCACATCTCACACTCCCCCAGCCCAATCTCCTTGTAGGCCTTGAGGGCGGCCAGAATGTCTCGGTCGCGGAAGCTGTAGCTCTGCGCTCCGATCTGAACGCCGCGAAAGATCGAGTGGATTCCTTCGTGGGCCGGAAGTGCGGCGGCTGCGGCCAAACCGGCGGCGGAGCCGAGGAATTGTCTGCGGTTCAACATGGCTGCCTGAGAATATAGCGCACCGGCGAGCGTCGTGACGCCGTTGCTAGACTGGTGCAGCGAGGCCGTTATGCCTGTTGGTCCCTTTCGTCTCTCCGTCTGCAACGAAGTCTTCGAGAAAACCCCTTTCGTCGAGCAGTGCCGCGCCATCAAGGCCGCCGGCTGGGACGGCATCGAGATCGCCCCATTCACGCTGCAGACCGACGCCACCACGCTGCCCGCTGAGCGCCGACGCGAAGTGCGCGACATCATCGTCTCCGAAGGTCTCGACTTCGTCGGGCTGCACTGGCTCACCGTCGGGCCGACCGGCATTCACGTGACGACGCCGGATGACGCCATGCGCACCCACAGTTGGGACTTCGTGCGGCGCCTCGGCGACCTCTGCGCCGACCTCCGCGCCGGGGAGACCGGCGGCGTCATGGTCTTTGGCTCCCCCGGCCAGCGCAAGACCACCGGCGGGGCCACCCGCGAGCAGGCGACCCGCAACTACATTGACGGCGTGGCCTCCATCGCCGGCCATCTGGAGTCCCTCGGAGTGACCCTGCTGGTCGAGGCGCTCCCCATCGAGCAGTGCGACGTGGTCCAAACCCTCGATGAGGCCGCAGGCATCGTCGACGAGATCGGCAGTCCGGCCGTCCGGACCATGTTCGACTCCCACAACGCCATCAACGAGGTCGAGCCCCACGCCGTCATCGTCGAGCGCAACTGGTCGAAGATCAAACACATCCACGTCAACGAGCTCGACGGCAGCTACCCCCGGCCCGACGGCGGCTACGACTTCAAGCCGGTGCTGCAGGTCGCCAAGGATCGACAGTTCCCCGGCTGGGTCTCGATGGAAGTCTTCGATTTCACGCCCGGCGCCGGACGTATCATCCGTGAATCGATGGCCTACTTGAGCGACGAGATCTCTCGCCTGAGCTAGAGCCATGCGCAACGTCCTGGTCACCGGCGGCGCGGGCTTCATTGGTTCGGCGCTGGTCCGAGGGCTCCTCGAGCAACCGGACGTACGCCGCGTCATGGTGGTCGACGACTTCAGCACCGGCCACGAGGACAATCTCCGAGAGGTCGCCGACCGGGTCGAAATTCACCGGGGCGACATCCGCAACTACGCCACCCTCGAACGGCTCTTCGACGGCGTCCACGTCGTCTTCCACGAGGCCGCCATCGCCTCGGTGCCGAAATCGATCGAAGATCCCCGTCTGTGCCACGAGGTCAACGTCGACGGAACCTTCAATGTCCTCCAGGCCGCGGTGGACCAGAAGGTGCGCCGAGTCGTCTTCGCCGCCTCCGCCGCTGCCTACGGCAACGCCCCGGAGTTGCCCAAGCGCGAGGATATGCTGCCCGATCCACGTTCGCCCTACGCCGTCCACAAGCTCGCCGGCGAAATGTATCTACGGACGTTCTGGGAAAGCTACGGGCTCGAGACCGTGGCGCTGCGCTACTTCAACGTCTTCGGACCCCGCCAAGACCCCAAGTCGCCCTATTCCGGCGTCCTGTCGATCTTCGCCGACCGTCTGCTGGCCGGCAAAGCCCCCACGATCCACGGCGACGGCGAACAATCCCGCGACTTCATCTTCGTCGAGAACATCGTCCAGGCCAACCTCCTTGCCGCCCGTTCGGAGAAAGCCCCCGGACGCCTCTACAACTGCGGCTGCGGCGGCCGGGTGACGCTCAATCAGGTCTGGGACGCCATGCAGCGGGTCGCCGGCGTAAACTTGCCCGCCTCCCACGGCCCCGACCGTCCCGGAGACGTCCGGCACTCCCAGGCCGACATCTCTCTGGCTCGCCGGGACCTCGGCTTCGAGCCGTCGATCGGCTTCGAACAAGGGATGCAGAGGACGCTGGACTGGCTCCGCGCCTCAAAGTGACTCTAGCCGCGCTAGCGCCTGCCGCAAGCGCGGCTGCAGCGGATTCGGACCGGCCGATTCCAACGCCTCGACGACCGAACGGTAGTACCACAGGGCCTTCTCCCGGCCCCGAAACCGCTCCCACACCCCGTCCCCTTCCCTCTCCAGATCTCCGATGGAGCACTGGATGTTGTGCAGCTTGTCGGCCGAGACGATCAGGCGCACCGAGGGCGGCGCCTCCGCAATCGATGCAATGAACGCCTGTTTGCGTTCGAGCCACGGCGGCTTCGGCATCACGTCCGCGTCGGTGCAACCGTCCACCAGCGCCGTGACCCTGTCTCCGAACCGTTGCCGGATCGCTTCTCGCGTCGGGTGGCCCCCTTGGTCCTCGATCGCGTCGTGCAGAACCGCCGCGATCGCCTCGTCCTCGTCGCCGCCGGCCTCCAGCACCAGCGCCGTCACGGCCAGCAGGTGAGAGATATAGGGAGTCCCGCTGCCCTTGCGGGTCTGCTCCCTGTGCAGCTCCGAGGCCCAAGCCAAGGCTGTATCAAATCGAGCGGTCAACATCCTCTCCGCATCGTATCCATCCCTGCTCGCCAGCCACCACCGGAGGCGGCTGAAATCAACCGCCTGGACCCGGTCGCTCATTCAGCAACTTTTTTGAAATCAACGGGTTCTTAGTGGTGACCAAGTTGCAGCGATGGCTGCCGGGGAGGAGCAGATGAGCAGGGGACATCATGCGAGAGAAGAACAGACTGGCAATTGCACTCATTGTGGCGGCCTTGGCGCTGGCCACCTCGGCCGCCGCACAGAGGCGTGGCGATGATCCGCGCCGACAGGGACGCGGCGGCGGCTTCGGCGCGGCCCAACTCAATGTCGCCGACGGCGACGTAACCATCCTGCACGAGAACGGCGACCGCGTCGCGGCGCGCGCGGGGGACGAGATCTTTCCGGGAGACCGCGTAATCACCGGATCGCGGTCACGAGCCGAAATCCAGCTCGCGCGAGCCAACTTGGTTCGCCTGGGAGACGACTCCGAGGTCGAAATCGAAGGCCTCGGCAATCGCGCTTACCGCCTCGAGTTGGTCCGCGGGCTGCTGCATTACAGCCAACTCCGCACCGGCCAGGCTGACGTCGACATCAAGACGGCGGTCGCCTCCATCGAGCCCGTCAAGCCCAGCGTTTTCAGCGTGGAAGCGCGTTCGGGCGACGAGATCGAGGTCACGGTCCGCGACGGCGCTGTGGAGGTCTTCAGCGATCGCGGGCTGGAGAAGGTCAAGAGCGGCCACAGCCTCTCGGTCCGCAGCTTCCGCGACGAGACCGCGGTCCGCACGGCCAAGGCCGAGCCCAAGTCCGACTTTGACGCCTGGTCCAAGCGTCGCAACAAGATGCTCCGGCCGTCGGTTCCCTACCAGGGCTTCGGCCCCTATTGGGGCGGCTACTGGAGCCCGGCTTGGGGCCCATATTGGGGTTCGTACTGGGGCCGCGGATTCGGCTACGGCGGCTTCGGCTACGGGGGCTTCGGCGGCTTTGGAGGGCCCTTCTACGGACGTTCCGTGGTTGTGGTCGGCGGGGGCGGACGTCGCGGCCACCGCTGAGACTCCGGTGCGGCGGGATCGGCTGGTCGCCCTCAGCCGGTCCCGCCGCGGCGGCCCTACCCTAAAGGCATGGGGCCTTACCGCATTCGCTTCTCTGACTCCGATGGCTGGCAGGAGTCCGGCGGCTTCCGCTCCAAGAGAGAAATTCACGGCTCGACGAGCCTGCGTCTGCTCGAGATCCTCTCCACGGCCTCCCATCCGGAGTGGTGCGAGGTCGGCCACGCCGGAGCCGTGATCGAAGGCTCTCTCGAGATCGAGTTCCAAGACCGAACCCTCCGGTACGAGCCCGGCGACGCCTTGCTCATCCCACCCGGTCCCGCCCACCGCCACCGACCCAGGGCCGTCACTGACCGCGTCCGGCTCGTTCTAGTCGACGATCCCGGCGGCCCTGAAATCTTGGGTTGACATTCTACCCAAGAGGCGCGATGCTTCGGGTAGAATGTCAACCCAAGACAGCTCGTCCGAGCGGATCGCGCTCCTCCAAGGCACGCTCGACCTGTTGATCCTGCGCACGCTCATCTTCGGCAAGCAACACGGTCAGGGCATCGCCCGAACGATCCAGCAGACCTCCGACGATGCTCTCCTCGTCGATCACGGTTCGCTCTATCCCGCCCTGCAGCGCCTCGAAGCCAAGCGCTGGATCCAGGCCGAATGGGGCGTCAGCGAAAACAACCGCAAGGCCCGCTTCTACGAGCTGACCGCCTTGGGACGCGAGCATCTGGTGCGGGAGACCAACCAATGGCGGCGGCTCGTCGAAGCCGTCGGCCTCATTCTCGGCCCCGAAAAGTCGGAGGGTTAGCTCATGTTCGGCAAACCGCAGCGCCGTCGGGACGAGGATTTCAGCGAAGAGATCCAGTCCCACATTCAGATCGAAGCCGACCGCCTCATCGCGGAGGAAGGCATGTCTTCGGCAGCCGCTCTGGCCGCCGCGCGGCGCGCCTTCGGCAACGTCACCAGTCATCGCGAGCGCTTCTACGAGTCCAGCCGCTGGATGTGGCTGGATTCGTTTCTGCGCGGCGGCCGCCAAGCCGTACGGCAGTTGCGGACCTCGCCCGCCACCACCGCGATCATCATCCTCTCGCTGGCGCTCGGCATCGGAGCGACAACGGCCATCTTCTCTCTGGCGGATCAGGCCATCTGGCAGGAGCTTCCCATCGCCGAGCCCGGCCGACTCGTCCAACTCGACTGGAACGGCCTGTACATCGGACCCGGACGCGGCTGGGGCTCGCTAATGTCCTACGAGCTCTATCGCGAGCTCCGCGAGACGGACGGCGTCTTTGAGGATGTTTTTGCGCGAGCGCCGGTCGGAGCCGTCCTATCCTCGGAATCGGGCGGCGCCGAGCCCGTAATCGTCGAGATCGTCACCGGCGCCTATTTCTCGACGCTCGGGGTCCAGCCGGCCGTCGGACGCCTCCTGGACGATTCGGACGACGTGAATCGCGGCGGGCACCCCTTCGCCGTCCTCTCGAACGCATACTGGCAGAGCCGCTTTGGAGGCGATCCGAGGGTCGTCGGCAAAACGATCAAGATCAACACCTATCCGTTCACGGTGATCGGCGTGGGCCCCAAGGGCTTTCAGGGGCTCGATTGGAGCGGAGTCCCCGCCGTGTGGGTCCCCGCCGCGATGAGCGCGCAAGCGGACGTCAACAATCGCGACTTCTTCAACGCCCGCGAGCGCTGGCTCCACATCTTCGGCCGGCTCGCGGACGGCGTCAGCCGCGAACAAGCCCAAACCCGGCTCGAGCCTTGGTTCCAGGCCTACCTCGAGGCCGATCCCAAGCGGGAGGGGTGGCCGGCGGTCACCCCGCAACAGATGCGGGATTTCAAAGCCTCAACGCTCGATGTCTTGCCCGCCGGACGGGGCGTGTCGCTGCTGCGCGCCCGGATCGAGCAGCCGATGCTGATCCTGTTGGCGGCAACGGGCCTGATCCTCTTGCTGGCTTGCCTCAATGTCGCCAACCTTTCGCTGGCAAAAGCGCTTGCACGGCGTCGCGCCACGGCGCTTCGGGCCGTGCTGGGCGCCTCTCGGCGGCGCATCATCTCCGAACAGCTCATCGAGAGCGGCCTCCTGGCGTTATTGGGATGCGCCGCGGGGCTGCTCCTGGCTCCCGCTCTGATGCGCGCCGTGCTGGCCTTCCTGCCCACACTGGGCCCCTCAGAGAACGCACTCGGCGCGGATCTCCATCTCGAGGTTCTGGCCTTTGCAGTCGGCGTCTCCGCCTTGACCACACTGCTTTCCGGCGTGGCGCCCGCGATCTACGCGGCCTCGGTTCGTCCCGCCGCCGCCATCAAGGAGCAGTCCAACGCCGTCGCCGGCGGCCTCGGCTTCCGCAAGACCCTGGTGGTCGCGCAGTTCGCTCTCGCTCTGATTCTGTTGATCAGCGCCGGGCTGTTCGCGCAAACCCTCGGAACCCTCCGCACCCAGGGTCCTGGATTCCCTACGAGCAATCTGCTCGTGTTCAGCGTGGAGCCCCAGGGGGCGGGTTACTCCTATGACGAATCCAAGCCGCTGATTCGGCGCATTCTCGCGCGGCTCGAAGCCCTGCCGGAGGTCCAGGGCGCCGCAGTCGCCAGGCGCCAGATGCTCACCGGAGGCTCCTGGAACGTCCAGCTCACCATCGGCCTCCCGCAGCAAGTCGTTACCGAGAGCAGCATCCCCTTGAACGCCGTCAGCCCCGGCTTCTTCCAAACCCTCGGGGCTCCGATCACCCTCGGCCGTGATTTTGACGACCACGATTCCCGCGATGACTCCCGCTGGGGCCTCAGCAAGGCGATCGTCAACCAAGAATTCGCCGACAAGTACCTAGGCGGCGCCGACCCCCTCGGCGTGCGCATCGGCATCGGCGGGTCGCCCGACACGCGGCCCGAAATCGAGATCGTCGGAGTGGCCGCCACGTTCCGAGACCGTGAATTGCGCGACCCCGAACCGCAGGCCTTCTTCCCGGCCTGGGAGAGCGGCCTCGACGGAGGAGCATTCTATGTACGCACGTTGGGGTCCTCGCAGACGGCCGGTCCAGCGATACGGTCCGCCGTCGCTGACATCGATCCCTCCCTGGCCATCCTCGGGATGCGGACCGTCGACGACCAGCTCGACCGCTTGCTCATGAACGAGCGGATGTTGGCGACATCGGCGGTGGCCTTTGCCCTCGTGGCGACGCTGCTGGCCGTGATCGGTCTCCACGGCGTGATGGCCTTCTCCGCCGAGCGCCGCACCAAGGAGATGGGCATCCGGATCGCCCTCGGCGCGCCCCGTTGGCAAGCCGGCGGACTAATCGTGCGCGAAGCCGTTTCGCTGGCGACGATCGGCGTAGCCATTGCGCTGCCGCTATTCTGGGCCCTGGCGCGCTTCCTCGAAAGCCAACTCTTCGGCGTACGCAGCCTCGACGCGATCACCGTCGCCGGGGCCGCGGTCCTGCTCACTGTCGTCGGCCTGTCCGCCGGCTTGCTTCCGGCCCGCAAAGCCTCGTCGGTCAACCCGCTCCAAGCTCTGCGGAGCGAATGAGCCTCGTCGCTAGGATGCGCCGGCCCGCACGGCGCCGTGGATGAACCGCAGCTTCTCGTGTACGGCCGGAGCCAGACAAAAGGGATACAGGTCCGGCTGACCCAGGCTGCGATTGAGACTGTTGACCGCAAACCCCAGCGGCGTCATCGCCCGCAGCATGTCGTCGAAGCGGTCCTCGACATAGGGGTCGAAGTCGACGGCTGCCGCCCGGTCCGCCCCGGCTTCGCGTGACTGCGGCTCCAGCCGATAGCTGTAGGCTGTCTCCAAGGCGTCCACGATGTGGAGGTAGTGCGCCCAGGTCTCCGCCCAATCCTCCCAAGCGTGCGCGCTGGCGTAGGCGCTCACGAAGCGCTCGCTCCAGTCGCTCGGCGGGCCTTCGCGATAGTGCCGATCGAGTGCCCCTCCGTAGTCTTCTCGCTCGTCGCCGAAACTCGCCCGAAACTGCTCGATCCGCGGCGTCCCGGCAATCAGCCTATCCCAAAAGTAGTGGCCAACCTCATGGCGGAAGTGCCCCACCAGCGTCCGGAACGGCTCATGCAGCTCCGTCCGCATCCGCTCCCGGGCGGCGTCGTCGGCCTCCGCAACGTTCAACGTGATCAGCCCCCGCAGGTGCCCGGTCTTGACGCCTTCCGGCAGTCCCTCCTCGGACAGGAAATCGAACGCCAGCCCGGACTCCGGGTTCTGTAGGCGCGTCTCGAAGCTCAACCCAAGCCGCAACAGGCTGTAGACCATCCGCCGCTTGGCGTCCTCGATGCGCCGCCAGCGCACCAGATTCTGCGGTGCGTTCAGATTCGGAATCGTACGGTTGAGACGGCACGCCACGCACAGCTCAAAGTCCGACTCCGCCTCGGGCATCCAGTTGCACGCCGCCGAATCGGCATTGCCGCAGCGCCTGTACTGCTCCAACACATCCAGGCGCTGGAACCGCCCTTCCCAGGGCAGATAGCCGTAGACCGCCCCGCAGCGGACGCAGCCGAAGGCGTCGAAGTCCAGCCATAGTCCACACTGCTCGCACGCAAACGCCCGCATAAAGCTATTGTCGGACGGCTCCGGAAACTTCAGCAGCCGGGGCGGGCTTGATCAGCAGCCCTTGCCCCGTCGGCAACGCAGCCATCTCCCCTCCCAGCTCCCGCAGGACTTCGGCGTACCCTCGGCGCAGCGAGTCGAAACCCCGCGCCGCGAAGTCATCGGAAACCACAAATCCGCCTGGGACCAGCCGCGGCCAAAAATACTCCAGCGCCGCGATCTCCGGCGCGGCGCAATTCATGTCCAAATGGAGGAAGGCGATCCGCTCCGCGGGGACGCCCCGCAACGTCTCCGGGACCATCCCCGGAATCAGCTCCACCCGCGGCCATTCGGAAAAGTTCGCCCGAACCGCCTCCAGGTTCGTCTGGTACGCTCCCTTCTCCACGGCTTCCCGGGCCAGGTCCCAACGCCCCTCGCGCAGCTCCTCCTCGGAGTACTGCGTCCGCACGGGACCGGCGAACGTATCGAGCAGGTACAGCGTCTTGTCGAGTCGGCCCCACTCCAGATCGGCCAACATCGCCGAGCTCAGAAAGCCCGTGTTCACCCCGCACTCCACGAAGTCCCCGGGCAACGCCGCCGCCTGCCGCGCCGCCCACAGAAAGATGTGCGCCCGCCAACGAATCCGGTGGTCCACCCCGCCGCTCGCCTGGATTCCCCGGAGGTAGGCCTTCTCGAAGCGCTCGTCCGCCACGAATCCGTGGTCATGGAGCGAGCACAAGCCGTCCTCGAAGTACGCCGGCGGCGACGGCAACGCGCCAAACCCCAAAGTCCGAAACCACTCCTCCAGGCGATCGTCCACAGCGGGGAAGCGCCGCCGCATGCCTGACATCAAACGTCCCGCCACGCGCCCCGCCCAGGTCCGCCGCCTCTGGTTCGACCCCATCCGAGGCCGATGATCCGGCGGAACGGCGGGCCGTGTCAACGCACCCTCCGCCGTTGCCGCTTGGGCTAGACTTTCGGCCATGGAACCGGAAGTCCCGCCTCCGCCCTTCGCCGGGCTCGGCCGCCGCATCGTCGCGACGCTCATCGACTACGCCATCAGCTTTCTACCGACCCTGTTCGGAGGTCTCATCATTCGCCTCGTCTTTCTGGCATTCACGGCAGGGGACGGACAGGCGGGCGGAGACCAAGTCGGCGTCGACGTGGTGTCGCTGTGGAACAACATGGGGGTCGGCATGCGGGCGTTGACCTACCTCGCCTTCTTCCTCAACGGCCCTTGGCTGTACCAGGCGGTATTCGAGTCGTCGCCCTGGCAGGCCGCTGTCGGCAAGCGTTGGCTCGGCCTCCATGTCGCCGGCTCGCACGACAGCCGCCTCTCGTTCGGCAGCGCACTGGGGCGCACGGTGCTCAAGTTCGCCATCAATGGCTTCCTCTGGCTGTTCCCCATCAGCTTCCTGACCATCGTGTTGAGCCGGCGTCGGCAAGCCCTCCACGACTTCGTCTCCCGCACGGTCGTGCTGCGCGGCCGGCCCCTTTCTCATACTCCCCTGGAACCCTGGCGTTGGCTACTGTGGCCCGGCGCGCCGCTGTTCGCCCTGTTCGCGATGGCCCTGCCGCTGGCTCTGCCGACCTCTTGAGGAGCCTCCGCCGCGACAATCCGGCCCCCCTCTGCTTCCGTCGTGCGCCCACGCTACAATAGGCGTTTTATATCTGCACTGATTAGTGGGGTCGCCGCGAGCTCGCAGCCGCCCCGAACATCCCAATACAACCCAGGAAGGACGGAGAACAGCTCACGATGGCCAAACATGTATACGCTTTCGGCGGCGGGACCGCCGAAGGCGATCGCACCATGCGGGACACCCTCGGCGGCAAAGGCGCCAACCTCGCGGAGATGAGCCGCGCCGGGGTTCCCGTACCTCCCGGATTCACCATTACGACTGGCACCTGCCTGCTCTACCTCGAGCACGGCAAGACCCCCGACGAAGTCGATCAGGAGATGCTGACCCACGTCGCCAAGGTCGAAGAGCTGACCGGACAGAAGTTCGGCGATGTCGAAAACCCGCTGCTGCTCAGCGTCCGCTCCGGCGCGAAGTTCTCGATGCCGGGCATGATGGACACGGTCCTCAACCTCGGCCTCAACGACGCCACGGTCGAGGGCCTCGCCAAGCGCTCCGACAACCCTCGCTTTGCCTACGACTCCTACCGCCGTTTCATCCAGATGTTCGGCGACGTCGTTCTCGACGTTCCCAAGCACGACTTTGAAGAGCTGCTCGGCGAAATCAAGGCGCACAAGGGCTTTGAGCTCGACACGCAGATGACAGCCGATGACTGGAAGGACGTCATCGAAGCCTTCAAGAAGCTCGTCATGGACCGTCTGGGCAAGTCCTTCCCCGAGGAGGCCCTCCAGCAACTGCGCATGGCTCGCGACGCCGTGTTCCGGTCTTGGGACAACCCGCGCGCCAATGTCTACCGCCGCATGAACGACATCCCGCGCGACCTCGGCACCGCCGTGAACGTGCAGGCCATGGTATTCGGTAACCTCGGCGACACCTCCGGCACCGGCGTCGGCTTCACCCGCAACCCCGCCACCGGCGAGAACCACTTCTACGGCGAGTACCTGCTCAACGCCCAGGGCGAGGACGTGGTCGCCGGCGTGCGCACGCCGCAGCCGATCGATCACCTCAACGAGGTCCTGCCGGAGGTCTACCAAGAGCTCCGCGACATCACCGATCGCCTCGAGAAGCACTACAAGGACGTCCAGGACTTCGAGTTCACCATCCAGGACAAGAAGCTGTACATGCTGCAGACGCGCAGCGGCAAACGCACCGGCCCGGCCGCCGTTCGGATCGCGGTGGATATGTGCGAAGAGGGCCTGATCGACAAGAAGACGGCCGTCATGCGCGTCCATCCCAACCAGCTCGATCAGCTTCTGCACCCCATCCTCGACCCGACGTCCACCGGCTCCCTCGAGCTGCTGACCAAGGGTCTGCCGGCTTCCCCCGGCGCCGCCGTCGGCAAGATCGTCTTCACGGCTGACCATGCCGTGGAGGAGAAGGAGAAGGGCGAGGCCGTGATTCTGGTCCGCGGCGAAACGACCCCGGACGACATCCATGGCATGGAAGCGGCCAAGGGTATTCTCACGTCGCGCGGCGGCATGACCTCCCACGCCGCCGTCGTCGCCCGCGGCATGGGCGCGCCCTGCGTGGCCGGCGCCGGTGAAGTGAACGTTGACTACCGCGCCAAGAAGATCACCGTCAAGGGCAAGGTCCTCAACGAAGGCGAGTGGATCTCGATCGACGGCTCGACCGGCGAGGTTTTTGCCGGCGAGGCCAACACGATCGATCCGGACGTCGAGTCCGGTCACCTCGCCAAGTTCATGGTCTGGGTGGACGAGTTCCGCAAGATCGGCGTCCGCGCCAACGCGGAAACGCCGCGCGACGCCGCGCAGGCGCGCAAGTTCGGCGCCGAAGGCATCGGCTTGGCCCGCACTGAGCACATGTTCTTCGAGGGCGACCGCATCCAGCACGTCCAGGACATGATCCTCTCCACCGAGCCCGCCGCCCGGCAGGCCGCGCTCGACAAGCTGCTGCCCGAACAGCGCAACGACTTCTACGAAGTTTTCAAGGTGATGGACGGCTTCCCGGTCATCGTCCGCACGCTCGACCCGCCCCTGCACGAGTTCCTGCCGAAGCGCGAAGAGCTGATGGTGGAAGTCGCCGAGATGAAGGCCAAGGGAGAGGACGTGACCGAGAAGCAGAAGCTGCTCGACCGCGTTAACGAGCTCCACGAGTTCAACCCGATGCTCGGCCACCGCGGCTGCCGCTTGGGCATCACCTTCCCGGAAATCACCAAGATGCAGGCGCAGGCCATCTTCGAGGCCGCCGTGCAGTGCGCCAAGGACGGCATCAAGGTGATCCCCGAGGTGATGATTCCGCTGGTCGGCAATGTCAAGGAGCTCGCCGATCAGAAGAAGATCGTCGTCGCCACGGCCAAGGAAGTCTTCGAGAAGGCTGGCCAGGAAGTCCACTACATGGTGGGCACGATGATCGAGGTGCCGCGCGGCGCCCTGACCGCCGACGAGGTCGCCAAGGAAGCCGAGTTCTTCAGCTTCGGCACCAACGACCTCACCCAAACGACCTTCGGCTTCTCCCGCGACGACTCCGGTCCGTTCATCAAGGACTACTTGGCCAAGGGCATCCTCGAAGAGGACCCGTTCCAGGTGCTCGACCAGGCCGGCGTCGGCCAGCTCGTGAAGATGGCGGTGGAAAAGGGCCGCAAGACCAACCCGAAACTCGAAGTGGGCATCTGCGGCGAGCACGGCGGCGAGCCGAAGAGCGTGAAGTTCTGCGCCAACAGCGGCCTGAACTACGTGAGCTGCTCGCCCTTCCGCGTGCCGATCGCCCGGCTGGCGGCTGCCCAAGCGGCCATCGAAGCCGAAGGCTAGATCAGTCCGAACAGAGCCCCAGGCGTAAGCCTGGGGTCAAGGGGCCGGAGCGAGAGATCGCTCCGGCCCTTTACGTTCAGCGCCTAGCTCGACGGCCGTTACGCCCCAATCTCCCGCACGAACGCCTCCCGCAGGGCCTCGCAGTGGGTCTCCACCAGTTCCATCGTCTCGGCCTCGATCATGATGCGCGCCAGCGGCTCGGTGCCCGAGTACCGCAGCACGAGCCGGCCGCGATCCCCCAGTGCGTTCTCACAATCGGCGGCGGCGGCGGCCAGCGCCGGCACGTCCTCGATCTTCGGCCGGCTCGTCACCCGCACGTTCACCAGCTTCTGCGGAAACACCTGCAGCCGCTTGCGCAGCTCGCTCAGCGGAGCGCCCGCTTCCGACAGGACTTCCAACATCATCTTGGCCGTCAGCAACCCATCGCCCGTGTTGGCCCACTGCTTGAAGATGATATGCCCGGACTGCTCGCCGCCCAGCCCCGCGCCGGTTGACACCATCTCCTCCAGTACATACTTGTCGCCCACCGCCGTCCGCGTCATCGACACGCCCGAGGCAGCCAGAGCCTTCTCCAGCCCCATGTTGGCCATCACCGTCGTCACCACGCGGCTCAGCGGCAGCTCCCCACGTCCGGCGAGATACTCGCCGGCCAGCAGGAGGATTGCGTCGCCGTCCACGATCTCACCGTCGTCAGCCACGAATAGCGCCCGGTCGGCGTCGCCGTCGAACGCCACTCCCAAGTCCGCCCCCGTCTCGACGACCCTGCGCTGCAGCTTGTCCAGGTGGAGCGACCCGCAGTCCCGGTTGATGTTCAATCCATCCGGCTCGTTCGCAAAGATCTCCGCCTCGGCTCCCAGCGCGCGGAAGAACTCCGCGGCCAACGGGCTGGCGGCGCCGTTGGCGCAGTCCACCACCACCCGCCGCTTGGCGATCTCGGCCGCCGGGCGTCCGGCCCAGAGAATGTGCGCCAAATAGCGATCGCGCAGCGAGGCATCGACGGTCAGCGCGGCGCGGCGCGGCTCCACGCCTTGCTCCAGCAGCCGAAACACCGCCTCTTCCACCACATGCTCGACGGCGTCGGCAAGCTTGAAGCCGGTCGGCGCGAACACCTTGATCCCGTTGTCGTCAAAGGGGTTGTGCGACGCCGAGATCATCACCCCGGCGCGGTAGCCGCCCGTCTCGGTGAGGTAGGAAACGCCGGCCGTCGGCAGCACGCCCGCAAACTCCGTCTCCAGGCCGCCCGCCGCCAGCCCGGCGGCCAACAGCTCGGCCAGCTCCGGGCCGGACGCCCGCGTGTCCATGCCGATGACGGTCCGGCCGCCCGCGCCGCCGCCCAACGTCTGGGCCAACGCCAAACCGACCGCGTACGCCGTCGAAGGATCGAGCGGATACTGGCCCGCTTTGCCGCGAATGCCGTCAGTGCCGAAAAGTTGTTTCGCCATTGTCTCCAGATTGCTCGGCGGAGCGCGTTTCCGTCAACGCTTGCGGATATTCACGCGGACGGTGATACGTGGGCTGTCTACGAAACGCAGGTACGGATCCGAAAGAAAAGCCGTCGTTTCGAAGCTCCGGCCGCCGACCTCGCCGCTCAAATTGATCGGATCGGTCTGCACCGCCTCGACCAACGCCACACGGTCCTCGGGCCCTCGGACGCGCAGCATCCGCGGCTTGGTGGCATAGCCGTCGAGCACATAACCGGTCTCCATTTCGCCCACGAACTGCGGCACGATGCCGATCTCTTTGATGGCCGACTTTTCGAGCGTATACCGCAGTTGCGACGGCGCCGCCTTCACGAACTCCACATCGCCCGGCAGCCGCAGCGCCGCGCGGTCGATGTTGGCGGTATGCTGTCCCGCGCCGAAGACGTCCGCGCAATCCACCGTCAGCGTCAGCCCGCCCGCCCTCAAGCGGCTCAGCGTCGGCCGCGGCCCGCGCAGCATCACCGCAACGGCCGGAATCTGATCAGGGTTGGCCTCCAGATCCTCCGGAATGTTCACGAAGCGCACGGCCGCCTCCATCGCCTCTTCGCCCGCCCGTAGCGCTCCGAAGGTGAGCCACAACACGATCGCAACGAGCAACGCGACGATCTTCGACCCGAAGTTCCTGCGGATGCGGTCCTGAATCCAGCCCACCGTTCGCTCGCTCCCTAGTCGCCGTCGCCGGCCGACACCGCCTGGATCGACGCCGCCGAGTCCCGCCGGAGGCCGGAGTCTCCGCCCGCCGCGGCCGTGGCCGCCGCGCTGTCCTGCGCCATCCCCTGGGGCGGAAACACCACCGGTCCCAGATACTGGATCATCCGCAACCGCAGCCGATCCATCGAGATGCCGCGCTCGATGTTGCCGTTGAAGGCCACGGAGATCTTGCCGTCGGTCTCAGAGACGACCAGCGCCACGCAGTCCGACTCCTCGGTGACGCCGATCGCGGCGCGATGGCGCGTGCCGAGCGTCGAGACCAGCCCGGGGTTCGTCGTCAGCGGCAGAAAGCAGGCCGCAGCCGCCACTCTCCCCTTCTGGATGATCACCCCGCCGTCATGCAACGGCGCGCTGCGCTGAAAGATACTCGTGAGCAAGTCGGCGGAGAGCCGCGCGTCCAGCGCCACGCCGCTCTGGATGAACGTCTTCAAGCCGGTCTCCCGCTCGACCACGATCAGAGCCCCCGTCCGCGTGGCCGTCAGTTGGCCCATCGCAAAGACCACGTCCTCGTACTCGTAGTTCGTTTTCCGGCTACGGCTGGTGGGCGCGAAGCGTAGCGCGGTTTCCCGCAAGGCGCCGCGAATTTCCGTCTGGAAGATCACGATCAACGCGATCGCGGCGTATGGCGACAGGGCGGCGAGTATGTTCTGGATCGCCGTGAAGCCGACCACGCCGGCGGCATAGTACAGCCCGACGATCAGCAGCACGCCGAACAGCACCGGCACCGCTCGGCCTCCGCGCATCACGCGGATGAGCTGGTACACCAGGTAGGCGAGAACAGCGATTTCGGCCAGGGAGCGGACGACGTCCACTATCCCCCCTTGGAGCGCCGTACCCGAAAAGATCTCCGCCATGGAGCCTAAAATCCACCCCTAGTGTACCCGAAAGCCTCGCGGCGGACGGGTGCTATGCTACGCACGGATGCAGCGTTTCCTGCCAATCCTCCTCCTGCTGACTCTCCTGCCGCTCCAAGCGCAGTTGAAGATTGGGAATTACCCGGACTACAACCAGCCGCCCCCAATCCAGCCGGCCGAAACCGAAAAGGAAGCGGAAAAGGAGGCTCGGCGCGTCTACTCCGGCGACCCGGTGGAAGTCGACGCCCTCTGCCAGAACGACACACTGCTGCAAGCCGGATTGAGTTGCACCCCACGTTCTCCTTGTCGGCTCGAATTGGAGCTGATTTGGGCCCAAGAGGTCGGCGACAGGCTTTTGGTCGGCGGTTCGGTTCGGACCGCCGAGGGCGCCCTCGAATCGATCTTGCTTGCCAGCGACGATGGCGGCGGAAGCTGGACTGAACCGGTCGAGCGCACGCCCGCGGCCACGCTGGACGCGGCCCAGTTCGTGGACAACCTCATCGGGTGGGTCGGCGGCCAGCGGGCCGTAGACGCCGCCGTCTCCGAACCCTTCCTGCTCTACACCGACGATGGCGGCAACACCTTCTCCACTCGCCCGGTCCGCTCCGGCGACGAGTCCGAGGAGGGCTTCATCTTGGAGATGCAGTTCGACGCCGAGGACCACGGCTATCTAATCCTGGAGCGCCCAAACGCAGCCGTCGACCCGTTCGCCCTGTTCGAGACCTACAACGGCGGCCGCTCCTGGTCGATCCGCCAGATCGTGGCCGAGCGCCCGGCCATCCCCGGCGCACGCCGGCGCACTCGCGCCGCAGCCGCCGGTCCCGAGCTGCGGTTGACGACCACTGCCGACGGGAACATCGCGCTCGAACGCCGCAGCGGCGCTGACTGGGCGCGGTTGGCCCGCTTCAGGATCCCACTCGGCTCCTGCCCCGCCCCGGCTCTCAGCAGCGGCAACTAAGCCCGGCATTGCCTGAAACGCGCGGCCTCGCGGGGCCGTCAGATCGCTCGAGGACGCATCCGATGTGGAAGCTGGTTCAAATCGGGATTCTCTTCTTGGTGGCGCTGATCTCCGGCCTGCTCTTCGGGGTCTGGAAGAATCATTCGAGCGAGCCGTCCAAGAAGGCGGAGGCCGCCGCCTCTGTCCCGGCTACGCCGACCGATCCCGGCGCGACGCCGGCAACTCCGGCCGACCCGAGCGCCACCGCTCCCATTGCGCCCGCCAGTCCAGGCTCCAGCGGAACCGCGTCGGGCGGAATCGCCCCGATGCCTCCGGCCGGTCCGGCGACCTCGCCGTCCCCAGTCTCCCCCTCGCCCCGGCCCTCGCCCACTCCGCCTCGAGCCACGACGAGGCCGTCCACTCCGGCCGGAACCCAGCCGGCGCCGAACCCGACCTCGCAGCCGCCCTACTCGGGCGCTGGGGCCGGTGCAGCCCCGCCGTTCCCGTCCTCGCCCACGCCCACGGCCCCCGTGGCTCCGGCTCCCCCCGCGCCGACGCCCGCTCCCGCTCCGGAGCCTGCGCGGACGCCGCGGGTCGTGACGGTGCCTTCGGGTACGACCCTGGTCGTCCGCCTCGACCGCACGATCTCCACGGCCAGGGCGCAATCGGGCGATGACTTCTACGGGACCCTGGACGAGCCGCTCGTCGTGGACAAGCTGATCATCGCCGACCGCGGCGCGCAGGTCGAAGGCCGCGTCGTGCAGGCCGATCGCGCCGGCCGGGTTTCCGGGCGCTCCTACCTGTCCATTGAGTTGACCAAGCTGCACACCGACGACGGCCAGTGGATCGAGCTGGCGACATCGAAGTTCGACCGAGAGGGCAAAGGCCAGGCTAAGAAGACCGCCGAGCGGGCCGCCATCGGCGCCGCCGTCGGCGCGGCCATCGGAGCCATCGCCGGTGGCGGCAAAGGCGCCGCCGTCGGAGCCGGCACGGGCGCCGGGGCCGGAGCGGGGTCGGAAGCCGTGCGTCGCGGCGAGGACGCCGCCTTCGACGCCGAGTCCCGCATCTTCTTCCGCCTGGAGAACCCGGTCACCGTGACCGAGCGGCTGTAGCAGCGCTCACTTCTTCATGACGAAGAAGACGAACGCTCCCACTGCGAGGATCAGCAGCACCGCCAGCACCACGATGATCGCGATGTAGGGTCCGGTCGAGGAGTCCGCGGGTGTTTGGGCGGTCGCCGCCGTCCCTCCGCGTAAGGTCTGGGAGCCGCTTACGCTCGGCTTGGTCACCTGCGGACCGCGCACCGCCGGCGGAGTTACCGAAGGGCCGCGCACGCCGCTGCTGCTGACGCTGGGCCCGCGAACCTGCGGCGCCGTCACCGAAGGGCCAGTGGCTGTCGGACCACGCACTCCCGGGATGCGCGTCGGCACGGAACCGCCGCCCCCGGTCTCGCCTGCGTCGGCGCCAGCGGCGGTTGCGCCTTCGCTCGACTCCACGGCTTCGCCCGTCGCCGGATCAGCCGGCGGCGGTTCGGGCTGGCGGAACAGTAAGAACACCACCAGCACGATCAGCACCAGGATCAGGAAGATCGCCCCGAGCAGCGCGTACAGCAGCTTCGGGTCCATCTTCTTGGGCGCCTCCGGCTTGGCCTCGGCGGCCGGTTTGGGCGGCTCGGGAGGCGGCGTGGCGGCGCGCTCCTGCTGCTTCTGAATGATGCTCGTGTACTCGCCGGGTCCGCTCGCCGGGGGAGGAGGCGGCGCAGCCGCGGGCGACTGGCCGGCCGGGGGCCGTCCCCCACCGAACAGCGCCGTCGCGCCCTCATCGCCGCCTCTGCGCGAAGGCGGAGGCGGCGGAGCAGGGGGCGGAGCGCTCGGCGATCGGTTCGAACCAAACAGTTGGCTTGCGCCGGCGTCCGAGCCGCGAGCCCCAAATGGCCGTGGAGCGTTGTAGTCCCTGGCGGCGGGAGGTGGCGGCGCACTCCCGCCCCGATTGCCGAACAGGTCCGTGAAGCCTCCGTCCCCGGAAGTCCCGCCGCGAGGTTGCTCCTCTTCAAACGGCGACTCGGACGGCCGCAAGCTCGATCCCCCGGTCGAGCCGCCACCGAAGATGTCCGTCACTCCCCCGCCCCCGTGCCGGCCGCCGGAGTTGCCCGGCGCAGGCCGCGGAGGCTCGGGTCGCCGCGGGGGCGGGGCGGAGCTGCGGTCGAACATCTGCGTGAACTCGCCCGGGCCCTGGCCTCCGCTCGGAGGCTGGGCTGTCGGCGCGGGGGGCTTCGACGACGCCGGGGTTGCAAACAGCTTCGTGAACTCCCCCGCGCCCTCGCCGGCCGGAGGCGCCGGCGCCTCGGTTTCGATCGGGCGTTCCGGCGCGAGCTGGAGGTCACGCTGCAATCGCGGCGCAGAGGGCGGCACGGGCTGCTGCGGCTGCTCAGACTCTCCAAAGAGCTCCGTGACGCCGCCGCTCACGGGCGCAGCCGCCTTCGGGGCTTCTTGGACCGGGGCCGGTGGAGGCGGAGGAGCAGGAGGAGGCGTTGGGGGCGGAGCTGGCGCAGGCGGAGGCATCGGCTTGGCGGCGTGAGCGCGCGGCGCCTGAGGAGCTCCACCCACTCGACGCAGCGCGCTCCGGGAGACCGTCGTCGACTCCAGCGGCGCGGCGCTCACCGAGGGATCCGCTCCGAACAGCTCCGTCATTGAACCCGGCGGCGGCGCCGACGGCTTCGCCGGAGGTTCGGCAGTAGGCGGAGGCGCGGGCTCGCGGGGCGGAGGCGGCGCGCCTCCGCCGAAAACCTCCGTAAAACCTCCGGACTCGGCAGGCTCGCTCGGCGGTTCAGGCTCCGGAGCTCTTGCCTCAGGGGCCTTGGCCTGCGGCTTCTCAAAGATGTCGGTAAAACCGCCCGAATCCGGCGCGGTCGGCGGCGGGGCGGGGGCCTGCGGCGGAGGCACGGCCGGCGGACGAGCCTCGGAGCGGCCCCCGAACATCTGCGTGAACTCGCCCCCTCCCTGGGCGGCTGGTATCGCGGGCTTCGGCGCTTCCGGGGCCGCCGGTGGCGTCGGGGGCTTCTCGGCGGGAGCCTCGGCTTTCGGCAGCGCTCCGAACAAGCCTGTGAACGAGGCGTCGCCCTGAGAGGACGCCGGCGCCGACGCGCTCTCCTGCGGCGGAGGCGGTGCGGGCGCAGCCTTGGGCGGCGGCGGAGCGGCTTCGCCTCCACCGAACAGCCCCGTAAAGCCCTGATCCCCCGACTGCTGGGGTGCGGCCGGCTCCGGGCGTTTGGGCTCCGCCGTCGGCTCGGCGGCGCCGGAGCCGAAGATATCCGTGGCCCCTCTTCCGCCTCCGCTCGTAGTCCGTTCCGGGTCTGGGGGGGGCGGTTTGGGCTGAGCCGGCCGGCCGCCGCCGCCGAACATCATCGTGAATTCGCTGGAACCGGACGATCCGCCTCCCGGGCTCGGGCTCGAAGCCCCCGCCGCGGGCCCGGCGTAGCGCTCGGTGGCCGGCGTCACGTAGTACAGAACGCCTTCGTGCCGCTCCTCACGGACGTCGTCTTCGAGAAACGCCTCCGCCGCCAACTTACGGTCCTGGGCCGGATCGTCGCCGGTGGAGTGGAGGTAAACCGCCTCCCCGGTCTGCGAGTCCGTCGCTTCGTAGACCGTGGCCGCGCCGCTGGAGATCTTCCGCCCCAGTCGATAACGAGGAGAGGGATTGAATCCGGTTGGGACGCTCAACTCGCACTATGATGGCGCCAGGGGCCTCCATCTTCAAGGCTCTTGGAGACCCTCGCCGGGGAATCGGCGCGCCCGGCGGCAAACCGGATTATCATAGGGGTCCTGGGGGACGGGACCCCTCGATCATGAAGCGGCTTTCTCCAGTGGTTTGGCAGGAAGGGATGCACTTGGCGCCGCATCACTTCCAGGCGCAGAGCCGCTATTTCGAAGACCTCGTCGACTTCGCCGCCGACTGCGTCAGCTACGCGCCCTACGGCCTCATCTCGGTCGAGATCGACGAAGAGGCCCTCCAGAACGGGACCCTCTCGCTCAAGAAGGCGCGCGGGATCTTTCCCGACGGGATGATCTTTGAGATCCCCGAGTCCGACGATCGGCCGGACGACCGGGCCGACATCGCCGACGTCTTCCCGGCCACCAGCGGCAACATGATGGTCTACTTGGCCGTCACGCCCTACCGCCTCGGCGGCGCCAACTGCAGCATCGACGAGCCGGGCGAGAACGCCCGCTTGGTCGCCGTCAAGCGCAAGCTCGTCGACGAGGCCACCGGGCTCGATGAGCGCGAGGTCCGATTCGGCCGCAAGAACATCCGCTTGGTCGTCGAAACCGAAGACCTGGGGGGACGGGTCCATTTGCCGCTGGCGCGCATTCGCCGCAGTCCGGCCGGCAAGTTCGTGGTCGACGCGGCCTACGCTCCTCCGAGCCTCCAGATCAGCGCCTCGCCCGGCTTGGCCGTCAAGCTGCGCAGCCTGCTGCAACTGCTCGAAGAGAAAAGCGCCAAGATGCGGATGCCGAAAGCGCCCGAAGCCGGCGTCTCGTCGGGATTCTCGGCCGAGCACATCACCAACTCCTGGCTGCTGCACAGCATCAACTCCGCCATCGCCTCGCTGCGCCATCTCTGCTTCACCCGCCACGCGCACCCGGAGGAGATCTTCAACGAGCTCTCCCGCTTGGGCGGAGCGCTGTGCACCTTCTCGCTGCGCGTACACCCCAAGGATCTACCGGCCTACCAGCACGAAGACCTGGCCGGCTGCTTCGACCCTTTGATGCGACATATTCGAGACCATCTCGACGCAATTGTCGCTACCAATGTTGTGCAGATCCCTCTGCGCCAGGCCAACGAGTTCTTCCACGCCGGCAAGGTCGTCGACGAGCGCCTGCTCGAAGGCGCCCAGTGGATTCTGGGAGTCGCCTCCTCCGCGGGCGAAGCATTCGTGGCGTCGCGCGCCCCCAACCTGATCAAGGTCTGCTCCTGGGACTTCATCGAGAAGCTCGTCCAGCGAGCGCTGCCCGGATTGGGCCTGCTCCACCTGTCATCGCCGCCAGCCGCCATCTCGCCCAAGCTCGAGATGCAGTACTTCCGCCTCGAGCTCGACGGCCCTTGCTGGACGAGCATCAGCGGCACCCAGCGCATCGGAATCTACGTTCCCGGCGACCTTCCCGACTGTCGCCTGGAGCTGTCCGCCATCACGATGCGCCGAGAACCCTAAGAGCGGAGAAACCGAACGATGTCGAGCTCCCCGGCTGTCTACCAAGCCCCGCGCCGCAACCTGGCCCTGTGCCTCCAAGAGGTCTTCACCGTCATCGTGCGGCTGCGCGCTCGACGGCACCAGGTCAGCGACGCAGGCGTCTTCCGCGAGCAGGTCAAGGACGCTCTGGGCCGCGCCGAGCAGGAGGCCCGCTCCAAGGGCTACACCGCCGAGGACACCAAGAAGGCCATCTTCGCTGCCGTCGCCTTTCTCGACGAAACCGTTCTGAATCTGCAAGATCCCGTCTTCGGCGACTGGATGCGCCGGCCGCTGCAGCAGGAGCTCTACGGCGTGGACTTCGCCGGCGACGTCTTCTTCCGCGGCGCCGAGCGCCTGCTGGCCTCCGACGACACGCCCGAGCTCGCCGACATGCTCGAGGCTTACTACCTCTGCCTGCTGCTCGGCTTTAGCGGACGTTACTCCAACCACGGCGCCGGCGACCTGCAGCACATCACCGACAAGATCGGCCGGCGCATCTACCAGCTCCGCGGCGAGCGCTTGCAGTGGCCGCTGCCGACCGACATCCCGCAGGAAACGGAATCCATCCAGCCGCGCGATCCCTGGATCCGGCGGCTGCAGATCGTCACCGCTTGCGCCGCCCTGCTCGCGATCGGCCTGTTCGTCGCCTACATGCTGTCGCTCAGCTCCTTGTCCAACGACCTTCGCCAGTTCGCCGCCACCTTTGGCGCTTGAGAGCCTCCAGAGCCATGGTCTATCTCATTACCCTCGTCGTTCTGGTCCTCTACTTGGTATTGGTCACCTGGCTGGGCTTCTCGTTCGCCCCCGGCACGGGGCAGTGGATCTTCTGGATCATCTTCTGGCTGTTGGGCTTCGCCGGCGCGGGCATCTTCGCCTGGGTTTACTACAAGAAGACGCAGAAACAGGGCAGCCGTTCCCTGCTGCAGGAAGTCGACTTCCTCATCCAGCAGTGCAAGCAGCGGCTGGCGAGCTCGAAGCTGGGGAGCAAGGCCAAGATCGGCCAGATGCCGGCCTTCATCGTCCTCGGCGAAGGCGCCGCCAAGACCACCACGATCCTCCATTCGCAGGCCGAGCCCGAACACCTGGTCGGCCAGGTCTACCAGGACCGCGAAGTCGTGCCGACCTCAACGGCGAACATTTGGCTCGCCGGTCCGGCGCTGTTCGCGGAGGCGGGCTCCAAGTTGGCCGGCGACAAGTCGGCTCTCGCGCGGCTCGTCAAACGGCTCAAACCCAGCAAGTGGAAGACGGCCTTCGGCGGCAAGGACGCGGCCCGTTCCCTGCTGGTCTGCGTGGATTGCGAAGAGTTCCTGCGGCCCAGCTCGCGAGACTCCTTGCGAGAGCTCACCGCCCGGCTCCGCGATCAGCTCGATACGGCCTGTGCCACCCTCGGCGCCAACCTACCGGTCTACGTCCTGTTCACCAAGCTCGACCGCTTCCCCTCGTTCACCGACTGGGCCGGCAACCTGTCGACCGACGAAGCCCAGCAGTTGGTCGGGGCCACCTTGCCGGCGATGGCGCCCAGCGCCTCCACCGCCGAGGAGCAGAACCGCCGCATCACCAACGCCTTCGATACGATCTCGCACTGGCTCGCCGGCCGCCGCATGCTGCTGCTGGCGCGCGAGCACCAGAGCGACAAGCTGCCTCCCATCTATGAGTTCCCGCGCGACTTCGCCAAGATCCGCAAGCCGCTCATCCAGTTCCTGTCCGATCTGACGAAGCCCACCCAGCTCACTCAAGGGCCTTTCCTGCGCGGCTTCTACTTCAGCGGTATGCGCCCCGTGCTGGTCTCGGAATCCGCAGGTGCGGTGCGCCGCGAGGACGCCCGGCAGCAGGAGGACGGCTTCGGAGGCTCCACCCTCGTGCTCGGCGCCGGAGCGCGCGAACAGGCCGAGCCGCTCATCGAGCGTCACGGCTCTTCCAGCCGTCGCGTGCCGGAGTGGGTCTTCCTGCGCCAGCTCTTCCACAAGATCTTGCTCGCCGACCCCTTGGCAGTCGGCGCGGGCGTCGGAGGTTCGTCCACCAACTTCCGCCGCCGCCTGCTGTGGATCGCCGGAACCGGCTTGGCGCTGGCGCTGGGCGTCGCCTGGACGGTCTCGTTCTTCAGCAACCGCAGTCTGGTTCCCGCCAACGTGCGCGAAGGCGTCTGGGCCACGGCTCTGTCGACGCCCGCCGGCGATCAGGGCGTCCCCGCGCCGTCTCTGGAAGCCCTGGAAGAGCTCGACGAGCTGCGGCAGTCGCTGGTCACGATCCGCCAGTTTGAGACCGAGGGCGCGCCCTGGCGCTACCGCCTGGGCCTCTACGCCGGACCCGACCTCTACCCCCATCTCTACCGCCTGTACTTCGACCGCTTCGCCCAGCTCATGTTCAATGAGACGCAGGCGGCCTTGCTGGAGCTGCTGCGCAGCCTGCCCCAGGAGCCCGGCCCCGAGGATCAGTACGGACCGCCCTACAACGCCCTCAAGGCCTACCTGATCACCACTTCCGAGTACAAGCGCAGCACGCGCGACTTCATGTCGCCCGTCATGCTCTCGCACTGCTCCAGTTGCCTCACGCTCGACGAGCAGCGGCTCGCCCTGGCCCAGGCGCAGTGGGACTTCTACGGCGAGGTCTTGGCCGAAGGCAACCCGTACTCGGAAGCCAACGACATGAGCGCCATCGCCGCCGCCCGCTCCTATCTGGCCAAGTTCAACGGCATCCAATCGGTCTATCAGGTGATGCTGGCGCGCGCCTCCCAGGAATTCCCCAGCGTCAACTTCAACCGTATGTACGCCGGCTCGGCCCGCTTCGTGCGCAACGGCGAAGAGATCACCGGCGCTTTCACCTCCGGCGGCTGGGCCTTCATGCAGAACGCCATCGCCAACACCCGCGAGTCGCTCGGCGGCGAAGCCTGGGTGCTCGGCGACCAGCAGGTCGCGCCGCTCGACCCGGCGCAGGCCGCCCCCCAGCTCGCCAAGATGTACTTCGACGACTTCGTCAACAAGTGGCGGACGTACCTGCGCAGCACCAGCGTGGTCGGCTTCGCGAACGTCTCCGACGCCGCCGGCAAGCTCGACCAGCTCTCGAGCAGCCAGTCCTACTTGCTCGGCGCTCTCTGCCTGGCCGGCGAAAACACCTCCGTCGACGACGAGAACGTGATGGCGATCTTCCAGCCGCTGCACCAAGTCGTCGCCGGCGGCTGCTCGCAGCAGTACATCTCCGGCGGCAACTCCAACTACATGAGCGCCCTGGTCACGCTCCAGGCTTCCCTGGCGCAGGCCGCCCAGCAGGACACCGACGCCGCGGTCCAGCAGACTCAGTCCGACGCCCGCAACGGCTACACGGCCGTTCGGCAGCTTGCCCAAGGCTTCCGTCTGAGCGGCGAGTACGGCATCGACAAAACCGTCGAGGGCCTGCTGCGCGACCCAATCACCTATGCCGAGAACGCCTTGGGCCGCATCGCCCGCGACCAGCTCAACGGCGCCGGAGCGGGTTTCTGCCAGGAGTTCTCCAAGCTCAACGGCAAGTTCCCCTTCGACCCCGACTCGCAGGTCGACGCCGCCATGGAGCTGGTGGACGAGATCTTCCGCCCCGGGACCGGCAAGCTCTGGGCCCTCTATGAGGGCGAGCTCAGCAAGGTGCTCGTGCTGCAAGGCTCCCGCTACGTCGCCAAGCCGAACTCCGGCGTCACCGTCCAGCCGGCCTTCTTGGACTTCTTCAATCGGGCCGCCGGCTTCAGCAACTCCGTCTACCGCGGCGCCTCGGGGCAGGCCGGCCTGATTTACACCATGACGGCGCAGTCCTCGGAGCCGAACCTCCAGATGACGCTGTCGCTCGACGGCCGCCAACTGCGCACCTCGGCCGGCGAGAAGACCAAGGACTTCGTTTGGCCGGGCTCGGCCGTCACCGGCGCCAGTCTGGCGTTCAGCGTAGGCGGCCAGGAGCTCAGCTTCGGCTCTTACGACGGCGTCTGGGGCACGTACCGCTTCTTCCACGACGCCGACCGCTTCGCGCCCACCGGCGAGGTCTACTGGATTCCCCGCGTGGGCCGCGGCGGCAAGGCGGTCGAATTGCCCGACGGCCGTCCGCTCACGCTGCCCTTCCGGTTGGACATGAAGGGCGCCGAGCCTGTCTTCCAGAAGGGCTACCTGACGCAGATGAAGTGCGTCAGCCAGGTCGCGCGCTAGTGAGTCTTCGTTCGGCAGGGAGCCGCCCTAGGCGGCTCCCTCCTCGAAGAACCGCACCACGTCGGCCCGCTCGGTCGAGAACTGGTAGTCCGGCAGCGAGTCCAGAAAGATCCGTCCGTAACTCTGCTTGACCACCCGGCTGTCGAGCAACGCCAGCACTCCTCGATCCTTCGAGCTGCGGATCAACCGCCCAAATCCCTGCTTGAGCGTCAATACGGCGTCGGGGATCTGGTACTCGACAAAGGGATTGCCGCCGGCCTGCCGGATCGCCTTGATGCGCGCCTCGACCACAGGGTCCGACGGCGCCGCGAACGGCAGCTTGTCGATGATCACCAGGCTGAGCTGCTCGCCCGGCACGTCCACGCCCTGCCAAAAACTGGCCGTGGCGAACAGCACCGCACCGGGCGTGCTTCGGAATTCCTCGAGCAGCGCCGAGTTCGGCGCGGTCCCTTGCAGCAGGCAGGGGTACTCCAGCGCAAACGACACGATCTCGTAGACCGCCCGCATCTGCTGATAGCTCGTGAACAACACGAACGCTCGTCCCCGGCTCGCCCGCAGCAGCGCAAGCGCCTCGTCGGCCGCCCGCTGGGTGAACTGAACCGAGCGCGGGTCCGGCAACTCCGAAGCCACGTACAGCAGCGCCTGCGTCGCGTAGTCGAAGTGGCCCGGCACGATCAGCTCCCGCGCCTCGGTCACCCCCAGCCGGTCTCGCAAATAGTCGAACGAGCCGTCCACGGCGAGCGTCGCCGAGGTCAGAACGACGGTCGGCACCTGCTCGAACAACCGTTCGGAGAGCAGCCCCGCCACGTCGATCGGCGTCGCTTGCAGAAAGACTCCGCGCCCCCGCCGCTCCATCCAGTAGACGTAGCGCTCGTCATGCTCTTCGAACAGCAGCCGCAGCGCCGTCTCCACCTCCGAGCAGCGTCGCTCGAGTGGCAGGACCGGGTCGGGCTGCTGCGGGATGAGCTTGAGCGCCGCCTCCAACGTCTGCACGGCCCCCAGCAGGCCGGAATACTCGTCCTTGAACCGCTCCCGAAACCCCTCTCGGTCCCGAAACGCCTTGCGCCCCTCGATCCGCTCGAACAGCGCGAAGAAGGCCATCGCCCGCCCCGCCAGCAGGTCGATCGCGCGATCCAGCCCCGGCGATCCGCAGTCGTTCTGGTGCGCCACGTTGCGTACGTCCCGCGCCAACTCTTCCAAGCGGTAGTTGCTCAGTTGCACGCCGAAGTGCTGACCGGCCACCTCTTCGATCTCGTGCGCTTCGTCGAAGATCACGGCCTGATAGTCCGGAATGATGGAGGCGAAGTCGTCCTCGCGCAGCGCCAAGTCGGCGAAGAACAGATGGTGGTTGACGATGATGAGGTCGGCTTCGGCCGCCCTCTGGTGCATCTTGGTGATGAAGCAGCGTTCGAAATGGGGGCACTTGGAGCCGGCGCAGAGCTCCCGGCGGGCGTCGAGCTTGTGCCAGGTCCCCGAGTCCTGCCGGAGCTGCTTGAGCTCGGCGCGATCGCCGGTTTCGGTCTCCGGCTCCCAAGCCTTGATCAGAGCGAACTCCTCGATCTCGTCGAACCCGCTCAGAATCGGCCGCTTCTCCGCCTCGTAGAGCTTCTCGCGGCACAGGTAATTCTGGCGACCCTTCATGTAGGCCACCCGCAAGGGCCGCTCCCAGTGCTGCTCGATGAAGGGCACGTCCTTGTAGAAGAGCTGCTCCTGCAGATTCTTGGTGCCGGTGGAGATGATCACGCGGCGGCCCGAGGCCAGCGTCGGCAGCAGATAGGCGAGTGTCTTGCCGGTGCCCGTGCCGGCCTCCACGATCAGGTGCTTGCTCTCGGCCAGCGCCAGCTCGACCTCGTGGGCCATGTCGAGTTGGCCGTGCCGATACTCGTACTGCGGGTGCCAGGAGGCCAGCAGGCCGCCGCGGCGAAAGAAATCACGCGCGCGAGCCTGGCGGGCGGGACTGGAAGGCGCAGCCATTGAGTCTCTTCAGGATAGCCGCCGGGGTCGGAGCGGCGCTGTCTGTATATACATTTTGTGTATACTTCAATTCGCGTTGCGGTTCGAGTGGGATGAGACCAAGAACCGGGCCAACCGCGCGAAGCACGGGATCAATTTCGAGGAACCGTCGACCATTTTCGAAGGCCCACTCCCAGGGTCGTTGTCCGCCCTTGTGGTGGTCCATGCTGACCGGCCCGATGCGACTCGAATCATCTCTGCTCGAAGGGCCACTCGGGGCGAGGCGCAGCAATGCTATGAGCATCTCAAAGAAGCGGATCGAAGAGATCGAAGCCATCCGCGAGGAAGACATCGACTTCTCCGATATCCCCGCAACCGGCGACGCCTTCTGGAACCGGGTCGAGCTCCGCATGCCGAAGACGAAGAAGGGCGTCTACGTTCGGCTGGATGAGGATGTCTTGGATTGGCTCAAATCGAAGGGCGCCGGCTACCAAACGCGGATGAACGCGATGCTCCGAGCCCTCATGGAGACCGATCGGAGCGCGCGCTGACGCTCAGGCGTCCCGCTCCCGCGCCAGCAGCCTTTCGGTAAACGCCCGCATCCGCCTGTCCAGGTCCGCCGCCCGCTCCGGCTCGGCGTCGATCAGATTCTTCTGCTCGCCCGGATCCTCGCGCAGATTGTACAGCTCCGGCTTGTCCTTGGTCAGCTTGCTGCCCGGACGGCTCTTGGCCCCGCCGCCCGTCCACCAGATGTAGTTCCACTCGTCGTGGCGAATGCTCACGCTCTCGTCATAGTGGCAGCAGACAGCCTCGTCCCGGATCCTCTCCTCTTTGCCCAAAATCAGCGGCAGCAGGCTCTCCGACGTCATGTGACGAGGCTTCTCGATCGTCAGGTAGTCGAGAATCGTCGCTGTCAGATCGGTCTGCTGGGTATAGCTGTCCACCTGCTTCACGCCGTCGCCGCTGGGGTGGCGGATCATCAGGAACGTCCGCGCCAGCTCCTCATACGGCCACGGCCGCGCCTTGCGGATGATGCCGTGCTCAGCGAAGGGCTCGCCGTGGTCGGTCATCACCACAATCAGCGAATCCTCATACAAGCCCATCTCGCGCAGCCCGTTCAAGAACCGGCCGACGCACTCGTCCACAAAGGCGACCGACCCGCCGTACAGGCTCTTCGAGTTCCGGACCTCCTCGGCGCTCAGGTAGCCCTCGGCGTCGCCGGGCGTCGGGCAGATCAGCCGCCTGCCGGAAAAATCAAAGTCCGGCGCAGCGATCTTCAAATACTTGTCCGGCGGGTTCCAAGGCTCATGCGGACAGAAGCTGTCCACCCACAAGAACAGGTTCTCCTTGCGCGGCTGCCGCCGAATCCAGTCGAGCCCGTTCTCGACGACGCGCGGCGTAAAGTAGTCGTCCTCGCTCTTCCAGTCGTAGCAATTAGCCAGAAACGTGCGCACTTGCTCAATGCCGGCCTCGTCGTTGTCGCCGCGCGGCTTGTGGAACGGCGCCCAATCGATCGAGTCGACGATCTTGGGGTCGCGAACGAAGGGGTCGCTCTCCTGCCCGCGAATCCAGCTCACATCGTCAAAGCCCCGGCTGAAGCCGTAGCCCGGCTTGTGCATGTGATAGGTGTCCGCCATCAAGGCCGTGCGGAAGCCTTCGCTCCACAGGATCTCCGCCAGCAGCGGATGGTCTTCCGGGTACAGCACCTGCCAACGCCGAAACGGATACGTAAAGCGCCCCGTGAACAGGCTGGTTCGCACCGGAACCGTCGGCAGCCCCTCGGGGTACGAGTGCGTGAACAGCGTGGCTTCAGAGGCGAATCGGTCCAAATTGGGCGTCGGCACGACGCCCTTGCCGGAGGCCCCCAGGTGGTCCCAACGGAAGCTATCGAGCATCAGGACGAAGACGTTCTTGGCGCCCCAGTCGCGGCGCTTCGGCTTGCCGGGCCCCGGCGGCGTGAACACCGCCTCCCGCCCCGGCAGCACGTAGCCGGAATGCGGATTGTCTGACAGCGGCCGCGGCTCAGCGGCGTCCGAACCCGACCCAGCGCAAGCCCCCGAGGCCCCTGCCGCGCCGGCCAGCGCCGCGCTCTGTAGAAAGCGTCTGCGGCTGCTCTTTGGTCCTTCCGAGCTCATAGCCCGACAAGCATAGCAGCCCGCCCCCGAACGATCGGCGCCTCTGCTCAGTTCGGCTGTACGATGCCGTGCTTGACCGCGTACTGCGTCAGCTCGGCGGTCGTTCGCAGGTCGAGCTGCTCCATCACGCGGTATTTGTGAAACTCCACGGTCTTCGGAGACACGTTCAGGATGTTGCCGATCTCTTTGATCGAGTGGCCCTCGGCCACCAGTTGCAGCACTTCTCTCTGGCGGGAGGTCAGCGCCGTGGCCGGGTCGGCGGGTCCGGGCGGCCGTCCCAACAGCGAGTCGCGCATCATCGCCTTGGCCACCGGCGGCGTCACATACACCCCGCCCTTGAGCACTTCCCGAATTGCCGTGACCAGTTCCCCAGCCGCCGACTTCTTGAGGATGAAGCCCGAAGCGCCGGCGCGGAACGCCTCGGCCGCATAAGCCACATCCGAGTGCATCGTCAGGAACACGATGCGCTGCCCCGGCCGGTCTTTCAGAATCTGCCGAGCCGCCTCCAGTCCGTTCAGCAGCGGCATCGAGATGTCCGCAATGATGATGTCCGGACGCAGGTTCATCGCCTGCTGGACCAGCGCCCGCCCGTCGGAGACCGTCGGCAGCAACTCGAACTCCGGCTCGAGCAAGCCCTTGAGCCCCTCGATCAGGATCTGGTGGTCATCAGCCAACAAGACTCGCGGCTTGTTCATATACTCTCCTCTCCACGGGGGCCGTCACTTCGATGCGGGCGCCTTTGCCCGGCTGCGTATCAATCCGGAGCGACCCGTTGAGCAGCCTGACCCGCTCGCTCATGCTGATCAGGCCGAGCCCGGAGTTCTCCAGAGCGCGGTTCAAGTCGAAGCCGCAACCCGAATCCTCGACGGTCAGCCGGACTTGCCCGTCCTCTCCCTCGATCGAAACCGTCACGCTGTCTGCATCGGCATGCTTGGCGATGTTGCGCAGTGACTCCTGGGTGATGCGATAGAGGCTCAAGGCCACATCGGAAGGAAGCTGCGGCGGTAGATTCCGCGCGAGAACCTGCACGCCGATCCCTTCGCGGTCCGAGAAGCGGGCGCAATCAGCGCGAATCGCCGCTTCCAGCCCCAAATCGTCCAGGATCGACGGGTGCAGTAGGCGCGACATGTCGTGGATGTCGTCGGCCAATTGGTGCACCGAGCCTTCGATGCGCCGCAACCCGGTCATCGTGCTCGCCGGCGCGCCCTCGGCTCGGCGTTGCACGTTGGCCAGCTCGAGCGCCAGCGCCGCCAAAGACTGGCTCAGGTGGTCGTGCAGCTCCCGGGCCAACCGCCGACGCTCATCCTCCTGCGCCACGATCAGCTTGCCGGCCAGCCGCTGCAGCTCGGCCTGGTTCTGCTTCAGGGCCGCCTCGCTGTGGCGCAACGCCGCTTCAGCGCGCTTCCTCTCGTGAATCTCGTTCTCCAGAGCGCTGTTGGCCTGCCGCAGCTCCGCGGTCCGAATCTCCACCCTCTGTTCGAGCACGTTGTGGGCTTCTCGCACCTCGCCCAACGCCTGGGTGAGCTCGGTCAGCGTCCGCACCAGAATCACCGCCGTGAGCAGGACCGCGATGCCGCTGGCCGCGCTTGGCAGCCACTCGAGCATGAAAGTTTGCGGGGGACGAACGAGCGCGACGGTCGGGAAGATCGCCGACACCATCAACACGAAAGTGACGATCGCGAACCGAATCTCCCGCGTGCGACGGTACAGTCGAAAGGCCATCGCGGCCGCCGCCAAACGGATCGCCGCAATCGCCAGAATCAGCGCTAACTCCAAGACGCCTGACCTGCCTCGGGGCCAGACTAGCATCCGCCACAGCGGCCTCGCTCTCAGGCAAATACACTACCGCCGCCGAGATTTGAGCGCATCGGCCCGGGCCTACCGGTATCGGCGAAGTCGCTTTGTTTCTATACTTGTATCGTTGGCCTCGCCTACTATCAGCGTCGTAATCCCCGTCTACAACTCGGTGGATACTCTGCGGCAAGCCCTGGAGCGGCTGGCCGTTTCGAGAGACCCCGCCGACGAGATCGTGGTGGTGGACGATGGCTCCACGGACGGCTCGGCCGAGTTGGCCCGCGCCGCGGGCGTTCGTGTGCTTTCCACCGACGGCCGCAAGGGCCCGGCCCGAGCCCGGAACATCGGCGCCAAGGCAGCCTCCGGCGAGATCGTCTTCTTTCTCGACGCCGACGTCACGGTCTCGCCCGACACCATCGAGCGCGTCCGTCACGGCTTTGCCGAAGACCCCTCGCTCGACGCCCTGATCGGCTCCTACGACGACAACCCCGGCTCGGCGGACTTCCTGTCGCAGTACCGCAACCTGATGCACCACTTCGTGCACCAGCGCTCCCGCCGCGACGCCTGCACCTTCTGGAGCGGCTGCGGCGCCATCCGGCGCTCGGTGTTCGAAGAGCACGGCGGCTTCGACGAATCCTACGAGCGCCCGGCGATCGAGGACATCGAGCTCGGCTACCGCCTGTTCCAGTCCGGCCGGAAGATGATCCTGGACCGGGAAGTGCAGGTCAAGCATCTCAAGCGCTGGACCTTCTGGGGGCTCATCCGCTGCGACGTGCTCGACCGGGGCATCCCTTGGACTGAGCTGATCCTGCGGGATCGGCGGATGCCCAATGACCTGAACCTGCAGTTGAGCCAGCGCGTCAGCGTCGCCCTCGCGTTCATCTTGATGGCGTTGGCGGCGGTCGGCACCATCTACTGGGGCGGCTACTTCCTCACGCCGCTGTTCGTGCTGCTCTTCTTGGCCCTGGGGCGCTTTTGGGGCGAAGCGGTCTCCCAGAGAGAATCGCGCAGTGGGCTGGTCGTGACGGCCTTGATCGTCGCCGCGATCGCCGGCATGTCGGCGCTTCACCACATGACGGGAATGATCCCGCCGCTGCTGCTCAGCTACGGCTTGTTGCTGATGCACCACCGCTACGAGTTCGGCGGCGCGCGGCGGCGGCGCTACACCCGCATCGCCTTGGGCGCCCTGTTCGCCACGGCCGTCTTTCTGACCGTGTTCTACATGCCCAGCCACGTGCTCATCTACTCCGCCATGATGGTGGTGCTGGCGATGGTGGCGCTGAACACCCAGTTCTATTTGTTCTTGGCCGCCCGCAAGCACAAGCTCTTTGCAGTCGCGGCCATCCCGTTCCACCTGCTCTACCACCTCTACAGCGGTTTCTCGTTCCTGGCTGGTCTGGTTCGCTATACGTTCTCAAAACAAGTCGCCCGCGGACCGGCCGCGACGACGGTTGAAACGCCCGCAAAACGATGAGCCGCCCCCGGGTCGTGATCCTCGGCGGCGGCCCCGCCGGCGTCGGCGCTGCGGCTCGCCTGGCCGTCGCCGGAGCGGCGGAAGTCACCCTGCTCGAGCAGAACGAGTTGCTCGGCGGCAACGCCGGCAGCTTCCCGATTGCGGGCTTTCGAGCCGATTTCGGCAGCCATCGGCTACACCCCGCCTGTGATCCCGAGATCCTGCGCGACCTGCAGGCCCTGCTCGGCCCCGACCTGCTCGACCGCCCCCGCGACGGCCGCATTCGCTTGCAAGGCCGCTGGATCGGCTTCCCCTTGCGCCCCCTCGACTTGGCGCTCGGCCTCCCGCCGTCCTTCCTGGCCGGCGCCGCTTGGGACGCCGCCTCCAAGCCTTTTCGCGCAGCCGCCACGCCGGAGAACTTCGCGACCGTCCTCGAACGCGGGCTGGGCCGCACCATCTGCCGCTCCTTCTACTTCCCCTACGCCGAAAAGATCTGGGGGCTCTCGCCCGCCGCTCTGTCCGCCACGCAGGCGCGCCGCAGGGTTTCGGCCGGCTCTCCGGCCAAGCTGATCCGCAAAGTTCTCGGCGCGGTCCCTGCGTTCCGCAAGCCCGGCGCCGGCCGCTTCTTCTACCCCCGCGGCGGGTTCGGACGGATCTCCGAGGAGTTGGGGCGGCAGGCCGAGACGGCCGGCGCACGAATCCTGATCGGGGCCCGCGTCGGCAAGCTCGAACGCGAGGGCGACCGGATCGTGGCGGTCGGCTTCGAGCGGAAGGGACAGCCGGAACGGCTCGAAGCCGAGCAGTTCTTCTCGACGCTGCCGGCGAGCCTAGCCGTGCGGCTGCAGGACCCGCCTCCGCCGGCGTCGATCCTGACTGCGGCCGACTCCCTGCGTTTCCGCTCGATGCTGCTGATCTATCTAGTGATCGACCGCCAGCAGTACACCCGCTGGGATGCCCATTACTTCCCCGAAGCGGCGTTGCGGATCACCCGCCTATCAGAACCCAAGAACTACTCGGCGTCGACCGAGCCGGCGGGCCGCACGCTGCTGTGCGCCGAGTTGCCGTGCGACGCGGACGACGCGGTGTGGGCAAGCTCCGACGACGACCTCGCCCGCCTCGTCGTCGAGGACCTGTGCCAGGCCGGCCTGCCCGACCCCGGCCGTCCGGCTCGAGTCGCGGTCCAGCGGCTGCGCTTCGCCTATCCCATCTACGAGCCGTCCGCCGAAGAGGCCTTCGCGACGATCGACCGCTGGCTGGGAACCTTGGACAGGTTTGTCTCGTTCGGCCGGCAGGGGCTGTTCGCTCACGACAACACCCACCACGCTCTCGCCATGGCCTACGCCGCCGCGCGCTGCCTGCGGCCCGACGGCGGTTGGGACGCCGCAAGCTGGGCCGAGGCCCGCCGCCGCTTCGAGTCGCACGTCGTCGAGGACTGAGGCGACCGCGGTCAGGTTGATACACTGGAAAAAGTGTCCTGAGGCTCCCCCTCCGGGCTGCTCTCCGTCTCCACAATGCGCGTCCGTTTCGCTCCCTCTCCGACTGGGTTCCTGCACATCGGCGGCGCCCGTACCTTCCTGTTCAATTGGCTCTACGCTCGCCAACACAAAGGAGAGGTCGTGCTGCGCATCGACGACACGGACCTCGAGCGCTCGACTGACGCCTCCCTGCGCACCATCCTGGAAGGTCTGGAGTGGCTCGAGCTGGCATGGGACGAGCAGCACTACCAGTCCCAGCGGCGCGAGCGTCACGCGCTGGCCGCCGAGGCTCTGCTCGCCAAAGGGGCCGCCTACCGCGACTTCACGCCGGCCTCCGGTCCGGATGACGACAAGGCTTCCGACGCCCCGGATGGGAAGCGCAAGGCCTGGCTGTCCAATCCCGGCCAGCGCGAGCTCTCCCGCGAGGAGAGTGATCGCCGCGCCGCCGCCGGAGAACCCTTCGTCCTGCGCTTCCGCACGCCGCATGAGCTCGATGGCGGCGTCGCCTTCAAGGACCTCGTCTACGGTAAGCAGTTCCGCAAGTTCGCCGACCTCGAGGACTTCGCCCTCGTCCGCAGCGACGGAGCCCCGACCTATCACTTGGCAAGTTGCGTGGACGACGTCGAGCTGCGCATCAGCCACATCATCCGAGGCCAGGACCACCTCACCAATACTTTCAAGCACATCCAGCTCTTCGAGGCCTTGAGCGGCTCCCATCCCCAGCTCGGCCACCTGCCGCTGCTGCTGGGCCCGGACGGTTCCAAGCTCTCCAAGCGCCGCCACGGCCCCATCGTCAGCGTCGTCAACTATCGCGACGCCGGCTTCTTGCCCCAGGCCTTCATCAACTTCATGGCGCTGCTCGGCTGGTCGCCCAAAGGCAACCAGGAAGTGCTCTCGCAGCAGGAGCTGGAGGCCAAGTTCGACGTCTCCGGCATCCTCCGGACCAACGCCGTGGTGCAGTTCGACGAGACCTCGGCCGACAACTGGGCGCCACCCAAGGCCGTTTGGCTCAACGGGCAGCACCTGCGGTCGATGCCCGTCGAGCAACTGATGCGCTACGTCAAGCCGGAGCTCGAGAAGGCCGGCTGGTGGAAGCCGGAGTTCGACGGCGCCGAGCGCGAGAAGATCCTGGCCACGGTCGACGCCATCCGCTCGCGCTACACCCTGCTGTCCGACTTCTCCCTCCGCGCCAAGGCGTACTTCTCCGACGAGTTCGAGATCGAAGACAAGGCGGTGGAGAATCTGAACAAGGAAGGCGCCCGCGACGGTTTGCGAGCCTTGGCCGACCGCCTCGAGGCGTTGCCGCAGTTCAACCACGACACCGTGGAAGAGGCCCTGCGCTCTTTGGCCGACGAACGGGGCGTCAAGCCGGGCCTGCTCATCAACGGCGCCCGCGCCGCTCTGTCGGGCCAGTCCGTAGGCCCGAGCGCCTTCGAGGTCTTCGAGCTGATCGGCAAGGACAAGACCGTGGCGCGCCTGCGCGCGGTCTGAAAAGGAAGGAACTCGAGATGTTGGTACTTGGGATTGGCGGTTGGCTCCACGACGGGGCCGCGGCGGTTTTGCGCGACGGAGAGATCCTGGCGGCCATCGAGGAGGAGAAGCTCTCTCGCAGGCCGCACGCCAACGCCATGCCCGAGCAGGCCGTGGACGCCTGTCTGGCCGCCGCCGGCGCCACTCGCGACGACGTGGACTACGTGGCCATCGCGCGGCCGATCGGCCAGCGCGGCGAGCCGCTCTTCCACGTCCGCCTCAAGTCCAGCTTCCCCAACGCGCGGCTGGTGATCGCCGATCACCACGACGCCCACGCCGCTTCGGCCTTCTTCCTCTCTCCGTTTGACAAGGCCCGCGTGTTGACCGTGGACCGGCGCGGCGACATGCGCTGCGGCGCCCTTTGGCGCGCCGAAGGCGGCAGATTGGAGGCCGAGCGCGAGTACTACGCCCCGGACTCCCCGGCGCTGCTCTACAGCCGCGTCACCGAGCTGCTGGGCTTCCGCTCCGACCACGAAGAGCATAAGGTCCAGTGGCTGTCGGTCGGCGGCAAGCCGGTCTACCAGGAGCTGTTCGAGACGATTCTCGGCCTGGACGGCCAAGGCGGCGTCAACCTCGATTCAAGCTATTTCGACGTGGCGCGCCCCGCCGCCGGCGGATTCAGCGACAAGTTCTTCCGAGCCGCCAAGCTGAAGCTGGGCGAGCCGTTGTCGAAGGCCAAGAAGGCCGACCTCGCCGCCAGCGTGCAAGCCGCCGTCGAGCGGGCCGTCCTCGAAATGGCCGGTCAGGGCGAGAACCTCTGCCTGGCCGGAGGCCTCGCCATGAACGCCATGATCGTGGCGGCCATCGAGCGCTCGGGCCGTTTTCAGCGCGTCTGGGTGCAGCCGGCCGGAGGCAACGCCGGCACGGCCCTGGGCGCGGCGCTGCTGGCTTGGCGGCGCACCTTGGGCCGCGAAGCGGGCAGGCCGCTCGAAAACCTCTTCCTCGGCCCGGAGTACGACGAGGAGGAGATCAAGAAGATCCTCGAGAACTGCAAGCTGCGCTTCCAGGTTCTGCTGACTGACGAGCAGATCGTCTCCGAAGCCGTGCAGCGCCTCAGCGACAACCAGATCCTCGCTTGGTTCCAGGGCCGCACCGAGTTCGGCCCACGCGCCCTGGGCAACCGCAGCCTGCTGGCTTCGCCGCTCAACCCCTACTCGACAGTCAACCTCAACCAGTACATCAAGCGCCGCGAGGATTTCCGTAAGTTCGCCGCCGCCGTCCCGGAAGAGCGCGCCGCCGAGTTCTTCGAGTGCGGCGAGAACGCCCGCTTCCTGGCCACGGTCAGCCGCGTCCGGCCGGAGCATCGCAGCGCCTTCTCCGCGGCCCTGCTCGACGACGAACGGATTCGGGTGCAGGTGGTGCGGCGCTCCGACAGCCCCCTGTTCTGGGAACTGCTCCAGGCCGCCGGCAAGAAGACCGGCCTCCCGGTGCTCTACAACACCTCGTTCAACCTTTTCGGCGAGCCCTTGGTCAGCGATCCTCGCGCCGCGGTCCGCAGCTTCTACGCCTCCGGCGTAGACGCCATGTTCGTCGGCGGATTCCTGCTCGAGAAGTAGCCCCGGGCGAGCGTCAGCGCACGCGCTCGACGCTCGCGCCCACGGCCGTCAGCTTCGCTTCGAGCGACTCGTAGCCGCGGTCGAGGTGATATACGCGGTCGATCGTCGTCGCGCCCTCGGCCGCCAGCCCCGCCACCACCAGGCAGGCGCTGGCCCGCAGGTCTGACGCCATCACGGCCGCCCCGCCCACCTTGCGCCCGCCGCGAATCGTCGCGCGGTTGCCGCTCAGCTCGATCTCCACGCCCATCCGCCGCAGCTCGGCCACGTGCATGAAGCGGTTCTCGAAGATCGTCTCCACCAAGTGCGAGACGCCGTCGGCGAACGCCATCAAGGCCATCCACTGCGCCTGCATGTCGGTCGGAAAGCCCGGAAACTCCTCCGTCGTCACGTCCACGGGGCGCAGCCGGCCGTTCGAGCTCACTCGCAGCGTTGTCGGTCCGGTCCGCTCGAGCTTCACGTCGGCCTGCTCGAGCTTCTCCAGCACAGCCCCCAGGTGCGAGGGCTCCAAACCGTCGATCTCCAGCCCATCTCCCACCAGCGCTCCGGCCGCCAGATACGTGCCGGCCTCGATGCGGTCGGGGATGATGCGGTGCTCGGCCCCGTGCAGCCGGTCCACGCCTTCGATCTCGATCCGCGAGGAGCCCGCGCCTTGGATGCGCGCTCCCATCTTGGTCAGCAGCTCGGCCAGGTCGACCACTTCGGGCTCGCGAGCGGCGTTGTCGAGCACGGTCACGCCGCGCGCCAGCGTCGCCGCCATCATCAGATCTTCGGTGCCGGTCACGGTGATGCGCGGGAAGACGTAGTGCGCCCCCCGCAGCCCGCCCGACGGCGCGATCGCTTCCACGTAGCCGGCTTCCTGCTCGATCCTGGCGCCCAGCACCTCCAGCCCCGCCAAGTGCAGGTTGATCGGCCGCGCACCGATCGCGCAGCCGCCGGGTAACGACACCCGCGCGCGCCCGCAACGAGCCGCCAGCGGCCCCAGGGCCAAGCTCGACGCCCGCATGGTCTTGACCACCTCGTAGGGCGCCACCGGCTCCCCCAGCGCCCTGGCGTCGATGGTCTTCACGCCGTTCGACTCTTCGATCGAAGCCCCCAAGGCTTCCAGCAGCCGAATCATCGTGCGAATGTCGACGACGCCCGGAATCCGCTCCAGGCGCACCGGCTCCTCGGTCAACAGCGTCGCCGCCAAAGCCGGCAGGGCGGCGTTCTTGGCACCGCTGATCGGAATCCGGCCGGCCAGCCGGCGGCCGCCCTCGATACGCAATTTCTGCATGGAGTTCAGGAAATCCTACTCAGTCGTCTCGAGCGCACGCCGCAGCACGCCTCCGGCGGCTTCCAGCCGTCGGCGGGCCTCGTCCACGGCCCAGCCGCGCCGCACCATCAGCACCGCCAAGCGCACGTCCTGGCCGGCGCGCAGCGCCGCCAGGGCCGTCTCGGCGTCGCAACCGGCCAACTCTTCCACCATCCGCCGGGCGCGCTCCCACAGCTTGCGGTTGCGCAGTTGGACGTTGACCATCAGGTTGCCGTAGACCGCGCCGCGCTTCACCATCAGCCCGGTCGATAGCATGTTGAGGACCATTTTCTGCGCCGTCCCGCTCTTCATGCGCGTCGAGCCCGCCACGGCCTCCGGCCCCACCACGGGCGCGATCGTGATGGCCGCGTAACGGCCGATCAGCGGGTCCGGATTGGTGCTCAGCGCGATCGTCAACGCACCAATCCGCCGAGCATACTGCAGGCCCCCCAGCACGTACGGCGTCCTGCCGCTGGCCGCCACGCCGACCACCGCATCGCCGGGCCCGAAGGCGCAAGCCAGCAGGTCGCGCTCCCCGCCGTCCGCGTCATCCTCGGCGCCTTCGATCGAGCGCGTCAGCGCCGGCGGGCCTCCGGCGATGATTCCCTGCACCAGGTTCGGAGGCGCGCCAAACGTCGGCGGAATCTCGGAAGCGTCCAGCACGCCCAAGCGGCCGCTGGTGCCCGCCCCCAGGTAGAACAGCGCCCCGCCGGCGGCGACCCTCTCGGCGATGCCGTCGACCGCCGCTGCGATCTGCGGCAGCACCTCGGCCACGGCCGCCGCCACCTTCGCGTCTTCGGCGTTGAGCGCTCGCATCATGTCGAGCGTCGACAGCGCGTCGAGATTCCGCGTCGCGGGATTGGCTTGTTCGGTGAGCAGGCGATCGAGCACGAATGCGCTCCCTCCGCGCCTAGGCCGCCAGGGCCTCGCGCAGCCGCACCCAGGTCGTATCGAGATCCTCGGGCAGCACGCGCGTTTCGCCGACCGTCGTCATGAAGTTCGCATCCGCCACCCAGCGCGGCAGAGCGTGCATGTGGATGTGCCCGGCCACGCCGGCCCCGGCGGCCCGGCCGATGTTCATCCCCAGGTTGACCCCTTCGGCCCGATATAGCTTGCGCAGCGCCGCCTCCAGCCGCTGCGTCAGCAGCATCATCTCCTGCGCGGTCTCGGCGGAAGCCTCCTCCAGCGTTCCATGGTGCCGATAGGGAATCACCATGGCGTGCCCACTGGTGTAGGGATAGCGGTTGAGCACCACGAAGTTGCTCTCGGCTCGCAGAACGACCAATAACTCGCGGTCCTGCTCAGGCGGCGCCTGGGCGATCTCGCAAAAAACGCAGCCGCTGCTGGGTGCGGCTTTGATGTAGCTGTATCGCCAAGGGCTCCAGAGATGATCCATCCCGCTTCGCCCGCGCGCGCCTAGTCGTCCTGACCCACCGGCCGCGCCGGCGGCGGCGGTCCGCCGTTGACCACGTCCCGCAGCTCCTTGCTGGGCTTGAAGAACGGAATCGTCTTCGGCGGCACGTCCACCTTCTCGCCGGACTTCGGATTGCGCCCGACGCGCCCCTTGCGCTCCCGCGTACGGAAGCTGCCGAAGCCGCGAATCTCAACTTTGTCACCCGACTTGAGCGAGCGCACGACGCTCTCAAAGATCGACTCGACGATCACTTCCGACTCTTTGCGGGTCAGCTCGACGACGCGCGATACTTCTTCGATCAGATCAGCTTTGGTCATAGGGAAAGGAGGTCAAGGCGCCGCGTGATCCACTCCGGCATCACGCTCAAAAAGAACGACCTACGAGGATCGTACCATGTCCGGCGGGGCCATCGCGCGTCCCGCCCGCGGCGGACCGATCAGGGCTCGGTCCGTTGCTCTTCGGACTGCGCCTGCTCTGCGGGCGCCTCCTCGACCGGCTCCTCGGCCGTCGAGCCGGCCACGGGCTCCGCCTCGACTTCGGCCACCGGCTCCGCCTCGATCGACTCACCAGCCTGCGCCTCCGGCTCGGCTGCCGCCGGCTCCTCGGGCTCGCTCTTGGGAGAGAGCTCCGGCTGGGACTGGAACTCCGGCGGAGGCGGCGCCGCCGCGGGCTCCTGCGCCAGCGGCTCGTAGCTCAGGCAACGCAGCCCGATCCGCTTCTCAAATTCGTCCATCTTCAGGATTTCGAACTCGTACACCAGCCCGGGCTGCAAACCGCCCTTGCGCCCACGCCGCGCCGGCATCTCGGAGTTGTGGCACAGCCCCTCCACACCCGGCGCCAGCTCGACGAAGGCCCCGAACTTCACCATCCGGCTCAGCCGTCCCGGGACCACATCGCCGATCACATGGGAGGTGAAGAAGGTCTCCCAGATGTCCGGCTCGAGCTGCTTCACGCCCAACGACATCCGGCGGTTGTCCGGGTCCACGTTCAGCACAACGGTTCGCAACTGCTGGCCCTTCTTCACGAAGTCCTTGGGGTTGCGGACGCGGCTGTCCCAAGACAGGTCCGAAACGTGAATCAGCCCATCCACGCCCTCTTCCACCTCGACGAAGACGCCGTAGGTGGTGACGTTGCGGACGCGCCCTTCGACCACCGAACCGACCTGGTACTTGCCGTCCACCCGCGCCCAAGGGTCCGCCGCCACCTGCTTGAGGCTCAGCGAGATCCGGCGCTGTTCGGGCTGCACCTTCAGCACCACGCTGTCGACGTCCTCGCCCTCGTGGACCACCTTGGAGGGGTGCTTGAGCCGTTTTGACCAGCTCATCTCGGTGATGTGGATGAGGCCTTCCACGCCCGGCTCGAGTTCCACGAAGGCCCCGTAGTCGGTCACGCTCGCGACCTTGCCGCTCACCCTGTCGCCCTCGTGGTAGCGCTCCGAGACGTCTTCCCAAGGATCGGACTGCATCTCCTTGAGGCTCAGCGAGACGCGCTCCTTGTCCGGATCGAACTTGATGACCTTCGCCGTCACCTCTTCACCCGGCTGCAACGCCTGCGAGGGGTCCTTCACGCGGCCGTGCGAAATGTCGGTCACGTGGATCAATCCGTCGATGCCGCCCAGGTCCACGAAGGCGCCGTAGGAGGTCACGTTCTTGATGCGCCCCGTCACGACCGCACCCAGCGAGAGCTGCGACAGCGTCTCCTGCTTGATGGAGTTGATCTCTTGCTCGAGCAGCTCGCGGCGCGAGACGACGATGTTCGACCGCCGCCGGCTGAGCTTCACCACCAGGACTTCGAACTCTTCGCCCACCAGGGCGTCCAGATCATGCTGGGGCCGCACGGAGGCCTGCGAGCCCGGCAGGAAAGCCGGCAAACCCACGTCGACCGTCAGGCCGCCCTTCACGCGTTCGAGCACCTTGCCCACGATCGGGCGGCGCTCGCGAAACGCTTCCTCCAGCGCCTCCCACTCCTCGTTGTTCTCTTCGCGGATCAGCGAGAGGTGGACGTACTCGCCCGGCTCGCCCAAACGAGCCACCTGGACCTCGATCTCCTGCCCGGGCTGGAGCTTCTGCAAGTCCTCCGGCCGCGGCGCGTTGCGCAACGACAGGACGCCTTCGGTCTTGGAGCCGATGTCGACCACAACGGCGTCCTCACCCACGCTCACCACGGTTCCCGAACGCCGGTCGCCGGGCCGCAGCTCGACCACCTCGGGCACGTAGTCCAGCAGGGCCGCTTCGAACTGCTCCTGCTCGAGCGCCTCCATCTCATCGTCGCCTTCGTCAGCGCCCGGCTCGCTGGGCAGGCCGGGGACGAACCCGACCGCCGGCAACGCCGGAAACGCGGGCGCGGCTGGAGCCGCCGGGCGCTGTGCGAGCGGCGGGGGCGGCGCGGACTGCGGTTGCACGGCCGGAGCCGGCGCGGAAGCCGCCGACGGAGCCGCAGCCGGCGCAGCGCTGGGAGCCGACGGAGGGTTCAAGGGCGGCGGAGCGCTGGGGGCCGCAGGCGCCTTGGCTTCCGGCGCGGGCGCCGGGCTCGCCGCCGTAGGCTTCTGCGAAGCAGCGGCTTCAGGAGCGTCCTGCCAATCCGAAAGCGGACGGCTGGGCAACGCCGGGGGCGGCTGTTTCGCGACCGGAGCCGGCGGCGGTTCAGGCGCGGGCGCGGCGGACGCTGGCGCATCAGCCGGCGTTTCCGGCTCGGCTTCTACGGTCGGATCGCTCTCGGGGGGTTCCGAAACGGAGGAGTCAGGGGCTTCGGCGGAAGCCGGTGTCGCACTCTCTTCTCGAGCTTCAGCCGTCTCCCCTATCGATCCGGGTCCCCCGGCGTTCGATTCGTCTTCGCGCGCCGACGCGCGGAGCTCTTCCGGAAAACCCGTCATTCCCTATTCTCCCCGTGCAGCCAATCCCGCCGAGGGCCCACGGAGTGGCGCCCACGCGGCGGTCAGCCGCTTGATTTTGAAAGGAACAAGGCCGCCAATTGGCGGCCTTTAGCCTCTGTCTCCAAAGACGCGCCTTGTTCCGCCAACGGACTATACCCAAGCCGAAACCTGAATGTCAAACAGGCAAAGCCGCTAGGCGGCGCCATTGTCTCCCTCGAGCAAGCTGTCGCGATAGCCCGTCAGCAAGCCCACGGCGGCCGCCATCACCAGGGGGCCCAAAACGATGCCGAGCAGCCCGAAAGCTTGGATGCCGCCGAGCACGCTGATGAAGACCAGCAAGCCGTTGAGCTGCGAGCGGTCGGAGATCAGGATCGGCCGCAGCACGTTGTCCACCGTGGAGATCAGCAGCACGCCCATTGCGAGCAATGCCAACCCTCGGCCCACTTGCCCCGAAAGCAGCAGCCCAATGCCGGCGGGCAGCCAAACCATCCATGCGCCCACCAACGGCAAGAAGGCCATCAGCGCCGTCACCACGCCCCAAAGCAGCGGCGACGGCAGATCCAGAATCGCGAAGCTCAGCCCACCCAGCAGCCCCTGCACCGCGGCCACGACAAAGCCGCTCGAGATCGTCACGGAAATCATGTCGATCGCCTGCCGCATCATCACGTCGTGACGCTCGCCGCCGAACGGCGACACCTCACGCAGCATCTCCACCAATCCGGGTCCGTCCCGAAACAGGTAGAACAGCGCCAGCACCAGCACAACGCAGTCGAGGATGAAGCCCGCAAAGTTGGCCACCAACTTCGCTGACCAGCCGCCCACGTGATTGCGCAGCGCCTTCACGGCCTCGTCCAACATCTCGTTGAGGTCTCCGACGGCCGGTGGAATGCGCGTGGAGACATAGTCCAGGCCGCGCTCGATCCGGTCCACGATGTCGCGCCCTCGCAAGCCGCTCACGGCGTCGGCCGCCTCCACCACGAACACCGGCGTCAGCAACGCCACCGGCAGAATCATCAGCAGCGCCACGGTCGTGGTGCTTAGTAGGGCGGCCACATTGCGCCGCGGCAGCTTGGCGAGCAGGCGGCGATGGGCCGGGTAGGCGAAGATGCTCAGCACCGTCGCCCAAATCAACGGGCTCAGAAAGCTCCGGACGACCTGATAGACCAGCCACAGCAAGCCCATCGCCAGCACCCAGGCCAAGGCTTCCCGGCGCGCTTCCACACGCGCGCGGGAGGGGGCTGGGGGCTGCGGCTGCCCGTTCATATTCGCGGAGCGGTCATTTGCGCCAGAAAGCCGGCGTCAGGATCACGATCACCGTGTAGAACTCCAATCGTCCGGCGATCATGCACCCGCACAGCACCCATTTGGCCAGCGCCGGTAGATGGCCGAAGTTGTCGATCGGGCCCACCGTGCCCAAGCCCGGGCCGACGTTGAACATCGAGGCGGCCACCGCGGCGATCGACGTCAGCACGTCCACGCCCAAGGCCGCCAGCGCCAGGCACGACACGAAGTTCACTACGAAAGCCAGGTAGATCAAGTTCAACAGACTCTGGACCGCCGGCTCGGGGATGACCTCCCCGCCCAGCCTCACCGCGAACACGCCGCGCCTCTCGACCATGCGCTTGAACTCCCGGTCGACCACCCTCGCCAGCAGCACGATGCGCGACACCTTCAGCCCGCCCGAAGTCGAGCCCGTACACCCGCCGGCGAACATCAGGGCCAACAGCAGCAGTTGCGGCAACGGCTGCCACAGCTCGAAGTTATCGGTCACGAAGCCCGTCGTGGTGATAATCGAAGACACCTGGAACAGCGCCGACCGGAAGCCCGGCTCGAAGTCGTATGCCTGCTCGCCCACCAGCACCGCCGTGATCACCAGGGTCGAGATCAGGATCAGCGCCAGGTAGAAGCGGATCTCGATGTCGCGCACCACGCGCGCCGGCCGCCGCTCGATCCAGATCCGGTACTGCTGGATGAAGCTCATCCCGGCCAGGATCATGAAGACGATCAGGATGTACTCGATCAGCGGACTCTCGAAACCCGCCACGCTCGCCGTCTTGGTGGAGAACCCGCCCGTGCCCAGCGTCGAAAAGGTGTGGCACAGGGACTCGAAGTTCGTCATCCCCGCCATCCGCAGCAGGATGTAGAGCGCTGCCGACAGCGCAAAGTAGATCCGCCACAGCGCCATCGCCGTCTCGGTGATGCGCGGCTTCAGCTTCTCCGAGGTCGCACCTGAAAACTCAGCCCGGTAGAGCTGCATGCCGCCGTGCCCCACCAGCGGCAGGATCGCCACGCCCAGCAGCACGATGCCCATGCCGCCCAGCCAGTGCGTAAAGCAGCGCCAGAACTGGACCGCCGGCGTCAGCACCTCCACGTCGCTCAGGATCGTCGCGCCCGTCGTCGTAAAGCCGGACACCGACTCGAAGATCGCGTCCGTCCAAGTAGGGAAATCCGGCGAAAACACGAACGGCAACGCGCCGAAGAACGACACGGCCGCCCAGATGGACACCACCAGCAGCAGCCCTTCGCGTTGCGATAGCTCCCGCTCCGGCTTGCGCACCGCCAGCAGCAGCGCTCCGCCGCAGGCGCCCGTGATCAGCATCGGGTACAGCAGCGGTCCAAGCTGGTCGTCGCCCGCCAGATAGCCGTACAGCAGCGGCACGAGCATGGTCGCGGCGAACACGACCAGGAACTGCCCCAACACGTAGGCGATCGAGCGGAGCTGGATCACTTAAAAAAGCCCTTCCGGCGACGTGTTTCCGCGAGCAGCACCGACTCGAGCTCGGGCACGATCTTCTCCAAACAGAAGAACAGCACCCGGTCGCCGGCCTGGATCTCGGCGTCCCCGCGCGGCACCATCACCTCGCCGTTCTCCCGGGCGATCGCGCCCACGATGGCTCCGCGCGGCAGCTTCATCTCCCGCAGCTTCTTGCCCAGGTAGCGCGCCCCCGGCTCGGCGATGATCTCGATCGCCTCGGCCTCTTCCTGTCGGAACGTCGTTACCGACAGCACCGTGCCCTTGCGCACGAACTGCAGCACCCGGTCCACGGTGGCGACCCGCATGCTCACGGACGTGTTCACGCCCAACCGTTGCACCATCGGCAGATAGTTCAATCGGTTGATCAGCGCCACGACCTTCTTGGCGCCCAGCCGCCGCGCAAGCAGCGAGGCGATGATGTTGTCCTCGTCGTGGCTGGTGAGGGCCAAAAAGCCGTCCACGCCCTCGATGTTCTCTTCCTCGAGCGTCGCCTGATCGGTGCCGTCTCCATGGATGACCACGGTCCGATGGACGATCTCGGCAATGCGGGCGCAGCGATCGGCGTCACGCTCGATCAGCTTCACGCTCACGCCGCGCTCCTCCAGCGCCAGCGCCAGACCGATACCGAGCTGCTTGCCGCCCACGATGAACACCCGGTTGAGCTCGTCACGCGGCTCGATGCCCATGAAGCGCAATACAGGCCCCAGGTTCTCGGCCGTCGTGCAGATGTAGATGTGATCGCCGGGCAGCAGCGGCTGAGCGCCGTGGGGAATGATCACCTGCTGGCCGCGAAAAATCATAGCGATCAGCGTGTTCGCCGGCGGGCCGGCGGCGTCGAGCTCGATCACCGTCTTGCCCGCGAACCAGGAGTCGCGCTCGACGTTCATGCCGAACAGCTTCACCCGGCCCTCGGCGAAGTCCACGATGTCGGAGACGCCCGGCACGCGCATCACGCGCTTGATGCGCTCCATCACGTCCGTCTCCGGGTGGATCATCAGGTCGATCTGAAGACCCGTCTGCGCCACCACCCGGCGCCACTCTTCGTATTCGTGGGTGCGGACGCGGGCGACCTTGATCTTGGCCTTGGAATCGGACTGCGCGATCAGGCAAGCCAACAGGTTGATCTCGTCGGAATCGGTGACCGCGATCAGCATGTCGGCGTCGGCCACGCCGGCCTGCCGCATGGTCTTTACGCTGCCGGCGCTGCCGCGCACGACCTTGGCGTCGAGCTGCTCTTCGAGCTGGGCGCAACGGACAGGGTCGCGGTCAACGATGGTGACTTCGTTGCCCTCGCGGATCAGGCGGCCGGCGATCAACGCGGCGCTCTGACCGCCTCCGGCGATGAGAATGCGCATAGTGCCGAAACGGTTCAGTTTGAGCCTAACACCGTTCGACAAGCGAGCGCAGCGGCCAGGAGCGCCCGGTCCCGCCCTCTCCCAGCCGTCAACTGGAGGCCCAACGGCAACCCGTCCGCTGTCTCGGCCGAGCGGATCGCAATCGCCGGAACGCCCAGAGCCGTCCAAGGAGCATTGGCGCGCGGGTCCCCGGTCGAGCCCAGGCCGAGCGGAGCGGGCCCGAGCGCGGCCGGCGTCACGACGACCGGATGCTCGGCGGCAAACGCTTCGAACGACGCCTTTGCCGCCGCCAGCTTCGCCTGCGCCTCGTCGAGATCCTTGGTCTCCACGCTCAGCCCTTCGGCCAGCAGCGCGTGCAGCTTCACCCCCATCGCCTCCCCGTGCCGAGCGAAGGCGGAGCCGTGGATCGCCGCGGCTTCGGCGATCATCACCGTCCGCAGCGCTGCGGGGATGGCGGCGAACCCTTCCGGTAAGGGCGAATGCCGCACCGCGAAGCCCGCCTGTCGCAACCGTTCGAGCGCGCCCTCGAAGGCTTCCGCCATGGCCGGCTCGAGCGCGCCCTCGATCGGCCACGGCAACGCCGTCAGCTCCGCCGCTTCGGGCTCGACCGCCGGTCCGCCGCCCAACGCCCGCCACGCCAACTCGATGTCCTCCACCTCTTCAGCAAATGTTCCAGCGTGGTCCAGGCTCGGCGAAAAGCTCATCGTCCCGGCCAACGGCAGCACGCCGAAGGTCGGCTTGAAGCCCGTCACCCCGCAGAATGACGCCGGCCGCAGCACCGACCCCATCGTCTGGCTGCCGATCGCCAGCGGAACCATGCCGTCGGCGACGGCCGCGGCCGAGCCGCTCGACGAGCCGCCCGGCGTATGCTCCGGGTGGCGCGGGTGCCGCGTCGGAGCCGGGTCGAAGTAGGCGTAGGCGGTCGTGTGGGTCTTGCCGAGCACGATCGCGCCTAGCTCGCGCAGCCGGGCGATCAGTGCGGCATCAGCAGCGGGAATCCGCCCGCGCTGCACCGGCGTGCCCCACTCGCAGGGCATGCCGGCGACATCGAAGATGTCTTTCACGCCGATGGGAACGCCGTGCAGAGGGCTCCGCGGCCCGGACTCGGCCAGCTCTCGGCCCAGCTTCTCGGCTTCTTCCCGGGCTTGGTCGGCGGCCAGAAAGGCCCAGGCGCGCACCGTCTCTTCCCTTTCCGCAATGCGCGCCAAACAGCGCTCCACTGCCTCGAGCGGCGTGGTCCGACCGGCCGACAGCGCGGCGCTGATCTCCGTCAGTCGCATGGGGCCGACCTCAACCCGGCTCGCCGAGCAGTTGCTTCAAGGTGAAGATGCGGTCGAAGCCGCAACCGGCCGCCTCGATCGCCTCACGCCCGCCTTCCTCGCGGTCCACCAACGCGATCGCCCCGAGCACATGGAAGCCGAACTCGCGGGCCCGCTCGATCGCCTTGATGGTCGAGCCGCCGGTGGTCGAGGTGTCCTCCACGATGACCGCCGACAGGCCCTGGCCGCTGGGGAGCCCTTCCACGAACCGTCCGCGGCCATGGCCCTTGGCCTCTTTGCGAATCAAGAAACCGTCGATGGGTCTGTCGGCATGGTCCAGGCTCTCCCGCGACACAGCCGTCACGATCGGGTCGGCGCCCATCGTCAGTCCGCCCACGGCGTCAGGACGCCATCCGCGGGCCGCCATCCGGGCCAGAAAGCACTGGCCGATCAACGGCATCGCCGGGGCGTGCAACGTGGTAAGGCGAGCGTCCACGTACACGTTGCTCTTCTTGCCCGAAGCCAACGTGAAATCCCCTCGCAGGACCGACCGGGCCTGCAAAATCTCCAAAAGTCGAATCAAATTGTCGCGTTCGCTCATCTAACCGAAGAGACGCCAACACTATGGCCATCCTAGATTACCCCAGCGACCGTCCCCGCATCGTCATCGTCGGAGCCGGATTCGGGGGGTTGAACGCCGCCAAGCAGCTCGGCGGGGACGAGTGCGACGTCGTCGTCATCGACCGCGTCAACCACCACCTGTTCCAGCCGCTGCTGTACCAGGTCGCCACCGCGGCGCTGTCGCCGGCCGATATCTCCTACCCGATCCGCGCGGTCCTGCGGAACCTCAAGCGCACGCGAACGCTGCTGGGCGAGGTCGTCGGCATCGACACCACGCTACGTCGCGTCTACCTGCACGAAGACGAGATTCCCTACGACTACCTGATCCTGGCCGCCGGCGCCCGGCATTCCTACTTCGGCAACAAGGAGTGGGAGCGTATCGCCCCGGGCCTGAAGGGGCTCGACGACGCCCTCGAGATTCGCCGCCGCATCCTGCTCGCCTTCGAGAAGGCCGAGCGGGAGGTCGAGCCGGCGCGCCGCAAGGCCTTGCTCACGTTCGTCGTCATCGGCGGCGGCCCCACCGGCGTGGAGTTGGCCGGCGCCATCGCCGAGATCGCCAAGCAGGTGATGGTCGACGATTTCCGCTCGATCGACCCGACCGACACGCGCGTCATTCTGGCCGAAGGCGGCCCGCGCATCCTGGCCACCTTCCCCGAGGAGCTATCGAAGAAGGCCGAATCCGCTCTGCGGGACAAGGGCGTCTGGGTCTGGGCGAACACCCTGGCCACGGAGATCACCGAAGATCGCGTCGCCTTCAAGGGCGCCGACCCGGTCGCCACGCGCACCGTCCTGTGGGCGGCCGGCGTACAGGCGTCCCCCTTGGGCCGCATGCTCGGCGCCGCCACCGATCGCGCCGGCCGAGTGCCGGTCGAGCCCGACCTGAGCGTCAAGGGCTTGCCCAACGTCTTCGTCATCGGCGACCTGGCCAGCCTGAACGGCAAGGACGGCAAGCCCCTGCCCGGCGTCGCTCCGGTCGCCATGCAGCAGGGTCGCCACGTCGGCAAGAACATCCTGCGCGCCATCGAGGGCAAGCCGCTGCTCCCGTTCGAGTACCGCGACAAAGGCAACCTCGCCACGATCGGCCGGGCCGCGGCCATCGCGGACCTTGGTTTCGTGCGCCTATCCGGCTTCGTCGCCTGGATGGCCTGGCTGTTCGTCCACGTGCTCTATCTGATCGGCTTCCGCAACCGCGCCGCCGTCATGCTCAACTGGACTTGGGCCTACCTCAAGATGCAGCGCGGCGCGCGCCTCATCTACGGCGACGTCGAACGGCTGGTCGAGCCCTCCGAGCACAGTGCCGGCCACGAGGCCGAGCCCGAGCCCGCGTCACAACATCGCTGAGCGGTCTTGTTCGGATTCCGCGCGCCCATGCTACCATCGGGGAGCGCTGAAAATGGCCTTTGGGCCGGCGCCGTACCCAATGAGCGTTGCCACCTTCGCCGCTCAGGCGCTGGCTGATTTCCAGTCCACGGCGGCTATCGTTCCGAGCTCTCGGTTCCTGGCCGCCGCCATGGTGCGCCCGCTGCAACTGGAGAAGGCCCGCACGATCGTCGAGTTCGGCCCCGGAACCGGCGCGATGACGCGCGCGTTGCTGCGCTCCATGGCCCCCGACGCCCGGCTGATCGCGTTCGAGGTCAACCCCAGCTTCGTCAAGTACCTCGGCGAGCACATGCCCGACCCGCGCCTGACCATCCTGGAGCGCGGGGCCGAAGAGGCCCCCGCGGCTTTGGCGGAGCTCGGCGTGGGAGCGGCCGACGCAGCCCTCTCCTCGCTCGGCCTGAGTCTGTTTCCTGACTCGCTCACCGAGCGCATCCTCGGCGGCCTGCCCAAGATCCTGGCCCCCGGAGCCGTCTTCACGCAGTTTCAGTACGTGAGCCGGATGCGGATGGTCGACGGTCGCCCCGAATACTTCGACGCTTCCTGCATGATCCGCCGGCATTTTCCCGTCGTCGAGCGCCGTCTGATCGTCCGCAACATCCCGCCGGCCTTCGTCTACATCGCCCACAACCGCCTATAATCGCGGGCGATGCTGCTTCGACTCGCGCTCTCGCTGGCCCTGCTGGCGACGCTCCACGCCGCCGACAAACCCAACATCGTCTTCATCATGGTCGACGACCTGGGGCCGGAATGGGTCTCCAGCTACGGAGCCGAAGGCATCGAGACGCCCAACATCGACAAGTTGGTCGAACGCGGCATGAAGTTCGAGAACGCCTACTCGATGCCGCAGTGCACGCCCACGCGCGCCACTCTGCTGACCGGGCAGTACCCCTTCCGCCATGGCTGGACCAACCACTGGGACGTGCCCCGCTGGGGCGCCGGCTGCCACTTCGACCCCAACCGCAACATGACCTTTGCGCGGCTCATCCGCGACGCAGGCTACGCCACCGGCATCGCCGGCAAGTGGCAAATCAACGACTTCCGCATCCAGCCCAATGTCCTGTTCGAGCACGGCTTCGACGAATGGCTCATGTGGACCGGCTTCGAGGGCGACAATCCCCCGAGCGCCGAGCGCTACTGGGACGCCTACGTCTACTCCAGCGCCGACCGCCGCAGCCGCACCGCAACCGGCCAGTTCGGCCCCGACCTCTACAACGACTTCGTGCTCGACTTCGTCGGCCGCCACAAGGATGAGCCCATGCTCGTCTACTACCCGATGGCGCTCACCCACGGCCCGCTGGTCGCCACCCCGCACGAGCCGTTCGCCAAGACCAAGCTCGAGATGCACCGCGCCATGACCCGCTACACCGACTATCTGGTCGGCCGCGTCATGCGCCGCCTCGAAGAGTTGGGCGTCTGGGAAAACACCTACCTGTTCTTCACCACCGATAACGGAACCTCCGGCGGCATCGACAATCGCATGCAGGGCCGCACGGTTCGGGGCGGCAAGGCCAAGCTCACCGAGAACGGACCGCGCGAGCCGTTCGTCGTCACCGGGCCCGGCGTGGCGGCCGGCTCCACCACCGACGCGCTCACCGACTTCAGCGACCTCTTCCCGACCTTCCTCGAGCTCGCCGGAGCCCAGGCCCCGACGGACTTGGTCATCGACGGCCGCTCGATCGTCCCGGTGATTCACGGCGACGATCCCGCCGGGCCGCGCGAGTGGATTCTGGCGATGGGCTACGGTCCGGCGCGCCTCGACGAGCAGGGCGTCCGCCCGGTGCAGGACTTCACCGACCGGGTCGTGCGCGACAAGCGCTACAAGATCCACGTTCTCGACGGCAAGGTCGCCAAGCTTTACGACCTGCGCGAAGATCCCGGCGAGCAGCGCAATCTCATTGGCAGCGCGCAACCCGCGCATCGAGCCGCCCTGGCGAAGCTCAGCGCCGTCGTAGCCGGCTTCCCCGCCAAGGACGCCCGGCCCCGCTACGATCCCCTTCCGCCCCAACCGTGGGACATCACCCCCGAGGAGATCAACCGTAAAGTGGAATGACGCCCGGGGCTACTCGACCTCGCGGCCCTTGCGCCGCAGCACGATCAGCACCAGCAGCACGACGCCCAATACGCCGCAAATGATTCGAAACATGCTCGCATCCATCGTCTTGTCTCCTTAAGAAGTGCTTGTCATCATCGGAATCAGCTCGGTCAGAATCCGCACCACCACCGGCCCCACGGTCACCACGAACAACGACGGCAAGATGCAGAAGAAGATGGGGAACACCAGCTTGATGCCGATCTTGGCCGCCTGCTCCTCCGCCCTCTGCCGGGCCGTGAGCCGCATGAACTCGGAGTGCGTACGCAGCGACTGCGCCAGGCTGGTGCCGAAGCGGTCGGCCTGAATCAGCGTCGACACCAGCTTCTTCATGTCGTCCACCCCGGACCGCTCGCCCAGGTTCCGCAGCGCCTCCGAGCGCCGCTTGCCGTGGCGCATCTCGAGGTTGCAGATCGCCAACTCGCTCGACAACTCGGGGTAGCCCTGTTGCAGCTCGCGCGAGACCTGCATGATCGCCTGGTCGAGCCCCAAGCCCGACTCCACGCACACCACCAGCAGGTCCAACCCATTGGGCAGCGCCTTCTGGATGCGCTTGCGCCGGCGACTGACCAAGTAGCCCAGCGCCTCGTTGGGGCCCAGGTAGCCCAGCCCGGCCGCCAGTACGCACAGCAGCAGTAGGTGGTCGCCGCCCAGGCCCAGCTGGCTGGTGGCCAGCCAAGCGGCCAGCGGCATCAGCAAGGTCAGCAGCGCCTTCACGCCCAAAAACGTCTTCAGCGCGCCGGCCGTGCGGAAGCCGGCCGCATAGAGGCGCTTCTGCGTCAGCGATAAGTCGGCGGGCGACGAAGGCACGAAGTCGCCGAGCTTCGTGAGGACGTCGCGGAAGGCCAGGCTCGGATGCCGCGCCTCGGTCTGGCGCGCCTCGCCCAGCACCCTCTCCACCACGTTCTGGGGGCTCACCCACAGCTTCATGCCGAAGAAGTACAGCAGCGACATCACGAACACAAACATCAAGACCGACAGCAGCAGCGCCATGGCTCTCCCTCCTCCCTCAGACCTCGATGTTCACGATCTGCCGCATGACGAGGTACCCCACCGCCACGAAACCGATCGCCAGCAGCGCCATCCAGCGCCCAATCTCTTCTTCCACAAAGAACTGCATGTGCGCCCGGTTGACGAAGTACATCATCACGCCCACCACCACCGGAATCCCCGTCAGCACTAGGCTCGACATGCGGCCCTGGGCGCTGATCGTGCGGATCTGTCCGCGCAGCTTGAACCTCTCGCGGATCAGCACCGCCAGCTTGTCGAGAATTTCCGCCAGGTTGCCGCCGGTGCGCTTCTGCAACACCACAGCGGCCACGAAGAACTGCACGTCGAGCAGCGGCATTCTTCGGGCCAGCTTTTCGAGCGCCGTGTCGATCGGCAGCCCCAGGTTCTGTTCCTCGAAGGTGCGCCGGAACTCTCCGCCGAGCGGCTCGGTGAACTCCTTGTGCAGCATCTCGAGCGAGACCGAGAAGGCGTGGCCGGCCCGCATCGCCCGTGCAATGAACTGCAACGCATCGGGAAACTGCGCCTCGAAGGCGTAGGTCCGCTTCCGCCGCGTGCGGCGCAGGTACGAGATCGGCAGCGCGGCCGCTCCGAGAGCCACGACGAAGGAGACCTCGCGCACCTGCGGCGGCGCCAGATACCAACACAGGTTGAAGACGATCAGCGCCAGCAGCAGGCAGCTCGCCACCACTTGGCCGGAAGTCCAGCCGACGCCGGCCTGCTCGATCAGCTTCTGCAGCGCCTGGTCGATGTTGAGCTTCGCCAGCGCCCAGCGCAGCACGTGCTTGGTGTCCTGGCCTTCGCCCAGGAACAGTTGCTGCGCCGGCGCCTTGCCGGCCTCGCCCTTAGCCGGCGTCCGCTCACGGCCCACCAGCCGATCGCGCGTGCGAGCCGCGTCGCGGTTCTGGAAGGTCCGCTGGACCAGCCCCCAGGTCAACGCCGTCACGCCCAGCGTCGCGACGAAGATCACGATCAGCAGCGCCATCAGTCGTCGCCTCCCACTTCCATCACCGAGTCGAAGACCTCCGCCGGCAGGGCGTTGCCCATCGCCAGCATCCGCTCATAGAACCGCGGCCGGATGCCCGTCGCCGCGAAGCGTCCGCGCACGGCGCCGCTGGCGGTGAGCCCGCGCTTCTCGAACACGAACAGGTCCTGCAGCGTGACCGTCTCGCCTTCCAGCCCGCCGACCTCGGTGATCGACATGATTTTGCGGGTGCCGTCGGAAAGCCTCGCCGTCTGTACGATCACGTCAATGGCCGAAGCCACCTGCTGGCGGATCGACAGCAAGCTCAGGTTCGAGCTCGCCATGGTGACCATCACCTCCAGGCGCATGATCACGTCGCGCGGCGAGTTGGCGTGGACGGTCGTCATCGAGCCGTCGTGGCCGGTGTTCATCGCCTGCAGCATGTCGAGGGCTTCCTCGCCGCGGCACTCGCCGACCACGATCCGGTCGGGCCGCATGCGCAGAGCGTTCACCAGCAGCTCTCGCTGCCGGATCGCGCCGCCGCCCTCCATGTTCGGCGGACGCGTCTCGAGCCGAGCCAGGTGCGGCTGCTTGAGCTGCAGCTCGGCGGCGTCCTCGATCGTCACGATGCGCTCTTTGGGCGAGATGAACGCCGACAGGCCGTTGAGCAGCGTCGTCTTGCCCGAGCCGGTGCCGCCGGCCACCACGATGTTCAGGCGCGAACGGACGCAGGCTTCGAGCAACTGCATCATCTCCGCCGTCATCGCCTTCTTGTCCACCAGGTCGGCCGGCATCAGCTTGTCGGTGCCGAAACGGCGGATCGACAGCAGCGGACCGTCCACGGCCAGCGGCGGGATGATCGCGTTGACGCGCGAGCCGTCGGCCAAGCGGGCGTCCACCATCGGCGACGATTCATCGATGCGTCGGCCCACCTGGCTGACGATCTTGTCGATGATCCGCAGCAGGTGCGCGTCATCTTTGAAGGTCACGCTCGACAGTTCGAGGCGCCCCTTGCGCTCCACATACACCTGCTTATGGCCGTTGACGAGAATGTCGGAGATCGCCGGCTCCTGCAGCAGCGGCTCCAGCGGCCCGAGACCGAAGACCTCGTCGAGCACCTCGGCCACGATCTGGTTGCGCTCGACCGCGCTGAGCAGCGTCTGCTCCTGATCGATGAGCTGCGAGAGCGCGCCGCGAACTTCGTTGCGCAGCGTCTGGGTCTCGATCGACGCCAGCGCCTCCAAGTTGATCTTGTCGAGCAGCTTGCGGTGCAGGGTGAACTTCAGATCCTGCCGCCGGCTGTCGAGCGCCGGACGCCGGTGCGCCAGCGGGCCTTCGGGGGGATCCTGCCAGTTGCTGGACTGGAGACGCTGTTGGAGTTCGGTGACGGACATGGCGGGGGGAGAGGGACCTCGTTAGGGCATATCGGCAGAAGCCGGTCTTTCTTGCAGCCCGTCTTCCGGCCGCGCCTCAGGCCCCGCCGAGCAGACTCTTGAACGCCCCCAAGGCGCCGCCGGCCTGCTTGGGCTTCTTGCCCAGCAGCTCGGCCACGAACTGCCGCGTCTTCTTCCCCAGGTCGCTGTTGTCGGCCACCACCGTTCCCTCACGCAGCGCCCGCTCCACGCCGGAGTTGTCTTCGGGAAAGGTGGCCGTCACCGACGCCCGAAAGATCTTCTCCATGTCCTCGATCGACAGCTCGGCTCGCCGGTCGACCCGGTTCACCAGCACCTGGATCTGATCCCGCGAGCGACCCATCTCCTCGAGCAGCGGAATCGTGCGCCGCATCAGGAACAGCGACGGCATCGCCGTCGAGCAGACCAGATTGATCTGGTCGGCGGCGTTGACCGCGATCAGACCCAGTGCGTCGCACACCGTCTCGAGGTCGATGATCACCCAGTCATAGAGCGAGCGAGCGAACTCCAGCACAGCCTCCACCGGATAGGGCTCGATCAGCGCCGGCTCGGGACGCTCCGGCGCCACCAGCACGTCCACGCCCTGATGCGTCGTCACCAGCGACTTCCACAGCGCCTCGTCGATTTGGCTCGAATGCCGCAGAGCGTCGATCAGGGTGTACTGCGTGCGCAGCCGCAGCAGAAAGCTGATCACCCCGGCCGACAGACTCAGGTCCGCCAGCAGCACCCGCTGGCGCGTCTCGCGCTGGATCTGGAAGGCGACGGTATAGGCCAGCGTGGTAGCGCCGGAGCCGCCCTTGACCGGAGCGAAGGCCAGCAGCTTACCGCGCCGCAGCGCCGTCGGCCGAACCTCGGCCGCGCGCCGCCGGCCGATCCTCTGGATCGCCTGCCGCAAGTCATGCGGCGGAAAGGGGCTCGACAGGAACTCCGCCGCCCCGGCCCGCAGGCATTGCAGAATCGTCTCCGGGTCGTTCGAGCGGTTCAAGCCCACGACCGCGAAGTCAGGGTTGATCTCGATCAGCCGCCGCAGCAGGCCGAGCGCCTCGGTGCGGTCCGAGCCCACGTCCAGCAGGGCGGCGTCCATTCGCGCCAACCGCTCGGCGTGCTTCGCCGCTTCGGCGTAGCTCGAGATCTCCTCGACGATCTCGAACTGCGGCGCCGCGCTGCGAGCCGCCCGCAGGGCTTGGAACAGACCGTCGTCCGGACAAACGAGAACGGCGCGGACGGGCGTTCCCGATTCTTCGGTTATGGCGCTCATCGCTCCGCCTCCTCGGGGCCGCCTCTACGAACGCGCAGGGCGGAAGCGCCTTTAGTGGCCGTCGGCCTCGCCGGACGAGAAGGTCTCGACCGACCGCTGGTTGCCTCGAATCATTTCGACTTCGATCGCCGGCGGCGGAGGCGGAGGCTCCAGGCGCACCGGCTCCATCTTGGGCGGCGGCGCGGGAGCCGGGTTGCCGACGTTGATGGTCCGCGCCGGCCCGCCGAACAACTCGGACTCGCGCACCCCCGTCGTATCGGCCGTCTCGGGGTCCTTGGAGTTGCGCAGCACCAACTGCAGCCGGCCGTGCGCCTGCGCCAAGGTCACCATCTCGGCCTGCTGGGGCGTCAACAGCAAGGTCACCACCGGCACCTTCTGCGGCCGGCCCGAGGCGTCCGGCGTCAGGTGTTCGCCCGCCGAGAGCACCCGCACATTGCCCAGCAGCGTCTTGGTCATCTGGCCCGCCAACGGGTTGTCACGCGGCATCCCCGTCACCAGCAGGTCCACCCGCGCCTCCGGCAGCACGAAGCCGGCCACGCCGTTGACGTCGTCCACTCGCACTGACATGGCGCGCATGCCTTCGGGAACCTTGGGCGACAGGCCGACCCCGGAGCCCTTGTCCGCCAAGCGCCGTTCGAGAACCGGTTCATCGGCCAGGATGCGGTTCACCGCGGTGCGGTCGACGACGTCTTCGAGCGCCCGGAACGAGCCCGCCGGCACTTTGGTCGCCGGCCACTCGTCCAGACGCAGATCCGTCGCTTCGATGCGGGAGCCGACTTCCAGATCTTTGACCGCCACCACGACCTCGGTCACCGCCAAATCCTGCGGCGCGCCGTCGTCGCGAATCGCGATCTGGTAGAAGATGCCGGTGACCAGCAGGGCCATACCGGCCGAAATGGCAAGGGCAAGAACGAATCGGGAGCTCATCACAAACCCTATCGGTTCCCGGCCAACGGCCCGTTAGCGCCGGACGCCTGTTTCAACCAAGGAGTTGCGGATGGATGCGGGAGAGGGGTAGAAGGGACGCAACCGGAGGGGAGGGGGGACGGTTGCGCCCCATCGAACGACCCGCGGCGACGGCGCGCTCAGACGCCCGCGGCCTGGGTCAACTTGGTGGCCAACTTCGAGTAGATGGCGCCCATGCTCTCTGACAACTGTGGCGCGAACAGCCCCGATGCGACGGCCACCACGCCCGCCAGCAGAGCATACTCGACCAAGTCCTGCGCCTCTTCCTTCTCGCACAGGAATCGAATGATGACGCGTTGCCAGTAGTTCCACATGGTGTTGCCTCCAGAATCGAATGCCGAGATGGACTAGGAAGCCGCCGCGGACAGCACGCTGCCCATGCGGGAGAAGATCGTGCTGATGCTGGTCGAGATGGCCGGCAACAACGCGCCCGCGGCCACGGCCACGAACCCCGCCAACAGCGCGTACTCGACCAGGTCTTGACCTTCTTCGTCCTCGGCGAGCGTGCGCAGCTTCAACAGAAGCAGATTCAGTTTCGAGCTCATTTGAGTTGTTCTCCTCGTTCAATGGAAACCGGGCGGATCTCAAACCGCGCTCCGTACCAGGGAGCCTGACCAACCCGACAGTACCCATATCGGCCCGCCGCAGACCCTCTTTAAGGGCGACGGCGCAGCGGATCGCCCCCGGCCGGCCGGGGGCCGCTTGACAGCGGCCGGAGAAGTGCGGTTGAATTGAAATTGACGCGGCGATTCTTCGTCGCGTCTCGTACGTTCACGCCCAGTGCGCAAGTGGCGGAATTGGCAGACGCGCTAGGTTCAGGTCCTAGTGGGATTTAACTCCCGTGGAGGTTCAAGTCCTCTCTTGCGCACCAACACTCTCCCCTAACAAGGCGGGTTTCTGACGGATGGGCTCACGGGCCGCTTCGGCGGCCAGTGCAGCGCCCCGGTCCGCCTCTTTGGGCCCCTGAGTCATCTGCGCCTTCAGATCCACAATCGCTTTCTCGTAGTCGAAGGACATCTAGTCGCCCTTCTCGCCCGCCGAACGCCGCACGAATCATTGCGAACGATCGCCGGTGCGCCGGCGTTGGCCGGAGCGCTCCCACCGTCTCTCGCGCCCGGCCATCAAACGACAGAGCCGAACATCGGTTTGCCGAGGATCTGGGGAGCATGCCTTGCCAACTCGGCGAGGAACCGAGCCTGCTGTCTTGGCGCAATGAGGTAGCGCGAAGCGTCTGTTGTCTCGATCTCGATCCGCTGCGTCGAATAGACGCCTGCGCTGAGGGAGCCGTCCGCAGCCTTGGCGCACACGATCGCGTCATAGGGAACCAAGGACCGATGCCAGCCCTCGCAAACGACCATCGTCCAGGATTCACCGTGGACTGCGCACAGCTACACGTTTTCATACGAGTACAACCGCGACGGCTCGCTCAAGTCCGAGACGTATCCCTCGGGCAAGAAGATCGATCACACCCACGACAGCGCCGGGCGGACCTACTCAACCGCGCTGAACGGGGCTTCATCGAGCTACATCTCGCAGAGCTACTACGCCGACCACGGCGGGTTGGACGCGGCGGTTTACGCCAGCGGCCTGGTGGAGCAGCACTGCTACAACGACCGGCTGCAACCGACGGTGATGCGCCTGGGGGCGGCCTGGCAGTCGAGCTGCGCCAACCAGTCCACCGATAAGCTGCACCTGACGCTGGGATTTGGGTCGGCGTCGGCGAACAATGGCAACGTAATGGCGACGATCTGGGCCCCGGACAACGGCTCGGGCTCGCCGTGGTCGGTCACGCAGACCTATACTTACGACGCGGTGAATCGGCTGGCCTCGGCGACGGAGACGAAGAGCGCGGTGACGCAGTGGAGCCGCTCCTACGGGTACGACCACTTCGGCAACCGCTGGATCAGCGGGGCGACCGGGCACACGCTGCACATGGCGACGCCCACCTCGTCGGCCGCGATCCAGGCGACGACGAACCGGCTGACCGGGACCGGCATCGCCTACGACAACGCCGGCAACATGACGGCGCACCCGCAGATCACGCCGGGCTCGGGCTCGATGACGTATGACGCCAACAACAAGATGACGGCGTTTACGGCCACCGGCGTAGCGGTGAATACGCGGTATGACGCTTTCGGGGAAGCGCGTTCGCAAGATCTACAACGGCCAGACTACGGTGTGGGTGTATGACGCCTTTGGCAAGTTGGCGGCGGAATACACGACGGCGACGCTGTATGAAGCTGCCGGGACGTACTTCCGCACGACGGATCATCTTGGCTCGACGCGCTTGGTGACCGATGCCGGCGGGGGGGGCAGGCAGCGCCGGGATTACTTTCCCTGTGGGAGGAGATCGACGGTACGCTATCGGCCCGCAGTGCCGTCGAGGACAGCGGCGCCGGAAGGCACAACGCCAGCCTGACTATCCGACAGCAGTTTACTACCAGATGACGTCGGTACAATCGCAGGGGCGACCGCAAGTGCTGGCTATGGCATGTACACTAGTTGTGTCCAAGGCACCGTATACCAGAGTGGGAACACAGACTGGACCGACGGGAAGTATAGTCGAAGGCGTACCTCTCATTCCCATCACTCCGATTTGGATAAATCCGACTAATTTACAGGGCCCTCTCGCCGGGGGGGTTTGGCATACGCGGTCAATTGTTTAACATCCTATCGATGTCGCTATCGCTCACTGCCTCTTGTCAATAAATGTGCACTGGAGGAATAAGAAAGTGATGCATGGCTCGAATTCGACCGAGCGAAAAGGAGCACTCGTGCTAATTTCAATTAGCGATGCGTTTCTGGTAATCGGTCTCTTGTATGGATTAGTTATCCCGTATAGGATACTTTTGACGCTTTACAAGCTCGCCTCCGACCGCATTTCTAAAGAGACTGGACCGTGGGTTTTCTCAGATCCCTCTATGGATCTGGCTCTCCACTCGGGTATCGCATTGGTCGTGATAGCCATTCAGTTGGCTGGGGCCTCCAGCATCCTGTTGAAGCTCCGCACTGTCTTATTGAATCGCTACAGTCAATTCGCTCTTGCTGTCTCGTGGCTGTCGGTCTTTGCCGTCCCCTTGGGAACGCTCAGCGGCGTCCTAAGCCTCAGAATCTTGAGGGAGAGGCGAAGGCAGTTAGAGAGCCAGTGAGGCCACGGGCAGTTCGGGGGATTGAAACTAAGACGCGGGCAGATCGGGAGGGCAGATCGGGGACGGAGCCCGAATAGGCTGCGAAATGTGCGAGAATGCCGGCGAACGATGCCGAGAGCGGCGCGGGTGGTGGCGGTCGGCGCACCGCATCACCTGACTCAGCGGGGCAACAACCGCCAGGACGTTTTAGGGGGCAACCGGGGCAACCGGGACAGACTCAATTTCGAAGCCACGCGGATCGTATCCCGTTGAGTCCAAGCCTCTTACGACTCGACGAACCCATTGGCAGCTCCGTAGCCCAGTCAGGCCAGTATCACTGTAAGTAATTGCCAATTAATCACTTAGACTCCACTCGAAGCGGCCGTCGCTGGAACAGACAAGGGTGTCCCCGTTTTGGCTCCTCCGCCCCACGACTCTCTCGGCCCGCGGCGGTCTACGCCAGGGGCTTTGTGGTGCAGCACTGCTACAACGACCGGCTCGCGGGCCGCTTCGGCGGCCAGTGCAGCGCCCGAACCCTCCCCCTGAGCCCGCGCCACCACAAAACGACCACGTACCCGTCCGCGCCGTCCTCGATCGCCCCGGCCGGAAACTTTCGCAGCAGAACCCGCCTGCCCAGCCCCATCTCCAACCACGAAGCCTCATAGCGGGCGGTCTCGCCCGCCGCCTGGCCGCGCTCCCGTAGGCTGGCGGCGAAGGCGACCGCGTCCCGCCGGTGCCGCTGCGGCCCCTCGGTCGGGCGGCCCTCGGCATATTCGCCAAACAGGCCGTCGAAGCGCTCGCCGAGTAAGCGCGCCGTACGCGGCAGCAGCTCCCGCACCTCCCGGGCTCTCTTGCGGACCAGCGCCGCCGCAAAGCTCTCCAGTTGGTCCGCCGGCGGCAACCCGGGGTTCTCGCCCGCCGCCGGCCGACCGGTCGCCCGCGCCGCCAGCTCTCGCTGCAGCGCCTCTAGGCCCATAGCCTCTCGCGGCGGCCGCTCTCGCGGGCGCGCTCGACCTCGGCCAGCAACTCGCCGAACGGCGGGAAGGCCTGGTCCCTCTCCAGGATGGCGGCGCGCACCGGCGCTCCGGCCAGGGTCCTGTCGAGCAGCCGCCAGACCTCCTCGGTCATGGCCCCGCCGTGCGTGTCGGTCCACTCCCGCCCGCGCCGCTCCGGCCCCACAAAGTGCAACTGCACCACGCGCTCTCCGCAGGCCGCCAGCAGCTCGTCGAGCGCCGCTTCCGGGTCGAGACCCAGCCGCGTCGCGTTGAGCCACAGGTTCGTCACGTCGAGCAGCAGCCCGCAATCGGCGCGCTCGCACAAGGCCTTCAGAAATTCCGCCTCGGACATCTCCGCGCCCGGCAGATCCATCGTCGTGGTGATGTTCTCGAGGATCAGCGGCGCCGCGATCGCTCGGCGCGCCACGGCGATATTGGCGCACAACGCATCGAGAGCCTCCTCGCTGCGCGGCAGCGGCGCCAGGTGCCCGATCTCCACGCCGCCGGCGCGGGTGAAGGCGACATGCTCGCTCCACCACGGCGGATTCAACCGCTCTACCACGGCCGCCACGGCGTCCAGGTAGCGGCCGTCGAGCCCCTCGGCGCTGCCCAGTGACAGGTTCAGCCCATGCGGAATCAGCGGAAAGTGCGCCCTCAGCAGCTCCAGCTCGTCCCGCTTCTCCGGCGACGCCTCCAGGTAGTGGTCGATCGTGATCTCCAGCAGATCCAGACTCGGCCGGTGGCGAAAGATCCCGCCATGCAGCGCCGGCCGGTACCCCAGGCCGACGCCCAGCGCCGGAAGCTCCGTCGCCCTCTCCACCTATTCGCCGCCGCAACCGCCGCAGCCGCCGCCACAACCGCCGCCGCTGTCAGAGCTGCTGCAAGAGCTGCCCGAGCTCGTGTCGGTCCAGCCGGAGGTCCGGCGCCGCAAGTCCTCGCCCAACATCGAGGCGTACATCATGTCCGGACCGCCCAGCAGCACCGGCGCCCCGAACAGAGCCACCGCCAGCAGCAGCTCCTGCGGCTGGAGCCCGGTTCCCTCCATCTTGGGCCGCGTCTCGAGCTCCCGATAGGCGCCCTTGGCCCGCTCCAGGTACAGCCGACCCCGGCTGTTGAGTCGCGCCCGCGTCAAGGCCCACAACACGCCCGTTCCAATCAGCGCGAACAGGCACAGGAACCCCACGTTCGTGCGGCCCTTGGACAACGCCACAACCAGCTTGTAGCCGCCCAGCCCCAGTATCGCCAGCGCGCCGAAACCGAAGACGTAGAGCCGCTGCGCGCTCGAAACCAGAAAGCTGTCCCCAAACTGCGCCGCGATCGGATCGACGATCGACCGCACGGCGTCGCGAAACGCGGCCTGCTTGAGCATCCCTGCCAGCGGCAGATCGTGCTGCTTGAAAGCTTCCATCACCATGCGCGGACCCGCCGCCAGGCCCCTCGGCGGGGGCTCCTTGCTCGGGCGCACCCGCGGCTTGCCCAGCAGCCCCCGGCCGGGACTCTCGTGCAGCAGGCCCCGCCGCGCCAGATCGATGATCGCCAGCCGCGCGACCTCGTCGTCGCCGCCCCGCAGCCAAGCCAGTTGGTAGGGGTCCGGATTCACCGGAACCATCGGCTCGGGTCCGTCGCCCGAAACCGTCCGCAGTGCGGCCCAGCAGGCCGCCAGAGTCGCTGCGATAACGACGAAATAGAGGCCCAGAAACTGTGGGCCGGGCATCGAGGCGATCCAGTCCATCGAGCGGCGTTCCTCCCTAACCGCTCCTAGAATACGGCTGTTCCCCTCCGCCGGTCGATCGGTTTTTCCGGCCTGTGCTAGCGTATCCGAAATGTCACAACGCCCCCGCCCCGTGCTGGCTCCGCTGCTGCTCCTGTTGGTCGCCGCCGCCGGCCCGTCGGCCGCCCAATCCCGCCTCCAGCACCTCACCGATCCGGTCACCGGCGCCAAGATCACCCGCTTCGTCAGCTCGCAGCACGAAAACCATCACTACTACTTCGTCTCGCCCTGGTCGCCCGACGAAACCCGCATCGCCTTCTTCCGCTTCGACCCGCAGGTCGACACGCTGACGGCGACCGGCCGCTACCCGGGCTCGCTGTGGGTGATGGACGCCGACGGCGGCGACGAGCGCAAGCTCGTCGCCGGGCTCAAGGGGCACTATCACGTGGGCGTCAACCAGCTCTGGGGCCCCGACGGCAAGTACGTCTACTTCATGGACAACCGCTCCGGCCCCAGCGTCATGGCGCGCGTCTCAGTCGAGGGCGGCCCGGTCGAACGCGTCAACACGCCGGTCCCCTGCACCCGCCTGAGCCCGGACGGCAAAAAGCTCTCCTGCGGCACGGGCCTGGAGCAAGGCGTCTACGACCTCGCCAAGAAGGAGTACCAGCCGCTGGTGACGCTCGAGCGCGCGCTGGCGCTGACGCCCAATCGCGCCCTCACGGTCAACAACCCGTCGGTGCTGCAGAACACCCGGTTCAGCCCCACCGGCGACCGCGTGATGATCGTGCACCGCACCACCGAGGACTTTCCGAAGCTGGTCGAGGTGTTCGTCTACGATTTCGCCACCCAGCAGTTGCAGTGGCTGGCCGGCGACCTCCACCATCCCACTTGGCGGCCTGACGGGCAGGCGATCCTGTTCCCGCGCCACGACCCCTTGACGAACGTGCAGACGCTGATCGAGGTCGACGCCAAGACCGGCGTGGAGCGCGTCGCATTCGACGCCGAGCACGTCCCGGCCGGACACCCCAGCTACCACCCGCTCAAGCAGCACTTGGTCGTGACCGACGTCTACGGCGGGCCGCTCGGCAACGGCCTCGCGCTCATCGACTTGAAGGCCGGGACTATTCGCCCGCTGGTGACGATTCCGCTGGGAGCCAAGCCGGAGCTGCCGGCCGACGAGCGCTTCCCGTTCCGCAACTGGGGCCTGTGGTTCCCGGCGCGCAAGTACCTCAACGAGCCGCGCCCGGTGTGGAACCAGGACGGCACGAAGATCCTGTTCACCAGCCAGGAGAGCGGCCGGATCAACCTCTACATCGTCGACACCAGCGACTTGTAGAGGCCCTGCCGGCCGCGGCGCGCTACGAGCGCGCGCTGCCTGCGCCGCTCGCCGGCGTCTTGGTCTTGGCGAACATCGCCTTCAGCAGCGGAGGCGTTGCCAGGGTGGTGACCATCACCATCACGACCATCGCCGAGAAGGTCTCCGACGAGAAGACCGCGGCGCCGCCCACGGTCAGCGTCGCGCCGATGCCGGCGAAGATCAGGCCCACCTCGCCGCGCGGAATCATGCCCACGCCGATGGCGATGCGGTTCAAGCCCTTCTCGAGCACGCCCAGGGCGCACACCTGCTTGCCCAGAATGGCCGCCATGCTGAGCCAGAAGGCGAACTCGAGCACCGGGATGGAAGCGAACACGCTCAGGTCCACGCGCAGGCCCATCAGCACGAAGAACACCGGCACATAGATCGCGCTGATCGGCGCCAGCAGCTCTTCGATGTGCTTGGTGCGCATCTCCTGGTAGCCCTGGTAGTGCGCATTGTCGAGCACCAAGCCCGCGGCGAAGGCGCCCACGATCGCCGCCAGGCCGATCGTCTCCGCCAAGCCCGCCATCAAGAAGCAGTAAGCCACCGACAACACCACCGGCACGCCGCCCACCTTGGCTCTCGAGCCAAAGTGCAGCACCCGGCCCGCCAGCGCCCTGCCGGCGATGACAGCCACGGCCAGGAAGGCGATCGCCTTGCCCACGATCATCAGCACGGCCATCATGTCCACGCCCGCCGCGGCGCCCTTGTCGATCGAGCGAACCAGGCCGCTCACCACCGCCAGAATGATCAGGCCCAGCACGTCGTCCACCACCGCCGCGCCCAGAATGATGCGGGCTTCCTTGGTGTCCATCTTCCGCATGTCCTTGAGCACGCGCGCCGTAATGCCCACGCTCGTCGCCGCCAGCGTCGCGCCCACGAACAGGTGCACGTACCAGGCCGCCTCCGGCAGAAACCACATCGACACGCCGTAGCCCAGAATCACCGGCGCGATCACGCCCAGCACCGCCACCAGCATGGCCGAAGAGCCCACCGCCAGCAGCTCGTCGATATTCGACTCCAAGCCCACTTCAAACAGCAGCAGGATCACGCCGATCTCCGCCGCCAGGCTCAGAAACTCGTCGTTCTTGAAGCCGCTCATGAACGTCAGCCCAATCAAGTTCAGGTTGCCCAGCACCATGCCAAAGACCAACTCGCCGAGCACCGCCGGCTGCTTGACGCGCTCGAACAGCTCGCCGCCGATCTTGGCCGCGATCAAGACCGCCACGATCTCGAACAGGAAGGTCGCCACGTGATGGGCGGAGGCTTCTTCGGCGCCTTCGGCCGCGCCAAACAGAGGCGCCAGCAGCACGCCGACGCAGAACAGATATCCAAGCAGCTTGTTCATGGGTGACCTTCCGGCCTAGCTCCGCGACGGAGAAGGCATTTTTCGGGCTATTCGGGGAAGCAACGGCTTTGGGCGAACGACTCTCTGGAACGGCGGCCAATTCGCGCCGTTCCACGCACTTCCGTACAATATCACTGTCCTTACCGGGCTCACAACGACGCCGCGGGAGGGTCTGTACGAGACATCAGCCTCGCCCCCCGACACGATCCAGGACCGGCGCACCGTGAGTAAGAGATCCAGGCCCGTTCGGCCGCCCAGAGCGTCCGCGGCTCCGTCCGCCCCCGCGCCGAGCTTCCCCTGGGGCAAGGCCCTCGCGCTGGCGAGCGGCGTCATCCCCGCGCTGCTGGCGCTGGTCCGGTTTCCGTTCATAAATGGCGCTCCCTATTGGCCTTGGCGCTACTACGACGGCCGGCCGGCGCTGTTCGCCGCGGCCGCCTTGGTCGTCTGGGCGGCGCTGTACTGGGCCGATCAGCAGGTCGAGAACGAAAAGCCGATCTTCGCCCCCCTGGCGTTGCTCGTCGTGTTGCACGTCGGATTGATCGTGGGTTTTACCTCACTGAGCGAGCAGGGGCTCGGCATCGTGGGCGAACGGGTCCGCCACCCCGACATCACCTCCTACCACACCGAGGCCGTCCGGATTGACGCCCTGGGCCCCTGGCTGGCCGACTACCCGCAGCGCCTCGGCGGCATGATCGGTCACGCCCAGACGCACCCGCCCGGGCCGATCCTCTACTACGGGCTCTGGAACAGTTTGCTTGGGCCGGAAGCCGGCGCGCAGTGGGGCGGCGTGTTCCTGGCTCTGCTGGGCGGCTTGGCGATTCCTCTGCTCTACAGCCTAGTTCGACGGGTTTCGGGCTTTCCCTTAGCGGGCTTTGCCGCAGCGGCCGCCTGGACGCCGCTGCCGGGCGTCGTGCATATGCTGGGATCGTTCGACGCCGTCTATCCGGTCTTCACCCTCGGGCTCTGCCTGCTGTGGATCGGCGCTTGCTGGGACGGCCGCCGCGCCTGGGCCGCCGGATTCGGGGCCCTGCTCACGCTGGCGCTGCTGTTCACCCACAGCTTCCTCACGCTCGGCGCCTGCTTCCTGCTGCTGGCGCTGGCGCCGCTCGCCTTCGGCGCCGAGCGTGGCCCCGCTTTGCGCCGCTTCGTGGAGGCTTCGGCGGTAGGCGGCGGCGTCTGCCTGGTCCTGTTCGCCTTGCTTTGGGCGGTGACGGGCTACGACCACCTCGCCGCGTTGCGTGCGTCCATGCGCATCCAAGAAGGCTTGGCCGGCGCCTGGAACAGGCCCTGGCGGCTCACCGTGATCTGGGACGTCTACGACTTCTTCCTGGCATCCGGCTGGGCCTGCTTCGGCATCGTCACGCTGTTCCTGGTCCGTCAGCTTCGCGGCTCGGGCGGAGACTGGCGTCTGCGCGCCTTCACCGTCGCCGCCGTGGGGACCCTCTTCATCGTCGACGTCTCGGGGCTGCTGCGGGCCGAGACCGCCCGCGTCTGGCTCTTCCTGCAGCCCCTGAGCCTGGCCCTGGTCGGCTTCGAGCTCGCCCGCTGGAGCCCCGGCTGGCGCTCGGCCGCCTACGCCGTGCTGCTGTTCGCGCTCGTCGCCATCCGCTCCCGGATGATCTTTCTGTAGACCGGGCTCAGTCCTCGGCCTCGGTCGGGGACGGCGGGTCCGACGCCAGCCGCGCGGCCAGCCCCGGCGAAAGTTTCGTCCAGCGCGCCAAGCGCCCGCGATCCAACCGCCGCGCCAGCCGTTCGCATGCCTCCGGCTCCATCCCGGCCAACAGGGCGGCGGCCACAGCGTCCGGAGCGGCCGTCAGAACCTCCAGGCTCGCCGAGGCCTCGATGCTGGCCAGGAAGCTCGCCGCCTCGTCGGTCTCGGCCTCCTCCAGGGCCTCCGCCACCTCCGCCGGAAAGCCTGCCGCGTAGGCCTGCGCCAGTCTCAGCAAGGTGCGCTCGGCGATCTTACGCGCCATCGAGGGCCTCCTCGGCCTCCAGGCTCTTCTCCGGCGCCGGTTGCGGACGCCGCAGCAGCGTCGTCGCCACATCGAGCGCCGCCATATAGCCGGACCACACCAGCTCCGTCGCCTCCACCACCGGCGACGCCAAGCCGCTGGGGCGGTCGCCCTCGCCCAGCAGCGCCCGCAGGGCTCGGTGAGACAGACTGCCGACCAGCAGCCCGAGCGCATCGGTCACCGGCAAGGTCTCATGGCGCAGCCAGAGGGGGTCCCGCGGAAGTCCGACGGCCAGCGCGTCGGCGGAGATCGAAGCGGGTCGCGGATGCATCAGCCCCGACAAGGTGCGCGCCGGCGAGGCTTTGTGCAGCTCCGCCAGATCCGTGCGCCCGGTCAGCCGCCCGCTGTGCCGCTCGATCACGAAGACGTCGAAAGCCAGTTGCCCGGGCCGCCGCTCGACCTCCGCCAACGCCTCGGGGGCCGTGAGGTCTTCGGCCAGGGCCGGCGGATGCCGCTGCATCAACGCGCCGGCCGTAAAGGCCGGAGTGGCCAGGGCTCTCTCCAGCGGCTTGTGCCATGGCGCCGGCACGGCTCGCAGCAGCGCGTCCTGGGTCGCCCACGAGAGCCGCCGGACCTTTTGCGCGGCCTGCCCGGGCGGCATTCGCGCCAGCAGCGCCACCGCCGAGCGGATCTCCATCGCCTGCAAGGCCTCGGCCGCGGCGGCCGGCAGCAGCAACCGCAGAATCTCCGCCGCGCTCTCCGGCGGCTCGTCGCCCAGCAGGTCGGCGCGCTCCTCCGCCGAAACTCCCTCCAGCGCCCGGGCCGCATCGGCCGGGTGGTCGCGCAAGAAGCGGCGAACCAGCCGCAGCTCGAGCTCTCTCACTGTTCGGCTCCGGGTCGCTCCACGGCGCCGGGGCCGATGTCGGCCGGCTCCTCCATGAAGCGCCGCGCCGGCACCAGCGTCTCGCCGTGGTCGGTCTTCAGCACCACGAAGGTCGCCGTGATCTCCGAAATCGAGCCCTCACTCTCGCCGACCCGCGCGCGTTGCCCTCTCTCCAGCCGCTTCGCCACGTAGTGCGCCGCCACCACGTTGCCCACAATAGGCCCGCACCCGATGGCGAACGCCAAAGCCACGCCGCCCATCGAAACCAGCAAGGCGATACTGAACGCCAGCATCAGAAACGTGCTCTGGATGCCCACCTGATCCGCCGCCACCACCACCGCGATGGCGACCACCAGCACCTGCAGAGCCCTGCCCAGCGCCTGCGACTGCACCACTCCGATCGGCGACATCGCCACGCTGGCCCACTGCGCCGCAAAGTCCCCGAACACCATGCCGGCGGCCACGATCAACACGCCCACCAGCAGCCGCGGAAGATAGTAGGCCGCTTGGCTGAGCAGTAATGACACCGCCGTGACGCCCAACTGCTCCACGCCGGCGGCGATGAACAGCAGCAGCACCGCCCAGAAGGCCACATAGCCCACCAGCGCCGGCAGCCGCGTCCGCATGCCGCCCTGCTCCAGCCCACGCTGCAGCTCGGCGCGCTGCGACAGCCGTCCCACGATCAGCGTGGCGATCCGGCGGACCAAGCCCCTCGCCAGCAAGGCCAACGCCCAACCCACCAGAATGATCGCCAGCGCCGCGGCCAAGTCCGGCAAAAACCCGATCAGGCGTTCGATCTGCGCCTCGACGGTGCGGTTGACGACGGCCGCCCATTCGGTTGCGTTCACTGGACCTCCTCCAAGCTCTCCTCTCGCGCGCTGAGTCTATCACGCGCCTATCACGCGTTCACCCGGCCGCCCGGGGTCCGTCTCCGGCGCGCCCGAGCGCTCCTGCGCTACGATTCCCTGCATTATGACCCGTCGTTGCTTCGTCGGATCCACGCTCGCCGCCGGCCTAGCGGCGCCCTCCGCCTCGGCCGCTCGTCCCAAGCGGATCGCCGCCATCATGACCGTGCTGTGGGAGGGCAGCCGCGCCAGCCACGCCCGTTCCATCCTCGGCAAATGCCTGCACGGCTACGACTACGACGACAAGTCGCCCAAGCCGGATTTCGAGATCGCCTCGATGTTCACCCATCAGACGCCGGAGAACGACCTCAGCCGCCGTTGGGGACGCGAGGCCGGCATCCCCGTCTACGAGACCGTCTACGAAGCCCTCACCCTGGGCGGCAAGGAGCTGGCCGTGGACGGCGTGCTGCTCATCGGCGAGCACGGCGACTACCCCTGGAACGAGAAGGGGCAGCACCTCTATCCCCGCTACGAGCTCTTCCTCGAAATCACGGACGCCTTTCGCGCCACCGGCAGGTCCGCGCCCGTATTCAACGACAAGCACCTTTCCTGGAGCTGGGTCCAGGCCCAGCGCATGGTCGCGCTCTCCCGCGAGCTCGACTTCCCCTTCATGGCCGGCTCGTCGATCCCCGTCATGTACCGCGAACCCGAGATCGAGGTCCCGCTCGGGGCGCCCGTCAAGCACGCCGTGGCGCTAGGCTGGGGCAATCGAGACAGCTACGGCTTCCACCTGCTCGAGACCGTGCAGTGCTTCGTCGAGCGCCGCAAGGGCGGCGAAACCGGCGTGCGCGCGGTGCAGGCCTTCGACGGCGAGGACGTCTGGCGCTTCCTCGACCGCACGCCCTGGGCGCAGCGCCTGTTCGACGCCGCCCTGGCGGCCAGTCAAACCCGCGAGCCCGGCAACGTCCGCGAGCTCGTCAAAGACCCCGGCGTCTTCGTCGTCGAGCACAACGACGGCATTCAGACCGCCACTTTCGTCATTCCCGGCGCCTTCCACGACTTCAACGTGGCCATCGAGATCGAAGGCCGCGCCGAACCCCTCGCGTCCATGCTCTGGACCAGCGACGAGAACAAGACCAACTTCACCTGTCTGCTCAAGGCGATCGAGCCGATGTTCAAGACCGGCAAGCCGACCTATCCCGTCGAGCGCACTCTGCTGGTCACCGGCGCCCTGCACTTCGCCATGGAGTCCCGCTTCCAGGGCTATCGGCGACTGGAGACGCCGCAGCTCGACGTGGCCTATCAGGTCTCCGGCGAGTCCTTCCACTGCAAGAAGTGAGCGCCGAGGGGCGGACCGGCGTGTCTTAGATCGGCCGCCCGGCCACCTGGAAGCCCTTCTGCAGGGCCTTGTCGTGCAGCTCCTTCCAGGTCTTGCCGCCGTCGTTCGGAATCTCTTCCATGTAGACGCCCGCGGCGAAGCCCGGCATGCGCCCGGCCAGAAAGTCCGCCCGGTACTCGGCCGCGCTCACGTAGTAGGCCGTCGCGCCCGACGGGAACCGGATCGACAGCAAGATGTCCTTGGGAGGCTCGCGCTGCTGCTTGAGCGGCTCGATCCGGTAGCGCTCCACCGCGTCCTCGTCGAGGTCCACGCCCAGCCCGGGCGCGTCTGGAATCGGCGCCGTCCCGTTGAAAAGCGTGATTCCCGGCTTGATGAGCTGGTTCTCGTACAAGTTGTTGCAGTTGATCGCCGGCCAGCGGGCGTGCGAGAGCACCGCCGCCAAATGCATGGCCCAGGTCGCGGTGATGCCCGTGCCCACCAGTTGCAGCCAGAAGGACTTGTTCGCCACGCCCGCGATCGTGCCGTTCTCGATCACTCGGCTCGCTCCGCCGCCGATCACGAACCCGTCGCAGACTTCCTCGCGCAGAGCCGTCATGATCGGCGGCGAGCCGTAGTGCATCGCAATCGGAATGCTCGTCATGCGTCGCAGCAGCTTGTTGCCTTCCACGTCCTCCTGCGGAATCGGCGACTCGAAGATCGCCATGTGGCGATACTTCTCCAGGCTCTTCAGGTAGGGCCCGGCGTGGCCGGAGTCCAGCAGCAGCGAGTTGAAGTCGAAGTCGATCTGAAAGTAGTCCGGCAGGGTGGGCGTCAGCACCCGGCACTGCTCGTCGAGGTCGAACCAGGAGCGCGCCTTGGCCTTGAACGCTGTGTAGCCGGCGGCCACGGCGTCTTTGCACTCCAGCACCCAGTCCGAGCCCGGCTGGTCGCAGGCCCACCAGCTCATGTAGGCTCTGTCGCGCACCTTGCGCCCCAGTAGGCGGTGGATCGGGACGTCGTTGGACTTGCCCACGGCGTCGAACAGAGCCACTTGCAGCCCCGTGCCGATCGAGTCGTCCCACATGCTCTCGGCCGCCGGCTTGCCCACCACCCGCCGCACGATGCGGTCGTCGAGCGGCCGGCCGCCGTACTGCACCATCGATTCGCCAAAGCCCACCACACCGTTGGCCAGCGTCGCTTTGGTGATCTCGAACAGCGTCCACCCAGGACGCTCGCGGTGCATGTGACGCTTGGGAACGGGTCGGAACGGAATGTCGACCCAGATGCGCTCGACCTTCGTGACGTCGGTCTTACTCGAGCCGACCACGGCGGGAGCCGCAAAGGCGGCTGCGGGAGCCAATCCTCCGGCGCTGGTCGCCGCGGCGGCGGAGAGGGTCTGGAACAACCCTCGGCGGGAGAATCGATTCTTCATGGCGAGCCCAAGATAGCAGACCGGCGGTCCGCCGTGGGCCTCGCCTCACCCGGACGAGAACAGGGAAAAACCTTACAAAGGCCGGTGGTCTTCCACCTCGACCAGCCGCTCCAGATCCTCCAGCGGCGCCAGGAACTCCGACTCCGGCAGCCGGATGCAGCCGAAGCCGCAGCAGTGCGTCGGGTGCAGGCGGGCGAACATGTTGTGGAGCCACACTTCGGCCTCCGCCTCGGACGGGAACGAGTTGGCCAGGCAAATGCCGCCTCCCTCCATCAGACCCAGGTAGTCTGTGGAGCCTTCGATCTTCTCGACGACGAGGTGGAGCATCTGGCGACCGACTTGGTGAATCTTGGCCTTGGGCGATTCCATAGCGACATTCTCAGGTTTTCGCCTGAGCGACGCAATGGCCCGTCGGCGCCAATTTTTTCTTTAGTACCAACGGTTCATCCGAGTCTTACCCGGGTCGTATGCCCCTCGGAAGATTCCGGCCCGAGCGCCCCCCGTTTCTCGCGGAGGGAGCCCGGGCCGCGAACCTGGCGTTCCGCTAAACCGTCGTCACGCGGTCGCCGACGCGCGCCTCGTAGGCCTCGATCGACGGCATCAGGTTCTGGATGTAGCCGAGCTGATCCACGCCCGCCAGCAGGCACTTCTTCGAGAAGGCGTCGATCGGAAACTCCACCGACCGGCCGCTGGGCAGCGTCAGCGTCTGCGACTCCAAGTCGATCGTCAACTGCAGGTTCTCATCCGCCTTGGCCGCCTCGAACAGCTCGGCCGAGGTCGCCTCGTCCACCACGATCGGCAGCAGCCCGTTCTTCAGGCAGTTTCCCTTGAAAATGTCGGCAAAGCTGGTCGAGATCACCGCCCGGAAGCCAAAGCCCATCAGCGCCCACGGCGCGTGCTCTCGCGAGCTGCCACAGCCGAAGTTGTCACCGGCCAGCAGGATCGTCGAACCCTCCGCGCGCGGCTGGTTCAGGATGAAGTCCGGGTTCGGGTCGCCGCTCGAGAGATAGCGCCAGTCGCAGAACAGGCTCTTGCCCAAGCCGTCCTTGTCGATCGTCTTGAGGAAGCGCGCCGGGATGATCTGATCGGTGTCGATGTCGCGCACCGGCAGCGGGACGACTTTGCCCTGGAAACGAGTAATGGGTTCCATGTCTGTCTTCTTCCTCTAGCTCAGATACTTGCGGGGGTCGGCCACGGCGCCTTCGATGGCCGAGGCGGCCGCGGTCACCGGGCTCGCCAGAAACGTCCGGCCGCCCTTGCCCTGCCGGCCCTCGAAGTTGCGGTTCGAGGTCGACACGCTGTACTGGCCCGGCGTGAGCTGGTCGCCGTTCATGGCGATGCACATCGAGCAGCCCGCCTGGCGCCACTCCGCGCCGGCCGCCTTGAAGATCTCCGGCAGGCCTTCTTCCTCGGCCTGCTTCTTCACCTTCTCCGAGCCGGGCACGACCATCAGCCGTACCTTGTCGCTCACCTTGCGTCCCTGCAGCACCTTGGCGGCGTCGCGCAGGTCGCTGATGCGCGAGTTCGTGCAGCTCCCGATGAAGACCACGTCGATCGGCTGGCCCAGCAACGGCTTGCCCGCCTCGAGCGCCATGTAGGCGAGCGACTTCTTCAGGGCCGCGCTCTGGTTGGAGTCCGCGAGGTGCGCCGGGTCCGGCAGCGGCTGCGAAATGCCCACGCCCTGGCCCGGATTGGTGCCGTAGGTGATCATCGGCTCGAGCTTCGAGACGTCTACGAGGATCGTCTTGTCGTAAACCGCCCCGGGGTCCGACGGCAACTGCCGCCAGCGCTCCACCGCGGCGTCCCAATCGGCGCCCTGCGGCGCGCGGGGCCGGCCCTTCAGGTACTCGAACGTCACGTCGTCGGGAGCGATCATGCCCGCCCGGGCGCCGCCCTCGATCGACATGTTGCACAGCGTCATGCGGCCCTCCATCGAGAGCTCGCTGATGGCCTCGCCGGTGTACTCGAGCACGTAGCCCGTGCCGCCGCCCACCCCGATCTGCGCAATCAACGCCAGGATCAAGTCCTTCGCGCCCACGCCCGCCGGCGCCTTGCCCACAAAGCGCACCTCGGCCGTCTTGGGCTTGTTCTGCAGCAGGCACTGCGTCGCCAACACGTGCTCCACCTCGGTGGTGCCGATGCCGAAGGCCAGCGCCCCGAAGGCGCCGTGCGTGGAGGTGTGGCTGTCGCCGCAAACCACCGTCATGCCGGGTTGCGTGAGGCCGAGCTCCGGCCCGATCACGTGTACGATGCCCTGGTCCAGGCCGCCCATATCGGCCAGCGGCACGCCGAACTCCTGGCAGTTGATCCGCAACTGCTCCACCTGCTTGCGCGCGATGGGGTCCTCGATGATCCGCAACCGGTTGTCGGTGGTGGGGATGGAGTGATCCATCGTCGCCTGGGTGTGGTCCGGACGCCGCACCCGCAGGCCGCGATCCCGCAACCCCTGGAACGCCTGCGGCGAAGTGACCTCATGCACCAGGTGCAGATCAATGTAGAGGACGGCCGGCGAACCGGCTTCCTGAACGACGACGTGATCGTCCCAAATCTTCTCGAACAGCGTTTTCGGTTGGCTCACTGCAAACTTGACCTCGAAACCGCTAGCATAGCGAGGCCCGTACTCATTAAGCAAATTGATAATTTTTTATGATCTTATTATCAGTATAAATAAATCGGGATGGGGGCGACTCCTCGTGAACCGCGAACCGTGAACCGTGGGCTGCAGGGCCCGGCTCCGCTCATCGGAGCGCCATTCCCATAGCGCGGGGCTTTCGGCCCCGGGTCCCGAGGAGAACGAAACACCCGCCCTCACCCTTCCCTTTCCCCGCGCTAAACTGGCCCTTCTATGATCCAACTCGTTCCCGAATCCGATTGGCGCAAGCCCTGCGAAGCCGCCATGGCGTTCGCCCAGAAGCAGGTCGCCGCCCAGGTCGAGCGCGACCCCGACTTCTACCCCATGTACACCGAAGGCGGTAAGTGGCGGCACAGCAAGGAGGCTTGGACGCGTTGGTGCGACGGCTTTCTGCCGGGCATGATGTGGATCTTCGCCAAGCGCACCGGGGACAAGAAGTGGTTCGAGCTCGGCGAGCGCTACTCCCGCCCGCTCGAGGAGCGCAAGCACGACCGAGACGTCCACGACCTCGGCTTCATCTTCTTCTCCACCTACCACCGCTGGCACGCGCTGACCGGCGAGCAGGCGCTCGACGACGTCGTCGTCAGGGCCGGCCAGACGCTGGCCCTGCGCTTCAAGCAGAAGGGCGAGTACCTGTCGTCGTTCATGGGCCCCGAGTCGCTGTTCATCGACATCATGGCCAACGTCGGCATCATCGTCTACGCCGCCCAGAAGACCGGCGACCAGGCCCTGCTCGACGTGGCGATCAAGCACTGCCTCACCAGCCGCAAGCGCCTGATCCGCGGCGACGGCAGCTCGTCCCACGAAGGCATCTTCAATCTGGAAACCGGCGAGTTCCTGCGCCAATCCACCCAGCAGGGCTACCGCTCGGACTCCTGCTGGTCGCGCGGCCTGGCCTGGGCCATCTACGGCTTCACCTCCGTCTACCAGGCCACCGGCGACGCGCGCTTCCTGCAAACCGCCCAAGCCTGCGCGGACTACTACATCCTCAACACCCCCGCCGACGGCGTGCCCCTGATGGACTACGACTTCCCGCCGGAAGTTGAGCAGCGCCGCGAATCCTCCGCCGCCGCCATCGTCGCCGCCGGCCTGCTGCGGCTCCGCGAAGCCGTTCCGGACCAAGCCAAGGCCGTGCTGTACGACAACGCCGCCAAGCGCATGCTCGTCACCCTGGCCACGCCGCCCTATCTGGCCTCGGAGACCCCCGGCTGGGAAGGCATCTTGAAGGAAGGCATCTACCACCTCGACAAGAACCTCGGCGTGGGCGAATCGGTGATGTGGGGCGAGTACTTCTTCTGCGAGGCGCTGGATCGCGCGCTCGGCTAGATTTCCAGAGAAACCCTCGGCCCGGCCCCACCGTCTGAGCCCGCGGGAGGACGTTCGATCGTCATGACCGCACGCTATTGGATCTTGCTCGGCTTGGCCGCCGCCCCGGCGCCGGCGGCCGAGGGTTTTCTCTACGCCACCAAGTATTTGTGCTCCCGGGCGACGTCGGCGCCGCTGCCGTACCAGGACTGCATTGGGGACACTTGCTTCGACACCGAGGTCAGCCTCTACAACCTTTCCGGTGAATCGGCCCAGCTCCGCATCAGCGCGGTGGAAGCCGTTCCTCCCGACCAGTCCCCGCCGCAAAACCTCGGCGAGGCCCTGGAGATCACCCTCGAGCCGGACGGGGCCATTCGGCTGGGCTGCGGCGAGATCGACCGCCTCGCGCTGGCCCAAAAGTTCGTGCGCGGCCAGCGCAAGCCCATTCCCAACGGCTTCGTGCGCATCGAGAGCTCGGTGGACGTGGAGGCCACGGTCATCCACTCCGTCTTCGTGAATGCGGAGGACCTGAATACGCCCGACCGCGAGATGCAGATCCGCTCGCTCGAACCGCGCCGCATCCAGCAGCCCGAAGAACCGCAGCCCTGAAGCCTCGCTGGGCCGGAGCTTCCTGTACGGCTACCAAGAACGAGCCAGCAGCCCGCCGACGGCCGCCGCCGATTCGTACGCGCCTGCTGCGACCACCGTGACCACCTGGATGGCGGCGGCAACCAAGAAGAATCCTCCCGCCACTCCTCCCGCCCAAACCGCCAAGCGCGGGACTGACCGATACGCGACGATCAGCGATGCTCCGATCATCCCGCCAAAGAGCAAAACATCCGCACGGATCGAGTCCATCACGCCGAGCCCCAACGCCACCGAAACTGTCGCCGCTCCCAACAGCAGCGAAGAGTTCCCCTTTCCGAGCCGGCGCTCCAAGGCGTACTGCAGGAAGCCAACCAGAAACAACGGCCCGCCTACGACAGCGGCGCAAGCGAGCGCCTGCGTGGCGCTCTGCCCCAACTGCGTGAGCTCGGCCAACGCGCGGTCCACGGGGTTGGAGAACAAGCCTTCGGCTGGAGGGACCAGAGCCCACAGCAGAGATGCAAACATCAGCGCGCCCAGTAGAGCCAAATAGCCGTTCTCGAATCTCGTCGGCACCGCAAACGGCCACGCCTCCTCGCGCCTCCAGCCAAGGCGCTCGAAGAGGAACCCCAAGATGGTCGGAGAGAAGAACAGCAGAATGACAAACGCGGTGACGGCTATCTGAAGAAGCTCGCTGGACTGGACTCCGCAAAGGCGAAGGTCATCGTTCCAGTCGCAATACATCTGAATGTCAAACCCAACTTCCTGTTGCATCGCGCCCTTACAGACACTCGGCGCGCCACGAAAGTTCCCCGCCTATTCCCCGTCCTGCTCGCGCTTCTTCCGCCGCAGCTCCGCCAGCCGCTCCTGAATCCGCTGCTCCACCCCGCGGCTGCTGGGATGGTAGTACTGCCGCCCCTTCAGGCTCGGCGGTAGACACTCCATGTCCACCACGGCTTCGGGAAACTGGTGCGCGTGCTGGTACCCCTTGCCGTAGTCCAGCTCCTTCATCAGCTTGGTCGGAGCGTTGCGCAGGTGCAGCGGCACCGGCTCGGCGGCTGTCCTCTGCACGTCCTTCTCGGCCTCCGCCAACGCCTTGTAGATCGAATCGGACTTCGGCGCCAGCGCCAAATACACCGCCGCCTGCACCAGCGCCAAGTCTCCCTCCGGCTCGCCGATCAGCCGAAACGCCTCCACCGCCGCCAGCGCCTGCTCCAGCGCTCTCGGGTCCGCCAATCCCACATCCTCGGAGGCGATCCGCACCAGCCGCCGCCCGATGAACAGCCGATCCTCGCCGCCTTCGAGCATCCGCGTGAGCCAGTACAGCGCCGCGTCCGGGTCCGACGAGCGGATCGACTTGTGCAACGCTGAAATGACGTTGTAGTGCTCCTCGCCGGTCTTGTCGTACCGCAACGTCTTGCGTTGCAGCACATCGCCCACCAGGCGCTCGTCGATCGTCCCGTCCTCGCTCGACAACGCCGCCGTCTCCAGTGTCTGCAGCGCCGCGCGGGCGTCGCCGTTGGCCAGCACCGCGATGCGGTCCAGAGCCTCGTCGGAGACCCGCAGGTCCATCGCCCCCAAGCCCTTTTCCTTGTCCTCCAAGGCCCGCCGCAGAATGCCTTCCAGGTCCCTGTGCCCCAGCTCATGCAGCACATACACCTTGGCCCGCGAGAGCAGCGCCGAGATCACCTCGAAGGACGGATTCTCGGTCGTCGCCCCGATCAGCGTCACGTCGCCCCGCTCCACATAGGGCAGAAAGGCGTCCTGCTGGGCTTTGTTGAAGCGGTGGATCTCGTCGATGAAGACGATCGTGCGGTGGCCGCTCTGCCGGCGCCGCTGCGCCACCAGCATCACTTCCTTCACCTCTTTGATGGAGGACAGCACGCCGCTGAACGGCACAAAGTCGGCCTGCGAAGCCCGCGCAATCAACTGCGCCAGCGTCGTCTTGCCCACGCCCGGAGGTCCCCAAAAGATCATCGACCCGATCTGGTCGCGCTCGATCTGCAGCCGCAGGGGCTTTCCCGGCGCCAGCAGGTGTTCCTGGCCCACATACTCCTCGATGGCGCGCGGACGCATCCGCTCCGCCAGAGGGCGGGAGAGGTCCGGTTCGTCGGAGGAAGCGTGGTCGACGGGGTGATCGAACAGACTCACGGCGGGTTGTCCTGAGTCTAGCGGGTTCCGCGGGGGGACCTTCAGTCGGGCAGGCCCTGCGGCCACTCCAGCCCGGCGGCCTCCCACTGCCCTCGCAGCTCGGCGCGGGTGGCGTCGGTCGAGCGCCGCCAGATCTTCAAGAAGTACGCCGCGCTCTGGTCCAGCAAGGCCTTCTCGCCCAGCGCCTGGTGCACCGCCGTGGCGCGGATCAGCCGCCGGCCGGCCACCGGAAAGTCGCCCTGCCGGGCCGCCAGCACGCCGAGCAAGGCCAGAGCCATAGCCGCGCCGGAGTCGTTGCCGCGCCTCCGCTCGCTGCCGTAGGACTTGCGCAGCAGCCGCTCGGCCTCGCCCAAGTCGCCCTGTTCCAATGCCAGCACGCCGAGCTGGCGGTAGTCCGCCGCCGCCTCGTCAGCTTCGTCATCGGCCTCGCGCAGCTCAATGGCGCGCTCGTAGCGCAGTCGAGCCTCCACGGTCTGGCCCGACTCATGCGCGAGCAGACCCATCTGGTGCAACGTGTTGGCCTGCTCCCAAACGCTCTCGACGTCTTGGGCGCGCTCCAGCGAGCGCTCATACAGGCGCTTGGCGCGGGCCCGGTCGCCGCGTCCCTGGGCGAGCTGGCCGAGCTGACGCCATGCCACCGCCGCGTGCTCGGCGTCGCCGGCCTGCTCCAAACCGGCCACCGCCCGCAGAAACAGCGACTCCGCCTCTTCCAGCCGGCCGCGCTCCTGCTCCAGCCTCGCCATCTGGTGCTCGCTCATCGCCGCCCCATGCAGGTCGCCGATGCGCTCCTCGATCTCGAGCGCGCGGCCGTACCAGCGGGCCGCCTCGTCGTAGCGCCCCTGCTGCTGCGCCACCAGCCCGCGCTGGTGGCAGGCGGCCGCCTGCACCTCGGAATCCTCGGCGCTCTCGGTGCTCGCGACGATCTCGTCGTACAGCGCCGCGGCCTCGTCCAGCAGCCCTGCGCTCAGCGAGCACTCGGCGCTCACCTCCAGCAGCGCCAGCAACTCTTCGCCCATGCCCAGCCGGCGGGCGTGCTCGACCGCCTCCTGCACGTTCAAGCGATGGACGGTGTAGGGAACGCGCTGCTCGTGCCAATCCAGCGGCGCCAGCCAGGCGGCCAGGCTCGCCATCGCCCGCACCAGCTCCGCCGCCCAGGCGTCTCGCTCGGCCGGCGAGGTTTCCCGCGCCCGCAGCCGCTCGGCGAACTTTGCCTCGATCTGGAAGACGCCCGAGCCGCAGTCCCACAGCGCGGCCTTGCTCTCCAGGATCTCGATCAGCTCGTCCACCCGGTCCACCGTCCAGGCTTCGTCCACCGCCGCCGCCATCGCAGCCAGGTAGTCGGCGTCCAAAAAGCCCCTGTGGAGGGCTACGCCCGCCAGCAGACCTTGCAGCGAAGCCGGCAAGGCGTTTTCGGGAAGCTCGATGGGCTGTGACGTCGACAAGGCGGCAAAGGCTCCAGGCTTCAGACGAACTCCACCGAACCGCCCAGGGCGATCCGCGAATGCTTGCACAGCTCCGGCACGGCCTCCGGAAAGTCGGAGCGGTAGTGGGCCCCGCGGCTCTCTTCGCGAGCCAGGGCGCATCGGGCGATCAAGGAAATCACGGCGTAGAGGTTGTCCGCCTCAAATCCTTGTCGGCTGTTCCGCGCCAAATCGTGATGGAAGTGGGGCTCCAGCTTCCGCAGCTCCTCCAGCCCTTCCCGCAGCCCTTCGCCCGAGCGCTCGATGCCGGCGTAGCGCCACGCCAAACGCCGCAGATTGAAGACCGCGTTGGCCGGCAACGGCGTCGCCTCCCGGGCCGGCGGCGCTGCTTCGGCCTCCGGCGGGCGCTCCCGCCCTCGCATGGCCGCCCCGGCCCGCGCCCCAAACACCAGCCCCTCGAGCAACGAGTTGCTCGCCAGCCGGTTCGCCCCGTGGACGCCCGTGCAAGCGGCCTCCCCGGCGGCAAACAGCCCCGGCAGCGTCGACTGTCCGTCGCGGTCCGTCCACACCCCGCCCATGGCGTAGTGCGCGGCCGGATGCACCGGCGCCGGCTGCTTCGCTAGATCCACGCCGTAGTGCAGGCAGGTGCTGTAGATCCGCGGAAAGCGGCGCGCGGCGAAGTCCGCCGGCAAGTGGGTCAGGTCCAGATACACCGGGCCGGTCTCCATGCGGTGCATCTCCGCCACGATCGCCCGCGATACGATGTCGCGCGGCGCCAGCTCGGCTCTGGGGTCGTAGCGCTCCATGAAGCGCTCTCCGGCGGCGTTGCGCAGGTAGGCCCCCTCGCCCCGCAAGGCCTCCGACAGCAGAAACCGCGGCGCGCCTTCCAGAAACAGCGCCGTCGGGTGGAACTGCACCATCTCGATGTCGCCGATCGCCGCGCCGGCCCGCCAAGCCATCGCCACACCGTCGCCCGTCGCCACGTCCGGATTGGTGGTCTCCCAGTAGGCGCAGCCCAGCCCGCCGGTGGCCAGCAGGACCGCCCGCGCCCAAATCGGGATCAGCCGCCGCTCTTTCTCGTCCCAGGCCAAAGCGCCGTGGATCTCGCCCCCACGCTCGATCAGGTCCGCCACGGCCGAGAAGCTCCGGAAGCGGATGTTCGGAATCGTGCGCGCCTTCTGGAAGAGCGTCCGCGCGATCTCGCGCCCGGTTGAGTCGCCCTGGGCGTGCAGGATCCTGCGCCGGCTGTGAGCCCCCTCCTGGGTGAACTCGAGCCGGCCGCCCTCTTTGTCGAACTCCACGCCCCAGCCGATCAGCTTCTGGATCTCCGGCGGCCCTTCCTCGACGAGCACCCGCACCGCTTCGGGATCACAAAGGCCCGCGCCGGCTTGGATCGTGTCCTGTTCGTGAAGGCTGACGAGGTCGTCGTCGCTGAGCGCCACGGCGATGCCGCCCTGCGCATACTCGGAGGCGGACTCGGTCAGCCGATCCTTGGTGAGGACGAGGACTCGACCCGCTTCCGAGGCTTCGATCGCTGCGCGTAACCCGGCGACGCCGGCTCCGATGACCAGAAAATCAGTTTCCATTCCGTCGCGCAGGAAACTCTCATCGTACTACGCGGCGCCGAGCGCCCTTCCCTTCCCTTCGCGGCGAAGCCCTCGGGCTCACCGCAGCGAGCGCAGCAATTCCAGCGCGCCGCGCACCACCGCCTCGTCCGCGCCCGGGTTGTAGAGCGTGCGCTCGACCTCGTAGCCTCCGTACTGATACTCGTCCGCGGTCGGCATGTAGTCCCCGCCCGCACCGTCGGAGTAGCCGCAGAACATCGTGATCGCGAATGGCGACTGCTCGCGGACCGCCGCGCCGATCTCGGCGAACGGCTCGCCCGGCATCGCCACCAGCGCCAGCTCGCCGATCCGCAGCGCCTGCAGCTCCACCCGGCGCGGCGAGGGGTTCACCGGGGCCTTCCACAGCGTCAGCAAGTCGTCAAAGCGCCGTACGCGGGCGCCCGCCTGCGCAATCTTCCAATCGTCGCCGCTCTTCTCGGCGTCCGCGAGCTGCCGCTGCGCCCGCGCCAGCCGCGTCGCCATGTCGTCGATCTCCGCCGCCGAATAGGTTCGGCGCGGCACGTCGATGATCTTCGACGCGAACCGCAGCGTCTGGTCGCGCGGTCCCTTCACCCGCCAATGCTGCTTGGCTTGGTAGGCCGTGGATTCGACGAAGCCCTCGAATGTCGGCTCGCGGCGCACGGTCTCGATCTGCAGCGCCAACGCCGCGATCTGGTGCCCCAGCGTCCGGCCCAGCCGATGCGGCACGTCCAAATCGCCCGTAAACCCTTCGATCGGCCCCTGGTTGCCGGCCGCCCCCTGAAAGAACAGGCACAGCGAGCCCGGCAAGGCGTCTTCCACCACCTTGCGGGTCATCCCCACCCAGTCCGGGGAGATGAACTTGTTCTCGTAGGCCAGCACCGTCCCGTGGCACTGGTAGTTCGCCAGCACGGCCAGCGGACGCCCCTCCGCGTCGTCGATCCGGAAGACCGTCAGCGTGCGATCCACGTAGCCGTGGGGGTTACGACCGACCGCCGGCGGATTGCCGTCCTGCGCGCGCACGCGGCGGTTGATGTTGATCGTCCCTTGCCCTCTCTCACCCCACAGGTGCGCCGGCTGGAGCGCCCGGTCGGCCGCCTGGATCACGCCGGCCACTTTGTCGACGAGCTGCTCGCGGTAGCGCTCCTCCATGTCCACGTAGGGCGTCAGGTCCACGCCGCGGGGTCCCTTGGCCGGCGTCACCATGGCGCCGGCGTGCGTGTGGGTGGCGGCCAGCCGGATGTGCGCCGCCGGAATACCGGTCTTCGCCGCGGCCCGTTCGATGGCCTCCTCCAGCCCGTTCACGAACAGCCGGTCGATGTCGACCATCGCGAACTTCTGCCGCCCGTCAGACAGAACAAGGGCGGTGGCGACCATGCCGGCCGGATCGACGCCGACGGCCTCGATGTGGGTCTGCGACCCCCAGTTCATCTGGGCGATCCCGACCGGCGGCGAGATGTCCACGCGCGCCACGCCGGCCAGCAACCCCGACGGCGCGGAATCCTTGGGGCCTTGCTCGACCACGTCGGCGACCAGCGCGAAGCACAGCAGCGGCAGCAGCAGGATGGAACGGATCACGGGCCAATGATAAGCCCGCGCCGCCCGGCCCGCAAATGTCCGCGGACTCCTCAGATGTGGCGCTTCTGGTAGGCCGCCGGAGCGTCCGGCGGGTTGCTCCCATCGCCCTCGTACTCGCCCTGGCGCGGCGGCGGCTGGTCCAGCACCCTTTGGCTGGCCGGGTCGAACGCCATCACCCGCCCCTGCCGGTAGCCGTCCACCCCGAGCTTGATGGCCGTCATCACCTGGTACCCGAACTCAGCGTGCAGCCTAGGCTTTTCGCGAGTCTTCACACACTCCAGAAAGTTCAGCATGTGGGCCGTTCGCGCCGTCTGCTGGTCCCGGTTGTCCACCTCGTACACCAGCTTCTCGTCGCCGGCCTGCCGCTTGAAATCGGCCAGGTACTCCCGCTCCGGGGTGACCAGGATGCTGCCGGCGCGATACTCGATTGACCCTTTCTGGCCGTAGATCACCGGCGGGTGGTAGCGGTTGGGATTCCCCGCCGCGCACGACCCGAAGATCGTGCAGCCGAAGCCGTCGTACTCGATCGTCGTCGAATACGTATCGGGCACTTGGCGGTTCTGGAAGTGCCACACCCCGCCCGAAGCGGTCACCCGCAGCGGAAACTGCGGCCCCACCACCGCCAGCAGCGGGCTCAGACGGTGATAGAAGAAGTCCGTCGCCATGCCGCCCGAAAAATCCCAATACTTGCGCCAGCGGAAGAATCGCTCCCCGGAGAACGGCTGCTCCGGCGCCGAGCCGGTAAAGCGTTCCCAATCCACCGTCTCCGGGTTGGCCTCTTCGTCCACGTAGTACTGCCAGACGCCGTCGGGATGGTTCATCGAATACGACGACTGCAGCCACACCAGGTCGCCGATCAGACCGCTCTCAAAGACCTCGCGGGCCTTCAGGTAGCCCTCGTCGGAGACCCACTGGCTGCCCACCTGCAACACGCGGCCGGTCCGGTTCACGGCCTCCACGATCGCCTTGGCCTCGGGAATCGTCCGCGACATCGGCTTCTCGAGGTAGACGTCCTTGCCGGCCTCCATGGCGTCGATCGCCATCGGCGCGTGCCAGTGGTCCGGCGTCGCGATGACCACCGCGTCCACGTCCTTGCGAGCCAGCAAATCCTTGTAGTCGTGATGGATGTCCCGCGGGCTCAGCCCGATCATCTCTTGCGCCCGAAACTTGGCGCGATCGTAGATGTCGCTCGCCGCCACGACCTTTAGAATGCCGTCCTGCCGCTCCATCGGCAGCAGCCGCCGCTCCAGGTGGCGCGTGCCGATATTGCCCACGCCGATAATGCCCACCCGCAACGGGTCAGCGGCCGAAAGCGTGGATTGAGCGGCCAGCATCGCGGCCGAGGAGACAAAAGAGCGCCGAGTCATCGGCCGATATACTAGCAGCCATGAGCGCGCCGGCCATCGCCCTCAACGTCTCCGTCGAGGAGTATCTGCACAACCCGGCGTACGCGCACAGCGAGTACGTCGGCGGGAGGGTCGTTCAGCGAGCGATGGGCACCAAAGACCACGGCAGAATCCAAGGGCGTTGCTATCGCAAGCTCGACGAGTACTTCGACTCGCATCCCGGCGGCTACGCGGCGGTCGAGCTGCACTGCCGTTTCTCGATCGACGGCGAGCTGCGTTTCCGCCTCCCCGACGTCTGTGCCGTTCTCGAGCGCGACGGCGACGCCGAGTCCCCCTATCTCGAACGCTCGCCCGATCTCGTCGTGGAAGTCCGCTCGCCCGAGGACGCCCTCTCCGACATCCTGCGCAAGCTCGACGAGTACTTCGAGGCCGGTTGCCGGCTGGCCTGGGTCGTCCTGCCGGAAGAGTCCGCCGTGATGGTGCGGACGGCCGACGGCCGCGTGCAGGCCGTCAAAAAAGGAGAGCGCCTCCTCGGCGGAGACGCTCTGCCCGGTCTCGAGATCGAGCTCGACGAGCTCTTTCGCTAGTTCCCCATCGCCGCCGCGGCGTTAGAAGTGCAGCCGGATGTTGTACTGAAACTCCCGGCCCAACTGTCCCGCCGCCTGGCTGGTCACCCGGCCGAAGTTGCCGCTCGTGATGTTCGTCGTCGGATTCGCGCCCGTGAACGTGTTGGACACGTTGTAAGCCTCCATCTTCAACTCCAGCCGGAACCTCTCGTCGATCTGGAACGACTTCGCCAGATTGATGTCCAGGTTCTTCAGCCCCGGCCCCAGCACGCCCGGGTAGGTGAACGGGTTGGTGCGCACCTTGAAGTCCGAGTTCTGGATGAACTTGAAGGCGTCCGGGTTGAACATGTAGCCCCACTTGTCCGGGTTGTCGATCTTGGGGTCGCCGACCACCTCCATCATTCCGAACCGCAACTGCTCGCCGGCCTGGTAGGTGTAGATCCAGCTCGTCACCCAGCCGCCCAGCACCGCGTCCACCACCGAGTTGGCCTGCCCTAGGTACTTGCGACCCTTTCCGATTGGAAACTCGTAGGTCCCGGCCACGGTCATGCGGTGCCGCGGCCGCGTGCTGTTGACGTACTGGAATTCGTTGACGAACTGCTCTTCCTTGTTGAAGAACTCCTCGGTCCGCTCGCGGTTGTAGTTGTAGGCGACCAGGAAGTTGAAGCCGTTGGCGAACGGCCGCTGCGCCCGGATCTGCAGCGCGTTGTAGCGGTTGCGAACGCCGTTGGTGTTCACCTGGCGCACCGTGTTGTAGTGCGGATAGGGCTTGAGCAGTTGCCGCAGCGCCACCGTCCGCTGGCTGCGCAGTTGTCCGCGCATCTGGTTCACCGGCAGCAGTTGATAGAACGGATTCGTCACCTGCTGGTTCAGCGCAGCCCCCTGGGCGTTGATCACCGCCGGGTCCACCTGGTTCAGCTCCAGGTTGTAGGGCAGGTTCTTGCCGAAGTTCGAGAAGAACGTCACGTCCACCAGAATCCGGTTGATCGTCTCGCGCTGGAAAGACACGTTGATGCGGTCGTTGATCTGATTCACGAAGCTGCGGTTGTCCCAAATCGCATCGCCGCCCATCGTCGTGTAGCGGCCGTCGCCCTTGCCCACCGGAGCCACCACCGGGTTCACATCCGTCGGGAAGGGGTTGCTCAGCGCCTGCTGCGGTACGCCCTCCAGGTTCGGCGCAATCGGCGTCGAGGCGGAGAAGCCTGGCACCGGCGTGCTGCCCAGAATGTCTCCGCTGGGCCTCTGCAACGACGGAGGCGTGTTGTAGCGAGCCCAGCCCAGCCGCAGCGAGGTCCGGCTGTCGATGCGGATCGCCGTCCCCACCCTCGGCAGGAAGATGTTCTTCTGCGGATTCCACATCCCGCGGTTGTCGGCGTCGGTGAAGGTCCACGCGCCGTTGAAGCTGTACGGCTGCGTCATCAGCGCCGTCGCTTCGGCCGGAATCACCGGCGCTCCGGCGCCCTGAAACTCCGGAATCGGGTTGCTCACGTCCAGACCGCGCGAATACCGGTTCGGCTCGAAGGTCGAGTCGCCGAAGCTGCCGCCGCGGTCGTAGATGGCCGTCTCGAGCTCATACCGCAGCCCCAGGTTAATGGTGATGTTGCCGGTCAGCTTGATGTCGTCCTGCACGAAGCCCGCGTAGTACTGCACCGTGTCCTTCTTGAAGGGCTCAGTGGCGCCCCAGGAGTTGTCGGGGTTGATGGCCCCCAGCAAGAAGCTCGCCCAGCCGTCGCCGCTCAGCCGCGTATTGGGGTTGATGAACGTGTCGGCCGTCTCGTTCTCGTTGAAGGTGAACAGGAACGTCCGCGGCCGAATCGCGTCGGTGCGCAACGTACGATACTCCGCGCCGGCCTTGAAGTAGTGCTTGCCCGCGAACTTGGAGATCTTGGCCGCCCCGAAGTACTGCTGCGGATGCTGGAACCACCAGCTCGACTTGCCGTATCCGCCGCCCGGGCTGCCGCCGGCGATCGTCACGCCGGGAAAGTAGAACGGCGCGCCGAAGTCCAGGTACTTCGAGTAGAAGTCATGCCCCGGAAACAGCTCGGCGTAGTCGGCCAGCGTGGCCTGCTGCGCCGGCGCGTCGTAGTCGTCGTTCAGCGAGGTGTAGTTGCCGCGGATGTTGAGCACCGTCGACGGGTTGATCGTATAGATCAGGTCGCCCGAGATGTTCAGCGAGTGCATCACGCCGCCGTTGTCGTTCGGGAAGATGCGCGAGTTGTTCGGCGTCCAGTTCGGGTCCTCGAGCGTCGTCCGGAAACGGCTGAACCGGAAGAACGTCGTCAGCTTGTCGGAGATCACGAAGTCGCCGCGGTTGCTGAGGTTGAAGTAGTTGATGTTGCGGGTAAAGGCGGCGGCGAAGTTGTTGAGCCCGGTCACGTCCGAGCCGGCCCGGTTTGGCCCCCACATCTGCCCCAGCAGTTGCTGCGCGGTCGGGTCCATCCGCGTCTGCGGGATCGTGTTGTTCGGGAAGGGGCTGCGCGTCGCCGTCGTGCCGTTGAGTTGCGACGTCCAGGGGTCATAGATCAGCCGCGGTCCGCCGTTGATGTTCAGCGAGTTCGAGAAGTCGCCGGCCTGCTCCTGCGGGGTCATCATGCGCCGCTGCGTGCTGCGCGGGTCCTTCTGCGCCCATTGCTCGTAGGCCGCGAAGTGGAAGATCCGGTTCTTGAGCGGCGCCCAGCCCACGCTGCCGCCGCCGATGTGGTTGCGGACCAGGTTGGGAGCCCGCGTGGTCGGGTTCGACACGGCGTTGAACACCGGGTTGCGGCCGAAGTAGTACAGCGTCCCGTGCAGATCATTCGTGCCCGACTTCATCGAGACGTTCAAGATGCCGCCCGCGCTGTGGCCGTACTCGGCATCGACCGCGTTCTGCTGCACGGTCACCTCGCTGGTGGCGTCCATCGGCGGGGCGTAGGAGCCCTTCGGGCCCAACATCGCCGGCATGCCGTCCACCAGCACGTCGTTCTTGGTGCTCGTCGGCCCGCCCACGTCCACCTGGCTGGCCGCCCACATGAAGAACGGATTGCGGGTGGTGCCGTAGCGGTTGCTCACCGCCGGATTCAGCAGCACCAGCGTAAACGGGTTGCGCGCCACGATCGGCAGGTCCTTCACCATCTGGTTGTCCACCGTCAGGTCCATCGAAGGATCGTTGAACTTCACCTGCACCGGCGCCTGCGTCACCGTCACCGTCTCGGAGACGGCGCCCACGGAAAGCTCCACGTTCACCGTGATGTCGCTGCGGTTCTCGACCAGAATGCCCGACTGCGCAAAGCGGTTGAAGCCCTCGATCTCCACCGTCAGCGTGTAGCGGCTGGGCAGCACCAAGTCGAACAGATAGCGCCCGTTGCTGTCGGTTTCGCGAGTATTCGCGACGCCCGTCGCGTCATTGGTCAGCACCACCGTAGCGCCGGGCACGACCGCCTGGCTGGTGTCCGCGACCACGCCTTGAATGCGCCCGCGATACTCTTGCGCCAGCCCGGGATCGGGCGCCAACAGCAGAGCGCCCGCCAAGAGTTGGAGCCGCAGGCTCAGAGACAGAACAGGATGCAGTTGCCGATCGATGCGCACCAGGGACCTCCCCAAACGAGGCCGCCAGCACTAGCGCGCCCCGCCTTCGTTGAACGGTCGAAAGTGGCGCCGGGTGTTGACGACACACCACGGCTCGCGAGTCGCCGCCCCGGAAGGCCGCGACCCATTGGTTATGGGCGCGCCGCTTCCGCCGTCTTGCGACAGCCGCGGGAGCGGTCAGCAGAATGGACGAACGGACCTCGCCGATCCCTCAGCCGGGAGGAAAGAGCGCCGGAGAAAACCCCGAGAAGTCATCCGGCGAGGCAAGTATATTCTCGAATTTCTCCGAGCTGCAACAACTTTTTCTCGATATCGAACGATTTCCTGCCGGCCCGGCCGACAAACCGCCCGCCCGCAGCTCGGCCCCGAACGGGCTCCGGCGGCTTTCCTGCAAGGGGTTTGGAGAGGTTCGGACCGAGGGGAGCGCCGGTTATTCCACCGTCAACCCGCCGGCGGAGACGTGAAATACCCGATCGCACAGGCGCGCAAAGTCCAAATTATGGGTGGCCATTACGAACGCCACGCCCGCATCTCGCGGCAAAGCCAAGAGTTGCGAGATGATCGCCTCACCGGTGCGGTGGTCCAGGTTGCCGGTCGGCTCGTCGGCCAGCACCAGCCGCGGATCTCTCACCAGAGCCCGGGCGATCGCCACCCTCTGCTGCTCGCCGCCGGAAAGCTCCCCGGCCTGGTGCGTCTCCCGGGCCCCCAAGCCCATCCTTTGCAGCGCCTGGCTGCCCGCGGGCTCTACGTCCGCCCGTTTGCGGCCGGCGATCAGCAACGGCATGATCACGTTCTCGAGCGCGGTGAACTCCGGCAGCAAGTGGTAGCTCTGCCAGACGTAGCCGACCTGCTCGTTGCGGTAGCGCGCCAGTTCGGCGTCGGAGGCGTCCTGCAGCGGCCGCCCCTCGAAGCGGATCGTCCCTTCGCTCGGCAGGTCCAGCGCCCCCAGCAGATGCAGCAGGGTGGACTTGCCCGCCCCGGACTCGCCCACCAGCGCGACGCTCTGCCCCGGGTAGAGCTCGAACGAGACGCCCTGGAAAACGGTCAGCACGCCGCCGCCCGAGGGGTAGCGCTTGGCCAGCCCCTCCGCGCGAATCAGCGGCGAAACGGAGGCAATGTCAGTCACTCGACACCCAGCGCCTTCCAGGCCTGCTCGAAAGGTTTCAGATCCGGCCAGTCGCCGTTGAGGGTCTCCAGAAAGGCGATCAAGTCGTCGATCTCCTGCTCGCTGAAGGCCTTCGGCTCGATCTCCCGCTCGCCCACGCCGCTGTCCGGCGGGTTGGAGTAGAACTCCAGCACGTCCCGCAGCGTCTTGAAGCGCCCGTCGTGGAAGAAAGGCTCCCGGCCCTTCCAGTTGCGCAGGGCCGGCGTCTTGAAGGCGCCCTTGTAGTAGTCTTCCTTCTCGATCGCGTAACGGCCCTGATCCTCCGGCGTGCCGGTTCCTAGGTTGTGGAAGTCCCCGTCGCTCAGGTTGGCCCCGTTGTGGCACAGGGCGCAGTCGCCCTTGGTGAAGAACAGCAGCCGGCCGCGCTCCTGCTGCTCGTTGAGCGCCGAGCGGTCGCCGTGAATCCAGCGGTCGAACGTCGTCGGCCCCGTCGTCAGCCGCCGCTCGAAGGCCGCAATGGCCCCGGCGATGTCATCGACCGTCGGCTTTTCGACGCCCATCTTCGCGAACGCCTCGCGGTAGCGCCGCAGCGACCGCACCCGCTCGACCACCAGGTCGAGCGTCATGTCCATTTCCTTGGGGTTCGTCATCGGCCCGGACGCCTGCTCCTCCAGAGAGCTCGCCCGCCCGTCCCAAAACAGCAAGTCCGTATCCGCCAGGTTCACCACCGTCGGCGTGTTACGGCCCAACGGGTCGCCGTGCGCGCCGCGCCCCAGGGGCTCGCCGCCCTCGAATCCCTTGGAAGGGATGTGGCAAGTGGCGCAGGAGTAGTTGCCCGGCCGCGACAGCGCCGGCTCGAAGAACAGCCGCCAGCCGATCGCTTCTTGGATCGTCGGTTTCGCCCCGCCGGCCCAGCCCGGAGCCGCCAGCAGCAGCGCCAGCAAAATCAGTCGTCGAGGATCACGCCCCACGGCATGCCTCCCGTCGGAATCTTTTGGGTCTCCTTGGCCGAGGCTACATCGATCACTGACAGCGAATTGTCGAGCCCGTTGGTCACAAACAGCGTCTTGCCGTCGCCTGAGAACGCCATGCCCCAGGTCCTGCGCCCCACCGGAATCGTGTTCTCCAGCTCCAGCGTGTCTGCGTTGAGCACCGCCACCACGTCGCCGCGTCCCGTCGCCACCCAGATCCGCCCGTCAGGCCCCCAGCGGACGCCCTTCGGCTTCACCAGCTTGATCTCGCGCCGCAGCTTTTTGCGCGCCACGATCTTCGCCGTCTCCACCTCGAACTTCACGACCTCGCCGCCCACTTCGCAGCTCACATAACCGTACTTGCCGTCCGGCGAGAAGGCCACCTCCCGCGGACGCGCGCCCACCAGAATGTTTGCCTCGATCGTGTGCTCGGGCACGCGGATCACGTGCACCATCGACGTCGATTCGCTCGTCACCATCACGCGCTTGCCGTCCGGCGTCACCGACACCCCTTCGGGCTCGATGCCGACCTTCACTTCCGCCAGAATCTCGCCGTTCTTCGGGTCCAGCACGCTGGCCAGACCCGAATCCTCGTTCGACAGGTAGATGTGCCCGTTCGGGTGTACGGCGAAGGCCTCCGGGTCCGACCCGGCCGGAATCTTGCGCAGCAGCTCGAGGGAGGTCGAGTCGATCTCGGCGATGGCATTCTCGTCGCCCAAAGCCACGTACACCGTTGAGTGGTCAGGCGAAAAGCCAATGCCGCGAGGCCTCTCGCCGACATTGATCGTCTTCACCAGCTCATGCGTGCGGCTGTCGATCACCGAGACCGTGTTGTCCTCTTCGTTGGTCACGAAGAGCCGGTGAGTGGGCTCATGCGCCAACAGTGGCGCGACCAGAACGGCTGCGAGCAATAGGGTTCGAATCATGGCTTGCACTCCTGAACGCCGAGCGAATCGAGATCATCCGAGGCCGCCGCGCCGCGCACCGGCGCCTCCCCGGCGAGCTTGCCCTCCGCCACGATCAGCAGCGCCTGCCGCATCTCGCCCGTCTCGCGAAACGTCGAGAAGACGCCTTTCTGCGAATCGAACTCCAACTCGTCGCGGAAATACTCGACCAGCCGCTTCGGCGTCGCCTCGGGCTCGTTCACGATCGCCGTCGTCACCAACCGGTAAGCCGCCCACACGGCCCAGGCCGCGTCGGACATCTCCATGCCGGTCGCCTTGCGATAGCGGTTGTTGAGCTCGCGAGCGGCGAACTTCACAAACTCCGGATGCCAGGCCTGCGCCCGAACGTCCTTGGCGTCCGGATGCGTCTTGCGCCATTGCGCCACCGCGTCGGCCAGCATCTTGTCGCTGGGGGCTATGTGGAACAGGTTCGCCCGGCACTCGGTGCGCAGCTCGTTGTCGCCCGTTCCCACGTTGAGCACCGGCACGCCGGGGTCGGAGAGAGCCCGCGCCGCCTCCAGCACCTCGTCGGGCGTGCCGTTCACGATCACCGCGTGGGCGTCGGCGTAGTTGCCGGCGTGAGCCGGATCGCGGTCCTGCTCGAACTGCAGTTGGATGTTGAGAAAGTCCGCCTGCAGTCGCGCTTCTTCGGCGCCGACCTGGATCGCGCCCTGCAACCCTTCGGTCGAACCCAGAAAGACGATCTTGTGAGGCTGGGCCGAAACCATCGCCAGGGCGATCAACCCCAGCAGTCCGGCGCGGAGACAGGCGTTCATTCCGACCCGCATTGTATCAGCGCGGGCCGCGCGGGCCTTCAGCCCGCTTGCACGTCCCGCCAGGCCGAACGCAGGGGTTCTTCCAGATCCCCGGCCAGGGCGGCCGGCTCGATGCAGGTCAGATCATAGGACCGCCCGAAGTAGACGCGCCGACTGGCGCCCTCGCGGTCGCCCGGCCGCCAGCTCATCGAGCTGACCCGGACCTCGGTCGTCTCAGCACCCGGAAACGCCGAGATCGCCACCTCGCGAATCCAGGGCGCCTCGGCGGCGGCGCCCCACACCCACTCCACGCTGTCGCCCAAAGCCGCCGCAGCGCGGGGCTCCAGGCCCGCCTGCGCGGCGGCGCGCTCGATCGCTTCGGTCAAGTTGCTCAAGGAGCGCTCCCTATAAGTCGAAGGCTGCGGCCCTACCATGACTATCGACGCTCCTCGCCTGTAACGTTTAGACTCTAGCAGAGCCGCCTGCCCCCCCACGGAGCATGCGCCGCCCCGTGACCGACGATCTAGCCCAGATCCTTGACGCCTACCGTTGGGAGCCCGCCACGGCGTCGGCAAGATCATTGTACGAGCAGGATGCCGACCGCAAGGACTTTTGCAGCGGCTCTTCGGTCGCCAACACTTACGGGCCGCTGCTGCACTTCACCTCCCGAGCCGCCCTCGACCAGATCAAGCGGACGGGCCGGCTCGGCGTCCCTGCCTGCCATCTCACGCCGACTGCCTATTCGAGCTGGCAGGCCTCGCGCGAGCTAGGCTTACCAGACCTCTACGATCGCTGCCTGCTCGTCAACGTGTCGACCGTGCCCCGGCTGTGGGGTCCTGGTCGCGCGGCGCCATCGCGGCTCGTGCCGGGCTGGGTGGGCGGCGGGCTCGAGTTCTTCGTCCCCGAGCCCATCTCCTGGGATTTCGTGCAACAGGTGTTCGAATGCGGCTTCGGGCGAGAGCACCGCCGCATCGACGTCTGAGCCGCTCAGCCCTTTTCCAGCGTCACCCGCGCGTTGTAATCCGGCACGCCGCCCTGCGGGTCCACCCGCCCGCTTGGAATCAGCGGCAGCAGCTCTGGCCAGTGCCCCTGCAGCGTGCCCGCGGCCACCTCGGCCGGAAACGCCCGGCCCCTGTACTCGCCGAACTCGTTGCGCACCACCACCGGATCGTCGCGACGGAGCCCCAGTCGGGCCGCGTCGGTCGGCGAAACGAAAATGTGGTTCCGCTCGGCGCCGGTCAAGGGATCGCGATCCAACTGGATCATCGAGTTGAACTGCTTGCCCCGCCGGGTGGCGATGATGAACGTCCCGGCCGGCTCGGCCTCGCCCAGCTTCGGCGGCCGTACGATCGCGAACCGCGCCTTGCCGTCGGTCGTCGGGAAGCGCCGGTCCGTACACAGCGCCGGCCCTCCCCACTGGAACTGATCGCCCTGCCGGGAGAGCTTCTCGATCCCCTGATACGCCGGAATCGACCGCGCGATGTCTTCGCGGATCGCCGCACCGTTGTCGAAATGCACCTTCTGGTAGCTTTCGGGGCGCACCGCGCGCGCCAGCTCCAGCAGCATCTCCCACTCCGAGCCCGCCTCGCCGACCACGTGGCCCGCAATCTCCGGCGAGTAGATCACCCGCCGCTCGGTGCTCGTCTCCGTGCCGCCGTCGCGCTGCTCGTAGCGCGTCCGGGCCGGCAACAGGTAGACCGTATCGGCCGGCTCCACCAGCATTTGCGACGTCACCACGATGTCGCTATGCAGCCGCAGCGGAATCTTCGCGAGCCCGGACTCGATCAGCTCCGGCCGCGGCATGGTCTCCAGGAAATTGCCGCCGATGCAGTACAGCGCGTCCAGCTCGCCGCGCTCGGCCGCCTCCAGCGCCTCCACCGTCGTCCAGCCCGGCCGCCCCGGCACCGGAAAGCCCCACAGCTCTTCGAACCGCGCCGCGTTTTCGGGGGTCACTGCCAGCCCGCCCGGCAGAGCCGTTGCGTAAGCCCCCATCTCGGCTCCACCCTGCACGCCGGAGTGCCCTCGAATCGGCATCATCCCGCAGCCCGGCCGGCCCACGAATTCCCGCAGCAGCCCCAGGTTGACGATCGCGGCGACCGTGTCCGCACCGTGGGCGTGCTGCGTAATCCCCATCGACCACACGAAGACGCCCGTCTCCGCCTCGGCCACCTCGCGGGCGAACGCCTCCACCTCCTCCAGCTTCACGCCGGCCCGCGCCAGCAACGCCTCCATCGGCTGCTCGTCCAGGTTGGCGCGCAGCTCCGCCAGCCCGTTGACGGCGGCGTCCAGAAACTCCTGTTTCTGCCAGCCCTTGTCCAGAATCACCTTCTGCACGGCGTTCAAGAACGCCAAGTCGCCGCCGACCTTCACCAGATAGTTCGCGTCGCTGATCTTCGCCCCGAACACCGCCGCGTCGGCATTCGACGGAATCCAATAGCGCTGCATCCCCGGCTCTCGGTAGGCGTTCACCAGCAGCACCCGCGCGCCGCGTTTGCGCGCTTCGTGCAGGTATTTGAGCGAGACCGGCTGATCATTCGCCGGATTCGAGCCGAAAAAGACGATCAGATCGGACTCGAACCAGTCCTTGTATGAACAAGTCGTCGCCGCCACGCCCAGTGTCTGCTTGAGGCCGGCGGTCGAGGGCGAATGGCACAGCCGCGCGGAGTTGTCGACGTGCGGCGAGCCCAGGTACCGCATCACCTTCTGCGCCGTGTAGTAGACCTCGTTCGTGATGCCTCGGCTGGTCAGGTAGAGGAACGTCCGGGCCGGGTCGAACCCGCGCCAGCGCTCCCCAACGTCCCGCCACAGCTCCTCCCAGCCGACGCGCGTAAAGCCCTGCTCACCCTTGCGCCGCCGCATCGGATACGCCAGCCGTCCCAGCTCCCGCAGCTCCCGCGAGCTCATCGACCGCAAGCCGTCCGCATCCGCCAGCCGGGCGTGGTCCAGCGCGCCCATCGTATTCAGCCGCAGCAGCTCCAGCCGCACCATGCAAAGGTGCGTGCCGTCGATGGTCCAGTCCTTCAGCCCCGTCGTCCCCAGGGCGCAGCCGTCGCACACGCCTTGGTTGAGGACCTTCCAGGCGTAGCCCAGATTGTCCCGGTTGGTCCAGACGATGCGCAGCATGTCCAGATAGTGGTGCGGCTTGGTCTGTCCCAACCCGAACGGAGCGGGGCTGTAGGCCAGCTCCAGGGTCGAACGGCGGCGTCTCGGCATCGAGCGTATGCTAGCGCACCGCCTGGCGGCCCGGAAACGCACCCGCCCACACTCCCGCGAACCCCTCGTCCCCTTGACCTTTGCCTAGGAATCTCCTGGGGCCTTTGACCTCTGGTACTAGCTTTACTCAAGCATTGACCTGCCAAACAAAGGCTCCTACGTACCATGGATTTTTCTATGAATCTGTTGGAAAATTCGACTCTAGAGAAACGATCGCGCAGAGGTTGCCGCCATGATTTTTCCCGACCTCAGTCTGTTTCGAGCCCAAGACGCTGCAATCAGCGCCTCGTGCGGCGCGACGACGGGCTCCCGGGAATCCTCTCTAACCCGATCTCTATCAATCAGTTCCGCAGCAGGGCTCAGCCGCCGCCGCGGGCTCGCTTCGATGGACCTCCTCCTCGCGACTCTCTGCAAGAAACCATCGCCGACCCACAAACAGGCCGCGCTCGCCGACACATCGTTTCGGAATATCACAAGGAGAAAAGGCCAGGGATTTCGCAATCTCTCCGCTCCCGCTCGTCAATCCGAGCGACTTTTCGCGGAGTCCGGCCGCTTGACCGGCCTGCGATCCCGACTCCCGGCCTGAAGCTTTCGAGGACAACGCCATGGCCCGCCCCACCGAAAGCCCCGCAGAGGAAAACGACGCCGCGATCTGGAAATCCGGTCCTGTCGGAGTGGTCTTCCTCACGCTCTCCGGCCTCGCCGGCGGCCTCGGCGTCCTGGTCTCGGCGGACCCCCTGCAAGTGGTGCTGGTCGGTGCGCTCGGGCAGCTCGCCGTCTTTGCGCTGGCCCTGCGCTACTGGCCGAGCGAGCGCCCCGCCCCGCGGGAGCACAGCCAAGCCGCCCGACTGCTCGATGACGATTCCGCCGGCGCCGCCGTCAAGCTCGGCGTCGCCTTGCCGCTGGCCTGCGGCGCGATCTTTGCCGCCTCGACCTGGATTCCGGTCGGCGGCCTGTCCAGCTTTTCGCCCGCCGGACCGGGAGCGCACTCCGCCGCGCCCGTGTTCGCCGGAGCGCTGCGAGGGAATGCGAGGACGCCCGGTCGAACCGGGGCCCTCCGGGAGAACCAACGATGAGCACCGAACAGAATTCGCCGGAACACAACGCACTGACCCAGGCCGTCGACTATCTCGTGGCGGCCTTGATGATCCTCTTCACCATCGTGGCGCTCGGCCTGATGACCTCGATCGAGATGGCCCTGATCTTCTCCGGCGTCTTGGGAGTCTTGCTGGCGACGGCCGCCGCCGCGCCGTGGCTGCTGCGGCGAGGCGGCGAGCAGGCGGTCAATCCGCCGGCGGAAGCCAAGTAGCCTCCGCCTGTAGGGGAGAGCGATGCGGTCTCCGCGCGATCGCCCTCCCCTGCCGAGTCAACTACTGCCGCGACCGAGCCCGCAGCGGCCGAACCGTCCGCGCAGCCACCGCCTCCGGCTCCACAGTCAGATCCGCCATCGTGCGGTAGCGCGGCTCCGGCCCCACGGTGTTCAGCCAAGCCTCCACCGTATACTGGCCGGCCGGTAACCGGTCCGCGCCGGCGCCGAGCGGAATCTCCATCTCCCAGCTCAGGTTGAAGGCTTGCCGCGTCATCGTCGCCGGCAGGAACACCCTCCCGTCGGACCAGCGCCACACGACGCGTCCGGTCGCATCCCGCAACACCGCCTCGACTTCCTGCGACGAGGCGAGCTCGATCTTCGGCGCGACGTCCGGGTCCCCCGTCAGCCGCATCGTCGCGAGGATGGCGTCCTTGCCCTGCGGCTCGAGCGCCAGCCGCAGCGTCACTGCCCGCCGAAGAGCGAGCTGCACCGACCCCGTGTCGGCGTAGGCCAGCTTGTATTCCATCGGACCGGCCAGCGTCGTCACCGTCCGGCTCACCATGCCCACGTTCGCGGCGAACAGCTCCACTTCGAGGCCGGCGTCGGCGCACGAGAAGTTGCGATACCGAACCGGCATCACGCCTTCGAGCCGCCCCGTCGGCCCGGCGTAAGAGACGTCGCTATGCGGCCGGCTCTCCTGGGCGCAGCCCCGCAGCGGGGCCTCGTACCAGCCCGGCGACGGCCGCTCGAACGACGTCAGCACGTGTTCGTTGCGGGTCTCCTCGTCCAGATACACCAGGTTCCCAGCCTCGTTCAAACGGGCCCACACCGGCTCGTCCACATAGCCGGTCAACCGCGCGTACGTCCGCCCTTCGGAGTAGAGCTGGGTCAGCCCGGTCTTGATGACCAGCGACTGCCCGCCTTCGGCGCGGTACTCCCACACCGATCCGGGGTTCAGAGGAAACATTTCGGCGGCGCCCAACGCAGAGCCCGCCGCAGTCAGTACCAGGGAAATCAAAAGAGATCGAACCATCTGTGGCTCCCTCCTGGAGCCGGGAGGAGGGCTCCTTCGCGGGCGTCTCCCCCATCAAAGACTGCGCAGTCCGAAGAGGAAATCCGACAGGCCGCGCTCAGCAAGCGTCGCGCCTGTCAGTGGGTGTCCGCGCCCTCAGTGCGTGTCGTGGCAGAGCTCGCAGTCGTTCGGGGCGTCGTACTTGGTATGGCAGCCCATGCAGGAGTACATCGAGATGGGCTTTTCCTGGAACAGCACATCCCGGGAAGCCACATCGCCGTGGCAAGCCGAGCACTCCACCTTGGCGTCGATCACATGCACCGCATGGGAGAAGTAGACGTACTCCGGCAACTGGTAGACCCTGTTCCAAGCGATCGGCTCGCCGGCCTTCTCCGCCGCCAACAGCTTCTGAATGTGCGGGCTGTCGGTCTTGATCGCCGCGTGGCAGGCCGTGCACTTGGCCTCGGCCGGATAGGTGGCGAAGTCGCCCGGGTCCGGAATCGTGTGGCAATCCCGGCACTTCAACCCCAGCCCCACGTGCAGCTTGTGGCTGTAAGGCAACGGCTGCTCCACCGGCTCGCCAGGCTCGAAAGCCTTGTTCTCCTGCGGAGGCGTCCGGGAGACCTGCCCTACCGCCAACACGCCGCCGAGAACCAGCAACACCGCGGCGCCCGTCAGGACGCGATCCAGCTTGCCCTGCACTCCGCCCACTCTCATCCCGGCAACGCAAACGCAGTGAACCCGGCCTGCGGCCCCTTCCCTTTGGCGTCCGAGCGGGGGCTGGTCGCCACCACCACGTACTGCTTGCCCCCCGCCTCATAGGTGCATGGCGTGGCGTAGCCGCCGCCGCCCAGCTCGGTCTCCCACAGCACCTTGCCGTTGCGCTGGTCGTAGGCCCGGAACACGTTGTCCAGCGTACCGGAGGTGAACAGCAGCCCGCCGCCGGTGGCGATGTTGCCGCCCCGCATGTAGGTGCCCGTCGGCGGAATCCCTTTCGCTGTCAGCTCTTTGTACTCGCCCAGCGGCGCCTGCCACAGGATCTCGCAACGGTTCAGGTCGATCGCCGAAATCCGTCCCCACGGCGGCGTGATCGCCGGGTAGTCGTTCTGGTCGCCCGGCCGCAGGTAGCCGGTGTGCTCGTAGGGGTAGTCCGCGCCCTCCTTGGCCGGCACCAGCTTCAGGCTCCACGGAATCTCGTTGTGGTTCACGTACATCACGCCCTGGTCCTGTCGCCAGCTCGCGCCGCCCCACAGCCCTCCGCCGTGGTAGCCGGGGAAGCAGATCACCTCTTGGTTGACGCGCGGCGGCGTGAACATCGTTCCAAACACAATGTCTTTCAGGCGCTCTTCTTCCAGATACTTGCGCGACTCCGGCGACAGATTGGCCACGTCGCTCGGCCCCATGTACTGCCGCGAGAACGCCGGCGGCTTCGTCGGGAACGGCTGCGTCGGCCAAGCCTCTTCCCCCGGAACCGTCGAGCTCGGCACGGGCCGCTCCTCGATCGGGTACAGCGGCTCGCCCGTCACGCGGTCCAGCAGATACACCCAGCCGGTCTTGCCCACCTGCGCCACGGCGTCGGCCGGACGGCCGTTGTGCATCACCGTCACCAGGTTCGGCGGACACGGCAGATCGTAGTCCCACAAGTCGTGATGCACGATCTGGAAGTGCCATTTGCGCTCGCCGGTGCGCGCGTCCAGACACAGTATGCAGTTACCGAACAGGTTCTGCCCCTTGCGCCGGCCGCCCCAAAAGTCGAACGTCGGCGAGCCCGTCGCCACGAACACCAAGCCGCGCTCATGGTCCACCGCCATGCCGCCCCAGCAGTTGGCGCCGCCGGACTCCTTCCAGGAATCCTTCGACCACGTCTCGTACCCGAACTCGCCCGGGTGCGGGATCGTGTGGAAGATCCAGCGCCGCTTGCCCGTGCGGCAGTCATAGGCCCGAATGTGCCCCGGCGCGGCCTTCGACGGCCCTTCGCCGTTGCGCGTGGGGACGATCAGAAGGTCCTCGAACACGACGCCCGGCGTGGTCGAAACCACCGACTCGCCTTCGCCCAGCTCGCGGTCCAGCCCCTGGTTCAGGTCCACGCCGCCACCCGTGCCGAAAGCGTCATCGAGCTTGCCCGTGGCGCGGTCGATCGACAGGATGTGCTCGCGCACCGGCGCGAAGATGCGCTGGGTCTTGCCGTCCTCCCAGTTCACCACCCCGCGCGACACGCCCGCCGCCCGGGTCCGGCTGCGGCCGCCCTCGTCAAAGCCCTGGTTCGTCCAGATCACCTTGCCCGTGTGCGCCTCCACGGCGTGGGTGTAGAGACCGTATCCAGAGAGATACATCACCCCGTCCACCACGATCGGCGTGCACTCGATCATGCCGATGGGCCGAGTGTTCGCCGGCAGCGTCTCGAGCTCCCAGGCGATCTCCAGATCGCCCACGTTGGACGTGTCGATCTGCTTCAGCGGCGAGAACCGCGCATTGTGCGGATCGCCCCCATACGAGGGCCACTCGCTGGGCTTCTCCCCGGCGGCGGGCAACGCGGACGCCGCGGCCAGGGCGGCGGAAACTTTCAGGAAATCTCGGCGATGGGAGGGCATGGGCATATCGCGACTTTTAACGATATCAAGCCGCAGCGCCGCACGCGCCCTCAACCCGCGATTCCCCGCCCGCGATCAAACTCCAACGGTCGCCCGGCCGCGGACGAACTGCCGAGTCGCCTCGGCCACGCGCCGGCCCAGATGCCGCGCCGTGGCCAGATCCGACTCCGGCGGCGCCAGCTCCGGCCCTTGGTCGGTGTTCGACTGCGCTCCGGCCCCCAGCCAGAACCCCAGGCGGTTGAGCTCCTCCTCCGAGCCGCGAGTGGAGTTGTTGGCCGGCGGCAAATCCAGGTTCACCCAGTGCATGCCGTGCTGCGCGGCGAACAGAGCGAGCTGGATCAGCGTCGCCAGCTTGTCGCCCGAGCGCGCCCCGGAGTTCGTGAAGCCGGCGGCGATCTTGTCCTTCCACGCCAGCCCCTGGGCCATCACCGCGTGCGAGGTCGCCTCCTGAAAGGCCTTGAAAGCCGCCGACGGCCCCGCCATGTAAGTCGGCGTCCCGAAGATGATGGCGTCCGCCGCCGCCAGCTCGGCCCACCGGGCGGGAGCCTCATCCACGCTCAACAGCAGTGCGCGGGCCTCCGCCACCTGCTCCACGCCGCAGCGCACGGCTTCGGCTTGTCGGCGGGTGTGGCCGTATCCGCTATGGAAAACGATCGCAACGGTTGTATTCGGCATCGGGATAGAGGTCTCCTGGGGGCTCGGCCCGCTGTTACTGAACCAGCGGCGCGCCCAGGCGCCGCAGCTTGTCCGGGTTGCGGACCACGTAGATGGCGACGATTCGGTCGTCCTCGATCTCCAGCGCCGTGGTCTGCAGCGTCGAGCCCTCCTCGATCGTCACGAAGCCGGGCAGGCCGTTGACGAAGGCGTAGCGCACCAGCGTGGACATCCGCCGCGCGAACAGGCGCGCCAGCGAGGAGTGCAGGGCCAGCACGGCCTCGCGCCCCTCCACCGGCTCTCTCGTCGCCGGCACGCGGCCGCCGCCGTCGGCGTAGGTCGTCACATCAGCCGCCAGCAGCTCGCGCAGCTCCGCCATGTCGCCCGCCCGGCTGGCGGCAAAGAAGGCCGTCGCGATCTCCAGTCCTCTTTGTTTGGAAACCCGAAAGCGCGGACGCTCGCCGCGCACGTGCTGACGCGCCCGGCTGGCGAGCTGCCGGCACGCCGCAGGCTCCCGGCCGATCGTGTCCGCAATCTCGTCAAAGCTCACGCCAAACACGTCGTGCAGCAGAAACGCCGCGCGCTCCAGCGGAGACAGCCTCTCCAGCGCCAACATCAGCGGCAGCGTGATGTCGTCGGCCTCGTCCTCGACCTCGCTCTCGAGCGTCGGCTCCGGCAGCCATGGGCCGACGTAGGTCTCCCGACGCCGCCGCGCCGACTTGAGCGTATCCAGGCACAACCGCGTCACCACCCGGCGCAGGAACGCCTCCGGCTCGCGTACCGCCTGCCGGTCGGCGTCGAGCCAGCGCAGAAAGGCCTCCTGCACGGCGTCCTCGGCGTCGGCCACCGACCCGAGCATGCGGTAGGCGATGCGCAGCAGCATCGGGCGCAGCGGCTCGAAGGCGGCTTCGGGTTGGGGCTGTGTGGACCTTTCCATTCCTGGCAGTGTCATTCTCTGCAAGCAAGACGAGACGAGCCCGCCGCGTGTGACATCGTGCGCCGCCGGCCCTGGTCCGTCGGCTGGGCGTCGTACGCCGCCGCCCCGGGTCCGCGCGTAACGTTCTTCTTTTCCGTGACCGCCGGGCCGCTTCATTCGTCATAATCGAAAGCAACTCGCTCATGCAGCCCAGAAATCTCCTCCTTCCGGCGATGCTCCTCGCTGCGACGCTGTCGCCCCCGCCCTCGGCGGCCCAGGATGTCGAGCCCATTGTCCACACCCTCTCCAACGGCATGAAGTTCCTGCTGTTGCCGGAGAAAGGCGACCCCAACGTCGCCGCCGGCTGGGTGGCCAAGGTCGGCTCGGTCAACGAGCGCCCCGGCGTCACCGGCGTGGCCCACCTGTTCGAGCACATGATGTTCAAGGGCACCCGCACCATCGGCACCAAGGACATCGACAAGGACTTGGCGACCATCGCCGAGCTCGACAAGGTGCGCGGCCAGATCCGCCAGGAAGAGCAGATTCTGCTCGAAAAGTATCGCCGCGGGCTGATCGACGATCCGCACGATCCGGCCGTCCGCTCCGAGCGTCACAACGAGTTGCTCAAGACCTTCGCCGGGCTCATCCAGAGCCAGCGCGAGCTCATCGTCAAGGACGAGATCGACCGGCTCTACAGCAGCGCCGGCGCCTCCGGCATGAACGCCGGCACGTCCAACGACATGACGGTCTACTTCATCAACGTCCCGGCCAACAAGCTCGAGCTCTGGTTCTGGATCGAGTCCGACCGCCTGCTCAACCCCGTCTTCCGCGAGTTCTACAGCGAGCGCGACGTCGTGCACGAGGAGCGCCGGCTGCGCGTCGACTCCACCCCCACCGGCAAGATCGACGAGCAGTTCGACGCCATGTTCTGGATGGCCTCGCCCTATAGCTGGCCCGTCATCGGCTGGCCCAGCGACCTCGAAGGGCTCACCCGCGAAGAAGCGCTCGACTTCTTCGGCCTCTACTACGCGCCCAACAACATCACCGCCAGCCTGGTCGGCGACTTCGATCCCGACGTCGCCATCGCCCTGGCCGAGAAGTATTTCGGCCGCTTGAAGCGCAACCCGCGCCAGCCCGAGCCGATCCGCACCCGCGAGATTCCGCAGCTCGCCCAGAAGCGCATGACCGCCGAGGCCGAGACTCGTCCCCAGGTCACCGTTCGCTACCACACCGTGCCGGACGCCAACAAGGACGAGCCGCCGCTGCTGGTGCTGGGCAACCTGCTCAACGGTCGCACCGGCCGCCTCTATAAATCGCTGGTGCTCGAGCAGCAGGTGGCCCTGCAGGCCGGCGCCGGCGTCAACGGCCTCAAGTACGACGGCTACTTCGAGCTGGTCGGCGTGGCCCGCCCGCCGCACACTCCCGAGGACGTGGAGAAGGCCCTGCTCAAGGAGATGGACGTGTTGCGCGACGAGCTCGTCGGCGACCGAGAGCTGCAAAAGGTCAAGAACCAGCAGCTCGCCGGCGACTTCCGCAAGCTCAAGTCCAAGTTCAGCCTCATGATCCAGTTGCTCTCCTACGACGCTCTGGGCGACTGGTCCAACATCAACGAGTTCTCCGACCGCATCCAGGCCGTCACGGCCGAAGACGTGCGCCGCGTGGTGCGCAAGTACTTCCGTCCGGAGAACAGCAACACCTTGATCTACTACACCAAGGACGCAGAAGGCGCGCCCGCGCCCACCGAAGGCCCGCAGGGCGACGGAGGTCAACAGTGAATCAACGAGCTCTCAACCGACGCGACTGGCTCCGACTGACCACGGGCGCGGCTCTCTCCGCCGGCTGGCTCCGCGCCGCCGACGGAATCCCCGCTCATCCCCGGCTGCTCGAGTTCCCCCCTCTGTCATTCGAGCCGCCCGAGCCGAGCAAGTACCGCCGCGAGCTCGCCCACGGCGCGGTCGCCTACTTGGTCGAGGACCATCAGTTACCGCTGGTGACCGTCTCGGTCACCGTCAAGACCGGCGAATACCTGGAACCGGAAGAGCTCACCGGCTTGGCTTCCATGACCGGTTCGCAGATGCGCTCCGGCGGCACGACTTCGCTGTCCGCCCGCGAGTTCGACGAGGAGGCCGCCTTCCTCGCCACCAACGTCGGCTCCAGCATCGGCGACACCTCCGGCGGCGGCTCGGTTGACTGCCTCGCGGCCAACCTCGACCGCTCGCTCGAGCTGTTCTTTGACATGCTCCGCCACCCCGGCTTCGACCCGCAGCGGTTTCAGATCGCCAAGGCCGGCGTGCTGCAGTCGATGGAACGCCGCAACGACGACACCGGCGGCATCATCAGCCGCGAGTACCGCCGGCTGCTGCGAGGCGACGACTTCTTCTCGACCCGCGAGGTCACGAAAGCGACCCTCGAAGCCATCACCATCGAGGGCATGCGCTCGTTCCACGACCGCTACTTCCACCCCTCGTCGATGATCTTCTCGGTGTCGGGCGACTTCGATACCGACGACATGGTCAAGCGGCTCAACGCCGCCCTCGAGGGCGACTGGCCCGGCTCGGCCAACCCGCAGGTCCCCGACGTCCCCAAGCCGACCTACCAGCCCAAGCCGGGCGTCTACATGGTGGAGAAGCCGGACAACAATCAGTCGCAGGTCCGCATCGGCCACCTGGGTATCCAGCGCTCCAACCCGGACCAGATCGCCGTCGGCATCATGAACTACATCCTCGGCGGCGGCGGCTTCTCCTCGCGCATCATGTCGCGGGTGCGCTCCGACGAGGGCTTGGCCTACAGCGCCGGCTCGGACTTCTCGCCGGGAACCTACTATCCCGGCGCCTTCACGGCCTATTTCCAGTCGGAAAACTCGCGCTGCGCCCAAGCCGCCACGCTGGTGCTGGGCGAAGTCGAGCGGATTCGCCAGGAAAAGGTCGGCCAGGATGAGCTCGACCAAGCCAAGAGCTACCTCACCGAGATCTTCCCGCGCTACTTCGCCACCGCCGGCCAAGTGGCGGGCACCTTCGCCGAGGACGAATACACCGGCCGCGAGAAGGACTACTGGAAGAACTACCGCGCCCGGGTCAGCGCCGTCACCGCGGACGACGTGCTGCGCGTCGCCCAAAAGTACCTGATGCCCGACAAGATGCTGATCCTGGGCGTGGGCGATGTAAAGGCCATGCTGGCCGGCAACCCCGACAAGCCCGAGTTCAGCTTCCAAAAGCTAGCCGGCGGCAAGGAAATCGAGTACATCCCGCTACCCGACCCCATGACGATGGAGTACCCGAAGAAGGGCTGATGAGCGTCAGCGATCTCGGATCAGAAGGGTGACGAGGAAGCCTTGCGCGGCTGGTTCGTGACGAATCACCGCCCACCGCGCAAAGGCTTCCTCCACGGATTCGATCTTTTCGTTGACGTCGGTGCGAGTCCACGTGGTGGCGTTGTCGTAGTCGGCGGTATGCCGATCCTGCTGCATGTCGATGAACGTGGCCGCCACGAACTGTAGATGCTCGACGTTGAGCCTTCCGGGATCGGAGGCCGGCAATTGCTTCAGGTATCCGCTGAGTTCGTCTCGCTTCCTGGTGCACGCCTTCTTCATCCGGGCGTGATCGAACATCCGGGCCAGCGCTCCTCGCTCCGATGGTCGTTTCCAATTCTGCACCGTCTCTGAGACGAGGAGGTGAAAGAGGGCGTAATACGCGGTCGAGACGGCCCGGCGCAAACTAGCCTGTTTGGGTTTTCTCCGGTCGAGCTTGAAGAGCTGGCGCGCCTGCTGCAACAAATCGTCCGCGAAGGCCATGCGTCAGTTCCACGCCGCATCGCCGCTCTCGGCCTGTTCCGAGCTGCTGCGGAAGTTGAAGTAGGCTTGAAGGCCCAGATCGTAGGGATCAACGGCTTCGACCAGCCGTTTCTTGACGCCCGCGCTCGTTTCTCGCAACCGGCTCGGCGCGCTGGCCTCATCGGATAGCACGATTCGGAAGAAGATCGAGGGGTCTTCCGTCCAGTCTTCCCCGAGGTTGTAGCGGATTCGCACCACATCGGGGGCCCATTCCGACTGGACCGTTTCGACGGCGTTCTTGATTTCGGCCTGCGCCTTCCGGTCGATCACTACTCTCGGAGTCATCACAGTCAAGATGTCCTTGCCGCTTAGGATAGCGCCGGCGGTGTCAGTCCGCTCGCAACAAGAGGCCCCAACTCCCCCTCCAACCCCTCCGCCGTCCGGATCCGGCACTCCCACAGCACCAGCACCCGCCAGCCCCTCTCCTCCAGCAGCGCCCGGTTCTTGGCGTCCCGCGCCACGTTCCGCCCGATCTTCTTCACCCAATACTCCCGGTTGGAAGCCGGCAAATCGGCGTGCTTGCACCCCGGGTGCCCATGCCAAAAGCACCCGTGCACAAAGATCACCGTCTTGTACTTGGGAAGCGTGAGATCCGGCTTACCCGGCAGGTCCGCCCGATGCAGCCGAAAACGAAACCCCAGCGCGTGCAATCGCCGCCGCACACGCATCTCGGGCCGGGTGTTTTCGCTCTTCACCCGGCCCATGATCCAGGACCGCTTCTTCTTCGAGAAGACGTCCGGCATCGATCCGCCGTCAGGGCTACGCCACCGTTTCGGCCTTCGCCTGCTCGGCCTGCGCATCCCGCAGCCGCAGCAGCTCCAGCTTCAGCGAATCCACCAGCGCCTTCCAGCTCGCCTCGAGCACGTCGTCGGACACCCCGACCGTCGTCCAGGTCTCGGCGCCGTCCTTCCACGTCACCAGCACGCGCACCTTCGCCGCCGTGCCTTTGTAGGCGTCCAGCACGCGCACCTTGTAGTCGGTCAGCGTCACGTCCAGCGCCTGCGGGTAGACCTCGCTCAGGCACTTGCGCAGCGCCCGCGCCATCGCGTCGAACGGCCCGCCCTCGGAGGTCTCCTCCGCCCAGCGCTGCCCCTCGCGCGTCTTCACCACCATCTCCACCTTGTGGCTGGTGCGGTCCATGCCCTTCTTCTCGGTGACCACGCTCATCTTCTCGAGATCGAACAGGAAGTGGTCGGGCAGCAGCGCCTCGCGCACGAGCAGCTCGAACGACCCCTCGGCCGCCTCCAGCTCGTAGCCCTCGTTCTCCATCTCCTTGATCCGCTCGAGCAGATTCTTGCGCGCCTCCGGATCGAGCTTCTCCGCCCAACCCTTCTCCTCGAGCTTGAAGACGATGTTCGCCCGGCCCGACAGATCGCTCACCAGCACCCGCCGCTTATTGCCCACCGCTTCCGGCTCGCAGTGCTCGTAGGTGGACGCGTCGCGCAGCACCGCCGACACGTGGATGCCGCCCTTGTGCGCGAACGCCGACTTACCCACGAACGCCGCCCCGTTGGCCACTTCCAAGTTCGCCGTGTCGGCCACGAAGTTCGCCAGCTTGGTGAGCTGCTTCAGCTTGTCCGGCCCCACGCAGGTATGGCCGAGCTTCAGCTCCAGGTTGGCGATGATCGACACCAGGTTCGAGTTGCCGCAGCGCTCGCCGTAGCCGTTGATCGTGCCCTGCACCTGCGAGCAGCCCAGCTCCACCGCGGCGATCGCGTTGGCCACGGCCACCTCGGAGTCGTTGTGGGTGTGGATGCCCAGAATCCCGCCGAAATGCTTGCGCACATCGGCCACGATCTCGGCCAGCTCGCCCGGCAGCGTGCCGCCGTTGGTGTCGCACAGCACCAGCGCGTCGGCGCCGGCCTGCTGCGCGGCTTCCAGCGTCCGCAGCGCGAACTCGCGGCTGCCCTTGTAGCCGTCGAAGAAGTGCTCGGCGTCGTAGATCACCTCACGGCCGTTGGCCTTGAGGTAACCCACCGTGCTGCCGATCATCTCCAGGTTCTGCTGCTCGGTCACCCGCAGAGCCCGCTCGGTGTGCAGATTCCAGCTCTTGCCGAAGATCGTCACCACCGGCGTCTCGGACTCGAGCAACTGCCGGACGTTCTCGTCCTCTTCGACCTTGTTCTTGGCGTGCCGCGTGGAGCCGAAGGCGGCCATCTTGGCATGCGTCAGCTTCAGACTCTTGGCCGCGGCGAAGAAGTCCCGGTCGCGCGGGTTCGAGCCCGGCCAACCGCCCTCAATATAGTCAATCCCGAGCTCATCCAACCGGCGTGCAATGCGCAGCTTGTCGTCCACGGAGAAATTGACGTTTTCTCCCTGAGTGCCGTCGCGGAGGGTGGTGTCGTAGATTGCTACTCGCATTTGAGAATCACCTGTCCATAAAACTCGGCTCGACTCCGAGCCGCTCATCCAAACATCGCACTATCGGGAGCCATCTCCCTCGCCTTTCGCAAAACCTCTCGAGCCGACGGCTCAACCGCCGGAACACGCCGCGCACTGTCGGCAACGACGGCGCTACAGAGCGCGGTCCGGCTCGTTCTGAGCCATGGGGGCGATCTCCTTGTCGAACGCCGCCGCAGCTTCCCGGCCCGCCTCCAACAGAGCGGTGCGCAAGACCTCTTCCAACTCGCCGGCGATCGCCGCCGGGGAATGGGCCGTCAAGCCTCGCCTCGCCAGCTCGATCGCTTCCTGGAACCGCCCGTTCTGCACCGCCAGCCAAGCCGCGCTACGGTGAACGACGGACCGGCTGGGTTCGTAGTTCTCCCGGTCGGCAATGGAGTCGGCGACCTGCCTCTCCAGCAGATACGCCTGCCGCAAAGCCTCGGCCGCCTTGTTGGCATCCCCCGCAAAGCCGGCTTGATCCGCCTGCGCTGCAAGGTCCATGGCCCTGTCGTGCATTTGGTTCAGATCCATTCGATGCGAACCTCCGCAGTCGGCGGGCGAAAGCGAACGACCATCGCAACCAGAACCAAATCCGAGCGAGTGCGCCGCGCCTGCTGCAATTTTGCCCTCACTCTAGCACCGAGCCGAGAGTCGGCCGCCTCGAAAATCCCGGAAACCTCCAGCTTGGCGCTCTCCTGATACAGGTCGCCGGCCATACCGCCTTTCGGAACCAACCAGTGGTCGAACCCTGTCCCGATGCGAGACCGCCGAGCGATCGTCCACGAAGTCAGCTCCTCCACCAGTAGGGCCGCAACGGCTTCGGCCCCAAACTCGATCGCTTTCCGTTCGTCCGCCCAGAAGCGCTCGACGGCCAGGCTCGGCGGCTCGAACTCGATCTCGATCTCGATCTCTTCAGCTGAGATATCGCCGCGGAGCTCGAATGGAGCCCTGGACGCAAATCCCGCCCTCGTCAGGCACTGCGCCGCGGCCTCCGCCAAGGCTGCGCCGCCTCCGATCGAGATCCCCGGAATGCGTCCGCTGCTCAACAGATCGAGGCGCAGGGAACGCATGCCGGGGCTCAAAGGCCAACTTCCGACCGCCCTTACGCCGTCGGCATCTCCTTCTTCCGCTTCAGGAACGGCATCATCGAGCGGAGCTTCGCGCCCACTTCCTCGATCTGCTGATCCTGCTGCGCCTTGCGCGTCGCCAGGAACTTCTGGCGGCCCGCCCGGTTCTCGGCCATCCACTCATTGGCGAACTGCCCGGTCTGGATCTCCGTGAGCACCTGCTTCATGGCGTCGCGCACATGCTGGTCCACCACCCGCGGCCCCCGCGTGTAGTCGCCGTACTCGGCCGTGTCCGACACCGAGTAGCGCATGTAGTTCAAGCCGCCTTCGTAGATCAGGTCCACGATCAGCTTCAGCTCGTGCAGGCACTCGAAGTACGCCATCTCCGGCGCGTACCCGGCGTCGACCAGCGTCTGGAAGCCGGCGCGGATCAGCTCCGCCGTCCCGCCGCACAGCACCGCCTGCTCGCCGAACAGATCCGTCTCGGTCTCTTCCTTGAACGTCGTCTCGATCACGCCCGCCTTCAGGCAGCCGATGCCCTTGGCGTAGGCCAAGCCGAGATTCTTCGCGTTGCCGGTCGAGTCCTGCGCAACGGCCAGCAAGCCCGGCACGCCCACGCCCTCTTCGAACAGCTCGCGGACGCGGTGACCCGGCGCCTTCGGGGCCACCATCAGCACATCGATGTCCTTGCGGGGATCGATGAAGCCGAAGTGCACGTTGAAGCCGTGCGCAAACAGCAGCGCCGCGCCGGGCTTCAGGTTCGGAGCCACGTGCTCGTTGTACAGGTCCGCCTGGATGTGGTCGGCGACCAGAATCATCACCAGGTCGGCGGCCTTGGCGGCGTCCGCCGTCGTCATCACCCGCAGACCGGCCTGCTCGGCCTTGGGCCACGACTTCGAGCCCTCATACAGGCCCACGACGACATCGACGCCGCTCTCCTTGAGGTTGAGCGAATGAGCGTGACCCTGGCTGCCATAGCCAATCACGGCGACGGTCTTGCCGTTCAAGTGCGACAGGTCGCCGTCGGGTTCGTAGTAAATCGGTAGCGCCAAAACTTGCTTCTCCTTCCTTCTTCTTCTGTGAGAGGCCGGGCCGCGGCCTGCCGCCGCCGGCCCGGCCCAAAACCTTCTCTTAGCCCTGCGAATCGACGGCCGTCTCGATCGACGCCTCGTCGGCGTCCATCCGGAACATCGGCGTCGGCAACTGATTCTTCGGCATCCGCGCCATCGCCATCGAGCCCGACCGAATCATCTCCACGTCGCCGTAGTGATGCAACAGGTCGATCAACGCCTCGATCTTGTCCGGCGAGCCGGTCACCTCGAGCGTGTAGTGCGTCGGCGCCACGTCCACGATCCGCGCGCGGAAGATCTCGGCTTCCTTGGTCAGCGCCGAGCGCAGCTCCGGCCGCACCGAGCTCACCTTGATCAAGGCGAGCTCGCGCTGCACCGACTTCGAATCGGTCAAATCCACGGCCTTGATCACGTTCACCAGCCGCGTGATCTGCTTGATCAGCAGCTCGCGGTTGTCGTCGCTGACGTCGTCCACCACGATCGTCATCGACGACAGCGTCGGATCGAGCGTCTTGGCCACCGTCAGGCTCTCGATGTTGTAGCCGCGCGAGGTCAGCACGCCGGCCACCCGCATCAGCGCACCGGGCTGATTCTCCACCAGCAGGGAAATGAGCTGTTTCTTCATGGCTTGGTCCTCTCCGGAGTCCTTCCTCTTCCGGCTAGTCGCCGGCCATGACGGGCTTCTGCGGCCCCAAAATCATATCTGACAGCGCTCCGCCGGCCGGAACCATCGGGTACACGCACTCCTTCGGAGTCACGTGAATGTTGAGCACGAACGGCCCCGGCTCCTCGAACGCCTCGCGCAGCTTGTCGTCCAGGTCCGCCGGGTTGCGCACCGTCGTCCCCTTCAGGCCGAAGGCCGCCGCCAGCATCGGAATGTCCGGAAAACCGTCCGACATCTGCACCTGGCTGTAGCGCTCCTTGTAGAACAGCTCCTGCCACTGGCGCACCATGCCGAGCGTGCCGTTGTTCATGATCACGACCTTCACCGGCAGGTTGTTCGCCGCGATCGTCGCCAGCTCCGGCTGCGCCATCATGAAGCCGCCGTCGCCACACAGCGCCACCACCGTCTTGTCCGGGTTCGCCACCGCGGCGCCCATCGCCGCCGGCAGGCCGAAGCCCATCGAGCCCAGACCGCTCGAGGACTGCCACAGCCGGGGCTTGTTGAAGCGCACCCACTGCGCCGCCCACATCTGGTGCTGGCCCACGTCCACCGCCATGATCGACTCGCCGCCCATGAAGTGGTCCAGCCGCTGCATCAGGTACTGCGGCTTGATCTCGTCCAGCGACGGCTCGTAGTCGAACGGGTGCTCGCGCTTCCACCCAAACACCTGCTTGTGCCAGGCCGTCCGCGCCTTGGCGTTCTCGTCGGCGCGCTCTGAAGCCGTCTCGCGCAGCTTCGCGTTCAGCTTCTTGAGCACCCGCTTGGCGTCGCCCACCACGCCCACGTCGGCGCGCCGGTTCTTGTTGATCTCCGCCGGGTCCACGTCGATGTGCAGCACCCGCGCGTGCGGCGCAAACCGGTCCAGCCGGCCCGTCACGCGGTCGTCGAACCGCACGCCCACGCCGATGATCGTGTCGCACTCGGTGATCGCCATGTTGGCCGCGTAGCCGCCGTGCATGCCGAGCATCGACACGTAGTTCGGGTGATCCGGCCGCATCATGCCGTGACCCATCACCGTGTGCACCAGCGGGCAGCCCAGAATCTCCGACAGCTCCACCACCTCGTCGGAGGCGTCCGCCGCGATCACGCCGCCGCCGGCGTAGATCAATGGCCGCTCGCCTTCCCACACAAAGGCCGCGGCTTCTTCGATCGCCGTCGCCTCCGGGTCGAGCTGCAGCTCATAGCCGCGCAGCGGACGCAGCTCGCTCACCGGCGTAAAGCGTCCCTTGCCGGTCAGCACGTCCTTGGTGATGTCCACCAGAACCGGCCCGGGGCGTCCCGAGATCGCGATGTGGAAGGCCTCGTGGATCACCTGCGCCAGCTCGTCGATGTCCTTGACGAGATAGTTGTGCTTGGTCGCCGCCCGCGTGATGCCGAACGTGTCGGCTTCCTGGAAGGCGTCGCGCCCGATCAGCGCCTGCGGCACCTGGCCGGTGATCGCCACGATCGGAATCGAGTCCATCAGCGCGTCCACCAAGCCGGTCGTCAGATTCGTCGCGCCGGGACCGGAGGTCGCCATGCAAACGCCGACCTTGCCGGTCGTGCGCGCGAAGCCTTGCGCCATGAACGCCGCGTTCTCTTCGTGCCGCACCAGGATGTGGCGCAGCGGGTGGTCATAGAGTACGTCGTAGATCGGCAGCGTCACGCCGCCCGGGTAACCGAAGATCACCTCAGCCCCTTCGCGGGCCAAAGCTTCGATCAAAATCTGTGCGCCAGTCATCAACGCCATGTCGTTCCAGTCTCCGTCTTCCCGCTCGCGCCGGCCTGGCGGCCCGAGCCTCCTACACGCCTCAACCCTGTCTCACTCGGTCTCGCGGCCCCTGGGCGAGGCAAGAAAAAGGCCGCCAACCGGTCCCTTTTTCGCCCCGGCGGCGGCCTCTCTGGAAGTTCTCGATCAAACTCGTGGAGAAGAGACCATCAGCCGGGGCTTCCTACCGCTACGATTACGATGGAGCCGTTAATTCGAATGATGGCGAAGGGTTCGTTCTCCGGGTCGATCTCGACCGGAGCCGGCGCGCTGGTTTCCGAGATGAGCTGAGTCATCGCGTTCGACCGCTCTCGCGGCGAACGGCAAGGCGTTGAAGCCTTGCGACCGACCGTCGCCTTTCCGAAAGCGCCCCTTCTGTTCATGTCCACGCCACATCTCGCGTCAGAGAAACCTCTGAGCGAAAGATCTACTTTCGAGTGTAGCGGGCCGTCGCGCAAACGGTCAACACCGAAACCGTTGTCTTGTCAAGAAGAAGCTTTCGCCCGGACCGGCAGCGCCCGCGCCCGCACTCCCGTCGCCGCCTGGTAGGCGTTCGCGATCGCCGGCGCCACGGCGATGATCGGCGTCTCGCCCGCTCCCGCCGACGGCAGGTCCGGCCGGTCGAGCAGCACGACCTCCATCGGCGGCGCGTCCGCGAAGCGCGGCACGGGGTAGTCCGCCAGCCGCGCGTTGAGCAGCCGGCCGCCGGCGAAGCGCACTTCTTCGAGCAACGCCCCGCCCAGCCCCTGGATCAGCGCTCCTTCCACCTGCGCCCGCAGGTTCAGCGGGTTCTGGATCGCCCCGCACTCGAACGCCGCCACCAGCCGCCGAATCCGGATCGCCTCGCCCTCGACGGCCAGCTCCACGCAGGCCGCCACATACGAACCCTTTTCCACGCCGCCCGCGATCCCCGCCCCGACGCCTCTCCCCGTCCGCCGCCGCTCCCAGCCGAACGCTTCCGCAGCCGCCGTCAGCACGTTCCGCAGTCGCTCGTCGGATAGGTTGTCCAGCCGAAACGCCAGCGGATCGGCCCCAGCCGCCTCGGCCAGCTCATCCACGAACGTCTCGCGGGCGAAGTTGTTGCCCGTCGCCGCGATGCCCCGGTACGAGCCCTCCCGCAGCGGCGAGTCACAAGGAAAATACTGCGTGCGCGCATGCGGCGCCGCGTAGGGCGACTCCATCCCGGCCGTCCCCGCGTTGAAGCACGCAAAGTCCCAGGCGACGATCTTGCCGCCCGCCAGCCCCGCCCGCACGTCCCACACGCCGGCCGGCCGGAAGTAGGCCCAGGCCAGCTCCTCCTGGCGCGTCCAGCGCAACGAAACCGGCTTGCCGACCGCCTTCGCCAGCCGCGCCGCCTCGATCGCCGCCTCGCCGGTGTGCTTGCCGCCAAAACCGCCGCCCGTATCGGGCACGATCACCCTCGCCTTCCCCGCCGGCAGCCGAAACGCCTCCATCAACTGCTCTCGCACGCCGAACGGCCGCTGCGTGCCCGTCCACACCGTCAACTTGCCGTCCGCCCACTCCGCCACGGCCGCCCGAGGCTCCATCGGCGCATGCTGGATATACGGAATCGAGTAGCTCGCCGAAACCGTCTTCTCCGCCGCGGCAAAGCCCTGCTCGAGCGAACCGCGCTCCTCGCGCCGCGGCCCCGAACGCCCCGAGCCCTCCCGCTGGGCCGTCCGCCGCAGATGCTCCGTCAGCTCATCGCTCGACGGTTGCGGAGACTCTTCCCACCGGGCCGTCGCCGCCATCGCCGCCAGGGCCTTGCGGGCCTGGTAGGAGGTCTCGGCCGCGCAGCCCGCGAGCTCTCCATCGTGGACCGCCGCCGCGCCCAGCGCCTTCGCCGGCGCGAGATCCACGGAGAGCAACCGAGCCCCATAGCTAGGCGCCCGCAGCACGGCGCCGTAGAGCATCCCCGGGCGCCGTATGTCCGACGGGTACTCATGCCGCCCGGTGACGATCGCTCGCCCGTCGGCCTTACCCTCCGGCCGGCCCAGCGTGCGCCACTGCTCGACCGGCGTCAGCGGCGGCTGCCGCGGCGCGCCTTCATCGCGCACGTCGGCCGCGCCCGGCGAGCGAGCCAAGTCGGCATAGCTCATCCGCCGCTCGCCGCCCGGCTCCGTCACCGCGCCGTCGCGAACCGTCAGCCGGCTCGGCTCGGTCCCCCAAGCCTGCGCCGCCGCCCCGAGCAGCATCTCCCGCGCTCGCGCAGCGGCCCGGCGCACCACCGGAACCGTCGACGGCGTGGTGCGGCTGCCGGCCGTCGAGCCGTCGTTCGGCGTCACGTCGGTATCGGCCAGCCGAACCCTCACGGCCTCCGGCGAAACCCGCAGTTCCTCAGCCGCCGCCTGCCGGATCTGCCCTCGCGAGCCCTGCCCCACGTCGACCTTGCCGGTCAGTACCGTGATCGTTCCGTCCTGGCCCAGATGCAGCCGGATTCCCGCCGCGAGCTCCGGCGCCGCGCCGCTCTGCCCGTAAGCCGTCTTGCCGGCTGCGGTGATCCACAGCCCCGCGCCCACCAGCGCCGCCCACTCGCGACGGTCGAGCTCGAAGCGGTACGGCGGCCCTTCCAGCAGCTCCCGGCGCTCGGGCTCGAACAAGTCTTCTTGGAATTCAAACGAGCTCGGCATGGCGCGCCTCCGCTCTCTTCTTTCCTTCCGCCGCCAGCCGCACGGCCTTCACGATGTTGCGGTAGCCGCAGCAGCGGCAGAGGTTGCCGTTCATCCCGGCGACGATCTGCTCGTCCGACGGGTCCGGAGTCCGCTCCAGCAGGGCCTTCGCCGTCAAGATCATGCCCGGAACGCAATAGCCGCACTGCATCGCGTCCGCCTCCAGAAAGGCCTGCTGCACCGGGTGCAGCTCTTCGCCCTCGGCCAAGCCTTCGATGCTGACGATCGTCTTGCCCGCCGCCCGCGAGACCGGCGTCAGGCACGAAGGCGTCGGCCGTCCGTCCAGCAGCACCGTGCAGGCTCGGCACTGACCTTCGCCGCAGCCGTACTTCACCCCCTGCACGGCCAGATCCTCCCGCAGAACCTCCAGCAAAGGGCGGTCCGGTTCGGTCGTCACCGTTCGTGTTCGGCCGTTGACGTGGAGCTCGATCGGTTGGGGCATGGCGAACCTCCGACGCCCGTCATGGTAAACCCTCCCGCGCTCGCCGCCAAAAGCAGTACGGCCGCCAGCGCGTCCAGCCCCCATACCTCATACACTCTCTGCCACCAAGCGCTCGGCGTCAGCGGCTGCAGCCAAACCAGCGCAACCGCCGCCGCAAACAGCGTCCGCGGACGGCCGCCCCGCCGGTACGCCGCCGCCGCCGCGACCAACGCCGGCCAGGCCAACACCACCAGCGCCGTCTGCCGCTGCGCGTAGGGTTCCAGCAGCGCCAGCGCGCACAACGCCGCCGCTGCCGCCGACGGCTCCGCCTCCGGCGGCAGCCGCCGAGCCCAGCGCCACAGCGCCAAGCATCCCGCCGCCGCCAGCGCCAGCCACAGCCCCCGAACCCAGGCCGGGTCCAGCGCCAACCAGTTCACCAAGGGATAGTTCGGGTCCGGCTGGTCCTTCCAGCTCAGCGCCGTCCAGTGCCGCGTCATCACGCCCAGCAACGACTGGCTGGGGAACCAGATCGAGCCGCCCCGGCTCGCGATCGCCGACTCCTGCGCCCACCAGTCCCCGAGCGCCGCCGCATGCGCCGCCCACCCCGTCCAAGCCGCCGGCGCCAGCGTCAGCGCCGCAGCCCAAACCGTCGCGCCCGCCGCCACCGCCCAGCGCCTGCGCGCCGCCAAGTAGGGAACGAAGAACAGCGGCCACACCTTCAGCGCCGCCGCCAAGCCCAGCCCGGCCGCCGCTAGCCGCGGACGCTTCCCCGCCCCCAGCAGCGCCGCCGCCGTCAGCGCGAACACGGCCCCCTGGGCGTTGCCGTAGCGCAGCTCCATCAGCACCCACGGCAACCCCGCGAGCGCCGCCAGGCCCCACATCGGCGCTGTCGCCCCGACCCGCCGGCCCAGCTCGCGCAACACCGCCGCCAGTGCAACCAGCTTCCCCAGAGCCCACAGGAACGCCGCCGCCCGAAACGGCAACAGCGACAGCGGCCACAGCAGCCACGCGAATAGCGGCGGGTAGCGGTACCACATCGGCCACGGCAGCCGCGATGCCTCGCCATAGAGGCCGCCGCCGTCGCCGATCGCCGAACGGCAGATCGTCCAGTACACCGAGAAGTCGATCGCGAACGTCGACGCCCAGCCGCTCGCCGCCAGGGCCGCCACGACGCCCAGTCCCAGCCACCGTCGCCGCCGCGTGCTCCCCAAGGCGCTCCAGTATACTCGGGAGTCTTGGGCGCTACTCGGGATGCGCGGCTTTGGCTCGCCCTGCTCGTCTTTTCGGCCTGCGCGCCGCCCCGCCAAGCTCAGTTCACCCTCAGCGGCTGCGCAGCGCTCGACGCCGTTTGGGGCGGCCCTTCTGACTGGGAGCCCTCCCCCGACCCCGTCCTCGAGCCCGGTCCCGCCGGCGCCTGGGACTCCGTCGACGCCCTCAACCCCACCATCGTGCGCTGGAGAGGCGGCTGGCTCAACCTCTACTCCGGCTTCGACGGCAAGCGCTGGCGGACCGGCCTGGCCCGCTCCTCCGACGGCCTGCATTGGCACAAGGACGGCTCCGAGCCGATCCTCGCGCCAGACCCTTCGAGTTGGGAAGCCGACTACATCGCCGCCAACGGCGCCACCGCCGTCCGCGACGGCAAGCTCTGGCACTGGTACCAGGCGGGCCCCCGCAACCGCACCCGGCTCGGCCTTGCCGTCTCGGGCGACGGCGCGGCCTGGACCAAGGACCCCTCGCCCGTCTTTGAGACCGGGGCCGCCGGAGCTTGGGACGAAGCCGCCGTCGGCGACCCCTACGCGCTGGCCTGCGGCGAGTATTTCTACCTCTTCTACCTGGGGCAAGACCGCTTCGGCGTCCAGCGGCTCGGCGTGGCGCGCTCCCTCGACGGCCGCCACTGGCAGCGCTCGCACCGCAACCCGATCCTCGAAACCGGCGGCGCCGGCGAGTTCGACGAGCGCGGCCTCGGCGAGCCCGCCGTGCTGTTTGCGCGCGACCAGTACTGGATGCTCTACGTCGGCCGCGACGCCTCCGAGCAGCGCCGCCTCGGCTGGGCCCGCTCCGCCGACGGCGTCGTCTGGAGCAAGTCCGGCCCCATCCTCTCCGGCGCTCAGCCCTGGAACCAGCCCGTCGTCTGCGACCCCGATTGGGTCGTCGTCGACGGCCGTCTCCAGGTGATCTACGGCGGCGGAAACCGCCCTTCCCCCGACGAGAATCTGAACGGTCGAATCGGCTTGGCCGCCCTCGCCGAGTAGTTCATGCGTAACCTTCGGGCCCCAAAAAGCGAATTTCTAAGCGAGAAGGCGATGTCTCCCGACCCCCTAGCGAGCCGTCGAGCCCTGGCTCGCGGAACATTCCTTGCGATCTTGTTCGCGCTGGCCGCCGCGTCGGTCGCGCCGGCGCAAATCATTGACCCGGTCAAGTGGTCCCTCGCGCTCGAGCCCGCCGCCGCCGCGCCCGGCTCCAAGATCGTGGGCAAGCTTACCGCCACCGTCGACGACGGCTGGCACCTCTACGCCTCCACCACGCCGCAGGGCAAGCCCATCGCTCTTCAGCTCGACCTCGCCGCCAATCCCGCCATCGCCTCCTGGGAGGCCTTCCAGCCCGAGCCCGCCCGTCAGTTCGACGAGCTGTTCGGCGTGGAGAGCCAGTGGTATGAGCACGGGGCCGAGTTCCGCATCGAAATTCAGCTCTCCGAGGCCGCCTCGGGCCAGATCCCCATCGAGGCCAAGCTGCGCTACGGCGCCTGCGACGCCAAGACCTGCCTGCCTCCCACGCGCCGCTCCGCCACGGCCACGCTGACCGCGGCCCCCGGCGAGTCCGCCGCCCTGCCCCCGCGCCCGGCGGGCTATGAGGCGATGCAGCTCTTCGCCGCGCCGCCGCCCCCGGCCGAAACTGTCGCGGAAGCCGCCGCGGCCATGCCGTCCCAGCCGCCCGCCGGCCAGACCGCCGCCGCCGACCAGGGCCTGTTCCAGTTCGCCGCCGTCGCCTTCGGCTTCGGCCTGCTGGCCATCTTCACGCCCTGCGTCTTCCCGATGATCCCCATCACGATGTCGTACTTCGTAAGCACGCAGTCGGGCGAGAAGAAGGCTTCGCTGGTCCAGGCGACCACCTTCGTGGTCGGCGTGATCGGCCTGTTCACCGGGCTGGGCGCGCTGGTGTCGGTCGTGCTGGGGCCGTTCGGCATGCAGCAGTTGGGCTCCAACGTTTGGGTCAACCTGTTCATCGCCGTGGTGTTCTTCGCCTTCGGCGCGAGCCTGCTCGGCGCCTTCGAAATCACCGTTCCCAGCGGCGCGCTCACCAAGCTCAACTCCTTCACGCAAGGCAGCGGCCTGCTGCCCACGCTGATGATGGGCTTGGTCTTCGCATTGGCCTCGTTCGCCTGCACCGGCCCGTTCGTGGGCGCCCTGCTGGCCGGTTCGGTCTCCGGCGGAGGCATGGCCTGGCCTGTCTTCGGCATGCTGATGTTCTCCACCGGGCTGGCGCTGCCGTTCTTCTTCCTGGCGCTGTTTCCGGCCTACCTCAACCGCCTGCCGCGCGCCGGCGGCTGGATGACCCGGGTCAAGATCGCCATGGCCTTCCCGATCATCGCCGCGGCCTTCAAGTACCTCTCCAACGTCGACCAGATGTACCACTGGGAGTTGCTGAGCCGCGACCGCTTCCTGGCCGTCTGGATCGGCCTGTTCGCGCTCGATGGTTTGTACCTGCTCGGGCTGTTGCGGCTGGAGGACGAGCCCGCCGACAAGGTCGGCCTGGGCCGCCTCGCCGTCGGCGCCGCCTCGCTCATCTTCGCCGTCAGCCTGCTGCCCGGCATGTTCGGCGGCCACCTCGGCGAGCTCGAGGCCTACATCCCGGCCTCGTCCCAGGGCTACGGCTTCGCCTCCGGCGACGGCGCCAAAAAGGCCGCCTGGATCAAGGACGACTACCCCGCCGCCCTCGAACAGGCCCGCGAGCAGGGCCGGCCATTACTGATCAGTTTCACCGGCTACTCCTGCACCAACTGCAAATGGATGAAAGCGAACATGTTTCCGAAACCGCGGATCGCCGCCGCGCTCGACCGCCTCGTGCTGCTCGAGCTCTACACCGACGATCCCAACGAAGCCGTCTCGGAAGCCAATCAGAAATTGCAACAGGAGCGTTTTCAGAGCGTTGCCGTTCCCTTCTACGCTCTGGTCGACGCCGACGGCCGGACCATCAGCACCTTCCCCGGCCGCACCCGTGACGTCGACGAATTCGAGCAGTTTTTGCAGAGCGCAAAACCGATGCTCTCGGAGGCGCGTGCAGGACGGTGATAGGTCGGTTTCCGACAGCCCCATAGGGTTTCGCCTCACCGGCCCGCGCGGTGCTGCAAGCTACAATCGAAAGTAAGGGGTCCGGGAACTATCCTTCCGCTTCGAGCGTCCGATACATAAGGACAGAGAGCGGGACAGAGGGGCGGTTTTTTCTGTCGTGTGTTCGTGGGTCCAGGTACGTTTTCGTGGGTTGAGGAGCAATGGCGCGTCCGGCAACAACGTGGTTTACTCGGATCGGACGCTGGCTGCGCCTGCATCTGCTCCGAGCCGTTCGTGAGAATGCGTCCCCCGGGCGCACCGCCCTGGGGCTGGGCCTCGGCGCGTTCATCGGTATTTTCCCGACCTTGATGATCGGCACGCCGCTGGCGTTCTTCGTCGCCGGCCGGCTGGGCCTGAACCGCGCGGCGGCGGTGGCGGGCACCGTCATCGCGATGAACCCGGTCACGGGCCCGTTCCTGTATTCGCTGAGCGCCTGGCTCGGCTTCGAGTTGCTCGACCAGCACCGCATCGAGCAGGAAGCCCAAGGTATGTTCAGCATGCTGCGCGAATACGCCGTGCCGTTCCTGCTAGGCAGCTCGGTGGTGGCCTTCACGGTGGGAGCGATCCTGGCGACGGCGATGTTCTTCATCGTGCGCCGCCAAGGCGGCCTGCGCCCGCTGCTGATCAAGCCGAAGCGCTACCAGCCCCGCACCCCCCGTCCGCCCGCCGATTCCGGCTCCATCCCGACGGCCCCCTAGGCGAAGCAAGGCCCCTGGCTTCAGCCAGGGGTCGCCGGCCCCCGGCTTGCGTTCCCCCCTCCCCTTCCAGCAGACTGACTCCGGTATGCAACACGTGGTCGCCCTCGACGAGGGCACGACCAGCGCCCGCGCGCTGGTCTTCGATGAGCAAGCCCGCATCCTCGGCGTCGATCAGATCCCCGTCCAGTCCTCCTACCCCCACGACGGCTGGGTCGAGCAGGACGCCGAACGCATCTGGCAGGCCCAGTCCGCCGCCCTCCGCCGCGCCATCGAACGCTCCGGCGTCGACATCGCCTCCATCGCCGCCCTCGGCATCACCAACCAGCGCGAGACCGCCATCGTCTGGGACCGCAAGACCGGCGAACCCATCTGCCCCGCCATCGTCTGGCAATGCCGACGCACCGCCGACGCCTGCCGAGCCCTGCTCGACGCCGGCCACGGCCCCTTCGTCGCCGAGCGCACCGGCCTGGTCATCGACGCCTACTTCAGCGGCCCCAAAATCGCCTGGATCCTCGACCACGTCCCCGACGCCCGCCGTCGCGCCGAAGCCGGCGAGCTCGCTTTCGGCACCGTCGACTCCTGGCTCATCTGGAAGCTCACCGGCGGCCGCACCCACTCCATCGACGTCACCAACGCCTCCCGCACGATGCTGCTGAACCTGGAGACCGGCGCCTGGGACGACGACATGCTCTCCCTGCTCGGCATCCCCCGGCCCCTGCTGCCGACCGTGGCGCCTTCCTGCGGCGTAGTAGGTCTCACGGACCCCTCCGTGCTCGGCCGCGAGATCCCCATCGCGGGCGTCGCCGGCGACCAGCAGGCCGCCCTGTTCGGCCAAGCCTGCTTCCGGCCCGGCATGTCGAAAAACACCTACGGCACCGGCTGTTTCCTGCTCGAGCACACCGGCTCCCAGCGGCCCGTCTCCAGCCACAAGATGCTCGCCACGGCGGCTTCCGCGCCCACCGGCCGGGCCTTCGCGCTCGAAGGCGCCATCTTCATCGCCGGCGCCGCCATCCAGTGGCTGCGTGATTCCCTGGGGCTGCTCGAATCCGCCGCCGAATCCGCCGCCCTGGCCGCCTCCGTGCCCGACACCGCCGGCGTCTACATGGTCCCCGCCTTCGTCGGCCTCGGCGCTCCGCACTGGGACAGCAACGCCCGCGGCATCATCACCGGCCTCACCCAGGCCGCCCGCCGCGAGCACCTCGTCCGCGCCACCCTCGAATCGATCGCCTACCAGGCCCGCGACTTGGCCGACGCCATGGAAGCCGACTCCGGCGCGCCCCTGCGCGAGCTCCGCGCCGACGGCGGCGCCGCCGCCAACGACTTCCTGCTGCAATTCCAGGCGGACATCCTCGGCTGCCCGGTCGTCCGCCCGGCCAACGTCGAGACCACCGCCGCCGGCGCAGCCTTCCTGGCCGGACTGGCGGTCGACGTCTGGAGCGGAACCGACGAAATCGAAGGTTTCTGGAAAGCCGACCGCCGCTTCGAGCCGCAAATGGACGCCGCCCGCCGCGACGAGCTCCACGCCGGCTGGAAAAAAGCCATCCACCGCGCCCGCGCGTAGCGCACGCCTCCGGCGTGCCGGGTCGTCGGTCCCCGACGACCTCTTCAACCCAAGCCTCGCGCTACCCTAGAGTCTTCCCATGCCCGCCTCGGCCCAGGACCGCCTCGTCAAGGGGATGCTCTCGCACTACCCCTTCATCCTCAAGAACTTCCGGGCCTACTTCGGCAACCTCTGGCGTCGCAAGGTCCTGCGGACCACCATCGTCACGCCCTACTCCGGCGTCTTCTACGCTACCCACAAGTGCAATCTGGACTGCTCCTACTGCACCCAGAAGAACCCCGAAGTCTTCTCCGACGAGCTCGACACCGCCTCCACCCTGCGCATCTTCGAAAACATCCGCAAAGACGTCGACACCCTGCTCATCACCGGCGGCGAATGCCTGATGCGGCCCGACATCGAGGAGCTCGTCCGCGCCGCCAAGCAGGACATCGGCTTCCGCTCCGTGCTCGTCGTCACCAACGGCGTGCTGCTGCACAAACGCCGCAGCATCCTGGAGCACCTCAACGGCCTCATCGTCAGCCTCGACGCCGTCACCCACGACGCCTCCGAGCCGATGTCGAAATCCGCGCAGATCCCGCGAGTGCTCGACAACCTGCAACTCGCCAAGTCGGTGATGCGGCCCGACTCCATCACCCTGAGCTGCGTGCTCGACCTGTGGAACCTCTCCGAGGCCGAGCGCATCCTCGAGCTCTGCCGCCAAAACGGCTTCCAGTTCTCCGTGCAATCCTCGCAGAACAACGGCAAGTACCCCAACTTCCAGTTCCTCGAAGACCCTCGCTACCAAGCCTTCGTGGAAAAGCTCATCGACATGCGCAAGCGCCAGGAGGTCCGCATCAACGGCACCCCCAAGCTGCTCAGCACCCTGCTGCGCTTCGAGGAGTTCAAGTGCTACCCGACGATGTTCCCGCGGGTCTACCCCAACGGCGACGTCTTCTACCCCTGCGAGGTGCTGCGCAAGATCGCCGGCAACATCCTGGAAGAAGGCTCGATCGCGGCCTGCTTCCGGCGCGGCCGCAAGCTCTACGGCGAGACCCCGCAGTGCAAGAACAACTGCTTCCTGTTCGGCAACGTGATGTCGTCGTACTACGTGGAAGATTTTTGGGGCGTCGCGGCGGATACCGTTCGCCGTCACTGAAGGATCTGCGTCAGCTCCGCCGGCTGCGGCCGCAGCAGCCGCTCCCGCACGCTGTGGACGGCGTGGGCCGCAGTCTCGGCCAAGTGCTTGTGGAAGGCGCCCTGGTAGCGGAACCGCACCACATTGCCGTCATCGAAGCTCAGCGCCAGCTCCGACGTCGCCGCCCGGTCCACCGACGTCTCCTTCACCGGCGGGTCCTTGGCTTCCGAGACGTAGATCGGCAGGTAGCGGGCGCCGTCCACCTCGATCGCCGCGATCCGGCGGATGGTCAGCGCCGAATGGGCTTCGCCGTCGCCGTTGCGGGGGACCAGCAGCAGATGCTCGCCGCGAATCAACAGGTAGAGCGGCTGCTTGTCGCCCAGCGGCTCGGAATTGGGCAGCCGCCCGCCCACCAAAACGCCGCCGTTGAGCAAGTACTGCGCCTGGTGCTTGCGTTGCAGCTTCCGCTCCCGGTCCGGGTCCGCGGTCGGCCCCAGCAGTAGCCCGGCCAGCAGCAAACCCACGGCCGGCGGCCAAACCCACCAGCCCGGCCCGGCCGTCCAACCCCATGCCGCCAACCCGAGGCCGGTCAACGCAATCGCCCAACGAGTCACGGGCCAGTGCTTGGCCCGCCGCCAACGCCGCACCAGCGGAATCAGCAACGCAAACCAAAACAGCGCGTAGAGCAACACGCCGGCCCAGCGCGGCAGCCCAAACGGCCGGAACGCATCAGGCTCGCGGCCCTCATCCAGCGACGGATCAGCGGGCTTGGTCGGCACGTCCCTCCGAGTGTATCGCGCCCCAGAAAGGCCGAGCAGGAATGCCCGGCCCCACCGAAAGCCGCATCCCGATTAGGTGGAGACGGACATTCCTGTCCGTCGATGCTGCGAAACCACGGATCTTTTCCTGCCCGCGCGGTGTCTGAGAACAGCATGTTCCGCAAGACCCTTCGCCGAACTACACTTGTCCTGATCAGCGTTCCGGTCGCCGTTCTCCTGTTCGCGGCCTACCGCAATGCGGCCCCACTGGGACCGGACGACTACGCCATCTATGCGGAATGCCTGCAGCACAGTTTTGGGGCGCCGGATGAACCGACCGGAATAGACTTCAACCTTGTGGTCAATTCAGACCTGGGCAGTTCTGGCAAGGACCGCGCACCGCACCGCACCGCTTCGCCCGCTGGTTCGTCTGGGCGTTACTCCCAATGCGGCCCCTCTATGGAGCGAGCCTGTCACAGGCGAGCGCGTTTGCGGAGTGGGACTTGCGCGTAAAGGACCTCTCCCCTCGCAAGCTCGATGGAAGGGCCCTCCATCTCCCGTTTGCCTTCGAAGTGACATCGAACGACGAGCTGGATCGAATCTATTGGCACAATAGCGCGGGCGGTGCATTCACCGCCAAGCATCCGCATAGCCTAGGCTACGTAGATTTCTCACGAATCGGCTACAGTCTCGGACGCGACCAAGCCGTCGTCCAAATGGATCACATGTGCGGTCTGTGCGGTGGCGGTTACTACTTTCTGCTGGAGCGTCGAGAAGATGGCTCCTGGACGGTGACCGAAACGCGAATGACCTGGATCTCCTAACCCGTCTACTCCCCAGGCTTCGACTTCCCCATGTCAAACAAAAACGCCTTCCCCGCCGCCCGGTCCGTGTTCCCCTCGCCCAACCCGTGCTCGCGGTTCCAAGCCTTCAACTCGCCCTCGGCGGCGTTGGCGAACCACTGGTCATAGAACGGCCGCTCGGTCTTGTCGAGCAGCTTGTCGAGCTGCGCCCACAGCTTGCGCCGCGTCTCAAGATACTGCGGGTCGTCGATCAGATTCTTCTCCTGGTAGCCGTCCCCGTTGGCCCACAGCCGGTGCTCGCCCTGGTCCGTCACGGCATAGGTGTACTCCGGCGTGACGATCGCCCTCCAGACGATTTCGTGCCGGCTGCCGTTGTTGTTCATGTTCGACGGGTGCGCCAAGTAAACCTCCTGGGTAGGCTGAGGAAACGCGTCAGACCCTTCTAGCAGCCATGGCGAGAGATCCTGCCCCGGCAGCGACACCAAGTACTCGCCCGACGGCTTGCCCTCCAGCTTCGGCGCCAACCCGCACAGTCCCGCCAGAGTCGGAAACACGTCGATCGTCGACGCCAGAATCTCAAGTCGCAGACCGGCCACGATGGAACCCGGCCAGCGAATCAGAAACGGCACGCGGCTGGACTCATCGTTCGGATGCCGCTTCTGCCCGTAGGAGACGCCGTCGATGCCCGTCATCGCGCCGTGATCGGAGGTATAGACGAGAATCGTGTCCTCGGCCAACCCCAGCTCATCCAGCCGCCGCATCACCAGCCCCAAATCGTCGTCGATGCCGCTGATCAAGGCGTGGTAGTCGCGGTGCTGCTCGAAGTCGTGAATCTGGTCCAGCGGGTGGAACGGCAGCGTCTTCTCGTCGGGATAGAGGGCCTTCTTGGCCTCCGGGGCGTCGTCGAACGGCCCGTGCGGCGGGTTCAGCGAGATCACCGCGAAGAACGGCTGCTCTCCCTGGGCCTTCTCGGCGATCCAGTCCAGGGCCTGCTCGGTGGTGGCGGTCGCGTTGGATTCGCCCTGCCACTTCTCGTTGTCGCCGCCGTCCACGTTGAAGGTGTTCTTGCGGTGGTTGTTCGTGCCGTTCCAGACGACGGACCGGTCGAAGCCGAACGGCCGGGCGTCCTTGCCGCCCAGGTGCCACTTGCCGAAATGGCCGGTCGTGTAGCCGGCGTCCTTGAACGCCCAGGCGATCGTCCCACGGGTCTTTTGGCCCTCGGGCAGGTCCACGCGCTCGCCCAGGCTCATGTGGTTGGCCATCAGCCCCTGCTGCCAGGGCCAACGGCCGGACATCATGATCGCCCGGTACGGCGTACAGATCGGCAGGTTCACGTAGTAGCGGTCGAGCGAGACGCCCTGTCCCGCCATCGCCTGCATGTTCGGCGTCACCGCCTGCGGCGTGAGCGTGTACGACATCGCTCCCCAGCGGTGCGTATCGCTCTGAATGTAAACGACATTGGGCGGTTTCGCGGCAGGCGGCTCGGCAGGACCGGAGCAAGAGGCCAAAGCTAGCAGCAGGGCGGTGACGGCAAAGCGCATGAGCGGCTGGATTGTAGCGAATCCGCACGCCACGCACCAACGCGATCGTCCCGCCGCACGGCATACAATCAAGAGCGTGCCTGGTCGGGCTCGAACGCGAGACGAAGTCCTGCGAATCGAAACGCGTGAGGCCGCGCTCCGCCGCATTCAGCAGCGCATCCAGGCGAAGGTCCCTCGCGACGTCTCTCTGGCGGACGAGTTGATCGACGACCGTCGGCGGGAGGACGCTCCCCACCCCGCCATCCCGTACAATCGTCGGCCATGAAGGCCTTCGCCCTGCTGCTCGCCCTATCCCTCGTCCCGGCCCTGCCCGCCCAGCTTTCGCGCTACGAGCTCGTCAAGCCCACCACGCCGGAGGCCGACGCCGCGCCCAACAACCCCGACGTCCCCGAAGGCTACGCCGTCTCCGGCCAGTTCCAGCGCGTCGTCGTCTTCCGCTTCAAGTACCAAACCGACCTGTTGGCCGGCATCGAATCCCTAGTCGCCAAAGAAGGCATCCGGAACGCCGTCATCCTCTCCGGCATCGGCTCGGTGCGCAACTACCAGATCCACTCGGTGAGCAATCGCGAGTTCCCCTCCAAGAACGTCTTCCTCGAGGACCGCGGCGCGCCCGCCGACATCATCTCCGTCAACGGCTACGTCATCGACGGGCGCCTGCACGCCCACCTCACCCTCACCAACGGAGAGAAGGCCTTCGGCGGCCACCTCGAGCCCAACACCAACGTCTTCACCTTCGCCATCATCACGCTCGGCGTCTTCGACGATTCCGTCGACCTCAGCCGCGTGGACGACAAGACCTACCGCTAGTTCTCCGCGTCCAGGTACGCCACGATCGCCGCGATCTCGTCTTCGCTGTACACCGCCGTCCAGCCTCCCGGCATCGGCGAGCGCTCCAGCCGCCGCACCCGCCGCACCTGCTCGGGCGCAAAGCTCCGCAGCGGCGGCGGCAGCGCCCCAAAGTCGTAGATCCTCACCACGTCGGTCGGCTCCTCGGTCCGCACGCCCACGATCGTCTCGCCGTCCGCGGTCACCAGCTCGGTCTCCGCGTAGCCGAAGGCGATCGAGGCATGCGGATCGTCGATGGCCCGGCGGATCTCCGCCGCACTGCGGCCTTCCAGCGTCGCCGCCAAGTTCGGACCCACCGCCCGCCCGCGCCCTTCCAGCGCGTGGCACAGCCCGCAGCGCTTCTGCCGGTTGAGGTCGAAGAACAGCTCCCGGCCGCGCCGCGCCTCGGCGCTGAGCCGCCGCGCGGGCTCGCTGGCCGCCTGCGAGAGGTCCACCACGGTCTGGCTCTCCGCCACGGGCGCCGACCCCAGGCTCGCGATGTAGCCCGTGATCGCCCAAATCTCCTCATTCGGCAAGATGCCTTTCCAGGCCGGCATGCTCGTGCCCGGCAACCCGTCGTGGATCATCCCGAACAGCGCCTTGGGCTCATAGCGCCGTCCGCGCAGCTCCGGCCCCCGCGCCGAGCGGCCTTCCGAACCGTGGCAGTAGCCCACCGCGCAGCTCTTGGCAAAGGCCGCCGCGCCCTGCTCGATCACCGCCGGCGCCCGCAGGTCCAGCGTCTGCGCCCCGCACACCGAACCCAACAGCAAGGCCCATAGCGCCCTCATCGCCCCGCCTCCGGCAAAGCGAACACGAACAGGCTCGACCCGGTCGGAAAATCCGCCGCCTCGGGCCAGAGCTGCGTCGTCAGGCCCGCCAGCGCCGAACCCCAGCCGCTGGGCGTCGCCACGTACTGCCGTCCGTTCACCGAGTAGGTGATGGCCGACCCGCGATGGCCCGACCCGGTGCGGAACTCCCACAGCTCCTTGCCGGTCTCGGCGTCGAGCGCGAAGAAGCGTCCCGTGGCGTCCCCCGCAAACAGCAGGCCGCCGGCGGTGGCGAGCTGCGACGCCAGCAACGGGTACTCGTGCTTGTACTGCCAGTGGCGCTTGCCCGTCACCGGATCGTACGCGCTCAAGTGCGAGAACGCCTTGCCGCCCCGCGGGTGCGCCATCTGGAACTCCCCGCCGAAGAACGCCATCCCCGGCTGCGGCTCCTCCTGCTTCACCGTCACCGTTTGGCACCACTCCAGCCCCGTCGAGTAGAACCAACCCGTCTTTGGCGAATACGCCCCGTGGTTCCAACTGCGGCCGCCGCCGATGGCCGGACACAGAAACGTCGGTTCGCCCAGCGGCGGCTCATTGCGGCCGATCAACTCGCCGTTCTCGCCGATCCGCTCCACCCAGTTCGAGTTCTCGACCAAGTTCCAGGCCCCCAGAAACTCCCCATTGGTCCGGTCGAGCACCCACACGTAGCCCGACTTGTTCGGGTTGACCAGAATCTTGCGCGGCTTGCCGCCGATCTCCGTATCGAGCAGCACGATCTCGTAGGCCGAATCGTAATCCCAGACGTCGTAGGGGATCTCCTGGTAGTGCCACGCCAGCTTGCCGTCGTCGGGGTCCAGGGCGATGATCGACTCGGTATAGAGGTTGTCGCCCTCCCGGCCGCCGCCATAGAAGTCCGCCGCAGGGTTCCCGACGCCCCAGTACAGCAGGTCCAGCTCCGGATCATAGGTCCCGGTGATCCACGTCGAGCCGCCGCCGTACTTCCACGACTCGCCCTTCCAGCTCTCATGGCCCGGCTCGCCCGGGCCCGGAATCGTCCAGAAGCGCCAGCGGTGCCGCCCCGTTTTGGCGTCAAAGGCGTTCAGGTAGCCGCGATGGGCGGAGTCGCCGCCGGTCACGCCGGTCACCACCATGTCCTTCACCACCAGCGGCGCCCCGGTGATGTCGCAGCCGCACTGCTTGGAGTTCTCGATCTCCACGTTCCAGACTTCCCGCCCGGTCTCGAGATCCACGGCCACCAGGTGGTTGTCGAGCGTCCCCATGTATACCAGCCCGTAGGCGATGGCGACGCCGCGGTTCCAGTTGCCGTAGGTGGCGGGCGACTCCTGCACGGCGGCGTAGTCGTAGCGCCAGAGCCGGCGGCCGGTGGCGGCGTCGAGGGCGAAGATGTGGTTCGAGGCCGTCGAGATCACCATCACGCCGTCCACCACCAGCGGCGTGGCCTGCAGACCGCCGTCAGGAAAGCCCGACTCGAAGGCCCACGCCGCGGTCAGCTCGCCCACGTTGCCGGCGTGGATCTGCGACAGCTCGCTGTAGCGCCAGGCCTTGTAGGTCCCGTAATAGGTCAGCCAATTGTGAGGCTCCGCTTCGGCCCGGGCCAAGCGCTCGGCGTTGACCTCCTGGCCCGGCGCGGCCATGGCGCCGATCAGCAACAACAGGAGTAGAGTCCGCAACATGCGGCCCACAGTATACTGCGAGCCCTCGGCGCCCAAAGCCCCCCAAAAGCAGCCTTTTCGGCAGGCGAGCTATCCTGGGCTATCAAGCGCCTCCGCCATGCGCATAGCCTTTGTGAAGAGCGCGCTGACGCTGCCGGCGCGTGCGGGGTCCGACCTGCACACCACTGAGATGGCCAAGGCTCTGCTGGCTCGCGGGCATGCGGTGGAGTACTTCGCCGGGAAGACCGCCGGCTGCGAGCGGCTGCCGTTTCCCGTGCACGAGCTCGCCGTCACCCCCCAGGACGAGTCCGCCGGAGCGTCGGGACTGAGCCGCCTGCAGCGACGCGTCTGCCGCCTGATGGGCGTCAGCATGGCCCAACTGGCGGCAATTCGCCGAACCGTCGACGCCGGCGGCTTCGACGCCTGTATCGCCGCGGGCCTCGAAGAGCTTTACTATCTGCGCGGCCTGCAAACCACCCGCGTCTGGTACGCCGCCGACGAGCTGATCTGGGCGGCCGTGTCGGAGATGCGTCTCGCCAACGGCCTGTCCCAAAACTACCGGCTCACGGTCGAAGCCGTGGTCGCCTTCCTGAGCGAACGGCTCTGGCGGCAAACCCCGGAAGCCACCTGGGTCGTCACCGACGCCGACCGGCGCCGCCTCGAGCTCGTCACCGGCCGCCCCGCCACGGTGGTCGCCAACGGCGTCGACCTCGACTTTTTCCGCCCCGTCGAGGCCGAGACCCGGCCGCAGCGGGCGGCTTTTTGGGGCCGGCTCGACTTCGGGCCCAACGAGCAGGCCATGGAGTGGTTCCTGGGCCAGGTCTGGGACCGCGTCCGCGCCCGCAAGCCCGAGGCGGAGCTGCTCGTCATCGGCTTCCAGCCGTCGGAGAAGGTGCGCGCCCTCGCCGACCGGCCCGGCGTGCGCCTACTGCCGAACCTGGACGACCTGCGGCCCGCCGCCTGCTCGGCCCCCGTCGCGATCTATCCCTTCGTCTCCGGCGCCGGCATCAAGAACAAGCTGCTCGAAGGCGCCGCCATGGCGCGCGCCCTGGTGGTCTCGCCGACCGCCGTCAACGGGCTCGAGAGCGGCGCCGACGCCCCCTGGACGCTCTGCCGCCGGCCCGAGGAATGGGTCGACGCCATCGCGCGGCTCTTCGAACAGCCCGCCGCCGCCCTCGCCGCCGGCGAGCAGGCCCGCGCCTGGGTCAGCCGGCATCACACCTGGGCGCGCGCCGCCGAGATCGGCGAATCCACCATCCTCCAAGCCATCGAGCGGCGGCGCGCGGCGGTCCAATGAGCCAACCCGAGCGCCAAGCCATTTCGCTGCGGACGCTGGTCAGCGATTCCGTGCTGTTCGGCGTCGCCGGCATGGCCGACCGCTTGATCGGCTTCCTCTTCTTGCCGCTGACGGCCAGCATCCTGGCCAGCGCCGGCTTCGGCGTCTACAGCTTGTACATGACGACCTCGCAGGTGCTCGTGGTGGTCTGCTCGGTCGGCATGCAGCAGACCTTCTTCCGCTACTACACCGAGTTCGATGACGTCGAGCGCCAGCAGAGGGTCCTGCAAACGGCCTTCACGATCATCAACGTCACTACGCTGGCCTGGGTCCCCTTCGCCCTGTTGGCCTCCGGGCCCTTGGCCGAGCTCGTCTTCGGCGTTGCGGAACCTGTTTTGGTGCCGCTGCTCGCCGTGCGGACCTACGCCGAGGCCGTGGGCACCCTCGCCGACTGCCGGCTGCAGGCCGAAGGCCGCGTCAAGCTGTTCGTCTGGATTCGTATGGCCGGAGCGGTGCTGGTGCGGGCGGTCGGGCTGGGCCTGCTGATCCGCTACCGCACGCCAGTTGCGCTGGCCGCCGGCGAAGCCGTCGGCGTGGTCGTCACCACCGCCTGGATCTGGGCCTACACGCTGCGCGAAGCCCGCCTGCGCATTGACAAGGAGCTCACCCGCGAGATGCTGCACTACGGTGCCGGTTTGGTCCCCGGCTCTCTGTCGGCCTTCCTGCTCGTCAGCGCCAACCGCTACCTACTCAAGGGCTTGGCCCCGAACGCCCTGGTCCAGGTCGGCTGGTATTCGGTGGCCGAGCGCTTCAGCTCCATCATGACCTTGTTCAGCACGGCCTTCGGCATGGGCTGGCGCCGCTTCGCCTTCCAGAACATCCACGTCGCGGAAGGACCGCGCCTGATGGCCAGGGCCACCACGCTCTACATCCTGGCGTTCGGCTACACCGCCGTCGGCGTCGCCCTGGCCAGCATCGAGGCGATCCGGTGGCTGATGCCGGCCGAGTTCGGCCCGGCCATTCCCATCGCCCCCGGGCTCTGCCTGGCGGCCTTCCTGGTCGGGCTGGCCGGGCCGCTGCGCATCGGCCTGGTGCAGGGCAAGCGCACCATCCTGCTGAGCTGGCTGACCTTCGTCGGCGCCCTGGTCAACATCGCCGTCGCCGCCGCCCTGATCCCCTCGGCCGGCGTCATGGGCGCCACCATCGCCACCGTGCTCGGCCAGTTGTGCCTGGCCGTCATGACGCTGCACTACGGGCAGCAGTCCTACCGCATTCCCTTCGAGTACCGCCGCTGCGCGCTGCTGCTGGGTTGGTACGGCGGCGCCTACCTGGCCGCCATCGCCTTCGAGCCCTTGGGCGTGATTGCCGCCCTCGCCGCCAAGGTCCTCATCCTGACCGCGCTGCCGTTCGCCGTCTACTTCTTCGGACCGCTCGACGCCGCCGAGCGCGAGGCCGTGCAAGGCGCCCGCCGCAAGGCCGCCGCGCTGCTCCAGCGGGTGGCCGGCAAATAGAAGCCGCCTATCCCGCCAACTCCCGAAACAGCTCCTCGTACTGCGTCGTGATCGCTTCCCAGTCGTAGCGGGCCCGCGCCGAAGCCAACGCCTTGGCGCCCCAGGCGGCGCGGTCCTCCAGGCTCATCGCCGCCACCCGCTCCAGCAGCGCCGCCAGCTCCGCCTCGTCCTTGTGGAAGCCCAAGCCGCAGTCCCCGGCCACCTCTTCGTTCTCCGGCGTCCGCAGATACAGCGTCGGCGCCCCTCGCCCCATCGCCTCGATCAGCGCCGGATGCGTGCCGCCCACCTCCGTCGCCTGCACATAGGCCAGGCAGTGCGACTGGAGCTCGCGGTAGCCCTGCCCGTAGATCGCTCCGGGAAACAGGATGCGCGGATCGCCGGTCGAGCGCAGCTCCCGAATATACTCGGCCGCATACGGCGCATCGCCCACCATCACCAGCTTCTGCGGCAGTTGGGTGCGCTCGAACGCTCGCGCCACCAGCAAGGCGTTGTTCTCCGGCTCCATCCGGCTCACGTAGAGGAAGTAGCCGCCCGGCTCCAGCCCCAGCCGGTCCAGGACTTCCCGCGTCTCCGCCCGCTGCATGTCCGAGCCGTAGGCGATGCAGCGCGTCGCCTTGCCGTAGGTGTCTTGGTAGTAGCGCTCGATCACCCGGGCGTCGCTGACCACCACGGTCGGCAGAAACGTCGCCAGCCGCTCCGACAGCCGGTACCAGCCGCGCGCCAACGCGTTCCACTTCTTGCGCTGCCGCTCCAGCCCGTCCACATTCAGCGCCGTGGGCACGCCCCGCAGCCGCGGAATCCAGGTGTAGATCGCGTTGGCGCCGTTGCAGTACAGGGCGACGTCGAAGCGCCCCACAAAGAACAGGTGCAGCGTCGCCAGCGCCGTGTGCGCCAGCGTGTCGAAGTACTTGTGCGGAATCGTCGGCAGGTGCGCCAGCCGCACGCCCCGCCACAGCCGTTCCCGCGTCTCTACGTTGTTCGTGCGGCAGTAGACCGTGACCTGATGGCCGCGCGCGGCCAACCGCACCGCCAACTCCTCGGCAAAGGTCTCGAACCCGCCGTAGTTGGCGGGAATGCCGCGCGTGCCCGCCAGCGCGATGCGCATGCCCGCCGCGGTCAGCTCTCCGACACCCGCACGGCCGCCGCTTCCTCGGCGTGAACCTCGAGCGGCTCGCTCACCGGCTCGAAGCGGAACCATTTGGTCAGGTAGGCGTCATCCACCCGCCGCCGCGCCTGGATCAGCTTGCGCTTCGCCATCGTCTTGCGGAAGTCGCGCGCCAGCAGGTAGAAAGCCTTCAGCGATGACCGCTCGAACAGCAGGCAGTAGCCGAGGATGCCCACGTCCCGCACCGTCATCGGCACGAAGTTGCGCAGATACACGCCCGGCGTCACGTTCTTCACCCGCATCAAGAAACGGTTCTTCACCGAGTGCATGTTGATCTCGGGAGGCAGGAACCGCCGCATCCCCGGCCGCAGCTTGCGCACGTGATAGCCGCAGGCGGTCGGGTCGTACACGCACTTCCAGCCCAGCAACTGCGAGCGCCAGGCCACGTCGGCGTCCTCGCGGTAAGTGAAGAAGTCCGAGTCGAAGAACTCGCCCTCCACCGAAGCGTCCTCGATCATCGCCCGGCGATAGCAGGCCGCCGCCGCCGTCGCGCCGAACACGTACTCATGCTTTCGGTAGTGGCCGTTGTAGTTTTCCAGACAGCCGCGGTCGAAGTGCCGCAGCATCGGGGTGAAATACATCCCGGTCGAATCGACCACCCGCTGGTCGGGAATCTCGAACGAGGCGTCCACCATCAGCAGCTTGCCGCACAGCGTGCCCACCTGAGGGTCCACCGAGGCCGTCCGCATCAGCGCCTCGATGAAGTCCGGCAACAGCAGCACGTCGGGGTTGAGCGTCAGCACCCACTCGCCCCGCGATAGCGCGATCGCCTGATTCTGCGCGGCCGCAAAGCCAACGTTGTCCTCGTTGTAGACAATCCGGCAGCGCCCTTCGAACCGCTCCAGGATATCGGCAGTGCCGTCGGTCGAAGCATTGTCCACGACGATGACTTCCACCCGCGAATAGCGCTGCTCCAGCACCGCATCGAGACAGCGGCGAATGAACCGCCCGCTGTTATAGGTCACCACTGTGACAGAGACGAGGTCTTTGCCGTTCATCGAACCTCAGCGTTTCCGTTTTCAGGCCGCTCGTGTGCGCTCGAAAGCCCCGCCGGCGTCCCGTGAAAAAGAATGCGGACGGCTCCACACCGTCCGGATCGCGTGAAAACACGCTCGCCCCTCTTGGATTCCCCCAGCAGTGAGCCCGCGGCCGATGCCGCGGACCGCCAGCCCCACCGTCGCCGCCGCCCGCAGGGCGAGGTTTTCCGCGGTGGAGAAATGCTTGTCAGCAAAGCGTAAAAGATTACCATACCAAGCTTTGTGGCGGTTCGCTGCGCTGAGCGACCCGATCGAATGCGCCCCCAGGTGCCGTCCGCGAGCCGTAGGCTCGTAGCGGATGCGATATCCGGCGGCCCGAATTCGCCAACAGAAGTCCACGTCCTCGAACCAGAGAGGGTAGAAGTCTTCATCGAAACCTCCCATCCGTTCGAAAATTTCGCGTCGAAATAACAAAAACGCGCCCGCCGGCTGCTCGCAATCCTGGGCCGCCGACGGGTCGAACCCCACACAGCGATAGCGGCGGTTCCACGGGTTGCCGGGCCATACCCGGTTGAGCAGCAGCGCCTCGGCCAGCAGCGCGCCGGGCGTCGGCAAGGCCCGCACGCCGAAACCCTCCTGGTACGCGCCGTCCTCATCCTCCAACCGCCCGCCCACCAGCCCGACTTCGGGCCGCAGAGCCTCCCGCACGATCGGCGCGGACTCCTCGAAGCCCGCCTGCAACTCCACGTCCGGGTTCAGCACCAGGATCAGCGGCGTCTTAAGCGCTGCCACGCCTTGGTTCACCGCCGCGGCGAACCCTCGGTTGGTCTCATTGGCGATCACTCGGGCCAAAAGGGTGTTACGCGCGACCGTGGCGGAGTGATCCGTCGAAGCGTTGTCGACCACCACCGCCTGCTCCACGCCGCGCAGCGACCGCAGGCAGCGCTCGATCACGCCCGCCGACTGGTAGGTCACGATCACCACGCCGACGCCCGCCGGGCTCATGCGCGCCCTCCCGCCAGCCGGTCATACCAGCGCCAGTAGGCGTCCCAGCCCGTGGCCCGCTGAATCGTCAGGATCTCGCGCTCGGTCTCGGTGAGCACCGCCGCCAACCGGGCGCTACGGCCCGCCGCGCCGCCGGTTCGCAGGGCCCCGCCCCGCCGCACGCCGTCCCAAGCCCCGGCCGCCCAGTCCAAGGCCCTCCCGCGCGAGATCGCCAGCGCCGCCCACAGCAACTGCGCCGTCGCGATCGGCCAGGCAAAGCGCAGCAGCAGTCCCAGCGGATAGTGCTTGGCCAGCAGCAGCAGTTGGTGGCTGGTGATCCAGCGCACCATCGCGCCGCTCCAGGCCCCCGTGGTGCCGGAGCCGTGGTGCCACGCGACCGCCTCGGGCGCGTACACGCCGGGCAGGTCCGCCACGGCGGCCCGCAACCCCAGGTCCACGTCCTCCAGGTAGGCGAAGAAGCTCTCCTCGAACAAACCCACGCGCGAGAAGAATTCCCGCTTGAACAGCGCCGCCGTCGCCGACGGGAAATAGGTGCGGCGCGGCTGGGCGAACAGCGGACCGTCCAGGCGCCCGTTGCCCAAACGCCAAGCGGCGCCGCCGCGGCACAGCGCGTCCCCGGCTCCGTCTATCCGCTCGCGCTCGCTCCAGCTCATCGTCTTTCCCGCGGCGAACCAAACTTCGGGGGCTTCCAGCGCCGCCGCCAGCTTCTCCAGCCAGTCCGGCGCCAGCTCCACGTCGTTGTTCAGCAACGCCACGAGCTGCCCCGAGCTCGCCTCGATGCCCCGGTTCAGCGCATGGCTGACGCCGTAGTTGCGATCGAGACGCAAAACCTTGGCTCCGTGGGCTTCTGCCGCCTCGGGGGACCCATCCTCGGAGGCGTTGTCGACGACCACGGCTTCCAGCGTCCACCCCGCGGGCAGACGCAACCGGAGCAGGGAATCCAAAAGGGATTCCAGCAGCTCACGCTGGTTCCAGTGGGGTATGACGCAAGAGACCGTCATCGAACGCTCACGGAGCGTAACGGACGCGGCTTACGGGCGGGCATCTTTTAGATAACACAGCGGCAAGGGGCGCGGCAAGCGTTCTAAGATGGGAAGTCCGTGCCCGCCCTGCCTCTCGACTGGATTCGTACACAGTTCCCCGCCCTGGCCCTCTCGCTCGGCGGCCGTCCCGTGGTCTACCTCGACGGTCCCGGCGGAACCCAGGTCCCGCAGCGGGTCATCGACGCCATCAGCCACTATTTGATCACGTCCAACGCCAATACTCACGGGGCGTTTTTGACCAGTCTGCGCAGCGATCAGGTCCTGGCCGAGGCGCACGCCGCCGTGGCCGATCTGCTGGGCTGTTCGGCGCGCGAGGTCGTCTTTGGCGCCAACATGACCTCGCTGACCTTCGCCCTGAGCCGCGCGATCGGCCGCGAGCTGGGCCCCGGCGACGAGATCGTGCTCACCGGCCTGGACCACGACGCCAACTTCTCGCCCTGGAAGGCCCTCGAGGAGTGCGGCGCGACCGTCCGCGTGGCCCCCTTCCGGCTCGGCGAATGCACGCTCGACGTCGATGAGTTACTGGCCCTGATCAATTCCAAGACCCGGCTCGTCGCCATCGGCTACGCCTCCAACGCCGTCGGAACCATCAACCCCGTGCGGCGCGCCATCGAAGCCGCCCACGCCGTCGGAGCCTGGGCCTTCGTCGACGCCGTGCACTACGCCCCGCACGGCCCCATCGACGTCCGCGAGCTCGACTGCGACTTCCTCGGCTGCTCCTCCTACAAGTTCTTCGGGCCGCACCAAGGGCTGCTCTACGGCAAGGCGGAGCTGTTGGAGCGGCTGCGCCCCTACAAGGTCCGCCCGGCCGACGAGCAGATCCCGGACCGCTGGGAGACCGGCACCCAGAACCACGAAGCCATGGCGGGCGTGGCCGCCGCCATCGACTATCTCGCCGAGCTCGGCGAGCGCTGCGGCGCCTCCGGCTCCCGCCGCGAAAAGCTCGTCGGGGCCATGACGGCCGTGCAGGCCGCCGAACGCGTCCTGTCCGAGCGCCTCGTCGCCGGCCTGCTCGCCATCCCCGGCCTCGAGTTCTTCGGCATCCGCGAGCCCGAGCGCTTCGGCCAGCGCACCCCCACCGTCGCCATCCGCATGGCCGGCGAGACGCCGCGCCAAACCGCCGAGCGGTTGGCCGCCGAGGGCCTGTTCGTGTGGGACGGCAACTACTACGCCCTCAACTGGGCCGAGCGCCAGGGCCTGCAGCCCGGCGGCGCCGTCCGCATCGGGCTGGCCCACTACAACACCGCCGAAGAGGTCGACCGTCTGCTGGCCGCCCTCGCCGCCTGAAGAGCCCGCCATGCGCTATCGCCGACTCGGTCGCACCGATCTCGAGCCCTCCATCCTCGGCTACGGAGCCTCGCCCCTGGGCGAGGAGTTCGGCCCCATCGACGCCGCCGAGGGCGAACGCGCCGTACACGCCGCCATCGACGCCGGCGTCAACTTCTTTGACACAGCCCCCTACTACGGCCGGACTCTCTCGGAGACCCGCCTCGGCCAAGCCCTGCGCGGTCGCCGCGACCGCGTCATCCTGGCCACCAAGTGCTGCCGCGACACCGCCGACGGCTTCGACTTCTCCGCCCGCCGCGTGACCGACAGCCTCGACGAGTCCCTGCGCCGCCTCGGAACCGACTACGTCGACCTGCTGCAGATCCACGACATCGAGTTCGGCGACCGCCGCCAAATCCTCGAAGAAGCCCTGCCCGCCGCCCGCCGCGCCCAGCAGGCCGGCAAGGCCCGCTGGATCGGCGTCACCGGCCTGCAGCTCGAAATGCTCGAGGACGTGGCTCGCCGCTTCGAGGTCGATACGGTCCTCTCCTACGCCCGCTACAACCTCGCCATCACCGACCTCGACCGCAGCCTGCGGCCCTTCGCCGAAGAGCGCGGCATCGGACTCATCAACGCCTCGCCGTTGCTGCTGGGCGCTCTCACCCACGGCGCGCCGCCGCCCTGGCACCCCGCCGCGCCGGAGCTGCTCGAAGCCTGCGCCAAGGTCGACGCGGCCTGCCGAGACGCCGGCGTCGCCCTGCCCGCGCTGGCCCTGCGCTTCTGCCTGGACCACCCCTACGTCTCCACCACTCTGGTCGGGATGAGCAACCGCGAACAGCTCGCCATGAACCTCGCCGCCCTCGATTTCGAGATCGACGCGGCCCTGTTGCGCAAGATTCGCAGCCTGCTGGAACCCGTCTCGGGCCGAATCTGGGCGTCCGGATTGCCCGAAAATCACGATCAAGCCGCCAAGATCCAGTAATTTGGAGTGCGCCGAAACAGGACCGCGGACTTACGATCTCTGGTAAGCTGCTTCATAACTTCGCGCCCATGTCCCGCTCCTCATCCGGCCGATCCGCCGAAGCAGCCCCCGCCGAAGCGCCGCTCATCACCAACGCAGCCGGCGTCGCCGAGATCGCCGAGAGCCTTCGCGGCCAGCCGATCATAGCCTTCGACACCGAGTTCCTTCGCGAGAAGACCTTCTTCCCCCAGCTGGGCCTTTTGCAGATCGCCGACCGCAAGCAGGTCTGGCTGATCGACCCCCTCGAGGTCACTCCCGCGGACATGCAGCCGCTGCTGGAGGTCTTCTCCGATCCGAACACGCTCAAGGTGGCGCACTCGGCCGAGCAGGACCAGGAGTGCCTCTTCCAGGACTACGGCGTGCTCGCCTCGCCGCTGCTGGACACCTCCATCGCAGCCGCCTTGACCGGCCGCGGCGACCAGATCGGCCTGGCTCCGCTGTTGCGCAAGATGCTCGACGTGCACTTGCCCAAGAGCCACACCCGCGCCAACTGGCTGGCCCGCCCGCTCAAGCGCGCCATGCTCGACTACGCCGCCGAGGACGTAGTGCACCTGGTGGAGCTGGCCGAGATGCTGCTACGGGATCTCGAACGCCGGGGCCGCAAAGACTGGGCCCTGAAACTCTCCGCGCAGATGGCCGACCGCAGCCGCTACGAGCCCGACGGCTCCGCCATCGCCGCCAAGCTGGCCGCCAGCGGACGCCTCGACTCCCGCGAGTACGAGATCCTCAAGCGCCTCACGCAGTGGCGCGAGGAGCGCATTCGCAAATCCAACATCCCTCGCCGCTGGCTGGCCGAAGACCAAGCCCTGGTGCAGATCGCCCGCAGCCGGCCCCGCAAGGCCGAAGACCTGGAAGCCTTCAACGGCGCAGGGCTGCGCATCAAGAGCGGCGGCGCCGCGGCCATCCTGCGGGCCGTCGAGCAGGGCCTCGAGACGCCCGCCGCCGAGCTCGAAGAGCCGCCCCGCAAGCTGGAGCCCTCCCCGCGGGAGGCCGCCGCGCTCACCGTGCTCAAGTGCTTCCTCAATTTCCTGGCCCAGGAAAACGAGATCCCGCTGCGCTACTTGGTCGACAACGACACGTCGTTGCTGCTGCTGCGCGACCGCTTCAACACCGTCGAGGAGCTCGAAGCCTCCAAGCTGCTCAGCCCCGGCGCGCTCGAAGTCTTCGGAGAGGAGTTGCTGGCGCTGCTCAACGGCCGCCGCGCCCTCAAGATCCAGGACGGCCGCCCGCACCGCTTCGATCCCGGCGAGCCGGCTAGTTCTGGGAAAGCTGTCGGATCTGCGTCTCGCGGCGGACGCCATCGACGATTCTCAAAATGATCTCTTTGCGCGCTTCGAGCTGCGCCTTCGACATCTCGAAGCGGGCCGCCAGCAGCCCACGCTCCACCTCGCCCGGGTCGATCGTCGTCATCGCGATGAAGGGCTCGTCCTTCATGCCCCCCAGCTCGGCGGCAAAATACTGGAACAGCGGCTTCATGTCCACGCCGTTCACCGTCGTGCCCTGGTGCGCGTCGCCCTCGGCGTCCACGATCTCCAGCCAGCGCTCGTGCGCCACGAACGGCAGGTTCGTGATGTTCTCGACCTCGAAGTTCACCAGCAGAATGGAGGCTTCCGGCTCCACCTCCAGCAGCCGCACGCCGGTGATCTTGCCCTCTAGGCGCGGCTGCGGGCCGCTGGAAAACCAGTTGTAGCCCAGCGCCGCCACGCCCACCACGGCCAGGGCCAACACCAGCTTGCGCATCAACGCGGGGTCCATCGTTAGCGTTCTTCCTTCTCTTCCGGTTCCGGCTTCGGCGGCAGCGGCGCCCAGGAGACCTGCACGCCCGGCTTCTCTTTGGCGAAAGCGTCGGCGGCCGCCTTGCTCACCGCCGTTGCACCCACGTACAGCCGCTTCAGCGAAGGCGCCGTCCGCAGCGCCTGCAGGCCTTCCTCGCTAATCGACGTCTCCGCCAGGTCCACCGTTTCCAGCGCCGGCAGCGCGGCGATCGCCGCCATCGCCCGGTCGCCCACCTTCGCCGCGCGCCACAGCCGCAGCTCGCGCAACTGCGTGAACTTGGGCAGAACGGGCATTCCGAGGTCGCCCACCAGCGTCCCGCTCAGGTCCAGCCGCTCCAGGTTCTTCAGCCCCAGCAGCCGTTCCAGGCCCTTGTCGCCGATCTTCGTGTCGTGCAGGTCCAGGTCCGTGAGCTGCGTCAGCTCCGCCAGGCTGTCGAGGTTGAAGTCGGACAGCGCCACGCCCCACAGCCCGGAATCGGTCCGCTGCAGCCCGCCCAACTCCACCTTCCGCAGCGACGGCAGCATCTTCAGCAGAGGCAGCGCCCGTCCGCTCATCTTGTTGCCGCCAAAGCTGATCTCTTCCAGCTTCTCCAGCGGCGCCAAGTTCTCGAAGCCTTCGTCCTCCACCCGGCTGTGGCCCACCTTCAGCACCCGCAGGTTTTCCAGGTGCGCGATGTGCTCGAAGGCCCGGCTGGTCACGTCGGCGCCCTCCAGGTCCAGTACTTCCAGCTTCTTCCAGCCCTTCAGCGGAATCACCGCCGCGTCTGTGATGTAGTCGCAGTAGTACAGGCTCAGCTCCCGCACGTTCTGCAGGTCCTTGAGCTCTTCCAGCCCCTGGTCGCTGATCCAGGTGTAGGCCAGGTTGATCCGCTCCAGGTGCTCCAGCCGGCCCAGCAGCGCCAAGTCGTCGTCGCTGATCCACTTCTCGGACAGGTCCACCCCGACGATCTGGCCGGCGTCGTTGCGCTCGATCGTGCCGCCGGCGCTCTGCACCCAGCGCGCGACGTCGTTCTCGCTCCAAGTGGCGGCGCACAACGGCCAAGCCGTCGCGGCGGTCAACACGGTCAACAGCAGGGCGAGTGGGCGCATCGGCTAGCTCCTTCTCCGGGTCGGGCGGCTCGAATCGGCGTCGAACGTGATCTGGCAGGCGGGCAGAGCCTGGTCGAGCTGCTGCTTGCCCTGCTCGGTCACCATCGTGTGATACAGGTCCAGCGCCTTCAGGCGGTCGAGCTGTTTGATCGTCTCCACCCCGGCGTCGCTCACGTGGGCGCTGTCCAGGCTCAGCCGCTCCAGCGGCGCATCCGCCGGCATCAGCTTCAGGCCCTCGTCGGTCACCTCGGTGTAGTCGAGGTTCAGATCCTTGAGCGCGGGCAGCGTGGCGATCGTCTTCATGGCCTCGTCGGCGGTGCGCGTGCGGACCAGATGCAGCGTCTCGAGCTGCTTCATCCCGGCCAGCGCCTGAAAACCTTCGTCGGTGATGCGGGTGTAGCTCAAACCCAGAAAGCGCAGGCCGGTCAGCCCGGCCAGCTTCTCCAGGCCCGGGTCCTTCAGCTCCGTGCCGGTCAGGTTCAGCGAGGTCAGCCCGGTCATCTTGCCCAGCGACTCGCCGGCGTTGTCGGTCAGGTCCGTGTAGGAGAGGTTCAGGCTCGTCAGCGCCGGCAGATCCACCAGTTGCGCGATGCCGTCGTCATATACGTGCGCGTTGAGCAGGCTCAGCTTCTCGAGCTTGCCCAGCGACTGCAGCGCCTTGAGCCCCGAGCCTTCCACCAGCGTGTGGCTCAAGTCCAGGCTCACCAGGCTGCGCAGCCGCCCGATCGCAGGCAGCCCCGCGTCGGAGACCGTCGTGTGCTTCAAGTCCAGGTCTTCCAGGCTGTCCAATCCGGTCAGCTTCTCCACGCCCAGGTCGCCCACCTGCGTCGTGCCCAGGTTCAGGCGGCGCAGGTCCGCCAAGCCCGCCAGGTTCGCCATCTCGGCGTCGGTCACGGCCGTATCGGCCAGCGACAGCTCGATCAGCTTGCCGCCTTCCATCCGCGCCGAACCGCCCACGCCCTCGGCCCAGGCGGCGACCGCCGCCGGCGCGGGATTTTCGAGGATCGTGACCTCATGGCTGCCCGACGGCAGCGGAGCCATGTTGATGAACTCGATGCGGCAGTCCGGCAGCGCCGCCTGCAAGGCTTCCACGCCGCCTTGCGTCACCCGCGTGTAGCGCAGGTCCAGCATCCGCAGGTTCGGCAGCTCCTTCAGAATGTCCAGGCCGGCGTTGGTTACCTTCGTGCGATACAGGTTCAGCACCTGCAGGTCCTTCTTGTCGCGCAACGTCTCCAGCCCGGCGTCGGTCAAGTCCGCGCCCAGGATCTCCAGCCGTTGCAGCTTCTTCAGCCCCGCCAGGTGCTCCAGACCGCGGTCGCTCAGCGCCAGCCCGCTCAGGTCCAGCTCTTCCAGCTTCACCAGCCCGGCCAGCTCCTCCAGCCCGTCATCGGTCACCCGGCTGTCCCGCAGCCACAGCTTCTCCAGCTCGTGCATCCGCCCGATCGCCGGCATCGCCTTGTCGGTGATGGTCGAGAACGTCAAGTCCAGCTCGCGCAGGTTGACGAACGGCTCCAGCGTCTCGCCCTTCAGCGACGTCCGCCGCATCCGCAGCGCCCGCAGCGAGTCCGCCAGCGGCGTAATCATCGTCAAGCCCGGGTCGTTGAACTTGATCCGCGCCAAGAAGGTGTAGCTGAAGGTCAGCTCTTCCAGGTTCGGGATCGACGACAGGAAGCCCAGCCGCTTGCTGTGGTCGATGTTCGCCCCGGCTCGCGGATTCCACATCGGCCCCGGCAGGTGCACCCTCTTGAGCGCGATCAGCGGGCTCAACCGCGCCAAGTCCGGCGGATCGATGTTGCAGCCCACCAGGTTGACCTCTTCCAGCCGAAAATCTCCAGCCGGTAGCTCGGTCAGCTTCTGAATCCGCCGCGTCCCCCCTTCGGTCACCACCGCTCCGCCCAGCCGTATCGTCCACTCGGCGACCTCCCGATCCACGCTCGGCGGAGGCGTCATGCCGGCGGCGCAGATCGTGAACGAGAGGCTCAGCAGGAGAAGGTTTCGCATCGGGGATTCGCTCGTCACTCTAGACTCTAGCAGGCCTCCGCCGGCCGTCCGAACCCGCCGCGCCCAGGCGCCGCGCTACAATCTGCGATTCGTGCGCATACGAGCCATTCACCACGCCGTCGTTCCGATCGCCTCCGAGATTCGCAACGCCTACATCTCTTTCGCCAAGATGACCGTCTCGGTCGTCGCCGTGGTCTCCGACGTCGTCCGCGACGGCAAACCCCTGGTCGGCTTCGGCTTCAACTCCAACGGCCGCTACGACCAGCAGGACATCTTGAGCCGGCGCATCCTGCCGCGGCTGCTCGAAGCCTCCCCCAAGAGCCTGCTCGACGCCGACGGCGCCCTCTCGCCCGAAAAAGCCTGGGACGCCATGATGCGCGACGAGAAACCCGGCGGCCACGGCGAGCGCTCCGTCGCCGTCGGCGTCGTCGACATGGCCTTGTGGGACTTGGCGGCCAAGGTCGAAGGCAAGCCGCTCTACCAGTTCCTGGGCGAACGCTACAACCGCTGCGGCTTCTCCAACCAAGCCTGGGTCTACGCCGCCGGCGGCTACTACTATCCCGGCAAGGACATCCCGCAGCTCGTGGACGAGATGCGCCGCTACGTCGACATGGGCTACGAGTCGGTGAAGATCAAGATCGGCGGCGCCCCGCTCGCCGACGACATCGCCCGCATCGAAGCCGTCCTCGCCGCCATCGGACCGGACCGCCGTCTGGCCGTCGACGCCAACGGCCGCTTCGACCGGCCCACCGCGCTGGCCTACGCCCGCGCCCTGGCCGGCTACCCGCTGCTGTGGTACGAAGAGCCAGGCGACCCGCTCGACTTCGAGCTCAACGCCGAGATCGCCGCCGAATCCCAGGTTCCCGTCGCCACCGGCGAGAACATCTTCTCCCACCAGGACGCCCGCAACCTGTTGCGCTACGGCGGCATGCGGCCCGAGCGCGACTACCTGCAGATGGACCCGGCGCTCAGCTACGGCCTGGTGGAGTACCGCCGCACCTTGGCCGTGCTGGCCGAGCAAGGCTGGTCGCCCGGCCGCTGCGTGCCGCACGGAGGCCACCAGTTCGCGCTGCACCTGGCCGCCGGCCTGGGACTGGGCGGCAACGAGTCCTACCCCGGCGTCTTCGAACCCTTCGGCGGCTTCGCCGACGGCGTCCCCGTGGAGAATGGCGTGGTCCGGCTGCCCGACGCCCCCGGCATCGGCATCGAAGCCAAAGCCGGCCTCTACCCGGTCTACAAAAAGCTGCTGGGCTGGTAAGGCCGTCGGTTATACTCCAGGTATGACCGTCAAGACCACCATCTCGCTGCCGGAAGAGATCTTCGAGCGGATGGAGCGGGAAGTCAAGGAATCGGGAACGCCGCGAAGCCGCTTCGTGGCCGAAGCCCTCGACGAACGCCTGCAGCGCCTCGAGAGCGAGCGACTGCTGGCCCTCTACAACGAGGCCTATGCGGACGACGATCCCGCGGAGAAGCAGCTGCGGGACGCTACGCTGGACTACTATCGTGAGCGGCTCGAGCGAGAAGGCGAGTGATCCGGCAGGGCGAGATCTACTGGTTCGATCCCGGCAGGCCGCGCGGCTCCGCCCCGGCGTTGATCCGCCCGCACGTCGTAGTGCAGAACGACCTGCTCAACGCCAGCGCCATTCGCACGACAATCCTGTGCGCGCTCACCACGAATCTGCGAAGAGCCGGAGCCCCCAGCAACGTCCTGCTGGAGGCAGGGGAAGCGGGTCTGCCCGAGCGTAGCGTCGTCAACGTCACCCAGATCATTACGGTCGACAAAGAAGACCTGCGCGACTTCATCGGGCGGCTCTCTCCGGAACGAATTCGGCAGATCGCCTTCGGGCTCTCGATGATCCTGAAACCTTGAGCTCGATTTCGGCGCCCTGCATCGATGGGAGGAAGAGAATGCAAGACCTGACCCGGCGGAAGATTCTCGGCGCCGCAGCCCTCGCCGCCCCGGCCCTGCTCTCCGCGCAGAACCAGCAAGACGAGGTCAACGCCGCCATCATCGGAGTCGGCGGCCGCGGAACCACCGTCCTCACCCGCGCCGTCAAGTCGCCCAAGGTGCGCTTCACCGCCATCTGCGACATCGACCCCGAAGCCCGCGACCGCGGTGCGACCCTCGCCAAGCAGTGGAAGCCGGACCTCCTCGCCGACTACCGCAAGCTGCTCGAGCGCAAGGACGTCGACGCCGTCATCATCGCCACGCCGGTCGACCTGCACAAGGAGATGGCCATCGCCGCACTCGAGGCCGGCAAGAGCATCTATCTCGAAAAGCCCCTCGGCCTCACGCCCCTGGAGGTCAAGCAAGTCGTCGAGGCCGCCCGCAAGGCCAAAGGCATTCTCCAAACCGGCTTCCAGTTGCGCTACGACCCGCCCCGCCGAGCCGCCATCGAGCACATCCACCAGGGCGGCATCGGCCCGGTGGCCTACATGCAGGGCGACCGCCACACCGGCGACCTGCCGCCCGAAAAGCCTTGGCTGTTCGACGCCTCGCGCTCCGGCAACATCATCGTCGAGCAAGCCGTGCACATCTTCGACCTGATGAACTGGGCCATGAAGACCCACCCCATCAAGGCCATGGGGCTCGGCGGCATCAACGTCTACCAGGGCCGCCCTTTCCCCAACCGCTCCATCTGGGACCACTACGCCTGCATCTTCGAGTACCCGGACAACATCCGCCTCAGCTTCACCCACCTCTACATCGACCCGCGCGGCTTCTCGGGAATCTCCGAGCGCATCTGGGGCCACACCGGCGCCGTCGACCTGCCCAGCGGAACCAAGTCCGTCCTCACCGAGCGCGAAGGCCAGGCCCCCAAGCCGGAAGTGTTGTGGGAAGGCGACCGCGGCGACATGACCCAGAACGCCGTCGACGCCTTCTACCAGCACGTCCGCGAGAGCTCCGAGCCGCTCAACAACGTCACCTACGGCATGTACGCCACGCTGATGGCCCTGATGGGCAAGAAGGCCATCGAGGAAGAGCGCATCGTCACCTGGGACGAGGTCGCTCTGTAATCGCGCCATCCCGCCCGAGCGCCATCCACGGAATCCGCGTCGCCAGCCGGCAGCCCAGCGAAACCAACAGCGCCGCCGCGCCCACATACGGCAGCGCGAAGCGCGGGTCCAGCTTCTCGATCTGGTTGCTCACGTAGATCGCCGTCACCAGCACGAACGCCAGCCACGCCCAGGCGCGAAAGTCCCGCTCGCCCCAGCGGCGCCGCCGCTCCCCGGCCGGCCGCAGCCACAACGCCGCCCACCACACCGCCCCGCCGGCCAGAGCCGCCTTCAGCGCCCACCCGTAGAGCTCTCGCAGCGGCTCCCGGATGGCGTCCAGCGCCGCTCGCACCGCCGGCCCCTCCCGCCAGGGCGCGGGCACGAACCCTTCCCGCCCCAACGGATTCTTCCGGCCGGGATCGCTTCGGCCGATCGCGTACGGCGCCAGGAACAGCCCGCGCCGCAGATCCCGCAGCCCTTGCCGCAGGAACAGCGCCGGGTGGCGGCGAATCCCTTCCAGCACCATCGGCCGCACGGCGTCTTCCAGGTCGACCGTCGTCGTCCCGATCCCGTCCGGCCGCGGCAACTCCCACCACCAGCGGCCCTGTATCTCCGGCTCGAGCGCCTTCATCCGCGCATACAGCGCCGACTCGGCCAGAATCGCGTCCGAGGCGTAGCTGACGCCGTCCCACAGGTGCAAACCGGTCGAATGGCTCAGCTCCCAGCGGCCGTACCGCCAGTGGTTGGCCGTCATCTGCGCCGCCACGAGCGCCGCCACCGCCGCCGACAGCCCGACCGCAAAGCGCCGCCACCGCTCCGACGGCAGCTCTGCCTTCGTCATCCACAGCGCCGCCGGCAACAGCACGATCGGCACCGCCCGCGTGATCGTCGCCAGCCCCAGCGCGGCTCCCAGCGCCGCCGTCAGCCCCCAGAACCGGCCCCGGGACCCGCCGCCGTCGGTCGCGATCTCGAGCGTCAGCCAGATCGACAGCGAAACCAGCCACAGCATCACGTTCTCTGACCAGAACGCCTGCGCCACGTAGGTGCTTTGGACGAAGACCACCGCCAGCAGTGCGGCCACGGCGCTCCACCGGCCAAACCCCAGCCGCCGATGCGACAGGTAGATCCACACGCCCGCCAGCGCCAGCATCAGTTGGTGCGCCAGCACGCCCAGCCTCAGCTCCACGTCCAAGCCCAGCCCGGCCGCGCTCGCCAGCCCATGAATCCCGCCGTACAGCAGCGCCGGCGCCGCCACCGGCGTGTAGTTGTTCCCGCCCGGCTCCCGCCGCCACAGCCGGTCTTGCGACAGGAACCAGTCGTCGTAGGGAAATGGGTTGATCGGCTGGGTCAGAAAGACCAGCAATCCGCCGCCGAACAGCGTCGCCAACAGGGCCCATTCGGCCGCGCTCCAGGGCCTGCCAGGTGAACCGCTTGGCACGCCCCACCAGTCTAGCCGCTCCCCAGGGGGACTAGAATAGGCCCGTGCACCGCCGCCGGTTCCTCCAATCCGCCTCCGCCGCCGCGCTGGCCGCCTGCGCCGGCTCCCCGCCCTCGCAGCGCCCCTCCAACGTCGTCTTCGTCCTCACTGACGACCAGGCCCCCGCCACCCTCGGCGTCTACGGCAACCCCGAGATCAAGACGCCCTACAGCGACCAGCTCGCCCGCGAAGGCGCCGTGCTCGACAACGCCTTCTGCACCACTCCGGTCTGCTCGCCCAGCCGCATGACGCTGATGACCGGCCAAATCCCTTCGCAGCACGGCGTCCACGACTGGATCAGCGACGGCAACGAAGGCGACTCCGCGCAGCAGTTCCTGGCCGGCGAGGCCACTCTATCCGAAGCTCTGGCCCGCAACGGCTACCGCTGCGGCCTCTCCGGCAAGTGGCACATGGGCGACAGCGCCACGCCTCAAGCCGGCTTCGACTACTGGTTCGCCATGCCCACCGGCGGCTCCCGCTACCAAGACCCCGAAATGTATTGGCAGGGCGAAAAGCAGGTCTACCCGGGCTACGCCACCGACGTCATCACCGACAAGGCCCTCGAATTCATCGACCAATCCAAGGACCACCCCTTCTTCTGCTTCGTCAGCTACAACGCGCCCCACACGCCTTATGAGGGCACGCCCGACAAGTACCTCTCGCTCTACCGCGACTCGCCCTTCGCCACCTTCCCCGGCGAGCCCCTCAACGAGCCCATCGCCCACAGCCTTTCGCGCCGCAACGTCGGCAACCGCGACAGCAAGCTGCACTACTACGGCATGATCAGCGCCATCGACGACAACGTCGGCCGCATCGCCGCCCGCCTCGACGACCACGGCCTCGCCGCCGACACTTTGTTCATCTACCTCTCCGACCACGGCTTCCTGCTCGAGCAGCACGGCCTCTGGGGCAAGGGCAACACCTCCTGGCCCTACAACATGTTCGACGAGTCCCTGCGCGTGCCGGCCTTCTTCCGCCAGCCCGGCCGCATCCCCGGCGCGGGCCGCGTCCAGGCCTGCACCAGCTTCTACGACTTCGCGCCCACCGTGCTCGACTACCTCGGCCTGCCGCCGCTGGACTCTCCCAAGCCCCTCCCGGGCCGCAGCTACGCCCCTCTGCTGCGCGGCGAAACCGCCGAGAGTTGGGACGACACCGTCTACGCCGAGTACCAATACTGCCGCACCATCCGCGAGCCCGACTGGAAGCTCACCGAGCGCACCGAAGGCTTCCCCAGCGAGCTCTACCACCTGGCGGCGGACCCGGCCGAGCGCGTCAACCTCTTCGACGACCCGGCGCGGCAAACCCAGCACGCCCGCCTCAGCGCCAAGCTGCACGGCTGGTTCGACTCCCTCGGCTGCGGCGATCCCGACCTGTGGAAGGACGCCAAGCAGAAAGTCCTGCCCAGCTACGTGCGCCCCAAGTAGCGCCTCAGGCCGTGCGGGCGCGGACGTAGGCCGCGGTCTCCTGGTTCGCCGACCGCAGCTCCTCGATGAACGCCTCGTCCGGCTCGAAGCGTTCGTTCCGGATGCCTCTCTGCCGCGCCGTGTTGCGCAGATAAGCCCCACAAAGGTGCCAGCCGATGCAGGAGTCCAGCTCCCGCAGCGCCTTGATCTGTTCGGAGTACGATTGCCGGCCCGGCCCGTCCGCCATCCGCGCGCTGGCGTCCGCCAGCAGCGTCGGCAGCCCCGTCGCCTCGTGCCAGTGCACCAAGTTCTCCACCACCTTTTCGGTCGGGCCGAAGTCCTGAAAGCTCAGCACGTCCACATACGGAACCGCCGCGCGGATCACCGGCTCGGCCAGCGGCCGCCGCGCCTCGTAGCGGTCCCCCAGAATCAAGTGGTTCGGGTCATAGCGCCGGATCGCTTCCTGGGTCGTGCGGTAGTAGACCGTCGCCAGCTCGAACATCTCGCGCCGGCCGGCCTCGCTCTCCAGCAGCGCCGGGTCCAGAATCGGCGGCTTGAAGTCCGGCTTGCGCGTGTGAATCCAGATCGGGCAGTCGGTATAGAAGTAGCCGATCAGGTTCGGGTCGTCGGCCATGCGGGCGCAGTCGTTGCGCGCCACGTAGTCGCACCATTCGGCAAACTCCACGCTGCGGATGTCCGGCAGCCGCGACTCGTACTCCCACTGGTGCGACTGGATGAACGGCAGCAGGTGGCAATACGGCATCCCCAGCCAGCGGTACTCCTCCGGCGTCCAACTGCGGGAGTGCCGGTGCAGAATGCCGCCGTCGGTCAGCCGCTCCCCGCGAATCACGATCTCCTGGTTCCAGCCCACGCAGTTGAAGCCCCAGTCCTGCAGGTCCGGCCGCACGCCTTCTTCCAGAAACCGCTGCTCGCTGTTGCCGAAGCGCTCCCGCCACACCCCGCCGCTGCTCCCGAACCGCAGCGTCGCCGAATCGATATGGTTGAGCCCGATCGAGAACACCGCCTCGCCCGAGGGGCTGGTCAGAAACCAGTGGCCGCCGCGGTGCTTCTTCACCCGAAAGAAGGTCTTCTCGGCCTCCGCCGCCCGCGGCTCCAAGGGCGACGACGCGCAGCCCCAGGCGGCGGCGCCCCAGGCGGTCACAAACCTCCGGCGGGTCATGCTGCGCCAATCTAGCGCAAATTCAAGCGCCCCGGAGGCTCACTTCCGAACGAGTTGTATCATTTGGAGACAGACCCGCCCAAGACGGCCCCCCGCGTCCCGAATCGACGCCGCCCGAGCCTCCGGCAGGACGCCGCCACAGCCGTCCCGCCCCGCCTGTCCGGCCCGAAAAAGTCATGCTCATGCGATCTCTCGCCCTCTTCCTCCTGCTCGCGCCCCTCGCCATGGCCCAGTCCCAACAAGCCGCGCTGCATCAGCTCTTCGAGGACTACTACGAGGACCTGATGCGCTTCTCGCCTGAGCAGGCCACCAGCGTCGGCCGCACCGACTACGACGACCGCTGGAGCGACTTCAGCCCGTCCGGCCGCAAGGCTTGGCGCGACGCCCAGCGCAGCTTCGTCGGGCGCCTGCAAGCCATCCCCGAAGCCGGCCTCGGCGAGCAGGACCGCCTCAGCCGCAGCCTCCTGCTCACGGACCTGCAACAGAGTCTCGACGGCGCCGAGCTCGAAGATTACCTGCTGAGCTTCAACCAGCTCTTCGGACTGCACACCAGCGTCCTGCTCACCATCAACGAGATGCCCACCCGCACGGTGCGCGATTTCGAGAACCGCATCGCCCGCGTGCGCGCCACGCCCGCCTACGTCGACGGCGTCATCAGCGTGCTCCAGGACGGCGTCAAGGCCGGCATCGTGCAGCCCGCCTACATCGCCCAAACCATCGCCGGCCAAATCGAATCCCAAGCCGCCCCGCCGGCCGCCGAGTCGCCCCTGCTCGAAGCCTTTCGCAGCTATCCCGACGAGATCCCCGTCGCCGAGCGCGCCCGGCTCAGCGAGCAGGCCGAGGCCGCCTACGCCAACGCCTTCCAGCCCGCCTGGCGCAAGCTGCACGACTTCGTCGCCGACGTCTACGTCCCCGCCGGACGCAAGAACATCGCCGCCACCAGCCTGCCCAACGGCCAGGCCCTCTACGCCCATCTGGTCAAGCGCTACACCACCACCGACCGCACGCCCGAACAGATCCACCAGATGGGCCTCGACGAGGTCGCCCGCATCAAGGCCGAGATCGAATCCATCGCCACGGAAGCCGGCTACCCCAACGGCGAAGTCTTCGAAGCCTACCTCCAGCACACCCCCGACCAGCGCTTCGCCTCCAAGGAGGAGATGCTGGTCTACTGCCGCAACCTGGCGAAGATCATCGACCCCGGCCTGCCGCGCTTCTTCCTCAAGCTCCCGCGCATGCCCTTCGGCATCCGGCCCATCCCCGAGGACCGCGAGGCCGCCTCGGCCTCCAACTACTCCGCCCCGGCCTCGGACGGCAGCCGCGCCGGCTTCTTCAACCTCAAGGCCTACAAGCCCGAGGAGCAGTGGAAGTTCAGCATGCACTCGCTGATCCTGCACGAGACCAACCCCGGTCACCACCTCCAAATCGCCACCCAAATCGAGATCGAAGGCCTGCCGGAGTTCCGCAAGATCTACCACGTCGGCGCCTACATCGAAGGCTGGGCGCTCTACGCCGAGTCGCTGGGCGACGCCCTCGGCGTCTACCCGGACGCGGCCAGCAAGTTCAGCAAGCTCGAAAGCGAGCGCTTCCGCGCCAAGCGCCTCGTCGTCGACACGGGCCTACACGCCAAGGGCTGGACCCGCGAGCAAGCCATCGCGTACATGGGCGAGGAGTACACCTCCGAGGTGGACCGCTACATCGCCTGGCCCGGCCAAGCCCTCAGCTACAAGATGGGCCAGCTCCGCATCTTGGAGCTCCGCCGCGAAGCCGAAAAAGCCCTAGGAGAGAAGTTCGACATCCGCGAGTTCCACGACGTCGTCCTCCGCAACGGCCCCCTCCCGCTGGACCTGCTCTCCAAAGAAGTACACACCTGGGTAGCAAGCAAATGAGCCGCCGGCTTCAGCCGGCCCCAACCGCCGCGGCAGAGAACACCTGGCCCGGCCCTGGGTTGGACCCACGTAGCGCACGGCTCCAGCCGTGCCGCGTAGGCCCTCCAGGCCTACGTCCGTCGGCCCCTCTCGATCCCATTCCAAGTCTCAGTCCGGGAGAGTGGACCTACGCGAAAGCTCGAGCTCAAGCGAGGCCTCGACCAGGATGCTCCCGGTTTCAGAGGCACGCTTGACACGCCAGTTTATACTGATTCCAAAGTGCTTACCGCATCCCCTCCCTTCGGCCGCAACCCATGATCCGCACGCCGCGTCAACAAACCCGCGAAAACCTCCCCAAACCGCCCAGCCAACCCGCCCAAATGGCTCACTTTGGCTCAGTTTGGCTCACTCTGGCTCACATTTGAAGAAAAACTCTCAAGCCGCGGGCCGCCGCGCCAGGCGCGCCAACTGATCCGCCACTCGCGCCCGCACCCGCGCCGCCGAAGCCTCTTTCACGCCCTCGTAGCCGCGAATCCCGTCCGGGGCCTGGGCGATCTCCACGGCCTGCGCCCGGTTCACCGCCGTCAGCCCGGCCAACAGGCTCTCCACCGTCTCGCGGTACCAGCCGACCAGCTCCCGCTCCAGCCGCCGCGACGCCAGCCGCCCGAACGGGTCGAACGCCGTGCCGCGCAGCCGCTTGAAGCTCGCCAGCAGCCGCAGCAGCGGTCGCGCCCAGCTCCCGATCCGCAGCTTGCGCTCCACCCCGAAGCTCCGCAGCAGCGGCGGATGCAGCCGGTAGGCCATCCCCTGCGGCCGCTCGAAGGTCTCCAGAATGCGCCGCTCGAAGGCCGGATCGACCAGCAGCCGCGCCACCTCGTACTCGTCCTTGTAGGCCATCAGCTTGAACAGGTTGCGCGCCACGGCCTCCGTCAACGGCTCCGCGCCGCCCTGCAAGCTCCGCTCCGCCCGCCGGACCTTCTCCACCAGCTCGCGATACCGCCCGGCGTAGGCCTCGTCCTGATACTGGGCCAGCTCGGCCGCCCGGGCCTCGATCAGCTCGTCGAGCGTCCGCACGGGCGCCTCCGGCTCGCCCTTCACCAGGGCTTCCACGCGCTCCGGATCGGCGGCGTACGCCCGGCCCCACCCAAAGGCCTGCCGGTTGCGCTCCACCGCCACGCCGTTGAGCCGAATCGCTTCCTCGATCGCCGCTTCGGAGATCGGCAGCAGCCCCTTCTGCCAAGCCGCCCCGGTCAGAAACAGGTTCGCCTGCAAGTGACTGCCGAAGAGCCCTTCGGCCAGCCGCGTGGCGTCCAGAAAGAGGTTCTCTTCGGCGTGTGTGGCTTGGTTGACCGTCCGCTCGAGCGCTCCCGGCGCGGCCAGCACGGTCAGCCCGGCGCGAATGCTCGGCCCGGTCGGCGTCTGGTGGGTATTGACCACGGCGACGGTCCGCGACGGGTCGCACAGCCGGCCGGTCTTGGGGGCCGCCGCGCCCAGCGCGTCAAAGCCCAGCAGCAGGTCCGCCGCCCCGTCGCTGATGCGCTGCGAAGCCGTTCGCGGCGCGCGGCTCAAGCTCAGGTGCGAAACCACCGCCCCGCCCTTCTGCGCCAGCCCCGTCTGGTCCAGCGTCACCACGTGCAGCCCGTCCAGCAGCGCCGCCGTCGCCAGCAGCGCGTTGATCGTCACCACGCCGGTGCCGCCGATCCCCGGCATCAGCACGTGGTACGAGCCCTCCCAGGCCCGCAGCGTCGGCGCCGGAACCTCCGCCGGCGGCAGCTCCGGAGGCTTGCGCCGCTTCAGCCCCGAACCCTCGGCGATCTCCACCTCCACGAACGACGGGCAGTCCCCCAGCAGGCACGACTGGTCCACGTTGCACGACGACTGGTGAATCCTCGTCTTGGCGCCGTACTCGGTCTCGGTCGGCTCCAACGACACGCAGTTGGACTTCTTGATGCAGTCGCCGCAGCCCTCGCACACCCGCTCGTGGATCATCAGCCGCCGCGTCGGCTGCGCCATCTTGCCCCGGCTGCGCCGCCGGCGCTTCTCGTTGGCGCACATCTGGTCGTAGATCAGCGCCGTCGCCCCAGGGACCTTTTCCAGCTCCCGCAGACTCCGCTCCAGCGTCTCCCGGTCGCGCACCTCCACGTTGGCCGCCAACCCCGCTGCGTCGTCGTACTTTTCGGGATCGTCCGACAGCAGCAGGATCTTCTTCACGCCGCACGCTTCCAACTCCCGCGTCATCGCCGGAATCGACACCGACCCGGCGGCGTCCTGCCCGCCCGTCATCGCGACCACGCCGTTGTGCAGGATCTTGAACGTGATGTTCACGCCCGCCTGCGCCGCCGCCAGCACGCCTTGCCGGCCGGAGTGGAAGTAGGTGCCGTCGCCCAGGTTCTGGAACAGGTGCGGCGTCTCGGTAAACGGCTCCGCCCCAATCCAGTGCCCGCCCTCCGAACCCATCTGCCCCAGCCAAGCCACCCCGCGGCCCGCGTCCGCCATCCGCGCCGACATGCCGTGGCAGCCGATGCCGCCGCCGGCGATCTGCCCCTCCAGCACGATCGTCGAGCGGTTGTGCGGGCACCCCGAGCAGTAGCTCGCCGTCCGCGCCAGCGGCGCGTGGACCATCGCCGCGCCGTAGCGGGCGTCGATCTCGTCCAGCCGCTCCAGCCGCGCCCGCACGCCCGGCGCGTCGGCCAAAAAGCGCCCCAGCGCCCGCGAGATCACCTCGGCGTCCATCTCGCCCCAGGCCGGCAGCAGCGTCTCGCCCTCGGGGCCTTCCTTGCCGAACACCCTCGGCCGGTGCGGCTCGTTGAACAGCAGCTCGCGCAGTTGCAGTTCCACGAAGCTGCGCTTCTCCTCCACCACCAGGACCGTCTCCAGCCCTTCCACGAACTCCCGGACCACCCGCGGCTCCAGCGGGTAGACCATGCCCAGCCGCAGAATGCGCACCCCGGCCTGCGCCAGCGCCTCCTCGTCGAGCGCCATGTTCCGCAGCGCCGTCTGTAGGTCCGCGTAGGCCTTGCCGCAGGCCACGATGCCGAAGCGGTCGCCGGCGCGGCGGGTCTCGATGCGGTTCAGCCGATTCTCGTAGGCGAACCGCCGCGCGGCCTCCAGGCGGTATTCATACAGGTCGCGCTCGGCGTCCAGCGAGCCCGGCGCAATCAGCAGCGGGTGGATCGTCTTGCGCCAGGGCCGGCCGTTGATTTCAAACACCGGCTCCACGGTCGGGCAGCGCTCCGGCGAGACCTCGATCGTCCCGCCGCCGTCGCACACGTCCGTCGCCAGCTTCAGCGCCGCCCAGGCTCCGCAATAGCGGCTCAGCGCGATGCCGTACAGGCCCAGGTCCAGCACATCCTGCGTGGTCGCCGCCGCCAGCGTGGGCATCCCCGCGCTGTAGAGCGCCAGCTCGCTCTGGTGCGGGATGGTCGAGCTCTTGGAGACATGGTCGTCTCCGGCCAGCGCCAGCGCCCCGCTGTTGCGGCCCGTCCCGGCCAGGTTGGCGTGCCGGAAGGCGTCGCCCGAGCGATCCACCCCCGGCCCCTTGCCGTACCACAGGCCCACCACGCCGTCGACGGTCGGGCGCGGCAGCGTCTCCAGCAACTGACTGCCCGAGACCGCCGTCGCCGCCAGGTCCTCGTTCACCCCGGGCCGGAACACGATGTTGTGCTGCGCCAGCAGGCCCGCGATCTGCCCCAGCGCCAGGTCGTAGCCGCCCAGCGGCGAGCCTTCGTAGCCGGAGATGAAGCAGCCCGTCTTCAGGCCCGCCCGCCGGTCGCGGCGCATCTGGTCCAGCGGCAGACGCACCAAGGCCTGCACGCCGGTCAGATACACTTGGCCCGCTTCGAGCTCGTACTTGTCGTTGAGTTGATACCCGGTCCGCAAAGCGCGGCGCTCCCGGCCGTATCGTAGCAAGGCCGTCGGGCCTGATTGCGGCCCTCAGAAGTAGAGCGCGTGGCGATCGTCCGCCCGCACCTGGTACTCCGGGCGAATCTCCCGCATCAGCGCCGCGATGGCCTCGGGGTCGTCGGGCAGGTGGTGGACGCAGACGGCGATCTCGGGGGCGAACCGGCGGATCGTCCCACGGGCGCCGGCCAGGGCGTGGCGCTCGGCCCCCTCGATGTCCATCTCCAGCAGGTCCACCCGCTCCAGCCCCAGCTCGGCGACCACGGCGTCCACCGTCACCGCGGCGACCTCGAGCGGTCCCTCGTCGGCCACGTGCCAGCCCTCCGTGCCGCCGGTGTAGTTGTTCGGCCCCTCGAGCGTCATCCGCAACCGGCCGGCGCGATCCCAGGCGGCCGCCTCGATCAGCTCCACCCGGCCGTCCTCCAGCTCGGCGGCGAACGCCCGCCGGAAGCACTCGCGCGTATCGGCCACCGGCTCCAGCACCACCACCTTCGCCGCGCCCTGCCGCAACGCGTAGCGCGTGAACACCCCGACCCAGCCGCCCAGCTCGATCACCACGTCCCCCGGCTCGATGCGCGGCATCAGCCCCCGGCTGGTTTGCGCCAAATTGAGGCCGAGGAACTTGTCCACGAACCACTCGACGTCGAACTCGTCCGCCAAATCCGCGTGGAAGACCCCCAGCGGCGTGTCGAACGTCGCCGGACAAGGGGCCTCGCCCCGGGTGTCCCGCAGCGTCGCCGAACCCATCACCCAGCGCCCGCCGTTGTATTCCGGGTCGGCGGAAAGCAGTCGCCCGAGGAGCTCCGGGCTCGAGACGGTCGACAGTCGCCCCAGCGCCTTCAGGCGCAAGACCTCCATCCGCCAATGCACCGACGGATGCAGCGACAGGGCGAACAGCAGCGCGGCTCCCCCCAGGGCCGCGACGGCCAGACTCAGTGGATGGCGCAAACGAAACGGCTCAAGCTTCCAGTCTTCGGCGGACCTCGGCGCGCGCCGGATCCGGCAGGCGATCGACCTCGCCCAGCACGGCGTCGAGCTCAGCCTGAGCCCGCGCCAAGTCGTCCAACACCCTCACCCGCATCTCGGCCACCAAATTCCGCCCTTCCCGCGCGGCCTGCTCGCACTCCCGACGCATCTCGGCCAGCGGCGAGCCGTGGAGCTCGGCGATCAAATGATTCATCTCCTGAATGCGGTAGCGCGCCCAAGCGATCTTTTGATTGGCGCGGGCGATGCGGGAGTCGATGGCGTGGCTGGGCGCAATCCGCGGCGTCGCCATCCAGTGCTCCAGCAGCCACTGCAGCCGACGGTGGTCCCGGTTGCGATAGGCCCGCGAGGCCTCCGCCATGAACTCGTGTCGCCGCTGGCGGTCCTCGGCGTCCTCGGCCCGATCCGGATGCACCCTCCGCGCCAGCTCGCGAAACAGCGAGCGCAGCTCATTCTCCGGCCGGAACACCGCCTGAGGGGTTTCCGGCGACAGCGCCTCGGCCTCGGGAGAAGGCTCCAGCCGGCCGGCCAGCGCCAAGCGCAACAGCCGCCGCGCCCGCTCCGCCTTCTCCTTCAGGCCCTCCACCTCCAGGTAGCGCCGCCCCACGGCGGGCTTCCAGCGCTTCTCGAAGTCGCGGATGCGTTCCCGGGCCTGCTCGTACTCGGCCTCGAGCGCGTCGGCCTCGCCCTGCACCTTGCCCAATAACGCCAGCCGCCCCTGCAACTCGCGCGTTGGGGGCGGCTGATAGAGGACCAAGGCCAGCTCGCTCATCGGGTCGAAGGCGCGCGCCGGGCGCGGCCCATCTTGCAGTTCAGTCTACCGCGCTCAGCGCTTGAGCTCGAAGACCAGGTAGTGCGCCGGCGTCGCTCCGATGTTCCGCACGGCGTGGTTGTCGGCTTCGTGGAAATGCGTCATCCCCGCGCCGAAAGCTCCCTCCCGCCCGTCCATCGCGATCTCGTAGGCGTTGAGCGAGTAGACCACCCGGTTCAAGCCGCAATGCCGCGGCTGCTCGGTTCCGGCGGGCAGCATCACTTCGGTCACCCGGCCGTTCCGGTTATCCAGCAGCACCTTGGCCGTTCCGGCCGGAGCGACCTCCGCCAGCGGGCAACCATGCTCCACTGGCGTGGCCGGCAGAGGGCTGCTATGGCGAGCCACCACCAGGTAGCGCGCCTCCTTGGCGCCGCGGTTGATCACGTCGTGCGGCTCGAACCCGAACCAGCGCGCCTGCCCCGCGCGCAAGCGCAGGAGCTCGGGCTCGTAGTTGGGCAGCATCAGCAGCTTCGCGTCGGTCAACGCATACAGGAAGAAGTCCCCGGTTCGGTGCGTCCCGAGCCTCTCGCCCGGAGCCAACCGCACCTCATAGACCCACACGTGGTCATTCTCCAGCAGCATCCGAACGTTGTTCGGATAGGCGGCCAACAAGCCGTCCATATCCATCACGCCGGCTTCGGCGGGCGTGGCGGGATTCTTGGCGCTCAGCACTAGGGGCGCGGCCGGCAAAAGGGCCAGCGCCAACGCGAACGCCCAGCAAATGCTTCTCGTCCGCATGGCTCACCTCCTTCGCGTCGGGAGGTAGCAACTCGGGCGCCGCCCCGGCACGGTCGCGCCAAACCCCGGGTATTCAACATCATCGGGATGGCGCGCCGACCGCCGTGGGCTCTCGCGCGGCGGAGCCGGGTGAGGCGCCCCGGCTCGCGAGGGCGGTATGCCTCACTCGCCCGGGCCGACCAGCAGGGTCACGGCCTCTTCCACCCAGCCGCTCTCCCAGTGGTGCTCCCGCTTGGGACCGTCGCGGTAGACCATCGGCACGCCGAGTTTCTCGGTTAGCAGGCGGATCGTCTCATGGTGCTCGCGGAAGCTGCCGTAGCCGGTCAGGATCAGCCGGGGCTCGCCGGCCAGCTCGGCGCGGCGGGCCGGCAGCAGCCGCAGGATCTCGTAGCGCTCGAAGTTCTGCTGGGTCCCAAAGATCGGCCCCATGCCGAACTGGTCCGGCGCCTCCTTCGCCAGCGGCGCATCCCAGGCCGCCGCCCGGGAGAACAGGTCCGGGCGCCGCAGCAGCAGCGACCAGGCACCCCAGCCGGACTTGCTGAAGCCCAGCAGCAGCCGCCCTTCCCTACCGGGTTGGACCGCGTACTCCTTCTCGATCAGCGGCAGCACGTCCTCGAGAAAGTACTTCTCCTGCGCCAAGTCGGCCCGCTCGGGATGGTCGGCGTACCAGGGCAACTCGGCGAACTCCGGCGCCACGCACAGCAGCCCGAAGCGGTTGTGCAGGTCCAGCCCGCGGATGTGCTCCAGCCCGTCGCCCCAGCGCTCCCCGGGCCCGGCCTCCACCGGCAGCGCGTACAGCACCCGCAGCGGGCCGTCGGCCTTGTCCGGCGTCAGCACGCGAATCCGCGTCGGCGCCGATTGGCGGGGCGAGCGGATCTCATAGACGCGCGGGGCGCTCGACTGAGCCAGCAGGACCGACGTCCCCAAGGCGACCAGGATGGCGATCTTCACCGCCCGGCCCCCAGGCAGTACAAAGCCTCCTGCGTCCGCAGATAAACCTTGCCGCCCGACAGCGCCGGCGTCGCGTAGATCTCCTCGCCGAAATCGCTGGTGGAGAGCGCCTGCCAGTCGCCGCCGGCCTTCAGCACGCTCACCTTGCCGTCCTCGCCGGCCATGTAGACCTTGCCGTCCGCCGCCACCGGAGACGCCGAGTAGCCCGCGATGGCGTCGCGGAGCCTGCCCATCTTCAAGCTTTCACCCGTGGCCGCGTCGAGCGTCTCCAGGATGCCGCCGTTCTTGATCAGGTACACGACATCCCGGTAAATCAACGCCGACGGAATCACGCCGTTGAAGGCGCGCTCGTGACGCCAAAGCTCCACCGGCGGCGCCGTCGGGTCGTCCTCCAGCCGGAACGCCACCATGCTCGACGGCGCCTCGGTCGCCCGCGCCGCTGCTAGAAACTCATCGAGCGCCAGGATATCGTCGCGATTGCCCTCGTACTTGGCGATGCCGGCCAGGAAGGGCTGCCCGTCGAGCTCCTTTCCGGACACGAAGCCGTCACCGTCCGCGTCGCGGTTGCGGAACGATTTCTCCCAATCGGTCGAGGCGGCGTTGCCGTACCCGAAGGCGTAAACCCTGTCGTCGACGGCCACCGGGCTCGCCACCAGCGCCGGGCTCAGCGTCTTGCTGCCCCACAGCCGCCGCCCGTCGTCGAGCGCGTGCGCGCCGATCCAGCCGCGGCTGATGGTCACCAGACGATCTTTGAACAGGAGCGGCGTCGCCCAGCCCTCGCCTTCCTCGCGCTCGGTCTTCCACTCGATCTCGCCGTTGGAGGCGTTCAACGCCGCCACGTACGAACCGAGCTTCTGATCGGCCTGCACCAGGATGCGCCCGTCCACGAAGACCGGCGATGAGCCGTGTCCCATGGAGTTGGCGAAGGGGCCGAGCGGCGTCTTCCACCGCAGCGCGCCGGCTGGGTCGTACGACAGCAAGCCCACGTCGCGGAAGAACACATAGACGTTCGCGCCGTCGGTGACGGGCGAAATCGCCGCGGGCTCGTTCAGCTTGTTCAGCTCGGCTTCGCGGTTGCGCTCGACGGAACGCTCCCACAGCAGCTCGCCGGTGTCGCGGCTAAAGCACTGCGTATAGAGCCGCTCGTCGTCGAAGGCCGTCAAGAAGATCAGCCCGTCGGTGAGCACCGGCGACGACTTGCCGGGCCGGGCGGCCGTCCGCCACAAGGCGTTCTTGGCCGGATCGAGCTCGTCCGGATAGCCCTCGCCGGCCGCAATGCCGGAGCCGTTGGGCCCGCGAAAACGCGTCCAGTCCTCAGCCATCGCTGGGCCGATAGCTGGAATGGCCAACAGCACAACGAGCAACGACCGGGAAATCATCGTTGCAACCTTGTCGGCGCTACGTCGAGCCATGCATCCACCGCGCCAAACGTCGGCGGAAAAAGTCAGGAAGAACGGGGAACCGTCGAGGGGACGGGTTCTGGAGGTTGACTAGGTCAGAGATCCACCGCTTCCGGCTCGTCGTCCTTGAGACAAGCCCTTCGCAGTACAGGGTGAGGTCGTCAAAGTACCTCTCCCAGGCGCGATTGGTTTCGAGGCGAGTCGGCATCGCTATCCGCCTGGACTGCCTTCCCTTTCAGGCGCTCTGCCCGTCGAGCACGCCGCGCATGTAGGCGAACGACTCCGCCATGCCGCGCTGCGGGGCGTCGGCGTTGATCTCGTACTCCAAACCCACCACGCCGGGATAGCGCATCTTCTTGAGCGTCATGAAGATCTTGCCGACCGGGATCTTGCCCTTGCCGACCTCGGTCTGGCTGCCCTTGTCGTCGAAGCTGCGCAGATCCTTCACGTGCATGTCGTGCAGCCGGTCGCCGGCCATCTGGATCTCTTCGATCACGTCCACGCCCGTGCGCGAGGCGTGACCCACGTCGTAGCACAGCCCCATCAACGGGTCCATGTTCTTCACGCGGTCGATCACGCTCTTGCCGTTGGGATAGTACTCGTCCTCGGGGCCGTGGTTGTGGATGGCGATCTTCAGGCCCAGCCGCTTGGCGTGCTTCTCGATCAGTCCCAGGTTGGTGTGCAGCGGCGCGCAGACCACCGTCTTGAGCCCGCCGTTGGCGGCGTACTCGAGGTGGTACTTGATGTCGGCCTCGTCGTCCTTGCGCAAGGAGATGTTGCCGCCGGAGACGATCTCCAGGCCGGCCTTCTCGAACTCTTGCCGCGCCGCCGTCAGCTCCTGCTTCGACAGGTAGTACGGCATGTGGAACGACTTCACGTTCACGTACCGGATGCCCAGCCCCTTGATGATGTCGATCGCCTGGTCGCGGCTGAACTTGCGCAGCGAATAGGTGGCGACGGCCAAACGCACGTCGCTCCAGTGGTGCTCGGCCATGGTCGGCGAAGCCGCCAGGGCGGGCGACGGGACCGCCGCCGGTGCGGCCACCATGGCGGCGGCGGATGCGAAGAAGTGACGACGGGTTGCGCTCATCGAGAAATCTGCCTCTCGTCGGGGCAGTTTAGCAGTCCGCTCGCCGCCGGAGCCAGAAACCCGTGACCGATCGTGCACCAGGGCCCTACCGGGAGCGCCTGTTATCCTGCGGGTCAGCCCATGAGCGACAGCCCCCTGCACGATGGCCGCCGCGCCAACGCCTTGGCCGGTGAGACCAGCCCCTACCTGCTGCAGCACGCCTACAACCCCGTCGACTGGATGCCTTGGGGCGAAGCCGCCCTGGCCAAGGCGCGCGCCGAGAACAAGCTGATCTTCGTCAGCATCGGCTACGCCGCCTGCCACTGGTGCCACGTGATGGAGCACGAGAGCTTCGAGGATGAGCAGGTTGCCGAGGCGCTCAACCAGAGCTTCGTCTCCGTGAAGGTCGACCGCGAGGAGCGGCCCGACCTCGACGAGATCTACATGACGGCCACCATGCTCTACACCGGGGGCCACGGCGGCTGGCCCATGAGCGTGTTCCTGGCCCCGGACCTGCGGCCGGTCTACGCCGGAACCTACTTTCCCAAGGACAACGCCTACGGCCGCCCGGGCTTCCTGTCGGTGCTGAGGATCCTCGCCGACCGCTGGGCCCACGACCCCGCCTCGCTCACCGCGGAGTCGGGCAAGGTCATCGAGATCATCCGCCAGAACCACGTCTCTCGCGGCGGCGCAGAGCTGCTTTCAGCCGAACAGGTCCGCAGCGGAGCGCAGCGCGTCTACGACGCCTTTGACCGTACGCACGGCGGCCTGCCCAGCGGCAGCAACCGTTTTCCGCCGTCGCAGGCCATGGAGCTGCTGCTGCGCGTCTGGCGCCACGGCCAGGACCCGCGCTTTCTGCCGATCGTCGAGCTGACGCTCGAAAAGATGGGCCAGGGCGGCATCTACGACCACCTCGGCGGCGGCATCGCCCGCTACTCCACGGACCCCAAGTGGCTGGTGCCCCACTTCGAGAAGATGCTCTACGACCAGGCCCTGGTCGCCTCGATCTACGCCGACGGCTACCAAGCGGCGTCGAACGAGCCGCTGCGCGCACTGTGCCGGGAGCGTGCGCTCGGCATCTGCGATTACGTGCTGCGCGACCTCACCGCCCCCGAGGGCGGCTTCTATTCCAGTGAGGACGCCGACTCCGAGGGCCTCGAAGGCAAGTTCTACATCTGGACCCGCGAAGAGGTCGTCGAGCTGCTCGGTGCGGCCGACGCCCGGATCTTCTGCTCGCACTACGACATCTCCGAGCCGGGCAACTGGATGCATCCCGGCGACGCCCACGTGCCGTCCGGGCCAAAGAACATCCTGCAGGTGGTGCGTTCGGCCGAGACGATCGCCCAGGTCGAGGGCATGCCGCTCGAAGAGGTCGAGCGCAGCCTGGCCGCCTCCCGCCGCAAGCTCTTCGAGGCCCGCAGCCGGCGCGTCCGCCCGGGCCTGGACGACAAGGTCCTCTCCGGCTGGAACGGCCTGATGATCGGCGCCCTGGCCCGCGTGGCCGCCGTCTTTGGCGAACCCCGCTACGCCGACGCCGCCGGGCGGGCGGCCGACTTCGCGCTCGCCAACCTGGTGGTCGACGGGCGCCTGCTGGCGACATGGGGCAAGGGGCGCGCGCAGCTCACCGCCTACGCCGCCGACTACGCCTTCCTGGTCGAGGGCCTGCTGGAGCTGTTTCAGGCGACCGGCGACTTCGCCCGCCTGGAGCAGGCCGAGCGGCTGCTCGAAACCGCCCTGGCGCACTACTGGGACGCCGAGGCCGGCGGCTTCTTCTTCACCGCCGACGACGCCGAAGAGCTGCTGGTGCGCTCGAAAACCGTGCAGGATGGCGCCACCCCGGCGGCCAACTCGGTCATGCTCGCCAATCTGCTTCGGCTCGCCGCGCTGCTCGACCGCCCGGACCTGCGCGAGAAGACCGAAACCGTCGTCCGCGTCTTCGGCGGCGACGCCACGGCCCGGCCGTTCCAGAGCGAGCGGTTCCTGTCGAACGTCGATCTGCTGCTCGAAGGCTTTGTCGAGATCGTGATCGTGGGCGACCCGGCCGTGCCGGAGACCCAAGCGCTGCTGCGGACGGCCTACCGCAGCTATCTGCCGAACAAGCTCGTCGTGCCGATGGACCCCGCCGCAATCGCCCCGGAAAAGCCTCTGTTCTCGGCGCGTACGATGCTGGACGGCAAGCCCACGGCCTTTGTCTGCCGCGAGTACGTCTGCCGGCAGCCGGTGACCGAAGCGGCCGAGCTCGCCGCGCAATTGACGAGCTAGAGAATCTCGACGCCGGCGGCCGCCGCGGCGTCCACGACGAATCGATTCATCTGCGTCGACCCATGTCGCGAAGCTCGACCGGCGTCAGGCCGCCAAGACTCAAGCCCTTCCGCATCTCCATCAGCTGCGTTACCGCTTCCATCTCCGTGAGCTCAGCAGGCTCCGCCACCGGGACCAGCACAGCGGCCGGACGGCCTCGTCGGGTGATCGCGATGCGTTCGCCACGGCGAGCGAGTTCCACGAGCTTGGACAGATGCGTCTTCGCCTCGCCCCGTCCCACTTTCATGTTCTTACTTTACGAGGTGGCCGATTCGGCGGCGTTCGCGGGTTCGGCGGCGCGACCGCGGTGCTAGAATGCAGCCTTGACGCGGCGCCTCCAGCTCGACGAGAAGGGCCGCCTCCTCCTCCCCGAAGACATCCGTGAGGCCCTGCGCTTGCGGCCCCTGGACTCCGTTGAGCTGGAGTCCGAGCAAGGGCAAATCCGCTTGCGTCCCGTTCACGTGGACGTCGGCCTGACGTCGAAACACGGGATACCGGTGTTTCGAACGCTCGAGGCCATTTCGGCCGAGCTCGTGCAGCGGACCCTGGACGAGGTCCGCCACCGCAGCCTGTGGCCGGACAGCTTCGGATGGTTCCGATTCAGGACCCGCCCGTGATCGTCTTCCTCGACACCTCCGCCCTCAGCGCGGTGTTCCTTGCGGCCCACGAACACCATGAGCCCAGCTTCGCCCTGTTCGAAGGGCTGACCCGCGCCCAAGCCCGCTGCGCCGCGCACTCGCCGGAGGAAGTCTTCGAAACCCTCACGAGCTTGCCGGTCGAACCGAGAATCCCCGTCGCCGCGGCCGAAGAGATGCTCGACGCGATCCGCGAGCGAGTGGAACCGGTCGCGCTCTCGCCGGCCGAGTACCCGGCAGCCCTCAGCGCGGCGGCCAGCCGGCCGGGTGCGGCCCTCCACGACGTGCTCATCGCCGCCTGCGCCCGCAAAGCCCGGGCCGACATCTTCTACACCTGGAACGTCGAGCTCTTTCAGCGCCTGCTGCCCGAGCTCGGCGACGCCGTCCGCCGACCCTAGCCGCGCGCCTCGCCGGCCCCGTGCTTTGGCGAACACCCCGCGGCGCCTCGACCGGCGACAATCGAGGGAATCCGCCATGAGATCTCCGTCGCGCTCCCGCCTGCTCGCCCTCGCCCTGCTCGCCCTCGTTTTGTTGCCGGGCTGCGGCAAGGCTCCATCCGAGCCCGAGCGGTCGGAGCCCGCCCGCAAGCCCAACATCGTCGTCTTCATCACCGACGACGAGAGCTGGCTCGAGCGCAGCGCCTACGGCTGGTCCCACCTGCCCACGCCGAACTTCGACCGCGTCGCCCGCGAGGGCGCCCTGTTCACGCACGCCTACTCCTCGGCGCCCTCCTGCGCGCCGGCGCGAGCCTCGTTGCTGACGGGACACAACTTCTGGGAGCTGGAGCAGGGCTCTTTCATCCAGGCCTGGCTGCCCACGAAGTTCCCCGTCGTCCCCGACCTGCTGGCGGCGGCCGGCTACCGCGTCGGACACACGGGCAAGGGCTGGGGGCCCGGCGTCTACCCCGAAGGCGGCCACGGGCCCGATTCGGCGGGCAAGCCTTACCAGGACATCCGCTTGGGCGACCCGCAGGAGGCCATCAGCGCCGTCGACTACACCGCCAACTTCGAGGCCTTTCTCGACCAGACTCCCGCCGAGGAGCCCTTCTTCTTCTGGGTCGGCCTCACCGAGCCGCACGCTCCCTGGGCCCAGGACAACTACGAGAAGCTCCAGCAGCGCTACGGCGTCTCGCTCGACCAGGTGAGCGTCCCCGGCTTTCTGCCCGACACGCCGGCCATCCGCCGCCAGCGCGCCAACATGCTCTACGAGGTCTGCTACGCCGACGAACAGCTCGGCAAGGTGCTGAAGATGCTGGAGGAGCGCGGCCAACTCGACAACACCTTGCTGATCGTCACCGGCGACAACGGCACGTCCTTCCCGCGCTCCAAGGCTTCCTTGTACGACTGGGGCGTGCACGTGCCGCTGGCCATCCGCTGGCCGTCGCGAGCCCCGGCGGGCCGGACGATCGAGGATTTTGTGACCTTCGGCGACCTCGGCGTCACGGCCTTGGCCGCGGGAGGAGCGCCGGTGCCGCCGGAGATGACCGGGCGTAGTCTGGTGGCGACGCTCGAGTCGGACAAGTCCGGCCTCGTCGATCCCACCCGCGACTGGGTCGTCACGGGTCTCGAGTGGCACGGCGAGTTCGACCCGGTGAACCTGTCGGGCCGCATGATCCGCGACCAGCGCTACGAGTACATCGTGCGCTACGGCTCCACGCCCGCCTTGAAGCTCGATCCGGCCCTACGGCGGCCCGACTCCGAGTACGCCAAGCTGGCCGAGACCGCCAACACCCAGACGCTGTTGCAGAGCTTCCCCGGGCGGCCGGAGCTTGCGCCCCTGGCCGCCGCCTACGCCGGCGGCGCGGCGGCCGAGGAGCTCTTCGATCTCGAAAAGGACCCCTGGCAGTTGCACAACGTGGCCGACGATCCGGCCTACGCCGAGATCAAGACCCGTCTGCAGGAGACCCTGCGGGCCTATCAGCTCGAGACCGGCGACCCACGGGCGACCGGCTCGATGGAGATCTTCGACCAGACCCGGCAGTTCGTGCAGGAGCGCAAGCACAACGGCTACCCGCGCTGAGGCGCGTCCCTCCGCCGGCCCCCGCCGACCCTATACTGGTCTGTTCATGGCCAACGACAACAAGCCCGTTCTCCGATCCCAGGATTGGTTCGGACGCAAGGACAAGCTCGGCTTCATCCATCGCTCCTGGATGAAGTCCGAGGGCTTTCCCCACGAGGTCTTCGACGGCCGGCCGGTCATCGGCATCTGCAACTCCTGGTCCGAGCTCACCAACTGCAACGCGCATCTGCGGCAGGTGGCCGAAGCGGTCAAGCGCGGCGTGTGGGCGGCCGGCGGCTTCCCGCTCGAGTTCCCCACCATCTCGCTCGGCGAGCCGTTCATGCGGCCCACCACCATGATGTTCCGTAACCTCATGGCGATGGACGTGGAGGAGTCGATCCGGGCCAACCCGATCGACGGCGTGGTGCTGCTGTGCGGCTGCGACAAGACCACCCCGGCGCAGATCATGGGCGCCGCCTCGGCGGATCTGCCCAGCATCGTCGTCCCCGGCGGACCGATGCTCAAGGGCCGCTGGAAGAACGAAGAGATCGGCTCCGGCACCGACGTGTGGCGCTTCGACGAGGAGCGCCGCGCCGGCCGCTTGAGCGAAGGGGAGTTCTGCGACATCGAGTCCTGCATGTCGCGCTCGGCCGGCCACTGCATGACCATGGGGACGGCCTCCACGATGACCTCTCTGGCCGAAGCCCTAGGGCTGACGCTCACCGGCTGCGCCAACATCCCCGCCCCGGACTCGCGGCGCTACGAGATCGCCCACCGCTCCGGCCAGCGCATCGTCGAGATGGTGCACGAGGACCTGAAGATCTCAAAAATCCTCAACGCCCGGTCGGTCGACAACGCCATCCGGGTCGACATGGCGATCGGCGGCTCGACCAACGCGGTGATCCACCTGAAGGCCATCGCCAACCGCATCGGCCTGGACCTGCCGCTCGCGCGCTTCGACGAGATCTCGCGCCAAGTGCCCGTCATCCTCAACGTCAAGCCGTCGGGCAAGTACCTGATGGAAGACGTCTACTACGCCGGCGGCGTGCCGGCGGTGATGAAGGAGATCTTGGGGCTGCTGGACGGCGACGCGCTCACCTGCACCGGCAAGTCCATCGCGGAGAACGTGGCCGACGCAGAGGTCCACGACCGCGACGTGATCCGCACGCTCGACAACCCCATCCAGGCCGGCGGCGGCACGATCGTGCTGCACGGCAACCTCTGCCCCAACGGCGCCGTGCTCAAGACCAGCGCCGCCGAGCGTCACCTGCTGCAGCACGAAGGCCGGGCCGTGGTCTTCGAGAACCACGAGGACCTGATGAACCGGCTCGACGACCCGGACCTCGATGTGGACGAGACCTGCGTGCTGGTGCTGCGCAACGCCGGTCCCATCGGCGGCCCCGGCATGCCCGAGGTCGGCAACATGTCCCTGCCGAAGAAGGTGTTGGAGAAGGGCGTGCGCGATATGCTGCGCATCTCCGACGCGCGCATGAGCGGCACCAGCTACGGCGCAGTCGTGCTGCACGTCTCGCCCGAGGCCGCTGTCGGCGGGCCGCTGGCGGCGGTGCGCAACGGCGACCGCATCCGGCTCGATACGGAAAACCGTCGCCTCGACGTGCTGATCGACGAGCACGAAATGAACCGCCGCCTGCGGGAGTGGCAGGCGCCGGAGCCGCACTACGACCGCGGCTACGGCCGCCTGTTCCTGGAGAACGTGTTACAGGCCGATGAAGGCTGTGATTTCGGGTTCCTCAAGGGACGCGGCGCCAAGGGCAAATTGGCGTTGCCGTTCTGAGGCGTCATTGCGCCGCCTAAGGTTCTCGTTCGCAAATCCTTCGACGGATCAAGACCTTAGCGCGGGCGGGAACTTGCCTGATCGAAAGATTGTCGGCGAAAGATCGCGGGAAGCGATTCGGTCTTTGGGGTAAATTGGGGCGACTGGTCGATCGTTGGCGCCCACGACGGCTCCCGGCGAAGACGCGTCGGACCGATTGAGCCCTCGGACCACAATTTCCATGCCGTACCACCCCCTCTCGCCCTGGCGGACGCTGATCCGCGCAGCGATTCTCGCCTTGCTCTGCATCGCCGGAGCCGCCGCGCAGCCCATCAACGAGTCCCTACTAACTTCACAGGGAACCCGCGTCGCCAAAGCCCAGCCGGACGAGTGCTACGGCCTGTTGGGCCTGAACTTTCCCAACGCCGGCCCGCCGTGCTTCTTCAGCCAACCCAAGGTAAACCAGTCCTACCCCTGGAGCACGACGCTCGACCAGAGCGGCAAGAAGGTCATCATCGGCACCGCCGCCAACCCGCACTGCTTGGGGCAGGCGCGGTCCGGGCTAACCATCCCCTACGAGGCCAAGTACCGCGCTTGGGCCTGCGAGTTCGGCCTCAGCGGCTGGGTCTTCTGGACCGGCCTGCCGGCCGAGCGCGGCGACTACCGGCCGCCGCACATACTCGTCTACGACACCCAGAACCAGAGCCTGAAGGACATCACGCCCAAGGCCCAAGGCACGCGCTTCGGCTTCGACCCGGCCATCGAGGAGACCGAGGGGCTGCGCTTCTCGGCCACCTTCGGCGGGCTGATCCTCATCGGCGGCCCCACCCTCAACGGCGAGGTCCGCCTGTTCGCCTTCCGCGCCGACACCTTGGAGTATCTGGGCACGAAGCTCTTCCCCGAGTTCCGCTCGGTCCGCAAGGGCGCCGTCATCGGCGGCGATCTGTACTTGGCGATGGGGGCGACCGACGGGGGCGCCGTCATCCGCTGGACCGGGCAGTTGGGCGCTTCGCCGTGCACGAACTGCTTCGACTACGAGCTCGTCGGCGAGATCGACGGCTTCCCGGCCTACATCATCGAGCACGAGGACCGCATCGCCGTCTCCACCTGGCCCACCGAAGACGCCTTCGCCTCGATCCAGGTCAGCCGCCCGCTCAATGGGCTGAAGCTGACCTCGGCCGACGCGAGCGGCTGGACGAAGGTCTTCTCAATGGACGAATACGAGCCGGACCCGGTGCTGGCGCACACCTACGCCGGCGGCGCCATGGCGAGCTTCGGCGGCTACTTGGTGTTTGGGACCATGCACCTGCCCGACCTCGGCCTGGCCCTGTTCCTGGAACAGTACGGCGCACCGAGCACGCAGCAGGACGTGGAAGCGACCGTGCTCGGCGTGCAGCGCGGCAGCTCGCTGTTCCGCGCCCGGAATCTCGCCTCGCCGCAGCAGGAAGTCGACCTGCTCTACGGCAGCGCTGAGTTCCCGGTCTTCACCGCCGGCGGAGGGTTCGGCCAGTGGACGCTGCAGCCCAACCTGCTGCCGTCGGGCAAGCGCCATCCGAAGTTCGGGCTGATGGGCTTCTGGAACGCCTACAACCAGTACGTTTGGGACATCAAGGCCTGGAAGGGCCGGCTGCTCGTGGGCACGTTCGACTACTCGTTGAGCTTTCAGGACATCTCCGTCATCACCCGGCTGGCCAAGGCCACGCCCGGGCTCGACCCCTCCGTGGTCCCGACGCTCGAGGCCGGCCTCGGCTCGCTGATCGGCCCGATCCCCAACGACGGCGGCGGCGACCTTTGGACGACCACCCACATCGACGAGCCGTTTCTGCCCGAAGCCCGCGCCGGGCTGGGCAACGCGGCCAACTGGGGCGTGCGCAATCTGCTGGCCGTGGGCGACGACATGATGGCGGCGATGGCCAACCCGGCCAACCTGCTCACCGACCTGTTCGACAACAAGCCCGAAGGCGGCTGGGAGCTGGTGCGCCTGCGGGAGCCGGCGTCGAACACCCCGGCCGGCTCCGACGTCGAGGTCTCCTTGGGCAACGGCGCTGAGATCCGCTTCTGCAGCGTCAGCGCCCCCGGCGTCACCCGCGCCCCCAAGATCGGCAACTTCCTGCAGACCGCCGCCTACGACGAGAATCCTCTTGCGGCGGCGATGCAGACCGCGCCGCCGGAGACCCCGAACGGCTTTGACGCTCCGTCGAACCTGTTCGCGGGGATCTCCACCGCCGAGTGGCGCAACTCCTGCGGCGAATCGACGCTGGCCGACTACTGCGTGCCGGCGCCGTCAGGCGCGCCCAGCGCCGAGCTGCGGCGGCTGGAATACAACGAGTCCGTGCTGGAGTGGGTCCCGCTGCCGAGCGTGATGGACGGCGGTCTGGTCTGCGGAGCCATCGACGACGCCGCGCTGGGGATCGTCGGCGCGTTCGCCCGTAACTGCGACGTCGACGGCAACGAAACCGTGGACGCCGCCGACATCCAGGCGATCGTAGCCGGACGCGGACAGACCGCCTTGCCCGGCGACGCCCGCGACGCCGACGGAGACGGCTCCGTCACCGTGCTCGACGCCCGCGTCTGCGTCGTCCGCTGCACCAGCGGCGGCTGCTCGGTCCCGGACTAGGCGCCGGCAGTCTCTCGCAACGGAAAGAGCCCGGACGCGAACGCTTCGCCTCCGGGCTCACCGCTTTCTCAGGGACCTAGGCGGCGCGGCGGCCGCGGTGGTTCGGCACGAGGTCGGCGATCGAATCCACCACCCGCGTCGGAGCGTAGGGGTACATCGCCAGGTCCTGCCGGCGCGTGGAGCCGGTCAGCACGAGCACCGAGTGGAAGCCCAGGTCGGTCGCGCCGCGGATGTCGGTGTCCATGGTGTCGCCCACCATGGTGACTTCGTCGGTACGCAGGCCGATCTTCTTGCGCGCCAGCCGCATCATGAAGGGGTTCGGCTTGCCGACGTGATAGGCCTTGCGGCCGGTGGCGGCTTCGAGCAGGGCGACGATGGCGCCGCAGCCCGGACGCGGGCCCGAATCGGTGGGGCACCAGGTGTCGGCGTTGGTCGAGATCAGGTGGGCGCCGTTGGCGATCAGCCGGTGCGCCTTCTCCATGCCCTCGAAGTTCATCGTGCGGCCCTCTCCGACGATCACGTAGTCGGCGTGCTCGCTCGAGATGGCGTAGTTCACCTGGTTGAGCGCATTGAGCAGGCCGCCTTCGCCGATCACGAAGGCCGCGCCGTCCGGCTTCTGCTGCGAAACGAACTCAGCCGTCGCCAGCGCGGCGGTGTAGACGTGCTCGGTGGACGTTTCGATGCCGAACTTACGCAGCTTCACCACCACGTCGAGCTGCGTGTAGGCGGAGTTGTTGGTCAGGAACAGGTAGGGGATGCCCTGTTCGTCGAGATGCTCGATGAAATCGGCGGCGCCGGGGATCGCTTCGGTCCCGCGGTAGATCACGCCGTCCATGTCGATCAGAAATCCGTGGTTCATGTGTAGTTTGTCCTCCTTCTGGGAATGCTTGGTTCGCTGCCGGCGATCGTCTCGAAGAAACACTTCGGTCGAGCCGCAAACTGCGCGGCAAACACGGAGAAGAGAGACCGGGACTGATTCAGGGATACAAACTCCCCGCAATGACTGGAGCGGGGATCAAGACATCCGCAAAACGGCGGATGGGTGGGGACGAAACGGCCGGCCGCTCATGGCGAGAGGAGGGCCGAGCTCTGCGGAGAGCCTTGCGAGTCGCCTCACACCCGAAGCATAGCACACCCACGATTCAGTGGTGTCTCATTTCGATCGTGTTACTACGGGGCCAGCACCACAAGTGGCTGGGTATACTGGTTTTCTGGGGAAATCTTCGATGAACAAAGCACTGTGGGGATTGATTCTTCTGCTGCCAAGCTTGGCTTCGGCCGACGCTTTGCAGGACAAGGCGCGGGCGCGCTTTGAGGCGGTTCCGAACACGCCGCCGGCGCTGGAAGGCAATCCCGCCACGCCCGAGAAGATCGAGCTCGGCAAGATGCTGTTCTTCGATCCGCGCCTGTCGTCGAGCTGGCTGATCAGCTGCAACACCTGCCACAACGTCGGCCTCGGCGGCGTGGACCTGCTGGAGACCTCGATCGGCCACGGCTGGGCCCAGGGCCCCCGCAACTCCCCGACGGTGTTGAACGCCGTGTTCAACGTGGCGCAGTTCTGGGACGGCCGCGCCAAGGATCTGCAGGAGCAGGCCAAGGGCCCGATCCAAGCCGCCGTCGAGATGAACTCCAACCCGGAGCGCACGGTCAAGACGCTCGAGAGCATTCCGGAGTACGTGGAGCGGTTCCAGAAGTCCTTCCCGGGCCAGAGCGACCCGGTGACGTTCGACAACATGGCGAGCGCGATCGAGGTTTTCGAGGCGACGCTGCTGACCCCCTGGTCGAAGTTCGACCGCTACCTGCGCGGCGATGTGGACGCCCTCGACAGCCAGGAGAAGCAAGGTTTGACGCTGTTTCTCGACAAGGGCTGCGTGAACTGCCACCAAGGCGTGAACGCCGGCGGCACGGGCTACTTCCCGTTCGGCGTGGTCGAGAAGCCGGGCTCGGAAGTGCTGCCTCCCAACGACAAGGGCCGCTTCGCGGTCACCCGCACGGCTTCGGACGAGTACAAGTTCAAGTCGCCGTCGCTGCGCAACATCGAGTTGACCCCGCCGTACTTCCACTCCGGCAAGGTGTGGGACTTGAAGCAGGCGGTCTCGATCATGGGGACCTCGCAGTTGGGCGCGGACCTCTCCGACGCCGAGTCGGAGGCGATCGTGGCGTTTCTGAAGACGCTGACCGGCCAGCAGCCGAAGGTCGAGTACCCGGTGTTGCCGCCGCATACCGAGCAGACGCCGCTGCCGACGCCGAACGGAGTCCGGGGCGGCGGCCACTGAGCCGCTGAGTCTTCTTCCCGGGCGCGGCCGTCGGCAGGCGGCTCGCCCGGCGGCGCATCGGACGATATCCTGGGAAGGCCCCTCTCGCGCCGGTAGGGGCCCGCAATGATCCTCACGCTGACGCTGAATCCGGCGGTCGACGTCTCGCTGACGACCGACCGCATCATCTACGACGACCGGACCTACATCACCAGCGAAAGCTATCAGCCGGGCGGCAAGGGCATCAACGTGGCCCGCACGCTGCAGGGCTACGGTGCCGAGGTAGAGGCCATCGCCACCCAAGGCGGGCCGATGGGCGAGCGCTTCGCGCGGCTGCTCGAGCAGGTCGGGCTGGCGGCGACGCTGATTCCGGTGCGCGGCGAGACGCGCCGCAACGTCGCCGTGATCGACGAAGAGGGGCTGACCCTGAAGCTGGATCAGCGCGGGGCGCCCCTAACTGCTGAAGAGCTGGGGCGAATCGAAGCCGTCGTGGCCGAGAAGCTGCCCCGCGCGCGCTGGCTCACCCTCAACGGCAGCATTCCGCCGGGAACCCCGCAGGACCTCTACCCGCGACTGATCCGCTTGGCCCAGGAGCACGGCGTGCGGACGCTGCTCGACACCAGCGGTCCGGCGCTCGAGAGCGGGCTGGCGGCCCGCCCCACCCTCGCCAAGCCCAACCGTCCCGAGGCCGAGCGGCTGCTGGGGAGAACCCTGTTCGGCGAATCCGATGCGCTCGAAGGGGCGCTGGAGATCCTGGCGATGGGGCCGGAACACGTGGCGCTCTCCCTCGGCGGACAGGGCGCGGTGGGAGTCTCCGGGCGGGACCGGCTGCGGGCCACGCCGCCGGTGGTGCAGAACGGCAGCCCGATCGGCGCCGGAGACGTGATGGCGGCCACCATCGTCTGGAAGCTGTGGCAAGGCGAGGAGTTCGCCGAGGCCTTCGTGTGGGGCGTGGCGGCGGCGACGGTGGCCGCCGGCCGGCCGGGTCTCGGCGCGGGCGACCCGGCCGAGGTCGCCTCGATGCGCAAGAAGATTCAGGTGCGGGAGCTGTGACGGGCGTACGCCGTGAACTGTCAGGCGTGGGCCGCTACCGCAGATAATCGGCGAGGCTCGCCGCCAGTTGCTTCAGCCCGGCGTCGGTCGCCTTGCTCATCGCCGCCACCACCTGGCGGACGTCCGCGGAGTTGACCGGTTCCGACGCTTCGCCGCGGCCGGTCCAGACGACGCGGTCGGTCGAGACGTCGAGCAGTTGCGCGGAGATCGCCGCGTAGACCTTCACGCCATCCTCGAAATCCACCTCTTCGAGGCGGTCGATGCGCGACCGTAGCAGAAAGTCTCCCTTGGTGCGGCCGTCGAACGGCGCCACGGTCTGGAACAGGCCGCCGGCGCGCAGTTGATCGATCAGCGCGGCGCGAATGGCCTCCCGCGGGTCCGACGCCCAACGGTGGTATTCGTAGAAGCCGACCTCTTGGCGGGTCGGGCGGTAGACGATGCGGTCCTGGGTGAGCGGATCGGCGGCGGTGACCGAGGCGACCACCAGCGTCTTGCCGGAGGCCGAGACCTGCGGTTTGGGGGCCGGCGGCAGGTCCAAGGCGTAGTAGTGCGTGGGCGGAATCTTCCCGCCGCCGCAAGAGAGCGCCATCAGCAACAGCGCGGCGGAAACAATCGCCTTGAAGAGGTGCATCGGGTCCGGTAAGCTGCCTCCATTATGTCCAAACTCGTGTTTCGCTGCCATCAATGCGGCTCGGCGATTCCGCTGAGTCCGGGAGAAAAAGTGATGCGGCATCACGAGTGCGACAAGTGCGGCTCGGATCTGCTGTGCTGCCTGAACTGTCGCTACTTCGACCCCGGCCGCCACAACCAGTGCGCCGAATCGCAAGCCGAGTGGGTCACCAACAAGGAGAACCGCAACTTCTGCGACTTCTTCGAGCCCCGTACGACGGTCGACCTCAGCGGCGGCGCGGCGCGGCCGGGCGTGGACGCGCGCAAGCAGTTCGACGACCTGTTTAAGTAATTCCGCCGAGTGACATCCGCGCGCCGGCGAGCGATAAGGGAACTGAAGCCCTTGACCCGCGCGGAGTGCTATCGCGAGCTCGAGATCGATCCGGAGGCGACGGCCGACCAGGTTCGACAGGCTTGGCGCGACCTGGCCCAGGTCTGGCACCCGGACCGCTTTCCCGGCAACGAGCGGCTCCAGAGCAAAGCGCAGGAGCGGCTCAAACGGATCAACGAGGCCTACCAGGCGCTGACCCGTGGAAGCGCCAAAGCGGACCCCTCGCGGTCCGGACCGAGCTACGAGCCGGCGCAGTACGAGACCCGCACCGCCGGCCCGAACCCCCTCGAGGTCCTGGCCGAGGGCGTGGCCGCCTGGAATCTGTGGCGCAAGAAGTACACCGACGTCGTGCCGCGACTGGAAGGCGTGCGGCTGAAGGGCCGGGCGTTGGAGGGCGTGGACTTGCGGGAATGCCGGATGGCCGGCGCGGATCTTTCCGGGGCGGATCTGTACAAGTCGAATCTCAGCCAAGCGGACCTGACCAAGGCGCTGCTGGTGGACGCCGACCTGCACCGGGCGCTGCTGCTCGAAACCCGTCTGAGCGGCGCCGACCTCAGCCGAGCGGACCTGGCTTCGGCCGATCTGCGCGGCGCCAAGCTGGTGGGAGCGCAGCTCAGCGGCGCCCGCATGGTCGGCACGCGGCTCGAAGGCGCGGACCTGAGCGACGCCGTGGGTCTGACGGTTCGGCAGTTGGAGTTGTGCGAGATCGACGACGCCACGCGCCTGCCGGGACGGCTGAGCTGAGACGGGCCGCGTTGCTCCCCGCCCGCCGGGGCTCTATCCTCCTAGGTATGCGTCGGCGGATGCTGTTGGGTTGGTTGCTGGTCGCCGCGGCGTGGCCGGCGGCCGGGCAGTTGAAGGTTTGTGAGAGCGTGCCGCTCTACGAGCCGTGCGAGATCTCGTTCGAGATCAGCGAGGCGGAGGCGGCCCAGCACCCCAACCCTTACGTGTCGGTCGAGCTGCGGGCGGAGTTCCGGTCGCCCGACGGCGGGCGCACGCGGGTGGCCTCGGGGTTTTGGGACGGCGGACGCCTGTTCCGCTTTCGCTTCAGCCCGGACGCCGAGGGGCGCTGGGACTTCCGGGTGCTGTCGAACCTGGAGAGTGTGAACGGCAAGGTCGCTTCGTTCCAGGGGACCGCGGCGCGCACGCCGGGCTTCATCGAGGTCTTCAACACCCGCTACTTTCGCTATCCCGGTCCCAACGAGGGCCACTTCTGGATGGGCGACACGTTCTACCGCTTTGCCGAGGTTCCCTGGGAGACCTTCACGCGCTACGCCGACGCGCGGGCCGAGCAGAAGTTCAACCACGTCCGCGGGTTGCTGCTGGGCTGGGAGGAGACCGCCCGCAAGGTGCTGGCCGACCCGGATCAGCCGCTGATCGAGCACTTCCGCGAGGTCGAGCGGCGGATCGTCTATCTCAACTCCAAGGGCCTCATCTACGACGTGCTGCTGGGCGGCGACCAGAACGAGCTGGCCGAGCTGCTGCCCGACCGCAAGCAGCGCGAGCGCTACGTGCGCTACCTGTGCGCCCGCTACGCCGCCTACAACATCGTGTGGCAAGGCGTGCAGGAGTTCGAGGAGTATCCCGAAGGCCGCAAGCTGCTCAAGGAGATCAACGGCGTGATCAAGGAGTGGGACCCGCACCAGCACCCCCGCTCCACCCACACCGTCGCCACCTCGAGCCCGCTGGTCGAAGACGGCTGGATGACCTACATCGTGCAGCAGAACTCCGCGCCGTCGCTGGCTTCCATCGACTACGAGCTGCACGGCATGCCGGTGGTGAACGCCGAGTTCGGCTATGAGAATTCCGGCGCGGGCGCCTCTCACGACCACCACGTGTCGAGCGATGAGTTCCGCAAGCGGCTGTGGTCGATGGCCATGCGCGGCCACTCCACCACCTACGGCAACACCGGCGTCTACGGCGGCCGCAAGTTCCCGGTGGATCTGAAGTATCTGGACGCGCCGGGCGTGACCTACATGGGTCACTTCCACGACTTCATGACGCAGACGCGCTACTTCGACCTGCAACCCTACTACCGGGTGGAAGGCGGCGTGGCGCTGTCGTTGCAGTACACGCCGTATCTGGGCGAAGAGTACGTCGGCATCGAATACATCGTGTACGTCGAGGAGCCCGGCGCGGTCGACCTGATCGTGCCCAAGAACAGCTACGACGTGAGCTGGTTCAACCCGATCGACGGAACCTGGCTCGACCAGAAGAAGAAGTACAAGGGCGAGCGCTTCCAGAGCCCCACCCCGGACAACGAGCACGACTGGGTGCTGTACGTACGGCGCGAGGGTAAGAAGGAGAGCTTCAACAAGAAGTACTACCTGGAGGCGCGCGGCGTGAAGCTGAAGGAAGTGGAGGCGGCGACCTCGGAGGTGCCCTACGAAATCCAGTTCCCCGATCAGCAGGCGCTGACGGCCGGCCAGACCTACGAGTTCAACGCCACCCTCACCAAATCCACCCGCGCCGCCAAGCAGATGCTGTGGGTCTGGAACGGCGAGGTAGCCGGTTCGAGCAAGGCCCGCCGCATCATCGGAACCGAGCAGTTCGGGCAGTTCAAGATCCCCAAGAACCTGGCCGACCACTACCCGGCGACGCTCTCGATTCGACTGCTCGGCCTCGACGGCGCCGGACATCTCTATGAGGCCTTCAAGGCCTTCCGCCTGGAAAAGGAAGCGGACGGGCAGTGAAGACGCTGGGAATCGACACGACCGCGCGCCGCGGAGGCGTGGCGGTCGTAGTGGACGGCGCGACGGCCGCCTCCCGCTCGGCCGAGGCGCCCAAGGGCTTCGGAGAGCTCCTGTATCCGCTGATCGAGGAGACGCTGGCGGCGGCCGGCGTACGGCTCGGCGAGATCGACCTGTTCGCCGCCGCCTCGGGCCCAGGCTCGTTCACCGGCGTGCGGGTCGGCCTGACGGCAGCCAAGGCGCTCGGCGAAGCGCTGCGCAAACCGGTCGCGGGAGTCTCGAACCTGGAGGCGCTGGCCTTCGCGGCATTGCGAATGTCGGGGGCGGGCCGGCCGTGCGCCGTCGTGCTCGACGCCCGCCGGGGAGAGGTCTACGGGGCCGTCTACGGCGAAGACCTCAGCCCGCTGGTCGAGCCGAGGGTGGAAGGCTGGGCGGAATTCCGGCGGCGGGCCGAGTCTTTCGATCCACTGTGGGTTTCCGCACAGCGCGAGATCTTCGAAGCTGGCGGAGCGGCCCCTTTGGCCCTGGAAACGGGGCTGGAAGGGCGTTTGGCGGTGATCGAGGACACGGCCGGCGCGGTGGCTTGGCTGGCCTCCGAGCGCGGTTCGGGCTCCGCCGGAGCCCCTGAAGCGGCCGATGCGAACTACATTCGTAGGCCGGACGCCGAACGCAACTGGAAAAGCCCGGCCTGAGCCCCAACGGCGGCCCTCTCAGGGTTTACACTAGTCGGTGAGCCGCGCCCGCGGAGCCTGCGCGTCGCCCGGAAGCGCAAGTTCTTCATTGTTCAGCCTTTCGGCCTGCCGTCGGTCTGCCGACGGGGCGGGTGTGCGCCGCCTCGTTCCGGGACGGGCTCAGGTCGGGGCGGGGAATCGGATTCGTTCGGATGAACTTTCGTTCTTTGTTTAGTTTGTTTTCGCGCGATCTCGCCATCGACCTCGGGACCGCCAATACGCTCGTCTTCGTCGCCGGGCACGGCATCGTCGTCAACGAACCCTCGATCGTCGCCATCAACAAGACCAACGGCGAGGTCGAGGCGGTCGGACGCGAAGCCAAGGAGATGATCGGCCGCACCCCGGGCAACATCGTCGCCATTCGGCCCATGAAGGACGGCGTGATCGCCGACTTCAAGGTCACCGAAAAGATGTTGACCTACTTCATTCAGAAGGCGCACAACCGCAAGATGCTGGTGCATCCGCGGATCGTCATCGGCGTGCCCAGCGAGATCACCCCGGTCGAGAAGCGCGCCGTGCAGGATTCGGCCTACCGCGCCAACGCCAGCGAAGTGCATTTGGTGGAGCAGGCCATGGTGGCCGCCATCGGCGCCGGACTGCCGATCACCGAGCCCTCGGGCAACATGATCGTCGACATCGGCGGCGGCACCACTGATGTGGCGGTCATCTCGATGTCGGGCATCGTCTACTCGCGCTCGGTGCGGGTGGCCGGCAACGAGATGGACGAGGCCATCATCAGTTACCTCAAGAAGAAGTACAACCTGCTCATCGGCGAGCGGACGGCCGAGCGCGTGAAGATCGAGGTCGGTTCGGCCTACAAGCTCGAGAAACCCTTGACGATGGAGATCAAGGGGCGCAATCTGATCGAAGGCGTTCCGCGCACGGTGACGGTGGACGACAGCGAGATCCGCGAAGCGCTGTCCGATTGTGTGGGAACGATCATGAACGCGATCCGCGTCGCCTTGGAGCGGACGCCCCCGGAGTTGAGCGCCGACATCAGCGATCGAGGCATCGTACTCTCCGGCGGGGGCGCTCTGCTGCGCAACCTGGACGTGAGAATTCGCGAAGAAACCGGCTTGCCGGTCTCCATCGCCGAGGACCCGCTGGCTTCCGTGGTCCTCGGGACGGGCCGGATGTTGAGCGATTTCCAGCTCTTGCGAAGAATCTCGCTCGAATAGGAAGGGAACGAGGTCGCGGTGAGTTTTTGGGCGCGTTACTACAATACGGCCGCCCTGATCCTGGCGGTTGGGCTGCAACTGGTGCTGCTCGGCTACCAGGTGCGTCGTGACGACGACATGACGCTGCTGCGCGCCTGGACGATGGGCGCGATCGCTCCGATCAACAAAGGGCTGCACTCCTCGTTCGACTTCGTGGCCGAGGGCTGGACGGGTTACGTCTGGCTGATCGGCGCGCGCGACGAGAACGAGCAGTTGCAGCGCGATTTGGACAAGGTGCGGCTGGAGAACCAGGAGCTGCGGCGCGACCTGGCGCAGTTGCAGCGCGAGCAAACGCTGATCTCCTACCAAGAGCGGATCGCCTCGAAAACGATTCTGGCGGAGGTGATCGGCGGCGGCGCCAACGCCAATTCCAAGGAGATCATCCTCAACCGCGGCCGGCGCGACGGCGTGCTGCCGGGCATGGCGATCGTGGTGGCCGACGGCATCGTCGGCAAGGTCTTGGCGGCCTATCCCGGCTCCGCCCTGGCGCTGCTGATCGACGACGCCGACTCCGGCGCCGGCGTGATCCTGGCCGATTCGCGGGTGCGCGGCCTGCTGCGCGGCCAAGGCGAGCGCGAGTGCCTGATCGACTACGTGGAGCATGAGGTGAAGGTGAGCATCGGCGAAGAGGTGCTGACCTCGGGCGAGGACCGGATCTTCCCCAAGGGGCTGCCGGTGGGACGCGTGACGCGCGTCGAGTCCGGCACGGACTTCCAAGAGATCTACGCCGTCCCCTACGCGCCGCTGGACCGCCTCGACGAGGTGCTGGTGATCGTGGAAGGCGTGCACGAGGAGTTGCCGCCGCGGCGGCCGCAGTTGCCGGAGACCTTGCTGCCGCTGCCTCCGCTCGAGCCTTCCGCTCCCGGCGAGACCTTGACCGAAGCGGCGCCGCCGGACGACCGCAACCCGGCGCAGAGGCCGCAAGGGCTGTTGACCGACGCCGACCGCATCAAGAAGCGCTACCGTGACATCGCCGCCTCGCAGGGCGTGCGCCTGGGCGAGGCGAAGATCGGCGCCGGTCCGCCGGACTTCAACGCCGGAGCGCCGGTCGAAGGCGAGACCGAGCCGGCGGCGCCGACCGCGGAGCCGGCCCCCGCGCCGGGAGCGCCGACTTCTTCGGCTCCGGCGGTGGCGACCAGCGAGCCCCAGCCATGATGCCTTCCCGCGTGGTCGGACGCTCTCCGCTGGCAAAGCCGCTGCGCCAGCCGACCCTGCTGCATCCGGGGGCCACGCTGGCGCTGGCGATCAGCGCGCTCTCGTTGCAAGTCTTCCTGCCGGCCTACATCCCTTCAGCGCGGCTGCTCGATTTGCCGTTGCTGGTGGTGGTGTACTTGGCGTCACTGCGTCGGCACGTATTGATCGGCATGCTGGTAGGTCTGGTGATCGGAGTGGCGCAGGACGGCTTGACGCACGGGCCGATCGGGATCTTCGGCATCACCAAGACGATCGTGGGCTACGCCGTGGCTTCGCTGAGCCTGTACGTGGAGATGGACTATCCCGGCGCGCGCAGCGTGCTGACGGGCTTCTTCTTCCTGGTCCACCAGACCGTCTTCTGGCTGCTGGTGGGCGGGCTGTTGGGCCGGCACGTGTCGGTCGACCCGGCCCGCGCGCTGATGCTGTGCGCGGTGCACGCGGGCTTGGCGCTGGTGCTGTTCCCGGCGCTGGACCGCTCGCGGAGGACCACGCCGTGAACGAGTTCTCCAAAGAGCCCCGCTCGGCGCGGGACGTGGAGACGACGGCGTTCCAGTATGTCGCCGCTTTCGTCTTTCTGTGGCTGCTGAGCGGCTTCTGGCAGTTGCAGGTCCAGAACACCGAGGTCTACGAGGAGCGGGCGGCGATGAACCGCATCCGCTCGCTGCCGATCCTGGCGCCGCGTGGCAAGATCGTCGACCGCGACGGCCGCATCCTGGTGGACAACTGGCCGAGCTTCAAGGTGATGCTCTCGCGCGCCGAGCTCGAGCGCGACCACCTGCCGTTGGTGGCCGAAGGCCTGCAGATTCCCTACGAACGGCTGCAGGGCCGCATCCGGGAGATCGAGAGCTCGCCGGAGTACCAGCGGGTGATCCTCAAGGAGAACCTGGCGCACCAGGAGGTGGCGTTCCTGGAGTCGCACCGCGCCGAGCTGCGGGAGCTGGAGCTGTTGCGCTCGCAGCAGCGGCTGTATCCGCAAGACGGGCTGGCGGCGCACGTGATCGGCTACGTGGGCGAGATCAGCGAGGAAGAGCTGGAGCAGGAAGCCTTCGTGCTCTACGAATCCGGCGCCGAGGTCGGCAAAGCCGGCCTCGAGCGGCAGTACAACGACGCCCTCAGCGGCTCCGACGGCAGCCGCATGGTGCTGGTCGACAGCCGTTCGCGGCGCGTGCGCGACCTGGACGTGGTGGACGCCAAGCCCGGCCGCACGATCGCCCTGACGCTCGATTTGGACCTGCAAGCGGTAGCCGAGCTGTCGCTCGAAGGCCGCCGCGGCGCCGTGGTGGCGCTCGATCCGCGCAACGGCGAAGTGCTGGCGATGGCCAGCGCGCCGACCTACGACCTGAACCGCTTTGTGGGCGGCATCAGCGTAGAGGACTGGCAGGCGGTCATGAACGACCCCGACAAGCCGCTGCTCAACCGCGCCATCCAGGCGCAGTTGGCGCCGGGCTCGATCTTCAAGCCGATCGTCGCCTGGGCGGCGCTGGCCGAGGGCGTGGTGGACCCCAGCTTCCAGGTGCATTGCAGCGGCGGAGCGTCGTTTTACGGCCACTATCACCGCTGCCACCGCGCCGGCGGCCACGGCTGGGTGGACCTGGAGAAGGCCCTGGCGCAGTCCTGCGACGTGTATTTCTACAACCTGGGCAAGGACCTGGGGATCGACCGCATCGCCAAGTACGCCTCGATCGCCGGGCTGGGCCGGGTGACCGGCGTCGACCTGCCGAACGAGCAGGAGGGCATCGTGCCCTCGGCGACCTGGAAGGCGCGCTTCTTCCGAGACCGCTGGTACGCCGGCGAGACGATCTCGGTCTCGATCGGCCAGGGCGCGCTGACGGTCACGCCGTTGCAGGCGGCGCACGCCATCGGCGGCTTGGCGATCGGCGGCGTCTGGCACCGCCCGCACCTGCTGCCTTACGAGGAGATGGAGCAGCTCTACCCGGACTTTCAGCGGCCCGAGCCCGATGTGGCGCAGATTTCGCCGTCGGCGCTGCAAGCCGTCCGGCGGGGGCTGTGGGGCGTGGTCAACGGCGGCGGCACCGGCGGCTCCGCCTCCCTGTCGACCGTGGAGGTCTGCGGCAAGACCGGCAGCGCCCAGCGCGTTTCCCGCAGCTTCGCGATGCGCAATGACGACCCGCGGCTGCTCGACGACGCCTGGTTCGTGGGCTTCGCGCCCTGCCGCGAGCCGGAGATCGTGGTAGCGGCTCTATTCGAGAACGGCGAGCACGGTCCCCTGGCCGCGCCGATCGTACGCGACGTGATCAAGGCCTACTTCGACAAGCGCCAGCGCCTGGAGTGGGCGCGGCGCCAGCCGCAGGAGCCCGACCAGCCGCAGCAGCCGGCTCTGGCCGACGGGAGCAGGCCATGACGGAACGAGCCTCCAGCTGGCGCGACTTCGACTGGCTGCTGCTGCTGCTGACGCTGGCCATCGCCACCCTGGGCGTGCTCGAGATCTACAGCGCGACCCGGGCGACGGCTTGGCAGGACGCTCACCTGCGCCAGATGATCTGGATCACGTTGGGGCTCGGGGCGTTCTGGTTCGCCTCGAGCGTGGATTACCGCTGGCTGGTCGGCCAGGCGCCGGTGTTCTACGTGGCGGCGGTGACCGGGCTGGCGGCCGTGCTGTTGTTTGCGCCGTATGTGAATGGGTCGCGGCGTTGGCTGCCTTTGCCGGGCCTGCCCGATCTCCAAGTCTCGGAGTTCGTGAAGGGGGCGCTGGTGCTGCTGGTGGCGCGCTTCTTTTCCGAGCCGCCGCGCGGCGGCGTGACGCTGCCGCAGCTCGCCAAGATCACCGGATTGTTCGCAATTCCGGTCCTGCTTGTGATCAAACAGCCCGATCTGAGCACGGGGCTAAGCTATCTTCCGATCCTGGGCATGGGGATCTTTTTGAACGGCCTGCGCTGGCGCTGGGTCCTGAGCGTCGGCTTGCTGGCGGTGATCCTGTCTCCGATCGGCTGGCGGGTGCTCACTCCCTACCAGAAGGATCGGCTGACGGTCTTCATGGAGCCGGAGAAGGATCCGCGCGGCCGCGGCTACCAATCGTTGCAGTCGAAGATCGCGGTGGGCTCGGGCGGACTGTGGGGCCAGGGCTTCGCCCGGGGAGCGCAGACGCAGTTGCGGTTCCTGCCGGAAGCGCACACGGATTTCGTCTTGGCGTCGTTCGCCGAGGAGACCGGATTCGTCGGAATCCTGGTGGCGATGACATTGTACTTTGCAGTTTTGATGAAGATCGTGCACAATGCGCAGACAGCCGTCGATGCGGCGGGCGCTCAACTCTGCATGGGAGTGGCGGCGCTATTGTTGTTTCACATAACGGTCAACGTCGGCATGGTGGTGAACCGCATGCCGGTGACGGGTTTGCCGCTGCCTCTGATGAGCTACGGCGGGTCCGGGTTGCTGTCGACGTTCGCATTGCTTGGGTTGGTCAACAATGTGCGAATGCGACGGTTCGCGAACTAGGTGGGCGACCGTCGAAGGGGCAGAGGCGGGAAACCGCCGGAAAAACGAGTTTCGACGCCGGTATTGGGACCGGCGCCGCGTTGTAGGAAGGATTGCTGGGTGAAGGGCCGCTCGCCGGTTGTTTGAGGGCGAGGGGCGGCTGAACGGCTGTCGGCGTTTGAGCGGGACGAGGTCGAGCGCTCCGTCGGCGGGCAGGATTTTTGGGATGGTTGGCGCGTTCGCGGCCTGTTAGGGGTCGTGGGCGAGTGCAAAGGAACAGCGCAGGTTTCGTCGTTCTTCCGGAGCGCGCACTGAATCCAACCGTCGAACGCCGGCCGTGGCCGCGCAGGGCCCTCCCCAGCGAGAGGGAGGACTTTGGGTGTCAAAAGAACTGGTCGTCTCAGCCAATCGGCATGAGACCCGTGTCGCGCTCCTGGAAGACGACCGTCTGGTCGAAATCACCATCGAGCGCACCGCCGAGCATGCTCTGGCGGGCAGTGTTTACAAAGGACGCGTCAGCCGGGTGCTCCCCGGCATGCAGTCCGCGTTCGTCAAACTCGGCCTGGAGCGCGACGCGTTCCTCTACGTCTCCGACGTTCTCGATGAAACGGCCGACCTCGAGAGCGGCCAACTCGACGACGAAGAAGACAGTTTAGTGGCCGGCTCCGCGCCGGCGGCCGACGCCGAGCCCTCGCGGCGCGGTCGATCCCGCGGCGACAAGCGTGGCGATCGCTCCTCCCGCGGGGATCGCGGCGATCGGTCCGACCGCAGCGACCGTAGCGAGAGATCCGACCGTAGCGACCGGTCCGACCGCAGCGACAGACCCGAGCGGGGCGAGAAGTCCGAGCGCGGCGAGGAAGCCGCGGCCGGTGATCGGACCGAGCGCTCCGAGCGCCGTTCCGACGACGAGCGTCCGTCGGGCCGCCGCGAGCGAGGCCGCCGGGGCCGCCGCCGCCGCGGAGGCCGCAACGATAGCCTGCTGCCGGAGTCGAAGTTTGCCGTCGTCGACGGCCACGCCGAGGCCCAAGCGCTGGAAGGCCGTTCGCGCCAGGCCGCGCCCGAGCCCGAAGACGATGAGGACGACAACTACGGCCTGACTCCCCTGCCCGGCGAGTCGCTGGCGAAGTACGCTGGCAAGCCCGCCCACGAAGACGACGTCGAGGACTCGGCGGACGAGGAAGACGAGCGGCTGGCCGTGGGCGCCTCACGCTTCGAGGACGAGGACGAAGACGAGCATCCCGACGAAGACGAGGAAGCTGCCGACGAGAGCGAAGTCGACGAGGAAGCCGAGGTCGACGAGGAGATCGAGGCCGTCGTCGAGGAATCGGACGACGAAGAGTCCGACGACGACAGCGACGAGGCGGACGAAGAGCCCGACGAAGAGGAAGAGGACCACGACGACTCCGCGGACGAGGAAGACTCGGATGACGAGGAGGAGTCGGACGACGAAAGCTCGGAAGAAGAATCCGAAGAAGAGCCCGAGATCAGCTTCGAGGACGAGGCGGCCGACGAGGCGCAGGCCATCGCCGAAGCCAATCGGGACGAGGAAGAGGCGGCCGCGCTCGCGGCGGAAGCCGCCGACAGCGACGAGGACGAGGACGGCTCGGCGCCGCCGAAGCGCCGCCTGTTCGACGCCGACGTCGAGGAAGAGGCCGACCGGGCAGTGGGCGAGATTCTCGACCGCGCCGGCGCCGGCGGCGAAGCGCCGATCGAAGCCTCGGTGCGCGATGAGTCCGGCTCGCGGCAGCTTCGCCGCGGACGCCGGGGCCGCCGTCGCGGACGCCGCCGTGGGCGCGACGAATCCGGCTCGCCCCAGACGGGTGAATCCTCCTCCGCGGCAACGGACTCCGAGGAGACCGCTGTCGAGGCTCAGCCGGACGAGCAGCCGGCCCGCTCCGAACGCCCCTCGCGGGGCGAACGCTCCGAGCGCGGCGAGCGTTCCGAGAAGGGAGATCGCAGCGAGCGGGGCGCCGGCAACGAGAGCGACGTGCGCATCGCCGATCTGCTCAAGGCTGGCCAAGAGCTGATCGTTCAGATCGCCAAGGAGCCGCTGGGCAAGAAGGGCGCCCGCATCACCACCCACGTGGCGCTGCCCGGGCGGCACCTGGTCTACATGCCGACCTCGCCGCACGTGGGCGTTTCGCGCAAGATCGGCTCCGACGCCGAGCGCGCGCGGCTGCGCCGGGTGATCAAGGGCAACATGGAAGGCATTCCCGGCGGCTTCATCGTGCGCACGGCCGGAGCCGGCGCCAGCGATGAGGATCTGGCCGAGGACATGCGCTTCCTGGCCAACCTGTGGAAGGTCATCAAGGAGAAGGCGGACCGCACGCCGGCGCCGGCCTTGCTGCACCAGGACCTGGACGTGGTCGAGCGCATCCTGCGCGACCAATTGGGCCAGAACTTCAAGTCGATCTGGGTCGATTCGGAAGACCATTACGAGTCGATCCTGCGCTTCTGCGAGCGGTTCCAGCCCGATCTGGTTCCCTGTGTGAAGCTCTACACCCGCTCGAAGCCGATCTTCGACGAGCTCAACATCACGCAGGAGATCGAGAAGGCTCTGCGGCCCAAGGTGTGGCTCAAGTCCGGCGGCTACATCGTGATCAACCAGACCGAGGCGCTGGTGGCGATCGACATCAACACCGGCAAGTACGTCGGCAAGTCCGACCGCCTGGAAGATACGATCGTCAAGACCAACCTGGAGGCGGCCGAGGAGATCGTTCGCCAGGTTCGACTGCGCGATCTTGGCGGCATCATCGTCGTCGACTTCATCGACATGGACGACAAGGCCAATCGCAAGAAGGTGGCCCAGGCGCTCGAGAACGAGCTGCGCCACGACCGGGCTCCCTCGAAGGTCCTGCAGTTCAACGACTTCGGATTGATCGCCATTACGCGCAAGCGCGTCAAGCAGTCGCTCGAGCGGAGCCTTTGCTCGCCCTGCCCGGCCTGCGAAGGCTCGGGCTTCGTCAAGGCGACCAACACGGTCATCCTCGAGATCCTGGAGCAGGCCAAGCGCATGGCCCCGAAGCTGAAGTCCAAGAAGGACCTGACGCTGCGGGTGAACCCCGACGTGGCGCGGGCGCTGAAGTCCCGCGACAACACCTTCCTGCAAGAGCTCGAGGAGACCTTCGGGGCTCACGTTCTGGTGCGCAGCGACGTGTCGCTGCACCGCGAGAACTTCGACGTCAACTAGCTTTCAGGCCTGGAGCCTGAACGGCAAAGAGCCCGGGACGCGGCGTCCCGGGCTCTTTCCTTTTGCGCTTTGCGGGTCGCGACGGCCGGGCTACTCGCGCACCATCATCTCGTCGAGGTTCAGCAGCCCGCGGGCGACGCCCGTCCAGGCGGCCATCTCGAGCGGGTCTTCGTCGGACGGGACCAGCGGCGCGAGCTTCTCCGCGGCGCCGGGCTCAGCCGCCAGGATCTCCTTCTGCTTGGCCAGATAGGTGGCGACGCGGTCTCGCTCGCTCGCTTCCGGCTTGCGGCTCAAGGCCCGCAGGAACATCTCGTCGAGCCGGGCGTCGAAGCCTTGGCGGTCCAGCACGGTCTGCAGCGCGAGCGCCTGCGCGGCCTCCAGAAAGACCCGATCGTTGAGCACGTTGAGCGCCTGGAGGGGCGTGTTCGAACGCTCGCGGGTGACCTTCGAGGTCAACGTGTCGGTCGCGTCGAAGTTCGTCAGGAACGGGTACGGCGTGGTGCGCTGGAAGAAGATGTAGAGACCCCGGCGGTAGCGCTCCGGCCCCTGATCTTCCGGCCAGGCCTTCTTGGCGTAGCCCAGCTCGGAGACGCCGGCCGGCTGCGGCGGATGCACGCTCGGCCCGCCGATCTCCGGGTTGAGCAGACCGCTGACGGCCAGGGCGTTGTCGCGCACCAGCTCGGCCGGCAGCCGCAAGCGGTTCTGGCGCGCCAGCCACTTGTTGTCCGGGTCGCGATCGCGCAAGTCCGGCCGGTCGTGGGAGGCCTGCCGGTAGGCCGCCGAGGTGACCATCAGCCGCAGCATGGCCTTGCGGCTCCAATCCTTGCGCACGAGCTCGGACGCGAGCCAGTCGAGCAGCTCGGGGTGCGTCGGCGGGGCGCCCTGGGTGCCGAAATCGTCCGCCGTGCTCACCAGGCCCTTTCCAAACAGCTCCTGCCACCAGCGGTTGACGGTCACGCGGGCGGTCAAGGGATTCTTGGGGTCCACCAGCCAGCGAGCCAGCTCCAGCCGAGGGTGCTTCGGGTCGCTTTGCTCCATCGCCGGCAGCACGGCCGGGGTCAGCGGCTGCACCTCCACGCCCGGCGCGCGCCAGTCGCCGCGCAAGGCGATATAGGTCGGCTCACGATGGGCGGCGTCGCGCTCGATCATCGTGTAGGCCAGCGTGCGGACGGGGAAGACTTCCTTCTCCAAGGCGTCGAGCTTCTCCTTGGTCTCCTTGAGCTTCTTGGCCAGCTCTTCCTGCTTGGAGATGTCCGGGCCGAGCCGCGCCAGGAACTTGTCCACGCGCCCCTCGCGCTCGATCTCGCTGAGCTCGTCGTCGGAGGCGCGCATGAGCCAGTCGGCGCGGTCCATCGAGGCTCGCCACTCGGTCAGGCTGAAGTCCCAGTCGGTGCGCTCGCCGGGATGATCCATGGCCTCGATCATCTCCTTGCGCCACTGCTGATAGTGCGGCTCCACATCGGCCTCTTTCAGGATTTCGGCGCGGCGGCGGCGATACTCCGGCAGGGCCCGCAGCAGCACGCCGAGCTCGCCCTGGACCGGCGCGTCGATGTCGCGCTCGACGGCGTTATTGAAGAAGGCGTAGAGCTGATAGAGCTCCTTCTGGCTGATCGGATCGTACTTGTGGTCGTGGCACTGCGCGCAGCCCACGGTCAGCCCCAGCCAGACCTTGCCGATGGTGGCGGTGCGGTCCAGGGTCTCCTCGAAGCGCTTCTCTTCGTTCTTCACGCCGGCTTCGCGGTTCTTGATGCCGTTGCGCAGAAAGCCGGTCGCCACGCGCTGCTCGAGGGTCGCCCCGGGCAGCAGGTCGCCGGCGATCTGCTCCACGGTGAACTCGTCGAACGGCATGTCCTGGTTGATGGCGCCGATGGCCCACTGCCGCCAGCGCCAGGCGTAGGGCCGGATCGGGTCGCGCTCGTAGCCGTCGGAATCGGCGTAGCGGGCCGCGTCGAGCCAAGGAATCGCCCAACGCTCGCCGTAGTGCTTGGAATCGAGCAGCTCGTCGACGACCTTCTCGTAGGCCTGCGGGCTGTCGTCGGCGAGAAACCGCTCCACCTGCTCCGGCGTCGGCGGCAAACCCACCAAGTCGAACGAGATTCGGCGCAGAAGAGTGACCTTGTCGGCTTCCGGCGACGGCTTGACGCCTTCGGCTTCCAGCTTAGCCAGCACGAACAGGTCGATCGGGTTGCGCGCCCAGGAGGAGTCGTCGACCTTCGGCGGCGCGGGCCGCTGGATCGGCTGGAAGGACCAATGCCGGCTCCGCTGCTCCTGCGTCAGCTTCTTGGTAGGCGCTCGCTCGGGCCACTTGGCGCCTTCGTCGATCCAGGCCCGCAGCGCGGCGACCTCGGCCTCGCTCAGGCGCGGACCGGCCGGCGGCATCTGAAAGTTCTGTTTGTCGCTCGAGACGCGCTCGATCAGCTTGCTGGCCCCGGCGTCTCCCGGAACGATCACGGCGCCGGAATAGCCGCCCTTGAGCGCCGCCTCGCGATCGTCGAGACGGAAGTCGCTCATCTGCATCGAGGGGCCGTGGCAAGCGAAGCAGCGCTGGTGGAAGATCGGCTCGATGTCGGCTACAAAGTCCACGGCCGGCAGAGCGGCGGCGACCAGCAGAGAGCAGACGGCGAGACGAGCGAGCATCACCCGGTCATTATACGTGGGCGTTCCGGCGCGGGCGGCGGCGCGGTGCGGATAGACTGGCGGGTGGATTGCCTGCTGCCTTCGATCACGCCCGGGCGCGTCGCTGGATCCTGCTGTTGGCCCTGGCGCTGCGGGTCGTGCTGGCGCTCGTCAACACTGACGCCAACGACAACCATCTGGCCGTGGTCGAGATCCTGGCGTTCGAGAACCGCGTCCCGGAGCTGGAGGACACGTTCCAGGCCTACCACGCCAAGCTCTATCACACCACCGTGGCCCTGCTGTGGAAGCTGTCACCGACGGACTCGCGCTACGTACTGATCCGCGTGGCGCAACTGCTCAACGTGGCGGTGGGCGTGTGGACGCTGCTGCTGGTGCGCCGCTGGCTGGAGCGCTTTGCGCTGACGGAGCCGACCCGTACGCTGCTGTTCGGGCTGGTCGCGCTCAACCCGCGGCTGGCTGGTTTGAATGCGCAGGCCACCAACGACACGTTCTTGGCTTTTCTGGCCCTGGCAGCCCTGATGGCCGCCGGCCGCTACTTCTCCGCCCCGTCGCCGGCTCGTTTCGGCGCGATGCTGCTGCCGGCGACGCTGGCGCCGTTGGCCAAGGCGAACGGTTTTTTGGCTGTCTGCGCCATCGCAGCCTGCTTCGGGCTTCAGGTCATCCATCGTAGGGCGGCTCGGCCACTGGCGACCTTGGGCTTGGCAGCGGTCTTCCTGGGCGTGACCTTCGGAGCCGCATTCGCCGTGGGACCTTACGGCAAGCATTGGCGCAAGTACGGGGACCCCTGGAAGCTGAACCTGCCGACCAATCCCCGGCCGCACTGGCTGGAGCGGACCGAGGAACGACGCCCCGGGGCGCGCTCGATCGTGGAGGCTCTGGGGACGTTCCGGCTGCTCGATCTGCTGCGCCACCCGCAAATCGCCCGGCCGGCCGAACGTCCCGACTACGAGCTGCACCGCACCTCGCTGTGGACGCAGCTTCACGCTCGGGCTCACTTTGCGCACTATGACAATCACCCGCCCACGTGGATCACAACGAACCCCGTCCTGCAGTGGATCGGCCGCACGCTCTACATCCTGGGCCTGCCATGGTCGGCGCTGATGGTCGTGGGGCTGGCGCGGCAGAGCTTTCGCGCGGCTCGGTGGAAGGAGCCGGAGGCCGCGCCGGCGGTGCTGGCCGCGGTGGCGCAGATCGTGTTCCTGATGAACTTCTGCCTGGTGTACCGCGACTTCACGTCGATGAAGGCGATCTACCTGCTGGCCGGGCTGGGCGGCTTCGTCTACGCGCTCGCCGCCGAGGCCGACCGCCGGCTCGCCGGCCCGGGTGGGCGGGCGCTGTGGGCGTCCGGGCTGTGCCTGGGAGCTCTCTATGTGGTGGACGCGGCCTGGCTGAGCGGCCATCTGCTCGCCGACAAGCTGCCGCTGCTGGCGCCGCTACTTTCCGGCGGGTCGTAGCGAACGCTTCTCGAGCGTCACCAGCAAGACGCCCGCGGCTACCGCCGCCACGCCCAGACCGAGCGCCGGGGTGATGCGTTCGCCGAACAGCAGCGCGCTGAACAAGACGCCGAAAAGCGGCGTGGGGAAGACGAAGACCGAGATCAGGCCCGGCGGATGCTTTTGCAGCAGCCGCACCCACAGGATGAAGGCGATGCCCACCACGCCCCAACTGCAGTAGAGGAAAGCGGCCAGCACGCGGACCGTGGCCGGCCCGATCACCAGATGCGGCTCCGTCAGCGCCGCCGCCGTCAGGAAGATCGGCAGGGTGAAGGTCACCTGCCAAACGATCGTCTTGGTGGAGTCGAGGTTCTGCACCAGCCGCTGGGTGTAGACCATGCGAACGGCGATGAGCGCCGCGGTCGCCAGCGACAAGATGTTGCCGAGCAAGGGCGCCGGCGCCAAGCGCGGGTCGGGCTTGCCGCCCAGCACCGCGAACACCCCCAGGAAGGCCACGCCCAGCCCCATCATGCGCATGGGCGACAAGCGGTCGCCGGGCACGAAGTAGTGTGCGATCAGGCTCGTGAGCACCGGCGAGGCGTTGATGAGCACCGCGGAATAAGCGGCCGACGTGAGCTGGATGCTGAAGTACAGCAGCAGGATCTGCACCGAGAACAGCACGCCCAGCAGCAGCAGCGGACGCCACTGATCCCGCTCCGGCCACAGCCGCACGCCGCCGGTCCGGGCCCACATCAGCAGCGTCGGCAACCCGAAGAGCATCCGGAAGAAGGCGTTCCAGATGGGTGGAAAGGCTTCCAGCGTGATCTTGGTGCAGACGATGTTGCCGCCCCACATGGCCGCGATCAGCACCGCCAGCGCCACGGTCCGGGCGCCGATGGTCCGCGGCTCATCGCGCAGGGTCATCCGCGGACGGCTCCGGGCGCGGGCGACTCCTTGGGCGGCTTGCGCGCCGGAGCTTGGGCGCTGCGCGTGACGATCACGATGCCGGCGGTGACCAGCAAGGCGCCTAGCAGCAGGGACGGCGGGATCGCTTCGTCCAGCACGACGGCGCTGAGCAACACGCCGAAAAACGGCACCGTGAAAGCGAACATCGACAGCGTGGAGGCGCTGAAGCTGCGCAGCAGGGTCGTCCAAGCCACGAAGCAGAAGCCTGCGATGACCACGCCCTGGTAGAGGATCGCCGCCACCGGCTCCCAGCGCACCGGCTGCAGCGTCGGTGGCTCCAGCACCCAAGCCCCTCCCAGAAAGAACGGCAGCGAGAAGACCATCTGCCAGACGACCGGACGCGTCGGATGCGTCGACTGCACCAGCCGGCGGGTGTAGATCACGCGCAGCGCCAGCAGATTGGCGGACACGATCATCAGCACGTTGCCCCAGATGGGCAACGGCGCCTTGGCCACCGAGGGCTTGCCGGCGGCCACCCAGCAGATTCCGCCAAAAGCCAGAGCCAGCCCGAACAGGCGACGGCCGTTGAGCTTCTCCTCGGAGTCGGCGAAGTGGCCTTGCAAGTTGGTGAAGACCGGGTGCGAGTTCAGCAGAACCACGGCGAAGGCGGCCGAGGTCCAGCCGACGCCGAAGTTCAGGCAGGTGATCTGGAGGGTGAACAGCACGCCGAGCAGCACGACAGCCCGCCAGTCCCGCCGGTCCGGCCAGAGCCGCACGCCCTGCAGCTTGGCCCACACGATGACCGCCACGGCGCCGGAAAGGAAGCGCCAGAAGGCGCTCCACAGCGGCGGGAACGTATCGAGCCCGTACTTGAGCGCAATGACGTTGCCGCCCCAGAGCATCGAGACGAAGAGCCCCAGCGCGGCTGTCGCCGCTGTCATCGCTTGCGGATTCATGCTTGTCTGCGCCGCGCCCTTCGCGGGCGCGGACCTCAGCCGAGCGCGTCAGCCAGAATCTCGACTACGTGGCGAGGCTGACGCTTGGTAAAGTGGCCGATCTGCTGCCGGCACGACACGCCGGTCACCGCGATCGCCGTCTCCGAATCGGCGCCGTCGACGGCCGGAAACAGCCGTTCGCGCCCGATCTTCTCCGAGATCTCGTAGTGCTCCTTCTCGAACCCGAACGAGCCCGCCATGCCGCAGCAGCCGGAGTTGACCTCGGCCACCTGACAGCCCGGAATCAGCTCGAGCGCCGCGATGCTGGGAGCCGTGCCGATGTGCGCCTTCTGGTGGCAGTGCCCGTGCAGCAGCGCTTTCTTCACCTTATCGCGAAACGGCGAGACCAGCTTGCCGGCCTTGGCCTGGGCAACCAGGAACTCGTCGACCAGCCAAGCGTTGGACGCGACCTTCTCCACCTCGTCGCCCTTCGCCAGGTCCAGGTAGTCGTCGCGGAGGGTGAGGATGCAACTGGGCTCGCAGCCGAGCACCGGAATCTTTTCGGCGGCGTAGCGCGACAGCAGCCGTACGTTCTTCTCCGCCCCGGCGCGGGCGTCCTCGAGCAAGCCCTTGGAGATCGCGGGCCGCTGGCAGCAGGTCTTCTCCGCCAGCAGGACCTCGTAGCCGGACGCTTCGAGCACGGCCACGGCGGCCCGGCCGACCTCCGGGTAGTTCCAGTTCATGAAGCAGTCGACGAACAGCGCCGCCTGGGGCTTCGAGCCGGAGCCATTGCCGCCCGAGCGCTTGGAAAACCACGTGGTGAAGGTCTGCGGAGCGAACGGCGGCAGTTGACGCCGGGCGTCGACGCCTAGCACGGCCTCGTTGAGCTTGCGCACCGGAGCCAGCCCGAGCATCCAGTTCGACAGCGGCGCGAAGGCCGAGCCGACCTTGTTGAGCGTCTCGGCATTGGCGAAGAACTTGGCCCGCAGCGGCGTGCCGTTCTTGGCGTAGTACTGCGCCAGGAACTCGTACTTGATCTTCGCCATGTCCACGTTGGAGGGACATTCGCGCTTGCAGCCCTTGCACTCCAGGCACAGGTCGAGGGCCTCGTACATCCGCTCGGAGGTGAATTCCTCGTGCGGCAGATTGCCCGACAAGGCCGCCCGCAGCAGGTTCGCCCGGCCGCGGGTGGAGTGCTCCTCCTCCATCGTGGCGTGGTAGGACGGGCACATCGTGCCCACTTCGCGCTTGCGGCACACGCCGGCGCCGTTGCACATCTCGATCGCCCGCGCGAAGCCGCCCTCGCGGCCGAAGTCCAGGTGCGTCTGAATCTGGATGGGCTGATAACTCGGGCCCCAGCGCAGGTTCTCGGTCAGCTCCGGCGCATTGACGACCTTGCCCGGGTTGAGGATGTTGTCCGGGTCCCAGAGGGTCTTGAGCTCCTGGAAGCCCTTGTAGATCTCCTCGCCAAAAAGCCACTGGTTGTACTTGGAGCGCGCGATGCCGTCGCCGTGCTCGCCGCTCATCGAGCCGCCGTGCTGCATCACGAGGCCAAAAACCTCGTCGGCGATCGTGGCCATCTTCTGGACGCCGTCGGCGGTCTTCAGGTTGACCATCGGGCGCACGTGCAGGCAGCCCACCGAGGCGTGGCCGTAGTAGCCGCCGTGGGCGTCGTGCTTGCCCAGGATCTCGCGGAAGCCGCGCAGGAACTGCGGCATCTCCTTGAGCGGCACCGCCGGGTCTTCCACGAAGGCGATCGGCTTGTGGTCGCCCTTCACCGACATCATAATGCCGAGGGCTTCCTTGCGCGTCTGCCAGATGTTGGCCATCATGCGCGCGTCGCTGACTTCGAGGTAGCCGTAGCCCATCCCTTTCGATTCGAGAATGCGCTTGAGCTGGGCGACCTTACCCGAGACTTCGGCGTCGGAGTCGCCGTAATACTCGACGACCATGATGGCGTCGGCGTCGAGATCCAGGAAGGAGATGCGGGCCTTGAAGTCTTCGATGTGGCGCGCTTTCGACAGGATGAAGTCGTCGATCAGCTCGGCCGCCGCGGGGTTCGTCTCGACGATGGTCTCGGTGGAATCGACCGCCTCGAACAGAGACTTGTAGTGCACCACCAGCAGTGACTTGTGCTTGGGGGTCGGCACCAGGTTGAGCTTGGCCTCGACGACGACGCCGAGAGTGCCTTCGCTGCCCACCACGGCGCGGCCCAGGTTCAGCGGACCGGTCTTGGAGGAGTACCCCGCCCCAAAGACGCCGTCGCGCGCCAAAAGCTCGTCGAGGTTGTAGCCCGAGACCCGGCGCAGGATGCGGGGAAACTTCTCGAGCACCAGATCTTTGTACTTCTCGCCGATCGCCAGCGAGCCGCGGTAGAGCTTGGACTCGAAGGAGTCGCCCTTGGCGAGGCTTTCCAGGCGGCCGTTCTCGACGGGGCGGAACCAGGCTTCGGAACCGTCGGCCAGCACGACCTTCAGCTCCAGTACGTGGTCGATCGTCTTGCCCCAGCGGATCGAGTGCGATCCGGCCGAGTTGTTGCCGATCATGCCGCCCAGGGTGGCCCGGCTGGCCGACGAGGTGGCCGGCCCAAACAGCAGCCCGTGCGGCTTGAGGAAGCGGCCGAGCTGGTCCTGCACCACCCCCGGCTGCACCCGCACCCAGCGCTCCTCGACGTTGAGCTCGAGGATCTGGTTCATGTACTTGGCGAAGTCGATGTGCACGGCTTCGCCGACGGTCTGTCCCGAGAGGCTGGTGGCGCCGCCGCGCGCCAGCACCGGCACGCGGTGCCGGGCGCACAGCTTCACGGTCTCCACCACGTCGCCGGCGTGCTTGGGGATGATCGCGCCGACCGGCTCGATCTGCCAGACGCTCGCGTCGGTCGAGTAGAGAATCTTCGAATAGCGGTCGAAACGGACTTCACCGTCCACGACCTGACGGAAGGCGTCAGCTAGCTCTACGGGGTAACTCATTCAAACGACAGACTCTCGAGCGGCGCGAAGGCGGCGGCTCAGTTTTTCGAGCCCCTTGTCTATATTGTCGTCGGTGACGTTGGAATAGGAAAGCCGCAGGCAGTGGCGGCCGACGCCTCCGACGAAGAACGGCTTGCCGGGGATGAAAGCCACCTTGTCCTCGGCCACCGAGGCTTCCAGAACCGGCCAAGTGTCGATGGCGTAGGCGCTTTCGAGCTCCACCCAGACGAACAGCCCGCCGCGCGGCGGGGTCCAGCGGCCCAGGCCCCGGAAATGCTTGTGCAGAGCGGCGTCGACGAGCTGCGCCTTGTGCTGGTAGAAGGCGCGCACGCCGGGCAGGTGCTCATCCATCCAGCCGCGCCGCAGGAACTCGAGCGTCAGCTTCTGGCTCAAGGTGGAGGTGCACAGGTCGCCGACCTCCTTGGCCAGCACCAGCCGGCTGATCACCGGCGCCGGCCCCATGATCCAGGCCACCCGCAGGCCGGCGGCCAGGGTCTTCGAGTAGGTGGACATGTACAGAATCGGCGCTTCCGGGTCGAGCGCCTTGAGCCGCGAGCGCTGCTCGGTCGTCACGCCGTCGAAGTAGAGCTCGCCGTAGGCGTCATCCTCGACGATCAGCAGATTTTCGGCGCGGGCGACCTCCAGCAGCGCCCGCCGGCGCTCCAGCGACCACAGCCGGCCGGAGGGGTTCTGGAAGTTCGGGATTACGTAGACGAGCTTGGGGCGATGGCCGGCGGCGCGGGCTTCGCGCACCCGGCGCGCCAAGTCCTCGGCGTCCATGCCGTCGTCGTGCGAGGTCACCCCGAACAGCCGCGCCCGGTAGGTGGCGAAGGTGTCGATGCCGCCGGGGAAACTGGGCTTCTCCACGAACGCCGCGTCGCCGGGATCGAGCAGCACGCGGCCGATGAAATCGAGCCCTTGCTGCGAGCCCGACACGATCATCGTCTCGTCGGCCGAGGCGGCCACGCCCTGGACCCGGGCGGTCCGCTCACGGACCGCCTCCACCAGCTCGGCGTTGCCGCGCGTGACGCTGTACTGAAACAGCCGGCCCTTCTCGACCGTGGCCAGGTCGTGGTAGATCTCCGTCAGCCGGCTGTAGGGAAAGGTCTCCGCACTGGGCGAGCCGGCGGCGAAGCTGATGACGTCGGGCTGGTTGACCAAGCCGGTCAGGCGACGGATGAGCGAGGGTTGCATGACCCTCGCGTCGGCGGAGAACAGGGCTTCGAAGTCCATGCGGTCTCAGAGGGAAGATTGCAGCCTCAGTGGGCCGAACACTCTTGTCCGGCGGCGCCCGGTCCCAGGCTGTTGCGCATGCGGCGTCGCCATCTTCGCTAGACCACGCGCCGCCTGGGCTGGTAGGCGCCGTCGGCAAAGCCGTCGAACAGCAAGGCCACGCCGGGGTGGCGGATCTCCGCGGCGCTCGAATCGGGCTCGAGATTGCGCTCGGCCACATAGGTCTCGTGGGCTGCGTCGTGCACCAGAACCTTGTACCAGGGCTTGTTCTTGGGCGGTCGCGAGCGCGCCATCTGCTCGTACCATTCCGGCGTGCCGCAGTAGACCGGGTCGGCGTCGTAGATCACGCCGCGGTAGCCGAAGAGCTTGTGCTCCACGACCTGCCCGATCGAAAACTTGGCTTCGCCGCCGACCGACACGGCGTTCAGGCTACCACACGCCGTCGCGGAGCCGAACCGGCGGCTAAGAGCCCGACAGGGAGTCGACGAAAGCGTCCGCTTCGGCGATCGAAGCTTCGATGTCGGCGACCAGCGCGGCGACCTCGCCGTCGATCTCCAGCGCCGTCGAGCCCAGCGACTGAATGGCCCGGGCGTTGAGGTTGTGCTTGAGGAACAGAACCTGGTCCTCGAACGCCGTCAGCACCGGCTCCATCTTGGCTTCGGCCTGCTTCATCTTGGCGATGAGCTGTCCGTAGCGCTCCTCGGTCTCCTGCCGCAGCGTGCGGCTGCGGTTGCGCAGGTCGGCGCTGGAGATCTTCTCGATCTCGCCGTCCCATTCGCGGAACAGGTCGCGCGCCACGCGCTCGATGCCGTCGATGCGCTCGCGCACCTTCTCGGCGCGGTTCTTCGAGCGCTTCAGCTCGCCGTCGAGCTTCTTGTAGACCTTTTCGAGGTCGCCGCCATCGAAGCCGGTCAGCGCCTGGAAGGCTTCCAGGGTGGTCTGGAACTGCTCCTTGGCCTTTTCCTGGTCCTCGCGGCCGGCGGCCACGCGCTTGGCCAGGATGTCGCGCTTCTCGCGCCCCAGCTTCTCCATGCCGGCGTAGTAGATCTGGTCGGTGATCCAGGTGCAGCCGGTTGCGCCCGCGGCCAGGGTCAGCGCCAGGAGGAGGGCGATTCGCATGCCTCTCGAATTGTAGACGGTTGGCGCCGCCCCGGACGCGTCCGGCGGCTCTAGAATAGGGCCATGCTTCGCCGGCAATTCCTGTGGGCCGCGGCCGCTTCGGCCACGGCGGCTTCCGCGCAGCAGGCGCCGTCGAGGCCGCCGCTGCCCGCCGGAGTGCGGCTCGAGCCGGACTTGGTCTACGCCTCCACGCCGCAGAAAGAGCTACGGCTGGACCTCTACCGGCCGGAGCAGCCGCCGGCCGAGCGGCTGCCGCTGGTGGTGTGGATCCACGGCGGCGGCTGGCGCAACGGCTCCAAGGAGCAGGCTCGGCTGGCCGTCCCGCTCGTACCGCAAGGCTACGTGGTGGCCTCCATCAACTACCGCCTCAGCGGCGACGCGACGTTTCCGGCGCAGATCCACGACTGCAAGGGCGCGCTGCGCTGGCTGCGGGCCCACGCCGACGAGTACGGCATCGACCCGCGGCGTGTGGGCGTTTGGGGCTCTTCGGCCGGCGGCCACCTGGTGGCGCTGCTGGGGACGTCGGGCGGCGTGCGGGAGCTCGAAGGCGACGTGGGCGGCAATCTGCGGTTCTCCTCGGCCGTGCAGGCGGTCTGCGACTTCTACGGCCCCACGGACCTGCTCCAGATGGACGCTCATTCGATCAGCAAGAGGATCGTCCATGACGCGCCGCAATCGCCCGAATCGCTGCTGATCGGCGGCCCCATCCAGGACCACCCCGACAAGGTCGCCCGGCTCAACCCGATCAGCTACGTCACGCCCGACGATCCGCCGTTCCTGATCGTGCACGGCGACAAGGACCCGCTGGTGCCGTTCCACCAGAGCGAGCTGCTGGAAGCGGCGCTCGAAAAGGCCGGCGTGCCGGTGAGCCTCTACAAGGTCGTCGGCGGAGAACACGGCCGCGGCGGGGAGTTCGGCTCCGAGAAGCTGTGGCGGATGGCGGCGGACTTCTTCGAGCTGCGGCTGGGAATCTAGGCCGACTCCGGCAGGGCCGCGCGCCAGCCGGCCGCGAGCTGCTTCGAGCAGGCCGCAACGGCCTCGGCGGCGTCCGGCCGCTCGGCGATGTTGAGCGTTTCAGCCGGGTCCTGCCGGTGGTCGTAGAGCTCTCGCGCCACCACCTTGCGTTGCCGGTCCACCCACTCGGTGTAGCGGTAGCGGTCCGTGCGCAGGCTGTAGCCCATCTGCTCCCAGACGGTGGCGTTGGACCAGGGTCGGGGAAACTGCGAGAACGCGGCGGACTTCCACTCGCGCGAAGGGTCGGTCGCCAACGGCAGGAAGCTGCAGCTCTCGTTCTCCGGCCGCAGCGGCAACCCACAGGCTTCGCTCAGCGTAGGGTAGAGGTCCACCAGCTCGACCAAGGCGTCGGTCTGCGCGCCACGGACGCCGCCGGGGGTCCGCAAAATCAAGGGCACGCGGGCGTCGAGCTCGAAGTTGGTGTCCTTGGCCCACTGGTCCTGCTCGCCGAGGTGATAGCCGTGGTCGCCCCACAGGACGACGACGGTGTTGTCAGCCAAGCCGAGGCGATCGACGGCGGCGAGGACGCGGCCGATCTGCGCGTCGGTATAGCTGGTCGCCGCCAGGTAGCCGTGGCGCAGCTCCCGCTCCTTGCCCGGCGGCAGCGGCCCTTCGCGCGGAATGTCCTTGTAGCCGCGCAGCTCCGCCCAGTCGGTGAAGGCCAGCTCCGGGGCGCCTTCGGGACGCTGCGGGTTCGCCGCCGCGGTCACCTCGTCGGGCGAATACAAGTCCCAGTAGCGCTTGGGCGCCGTGAAGGGCAGATGCGGCTTCTGGAAGCCGACGGCCAGAAAGAACGGCCGATCCCCAAAGCCTTCGAGCGCGGCGATGGCCCGGTCCGCCGTCTCGCCGTCCTGCAGGGCGCTGTCGGGCACGTCCGGGGCCTGCCAGGAGCTCTTCTTCTTCCAGGTCGAGACCGGGATCTCGAGCTCTTCCAGCGGCGTATCGGGGTGGGCCGCTCGCAGCGCTTCCAGGCCCTCCAGGTCGATGTACTGCATGCCGGCGTGGACGCCGCCTTCCGGCCAAGCCGGCACGGACCAGCTCGCCGGATCGTCCATCTTGCCGTGAATGATCTTGCCCAGCGACTGCGCGAAGTAGCCGTGCGCCATGAAGTGCTGCGGCAGCGTCACCACGTCCGGAGCAACGGCGCGATAGAAGACCGCGTTGTTGTGGACGCCGGTGGAGTCCGGGCGCAGGCCGGTGATGACCGACGTGCGCGACGGGCAGCAAACCGCTTGCTGGCAATAGGCCCGCCGGAACAGCAGACCTTGCGACGCCAGCCGGTCGATGTGCGGCGTCTTGACGACCGGATGACCGTAGCAGCCCAGGTCCGGCCGCAGGTCATCGACCGCCACGAACAAAACGTTCGGCCGCTGCTTGGGATCGGGGGCCGACCTGCCACAGGCCGCCCAGCCGGCGGCGGCCAGGCCCAGGAACGCACGGCGGGAGAGGTGCGGCGTCATCTCGCCGCACAGAGTATGCCGACCGCCGCCTCGGGGTCAAACCCGTTCGACGCCGCGTTTGCCGGCTTCCACCCGGAACGAAGCCCGCGTCTTCTTGGGCGCGCCCGGCTTGGTCACGTACTCGACGGTGTGATAGTCCGCGCGCCACTCCTTCGGCGTCACCGTGCAGGAGACGTAGCCGCGCTCGCGGTTGAAGAACTTCACGGTCGGATTCTCGGCTTCCACGGCGGCGGCGTAGTCCAGCGCCTGGTCGCCGTCGCCGGCCGAGGTGATCGAGGTGCCGATGAACTCGGTGGCCACCGTCGGGGAGTCTTCGCGCTTGAGGTCGGACGGCAAGTCGCACACCCAGTTGGAGTGGATGTCGCCGGTGAGCACGATCGGGTTGGACGGCTTGCTGTCGCCCAGGAACTTCAGGAAGCGGTCGAGCATGGGCCGGTACGACGCCCACTTATCCATCGAGTAGGCTTCGTCCGGACCCGGCTCGCGGTCCACCCGCGCCACCATCACCTGCTGCGCCATGCAGTTCCACAGCGCCGGCGACTTCTCGAGCGCCTGGTAGAGCCACTTCTCCTGGCGCGGCCCGAGGATGGTCGCGTCGGCGCGGAACACGTCCGGGCACTCCGGCCCGTTCTTGTCGCCGCACGGCTGGTCGGTGCGGTACTGGCGCGTGTCGAGCACCTGAAAGTCCAGCAGACGGCCGAAGGGCACGCGCCGGTAGAGCTGCATTTTGTCGCCGACCGGCTTGGCCGGCAGCCGCAGAGGCATGTGCTCGTAATAGGCCTGGTAGGCGTGCGCGCGGCGCGTCAGGAACTCGTCCGGGGAGACGTCGAGCTCTTCGGACCAGCGGTCGGAGTAGTTGTTGTCGACCTCGTGGTCGTCCCAAGTCACCAGCCAAGGGCACAGATGATGGGCGGCCTGCAGGAGCTTGTCGGAGCGGTACAAGGCGTGCCGGTTGCGGTAGTCCTCGACCGTCATGATCTCGTCGCCGGTGTGCTTGCGGACCCGCCCGTCGACGCCTTCCTTCTCGTAGATGTAGTCGCCCAGGTGCACGATCAGATCGAGCGGCTCGGCCGCCATGTGCTCGTAGGCGGTGTAGTAGCCGGTCTCATAGTGCTGGCAGGAGGCGAAGGCCAGGCGCACTTTGTCGCTCATGGCGCCGGCCGCCGGGGCGGTGCGGGCGCGGGCGGTCGGCGAAACCTCCGAGCCGGCGTGGAAGCGGTAGAAGTACCAGTGATCGGGCTCGAGGCCCTCGACCTCCACGTGGACGGCGTGCGCCAGCTCGCGCTTGGCGTCGGTCTCGCCCCGCGCCACGATCTTCGTGAACCCTTCGTCGGAGGCCACTTCCCAGGCCACTTTCACGTCCTCGTCGGCCATGCCTCCGCCGGTGAGCGGCTTGGGCGCCAGGCGCGTCCACAACACGAAGCCGCGAGGGTCCGGATCGCCCGAGGCGACGCCGAGCGAGAACGGATAGTCGGAGAACGTAGGACGCCCGGTGGCGGCGCGACCAGGGGCGGCGGCAAGGGCGGGAAGAGAGGCCAGAGCGGCCAGCAGCTCACGTCGAGTCATGACCTGATCAGGATACTCCTGTCGGAAAACGATCGTGTTACGTTGAGTGCCATGAGCCTGCCGGAGAACGACCGCCGCATCGACTACATCGAGTTTCAGGCCGTGGATCTGGAGGCGACCAAAGCGTTCTACAGCGACGCGTTCGGCTGGACCTTCCAGGATTACGGCCCCGGCTACACGGCTTTCCAGGACGGACGGCTGGACGGCGGCTTCGCCAAGACCGACGAGATCCCCAAGGGAGGCGGCCCCCTGGTGGTGCTCTACGCCGTGGACCTGGAAGCCGTGCTCGAGAAAGTCCGGGCGGCCGGCGGAACCATCGTCAAGCCCACGTTCGACTTCCCCGGCGGCCGACGCTTCCACTTCCAGGACCCCAACGGCAACGTGCTGGCGGTGTGGACCGACCAGCCCGCGCAGTAGCCCCGAGAGCCAAGGCGTTTACTTCAGACGGTAGACGTCGATCGAGTGCCCGTTGCGCTTGGGGAACGAGGCGACGAGTTGGGCGTTCGGCTGGCGGATGAGCACGGCTTCGCGCGGGTAGTAGTGCGTGTCGGTCACATAGAACACGCGCGGAACCTGCCGAAAGTCGACGCTGCCGGCCGAGACGCGCTCGTAGTGCGAACGCAGCACCTCGGCTTCGCCCTGCGGCAGGATGGAGTGGTTGGGGCTGAGCTGCGTCCACCAAGCCTCGAAGACGCGGATGCCGTAGCGCTGGTTCAGATACGGAAAGATCGCGTCGGCCGGCGGCCCCCAGATGGGATCGGTCAGCAGCACGTAGGGGCCCGAGCGGGCTTCGTTGCGCAGGAAGTCGATGGCCTCGGCGATGCCGTAGCCGACGTGAGCGTGGTCGCCCAGAAAGCCCTCGGCGTCGGAGGCGTGCAGGCCCTGCTCGGGCTCGCCGAGCATCCGGGCGTCGCGCCACAGCAAGGGCGCGGCGACCAGCGCCAGCAGCCCCGCCCACGCCAAGGCCTTCTTGCCCGCCGGCGCCAGCTCGTCCGCCGCCGCCGTCACGCCGACCGCCGCCACGGCCAGCCAGGGCCAGAAGTGCGGAAAGGGGTAGCGCGACGGGAACATCAGCTCCAGCAGGAACGCCTCCGCCGTGACCGGGACGAGCGCTCCGGCCAGCAGCAGCCACGGCGCGAAGCTGCGTCGCCGAGCCAGCCAGACCGCCGAGGCCAAAGCCGCCAGCGCCGCCGGCCAAGTGACGTAGGTCCCGATGTAGGACAGCAGCTTGGGGAAGTTGGAGCGCGCCGCCACGAACGGGTCGGCCATCAGCTCCTGAGGATTGGCGAAGAAGCCGGTGTGGTGCAGCACCGCGTCATGCGTAGCCAGCGTGGGCGCCTCGGGGGTCAAGATGAAGTTGGCCGCCAGGAACAGCGCCGCGATGGCGTAGATAACCGCCGCCCGGACGATCCAGCTCCGCGACCCGCCGCGTCCGTAGAAGTACGCCGCCGCCAGCGGGACCAGCCCGAACAGAATCGCCGTCTGCTTGGTGAACAACCCCAGCCCCAGCGCCAAGCCCGGCGGAACCTCGCGCGACCAGTTGCGGCCGATCTGCTCGAAGCAGAGCAGTGAGGTCCACGCAATGGCGACGCCGAACAGGTTGACCCAGGCCTCGGTGTAGGCCAGCCGGTCATACAGCAGCGCCCAGGGGAAGACGGCGTACAGCCCCGCCGCCGCCAGCCCGGCGCGCTCGGACGACTCCGGCTCGGCGATGCGCCGGCCGACCTGGAAGATCCCAAACGTGGCGGCCGTGCCGGCCAGCGCCGAGATCAAGCGGCCCTGCAGCAACGGGTCGGCGCCGGAGACGAAACGCGCCAGAGCCAGAAACCAGTACGACAGAGGCGGTTTGCCGTCCAGCAGCGAGATGAACCATTGCCCCTGGTGCTGGATGATCTCCGCCCAGCGCAGGTAGATGGCTTCGTCCACCAGGATCGGAAACATCCCGGTCAGGTTCACCGTGCGCAGCCCCAACGCCACGGCGAGCAGGCCGAACAGCGTCCAGCGGGCGCCGGCCTCGACCGGCAGCAAGGGGTAGCGCGTCGCCGGTCCGGCAGGGGGAGCGGCCTCGGGCGCTGAGGCCGTAGGCTTCGAGCGCCCGGGGGCGCGCTTGCCCGCGGATTTGGCTGCGACGGCCATTCTTTCCTCAGCTTCTCACGCCCGGCCGCTCGCGCTCACCTCCGGCGATCGGCGCGCTCGCTCTCAAACCGCCCCCTTTGCAATGAACTCGATGGCCCGGCGGCGGGTCGGCTATACTGAAAACTTGGGCGTTCTCGGCGCGACTCGGCGCCGGCCTAATCCCCCTTTCGAGGTCTCATTTCGTGCAAGTGCAAGCGACACAGTTGCGTCCGGGCAACCTGATCAAGTTCAACAACGAGCTCATGCAGGTCCAAAAGACCGAGCACCGCACGCCGGGCAATCTGCGCGGCTTCGTCCGCGCCTGGCTGCGCAACGTGCGCACCGGCTCGTCGTTCGACAACCGCTTTTCGTCGGAAGATTTCGTCGAGCGCGTCCAGATGGAGACGCATGAGATGGAGTACCTGTACGCCGACGGCGATCTGTACTACTTCATGAACACCGAGACCTACGAGCAGGTCGGCATCTCCGGCGACCAACTCGGCGATCAGGTGAACTATCTGCTGCCGAACACGACCGTGAGCGTGCAGTGGTACGAGGACAAGCCGTTCAGCGTGGATCTGCCGCAGTTGATCGAGCTGACCGTGATGGAGACCGAGCCGGGCATCAAGGGCGCCACGGTCACCAACGTGACCAAGCCGGCCAAGACCGACACGGGGCTGGTGGTGCAGGTTCCGCCGTTTATCAAGGAAGGCGAAAAGATCAAGGTCAACACGGCCGACGGCAGCTACTCCGGCCGCGCCAACTAGTCCCGCGCGGGCGCCAGCGCCGCTCGCAGCGCCAGCTCGAGCGCGGCGTCCTGATCGGGAAAAACCGTCCGCAGATCGAGCAGCAGCCGGTCGTCGGCCACCCGCGCCAGCACCGGCGGCTCGCCCGTGCGCAGGCGGCGCTCGACGGCGGCCGTCGAGAGGCCTGCGGGCCGAATCGCCAGCAGGCGGGTGGGCAAGGTCTGGGCCGGCGTGGAGCCGCCGCCCAGCAGCGAATCCCCGTCGATCACTTCCGCGCAGCCGCCCAGGCGCTCGGCCAGAGCCCGGGCGCGGGCGTCGATCGCCTCCACGCTCAGTCGCGCCATCCGCAGCGCCGGAATCGCTTCGTAGTTGTCGAACAGAAACTCCCGCAGCGTGGCTTCCAGCGCGGCGTAGATCAGCTTGTCCGCCCGCAGGGCTCGGAACAAGGGGTTGCGGCGGATGCGGGCGACCAGCGCCGGGTCGCCGGCGATCACGCCGGCCTGCGGCCCGCCCAGCAGCTTGTCACCGCTGAAGGTCGCCAGCGAGACCCCGGCTTCCAGGCTGGCCGTTACCGGCGGCTCGTCGGCCACGCCCTGGCCCGATAGATCCCACAAGCTGCCGCTGCCCAGATCCTCCACCAAGGGCAGCCCCCGCTCGGCGGCCAAGGCGGCCAGCGCGGGCAGCGGCGGCCGGCCGGTGAAGCCTTCGATGCGGAAGTTGCTGGGGTGCACCCGCAGCAGCAAACGGGTGTCGGGCCCGATGGCCTCGCGGTAGTCCTCCAGCCGGGTCTTGTTAGTCGAGCCGACCTCCCGCAGGCGCGTACCGCTGCGCGCCAGGATCTCGGGAATCCGAAAGCCGTCGCCGATCTCGATGAGCTCGCCGCGCGAGACGATCGTCTCGCCGCCGGCCCCGAGCTCCTGCAACGCCAGGTAGATCGCGGCGGCGTTGTTGTTGACCACGATCGCCGGCTTGCCGAGAATGCGTTCGAGCAGCGCGCCAGCGTGGACGTCGCGACGGCCGCGGCGGCCCAGGGCCAGATCGTACTCCAGGTTCGAATAGCGGCCGGCGGTGCGGGCCATCGCTTCGACGGCGCTCGCCGCCAGCGGCGCCCGCCCGAGGTTGGTGTGCAGGATGACGCCGGAGGCATTGAGGACCGGCCGCAGGGAGGGCCGGCGCCAAGCCTCCAGTCGGGCCCGGGTCTTTTCGACGGCCGCCGCCGCCACATCGGCCGGGGCGTCGCCGGAGCGGATCGCGGCGCGGACCTCCTCTAGGGCGGCGCGGGCCTCATCGCGGACCAGCGCGTGCGGCGTCGAGTCGTCGCGCAGCCGGCTCAGCAGCTCGTCGACCGAGGGCAGCAGGCGGTAGAGATCGGAAGGAGTCTGCACGGTGGCTCGAGGACCGTCGATTGATTCTAGCGTTGCGCGAGAGCCGTCCGCAGTTCGAGACGGGCCCTGGATCTTGTAGCATGGACCAGGCGATTCTCTACAATTTGTGGTCGGCTTGACTCCCGCGCCCATCCGATTTACTCTCGAAACGACCCTCCGGTGAGCTTGCGGTTTTCCATTCTGGGCAGCGGGAGCAGCGGCAACGCGGCGTTCCTGGCGAGCAGCAACGCGCGCGTGCTGGTCGACGCCGGCTTCAGCTTTCGGCAGTTGAACAAGCGCATGGCGGCGATCGGCGAGTCGATCGAGAACCTCGACGCGGTGCTGATCTCGCACGAGCACTCCGATCACGTCGCCGGGCTCGAGGTGCTGGCTCGCAAGGTGGGCGCGCCGATCTACATGACCGAGATGACGGCCGACGCGATGGCCTGGGGCGTCAAGCCGCCGCATGTGGAGACCTTCGCGGCGGGCTCGCGGCTCTCGATCGGCGATCTCGAGATCGACACCTTCACGATTCCGCACGACGCGGTCGACCCGGTCGGATTCTGCGTGCGGCAGAACGGCTTCAAGGTCGGGCTGGTGACGGATCTGGGCTACGTGACGGCGTCGATCAAGCACCGCATCCAGGGTTGCGACTTGCTGATGCTCGAGTCGAACCATGACCTGGAGATGCTCAAGGTCGGCCCCTACCCCTGGTCGGTGAAGCAGCGCGTGATGAGCCGGGTGGGCCACCTGTCGAACCAGGCGGTGGGAGACTTTCTGGCTTCGGACTTCGACCGCTCGACGCGCACGGTGGTGCTGGCGCATCTGAGCGGCAACAACAACCATCCCGAGATCGCCCGCATGTTCGCCGAGCAGGCGCTGGGCCGGGCCGGCGCGGCGGATACGCGGCTGCTGGTGGCGGCTCAGGATCAACCCAGCGAGGTTTTCGAGTTTTGATCGCGCGCTACACACGCCCGGAGATGGGCCGCATCTGGTCCGAAGAGAATCGCTTTCGGCAATGGCTGGAGGTCGAGCTGGCCGCCTCGGAGGCGCTGGCCGAGCTCGGCGACGTGCCGGCCGAAGCGGCCGCCGCTCTGCGGGCCAACGCGGACTTCGACGTCGAGCGGATCAACGCCATCGAGCGCGAAGTGCGCCACGACGTGATCGCCTTCACCACGGCGGTCGCCGAGAAGATGGCCGAAGCCGACGCCGCCGAGCACTCCCGCTGGCTGCACTTCGGGCTGACCTCGAACGATGTGGTCGACACCGCTCAGGCGCTATTGATCCAACAGTCCTGCGCGCCGATCGCCGCCGGGCTGGAGGAGTTGCGGGTCGCCCTGCACGAGCGGGCGCACGAGTTCCAGGACACCGTGATGGTCGGCCGCACGCACGGCGTACACGCCGAGCCCACGACCTTCGGGCTGGTGCTGGCGAACTTCTACGCCGAGGTTCGCCGCAACATCGACCGCTTCTTCGAGGCGCGCGAGCAGATCCGCGTAGGCAAGATCTCCGGCGCCGTCGGCACCTTCGCCCATATCAGCCCGGCGGCCGAGGAGAAGATCTGCGAGCGGCTGGGGCTGAAGGCCGCGCCGATCTCGACGCAGGTCATTCAGCGCGACCGCCACGCGCACTTCATCTCGACCTTGGCGCTGATCGCGGCCACGTGCGAGAAGATCGCTCTGGAGGTCCGCCATCTGCAGCGGACCGAGGTGCGCGAGGCGCAGGAGTATTTCTCGAAATCGCAGAAGGGCTCTTCGGCGATGCCGCACAAGAAGAACCCGATTACTTCCGAGCAAATTTGCGGCTTGGCGCGAGTCGTGCGTTCGAACGCTCAGGCCGCCTTCGAGAACATTGCGCTCTGGCATGAAAGGGATATTTCGCACTCTTCAGTCGAACGGGTGATTCTGCCGGACTCGACCATCCTGGTCGACTATCTGCTGGTGAAGACGGCGGACCTGGTCCGGCGTTTGATCGTCTATCCCGAGCGGATGAAGAAAAACCTGGAAGTGGGCGGCGGCTTGATCTATTCCGGGCAGCTTCTGCTCGAGCTCACCCAGAAGGGCGTGCTGCGCGAAACGGCCTACCGCTGGGTTCAGCGCAATGCGCTGGAGGCTTGGGAGCAGGACGGCAACTTCCGCTCGCTGGTCGAAAACGACCCAGACATCAGCGGCGCGCTGGAACCGGCCGACTACGACCGGGCGTTCTCGCTCGAACACCAACTCCGGCACGTTGGAAGCATCTTCGAGCGCGTTTTCTCAGGCGAAATAAACTAGGCTCGTCACCTCGCCTTGCGAAAAACTCCTCGGGGAGTTCGACGGCATACTCCTATCTTGCTATCATCCCTACACTTGGGTGAAAGGCGTATCTCATCAGATACCTTTTCCCTTGGAACCCTGTAATTTTCAGGGTATTCTGTCGGAGACTTCCTGATGAGCGCCCCATCCATCATCCGACGAGCCGTGGAACCCTTCGGGGCCGCAGGTTCGGTTCGCGTGCTTCTGGCGTCGGATCGCGTCGCTGCGCGACTGACCCTGGAGGCGGTTCTCGAAAAGAGCGGCTATGCCGTCGATTCCGCCGTGTCGGCCGCCGACGCGATGGAGCAACTCGAATCCCAGCAATATGACTTGGTATTGTGCGATCTCGAACGGGATTGCTCCGAGTTGCGGCGCTTTGCAGCGGCGCAGCCGCACCGCCCCGCCACGGCTACGCTGCACGTGAGCCACGAGCTGCCCCAAGACGATCTGCAGGAAGGCGAGGTGCTGGTCGCGCCGGTGGACATCCACCTGTTGCTGACGCAGATTGCCGACCTGGTGGCGCATCGCGCCCACGGCCGCGCCAACCGCGCCGCCGCCGCCCAAGTCCGGGCTTCCTGAAGAGGGCATTGACCCCGTCCCCGCGCCGGCTGTCTAATGGCGGCATGCGAAACCTCACGGTCGGACTGCTGGCCCTGGCTCTGCTGCTCCCGTCGCTCGGCGCGCGGGTCGTGCGGTTGGAGATCGCCGAGCGGCGCGAGGTGCTGGGCGGCAAGCCCTTCGGCCTGGCCGGCCCCTACGAGCTCATCAAGGGAAAGGCCTACTTTGCCGTCGATCCCAAGAACCTCGCCAACCAGCGCATTGCCGACCTGAAGCTGGCGCCGGTCAACGGCGAGGGCGAGGTGGAGTTCGTCTCCGACATCTACGTGATCAAACCCGTCGACCTCGCCAAAGGCAACGGCGCGGCGCTGCTCGAGATCAACAACCGCGGCAAGAAGGGCATGCTGTCGATGTTCAACCGGGCGGCGGGGTCGTACGATCCCGTCACGGCGGAACACTTTGGCGACGGTCTGCTGCTCGAGCAGGGCTACACGCTCGTCTGGGTCGGTTGGCAGTTCGATCCGCCGGTCGCGCAGGACCTGATGCACCTATTTCCGCCGACCGCTCGGGGCCGCGACGGCGCGCCGATCCGCGGCCTGGCGCGCGCGGACTTCGTCAAGACCGACCGGGAGTTCTCGCATTCGCTGGCGGACCGGGATCACGTGGCCTATCCGGTCGCCGACCCCGACGCCCCGGAGAACGTCCTCACGGTGCGCGATGACGTGGAGGCGCCGCGCCGGACGATTCCGCGCGAGAAGTGGCGCTTCGCCCACATGGCGGACGGCAAGCCGGCCGAGGATCGCAGCCAAGTCTGGCTGGAGGGCGGCTTCGAGCCGGGCAAGATCTACGAGGTCGTCTACGTCGCCGAGAACCCTCCGCTGGTCGGGCTGGGGCCGACGGCCGTACGCGACTTCCTCTCCTACCTCAAGTACGAGTCGAGCGAGGCGTTGCGGGTGGAGCCGGGCGCGATCGACCGCACGATGGCCTTTGGGGTGTCGCAGAGCGGGCGCTTCCTGCGCACGTTCCTGTACTACGGCTTCAACGAGGACGAGCAGGGGCGCAAGGTGATGGACGGCGTGATGGCGCACGTGGCCGGAGCCGGCCGCGGCAGCTTCAACCACCGCTTCGCGCAGGCCTCCCGCGACGGCCACCCGTACATGAACTTCTTCCACCCCACCGACATCTTCCCCTTCAGCGACGTGGTGCAGAAGGACCCTCGCAACGGCTGGGAGGACGGTCTGCTGGCGACCTATTCCGACCGTCCTTGGCTGCTGCCGAAGATCTTCTACACCAACTCTTCGTATGAGTACTGGGGGCGCGCGGCTTCGCTGATCCACACCACCCTCGACGGCAAGCGCGACTTGGAGATCCCCGACAACGTGCGGATCTACCACATCGCCGGCACGCAGCACGGGCCCGGTTCCTACCCGCCGCGCCGGACGATCGGCGACCAGCCGGGCAACGCGGTCGACTATCGCTGGGCCCTGCGGGGCTTGCTGGCGGCGCTCGATGGCTGGATCCGCGAGGACAAGGAGCCCCCGCCGAGCCGCTACGGCAAGATCGCCGATGGCACGCTGGTCGCCCCGGAGAAGCTGGGCTGGCCGGCGATTCCCGGCGTACGGACGTCCACGAAGGTCCACCAGGCCTATCGCGCCGACTACGGGCCGCGCTTCTACTCGCAGGGCATCGTCGATAACGAGCCGCCGAAGATCGACGGCTCCTACCCCGTGCTGGTGCCGGCGGTCGACGCCGACGGCAACGAGAAGGCCGGCATTCGACTGCCGCTGGTGGCTGCGCCGCTGGCGACGCACACCGGCTGGAACATGTTCAACGGCAAGGCCGGGCCAGCCGATCAGATCTCGTCGATGCAAGGCTCCTGGATTCCGTTCGCCGGCACCAAGGCCGAGCGCGAGAAGTCCGGGGACCCGCGCCTGTCGATCGAAGAGCGCTACGCCAACCGGGACGAGTATCTAGGCCGGGCGGCCGCCGCAACGCTCGATCTGGTGGAGCAGGGCTATCTGCTCGAGGGCGACGCCGCGGCGGTGCTCGAGGAGTCCGCCGAGCGCTGGAAGGAGCGAGTCGAGTGACGCTGTTTGCCGACCGCGCTCTGGCGCGGCGATTGGAGGGTGCCGAGGGTCGCACGAACGCGGAGTTCGTGGAGACCCGCCGGGCGGTCGACCCGGCGCGAGGCTCGGAATGGATGTCGGTGGCCGGCGCCTACGCGATGTTCGACGGCGCTGATTCGGCGCTCACCCAAACCTTCGGCATGGGCGTGCTGGGCGACCCCTCCGAGGACGATCTCGACGCCGTCGAGCACTTTTTCGAGAAGCGCGGCGCGCCGGTCTTCCATGAGATGAGCCCGCTGATCGACTTCGAGCTGCTCGATCGCTTGGCCGCCCGCGGCTATCGCCCGATGGAGCTCTCGAACGTGCTGTGCCTACGGCTGAAAGCGAAGAACCTGCCGCGGCAGCTTGCGGGCGAAGGCCTGCCGGCGCGGGCGGCGGACAAGGCCGAGGCCGAGGCTTGGGCCCGGGTGGGCGCGACGGGCTGGGCGGAGTTTTCCGAATACGCCGATCAGGTGCTGGACCTGCTGCGGATCTCGGCGCGGATGCCCTGCGCGATGCCCTTCGTGGCGGAGCTCGACGGCCGGCCGGTGGCGACGGCGATGCTGCAGATCCAAGACCGCGTGGCGCTGCTGGCCGGCGCCAGCACGATCCCGGAGGCGCGCCGGCGCGGGGCGCAGCGCGCCTTGCTGGCGGCGCGGCTGGCCCGAGCCGTGGACGAGGGCTGCGACCTGGCGATGCTGTGCGCAACCCCGGGGAGCGTCTCGCAGCGCAACGCCCAGCGCTACGGCTTCCAGGTGGCCTACACCCGCATCAAGTGGGGCCGCTGGCCGGGTCCCGGGCCGGCGCGGGCCGTCTAGTCGCCGTCGCGCCAGACCGGCAGCGGATGCCCCAGCGTATCGCCGTTGGCGCGGAAGCCGTCGTGGCCCACGTCGACGTAGACGGGGTTGGTGTAGGCCGTGGGCCTCATTCGGCCTTGCGGGTTGAGCCCCCAACCTTTGGAGACCGAGGCGTTCTCGCCCACTGCCGCCACGATCAGGTGGGCGTCTTCCTGGAGCGGCACACGGATCGTCTGCTCGAATCGGACGACGCCGGGCCGAAACATCGACGGGTGGGTCCGCGCGGTGAAGTTGCGCGCGGCGGGCATGCGGCCGTTGACCAGCACCTGCACGCGATCGACGTCGATCCAGTTCGCCGCTTGCACCTTGACCTTCAGGTCGACGAAGCCCTCGGCGTGGATGGTGGAGCCGATCGGACGGCCGTCGGCGGTCTCCACGGTGAGAAACGGTCCGTTGGTGATCATCATCTGGCCGGCCTTGGCGTTGCGGATGATCTCCGCAGGGTCGATGGCGCCGGGCTCGTCGTGCGAGCTCGGCGCGTAGGTGCGCCAGGCCCCCACGCCGCCGCCAAAGATGCCGTGCGCGTCGGAGACGGCCACGCACCAGACGTGTCGGCCCTGTTTGAGCATTTGCAGCCAGTAGAAGGTGCGGTTCGCAAACCGGCGCCCGGGGCGGCGGGGCGATTCGACGTAGGGTTGGGGGTTGAGGATCTCCGCACTCCAGACTTCAGCGGCGTCGATGAGCCGCTCGAAGCCCTGAAATCCGCCGTCGGCCACGCCGTCCTGGTCGCGATCGAAGAAGACGTGCTGCACGTCCGGGTGGTTGGCCTGCACCCAGCGGTCGAGGGTGACCGGGACCGGCGCGCCCCGGCGGGCGTTGGCGTTGGCCTCGATGTCTAGCTGATCCTCGCCGCCGAGGGTGGGCGTGTTCCAGTCGCGCAATACGATAGCGGTCAGGCGCGGATCGTATTGCCACATTGGAGCGCCGCCGTTCTGCACGGCCGGGTCGGGCCGCAGCGGAAAGGCGTTGAAGTGCTGTCCCCAGCCGGTGAGCTCGATGCCGGGAATGGTCCGGATGCGGTCGCCGAGCCCCAACCGGTCGATCAACGGCTGCCAGTCGTAGATACGGTTGTGCTCGGTGGTCGGCGCGAACTCGATGTGCTCGGCGGCCAGGTTGATCAGGCGATCCTCGGTGCGGCAATAGTTGTCGCCCGAGGGGGTGGAGTGGGCGTGGAAGTCGGTGGAGACCCAGCCCGTCGTATCGACCACGCGTTCCAGGCGCGCCTCCGCCCGGACGCTCTCGCCCGGGGGAACCGAGATCCGCTGCTCGAACAGGTCGTACCCCGGCCCCAGCGTCACGCGCAACAGGTAGTCGCCGGGCGGGATCTGCTGCTCGAAGCGGCCGTCGTGCGTCTGATACTGGTGGCTGGCGCCGTGCGCCCGCCGCGGCGTACCGAAGTCGGGATTCGGCGTGGAGCCCTCGCCCAGAAACTGCACTTTGCCGGGCGACGGACGGCCCTCGGCGTCGCGAATCGTGACCTCCACGCGCGAGGCCGGCGGCAGGTCCCAGTCGAGCTCGATGTCGGAGCGGCTCAGCTCGACGCGCTTGGTCTGGGACGGCCGGCCGAGGTCCTCGAAGGTCACCTCATAGGCGCCCGGCGGCAGCCGAAAGGCGTAGCGGCCCTCAGCGTCGGGGTAGGCCGTCAAGCGGGTTCCGGCGACGGTGGCGAAGACGGCGCCGTGAAGGGCCGGGCGGCCCTCGCGGTCGACGGCGCGGCCGCTGACGGCGAGGGCGGGGCCCAGCAGATCCGCGATCACGCCGTAGGCCTCCAGCGGAGAGCCGGCCACGGCCAGCGCCAGCCGCACGGTCGCGGATTCGCCCGGCTGCAGGGTCAACGCGTCGGGCAGCTCGGCCGGCTCCAACGGCGCCCAGGCGTAGCCGCGCTTGTCGAACGGGTCGACCGAGTCGCCGGTGCGAACCGCGCCCGCGCGGGCCTCGTTGTCGAGACCGTGCCAGGCCGGACGCGGGTCGATCTTCCGCGGCTCGGCGCTCTCGTTCGTCCAGGTCGAGTCGATCTCCACGTGGCGCGCCCCGGGGCGCAGCCCGTAGCGATGCGTCACGCCCAGTCCCTCCCCGAGCGCGGCCGTCCGGACGGTTTCGACCGCCCTCTCTCCGCCTGGACCGGGCTCTGCGAGGCGGACGAACGAGACCGCTCCCTTCTCCGCGCCGGGCCGGAAGGCCGTGAGCTGGTCGTTGCCGGCGCCGCGCCGGTCGAGGTCGTAGAGCGAGCCGGGCGTGGGATGCTCCGGCAGGATCTTCATGTTGGGGCGACGCAAGGGCTGGTTGCCGCCGATGAGCAGCTCGATCTCGTCGTTGCGCAGCACGAAGTCGCCGGCGATGCCGTCGGCCTCCTTGCCGCTCGGGGCCTCGGCCAAGTTTCCGCGATGGAGCTCGCAAGCCTCCACGCCGGAGCGTTCGGCCGTCAGGGCGAGCCAGCCCGTCGCGGAGAACGCCACGACCAGCGAGAGCCTGCGAAGAATCGTCTGCACCCCGCCAGGGTAGCGACGCAGGGTTACGCCGCCGTTGCAGGCCGCGTGTCCGCGCCCCGGATTGGCGCTATCATGTTCGCCGGAGATCGAACCGCATGAAAGCTTGGATTCTGTTGCTGCCCGCGCTGCTGGCGGCGCCCTTCCTGCAAGCCGGCGAGCCCTTGCCCGCCAAGCAGCAGATCGCCTCGGCGCTGGCCGCCGCGCCGGCGGAACGGCGCGACGCCGCCGCGGTGCTCGGCTGGGAGGCCGACGGCAAGGTGGTCGAGCTGCGGGCCGGCTCCAACGACCTGATCTGTCTGGCCGACGACCCGCGGGACGAGAATTTCTCGGTGGCCTGCTACCACAAAGACCTCGAACCGTTCATGAAGCGCGGCCGCGAGCTCGCCGCCGAAGGCGTCAAGGGCAAGGAGCGCCATGAGGTCCGCTGGAAGGAAGTCGACGAGGGCAAGGTGGCGATGCCGCGCGAGCCGCGCCTGCTCTACGTGCTCACCGGCGACGGCTGGGACGCCGCCAAGGGCGAAGTCGTCAACCCTTACCTCCGCTGGGTCATCTACAGCCCTTACGCCACGCCGGAATCCACCGGCCTGTCCATCGAGCCCGGGGCGCATCCGTGGCTGATGTATCCCGGAACCGCCGGCGCGCACATCATGATGAGCCCGCCGAAACCCAAGTCGTAAGCTAGTAGGGATGCTGCGGAGAACGTTCTTCTTTCTGGCCGGCGCGGCCGTCGCCCGGCCGGTCGTCGCCCAGTCGCGCTTCAACGTCCTGGTCTACGGTTCCACGCCGGCGGGCGTGGCCGCGGCCATCGCCGCGGCGCGGACTGGCGCCCGGGTCGGCTTGGTCGAACCGGGCGGGCATGTGGGCGGACGCTTCTCCGACGCGCTGGGCTTCGACGAGATCAACCGCATGGACGAGAGCTCCTACGGGGGCCTGTTCAGCGCCTTGCGCGCCAAGGTCGACGAGCACTACGGCGCTCCAACCTTGCTGCCCGAGCCGGGCGTCCACGAAAAGCTGTTGCGCGCCTGGCTCGAAGCCGAGCGGGTGGAGCTGCTGGACGGCTTCGGCTCCGCCCGGCTCGAGCGCGCCGGCGGCACGCTGGCGGCGCTGGGCGGAGCCGACGGGCGACGCTTGGAGGCGCAGATCTTCATCGACGCCACCTACATGGGCGATCTGCTGGGCCAGGCCGGCTCGTCTTGGAAGCTGGGCCGGGAAGGCGCCGCGCAGTACAACGAGTCCCTGGCCGGAGTGCGCCGGGTGATCGAGAATCCGCCCGGCGAGCTCGAGATTCCCGTCTTTCACAGCCCGGTGAGCCCGTTCCGCGGCGAGGACTTTCTGGTCCCGATGCTGCACGGCATGTCCGACGGCGCGCGCCCGGACGGTTCGGAAGATCCTCACCTCCAGGCCGCCAATCTGCTGGCCTGCATGTCCAAGAATCCCGACAACCGGGTTCCGTTCGAGAAGCAACCCCGGGCCTATTCACCGGCGGAGTTCGAGATCCTGGCGCGGGAGCTGGCCCGGCTGCCGGAGCTGCGCTACGGCTTCGGCGCGATCCCGAACGACAAGGGCAAGATGAACGAGTCGATCGCGCGGCTGGTGCACTGGGGCTACGTGGGCGGCTGCGACGGCTACCCGCAGGCCAACATGACCTCGCGGCGCGAGCTGTGGGAGCGCCACAAAGGCTACACCGAGCGGCTGATCTGGTTCCTACAGAACGAGCCCGCCGTGCCCGAAGCCCTCCGCGAGAGCATGCGGGAGTGGGGCCTGGCGAAGGACGAGTTCACCGACAACGACAACTGGCCGCGCGGGCTCTACGTGCGCGAGGGCCGGCGGCTGGTCGGGGACTTCGTGCTGACGCAGAAGGACCTCTACGAGGACAACCGCAAGGAAGACTCGATCGCACTGGGGAGCTTTCCGGTCGACTCCCACGCCGTGCGGCGGCTGGCGACCAAGGAAGGCGTGATCAACGAAGGGGGCTTCCTGGTGCATTGCCCGGTCTACGAGCTGCCCTACCGAGCGCTGCTGCCCAAGAAGAGCGAGTGCACGAACCTGCTGGCGCCGGTGGGCCTGTCGGCGTCGCGGGTGGCCTTCTGCTCGGTGCGTGTGGAGCCCACTTGGATGGCGCTGGGCGAGGCGGCGGGCGCGGCGGCGGCTTTGGCGTCCAAGGCCGGCGTAGGCGCTCATGAAGTCAACGTGAGCGAAGTCCAGGCGCGGCTGAAGGAAGGCGGTTTACCGATCAAGGCGAAGGGCTAGCGGAGCGGGAAGCTGGCGTCCGCCTCGTCGGCGTGTAGTGACGAGCTGCTATTGATTTCCGCGGGGGTCTGCAATTTCGTGACGAGCCGAATCCGACGATGGAGCGCCTTGGCGCTGTTGTTCTGCCTGCCCGCCTGGGCGGACGAGACAAGCCCGGGCTGCTCGATCGATACGATCGCCGGCGGCGGGCGCAGCTTCAGCGGCGACGGGGGACCGGCCGTCCATGCGGAGTTCGACGGGCTGACCGACGCGGTAGCCGGTCCGGACGGCTCGATCTACGCGGCGGATTCCGGCAACGGGCGGGTGCGGCGGATCACCCCGGACGGCTTGGTGACCACGCTGGCGGGACCGGCCGCCGGACTGCGGGAGCCGACGCGGCTGGCGGTTTCGCCCGAGGGCGTCGTTTATGCCTGCGACCGGGGGGCCCGGCGGGTTTGGCGCATCGGCGCGGATGGGACCGCCACGAGCTTGTTCGACGCGCGCCGAGCGGGCCTGGGCCTCGAAGTGGGGCCGGCGGCGGGAGCGGACGGCGCACTGTATCTGGCCGACCCGGAGCATCACCGCGTCTGGCGGCTGGACGCCGAAGGCGAGCTGACGCCTTTCGCCGGGACCGGGGAGCGGGCGGATCCCTCCATCAACGCTGTCGGCGGACCGGCGATCGCCACGCCGCTCAACGATCCCCGGGACGTGGCGGTGGGGCCGGATGGGTCGGTTTACATTGCCGAGACGGGGGCGAGGCGGATTCGGCGAGTGTTCGCGGATGGAACGATGGGGACGCACCTGGACCTCGGGATCATCGGGATTCCGGGGCTCTCCCGCACCTATGCGTCGGGGCTGCTGGGCTGGCTGGGCGAATCGGCTGGGCCCTCAAGGCCGATTCGCCTGGCCGTTGGCGATGGGTATACGGATGTGCTTTTGGACCCGGGGGATTCGGTGCGTGGCATTGGCGGGGTGTTCCCCGGAGTCATCTTCACCCCGGTCCCGCTGCGCGTTGCCGCGGCGCCCACGGGGCCGCAACAGATCGTGATCGACATTGGGGCCGTCTCATTGGGACCGGTCATCCGGCGCTATAGTTTGTCGGCTCCGTTGACGTTGCAGCTCGGCTTCGATCTGCCGAGTCCCCGAAGCGTCGGGTTGCTGGCGGATGGACGGGTCTTGTTTGCGGACGAGCAGGATCGCCTGTTTGCCGCCACGATCCCGACGGCGGAGAACGAGGCCCCGGAATTGTTGGCGGGCCTGGGCTTCGACGGCCCCGGCGGCGATGGCGGGCCCGGTGCGGAGGCCCGGCTGTTCGAGCCGCGCGAGGTCGTGGCGCGGCGTTCGGGAGAGATTTTCATCGCCGAGAAGGAGCGCGTCCGCTGGATCGACCGCGCCGGCGTGATCCGGTCGCTGCCGAGAGACCTGTCCAACGCGCATCTGGCGATCGATCCCAAAGACAACGTCTACATCTCCACGGCGGACGAGATTCTGCGGATGCGGTCGAGCGGACTGCTGGAGCAGATCGCGGCCTTCCGCCCTTGCGCCGAGGACGACACTGACTGCGGCGACGGCGGGCCGTTGCGGGAGGCGAGCTTCAAAGGCTTCGGTCCGATGGCCGCGGGCACGGACGGCACGGTGTACCTGCTGGACCGACCCGCCACGCTCCCCTCCTTGGAGTCCTCCATCACCATCGACCTCCGCCTGAACGTACGGACTATCTCTCCCGACGGCGAAGTCGGCTCGGTGATCCCGGACCAGCGACTCTTTTGGAACCAGGTTGCGATCGGACCGGATGCTTCCGGCGGCGTGCTGGCGTCGAACCCGATCCAGTCCAATCTGTGGCGCCTGAACCGAAACTCGAGCCGGGCGGTCTCGGGATCGTACGGCTTTGTGAGCTCGCTCGATCGAGGGGCTCCGGCGGGACTGGTGGGCGATGCCTCCGGCAACGTCTACTTCAGCCGCGACGAAACCGTGCGGCGATTGACGCCCGAGGGCGTCCTCAACACGATCGCCGGACAGCCGGACCGCTCCGGTTACACCGGCGATGGGGGCCCCGCCTCCGCAGCGCTGCTCCAAGCGCCGGCCGGACTGGCGCTGACGGCCGACGGCGACCTGTTGATCGCCGACCCGGAAGCGAACGTCGTGCGAGGGGTTGTCGCCCCGGAGGCTTGCGACCACGTGATCCGGCCGCAGATCAAGCTGGACGGCGTCGAGGGCGCGAGAGTCGCCTCGTCGTTCGCGGACTTCCTTTTGGGGCTTCCCAATGGCGGCCCAACGACCGCCGCGCCGGGCTCGATCGTGTCGATCTACGGCGTGAGGTTGGGACCGACCGAGCCATTGGCGGCGGATCTCGCAACGTCCCAGCAGCTGCCGCTGGAGCTCGGCGGCGTCACGGTGACGGTCGACGGGCGTCCGGCGCCCTTGCTATTCGCCTCCGACGGCCAGATCAACGCCGTCCTGCCGGCGGAGACCTCCTCCGAAGGCAGGGCCACGGTCCGTGTGACAGTGGACGGCGTGGAGTCGGAGGCGGAGGGGATCGCGATGGCGCCCTCGGCGCCACAGTTGCTGGCCATCTTGAATCCGGACGGCTCCCGCAACCTATACGAACAGCCCGGCCCGCCCGAAGGCGAGATTACGTTCCTGGTCACCGGGCTCGGAGTCGCCGGAGTCGTCGATCCGGCCGCGATCGGGCGGGAGGCTCGGGAGCTCTCTTCCGAGGGCGTCCGGGTCCTCTTCAATGGGGCGGAGCGAGACGTTGAGGCGGAAGTCCTTTCGGTCCGCACCGTCGAGGGGTTGCCGGAGAGCGTGATCGGCGTGCGATTCTCGATGCCCTCGCTCGAAGAGGGCGAGCCGGCGGGCTACGGGGTGTTCGGGCTTAGCAGCGGACCGTCGGTTCCCTTCACGATCTACGTCGAGCGACCGTGACCCTTACCGCTCCGCCCGGCTGGCCAGCAAACGGTGCAGCCAGGCGCCGCCGCTCGTCACCGCGATGAGGAAGTAGTTGGCGAAGGCCGAACCGCCCGTCGTCCCAAAACCCTGGGGACCGGCGATCACCAGGCTGAATCCCAGGCCGATCAGCGCGCCGTACCCGGCCGCCCGCCCGGGGCTGACAGGGCCGCGGCGGCGGCTCAAAATCCAGTCGAGCGCGACCCAGAAACCGCCCGCGAACAGCGCGAACATCGGGAGCGTGACGATGGCGCCCACGTTCTCCAGACCGTGGCGGTCCAGCGCCCCACCCATCAGAAACAGGTAGCCCAGGGCGGCCGCAAAGCCGACCACCACGAAGGCCAGGAGCCCGAAGGCCGCACCGAGGATGGGATTGGAGCTCACGCTTCAGGACAGCCCTTCGAGCAGGCCGGTGGAATCGCCGAACCGTTCCTCGTGGACGCCCATCATGTCGAGCATCGTCAAGTACAGATTGCACAGCGGCGTCTTCTCGGGCGCGCGCACGCGGCGGCCGGGGCGCAGCTTGCCCTTGGCTCGGCCGGCGAGGATCAGCGGCAAATTTTCGGGGTCGTGACGGTTACCGTCCTTGAGCGACGAACCGAACATCAGCATCGAGTTGTCCAGCAAGGACTTGCCGCCCTCGTCCAGGCCGCACATCCGGCCCAGCAGCCAGCCGATCTGATCCATGTGCCAGTTGACGATCGCCTCGTACTGGGCGCGCTGGCCGGGCTCGTTGCGATGGTGCGAGATGCCGTGGAAGTTGCCCTTCACGCCGGGGATGAAGGAGAAATCGCGGCCGGTCTGGGCGTCGCCGAACATGAACGTCGCCACCCGGGTCGTGTCGGTCCAGAACGCCAGCAGCAGAATGTCGAGCATCAAGCGGGTGTGCTCGAGGTGGTCTTCGGGAATGCCCGGGCCGGGGCGCGGCACGTCGAACTTCCCTTCGTTGATCCAGCGCTTCTGCGGCTTCAGCGCCGCCTCCATGCGCCGCTCCACCGAGCGCACCGACTCGAGGTACTCGTCGATCTTGGCGCGGTCCGCCACGCTGCCCTTGGCGCGCAAGGCCTTGGCGTCCTCCAGCACCAGGTCGAGCACGCTCTGGTCGTCGCGCTGCAGCGAAGCCATGGCGGAAGGGTGCTGCGGGTCGACGCTCGATATGCCCGCCGGGGCTCGGCCGCCGGTGCGGAACAGGCGATCGAAGGCGAGCTGCGGCATGATCTCCTTCGGCGCCGGCGTGTGCGGGTCGCGCCAGGAGATGTAGGAGCCGTACATGCGGGCGAAGCCGCCGCCGATGTTGTCGACGCCGGTGCGCGGAGCGTCCAGGCCCAGCTCGAAGGTCGGCAGCGGCGTGAGCGTCCCGATGTGGTTGGCGGCGACCTGATCCACCGAAACGCCGCCGGTGTCGAGGTCGCGGCCGGTGGAGCGCTCCACAAAGCCGCCCGACAGCCAGGCCGGCACCTTGGGCCAGTGACCGTTGCGGCCCACGGTCTTCTCGTGCCACAGGTTCTCGAGCAGCAGAAACTCGCTCTTGTGCGGCTCCAGCGCCGTCAGGTGCGGCGTGATCCGGTAGTCTTCCGCATCGCCTTCGGGGGTCCAGTGGTCGGGCCGCACGCCGTTGGGCATGAACAGGAAGGCCATGCGCAGCGGCGGCTCGGACAAGCGCAGCGAACCGTCGGGCCCCACGGCCGCCGGCGCCGTCGATTCGAGCCAAGGCAGGGCCATGGCGACGCCCAGCCCGCGCAGAAAGCGTCGGCGAGAGACCGAAGAGGGAATGACGAAGGCCGGCACGGCGGAATCCGCCGGTATTCTACCGCACCGAAGGCGGCGCGTCCGCGTTTTTGTCGTAGAGGATGCGCGCGCCGAGTGAGCCGCCCAAGGTGGTCATGGAGGTGACGAACAGGAAGGTCAGCGCCAGCCCGATCAGGATGACCGTCGCCAGCGTCGCCGGATCGGCGGCCAGCTTCGCGACGACTTCAGCCATCTCGGCTTCGCCCTGCTCGGCGAACTGCTTGCGCAACTGCTCGAGCGCGGGCCCAAAACCTTCGCCCACCAAGCTCGCCAGCGCTCCCAGAACCAAGCTCAGCGTGAAGGTGATGACGCCGGCGATCCAGCCCAGCTTGGCCCCCTCCGCCACCGTCAGGTTCGCCCCCGAGCGCTTGCGATAGCTCGCCACGGCGGAAAAGCCCGCCGCCGGGTACCAAACCCAGCAGAGAACGCCGAACAGCGGCAGGCTGACCAGCAGCGCCGCCAGGGCGCCGGGCCAGTAGCAGGCGCGCAGGGCGTCCACATTGCCGAACGAGACCGGCGGCAGAGCCTTGGGAGCGTCCTCGGGCTCACGCGGAAAGGCGTTGAGAGCCCGCTCCTTGGCCAGCGCTTCTTCGGTGAGCGGACGCCCGCAGTTGGGACAATACTCGGCGCCGGCGGTGTACTCGGCTCCGCAGTCGCAGCGCAAAATGGCCATAGCGGACGAATCCAGTGTGACCGAGGGCGGCGCCTGACGGCAATCCCGGCCCGCTGCTAAGCTCTCGGGACGATGTCCTGGAAATTCGATCTGCTGCACGGCCCGCTGGGCGCCGTGACCGAAGGCCCCGCCTGGGACGGTCGGCGGCTGCTGTTCACTGACATCTTCGCCAGCCGCATCCTCTCGCTCGATCCCGCCACCGGAATCATCTCCACCGAGCGCGGCGGCGCGAACTACTGCAACGGCCTGAATTTCGACGCCGAAGGCCGGCTCTACGGCTGCGAAGGCGACGCCCGCCGGGTGGTGCGCTACGAACCCGACGGCTCGACCAGCGTGGTGACCGACCGCTTCGACGGCCGCCGCTACAACATCCCCAATGACCTGGCTTTCGAGCCCAATGGGCGGCTGTGGTTCACAGACCCGTTCTATGAAGACGCCGCCGGGCCCTGGACCGCCACCCGCGGCCAGATGGAGCTGGACCACGAATCGGTCTACCGCTGCGACCCGCAGCCCGACGGCGGCTGGAGCGTGGCGCGCGTGACGTTTGACACGACGCGCCCCAACGGCCTGCTGTTCTCGCTCGACTACCGCACGCTGTACGTGGCCCAGAGCGGACGCCGAGCCGACGAGACGCGGCAATTGCGCGCCTATCCGGTGCTGGGCGACGGCTCCCTGGGGCCGATGCGGGTGCTGCACGACTTTGGCGAGAATCGCGGCATCGACGGCATGGTGTTGGACGCGGACGGCGTCATCGTGGCCACCGCGGGCTGGGAGCTCGGCGGGCCGGGCGGCTCGATCTACGTGTTTTCGCCCGACGGAGAGGTGTTGGAGCGCCATCCGGTTCCCGCCGATCGGCCGACCAACTGCACCTTCGCCGGTCCCGAGCTGTCGACGCTGTACGTGACCACGACCCACGGCCACCTGTTCCGCGCGGAGACGAATCGCCGCGGTCGGCTGCTGTTTCCGGCATTGCGATAGCGCTTTTGGGGTAGAGTGTCGGGCGATGCTCGCGCGCCTTCTCGTCTCGACCCTGTTGCTCGCCGCCGCGGCGGGAGCGGCCGACAAGCCCAACTTCATCGTCCTGTTCGCCGACGATCTGGGCTACGGCGACCTCAGCGTCTACGGCTCGCCCAATATCCGCACGCCGCGGATCGACCGGCTGGCCGCCGAAGGCGTGAAGCTGACGGACTTCTACGCGGTCTCGCCGGTCTGCACGCCGTCGCGCGCGGGGCTGTTGACCGGCCGCTATCCGGTCCGCTCGGGCATGGTGCGGGTGCTGTTTCCCCGCGAGGAGGCCGGGCTGCCAGCGAGCGAGGTCACCGTGGCCGAAGCGCTGCAAAAGCAGGGCTATGCCACAGCTCTGATCGGCAAGTGGCATCTGGGCGATCGGCCCGAGCACAGCCCGCTGCGCCACGGCTTCGACGTACGCTTCGGGCTGCCCTTCTCCAACGACATGACGCGCCCGCACACGACTTGGCCGGAGCCGCTGCGGCTCTATACCCAGGACGACGTGCTCGAGGAAGGCGTGGACCAGGCGACGCTGACCCGGCGCTACGTGGATCGCGCCATCGCGTTCGTCGAGGAAAACCGGCAGAAACCGTTCTTCCTGTACCTGCCGTTCTCCATGCCGCACTGGCCGTGGTTCGCCACCGAGGAGTTCGACGGGCGCTCGCCCAAAGGCCCTTACGGCGACGCGATCGAAGAGATCGACGCCAACGTGGGCCGGCTGCTCGACGCCCTGGACCGGCTGGGCCTGCGCGAGGACACGCTGGTCGTCTTCACCAGCGACAACGGCGGCTCTGGACGCCAGGGAGCGGGCAGCAACGGAACCCTGCGGGGCTTCAAGGGGCAGGTCTACGAGGGCGGCATGCGCGAGCCCTTTCTGGTGCGCTGGCCCGGCAAGGTCCCGGCGGCAACGGTTCGCCACGGCATCGCCTGCACGATGGACCTTTTCCCGACGCTGGTGAAGCTGGCCGGCGGCGCTCCGCCGTCGGACCGGCCGTTCGACGGCTTGGACATCGGCTCGCTGCTGTGGGGCGACGGCTCGTCGCCGCGCCGCGACCTCTACTACTGGAGCCACAACTGGGAGAGCGAGCCGCAGTTGCTGGCCGTACGCGAGGAGCGTTGGAAGCTGCACTTCAAGGATCTGTACGAGTGGCCCCAGAAGACCTTTCAGGCGACCGAGCTGTATGACCTGGAGGAGGACCCCTCGGAGCGCTTCGACCTCAAGGCCGACCACCCCGAGATCGTGGAGCGGCTGACGGCCAAGGCGAAGAAGTTCCACGCCGAGACGGAGATGGGCGCGCTGCCGCCGGTGCACTTCCCGCCGGGTTCGCCCGGCTCGCCGCGCAACGGCGGCGTGTCGCGAGCCGAGCAGCGGGCCAAGGCCAAGGCCGGCAAGACGCCATGATCGCCGAGCGCCGCTACCAAATCTTCGTCAGCTCGACGTTCCGCGACCTCATCGAAGAGCGGCAGCAAGTCTTGCAGGCGGTGCTCGAGCTCGGCCACATTCCGGCCGGCATGGAGGTCTTTCCGGCCGCCGACGACACGCCGTGGGAGGTGATCGAGTCGGTCATCGACGCCTCGGACTACTACGTCGTCATCGTGGGCGGCCGCTACGGTTCGATCGACGCCGAGGGCGTGAGCTACACCGAGCGGGAGTACTCCTACGCCGAGAAGACGGGCAAGCCGATCCTGGCCTTTCTGCACAAGGACGCCGGCGAGCTGCCGTCGAAGAACGTCGACCAGGACCCGGCGGCGCGGGAACGGCTGGAAGCCTTTCGCGGCCGGATCGCCGCGCGGCACTGCAAGTACTGGCTGAGCGCATTGGAGCTGAAGTCGCAGGTGATCGTGGGAATCACGCACCTGATCGCCACGCACCCGGCGCTGGGATACGTGCGCGGAGACCGGGCCGAGGACCCCGGCGTGATGGCCAAGCTGGCCAAGGCGCAGGAGAGCCACGCCGCAGCGCTGGCCCGCATCGGGGAGCTCGAAGCGCGGCTGCGCGAGTTGGAGCCGATGGCCGTGCGGGACATCCACGGCGACGAAACGGTCGAGATCGGCTACGACGCGCCCCGTCTGGAAGGCGAGCCGCTGCGCCTGCCCAGCACGTGGAACGGACTGTTCTATGCGGTCGGGCCGCTGCTGGTCAATCCGCTGCCGGTGATCTCGACGGCCAACCTGTTTCGGCGGCTGGGCTACGAGCTCTTTCACGGCTCCGAACGCTGGGCGAAGCTCATCGAAACCATCGGACGCGAACCGCAGGAGAGGGACTTCCGCATCGCCGAGTCGAGCCTGCAGTCGATCTTTCTGCAGTTCCTGGCCTGGGGCTGGATCGAGCGGACCGAGACGACCTCCCGGGTGATGACCCACGAAGGCGTTTCCGACGACCGGGTGGCCGCCTACCAGTTGACCGAGCGCGGCATCGACAAGTTGGCGGCGGCGCGCTTCCAGGGTCCGCCGGCCGCAAGATAGGCGGCTCCGGGAACAAATTCGCGCACGGCGGCGTCTGAGCCTGCCAGATGCGAAGTGCAGCCCTATGGCTCGCGGCAACGCTGGCGGGGGCGCCCTGGTTGTGCGCCGCGCCGCCGTCGTTCCGCGCCGAGGACGTGCGTCCGCAGGGGGCGGCCGAGCCGCACCCGCTGCGGCCGGGCATGGCGGCCTGGATCTTTGGCGAATCCCTCGGCCCCAGCCCCGCCTGCACGGTCAGCAACACCATGGACCCCGGCACATACGTGCCGGAGCTGTGCGGCGTGCAGGTGCTGGTGGGCGGTTTGCCGGCCCGGCTCCTCTATGTGAGCCGCGGCCAGATCAATCTGGTCCTGCCGGAGCACGCCTGGGAGGACGAGTGGGTGGATGTGCAGGTGGTGCGGGACGGCTCGGCCGGGCCGCCGGTCGCGGTTCGCTTCGGCAACGACCGCACGACATTGGCGGTGGAGGGCCCGGCGTATGCAGGCCTGCCGGTCTGGGTTCGCATCGAGAGACCCTGGGGGCTCGGCGAGCTGCGTTATCCCTTCCACACCGAGCCGTGGGACATGGGGGCGGTCTGGATGGAGGTTCGGCGGGACGGGCGGCTCCTCGAGCCGTTGCCGCTGCCCACCATCGGCCCGGCGAACACGCCAGACGGGATGCGGGTGTCGCTGCCGCAAGAGCCGCCCCCCGGCTTGCTCAACCGCGTCCCGCTGCACGTTCTCTACGCGCTGGACCAGCCAGGCCGCTACGAGATCCGCTTTCGGGACCTGCGGCCCCCTCCGCCCGGCCGAGCCGCGCCGCTGCCGCCGGCGCAGTCCGCTTGGACGTCGCTGGAGCTCGAGCCGGCAACGGAGTCGCAGCGAGCCGCTTGGCTTGCGAAGTGGACCGCGCAGCCGCCCGCCGACGAGGCGGAGATCGTCTCGAGCTATCTGCCCTCGCTGCTGGCCTTGCGCGACGCCCGGGCGCTACGCGCCCTCGCCCCATACCTCGATCATCCCAACCTGGTCGTGCGTCGCTACGCCGGCTACGCCCTGTACTACTTCGACCCCGCGCTGCGTCGGCGCGTGCTGCCCGGCAGGGAGCCGCCGCCGGGCTTCGTCCGCTGAGCCGAGGCTAGGAGGACAGCAGATCCCGCAGCCGCGCCGCGTCGACGTTGCCACCGGAGAGCATGAGGGCGACGGTGGAGCCTTCCGGGAACCGCACACGGCCGGAAAGCAACGCCGCGAAGCAAGCGGCGCCGGACGGCTCGACGACGGCCTTGACCTTCTCCAGGATCGCTTTGAGCGCCTCCAGGATCTCGGCGTCCCGCACCAAGACCACGTTGTCGACCAGCCGTTGGATGCGGTCCAGGACCAGCTCGCCGGTGAACGGCGCGGCCAAGCCGTCGGCGATGGTGGCGACGCGATCGAGCTTCTGCGCGCTGCCGGCGTCGAGGCTCTTGCGCACCACGGGGGCGCCTTCGGGCTCCGCGCCATAGACCTTGCAGCCGGGCTTGAGGCCCTTGACGGCCGTGGCGACGCCGGAGATCCAGCCGCCTCCGCCGATACCGGCCAGCACGGCGTCCACCTCGGGAACCTCCTCGAGCAGCTCCAGGCCCGCCGTCCCGGCGCCGGCGACGATGTGTTCATCGTTGAAGGGGTGTACGGGCGTCAGGCCGCGCTCGTCGCGGATCCGCTCGAACGAGGACAGCAGCTCCTCGGCGGAAACGATCTCGACCTTGGCTCCGTAGGCGCGCGTGGCCTCCACCTTGTTCGGCGGCGCGAAGCTGGGCATGACGATCGTCGCCGCCAAGCCTTCCAACCGCGCTCCGTAGGCCAACGCCTGGGCGTGGTTGCCCGACGAGAGGCCGATGACGCCCCGCTGCTTCTCCTCGGCGGAGAGGTTGTGCAGCTTGTTGAGCACGCCGCGGATCTTGAACGAGCCGGTTCGCTGGAACATCTCGAGCTTGAAGACGAGATTCAGGCCGTCGAGATAGGGCGAGAAGGCGCGACCTTCCAGGCGCAGAACCGGCGTGCGAACCAGGCGGCCGGCGATGACGTCGCGCGCGGCGGTGACAGCTTCGAGTTCGGTCATGAGAATCCGAGTCTGGCACAGACGGCAACCGCGGGATCACCCTCCGGCGGCCGACCGAGCCTCCTCGGCGGGCGAAGGCGTCAGGCGCCAACTGATCCAGGCCCCGATGACTGCCATGATAAAGCCCGCCGCCACGTCCGCCGCATGGTGGTAGCGCGTGTAAACGCACGCCACAGACATGCCGGCTGTGATGAAAGCCACCACGGCGCCGCCGCGAGGGTAGCGGCGCATCAGCCCGAAGGAGGCGCCCCAAGCCCCGGCGGCGTGCCCGCTGGGAAAGCAGGCGCCGGAGACCGACGCCGCCCCGATGATCGATTGAATGGCGTCCGTGAAGAAGTAGCCGTGGAAGGGCGCCAGGTTTCCCACCGCCTCCGGATGCTCCCAGGGGCCGCGCGCGGGCAGAAAGGGATACCACAGATAGGCGAGCAGATAGGACGTCATCAGCGCAGTCATGACGGTTTCGAAGCCGGGGGCCGGCGGCATCTCGCGGCGCGGTCCGAAGAAGGCGAAGATCGGCCCGAAGCAGATGGTGACGTAGTAGCTGAAGTACAGAGCGTGCATCAGCTCGTCGAGCGCCGGCGTGGACCAGGGCGCAAGCAGTTGAACCGGCTCGGCGCCGAACACCGCTTTGTCGAAGGCGAACAGCCAGGTCTCGAACCAGAAAGGGTGGTCCGGGTAGACGACGCGGACGGTCTGCTGCGCTTCTTCGAAGAAGAACAGGGCCAGTAGCAGCGGATAGGTGTAGCGCAGAAACCGCAGCAGAAAGCGCACGGCGATCTCGACCGGCGTCTCTCGCCGCCTCGGCCGTTCCCAGGCTCCGCCGCGGCGGGGCAACCCCCACAGGAAGACCAGGATGCCGGCGTGCGCGGCCAGCAGCGTCCCCGGCGTCCGGAAGCGGTCCCAGAAGGCGACAATCAGCAGCGCGATCCACGCCGTGTAGCCGGCGACGATCCAGTCCAACGGCGCCCAGTTGCGGGGACCCGCCATCTCTGCCCCAAAGTATGACGAACCCGAAAAGATTGCGGGATTGCCGGTAAGGATCGGGGACTGGCCGAGACTATCTAGTTTCGCGACGCAAAGATGCCCGAGCAGGTCGATCTGGAAGAGCGGTTTCGTCGGCTGACCGAGGAGTACGGCGCCGGGCTGCGCCGCTTGGCGGCAGCCTATGAGCCGGACGCGGCGGCGCGGCAGGATCTGTTGCAGGAGATCGCAGCGGCGGTCTGGACCGCCCTGCCCCGCTTTCGAGGCGACTCCGGCGAGCGGACCTGGATCTACCGCATCGCCCACAACGTGGCGTCCACGGCGCGGTTCCGGGCGCGGCGCCGACAGTCTCGCGAGGTCGCCTGGGACGGCGGGGAGCAGCCGGCCGGCCCGGAGAACCCCGAAAGCCGTTTGCAGCAGCGGCAGCGGCGCACGGCGCTGACGGAAGCCCTGCGGCGGCTGCCGACGCTGGACTTCCAAATCGCCATGCTGCATCTGGAGGAGCTCTCGAACGCCGAGATCGCCGACGTGGTCGGTCTTCAGCCGGGCGCGGTGGCGACCCGGCTCACCCGCATTCGCCACAAGCTGGCGGATGACATCCAAAACCAAGGAGGCTCGCGATGACGCAGGACTGGAACGAGCTTCGCAACCGCTGGCGTGAGTCGACGCCGGCGCAGCAGCCGGAGGACTTCAAGATGCAGCAGGCGCTGGCCAAGGCCAACCGTTTCGATACCTGGATTGATACACGCAACCGGGCCCAATGGCTCGCTTTGCTGGCGCTGCTGTGCGTGGGCGCCCTGCTGTTTCGGGACGACCGGATCGCCGGAGCGCTGCTGTGCGCCGCCGCCGTCGGAAAGGCCCTGATCCTGTGGCGCAGCGGGGGCGTCGCGCCCGATCCCTCTCCGGAAGCGAGCCTGCGCGATTTTCGGGCGGCGCTGGCGGAGAAGTTCGACCGTCAGATCCGCTTCCTGCGGCTGAGCCGCACGTTCGTGACGATCGCGTTCGCCGGGGCCCTGATCCCCATCGGGAGCTCTCTGTGGCGTGCGCTACAGACCGGAGGGGAGACCACGCAGAAGGTGACTGCGCTCGCGATCCTGGCGGCGGCGTGGGTCTACCTCAGCGTGATCCGGCAGCGCCAGGAGTTGCAGCGGCTGGCCGAGCAGCGCGACGACCTGTTGGAAGCGCTGGGCGCCCAGGATTGAAACCCCGCCCTCGGGGGTCTACTGCTTCCGCAGGCAGTACATCACGCCATCGCGGGAGCCGATCAGCAGGCGGTCGCCGGAGATGGCCGCCTGCGCCACGACCGCGCCGCCCAAGGTGAACTTCCACAGCTCCTTGCCGGTGTTCACGTCGAGCGCGTAGAGGTTGCCGTCGTTCGAGCCGACCCAGATCACATTCCCGGCCAGCACCGGCGAGGAGTCCACCCGCGAGCGCGTCAGGAACTCCCAGACGAGCTGGCCGGTCTTCTCGTCGATGGCGTGGACCCGCTTGTCGCGTCCGCCGATGATGACTTTGCCCTGCGAGACGACGGGCGAGGAGTAGTACTGGAAGTCGGTGGTCGGGTGGTGATAGCGCCAGTCGATTTTGCCCTGCGCCCAATCGACGGACAGGACCTCGTTGCCCATCGTGCCGATGTAGATGTGGTCACCCACCAGCGCCGGGGTCGAGGCGATGTAGTCGGAGAGCTCGATGGACGAGGTTTCGACGCCGCTCTTGACGTCGATGATGCGCAGGATACCGTCGCAGCCCGTGACGAACGTCTTGCCTTCCTTGACGGCCGGGCTGCAATGGACGCGGTCGGCGGTCTGATAGCTCCAGTTCTTCTCGCCGGTCTTGGGATTCAAGCTGTAGAGGTTGGAATCGTAGGAGCCGAACAGGATGGCATCGGGCAGACACATCGGCGAGGAGAGGATCTCCGCGCCGGTCGGATGGGTCCACTTGGCTTTTCCCGTTGCGATGTCCACGGCGTGGAAGACGCCGTCCTCATCGCCGAAGAAGACCACGCCGTCCTGCACGCAGCCGGAAGCGGGCACGCCGAGCCCGGCTTGGTAAACCCATTTGCCCTTGCCCGTGGCGAGGTCTACGGCGTGGAACTTGCCGTTCATCTCGCCGAAGTAGGCCGTGCCGTCAACGATGATGGCTGTCGAATCGACGCCGTCGGGCGCGTCATAGGTCCACTCGACCTCGAGCGGCGGCGCCAGGGGCGTGGAAGAGATCGAGTTGCGGCTCTGGTTGCCCAGAAAGTAGGGCCAGTCGGCCCAGAGCGGCGCGGCCGCCAGCAGCAGCCAGGCGGCTAGTAGGCGCATCGGTAGATCTCCTCGAGCTGCGCCGGGCCGACCTCCCTGGGGTTGAACTGCGCAGTCCATTGCGCGGCGGCTTCTTGCGCCAGGGCCGGGATCTTCGCCTCTTCCACGCCGTGATCGCGCAGCCGGACGGGCAGCCCGGCGTGCGCCAGCCAGCCTTCGATGGTCGAAGCCAGCGATTCGGCCCCGCCCAGCTCGTCATAGAGCGAGCCGACCGCCTCGGCGTTGAAGCGGATGATGGCCGGCATCATCGCGCCGACGGCTGCGCCGTGCACCACGTCGTAATGCATCGTCAGCGGATTGGCGCAGGAGTGGGCCGCTCCGAGCATCGAGTTCTCGATGGCGGCTCCTGCAAAGTGCGCTCCCAAAAGCATTCCGGCGCGGGCCTCTCCATTGCTTGGATCGTCGAGAGACGGCTGAAGGTTACGGGAAATCAGCCGCCAGGCTTCGCGCGAGAAGGCTTCCGAGACGGGATTGCGCTTGTTGGTGACCCAGGTTTCGAGCGCGTGCGTGACGGCGTCGATGGCCGTCAGAGCCGCCACCGCAGGCGGCTGCGAGGCGGTCAGGTCCGAGTCGAGGATGGCAACGGCGGGGGCCGCCTTGGGGTCGCCGCAGGCCATCTTGCGGTGCGTGCGGGCGTCGGAGATCAGGGCGAACGACTGGGCTTCGCTGCCGGTGCCGGCGGTGGTCGGAACGGCGATGAGGGGCAGCATCGGCTTGGCCGCCTTGCCCACGCCCCAGTAGTCGGACATCACGCCGCCGTTGGTATAGAGAAAGTTGACGCCCTTGGCGCAGTCCATGGAGCTGCCGCCGCCCAGCCCGATCAGCAGATCCACCTCGCGCTCGCGGGCGTAGATCGTCGCCAGATCGACGTGGGCGGTGGTGGGGTTTTCGCCGACCTCGTGATAGACGAACGAGGTGACGCCTGCGGCGTCGAGAGACTGCTGCGCCCGCACCGGATAGCCGGCCCGCACGATGCCGGGGTCGGAGACGATCAGCGCCCGCCGCGCGCCGAGCTCCGCCGCCAGCCCGCCGATCCGGTCGAGCGAACCAGGGCCGAAGACGACGCGCGTCCTGGGTTGAAAGTCGAAAGGGGTCACTCGGAGCCCCTCGGTCAGTAGACGCCGACGGTGACCGCGCCGCTCTTGGCCGTGGTGAATGGCCGAACGTTGCGCACGCCGTCCCAGGGATAGGCTTCGCACGGCGGCTCACGTTCGCACATGTCGCGCTCGGGGAAGCGCGGCATGAAGAACTCCTTGGTGAGCGTCGTGAGCAGCACGCGGCCGGTCTCGCCGTAGCCGACCTCCTCGTCCATCGCGTCGGGGTTGACGACCTGCGTCACCGCCCGCGGCTGCGGCGAGAAGTAGATGATGGCGTAGTTGTCGGCCGGATCGAAGGGCTTGTGACAGGCCAGCCCCATCAGAGTGTTGCCGTAGGTGGCGGCGAAGTAGGCGCCTTCGAGCAGCTCTTCCACGGCGAAGCGGTGGAACTGCGGCGTCATCTCGGTGCCGCCGCAGAACACGCCGGTAATGCCGTGCTTTTTCAGCGAGATCCGCTCGCACAGCGCCTCGAGCAGCTTCGGCGTGGTGAACACGCACTTGATGTTGGGGTGCGCGCCCAGGATCGTGATCGCCTGGTCGATGCAGTGCTTCTTGTAGCGCTCGACCTCTTCCATCTCGCCGCGCTTGAGCAGCTTGACCACCCAGCGGGGATCGAGGTCGATGCCGAAGCAGATGCCGCCGCGCTCCTGCGCCAAGTGCTCGATGGCCAAGCGCAAGCGGCGCGGGCCGGTCGGACCGAGCTGCAGCCAGTCCGAGCCGGGCGGGAAGAACTCGTCGGGAAGAGTCTTCGAGAAGTCGGAATAGTCGGTGCGGAAGTCGTCGATGTTGATGCGCGTCTTCGGCACGCCGGTCGTGCCGCCGGTCTCGAACACGTAGACCGGCTTGTGCGCCAAGCCCTTGGGGACCCACTTGCGCACCGGGCCGCCGCGCAGCCACTCGTCCTGGAACATGCCGAGCTTCTTCAGGTCGTCGTAGCCGTGCACCTGCTCGCGCGGATCGAAGCCGAGCTCCTTGGCGCGGTTGAGCCAAAACTCGCAGCCGGTCTCCGGCGAGAAGTGCCACTGGACGATCTCACGCACGTGAGCATCGAGGCGGGCCCGCGCTTCGTCGATGCGCGGTTGCAGGTCGGTGGAGGTCGCGGTCGCCATAGGTCTCCCCTATTGTGCCCAAAAACGAAGACGCGCGAGCGAAGTTGGACCGCGGATTGCAGCTTTCTTGGGCCGAAAGCCAGGGAGGCTGCCATGACGCGAACGGCGTGGTTGATTCTGGTTCTGACATTGGCGGCGACGGGGCCGCTTTCGGCGCAGGGAGGCGACGCGGAATCCGGCAAGGAGCTGCTGGAGATGCGGCGTTGCACCGACTGCCATGCACTGGCCGGCCAGGGCGGGAAGACGGCTCCCGACCTCGCCCAAATGCCCGCCGGGGGCTATTCGCCGGCCGGTTTGGCCGCCACCCTCTGGGACCATGCGCCGAAGATGTGGCAGGCCATGGAGGCTTCGGGAAAGACGCCGACCGGGTTGCGCGTGAGCGACATCGCCAACCTCTACGCCTTCTTCTACTCGCTCGAGTTCCAGGATCCGGCCGGCGACGCGGACGCCGGCAAGAGGGTGTTTTCAGCCAAGGGCTGTGCGAAATGCCACGCGCTGCCCGGCGCTGACGACGACAAAATGCCGGGGGCCCCGGTCGCCCGCTGGACCTCCATGGCCGACCCGACGCTGTGGCTGCAGGAGATGTGGAACCACGCTGATGCGATGCGGGCCGCCGTCGAGGCAGCCGGCATGGAGTGGCCGACGCTGACGGCCGAGGAGATGGCGAACGTAGTGGCCCTGGTGCGGACCATTCCGCCGCATGACGGTTTGGTCGAGTACATCCGGCTGGGCGACCCGGCCAATGGCGAAGCCGTGTTCGCCAAGCAAGGCTGCGCCGGCTGCCACAGCTTCCGCGAGGAGGCGGGCAAGCGCACTTTGTCCACGGCGCGCGAAGAGCCCCGGCTCAGCGGCTTGGCGGCGGCGCTTTGGAGCCACTATCCGCTGATGCGCAAGGCCGGCGCGAGCTTCCAGCCGCTGGAGCTCGACGAGATGGCCGACCTGACCACCTATCTGTTCCGGCAAGGCTACTACCAGACCCGCGGCGACGCCTCGCGCGGCGAGAAGCTGATCGCCGAGAAGAAGTGCACGCAGTGCCACGGCGCGAACAACCCCGACATCCCGGCGCCGGACTTGACCTCGGTGGGCCCCTACTCGGCCGCCGAAATGGCTTCGACGGTCTGGACCCATGGGCCGAACATGAAGATGTTCATGGACTACCTGGAGACGGAGTGGCCGCAGATCAGCGAGCAGGAGATGGCCGATCTGATCGCCTATCTCAATCAGTAGGTTGAAGGGAGGACTGGGAAAACAGCGATACTGAGGCCTTCGTCTCATGCGCTCTTGGATCGCTTTCCTTGTCTTCGGCTGCCTGATGCGGCCGGCCTGGGCTGGAGAACATCGGCTGTACGCGGCCGGCGCCAGCACGAAAGGGTATGTCGTGGGCGCGCCGCTGCAGAAGAGCGGCTTGTTCGTGCTCGACGAACAGGGCCGGTGGCTGGACCTGGGGTTCACCAATCCGGCCGTGCTCGCCGTCGACCACGACCCCCGCGACCCCAGCGTGCTGTACTTGGCGGTCGGCAACGGCTGCATCCGCGCCGCGGACTCCGGGCGCGATTGGAGCATCCTCACGGACTGGCGGGTGACCGAGCTGCAGGACGTCGCCGTGGACCCCAATCGGCCGGACAGCCTGTGGATCGCCCTGCCCGACGGGCTGGGCTTCAGCCCCGACCAAGGCCGGAGCTGGGAACGCCGCACGCCGCTTACCAGCCGCAAGTATTTCCAAAACGTGGTCGTCGACCGCACCCGCGCCGGCCGCGTGCTGGCGGGCGGCGAGACCGGGCTCTTCCTGAGCAACGACGAGGGAAAGAGCTGGCAGTACGCCGGCGGCGAGGACGACTGGATCACGCATCTGGTCCAGTCCCGCGCCGAGCCGCGCCGCTGGGCGGCGACCACGCAGAACGGCGGACTGCTGCTGTCGGCCGACGGGGGCCGCAGTTGGCGCGCGAACGAATCGCTGGACCCGCAGGGCACGCTCTACAACGCCGACTTCGACCGGCATCGGCCGGGCCGTCTGGCGGTGGCCGGCTGGGGCGTGGGCGTGGCGATCTCCGAGGACGACGGGGCGAGCTGGTCGAATCGAACCTACGGGCTGCCGTCGAAGAGGGTTTGGCGCGTGGCGTTCGACCCCGATCACCCCCGACGGATCTACGCCAGCGTGCACGAGCAAGCCGTGTACGTCTCCGACGACCTGGGCTACTCCTGGACGCCGGCCGGACTGGAGGGCAGCGTGACGCGAGAGCTCGAGTTCATCCCGGAGGCGACGCGATGAAGCGCCCCGCTCTACTGTTCACGGCCCCGCTGCTTACGGCGCTACTGCTCGCGCCGGCGATTCCCGCCGCCGCGCAGACGCCGGACTTCCCGGCGCGCGTAAAGGACATCATCGAGTCCCACGCGCACCTGCCCGCCGACGCCCTGCCCCGCGCGGGCTACGGCACGATCGCCGCCAAGCTGGCGCTAAAGGAGGACCCCGAGCTCTGCTCGCGGCGCATGATCGAGCTGCTCGACGATGTGCGCGGCGACATGTTCTGGATGTTCCCCGTCACTGCCATCGCCTACCTGGACCAGGGCCAGCTCACCGACGAAGCCCGCCGCAAGCTGCGCGAGGCTTGGCGGACCTACATGCCCTACCGGGGCGACACCGAGAACCACTGGCTGCTCTACTACACCTCGCTGTATCTCTACTCGCAGCTCTATCCCGATGATCCGGCCGAGACCTGGTACACCGGCAAGAGCTCGGCGGAGAGCCGCGCCGAAGCCGAGGAGTACATCTTCGATTGGATGAATCTGACGGCGACGCTGGGCCAGGGCGAGTACGACTGCACGCACTACATCGGCGTCTATCTGCTGCCGCTGTCGTATCTGGCCGCCTGGTCGGAGAACCCGGTGATGCGCGAGCGGGCGACGCGGATGATGGAGTGGATCATGGCGGACTTCGCCGTGGAGAGCCTCGACGGCGTGTACGTGGGCGCCCACGCCCGCACCGACGACAAACAGGTGGTGGAGAAGTGGGACGGCGTCTCGTCGGACTTCGCTTGGCTGCTGTTCGGGCAGGGCTACCCGCACCGGCCCTACCCCGCCTTCTACGCTCTGCTGTATTCGCTGGCTTCGGCCTATGAGCCGCCGCAGATCATCCAGCGGATCGCCACCGACCGCTCCAAGCCCTATCTCCACAAGGAGCTCAAGCGCACGCGGCACCGCTGGCGGTTCACCGACGTGCGCAACGCGCCGGTCTACAAGACGACCTACATGAGCAAGGACTACGCCGTGGGCTCGGACCAGGGCGGCATCCTGCAACCGATCCAGCAGCACTCCTGGGACGTGACCTGGGCGCTGGACGACCCGCGCGGGGTGCGCAACACGATCTTCTCGATGCACCCCTACTCGGGCAACTACGAGCTGCAGATGTACTTTCCGCCCATGCTGGACGCCTTTCTGGAAGCCGTGGTGCGGTCCAAGACCACCTACGACTCGCCGGACAAGCTGCTGGGCGGATCGCCGTTCGAGAAGATCTTTCAGGACCAGGACACGGTCATCGCGCTGTACGACATCCCTGAGAGCGAGAAGTTTCCGCACATCAACGGCTTCTTCCCCGACGGGCTCGAGGCGCTGGTCGAGCATGAGTCCGGCTGGATCTTCGCCCACGCCTCCAACGCCTATGTGGCCTACCGCCCGCTGGCGCCGTATGAGTGGAAGCCGATCGAGAAGGGCGGCCGGCGGCTCTACAGCCCTTCGCGGCGGAACGGCACGATCCTGCAAGCGGCTTCGGCGTCGGAATTCGCGAGCTTCGAGGAGTTTCAGCGGAAGATCACGGCCCTGCCGCTGGAGTTTGCGCTCGAGCCGGTCCCGACGGTGCGCTTCCGCTCGCTGCGCGGACACGAGCTGGCGTTCACCTATGGCCGGACGCCCAGCGCCGACGGCCGGCCGCTCGACTACGCCGGGTGGAAGAGCTTCGAAGGCCCCTTCCTCAACGCCGACGCCCAGGGGCGCAAGCTGACGCTGACGCATGGCGGGCAGCGGCGGGTCCTCGACTTCACGGATTTGCCGTAGAGAGCCGGGCGGGCGCGAAGCAGGGACGGTTCTGGTAGAGTGGCGCCCGTGCTCCGCCTGCTCGCCGCCCTCCTGCTGCTGGCCGCCGCTCCGCTGGCCGCCCAGAAGCCGAACTTCGTCATCCTGTTCGCCGACGACCTGGGCTACGGAGACCTCGGCGTGTACGGCTCCTCCACGATCCGCACGCCTCGGCTCGACCGGATGGCCCGGGAGGGCCTGCGGTTCACGGACTTCTACGCGGCGGCGCCGTTTTGCAGCCCATCCCGGGCGTCGATCTTGACCGGGCGGCTGCCGGTTCGGGCCGGCGTGCCGAACGTCCTGTTTCCGACCGAGAGGACCGGGTTGCCGCCGGAGGAGCTGACGCTGGCGGAGCTGCTCAAACCGGCCGGATACGCCACGGCTGCGATCGGCAAGTGGCACCTGGGCTGGCCCGAGCCGCTGCGGGCCCAGCGTCAGGGCTTCGACTTCTTCTTCGGGTTGCCCTACTCGAACGACATGGACGAGAAGCCGGCCGACGAGCCGTTTCGAGCCCAACACGCGCTGTGGAGGCTGCCGCTGCTCGACAACGACGCCGTCGTCGAGGCGCCGGTCCGCCAGCAGACGCTGACGCGGCGCTACACCGAGCGCGCCGTCGAGTTCCTGCGGCGGAACCGCGACCGGCCGTTCCTGCTGTACCTGCCACACACGTTTCCGCACACGCCGCTGTACGCCTCGGAGGACTTCGAGGGGCGCTCTCCGCATGGCCTGTACGCCGACGCGGTCGAAGAGCTGGACTGGTCGACCGGCGTCATCCTGGATGAGCTCGAGGAGTTGGGCCTGACGGAGAGGACGATGGTCGTCTTCACCTCCGACAACGGGCCCACGCGGGCGCCCAACGACGGCAAGGGCCGCTTCGGTTGGCGCGGCGCCGGCGGGAGCGCCGGGCCGCTGCGGGGGCGCAAGGGCAACACCTTCGAAGGAGGCATGCGCGTGCCGGCCATCTTTCGCGGCGCCGGAATCCCGCCCGGGCGCACGACGCCGCAAGTGGCTTCGATCCTGGACCTGCTGCCGACGTTCGCGGCGCTGGCGGGCGTCGAGCCGCCGGCCGGGCGTACCCTCGACGGCCGCTCGCTGGCGCCGCTGCTCGCGGGCGACGTGGAGGCGCTGCCCGAAAAGCCCTTCTTCTACTACTTCGGCGCGCAGTTGCAGGCCGTCCGATTGGGCCGCTGGAAGCTGTTCCTGCAAATCGACCAGTACCCGGAGAGGCCTTCGTCGATCTGGTACGACCTGCAAGACGGCCTCTTCGAGCGGCACTACCGCTTGCTGCCGCAACCCGAGCTGTACGATCTGGAGGCCGACATCGCGGAATCGCACGACGTAGCGGGGGAGCATCCGGAGCTGGTGGAGTTGCTGACGCGCGTGGCCGACACCCACGACGCGGCCCTGCGACGCGACAGCACGCCGCTGTACTTCACGCAGTAGGCGAAGCGCTGCCTACAGCAGGCTGAACGGGTCGACGTCGATGGTCAGCGCGCCGGCGGGCCAGCTCTCGGCTTCGGCAAAGTCCCGCGCTTCTCGCAAGATCGCTTGGAGCTTCGAGCGCTCCCGGGACTTGAGCAGAAAGCGGAAGCGGTACTCCTGCTTCAGCCGCGGGACGGCGGCGGCGGCGGGGCCCTGCAGCCGCACGCCTTCGTAGGGCCCCTGCAGGCGGCGACCGAGGGCCGCCGACCAGTTCATCGCCTCATCGAGCTTCTTGGACCGGATCAGCAAGGCGGCCAAGGCGGCGAACGGCGGGTACTGCATGTTGCGCCGGAAGTACATCTCCTTGCCGTAGAAGGCTCCGTAGTTCTGAGCGGCGGCCAGCCGGACGGCGTAGTGCTCGGGGAAGCTGGTCTGTAGCACGACCCGCCCCGGGGTGGCGCCGCGGCCCGCCCGGCCGGCTACCTGGGTCAGCAGTTGGAAAGTGCGTTCGGCGGCTCGAAAGTCCGGCACGCCCAGGCCCACGTCGGCCGAGACGACGCCGGCGAAGGTGACGTTGGGGATGTCGTGGCCCTTGGCGATCATCTGCGTGCCGACCAGAATGTCGTAGCGGCCCTCGCGGAAGCCGTCCAGGATGGACTCGTACTGGTCGCGTCCCTTGACGGCGTCGCGGTCGAGCCGGGCGATGCGCGCCTTGGGGAAGCTGTCGCGCAGGGCGTCCTCGACCTTCTCCGAGCCAAAGCCCTGGAAGTGCATGAACTCGCTGTCGCACTGCGGGCACTTCTCCGGCACAGCCTCGGCGTAGTCGCAGTAGTGGCACAGCAGCCGGCGCTCACGCTTGTGATAGGTGAGCGTCACCGAGCAGTTCTGGCACTCGATGCGGTGGCCGCACTTGCGGCACCAGACGTACATGGAGAAGCCGCGGCGGTTGAGCAGCAGCATCGTCTGCTCGCCCTTTTCGAGGCGGGTCTGGACCTCCTCGACCATGCGGCGGGAGAACATGTCGTTGCGGCGCGTCTCCAGGAACTCCTGCTTCATGTCGAGGATCTCGACCTCGGGCAGCGGCCGGCGGCCGATGCGGCGCGGCATCTCGAGCAGCCCGTACTTGCCGCGCTCGGCGTTGTAGCGAGACTCCAGGCTGGGCGTGGCCGACCCCAGCACGACCACGGCGCCGGCCTGGCTGGCGCGCACGACGGCGACGTCGCGGCCGTGGTAGCGCGGCGTCTCCTCCTGCTTGTACGACGATTCGTGCTCTTCGTCCACCAGGATCAGGCCGAGATCAGCCATCGGGGCAAAGACGCCGGAGCGCGCGCCGATCACCACGCGAGCCTCGCCGGAGCGGATGCGTCGCCACTGCTCCGCCCGCTGCCAGCCCGAGAAGGCGCTGTGCAGCACCGCCACCAAGTCCCCGAAGCGGGCGAAGAACTGGCCGGCCACCTGCGGAGTGAGGGCGATCTCGGGGACGAGCAGGAGCGCCGAACGCCCCAGATCGAGGGCTTTCTCGATGGCCCGCAGATAGACCTCCGTCTTGCCCGAGCCGGTGACGCCGTGCAGTAGGAAGGGGTGAAAGCCCCCTTGCTCGAGAGCGCCGACGAGGGCCGTGACGGCCGTCTCCTGGTCCGGCTGCAGGGCCACGCGGGGCCCTTCGGGGCGGGCTCGGCCAGCGGAGCGCTCCACGCGCAGGCCGACAGCGCCGGACGGGGCGAGCCGGCGGGCCACGGCCGCGACGTCCTTGCGGTCGAGCGCCAGCGACTCCAGATCGTGCTCGCCGGGGTGGTGGTCCAGAAAGTCGAGCAGCCAGCGTTCGCCTCGCACGAGCTTCTTGGGGGCCTTGCCGCAGTCGCCCGCCGACACCAGCAGCCGCCCGTCGCGGGCCCGCAACGGGTCGCGATCCTCCACCTCGCTCTCGATCCGGACGAAGCCGCGCTTCTCCAACGCGCTCAAGGCTTTGGCCGCGCCGGGGACCTTCTGGCGCAGGTAGGGCAGGGTCAGCGGGCGCTTGGCCAGCGTCTGCAGGAGCCGGATGGAGGGGTCGTCGGCGGCGCTGACGCTGAACTGCGCCGCGGCCTCGGCGCCCTGGTCGGTCAGGCGCGCGACCCGGGTCTCCTTGAGCTCCACCCCGAGGGGCAGCATGGACTTGAGGGTCTCGCCGATCGGCGCGCAGTAGTACTGCGCGATCCACCGGCCGAGGCGGAGCAGCTCCGGCGACAGCGACGGCTCGTCGTCGAGCAACCGCAGCGCCGCTCGGACCTCGCGCCCCGGTTTGCGCTCGTGGATCTCCACCACCACGCCGCTCAGTTTGCGCGTCCCAAACGGCACCAGCACGCGCGAGCCGGGCTCGGCTCGGCGCCGCAGCTCGCCGGTCAGCGAATAGGTGAACGTCTGATCCAGCGGGACGGGGAGCGCGACCTCGCCGTAGAGCGAGTCAGCGGGCGGACGGGAGGAGGCCATGGACGAGAGGCGGACGCGCCGGAACGCGGGGCTCCGCGCGACCGCCTCGAAGCCTGTATTCTAGCGATCCGAGGGCCGGCGTCGGAGCGGACCGGCGCGACGCCCCGGCGAAGCAGTCTGCCATACTCCGGCCAGAGCTTTCGTTGCTCGCCTCCCCAAGGAGATCGCCCGTGACGCCCGTGCGAGCCCGCCAACAGTCCGACCACAAGTTCGCCCGCATCCTCATCGTCGGGTTCACCCTCGTCATCGTCCTGCTCATCGGCGCCGCCTTGGCCGCCATCCGCAACGCCCGCAGCGTACAACGCAGCGCGGCGGCGCTGGCCCAGGAACAGTTGCTCACGACGCGGCTGATCAACGAGCTGCAGCTCGAGCAGGCGGCGCTGAACGCGCTCTCCCACCAATTCACGCACTCCTCCGACCCGATCGACGAGCCACGGCTGCGGGAGACCCTGCGGCAAACCGAGGACGTGCTCCGGCGGGTGGTCGCACAGACATCCGAGCTGGCCGACAGGGATTTGTGGGAGGGTCTGCAGCGCTCGGCGCACGCTTTCTCCGGCAGGGCCCGCGAGATCCTCAACCGCCACGACTGGTCGCAGTACGCCATGGAGGAGCTCTTCACCGACCACAGCCGCATCCTCGAACAAGTGGCCGCCCTGCTGGCCAGCAGCTCGATCCGGGCGGCGCGCGCCGAAGCCCGCATCGCGCAGCTCTCCGGCGAGGGGCTGCTCGAGTCGTTGTGGATCATCGGGGCCGCGCTGGCGCTTTCGATCCTGTGCGCCTACCTCACCGGCCGCGGGGCGACGCGGTTCCTGGAGCGCCAACGGGAGCACGAAGCCGAGCTGAGCCGGGTGAGCTGGCACATGCTGGAGAGCCAGGAGGACTCCCTGCGCCGCTTCTCCCATGAGCTGCACGACGACCTGGGCCAGTCCCTGGCGGTGCTCTCGGCCAGCGTCGAGAAGCTCGACCCGATTCGGCTGGAGGGACAGCGCGAACAGTGCCTGAGCCTGATTCAGGACACCATCGCGACCGTCCGCGAGCTCTCCCAACTGCTGCGGCCGGTGATCCTGGACGACTTCGGGTTGGACGCCTCGCTGCGCTGGGTCGGCGAACGCTTCGCCGAGCGGACGCGGATTCGCTGGCGGTATGAGTCGACCTTCACGGAACGATTGCCGGACGAGGTCGAGACGCACCTGTTCCGCATCACCCAGGAGGCGTTGACCAACGCGGCCCGCCACTCGGAAGCCTCGGAAGTCCACGTGGAGCTGCGCCGTCGGGGCGGAGGCATCCTGCTGCGCATCCGCGATGACGGCCGCGGCCTGGAGGCGGCCAGGGCCGACGAAAGGCCGGTCGACCCCGAGGCGCCGCCCCGCGCCGGGCTGGGCTTGGTGGGCATGCGGGCCCGCGCGCGACAGATCGGCGGCGACCTTCGCATCCTGTCGCCACCGACGGGCGGTGTTACGATTGAAGTAACCGTTCTCGATAGCGCGCTCAATGGCGTTCGCCCGGAAAATACGGCTGTTGCTGGTTGACGATCACGAGTTGGTCCGTCACGGGCTGGTGGTGTTTCTCAACGGGCAGGAAGGCTACGAGGTCGTCGGCGAGGCCTCCACCGGGCGGGAAGCGATCGAGTTGGCGGAGGAGCTGCGTCCCGACATCGTCATCATGGACGTGACGATGCCGGAGATGGGCGGCGTGGAAGCCACCCGCCGCATCCGCGAGCGCCTGCCTTCCACCCGGGTGATTGCGCTGAGCATGCACCGCGACTCGGTGTACGTCCGCGAGATCCTGCGGGCCGGCGCGGACGGCTATCTGCTCAAGGAATCGCGCAGCAACGACATGCTGGCGGCCATCCAGGCCGTCTCCAACGGCGAGGGCTATATTTCGCCGGCGGTCTCGCAAGCGGTTTTGGAAGACTACCGCAAGCAGGCCAAGGCCCCCATTGACCTGCTGACGGCGCGCGAGCGCGACGTGCTGCAGCTCGTGGCCGAGGGCTTTACGAACAAGCAGATCGCGCAGAAGCTGAATTTGAGCGTGTATACCGCCGAAGGCTATCGGGGGCGGATCATGGAGAAGCTCAACCTGCACAGCACCGGCGAGCTGGTGCGCTTCGCCATGCGCTCGGGCCTGATCGACTGATCGATCTCCCCCCAAGAAACAGACCTAAAGGGAGGGTCCGGGATGATCCGGACCCTCCCCCCGCGTTTCGCTAGTGCGGATGGGGAAGGAAACCCGCGACTTGCGAAACAGCAGCTATGGTCGTCGCGGCGCGCTCCTGTAGAGAAACGACTTGGTTGGGGAACAAGCCGCCTCCAATGAGGAGGAGCAGACCGCAGACGAGGACCCAGCGCTCTCGGGGGCGAGCGTCGGGAACCCCTTCGAGAACGACCCCAGGGTCGCCCAAGAAGAGCTTGCAGAAGAGTCGAAACAGGTGATAGGCGTTCAAGGCCGTCGCCAAGGGCAGCGCGAACCCGATCTGGGGATGGGATTGGAGCGCCCCGTGCAGCAGCAGCTCATCGGCGCAGAAGCCCAACGTGCCGGGCATGCCCACCAGCGCCAAGCCGCAGACCACGAAGAAGACGGCCAACCGCGGGAAGCGCTGTCCCAACCCAAGGAAGCGGTCGCCGGTGATCGGCAGACCCACGCGGGACTCCACCGCGCTCAGGATCGCCGCCAGCGAGCTGGTCGCCACGGTCACCACCAGCCAATAGGCCAGGGCGCCGGCCGCGCCTTCGGCCGTCCCGGCGCTGAGCCCGGCCAGGATGAACGACGCCTGGCTGATCGCCAACAGCGCCAGCAGGCGTCGCGGGTGGACCTCGGCCAGCGCCAGCACGGCCGCGTAGATGGCCGTCAGCATCGCCAGACCGCTGACGATGCCCAGAGACTCCTGCGAGATCTGCGGGAAGGCCGGGATGGCCACCCGAGCGACCAGATAGACCCCGAGGTGGCCGTTGATGAACAGCACCACCAGCATCAGCGGCCCGCGCTCGAACGCGGGCGCCACCCAGGAATGGAACGGGAAGACGCCCTTGCGCAGCAGCGCCGCCAGCACCAGGAACCCAAAGGCCCAGACGCCGCCGGGAGCGCCCGAGCGCGCCAGCTCTTCGAACACATAGGGCGCAGGCGCATGGTGCAGGTCCGCGCTCCAGGCGATCCAAGCCACGCCGATCGCCAGACAGACGCAGGAGGCCGGCAGCAGCGTTCCGCCACGCCACAGCGAAGCGCTCTCGTCGTCCGCCGAGTCTTGCCTCCAGGAAAAGGCCAGGACGGAGAGAATCCAGGCCGTCGCAAACCCCAACAGGTTCGCCGAGGCGTGCGCCGCCAGCGTGGCGCCCTGCAAAAGCAAAGCGGCGGAGACGACCGTCGGGCGCAGCTCGCGGCGCGGCAGCGCCGTCAGCGAGCCGAAGGCGACGGCCGAGAACAGCGCCATCGGCAAGGCGCTCAAGCTGTCGACGACCAGCCAGCCGGGAGGCACGAAGGGCTCCGCCAGGGAGACTTCGCCCGCCAAAAAGACTTCGCGGAGGATCTCGAGCGCCGCCAGCAGGCTGATGCCGGAGCCCAGCATGGCCGTCACACGGCGCGCGTCCGGGTTCTCGCCGCGCAGGACCGCGATCGCAGCGACCCACGGCGCGAGGATCGCCAAGCTCATCAAGGGCAAGGAAAGCTCAGCCATGGTGGCCTCCCTCTGCGCGCCCGTTCGGGTCGCCCAACACGGGAGCCAGCCGGGCCGAAGGCCGAGGCGTTTCGAACGGAGAGACCCGGCGGCGCTCGAGGTCGGCCAACAAGCGGGCCAGAGCCAGCAGCGGCCCGATGAAGAAACGGTCCAGGATCGTATCGAGGTGGCCGCGGTCGGACGCCAGGCGATAGAGCCAAGCCCGGAGCCCGGCCGGGAGCATGGCCTCGTAGTAGAGCTCGTCGGAGGCGATGCGGCCCTCCGCGACGGCGTGGATGCGGTGGTAGTCCCGCAGCACCGACGGCGCGCGCAGGAACTGCAGGGTCCGGATCACCATGTGGCCGCTGATGTGCAGCAGCGCCAGCCAGGTCAGCCCGAGGCCGATCTCGACGAAGATCAAGCCCAACTGCGCCAGCGAGGCCTGGGCCAAGGCCGTTTTGACGTCCGCCGCAGCTCGTCCGCTGAGGCCGCCCACGATCGCCGTGACGGCGCCGATGGCGATCACCGCCCAGGCGGCTACGGACGAAGCCCGCAGAATCGGCTCCGAGCGCAGCAGCAGATACGCGCCGGCATGCACCGAGATGGCGCCGTAGAAGATGGCGCTCGACGGCGTGGGACCCTCCATGGCGCGGGGAAGCCAGCCCGAGAACGGAACCTGCGCCGCCTTGCCCGCGCCCGCGAACAGGAACAGCAGCCCGATCGCGGTCGCCGACGCGCCGTCCAGCCCCGTCAGGGCCTGGCCGGGCCAGGGGCCCTGGAACAGCTCGGAGAACATCGCCGAACCCGCCGCGTGATGCAGCAGGAAGACGCCGATGAGCAGCCCCGCATCCGCCGAGCGATAGATGGCGAACACCCGGATGGCGTTCTCCACCGGCCGCCGGCGGTCCTGGAAGAACGCGATCAGCATGACGGAGGTGATGCCGACCAGCTCCCAGCCGCAGATGATCAGGTCATACGAACCGGCCGAGAACACCAGCACGGACCCGAACCCGAACAGATGCAGCAACAGAAAGAAGCGCAGGAAGCCCTTCTCCCGGTGCAGGTAGCGCTGAGCGAACGTCCCGACCAAGCCGATCAGGACCGAGGTCGCCAACACCAGCGGCATCGACAGCGGGTCGACGAACAACGTCAGCGGGAACGAATAGGTGGGTACCTCGAACCAGGGGCCCAACGGGACGGTCACGCTCGGCTCGGACTGTCCGAGCATCCGGGCAAACAGCGTGAACGCGCTCAGCGTGGTCGCCACATAGGTGAGGCCGGTGACCCGGCTGATGACCCTTTCGCTACCGGTCCAGCCCAACAGCCACGCGATCGCCAGGCCCAGAAAGGCCGCCCCGGGCAAGGCCACGGTGAGCAGCAGCAGCAGTTGAGGGGTCGTAAGCTGTGCCAGGTCCATGACAGCGCCCCCCTCGCCTAGCCCGCGGCTCCGACCAACTCGCCGACTTGCATCGGTTGGACCGTGCGGGTGATCTGCGCCAACCCCAAATGGTCCGACTTGCCTTGGAACCAGTCCGCCGACGTGGGCGCCTGCCCCAGGGGCTCGTCTTCACTGTGCGTGTACGGCTCGAAGACGCCGTCGCGGTAGACCTGCATCTCGCCGGTGTCGCGGTCCATCGTCGCCAACCGCACCCAGCGGTTCTCGAGCAACCGCAGGACTTCTGCGTTCCGCTTGGCGGCGTTCAGGAAGCGCTCCGGGGTCGTCTCGATCACGTACAAGCCCCGCAGCGGCTCGTGGATCTCGATCATCTGCCGGGCCAAGCCGGTCCGCAGATCGCTGGAAGCGCCGTTCATGACGCCCAGCAGCCCCACCACGTTGTGAGGCAGCTTGGTGCCGCAGCCGTAGCGCTCATTATCCACCGCCGAGAAGTAGTATTCCAGAGCGATGCCGGCGCAGACCGGGACGGCGGCCGAGAGAATCTTGGCGAGGTTCTCGTCGTCCGGGTCGAAGGCCGCGTCGTAGGAGACCAGGAAGGCGCGCCGATCCAGGAACAGGCCCCGGGTGATCGCCCTTCGGCCCACGATGGTCACCGCGTTGGTGCAGTGGCCGTACTCGGGCAAGGGCTCGGCGAGGTGCTCGGAGCGCTCCTCGACGTGACGCAGCGACCGGTAAGGGTCCGAGCCCTTGGGCGCCGCGTCGAAACGGCGGACGCGCTCATGAGCCTCCCAGGCCTGGGCTTCGCGGAAGGATCGCGTCACGCGCTCGAGGTCCGGGCGATGCGAGACGGGCACACGGTCCAGATCGGCCAGCTCGATGTCGCCCGAGCAGGTGTCGTGATAGCCGCCGATGAACCAGGTGTCGGCCGGAATCTTGATCCCCCGCGCGGCCAGACCTTCGCGCACATTGGGACGATTGGCGAGGGCCGCGAAGAGCCGCGCGTTGGGTCCGCCGCGACGCCCGCCGCAAGCGCCGCAGTTGTAGGCCGCCTCCAGGGGGTTGTTGAGGCTCGTCGAGCCATGCCCGAGGAGGATGACCAGGCGGGCGAAGCGTTCGTGCAGCCCGACCGGGCCGAGCACGCTCTCCACGCAGTCGACCTTCTCCTGGGTGGTGAATCCGACCTGCAGGCCCTCGGCGATGGCGCGGCCCCTGGCGTCGTCGCGCATCATCGTCAGCTCGGTGCGAGGCGCCGGCAAGAACTGGCTGTTGAGCCAGCGCCGCAGCTTGCCGTACGGCCGGGGAGCCAGAATCCTGGCGGCCAAGGGAAAGACCGACAGCAGCCCCAGGAAGGCCGCGCTGAACCAGCCGCGGACGAGCGTCCGCGAAGACAGGAACGAGCCGTACGCCAACTGCGCCCACAGCTTGCGGCGCGATTGCCGCACTCGGTGCTCCTTCTGGTGGGCGGCCGACGGCTGCTCATGGATGGCGTGCTGCGGGGTGACCACCACCGGACACAGCGGCGAGCCCTGCACGTCGTCCAGACCCTGGTAGTCGATGGCGACCCCGAAGAAGCCGGCGACGGCCAATGTCTCGATCTCCGGGTCGACCTCTTCCAGGTGGCGGCGGATCGACTCCTCCCGGTCGTCGATGCAGAAGAAGACCTGGGCCACGGGCTTCGGCGGCGGCGCCGGGGCAATGCTGCGGCGGTGCTGCGCCAGCGGAGACAGGATCCGCCTCTCATGGCGGCGCTCGTAGGCCAAGTGCAAGATTCGGCGGCGCTCGAGATGGTCGAACTCCTCGAGCTCTCGCAGCAAGCGCGCCATCGAGCGCTCGTCGAGGTTCGCCAGCTCGGAAGCCGTCAGGCCGCAAACCTGCGCGGTCTCGGCCAAGCGAGCGGCCGCCGCCTGCCGCGCGGCCTCGGCGGAGTTGGGGCGGCTGACGGCCACGCGCCAGATCCTCGACACGGGCGCTACGTCGTGCTTGGCCGCCACGCTCGCCGCGCCGACCTTCATCAGCGTCAGGCGCAGGGCGAGGTAGTCGTCGAGTGAGAACGGTACGCGCTCGTGCGGCGCCGCCGCCGGCTTCTGCTCCAGATGCCGGATCATGCCCGGCCAGCCGGGCAGTGCCAGCAACTCCGCGCCGATCACGGACTCCATCTCTTCGGGCTGAATGCCGAAGATCCCGAAGACTCGCTCGATCACCTCCAGCGCGGTGAGGCCTTCGCGTTCCTGGCGCCGCATCTCCTCGCCGAGGCCGGTCAGGGCCTCCGGATAGATGGCCCCGGGCAGGGCCAGCAGTCGCCGCGCGGCCCGCAACAATCCCTGATCGCGGCCCGGCATCGGCCAGAAGGCTTGCCCCTGGTCGAGGAACGTCGCGCAGAGATGGATCAGGACCGGGTGGACGACCTCGTCGAGGTCCAGGCCGAACGCAGCCAGAATGCCGTCGCGAGGCCGCACCGGGTCGACCGGACGGGCGGGCTCGGCCGACGCCACCCGCAAGCGGGCCGCCGCGAAGATCTCCTGCGCCGCCGCGGCTTCCGGGTCCTTGGACTCGCCCGCTCGGGCCACGGCGTCGTTGATCAGCCGGCGCTTGGTGAAGTCATCGAGGTCGCGGTTCAGCCGGCGGCGAACGTCGCCTTCCTCGAGATGCCAGCCGATGTTGGCGACCGAGAAGTCGCCGACGCGATGCCGCAGGATCGCGCTGCGCAGACTGCCGCGGTCGAGCTGGTTGTCGCCGAGGATCGAGGGGTTGGGCTCTTTGGCGAGCACGGCCTCGATGTCCTCGACGCGGATGCGGTGGGCTTCAATCGCCCGGCGGTAGGCGGCCTCGCTCATGTAGGGCTGGGCGCCGCGGGTGTGATAGGCCTCGACCACCGCGTCCTCGAAGGGCATCTCCTCCAGGGCGTGCAGGGTGTTGTGGTGAACGAACGCGTTCAGCGGCCCTTGCGAAGGCAGCAGATGGGCGGCATGGTCGATCGCGTCGCGCAGAGAGGGGACGGGTTCCACGCCTCCGTGGGCTGTCGAATCTGCGGTCGTGGCGCTCATCGCATGCTTCCCTTACAAGTCCTCGAACCGCGTCGCCGCCCTAGGCCGTCCCTCCCTCGAAGCTCGAAAATTGAAGGGGTCCCCAAACCCCTACTATCAGACTGACGGTCCACCGCAACAATTGGGACCCCAGCCGCACGGGGGAGATCCCGCAAACCTTCAGGGGATCCGGACCAGGCGTCGGTTCCCGGGCCGGTTCGTCAAGACCGACTCAGCGGGCGCCCACCGGGCGTTCGACGCCGGCCTTCCTGGATTTGCACATCTGAAGCGCCGCCAAGTCGGGCGGCGCGGGACCGTCGAGTTCCATCAGGCCGGCGCCGTTTCTGCGGGCCACCACGATCGCCAAGCCCCGGTCCATCCCCAGCAGGAACCGCAGATCCGCCACGGCCTTGCGGGCGGCCTTCAGGCCGCACGCTCCCGGCGAGAACCGGCAGGTCGCCTGGTGCGCCAGAACCACCAACAACGGTACCCCCCACTGCTTGAGGGCCCATTCCGCCGAAGCCGCCACATCGGCTCCGCACTCGTTGAACGACGCCTGCATCCAGTAGGCCTCCTCGGAGCGCAGTCCGAACAGGGCCCACGGGTCGGTCGGGTCCCCGGGGCACGTCAAGAACGCCACGAAGGGATCGTCCGAGACGGCCGCGCCGGCGTCGGCGGAGCGTGCTTTGGGGAAGGCTTGCTGGACCCTGTGACTGTCGCGAAGGAGGTCTTGCACCTCGGGTACGGTCGCGACCAAACGCTCAGAGGTCATCGCCTATGAGCTTGAGCCTCCGACGCGCAACCTTCAACCCCGCCGCGCGGGGGGTTTTGGCGTCGGATTTCCGTCCCCGGCTCAGCGTTCGCCCAAGGCTCGATTGACCAAGATTCGCAGCTCGGACCCCGGGGAGACGACCTTTTGAGCCAAGATATCGGCCTCGCGAACCCGCGCCAACAGGATCTCCTTGGCGCCCCCTCGCTCCCGGTCGTAGATCACATAGAGGGTCCCGTCGGGCCCTTCGGCGGCGTCGGGGTAGGAGACCTGCGGACGGCCGTCCAGCAGCAGCCCGCCCCGCCAGCTCCGGCCGTCATCGTCGGAGAGGAAGGCGGTCAGGTTGGTCCTGGACTTCGGGTTCGCCGGGTCCGGAACGTGGCGAACCAGCAGCAGCCGTCCGCTCGCCAGACGGCGGATGTGGAACCGCGTCACAGGGTGCTCGATCCCCAGCGGGCCGCCGGCGCTCCAGCTTGCGCCGCCGTCGGTCGAGACGCTCTCGCCGATACCGTACGCCGTCCGGACCAGCATCCACAGGCTGTGGTCGCGGCGTTCGACGAGCATGTGCTCGTCGTGCTGCGGCTCGGGAACCAGCGCTTGGCCGCGGAATTCGAACGTGCGTCCCTTGTCAGAGGAAGCGTAGACGAGCGACCCGCCGCGGTCTCCCAGCGGCCGGGCGAAGGCGGCGGCGGCCTTGGCGGGCTCGGGGTAGGCCATGGCTTCGAGCCCTTTTTCGATGCTGGGAGGCTTGAAGCGCCAGCCCGAAATGGGCAGCAGCCAGTCGCCGTGCGAATCCACGATGGGCTTGTTCATCATGACGCCGTCGGCGATTCGGCGGGGCTCGGACCATCGCGGCGCGGCGGCGTCCGGATCGTCCGAGACCATCGCCCACACGCCCCCTCGCCCATCCCAAAGGCCCGCCGACTGCGCCCAGAACAGCCACAGCCTCCCCTGCGGATCAGTCCACAGGCAGGGGTCGAAAGCGCGCACGGGGTCGGTCGGATCGACGACCCAGCGCACACGGCTCCAGCTCGCGCCGTCGTCGTCGCTGGTCGTCAGCACGACGTAGTTCAACGGGCCTTCGCCGGTTCCGCCGGAGTACCAAGTGGCCCACAAGCGGCCGCCCGGGGCTCGTTCGACGCCGGGAATTCCCTGCCAACGGCGGCTCTGGTCGGCGTACTCCGGCCCCGGGGCCGAGACGACCGTGGGCGGCCGCAGGGCCATCTCGGGGTCGAGGGCCCAAGCGCAGAGCGGCAGGAGGAGGCTCAGGAGCAGGCGGTGCGCGGTCATCGCGCTCGCTATCGTACAACGTCGGCGGCCCAGGCGCGGCCTCCCAGCATCCGCCGGACGGTCTCGGCCGGATCGCCGGTCTGCTCCAGCAGAGCGAGCTGGCGTTCGGCCCAGGTGGGGCCCCGGGTCAGCCGCTCCGCGTCGGCGAGCTCCGCCGCGCAGTCCAGCTCCTCGGCCTTGGCGCCCAAACGCTCGATCATCCGCCGGACGGTGTCGCGCACCGGCTGCGGCTCGTGCGTGAAGGCGTCGATCAACTCGGCGTCGAGCCCGAAGCGGGCCGCCCGCCAGAGGTTCTGGCGCACCAGCAAGGGATGGCAGTCGTGCTGGTAGGCGCCCTCGTCGATCTCGTCGGAGAGAGCGCACACCAGGCAGTGGATGAGCGCCGTCAGCGCCGCTACGTCCTCCAGGGAGCCGGGGATGTCGCAGACGCGCACCTCCACGGTGCCGAAGTTGTGGTGCGGCCGCACCAGCCACCAGATGTCCCGGATGGAGTGAATGAAGCCGGTCTCTTGCAGGTGCCGCACCAGCCAGACGTACTCGCTCCAGTTGCGCATCAGGGGCGGCGGGCCGGAGGTCGGCAGCGCCTCCATGATCTTCGAGCGGTGGGAGAGCAGGCCGGAGACCCGCGCGTTCCACCAGGGGCTGTTGCAGCTCAGCGCCAGCAGCCAAGGCAGGTGCCGCAGAATGCGGTCGCAGATCATCACCGCCTTGTCGCCCGAATCCACGCCCACGTGCACGTGCAGACCGAAGGCGACGAGCTGGCGGCCGACGTCCTGCAACAGCTCCAGCAATTGCAGGTAGCGCTCCGACTGCGTCGGTTCCTGCTCTTCCCACAGCGAGAATGGGTGGGAGGCGGACCAGTACAGGCCGACGCCGAGCGACTCGGCCACGGCGTCGGCCTCACGCAACGACGCCGCCAGATCCTCACGGGCTTCGCCGGCCGTGCGGCAGATGTCCGTGTTGATCTCCAGGTAGCACTGCATCAGCTCCGGCTTGACGAAGGGCGCCCGCGATTGGGAGATGCGTTCGAGGATCCGCGGCGCGACGGAGACCAGCGCGCCCGTGCGCCGGTCGGCCAGGGCCAGCTCAATCTCAACGCCGAGCGTCGGCGTCGGATTCGAACGGAACTCGATCTTTTCCATCCCCTTTCCCCGTCTCGCCGGCCCACAGGATCAGCGCCCGCGCCAGGATCTTGGCTCCCCAAGCCAGGGCGGCCTCGTCGATGTCGAACAAGGGCGAATGCAGGGGCTCCTTGCCGACGCGGTCCGACCGCACTCCCAAACGAAACATGGCGCCGGGAATCCGTTCCAAATACCCCGCGAAATCCTCGCCGCCCATGCTGGGCCGGGGGATTTCGACCACATTCTCCGGCCCCAGCGCGTCGCGGGCGGCGCGCCGCACCACCGCCGTCGCCGCGGCATCATTGTAGACCCCGGCCAAGCCGCGCCGGAACTCGACCGAGATCTGGGCGCCGGAGGCTTGTTCGAGGCCGTGCGCGAGCTCGCGGATGCGCTGCTTGACGCGCTCGCGCACCGCCGGAGACAGCGTTCGCAAGGTGCCGCTGAGCTCCACCTGGTCGGGGATGACGTTGGCGCTGTATCCGCCCTGGATGCGGCCGATGGTGAGTACGGCGGGCTCCTGGCTGTCCACCGCACGGGGGACGAAGGCGTAGAGCGCGCCGATGAGCTGCGTGGCGGCCACGATCGGGTCCACCGACTCGTGCGGCCGGGCGGCGTGGCCGCCCTGCCCGCGGACGACGATCTCCAGCCAGTCGCAGGAGGCCGTGAAGGCGCCGTCGCGGACGCCGACCTGGCCCACCGGCCGGGAGGGGTCGACGTGCAACGCGAAGATGGCGGCCACGCCGTCGAGCGCGCCGCCCTCGATCATGTCGTAGGCGCCGGAGGCGGTTTCCTCGGCCGGCTGAAAGACCGCTCGCCAGGGGACCGGCCAGGGCAAGGCGCCTTCGGCGGCCAGCCGCGCCAGCGCCAGCGCCGCGCCGAGGCCGCAGGCCGTATGCGCGTCGTGGCCGCAGGCGTGCATCACGCCGTCAACCTGGCTGCGGTAGTCGACCGCCTTGCCGTCCTGCAGCCGCAGCGCGTCGAGATCGGCGCGCAGGGCCACGCGCGGGCCGTCGACGGGTTCGGGCGAATCGACCAGCAGACCCAGGCCTTGCGGGCCGCGCCGCGAGCTGAGGCCGCGCTCGGCCAGCAGCGTCTCGAGCTTGGCGGTGGTGAGCAGCTCCTGGCCGCTCGGTTCGGGGTGGGCGTGCAGCTCGCGGCGCAGCGAGCGCAGCAGAGGGGCCAGGGCGTCGATCTCCGCGTCCAGGCGACGCGTCCACTCGATCCCTGCGCCGCCCCGCGCCGTCATGGGGCCGGGACGGGCTCCAAGGCGTCGCCCCAGGAGTGATTCTCCAGGGAGCGCAGGGATTCCAGGTGGTCCCAGGCGGTGTGATCGAAGTGCAGCGGCGTGATGGAGACCTTGCCGTCCCGCACGGCGGCGTAGTCGCTGCCAGCTTCGGCGGTCTCCAGCGGAACCTCTTCGTGCATCCAGTAGTAGGAGCGATCGTAGGGGTCCCTCGTTTCAATCATCAGGTTGCGGGAGATCTTCTTGCTCTGGTGGGTGATCTCCACGCCGGTGTAGGTCGGATGGGGGACGTTGACGTTGAGGACGATGCCCGGTTCCAGCCCGTCGGCCAGCGCCTGCCGCGCCAGCCGGGCGGCGAAGTCGGCGGCCGGGCCGTAGTCGATGTCCACGCGCTGGTTGACGGACATGGCGATCGCCGGGATGCCGTACTTGGCGCCCTCGGCGGCCCCGGCCACCGTACCCGAGTAGTAGACGTTCTCGCCCAGATTGGGCCCGTTGTTGATGCCGGAGACGACTAGATCGGGCTTGAAGCCGAGCAGCAGCGTCAGCGCCATCATGGCGCAATCGGCCGGCGAGCCGTCCACGGCGTAGCGGTTCTTGCCGGCGGTCTCATAGCGGAAGGGTTTGCGCAGCGTGATGCGCCGGCTCGATGCGCTCTGCTCATACAGCGGAGCGACGGTGTAGACCTCGCCGACGGCGCGGAGAGCCGCTTCGAGAGCCTGAATGCCGGGCGCGGAGATCCCGTCGTCGTTGGTCACCAAGATGCGCGGCATGGCAGTTCCCTTGCGAAACCCCCACTCTAGCAAGGGTCTTCACTTGAGCAGCCGCAGAATCTCCCGAAGCTCCTTCTTGATGGCGGCCAGCTCCTTGGGGTCGATGCCGCCCGAGGCGGGCTCGTCGCCGAACAGGCTGGTTTGGACGCGCGGCTTGGGTTCGGCGCGCTTGCGCTTCTTGGCTTCCTGGGTGAGGGCCTTGCGGGCCCCGGCGATGGTGTAGCCCTCGTCGTAGAGCAGCCGCTTGATCTCGAGGGCGGTCTCCACGTCCTTGCGGCGATACTGTCGCTGCCCGTTGGAGGATTTCTTGGGGCGGAGCTTGGGAAACTCGGTCTCCCAGTAGCGCAGGACGTAGGCCTCGACGCCGGCCAGATCAGCCACGTCGCCGATGCGAAAAAACAGGCGATCCGGGATCTGCGGCGCCTGCTCCTGCTCCATGACCGCGTATCGTAACAGAGGCGCGAAGGGTTGCGCCCCCTCGCCCGCCCTCCGACGGTGATCTCCCGCGCGCGGACCGCCGCGGCCGACGCCGCCCAGCGCTCGCGAGGCGGCTCGGCCGGCCCGTGCTACAGTGGGGGAAGCGCCGCGTCACGCTTCCACGAGACAGGTCGCTTCTTGCCACTTTTCCCCTACTTTGACGCCTACCGGGGCGAAAGCGCCGGACACACTCCCCGGACTTCGGTCATCATCCCCGCGCACAACGCCGCCGCGACGCTGCCGCTTTGCTTGGAGTCGGTGCGGCGCCTCGGCGATCCGACCATCGAGACGATCGTGGTGTGCGACGGCTGCGCGGACAACTCCGCCGCCGTCGCCCTGCGCTACGGCGCGCGGACGATCGTGCAGGAGTCGCGCGAAGGCCCGTCCTACGCCCGCAACGTCGGCGCGCTGGTAGCCCGGGGCGAGATCTTCTTCTTCCTCGACGCCGACTGCGTGCTGCAGCCCGACGCCCTGGAGCTGGCCGTCCAGGCCCTGGATGCGGGCGAGCAGGTCGTGTTCGGCTCCTACACGGCGGAGACGCGCGCGCCGGGCTTTTTCTCGCAGTTCAAGAATTTGCAGCATCACTTCACGCACCAGAACGCCTCCCGGCTGCAAACCAGCTTCTGGAGCGGTTGCGGCGCGATCACGCGGCAGGCCTTCGAGGACTTGGGGGGCTTCGATGTCGCGCTGACCTACTGTGAGGACGTGGAGCTCGGCTACGCGCTGACGCAGAGGGGCTACCGGGTGCGGCTGCTCGAATCGATGCAGGTGGAGCACCTCAAGCGCTACACCTTGTCGCGGCTGCTGCGCTCGGATCTGTTCGGCCGGGCCATCCCCTGGACGCGGCTGGCGCGGGCGAACCGAGCCGAGCTGGGCAAGCTCAACACCCGCCCGGGCGGCAAACGCAGCGTGGCCTGCACGGGGATGGCTTGGATGACTCTGGCCGGTTGGCTGGTGGAGCCGGAGATTTTTGCGCCGGCGTTCGCGCTGTGCTCCGGCGGAGCGCTCACGTTCAACCGAAAATTTCTCGCATTCGTCCTGCGCCTCCGCGGCTGGGCGTTTGCGGCAGGTTCGGCCTTGACTTTGCTGGCTCATTTCAGCGTCGCCGGCCTCGGTTTCGTGCTCGGACACCTCGCGCCGCGCTATCCTGCCGAGAGGACCCCCGCCCCGCGGTATCGTTGGGCGGAGAAAGGGCGTCAGGGGAATGGAGCCGTTGCGGCGGCCAAATCTTCTTGAGGCCCGGAAGCAAATCATGCCGCAGTGCCAGTTGTTACTGATTGGCCTCGACGCAGCCGAACCGAGCTGCATCGAGCGGTGGATCAGTGAGGGACGCCTGCCCAACCTGGCTCGCCTGCGCGGCGAGGGCTCCTGGTCGCTGCTGCGGTCTCCGGCCGAAGAGTTTCCTGACGAGGTCTGGCCCTCGCTGTACGCCAGCACGAACGCCGCGCGGCTCGGCAAGTACTACTACATCCAGCCCGAAGAAGGGTCGGATCGACTGGTGCTGCTCGAGGACGACCATCAGGGCAAGCAGTTCTGGACGGCCGCCTCGGAAGCCGGCAAGCGCTGCGCCGTGATCGACCCGCCCAAGACGGCGATCATGCCGGGGCTCAACGGCGTCCAGATCGCCAGTTGGGGCGCGCACGCCAGCCACTGCGAGACGACGTCGCAGCCGCCGGAGCTGCTCTCGGAGCTGATCGCCTCCCATGGCGACTACCCACTCGACTCCTGCGACAATCACGGCCGCTCGCCGGCCGCCTACCGGCAGTTGCGGGAGAAGCTGATCGAAGGCGTCCGGCGCCGGGGAGCGGTGCTGCGCGACCTGCTCGATCGCGAGGACTGGGACCTGTTCTTCGCCGCTTTCTCGGAGACGCACTGCTCGGGCCATCAGTTCTGGCACTTCCAGGACCCCTCGCATCCGCTCTACGACCCGACCGACCGCCACGGGCTGCGCTCGGCGATGGCGGACGTCTACGAGGCGATCGACGCCGAGATCGGCTCGCTGGTGGAGCGCGTCGGGCCCGACACGCCGGTGATGATCTTCTCCGGGCACGGCATGGCGCCGCAGTTCCACGGGCGCGACCTGACGCCGACGCTGCTCGATCTGTGGGGGCTGTCCGGCTCCTCCAACATCGCTCCCGACCCGTCCCGGAGCCGGCGCATCGAGGTCAAGCCCGGGCTGGTGCAGTGGTTGAAGGAGAAGGTGCCCATCCAGATGCAGTACGCCGTCAAGGCGATGCTGCCCAAGCCGATCGAGGACGCGGTGGTGGCCCGGGTGATGGGCTCGAAGAACCTGAACCCGCGGGCGCGCGTCAACTACGTGCCCAACAACGACCTCAATCCGGCGTTTCGGGTGAATCTGAAGGGCCGCGACCCGCACGGTCTGGTCGCGCCCGGCGCGGAGTACGACGCCGTGCTGGACTTTCTGACGCTGCGGCTGCGGGAGCTCGTCAACCCGTCCACCGGCAAGCCGGCGATCCGCAAGGTGACGCGGCTGCACGACCGCTACGCCGGTCCGCTGCTGGACCGGCTGCCCGACCTGACCGCCATGTGGAGCCGCGACGCCTGGATCGGCGAGGTCGATTCGCCCGGCTATGGCAGGGTGATCGGCTCGCACCACGACCTGCGCACCGGCGGCCACGAAGCGCTGGGCTTCTGCCTGTTGCGCATGGCCGGCGCCGAGATCGACTTGGAATCTTGTGAGCCCAGCGGCAAGGATATCGGCCCGACGGTCCTTTCAATCCTGGGCGCCCCGGTTCCCGACGCGATGGAAGGCCGCAGCTTGGCCCGCATTCGGGCCTTGCGCTGAGCCCGCCCCGCCGTACACTAAGCAAGTGGGGCTGCGGGAAGAGATCAGCGATCTGCTGGCGAGCTTCAACACGCCTCCGGCCGTGGCGCGGCAGATCGTCAGCGCCTTCAAGAAGATCGAGAACGATCAGATCGCGCCGGGCGTGGCCGTGGGCGAGCGAGCCCCGGACTTCGAGCTCGAGAGCTCGCGCCGCCAGAGGGTTCGGCTTTCCGAGCGGCTGCGGCGCGGGCCGGCCGTGGTCACCTTCTTTCGCGGCGCGTGGTGCCCGATCTGCAACTTGCAGGTGGCGGCCCTGGCGCGAGCCCTGCCGGAGATCCGCGCGGCCGGCGGCTCGTTGATCGGCGTCCACCCGGACGCGGGCCCCTTGCTCGACGACCCCCTCGACGGCTTCGAGCTGTGCAGCGATCCCGACCAGCAGGTCATCCGCGACTGGCGGGTCCAGTTCACCATGCCGCCCGAGGTGCAGAAGTACTACACCGGCTCGCTCGATACCGACATCTCGCTGCTCAATCTGGACGGCTCCTGGCGGCTGCCCGTGCCGGCGACGTTCATCCTGGACCAGGACGGCGTCGTGCGGCGTCGCCACGTGACGGCCGACTTCACCAAGCGCATGGAGCCGGATGACGTGGTCGCGGCGCTGGACGAGATCGGCGGCGCGGTCCCGGTTCCCAGCGCTTAGTCGGCCGCCGGGCCAAAACCGCCGCCGCCGGGCGTTTCGATCCGCAAGCGGGCGCCCGCCGGAGCCCGCAAGGAGCCCTTGGCCGCCAGCGGTTCCCCGTCGAGGCGGTTGGAGCCCGGCGCTCCCGGCTCGCCGCCGGCCAGCCCGTAAGGCCCCCGTTTGCGCCGCTCCGTGAGCAGGGTGATTTCCGTATCGGCCAGCAGCTCGATCTCCTTGACCACGCCGTCGCCGCCGCGAAACTTCCCCGCCCCGCCCGATCCCCGCCGGACGCCGTAGCGGCGCACCACGATGGGCAATTGGCGCTCGAGAGCTTCGACCGGCGTGTTGAGCGAGTTGGTCATGTGGGTGTGGACCGCGCTGAGCCCGTCGCTGTCCGGGCGCGCGCCCATGCCGCCGGCGATCGTCTCGTAGTAGGCGAAGCTCGCCCCGCTGCGAGGGTCGGTCCCGCCTAGGGTGAGGTTATTCATCGACCCGCACGAGGCGGCCGGAACGGCCTCGGGCAGGGCCTGGGCGAGGGCCCCCATGACGACGTCGGTGATGCGCTGGGAGGTCTCCACATTGCCGGCGGCCACGGCCGCCGGCGCAACGGCGTCGACCAGGCTCCCCGGCCGGGTGAGAATCTCGACTGGCCGCAGCAGGCCGGCGTTGTAGGGGACTTCTTCGCGGATCAGGCAGCGGAAGCAGTACAGGATGGCCGCGGTGGCGACGGCCAGGTTGGCGTTCACGCCGCCGCGCGTCTGCGGGGCGGACTCGCGCAGGTCGACCGTGGCCCGCTCGCCGCGGATGGTCAGGCGGCAGCGGATCGGCAGGTCCTCGGCGCCGAAGCCGTCGTCGTCCAGGCAGTCCTCGAACTCGTAGACGCCGTCAGGGATCGCCGCGATCCGGACGCACATCGAGCGCTCGGCGTAGTCGAGCAGCTCTTGGGTCTGCTCGGCCAGCTTGGCCGCGCCGTACTTCTCGGCCGCCTCCCGCAGGCGGCGTTCGCCGGTTCGCAGGGCCGCCAGTTGCGCCCCGAGGTCGCCGCGGCGTTCTTCCGGGGTCCGCACGTTGGCCAGCAGCAGGGCCAGCAGGTCGTCGTCGAAGCGGCCCCGGCGGACGAGCTTGACGGGCGGAATCCGCAACCCTTCCTGGAAGATCTCCGTGGCCAGCGGCATCGACCCGGGCCGCATGCCGCCCACGTCGGAGTGATGGGCGCGGTTGGCGAGGTAGAAGGCCGGCGCGCCGTCGTCGAGGAAGACCGCCGAGACGGCCGTCAGGTCCGGCAAGTGCGTCCCTCCGCGAAAAGGGTCGTTGAGAAAGACCACGTCGCCGGGCTCCAGCGTCTGCGAGGCCAGCGTCTCGGCCACCGAGGAGGGCATGGCCCCCAGGTGGACCGGCATGTGGTCTCCCATGGCGACCGTCCGGCCGGCGGCGTCGTAGACCGCGCAGGAGTAGTCGCGGCGTTCCTTGATGTTGGGAGAGAAGGCCGTGCGCTTGAGCACGACGCCCATCTCCTCGGCGATCGAGACGAACAGGTTGCGGAAGATCTCGAGCTCGAGGCGCATCGGCGGTGAGCTACATTGTAGGCCGTGCCGCGCCGCATCGATCCGGAAGAGCTCCCCGGCCTGGTCGGGCGGGAGGTGGCCGTCAGCGGCTGGATCGAGGTGACGCAGCAGCGCATCGACGATTTCGCCGAGGCGACCGGCGACCGCCAGTGGATTCACGCGGACCCGGAGCGGGCGGCGGCAGAGTCGCCGTTTGGGACGGCCGTCGCTCATGGCTTCCTGACGCTGTCGCTGCTCACCCAGATGGCGGGGGACGCCTTCGAGCTCTCCCGGCGGCGCCTGGGCGTCAACTACGGCCTGAACCGCGTGCGCTTCCCCGCCCCGGTCCCCAGCGGCGCCCGCGTGAGGGGGCGGTTCACGCTGGCGGCCTGCGATCCGATCGAGGGCGGCTTTCATCTCACTTGGAGCGTACGGGTGGAGACCGACGGCGGCGGTTCCAAGCCTTGTTTGGCGGCGGAGTGGGTCACGCGGGCTCTTTTTTAGCGCGGCCGGTTGGGAAACTCCAGACTTCTTCCTCAAGAATTTATAGCGTGCCGACGATGACACTTTGCAGGGCGCTGGTTCGACGCCCCACAGGGAGGACTCGTCGGGATGATCTCGGTTTGCCTATGCGATCCACAGCCGGTCGTACAAGAGGGTCTGCGAGCCCTGCTGGACCGGAGCGAGGATATCGAGTTGATCGCGGCCTGCAACGACATCGACCGGGCGGTCGACATCGTGGGACGCGAGCAGCCCGACATCGTGATCCTGGACCGCAGCTTCGGAATGCACTCCGTGCTCGAAGCCCTGGCGGAATTGCGCGCCCGGCCCAACCCCGCCCGGGCGGTGGTCTGGGGCTCCCAGATCTCCGATGTCGAGAGCTTCCGGTCGATCCAGGCCGGGGCCAGCGGCATCATGAAGAAGACGGTCGACCCGAAGGCTCTCTACCACTGCCTCCGGACCGTCTCGTCCGGACATCTTTGGACGCAGGACCTCTACGAGTCCCGCAACGACACGATGGACCGGCCGCGCAATCGGCCGCTGACGCCGCGGGAGCGGCAAGTAGCCCAGTTGGTTTCGCGCGGTTTGAAGAACCGGGAGATCGCCGAGACGCTCGGCATCGCCACCGGCACGGTCAAGATCCACCTGATGCACATCTTCGAGAAGACGGGCATCCGGGACCGCTTCGAGCTGGCGCTGCAAGGGCTGCGGCGCGCGACCGAGATGAAGGACGGGGCCTCGCGCGAGACGGTCTGGGAGTCGCGCCGCTAGCTCAATCCCGAGTGCGCTTGAAATAATGGGAGAGTCGAAGCGCGGACGAGCCGCCTCCGCGCCGACTCCCTACCCATGACAGCCGACGCTTCCGCCCCGCCCGATTTTGACCTGCTGGTGGTCGGCGCGGGCCCGACCGGGCTCGCCTGCGCGATCGAGGCGCAACGGCGCGGCCTGCGCACCGTCGCCATCGAGAAGGGCTGCCTGGTCAACTCGCTCTACCACTACCCCACCAACCTGGTCTTTTTCACGACGCCGGAGCTGCTGGAGATCGGCGACATCCCGATGACCTCGGTGCGCGACAAGCCCAACCGCACCGAAGCGCTGAAGTACTACCGCCGCGTCGCCCAGCACTACGGGCTGGCCATCCGGCAGTACGAGCGTGTCGACGACATCCGCGGCCAGGACGGCGCGTTCGAGGTACGCACCACCCACCAGAGCGGCGAGAGCCGACGCTACCGGACGCGCAAGGTCGTGCTGGCGACCGGCTACTACGACGAGCCGGTCCGGCTGGGCTGCCCGGGCGAGGACCTGCCCAAGGTGCGGCACTACTACCACGACCCGCACCCGTTCTTCGATTGCGACGTCGCGGTGGTGGGCGGCAAGAACTCCGCCGCCATCTACGCGCTGGAGTGCTACCGAGCGGGCGCTCGGGTGACGATGATCCATCGCGGCGAGCGGCTCAGCGAAAAGATCAAGTATTGGATTCTGCCCGACATCGAGAACCGCATCAAGAACGGCGAGATCGCGGCCCACTTCCAGTCCTCGGTGGAGCGCATTCACGCCAAGTCGATCGTTGTCCGGACGCCGGACGGCCCGCGCGAGATCGACAACGACTTCGTGCTGGCGATGACGGGCTACCAGCCCGATCTGCATTTCCTCGAGCGGGTCGGCATCCGGCTGGACCCGGTGACGCAAAAACCCGCCACCAACCCGGACACGCTCGAGAGCGACCGCCCGGGCCTGTACTTGGCCGGAGTGGTCGTGGCGGGCATGCATACGAGCGAGATTTTCATCGAAAATGGCCGCTTCCACGGCGCGCAAATCGCTGAAGACGCCGCCCGAAAGATCGAGCGTGGGTGAGGCCCGAAACCCTCGGGGCCGGCAGTGGGGAATCTTGCGATGAGGCCGTCAGCAGTGTTACGTTTGTGCAGATCCAGCAACCAAGCTCCCGCACGCGCCCGCCGCTCGCCGTCGTCTCCGCCGCCTCCTCGTCCAGGGGTCGGTCGCGAGGCTGAAAGTCCTTTGGGGGAGCGCTGACCGGGCGCTTCCGGCTTCGCCTTCAATCGGATTCGATGTCCAAGCAGCAACGCTATTTTGTGACCGGCGGCGCGGGTTTCATCGGCTCGCATCTGGTGGAAAATTTGCTCGCGCGCGGCGCCGCCGTGGCCGTGCTGGATGACCTGTCCAGCGGCCGTTTGGAGAACCTGGCGGGCGTCGCCGACCACCCTTCGCTGCAGATCCACGTGGGCGGCCTGGATGACGAAGAGCGCTTGGACGCGTTGACCGGCGCCGCCGACACGGTGGTGCACTTGGCCGCGGCCGTGGGCGTGGAGCGAGTCGTGCGGGAGCCGCTGCGGACGATGGAGTCGAACCTGTTCGGTTTCGAACGTGTGCTCGACGCCGCCGCCCGGCACTCCCGGCGGGTGCTGGTCGCCAGCTCCTCCGAGGTCTACGGCAAGGGCGGCAAGAGCCCTTTCTCCGAGGACGACGACGTGGTGCTGGGCGCCACGACCAAGGGTCGCTGGTCCTACGCGGCCACCAAAATGGTCGGGGAGTTTCTGACCTTGGCCCACCGCCGCCAATCGGGCTTGGAGGGGGTGGTCTGCCGCTTCTTCAACACGATCGGCCCGCGGCAGAGCGACCAATACGGCATGGTCGCGCCGCGCTTCGTGCGGCAGGCGCTGGCCGGCAAGCCGCTGACCGTCTACGGCGATGGCTCGCAGTCGCGATGCTTCTGCGATGTGCGGGACGTGGTGGAGGCCGTGGCGCTCCTGGCGGAGACGCCCGAAGCCGCCGGCTTGGTCGTCAACGTGGGCAGCGACCGGGAGATCTCGATTCTGGAGCTGGCCGAAATGGTGCTGCGGTTGACCGGCAGCGGCTCCACGATCGAGCGCGTGCCCTACGAAGACGCCTACGAGCCCGGCTTTGAAGACATCGTCCGTCGCGTGCCCGACACCGCCCGCATCCGCAACCTGATCGGCTGGCAACCGCGGCGCACGCTCGAACAGACCCTGCAGGCGATCATCGCCGACGAGCGCCGCAAGATGAAGCTGCCGAGCCCAGCCCGGGAAGGCGCCTGGGCCGCCGCCGGCGACTAGCCGGGACCGGCGTTCGGGGTCCGCGGCCGGCCTCGGTTCCCCGAGACAGGCTTCCATCATTGCGCCGCCGGCCCTTCGACGATGCGGACGGGGCAGCCGTCAGGGAGCCCGTAGCCGCCGGAGGTGGCGACGACGTCCCCGGCCGAGAGTCCGCTGACGATCTGAGCCAGCTCGCTCGTCTCGGCGCCCAGCTCCACCTCGGTTTCGTAAGCCTTGCCGTCCCGGATGACGGTCGCCACCGGCGTTCCGGCGTTGTCGCCGACGGCCGCCACGGGAATGGCGAGGGCGTCGGGGATGTCCGGCAACGCGATGCCGGCGTTGCAGCCGAGACCGGGGCGCAGCAGGTCCTCTTGGTTTTGGAGGCGGGCGAAGACGATGAAGTTGCCGGTCTGGGGGTCGGCTTCGCCGCTGATGCGCGCGATCTTGCCCTCGAACGTGCGGCCGGCCAGAGAATCCAGGCGCGCTTCCACCGGGCTGCCCACGCGGACTTTGGCAAAGTCTCGGCTCGGGACGCGGAGTTGCACGAATACGCTCGACAGGTCGATGACCGTAGCGAGCGGGACGGCCCGGTCGAAGAACTGGCCCTGGTAAGCCATGAGCTTGGTCACGACGCCATCGATGGGGCTGGTGATCGAGCACCACTCGAGGACCAGCTCGGCATGGTCCAAGTCCGCCTGGGCGACCTCCAGCAGGCCCTTGGCTTGAGCGATCTGTTCCGGCGGCGTGCCTTCCTCCAGCAGTTGCAGACGGGCTTCGGCTGAAGCCAGCGTCGCCTCGGCCGCGTGCACGGCTTTGGCTTTGGTTTCATAGGCGACGGGAGAGACCTCGCCGCGCGCCCGCAGGCCTTCGAGCGCCGTGAGCTCGTTCTGCAGCCCGTCCAGGGTCGCCTGGGCCTTGTCGCGGTCCTTGCGGGCGCCCTCGATCTCGCGCGGCAGGTAGCCGCGTTGGAGGCGCTCGAGGGCCGCCGCCTTCTCGTCGAGAGCGCCGCGCGCGCGGGCCACGTCCGTGCGGGCCACGTGGGAGTCCAGTTGCACCAGCAAGTCCCCAGCTTTGACATGCTGCCCCTCGACGACGGCGACCTTTTCGACCGATCCGCCGAACTGCGGCGCCACCATGGCCGTTTGCTCCGGGACGGCGACGACGGTTCCGACCAGCTCCAGCCGGGGATGCATGGTCACCATCTGCGCCTTGGCGACCTGCACGGCGACGGCGTGGGCGGCGGAATCCTCCGAAGCCGCTTCGTCGGACGCTCCGCCGCCGCAGCCGAACGGAAGCAGCGCCACCAAAAGGATCAGCAAGGGAAGCAACGGAGTCTTGGGCACGGTCTCATCCACCTCGTCAGGAGCTCGCGGAAGCCTCGGGAGGGGCCGACAGCGGCCTCTGCTCGGGCGATCCGTCGTGGGAGAACGGCGCGTCCACGTCGACGCCGGCCCGGCGCGCCATCAAGTAGTAGAAGACGGGCGTCGCGACGAGCGACAGCAGCAGGGAGGTGAACAGCGACCCGATGACGGCGATGGCCATCGGGCGGAGCATGTCCGCGCCCGCGCCGATCCCGTAGGCCAAGGGCAGCAGGCCGAGGAACGTGGTCAGAGAGGTCATCAGCACCGGACGCAGCCTCCGCTGGCCGGACTGAATCATCGCCTCTTTCAGCGGCAGCCCTTGGGCCCGCAAATGCTCAACGAAGTCGAACATCAAGATGCCGTTCTTGTGAACGATGCCCATGGCGATGATCGACCCCAGAATGGAAACGATGTTCAGCGAGGTTCCGGTCACCCACAGGGCGGCGACCACGCCGAACAGAGCCAGCAGCGCCCCCATCCAGATGGCCAAGGGCTGCAGGAAGGTGCGGAACTCGAGCATCAGCACGGCGTAGACGAGAACCAGCGCGGCCAACAACACCATCGACAAGTTGCGGAACGACTCCTGCTGCTGCTGGTACAGTCCGCCGAACTCGAGCGAGGCGTCCGGAGGCAGGGTCACGGCTTGGGCCAGCTTGTCCTGGATGGCGGCGATGCCGTGGCCCATGTCGACGCCCTCGAAGCGGGCCGACACCGCCACCAATTGCCGCAGATCCTCGCGGTGCATCTCCAGGATGCCCGGCTCGTGCTCGATGCCGGCCACGTCGCGGACCGTCAACTGCGCTCCCGCGAGAGATTCGATGGGCAGGGTGGCCAGCGAGCCTTGCCGCTCGTGGGATTGGGGGGCGGCCAGCACGCGGACGTCGTAGGTCCTGTCGCCCTGCAGGACGTAGGAGGAGACGACTCCGAGCATCGTCGCTTGGATCTCGCTCCCCAGCGCGCGGGGCGTCAAACCGGCTCGCGCCGCTTCGGGCAGGTCGGTCCGTAGCCGCAACGAAGGGCCGGCGACGACCAGCCCGTCGTCGACATCGACCACGCCGGGCACGTCCTCGAGGGCCGCGGCGATCGCTTCGGCTTTGTCCTTGAGCAGCTCGACGTCGTTGGAGAAGATCTTGATCTCGACCGGGTTGGGAGACCACGTCAGGTCGCCGATGAGGTCGCCGAGCACGCCGGGGAACTCGAAGTGCAGCGCCGGCTCGGCGTCGTTGCATTCCAGCCGCAGCTCTTCGATGACCTCCTCGGTACTGCGCGAACGGCGCTCCTTGAGCTTGACGAGGAAGTCGCCGGTGTTGGGCTCGGCGATCGCCAGCGCCAGACGGGCGCCGGTCCGCCGCGAGAAGCTCTCCACTTCCGGGGTTTCGTTGAGGATCTGCTCGATGTGCAGCAGCATCCGGTTGGTTTCGGTGAGGCTGGTGCCGGGGCGGGAGTAGTAGTCGATGACGAAGGCGCCTTCGTCCTGCGGAGGCAGAAAGTCCGATTCCAAGCGGCCGTAAAGGAGGATTCCGAGCAAGGCCACGCCCGCCATACCGGCCGCCGCGACGCCCGGCGAGCGCAGCACCCTGTGCATGACGCTGCCGTAGAGGGCAATCAGCCGCCGAAGGATCGGCCCGCCCTGCTCGAGCTCGCTCTGCCTGCGCTCGCCGCGGGCGCGAATCAACAGCTCCGCCGTCACCGGCGTCCAAGTGACGGCCAGGACGAGCGAGATCAGCAAAGCGATCACCATGGTGACGGCCAGCGCCCGGAAGAAGACGCCGGGCACGCCGTCCAGAAACGCCAGCGGGATGAACACCACCACGGGCGTCATCGTGCTGCCGACCAGGGCGGGCCCGACTTCCTGAATGGCGGCCCGGACGGCTTCGGCGGACGAGAAGCCGGCCAGAACCTTGGCGTAGATCGCCTCCACGACCACGATGGCGTCGTCGATGACGATGCCGACGACCGCGGCGATGCCGCCGAGGGTCATCAGGTTGAAGCTCATCCCCATCAGGCGCAGCCCGATCAGGGTCAACACGATCGTGACGGGAATGACCAAGGCGGCGACAATGGTGGCGGAGAGGCTCCGCAGGAACAGGAACAGCACGACGACCGATAGGGCCAGCCCCAGGATGATCGCCTCCCACACGCTGCGGACGCCCTCCCGCACGAACTGGGACTGGTCGTAGAAGAAGGCCAGCCTCATGTCGGGCGGGAGCTCTTGGCGGAGGCGCGCGAGCTCGGCTTCCAGCGCGTCGGCGATCTGGACCGTGTGGCAGTCGGGCTGGCCGTAGATGTTGAGCAGAACCGCTTCCTTGCCCTCGGCGGAAACCCGGTTGAACTGGGGAGCTTCCCCGCGCCGCACGTCGGCCACGTCACGAATCCGTACCGGGGCTTGGTTGACCCAAGCGACGACGACGTTCTCGATCTCCTGGGGTTGGTGCAGGCGGTTGTCGACGACCACGAGATAGAGCTGGTAGTTCTCCTCGTGCATGCCGGCGGGCGTGAACTGGTTGGTGTCCGCCAGAGCCTGCGTCACTTGGCTGAAGCTCAGGTGGTGGGCGTCGAGCTTCGACGGGTCGACGATGACGTGGTACTCGGGGACGCGCCCTCCGACGAGGTTGATCCGGGCGACGCCCTCGATGCGCAGGAAGCGCGGATAGATCTCATACCGGGCCGTCTCCCACAGGTCGGCCTTGCTGCGCGTCTGGCTGGTGAGGCTGATGCCGAGGATGGGGAAGGCGGAGAAGGTGAGGCGATGGACCTGGATGTTGACGGCGGGCGGCAGGGTGTTGCGGATCTGGGAGAGGCGGCCGAGGACGTACTGTTCCGCCTCTTCCATGTTGGTCCGCCAGTCGAAGAAGACGTTGACGGCGGCTGAGCCGCGAGCCGTGGTGGAGCGGATGTTGACCGTGCCCGGGATGTACTTCATCGCCTCTTCGACCGGCCGCGTGATCGTGGCCATCATTTCGTCGGCGGGGGCGACGCCGTTGTCGATGAGGATGACGACCCGCGGAAAGTCGGTCTGCGGAAAGACCGAGGCGGGCATGGTCCAGCCGGAGTACACGCCCGCCAGACACAACGCCGCCACCAGGAACAGGATCGCCTTGCCGTAGTGCAGGACGGCGCCGGCCTTCGAGCCCGAAGTGTTGCGTTCGGCCATCAGTTCTTCGGCTCCGTGGTTGGACCCTGGGCGGGGGTCGGCGCACCGGACGATTCGATGACGTGGTCCACGGGCAGCGCCGTCGCTTGAATCACGTTCGCCGCCGCTTGGGCCAACTGAATCAGCAGGTCCAAGTTGGTGCGTTGTTCTTGCAGCAGGTTGTTTCGCGTCTGGATGACCGCCAGGATGTCGGCCTGGCCGGCCTCGAACAGGCGTGTGATCTCGTCGAGCTCGTGGGGCGGGCCGGAGGAGGACTCCGCCGCGAGCCGCGTGGCGAACTGCCGGACGCGCTCGTACTGGCTGATGGCCGTCTGGGCCTCCAGGCCGGCTTTGACCTTCAGTTGCTCATGGGTCAGGGCGCGCTGATTCAGCTCCGCCTTGCGCTGGCGCGCCATCGCCCGGCCGGTGTTCCAGATGGGGATCTCCATCTGCAGGCGAAACCCCAGGTATTGCGTACCGTCGTCAGCCGTCTCGTAGATCGGGCCGGCCTGCAGGTCCGGCACTTGCGCCGCGTGGGCCAGGCCCAGGTTGGCTTCGGCTACGCGGATGCCGACCTGGGCGGCCATGACGTCGGGACGTCCTTCCACCAGCTCGGCGGCGTACGCCGTTTCGTCCTGCGCGGCGTCGTCGCCATGGACCGGAAGCCACCGCATGTCCGCCATCCGCTCGGTGAGGACCAGGGCCGTGGAGAGTGGGACGCTCAGTTGCTGGCGCAGGGCGGCCAAAGCCGTCTCGTAAGAGAAGCGGGCGATCTCGGCCTGTCGCCGGGATTGCCGCGCCGCGATCTGCGCGCCGGTGATGTCGGCGGCGGGCGCCAGGTTGGCCGCGACGCGCCGGCGTTGCACGTCCAGCAGACGCTCGTTCAGGTCCGCGGTCTCGGAGGCCAGCTCGTAGAGGCCCTTCTGGTACAGCGCGGTGAAGTACAGGCGGGTCGATTGGGCCACGTTGAGCAGCTCGGCCTGCAGGATGTTCCACTGGACCTGGCTCAAGGCCTCCATCGCGGCCCGGGTGCGGTATCGGCGCTGGTGGGCGACCTCGAAGCGCTGCATGGCCCAGACGTAGTAGTTGCTTTGGCCGGCCCCGGAGGCGGGCTCGCCGGGGTTGTTGGGGACGAACGGCGTGCCGCGGGGAAGAAACTGCGACTGGACGAAGGGGTTCCACAGCGGCGTGTGCGCCACGTCGACCATGGCCTCACTCACCGGGGCTTGGGCCCGCAGCGTTACCAGGTCGGGGTTCTTGGCCAGTCCGCGAGCCAGGGCTGATTGCAGGGACAGATGCAGAGTTTCAGCGGCGGCGCCGGCCAATGGGTCGGAGCTCGGAGGTCCCGAGGGCTGCGGCTGCGTGGGGGGCTCCTGGGCCGAGTCGCCGTCGAAGGCGGAGACGGCGATGAACCGTTTCGCGGCCGGGGGAACCGCCTCCGCTGCCTGGGCCGCCTGGGGGACGGATTGGCCGATCGCCGGCAGGCAGCTTGCCGGCAGGAGCGCCACGAACAGCGCGTAGCGAAGGCTTGGGGTCGCAACGCGGCCGGGAAACCGTCCGCTCTCCGCTCCTGGGTTGGGCCCGCCGTGCGACAGGCCCTCAGTAGAGCAGAGCCCGTCTGAAAGTCGTCTGAAAGGGACTGGACGCTTGCGATGGAGGCTTCAGGCCGGGACGCGCCGGCTGCGGGCCGGGCTCTCCGCGTGAGGCTTTGCAGATTCGGCGGCGCCAAGTAGCGGAAGGGCCAAGCAGAACACGGCTCCGCCGCCGTCGGGCGACCGCGCTTCCAGCCGGCCGCCGTGAGCCTGCGCGATCGTGCGCGCGATCGCCAGACCCAGCCCCGCGCCTTCGAGGCGGGCTCGGTCCGGGGCGGCGCGATAGAAGCGGTCGAAGACGTGGGGCAAGGCGTCGGGCGGGATGCCGGGCCCGGTGTCCTCCACCTCGATGCGGCATTCGGTTGCCGAAACGGCCAGCCGCACCCGGACGCGTCCGCCGGATGGGGTGTACTTGACGGCGTTCTCGATGAGGATCAGCAGGAGGCGCCGGCCCGCCATCTCGTCCGCCCAGACGAGCGAGTCCTGCTGCGGCAGGGAGCTCTCGAGCGCGATGTCGTTGGACTCGGCGAGCGGCCGGGCGGACTCGAGCGACTGGCGCAGCAGCGAGCCGACGGGAACGGCGTCGAACTCCAGTTGCAGGGCGCCGGCGTCGCCGCGGGCGAGCGTCAAGAGTTGTTCGAGCAGCTCGGTGACGTGGACCGTCTCCTTCTGGATCGCTTGGAGCGTCACGCGGTAGGTCTCCGCCGAGCGCGGCTGCCGGAGCGCCAGCTCGGCCGAGGCGCGGATGACGGCCACCGGCGTGCGCAGCTCGTGCGCCGCGTCGCCGGTGAAGCGAACGACGCTGCGGACCGAGCCCTCGATCCGCGCCAGCAGGTCGTTGAGAGTCTCCGCGAGACGCTGCAGCTCGTCGCCGGTCGCCGGGACCGAGAGCCGGGTTTGCAGGTCCTTTTCGTCGATGGCGCGGGCTTCCCGGGTCAGCTCGTCCACCGGCTTCAGGCTTCGCCCGGCGAGCCATCCACCCCCCAGGACGGCCAGGGCCAGAACGACGGGAGAAACGGCGATCATCACGCGGCGGAGCACGTCGAGCGTTTCGTAGTGGTCGCGCAACGGCGCGCTCAGCTCGAAACGCATGGGGTGGCCGCGGATGGTGAACAAGCGGCTGCGCTGCAGGGACTCCGCGGTCCGCGCGCCATGCTCGAAGAGCACGCCGCCGTCGGGGGCGAGGACGCGCAGGGAGTCTCCCGTCGGCAGGCCGGTCGAGTACTCGCGAGCCTCCTCCAGCAGGTCCGCGCGGGCCGGGCCCTTGGACTCCCGCTCCACGAACAGCGCGATGCCCTCCAAGCGGTTGTCGAGCTCGCTGACGTCATTGCGCATCAGCGCCTCGTGCAGGGCGAACCAGGTCAAGAGGTTGAGCGCGACCATACCGGCGGCGAGAACCGCGGAGTACCACAGCGTGAGCCGCACGCGGATGGAGCGAGGCCTTCTCATGCGTCCCGCTCGCCCAGCCGGTAGCCGATGCCGCGCACGGTGTGGAGCAGTTTTGAGCCGTCCGCTTCGATCTTGAGGCGGAGCAGGCGGATGAAGGCGTCGAGGGTGTTGGAGCCGATGTCGGCGCCGTGTCCCCATACGCTGGTGAAGATCTGCCGGCGCGGAACCACGAACCCGGCGTGCCGGGCGAGCAACTCCAGCAGAGCGTATTCGGTCTTGCTCAGGTGCAGTCGGACGCCTTGGCGCCGAACCTCTCGCGAGCCGGTATCGACTTCGAGATCCCCCGCCCGCAGGCAGACGGCCCGAGGGGCGGGCCCGCGCCGGCCGGCGGCTCTGACGCGAGCCAGGAAGACGTCGAAGGAGAAGGGCTTGGTGAGGTAGTCGTCGGCGCCGCTGTTGAGACCCTCGACGATGTCGGACGGCTGGTCCCGGGCGGTGAGCATGAGGATGGGCGTCTGCCGCCTGGCTTCCCGTAGGCTCCGGCAGACTTTCACCCCGCTCAGCCCGGGCAACATCACGTCCAGCACGAGGACGTCGAACGAGTAGCTCTCCGCCAGAGACAACCCGGTGGCTCCGTCGGCGGCCAGGGTGACGGCGTGCCCATCCTCTTCCAGGCCCTGCTGGAGCAGCTCGCGCATGGGCGCGTCATCCTCCACGACGAGGACGGTCATGCACTCATTCTGGACCAAGGCTCAAACCGACGGCTGGCGACGAGGATTGGCGCCACCCTTGTTTTTCTCGAAAAGTGAGCCAGAGTGAGCCAAACTGAGCCAAAGTGAGCCATTCGCGGCCCGGTTTGGCGGGCTTGGCGGCGGCGCCGTGCCGAAATTCGCCGGCGGATCGCAGGTTGATGCGACTTTTGAGCCCGGGGTTCTTGCCGGCTGGGATGGGTTGGTTTCAGAACCCGTAGCGGCACCGTCGTTTGTTTCAGGGTAGCGCGGGGTGTCAAGCGCCACGGCCGTTCTGGGAGGGTCGTCGGGGACCGACGACCCGGCACGCCGGAGGCGTGCGCTACGAGGGTGGCGGAGGAAGAGGGATTCGAACCCCCGGTTGAGTTTCCCCAACTGCGGTTTTCAAGACCGCCGCCTTCGACCGCTCGGCCATTCCTCCATCCTCTATCTTACCTGCTTCCTTCCACTTACGCGCTATGTCACTACGCGTAGTCCGCGTTTTTGCGCCCCCGAGAGATGACTGTCACTACTTTGTCACTGGTTGGGAGGCGGCCGACCGCCGCCCGCTTGGTCTCTTCGTTCGAGTGCGCGTACCGCATCGTCACCGTGATGGTCGAGTGTCCGAGGAGCTCCTTCACGGTGATCAGATCAACTCCGCTGCGCGTCAAGCGAGACGCGAAGGTATGACGAAACGTGTGCCAGGTGATGCCGGTGAGGCCCGCCCGGCGGAGGGCTCCCTTCAGTCCGAGCTTGCAGTCCTTGAACCGGTCGCCGGTGGCGGGATTGTAGAAGGCGTAGGGACCGTGCTTGACGGCGTGTCTCCCGACGAGCACCTCATACGCCATCTCGTTGAGGGGCACCGCCAGCGGGCGGCGCGTCTTGCGAATGATCGGTTGAATGCGTTTCAGGTCAAGGTCAATTTCCTCCCAGGTAAGGCGAAAGATCTCGCCGGATCGAAGACCGGTATTGATCGCGAATACGACCATCTCCCGCAAGTACGGCGGAGAGCAGCTGAGCAGTTTGCGCTCCTCGGCCTCGGACAGCGTCCGAAACTTCAGATTGTCCTCACGCAGAAACGGGACCAACCGCACGGGGTTGGCTCCCTGGTGGAACTGCCAGCGTTCTGCCAGATTGAACATGTGCTTCAGCAGCGCCAATTCACGGTTGACCGTGGATGACGAAACACTTCGAACGCGGTGCTGCTGGTAGGCCTCGATCCCCAGAGGAGTGATGCTCCCCAGGTTCACGTCGCCGAAGAAGTCCCGCAAGTGTCTCCACATCTGCCCGTCTCGCAGCCAAGACCGCTTGTGCAGCTTGGCGTGGGATAGATAACGCTCGCCGAAGTCATCCAACGAGATCTGCGTCGGCTTGACGTAGACGCCTCGCTGAACCTCCGAAGATCGCAAAGCCACGAACTTCTCGGCTTCGCGCCGATTCGTGGTCCCAGTGCTCTCTTGGACCCGCTTTCCTTGCGCGTAGTAGTCCGCGTACCAGATCCGGCCGCGTCGGTAGAGTGCCATCGAAGTAGCTCCTTCTACCTCTTGCCAGCCGAGTCCATTGTAGTGGAGGCCAGCGAGTCCATGACTTTTCGCAGGTCGAAACGCACGCAGCGCCCAACCTTGAGGAAGGGGATGCGGCGAAGGTACACCCAGTTGTACACCGTCCCCTTCGCGATAGACAGGTGCCGGGCCAACTGATCAACGTCGATGAGCCCCCGTGGAAGCTCCGGAGCCGGAACGTCGCCGAGGCGCGTCTGAACCTTGTTGCCCTCGCTCATGTCATGAGGATTCTAGCGGCGAGGCCTCCCAGACCACGACGACCTTCTGCGGCAGAACCCCGGGCCAGGATGGCCGCCAGTTCTACTTCCCCGGCTGAGAAGCCCGGGACCACTTAAGCATCAGCCCGACCTCTCGCGGGCAATCAACCGCAAGATTTCCGCAGCTGAGACCGTTGAAGCCAAGTCGGTTTGGTTTTGACGCTACAGGCTGCGCCACAGTCCGTCCGGCACGATCACGCCGGAGGCGACCTTGTAGCAGAGACCATCACTCGGCGAAGGATCGCCTAGGCTGACGCAGAGATACGCATCCAGATCGTACCACCCGATCCCTTTGTCCAAAAAGAACATCTGCGCAAACTGGTCGGTCACGCGCAGCGAATACTCCAGGTCCCGGTAACGGAAGTACGAACGAACGCCCATCTTTTGGTACAAGCTTCCCTCCGCACAGACTCGGATCTGTAGGGACTCCGGCTCGATCAGTACGATCGAGTGCGAGGATCGTCGAGCGGCTTCGATGCCGATCGCGTCCGACCGTGACGCCTCGGCGTCTTCGTCGTTTCCCCACAGCGTGACCGGTCGATCGACAAAGTACGGCAGATCGGCATAACTCAGAGCCCCCAGCCGAAGCCACGGTCCCCGCCCGACAACGTGGTTCTCTTTTCTGTGTCGGTGTGGAGCCGGTCGATCGAATGTCATCGAAATCAGATCGAGGGGACGCGGCGTCATCCCACTCGCATACGCGCACTCCCCGTGCAGAAACCCGCTGCCGGAGTGGGCGCTCACCGGACGCACCCAACCGCCCTCCGGTGTCTTGCCGGCCAAGGTGCGTCCTTGTCCCTCCTGAGCCATTGAGAGGCAAACGATGGTCTTGCTGTAAGCCATGGAACTGGCGACTCCCCTTCTTCGAGATAAGTTGACCTCTCCCATGACGTTCGATCCACGGTCGCTCGTCACGGACCCGCGCCCGCTACGATTGGACGCACTATTCCCCGCTGGGGCGGATTCCGCTCCTGTGGGACAAGGGTCTGGTCTATTGAGGCGGACTAACCGCGCGAAAGAATGGGAGGAGCGCGGGTAGGGAGATTCGTCGCTCTGTTATCCGGCTGGATCACCTTGGCGTCGACCTGAGGCGTCAGGCGATGGTCGAGTTGGCAACCGAGCGGCGCGCCGCGAGGAGGCAGCGATAGGCTCGACGGCTTCGTCAAGAGGGATTCGGCCCCCTTCCCAGTCCAGGCAAGCGAGACCGCCAAGTCGTGGACCGTGTCGAAGCTGTGAGCGATCGACTGCCAGTCGTCGAGGGCGTTTGGACCCAGCGGTCGCTGAACGCCTCCCGCTCCGAAGAACAGCGTAAGCGCGATCAGGCCTGCGAGAGACCGGCTGGCGCCATTCTCAGAAAAGACCTTCCGCACGGTTCGTTATTGTAGCCCTCCGACCCTGCGATGCCAAGGCAGGCGACGACACTCTGCCGCACCTCGGCGCGGTTGAGCGGTCAGTCCTGTGATATCGCTGAATCTGGTGGTTGCTGCTGGACCCACTTGAGGCCACCGTCTTGGAGGCAGGCGATGTTGCTGGTCGGAATTGCGGTGCTGTTCCTTGTAATTGGCGTTTGGGAGCACGGCGGCAAGCTGGCCGCGCTGCTATTCGCGGGCTTTCTTGTCCTTGGCATTCTGGAGATCCGCCGGGGCGCCGAAGCGCCGGTCTCTCCGCTGATCTCCGTTCGGCTGTCGGCCCTCGCTGATCTTTGGCCCTAAGCGCTGAGCGATCAGTGCAGGCGGACGCCGCCGCGGTTCTCACAAGATCGGATTGGTCCCCAATGGGGCCAAAGCCCTTTTGCCAGAAGTACCGCGGCCCGCCGGCCGTATTCGCTCCAACGGATGGCTCAGTCGCCAACACCCTGCAACGTCGGACTACAGCATCCTCCAGCGCTTGCTCAGATAGCGATTCCAGTACATGACCAATCCGGTGACGGCCAGAGCGGGCAACGACAGGCCCATGAAGGCCCAAAGGAACTTGATCCCCAGTCCGAGGTCGTTGCCAAAGTGCAGGACGTGCGTCAGCCAGATCAGCCGATCGCCCAGCGAGTAGGCGACTCCACGGCGGTACGTTCCCAGGTGTTCGCCGGTCGTTCGGTCGAAGTAGAGAAAGTCCGTGTGTGGAAAGTCGCCGACTTCACGCCGGGCCATTTGGAGCATGACGGCGTCATCGTCGTCGTGAGAGAAGACCATTCCGGCCAGCCGATCGTCGGGGTAGATCTGGTTTGCTCGCGTGACGAAAGACTCGAGGCTCGGCAGTGGCCCCACGGTCGGCGGCGGCACCTTGATCTCAGGGAAGCCGGTGATCGGGGTCGCGAGCTCGATCACGGATTTGACGTGCTTGGGCCAAACGAAATACAGCGTCGTCGTGGCCCACATCAGCAGCCACGCCAACGTCCACAGCCCGACGGCCCCATGGAGGTCGAAGGTAACGCGGCGCCAGCCCTTGCTCAAGTCCACCCACAGCGCCCGCCGCCAGCTCGATACTCCCGGCCACCAGACGATCAGGCCGGTGAGGCAGCTCCCGAGAAGCACGAGGGCTCCGACGCCGTTTGCCGTCTCCCCGCTCTCGCCGGCCAGCAACTCCCCATGGAGTCGCTCCAGCCAGCTCAGCCAGGGCACGCCCAGCTCGCTCTCGGCCACGATCCGACCCTCGGCGTCGAGAAACGCCCCTTTCGGCCGGTCTTTGCCCTCAAGCACGAAGAGATAGGCCGGCCGGCCCGTCACCGGAGTACGCATGTAGTAGATCTTGCGGCCCGGAAAGCGCCCTTCGACCGTCGCTTTCATCGCGTCGACGCTCACACGGGCCGTGGTCGTAACGCTGCCCGCCGAGGGGAGCGGAGGCTGATACCACCGCTCGATCTCGCCGTTGAAGACAATGATCGAACCGGAGACGCCGATCGCCAGAACGTAGAGCGCGAGCGCAATCCCGCTCCACAGGTGGATTTGAAAGGAAGCGCGTCTCCACCAAACGCCGCGCGGTTTGTCCAGAAAGCCCATGTGGTCGCCTTGTCGCCGGCCTTCAGAACAGGAGCTTGAGCGAGACCTGCATCGAACGCGGTCCGCCGATCTGGTAGAGCGGATTCATGCCGCCCAGGCTACTGTTGAGCGTCTGGTAGGCTTGTCCGAACCGGTTGCGTCCAACCGCATCCGTCCCGGCGTTCAGACTTCCGTAGATGGAGCCGAAGATGGGCTCGTTCGCCAGGTTGAAAGCCTCGGCGCGAAACTGGAGCCGGAAGCGTTCGGTGAGCGGGAACTCGCGCCTCAGGGCGATGTCGAACTGTACGGCGCTGAAGCCGCGTGCGTAGTTTCGGCCAATGTCGCCCTCCGTGTTGTGCCCCTGCGCATCCGTGGCTGGGACAAAAGCGCCGGGGTTGATTTGCCGGCCGCCGGGAAGGCTCTGGTCGTAGACGTAGAGCGGTTCTGACGCGACGCGATTGGGGTGGAAGGTTACCGGCAGGCCGACGCCTTCGACGCCCGACACGCCACTGTTCACGTCGACCGGCAGCGCCGAACGTGCCATGATTCTCGTGTCGACCGCCCAATGGCCCAACAGAGACGACGCCAGCCGCCCGCCGTAGCTGCTCGGCGTCTCGTAGGTAATCGCCGCCTGGAAGCTGTGGCGAACGTCGTAGTCCGAGTCCGCCTTGCGAAGCTGCGTCACCTGGAAGTTGCTGGTGGCGTTGTCAGTGGCGTGCGACCAGGTGTGGGACGCCAGCGCTTGCAGACCTCGCGAGAGACGTCGTTGGAACCGCACCTGTAGGCTGTGATAGTTCGAGGATGCGCCGTTGCGGATCAGGTGAAGACTCGAAGCGGCCCCGGGGGTGAAGTTCGGGTTTCCGGCGGCGCCCAAATCATAGGCGCGCAGCAGCGTCAGTCGGCGGCCGGCGGAGCCGACGTAGCTCGCCGTCAAGCTCTGGCGCTTTCCCAGTGATTGCTCGATCGCTGTATTCCACTGCAACGTATAGGGCAGCTTCAGATGAGGGTCGTAGCCAAAGACCAGAACGCTGTACGGCGGATCAACGTTGGGTTGGGGAACGGAATCGAGAGTTTGCTGCGTAGCGGGAAAGGCTCCGGTGGTGAAGTAGCGATAGACCGAGCCGATGCCGGTGTAGCCTTGCGACGCCGTGGCGTTGCCGGTGTCGTAGAAGACGCCGGCGCCGGTCCGCAATACCGTCTGATAGTCCCGGCTGTCGTGCAGTTGGTACGCCACTCCCACCCGCGGAGCGAGGTTCAAGTAGCGCGTATTCCATAGTCGCGCGCCTCTCGGAGCAAGTTTCGTGGTTGTCAGGTCGTCGATCTGGTTGATCGTGTAGGGGTTGTTGCCGTCCGCGTCGTTCGGCGGCGGGTTGACCTCCCAGCGAAGCCCCAGCGACAAGCTCAATCGCGAGGTCGCCTTCCACTCATCCTGGAGGTATGCGGAAAAGTTGGAATAGACCGGCTTGACCGGCGTCGTGTAGCGATACAGCGCCACCGTATCGAAATTGTTCTGGAGCATCACGCTTTCGTCGAACGCCCAGCTCCACTGGTAGAACGAGGGCACGCTCTGGAAGTTCTCCAGCCGGCGATAGTCGACTCCGAACTTGAGCGCGTGCCGGCCCAAAGAGGCCGTGAAGCCATCGACGATGTTGTACTGCCGCTGTCGTGAGCGCGTAGGTGTGAAGGCGTAGGAGACTCGGTCGGCCAGGAAAAAGTAGAAGCCGTACCAGTCTGTGTCCGTCATGCCCTGGATATCGCCGATCGTATAGGGCTTGGCGCCGCCGAAGTCGTCCAAATGCTGGTCGGAGGTGGCAACATTGCGAGTGAAGTTGAAGCGCAGGTCGTTCGCGAAGCGCGGAGACAGAATGTTGGTCGCGCCGAGCGTGAACGTATCGACCGTACGCTTGGGGCTGCTGATCAGCGCGAGGTTCGTGCCGCGCGTGGTCTGCTTGGAAGGATTGGCGCCGTAGCGCGCAAAGATCTGGAAGTTGCTGTTGATCTGGTGGTCGACTCGAATGCTGGTGGCGTTGAGGCTCGACGGCGCGGAATAGCCGGAGCTGAAGTAGGCTACGCCCTTCTCGTCTTGGGAGGGGTCATCCGGCAGCGGAAAGGCGTCGAGCGTTGGCCGAAACTCGGGCGAAACCGCGTTGCGCAGGCGGATGCTGGGGACCACGTAGCGCTGGGATGGCTGTGGGTACCGCAGTCGAAGGCCTTCATACGAGCCGAAGAAGAAGGTCTTATTTTTCCCGTTGTACACCCCCGGAATCAGCAGCGGTCCCCCGAACGTACCGCCGAAGTCGTTCTGTCGCAGCGCCTGCTTGGGCGCTCCGGCGACGTTGTTGAACCAGTTGTTGGCGTCGAGCGCATCGTTGCGCAGGTAGTTGAACAGCGAGCCATGCCAGTCGTTAGTCCCCGACCGCGTTCGAATGGAGAACTGGCCGCCCGGAGTCCGGCCGAACTCGGCGGAGTAAGTCGAAGTCGTGGTGCGAAATTCTTCGAGGGCGTCGACGGAGATTAGGCTTTGCGTCGTGCCCAGCATTGTTTGGCCGGGAAGCGACCCGGAGAAGCCAGCCCCCGAACCGGCGCCGCTCGCCGCCGCCCCGGTGTTGGCGCTCACGCCGTCGACGGTAAAGTAGTTGGACTCGGTGCGCTGGCCGTTCACCGAGAGGCCGCCGCTCTGGCCGACGCCGGAGGAAGGCACGGCGGTGACGCCTGGCGCGAGAGTCATCAGGGATTGAAAGCTGCGCCCGTTCATCGGCATGTTCTCGACGAACGTCCGATCCACAAGCGTGCTCACGCTCGCGTCGACGGTGTTGACACGGAGTCCGCTCCCATCGACCGTGACCGTCTCGGCGACCTCGCCGACGTCCAAACGCACGCCGATCGCCAGAGCCTGACCGGTCTCAACGACGATGCCCGACTGTTCGCTGCGCTTGAATCCGGACGCCTCAACGATCAGGCTGTAGCGTCCCGGCGCAACGAAGGGCAGGCTGTAGATTCCCGAATCGTTACTGACGCCGCCCTGAACCACTCCGGTTCGATCGTTCGACAGGGTGACTTGGGCGCCCGGCACAACCGCGCCGGTTTGGTCGGTAACCAGCCCGCTGATTGCTGACCGTTGCGCATAGGCGGACGAGACAACGCCGAGCATGAGGAGGGTTGATACGGTTAGGCTTCGCCGAAGCGAGCCGCAGGAAAGGCCGAGCATTGTGAGTGTGCGACTCCTAGGCCGCGCCGAGGCGGAGCGGCAGCTTGCGTTCATCCAAGGAGAGGTCGCTGCATGCGCCTCTACCCTGAAGACCGGCGAGCCTTGCCGGTTTTCCCTTCCCGTCTGAAAAAAGTTGGTGGGTTCGTGCTTGCTAAGCGGGGCCCAGGAGTGTGCGCACCTGCAGGAGACTTTCCTCGAGCGAGAGGGACGCCCCGGTCCGGCTTAGAAAGACCAGATCGTGTACGAGGGTGTACAGCCGTTGAGCGGCTTCCGGACTGATCGAGCCCGATGTCGGCACGAGCTCCCCCAGCAAGGGCCGAAGGGCGGCGGCGATCGCCCGGGTCCGGGCCGCTATCCGTGTCTCGGTATCCGATGCGGCTCGCTCGAGCTCGGCCGTATCGGCCGCGCTATTTTGTCGGTTCGCCAGATCCAGCAGACCCTGGCGATTCCTCGAGAGCGCAACGATTTCTCTCGTCAGGCGGTCGAGCGTGTTCTGAAACTCCTGCCGTTCCGGCGTGTTGGCCGGATACAGGGCTCGCAGTTGCTCGGCTGCCAGCGGAGGTCCGTCGCCTTGGAACGAACGCCACGGCAGCTCTTGGGGGTCGCGTTGCTGCTCGGCCTCGGTTTGCACTGAGAGCCGCACAGCCGGATGGTCGGCCAAGACCTCGCGGAGGTCTTGGCGACTCTCCGCGGTCGGCGCGATCCCCCGAATGACGACCGCTGAGTCGTCGCGAGCAACTTCAAAGAACGGCGTGGCATCGAGTCCAAGGTCGTGCAGCGCGAGCCGCGCCCTGCCCTCCGCCCTGTCGAGAGCGTTGGACGGAGAAGCGCCCTGTTTCCGGGAGAGATCGCGCTCCGGACGGCCCGAATGAGAGCGACGCAAGCCCGGCTCCGGCGTGGGACGGTTCGTTTCAGTGACGGTGAAGTGCAGGAGCCCTTCCTCGCTCTCGAACGTGTATGCGCCGGAGACGGCGACAGAATCCGATGTTCGGATTCGCAATGACGCGAGCCTCAGGGGTCCGGTCGGGGCTGTCGTCGTTAGATCCGTTATGCCGTCATACCGCTGAAGCTCGTCGTTCTTGTTCGCGAGCGATGCTCGCCAGCTCCTTAGGCTCCTCGGCGACAGCAGGTCTTGCTGACCCCAACCAAGCTCCCGGAGGCTCGCTTCGACAACCGCACAAAGGCTCCGGTCTCCTGATACGCGGTTCCCTTCGTGAGGCGGCCCCAGCTCGCAGGCGTCATAGCGACGGGCGATGTGAAACCAGCGACCGCGGACGCCGACGTCCGCCGCGATCGCCCGGTCCAGCAAATCCTCAGCGGGGTTTGGGGCGGTGAACTCGACGCCGGTCGCAATCAGAAAGCAGGCGACCAGCCCGGAAGCGAGACCGATCCCGAGCGCTTTCGCCCGATTCCGATTGGTAGGGGCTTCTGCAACCGGTATGCTCCTAGTTCCCGCGCGCGCGATTCTCCCGTAGAGATTCTCCGCAGCATCCAGCTTGGCGCTGCACGAACTGCAACCCCGTAGATGCTGTTCGATTGCAGAGGTCCGCCGCCGGTCGAGCTCTCCGGTCTGGAGCAGCAGCAGCTCCTCCAGCTCAGGGTGCGCCGCCTCTTTCTCCGATTCAGAGCTCAGAAGCATCGAGTTCCCGGTGCAATTTTCGCAGGGCTGCGCCGGTAGCGTAAACGCCCGCCTTCATCGAGATGCCGAGCGCCTCGGAAATGTCCCCGAATGTCAAGCCCTGACTGCGAAGGATGAGGCACTGCCGTTCGCGCGGGTTCAGTCCACGGAAGGCCCGGGCAAGCTGCTCAAACGTCTCCTTATCCTCCAGCCGTGTAAGCGCGCTGCACGCGGGACTGGCAATGGTCGCTTCCCATCTGCTCCAACACTCTCTGGCGACCAACAGCTCCCGCCGGGAGCGATGAAAGCGCGTGATCGCGAGATTCTTCGCGCAGGTGCAGAGCCAATGGAACAGGTTGTCGATGCGCGTGGAAGAGCGTCGGCGCAGGGATTTGAGGAACGTGTCTTGGGTGATGTCTTCGGCGTCGCTGCGGGCGACGCCGAAGCCTACCAGAAAACGAACCAAGCTTGGTTGCAACTCGGGATACTGGAGCTCCAGCGCCATGCGCATCGATTCTGCAGAGCTCACGTCGAGCGATGGCAGTCCTTTCAGTGCGGACTCTTGCTCATAGGCCGACATGGAGGGGGGCATGACAGCTACCAGAGCGACGCTCGCAGGGCGGACGGATACGTCGCGTCGGCCCAACACAGTCGCTCATATTGCAACCGAGTTGCAATTCTACCAATAGGAGCGGGCGCCTCGTCAAGGCGTCGCGTCTGGATTCGTGCTCTCTGTTACGACAGCGCAGCCCCTAGTTCGCGGACTGCAGTCAAGCTGTGCGCCGCCTCCCACCTCCGTGGTCCGGTGGGCGGGCGTCCAAACTCGAACCAGCATCCTTCGGCAGCGTCATCGAGCGCGATCAACCTTCTTCGCTCTCAGGCGCTTACTCAGGAATCGGTTCCACCACATGAGCGAACCGCTGAGGAACAGGAACGCCGGCGCCAGACCGAAAAGGGTCCAAAGCCCTTTCACCGGAGCGCCTCCGAAGTTTCCGAAGTGCAGGTAGCCGAACCAGCGGAGGATCTTGTCACCCAAAGTGGGCGACTCAAAGTTTCGTACCTGTTGCACCTCGCCGGAGAAAGCATTCACGATCACTCCGCTGAGCGGTCCGCCTTCCTCGAACGAGTCTTTGCGGTAGATCTGCGCCCAGGGGTCTTCCTCGCGACGCGGCAAGCCGATCCAAGTGCTGACCTTCCCGGGCGTCGCTCGTTCCGCCGCTGCGACCAGGACGGAGACTGGCAGGATCCGGCCGTCGGCAGGGACTTCGGCCTTGGGTCTCGGTTGGAACTGCTGAAAGGAAGCGAATGTTCCGATGAAAGTGCGGAACGGATCGGGGAAGGCGAAGTAGACGCCGGTGACGCCCCATACCAGCACGAAGGCCAGGGTCCAGAATCCGATCGCGCTGTGCAGATCCCAGTTGAGGCGCTTCCATTTCTTTTTGGGGTTGATGATCAGGCTGCGGCGCCAGTTCTTCACGCCCGGCCACCAGATCACGGCGCCGGTCAGGGCCATCAGAGTCAGGAAGCCTCCTCCGACTCCATTGACGAGCATTCCCGTATCTCCCGCTAACAGATGGATATGCAGATCCGCCAACCATTGCAGGGCGGCGCCGACGCCGTTCTCCTTGGGTCCGAGAAGGTTGCCGCTCACTGGGTCGAACAGCAAAATTTCGCGTTCGGCCTCTCGCTCGAGCCAGACCTCGACGGCCTCTCGCGGGTTCTCCCGGTTTCGAATCCATGAGATCCGATGCTCGGGGAAGGCCTCCTCAGCGGCCTCCTTGAGTCCGTCGAAACCCAACGGCTCACCGAGCTCCTGAGAGACCGGCCGCTTCTCGGAGGCCCTCCGGATCTCCTCACGGAACACCAACGCAGCGCCGCTGAGGCTGATGACGAAGATATACAGCCCTACGCCAAGGCCGGTCCAAAGATGAACCTGGAAGAATAGCCGGCGCCACCAGACCTGTTGCGGCTTATCAACATAGCTCATCGCGCTGTTCCTTCTCTCGGCGGTTCGCCCATGTCCCCTGCTCTCCGCTGTCGCTTCCACGCTTGGTAGCGTTTGCCGGCCACACGGTTCCACCACATGAAGAAACCGCTCAAGAACAGTCCGCCGGGAGCGAAGCCGACCATGAACCACAACGCTTTGGACCATAGGCCGCCGAACGTTCCGAAGTGGATCGGTGTGAACGTCAGGACCAATTGGATGCCCCAAGGCTGAAGGCGGGTGTCGTAGTCGCCTAACAGCTCGCCGCTGTACTGGTCGACGAACGCGCCGCCTAGGCTCACGAGCAGCGGATTGTCTCCAAGGCGCCCGTTGAGGCGGTAGATGCCTTCTTCCTTACCCGCCGGCAGGTCGATGCCGACCAGGGCAAAGTCGGCGGGCATCAGCTCAGATTGCCGCGCCATGACCTGATCAAGCGGGTAGACCGGCGCATCCTCGACGACCGTCGACCGAGGAGGCACGAAGTAGGCCTGCACGTCCTCGATATCGCCGCCGGAAACCATCGTGAAGAACAGCACGATCGGAAGCGGGAAAGCAAAGAACAGGCCCGTGAAGGACAGCGCAGCCAGCACGGCCGCGCTGTAGAAGCCGACGGCGCTGTGCAGGTCGTAGTTCACCCGCTTCCAGCCGGCGGCCCATTTGACTGAAAGCGCCCGTTTCCAGCCACTCGGGCCGGGCCACCAGATGACAATCCCGGTCAGGCACATCAGCAGAAGGCCTACTGCCAACGCCCCGTTTATCTGACGGCCGATCGCGCCGGCCAGCAGGTTGTAGTGCAAATCCTGGAGGAACGGAAAGAAGCCTTCGCCGTCTTGTTCCACACCCAAGATCCTGCCTGTGTACGGGTCGTAGTGGATGTAGCGCCAGTCGACGGGTTTTCCGTCGGGCTCCTCCCGCCTCGCGATGTAGGCGACGTGCGACCGCTCGACCTCATCGATACCCCGAAACCCATGCACCTGATGCTGAGGGAAATGCGCTCGAATCGTCTCGACTATGGTCGACAATCGCTGTGGCGCCACGCCAGGTTCGATGATGTGCAGTTCCGGCTCTACGGCCCGCTGAATCTCCTCTTCGAAGACGAGGGCGCTGCCGCTGAGCCCGATGACAATGGCCCACAAGCCGAGAATCAGCCCGGACCACAGATGGACTTCGAACGTCCATCCCCGCCAGCGCTGTTGTCGGGGCTTTCTCCAGAATCCCTGCATGGTCCGTAACCAGGCGCCGGCCGGGGAATACCCTCGGCGGCGACGCGGGGCTTCGCCCGCGCCGCCACGCCCCTCGTCGACTAGCGATCCCGAAACGTTCTCCTCCTAAAACTGAAGCTTGAGAGCAAGCTGGACCGAGCGTGGTCCTCCGGATTGATAGAGCGGGTTCAAGCCGCCGTTGCCGCCGCCGCCTCCCAGACCTCGACCGTACATCTGCGTCGCTTGTCCGAAGAAGGGGCTGTAGGGGTCTGCCACCGGCGCTGCAAAGCTCGGCTTGTTGAAGACGTTGAAGAATTCTGCACGGAACTGCAGGTTCAGTCGCTCCCCGAAACCAAACTTGCGGCGCACCGCAAAGTCGACTTGGCGCAACGGGAACGCACGTAGGGCGTTGCGTCCGAGGGAGCCGTTGACGTTGCCGGTGCCGAACACGAAGGCCGACCGATTGAACGCCCTCCCCCCGGGGTACTCGTCGCCTTCCAGATAGACCGGAACGCCGGGAACCAGATCCGGTCGCGTGTAGAACGTTCCGAAAGCGTTGCGGCTCCACTGGGCGATATCGACTGGAGCGCCGGTCTGCAAGCGTATGGTCGAATCGACGGCCCAGTTGCGCACAAGCGGGGCGATGCCGCCGCGCCGCGGACCGGGCAGCTCATAGGTAATCGCGCCGCCAAAGGCGTGCCGGATATCGAAATCGGAGTCACCGCGGTTGACGTGAGGACTCGGCCGCGAGAAGCTCGCGTCGATGACACCGTCGTTGTAGACGTCAGAGCCATCGTCGATCGAGTGTGCATAGACGTGGGAGAGCAGCATCTGCAGCCCGTCAGTGAGTCGTTGTTCGAACTGCACCTGCAGGGAGTGATAGCTAGACGTGGCGTCACTGAGATAGTAGGCCAGACGGCTGAACTCCGAAGGGGCCGAGGAGAGCTCGAAGGTGAGCTGTCTCGCCAAGCGGCGACCCTCCGCGCCTGCGTAGGTGACAGTGAGGGAGCGATTCCTGCCCATCGCTTGTTCCAGCGCCACGTTGAACTGTGTGACCCGGGGCAGTTGGAACTTTGGATCGAACGTCTCGATGCGCCCGAATGGGGCAGCCGGGTCGAAGGCCGGGACCACGGCCTCGGACTCCGGGATTGGAAAGGCCGACACCGGTCCGTAGTACTGATTCCGATACGGAGCGTTGCGGGCCGCAAAGTACACCGCTCCCTGCGCGATGTCATAGAACAGGCCGGCGCCAGCGCGCAGAGTCGTCTCTGTTCCCGGACTCGTGCGCAATTGGTAGGCGATGCCGAGCCGGGGCGCGAAGTTGCCGTACTGGGTCTCGAATAGCGGCGTCCCCACCGGGGCGAGCTTCGCGGCGAAAGGGTCGTCGACTTGGTCGATGGTGTACATCGGCTTGCCATCCAGTCCCTTCGGTGCCGGATTGACCTCCCACCGCAGACCGTAGGTGAGGGTCAGCCGATCGGTGGCGCGCCAAGTGTCCTGCACATACGCCGAGAAGTTCAGGACGCCCATGCGCAGGGTGTCGCGGCTGTTGATCGAAGCCGCCGCAGGCACGCCGCCGGTCAGCCCCCCGGCCCCGGTCAACCCCGTGAAGTTGATGAGTTGGCCGTAGGGCGGGTACCCAAAGCGCGGCGTCATGCGCCGCAGGTCGGCGCCCATCTTCATTTGATGGGTTCCGACGACCCAGGACAGATTGTTTACCCAGTTGACCTGCGTCTGCCGGCGGTTGGAGATGGACCCGACCGTGAGACCTGTGTAGCCGGGAACCAGAATTGTGATACCGGCCTGGCCGGGGTCCGCGAAGCTGGGGAACAGGTAGGAGGCCGCCGGGGCAACCGCGCCCCCAAAGTTGTCCGCCATCGCCGATTGCCCAGCCTGGGAACGGCTGAAGTTGAACCGCGTCTCATTCATCACCGTCGGGCTGAGCACCTGAGTGGAGCCCAACGTTAGCGTGCGGTTGTCGGTAAAGGCCGTCGTAACAACGCTGAGCGGGGCAGGACCGTAACCTGGTCGCCCTCCCCGGTACTCCTGCGCGGAGGGCGCGTTGTTGAAGCGACCGAAGAGCGTCGCTCGCGAGCCGAGATGGTGGTCGATCCGGAAGCTTGTGGCGTCGAGAGTTGACGGATTGGAGTAGGTGGTGGAAAACCGCGCCGAGCCATCGCCAAGATCGGCGCCGTTCGGAATGGGGTAGGCGTCGAGCAGCGGCCGCACGCCCGGAGCGGCCGACTCTCGCGTTTCGAGCGTCGGGTAGGCGTCGAGCGCGAACTGCGGCTGACGCAACCGCAAGCCCTCATAGGAGGCGAAAAAGAAGGTGCGATTCCGGCCGTCGTAGCCAGGCAGGAGCACGGGTCCGCCTACCACTCCGCCGAAGTCGTTCTGACGCATTGCGGGCCGCGCGAGCCCATCCCGGTTGGCGAACCAGTCGTTGGCGTCGAGCGCGTCATTGCGGAAGTAGTCGAACAGCGTAAAGGTCCAGTCATTGCCGCCCGATCGCGTCATGATTTGGATCTGCCCGCCGGGCTGGCGTCCGTACTCCGGAGCATAGGTGGAGGTCTGGATCTTGAACTCCTCCATCGCGTCGATGGAGACCAAACTGTTTGTACCGCCCGCCGCACTGAACGCCGGCAGCGATCCATCGTCTGCCAGCGAGTCCCAGAACCCCGATTGCGCGCCGAAGTTCGCGCTCACGCCATCAACGGTGAAGTAGTTGGAGCTCGTGCGCTGGCCGTTGACGGAGAACTGCCCGGGGTCCCAATTTCCGGCAGGAGTTTGGGTAACGCCGGGAGTGATCGCTATCAAATTGTGAAAGCTGCGACCGTTGAGCGGCAGGTTTTCCACGAACTGCCGATCAACCACCGTGCTCACGGCGGCGTCCGCCGACCCCGCCGACAGGCCGGCTCCTTCCACCAAGACCGTCTCTGTCGATTCGCCTAGCTCCAGGCGTACGTCAATCACTGCGTTCTCGGCCGTCTCAACCGTAATCTCGGTGCGCTCGAAGCGCTTGAAACCCTCCGCCGAGACTTCTAGGCGGTAGCGGCCGGGGCTGAGGAATGGAAAGGTGTAGACGCCCTGCTCAACGGTGTGCGCGCGGTACTTCGTTCCTGCCTCCTCGCGCGTCAGCCCGACCTCCGCGCCGACAACAACGGCGCCGGATGGATCAATCACGCGCCCGCCCAAGGACGCACTCTGCGCGAGCAGGTCCGACCCGCTCCACAACGTGAGCAGGCACAGGCCCAACAAATGCTTTGACGGTCTGCGGGTAGACGCGGCAAGCGCTCGCGACCGCACAGGCGCATCAGACGGGCGCGATGCGCGCCAAGGTTCAAATAGCTTCATTCTGTGGCTCTCTTCCAGTTTCGAAGCCCGTATCGCAGCGGAGTTGCGATACACATCCAGGGCTTCGGAGGGCGGAACGCCAGCCCCTGTTGCCGCTGAACGGCTGACTGGTGCGGCTGCGCCTTCGCTAGGAGAGAGCCTCGGGCTTAGACGTTTTCGAATGTTTTTTTGTAATGTGCAACTGACTGGCTATCTCGAACCAGCCAGCAAGGCTTCCAGGCGTGTCCGGGCGAGGTCGGTGGAAGACCCCGATTGCGGTGAAGCGCCCAAGGTCAGTCGGCAGACCAACGTATAGATCTCCAGGGCTTCTTGGTAGCTTAGCCGCTCGACCGTCTGGGAATCCGGGGGCTCGGCAGCCCCTGCGGCACTCGTTTCTCTGCCCTGGTCGAGCGCGTCGAACAGAGGTTGCAGCCACTTTGAGAGCCGTTCGAGCTGAACCGCAATCGGCTGGTCGAGCTGTGCGGCGGCGACGGCCAGCTCCGATGCCAGCTCAGAATGCGGGACCTCCGCTTGAAGTGCATGGAGTCCCTCCCGCGCCCTAGCTGCTCCCGCCAGCGCGCGTGTTGACGATCCCAGCTCACTCAAGAACCGCTGACGTCCATGGGGATCGTTCTTGAACAACGCGTTTACCTGGTCGAGCGCCAGAGCGGGGCCCGCCTCGTGGAAGCCGTCCCACGGTACCGGCCTCTCCTCGCGTCGCTGTTCGGCCTCGGATACGACGAGAACCTGCACGCCGGAGAGGCCCGCGGTGCGCTCCCGGAGCAACTTCTTGATCTCGGGCGTCGGAACCACCCCCCATATCCGAACCACGGGTTCTCCCTCCGTGTCCAGGCGGCGATCGACGTCGAGCAATACATTCGCATCCAAGTCAAGAGCATGCAGCGTGAGCCGCGCCTTGGCCTCGAGCTCGCTCGCGACATCGGGGTCCGACTCCGCCGTAAGGGCAATGGCGGGCTCGACGGTACTGCTGGGCGCCTCCGCAAGGGGCGCCGCAGGCTCGAACGGCGCCGGGGGCGGTTCCGCCGACCGCTCCACGTCGAAGGCGGGAACGCCTCCAGCGGCGAGCTCAAAGCGGGCGGACCGCAGAGACAGGTCCGACGCCTGCAAACGTAGCGAAGCGCTCCGGATGGGGCCTTCGTTGGTTGACGTCGTCACTTGGACCCAGTCCGCCGATTCCTCGACGGCGTCGGTCTTGTCCCGCAAACCGGCGCGCCAGCGTTGGAACGTCTCGACGGAGAGCAGGTCGTGCGGAGCCCAGCCCGCGGCTCCCAACGTGGCTGCGATGGAGTTGCAAAACGTAGCGTCCGTAACTGCTGGGCCTTCCTCCAGCACAGTCCAAATCGATGCGTCGGAGGTAACACGGCATTCGTCCTCGGCGCTGTGGAGGCGCATCAATCGCGGCGCGGAAGAGTGCGCCGATTGGGCAGCGGCGGCCCGGGCCAATAGCTCGTCGGCACGCACCTCGACAGCCCCGTCGCTGAGCAGGTAGGCGGTCACCACGACCGCCAGGACAGAAGCGACGACGGCTCGCACTCGACGGTCCGACCTTCCCGGCTGCACGGCGGCGGCCGACTCGGCAATCGCACGATAGGTCGGCTCCAGCCGCTCCCACTTGGCCTGGCATTCGCGACACTCCGCCAAATGGGCCTCAAGCGCACGGGCCTCATCAGCCTCCAACTCGCCGCTATGCAGGAGCAAAATCTGGCCTCGCCGCGGATGAGATCCAACAGCCATCCTCCACAGTGTAGTGATGCCGGATACGGCTAACCTGTCACGCCCAAACTGCGCTGCACTTTCTCGATGGCAACGTCCGTGATGTATGCCGCCTGATGCAACCGGATACCCAACTCCTCGCCAATCTCGCGGAACGTCCGGCCACGACTCCGTAGCATCAAGCACTGACGCTCGCGCGGGCTCAGCCGGCTGAGCGCGCTGGCCACGCGAAGCCGGATCTGTTTGGAATCAAGGCGATCTTCCGCGTTCGGCGCCCCGTCAGCGATCTGATCCTCCCACGCGCCCCACCACGAAGACGGCGCCTGAGCTTCTCGGCGACGGCGCTGACCTCGACGAATTGCCAAACGTTTGGCGCAAGTGATCAGCCAAGCGAAGGGGTTCCCGGGACGGGCCGAGCCGGCTGAGGGCCGCAGCGCCTTAAGGAAGACATCTTGGACGATGTCCTCCGCCTCGGCTGAATCCACTCCGTAGCCGAGAAGGTAGCGGATGACGTCGTGGCGCCGACTGTACTGGTCGTCGATGTCGAAGAGGGGCTCGATCGAGTGGCGGGGAGCCTCTAGACCATTTGCCAAGCTCAGATCGCCGCGAACCTTCATCTTTGAGATAGGCTGGGTCGCCTGCAAGACGAGCTCAAGGGCTTCATTGCAGTCAATGGGACGCTCGGCCTTGCCGGACGAACGGCTCTCGAGGTTGTCGTCGCGCTTGCTCGAATCGACATGCAAACCAGTTGCATGTTCGTCGAGGGTATCCGCCCGGTCTGCCGATTGTCAAGCCGTCCCGGAGCCAGAGCGGCGGGCGGCGCGTTCACTCCACTCGTCCAGATCAGGCCTGCCGCAAGGGCCCGTTGGCTGGGAAGAGGCGGCGGCCCCGCGAGTTGCCCTCCCTCCCCGGGCGGCCGAGCCCATTGGAATGTCGAAGAGGTTGTACTCCAGCAGGCTGCTCGATGGCCGACCGAACCGTAGAGGCGACGGACTCGGATGCTACTGGACTGCGACTGGGCCCACGCGGTCATGCACACGCCCTACTGGGCGCTTGATGACAAGGTTCATTATTTGAACTACAATGTGGATGTAATCGTGCTTGGCGAGTTCGAGTACCTGTTGGCGTCCGCCGTCATGCGACTTGGCGACAAGGCTTACGGCGCGGGCGTCCGCGCGGAGATGCAGGCGTCGACCGGACGCAAGTGCTCCATCGGCGCTCTCTATACGACGATCGACCGGCTGGAACGGAAGGGGCTCGTCGAGACGTGGATGAGCGATCCCACTCCGCAACGCGGCGGCCGGGCCAAGCGCATGATTCGCTTGACGGCCGAGGGGGTGCGCGCCGCTGCGGCTTTCTATGAGGCCATCACGCGCGCCAGCCGCGGACTCTCTTGGGTCCCGACGGCGAGCGAGGATCCGGCATGATTCTCGGTCGCCTCGTCGATTCGGTTTCGCGGCTCCTCGATGAGCGAGACCGCGAAGCGGTGCTCGGGGATCTGGAGGAATCGGGTGAAACACCGTGGCAGATATTCCGCGGCGTCGTCGGCCTGGTCCTGCGCCGCGAAGCCGAGAACTGGCCTTCGTGGCTGGCGGCGGCGGCGCTTTCCCTACCCGGCGGCTTGGCGCTCCTCGGATTTTCACTCTCCGTGGGCGGCGCCTATGGCCGAGCGCTCGACCCCACCGGAGTCGTCGCAGCCCCGGGCCTGTCTCTCCTCGTCTGCAACCTCGCCATCCTGGCTGCGTGGCGTTTCGCGGGCGGGCGGATTGCCGGTCCGCTCGGACGGCGGACTGTGTGGATGAGCGCGGCGCTGGCCTTCGCGCCCTGTGCGTTCTGCATCGCGCGATTTGATCTGCCGTCGGCGTCCAGGCTCAGCCTTCTCCTCTTCATCCCGCCGGCGTTGCTAAGTATCGCCCGGGGGAGACCACTGGCGCCGGTGGCGCTGCGGCCGGCGATTGTCTTCGCGGCGGTCGTCACGGCGCTGACGATCCCGGCCTGGTCGAGCCACGGTTCGTGGCTTCCCAACTGGGCCCTGAGTTGGCCCGCCTGGTATTTGGTCGCTACGGCGCGGCGAGGGAGCGAGTATGCGAGTGAATAGGGCGATCCTGCTCCTGCTGGCGGCGAGTACGATCGCCGCGGCCCACTGGCGTCAATGGCGAGGCCCGAATGCCAACGGCACGGTGCCGGGCGACGCGCCGCTCGAATGGAGCGACTCCAAGAACATCGCCTGGAAGGCCTCGATCCCCGGCCGCGGCTTCTCGTCGCCGGTCGTCAGCGGCGACAAGGTGTTTTTGACCACAGCGGTCTTGACTCGAACGCTGCCCAAGCAGGAGACGGCGTCTTCCGAGCTGCCGGCCGAACAGCGGCCGGGTTGGGGCGGCGGCGCGGGAACCGGCGCGGAGTATGAGTTCCAGGTGATCGCCATTGACCGCCGTACCGGCAAGACGGCTTGGCAGCGTACGGCCACGACAGCGGTTCCCCACGAAGGCCACCATCAGCGCTACGGCAGCTTCGCCTCCAACAGCCCCGTCACTGACGGAGCGCACCTGTACGCCTTTTTCGGCTCACGCGGCGTCTACTGCTACGACATGGACGGCAACCTCGAATGGGAGAAGGCTTTTCCCCCGATGAGCATGGCGTTCCATTTTGGCGAAGGCACGGCGGCGGTTCTGCACGACCGCTTTCTGCTGCTCAACTTCGATCAGGAGAAGGATTCCCACCTCCTCGCGCTCGACAAGAACACGGGAGAAGAGATCTGGCGCGTCCGGCGTGACGAGCCGACCAGTTGGGCGCCTCCGCTCGTCGTCGAGCACGATGGGCGCAAGCAGGTGATCGTCAGCGCCTCCAGGCGGGTGCGCGCCTACGATCTCAACAGCGGCGCGCCGATTTGGGAGTGCGCGGGGCTCGGCACGAATGTGATTCCGGCGCCGGTCGCGGCGAACGGCGTGGTGTACGTGATGAGCGGGTTCCAACAGGATCCGAATCTGCTCGCCATCAAGCTCGGCGGCGCCGGGGACCTCACCGGGACGGAGAGCGTCCTATGGAGCAACCGCCGCGGAAACTCCTACACGCCGTCGCCGGTACTGGCCGAGGGCAAGCTGTACTTCCTGACCGACAGCGGCCGGATCAGTTGCCTCGACGCAGCCACCGGCGCGCCGTACTACCAGCAGCAGCGGCTCGGCGCCGCGCCGTACAACCTAAAGGCCTCGCCGGTTGCCGTCAACGGCAAGCTCTATGTGGCCACCGAGGAGGGCGACACCGTGGTGGTGAAGATGGGCGAGAAACTCGAGGTTCTTGCCGTCAATACGCTCACGGACCAATCCTTTGTCGCCAGCCCCGCCGTCGCAGATGGCGACTTGTATCTGCGCAGCCAAAACACGCTCTTCTGTATTCGCGGCGAGTGAAGGTCGCGGTCGCGACCAACGGAGACGGACGTCCGCATCGTCGATCAATTCATGGCAAGTCGGCACCCGGTCGGCCTTGTTGCCCGTTTTGCTGCCAGCCTGCCCTTCTGGAACAGCCTCGTTCCTTCGCTGTATCCGAGACACGGCGGAGGCCTCCCTTCGCGGCCGATCATGCTGCGGCGGCGAGGTCCAATCTTACACGGTCTCTTGCACGGTCGCTCTTGACAGAGGACTTTTAGTCCGGTATTTCAGGACGTTAGGGTAACCCGCCGCAGACTTAAAATCCGCTACATCGCCGCCAATTCCGCGGCCAACTCGCGGAGCCCGATCGCCTCGACGCCGTTGCTGATCACGTAGCGCTCGTCGCCGCCATAGACCACGAACGAGCGCTTGGCTTCGACATCCTGACGCGCATTATGGAATCCGCGTTCGGCTCGCGCCGCCGTGCTTCGCTTGATCTCGATCGCCCACCGCCCTTGTCGGCCGGGCAATTCCAGAAGCAGATCGATCTCCGCCCCAGCCGAGGTCCGGTAGAAGCTCGCCGTCGTCCGGTCAGGCGTAGCCGCCAGCAGGTTCTCGATCACAAAGCCCTCCCAGCTCGCCCCCACGACCGGGTGGCCGGCCAACTCGTTGTAATCGCCCAGGCCCAGCAGCGCATGCACCAGCCCGCTGTCCCGCACATAGACCTTGGGCGAGCGCACCAGACGCTTGCCCGTGTTGCCGTGGAACGGCCGCAAGCGCCGCACGAGCAGTAGGTCTACCAGCAGATCGATGTAGCTCGTCACTGTCGGGGCCGAGACGGACAGCCCAGCGGCGAGCTTCGAGGCGTTGAGCAGGGTCCCTTGGCCGTGAGCCAGCATCGTCCACAGCCGTTCGAGCGTTTCCGACGGGATGCGCGGCCCAAATTGCGGCACGTCGCGTTCGAGATAGGTCCGGATGAAATTGCGCCGGAAGGCGAAGCTGTCCGTGTCCGACGGGGCCAGAAAGCTGTCTGGCAGGCCTCCCCGCACCCACAGCCCGGTCGCGGCGGCCATGTCGGTCCCCGCCTCCAGCACGTCCAGTGGGTTGAGATCGACATATTCGATGCGACCGGCCAAGCTCTCGCCCGACTGCCGCAGCAAGTCGATCGCCGCCGAACCCAGTATGAGAAAGCGTCCCGTCCGTTTGCCGCGGCGACGGCCCTCGTCGATGACGCCGCGCAGAACCTGGAACAGCTCCGGCGTCCGGTGGATCTCATCGAGGATGACCAGGCGATCTTCGTACTGGCGGAGGAACAGCTCCGGCTCGGCGAGCTTGGCGCGATCGCCGCGGGATTCGAGATCGAGGTAGAGCGCGTCGCGGGAGCGCCCGATCTCGAGCGCCAGGGTCGTCTTGCCAACTTGGCGCGGGCCGATCACCGCAACGGCGGCCTGCCGTTGCAGGGCCTGTTCGATGGTCCGAAATGCCCTCCGCGCGATCATCCATGCAGATTACAGGCGAACCTTTCAGATTGCAAGGTTAAAAGATCGCACTGGGAGACACCGGCGATCGGACTCTCGGAAGGCCACCGCCTCGGGATTCTGGCAAGCCTGTCGAGCGTGCAAGGCATTTCTGACACAGTCTCTGACACAGAGGCTCTTGACAGGGGCGATTTGTTCCGGTAATTCAGGACGTTAGGATGTCCCGCATTTGACTCAAAATGGACTACCGGCTGCCAATCTCATACAGGAATATGCAATGAGATCAACGACTTAGAATGTGCTTGACGGCCGCCCGGACATCCAATAGGACTGACACAAGACTGACACAGTTTGCAAAACGGAAGGAGTCGATGGGATGGCGGAGCGGCACAAGCTGATGGGCGGCAAGCTTCATGTCTACAAGCGCAAGGGCAGCGACGTCTGGCAGTGCTCGACGTACCTGAACGAGCGCAACCGCCGTGTCAGCACCAAGCACGAGAGCTTGGCTCATGCCAAGGATTTCGCCGAGGACTGGTATCTGGAGTTGCGCGGCAAGAGCCGCGCCGGGCTGCTCAAGGGCGGTAAGACGTTTCGCGAAGCCGCGAAGCGTTTCGAGCTCGAGTACGAGATCGTCACGCAGGGCGAGCGCAGCGAGGCCTACGTCGAAAGCCACAAGTTGCGGCTGAAGGTTCATCTGCTGCCGTTCTTCGGCAATATGCCCGTGGACGAGATCAACGCCGGCACGGTGCAGGAGTATCGGGTGCACCGCTGCCAGCAGCCGCTGGTGCGGCGCGGCCAGAGCGGAACCGAGCCGAAGCTGCCTTCGCGCTCGACCCTTCACCACGAGATCATCACGCTGAGGCACGTGCTCAAGACCGCCGAGCGCCACGGCTGGATCAAAGCGGTTCCCAACATTTCTCCGCCCTACAAGACGTCGGGAAAGGTTTCGCACCGGGCGTGGTTCTCGCCGAAGGAGTACAAGACGTTGTACGAGGCGACACGGCAGCGGGCGCAGAAGCCCAAGAACAACCGCTGGAAGTGGGAATGCGAGCAGATGCACGACTACGTGCTGTTCATGGCCAACACCGGGCTGCGGCCCGATGAGGCGGCGCGGCTGGAGCATCGTGACGTTGAGATCGTCCGCGACGAAGCGACCGGGGAGACGATCCTCGAAATCGAGGTGCGCGGCAAACGGGGCCTCGGCTACTGCAAGAGCACGACCGGCGCGGTGACGCCGTTCCGAAGGATGCAGAAGCGGAATACGCCGGAGCCGACGGACCTGCTGTTTCCCGGTTCGCAGCGCGAGCTGTTCAACACGATCTTGACCGAGCTCAACCTCAAGCTGGACCGGGACGGCCACCGGCGTACGGCCTACAGCCTGCGGCACACCTACATCTGCTTTCGGTTGATGGAAGGCGCCGACATCTACCAGATCGCCAAGAACTGCCGCACCAGCGTCGAGATGATCGAGAAGTTCTACGCCGCCCATCTCAAGAACACGCTCGATGCGGCGGCGATCAACGTCCGCAAGCCAAAGAGCCGTAAGGAACGCCCCAAGGCAAAACGGACCTCGCCGTCGCGTCGGACATCGACCAGGCGGCGCGCGGCGTAAGGGGCGGCGTCCCGCCTTTCTGTTGCCGCTTTTCCTGTTGCCTGGGCCGGAGCCTTGGGCTATACCTCCGAGGGCGCGGGCGTGGCGGAACCGGTAGACGCGCGGGTCTCAAAAACCCGTTCCGCAAGGAGTGCCGGTTCGATTCCGGCCGCCCGCACCAACTCTGTCCCCGGCGTTGATGCTGCAGGAGCCGTCCTGCGGCCTTCTCTGCGGGCATCCGACGGCGCTCGGCTCGTCGATCTCTCCCTTCGCGGTTTGTGGTTTTCAAGTGTGGATGCAGCGTGGCCGCGTGCGCCGCGCGGTCAACGGCCTGCCCGCGCCAAGAGCCCGTGTGGGCCGTTTCCCTCCCTGCGGTCGGTGACCGCGCGGCTGGGGCCCGCGGCCCCTTCGGCTGCATCTTGAAAACCCCAAACCATAAGGAGAGATCCATGACTGAACCTCACCAACTGATTCCCTTGAACAAGCTGGCCGCCTGGGACGGCAACGTCCGCAAGACCGCCGGGGCCGATACGGCGCTGGCCGAGCTGGCGGCATCCATTGCCGCCCACGGGCTGCTGCAATCGCTGGTCGTGCGCAAAGCCCCGCGCGGCAAGTTCGCCGTCATCGCCGGACGCCGGCGTCTGCACGCCCTGACCGCGTTGGCCGAGCAAGGCCGGCTCGACCCGGCTGTCCCGATCGCCTGTCAGGTGATCGCTGACGACGCCAACGCCGTCGAGCTGAGTCTGGCCGAGAACGCCGTGCGCGAGCCGATGCACCCGGCCGACGAGCTCGACGCCTTTCGCGAGCTGATCGACCGAGGCTCCTCCGTCGCCGACGTCGCCGCGCGCTTCGGCGTGGCTGAAAGCACGGTCGAGAAGCGCTTGCGGCTGGCGCGGGTCTCGCCGACCGTCTTCGACGCCTATCGCCAAGGCGAGCTGGGCCTCGAAGAGGTGATGGCCTTCGCCGTCACCGACGACCATGAGGCGCAGGAGCGGCTGTGGCGTGAAGCTCCGGCGTGGCTGCTCGACGACGCCCGCTCGATCCGTGCGGCGCTGACCGAGGACGACATCGCGGCGACCGACCGCCGGGTGCGTTTCGTCGGCCTCAAAGCCTATCAGAAGGCCGGGGGCGCGGTTCGGCGCGACCTGTTCAGCGAAGGCGACCGCGGAGTGTTCGTCCTCGACGCGGTTCTGCTCGAAAGCCTCGTGCTGCGCAAGCTCGAAAAGGCCGCCAAAGCGGTCGGCAAGGAAGGCTGGCTGTGGGTCGAAGCGCGACCATCGTTCGGCTACGACGAGCTGGGCCGGTACGAGCGCCGCTGGGCCGAGCCCGTGCCGCTGACCGACGATGAAGCCGCTGAGTTGGCGGCGGTCGAACGCGAGATCGACGCATCGTACGAGATCGAAGGCGATCTCAGCTGCGAGCAGCAGGAACGCCTCGATACGCTGACGGCGCGGATGGAGGAGCTCACCGACGAACGCGAGGAGATCTGGCCCGAGGACACACTGGCGATCGCGGGCGCGGTCGTCAGTATCGGCTCCGACGGCGAGATCGACGTCACGCGCGGGCTGGTTCGTCCCGAGGACATTCCGGAGAAGCCCCGAGCGAGCAAGTCGGAAGGAGCCGACGAGGAACCTCGTCCGACCCTGTCGGCAGCGCTCATCGAGAGCCTGACGGCGCAACGCTCGGCGGCGCTCAGCGCGACGCTGATCGACCGGCCCGCTGTGGCTCTGGCTGCCATCGTGCACCTGTTCGCCACGAACGTTTTCGGCGGGCGACGCGGGACCTGCCTCGACATCCTCCTGAGCCCGCAGAGCTTCCGGAAAGCCCAGGGCTCGAAGGCAGTCGAAGCGATCGAGCAGGCCCGGGAGCGCTGGGGCGAACGGGTTCCCGGCGATCCCGAGCAGCTCTGGGCTTGGTGCCTGGAGCAGGACCAGTCGACGCTGCTGGACTTGCTGGCCTTCTGCGCCGGGCTGAGCGTGGACGCTGTCCAAGCCAAGGGCAAGGCCGACAGCGGGCGGCTCGAGCGTGCCGCCCGACTGGCTGAGGCCTTGCAGCTCGACCTCGGAGCATGGTTCCAGCCCACTGCCGAGAGCTACTTCGGCCGCATCAGCAAGGCGCAGACGCTGGCTGCGCTGGCAGAAGCCAAGGGTGCGCCTCCGGCCCCGGCTTGGGCGAACCTGAAGAAGGCCGAGCTGGCTCAGCTCGCCGAGCGCGAGATCGCCGGAACGGGCTGGCTGCCCGAGCTGCTGCGCCCGACCGTCTTTAGCAACTAGCCTGCCTGCTCGCCGACGGCTCTGGTGGGGCCGTCGGCGGGTCTCTTTCAAACCCGGACGAAAGAAAAGAAGAGGCCTCGTCCGTTGCCGAGAGACGATCGGCGCAGGCGCGGCCCGCGTCAAGGCTCTGCGCTTCGCTCCGACCTGCCTGCGCAGGCTCGCGGCCTTGACTCGAACGGCGCCTGCGCCAAGAGGTTCCACTAGGAACGGACAAGGCGAAGATCCGGTTGATGGGGTGGGCCGCGAGGCTCAGCAATCAGTATTCGTTGGCCAGCAGCACGGTCAGCACGCGGTAGCTGGCCTCGGCGTCCGAGGGGTCTTCGGCCCCGTAGGTCATCGTGGCATCGGCAAAGTAGTCGATCTTCCAGAACAGCTTGTCGCGGACGCCATCGAGCTCAACGACTCCAAAATCGTGCTCGCCATAGGGATCGTTGTCTTCGTCAAACACGTCGAAGCTGCGCACTCTCTCCAACGCCGCAAGCTGAAATCTCACGCTCAGAGCCGCTACGCCGGACGTCATCAGGTAGCGGCCCGGAACGGGCGGAGCGACGGGCAGACCGCAGGCCGCGCGGAAGCGGTCGTTGAGCGCGGCGATTCTGGCGGATCGCTCGGCGCTCATGGGTTCGTAGAGATATTGAGTTGGACTGGCGGCTTCATGCGAACCTTTCTTTGCGGCGGCGAGAAGTAGTAGCAGGTCCGCTGCGGGTTTCAAGTCGAAATCAGGGGGGCGCATACAGGGGCGTGTGGGCTGTCGAACCACGTCGCAGCGTCGTCATCTTCAATCGCTCGCGCCACAGATCGATTGGCCGACTTTTCCTGGAAATGGGCCGGTTCGTGATAGCCTGGGCCGATGCCCCAGTCGACGATTGAGACCGTGGTGGACATGCTCGCCGCGCGGCGCGACCAGATCGATCTTGCCATCGAGGCGCTGGGTGGTCCGGCGACCGGCGCGAAGCCTTCTAAACGACCGTCCACAGCCGAGCCGGCGAAGGTCCGCCGGGGCCGACCGCCGATGAGCGAGGAAGACCGACAGGCGGCGTCGGAGCGCATGAAGAAGTTTTGGGCGGAGCGGCGCAAAGCCACCAAGAAGGCTGCCAAAAAGGCCGCCGACAAGGGCTGAGACTGGCAGGCAGGACCTTTCAGTCCGGTTCCGGAAAGCGAGACTGGATCGCCGGGCAGTTCGGCGGTCCGCGTTTCTGCGCCTTGTCGATCTTGGCGAGCAGTTGCTGGGCGTAGTAGCCCGGGATGCTCTGGTCGGCGAGTGCTTGCGCCAGGTGTTCGCGGACTTCGTTCGGACGGGAGCGGCTGATTTTCAGGATCAAGGCGAAGACGCTGCAGGCTTCGTGGCGGCCGGTGTCGTGGACGTGGAGCATCTCGCCCAGCGCCGGGAGGCTGAGCTGCGGCGGTAGGGCCGCGACGGCGTTCACGAGGGAGGCT